>NZ_JH165060.1 GCF_000227295.1 Cutibacterium avidum ATCC 25577 | reverse complement strand
GATCTCAGCGTGCACCTCGACGCGGATGATTATGACAAGCAGGAGAACTTGTTTCGCTTTGTGGCAATGGGGAGCTTACCGGGTGCCGTGGACGAGGATGATGAGGGTGTGGCCATGGCGATGGCGGAGATGGCCTGTCGTATTTTTTCGCCTGAGTATGTCAACTGCGGGACAGCGGACTTGGAGCCGATGCTTGACGACGGCTCTCTTGTGTCAGCGGTGAACTATGCGCGGCGGGGCGCCTATGATTCGTATCCGGATTTTGTGCGGGCGGCGCGGGTCATACGTACCACAGCGGAGGGAGTGTTCTTCGCTCGCCCCGACAATGACTAACAAGTGCCCGCGGAGTGAGGGCCTCGACCTGTCTTGAGCCCACAGAGGCCATTGCGACAATCATCGTTTCGGCGCGGTAACCGTCCCTGCTCGCTGCTCGGCTGCGAAAAGTTCCTCATGATTCGACCGTGAGAAGTCGTTATCCCGGGTGGATATTTACCGAAGACAGGGCTGTTTCAGAGGTGCGTCGGCTGGGTCCTGCGAAGATTAAGATCAGTCATGTCCCTTGTATTCGGTAGTTTCGTTGTTGTGAGCAGGAGATGATGTTT
>NZ_JH165059.1 GCF_000227295.1 Cutibacterium avidum ATCC 25577 | reverse complement strand
TGAGTTGAGTGAATGGCGATTTACTGCAGGTTCGAAGCGGGCGGCGTTGGCCACACCAGTGGTGACCGAGCACGAGTTGGTCCGAAATCTCGTGGCCGACGGGGGCTTGGCCTCTATCTGGGCCCCGCAGGGTGATCTCAGCGTGGACGTCAGCGCGAGTGATTATGACAAGCGGAAGAATTTATTTCGCTTTGTGGCAATGGGGAGCTTACCGGGTGCCGTGGATGAGGATGATGAGGATGTGGCCATGGCGATGGCGGAGATGGCCTGTCGTATTTTTTCGCCTGAGTATGTCAACTGCGGGAAACAGGTGGGATTGGGGCCGATGCTTGACGACGGATCTCTTGTGAAAGCAGTGAACTATGCGCCGCGGGACAGATATGATTCGTATCCGGATTTTGTGCGGGCGGCGCGGGTCATACGTACCACAGCGGAGGGAGTGTTCTTCGCTCGCCCCGACCACGACTAGCCGGCGCTCACAGGTCGAGGGCTAGACCTGTTTCATATCACGGCAATTATCATTTCGGTGCGATAACCATCCCCTGCTCACTGCTCCACTGAAAGGGTTCCTCATGATTCGACCGTGAGAAGTCGTTATCCCGGGTGGATATTTACCGAAGACAGGGCTGTTTCAGAGGTGCGTCGGCTGGGTCCTGCGAAGATTAAGATCAGTCATGTCCCTTGTATTCGGTAGTTTCGTTGTTGTGAGCAGGAGATGATGTGTGATGTGGTCATTGAGGTGTGGTTGGCGGCCGTCTTCGTGGGAGATGGAGGATGTTGCTGCGCGTGT
>NZ_JH165058.1 GCF_000227295.1 Cutibacterium avidum ATCC 25577 | reverse complement strand
CTCTTCGGACTTGAGGTGGGGGTCACGTGTCGAGGCCGCCGGCGATGAGCAGGCAGTGGAGGCGGTAGTTGTCGCGGTTGCGGATGCCGCGGGCGATGCGGTGGTGGAGTTCGATCAGGCCGTTCATCGCTTCGGTGGGGCCGTTGGACGCGCCCCCCGGTGTCGAAGTAGGCCAGGAACGCGTCGCGCCACTGTTTCAGGGTCCGGCCCAGACGCGCGATTTCGGGGATCGGGCAGGTCGGCAGAGCCTCGACGAGGTGCTCGGCCAGAGCCCGGCCCTCGGCTGGTGAGTTTGCGTGGTAGACCTCGCGGACGCGTTGCGCGGCTTGCCAGGCGATGAATACCTCTTCATGCGCGTGGTGGGCGTCGATCGCTGTGGCGAGGCGGTGTTTCTGCTTGTCGGACAGGTTCTCTGCTGAGGCTTTGAGGATCGTCTGGATCCCCAACAGCGGGTCGCCGGTGCGGCCTCGGTGGCCGAGGGTGGCTTGTTGGACGCGGCGGCGGACCTCGTCGACTGCTTTCGTGGCGAGGGCGACGACGTGGAAGGCGTCCAGCACCGCTGTCGCGTCGTCGAGGTGCTCGTCGATGGCGTTCTTGTAGCCCCGGAAGGGGTCCAGGGAGGCGACCTCGACCTGCCGCAACCAGTCAGGGCCGCGTTCCTGGAGCCAGGCTGAGTAGGCGGTTCCCGAGCGTTTCGGGACCAGGTCCAGCAGCCGGGTTCGTGGTGTGCCGTCAGCGGCGGGGGTGAAGTCGACCATGCCGGTGAGCATCTTCGGACCCCGGGTTCGTGGGTTCTTGTGATGCCAGACGTGTTCATCAACCCCCAGACGACGGACCCCGGTGAACCGGGACGGGTCGGCGTCAGCGGCCTGGAGGACCGGTTTGATCGCCCTCCACGCGGTCTTCCAGTCGATGCCGAGCTGGCGTGCGAGTCCCAGCACCGAAGCGTGCTCTCGGCGCAGTTGCGCCAAGACCCACCCGATGGCGCGCCGGGTCAACAGGACCCTGGGCGCGGCGACCGCCGGGTCTTGCTCGGTGAACGAGCCCTTGCCGCACAAGGGTTCGGCGCAACGCCACGTGCGGGTGCCCCACACAATCACGACCGCCGTGTCGCCGAAGGCAACATCGTGCAGGACCCGGGCACGGCGGCCGTGAGACCGCGCGAGAACGCCGCAGTCGGGACAGAATCCCTCGCCAGGGGCGGACTCCACCTCCACGGTGATCGTGTCGGGGCGCGCTCGACGGCGGTCACGTGCAGACCAGACAGGTCGATCAGGGCATCACAACGCGGGCAGTAGTCGGTAGACTCACACACAGTCGGGGTCTTCTTGGAACAGCGAGTTTGGTCGCTGCTGACCCTGCCGAAGACCCCGACCCCTCACCACACCGGGCCACGACTACCCACCCCACCCCAAGTCCGAAGAGCC
>NZ_JH165057.1 GCF_000227295.1 Cutibacterium avidum ATCC 25577 | reverse complement strand
GGATCCAGGGTGTAGTCGGGGTCTGAATCCTCCGGTCTCCAGGAGGGATCTGGTGATGTAGTGGGTGAGGTTCCGGAAGCCCAGGGCGATGCCGCGGAGGTGTTCGAGTCTGCCGTTGATGGCCTCACTAGGGCCGTTCGAGGTCCCCGGGTGGTCGAAGTAGGTCAGGATGTCGGCGGCCCGTTTCTTCAAGGTGTGGCCCAGGGTGGCCACTTCGGGCAGTGCGGCGGGGACTTTGGTGGCGATCGCGTCGATCAGATGAGCCATGATCGCCCGACCCTCGGCACGGTTTTCGGCGCGGTAGGCGGCCACGACCTCCTGGTAGACGGCCCAGGTCACCTGGACCGGGGCGTGGGCGTCATCGGCGAGCACAGCGTCGAGGCGGGCGGCCTGCCGGTCGGTGAGCAAGTCCCGGCCCGTGTGCAGGGTCAGCCTGACCCCGAACAGGGGGTCGCCCCTGCGGCCCCGATGGCCCGTGGTGTCCTGCTGGACGCGTTGGCGGGTGACATCGAGCTGGTCGCCGGCGAGCTGGACGACGTGGAAGGGGTCCATCACCTCGACCGCGGCTGGCAGTTCCTCGGCGGCTGCGGTCTTGAAGCCGGTGAACCCGTCCATGGCCACCACCTCGATGCGGTCGCGCCAGGCCTGGTCGCGGCCGGCCAGCCAGGTTTTGAAGACCTTCTTGGAGCGGCCCGCCACCATGTCGAGCAGCCGGGAGGCCCCGGTGCCGTCGCGTAGCGGTGTCAGGTCGATGATCACGGTGACGTACTTGTCGCCGTCTCTGGTGTGGCGCCACACGTGCTCGTCGACCCCGATGACCTCCACGCCGTCGAAGCGGTGCGGGTCGTCGATGAGCCGGCGGGTGCCCTCGGCCAGCACCGCATCATTGGCGGTGGTCCAGTCCACGCCCAGGGATGCGGCGATCCTCGAGACCGGCAGATGATCGAGTACCAGGCCCTCCAGTGCCCAGGCCAGCCCACCCCGCGACAGTTTCGCCCTCGCCTGGGCGGCAGCACTGGTGTCCTGGCGCCATACCCGCCCGCAGCCGGTGCACCGGTACCGGCGCACCCGCACAGCCAGGATCGTGGGCCGGTGCCCGAAAGGAGTATGGGCCAGGCGCCTGACCACCGTGTCACGAGGGATCCCCTGGCATCCGCACCGGTGGCACCACTCGTCGGTCTCGACGACCCGGCAGGCCAGGACCGCCTCCTCGGCACTGATCAGCTGACCGGTGACCTCCAGACCGAGTTCATCGAGACGGGCAAATGTGGTCAGGTCAGGAGCGCCGAAGGTAGCGTGGTTCATGGAGGACCTTGCGATTCACGAGGACAGATCTAGACACTCCGATCCTCGCGCAGGGTCCTCCCTCCACGCACCCCAGCCCCACAGGGCAACTACAGCAGACTCTCACACAGTCCAGCCACAACTACACCCTCAATCCTGAAGAGCC
>NZ_JH165056.1 GCF_000227295.1 Cutibacterium avidum ATCC 25577 | reverse complement strand
CTGGTGCTAGCGCCAATACCGTTAAGTTAGTGACTCGGGTGGGGTAGTCTGGCGGCATGCCGCGTGCGGGGTGGGTGAAGCCGGAGAGTGATCGCAGGTTCTCGGATCTGGTGTCGGTGGGAGTGCTGTCGCGGGTGTTCCCGGCTCACCTGGTCGACGAGGTGATCACCGAGTGCGGGCGGACCGAGCGGCGCCACAGGAGCCTGCCGGCGCGGGTGATGGCCTACTTCGCGATCGGGATGGCGCTGGATGCGTCGGGATCGTATGAGGATGTGATGGCCCAGTTGATCGACGGGCTGGCTTGGGCCTCGGGTTGGAGTCAGGAGTTCGGGTTGCCGAGTGCCTCGGCGATCTTCCAGGCCAGGGCCCGGCTGGGTGCTGAGCCGATCCGCAGGTTGTTCGAGCGGGTCGCCGTCCCGCTGGCCGGCCCCGAGATGGCCGGGGCGTTTCTGGCGGGGCGGCGGATGGTCGCGATCGACGGGACGACCCTGGATGTGGCCGACACGGCTGCCAACGAGGAGTTCTTCACCCGGCCGCCGCATTCGCGCGGGGAGGCCTCGGCGTTTCCGCAGGCCCGGATCGTGGCGCTGGCCGAGTGCGCCACCCACGCGGTGCTGGCCGCCCGGATCGGGGCCTACAAGCAGTCGGAGGCGGCCCTGACCCGTGACCTGGTCGATCACCTGGGCCCGTCGATGCTGCTGATCGCCGACCGGGGATTCTTCTCCTACAAACTGTGGCGCCAGTGCGCCGCCACGGGTGCCGGGCTGCTGTGGCGGATGCGCACCGACGCCAAGGCGCCCCGGCCCGTCCATGTGGCCGATCTGCTCGACGGGTCCTGGCTGGCCCACCTGCGCCGGAGAACCCCGGCGGCCGAGCGGAACAGGACCCCGATCACCGCCCGGATCATCGACTACACCGTCGATGACGGGCGTGACCAGCCGACCGTCTACCGGCTGGCGACCACCCTGACCGACCCCTCCCAGGTCTCCGCGGCCGAGCTGGCGGCGGCCTACACGCGCCGGTGGGAGATCGAGATGGTTTTCGACGAGCTCAAGACCCACCAGCGCGGCCCCCGGATGGTGCTTCGGTCGAAATCTCCCGAGCTGGTGCTCCAGGAGATCTGGGGTCACCTGTGCTGTCACTACGCCATCCGGGCCCTGATGGGCCAGGCCGGACTCGCCTCGGGTACCGATCCGGGCCGGATCAGCTTCACCACCGCCCTGCGAACCACCCGTCAGACTCTCGCCCAGCCGGGCGCTTTTCCCCCCTGACCAGCCATCCCAGCCCGGATGGGCCGCCATGATCACCCGACTGTGCCGACGCCTCCTGCCACCCAGACGGCCCCGCTCCAATCCTCGGGTCATCAAACGCAAGGTCTCCAAATGGCCCGTCAAGCACCGGGCCCACCGCCACTACCCCAAACCGTCCCATCCGCCCGTCTACACCATCAACCCAGCGC
>NZ_JH165055.1 GCF_000227295.1 Cutibacterium avidum ATCC 25577 | reverse complement strand
GCGTGTGGAGACAAGGATCAACCTCGTCTCCACACGCGTGAAGGAGTGATTCCGGCAGCGTCCTACTCTCCCACACGATCCCTCGTGCAGTACCATCGGCGCTGGAAGGCTTAACTACCGGGTTCGGTATGGGACCGGGTGTTTCCCTTCCGCTATGGCCACCGGAAAATATGGGGGCCTGTGAAGGCCTGTATATTGTGCTCCTCGGGTGGGGGTTGGGAGCCATATAGTGGATGCGAGTCAATACGAAAACGTTTTGTGTACGCGTGCGAATGTTGTGTAAGTCCTCGGTCTATTAGTACCAGTCAGCTCCACACCTTACGATGCGTCCACGCCTGGCCTATCAACCCGGTCGTCTACCGGAGACCTTACCAGATTCATCTGCAGGAACCCTCATCTTGAAGCGTGCTTCCCGCTTAGATGCTTTCAGCGGTTATCACAACCCGACGTAGCCAACCAGCCATGCCCTTGGCAGAACAACTGGCACACCAGAGGTCAGTCCGTCCCGGTCCTCTCGTACTAAGGACAGCCCTTCTCAAGATTCCTCCGCGCGCAGCGGATAGGGACCGAACTGTCTCACGACGTTCTGAACCCAGCTCGCGTGCCGCTTTAATGGGCGAACAGCCCAACCCTTGGGACCGACTCCAGCCCCAGGATGCGACGAGCCGACATCGAGGTGCCAAACCATGCCGTCGCTATGAGCGCTCGGGCAAGATCAGCCTGTTATCCCCGGGGTACCTTTTATCCGTTGAGTGACGGCGCGTCCACAAGCCACCGTCAGATCACTAGTCCCGACTTTCGTCCCTGCTCGACCTGTCAGTCTCACAGTCAAGCCCCCTTGTGCACTTACACTCGACACCTGATTACCAACCAGGATGAGGGAACCTTTGGGCGCCTCCGTTACCTTTTAGGAGGCGACCGCCCCAGTCAAACTACCCATCAGGCACTGTCCCTGAACCGGATCACGGCCCAAAGTTAGATAACCAGAACGACCAGAGTGGTATTTCAACAATGACTCCACAACCACTAGCGTGGCCACTTCACAGTCTCCCACCTATCCTACACAAGTCGTCCCAATCACCAATACCAAACTATAGTAAAGGTCCCGGGGTCTTTCCGTCCTGCTGCGCGTAACGAGCATCTTTACTCGTACTGCAATTTCACCGAGTTCATGGTGGAGACAGTAGGGAAATCGTTACTCCATTCGTGCAGGTCGGAACTTACCCGACAAGGAATTTCGCTACCTTAGGATGGTTATAGTTACCACCGCCGTTTACTGGGGCTTAAGTTCACCGCTTCGCCAACGCTAACAGTTCCCCTTAACCTTCCAGCACCGGGCAGGAGTCAGTCCGTATACATCGTCTTACGACTTCGCACGGACCTGTGTTTTTGGTAAACAGTCGTTTCCCCCTGGTCTCTGCGCCCCTCACTGCTACCAGCCGTACAGGCCTTGACAGTTCAGGTCCCCCTTATCCCGAAGTTACGGGGGCATTTTGCCGAGTTCCTTCACCATGATGATCTCGATCGCCTCGGTATACTCTACCTATCCACCAGTGTCGGTTTAGGGTACGGGCGGACCAGCCACCTCGCTCACGAAGCTTTTCTCGACAGTACAGGATCACTCACTCACCCACACACGTGGGCTCGCCATCATGCCTCAACCATATGCCCAGCGGATTTACCTACCAGACGGTCCACACATTTAGCCCCGGACAACCATCGCCGGGGATGAGCTACCTCACTGCGTCCCTCCGCAGCTTGCCTACTACATGATCGGTTCACACACTCACCACACCACCACAACATCAAAGACATCACAATGGCAGGCTCGCACGCTTAGCATCACACACCTCGACACGGACGGTGACAAGCCGGTACCAGAATATCAACTGGTTATCCATCGACTACGCCTGTCGGCCTCGCCTTAGGTCCCGACTCACCCAGGGCAGATTAACTTGACCCTGGAACCCTTGGATAATCGGCGGACGGGTTTCCCACCCGTCATTCGCTACTCATGCCTGCATTCTCACTCCCGCACAATCCACCACACGGTCACCCGGCAGCTTCACCTCGTACAGGACGCTCCCCTACCCAAACCCGCAAAACGGGTTTGCCACAGCTTCGGCGGATAACTTAAGCCCCGCTACATTGTCGGCGCGGAATCACTTGACCAGTGAGCTATTACGCACTCTTTCAAGGATGGCTGCTTCCAAGCCAACCTCCTGGCTGTCTGCGCAACTCCACATCCTTTTCCACTGAGCTACCACTTAGGGGCCTTAGCTGATGATCTGGGCTGTTTCCCTCTCGACGACGAAGCTTATCCCCCGCCGTCTCACTGCTACGCTCCACTTGCCGGCATTCGGAGTTTGGCTGATTTCGGTAAGCTGATAGGCCCCCTAGACCATCCAGTGCTCTACCTCCGACAAGAACCACGCAACGCTGCACCTAAATGCATTTCGGGGAGAACCAGCTATCACGGTGTTTGATTGGCCTTTCACCCCTATCCACAGCTCATCCCCTCCATTTTCAACTGAAGTGGGTTCGGACCTCCACGACGTCTTACCGACGCTTCATCCTGGCCATGGATAGATCACACCGCTTCGGGTCTAGAACACGCGACTCACGCCCTTATCAGACTCGCTTTCGCTACGACTCCCCCACACAGGTTAACCTCGCCACGCATCACTAACTCGCAGGCTCATTCTTCAAAAGGCACGCCATCACCCCACAAGGCTCTGACGGCTTGTATGCGACCGGTTTCAGGTACTATTTCACTCCCCTCCCGGGGTACTTTTCACCATTCCCTCACGGTACTAATACACTATCGGTCACCAAGGAGTATTTAGGCTTGACGGGTGGTCCCGCCAGATTCACGCGAAATTCCACGAGTTCCACGCTACTTGGGGCAACCCTCACCAGTGCCACGCTTACAGTTACGGGACTCTCACCCACTCCGGTACGCCTTCCCAGACGCTTCACCTTCACGCAACATTTATCACTGGCCAATCCTGCGGCAGCAGAACCAAAAGGCCCCCACAACCCCGCACATGCAACACCTGCCGGCTTGAACACACACACGGTTTAGCCTCATCCACTTTCGCTCGCCACTACTCACGGAATCACGGTTGTTTTCTCTTCCTACGGGTACTAAGATGTTTCACTTCCCCGCGTTACCTCCCACACCCCTATACATTCAGGGCAGGGTCACCGGACACTACTCCGGACATTCCAGGTTTCCCCATTCGGACACCCCCGGATCACAGCTCGTTTACCAACTCCCCAGGGCTTATCGCAGGTTACAACGTCCTTCATCGGCTCTTGGTGCCAAGGCATCCACCGATCGCACTTAACAACTTGCACAACGCACAAGACACAAAAAAAATTAAGATGCTCGCATCCACTATACAGTTCTCAACCACCACACGAATCAACACACCACCGTCCACAACAGACAGATGACGCATCACCGCACCAGGCCACCACACACAGTGTGATACCCCAGAACCCCAACAGCATGCCCCCAACCCCATCACAACAACAGGACGCCAATGTTCCACAAGAAGCACGACACCATTACCATCACCCCACACGGGACGACTCGAACAATGCCACAATCAAAACTTGCTCCTTAGAAAGGAGGTGATCCAGCCGCACCTTCCGGTACGGCTACCTTGTTACGACTTAGTCCTAATTACCAGTCCCACCTTCGACGGCTCCCCCACACAGGTTAGGCCACCGGCTTCGGGTGTTACCGACTTTCATGACTTGACGGGCGGTGTGTACAAGCCCCGGGAACGTATTCACCGCAGCGTTGCTGATCTGCGATTACTAGCGACTCCGACTTCATGGGGTCGAGTTGCAGACCCCAATCCGAACTGAGACCGGCTTTCCGAGATTCGCTCACCCTCACAGGCTCGCAACTCTTTGTACCGGCCATTGTAGCATGCGTGAAGCCCTGGACATAAGGGGCATGATGACTTGACGTCATCCCCACCTTCCTCCGAGTTGACCCCGGCGGTCTCCACTGAGTCCCCACCATAACGTGCTGGCAACAGTGAACGAGGGTTGCGCTCGTTGCGGGACTTAACCCAACATCTCACGACACGAGCTGACGACAGCCATGCACCACCTGTGAACCAGCCCCACAAGGAGGCATACCCATCTCTGAGCACTCCCAGTCCATGTCAAACCCAGGTAAGGTTCTTCGCGTTGCATCGAATTAATCCGCATGCTCCGCCGCTTGTGCGGGGCCCCGTCAATTCCTTTGAGTTTTAGCCTTGCGGCCGTACTCCCCAGGCGGGGTACTTAATGCGTTAGCTACGGCACGGAATCCGTGGAATGGACCCCACACCTAGTACCCACCGTTTACAGCGTGGACTACCAGGGTATCTAAGCCTGTTCGCTCCCCACGCTTTCGCTCCTCAGCGTCAGGAAAGGTCCAGAGAACCGCCTTCGCCACTGGTGTTCCTCCTGATATCTGCGCATTCCACCGCTCCACCAGGAATTCCATTCTCCCCTACCTTCCTCAAGTCAACCCGTATCGAAAGCACGCTCAGGGTTAAGCCCCAAGTTTTCACTTCCGACGCAATCAACCACCTACGAGCTCTTTACGCCCAATAAATCCGGACAACGCTCGCACCCTACGTATCACCGCGGCTGCTGGCACGTAGTTAGCCGGTGCTTCTTCTGCAGGTACCGTCACCACAAGCTTCGCCCCTGCTGAAAGCGGTTTACAACCCGAAGGCCGTCATCCCGCACGCGGCGTTGCTGCATCAGGCTTCCGCCCATTGTGCAATATTCCCCACTGCTGCCTCCCGTAGGAGTCTGGGCCGTATCTCAGTCCCAATGTGGCCGGTCGCCCTCTCAGGCCGGCTACCCGTCAAAGCCTTGGTAAGCCACTACCCCACCAACAAGCTGATAAGCCGCGAGTCCATCCAAAACCGCCGAAGCTTTCCAACCCCCACCATGCAGCAAGGATTCCTATCCGGTATTAGCCCCAGTTTCCTGAAGTTATCCCGAAGTCAAGGGCAGGTTACTCACGTGTTACTCACCCGTTCGCCACTCGAGTACCCCCGAAGGGGCCTTTCCGTTCGACTTGCATGTGTTAAGCACGCCGCCAGCGTTCGTCCTGAGCCAGGATCAAACTCTCCAATGAAAAAATATCACCCACCCACACACAGTGCAGGCAAACGATGTCACAAGAGAATCCAAAACACTAACCCCAAACACTGACCAAAAAATCAGTCCATGTCCAGAATCACAAAGGAATTCATAAACAAATCCGACACATCCATAGATGCATCAAAAAATCATTGACTATCAAAGACACACTGTTGAGTTCTCAAGCATCACACCCACCAGAACAACCCCACCCATCACAAGCAGGACCACCCCGAGGCGACCCGACCAACCCTACCACACCAACCCCAACCCCGCAAAACCCGCAGAATCAGAACCAGCCAGCAAAACCAGCCACAATCAGACCACCACCAACAAAGGCAGCAACCCAATCAACCTTAC
>NZ_JH165054.1:2488538-2542712 GCF_000227295.1 Cutibacterium avidum ATCC 25577 | reverse complement strand
ACTTTTTTTCATACCCGTATCACTGCCGGTTCATGTTGAGATATACCGACGGTATTGCGTTGGATAGATGTTGATTCAGTATGGCTGGGATAGTGCTGGGTTGCCGTCGACATGGAGCATTGTCAGGTGGTTGCTCTCACTGGAGACTTCGACGAATCCAGCCTTGCGATAAATCGCCATGGCTGGCTCATTCGCAGTGTCGACGTTGAGGCTCACGGAACGGATGCCGTGACGCCGGCATTCGTCGAGGAGGCTGTCCAAGAGATATCCGCCGTGGCCCTGGCTGCGTTGCTGAGGAGAAATGGCGATGGTCAGTTCTGGGATACCCGGGGCGACGAAACCATAACCGGGATCGGAGGCCGGTAGGTCACGCAACCAGGCAGCCCCGATGGGGGAGCCATCGACGAGGCAGATCATCCCGATCTGGTCTGGGGTCCAGCCGTCGATGTAGTGGGCGATGGCTGGATTGGTTCGGCATTCCTCGACGTCGAGTGGTTCCGATTCCCCGCCGGCCGCATGCCGCAGCACATGGACCATGAACGGCAGGTCTGTTGTGGTTGCGCGTCGTGTTGTGGCCATGGCGTCAGGGTATCGACCGGTGGCGACGGTCCTTGACCCGGCTGCAAAAATGGATTCGTGGTGACGAGTGTGAAGCGAATCCGGGGTAGGAGGATTCCCCGACGCTCTGCCCCTCGCGTCTTTGCCAGAGGGTGTTTGACGATCCACTCCGTTTTGCCGTTCCCGCTGTCAGGGCTCCCCGTCACCTTCATCGGCTACTGCATCATCAACGGGCTCGGGTTCCTCATCGACATGGGCCTGCTTGCCGTTTTCTTTCGCGGCGTCGGACTGCCGTACCCAATTTCGGTATCGCTGGGATACGGGTTGTCGGCCATCTACTCCTTCTTCGTCAATAGGTGGCTGAATTTTCAGTCTCATGGCGATCTGGGTCGTCAGAGCGGTCGTTACGTCATCACGATAGTGACCAATTACGTCTGTCTCACCCTGGGATTCTCATCCCTTTTGGAGCACATAGGGGTCCATTTCGAGCTTGCTCGCTTCACCGCTGCGTGTGTTGAGGGGCTTTACGTCTATTTCATGTTGAGCCTTTGGGTGTTCCCGAAGTCTGGAAGACGGCAATTGGCGTAACTAGCCGCGGCCTGCATACTTTCGGGCTCTGACGGTGGCATAGCGGTCAGGTCAATCTACGGAAGAAGAGGAACATGTCTGACCTATCGAGCGCATCTGCGCCGGCCCAGCCGTCGGGGTCATCAATACGTGAATTGACGCTCCGGGGCATCATCCTCGGCGGCCTCATGACGTTGGTGTTCACCGCGGCGAACGTATACCTCGGGCTCAAGGTCGGCCTGACCTTCGCCACATCGATTCCGGCAGCGGTCATCTCGATGGCCGTCTTGCGTCACTTCAAGGGACACTCGGTCGCAGAGAACAACATCGTCCAGACCATTGCCTCCGCCGCCGGAACCCTTTCGGCCATCATCTTCGTTCTGCCCGGCCTCATCATGGTGGGTTGGTGGAAGGGATTCCCGTACTGGACGACCCTCGCAATCTGCCTGGTTGGCGGCATCCTCGGCGTCATGTACTCCATCCCACTGCGACGAGCTCTCGTCACCGGCTCCGACCTTCCCTACCCGGAGGGCGTTGCGGGTGCCGAGGTCCTCAAGGTTGGTGACTCCGCCGGTGCGGCCGAGGCCAACAAGGTGGGCCTACGCGTCATCATCGTCGGCTCCCTGGTGTCGGCCGGATATGCCCTGCTGTCTGACCTCAAGCTGGTCAAGTCAGCCCTCACCAAGCCATTCAAGGTGGGCGACAGCTCTGGCTCGATGGTCGGCGTCAGCATGTCGATGGCTCTCATCGGCGTCGGTCACCTCGTCGGCGTCGCTGTTGCCGCGTCCATGCTCGTCGGCATCGTCATCTCTTACGGCGCGATCCTGCCGTGGCGAGTGTCCGGCAAGGTTGGCGGCAACCTCGACGTCATCCAGGAAGTCTTCAGCAACGACGTGCGCTTCGTCGGCGCCGGCGCGATCGGTGTGGCGGCGATCTGGACCCTCATCAAGGTCATCGGCCCCATCACCAGGGGCATCAGCGACTCCGTCCGGTCCTCCAAGACCCGTCACAAGGGTGGCGAGGTTCCGCTGACCGAGCGTGACCTGCCGGTGTCGGTCGTCCTGACCGTCGTACTGCTCTCCATGATCCCGATCGGCTTCATGCTGTGGGGCTTCGCCCGCGACATGGTGGTGTCGAAGTCCATGACCGGCGTCATCATCGTCAGCCTGGTCTTCATCCTGCTCGTCGGCCTGGCCGTTGCCTCCGTCTGTGGCTACATGGCTGGCCTCATCGGCGCATCGAACAGCCCGATCTCCGGGGTCGGCATCCTCGTCGTCCTGGTGGCCGCCCTGCTCATCAAGCTCACCTACGGTGCCGTCGGTGGTGACGAGACGGTGAAGCTGGTGGCCTACACCCTGTTCACCGCGTCGATCGTCTTCGGTATCGCCACGATCTCGAATGACAACCTGCAGGACCTCAAGACCGGCCAGCTGGTCGGATCCACCCCGTGGAAGCAGCAGGTTGCCCTCATCATCGGTGTCGTCTTCGGATCGGCGATCATCCCGCCCGTCATGCAGCTCATGCAGACCGCCTTCGGATTCCAGGGTGCTCCCGGCGCCGGACCGAACGCCCTGCAGGCCCCGCAGGCCACCCTCATCTCCTCGCTGGCTACCGGCGTCTTCGGCGGCTCGCTGGACTGGGGCCTGATGGGAATCGGCGCACTGGTCGGCGTCGGCGTCATCACGGTCGACGAGATCCTCACCCACACCACCAAGAGGTTCTCGCTTCCGCCTCTGGCTGTCGGCATGGGCATGTACCTCCCGATGGCCCTGTCGCTGACCATCCCGATCGGGGCTGGCCTCGGTTGGCTGTTCGACAAGTGGGCTGCACACACCGGAGGCGATGTCGACGGCAAGAAGCGCACCGGAGTCCTGCTGGCCACCGGCCTCATCGTCGGTGAGTCCATCTTCGGTGTCATCTACGCGGCGCTCATTGCTGCCGCCGGTTCCGAGGACGCCATCGCCATCGCTCCGGAGTCGTGGGACAGCGGCGCTGGAATCGTCGGCATGATCATCTTCGTGGCTGCCATTGCGATTCTGTATCAGTGGACCAAGCGAGAGGCGCGTGAGCGCGCCGAGGCGTGACCTGGAAGACGTGTGGGGCCACCGGGATTCGCCGGTGGCCCCTTTGTCATTGTGTGACGGCGTCATCGAGTGCGTCGCACCACACGAATGACCCCTTCTGCTGAGAACATGACGACGGCAACCCAGACCAGGGAGAACCCGGCCCAGCGTTGCCATGGCATCTGCTCACCGAAGAGGAGCAGCCCGACCAAGAACTGCAGGAGCGGTGAGATGTACTGCAGGATTCCCAGCGTCGTCAGGCTGATGCGGGAGGCCGCGAAGGCGAACATCAGCAGCGGAACAGCGGTCAGGATGCCGGCGCTCACCAACAGCAGGCTGTAGGAACCGGTGAAGGTGGATTTCCCGTGGGCAGCGCCCCAGCCGATGTACACCAGGGCCAGAGGAGTGGTCGCCAGGGTCTCGACGATGAGCCCGACAGCGGGTTTTACCGCCACTCCGAGCACTTTCTTGACCAGGCCGTAGAGTCCGAAACTCACCGCCAGTCCCAGCGAGATGAGGGGTGTGGAGGAATGCCCCACCATGAGGACGGCGACGGCGACGATGCCGATTCCGAAAGCCATCCATTGGGCCGGACTGAGTCGTTCCCGCAGGATCAGCACACCCAGCAAGGCCGAGACGAGTGGATTGATGAAGTACCCCATCGCGGCGTCAAGGGTGTGACCGGCATTGACGGACCAGACGTAGAGGGTCCAGTTGATCAGGACCAGGTGGCCGGCCAGCACGAGACCCCACAGACTGCGGCGGTCGTGGGCCAGGGTGGCGAGCCGATCCCAACCTTTCCCGATCGTCAGCAGGATGGCGCAGAAGACGAAGGACCACACCACGCGGTGGGCGATGATCTCGAAGGCTCCGGAACGCTCCAGCAACCGGAAGTAGAGGGGGAAGAATCCCCACATGAGGTAGAGGGCGATACCGGTCGTCAGTCCTCGTCTTGCCTCGATGTCGTCATGCACCCGGGGATCATGTCACGGTTACCGGGTGCATGCGCACATCTGCCGCAGGGCGGACGTCAGGGAAGTCGAGCCAGCTCCTCGTCGGTCAGGGAAAGATCGACGGCCTTGAAGGAGTCAAGGATCGTTTCCGAGCGGTGGGATCCCGGGATCGGGATGACGTGATCGCCCTGGGCCAGTTCCCACGCCAGAATGACTTGGGCCCGACTGACTCCACGGGCATCAGCGACGCGCTGGAAGGCGGCGAAGGCGTCCTCCTCGAGGGGACGACGGTAACCGCCAAGCGGGCTCCACGCGACGAATGCCAGGTCGAGCTCACCGCAGAGCTCCACCTCGGGCCGCGAGGACAGGAAGCCGGGGGAGAACTGGTTCTGCACGGCCACCAGACGATCACCGAGAATGCTCTGGGCCAGCCGGATCTGGTCGGGGTTGGCGTTCGAGATGCCAGCGGTTCGGGCCAAGCCGTCGTCGAGGATGCCCGCCAGGGTCCTCACCATCTCCACGTACTCGACCTTCGGGTCGGGACGGTGCAGGTAGAGCAGGTCGATCTGGTCCGTGTGCAGGGCGTCGGCCGAGAGCTTGGCGTCACGGCGTAGCCGCTCCGGGGATCCGTCGACGTCCCAGACGGCCT
This sequence comes from Cutibacterium avidum ATCC 25577, assembly GCF_000227295.1. GTDB lineage: Bacteria > Actinomycetota > Actinomycetes > Propionibacteriales > Propionibacteriaceae > Cutibacterium > Cutibacterium avidum. The sequence continues at coordinate 2,537,922 of NZ_JH165054.1, read as the reverse complement.
CCCCGGTGTCGTTGAAGCAGCGGAAGTGGCCAACCTTGGTGGCCACCGAGATCGTCGAGCGGTCACCATTCCAGGACTCCAGGGCATCAGCGACGAGCTTCTCGCCGTACTGCTCCTCGCCGCCGGACTCGTAGTAGGCCCATGCGGTGTCGATGTGGGTGCACCCGGCGTCCAGGACGTCATGGAGGACCTTGATCGCGGTCTCGCGGTCCGGGCGACCTTCGATCGACAACGGCATCGATCCGTAAGCGATGGCAGAGGTTCGGAAGGGTCCAATCTTGCGGTACTTCATATGTTCAATCCTCCTCAGGGGGTGGTCATGTCCATCATGCTCGCGCGAGGCACACCCCGGTTGCGTGGACAGGGCAGTAGCCGAAGGGGTTGTCCTCGAGGTACTGCTGATGCTCGGCCTCAGCCAGGAAGAACTCCACGCCGTTGGCCATCGAGATCGTCGTCGTGATCTCCCCGTACCCGGCATTGAGCAGGTTGGCCTGGAAGGACCCCCTGAGGGTGGTGGCCGTCATGAACTGCTCGGTGGTGGTGCACCAGATCGCCGAGCGGTACTGGGTACCGACGTCGTTGCCCTGACGCATCCCCTGGGTGGGGTCGTGGTTCTCCATGAAGAGGGTGAGGATCTCCTCGGTGGAGATTCTGGTCGGGTCGTAGGTGACCCGGACGGTTTCGGCGTGCCCAGTGCGTCCGGTACACACCTCCCGGTAGGTGGGGTTGGGAGTGAAACCGCCCATGTAACCAACGGCGGTTTGCAGCACCCCGTCATTGTTCCAGAACAGCTTCTCGGCTCCCCAGAAACACCCCATGGCCAGGTAGATCGTCTCGGAGCCGGGGAAGGAGTGGTCCAGCCGGTCCCCAGTCACGCGGTGGAAGAACGGCATTTCCAACACCGGGGTTCGGCCTCCGGGCAGGGCGTTGTCGGGTGAGACCATCTCGTTGTTGTTCATGCGTCCCTTTCCTCACGACGTCGACACGGGTGTAACCGACATCGGCTCGGATCAATTCCTGTTATCTCAATGTGTGGTCCATGATCTGGTCCCACCTCATCACCATGTGAGACTGGGGGTCGAAGTTCACCGGTGGAAAGGATCAACATGTCTGACCCCGCGCAGCCTGGCGCGACCGTTGCAGGTGACGGAAACAGTATTGGAAAGCCCCAGCGGCGTGAGAGTTTCACCGGCCGGGGAGCCTTCCTCATTGCTGCGATTGGCTCCGCCGTCGGGCTGGGAAATATCTGGAGGTTCCCCTACGTCGCCTACAGCAATGGTGGCGGAGCCTTCATCGTGCCCTACCTGATCGCCCTGCTCACCGCCGGTATCCCGCTGCTCTTCCTCGACTATGCCGTCGGACACAAGTTCCGTGGCTCGCCGCCCATGGCCTTGCGTCGTCTCAACAAGCACACGGAGGCCATCGGATGGTGGCAGACCCTCATCTGTTGGGTGATCGTCATCTACTACGCCGCCATCATCGCCTGGGCCATTCGCTATGTCGGATTCTCGGTGACGAAGGCATGGGGAGACGACCCCGAGGGATTCCTCACAGGCAGCTTCCTGCACGTGGCCAACAACGTTGACGTCGAATTCCACTTCGTGCCCGGAGTCTTCTGGCCGTTGCTGATCCTGTGGCTCGTCGTGTTGGCCATCATGGCCACCGGCGTCGAGAAGGGCATCACCCGCGCCTCGTGGGTCTTCATGCCGATGCTCGCGGTGATGTTCATCGCGCTGGTCATCGTCGCCCTCACCCTGGACGGCGCATCGACTGGCCTTGACGCCCTGTTCACCCCGGCGTGGAATGCGTTGGGGAACTACCAGGTGTGGATGGCCGCCTACGGCCAGATCTTCTTCTCCCTGTCAGTGGGATTCGGCATCATGGTGACCTATGCCTCCTACCTCAAGCCGAAGTCTGACCTGACAGGTTCCGGCCTGGTCGTCGGGTTCGCCAACTCCTCATTCGAGATCCTGGCCGGCCTCGGCGTCTTCGCCGCCCTGGGCTTCATGGCAACTGCTTCCGGCAAGCCGGTGAGCGAGGTCGCTGGCTCGGGTATCGGCCTGGCCTTCATCGCCTTCCCGCAGATCATCAGTCAGGCGGGTGCTGTCGGACCGATCATGGGCGTGCTCTTCTTCGTCTCCCTGGTTTTTGCCGGCATCACGTCGATGATCAGCCTGCTGGAGGTCGTCATCGCAGCCTTCCGCGAGAAGACCGGCATGCACCGAGTTGCAGCAACCTGGGTCGTCGGTGGAGTGACGGCCGTCGCGTCGATCATCCTCTTCCCGACGACGACCGGCCTCAACCTGCTCGATGTCACCGACCACTTCATCAACAACATCGGCATCGTCGGCGTTGCCCTGCTGGCCTGCCTCGTCATCACCTGGGCACTGCGCAAGCTCCCGGTGCTGCGCGACCACCTCAACGAGTACTCCTCGTTCAAGGTCAACAAGGTGTGGATGGCCCTGGTCGGTGTCGTCGCCCCGTTGGTCCTGCTGGGCCTGTGGATCACCGAGATCGTCACCGTCTCCAGCAAGGGCTACGGCGGAATGCCCGGAAACTTCGTTGGAATCTTCGGATGGGGAATGTCGATCCTCGTCGTCGTGCTGGCAATCGTGCTGTCCCTCATCCCGTGGCCGAACCGCTCGGCCATTCACCACGAGCTCACTCACGAGGAAGAGCTCGCCCGAGCGAATGCCCAGGCATCTCAGGAAGGAGCGTTGTCATGAGTGGATCCGCCACCGTCATGATGATCATCGCCATGGTCACGGTGTGGGGCGGATTGGCCGCATCGGCCTTCTCCCTGTTCCGTCATCCCGAGCAGGACTGACACACATCCGGCATGAGGGGCCGGCCCGATCAGTGGGAGGACAGGTCCCAGTTAATCGGGTCGCCCCCCTGCTGTACCAGCAAGTCGTTGGTGCGGCTGAAGGGTCGGGACCCGAAGAAGCCGTATCGGGCTGACATGGGGGAGGGGTGTGAGGACTTGACGATCGGAACCCCGCCCAGCATGGGTTCCAGGGATTGCGCGTCGCGGCCCCACAGAATGGCCACCAGCGGGCCGCCACGTGCCACGAGGGCTTCGATGGCGGTCTGGGTGACCTCCTCCCATCCCTTGCCGCGATGTGAGGCGGGTCGACCAGGCTGGACGGTGAGGCACCTGTTGAGGAGCAACACCCCCTGCTCGAACCAGCCGGTGAGATCGCCATGTTCACAAGGGGAAATTCCCAGGTCAGACTGCAATTCGGCGTAGATGTTCTGCAAGGACCGGGGCAACGGACGCACGTCGCGCTCCACCGAGAAACTCAGGCCCACGGGGTGGCCTGGGGTGGGGTAAGGGTCCTGGCCGACGATGAGCACTCGAACATCCGCCATGGGACGGGAAAAAGCGCGCAGAATGCGATCCCCGTGAGGCAGAAACCCTCGTCCGGCAGCTGTCTCGGCTCGCAGGAAGTCCCCCATCTCATGGATGCGTGGCTCCACCTCCGCCAATGCCTCTGCCCAGTCGGGGGCGGTCAGTTCGGCAAGGGGACGAGCTACCACGGTGGCCTCCAAATGGATACATACGGATGACATGCTAGACGCTACCCTGTGAACACGCGTTCCGGGGCCTCGGCCCCGCCCCACAATTCCGGAAGGAAGCCATGAAGCTATTCGGCTCGGGCACGAAGACCACAGATTCGACACCGGTTCCCCCGCGTGCCGACGCCGAGGGCGAGGCGATCGACACCGCTCCTGACCAGGAGGTCGCATCAACTCCCCAGCCCATCACGGCGACGGTCGCCCCCGCCGAAGACGTTCCCAGCGCTGTCCGTACTGCGGCTGGATGGTGCTGGCGGCTCATCGTCATCGCAGCCTTCATCTACGGGCTTTACCAGGTGCTTCACGCTGCGTCCGAGGTGTCAGTGCCCGTCGCGGTGGCCCTCATGCTGACGGCAGCCATGTGGCCGCTGGCTAACTGGTTGTCGCGCCATCACATCCACCGTGGCATCGCCTCGGGAATCTGCCTGCTGCTGCTCATCATCCTGGTCGGCGGCGTATTCACCCTCGTCGGCGCCCAGATCGCGATGCAGTGGCGGGAACTGGGCAACCAGGCGGTTGCCAGTTTCAAGCAGGCGCTGGCGTGGCTGGCCAACAGCCCCCTGCACACCGACAAGGCCCAGCTCAATGACCTCATGCACAAGGCCGAGGCTGCCATGGCTGGATCCCAGGGACGCATTGCCTCGACCGCAGCTGCCGCCGGAACCCAGATCGGCCGTTTCGCAGCGGGGCTCGTCCTGGCCCTCTTCGCCACCTTCTTCTTCGTGTACGAGGGAGACAAACTGGCTGAGAAGTCGGCGGTCCTCATCCCACGTGAGCGTCGCGCCAAAATCCTTGACGCTGCCAAGCGCGGCTGGGTCGCCCTGGTGGCCTATGTGCGAGCCGCCGTCATCGTCGCCTTCGTGGATGGCCTGGGAGCCGGCATCGGCGCGGCCATCATTGGCTCATCCATGTCGGTCGCGATCGGTGCCCTCACCTTCATCCTCGCGTTCGTGCCGATCGTCGGCGCGCTGACGGCAGGCGTCGTCGCGGTTGGTGTGGTGCTGGTGACCCTGGGCTTCTTCAAGGCCGTCATCATGCTGATCGTCTTCGTCGCCGTCATGCAGATCGAAGGACACGTCCTGCAACCCTTCCTGCTGGGTAAGGCAGTCTCGATCCACCCGCTCATCGTGCTGGTTGGTATCGCTGTCGGCGCCATCATCTCCGGTATCGTGGGCGCCCTGTTCGCCATCCCGATCGTCGCTTTCGGCGTCGCCTTCATCAAGGCCCTGAGCCCCGAGACCCCGGCAGAGGAGGTTCCTCCAAGTCAGGACGACCTCGCTGCCGAACACGCGTGAGTTGGGTTCACCCGTAAAGTTGATGTCATGAGCGCTGATATCACCGCCATCCTCGAGGACCTTGCTGCCGGGAGGATCGACACCGCCGAGGCCAACCGCCGTATCGCTGATGCACGGGGGCAGGAGCAGCCCGCACCCGGGAGCCAGAGCGGCCCCGCCGAAGGGACCGGCCCCCGCCGCGGGGCATCCGAGGACGAGACTTCCGGGGGCGACAAGGGCCCTCTGGCCGGCTTCGCCATCCCTCCAGAAGCCAAGGAGGGGCTCCGCTCGGCCTGGCGCGTGGTGTCCGGGGTGGCAGAGAGCGTCGGTGAGACAGTCGCCTCGACGATGTCGCCCGGACCGCGTCGCGCCAGCGGCGAGAGTGAACCGCAAAAGCACGTCGACGTCGCGAGCGATCTGGATCGCGTCCGTCTGAACTGCACCGGACGTCGCATCCGTCTCATCGGGGACCGCTCGGTCTCCGGCCTGCAGATCGAGGGCAAGCACACCCGCAGGCGCGTCGGAGGAGTCGTTGAGGTCGGTGTTGACGGTCACCTCGCCCCTGATCTGGGGGTCCTCAAGAGGTTCCGACTCCCGGCCGACATGGACGGGGTCAAGGATCTTGGTCTGGGTCGGGAAGTGACGATTCGTGTGCATCCCGATCTGCCCGTCGACATCGAGCTGTCAGGTGGCTCGTTGCGTGCCACTGGCGTGGAGCACCTCGGGAGGGTGCGTGTCACCGCTGGCGTCACTGAGATCGAAGGCGTCCACCAGCTGGAGGACGGTCTCTTCCAGGCCGGAAATGGCACCATCACCGGATGCATCGACAGCGGTCGCTCCCAGATCCGCGTCGAGTCGGGCAATCTGCTGGTCAAGCTGGCCGAAGGATCCAACGTCTCGGTTTGTGGCAAGGCCCAGACCGGCATGATCTCCTGGCCCGAAGGCGGAGATGTCGACGAGTACGTCATGGGTGACGGAGCGGCCCGTCTTGGCCTCACCTGCTTGGTCGGGAGGATCGCAGTTCGCGCGATGTGAGCCTGCGACATAATGTGATGAGGGCGGGGTGCCATGGCACCCCGCCCTCATCACATTTGTGGAAGCGTGTCACTCCTGGAACGGCTCGACGTCAAGGATCGTCACCTTGATCGTCTTGCCATTGGGAGCCTTGTACTCGGTCGATTCTCCCTTGGAATGGCCCAGAACGGCACCACCAAGGGGGGATTGCGGGGAGTAGACGGAGATGTCGACGGAATCGTCGAGCCCCATCACCTGCCGCGATCCCAGCAGGAAGGTGTCAGTGTCGGACTTGTCGTCGAAGTAGCAGACGGTCACCTTGGAACCGGGCACGACCTCGTCCGGAGTGGACGGGGCTTCGCCCACCTCAGCGTTGCGCAGCATCTGCTCCAGCTGACGGATGCGGGCCTCGGCCTGCCCCTGCTCCTCACGGGCGGCATGGTAGCCGCCGTTCTCGGAAAGGTCGCCCTCGGAACGAGCGTCAGCAATCTTGTTGGAAATGATGGTGCGGCCCTCACCCTTGAGGTACGCGAGCTCTTGGGTGAGCTTGTCGAAGGCCTCTTGGGTCAGCCACACAGTGTCTTGGGACTCAGGCATTTGTTCATCCTACCGCGTTGTCACCCGACGGGTCCGCACTTCTCCAGCTCAGCGGTAACAGCACGCGAAAAGGTCTTGACGCTGGTGTGGATCGTCTCGTCCTTTGACGAGCTTGTCGGAAACGTCACCGTCGTCTCCCCGACGCGCACGTGGTCAGCACCGGTGGCGACCAGGACGCAGGAACCCTTGACGGAGGGGTCGGGCCGATGCAGGTTGATCGTGACGTCGACGCGGGTGTCGGATATCGCTTGGTATCCGTGCAAGCTCGCCCGGATCGGCTGCTCGGCATGGTGGAGTCCCGCCCACACCGTCCATCCGACGAGGACGGCAGCCAGCACCAGGATGAGGATCACCCACGGGGTTCGACACTGTATGGGGTAGCGGTCCGCGATGCGTTCACGGTCCGCATCAGTGAGGACGTGATCCTGGCTGCTGGTTGGGGTTGGCACGTGGCCCATTGTGCCCTAGGGCGTAGGCTGTCAGCATGACAGTTCTTGCAGCCCAGCTCGTGAGCACCGGCCTCGCCAACTTCTTGTGCTGCCTAACACTTGCTGTCTTCGGTGTCGTCGCGTGGATCAGCATCCGACGCAACATCCGTGGCATCGACTTCGACGAGGTTCCCTGCGGCCCTGCCCTCAAGGAGAACCATCAGGAGGATGCCAAGGGGTCCACGACGAACTCGGCGAAGCACTGACGTCCCGCCTAGGGTCCGCCTGGCCCAGTATGGGGTTGTGCTCGTAGGCTGACCACCATGCCCAACCACCTTGGTGAGTCCACCAGCCCGTATCTGCTCCAACACGCCGCGAACCCCGTCGACTGGTTCCCGTGGGGAGAGGAAGCATTCGCCGAAGCGCGTCGTCGCGACGTGCCGGTCATGGTCTCGGTGGGCTACTCGAGCTGCCACTGGTGCCACGTCATGGCTTTCGAGTCCTTCTCCGATCCGGAAGTGGCTGAGGTTGTCAACGCCAATGTCGTGGCCGTCAAGGTCGATCGCGAGGAGCGTCCAGAGGTTGACACCGCGCTGATGCAGGTGACCCTGGCGATGACTGGCCAGGGTGGCTGGCCCAACACCGTCTTCCTGACTCCTGACGGCAAGCCCTTCTTCGCCGGCACCTATTTCCCGCCGGTGCGCCGGGGTGGTCAGCCCGCCTTCGTGGAGCTCGTCGAGGCTCTTGGCGGTGCATGGCGAGAGCGTCGCGATGAGGTGGTGTCCTCGGCCGAGGCCATCGTCGAGCATCTGCGTCCTATCGAGAAGACCCCTGACACCCCGCGTCCGGTTGCCGGTGAGCTCATTGACGCCGTGGGAGCGGACTACGACATCGTGCATGGCGGCTTCGGAGGACCGACGAAGTTCCCTAACGCCACCCTGCTGGACGCCCTGCTGGTCAAGGGAGACCCGACCAGCCTCGACATGGCGCAGAACACGTGTGAGCACCTGGTGCGTGGCGGCATCTTCGATCAGGTCGGTGGCGGGTTCCACCGTTATTCCACGGATTCCCAGTGGGTGGTGCCTCACTTCGAGAAGATGCTTTACGACAATGCCCTGCTGTTGGGGACGATGGCTCGGTGCTGGCGTCGTACAGCCGATCACGACTCGGATCGTCGAGATCTCTACTCCCATGCCGCCCGTCGCACGGTGTCCTGGCTCAACCGGGAGATGCAGCTGCCGAACGGCCTGTATGCCGCCGGACTCGATGCCGACTCCGACGACGCAGCCGGCCACACCCGGGAGGGGATTTACTACCTGTGGAACCAGGATCTCATCACGGACGCCCTGGGATCCGAGGAGACCGAGTGGCTGCGTCCACTGGTGCATCTGGAGCCCTTCGACGAGAACGGTCTGGGTACCCTCCAGATGCGCGGACGGGTCGAGTGGGAGCGCATCAACGTCGACATGGACACCCTGCTGGAGGCTCGTGATCGTCGTAGCGCTCCTGCTCGCGACGAGAAGGCCATCACGGCGTGGAACGCCATGCTCATCGACGGGCTCGTCGAGGCCGGAATGATTCTGCGCGAGTGGTCCTGGGTGAGGCAGGCCCGCGATCTGGCTGAGGCGCTGTGGACGGCCCATTGGAGTGACGGTGACCTGCTGCGCACCTCCTTCCATGATCATCCGGGAGCCCCGGCGGTCTGCGAGGACTACGCGTGGGTTGGCCTGTCCTTCGCCGGTCTGGCCGGTGCTACGGGGGAGCCGGTGTGGTGTGACCGTGCTGTCGAGGTGCTTGACCAGGCTGTGACGCGGTTCGGTGCTCCCGATGGGAGCTTCCTTGACGCCGAAGGGTCGGACCTGCTTACGGTGACGGCCCACACCCTGACCGACGATGCCTGCCCCAGCGCAACGGCCTCCATGGTGATGGCCCTGCGTCGGGTGGGGCTCATGGCTGAGCGTGACGACTTCGTCAGGCGTGCGGACGAGGCCTCCGGCGCACTGCTGCCGGTGGTGGCGTCCACTCCTCGCTTCGCGGGGTGGGCACTGGCCGACTTCCTCATCGCCGATGAGGCCCGTCGGGGTCTCAAGCCGGCTGGTGTCGTCATCGCCGACACCCAGGAGGAGCCCACGGATCTGGCCGCAGCAGCGTGGCGCATGGCTCCGGCCGGGTCGGCCATCATGCGTCGAGTTGGCGAGGGATCCGGGTTCGGTACATGGTTCGAGGATCGCGCCCCGCGTGACGGTCAGCCGATGTGTTGGGTGTGCCGTGGCAAGGTGTGCTTCGAGCCGGTGACCGAATACCTGGAGCTCAAGGACCCGCTCTGGCGGCGAGCTTGAGATCGTGCACTCGGCAGGTCAGCGGCCGTAGCGCCGCTCCCGCTGGGTGAAGGAGCGGAGGGCTCGCAGGAAGTCGACCTTGCGGAAATCGGGCCACAATGCCTCGCAGAAGTAGAACTCGGAGTGGGCACTTTGCCACATGAGGAAGCCCGACAATCGCTGCTCGCCCGAGGTGCGAATGATGAGATCCGGATCGGGTTGGCCGCGGGTGTAGAGGTGCTCCTCAATCTGGTCGATCTCGAGGGTCTCCGCGAGATCGGCCAGGCTGGTGCCCTTCTCGGCCTCCTCGGCAAGTAGTGAGCGGACGGCGTCGCGCAGCTCGTGACGACCGCCATAGGCCACCGCGACGTTGATATGCATGCCGACGTGGTCGGCCGAGTTGCGGCCGGCACGACAGAGGGACTCGGCCATCTCGGCGGGTAGCAGATCGAGGTCTCCGACGGCCTGGACCCGCCAGCGTGGATTCTCTGCCAGGGAGTCGACGAGGGACTCGATGACCTTGAGAAGTGGTCCAAGTTCGCCGGTTTCCGCGCGTTGCAGGTTGTCGGTCGACAATACCCACAGTGTGATGATTGGGATACCGACGGCGTCGCACCAGGCGCAGAATTCTCGGAGGCGATCCGCGCCCGCCTCGTAACCGGCCACCAAGGGCTGTCCCGGTGCGTTGAGACGAGCCCAACGACGGTTGCCGTCAGCCAGCACGGCGACGTGCTGGGGCAGTCGACTGCGATCGAGCTGGTCGAGCAGTCTCGCTTCGTAGGTGGTGTACAGCAGTCCGGACGGGTGCATGCGGTCGAGGGTCTCACTGACCTTCGACAGACGGTTGTCCAGGCTGCTCATGGGTCCAGATTAGTCAGTGCTCGGTACAAACGGTCAGCAATTCACGCGGTGAGGCCGAGATCGAGTCGCGGGCAGACCTCGTCGGCAGGGTAGGCTGGAGGCAGAACCTACCGAGCCGTAGGTTTTGTCGAGGAGGAGGACCGCGGGCTATGTCGCGTCAAGGCAACAACGGCGAGAACCGCGGCACTGTGCTCCCCAAACCGAGGTTGCGCGGATGGGTTCACACCGTCATGGCACCGCTGATCTTGCTGGCCGGGGTTGGTCTCATGATCGTCACGCCGACGTGGGGGAACCGGTTCGCCGTCGCGATCTGGATGCTCACCGGGTTGGAGCTCTTTGGCAATTCGGCGATATATCACCGGGTGCCGTGGGGTGCGAAGATCAAGGACGTCCTGCGCCGCATCGACCACGCCAACATCGCGGTGTTCATCGCTGGCACGTACACCCCGCTGGCCGTCTCGCTGACGACGGGTGCCTCCAGGGTGATCCTGCTGTCGATCATCTGGGCCTGCGCCCTGCTCGGAGTGGCCTTCCGGTTCGTGTGGAACGGCGTGCCCAGATGGGCCTCGACGATCCTCTACGTCTTCATGGGGTGGACTGCCTTGTGGTGGCTGCCGCAGTTCTGGCGCGTGGGAGGGCCAGCAGTCGTCATCCTGATCCTCGTCGGAGGGGTGTTCTACACCGTCGGAGCTGTCGCCTACGCCCGTCAGAAGCCCAATCCGTCACCCACCTGGTTCGGCTTCCACGAGGTCTTCCACAGCTGCACTGCGGTGGCCGCGATCTGTCATGCGGTTGCCATCGGTCTTGCCGTCATCTGACCGGCTGGTGAACTCTGGGCGAATGGCCGAATCGCACACTCCGGTTCCACCTGTCGGGCTCTAGGTATGATGTCAGAGGGGCCGCATCCGACGCCTCGACGACGTTTCTTTCCTCGATGCGACCTCTCATGTCACGGGAGGTTTTCGTGTCCGTCCGTCCAGAAGGCTCCGAGCGAGCCCACAGCCCGATCCCGGCGGCACCTGAGGGGAGGCGGACCTACGTCATCGACACATCGGTGCTGCTGTCGGATCCTCGTGCCCTGCTCAACTTCGCCGAGCATCACGTGGTGGTGCCGATCGTCGTCATCACCGAGTTGGAGGGCAAACGCCACCATCCAGAATTGGGACATTTCGCCCGCGCAGCGTTGCGCATCCTCGACAAGTTGCGGCTCGACAACGGCGGCCTCGTCGGGCCGGTGCCGGTCAACGATGAGGGAGGCGAACTGCTCGTTGAGCTCAACCACTCCGACCCGAATTGCTTGCCTGACGGCTTCCGTCTTGGTGACAACGACACCCGGATCCTGGCGGTTGCCCAGAACTACCGGCTGGCCGGGCACTCCGTCGTACTGGTGACGAAGGACCTGCCGTTGCGGGTCAAGGCCTCGGCCATCGGCCTGGAAGCCGAGGAGTACCGGCACGAACTCGTCCCGGACAGCGGATGGACCGGCATGGTCAATCTCGAGGTTCCTGACGAGATGATCTCGGCACTCTACGAGGAGGGACACGTCGTCGACTCGATCTTCGACGAGATCCCGGTGCACGCCGGACTCGTGCTGGACGGCCCGAACGGCAGTGCTCTGGCCCGACGGATGCCGGACGCCTCGGCTCGGCTCATCCCCAATGACCAGGAGGCGTTCGGGATCCGTGGCCGCTCGGCTGAGCAGCGGGTTGCCCTCGACATGCTGCTGGACCCTCAGGTCGGCATCGTCTCCATGGGAGGGCATGCCGGTACCGGAAAGTCGGCGTTGGCGTTGTGCGCAGGGCTCGAGGCGGTGCTGGAGCGACAACTCCACAAGAAGGTCATGGTCTTCCGGCCGTTGTATGCCGTCGGTGGCCAGGATCTGGGCTACCTGCCCGGTGACGAGGGGGAGAAGATGGCCCCGTGGGGTCAGGCGGTTCTGGATACCCTCACCAGCGTGACGAATAATTACGTCATCGAGGAGGTCATGTCGCGTGGCATGCTGGAGATCCTGCCGCTGACGCACATCCGCGGCCGTTCCCTCCATGACGCCTTCGTCATCGTCGACGAGGCCCAGTCCCTGGAGCGCAACGTGCTGCTGACGGTGCTCTCGCGAATCGGGCAGAACTCGCGGGTGGTGCTCACCCACGACGTCGCCCAGCGGGACAACCTTCGGGTAGGTCGTTATGACGGTGTGGCAGCCGTCATCGAGAGGCTGCGAGGACACGATCTGTTCGGCCACGTGACCCTCACCAGGTCGGAGCGTTCGCCCGTCGCCGCGCTGGTGACCAGCCTGATGGAGGACATGGTCGGTTGATCAGCTGAGGCGACGCCACGCGACGCATCTGCAACAATCGGGAGCGTGGCACCCAATCCCAGAGCCGGCATCAAGGATATGTTCCTGTCCTTGGCTGTCATCCTCGTCCCCGTGTTGCTCATCGTGTGGTTCTTCACCAGGACCCCTGACGAGCCGAACATCCAGAAGGTTGACTGGAAGCCCGTGGCGACGTCAGCGCGCACCCATGCCGGGTACCCGGTGCTGGCTCCCAAGGAGGTGCCCGAGGACTGGCGGCCCACCAAGGCGAGGTATGCCAACAAGGGGGATCGATGGGTGGGAAACACCATCTCCGCGGGGAACAGGTGGGAATTGGGATTCCTCACCAGCGAGAACATCTACCTGGCCGTGAACCAGTCCGACGAGCCTGCCAAGGCTTACGTCGCCTCGGTGACGAGATCAGCCACCGAGGATGGGAAGGTCAAGGCGGGTCAGTACACCTGGACGAAGATGGTCAGCCCGGACGGCCGCACCCGTGCCCTGGTGACGAAGGTCGGTTCCTCGGCGGTTGTCGTCGTCGCGGATGCTGACTATCAGATTCTCACTGACTATGCGGGGATGCTGAAGACGTCTTGACCCCCGTCAGGCCTGGGAGTCCTCGGCCTCGGAGCGTGCCGCTTCGATACGGGCGCGAGCCCCGTCGAGCCAGGTCTGGCAGATGTCGGCGAGCTTCTCGCCGCGTTCCCACAGCTTCATGGTCTCGGCCAGGGAGATGCCGCCGGACTCCAGTCGGGTGACGATGCCAACCAGTTCGTCGCGGGCGGCCTCGTATGGGATCTCGGGCTCCTCGGAGGTGGGCTTCTCGGGTGCCGACTCGGACTTCTTCTCGCTCATGAATCCTCCTGGGACGGTGGTCGGTTGGGGGTACGTCGGTCGAGGGAATCGACGGTGACGCCGAGGGTGCCGTCGGACAGGTAGACCGACAGATTCGCTCCCGGATCGGTGTCATCGACGGAGGTGATGGAGTCGCCCTCGGAGTCGGCAAGGATGGCGTAGCCGCGATCCAAGGTGGCCTTGGGAGACATGGCGCGCACTCTCTCGAGCATGTGATCGACGTCGCGGCTCTCGGCGTCCAGGGCTCGATTGGTCGCGAGGCGAAGACGCTGCAGGGCCGAGTCGAGTTTCTCGGTGGTGATGTCGAGGGTGGCCGTGGGATTGACCATCACCGGTCGGGACCGCACCTGGGCGAGATGGGCCGCCTCGACGTCGACAAACCTCGTGACGGCTTGGCGAAGTCGGGTTCTTGCCATCTCGATGGCCTGGGACTCCTCCGCAGCGTCCGGGACGATGAGTTTGCCGGCATCTGTCGGTGTGGAGGCTCGCAGGTCGGCGACGAGGTCGAGGATGGGGTTGTCGCGCTCGTGGCCGATGGCCGAGACGACCGGAGTCTTGGTGGCGTAGACCGCTCGTACCAGGGCCTCGTCGCTGAAGGGGAGGAGGTCCTCGAGGGAACCGCCGCCGCGGGCGATGACGATGACGTCGACGGCGGGGTTGGCGTCGAGCTCGGCCAGGGCCGCGATGACCTGCTGGGCTGCCATGGGGCCCTGGACCAAGGTGTTGCGCACCACGAAACGGGCGGCGGACCAACGAAGGGTGGCGTGACGTTGAACATCTCGCTCGGCGTCCGAACCGGCTCCCGTGATGAGGCCGATACTGCGTGGCAGAACAGGAATGGGCTTGTGAAGGGTGACGTCGAAGAGCCCCTCGGCCTCCAACAGACGCTTGCGTCTCTCCAACTGAGCGAGCAGCTGGCCCTCGCCGGTGGGAGTGATCTCGGAGACCTCGAAGGAGAGTCTGCCGCTGCGTGACCAGACCGTTGGGCGGATGAGGGCGGTGACCGTCATGCCCGACTCGATGGGCCCAGCGGCGTCGAGGACACGTCGATGGCAGGTCGCGGTGGCAGAGATCTCCTCGGTGGGGTCGCGCAGGGTGAGGAACTGAGTGGGGCCGGAACGACGGGTGACCTCGATGACCTGGGCCTGGACCCAAATGGCCCCGCAGCGTTCCACCCACCCCTTGACGGCGTTGACCACCCACGCCAGGGAGCGAGGGTTGTCAGCGGTGTTCGGCTCTGCCATGGGCGACACGGTATCCGAGGAGGACGACAGTCTGCAGGGAGTGGACCGGGCGCGAGGTGTCCTCTCGACCCCGCGGCGAAGAGGTGACACAGGTATGACGGGAATCGCATACGGCAGCGTGTCTTGAGGGCTTCTGGGCCTGATGACATGGTGATCCACTGTACGCACGTTGTCCGGGCCGCCTCCCATGGTGGCAGACGGCCCGGATGACGTGGGTGGATGGGATCAACTCATCTGATCAGGCTCCGGTGCGTGGCAGAGCGTGGCCTCCGCCGTTGTTCCCACCGTTGCTGGCAGAAGGAGCGGCTGTGGTCGGGACAGGGGCGCCAGGCTTGGGAGTCGGGGTGGGCGTCGGCTTCGGCGAAGGCTTCGGAGCGCAGGGGTCGATGCCCTTGGCAGGGTCGAACCTCTCGTCGTCACCGTCCGGAGTCCACACCGGGAATCCCCGGGAGTCCTTCGAGTAGCTGCCCACCTCGTCGAGGTCGACGTCCCCGGGCTTGACCTCCTCACCCTCGTCGTCGTCATCATCGTCATAGGCCGGAGGACTGGACTGGATGACGGAGTGCTTGGGCTCGGGCATCTTGGAGTCGGCACCCTTGACGGCCTTCCAAATGGCCTTGTTGAAGACCTGCTCGTCAATGGTGTCCTCCTTCTCGGTGCTCTGCTCACCAGATTCCTTGGCCAACGGGGCATCAGGTCCGTTGACCTTCGTCATGTCGTAGGAGGGACGAACAGCCGTGTAAGGCTTGAAGTTGGGCTTGTCGGTGAAGGCACCCGACATCGGGGTGGAGAAGGCGTCGAACTGGGTCAGCGGCCCGATGCCGAGGATCCCCTCCATGGTGCGCAGCATCGACACCGTCGAGTAGAAGGTGGAATCGACCCCGCCGGTACGGGTGTACGGGCTGATGACCTCACCAATGGTGCGGTGTGCGTCGACATGGTCGGGGCCGTTCTGGGCGTCATCCTCGGTGAGGAAGATCGCGGTGTCCTTCCAGATGGGGGAGTTGGAGACGGCTTCGACGAGCTGACCGACGGCCTGGTCGTTGTCGGCGACATAGGCATGCGGGGTCGGGGCACCAACCTTGGTGGCCTGGGTGTGGTCATTGCCCAGCCGGATGAATTGGACCGTCGGAACGGTGCCGTTCTCCACCTGCTTGTCGAAGTCGGACTTCCACTCGTCGACGCGGGACTTCGGACCGCAGTTCTTGGCCATCGGCTTGAAGGAGTTTGCCGAGTCAGGGCAGGCGAGGGACCAGCCGATGTAGTCATGGTCGGTGTTCGGGTCGAGCACCTCCTTGTCGGCCGCGTGAGCCTTTCCGTTCTTGTCACGCTGGGTGTAGAAGCTGATGTTGTTCTTCGACAGGTGCTCCCAGAAGTAGGCGTCATGCTCCTTGGCGCAGGCCTCCGGGTCATTGTGTTCGCTGGGGTACGGTGCGCCGCGTCCGGAGTAGTTGGACGGCCACATCTCCTCCGACCAAGGGTTCGAGTTGGCCTGGGAGACCCAGTTCCAGCCGTTGGCCGAGACCTCGGCGTCAGCGTAGAAGTTGTCGAAGGTGACGAACTGACGTGCCAGGGCTCGGGTGTTCGGGGCTGATTCCTCGCCGAAGAGGTTGAGGGTGGGATCGCCGTTGCCGCGGCCGTTGGAGCCCAGCTCCTGATCGAAGGTGCGGTTCTCGCGCACGACGTAGATGACGTGCTTGATCTTGCTCGACTTCGTGCCGATCTGGTTGGGGACGACGCTGCTACGAGCCGCATCATTGGCGGTGTTGCTCTTCTCGACGGTGGCTGTTTGCTTGGCCAGGGTGGCGGCGTCAGGCTCAGCGATGGTCGAGAGAAGGCCCTTGATCATGGACCCGGAGTACTGGTCCTCCGAGGTGCCGTTGGGGTCGGTCGGGTTCGGGTGGCCTGGGCCGTTGTTCGGGCCGGCGCCCAGCCCCTTGGCCGAGATGATGCTTAGTTTGCCGTCATGGTCGACAATCTGGGTCGGGTACCAGCCGGTCGGGATGTCTCCGGCGACTTTGTGGGTCACGGTGTTGATGACGGCGACCTCATTGTGACCGGAATTGGTGACGTAGAGGCGCTTGCCATCCTTGGAGAGGGTCAGGCCGGTGGGATTGGCGCCGACGAGCTTGGAGCCGTTGCGGTTGACGGGAATGGTGGCCGTCTGGTGATGGGAGGCCACGTCGACGACCGAGATGGTGTCGGCATCTCCGTTGGCGACGTAGAGGGTCTTGCCGTCAGGCGTCAGCACCGACTTGTTGGGGTGGAATCCCACATCGATCTTGTGGGTGGCCAAGGGCTGGGACTTCGTGATGTCGACCTCGGCGACGTCCGACCCGCCCTGGGAAGAGACGAAGGCCTTGGTGGAGTCCTTGGAGAGGGTGACCCAGACCGGACGGTGGCCGATGTGGGTGGTCTGCACCTTGTTGGTGGCCAGGTCGATGACCGAGACCGCATCGGCAAGTTGGTCTGCCACGACGAGGCGCTTGCTGTCCTTCGTGACGGCCAGGCCGGCCGGGTAGAGGTTGACCTTCTTGCGCTTCGGGCTGATGACCGGCATCTGGATGGCCGTGGTCTCCACGAGCTTGCCGCAGTCGAAGTGGTACGTGCGGATCTTGTGGTTGCCGGCGGCACTGGCGAACAGGTGCTTGCCGTCAGGGCTGAAGGCCAGGCCCATGTACAGGCTCTCGGGAGACTTGTAGGGGATGGTCTGTACGACCTTGCCGACGACCTGCAAGGACTGGGTTCCCTGGCCGTTGTTGCTGATGACGAGGTACTCGCCATCGGGGGAGAGGACCTCGTTGAGGGGGAGGTCACCGAGGGTGGTGAGCTGACCGACCGGGGTCAGAAGCTGACCGACAGTGGTGCGGCCGGTGGATCCCGAGGTGGGGCCGGCCTTCTCGTCGCTCGGGGCTGCGTTGGCCGGCGTGAAGGTGACGGTCGTTGCGATTGCGGTGAGGAGGACGCACGCCGAGGCGAGGCCACGACGCAGTCTTGCGGATGCGGGTGTGTCATCACTCATGGTTCAGAACTTAGGAAGTCGAAGTGGCAGATGACGGCCGTGAATGTGCACCTTCGAAGAATTATGGGTGAACGTGGCTACGGTGAGTCCTCGATGGGCGAACTCGAGGAGATTCGCCAGATGACGGCGTACCCGTAGACTCGGAGCCATGGCTGTTTCGGGGGCTGACACTGACAAGAAGCTGTTTCTCGCCGCACCGCGCGGTTACTGCGCGGGCGTTGATCGTGCGGTCGTGACCGTCGAGAAGGCGTTGGAGGCGTACGGTGCGCCGGTGTATGTGCGCAAGCAGATCGTGCACAACCGTCACGTCGTGGAGACCTTGGAGGAGCGCGGTGCCATCTTCGTCGACGAGCTCGACGAGGTGCCCGACGACGCCTTGGTGGTCTTCTCGGCCCACGGCGTCTCCCCCCAGGTCAAGAACGAGGCGGCCAACCGTGGTCTGCGGACCATTGATGCCACTTGCCCGCTGGTGACGAAGGTGCATCACGAGGCCAAGAGGTTCGCCAACGACGACACCCAGATCCTGCTCATCGGCCACGCCGGCCACGAGGAGGTCGAGGGGACGACGGGTGAGGCTCCCGAGAACATCACTCTTGTGCAGACCCCCGAGGACGTCGACGGTCTGCAGTTGGACCCTGATCGTCCGGTGGCGTGGCTGTCCCAGACGACCCTGAGCGTCGACGAGACGGTGGAGACCGTCGACCGGATTCGTCAGCTGCACCCGCAGCTCATCAATCCGCCGTCCGACGACATCTGCTACGCCACCCAGAACCGTCAGCATGCCGTCAAGCAGATGGCTCCCAAGTGCGACCTCGTCATCGTGGTGGGGTCGAAGAACTCGTCGAACACCGGCCGCCTGGTCGAGGTCGCCCTCGAGTCGGGGGCCAAGGCGTCCTACCGCGTCGACAACGCCGGCGAGATCAAGGAGTCCTGGCTCGACGGGGTCGACAGCATCGGTGTCACCTCGGGTGCGTCGGTGCCGGAGACCCTCGTCCGGGGGGTGCTCGACCTGCTCACCTCGAAGGGTTGGCCGCAGGCCGAGGAGGAGACCCTCATCGAGGAGTCACTGTCCTTCGCCCTGCCTCCGCAGCTGCGCAAGCGCCGCACGGCCGCCCGCTGAGCCCCTCAGGCAGGGGAGTCGTCCTCGCTCTGATGCTCCGTCAGTTCCGGCGCTGTGAGGGGGCGTACTGTCTCCTCGATCGGCGCAGGTGAGGAAATGTCCTCGTCGGTGACCCCGAGATCCTCGAACCGTCGGGCCTGGACGAGAACCCTCGTCTCCATGCCACCCAACAGGGTGTTGTAGGCGCGCACCGTCGAGTTGAGGGATCGTCCCATCTTGTCGAGATTGCCGGCCAGGGTTCCGAGTCTCTTGTGCAGGTCGCGTCCCAGCGCGGCGACCTCCGCCGCAGACCGTGCGACGGCTTCCTGACGCCATGCCAGGGCGACCGTTCTCAGCATCGGGATGAGAACTGACGGGCTGGCGAGCACGATTCCACGACGGTTGGCGTACTCGTGCAGATCAGGCATTTCCTGCAGGGCGGCCTGGAGGAAGGCATCGGACGGCAGGAAGCACACCACGAACTCCGGGGAGTCCAGGTCCGTGCGCCAGTACCCCTTGGCCGACAACTGGTCGATGTGGGTTCGCACGTGGCGGGCGAACCGGGCCATCTGGGCGTCGTACTCCTCGGGATCCTCGCACTCGGCGGCGTCGAGGAAGGCCGCCAGTGGAGTCTTGGCGTCGATGTGGATGCACCGATCACCCGAGAGTCTCACCGTCATGTCAGGACGCTGAGGAGTGCCTTGCGCGGTGGTCGTCTGTTGAGTCTGGAAATCGCAGTGTTCCAGCATTCCGGCCACCTCAGCGGTACGCTGCAACTGCATCTCACCCCAGGCACCGCGTACCTGCGGTTTGCGTAGGGCGGTGACGAGGCTGGCGGTCTCCTTGCGCAGGTTCTCCCCGGCGTTGCTCACCCCGGCGACCTGCTCGCGGAGGCTCGCCGTCATGGCTGTACGTTCCTGTTCCACCTCGGCCAGCCGCCGGTCCAGCCGTTCCAAGGCAAGGGACACGGGGGCAAGCAGGCGTTGGGCGTCATTCATCGTCCGCTGGGCCGCACGGGTGGCGCGTTCGTCCTGATCGGCCATGGATTGGGCGGATAGCGCCCGGAACTGT
Organism: Cutibacterium avidum ATCC 25577; assembly: GCF_000227295.1. Taxonomy (GTDB): domain Bacteria; phylum Actinomycetota; class Actinomycetes; order Propionibacteriales; family Propionibacteriaceae; genus Cutibacterium; species Cutibacterium avidum. The sequence continues at coordinate 2,518,249 of NZ_JH165054.1, read as the reverse complement.
GTGGCCAGGGCGTCACGGTCGGCGGTGACTTTCTCGGCAGCTTCCAGACGCTCGGTGGCGACCTGCGCCGTCGTGGTGGCTTCGGCGACCCGCTGGGAGGCCCTCAACTGGGCGATGAGCCATCCGATACCCACCCCGATGACCAGACCAATGAGCCCGACAACGATGTTCGTCATGGCACGAGGGTCGCAGCCGCCTCCGACATGGTTGACGACGGTCGTGTTCCACCGTGGAGAACAACGGGTGATGGTTGAATAGTCGTCATGGTTGACACCGCGACTTCGGATCACATCCGCGACATCATCTCCTTCGTGGAGGCGTCTCCCACGTCGTATCATGCGGCTGCCGAGCTGGCGCGACGGCTTGACGGGGCCGGGTTCCAGAAGCTTGACGAGACCGAGTCCTGGTCGTCGGTCGAGGGACGTTGCTACGTGGTCCGTGACGGAGCGGTCATTGCCTGGGTCACCCCGGAGAAGGTCACTGACAAGGTTGGCGTCAGGATCGTCGGCTCCCACACCGACTCCCCGTCCTTCAAGCTCAAGCCGAATGCCACCGTCACCAATCAGGGCTGGCAGCAGGTCGGCATGGAAGTCTACGGCGGTGGTCTGCTGAACTCCTGGCTCGACCGTGATCTCGGCCTGTCCGGCCGTCTCGTCACCAAGGACGGCCAGGTGCATCTCGTGAGCACCGGCCCGATCCTGCGCATCAGCCAGTTGGCCCCGCACCTGGACCGCACCGTCAACGACGACCTCACGTTGGATCGTCAGCGTCACCTCATGCCGATCCTGTCGGTGGGTCGCCCCGACCTCGACGTCGAGGACCTGCTGTGTGCGGAGGCTGGCATCAAGCGTTCCGACCTCGCCTTCCACGACGTCTTCGCCCACCTGACCCAGTCCCCGGCCGTCATCGGGCCTTACGGGGAGTTCCTGGCCAGCCAGCGCATGGACAACCTGTCCTCGGTGCACTCCTCGATGGCCGCCTTCGTCGACGTCACGCCCACTGATGATGTGGCGCTCATGGCGTGTTTCGATCATGAGGAGGTCGGCTCGTCGACTCGATCCGGCGCCTGTGGGCCCTTCCTCGAGGACGTCCTGGTGCGGATTGCTGAGGGCCTTGGCATGACGGGTGCGGCTTACCGGGCGATGATCGCGAGGTCGTCGTGCGTGTCCTCGGATGCCGGCCACGGCGTGCACCCCAATTACGTCGAGAAGTTCGATCCTGCCAACCACCCGCTGCTCAACGAGGGCCCGCTGCTCAAGATCAATGCCAACCAGCGGTACGCCACTGATGGTGTCGGCGGGGCGCTGTGGAAGCGTGCTTGTGCGACGGCTGGTGTTCCGACCCAGGAGTTCGTGTCGAACAATTCGGTGCCGTGCGGCTCGACGATTGGCCCGCTGACGGCGACGAGGCTCGGCATGCTGACGGTTGACGTCGGTGTTCCGCTGATGTCGATGCACTCCACCCGCGAGCTCGCCGGCGTCAATGACCTGGAGTACATCACGGCTGCCCTGGCGGCATACTGGCAGGGAGCCTGAGGCCAGCGGTGTCGCCGTCGCCCTTGTCGGAGGCGGCGACTACCATGGCTCGACGTGGCACTTACGATTGGAATCGTCGGTCTTCCCAACGCCGGCAAGTCGACCCTGTTCAACGCGCTGACCAAGAATGACGTCCTGGCGGCGAACTATCCGTTTGCGACCATTGAGCCGAATGTCGGCGTGGTCGGGGTTCCGGACAAGCGTCTGGACGTGCTGACGGAGATGTTCCACTCCGCCAAGACCATTCCGGCGACGGTGTCCTTCGTCGACATTGCTGGAATCGTCAAGGGCGCCAGCAAGGGCGAGGGGATGGGCAACGAGTTCCTCTCCAACATTCGTGAGGCCGACGCCATCTGCCAGGTGACGAGGTGTTTCGACGACGACGACGTCACCCACGTCAATGGTCACGTGGATCCTTCTGACGACATCGAGACCATCACCACCGAGCTGGTGCTTGCCGACCTGCAGACGATGGAGAAGCAGCTGCCCAAGCTGCAGAAGGAAGCCGCGATCAAGAAGGAGTCGCGCCCTAAGGCCGAGGCGTGGGAGCAGGCCAAGAAGGTGCTCGAGGAAGGCAGGACGATCTTCTCGTCCGGGCTTGATCCAGAGCCGCTGCATGATCTGTTCCTGTTGACGACAAAGCCTTTCATCTACGTCTTCAACTGCGATCAGGATCAGCTGGGTGACGCCGATTTCCAGGCCAGGATGGAGGAGCTGGTTGCTCCCGCCGAGGCGATCTTCCTGGACGCCGAGTTCGAGGCCGAGCTGGCCGAGATGGAGCCCGAGGATGCCGCCGAGTTCCTCGCCGACGCCGGTATCGAGGAGCCCGGTCTGGACAAGCTCGCTCGTGTCGGTTTCGACACCCTCGGTCTGCAGACCTTCCTGACTGCTGGGGACAAGGAGTCCCGAGCTTGGACGATCCGCAAGGGTGACACTGCTCCCGAGGCTGCCGGCGTCATCCACACCGACTTCCAGAAGGGGTTCATCAAGGCCCAGGTGGTGTCCTTCGATGACCTCGTCGAGTTCGGTGGAGAGAAGGAGGCCCAGGCCGCTGGAAAGTTGCGCCTGGAAGGCAAGGACTACGTCATGCAGGACGGTGACGTGGTGGAGTTCCGCACGGGGCTTACGTCTGGTGGGAAGAGATGAACTGCGACTCCTGCGGTCGCCAGGTGGAGCCACAGATGAAGTTCTGCGGCGAGTGCGGCGCTCCCGCGCCTGGTAGGTCGACAAACACTGTAAGTACTGGAGGCGGAGACGTCTACGGTGGCTTGTACCAAGCGGGGCGCGATGTAGTGCTCAACCCGCTGCCGGACGTTCCACCGACGGCAACATATGAGGCTGTCCCAAAATGGCGCAGCCCCTTCACCCAGGGACTACTTTCCTGGGCAGGGCTGATCGTTGGGTTGATGAGCTTGTTCCCGCTCTGGAAGGTGCTTGAGCCGGCCATAGGGCTGTTCAGCTCAGGGGCGGCGGGGGATCTGGACCCCGGTGTCAACATGGCGTGGTTGATCGCCTTCATGGTTCTGGTTCTGGTCCTGGCTCTGATCGGTAGATTACGCGGTGTGACTAAGAGCCAGCTGCGCAAGCCGTTGATGTTCGGGTGGGCGGTGAGTGGTTCGGGACGTCGTATAACGATTGAGAAAATCCGAGCGGGAAAGTGCCCTCTTTGCGGTGGCAAGATGCGGTACTACAACAAGCCGACGAAGTGGAATGATCACACGGATGCCAATGGGCGCAAGCGTCGCGAGGTGACGGAGCGTCTGCCCGCGCTTGAGTGCACGCGAAACCCGCGTCACTGGGTAGAAGTCGATCCAGCTGAGGAGGCAGAGTCATGAGCAGTCACGACGTGGTGGAGTTCCGGTTTAACGTGTAGTTCCGCTACTGCTTCTTGGGTATCCGGATGGTGAGTCGGGGCATTGTCCGCCCCCGTCGGCGTCAGATCCTGCCGGAGCACACGGTCACGGGGATTTGCTTCAGCGTATGGCTCGTAGAGCCTCAGCGCAGCGGGGTGGAACTCATTTCCGCCCGTCTCGATCCCCAGGTCATGGTCCATGAGTGCGCGCCCGACTCCTTGCCTTTGGGATTACGGGTGTACTCCAAGGGGGTCGATGTACCCATGCTCGGGTCTGTTTTCCAAGGACCAGTGAACGATGCCCAGGAAGTGGTCTTGTTCGTCGATGGTCAAGGCCACGCACCTGCCCTTCGACGGACAGTGCAAAGTGTGAGCCGATCTTCGTTGGTCGTCCCGTTGTCATGATGAATTCCCTGATACGCAGTTTGTCTTTCCCCGTTGTGTGGTCAATGAACCGAGCCGCGACGAAACGCGGGTTTCGGGGGACTGCTCAGCGGGTGCGCATCTGCGCGAACGCCTGTATGGGCAAAAGTACAGCGGTGCCTTTTGCGGTGGTTCTGCCTGCGGTCTGATTGGCAGAATTGCTGCTGAGTGACCGATCTAGAGCCTGCTGATTGACTGATATTAACTCGGCTAAGTGGCTGATTCAGGTAGTGGCACTGGTAGGGTCATGACCATGGAATACACCCGTCGTATCGTCGATGGCGAGCTGGATGAGCTGTTCGGCGAGATTCCCGCTCTCGCCTTGGATGGCCCCAAGGCGGTCGGCAAGACCACCACCGCGCGCCAGAGAGTACGCACCGTGGTCCAGCTCGATCGTCGTGCCGAGGCGGAACCCGTTGCAGCCGATCCGTCGATCATCCTGCGCCGCCCTGAACCCGTTCTGTTGGATGAGTGGCAAAAACTGCCCGCCGTGTGGGACGTGGTGCGGCATACGGCTGATGAGGATCCTCGCGGCGGGCGTTTCCTGTTCGCGGGCAGTGCTTCCCCTCAACGCGGTGCCACGGCGCATTCGGGCGCAGGAAGGATCGGAAGGCTGCGGATGCGGCCCATGACGCTTTCTGAACGAGGAGTGGTGGAACCTACTGTCAGTCTCGGCGGACTCCTGTCTGGTGGGGAAGTGCGCTTTGCCGGAGATACCACCTTCGCCTTGGCCGACTACGTCGAGGAGATCTGTGCTTCCGGTTTCCCTGGCCTGCGAGGGCTTGGGGCTCGTGCGTTGCGGTTCCAGCTGGAGTCCTACCTCCGCAATGCCGTGGACCGGGAAGTTGCGGAGCAGGGACTGGCGGTACGTCGGCCAGAGGCGATGATGGCATGGTTGCGTGCCTATGCCGCCGCCACCGCATCGACCGCCAGCTACTCCCAGATCCTGGATGCTGCCACACCTGGCGAGAGCGAGAAACCTGCCCGGTCCACTGCCAACAGCTACCGTGACGCCTTGGCGTCGTTGTGGCTGTTGGACCCAGTCCCCGCGTGGAGTCCGACGGGCAGCCTGATGAAGCGGTTAGGGGCCAGCCCCAAACACCATCTTGCCGATCCTGCGCTCGCCGTCCGGCTTCTCGGGCTGACTGCTGCTGCGCTGCTCGATGGTGAGGGCAAGCCGTTGGCATCGGCGACAGGAGGGCTGCTCGGCCCATTGTTCGAGTCCTTGGCCACCCTTTGCCTTCGGGTTCCGGCGCAAGCCGCCGAAGCCGAGGTATTTCACTTACGCACCCGCAATGGGGATCATGAGGTTGACCTGATTGTGGTTCGGCCGGATGGCCGTTTCCTGGCCGTTGAGGTCAAACTCGCGGCGACTGTCGAGGACGCTGACGGCAAGCACCTTCGCTGGCTGAGGGAGAGGGCGGGGGATCGGATGTTGGATGCTGTCATCGTCAACACGGGACCCCACGCATATCGACGCGCAGATGGAATCGGCGTCGTGCCCCTGGCGTTGGTGGCTCCGTAGTTCCCCACGCTGAAGCCGTCGGCACCGAGGAAACAGACGTTGGTCCTGTTCGGAACTTGGTGGAGTTCCGCTTCAACAACTAACCTCTGGAGTTGGAATCGCATTCTGCGGTGTCACTCAATTCGAAAGTCACGGCGTCGATGTTGTCTTCCATTTCCAGGCCGGGGTAATGCATATCGAGGGCTTGGTGTAGCTCGGTCAATGAGGCGAAGCCGTCCCGTTGTGCTTGTTCCTCAGTGAGGTCGCAGCGGCGTGTGGCAAGCACGGAGAAATCACCTGGCCTGTCGGGCCGTAGACCGCGACGATAGCGTCGATGGGGTCTTCTGGGCACGTGGCCGCGTGGTTGGCAGGGCGGAGATCTCGCCGCATGGGCCGCCGAGGAAGTGGAAGGCGTTTAAGCCAAGCACGATCTGGCCCGATCTGGTCAGCAATGCTGCAGCGACTGTGTGGTTGTTGTCATCGTTGCACTGCTTTGCACAGGCAGTGGCCGTCTCTACGAGCTGGCGGAGTCCGGCGGTGATCATGTCCCAACGGTATCAATCGGAGTGCAAGCCACACCGAAGCCGGAGAATGCGTAGCCACGGGCTTGCGCCTTGGATGTCTGGTATGCGCCGGCATCCGACCGAGCTCTGTTTCAACGTGAAAGCCCCTTGGTCAGAGCCTTGCGGGGACGAAAGTGATCAGCCGCTGTTCATTCTTGCCGACACGGTAGGGCATCCGTACGGTCTGCTTGTGCGGTGATGGGCGGGGGGTTAGTCCGCAAGTTCGTCAAGTCTATGCGCTCATGTTTGTAAGGTTTGGAAGCTCGCATTTGCTAAGTCGAGAGCATGGAGCTGGATGGATTTGTTCCCCGTCGTATCAGCGATCTTCTTGCTGAGCAGATGCGGATCGAGCCGGTGATCGCCCTGCATGGCCCGCGGTCGGTGGGAAAGTCGACGGTGCTGCGCGGCTTCGCCGAGGTGGTTGGCGGTTCGGTGATCGACCTCGACGACGTTGAGGTGCGTGAGGCGGTCCAAGGCAACCTAGCGGCCACGGTGAGCGTCGGAGCTCCAGTGTGCATCGACGAGTATCAGCGAGTCCCTGATGTGCTTGATGTGCTCAAAGCGCGGTCGAATCGTGAGGGGAGCCTTCCAGGGACGGCTGTCGTCACGGGCTCCACGCGCCAGGATGCTCTGCCGGCGACAGCGCAGGCGCTGACTGGACGGCTTCACTCGCTAGTCATCTGGCCGCTCTCGCAGGGGGAGCTTGGGGGAGTGCGAGAGAACCTGCTCGAGGTGCTCTCGGGCGATGCCTGCGCTGTTGTCCAGGCTGTTCCGGCGTCAGCCACGACGCGGCCGGAGTATGTCGATCGCGTGTGCTCCGGGGGAATGCCCCTGGCGCTGCGTCGGTCCGGAGCAGCGCGGAGTCGGTGGTTCGACGACTTTGTCCGGGCCTCCGTCGAGCGTGATGTAGTCGAGCTCAGCAAGATTCGTGAGCGTCAGGCCCTTGCGGATCTCTTGGGGTACGTGGCGGGGCAGACCGGTCAGCTGCTCAACGTGACAGCGGCGGCCGAGAAGATCGGCGTCAGTCGCCCAACCGCAGAGGCTCACGTCCGGCTCCTCGAGGACCTATTCCTGATTGTGCGTCTCCCGGCCTGGGGGAAGACTCTCCGCTCCAGGGTGAATGCCAAGCCCAAGGTCCATGTCGTCGATTCCGGTCTGGCTGCCCGCCTGCTCCGGCTCACTCCGGATCGGCTCACCGGAATCGACCCGACCTCACTCACGGATTTCGGATACTTGCTGGAGACATTCGTCGTCGGGGAGTTACGCAAGCAGGCGTCGTGGCTCGATGAGCCTGTCGCGCTGGGACATTGGCGGACGAGCGACGGTGCGGAGGTTGATCTGGTGGTCGAGTACGACGACGGTCGGGTTGTCGCGTTTGAGGTCAAGGCCAGTGAGCGTGCTCCTGGCAAGGACTTCCGCGGTCTGGCCCAACTTCGTGACTTGCTGGGGGCAAGGTTCATTGGCGGCATTGTGCTGACCACCGGTAGCCGCTCGTACACCTACGAGGAGCGGTTGCACGTGATGCCCGTCGACCGGCTCTGGACGCCAGTGCCGTCCTGAATGGATGTGTAGATGGTTCTGCGTGCCGGAACTTGGTGGAGTTTAGATTTCAATGTCTGATAACGGGCCTCAGTCGGCCCACTGCCGAGAATCATTTTCGCCTCTTGAGGGCCCGTTTTCTGGTCGTGCGTCGTCCCTCCGGGGGTAAGAGCCTTCGCTCGCGTGTGAGCGCGAAGCCAGAGGTTCACGTTGTTAAATCAGGGTTGACCGCTCGTTTACTCCGGCTCTCTCCCCCCGGAGACACCCACCGGCATTGACCCGACGTCACTCATCGACTTCGGGCATCTACTCGAAATCTTCGTGGTTGGGGAGTTGCGCAAGCAGGCCTCCTGGTTGGAGGAGCCTGTCACGCTCGGGCACTGGCGCACGAGTGGTTCGTACGAATGGACTGGATGTTAGAGCATGGAACAATAATTGTTCCATGCATATTGGGACGCTAGTTGTCCTCTTGGTTGTCTGTGTAGTCGTCCGGATCGCGATGACGAAGTTGAAAGCTGCGTTCGCTCGTGACCACCTTCGAGGCCTCGCGGCCACGAAAGAGATCAGCTTTGCGTCTGCGGCACTCGCCGTAGCGACCATGGTTATCGTTCCGAGGTCTGCGTTGGTGGTCTCTCACGTGGCGCTCATCGCTATGAGCACGGCGTATGTAACGCGCAGACTCCTCCAGGGAGCCGAGCGCCAGGGCTCCACAACAGTGCGCACGTACGTGCGATATCGCTGCGATAGGACATGGCAAGAGACAAAGTCCAAGGCCGAACGGTTCTTCACGCTTGCCGCGCCTTGCGGGTGGCGGGAAGTTCATATCACGGCCGACAGCTTCGACAATGTTGTCTCTATTCCCACAATGATCTGGATCGTAGGGGTGATATACATCGCAATCGTTGTTGTCGTATTAGTCGGGATGTTTGTGAGTATCACTGGTGTGAATGATGGCATCGTATCGGCGGTGCTCTCTGCTGCAATCAGCTACAACATGTTGGCGATCAGCTGTCTTCTCACCGTCTCAGCATTCATCTGCATCGCGCTCTTACCCCTCCTCCGGCGGATCAAATCCCTGCAGTTGCGTTTGGGAGTCGGCTCGTGTGTGCGTCGCATCGCCACATGGATTGGATACGGTGGAGCAGTCGGTGCCGTTATGGCCTCGCTCGTGCCTCTCGCGGGGCATGTAGTGCCGGTTCTCACACAGCCGGCAAAGAGCGCCGCAGTACTTAACGCGATCACGCCACGCTCGATGCTGGATTATCCTGCCGCCGGGGCTGTCGCAGGCTATGCGTTCGGGCTTATCGTCGCGATGGCGTCCTTGTTTCCAAATTCCACGAACAGTTGGCTTCGGCGCGTCCTATGTCCAGGACTGTTCGTCGTCGTTCTCGTCGGATTGAGTCATTTTTTGGGCGGCCCCCGTGGGCTCCTGCGACCAGTTATTGACGCCGCCGCTCTGCGATCTGGGGTCAGCCAGACATTCTGCACCAGCGCCGCACCGACGGATATCGCTTCGGGAAGTATTGACGCGAAGGCATGGGTTATCACGGCGATGGACCAATGCGGCGGCGGACTTCTCATCTCAACCACAGCCATTGGATGGATCGTTGGCGTAACAGCTCTCTTGGTCGGCGTCAGCCTGTTCGTCAGCGACATTTACGGTCGGGCACCTGGGGCGCGTGGCATCAGTTCGGGAAATCGGCGACGGCAATCTCAACCTCGTCTTCCTGCTAAAAGATGAAGACGGGCGGGGGTCTTTGCATCAAGCAAGCGCTGCCATACGTCCGGATGACGGGCGAGGGGTGGCCTATGACTCCCGACCGGGCACGCCATGAGGTCGAATCTCTCCAGACACATGGGGCCTTGGTGCTCGATCTGGTACCCAAGGTCTACTTCTATGATCCTACGCGCTACATCTTTGCCATCGAAGATCTGTCCGATCACGAAGTATGGCGCGGGGCGCTCAACAAGTCCGAGGTCCACGATGGAGTAGCTGCAGAGGTCGGGCTCCATATAAATCTCTGCCCCGCTCGGCCTGATGGTTCGTGTCAGTGGAACGATCTGCACCACATTGGGTCTGCTGCGTAGCACATCGTCGTTGATTCTTGTGGGTAATCACGGCTCGGATTTGAGGCGGCTGACGATAACGTGTGGGTATGGGGTCGATGGACGTAACTGTCGCCGCCACGGAACGTGAGGTGCATGAGGCAGCTGTTGCGTTGTGGCCGTTTGTGCAGTCGGGGCAGGTCGGTTTTCCTCTGGCCGGGAAGAAGTCGCGCGAGGGTTTGGAAACGGTGTGGAGCTCGCATCCAGAACGCGAAGGTGACGGATTGTACATCGTTCGGTGCGGTCCTGTGATCATAGGGGCGTGTGGCTTCTTTCTGTCCGATGCGAAGAACGCTCAGACGGTGTGCGGCCCTGTCGCCGTCAACAGTCACGAGGCGGTGTATGCGCAGCTCGTCGCCAACATGCAGGAGCGACACCCACTCGCCTCGATCATTGTGGGGATCTCCCACCGTCATGTAACAGCGCGTGCTTGGTTAAAAAGTGCGGGAGAGCTGTTGGAACACTGTCTCCCGTTTGAGGGAATCAATCTCGCGGGTTCCCGGGAAGCGCACGTCTTTGCTGATGATGAGCAGGACGAGTTCGCGCGACTCTTCGACCGATTGGTTGGTCACGACCTCTGGTGGCGCGCCGATCGTATTCGGGCGCATTGGGGCGAGTGGATCTGCGTCACGGGAGGGGATGGTCAGTCGGTGTTGGCGGCGCGGAACTACGTGAGTTCCGCAATGAGTGAGGTGTTTGCGGCGTCGGCTCTGGATGATGCGACCCTGCGTGCCATGCTCTCGACCTGGATCTCTACGGCTACCACCCGTGGGTACTCAGACTTCGTCTATTTCGCAGATCTTTCGGAGCGTGAGGTGGTTGAGTCCTTGGGGTTCTCGTGTGACGACGAGTATCTGGCCTTTCGCGTGCCCGCCTGTAAGTGAAGCGGGACTGGTCGGCTCTGCTCAACTCATGCCGACGGGCTCGATGGTTGTCGAGTTTAGGTTCAATGTGTAGTTGTCATGGCAGAGGCGTGACCGGGTTTCTCGGACACTGATTCTGAGGCGATAATGGCCTCAGGAAAGGAGTCTGGGCTGCCTGTTGGTAAGCCGCCGGAGTTCTGGTGTCGTGAGCTGACCGACAACGCCATGCCACCGGTTCCAGGCATGGCGCGATACCTGAACGAGTTAATGGATTAAGGGGATCAGGACACTAGGCTGAGGGCCGTGAGTGGTGACCTTTCCGGCTCGTCCAGAGCCGTCGACTGGGCGCCGTCCAAAGCCCAGTGGGCCTGGATCAACCTGGTCGGTGTGGCTCTCATCGTGTTGGGGTTCGTCGGTCACTTTGGGGCGTGGGCTCTGCCGCGCAGTGCCTCAGGAGGGCGCTTCGGACTGACCGATGTGGTCGTGGTTATCGCGGTCACCTTCGTTCTCATGGTTGTCCACGAACTCGTCCACGGGCTGGCCCTGCTCACCCTGGGGCATCGACCGACCTTCGGGCTGGCGCGCGTCGACCGGGTCGTCGTGGGCTTGACGACGACGGCGCCCGGGGTTCGGATGTCCCGGCGTGCGTTCGATTACGTCGCCCTGGCCCCACTCGTGCTGCTCACCTCGGCGACTCTTTCTTGGGCTGCCTACGGGCCGATGGGCGGAGCAGCGGTCGTGCCGGGGGCGATTCACCTGGGCGGGTGTGTCGGAGACCTCGCCCTCGTCGCCCGCGCATCGCGGACACCGCAGGGCAGCCTCATTGAGGACCGTCAGACCGGGCTCCGCATTCATCCGCCGGAGAACACTGCCGCCCGCGGACATCGTGATTGAGTTGACGTTTCACCGGAAGCTTCCGGCTCAGCGTGGCTGCCGCCGAGGCTGGACGCGTGGTAGCCGGAACCGTCAAGACTACCCGTACGATTCATGGATCAGGCGTCAAGGGTGGATGACACAAAGTGCTGTACACTACCAATTGGTTACAGCTCTAACCACAAAAAACGTACTCCGCGAATAAAGAGGAGAGATCCATGGTGCACCCAAGAAGAAGCAAGATGGTCTCTTGGCCTATGTATGACGTGTGCACTGTCTTGGAGTGTTGCAACGAGTGAGCTTGCGGATGGAATGGAGACCGGTTCGCCACATTCAGATCGTTTGTCGGGATCCTTACTCTCAGCTGCGTATGACGCAGGAATAGATGTCAATGGGGCGCAGATTGAATCACATGATGGGTATACCATGATATCAGAGAATTGATCTTGGGTAATTGGATTTTCTGCTAACCCAACAAAATCATCCATGGTGTCCAGTAGGGCATCATTTGATGCGGGAATATGCACGGGGAAGTTTCATCCTGTTATGGTTATCAAGAATCGGCTTGAGTGGGGTGCGCAGACAAGCTGCGTTTCGACGGCGAGTCCAAATGACCTTTATAGACACTCCCTTCGCATTGAACTTCGCCAACGAAACGAGGGCAGATTCTTTATGGAAAAAGTCAGTGGGTATACTCCACCAAATGGCCCGTACTCTTGTGTTACCTCTGCAGTGGCAACCAATCCCTGTAGAAATAGCCGTAAGGCGCGATATGACGTGGTTGCTTACCCCACAGTTCACAGTGTTCAGTTCGGACCGGTAATATCCAGTCTCAGCGGAGCTATGGGTTGTAGGGTTAAGGCATGACTGACAATTTGAAGGCGGAGGCCGAAGTCTTTCGATTGGCAGCAGCCAGATTCGAGATAGACGAAGAATCTTGGATTTCGACCCTGCATTACTTGGGAAACAAGTTGAATGAGCTCGGAGCCAATGTTGACGATGTGGCCGTACAGTTCAGAATTCCACGTTCCTTAGCATCTCGAATTCTTGAAGGAACTGCAAAGCCTGACGAGGTAGCAGCCTGGCGGGCTTCCGCTATGGTTCAGTTGGTCCAAGATGTGTATCACGACATCGACTCCTATCGACACGGGCTTCTTTGTTGTCAAATTGATGATCCCTTAAATATCAGTATATCTGCAACTGACGTTTCGGAAGAGTTTCGAGACAAGTACGATAGGAGGGCCAAGGAGCTTGGTATATCAATCTGCTGGCTTGATTCAGAGATATCCTTGCTGGATCTGAAAGATATACTTCCAGAAATTGATAAGCTGGCCGTCGAGGATGGCTTCGATGTCAGCGAAGGCGAGATCGATTCTACCCGGATCACTCTTTCCGCTGAAGCGCCATCGATCCGCCGTGGCTCCATTGAGAAATGGTTCCGGTGGTTGGATGTTAGATAGAACAGAATACCAATACGGCAATATTGTCGTTGCGTGGATTGGAGCGCGACTCGCGCTGTGTGGGGCAATTGTCTGATTCTATGAGATGATGGGATCTCGTTAAAAGAACACATCACGTCCTGGGTTCAACCGGGAACATTCCCGTCTTTCTCGGTGCATGCCGGGAAAGACCGAAGATGGCAGTGAGTCGTATCACCGCACTGCTCGGCACTACCTCGATGGTCGCGGAGTTCCAGTTTAACGTGTAGGGCTATTGACGGAGCCCGTTATATATATGCTGGGCGCGTGATCAGATCGTTCGGGAGCAAGGACACCGAGCGGGTGTGGCATCGTGAGCGTGTGCCCGCCATGATCCCCGAATCTTCCGGGTGGCATTGCGCAAGCTTCGTCAGGTGGGATCTGCGGAGATGCTCGAAGACCTCCGCGTTCCACCCGGTAACCGACTCGAGGCGCTCAAGGGCGACCGAGCTGGTCAGCACAGCATCAGAATCAATGATCAGTGGCGGATCTGTTTCAGATGGACAGACGCCGGACCAGAGGAGGTGGAGATCGTTGACTACTACTGACAAGATCGAGCCGATCCATCCGGGCGAGGTCCTCATGGAGGATTTCATCGAGGGGTTCGGGATCACGCAGCACAAGCTCGCTGTGTCGATAGGTGTGCCGCCGCGGCGGATCAACGAGATCGTGCACGGCAAGCGAGGGATCTCAGCGGACACCGCATTGCGACTTGCGAAGTACTTCGGAACCTCGGCGACATTCTGGACCAATGTGCAGAGTCACTACGAGCTCGACCGTGCGGAACACGCGGCAGCTGAGCAGATCGCGGCGATCACGCCGCTGCACGTGGCGTGACTGATGCATGTTGCTGGCGTGGTCAAACGCAGGCGGTTATTCGTTTTAACATCGGGCTGTGAAGACGATGGCCATGGCGGAGGGAGGAAGGATGAACGTGCGAATCGATGTGCTTGACGAGCGCATGGCAGATTGTGTCGCCGGGTGGCTTCATAGTCGCGCAGATGTCATGTTGTTTGGAGGGGCGCGTCTGCCTTTTCCTTTGGTCGGGAGGGATCTGCTTGCTACGTCTGACGATGGCTGGGTGGTCTTGGCGATGAAGGTCGACGACATGCTGGTGGCGTCTGGTTCCTACAAGCTCTTGGCTAGTGGTCGGGTTCGAATCGGGCGCATTATCGTGGCCCCGGCCTGTCGTGGGCGAGGTCTGGGACGGGCGACGGTCGTTGGACTGATGGAAACGGCAACGGAAGCCGTTGATGCAAGCGTCGTCGAACTCGGCGTATACCAGCACAATACGAATGCCATCAACCTCTACGAGTCTCTGGGCTTTTGCCAAACTCGCGTTGGCGCTACGACCACTATTGATGGAAAACCCTTTACTGGCATCGAGATGGAATACCGCGTGGCATAAGCGGAATGGTGACTGAATCTGGGCGTGGGGTCCGGAATGTTGGCTTGCTGGCACGCTGGGTTCGATCGGTGATCGCGAATATCAGTTGAGGCTCGTCAGCAGGCGGGCTCGCGGGGCAGCTGCATGGTCGTGGGCCTTGATGAGCATCCGTCGCGACCAGGATCTCGGCCACCCCTCTTGTGCCTGGCGAGCGATCCGGTGTCGAACCTGACATGCACGTCGACCGGTAACTACTCTGGGGGTATGACCATCGCCGTGAGCATCGACTGAGACGCGATCAGTCGCGCCACGAAACGGCACAGCGTCGCGGAACTGGCCGTGTTTGGTCCTGTGGTGTAGGGAGGGCTCGACGCTGACAGTGACGTCGATTTCTTGGTCGACTTCGTTCCTGGCCAGTCGGATCCCTTTGAGGATTTCTGTGGTTTGCGCGACGAGAGCTGGGCGGGATTGTCGATCGTGACGTTGACCTTGTCGTGAAGCGATCGATCCGCAACCCGTACTTTCGTGACTCGGCGGTAGCTCAGCCGGAGACCATCTATGTTGCCGACGTCTAAAGCTCACCTGCGGGACGTGCTGAACTGACTTCGTCGTACTGATCCGGAGACTGCTGACGAGGTGTCAGATCTCGGCCGCAGTGTCGGGATTCCCTGCTTGAACGCGACCAATGATCTCGGTCGTCGGTTGGGACTAGTGGTTGCGTGGTCGTGGTGAGCCGACTCTCACCGGATTCGGAACTCGGTGGAGTTTTGGTGTGGCGGCCTTCCAGCCCGATGGTGATACCACTCTGGTATCACCATCTCGTGGCCATGACGTTGCGGTTGACGGAAGAGGACGAGCGGATTCTCGCGCGTCTTGCCGAGGATGACGGGATTAGTCGTCAGGAGGCGACGATTCGCGCGATCCATGAGGTGGCGGCGCGGAGGGGGCACATGAAGGATGTGGCTGATGCCTCGGCGAGGGCGCGGGCTCGGTATGCCGATGTCCTTGATCGGCTGGGTCGATGACCGTTTTTCTCACGGTTGAGGACCTTATGGCCTTGGTTGAAGACTTGGGGGTTGGTCCCGTACGTGATGTTGGTTTGCTTGAGTCTGCGGTGGCGCGTCCACGTACCTCGTTGTGGGGCGGTGATGTCTATTCAACAGTGGGGTCCAAGGCCGCGGCTCTCCTGGACTCTTTGGTGAACAGTCATGCGCTGGTGGATGGCAGCAAGCGGTTGGGGTGGTTGGCGGCGGTGGTGTTGTTGGACCTCAATGGCTGGTGGGTGGAGGCCCCGGATGACGATGCATACAACCTCGTCGTCGCCGTGGCGAGTGGTAGGGCTGATCTGGATGAGGCTGCTGCGTCGCTTCGGTCGTGGTGCGTTGATCCTAAATCACGTTAGTTCTGCCCGGAAGCCGGTGGAATTCCGCTTCAACGTGTAATTGAGTTTCGGTTCACGTTTAGATGGTGTCTGAGCTGGGCTTGGGACCTCTGGCCTGCTTGTAGTGAGTATGTCAACGGTGGTGGCTGATCCTGACGCCAACTGAACGTGTCCGCCCTTGCTGTGAATATGAGATTGAGACCGGAGGCGTCGGGTGGTCGTGGAAGTCGGCGCTGCGGTCCGTCAGATCGATGGCGAGGTAGGCGCCGCCCGGGCGGAGCATTGTGCGCACGCTGGCCATGAGGTGCTCGAGGTCGGCGACGTGGTGCATCGTCATGCGGGTGATCACCAGGTCGTACGCGGGGCTGGGGCGAACCTGGCGCCGGCCACGATCTCCAGGACTTCGTGGATGGCTGAGGGGGTCACCCGCCCATGATGACCACGGCCGCGCGTAGGTCCTCCTTGCGTCGTCCTGGGTGCGGGCGCGCTCGTCGAACTCGCTGGTCACAGGGAGCGCATCGGCCTCTGGTCGGGCGCGAGGTCCCGGCGGTTGACGATCTGCTTGCCGAGGGAAAAGCACGAGGCCGCCTCCCCGAAGGGCAGCGGCCTCGCCGAAGATCACGTGATATTAGCGGTTCAAGGTGATGTTGGACGCCTGCGGGCCCTTGGGGCCCTGCTCGACGTCGTACTCAACCTGGTCGCCCTCGTCCAGCGAGCGGTAGCCCGAGGAGTTGATAGCGGAGAAGTGAGCGAAGACGTCGGCGGAGCCGTCGTCGGGCTGGATGAAGCCGTAGCCCTTGTCGGCGTTGAACCACTTAACGGTGCCGGTTGCCATGTTGCAATCCTTCGGTTTGTGGAGCGACCGCTTTTCGGCCGCTTCCGGATGTTGCTCTTCACACTTGCCAGAAGGAACTGCTCGGATCCGTGAGAACCCGTCTTGCGTAATGCAAATCAACCCTACTGTCGAACAATGACCTCAGTCTACATGCTCTGGGGCCGCCCGCTGACCACGGGGCCAAGAAATTGGCTGTGTATTTGGTTCTCAGGTCTATGAGGATGGCTGTATGGCTCAGGAAGAAGACTTTGACGCCAAGCTTCGCGCCTTTTGCGCGAACTGCTCCGAGGCGGGCTGGCTGCAGGGCCGCCACACCGCCGGGCTGCTGGAATTGGAGGCGAGGCGACGCTACCTGAGCTTCATTCCGCCCGAGGCCCGAGTCTTGGACATCGGCGGCGCCACGAGTGTTCAAGCCAGTGGGTTGGCGGCGCGCGGTCTCGATGTCGTCTTCGTCGATCCGGTATCCGAGCAGGTGGACATGGCCGCGTCGCTGCTGTAGACGATGGAGCGCATGCGCGAACTCGACCGCACCGGCGAGATTCGAGAGTGCCTTACCGAGTTGTCGGCGCACATGATGACGGTCTTCTTAGGCAGCCCCGGCGTCGCCAGCTGGTAGTTGATGCGCCTTATCCCGGTCGCCGTGCGCGATGTTCTACTGAGGATCTTGGCCTACTGCGACAGGAGAAGTCACTCCTTGTCGTGGTGGAGTTCCGCTTCAATGTCTGGCTGTGTTGGATGTGACGATCGGACGGGGCGGTGTGCCTCCCTCCGGTCCGAGCCTAGGGACTCGGGGTGCCCCACCGTGGTGCGGTGGGGCACCAGTCGGGCAGGGGCGTCTGGAACAGCGTCTGGAGCAGGCGTGTGTTGATGAACACGACGTTTCGGCCGACCTTCTCCTTGACGACCAGCCCCGTGTCAGAGATCTCGGTGAGCCACCGGGCAGCAGTCTGGCGCTTGGCGAGGCCAGCCTCCACGACGTTGTCGATCCTGAGGTAGGGCTGCGAGAACAAGAGCCGGGTGAGCGAGGCAGCCGGAACCTTCGAATTCAGCGCACGGATCTCGGTTTCCATCGCGGCACGCATCGTGTCGGTGGTCTCGACTAGGTCCAGGGTCCAGCGTGCTGTCGACTCCACGCCGTCCAGCATGAACAGGATCCACGGTTCCCAGGCATCTTCGCGTGTCACGGCGTTCAGTTGTTCGTAATAGGTGTCCTTGTGGCGCATGATGTGGCCGGACAGGTACAGGATGGGTAGCTGCAGTAGGCCGGTCTCGATGAGGATGAGTAGGTTGAGCACTCGTCCGGTGCGTCCGTTGCCGTCGAAGAAGGGGTGGATTGCCTCGAACTGATAGTGGGACAGCGCCATCACGACGAGCGGGTCCAGTCCGTGGTCGCTGTGCAGGAAGCGTTCCCAGGCTGACAGGTGGTCGAGGATGACGCCCCTGCCTTCGGGCGGGGTGTAGATCCGGTTCCCCGTCGTGGGATTGCCGATGTAGGTGCCGGGCTGGTTGCGGATGATGGCCGTTCGCGCGTGAATGTGGGAGCAGACCTCGACTGCGGTCTTGGTGGTGATGGGGCGAGTGGCGAGGGATTCGTGGCCTGCACGGAGTGCCTCTCGGTAGCGCAGGGCCTCCTTGACCTGAGGAGTGACGTCGGGAAGCGCCCCGTTGGCCGCCTTGAAGAGTTCATCGTTGGTCGTGACGATGTTCTCGATCTCACTGGACGCCTGTGCCTCCATGAGCGGGATCAGGTTGATCAGCATCGTCGGGTCAGGGAGACGCTTGTAGGCGCCGTCGAGACGTGCCAGCGCGCGACTGGCCGTGATCGTCGCCTTGAGCACCGCCGGCGTCTCCACAACGCCCGATGGTGGGAGCGCAGGCAAATCCTGATACGGGCGATCAGGGTGGTTCCACATGGTCACAGCGTAACCAGATCCAATGAACGTGTCGAAGAAAGTGAAGAATTTCGACACGTTCCATCGATGTGTCGATCAGATGGACATATTTGCGCTCGGGCGGGGCATCGCGAGGCTGCTGCATCATGCCAATCGGCCTCGGAACGTGGTCGAGTTCAGGTTTGTGAGTAGACGGCCTGCTGAACGACCTTGGGGGCCGGGACATCGATGTTCCAGGCCCCGAGATCAATGGCAGGAGTGAGAACTCAGCAGTTCTTCGCCACTTCCCGGGCCTGCTTGACCAACAAGGCCTGCAGTGGCAGCCGGCCCAAGGAGATCACTTGCCACTTGGGCTCGCGGTCACGCCACTGGCGCGCCATCTCCAGATTTCCGGGGAACACTGCGACGAACAGGGCTGCAGCAGCCCGTCCGCCCAGGCGGCGGGTCCGCGGACATGCCAGCAGGGCCGCCGTCGTCAGTTCGGCAGCGCCGGACCCATACGTCCAGTTGCGTGGCTCACCCGGGATTTCAGGCGGAATGATGCTGTCGAAAGGTTCCGGCTTGAGGAAGTGCAAGGTTCCCGCTCCAGCACACAGCGCCGTCAGGAGACGAGCGGTGCGATGAGCGTGTGTGGCCTTGTCAGAGGATTTGTGTGCGCACTTGCAGAACATTCTTCAAGGCTACGTCAACGTCCAAGATGCCGCCATCCACCGCGTCAGTACCCGTCAGCTGGCGTCCTTGTACACGAACTCGACCTTGATGTTGGGGTCAATACCTTCCGCAATGCCGCGGTAGAACTTCTCGTTGCTGTGGTTGATGAACTTGAATGGGGACACCGTCACCTTGGCGGGGATGGGGCTCTCGCGCGTGATCTCGACAGCTTTGCCGTCGACACGAAGGTGAGTGTCATGGTCATGCTGAATGAATGCGGTCTTCGTGGTGCCCCAAGTCTCAGGGCCACCGAGGGGCTGGCCTGGTCCTTCTGCAGGAGGCCCTGCGTCCGCATGCCGAGCAGGAGGACGTCTCCCCTGAGCTCCATGGACTTCACGACACGAAGATCGGTCTCCTTCTTAGAGGTGCCGACCAGATCGCCGAGCCTGGGCCAGTTCTGATGAGATCCCCAGGATCGTTCCGCCCCCAGTGAGAAGGCCGGCAAGGAGCCAGATGACAACTCGTTCGAGATGCTGCAGGAAGCTAAGTGTTTCCGGGCCACGACGAGGGCGTGCGGTAGCACCGTGGGCGGGATGCCTGCTCGTACCGAGTTTGCCGGGGGCAACGTCAATCCGAGCCTCGTTGTCAGAGCATTTGTCGAGCAGGCAAAGGGTTCAAATCGCGTCTCTGGTCAGTACACCTGGTGGTGTGGAATAGTTCTTGGGCAACGTTGGTAAAAAGACTCAACCCCAGATCTGGAAAATCTGCCCACTTTCAATTCCATGAGCACTACGAACGTAACCTTGAGCCACCTCGGTGCCAGGCACTGGCTTAAAGCCGACAAAAGAGGGTCCGAATGCCTCACGAGCTTCCTCGAGCATCGTCGGACTTACAGCATTAATCCTGATGCCCCGCGGCAAGGACGACACCGCGGCCCTGACGAAACCCTCAACCCCTGCGTTCGCCGCGGTAGCAATCAAGCTCCCCGGGACAGGGTGTTGGGTCAAGATGCCTGTCGTCACGGTAATCGAGCCACCGTCATTGAGGTACGGGAGGCAATAGGTCACGGCATTGAGTTGAGCAAGCATCTTGCTCTGATTCCCGCCTGGAAATCATCCGCTGTGGCATCCTCGATGGAAACAAACGGGGCCGATCCCATGGTTGTCACAACAGCATTAACCCTACCTACTTTGTTGAACATCTCAGTGATAGAGGCTGGATCTTCAAGATCTACTGATACTTCGGTACTACGACCGACGGTAATTACCTCATCGCCTAGCTCCTCAAATGCTGCAGCTGCCTTGGAGCTAATAGTTCCAGTGCCACCAATGATGAGTACACGCATGGCATCATCCTCTCGTAGGCGAAGCTTACGAACAAGCATAGGTGCTGCTGGTACCGGTCTTTCCTACTGTCACACTGGTCCTCATGGCCGCTTTGGGAACGGCATGGATGTGCACGCTGATGCGGAAGAAATCCTCAGCAACAGATGACGTCACCGAAGACACGCTTGCGGTGAAGATATTCTTATCGCATGAGTCGACAGGTTGGTGTCCTCCTTTTCGACGGCTTCGAACTCCTCGACGTCTTCGGCCCGGTTGAACTGTGGAGTCGGTTGTCGGACCGGTACGAGGTGACGTTCTGCGCCGTCGAACCTGGTCCGGTTCGCAGCAGTCAGGGAGCGGCGGTTATGGCCACCGAGGACATGGATGCCTCCGCCGGTCACGACATCGTCCTGATCCCAGGTGGAATGGGGACGCGATCCCTGGTTGACGATCGCTCCTTCCTGACCCGGCTGCGTGGATGGGCCACTCCCGCATCCATCATTTCCTCGGTGTGCACCGGGTCTGCCTTGTTGGCCGCAGCTGGCCTGCTGGAGGGATACCGAGCGACCTCGAACAAGATGGCCTACGCATGGGCGTCCTCCCACGGCCGGGACGTCAGGTGGGAACCACGAGCACGATGGGTGCATGATCGTGACCGGTGGACCTCGTCAGGGGTTGCTGCAGGTATGGACATGACCGCAGCCCTCATCGCACATCTGGAGGGCAAGGAGACTGCCGAAAGGGTGCTTCGAGAGGTCGAGCTGGAGGTCCAGACGGACCCCGACCGTGATCCGTTCGCGTTCACAGACGATCCAGCAACTCCGTCAAGCTACTGATCGTCGTAGTGTTCGGGTAAGGCTCGGAGGACAGCAGGAGCCCTTCAATTCCTGCGGCTCGCGCGGCGTCGATGTCGATGGGACGGTCGCCTACTGCGATGACCTCGGACGGATCCAGCCCATGACGCTCCATGAGTACCAGATTCATCTGGGGGTCAGGTTTGCGAGCGAAACCATCAGGGGCGCACACGAGGTCGTCCACCTGTACTCCCAGGGCGTGGAAGAGGTTCTCGGCGCTGGCGCGATCACGATGGGTGGCGACGAGGTTGAGGCCACCACCGCGCCGCACGGCCGCCATGACCTCCGCTGCTCCAGCCATCAGCGGAGCGGGATCGTGCGCCCACTTCTTCTTCAACAAGGTGTAGGCGTCGTCGAGCAGCCCGGAAGAGACGTCATATTGTTTCGCCAAGACCTCGATGGCGTGAGCTATCGACTCCGACCTCAGATGCGCGACTTCGTAGAGCTGCTGCTCGGTCGGTTCAGGCCACACGGCCTCTGCGAGGGTCTGATCGACCTCCGGGTAGGTGTCAACCAGCGTTCCGCCCATGTCCCAGATAATGCTCCGCACGTCGTCGAGTCTTGCAGATGCGCGGCGGTCGCAGCGAACCATCCTCGCGTCTCGTCGAGGCAGGCGGGTAGCCTGCCCCGAGTGACCACACCCGACCGCGAACCTGACCCTTGGGCTATGCAGCTGGTATTGCTTCGTGACAAACGTTTTCCGGCGCGCGAAGTGGATGCCTGCGAGGCGGCTGCCCGCGCCGTCGTCTCTCTCCTTGACGACCCTCGGACGGCACCAGGCGGCCCGTGGCACGACGCCGTCCAGCAATGGTCCGACAAGCGCATCCGTAAGATCGTCCGGCGAGCTTCCGGGAAGAGATGGGACGACGTCCAGGCCCTCGACGGCGTCACCGTCAGTCAGTATCCACCGGCCGATGCCGCTCCCGGAACCGGGCCGGCAATGGTTCGGGCCTTCGTTCCGGCCCCTGTCCATCCGCAGCCCAAACAGATCGACAAGCTGCAGGTCGCCGGCACGAATCTGCCCGCAGACGGCCAGTCCGCCACCTCGGATTCCGTCGTCACCATCGAGATCAATCCCCGCACCAACATGACGACCGGCAAGGCCTGCGCCCAATGCGGCCATGCCGCCCAGCTCGCCCACGAGGCCATGAGCACCGGCACTGACGATGACCGACGAGCGCTGGAGAACTGGCGTCGAGACGGCTTCCGTGTTCGCGTCGTCACCCCGACCGTCGCGCACTGGGATGCCGACATCGCTCGAGTGAGGGTCGTCGATGCCGGGTTCACGGAATTTGATGGCCCCACCGCGACCACCCGGGCACGGTGGTGACCCGGGTCACGTAGACTCGTGCCATGTCTCAGCTCTTGCTCACCGCGGTCGGCGCGGATCGCGCCGGACTCGTCTCCGACTTGTCCGGAATCATTGCCAGTCACGGCGCGAACTGGCTTGACAGTCGCATGGCACGGCTTGCCGGTGCCTTCGCCGGAATCGTCCTCGTCGGCATCGAGGACTTCAAGGTCGAGGCTCTCAAGGACGATCTCGGAACCCTCGAGGCCAAGGGGCTGCGGGTCACCGTCACCGACACGACCGCACAGGATGACGAGGACGAGGCCGTCCTCGTGGTCCACCTCGTTGGCCACGACCATCCCGGCATCATCCACAGGGTGACGGTCACCATGGCCCGTCTCGGTGTCACCATCGACGACTTGTCCACCGGCCTACGCGAGGCTCCGATGGGTGACGGCATCCTCTTCGAGGCCGAGGTGCAGTGCCGGATCACGAACGCGACGACCCTTGAGGATCTACGCTCGGAACTGGAATCCATTGCCACCGAGATCATGGTCGACATCGATCTGGTCGACCGTTCCTGATCCCGGGGCCGACGAGGAGGCCTCATGACGCGCATCCCTGGCACCGATCTGGACATCAGGCCGCTGGTGTTGGGAGCCAATACCTTCGGCTGGACTGCCGACGAGCACGACTCCCACGCCATCCTGGACGCCTTCCTCAGCGCCGGGGGATCGCTGGTCGACACCGCTGACGGCTATTCCCACTGGGCCGAGGGGAATGTGGGCGGTGAATCGGAGACGATCATCGGATCATGGCTCGAGAAGGGCGGCCGTCGCGACGACATCCTCATCGCGACGAAGGTGGCCACCCACCCCGAGTTCAGGGGGCTGTCCGCTGAGAACATCTCGGCTGCTGTCGATGCCTCCCTGGCACGGCTCCACACCGACCACATCGATCTCTACTACGCCCATTACGACGACGACAACCAGCAGATCGAGGACATGGCCGTAGCTTTCGACAAGCTCGTCAAGGCAGGCAAGGTGCGTTGGGTCGGTCTGTCGAACTTCTCGGTGACCCGGGAGCAGAAGTGGCTCGAGGTGGCCGAGCACGAGGGGCTGGCGAGTCCGATCGCCCTGCAGCCTCAGTACAACCTGCTGCACCGCGCCGACGTCGAGGATCCCCAGGGGTACGGCCAGCTGGCCAGTGAGTACAACCTGGCCCTCTTCCCGTACTTCTCGCTGGCATCGGGCTTCCTGACCGGCAAGTACGCCACCCGTGACGACCTCCATGGTGTTGCCAGGGAATCGATGATGGCGGCGTACCTGCCTGACGACGAGCACGAAAAGGCGGCCTTCACGGTTCTCGACCAGCTGAGGGAGATCGCCGATGACCACGGCGTCGAGGTGACGTCGGTCTCGCTGGCGTGGCTGATGGCCAAGGGTGTCACTGCACCGATCGCCTCGGCGCGCACCGTGGATCAGCTCGGTCCGCTGCTCGCCGCCACCGATCTGACCTTGTCCCATGACGAGGTGCGTGCCCTGGACGCGGCTTCGAAGCTGTTCACTCGCGACTGAAAGCCGACCAGATCGTCGTGGTTGGAGGCTGTATCCGCATAAAGTGTGAATATGGCCACTACTGCTTTCAAGGGACAAACCGTCAACACCGTCGCCGACCTGCCCCAGGTTGGATCCGATCTTCCGTCATTCACCCTCGTCAAGACCGATCTGTCGGAGCTGACCAGCGACGAGCTCAAGGGTGAGAAGCTCGTCCTCAACATCTTCCCGAGCCTCGACACCGGTGTCTGCGCGAAGAGCGTGCGCACCTTCAACGAGAAGGCTGCCGGACTCGACGACACCACCGTACTGTGCGTTTCCCGTGACCTTCCCTTCGCTCAGGCCCGCTTCTGCGGCGCCGAGGGCATCGAGAACGTCGTCGTCGCCTCGGCCTTCCGCTCCCACTTCGGCAAGGATCTCGGCGTCACCCTCGCCGACGGCCCGATGCAGCACCTGCTGGCTCGCGCCGTCATCGTCGTGGACGCCGAGGGCAAGGTGACCTACACCCAGTTGGTCGACGAGATCACCACCGAGCCCGACTACGACGCTGCTCTCGAGGCCGTCAAGAAGGCCTGATTCACAGCGCATTCCAGGGGCGTTCCGACGACATGCCGGGGCGCCCCTGCCTTCTGCCCTGGTTGACATACGGGGTATGGGCGAGGGGGTGTCCTGGGACGGTAGAGTGACCAGAACCGCGTCCAGAAGGGCGGGGCGCTCCTATCTGAGGACCACCATGGACGGCGAATTGAAGCGCGGGCTCTCCTCGCGCCACATGAACATGATCGCGATCGGCGGTGCCATCGGGACCGGCCTCTTCGTGGCATCCGGCGCCACCATCTCCCAGGCCGGACCAGGCGGAGCCCTGGTGGCCTACCTGGCCATGGGACTCATGGTCTTCCTGCTCATGCAGTCCCTGGGGGAGATGAGCTCCTATCTCCCGGTACCGGGGGCCTTCGAAACCTACGCGACCAGATTCGTCTCCCCGTCCTTCGGCTTCGCGCTGGGCTGGAATTATTGGTTCAACTGGGCCATCACGGTGGCCGCTGAGCTCGCTGCCGCCTCGATCGTCATGGCCTACTGGTGGCCAAGTGTGCCGTCATGGATATGGTCAGCCGGATTCCTGGCCCTACTGTTCTTGCTGAACGTGTTGTCCGCGCGGGCCTATGGCGAGGGAGAGTTCTGGTTCGCCATCATCAAGGTGGCTGCCGTCCTCGTCTTCCTGGTCCTCGGCATCCTCATGATCGCTGGCATCATGGGCAGCTCCCCGGGGGTCTCCAACTGGCATCACGGCGATGCTCCCTTCGTCAAAGGCTTCGGCGGCATCATGACGGTCTTCCTCATCGCCGGATTCTCATTCCAGGGCACCGAGCTCATCGGCATCGCGGCGGGGGAGTCGAAGGATCCTGGCACGGCCATTCCCAAGGCCACCAAGCAGATCTTCTGGCGGATCATGATCTTCTACATCGGCGCCATCGCGGTCATCGGGCTGTTGTTGCCCTACACGGATCCGAACCTGCTTGCTGGCGAGGTGACCGACGTCGCCGTCAGTCCCTTCACCCTGGTCCTGAGGCGAGCCGGAGTGGCCGCGGCCGCAGCCGTCATGAATGCCGTCATCCTCACCTCGGTGCTCTCAGCCGGCAACTCAGGTCTCTACGCGTCCACCCGGATGCTCTACGCCCTCGCGCGGGAGGGCAAGGCCCCCAGCATCCTCGGCACCACCAACCGACGCGGTGTCCCGGTGCCGGCACTCATCGTCACCACCCTCGTCGGTGCAGCCTGCTTCGCCGCGTCCTTGGTCGGTTCTGGCCAGGCCTACACCTGGTTGGTCAACATCTCCGGACTGTGTGGGTTCATCGCCTGGATCGGCATTGCGATATGTCACATCCAGTTCAGGCGCGCCTTCCTGACACAGGGGCATGATTTGTCCGAATTGCCATATCGGGCGCGCTGGTACCCGGCCGGGCCAATCGTGGCCGGCGTCCTGTGCGTCATCGTCACCCTGGGGCAGGGCCGTGACGCCGTTCTCAGCGGTGACGTCACCGGCATGGTCGTCGCGTACATCACCATTCCGGTCTTCCTGGCACTGTGGCTCGGTCACAAACTCGTCACCAAGGCGCCTCGTGCGGACCTTTCTACCGCGGACCTTTCCACCGCAAACCTCGACCACGACTGACATGATGGAAGGGTTGCAGCGGAACGGCTGTGGCGACGGTGAAAGGAGGCATCATGGTTCGACGTCCGGGATGGGTTGATCATCTCATCGGTTGGCACGTCTATCCCCTGGGATTCGTGGGAGCTCCCAAGCGGCTCGAATCCGGCGAGGTCAGCCATCGCCTCGGACATCTGGAGGCCTGGCTTGATCACGCGGTTTCCCTCGGGTGCTCAGGCCTGGCACTGGGGCCGATCTTCGCCTCGGCCAGCCATGGTTACGACACCTTGGACTACTTCGCCGTCGATCCTCGCCTCGGCGACGACACCGACTTCGACCACCTTGTCCATGCCGCTCACTCCCGTGGCCTTTCGGTACTGCTTGACGGGGTGTTCAACCACGTCTCGAGTCGTAACCAGGTCGTGCAGGATGCCCTGGCGGCCGGGCCGGAGACCGATGCCGGACGGATGGTCCGCTGGCGTGACGGTCAGCTCGACGTCTTCGAGGGCCACGGTGACCTCGTCTCCCTCAACCATGACGACCCCGCCGTTCGTGACCTCGTCACCCGGGTCATGAACCACTGGTCCGACCGCGGTGTCGACGGTTGGCGACTCGACGCCGCCTACTCCGTCAATCCGGAGTTCTGGGCTGCGGTCCTGCCTTTGGTGCGTGCGGAGCACCCCGACGTGTGGGTCTTCGGCGAGGTCATCCACGGCGATTATGCAGGAATCGTCAAGGCCTCCGGTATGGACTCGGTGACCCAGTACGAACTGTGGAAGGCAATCTGGTCGTCCATCGAATCCCGTAATTTCTTCGAGCTCGATCACGCCTTGGGGCGTCACAACGAGTTCTCCGATGCCTTCACCCCGATGACCTTCGTCGGCAACCACGACGTCACCCGCATCGCCTCGAAGGTGGGGCAGGATGGTGCGATGGTCGCGACCGCGGTGCTGGCCACCATTGGCGGCGTCCCGCTCATCTACTACGGGGATGAGTTGGCATATCGCGGGATCAAGGAGGAGAGGTTCGGGGGCGACGACGACATCCGTCCGGTGTTCCCGGCCAGCCCGGCGGAGCTGTCCAACCTGGGCGCCGAAACTCTGCGTACTCACCAGGATCTGCTCGGTCTACGGCGACGTCACCCCTGGCTCGTCGACGCCCGTACCGAGTCCCTCGACCTGACCAACGAGCGCTATGTCTACCGCAGTGGTGTCCCCGGGGTGGAGCCCCTCATCGTCGAGCTCGACGTGCGCGACGGATGCTCGGCCCTCATCCGCGAGGCCGGTCAGGTCATCTGGTCCAGCCGGACCTGAGACTCAGTCGCCGCCGAAGAGGTCTCGGGTGTAGACCTTCTCGGCGACGTCAGCCAGCTCGGGGGACATCCGATTGGCGATGATGACGTCGCAGTCAGCCTTGAAGGAGTCAAGGTCTCTGGTGACCTTCGAGCGGAAGAACTCATCCCCCTCGAAGGTTGGCTCGTAGACGATGACCTCGATGCCTTTGGCCTTGATGCGCTTCATGACCCCTTGGATCGAGGAGGAGCGGAAGTTGTCCGAGCCGGCCTTCATGACCAGCCGGAAGATACCCACTCGCTTCGGATTCCTGGCGATGATGTCGGAGGCGATGAAGTCCTTGCGCACCGTGTTGGAGTCGACGATGGCTTGGATGAGGGTCTGGGGGACATCCTGGTAGTTGGCCAGTAGCTGACGGGTGTCCTTGGGCAGACAGTAACCGCCGTAACCGAAGGACGGGTTGTTGTAGTGGTTGCCGATGCGCGGATCCAGGCACACCCCGTCGATGACCTGACGGGTGGACAGCCCACGCTGGGAGGCGTAGGTGTCGAGCTCGTTGAAGAAGGAGACCCGCATCGCCAGGTAGGTGTTGGCGAACAGCTTGATGGCCTCTGCCTCGGTGGCCCCGACGAAGAGTACGGGGATGTCGGTGTCGACGGCCCCGGCAGTCATGAGGTCGGCGAAGAGGTGGGCCTTGGCCGAGTCCGACCCGACGACGATCCGTGACGGATGGACGTTGTCGTAGAGAGCCTTGCCCTCGCGGAGGAACTCGGGGGAGAAGATGACGTCGAGTCCGGGGCGCTCCTTGCGAACCCCCTCGACGAATCCCACCGGAATTGTCGACTTGATGACGATCGTCGCCTCGGGGGCGAGTTCCTGTACCAGGTCGAGGACTCCGTCGACGCTCGAGGTGTCGAAATAATTCTGGTCAGGGTCATAGTTCGTCGGGGTGGCGATGATGACGAAGTCCGCACCCCGGTACGCGTCCTGCGGATCAGTGGTGGCACGCAGGTCCAAGTCGTGGTGAGCCAGGTACTCCGCGATCAGGGGATCGACGATCGTCGTCTGTCCGTTGTTGACCATCGAGACGCGTTCGGCGTCGATGTCGACTGCAACGACACGGTTGTGCTGGGCGAGCAACACTGCATTGGCCATGCCGACATAGCCCAGTCCTGCGACGGCGATTTTCACGGGCACTCCCAGGTAGCTGTGTGCGACGGCGTGAATGCTGGCCGTCGCACATGGACCACCATCATCTTAGACGTGTGCGTTGTGGTGTTTGGAGGTTGCCCGTCGAGGAATGCTCTTACTCCCTGACGTCTCCTGTTTCTGGGGTGTCGGCTGTGAAGCTGTGGCGGGTGATGACGAGTAGTCGCTGTCGTATTTCGTGTATCCGTAGCTGTACGCCGATTCGCCGTATCGCAGATGTGACAGTTTTGAGGAGTCGGCACGGTTCAGGACGATGCCCGAGACCATGCCTCCTGCGTTCTCGATGGAGGAAACTGCGCTTTCAACCTGGTCGACGGTCGTGTGTCCGACCTGGGCCACAACGATGACGGTGTCTGCCAACCGGGAGAGAATCACGGAGTCAGTGACGGGCAGCACTGGCGGGGCATCCACGATGACGACGTGGTCTTGTGCCAAGAACGACAGCAGTTCGGACATGTGCTCCGAACCCAGCAGTTCGGAGGGGTTCGGGGGGTGTCAGTACAGGGCAAAACACTCAGACCAGTTGTCGGTGTAGTTCGCAGTGCCTGGTCCAGAGGCGCCGCTCCGATGAGGACTTCTGGAAGCCCCAGACCGTCGTCAAGATCGAAGTTTTTCTGCACCTTGGGCCGTCGTAGATCAG
The DNA here is from genome assembly GCF_000227295.1 of Cutibacterium avidum ATCC 25577. GTDB lineage: Bacteria > Actinomycetota > Actinomycetes > Propionibacteriales > Propionibacteriaceae > Cutibacterium > Cutibacterium avidum. Next base: position 2,489,054 of record NZ_JH165054.1, on the reverse strand, counting down.
CATCGATGAGGATGACGTCGTCTCCTGCGAGGGCCATCACCTTGGCTAGATTCCCCGCCACTGATGACTTTCCCTCCCCCCATTACTGACGACGTAACAAGAATGACTTTCGACGTGCTGTCAATCATGGCATAGCGAAGATTCGTGCGAAGCTTCCGGATGGCCTCAGCAGCCTTGAAATCATCGGTCAAGTCAGTCGAAAGGGTTTCGATGGTCGACGACGTGGGGATAGTAGCGAGAATGGGTTTTTCGATACGGTCAGTAATGTCGTCTGTGGTGTGAATGCGGCGATCAGCGAGGTGTCGGATGAGAGCTATGGCGTAACCCAGGATGATTCCTGCCAAGAGGCCCGCGATAATGTACTTCGCTGGCGAGGGTGCCTTCTTCGCCTGGGAAAGATCAGCAGGGGTCATCATGACCACCTGTACTGGAGAGTTCTTTCCCTCGAGGCTTTTCACCTGCTTGGATGATTCGGAGATGACGGAATTAGCGATATTTCTGGCTATGGTGGTGGCA
>NZ_JH165054.1:2487172-2488488 GCF_000227295.1 Cutibacterium avidum ATCC 25577 | reverse complement strand
GGGTCCCGGAAAAGTCGGTAGGAGTGTGCTGTGACTAGGGGTTGAGTCGGGTCCAGCGTGTTAGATGGGTGGGCGAGGCCGTCCCGGATGGGATGGAAGTAGTCATGCAATCTACCGATCCCGAGGGCCCCGCCCGCGATGCCATCTTCCCCCACCGCGCCGCCCAGGATCATTCCTGACACGCCCCTACCTGATGCCCGACTGGCCGATCATCTGTCCAGGGTCCCCGACCCCCGCCAGGCCCGAGGCAAGCGTTACCCCGTGCCGGGGGTGCTTCTGGTCGCGGTCTCGGCGGCGATGGCTGGCTGCCGGGGCTTCACCGCCACCGGCGAGTGGGCAGCCAGACTCACCGACAAGAACCTGAACGAATTCGCGCTGAGATCGGCCCCCGGCGAATCCACCCTGCGGAAACTCGTCGCCCGCATCACCGCCGCCCTGGACGGGCACCTGTGTCTGTACGCCTGGACCCGCACCACCCTCGCCGGCGCGCCACGTGATCGCCGTAGACGGGAAAACGCTACCGGGCTCCCGCTCGGCCACCGAGCGGGCCCGCCACCTGGTCGCCGGCCTCGACCACATGTCGGGGACGGTGATGGCCCCACCGGAGGTCGAGGCCAAGTCCACCGAGATACCGGCGCTGCCCGCCGTGATCAAGGCGCTGGGCGAGCGCGCGGCTGGTGCAGTCATCACCGCCGACGCCCTCCACACCCAGACCGCTAGTGCTACCGCGATCCTCGCCGCCGGTGTCGACTACGTGTTCACCGTCAAATCCAACCAGCCCACCCTGCACAAGAACCTGGCCGGTCAGCCGTAGAAGAAGGTCCCCGCCGGCCACGTCGACGTGGAGAAGGCCCATGGCCGCCTCACCCGGCGCACCCTGAAAGTCCTCCAGGCCCCCACCGGCCTGGGATTCCCCGGCGCCGCGCAGATCGTCCACCGGCGCTGGGTGGCCACCCGGGCCGGGAAGAAGACCACCGAGATCGTCTACCTCATCACCTCGGTCACGCTACCTGAAGGCTCTGCGGCCCGGATCGCGGCCTGGACCCGCGGCCACTGGGGTGTAGAGAACCGGCTCCACTGGGTCCGAGACGTCACGCTCGACGAGGATCGTAGCCAGATCCGCACCGCATCGGCCCCCACGTGATGGCCACGATCAGGAATCTGGCCATCAGCATCCACCACCTAGCCGGGGCCACGAACATCGCGAGAGCCACCCGGCAAGCCGCCTGGGACCCACCCGCCACCTGCACACTCCTCCTCACACTCTGACCACACCACCACCACAGAAAGAAAGCACGACTCTTCCGGGGCCCTGG
>NZ_JH165054.1:2485303-2487122 GCF_000227295.1 Cutibacterium avidum ATCC 25577 | reverse complement strand
GTAGGCACACAGGATCTGTTCAGAGGAGGGCCATCGTGTCCCGGCGTGTAGGCAGTGTTCTTGTCTGACAATGATTATCAGCTATCCGGCGATAACTGAGCGTGCTCCGACGGGATCGTGTGTGGTGATGAGGAGGGATGCGCTCTCTGCAAGAGCGGCGCATTCGGCTGGCGAGTTGGGTAGGGTCCCCTCGTAAAGAGTGATTCGTACCGAGGCGGTATCTTCGTCGACGGTTGCCCGTACGCCGTGGCACCGCGGGTTCCCCATGTAGAAGAACACACGTACCGAGTGATCCGAAACCACGTCGTATCGACTCCAGGAGGATGCGTGCTCGTCATGAAGATCGGTACGCTGCCGTATATCGTTTGCGGATTGCGTTGGCGGCTTCACCGTGGGATCGTATCTGGTCTTTGTATTAGGGGAACTGGGGGGAACCTCACTTCCGCCGACGGCGCATCCTGTCATGGCAGCAACAGTCAAGACGATTGCGAACATCACAGCTGAGAGTCGGCGGGAACGAGTCCAATCATCCATGATTGTGTGTTTTCCAGTCGTTGTTAGCTGCGACAAACAGATCATTGACACGACTGTCGAAATATGGTCCCTGGATGTAGGCGGTACTCTTGGCGGGGCCATGCGAGGTGACGCTACGAACGTACCCGAGGCCACTGGTGTTGCTGTACCGATTGAGCCATGGGCCTCCAGATGAACCCCCACCAAAGTTGCAACCGGAAATGCGGTTAAACCTGTAGGTACCTGTCCAGCCGGTACCGCTTGTCCCCCAGCAGGCCCACATAATTTGGCCCCCGTTACGGTTTGCCGGATAACCGAAGATGCTGACGTCGAAACCAAATCCTCCGCCCCACTCGAAGCCGTGGCCTCCAACCGCATTTACGACTGCGGCCCTCGAAGTACTTCCGTTGTACGTGGTGACGAAGGCGACGTCTGAGTTGAAACCGCGCCCAGATTCGCCATAGTTGATCCAGTCGGTGAACGTACGCAATACGGCAGCTTGGTAGCTTCCATATGCAGCGCCTTTGCTGTAACCCGGCATGAACACCCAATTGCTGTGCCACTTATTCCCGGGGGCGCCATAGACACAGTGTCCGGCGGTGACAACGAGACGCTTTGAGCTGCTATTTATAGAGGATCCGGAGCAGACGTAATCCTTGCCGTCACTTTGATTATGGAAGAATACCTTTCCGTTGGTCTTCGAGAAATTCGTGACTGGAGGTGCAGCCTGCGGTGTGATCTTGGTTGACGTTGCCGCGACAGGAGAGGAGCCAATGGTGAGGGGCTTGTCCGATGAGGCTCGTCGTTCCAGCTCGTTGACTTGCTTGTTTACTCTGGCCGTGCTTGCTGGGGTATCGGCGGGGATGGCGTTCTTGAGGCGCTCGGGAGTCCAATAGGCAGTGACTGCCGGGTCGCCGCCCGTCGCGGTGAGCTTAGCTGTGTTGGTGGTGCTGGTAGGGGCGTAAGTCCGGCCCGTCGCTGGGTTCGTCACCGGTGCACGGACCGCTGTCGTAGTGGACGACAGAGGCGGACCACTCGGCGCGGTCGGTGCAGCCGATGCTGGCGTCGTAGCCGAGGCCGCCAGGAAGGCCGCCGAGGCGAGACCTGCGAGAGTGGCAAGTGTGGTTATTCGGTATTTTTTCATGTCGATTCCTCCTGGGACGCCATTTTTTGTGCTGCAGGCTACCCCTGACGAGACCGCCCTCGGCAGGCACAACGTGTGAGGCATTCGTGGTATCTGCCAAGAACGATGATCATCCAAACCCCAGCAAAACGGTAGCTCCTTTGGGCCCCATCCGGAAGACAG
>NZ_JH165054.1:1751576-2483507 GCF_000227295.1 Cutibacterium avidum ATCC 25577 | reverse complement strand
ACGAGGAACAAGGATCGGGAGACCGACAGCTTGAACAGATAACTGAAAATTGCCAGAGAACCGAAGGCCCACAGAGTCCCCCGCGCCACGAGCTGATACTCCTGTAATCCCGAACTCAACAGCCGGATTCGATGGCTGTCGTTGGTTGAAAGAATGAGGAGCCACACCAGGCCGAAGACCACGGCCAATGCCGAATAGGTGATGTGCCGGGTGCCGGCAATCGTCTGGCTGTCTGGGCTTGGCCAACGGATATATATCGTTGTGATGAGCGCTACGGCTATCGCCAGCGCGTCAGAGAGGGTAAGTCCGAAACGTATGCGCGTCGGCCAGTGAAGGCGTCCGGCGGCCTTGCGGGCAACTTCGGTACTGATGGCGGTGCCTTTCGAACGTGAGAGCACTCTCAAGCTGAAGTCATTCCGAAGCATTCATATCATGAAAGTGACAGTCCCTGCCGGGGCGCGACCATCGCGGATGCTTGGCGGGTTGATCGCCTCTACGGCAAGGCACAATGCAGTGTCAGACTCGTCCGGGCGACGGGTGAGCGCTCCGGTACGTTCTCTCGCGGCCAGGCTGTGTGATAGCCGCGATGAAGACGTCGGTATGGTTGAGACGGTTTTGTCCGGGGTGAGCTGTCTGGGAGGAACTATGGACACCATCACCATCACCGCTGATGACGGAGCCGACGTCGACGTCCTTGTCTGGCGTCCCGAGGCTGCGTCGGGGCGCCCCATCAAGGGCTTGGTGCAGTTCTGCCACGGTATGGCCGAGTACGCGGCTCGCTATGACGAGGTCGCCCGGGTGCTTGCAGCCGACGGCTGGCTCGTCGTGGCGAACGACCACCGTGGCCACGGGCCGCGTGCTGCTGCCATAGGAGAACTCGGAACCACGTCTGATCGTGGCTACCACCAGCTGCTCGACGACCTGTCCGCCGTCGCTGACCACTTCATGGCCAAGCTGGAGGGGAAGCCGTGGTTCCTCGTCGGACACTCGATGGGGTCGTTCCTTGCCCGTGTCCTGGCCGTTCGTCGGGGACGCGAGATGGCCGGCCTGGTCATCATCGGCACCGGCTCCTCCCTGGGGCCGTTGAGCACTGTCGCCACCGGGCTGGCCCAGGCCCAGGTGCTCATGGTGGGGGAGGACTCCCGCAGCCCGCTGCTCAACACGCTGTCCTTTGGGTCCTTCAACCGAGCCTTCCTGCCGGCCCGCACCGACTATGACTGGTTGTCCCGAGACGCTCACGTCGTGGACGCCTACAACGACGACCCGCTGTGCGGTTTCGTCTGCACCGCAGCCTTCTACCGCGAACTCGTCCGACTCATCGAACTCGCCAACTCCACCGAGATCTTCCGAGCGACTCCACCGGCACTGCCCATTTTGCTGATGTCGGGCGCCAAGGACCCGGTGGGGGACTCCGGCAGGGGAGTGCGCCAGGTCGCGCGTCAGTTGCGCGACTCGGGCTCGCGTGAGGTGGACCTTGTTCTCTACCCCGGGGCGCGCCACGAGATCCTCAATGAGGTGAACCGTCGACATGTCCACGCCCACCTGCGCGACTGGATTGATGCCGTCGCTGCCCGGCCCCGGACCTTGCAGGTTCGGAAAGCACGGTGAAAGGCCGCTCACGTTCGTTTCGCACAATCGTGCACATGCACCCCCGCTGCGTGAAGGCGATTGTGCGCAGCCTAGTATCGTAGGTGCTGGTGCCGAGGAATCCCATCCGGGGTTTCAAGGCGGTAAGAGGGAATCCGGTGAAACTCCGGAACTGCCCCGCAGCGGTGAGTGGGAACGACATCACCATCGTCGCCCATCTGGTTCTCGGACCGGGTGGACGTCGATCAAGCACTGGGCTTCGGTCTGGGAAGCGGTGACGTAGGACTCGTCGGCAGACGAGGTGCCCATGAGTCCGAATACCTGCCAGAGCGTGTGGTGCACTCCGCGTGTGCCACAGCGTCCGAGGTCTCGAGGGCCGGCCGAGGTCGTCCAACCATCCACAGCGGAGCAGGAGTCTGACGAATGACTGATCCTGACAACCTCGCATCCAAGCCCGTCGAGGACAGGATGCCCGAGGAGTTGAGCCTGGCCGGGGACTTCCCGAAGGTCACCCACGAACAGTGGGAGGACGCGGTCCTCAAAGTCTTGAACCGGGGTCGCCCCGAGGGCAAGGAACTCAACATCGAGCAGGGAATGAAGCGCCTCGAGCCGACCACGGTCGACGGCATCCAGATCGAGCCGATGTACCGGCGTCAGGATGCCTCCGAGAAGCTCGGCGCCCCGGGCGTGCCGCCCTTTACCCGTGGCACGACGGTCCGTGACGGCAGCATGGACGCGTGGGACGTCCGAGCCCTTCACGAGGATCCCGACGTCGAGTTCACCAAGAAGGCCGTCATCGCTGACCTCGAGCGTGGCGTGACGTCCCTGTGGCTGCGCGTCGGTGCCGACGCCATCAACCCCGAGGACATCGCCGGCGATCTCAAGGACGTGCTGCTGGACCTGGCCAAGGTCGAGGTCTCCAGCCGCGACGACCAGGAGGCTGCCGCCGAGGCCCTCCTCAAGGTCTACGCCGATTCCAAGATCGAGCCCGACAAACTGTCGTTCAACCTCGGTCTGGACCCGATCGGTTTCGCCGCCCTCAACGGTGGCACCCCGGATCTGTCCGGCATGGGCGAGTGGGTCAGGAAGATCGAGAAGTACAAGAACTCCCGCGCCTTCGTCGTTGACGCCACGATCTACCACAACGCTGGTGCCGGCGACGTGCATGAGCTCGCCTGGGCCATCGCCACCGGCGTCGAGTATGTCCGCGCTCTCATGGAGCAGGGACTGACCGCCGAGCAGGCGTTCGACGCCATCAACTTCCGGGTGTCCGCCACCCACGACCAGTTCCTGACCATCTGCCGTCTGCGCGCCCTGCGCACCCTGTGGAACCGTGTCGGTGAGGTCTTCGAGGTGCCGGCCGCCAAGCGTGGTGCCCGTCAGGAGGCCGTCACCAGCTGGCGTGAGCTGACCCGTGACGATCCCTACGTCAACATCTTGCGAGGCACCATCTCGACCTTCGGTGCTGCTGTCGGTGGTGCCGAGGCCGTCACGACCCTGCCCTTCGATGCCGCCATCGGCCTGCCGAAGAGCGACTTCTCGCGTCGTATCGCCCGCAACACTGGCATCATCCTCGCCGAGGAGTCCAACATCGGTCGCGCCAATGACCCGGCTGGTGGCTCCTTCTACGTTGAGGCTCTGACTAAGAAGCTGGAAGAAGCCGCTTGGGTCGAGTTCCAGGCTGTCGAGGCTGCCGGTGGCATGGCCGCCGCCGTGACCGGCGACCACGTCCGCACCGAGCTCGACAAGCTGAATGCCGAGCGCGCCAAGCGTCTGGCGACCCGCAAGCAGCCGATCACGGCCGTCAGCGAGTTCCCGCTGCTCGACGCCAAGACGGTCGAGACCAAGCCGTACCCCGAAACTGCCGAGCGCAACGGGCTGGAGTGGCGCCGCGACGCCGAGATCTTCGAGGCCCTCGTTGATCGTTCCGCCACCTGCTCCGAGCGTCCGAAGGTTTTCCTGGCTTGCCTGGGAACCCGTCGTGACTTCGGTCCTCGCGAGGGATTCTCCGCCCCGGTGTGGCACATCGCCGGCATGGAGACCCCGGAGTGCGAGGGAGGCACCACTGAAGAGGTCGTCAAGGCCTTCAAGGAGTCCGGTGCCGAGGTCGCTGACTTGTGTTCGAACGCCAAGACCTACGCGGCCCAGGGCCTCGAGGTCGCCAAGGCCCTCAAGGAGGCTGGCGCCAAGCTGGTCTACCTGTCGGGTGCCTTCAAGGAATTTGGTGATGACGCTGCCGAGGCCGAGAAGGTCGTCGACGGGCGCATCTACCTCGGAATGGACGTCGTTGACGTCCTGACCACTACTCTGGACACGTTGGGAGTTGCCAAGTGACCACCCTGCCTCGTTTCGATTCCATCAACCTCGGAGACTCTCCGGTCCCCGCGGACGCACAGGAGCAGTTCGCCAAGTTGGCCGCCGCCGCTGGTGAGCAGGAGCCCTGGACCACTCCGGAGCAGATTCCGGTTGGCCACCTGTACTCCGAGGACGTCTACGCTGACATGGACTGGCTGGACACCTACGCCGGTCTGCCGCCCTTCACCCACGGCCCGTACGCCACCATGTACGCCTTCCGTCCGTGGACGATTCGTCAGTACGCCGGATTCTCCACCGCCAAGGAGTCCAACGCGTTCTACCGCCGTAACCTGGCCGCTGGTCAGAAGGGTCTGTCGGTCGCCTTCGACCTGCCGACCCACCGTGGTTACGACTCCGACAACCCGCGTGTTCCCGGTGACGTCGGCATGGCTGGTGTGGCTGTGGACTCCATCCTGGACATGCGTGAGCTTTTCGCGGGTATTCCGCTGGACCGCATGTCGGTGTCCATGACGATGAACGGCGCCGTGTTGCCGATTCTCGCCCTGTACGTTGTGACCGCCGAGGAGCAGGGCGCCAAGCCCGAGCAGCTCGCCGGAACGATCCAGAACGACATCCTCAAGGAGTTCATGGTTCGTAACACGTACATCTACCCGCCGCTGCCCTCGATGCGGATCATCTCCGACATCTTCGCCTTCACCAGCGCGAACATGCCGAAGTGGAACTCCATCTCCATCTCCGGCTACCACATGCAGGAGGCCGGCGCGACCGCCGACATCGAGATGGCCTACACCCTGGCCGACGGAGTCGACTACATCCGCGCTGGCGAGTCGGTGGGCCTGAAGGTCGACCAGTTCGCACCGCGTCTGTCCTTCTTCTGGGCCATTGGCACCAACTTCTTCATGGAGGTCGCCAAGATGCGCGCGGCTCGCATGCTGTGGGCCAAGCTCGTCAACCAGTTCGGACCTAAGAACCCGAAGTCCATGAGCCTGCGTACCCACTCGCAGACCTCTGGCTGGTCGCTGACCGCTCAGGACGTGTACAACAACGTCATCCGTACCTGTGTGGAGGCCATGGGAGCCACCCAGGGACACACCCAGTCCCTGCACACCAACTCCCTCGACGAGGCCATCGCCCTGCCGACAGACTTCTCCGCTCGTATCGCTCGAAACACCCAGCTGTTCATCCAGCAGGAGTCGGGCACTTGCCGCGTCATCGATCCCTGGAGCGGTTCCGCCTACGTCGAGAAGCTCACCCTCGAGCTGGCTCGCAAGGCTTGGGCCCACATCCAGGAGGTCGAGAAGGCCGGCGGTATGGCCAAGGCCATCGAGAAGGGCATCCCGAAGATGCGTATCGAGGAGGCCGCTGCCCGTACCCAGGCCCGTATCGACTCCGGTCGTCAGCCCCTCATCGGCGTCAACAAGTACCGTCTCGATGAGGAAGAGGATCTTGAGGTCCTCAAGGTCGACAACACCCAGGTACTCAAGGAACAGAAGGCCAAGCTCGAGCAGCTTCGCGCCAACCGTGACGAGGAGGCCTGCCAGGCTGCTCTGGAGAAGCTCACCTGGGCTGCTGCCAACCCGGACCCGAGCGATCCCGACCGCAACCTGCTCAAGCTGTGCATCGACGCCGGTCGCGCCAACGCCTCCGTCGGCGAGATGTCCGACGCAATGGAGAAGGTCTTCGGGCGCTACACCGCTCAGATCCGTACCATTGAGGGCGTGTACAGCAAGGCAGCCGGTAGCACCGAGTCGACCAAGAAGGTCCACGACCTCATCAAGAAGTTCGAGGAGAAGGAAGGCCGTCGTCCTCGCATCATGATCGCGAAGATGGGCCAGGATGGTCACGACCGTGGCCAGAAGGTCGTCGCGACCGCCTACGCGGACCTCGGCATGGACGTCGACGTCGGCCCGCTGTTCCAGACCCCTGAGGAGACCGCTCGACAGGCTGTCGAGGGCGACGTCCACGTCGTCGGTGTCTCCTCGTTGGCCGCCGGACACCTCACCCTGGTGCCGGCCCTGCGCAAGGAACTGGACAAGCTTGGCCGCTCCGACATCATGATCGTTGTTGGTGGCGTCATCCCGACCCAGGACTTCCAGGAGCTCAAGGATGACGGCGCAGCCGCCATCTACCCGCCTGGCACCGTCATTCCCGACGCTGCCGTCGAGCTCATGGAGAAGCTGCTCGCCGCTCACAGCGACGACTGAGACTGGATGGGTCCACGAGACTGAAGGGTTGGCCCCTGGAACCTCGCGAGGTTCCAGGGGCCAACGTCGTTTTCAGCCCGAAAAACAGCCAGGAATGGGCCCTCAGCCGTGGACGTTGTCCCCGGGCGGTACGGTAGACGTACCCACCCGATGAAGGAAATGGTGATCATGCCGATCGACGTCCCCGAACTGGTTGAGCAAGTCCTGGCCGGGAGCCGCCAGCACATTGCCAAAGCGCTGACTCTGGTGGAGTCGAGCAAACCGGCACATCGCGAGAAGGCACGCGAGATGTTGCGCCTGCTGGCTCCTCACACTGGTGACGCCATCCGTGTCGGTATCTCGGGTGTTCCCGGCGCCGGTAAGTCGACCTTCATCAATGCCATGGGCACCAAGCTCATCGACGAGTTCAACTACAAGGTTGCCGTCCTGGCCGTCGACCCTTCCTCGACCCGCACCGGCGGTTCGATCCTCGGTGACCGCACCCGTATGGGGGATCTGTGCAACCGTGACGAGGCATTCGTGCGCCCGTCACCCTCCGGCGGTCACCTGGGTGGCGTCGCCCGGGCCACGCGTGAGGCCATGATCGTCATGGAGGCGGCTGGTTACAACGTGGTCCTCGTCGAGACCGTCGGTGTCGGACAGTCCGAGGTCGCCGTGGCAGGCATGGTCGACACTTTCCTCATGCTTTCCGTCGCGGGTACCGGCGACCAGCTGCAGGGCATCAAGAAGGGCATCCTGGAACTGGCGGACGTCGTTGCGGTCAACAAGGCCGATGGCGACAATGCCGGCAACGCGCGTGTCTCCGCTCGTGACCTGTCCATCGCCATGAAGCTCGTCTCCTCCGATGCCGACAAGCGGCGTGTTCCGGTGCTGACCTGCTCCTCGTATACCAAGGAGGGGCTCGACGACGTCTGGCAGGCCATCGTCGACCACCGCGCGTACCTCGAGGCGGACGGCTCCTTGCAGGCCCGCCGTATCGAGCAGCAGCGTGAGTGGCTGTGGAACATGGTCCGGAACGAGATCCTCGAGTCCTTGGACACCGATCCCTCCGTCCAGCAGGTTGCCGAGAAGATCGAGGCCGGGTTGGGCACGGAGGCCACCAACGCCTTGGAGGGGGCCGAGCAGATCCTGCGCGCCTTCGCTCATGCCGTCCCGGGGCTGCCGTGGGCTCAGGGAGAGATGACCAGCGGTTCCTGATCTGACGTCGTCCCAGAAACGACCGGCCGGGGGTGCTTCGCGCTCCCGGCCTTGTCATGCCTGGATGGCCGGCACATATGGAGCTGAAGCTAATCCGGTTTTGTTTCGGAAAGATTTCTCGACCGTCATGTGAGAAGTTTCGACGTCATGACCAGGAAGTGACCCCTTGTCACCTTAGGTTCATTCCACCTTCAACAAACCGAGAGGAATGGACATGGCATCACGTCGTACGTCGACCTTGCTGCTCTGTGCGATCACTGGCGCTTCCCTTGCCGCGACCGCCGTCCCCAGCATCGCCGCTCCCGGCTTCACCACCTCACCGCTGCGCACCTCCGCATCCACGCAGACCACCAGTGGATTCGTCGTCCATCTCAAGGACGACTCGACTTCCGCTCAGGGCATGTCCCGCGCAGCTCGTACCAGCTCCGCCATGCGGGCGAGCTCGACCTCCCTGCGTGGAGCCGTCGATCACGCCGCCAAGGCCCGTGGCGCCCACGTCACGGCATCCCTGGCTCGAGCCAACGACTCGATGTCGGTCCAGGTCTCCAAGGGACTCGACTCCAAGGCCGCCAAGGCTTTCATCTCGGAGATTGAGCGCAACCCTGAGGTGGAATCCGTCGAGCCGATCCTCCACATGTCGATCAACGAGCAGACCGGCAAGAAGGTTCGCCCTGCCGCGGTGTCGTCTGCCCCGAACGACCAGTACTGGGGTCGTCAGTGGGGACTCCACTCCGACAAGGGTATTGACGCCCCCGGAGCATGGTCGACCAGCACCGGTTCCGGTGTGACCGTGGCCGTCATCGACTCGGGTATCACCGAGCACCCGGACCTGGCCGGCAAGATCCTGCCGGGCTACGACTTCATCTCTGACGGTCGCATTGCGGGTGACGGAGACGGCCGAGACAACGATCCTTCCGACGAAGGCGACTGGACCCTCGCCGGAACCTGCACTCGCCGTGACGTCGATTCCTCCTGGCACGGCAGCCACGTGGCCGGTGTCATTGGAGCTGCGACGAACAACGGCATGGGCATCGCTGGTGCCGCTCCTGACGCCCAGATCCTGCCCGTCCGCGCCCTGGGCCACTGCGGTGGCACTGACGTCGACATCGCCGACGCCATCACCTGGGCCTCCGGCGGTTACGTTCCGGGAGTTCCTACCAACAGCCACCCCGCCCAGGTCATCAACATGAGCCTTGGTGGCCGTTCCAACTACTGCCCGACGAGCTACCAGCGAGCCATTGACAACGCCAGGTCTCGTGGTGCCACGATCGTTGTCGCCGCTGGTAACGAGTCGATGGATGCCAGCCGTTCGACCCCCGGTAACTGCCGTGGCGTCGTCGTCGTGGGTGCGACCGGCCAGACTGGTTCCCAGTCCTACTTCTCGAACTACGGTTCGACCGTTGATGTCTCCGCTCCCGGCGGTGACGACCGCACCGGTGACCTGATCCTGTCGACGGTCAACAGTGGTAGGAGGACGCCGCAGTCCCCGGCCTACGGCTACATGGAGGGCACCTCTCAGGCCACCCCGCACGTGGCTGCGATCGCCGCCCTCATGCTGTCCACCAACCCGAACCTCACCCCGTCTCAGGTTGAGTCGATCCTCAAGCAGTCGGTGAAGCCGGCTCGCTGCTATTCAGGATGTGGGACCGGCATCGTCGATGCCCGCAAGGCTGTTCAGACAGCCAGATACGCCTGATCCTCAGCGTCCACTGAGAACAGAACGTGGCCCGGACCATGTGGTCCGGGCCACGTGTCGTGTTGGGGGCGTGATCACCAGGGAACGTCAGGCTCAGTGAGATCGACGGTCTCGGTGACGGTCTGGCCGCCGCTGGTCACGCCCACCTCGTCGCCGGGGTGAAGCTGGCGTCCGCGTCGAGTCTCGACCTCGCCGTTGACGCTGACCTGCCCCGACGCGATGAGTTCGCGAGCCTGACCGCCAGTGTCGGCGAGGTTGGCGAACTTGAGGTACTGGCCGAGCCTGATCATCTGGTCGTCATGCACACCGTCAGTCTGTCACCCGGACCCGACACCTCACAGCACCGAGTTGATGAATCCCTGCAGCCGCTCCGACTTCGGGTGATTGATGACGTCATCGGGAGAACCGGCCTCGACGACGACGCCGCCGTCCATGAAGACGACGTGGTCGGCGACCTCGCGGGCAAATCCCATCTCGTGGGTGACGACGATCATCGTCATGCCCTCGCGGGCGAGGTCCTTGAGGACACTGAGCACCTCCCCGACGAGCTCGGGGTCAAGGGCTGAGGTTGGCTCGTCGAAGAGCATGAGTTCGGGTTTCATGGCCATCGCACGTGCGATGGCGACGCGCTGCTGCTGGCCGCCGGAAAGTTCGGCGGGGTAGTGGTCGGCGCGGTCAGCCATGCCGACCCGCTCCAACAAGGACATGGCCAGCGGCTTGACTTCTTCCTTGGACAAGCCCGACACCTTGATCGGCGCTTCCATGACGTTGCCCAGGGCGGTCATGTGAGGAAAGAGATTGAACCGTTGGAAGACCATGCCGACTCGTGCCCGCTGGGCGGCGATTTCCTTGTCGGAAAGCCGCTTGAGGCGTCCGTCCGGCAAGGGATCATGCTCGTAGCCCACGCGCTCGCCGCCGACCCAGACCTCTCCGGCCTCGAAGGTCTCCAGCTGGTTGATGCAGCGCAGCAGCGTGGATTTCCCGGAGCCGGAGGGACCGAGGAGGACACACACCTCACCCGGGGCGACGTCGAGGTCGATCCCCTTGAGGATGTGCAGGGGGCCGAACTCCTTGTGCAATCCCGTGATGCGCACCATCGGCTCGATGCGTGCAGACTCTGCTGCGGATGTGGTCACTGCTCGACCTCCAGGGCGATGTTCTTGTGCGTGGTGCCGGCTGCCTGGATGGCGGCCTGGCGTCGCAGTCGCTTCGACGAGGACTTCCCGTTGAAGCCACGTCCGAAGTACTGCTCGAGGAAATGTTGCCCGATCATGAGGACACTCGTCATGACGAGGTACCAGAAGGCGGCGACGATGAGTAGCGGGATCGGCGCGTAGATACGGTTCGCGATGGCGTTTGTGGCGTACTGCAGGTCAAGGGTGAAGGGCACGGCCAACACCAGGGAGGTGGTTTTGAGCATGCCGATGGTCTCGTTGCCCAGCGGCGGAATGATCACCCTCATGGCCTGGGGAATGATCACCCGGCGCATGATGAGGGAGGGCTTCATGCCCAGTGCCTTGGCGGCCTCGGTCTGGCCGGCGTCGACGGATTCCAGCCCGGACCGGATGATCTCGGCCAGATAGGCACCCTCGTTGAGACCCAGGCCGATGATGGCGGCGGCCAGCGCGGTGACGACCTTCTCGGTCTCGACGCTGGCCAGCGTCGGTCCGCCGAAAGGCACCCCGATGGACAGGGTGGGGTAGAGCACGGCGAGCAGACCCCAGAACACCAACTGGGTGTACACCGGAACGCCACGGAAGACGAAGATGTACGCCCAGGAGACGCCGCGTAGCACAGGATTGCTCGACTGCCTCATGATGGCCATGAGGAGGGCTACCGCGGTTCCGAGGATCATTGCCGCAAAGGTCAGCAGGATCGTGTAGCCGATACCAGTGATGACTTTGACGTCACGCAGGTACAGCCACACCACCGACCACTGATAGTTCGGGTTCGTGACGAGCCCCTGGACGAAGATCAGTACCAAGAGGGCGACGATGACGGCAGCGATCCAGGTGCCCGGATGAGCGACGTCGCGGGCCCGGATGCGATTGGGGATGTCGGCGTGGTGGTTGGCCACCTTAGATGCCTTTCAGTTGGTTGTGATCACGACTCGGGATTGACCTTGGAGGTCTCGATGAGACCGTCCTCGGTGCCCCACGAGGTCAGCAGCTTCTTCATGGTCCCGTCGTCCATGAGCTTCTGGGTTGCGGCCTGGATGGCCTTGGACAGTCCGCCGTCATTCTTGGCGGTGACGACGCCAAACATCGATGCATCGGTGATGTTGCCGAGGGCTTCGAGCTTGGACGTCTGCTTGATGGCGTACCCGGTAATCACTGAGTCGGCGTAGAGGACGTCCGCCTTGCCCCCGGCGACATTCGTGGTGGCGTCTGACTGGGAGGCGTAGGACAGCAGGTCAATCGGCTTCTTACCGGCCTTGGTGCACGCCTTTGACTTCTGCTGGGCAGCGGTCTCCTGGGCGGTGCCGGTCTGAACGGCCACGGAGTGACCACACAGGTCGTCAGGGGAGATCTTCTTGGGGTTGCCCTTCGGGACGGCCATCGAGAATCCGGCCTTGAAGTAGGAGGTCATGGTGACCTGCTTCTGCCGCTCCGCGGTGATGGTGAAGGAGGAGACGCTGACGTCGTACTTGGATCCGATGGCAGGGATGAGGCTGGGGAAGGCCGCATTGGCGGTCGTCACCTTGAGTCCCATGAGCTTGCCGACGGCGGTGATGTAGTCGATGTCGTAGCCGACCACCTTCGAGCCGTCCGTGTCGATGAACTCAGCCGGAGCATAGTTGGCTGCTGCGCCGTTGCGAAGGGTGCCGGATTTCTTGATGTCGTCAGGGACCATCGCGGCGATCGTGGGATCAGTCTTGATGGAATCGATGATCTGGGCATTCGACGGAGTGCCAGCCTTGCTGGCCTCTGCCGTGGGAGTCGCGGACTCCTCTGAGGCATGGGTGCAACCGCTGACGGCAAAGGCGACAACGGCCAGGGTGGCACCGGCGGCATGACGCAGAGTTTTCATGTAACGTTCCTTCGCTGCTGCGGCGCCGGGTGACACCGCGAGATACATAATTATGCACTATAGGGCATGAATACAAATTGGCACGCCTTTGGGCACGCAAGAACAAGCGCCCGGACGAATCGTCCGGGCGCTTGGCGTGGGGGGATCAGAGTCCGGTGTGCGGCAGACCGCGACCGGCGTGGGTAGTCGAGGCTGACGTGCCCGGTGCCGTTGCGTTAGCTGCAGTGGTGTTGGGCATAGTGCTGTTGGGCGCGGTGGGGCTCGACGAGGCGGCGCTCGGGGCGGGCGTGATCGGAGTCGTCGGGGCTGACGGGCCCGCCTTCACCGTGACCGAGGCAACCGTGGACTCGGCCAAGGACAGGGTCACCTCGTGGTCACCAGTAGTCAGGGCTGGCAGATCGAGGGATCCCGAACCCTTCGCGTTGGTCGCCAGGGTGCCGACCTTGGTGCCGTCGACAGCCACGACGTAACCGGTGTCAGGCTCGAGGTTCTTGCCGGTCACGGCATTCCCGTCGGTGGTGAACTCAGCCTTACGGTATGCCGGTCCGCGCAGGTTCTCAGTCAGGGAGTTCATGCGCACCTTCAGCGACTCGCCGATGTCCTGGCGGGATTCGTCGGTGCCGAAGTGCTTGGAGACGAGCTGGAAGGGGTTCTTGGACCCCTTGACGATGCCGTTGATACCGAAGTCGGAGTCGTTCGACAGCGTGACGGTGGCCCCACCGTGAGTCACCGCGACCCCCTCGACCTTGTCGTGGGGAAAGGTGTTGCCGGATGGATCAGCGGTCCACACCAGCTTGGTGACGTCGAGGTACAGCTCGCCGATCGCGGGCTCTACGCCGTGGGAGGTGAGGATCTCGGTGGCCTTCTTCTCGTCGTTCTTGGTGGACTTGTCGGCCGAGACGAGACCCTCGAGGGACTTGCCGTCGACGAGTAGCCACCCTTGGCGGCGTCATAGGTCGCTCCCGGGACCGACTTCGCGTCGTTGACATTGGTCGCCTTCGACAGGTCAATCTTGTACAGGCGCTTGAAGGTGTCCTTGCCCGGGTCGCCGTCACGTTCGTCAACGAGCAGGGTGTGGTTTCCCAGGGCGGTGATCTCTGAGACGGAGGTCTTGGCCTGGCTCAGGTGCAGCTGGTACAGGTACTGCCCAGTGGTCCTGCCGCTCGCGACGTCGATGGTGACGATGCGCACGAAGGGGACCTTCTTGGAGCTGCCGGACAAATCCGGGGTCTCCAGGGCCGACTGCATGGTTCCGACCAGGGTCTTGCCGTCGGGGGTCAGGGTGAGGCCTTCCATGCCACGATTCGGGGTGCGGAAGGCCAGCTCGCGAGGGAGGGTGCCGTCGAAGGGTTTGAGACGGGAGATCTCGCGTCCCTGGGCATCGAAATGAACGACATAGGGGCCGTACTCGTCGGAGACCCAGAAGCTGCCGTCTGGGGCGACGACGAGACCTTCGGAGTCGATGCCGGCCTTCGAAGGGGCGATCGTCCTGCCGTTGATGTCGACGATCGTCTCCCCGGTGGAGGCCTCCGGATTGACGGCACCGTTCATCGGTGTGCCGTCCTTGGTCACCAGACCAATCCTCTTGACGAGGTCCATGTGGCCGTTGACCAGACGGAACTTGGCGATCGAGGGCTGGAACTTGACCGGCTCGATCTTCTCGTTGTCGGCATCGGAGTCAGTGTTCGGGCCGCGGTCGGTCAGGCCGTAGTAGACGTCGTCAGGATCGCCGTTGCGATGGGCAAAGGCTGAACCGAATCCGCTGTCGGTGATCTTGACGCCATTCGGCGCAGTGGACAGGACCGGAGCGCCTCCGGTGTACACCTCGATGGCGTCCGTGGTCGGTTCGGCGGAAGCAACCCCTGGTGCCAGCGGGCAGGTCAGGGCAGCGGCACAGGCGGTGGCGGCCAGACCTCGGGTCAGGTGGCGATGCATGAATCATCCTCTCAACGGCGGACCGCACCAGTTCACAGTGCCCAGTTGACATCGCGGTGACGTCGAGATGACAGCACAACGTCCTGTCGACAACAGTCGTCGACAGGACGTTGTGCGAGAAATGACGGTTCAGGAGACCCGACGGCTCCAACCGCGGCGCTGACGAATCGCGCCGAGGACAAGGCACACCAGATAGATGAGGAAGCTCACCGTCGTCACGTAGGGGCTGATCGGCAAGCCGGGCCCCAGGGACAGCAGGATGCCGCCCACAGCGGAGACCGTCGCGAAGATGATCGACAGCAGGGACATGGCCAGCGGATGTGCCGTCACCTTGGCGGCGGAAGCTGTCGGAGTGATGAGCAGGCTCAGCACCAGCAGGGCACCGACGAGCTGTACTGCCATAGCGGTGGTCAGACCGAGCAACAGCATGAAGACGATCGACAGGAACCGCATGGGGACCCCGCGAGCCTTGGCTGCCTCGGGATCCACTGACGCGAAGAACAGCGGTCTCCATATGATGCCCAGGCACACTGCAACGAAGATCGCGACGGCGACCAGGGTGCTCAGCTCGGTGGTGTCGACAGCGACGATCTGTCCGGTCAACAGGCCGAACTTGTTGGACGATCTTCCCTTGTAGAGGCTCAGGAAGAGCACGCCAATGCCCATGCCGAAGGGCAGCATGATGCCTATGGAGGCGTTGCGCTCAGCGGCTTTGACGCCTAACAGCCCCAGGATGAGGGCGGCTACCAGGGATCCGACGACAGCACCCTGGGTGACCGATGCATCGAAGAACAGGGCCACTGCGGCGCCCGCGAAGGAGAGCTCCGAGGTGCCGTGAATCGCGAAGGCCAGGTCGCGGGCATGGATCATCGGTCCGATGAGACCTGCCATAACCCCGAGGATGATTCCGGCGATGATCGAGCCGTGGACCAGGGGAACGAGCTGGCTGAAGCTGTCGAAGTTGATGATGGTAGAGAAATCCATGTCAGACCATCTCCTCGACCTCGGCGATCTGCGGGCCGTGCAGATGCGACGGTCTCTCGTCGTCTGCCAGCACGATGATCCGGTCGTCATGACGGAAGACCTCGACGGGGGACCCGTAGAGATCGGTGAGGACCTCAGAACGCAGCACCTCGTCGGGGGTGCCGACACGAACTTTGCCGCCAGCGACGTACACCACCCGATCGACATAGGGCAGAACCGGGTTGATCTCGTGGGTGACGAAGAGCACCCCGAGATTTCGGGTCCGACGTGCAGTGTCGATGAGCTTGGTGACCTCCTGCTGGTGGCGCAGGTCAAGGCTGGACAACGGCTCATCGCACAGCAACAACTCTGGGTCGGTGACGAGGGCTTGGGCGATGCGCAGACGCTGCTGCTCACCACCGGAGGTCATCGTCAGCGGGGCGTCGGCGAAGGCGGTGGCACCCACAGAGGCGATGGCCTCGTCAATGCGCCGACGTCGGGAGCGGCTGAACAAGCCGAATCCCCACTTGTGACCGTCGATCCCCATGCCCACCAGATCGCGGCCGCGAATCGGGGCCGTCGTCTCCAAGGAGCGTTGCTGCGGGATGTAACCGATGTGGGTCGAGCCACGACGCACCGGACGGCCGGCCACCATGGCGGTGCCGGCCGTCAGCGGAGTCTGCCCGAGCAGGACCCTCAGCAGGGTGGTCTTTCCCACCCCGTTAGGTCCCAGAACGGCGATGAACTCGCCGGGTTCCACGACGAGATCGAGTCCCGACCACAGCACCCGGTCCCCGAAGGCGACCTTGGCGCCGGTGAGTCTGGCAGGCTCGATCCTCGTGGTCGCCCAGGAGATGTCAGAGCGATGTGATGCCACGAGTGTCAGGCCAGGCCATTGTCAATGTCGGTGATGGCCTTGCCGATGAAGTCCTGGTAGGTGTCGACACCCTTCGGGAAGGTCTCCCACACGCCGACCTGCTTGATCCCGGCGCCCTTGGCAGCCTTCTGCAGCTCCTTGGTGACGGCGTCACTGGTCTGGCCGTTGACGAGGAGGATGGAGGCCTTCTTGGCAGCAATCAGCTTGGTGGTCTCGTGGACGACCTTGGTCGACGGGCCGGCCTCGGTCTCGGACTGCTCGACGAACTCCTCAGGGGTGATGTTCTTGACCTTCATGTCGTCGAGCAGGTAGCCGACCACCGGCTCGGTGGCAATGGCGGTGCTGTTCGGGTGCTTCTCGCCGACCTTGGCGGCATGGGCCTTGAGCTCATCCAGCTTGGACTCGAAGTCCTTGAGGTTCGACTCGAAGGCGGCCTTGTTGTCCGGGGAGGCCTTGGCCAGATCGGACTCGACGACCTTGGCAACCTTGCGAGCGCTGTCGATCGAGAAGAAGACGTGCTCGTTGAACTCCTCCTGGCCAGGCTTCTTGAGGCCGGAGGTCTCGACGGCGTCGATGAGGGTGGCCTTGGAAGCGGTGCTCTTGACGAGCTTCGGAGCCCAGTCGTCGTAGCCGCCACCGTTGGCAATGGCGATCTTGGCCTTCGAGAAGGCGAGCTTGTCCTTGGCGGTGGCCTCGTAGTCGTGCGGGTCCTGATCCGGGCTGTTGATGACGGAGTGGACGTTGACCTTGTCTCCGCCGATGGCCTCGGCGACCGAGCCCCAGACGTTGGTCGAGGCGACGACGTCAACCTTGTCCGTCGCAGCGGCATTGGAGGAAGCGCCTGAAGCCGCGCTCGAGCCCGAATCAGAGTTGCCGGAGCAACCAGCCATGCCCAAGGCGCAGGCGCTGATGGTTGCAAGGGCCAGAAGGCGACGATGCATGTGGTGTTCCCTTTCCAGTTCGCAAGTGAGAACCATTGTCGTCTCCGTATTGTGAATTAACAAGGCAGGGTGACCAAAGAAATAGCCAATCCACAGCCTCAACGGAGGGCAGAAAGCGCCTCAGGGCTGGAACCCCTTCCTGTGTGAGCAGCCAGCTCCGGTGACGGCTCGCCGATTCGATAACCCTGGCGCCAGCCTCTCTCTGGAGGGCCTCTCCCGGTGAAACTGTGAGGTGATGCGGCTCAGCGACGGGGGTCGATGGCGATCTTCACCCCCGCATGGCCGCGCACCGCGTCGACGGCGTCGGTCCACTGGGAGAGCCCGAAGGTGTGGGTGACGATCGGGGCCTCGTCGATGTCCCCGCGTCCCAACATCTCGACGGCGCGGTGGACGTCGGCGCGACGAGCATTCGATCCTCCCGAGACCGTGAGCTCCTGGTAGTGCACGGTGTTGGGGGTGATCGTCGCCGTTGATCCCTTGGGGAAGCCGGCGAACCAGCTCACCCGCCCGCCCGGGGCGGCAAGGTCAAGGGACTGCTCGGCCAGTTCATTGCGTCCGATGGCGACGATGACGAGGTCGGCACCGAAACCATCAGTGCGCTCGGCAACGACCTCGACGAGGTGATCGGGTGAGGTGGTGACGGCCCCCATGGCCGCCGCACGGTCGCGTCGGTCAGCGTGCTTCTCGCACAGGATGACCTGTCCCGCTCCGCATGCCAGGTTGAGCTGGGTGTGAAGCAGACCAATCGCCCCGCCACCGATGATGACGACCGTCTCCCCAGGATTCACCCCGCCATGGCGACGGTGCCCGTTGAGAACGCAGGACAGGGGCTCGGCCAGAGCCAGCCGGTTGGCCGGCATCTCGGAAGCCACCGGGATGACGTTGCCGCGAGCGACGGCTCGGGCCGGCACACACAACCAGGGAGCCAGTCCACCGTCAATCCCGTAGCCGATGAGCTCGCAATGGCTGCACAGATGCTCGCGGCCTGCCAGGCAGGCTCGGCAGGTGCCGCAAGAGACGACGATGGAGACGGTCGCCTGCTGCCCGACGGTCAGTCCTTCCACTCCTTCGCCGAGGGAGGCGATCCGTCCGGCGATCTCGTGGCCGAGGGTGACGCCGGGGCGTACCCCGGTGGTCTTCTCACCGGAGATGATCCGTAGATCGGTGCCGCAAATCGTCGTCGCCTCGACGGCCAGGACCACTTCGCCGAGCTCCGGCTCGGGAATGGGTTTTTCGGCCAGCTGAACGTCTCCGGGGCCGTTGAGGACCAGTGCTGACATGGTGTGCGTCATGTGATCTCCTTCGTCGGCTCCAGTGTCCCATTTTCGGCACGCCGGGTGCGCTGTGGCGACATCAATTATCATGGGATGTGGGAATAACACCATCAACGATGATGAGATGACAGGAGAGTCCCAGCCATGACCCGACTCGTGAACAGCCCTGATGATTTTCCGTCCCAGGCAGTCGCTGGGCTCGCCAGCGCCTTCCCGAACCATCTGAGGCCGGTGTTCGGTGGAGTCGTTCGTGCCGCCCGCACCGATCACAAGGTCGCCCTCGTCGTGGGCGGTGGATCAGGTCACTACCCGGCTTTCGCCGGCTGGGTTGGCCCGGGATTCGCTGACGGTGCCGTCTGCGGCAACATCTTCTCCTCGCCCTCCGCCTCCCAGGCCTATTCAGTCTGCAAGGCGGCGGATCGGGGAGCTGGAGTCCTCATCGGATTCGGCAACTATGCCGGCGACGTCCTGCACTTCGGGCAAGCGGCCCAACGGTTGCGCAGCGAGGGCATCGACACCCGCTGTCTGCTCGTCACCGACGACATCGCCTCGGCTGGTCCGGGGGAGCACCTCAAACGTCGTGGCATCGCCGGAGATCTCCCGGTCTTCAAGGTGACAGCAGCTGCATGCGAGGAAGGCTGCGACATCGACGAGGTCGTCAAGGTCTTCGATCGCGTCAACGAACGTACCCGCTCCTTCGGAGTGGCCTTCGCAGGTTGTACCTTGCCGGGAGCTGACGAGCCGCTGTTCCGTGTCGAGCCGGGACAAGTGGGTGTCGGTATGGGTATTCATGGTGAGCCGGGTATCCATGACGAGGCACTCGGTACGGCCGACGACGTGGCCGCCATGCTCGTCGACGGCTTGCTGGCCGACCGCCCCGAGAACCCCGGAACCCGGGTCGTCCCGATCGTCAACGGCCTCGGATCCACCAAGTACGAGGAACTCTTCGTGCTGTGGAATGACATCAGCCGTCGTCTCGAGGCGGCTGGACTGACGATCGTCGATCCGCAGGTCGGGGAGTTCGTCACTAGTCTCGACATGGCAGGCGTCTCCCTGACCCTGGTGTGGCTCGACGAGGTCATCGAACCGCTGTGGCTGGCTGCGTGCGACACCCCCGCCTACCGTCGTGGGGCTGTCGGTCAGGTCGATCTCGACACCACTCAGCTGCCCCAGGAGGCAGAACACGTTTCGGTTGCCGCTACCGGATCGCAAGCGTCCCAGGACCTTGCCGACGTCGTCGTCAGGGGGTTGGAAGAAGTGGTGAAGACCTTGTCGGAGCGCGCCAATGAGCTCGGCCGACTCGACTCAGTGGCAGGTGACGGTGACCATGGCATCGGCATGACGCGTGGATCCCAGGCTGCACTCGCCGAGGCGAAGCGGGTGAGAGGAGACGGCGCCGGCGCGGCGACCACCCTCAACGCCGCCGGTTCAGCCTGGTCCGAGCAGGCTGGTGGTACCTCAGGTGCGTTGTGGGGAGCGGTGCTGACCGCATTCGGTGCGGTACTGGGTGACGAGGACCCGGCCAGCGACGACGCCGTTCGGAAGGCTGCCCGCGCTGCCCTCGATGCCGTCACCAGGCTGGGCGGGGCGACGGTCGGCGACAAGACCATGGTTGACGCCATGGATCCCTTCGTGACGACCTTGGAATCGTCAGCGGATCCGTTGCTACAGGCGTGGGAATCAGCATGCCAGGCCGCGGAGAAAGGGACTCGGGCAACCTCTGAGATGACTGCCAAGGTCGGTCGAGCCCGCCCGTTGGGTGAGAAGTCCCTGGGCACGCCCGATCCGGGAGCGGTGTCCTTCCACGACGTGGTCGTCGCGGTCGGGTCGGTGCTGCCGTAAGTCAGCGCTGACCGACGGGAGGCTTCGCACTCCACGGGAACACGATCCACTTGTCAGTGGCCTTCCAGACGAAGTCCGGATTGATGACAGTGGTGGGCTTGGCGTAGAGCACAGCCGAGCGAACGTCGGCACCGAATCCGCGCAGCAGCTTGAGCACGAGTGCCAGGGTGCGGCCGGAATCGGCGACGTCGTCGACGACGAGGATTCGCTTGCCGCGGATGGAATCAGTGTCGAGCATCGGGGCCAGCAGCACCGGATCAGGCAGGGTCTCCTCGACATCGGTGTAGAACTCGACGTTGATGGCGTCAGTGAGCTTGACGCCAAGGGAGTAGGTGAGGGCTCCGCCCGGGATCATGCCGCCGCGAGCCACCGCGATCACGATCTCGGGATCGAAGCCCGAATTGTGGATCTGGGTGGCGAGTTCGTCGGTGGCGGCACCGAAGGTTTCCCAGGTGAGGATTTCCTTGCCCTCAAGGCCACTGGCGTCAGCATGGTAGGCGGTCATGGGCCAACACTAGCGACCTCGTGAATCCCATATCGGTTGTGTTCGAATACAGGCTGAAGGTGCGGACTCGACCGGAGGAGCCATCATGGTCAGCGTGGGCTGTCCACCCGCTCCCGTGACCGTCGAGGGGCTGGCTGATCAGCCCAGCACAAACTGCATGATGATCGCAGTGCGCCAGCTGTCCATCTTGTGTGCGATGTGAGGCAGCCGGCCCACCTCGGTGAATCCCATCGCGGAGTGGAATCCGAGACTGCCGACGTTGTCGGAGTCGATGACTGACACCAGGCTGTGCAGACCGTCGCGGCGAGCCTGCCGCATGAGTTCGGTCATGAGTTTGCGTCCGACCCCTCGACCGCGAGCAGGGGTGTCCAACCAGATCGACACCTCCGCGGTGACGTCGTATCCCTCACCGTCTCGGAAGTGATGGTAGGTCGCGTATCCGCCGAAAAGCCCGTCGACCTCCGCCACCAGGACCGGTCTGCCATCGTCGACCAGGTTGCGCCACCAGGTACGGCGGTCGGACACCTGTGAGTGGCTCACGGTGTATGAGGACGGGGTGCCCACTGCGTGGTCATTGTGGACACGCGTTGCCGCCGGCAGATCCTGTTCTTGCATCGCTCGGATGATGACGTCCATGACCGGAACAGTAACGAGCCTTGAGCGGGATTCCCGTTGGCTGTTTGCCCAGTGGGACGCCGCCATGAAGGTCACCGGCGTGCACCCGCTCTCGGTGATTGCTGACAACCAGGAACGAGGTTGAAGGATGGCTGAGGAAACACCGCCGCAAGGCCCGCGTCAGGGGAACTGAGTCCAGTTTCACGACGGGGCGGGATGTTACCGCGGGTAGTGTCCCGTTTTTCTCATGGATGTGGGTGGACGTGGGGAAACGTGCAACCCCGGTGTCGTGGTCAGGGACGTTTGGCCGTAAAGTCACCATCATGATCATCGGAATCCCACGGGAGTCACTCCCGGGTGAGAATCGGGTCGCCGCGACTCCGACGACTGTTCCCGCCCTACTCAAACTCGGCTACGAGGTGGTCGTCGAGTCCGGAGCTGGCGAACACGCCGCTCTGCCTGACCACGCGTACGAAGAGGCCGGAGCCAGGATCGTCGGACTGGGGGAGGCGTGGAAGGCCGACCTCGTGCTGGCCGTCAATGAACCCACCGACGACCAGATCGCCCTCATGCGTTCCGGCGCTGTCCTCGTCACTTTCCTTCATCCGCGTCAGGATCTTGCCCTCACCGAGAAACTGGCTGCCGTCGGCATCACCGGTCTGAGTATGGACATGGTTCCGCGTATCTCGCGTGCTCAGTCCATGGATGCTCTGTCCTCGATGGCCAACATCTCGGGTTACCGGGCTGTCGTGGAGGCTGCATTCGCGTACGGTCGAACCTTTGGCGGCCAGGTCACGGCTGCTGGCAAGGTTGCGCCGGCCAAGGTCTTCGTCATCGGTACCGGTGTCGCCGGCCTGGCCGCGCTGGGTGCCGCCAACTCGATGGGGGCCGAGGTCTACGCCACCGACGTCCGTCCGGAGACCGCCGAGCAGGTGCAGTCGATGGGTGCCACTTTCCTGCACGTGCGCACTGGTGACTCCGATCAGGGCGTCAGCTCCGATGGCTACGCCAAGGAGGCCAGCGACGATTACAACGCCCGCGCTGCTGAGCTCTACATGGAGCAGGCGGGTAAGGATGACGTCATCATCACCACGGCCGCCATCCCGGGCAAGCCGTCCCCGAAGCTCATCACCGCCGAGATGGTCGCTGCCATGAAGCCCGGCAGCGTCATCGTCGACCTCGCTGCCCTGGGTGGTGGCAACTGTGAGCTCACCCGTCCAGGTGAGTCCTACGTCACCGACAACGGCGTGACGATCATCGGCTACACCGACCTGCCGTCCCGTCTGCCGGGTCAGGCCAGTCAGCTCTACGGCACCAACCTCGTCAACCTGCTGAAGCTGGCCACCCCCGAGAAGAACGGAGAGCTCGTCCTCAACTTCGACGACGAGGTCATCCGCACCATGACGGTGTGCCACGAGAGCCAGGTGGCGTTCCCGCCGCCACCGGTCCAGGTCGCTGCTGCTCCCCAGCCGGTCGCCAAGGCCGAAACCGAGACCCCGGTTGTCCCCGAGAAGAATCCGCGTCCGTGGCCCCAGACCTTCGGCATCGTCGCTGTGCTGTCGATCGCACTCATCGCCCTGCTGACCTTCTCCCCGACGGAGTTCGTCGCCCTCTTCGGCACCTTCGCGATCGCCGTGGTCGTCGGCTACTACGTGGTGTGGAACGTCACCCATGCCCTCCACACCCCGCTGATGAGTGTCACCAACGCCATCAGCGGCATCATCATCGTCGGTGCCATCACCCAGCTCGGCAGTGAATCGTGGGGTATCCGGATCGTCGCCGCGTTGACCGTGCTCATCGCCAGTATCAACATCTTCGGCGGTTTCACGGTCACCCAGCGCATGCTCAAGATGTTCAGGAAGGCCTGATCCATGACGTCAACACTTCTCATTGCCCCGATGGCCGGGTCGTTGGTGAACTTCGTCAACGCCTCCTTCATCATCTCGGGCCTGCTGTTCATCTTCGCCCTCGCTGGTCTGTCCAAGTTCGAAACCTCGAAGAAGGGGAACGCCTACGGCATTCTCGGCATGGTCATCGCGATCATCGCCACGATCGTCGCCCTGGTGAAGCTGCCCGGATACTCCCCGGTGTCCATGGTCCTGCTCTTCATCCCGATGCTCATCGGTGGCGCCTTCGGTGTGTGGAAGGCCCTCAAGGTCGAGATGACCGGGATGCCTGAGCTCATCGCTCAGCTGCACTCCTTCGTCGGTCTTGCTGCCGTTCTCATCGGTTTCAACGCCTTCGCCGAGGAGGGGACCGGTGCCAGCACCTTCCAGCTCTCCGAGATCTGGATCGGCATCTTCATCGGTGCTCTGACCTTCACCGGGTCCCTGGTGGCCTGGGGCAAGCTGTCGGGCAAGGTTCCTTCGAAGCCGCTGACCCTGCCCGGGCGCAACTGGATCAACCTCGGCCTGTTGGTCGTTATCATCGGCTGCGGCATCTGGTTCTCCAACGTTTCCGGAGGCATCGCCTGGCTGCCGCTGGTCCTCCTGACGCTGGCCTCCCTGTTCCTCGGCTTCCACCTGGTTGCTGCCATCGGTGGCGCTGACATGCCGGTCGTCATCTCGATGCTGAACAGCTACTCCGGTTGGGCAGCCGCCTTCTCCGGATTCAGCCTCCACATCCCGGTGCTCATCGTCACGGGCGCCCTGGTGGGCTTCTCCGGCGCCATCCTGTCCTACATCATGTGCAAGGCCATGAACCGCTCCTTCGTGTCGGTCATCCTGGGTGGCTTCGGCGATGCCCCGGCCGTTGAGGGTGACGGTCCGGACGGTGAGATAACCGAGATCAAGGCTGATGAGCTGGCCTCCCAGCTGTCCGACGCGTCCTCGGTCATCATCGCTCCCGGATACGGCATGGCCGTGGCCCAGGCCCAGTACCCGGTGGCCGAGCTGGCCAAGAAGCTGCGCGACAAGGGAGTGGACGTCAAGTTCGCGATCCACCCGGTCGCCGGTCGTCTGCCCGGCCACATGAACGTGCTGCTCGCCGAGGCCCATGTGCCTTACGACATCGTCATGGAGATGGACGAGATCAACGACGACTTCGCAGACGCCGACATCGTCCTGGTCATCGGAGCCAACGACACCGTCAACCCGGCCGCCATGGATCCTGGTACCCCGATCTCGGGCATGCCGGTTCTCCACGTGTGGGAGGGCCACGAGGTCGTCGTCTTCAAGCGGTCCATGAAGCCCGGTTACGCCGGCGTCGAGAACCCGCTGTTCTTCGCCGACAACACCCGGATGCTCTTCGGTGATGCCAAGGCCAGTGTTGATGCCTTGGTCGCCGCTCTCTGAGGCACGCTGACACCCTGATTCCGACGCCCATGACCGTCCGACGGTCATGGGCGTCGGTGCATCCCCGAAGACGGATGTCATGGCGCGGCACTATGATGACAGCGAATGTCTATCAGGCCCCTTGTCAGGGCCGGAACAAGGAGAAGACGTGACCTACGTCATCGGTCTGCCCTGCGTGGACGTCAAGGATCGTGCCTGCGTCGAGGAGTGCCCCGTCGACTGCATCTACGAGGGTGAGCGCAGCCTCTACATCCATCCTGAGGAGTGCGTCGACTGCGGTGCATGTGAGCCCGTCTGCCCCGTCGAGGCCATCTACTACGAGGATGACCTGCCCGGCGATCAGGAGAAGTTCCTCGACATCAACGCCGAGTTCTTCAACGAGCTGGGTTCCCCGGGCGGTGCCGCCCGCCTCGGCCCGACCCACAAGGACCACCCGGCCGTCGAGGCCCTGCCCCCGCAGGGCGAATGAGTCGCCGTATCGTCTCAGCCAGTCTGCCCGCCTTCCCGTGGGACACCATCGCTGACGCCAAGGCCAAGGCACAGTCCCACCCCGGTGGCATCGTCGACCTGTCGGTGGGCACCCCGGTTGACCCGACTCCCCAGGTCGTCACCGAGGCCCTGACGGCGTTCAGCGACGCTCACGGTTACCCGCAGGTGTGGGGGACCCCTGCCCTGCGAGCCGGCATCTTGGACCACATGAAGCAGGTCTGGGGTGCGTCGGCACATCTCGACGAGAACAGCGTCCTGCCGGTCGTCGGGACCAAGGAATTGGTGGCCTCGCTGCCCAGCCAGCTTGGCTTGGGCCCGGACTCGAGGGTCGTCATTCCAGCCTGCGCCTACCCGACCTACCGGGTTGGTGCCCAGCTCGCCGGTGCCACCGTTCAGGCCGTTGACGAGCCCGATGAGGTCAAGGGCACCCCCGACCTCATCTGGATCAATTCGCCGGCCAACCCGTCGGGTCGCATCCTCGACCTCGACGAGATGAAGGCCTGGGTTGAACTGGCTCGCAGCACCGGAGCCGTGCTGGCCTCCGACGAGTGCTACGGCGAATTCGTCTGGGAGGGGAATTCCATCTCCGTCCTCGACGAAAGAGTCAACGGCGGTGACGTCACCGGTCTGCTCGCCTGTCTGTCGATGTCCAAGCGCTCGAACATGGCTGGATATCGTGCGGGCTTCGTCGTCGGTGACGCCGACCTCACCCAAGAGTTGCTCACCTTGCGCAAGCACTCCGGTCTCATGGTTCCGGCCCCGGTCGCCGAGGCCATGCAGGCTGCTCTGTCGGACCGATCCCACGTGTTGGAACAGGCGAAGCGCTACCAGCTGCGCCGGGACGTCCTCAAGCCCGCCCTCGAGCAGGCTGGTTTCCGGGTCGATCACTCCGAGGGATCTCTCTACCTGTGGGCGACTCATGGCGAGGACTGCCGAGCCACCCTGGACAGGCTGGCTGATCTGGGCATTCTCTGCTCACCAGGGGATTTCTACGTCGACGGTGGCTCCGACCACGTCCGCATTGGACTGACGGCCACTGACGAGAGGATCAACACCGCGGCCGAGAGGCTGTCCGAGTCTCACTGAGAGTCAGCTGCGGGCGGTGACGGTGCCGGTGACTCGGCCCGTTCCGCTGGCAGCAGGGCTCGCTGACGGGCCGGAGGCTGCACTCCATGAGGCGTGGTGCTCGGGGTCAGCACTCCAACTCGTCGTCGCGACGGTGGCGCGATCGATCGGCCCCAGATTCGTGCTCGCCATCGTCAAGGCCACTGCTGCCCGGGTCGAGACCAGGTCCGTGGCGGTGAAGGTCGCCGTCGCCCCTGTGGTCTGGATGGAGATCTTGTCGGCCATCCCCTTGCGCACCGTCTGAGTGAGCTTGTCAATCGTGGTCGTCTCGGAGGACCTGTTGACACAGGACAAGGCCGAGGGGGAGCGGCCGGTCAGCGCTGATGCCCATGCCTTGGCCAGCGGCTCGTGCTGGCGGTACGCCTCCGGGTATCCGGAGCGCTGCACCTGCTGGGCGGCGTCATTGATACTGATGTCCTTCCAGTTTCCGAACTTCACCAGCTCCTCATAGAACTTTCCGGAGGAGTACCACGGGTCCATGATCTGCTTGGAAGTTCCCCATCCCTGGGAGGGACGCTGCTGGAAGAGACCCAAGGAGTCACGATCGCCATAGTCGATGTTGCGCAGCTTCGACTCCTGCATGGCGGTCGCCAGGGCGACGGTGGCTGCATGGGCCGACAGGCCGCGTCGAATCGACTCGGCAGTGATGATGGCGGCGTTCTGGGACTGTTCCAGGTCAAGGTCGTAGGACTGGCCGGACGCTGTCACCCGGCAGCCCTCCGGCTCGACGGTGCCGAACGGGTCGACGGTCTTCCACACCTTGTAGCCTCCCCAGCCCAGCCCCGCCAGGATCGCCAACACCACGACGAGGGCAGCTATCGACCTGGCGGGATTGGTGGAACGGCGCCTGCGTCGACCCTGGGGTCGTCGCGTGGTGGCAGGGCGGGCCCGGTGGGATGAGGACTTCGTCATGTCAGTTCTGGTGCAGATCCGTGTTGAGCTCGATCTTGTGGTCGCCACGTCCGAGAGCCTTGACGACACCGGTCGTCGAGTCGCGGATGTAGAGGATGTCGTCGGCGCCGGACAGCTCCGAGGCCTTGACGACCTTGCCGTCGGGCAGGGTCACCTTGGTGCCGGCAGTGACGTAGAGGCCCGCCTCGACGACGCAGTTGTCGCCCAGGGAGATCCCGATTCCGGCCTCGGCGCCCAGCAGGCAGCCCTCTCCGATCGTCACCTGCTCCTTGCCGCCTCCTGACAGGGTCCCCATGATGGAGGCGCCGCCGCCGATGTCGGTGCCGTCACCGACGACGACACCCTGGCTGATGCGTCCCTCGACCATGGAGTGCCCCAGGGTGCCGGCATTGAAATTGACGAACCCCTCGTGCATGACGGTGGTTCCCTCGGCCAGATGGGCTCCCAGACGGACACGATCGGCGTCACCAATACGCACCCCGGTGGGAATGACGAAGTCGACCATGCGCGGGAACTTGTCGACGAGCAGGACGGTGAAGGGGGCATGGGCGATGCGCGCCTCCATGCGTGCCTTCTCCAGATCGGCCATCCGGATCGGGCCGATGGTCGTCCACGCGTTGTTGGGCAGCACACCGAAGATGCCGTCGAGGTTGATGGTGCGGGGCTGAGCCATGCGCGATGACAGCAGGTGCAGACGCAGGTAGGCGTCGGGGACGTCACCTGGTGCCTCGTCGAGATTGATGACGGTGCGCACCACCTCGGTGTGCACGTTGCGGATGGCGTCACGACCGGCTTCGGTGACCCGGTACAGGTCGTCAGGGACTTCGGATTCATCGGGGGCGCCCAGTTTGGGCTCGGGGTACCAGGTGTCCAGGACATCGCCGTCCTCATGGACGGTGGCCAGTCCCCAACCCCAGGCCTGACGGTCGGTCGGGGCGGTTTGTGAAGTCGTCGTCTGCGTCATGACCACGAGTCTAGTTGCAGGTTGGGACGACCTGACGGTGTCGGTGCCGTCACTAGGTTGAGCGGTCGTGGAAACGTGCCGCCCATGTCCTGGCCCTCCGAGAGATTCGTCATCAACGTGGACGATTCGCCCTCATCGTTGCCGTCATCGCGCTGATTGCGTACCTGGCTTTCTTCCTGGCATCTCTGGCGACCGGACTCGCCCACTCCATACCGCTCAGCCATCGATGATTGGGACGCCACGTCGGTGGCTCTCACGAACGGTTCCAATGAGTCGGTGACGGCCTCGTGCCTGTCGAGGGACCAGGTCGAGGTGGGGACCAGGACCTTTGCTGCGGGCAGCTGCCAAGTCCCTGTGGAACCGGCATCGAGGTGGTCGAGAGCCTGGTGCCAGACGGTTCAGTACAGTGAAGATCATGCAACTCGACCTCGCTGGTGACCTCCATGACCTGTTTCGCGACATCGTGGACATCCGCTCCGAAAGTCTCCATGAGGATCAGCTCGCCGACACCGTCGAGGAGTCCCTGCGAGGTTGTGGCCATCTGACGGTCACGAGGATCGGAAACTCGATCGTGGCGGCCACCAACCTGGGCCGGGATTCCCGTGTCCTCGTCGCTGGTCACCTGGACACCGTTCCGGTGGCTGACAATCTCCCCAGCCACGTCGAGACCCGCGACGACGGTGACTACCTGGTCGGCAGGGGAACCTGCGACATGAAGGGGGGAGTGGCCGTCGCACTGCATCTGGCAGCGACCCTGGCTGCGCCCAGCCGCGACGTTACCTGGGTGTTCTACGAAGCGGAGGAGATCGCCGCCGAACACAACGGGCTGCTCAAGGTGCGATCCCACGACGAGAGCTTGCTCGACTGCGACCTGGCCATCCTCATGGAGCCCACCGATGCCATCATCGAGGGAGGCTGTCAGGGGACGATGAGGTTCACCCTGACGACCGAGGGGCAGGCTGCCCATTCCGCCCGATCCTGGGCTGGCCACAATGCCATTCATGGCCTGTTGCCGATCCTCCAGATCCTGCAGGACTGGCAGGCTGACGGCGACCACCTCGTCGAGGTCGATGGGCTGACCTACCATGAAGGACTCAACGCGACGATGGTGCAGGGTGGACTGGCCGGCAACGTCGTCCCCCCAACTGCCACGGTCCAGATCAACTACCGGTTCGCCCCTGACAAGACCGCTCAGCAGGCCGAACAGATGATGCGCACCATGTTCGCCGACTGGACGATGGAGATCCTCGATCTGTCCTCCCCGGCGCGGCCGGGCCTCGACAAGCCGCTGGCTCGGTCCTTCGCCCGATCGGTCGGCACGACCCCGATGCCGAAATACGGCTGGACGGATGTGGCTCGGTTCTTCGAGATGGGACGTCCAGCCCTCAATTTCGGGCCTGGCGACGCGATGTACGCCCACAAGGCCGATGAGTGTTGCAAGTTGTCCAGCCTCGACGATTGCGCCCGAGCGCTGGAGTCGTGGCTTCGTGAGCGTTCGGAAGGAGATCACTGATGGTGTGGGCGTTGTGTGGGCTTGTCATCGTCATCATCGGACTGGCGGTGCTGGCAGCTTCTGGCAAGTTCGGGCAGGTGCCGGCGGTCGTCGATGATCGTCCGGTCCCTGACCTGCCCGAGGGCGATCTGAGCGCCGATGACCTGCGTTCGGCCCACTTCGCGGTGGTGCCGAGAGGCTATTCCATGCGCCAGGTGGATCAGCTGCTCGACCGTATGGCAGCCCAGTTGGAGGCAGCCCAAAAGGAGGATTTCGCGGACACTGCGGAGTACACCACTGACGGAAAGGGCCCGGATACGGAATAATGGGGGTTGCACCACTGCCCAGTGATTGAGGAAGAGTGACATGGCAGCTATGAAGCCCCGTACCGGAGACGGTCCCATGGAGGTCACGAAGGAGGGCCGTGGCATCATCATGCGCGTTCCAGTCGAAGGCGGCGGTCGGCTGGTTGTTGAACTCAACGCTGACGAAGCCCAGGAACTGCTCGAGTGCCTCCAGGGTGTCGTTGGCTGACGCAGACGGCTGAGAGACGGTCGTGCCCGGCTCCGAGGAGCTGGGCACGACCGCATTCACACGACTGCATTCATACGGATCTCTCAGGCGTTGTGACGATTGATGGCAGCCTTGTAGACCTCAACGGTCTGCTCGGCGATCCGTGCCCAGGAGAACTCATCGATGCAGCGTTGACGACCAGCGGTTCCGAAGGCCTCGGCGCGCTCCGGATCGCGGGTGAGGTTGTTGATCGCTGCGGCGAAGGCCGACTCGAAGCCGGCCACCTGCTCGGGGGTCGAGGAGTCGGTCGGGACCCCACCGACCAGATGGCCAGTCGTCCCGTCGACGACGACCTCCGGAATGCCACCGACTCGGGAGGCGACCACCGGGGTGGCGCAGGCCATGGCCTCGAGATTGACGATGCCCAGCGGCTCGTAGACCGAGGGACATGCGAAGACCGTGGCGGCCGAGAGCACCTGACAGACCGACGGACGCGGCAGCATCTCCTCAACCCAGATGACCGGGGCCTTGCGGGAAGCCCGCACCTCGTCGAAAGCCGTCTTGAACTCCTCACCGATCTCGGGGGTGTCCGGCGCTCCTGCCAGCAGGACGAGCTGAGTGTCGGGATCGAGGTCGGCAGCGGCGCGCACCAGATGAATCAGACCCTTCTGACGGGTGATGCGTCCCACGAAGACCACCGACGGGCGCTCCGGATCCATGCCGATCTCGCGGCAGACGTCGGTCTCGGTGACGGGGTGGAACTCCCCGGTGTCCACGCCGTTGCGCACCACGTGTACCTTGTCCGGGTCGAGTTCCGGGTAGGCGCGCAGCACGTCCTTCCGCATACCATCTGAGACCGCGATGATGGCGTCGGCGGCATCGTAAGCCGTCTTCTCGGCCCATGAGGACAGCCGGTATCCGCCACCGAGTTGTTCGGCCTTCCACGGCCTGTCGGGTTCCAGGGAATGGGCGCTGATGACATGCGGGACGTCATGGAAGACGCCGGCCAGTAGACCAGCGAGATTGGCGTACCAGGTGTGGGAATGGACGAGATCGATCTCGTCAGGGATCGCATTGACCATGGACAGGTCAGCTCCGAAGGCCCGCAGCGCGCCGTTGGCGCCCTCCGGGTAGTTCTCGGCATGGGCGGTGGCTCCCTCGCGTGGCTCTCCCATGCACTGCACATCGACGTCGATGAGGTTGCGGAGATGGGGGACGAGTTGCGCGACGTGGACGCCAGCGCCTCCGTAGATGGTAGGAGGGTATTCGCGGGTCATGACGGACACGTACATGGCTTGATCGTCCCACAAAGACGGCGCCGACAGGTCAATAGGGTGGCCTTGTCGTCAACGAATCAGAAACTCTCCACGACAGTGACCGTTTGGGGTCGTAATCATCGCCCCTTAGAGGCTCGGTGACGGTAGATTGAGGGCCATGGCAAAGACGCGTCCCAAGGTTCTGTCCATCGTCCTCGCTGGCGGCGAGGGCAAACGCCTCATGCCCCTCACGATGGACCGTGCCAAACCAGCCGTTCCGTTCGGCGGTACCTATCGGCTCATCGACTTCGTGCTGTCGAACTTGGCGAACTCGGGCCTCACCCAGATCGCGGTGCTGACCCAGTACAAGTCGCACTCCCTCGACCGTCACATCTCCATCACGTGGAGGATGTCGACGATGCTGGGGTCGTACGTGACCCCGGTCCCGGCCCAGCAGCGTCTCGGACCCCGTTGGTACCAGGGCAGCGCCGACGCCATTTACCAGTCCCTCAACCTCATCAACGACCAGAACCCCGATTACGTCGTGGTGTTTGGTGCCGACAACATCTATCGGATGGACGTCGACGCCATGCTGCAGTACCACATCGATTCCGGTCTGGGATGCACCGTCGCCGGGATCCGGGTGCCTCGCAAGGAGGCCTCTGCCTTCGGAATCATCGATGCCGACGAGAACCACAAGATCACCGAGTTCCTCGAGAAGCCCGCTGATCCGCCTGGCCTGCCGGATTCTCCGGACGAGTCCTTCGCCTCCATGGGTAATTACATCTTCAGCCGCGAGGCTCTGTTACAGGCCCTGCACGACGACTCCCACACTGCCGATTCGCGCCATGACATGGGCGGCGACATCATCCCCAGGTTCGTCAACGCCTCCGATGCCCAGGTCTACGACTTCCGCGACAACGAGGTTCCGGGCAACACCGACAAGGACGCTGACTACTGGCGAGACGTGGGCACCATCGATGCCTACCACGACGCGCACATGGACCTGGTGTCGGTCGAGCCGGAGTTCAACCTGTACAACCCTGACTGGCCCATCTGGACCATGCAGGAACAGGCTCCTGGCGCCAAGTTCGTGATGCGTGGCTCCTGCGATGACACCCTGGTCTCGGCCGGGTGCATCATCTCCGGAACTGACATTTACCGCACGGTGCTGGGTCCGCGCGCCCGCATCGAGAGGTGGGCTCGTGTCGACGAGTCGATCGTCATGAACAACGTGACGATCGGGTCCAACGCCACCGTCCACCGCGCCATCCTTGACAAGAACGTCGTCGTTCCCGACGGGGCCCAGGTGGGCGTCGACCACGACCACGACCGCGCTCGCGGATTCACCGTCTCTCCAGGCGGTGTGACGGTGGTCGGCAAGGGAATCACCGTCCCCTACTGATCGGACGATTCACAGGACGCACGAAGCGGCTCCCCGGGTCACCGGGGAGCCGCTTCGTCGTGGCTGGCCGGGATCAGCCCTTCGTCGCCAGCAGCAGACCGTCGCCCACCGGCAGCAGGACGGGGGTGAACTCCTCGGTCTCCAGCACCGAGTCGAGGGTCTCGCGGATGATGAGGGTGTCGTCGTCCTCGTTGTCAGGGTCCGCGACGTGGTTGTTGGCCAGTGCGGCATTGGCGATGACGACTCCGCCCCGACGCAGCAGACGCAGTGCCTGGGAGACGTACTCGACGTACTCCAGCCGGTCACCGTTGATGAGGACCATGTCGTAGGCGTCGTCGCGCAGCTTGGGCAGCACGTCCAGTGGGGTGCCGGTGATGAGGCGCACCCGGTTGGAGCGGATTCGTGCCAGGGAGAGGACCTTGCGGGCGGCAGCCTGACGCTCGGCATCGGGATCGATGCTGGTCAGCACGCCTTTGTCGGTCATGCCCTCCAACAGGGCCAGGGCTGAGACGCCCGCGTCAGTACCAACAGTGACGACGTTGCTGGCCTGCATGGTGCGTGCCAGGAAGGTCAGCAGGGCAGTGGTGCCGTTGCCGAGCACCTCCCACTGATCGGCACGCGCGGCCTCGCGGGCCTCCTGCAGGGCCGGCGAGGGGGCGACGAAGCCGTCGGCGTACTCCCACGACCGGGCGTCTGGGGCTTGATGTCTGGGCTGTGCTGGACTCACACGGACAGCCTAGCCCGCCGAGGGCATCTCGTGGCTACCATGGGCACCAGGTATACAAGGAGGTCTCGCATGTCTGCTCCCGTTTTCGGCCGTTTGCTCACGGCCATGGTGACTCCGATGACGTCCGAAGGGGTGGTCGACCTGCGTCGGGCCGGCGAATTGGCGCACAGACTCGTCGATGAGCAGCGCAATGACGGCATCGTCGTCAATGGCACGACCGGCGAGTCCCCGACGACCACTGATGCCGAGAAGGTTGACATGGTCAGGGCCGCCGTCGATGCCGTCGGGTCGGACGCTGCGATCGTCGCCGGTGTCGGGACCAATGACACAGCCCACACCGTCGAGCTGGCCCGTCAGGCTGCCGATGCCGGGGCGGACGGACTGCTGGTCGTCACCCCGTACTACTCCAAGCCCTCTCAGGCTGGCTTGATCGAGCACTTCACCACCGTCGCCGATGCCACCGATCTGCCGATCATGCTCTACGACATTCCCGGGCGCAGCGGAACCCCGATCGAGACGAAGACCCTCATCGAGCTGGCCGACCATCCCAACATCGTGGCCGTCAAGGACGCCAAGGGGCAGGTTGTC
Source organism: Cutibacterium avidum ATCC 25577 (assembly GCF_000227295.1). GTDB lineage: Bacteria > Actinomycetota > Actinomycetes > Propionibacteriales > Propionibacteriaceae > Cutibacterium > Cutibacterium avidum. The sequence goes on along the minus strand of NZ_JH165054.1, from coordinate 2,449,761 downwards.
GAGTCGGCCACGGTGATGGCCAACACCACCCTGGCCTATTACTCCGGCGATGACGCCATCACACCGGCCCTGTTGTCGGTCGGTGGGGTCGGACTCATCGGGACGTCGACCCACTTCACCGGCAGGCGAATGCATGAGGTCATCGACGCCTACGTCGAAGGGCGGATTGACGAGGCCCTGGCGATCTACCGCGAAATCCTGCCGGTTCTCACCGGAGTCTTTGCCGCCCAGGGCGTCACCATGGTCAAGGCCGGGCTGGCGCACCAAGGATTTGACGTCGGCGGGGTTCGTCTTCCGCAAACCATGCCGACGCCCGAGCACACCGAGCCCTTCTTCGATCTGCTGGATCGTACTCAGCTGTGACAACCCTGCAGTGACATGGGGAGGCCGAATTCCGGGGTAGCATATGGGGCATGTCCACAGCAGGTCCAGCGGAAATCGCGGTACTCATCATCATTGCTGTGCTCATGTTTGGGCCGGACAAGTTGCCCGAGATGGCCCGCAAGGCGGCGCGCGTCTATCACTACCTCAAGAACATCGCGAACAACACGAGGGACCAGCTCCGCAGCGAGCTGGGACCGCAGTTCGCTGATCTCGACTACCAGGACCTCAAGCCGCAGAACTTCGTGCGGAAGTACGTCCTGGATGGTCTGCAGGATGACATTGACGAGATCAAGTCTGACCTGTCCGACGTTCGATCCGACCTCGACCTGGGCCTGGCAGACATCCGCAACTCGGAAGGGTTGCCGGAGGTGCCGTCGGAATCGAGTCCGGAGTCAGCGCACGACTCCAGCCAGCCGGTGCCCTTCGACACCGAGGCGACCTGATTCGTCTCGCAGACGATCCAGAGAAGCACTGGTCCCCGGTCAGTACTGACCGGGGACCAGTGCTTCGTAATGGTTGATCAGACCGGGGAGACTCCCAGGTTCATCCCGGCCAGTCCGCGCGGGCGGGAGTCGATGGTGCTCGCCAGTGCGTGGATGGCCTTGGCAGCCGGGGACTCCGGGTGGGCGAGGACGATGGGGTCCCCCTCGTCGCCGCCGCTGCGCAGATCGGCGTCCAGCGGGATCTGGCCCAGCAGCGGGATCTCGGTGCCCAGGCGCTCTGACAGGGCATCGGCGGCCTTCTGACCACCGCCAGTGCCGAAGAGGTCGACGCGGAAGGTCTCGCCCGACTTCGGGGCGGTGACCTCCAGCCACGACATGTTCTCGACGACGCCCATGACACGCTGCTGCATGATCCCGGCCATCGTTCCGGCACGCTCGGCGACCTCGGAGGCAGCCTGCTGCGGGGTGGTGACGACGAGGACCTCGGCGTTGGGCAGCTTCTGGCCCAGGCTCATGGCGATGTCGCCGGTGCCGGGCGGAAGGTCGATGAGGAGGTAGTCGAGGTCGCCCCAGTGGACGTCAGCCAGCAGTTGGGTGAGAGCACGGTCGAGGATCGGGCCGCGCCAGGCGATGACGTCGGACTTGTTGGGCTTCATCATGCCGATGCTGATCGACTTGATGCCCAGACCAGGGACCGGCAACAGCATGTCATCGAGGGGAATGGGGTGGGCGTCACCCAGGCCGAGCATGTCAGGCACCGAGTGGCCGTAGATGTCAGCGTCCAGCAGGCCGACCTCGCGACCCAACTGAGCCAGGGCCAGAGCCAGGTTGACGGTCACCGAGGACTTGCCGACGCCACCCTTGCCGGAGGACACCGCGATGACCTTGGTGGTGTTTCCGGGCTGGGCGAAGGGGATGACGCGTTCGGGGACGCCCCCGCGCAGCTGCACCTTGAGGGCATCACGCTGCTCGTCAGTCATGGTGCCGAGTTCGACGGAAACGCTGGTGACCCCATCGACACCGCGGACGGCCTCGGTCACCTGCTCGCGCAACTCAGTCTTGAGGGGGCATCCGGACACGGTCAGCAGGACGCGGACGAAGGCGCGTCCCTGGTCATCAACGGTGATCTCATCAACCATGTTGAGATCGGTGATGGGGCGTTTGATCTCGGGGTCATTGACGTGCGTGAGAGCTTCGGCAACGGCCTCGACCAACGGGTTATCGGTGCTCATGCTGACTTGTCTACACACCGTTGGGCCCCTCGGACAACTCGCCGATCGCGAACCGACTCCGATCAGCGCGATCCGGAGGGCGCCGGAGAGGCCTCAATCTCCTCCAGAAGGGAGCGCAATTCGTCCCGCAGCTCGGAGCGCAGGTAGTCACGGGTCGCCAGTTCACCCATCTGCATCCGGATGGAGGCGACCTCCCTGGCCAGGAACTCCATGTCAGCACGGGACTGGGCAGCCACTCGGCGGTCCTCGGCCATCGACACCCGGTCACGGTCTTCCTGACGGTTCTGGGCCAGCAGGATGAGGGGAGCCGAGTAGGAGGCCTGGGTGGAGAAGAACAGGTTGAGCAGGATGAACGGGTACGGGTCGAAGCGCAGCTTGTAGATCGCGACGAGGTTCCAGATGATCCAGGCGAGAACGACGACCGTCATGTACGCGAGGAATTTCGCGGTTCCCATGAACCTGGCGGTGGCCTCGGCGAACTGGCCGAACTTCTCGGAGTCCAGCTGCACCTTGGGGCGTCTGGCCTTGCGCGGTCCCGGGATGTCGAGACGATCGGCGTCGTGGATCCTCTGATCGCCGTCAGCCATGGTTCACCTCCAGAAGTTCGCCGTCCATCTGGTCGCCCCGCCAGTCGGCGGGCAGCAGGTGGTCGAGTAGGTCGTCAACGGCCACCGCCCCGACGAGCTGGTTCGCCTCATTGACGACCGGGACCGCGACGAGGTTGTAGGTGGCGAAATAGCGGCTCACCGCACCCACCGGGGCGTCCGTGCGCATGGGCTCGAGATCAGTGTCGATGATGGCCGAGACCATCGTCGAGGGCGGTTCGCGCAGCAGACGCTGGACGTGCACCGCTCCCAGGTATCGACCGGTCGGGGTCTCGGTGGGAGGACGACACACGAAGACCATGGAGGCCTCGGCAGGGGTGATGTCCTCGTTGCGGACCAGGGCCAGCGCGTCGGCGACGGTGGCATCGGGGGCGACGATGACGGGCTCCGGGGTCATCATGGCACCGGCAGTGAACTCGGCATAGGCCATCAGGGATCGGACGTCCGCGGCGTCGTCAGGCTCCATGCGGGCCAGCAACTGATGGGCGGTGGTGTCCGGCAACTCCTTGATGAGGTCCGCGGCGTCGTCGGGGTCCATCTCCTCGAGGATGTCGGCGGCGCGGTCAGGATCGAGGACGGTGATGAGGGAGACCTGCTCGCCCTCCGGCAGCTCCTCGATGGCGTTGGCGAGTTGGTCGTCGTCAAGGGCCATGGCCACCTCGGCGCGACGATGGGGATTCATGTCATGCAACTCGCGGGCCATGTCGGCCGGTTTCATCTCGTGCATCTCGGCGATGGTGCGCTCGGTGGACTGCCGGGAGGCCAGCACCAGGGAGGGTACTTCGCGCCAGTCGACGATGGTCGGGTTGCTGGGGGTCTTGCGGATGAATCGGCCCCGTCCGGACTCGGCCAGGGCCACCTCGTTGATCTCCCACTCGCGGCTGCGCACCGGGGCCATCGAGACGTCCATCACCCACACCTGCTTGCCATCGCGGGTGAAGGTACGGTCGAAGAGGTCCTCGACGACGAGGGTCTCGGAGACGCGGCGGGAGAACACCTGGGTGTTGACGGTTCCCGAGATCATGATCTGCACCGCGTCGATGGCGTGCACCCGGACCATGGGCACGAATATCCGCCGACGTGCGAAGAGCTCGACGACGAGGCCGCGCACGAGTGGGGCGCGGCCGGGGGTACGCATCTGGACGACGACGTCCCTGACCTTGCCGACCTGATCGCCGTTGGCATCCATGACGGGAAGGCCACGAATCCGGGAGATGAATACCGACTGGGACCTGTTCACCTCGCACAATCTACCCGGAGGGCCAGTAACGATGCCGTGACCGATGACGGAGGACTGTCGGTGGCTGTCCGTACACTGTGGTCCAGACCAAGGAGGTAGCCGTGACGATGAGTGTGATGCCGGGCAGGGCAGATGCCATGATCAATCTTGAGTACCCGCAGTCGGTCGTTGTGGTCGACGATTACGAGACGGCCCAGAAGATTGTCGACGAGCTGTCCGACAAGGAGTTCCCGGTCGAGAACCTGTGCATCGTCGGAACTGACCTCAAGACGATGGAGAGAGTCACTGGTCGTCGTACCTGGGGCTCGGTGCTCGGCCAGGGGGCCGTCTCCGGACTCGGCATGGGTCTGCTGGTCGGCCTCATGATGATGTTCTTCACCACCGGCGAGGCCATTTTCGTGGTGTTGCTGACAGGTCTGCTCGTGGGCGTCATCATCGGCATGATCACGGCTGCCATCACGTATGCGATGTCGGGTGGGGAGCGCGACTTCAACTCTGTCCAGCAGGTTGTCGCCACCCATTACGAGGTGCTGGCTGAGCACAAGGTGGCTGCCAAGGCCCGTGAGATGGTTGCCGAGATGCCCTTCATGAGGGCCAAGGCTTTCCAGGGCTGATCCTCTCCGGGTAGACCCGCCGACAAGTCCGGGCGGTGGTGGTGGCAGGATCGTGGCCATTCGAGCCCAGGTCCATGACTGACGGCAATCACCACCAGCGAGGATTTTCATGACCAACACCGTCGCCACCAGAAACGCCGTGCCGAAAGGGGTGACGATCCTCTTCGGGATCACCGCCGTCGTCATCACTGTCACTCTGGCCCTGGGATCAACGGTGTGTGCCACCGATGCGTCGGCCTCCTGCCCGAACTGGCCCGGCTGTTATGTCGGACGCCTGACTCCGATGGATGCGACCCAGCCATGGGTGGAGTTCATCCACCGCGTCATCTCGGCCTCGGTCGGCATCTTCGCGGTCGCGAGCGTCATTGTCGGAATCGTGTATCGGCGGGCCGACAGGTTGCTCGTTGCCCTGCCGATCGTCGCCCTGCTGGGCGCACTGACTTCCGGGATCTTCGGCATGATGACGATCAAGTGGGGGATCAACGCCGTCGAGGCGTCCTTCGACCTGCTGGCCGCCATCATCTCGATGGGTGCGATGTGGCGGGCCTTCTTCGTCTCCCGTAGGCCGCGCTCCCCGTGGATCTGGAATGGGCGTACCAAGCTCGGCGTCGGTGCCGTGGTCTTCCTCGTCGTCGGTCACTTCTTCGCCATCCAGGTTGCTGGCCCCGGGTCGCTCACCCGTTGCATGGGCTGGGCCATGTTCGTGCGCGGTGCCGGCGATGGACCGTTGGCCGGCTGGGTGGCTCAGCAGGCCATTGCGGGCATCGGGATGATCCTGGCCATCGTCTTCCTGCTGGCTCGCTGGGGGCGTCGCAATGGTTGGGACATCCTGTGCGCCGTGCTCATCGTCATCGAGATCGTCGCTGGGATCCTCATCGCCGTCAATGGGTCGAACCACGGCCTGGGAACCCTGCACGCCGTCCCGGCCGTCCTCATCCTGTGCCTCACCATGACGGCGACGATGCGCAGCGCCAGGGGCTGAAACCCCCGGGCGCTGCGCATCGGCAGTGCTTGTGATCAGCGGGTGCTGATGATCAGTGGGAGGTGCGTCCCCAGATGTCGGCCATCCAGGCCTCGACCTCGTCGATCTGACGTGGGCAGTCCTTGGACAGCCACTCGGGTTCACCGTCAGTGATGCACAGGTCGTCCTCGATGCGGACACCGATGCCACGGAACTCCTCGGGGACCAAGAGGTCCGTCTCCTTGAAGTAGATGCCCGGCTCGTCGGAGACGCACATGCCCTTCTTGAGCGGTCCGGAGTAGTCCTGACGACGTGCCTGGTTGCAGTCGTGGACGTCCATGCCGAGGTGATGGGAGGTGCCGTGGACCATCCAACGACGGTGCTGGCCGCCCTCCGGGGAGAGGCATTCCTCGACGCTGACTGGCAGGATGCCCCACTCGTGCAGGTACTCGCAGATGACGCGGATGGCCGCCTGGTGGATCTCTGCGTGGTCGTGTCCGACCTTGGCGACGGCAGCGGCGGCGTCCTGGGCCTCTAGGACGGCTTGGTAGACCCGACGCTGGGCCGGGGAGAACGTGCCCGAGATCGGCAGGGTACGCGTGATGTCGGCGGTGTAGAGGGAATCGACCTCGACACCGGCATCGATGAGGATGAGCTCTCCGGGACGCAGGTCCCCGTCGTTGCGCACCCAGTGCAGGGTGTTGGCGTGGTCACCGGCGGCACAGATCGAGCCGTAGCCGACCTCATTGCCGAGGTGACGGGCGACCCGTCCGAAGGTGCCCTCCATCCAGCGCTCACCGCGTCCCTTGCGCACGGCCTCCGGGATCTCGGCGATCATGGACTCGAAGCCGACCTTGGACTTGAGGCAGGCGTCGCGCAGCTGCTCGACCTCCCAGTCGTCCTTGCAGAAACGCGCGGCTGAGGAAAACTCGTAGAGCTCCTCGTCGGCCTCCTCGGAGCCCTCGGGGCGCAGGGAGTCGACGGTCGCGGTGACATTCTCGTCGGCGTCACGGATGACACGAACCGTCACGTCGCCGGCTGCCAAGGCGCTGTTGAGCTGAGAGATGTCGCGGCAGGTGAGCCCTGTCATGGCTGACATCTCCTCCAAGGACTCACGCTTGCCGACCCACATCTCGCCGTAGGTCGGGTCGGCGTAGAACTCTCGGTCCGTGCGCGGGGCACGCGGCTTGAAGTACAGCACGTCGCGGGTCTCGGCGGTGGTGTCGACGACGAGCACCGCATTGGGTTCCCGGTCGGTGCCCAGGCCCGAGTAGTAGGCGAAGGCGGTATTGGGACGGAAGGGGTAGTCGCAGTCGTTGTTGCGGCGCATGAGATGCCCAGCCGGAATGACGAGTCGGTCCCCGTCGAAGCGGGCGGCCAGGGCGTCACGGTGGGCAGTCGCCGAGGGCACGGAGCCGAGCGGCTCAGGAAGCTCGTCGGGGTAGGGGGCCCAGTCCGTGGGGATGAACTCGACGAAGGCCTTGGAGAACGGGGTCTGACGCTTGGGGACCTTCTGCTCCTCGGCCTGCTTCATCTGTTCGTTCAGATCTGACGACCTCGTCTCGGTCATATGTGTCGGGACCTCCGTTGGTTGATGGGGTGACTTCCAGTGTAGGTGTCGATGACATGGGCGTACTCGTCAGTGATGTCCTTGAAGGGGAACGAGATCGATGTCGGTGTGTTCGATCAGGCAGGATGCCGTCTACGCGCATCACCCTACCGACGGGAGGTAGGCTGAACCCCACATGTCAACAGGGCCTGCTCAACGGGGCCAGGAACGCAGGAGGTCAGCGTGAAAGCCGCGGCACAGGATCAGTGGAAGCTTCTCGATCTTGCACGGACTGACCGTCTGATCGCCCGGGCCCAGCACCGTCGTCAGACCCTGCCCGAGCTGGCCGAGCTCAAGGACCTCGCGGTCCAGCGCAGGGCCCTTGCCGAGGAGGTCGTCGCCAAGTCGACCGCGCTGTCGGACGCCAAGATGGAACAGGAGCGCATCGAGGGTGACCTCGAGCCGGCCCGTGCCCGCATGGATCGCAATCAGAAGACCGTCGATTCCGGTTCCGTCACCGACCACAAGGCCTTGAAGGGGCTGACCGAGGAGATCGAGCATCTCGGGCGACGCATCAGCCTGCTGGAGGACGCCGAGCTCGACGCCATGCAGGCCGTCGAGGACGCCGAAGCCGCTCACTCCGACGCGGATCGTCGTCGTATCGAGCTGGATGGGCACATCCGCACCGTCCTCGCGTCTCGCGATGCCGGTCTCAAGGGGATCGACGACGAGCTGGTCGAGTTGTGCCGGTCTCGCGAGACCCAGGCGGGTGGTGTCCCGGCTGATCTCCTCAAGCTCTACGAGATGCTGCGCGAGCGTACCGGGATGGGATGTGCCAAGCTCGTCCACGGGGTGTGTGAGGGATGTGGCATTGCTGCGAATCCGGCCGACCTGCGCACCTATGCCGCAGCCGCCGAGGACGATGTCGTGCGTTGCGAGGAGTGCGACCGGATTTTGGTGCGCACCGAGGAGTCCCTCTGAGAATTGCGCCGTTGCCCGTGTGGCGACGATGCGGCAATGACCGTAGAATCGACGGTCGGACGAGCCATCCGGGTGATCGCGGCAGTCTTGAGCTGTCGAGGAAAGTCCGGGCTCCACAGAGCAGGGTGGTGGGTAACGCCCACCCGGGGTGACCCGCGGGACAGTGCCACAGAAAACAAACTGCCGGTTTTCGGGCCGGTGAGGGTGAAACGGCGGGGTAAGGGCCCACCGCGTCATCGGTGACGGTGACGGCACGGCAAACCCCACTTGGAGCAAGGCCAAGAAGACCGTGAGGTCGCGGACGTGTTCGAGGGCTGCTCGCCTGAGCGTCCGGGTAGGCTGCGCAGCCGAAAGGCTGGAGGATGCCAGCAATGGCGTTCACAGATGGATGATCACCGGCCCTGAGGGGCCACAGAACCCGGCTTACAGGATGGCTCGTCCCTCCTATCATCAGGTCCATGAAGTTCGGAATTCGTACTCCCAGCCTGTCCAGAACCATCTCGGCCAGGACGCGTGGTCGAGTCACGAGGACCGTCAAGCGCACCCTCATCCCCGGTTACGGCCGTAAGGGAATGGGCTGGCTGCGAGATCCACGTCGAGCCGCCTACAACAAGGTTTACCGGAAGACGACGATGCGTTTCGGTGACCTGTTCAAGTGAGGTAACCCCTTGGAGGAAAGCATACGAAGGGGATGCTAACATGCTCACGTCAGGTTGCTGGTGACCCCACCAGCGCTGGAATCCGGTGAGAAGCCGGAGCTGACGCGCAGCGGTATGACTGATCTGCCCCGGCGAACGCCACTGGTGCCATGAGCACTGGGAAGGAGCCGGGAACGGAGACGAGGTCGAGCCCGAAGACCACCTGACGCCGTCCTGTCGGTACCCGGTCGCGCACGCCGAACACAGAAAGCTGGCTTCCTCATGCCCGTCACCCCGTCATCCCTTCGCCGTGTCCTCGTGGCATCGGTGGTTCCCGCCGTCCTGCTCGCCGGCTGTGCCGGTGCCCCCAAGGACTCCGCCTCATCGTCGTCCCCCTCGGTCTCAGCGTCGGCTTCTGGTCCGATCACCATCACCAACTGCGGACAGCAGGTCACCCTCGACAAACCAGCCACGAGGGCAGTGACCCTCAATCAGGGAGCCACTGAGGACGTGCTGGCCATCGGCGGTGAGTCCAAGCTCGTCGGCACCGCCTACCTTGACAGTAGGATCCCGGCGAAGTGGAAGAAGGCCTATGACTCGGTCAAGGTGCTCTCCAAGGAGTACCCGTCCAAGGAGACCTTCCTGGCCGCCAAGCCTGATCTGGCGCTGTCCTCGTATTCCAGCGCTTTCACGGACAAGGCCGTCGGCACGCGTGATGAGCTGAAGAAACAGGGAATTGCCACCTACATCAGCCCCTTCGGCTGCCCCAAGGGCACGCCCTCGGCCGAAACCACCTGGGAAAATGTCTGGAAGGAAATGACCGAGGTGGGGACTCTCATCGGCGTCAAGGATGCGGCTGACAAGGCCATTTCCGAGCAGCGCGATGCCCTCAAGGAGGTCACCGGGAACAAGCACGGCACCGGGACGTCGATCGTCTGGTTCGACTCGGGAGACAAGACCCCGTTCATCGGCGCCGGACATGGCGGACCCCAGCTCCTCATGGACGCTGTCGGTGCCAAGAACCTCTTCGCCCATCTCGACGGCGGTTGGGCAGACGGCTCCTGGGAGAAGATCGTCGCATCCAACCCTGACGTCATCGTGGTCGCCGATGCCAGTTGGTCCACGGCGACGTCGAAGATCGACTACATGAGGAAGGACCCCGTCCTCAGCCAGATGAAGGCCGTCAAGGAGAACAAATTCGTCACCGTGCCGTTCTCCCAGAGCACCCCTGGTGCCGAACTCGTGGACGGTGCGAAGACCCTCAATGACGGTCTGGCGAAGATCACCGGCAAGTGAGTCGTCAGCGTAGTTGGCTGATCACCGGCATCCTCGCCATGGCCTTGGTCGGCAGTGTCCTCGTGGTGCTCGGGACCGGGGCGGTACACGTTCCTGTCCATGACGTCGCGAGGGTGGTGGCCCGACGATTCCGCCTCATCGAGGGCGCCGACGTCACCGTTCTCGATGATCAGATCGTGTGGCAGCTGCGGGCTCCGCGCGTCATCGGATCGATGGCCGTCGGCGCTTTGCTGGCGATGTGCGGCGCGGTACTGCAGACCCTGACCGGTAATGACCTGGCCGATCCCTATCTGCTCGGCATCTCCAGTGGAGCCTCGGTGGGTGCGGTCTTCGTCCTCATCATCGGAATCTCCAGCACTCTGGGGCAGTCCGTCCTCATGACACTGGCCTCCTTCGGTGGGGCGGTCGGGGCCCTGACCATGGTGCTGGCCATGGCCACTGGCAAGTCCGGGGAGTTACCCGCCAGCCGGACCATCCTGGCCGGGGTGGCCGTCGGACAGTTGTGCGGCGCGGCGGTGTCCATGATGATCATGGTGTGTGGTGAGTCGAACGCCGCTCGATCAGCCCTGTCGTGGACCCTCGGGTCGTTCACCGGTGTGAGATGGGGATCGACGATCACCCTGGCCGTCGCCACCGTTCCGGCCCTCATCGCCGGGATGGCATTGTGCCACACCCTTGACGCCTTCGCCTTCGGTGACGTCAGCGCGATGTCCCTGGGAGTACCGGTCAACACCGTGCGCTGGATGATCATGGTTGGCACCGCCCTGCTGACCGCTCTCAGCGTGGCCTTCGTCGGTCCCATCGGATTCGTCGGGCTGACGGTCCCACACATCGTGAGGTTCTGGACCGGGCCACGACACGCCCGGCTGCTACCGGTGTCGGCCCTCGTCGGAGCCCTGCTCATGGTGTGGTCCGACACCGCAGCGAGATGCCTGCGCCCTGACACCGAGATTCCCGTCGGGGTTATCACTGCGGCCGTCGGAGCCCCGGTGCTGGTCGTCCTGCTGCGTCGACAGGCGTCTCGATCATGAGTGCCGGGACAGCAGCAACGTTGCGAGCTGAGGATCTTGGTTGGACGGTCGACGGGACGATGATCCTGTCCGGGGTCGACGTGGAGATTCGGCCAGAGGTCATGACGATGGTCATCGGGCTGAACGGATCCGGGAAGACGACCCTGTTGCACCTGCTGGCCGGGTTGCGGAAGCCAAGCGCGGGGCGGGTGTGGTTGGGGGAGCGTGATCTCTCCGGGATCGGGGCCAAGGAGCGCTCCCGGGTGATGGCCCTTCTCGAGCAGAGTCCTTCGGCTCACGTGGAACTGACGGTGCGTGACGTCGTCCAGCTCGGACGCATTCCCCATCTGGGAGGCTGGGGGATCGGCAATCTCAGTCGCCGAAGAGGGCGTGACGGAGATGTCGTCGAGAACGCGATGGCGTCAACCGGAGTTGCTGATCTTGCTGACCGGGCATGGTCGTCCCTCTCGGGAGGGGAGAGGCAGCGTGTTCAGTTGGCCCGAGCTCTCGCCCAGGATCCTGAGATCCTGCTCCTGGACGAACCCACGAATCATCTCGACCTGCGTCACCAGATTGACCTGTTGGAGAGAGTGCGTGGGCTTGGTCTGACAACGGTGACCGTCATCCATGATCTTGACCTGGCCGCCGCTTACGCGGATGACCTCGTCGTGCTGGACTCGGGCCGGATGGTCGCAGCAGGATCGGCCGCCGAGGTACTGACTCCTGACCTCGTCCGAGAGCATTTCGGGGTCGACGGCGAGGTTTGGTCAGATTTCAGACGTGGATTCACCTGGCGGGGATTGCAGCCATGACGACGCGCATCGCGGTCTCGCTGCGCTGGGAGGATTCCTCTGACACGGTCAGCGCAGAAGCGGTGGCCCGTCACGTGGATGCCGACCGGAACGCATGTCTGCAGGGTCCTGGACCGGCGCTCGTAGATGTCCTCGACGCCGCTGACGACGACCGGGTCGAGCTCGTCGGATGGAGTTGCGATGACGGACCGGTGCCGCTGTCCTGGCTTCGTCGCGTCGCCGGCCAGTGGGTCCGTGTTCATGAGAACGGACCCACCGTCGTCGTGCATGTCGGGGTTGTACGTCCTGACCAGGAGTTCACCGGCGAGTGGCGAATCGTGACCGGGGCCGAAGCGCCGTTGCACAACCCTGCCTGGCAGGAATTCCCCTCCTTCCGACACCATCTGCTCACCTGCCGAGGACCTCGCTGCAGCGCAGCCGGCGCCGCCGACCTGCATGCACGCCTGCAGGAGAAGCTGGCGCAGTCACACGCCTTGGACACAGAGGTTCTCGTCACGGTGACGGGGTGCATGTATCCGTGCAACCACGCCCCACTCATCGTGGTCTGGCCGGACGGCAGATGCATTCAGTTGACCGAGGACAACCTTGACCGCATCGTGTCAGAACTGACCGGGTCTTCCCGTCACTGACGGGAAGACCCGGTGATAGGGGTCAGCAGCATCGTGCCTGGGGATTGCGGTCCTGACGGTCGCACTGGTCGCGCCAGAATGCCTTCTCCGGCATCGGCTCATGACCCATGCGTCGACACCACTCGAGGTAGTTGTCGTAGGCGTCAGCTCCGGTGACGCCGCGCACCCACCACCGCAGTGACGACCACCATCGTCGCCACAGTGGATCGGTGGGCAGATGCCGTGGTGCGGCGCTCACGCGCGTTCCTGGTGAACGTGCTCCAGGTCAAGCTCGGGATGAGTCTCGTAGAACTCGTCCCACTCGGCCTGAAGGTCCTTCTCGGCCTTGCTGGCGATGAGGCCACTGGGGGCGAAGAGGTGCGACGGCTTGGCCGGATCCTCGGTGTTGATGATGTTGTGGCCTCGCAGTGCCTGAACGGTGCGGATGCAGGCCGCGATCATGACGATGAGGGCACAGACGACGAAGATGATCGACATCGTCCCCTGGATGGCGGTGTTGCCGACGACGGTGTGCATCTCGTCAATGTCCTTGGCCTGACCCAGCGAGGTCTTGCCAGCGGAGATGGCCCGCTTGTACGTCATGTGGTTGGCCCAGTAACCGATCTTCGGGTCGGGGGAGAAGATCTTCAGCCAGGAGCCGTACACCGTGATGACGGCGGTGAAGAGCATCGGCACGAAGATGATGAGCAACCGCCACTTGTGACCGGCTCGGGCGAAGACCACCAGGCAGATCGACAGGGCGACGGCTGCCAACAACTGGTTCGCGATGCCGAACAACGGGAAGAGGGTGTTGATGCCGCCCAGCGGGTCATTGACACCCATGAGCAGAATCGATCCCCAACCGGCAACCATGATCGCGGTGGTGAGCCAGGATCCGACCTTCCAGGAGTGGTCCGTGAGGCGGGGCCAGAAGTTGCCCAGGGCGTCCGAGAGCATGAACCGGGCGACGCGAGTACCCGCGTCGACCGAGGTGAGGATGAACAGTGCCTCGAACATGATCGCGAAGTGGTACCAGAAGCTCATCATGGCCTGACCACCGAAGAGCTGATGCATGATCGTCGCGAGGCCCACGGCGAGGGTTGGTGCGCCACCGGTACGGCTGATGATCGACGTCTCGCCGACAAGTTTGGCCGTCGTCGTCAGGGCGTTGGCATCGGTGTGCACACCGGACAAACCGAGTGAGTTGACGTAGGCCACTGCGCTCTGGACGGTGTTGCCCGTCGCCCCGGCGGGGGAGTTCATGGCGAAGTAGATGCCACGGTCCACTGACAGGGCCGCCACCAGAGCCATGATCGCGACGAAGGACTCCATGAGCATGCCGCCGTAACCGATGAGGCGGGCCTGGGACTCCTTCTCGATGAGCTTCGGGGTGGTGCCCGAGGAGATCGTCGCGTGGAATCCCGACAAGGCGCCACATGCGATCGTCACGAAGAGGAAGGGGAACAACTTTCCGGAGAAGACCGGACCGGTACCGGTGTGTGCGTAGACCGTCATGGCCGGGACGGTGATGACCGGACGGACGATGACGATCGAGACGGCCAGCATCGCGATGACGCCAACCTTCATGAAGGTTGACAGGTAGTCACGGGGAGCCAGCAGCATCCAGACGGGAAGCACTGCGGCGATGAATCCGTAAAGGATGATGGCCCAGGCCAGAAACGGCTTGCTCAGATGGAGTGCGCTGGAGATGGCGGTGTTCTCGATCCAGGCTCCCGAGGCGATGGCCAGCACCAGCAGGACGATGCCGATGAGGGAGACCTCGAACACCTTGCCAGGGCGCAGGTAACGCAGGTAGAAGCCCATGAGAAGCGCGATCGGAATCGTCAGACCGACGCTCCACACTCCCCAGGACGAGGCGGCCAGGGAGTTGACGACGACCATGGCCAGGATGGCCACGATGATGAGCATGATCGTCAGGGTGGCGACGAGGGCGGCGATGCCACCGAAGCGTCCCAGTTCGTCCTTGGCCATCTGACCGAGGGATCGTCCGCCCCGTCGCATGGAGATGACGAGGACGAGGTAGTCCTGCACAGCCCCAGCAAGGATGACGCCCACGATGATCCAGATCGTGCTCGGCAGGTAGCCCATCTGAGCCGACAGCACCGGCCCGACGAGAGGGCCGGCGCCCGCGATGGCGGCGAAGTGATGGCCGTAGAGGATGCGGCGATCCGTGGGCACGAAATCCCGGCCGTTGTAGTCATACTCGGCCGGGGTGGCCCGGTCGTCGTCGGGATGGACGAGTTTGTCCTGGATGTACGTGGCGTAGAACCGGTAGCCGATGAAGTACGAGCCAACGGCGGCGAAGACGAACCAGATGCCGTTGACGGTTTCACCCCGTCGCACGGCTAGCATCCACCAACCGAGGCCGGCAATCGCAGAGATGAGAATCCAGACGACCACGCGTAGTGGCGTCCATTGCTGCTGGCGTGACCGCTCTTCGGCAGACAGACTGACGGCTGGCATACCTTCGGGAATATCTGATTGTTGATGAGGTGGGACGGTTCCCATGGTGACCTCCAGTTGTCATTCAGCCCGATCGCGCGGCGCGACAATGCGGTGAAACCGTGCGACGAGGCCGTGGGATGGTGAGTGAGGATAGTGCCGCCTATCCCTTGGCTCGGCGCATCCGTTGGCGTGGCTACGCCCACCATCTTCTGCTACCGCGGGGTCACTCCGGGACTGGAAACGACAACTAGCTGGTGGCGTCGTCGCTGTGTCATGGCCGCGAGCACCTTCAGACAAGGTGGCATTTGAGACCCAATCTCACAGTGTGGTATGTCCTGCTAAGGCTCGCAGGTGCGGGCTGCATCAAACCTTGGAGAAGAGGGCCCATGCGCATGCGAATGTGTTGTTGTCGCTGAGACGCGACTCCAACCCACGCATGTCTTACCCACGCATGTCTGTTCCTGTCCCTTCCTAACCACCAAGGAGTATCCGTGAGCATGTCCGAAACGGACGCCGCGCCTGATGTCCCTGTCGCCGGTGATCTTCTGCCGGGCGATAGGCTCTCCTCGATCGGCGACGAGACCACTTCGGCCCCGGTGGCTGCCATCGATACCGATAGCGGACGGGTCGTTCCCGGCGGAGTGTCGAGCCTCAGACCGGTCGCGATCTCTTCGCCATCGTCGTCGAAGGCACCCGGACCTCATTCCTCATTGGCATGGGGGCGACCATCCTTTCGATGGCCATTGCCATCATCGTGGGGGTGACGGCTGGGTACTTCGGTGGCTGGTGGGACGGATTGGCGTCTCGTGGCACTGACGTCATCCTGGGATTCCCACAGCTGGTGTTCATGATCGCGATTTCAGCGGTCATTCCGGCCACCGCTCCACGAGCGACCGTCATGGTCCTCATCATTGGTCTGTTGGGGTAGCCCTCTACGGCGCGGGTGCTGCGTAGTCAAGCGATGTCGTTGCGATCGCGTACCTTCATTCGTGCGTCACAGGCAATGGGCGCGAGCCATCTGCACATCTTGGTGCGGCAGATGCTGCCCAATCTGGTAGCCACGATTATCGTCTTCACCACTATCTCCATTCCTGGGAAGATTGGCGCGGAAGCGGCGCTGTCTTTCCTGGGAGTGGGCGTCACCCCATCAACGCCTTCGTGGGGTCGATCCATAGGTTCGGCGGTAACCTGGGTGAGCACGGATCCCTGGTACTTGCTGTTTCCCGGTGGCGCGTTATTCCTCGTCACCCTGGCTTTCAACCTCTTTGGCGACGGGCTTCGTGACGTCATTGACCCGAGGCTAGGTGAGTCTCGATGAACCGTCTACGTTTCCTTGTCTCTCGCCTGCTGCAGACGCTCGTCGTGCTCGTGGTCATTACCTTCATCACCTTTGCCATCTTTGAGTTCTTCCCTGCTGATCCAGCCCAATTAGCTTGTGGTAAGCCATGCACTCCGGAGAATCTCGCCCTTGCACGTTCTTACATGGGTTTGAATGATCCGTGGTACCAGCAATTCTGGAACTATCTTTCTGAGATTGTTGCAGGCGCTACATATGGGTCTGGTGCTGATGCCATTCACTGTTCTGCCCCCTGCCTGGGATACTCGTTCCGCTTGTCGACCCCGGTCACTGAACTCATTGCAAACCGGCTGCCAGTCACTATGTCGGTGGCTTTGGGGGCAGCCGTGTTGTGGATGATTATTGGCGTGAGTACCGGCATCATTTCGGCCCTTCATCGAGGTGGTGCCGTGGACCGTGCGATCATGACCGGAACAGTTTTGGGAATTTCCTCACCGGCCTATCTGGTAGGTCTGCTCGGTATCCTGCTGTTGGGATTCAAGGCTGACATCGTTCCGGTGTCCGGATATGTGCCATTCTCTGTGAGTCCAGTCGACTGGCTCTGGCATCTGGCCCTGCCGTGGACCGTGCTCGCCGTCCTCTCGGCAGCGGTCTATACGCGGATGGTCCGCAGTGAAATGCTCGAGACCCTTGATGAGGATTATGTGCGCACTGCTCGTGCTGCGGGTCTGTCGGAACGACGCGTCCTGGCAAACCACGTCCTGCGCAGCATCTCCGTGCCGATCCTCACCTATTTCGCTCTCGACCTGGGGGGATTTCTGGGCGGTGCCGTTATCACCGAGAAAGTGTTCTCCATTCAGGGTCTCGGAGCATTACTCATGGATGCCGTGGGAGCTACTGATGTCCAACTCGTGATGGGCGTCACATTGGTGGCCGCAGTCGCGATCATCGGAATGAACCTGTTGGCCGACATCGTCGTAGCAGCCATCGATCCTCGGGTTTGACGCTGGTACGCCGCCGCGCAGCGCAACAGCACATATTCACACCACAGTCACATCACACACCACTGAAAACGGCTCACAAGAAAGATGAAAGTCATGGGTACCAGCACATACTCCATTTCGTCGTTGTCCCGCCGCGGCTTCCTGCTTGGCGCAGGGGCCACCACTGCAGTTGCGGCATTGAGCGCATGCGGTGCCAATGAGCGTTCCGCGCAGACAGCTGGGTCAGTCACGCCTACCAAGGGCGGGACGCTGACGATCCTCGCGTCAGACACTGACATCAACTGGGATCCGGGCCGCAGCCAGGGCATGGCCGTCACCTCGTTGGCCCTCGTTCACCGCCGTCTCATCAGTTGGCAGATCGTCAAGGGTAAGGAGGCCAAGGTCGTCCCCGACCTCGCTACCGACACCGGAAAAGCCTCGGATGGTGGCCGGACCTGGACCTTCACCCTCAAAGACGGTTTGGTGGCCGAGGACGGGTCGTCGATCACATCTACGCAAATTCGCCATGGGGTCGAACGCACCTTCACAGCCTCCTTGGCCGGCGGACTCGGATACCACAAGACGCTGCTTGCCGAGACCTCCGGATATACCGGCCCATACAAAGGCAAGCACTTGAAGTCCATTGAGACGCCAGACGACAAGACGATTGTCTTCCATCTAAAAGCTCCATTTGGCGACTGGCCATGGATCGTTTCTATGCCCGCCTTTGCTCCGGTTCCCCTCAGTGACAACCCCACGACCTACACCCGTAAACCGGTCGCATCTGGGCCTTATCGTGTGGCTGAGTACAAGCAGGGTGTGGCCGCAACCCTCAAGCGCAACCCGAAATGGACACCGTCCTCTGACGAGGTGCGTACTGCGCTACCTGACACGATCGTGTTTTCCTTGGGCCAGGACAGCCCGGTGGTTGCTCAACGTCTCATCTCTGACTCTGGCAATGACCGCAACGCATTTGGGGCGGAGATGGTGCCCCCTGCCCAATTGCCTCAGGTGACGTCCAACCTCCAGGCCAAGTCCAGGCTAGCCGTCGGTAGCGCTGGACCACTGCAGTACTTGGCCATCAACGTTGAAGCGCGTCAAAGACGTCAAGGTGCGCCAGGCCATCGCCTATGCGGTGGATCGCAAGGCCGCAACAACCGCTCTGGGCGGAGAGATCGGTGCAGCCCCAGTGACGACGTACATCACTCCTGGCATCTCAGGACGCCAGGAATACAACCTGTACCCTGAATCCACCGCAAAGGCTCAAGAACTCCTCAAGGGCAAAGCGGTGGGCCAGCTCGTACTGCTGGTAAGCAACGATGAGGGAACGTTGGCGCTCGCTCAAGCCGTCCAACAGGCACTTCAGAAGGTCAACATTTCCGTCAAGATCAATCCCGTCGAAAGTGAAACCTGGATTGAGAAAACTACCCAGTCTGATGGTTCCGACTACGACTTGACCATTGCTTCGTGGAATCCCGACTATCCGTCGGCCAATGCCAATTTGCAGCCGCTTTTTGCCTCCAGCGAGATCGGATCAGGCGGCTTCAATCTTGGCCGCTACCACAATGCCGAGGTGGATCGGATGCTCGCCGAAGCAGCCGCCCTGCCGATGGATGAGGCCAAGGACAAATGGGCGAACATTGATCGACTCATCGCCCAGGACGTTCCCGTCGTTCCGTTGGTGTTCCGGCGCAATGCCTTCCTGCACGGAACAGGTGTGAGCGGTTTCTTCGTCAATCCCTTCCCGGCTTACCCGAACTACCTCGTCGTGGGAGTGCAGAAGTGAGGGGCCAACCCCGACGGACAGACGCACCCACCCCGGTGACCGCACAGCAGGATCGGCGGCCAGATGCAGTCCTGAGCCTGCGAGATGTCACGGTGAGATTCCCCGGGGCGCCGGTGGCGGCCTCGGAGGGAGTCAATCTGGACCTGGTGTCTGGACGAGTACTGGCTCTGGTGGGCGAGTCGGGATCGGGGAAATCCGTGACAGCTCTGGGAGGTCTCGGCTTGCTGCCCCAGGCCGCCACGGTGACGGGATCGGTGCTCCTGAGCCGAGATGAACCGGGCAGAAACGCCGCCGAGGCAGCCGTGGAACTGGTTGGGGCTGATAAGTCGGTGCTCGACGGTGTGCGAGGTCGGTTGGTCGGCACCATCTTTCAGGAGCCCTCCAGCGCGCTTGACCCTCTTCTGTCCATCGGCGCTCAGATCCGTGAAGTCATCAGGACCCACTCTGACGAGGCTCGGTCGCGTTCTCGAATTCGCGACCGAGTACATGAGCTCCTGGGTCGCGTCGGGCTGCCGGACGTAGAACGGATCGCTGCCTCCTACCCGCATCAGCTGTCCGGAGGCCAGTTGCAGCGAGCATGCATGGCCCTGGCCTTGGCCTGCAATCCGAAGGTGATCATCGCTGACGAGCCCACCACGGCCCTTGATGTCACAGTGCAGGCCGGGATTCTCGACCTTCTGCGTCGGCTGACCGATGAAGGCATGGCGGTGCTGCTCATCACGCATGACATGGCCGTCGTGGCCGACATCGCCGACGAGGTTGCCGTCATGAGAAAAGGGCACATCATCGAGCGGGGCAGTGTCGACGCGATCTTCAACGATCCGCAACACTCCTACACCCGCCAGCTCCTCGACGCCGTTCCCCAACTCGATGCACTACGAGAACTCGATGATCCGCAGACCGATCCCGACGGAGCGAGCGCCGCTAGGTCCGAAACCAGCGATGGGCCGGGAACTGTTGAGGTCGTCGGCCCGACGACCCCTGACGCGACGAGCCGAGAGCCGGACCCACCACTAGTTGAGGTTACCGACCTCGACGTCGTCCACCGTGCGCGACGACGCAAGTCTGTGCACGCGGTCCGCGGCGTGAGTTTGGCCATCGCGCCGGGGGAGGTTCTGGGACTCGTGGGGGAGTCCGGGTCGGGGAAATCCACGATCGCTGGCACCCTCACAGGGTTGGTGCCGGTGACCTCCGGGTCGGTGCGAGTGGCTGGGGTCGAGGTCGCCGGGGCCTCTCGGCGTGCGATGCTCCCCGTCCGGCGTAACACCGGAGTCGTGTATCAGAATCCGGCCTCAGCCCTTAATCCCAGGCGCACTGTCGGTGCGTCAATTGCTGAACCCTTGATGCTGCATTCCTCCCTCGACTCGTCGCGGAGGCGCG
Organism: Cutibacterium avidum ATCC 25577; assembly: GCF_000227295.1. Classification (GTDB taxonomy): domain Bacteria; phylum Actinomycetota; class Actinomycetes; order Propionibacteriales; family Propionibacteriaceae; genus Cutibacterium; species Cutibacterium avidum. The sequence goes on along the minus strand of NZ_JH165054.1, from coordinate 2,429,476 downwards.
CCAGGGTGCGTCAACTCCTCGAGCAGGTGGAGCTGCCGGAATCGATGGCTGATCGTTACCCACATCAAATGAGCGGTGGTCAGCGTCAGCGGGTTGCTATCGCTCGTGCCCTGGCCTTGGACCCCCGGCTGGTGGTTGCCGATGAACCCACCAGCGCGCTCGATGTGTCGGTCCAGGCCAAGGTGCTCAGGCTCCTGACGGGTCTGCAAGCTGAACTGGGGTTTGCATGCCTGTTCGTCTCGCATGATCTGGCGGTCATCGAGCAGATCGCAGCCCGAACAGTGGTGCTCAGCAAAGGTCGCATCGTCGAGGAAGGGCCGACGACGGAGGTGCTTTCGCATCCGCGGGAGGAATACACCCGTGCTCTGGTGAGTGCCGTTCCCATCCCTGACCCGGCGATACAGCGAACCCGCCGAGCCCGGGCGGCCGCTCAACGGTGAGGCTTGTCAGTCCAGGGTCGTGATGATGCGCGCCCCGCCCTTCTCGATGACGAGGGTTTGCTCGAACTGGGCACACCGTGAACCATCGTTGGTGAGGACCGTCCAGCCGTCGTCCCACTGATGATTGGACTGGTCACCGAGGGTGAGCATCGGCTCGATGGTCAGCGTCATGCCCTCCTCGAGGGTGACGTCATAACGCGGCTCGTCGTAATGGAAGACGACAAGGCCGGAGTGGAAGGCACTGTGGACCCCGTGCCCGGTGTAGTCGCGCACCACGCCGTACCCGAATCGCTTGGCGTAGTTCTCGATGATGCGTCCGATGATGGAGATCGAACGACCAGGCTTGACGGCCTTGATGGCCCGGTTCATGGACTCCTCGGTGTGCTTGATGAGGTCGAGGGACTCCTGATCGACGTCTCCGCACGGGAAGGTGTAGCAATTGTCGCCGTGCACGCCGTTCTTGTAGGCGGTGACGTCGATTTTGACGATGTCGCCCTCCTCCAGTGGGCGAGCGTCCGGGATGCCGTGGCAGATGACCTCGTTGACGCTGGTGCAGCAGGACTTGGGGTAGTTGCGATAGTCGAGGGTCGACGGGTAGGCGCCGTGATCGCACATGTACTCGTGAGCGATGCGGTCGAGCTCGTCGGTGGTGACCCCAGGTGCCACAGCCTCGCCGGCCGCGTGCATGGCACCGCACGCGATCCGACCGGCCTCCTCCATGGCGGCAATCGTCTCGGGAGTCTGCACGTGGGAGCCATCGTAGGTCTCCGGGACGTCTCCCAAACCGACATAGGGAGGGCGAGCAATGCTGCCGGGGACGTGGCGACGACGACTCTGGGGATACGGCTTGATGGCACTCACGTCGGCCTAGTCTAGGTCGTCAGTGTCACGACGCCGGATTGGTTCACGTTCGTGTGCCGATGTGCAACAGTTCGGATCAGTGCATGGTCTCGAAGAGTTCCTCGGAGGTTGGGTGGGTCAGGACCCGGTCATGACGGCCATTCGCGAGAATAATGACGCGATCTGCGGTGGCTGCGATGTCCAGATCATGGGTGATCATGACCAAAGAGGTGCTGTCGGTCACGGTCTCGCGAAGCAGATCGAGGACGGTCTCCCGAGAGGCGACGTCGAGAGACCCGGTCGGCTCGTCAGCGAAGAGTACCTGGGGAGCCCGGACCAGGGACCGCGCTATCGCCACCCGTTGACGCTGTCCGCCGGACAGGTGGTTCGGGTACTTGTCGGCGCAGGAGGCCAGCCCGACGGTCTCCAGGGCGTGCATGACATCACGTCGGCGCGGCCTCATCCCTGCCAGTCGCGCAGGCAGGCGGACATTGTCACGGACGTTGAGGGAACTAATGAGGTTGAGGTCCTGGAAGACAACCCCGACGTGATCGCGTCGTATCCGTGCGAGCTCAGAACGACTAGCCGAACCGAGGTCGTTGCCGGCCAGGGCGATACTCCCGCCATCGGCGGCGATGAGACCGCACAAGCAATACAGCAGCGTCGACTTGCCTGCTCCCGAGGACCCGACGATGGCGACGAACTCGCCAGGACCAACCTCGAGATCGACTCCCCTGAGCACTTCGATCCGTTGGGATCCCTTTCCGAAACCCTTGCGCACCCCCACGGCACTGATCAACGGCGACATCAACGACCTCCCATGACGATGGTGATGGGATCCTTCCGCATGCCACTGCGGGTGACGACGAGAAGGAGGATCAAGGTGAGGGTGAACCCAAAGCCGACCACTGCACAGGCCGACCACCCAGGTGGCGTGGCTCTGACGTCGGGGACCGGTCCTGCCGACAGCGCAGCCACCATGGCCAGGTCGTTGACCGTGACAATGGTGTAGGAACACACCAGGCAGACGGCTGCGTACACCAGGGCCTCCAGAACGGTCTTGGCGCGTACCAGACCCGGCGTCGATCCCGACACCAGCAACAGGGCATTGTCCTCGCGTCGGTGTGATGAAGTGGCCAGCACGATGGCGGATGCGCACACGCAGGCGACAATGACCGGACCTCCCAGCAACAAGGCCATCTGGCGTGGCGGGGCCGAGACCGATCCGGATCCGGGAGCGCGGGCTGCCATCACCGTCGTCACCAGGTGGATCCAGCTCGTCATCATTCCGATTGCGGCTGCTGCCAGACTGATGGGCATGACGAGGGCCTGGGTCAATCGCGGCCTGGCCGCTGCCTCACGGCTCGCCAGGAATCCGGGGGTGCCGCCGAGGCCAATGGCTCTGATGAGCGCGACAAGGCCACGGACGACCGGCCCGCAGATCATTGCGAAAACCAGACAGACGAGGAGCCCCATCCCCGGATACGCGGAGAGGACTCCGACGAGGTCGTCTGCGTCGGTGACTGGACTGACGTGGCCAATGGTGAGGTACAGGGTCACGGTTCCCGCGATGAGAAGCACTGTGACGACCACGAAGAGGACGCGGGAGTGGTGCGGTGAGGACTGTGTCGTCTCCGATGGACGGACTGCAGTGACGACGTCAGCCCGTGCGATCTGTCGCGCCGAACCCAGACCAGATACCAGACTGACGACGGCCGTCGTCGCGACTCCCGTGATCATCGCCACGACGGGAATCGGATGGGTCAGCCCATCACTGGGAGGCAGCCCGCTGGTGGCCACGAAACCGGCGTACCACGGCCACACGGCCTCCGAGACAAGCGCCCCAAGCAGTGCGGACAGGGCTGTGACGAGGAGGATTTCGACAATGAGGATCAACAGGGCAGTTCGTGGCAGCACACCGACGATCTGCCACAAGGCGACGTCACGTCGTTGCAGGCGCACACAGGTGCCTACGACCAGCCGGAAGGAGGCGAATCCGGTCAGCACCGTGAATCCCAGGGCCACCCCGCCCATGGACGCGTAGGCCTGCTGCGCGTCGCCGCCGGCAGACACCCCGGCGACTATTAAACCGATGCTCAGGGTGACCACCACCATGAGCACGACTGAGGCGACGATGAGGGAGAGCCAGGAGGATGCGCCCCGAATGACGGAGTTGACGGCGATCTTGAGAGTCATGGTGCAGGGTTTCACAGCGCGGATGGAAAAACGGGACGATCATTGACATCTAGGATGTGAGTCACGATACCGGAGGGGGATCACATGGCTGACAAGACCGAATACTTCTGGTGTCTCAAACACCACACCGTCGAGACTGCCGATGACTGCAAGGCGGCCGATCACCTTGGCCCGTACCCGTCTCCTCAGTCAGCGGCGGAGGCTCTTGACACGGTGGCCGCGCGCAACGACTTCTGGGAGAACGATCCTCGTTTCAATGACGAGGAGGACGACGACTGAGCCGTCAGCCCACCTTGAGGGATTCGCGCGCGTGGTCGACGAGGGCCTGACGTGCTGAGTCCCCGATCGTGGCGGAGTTGAAGTACATCCCGAGGAAATCCGTCTGCCCGGTGTTGACCACGACGACGTCGACGACGTCGCCACGCACCTTCGGCAGGTTGGGCAGCGTCACGTAGATCTCGCTGCGCTTCCACCAGGCAGGGTGCCCGTCAACGGTGAGGGCCTCCGAGCGAATCTCCTTCTCGCCGGTGTAGCCCATGTAATAGTCGGAGCTGGCGAAGCAGGACATCATCATCGATGCCGCGGTCTGCGGATCGGAGAATCCTTCCGCGACCGGCAGACCACCCACTCCTGACACACTCATCCACCCGGGGTAGACGTCGTCAATCTGAGCCGACTGACCCATCACCCACGGCAAGGTGAGGTTCTGGCGGCGCCAGTTGGGAATGGATTCCACCGAGACGCCACCGCCATGCAACCGGTCGTCAGCGGTGTCCAGGTTACCGGGACGCTGGCCTTGCGGGCACCTGATGGCCGATGAACTGGCCGACGGGGTGCTCGATTTCTCGTTCCAGGCAGAAACGGTCGGCGAGGAGGAGTTGAGATCGGGTTCCGCGTGGTGATCGGATGCGGTGCGCTGGCGCAGGCCGAGAGCAGCGATGACGGCGACGACGAGCACCACGGCGATGATCGCCCACACCCATCCGGAACCGTGGCCGCCGTTGTTGCCACGAGGACCCTTTCCACCTCGCTGTGGAGAGGGCTCTGGGGAGGTGACGGTACGGTCCGTCCAGCGCTCGCCGTCGAACCAGCGATAGCGGTCCGGTGTGTCGTCGGGATCTGGATACCACCCTGCCTGAGGACCCGAAGCCATGTCCGCAGTCTACCGAGGCGATCCAGGGCGCTTGTTACTCGCTCGAAACACGCGCCATGCACACTGGAAGGGTGAGCAGGCAGACTGATTTTGTCCTGCGTTCCATGGAGGAACGCAATATTCGTTTCGTGAGGCTGTGGTTCACCGACGTCCTGGGATCACTCAAGTCCGTCGCCATCGCCCCCGCTGAGGTCGAGGGTGCTTTTGCCGAAGGCGTCGGTTTCGACGGTTCGGCTATTGAGGGGTACGCCCGCGTCTACGAGGCAGACATGGTGGCCCATCCGGACCCGGCCACCTTCCAGGTGCTGCCGTGGCGCTCGGGCACCGGCACTGCTCGGATGTTCTGCGACATCACCAATCCCGACGGCACGGCCTCGGCAGCAGATCCGCGTCACGTCCTCAAGAAGACGATGGCCCGAGCCGCTGACATGGGGTTCACCTTCTACGTGCACCCGGAGATCGAGTTCTACCTGCTCAAGGAGGAGCACCAGCCCGGTGGAGCACCTGTCTCCCTCGACAACGGCGGCTACTTCGACCACACCACCCTGGGGGCGGGTACCGATTTCCGTCGTGACGCCATCAACGTCCTGGAGCAGATGGGTATCTCGGTGGAGTTCAGCCACCACGAGGCCGCCCCCGGCCAGCACGAGATCGACCTGCGTTACGCCGATGCGTTGACGATGGCCGACAACATCATGACCTTCCGCGTGGTCATTCGGGAGATTGCCTCCCTCAAGGGCATCAAGGCCACCTTCATGCCCAAGCCCTTCACCAACCACGCCGGATCGGGAATGCACGCCCACGTCTCCTTGTTCGAGGGCGACACCAATGCCTTCTACGACGTGGCTGACGAGTTTCGCATGTCGCCGGTGGCCAAGCACTTCGTGGCGGGCCTGCTTCACCACGCTCCGGAGATCACCGCTGTCACGAACCAGTGGGTGAACTCGTATCGACGACTCTCGGGCGGGGGGGAGGCCCCCAACTACATCTGCTGGGGTCGCAACAACCGCTCGGCCCTTGTCCGGATACCGATGTACAAGCCGGACAAGGCCTCGTCAGCGCGGGTGGAACTGCGTTCTATCGACTCGGCTGCCAATCCATACCTGGCCTACTCCTTGGTGCTGGCCGCTGGTCTGGACGGCATCGAGAAGGAGCTGCCGCTGCCTGAGGAGGCCTCCGACGACGTGTGGCAGCTGTCGGCCCGGGAACGTCACGCCCTCGGTATCAAGCGTCTGCCGCAGAGCCTGGGTGCCGCCATCCGGTGCATGGAGGAGTCCGAGCTGGTGGCCGAGACCCTCGGCGAGCACGTCTACGACTTCTTCCTACGCAACAAGCGGGCGGAGTTCGAGGAGTACAACCGGCAGGTCAGCCAGTTCGAGTTGGATCGTTACCTTCCCCATCTGTGAGCGGTCGACCGGCCAAGTCCCCGAGACCACTGGTGCGAGCTGACTGTGCCAAAGCACTATCGCCGGCCTTGCCGGGGCACAAGGAGTCGAGCCCGATGATCGCGGTGATCGGGTCCAGCTGATCAGTCCTCGGCGAGGATCTCGCGGAGGGCCCCGGCCATGTCCACCACGGGCAGAAGGTTGGCGACGTCGTCGACGTGGGATCCAGACGCCTGGACCCATCCCGCCTCGCGCATCTCCTCCCAGGAGGAGAAGCCGGTGGCCAGCTGCAGGAAGGTGACGGGATCCATCTCGGCCACATTGGGCGGGGTGCCACGGTGATGGCTGGGTCCCGACTCGGTGGCTGCCAGCTGGACTGCACATGCGGGCGGCACTCGCAGCTCGATGGTGCGTCCGCCATGAGTATCGTCAAGGACGGCCGACAGTGTCCGGCAGCTCTCAGTGATGGCTGGCGACGGAACGTCGACGCCGTCGTGGAGACCCATGGCCACCATGGCGAGCAGGGTTGCCCGAAGGTGATCAGTCATGCGAACCGGACCGATGAGGGATTCCACCGTCGCCGAGGGGCCCGGAGTGGCCAGCAGGACCGACTCGACCTCGCTGAGGAGACGCTGCGCCTGGCTGGCCAGACGGGTGGCGGTGTCATCGGCGATGACCTCGTGGCCGATCGCCGCCAGGGTCCCGGTCGCTTTGCTGCGCTCATCGATCACCCTGGCGAGGGTCATCGGTCTGATCGTCGTCGGGGCGGTGACGGTCTGCAGGGTGTCGGTGAGGATGACCATGAGGTGGGCGATGTGGTGGCGTCCCAACCGTGCATCGGCCGACCCAAGGGTGGTGTTCCTGGCCGGGGGCAGCAACGAGCGAGCGGTGGCCACCCATGTCGTCGCCAACCGCCTCACGCCGCGTTCTGCGCGTGCCGCCATAATCGTCACCTCAAAAACACTAGGGGAAGCTAGTTGCTGGGACCGTACACCCATTCGACACCGACGTGACGACTGAGCAACACGTCGGTGGCCCTCGTCGGCTAATGTGCCGTCGAGGGGGTGGTCACGGTGGATCGCAAGTCGAGCGTCACGGTGGACCTACTGCGGCTGGGAGTGATGGACACTGAAGCGTCCCTGGCCCACCATCAGCGGATTGCAGAGACGATCGGGGCTGACCCAAGCCGACTGACCGGGTGGGAACATCACCTGGAAATGTCCTGTGACCCTGATCTGGCCCTCGACACCTTGGCAGATCTCTCCCAGAGATCCCCCCAGCTCGTCGTCGATCTCCTCGGTGACGAGGACTCGGCATGCCGGCTCGTTCGGCTCCTGGGCGCCTCCAGCGAGTTGGGCCGTCACCTTGTTGCCCATCCCGACGACCTGGCCGAGATCGCCCACGATCCCGTGCGTCGCAGCCGTGACGAGATTCGCGACGACCTGCTCGAGGTCGTCGGAGCTCATGAGGATGGTGAGTTCCTGGTGGCCGAGAGGCCCACCGGTCCGGCAGCGGATCGGCTGAGGTTGGCCAATCGGCGTCATCTGGTGCGGATCGCCTCCCGAGATGTCGGGGCGGACGACCCGACCGAGGTCGTCGAGGACATCGCGGGAGAACTGGCAGACCTTGCCGACGCCGTCGTCGCCGCTGCCCTGGCCCTGACCCGCGCAGACTGTCCGGATCATGCCGACGCACGGCTCGCCGTCATCGCAATGGGAAAGTGCGGGGCTCAGGAACTCAACTACATCTCCGACGTTGACGTCGTCCATGTCGCCGAGCCGGCCCGGGAAGACGTCTCAGCGGCTCGGGCTGTCGACATCGCCACGAAATTGGCAGCCTCGGTGGCGCGGATCTGTTCGGCCCACTCCGGGGCAGGGTCCATCTGGCAGGTCGACGCCGCGCTGCGTCCCGAGGGCAATGCCGGACCACTGGTGCGAACCATGGACTCGATGCGCACCTACTACGAGAAGTGGGCGAAGAACTGGGAGTTCCAGGCCCTCCTCAAGGCTCGTCCGATGGCTGGCGACCTCGATTTGGGGCAGAGATTTGTCGAGATGGTCTCACCCATGGTGTGGCAGGTGGGGGAGGCAGAAGGCTTCGTCCCGGAAACCCGCGCCATGCGAACCCGGGTCGTCTCCTGCATCGCCACCAGAGAGAAGGGCCGTGAGATCAAGCTGGGTGCCGGGGGGTTGCGAGACGTCGAGTTCACCGCCCAGTTGCTGCAGCTGGTCCACGGACGCCAGGACGAGTCGCTGCGGGTACGAGCCACTCTGCCGGCCCTGCGCGCGCTGGCTGCTGGCGGTTACATCTCCCGAGGTGCGGCCGAACGTCTCGGGGAGGCCTATCGACTGCAACGAGTGATGGAACATCGGGTGCAGATGTTCCGGTTGCGTCGTACCCACCTCCTTCCCGACGACGAGCCAGGTTTGCGCAGGCTGGCACGGGCAGTGGGCCTGCACACCCCCGACGAGGTGCGAGGTGTGTGGACGGCGACCTCGAAGGCCGTCCTGCGGGCTCATGGCCAGGTGTTCTACTCGCCTGTGGTCGAGGCTGTGGCTCGCATCCCCACCGAGGACCTGCGGATGGGCCCGGAGGCAGCCAAGGTTCGGCTCGGGGCGCTGGGATTCCACGACGAGGACGCCGGCCTGCGTCACATCGAGGCCCTCACCAGCGGTACCAGCCGAGCAGTGCGTATCCAGACCGCTCTCATGCCGGCCATGCTCGCCTGGCTGGCCGACGGCCCCAGCCCCGACAATGGTTTGCTGGCCTTCCGCCAGGTCTCCGAGGCATTGGGGGAGTCTCCTTGGTACCTGCGCGCGATGCGTGACGAGGGGGCCATGGCTCAGCGGCTGGCAACGGTGCTGTCGACGTCGAGATATGCCGTAGACGTCCTCACCCGAGCCCCCGAGACCGTCCAGGTCCTCGTCGACGACGATCTGACTCCGCTGGACCGCGATGACCTCACTCGCCAGATGTACGCCGTTGCCAGGCGGCACCGTGACGTCGAGGAGGCGGTCGAGGCGATCCGTGCGGTGCGGCGTCGTGAACTGTTCCGGATCCTCGTCGCGAACATCCTCAATGTCACCGACACGTTGCGCATCGGCCGGGCCCTCACTGACCTGACAGGAGCGACGATCGACGCTGCGCTGTCCGCAGTGTCGCGCGGTGTTGAGGACGCCCCACCAATTGGCATCGTCGCGATGGGCCGATGGGGCGGCCAGGAGCTGTCCTACGGTTCTGACGCCGACTGTCTCTTCGTCGTCGGTGACGGACCAGGTGCCGGTGAGAAGGCATCGCGCATCGTCACCAAGCTGCGGAACCTGCTCGGCAGGAACGGTGCCGATCCCGCGCTGATCTTGGATGCCGACCTGCGTCCGGAAGGACGATCGGGACCGATGGTGCGCAGCCTGGAGAGTTATCGCAAGTACTACGGGAAGTGGTCGAGCACCTGGGAGTCCCAGGCCCTCTTGCGGGCGAGCCACGGAGCCGGTGATCGAGACCTGACGACTGCGTTGCTCGAGTGCGTCGACAACCTGCGCTACCCGGCCGACGGCCTGACGGCTGGTCAGTTGGCCGAGATCCGCATGCTCAAGGCACGAATGGAGTCCGAGCGAATTCCGCGCGGTGTCGATCCCAGGCGTCATCTCAAGCTCGGGCCCGGAGGCCTGTCCGACATCGAATGGACTGCCCAGGTCATTCAGTTGCAGCATGCCGGCAAGGAGCCCGCTCTGCGCACGACCTCGACGATCAAGGCCCTTGACGCTGCTCTGGCAGCCGATCACGTCGACGAGGAACAGCACCAGGAGCTGTGCGATTCCTGGTTGGCTGCCAGCCGGCTGCGCAATGTGATCATGGTGGTGCGGGGCCGTCCCAGTGATGTCATACCCTCCGACTCAATTGATCTTGACGTCATTGCCCGGGCTCTCGGGATGGGCCGTGGGGCATCTGAGCAGTTGATTGAGGACCATCTGCGGCACGGGCGACGTGCCTCCAAGGTGGTCGATGCCGTCTTCTGGAACCAGTGATCAGTCCTCCTCGGAGAACTTGAAGGCGTGTGGGCTGGGGATGGGGAGGTTGTGTGCCCACGCCGGGTCGGTGCACATCCGGGCCACCGCCAATCCGCAGGCGATGAGGACCAGGGTGAGAACGGCGTCGGCACCGAAGGTCAGCGCCTTCGTCATGTCCTGGGCGTTGAGCCAGTACACAGTGCGGTACATGGAGGCACCGGGCACCATGATGACGCAGGCGGGGACCGTCAGGGTGATGCGGGGCAGCTTGGTCCTGACCGACAACGGGCTGGCCAGGAATCCGATCGCGAGGCCGCCGACCCCGGCTGCCAACTGCGCTGGCAGGTTGGCACCGACCAGGGCCAGGCGACAGAGGTTTCCCACCACTCCCAGAGCGACCGCCCATGCCAGCATCCGCGGCGACGAGTTGAAGATGATGGCGAATCCGGCGACCCCACATGCCGTCGCTGCGGCGTAAGCCAGCCACGCCCAGGGATTCGGCAGCACCGTCTGCGCGGGTAGTGGTAACAGTCCGGTGGCAACCGAGAACACCCAGGCCGACAACGTCGCGGCAAGGATGAGACCAACCGAGTACATTGCGCGGCTCAGACCCGCTGTGAAGTCCATCCGGACCATGTCGAGGATGGAGGTGATCATCGGAAAACCAGGTACCAGGAAGAGCAGGGAGGCCACGTATCCGGGGCCGTGGATCGTGTGAAGCCCAGTGTTCGTAAGGAGGTCGGCGACCACCAGGTAGATGAGACAGGCCGCTGCAGATGCGAGCGCCGCGACACCGAACTGGTTGAGCCAGCGACGGTTGAGTCGACCACGTACGAACTGGCCGGCACTTGCCGCCAGCAGCACGACGAGTGAGTCGGCCAGCGAGAACTTGTTGAGGATGGCGAATCCGGCGCAGGCAAAACCACCGGCGAGAATGGTCTGCCATTCCTTCCACTGTGGGCGGACGGTCCGGGAGATGTTGTCGAGTCTGGCCTCGACATCGCGGCCTGTCATCCCCTCGGGAAGGTTGTGGGCAAGCTCCTCGAGAGCGGAGATGCGAGAGGAGTCGACGCGCACTCGGTACACCTCCCGGGCCACAGTGCGGAAGTTGTCGCCCCGGTGCGCGGTGACCGTGATCTCGGTGAGACCGACGGTGGCGTCGAGGCGATCCATGCCGAGGGCGTCCCCCGTGTCCGTCATGGCCCTCTTCACCCGATAGGACCCGGTACCCGACGACAGCAGCATTGATCCCAGACGGATGACGGCCTCGGTGTCGTTGACGAATTCGTGGTCGTGGCGCAGGTCGTCGTCGGAATTCACGGAATCAGTGCTTGTCACGTCCTGCTATTGTGCCACTGCAGCTCCGAGGGTCCACGGGTCGGTTCGGATGCCCAGATCTCGGCAGGGCAGACCGAGTTCCTCGTGAAGTCGGCGGGCCACGTCAGCACACCAGGGTGATTCGGAGGCCCAGTGAGCCGTGTCGACGAGGGCTGGTCCGCCGGCCCGAAGATGTTCGTCGGCAGGATGATGGCGCAGGTCACTGGTGAGGTAGACGTCGGCGTTGCTGGCTGCTGCGGCATCCAGCAGGGAATCTCCGGCTCCGGAGCACAGCGCGACGGTGTTGACCGGTTGGTCCGGGTCGCCAGCAGCCCGCACTCCCCAGACGGTACGGGGGAGTCGTTCGGAGACTCGCCGGGTGAAGGACCGCAGTGTCATCGGTTCGTCGAGATGGCCGACACGACCGATACCCGGGGTGGTGGGGCCGGGGCGAGCTCCCGAGTCAATGGTCGTCACGTCGTAGGCGGGCACCTCGTAGGGATGGGCGGCGACGAGAGCCGATCGCACTGCGGAGCGTGCCCAGGTCGGGGCGACGACGTGAATGCGCGCTTCCTCAACGGTCTCCACCTCATGGGCTGTGCCGATGGTGGGATGGGAGCCATCGAGAGGCCGGAACTGGCCGCGCCCGACGGTCTCGAAACTGCACTGGTCATAACCGTCGAACCGTCCGGCCCCGGCATCGAAGAGGGCATTGCGAAGCGCCTCCGAGGAGTCGAGGGGCACCTGGACTCCCCACAGATCCACGGCTTGGGTGACGGGTTCGAGGGGACGCTCGACGACGACGCCCAGGAGCCTCGCGAGGACGTCATTGACACCACCGACCGCAGCGTCGGCATTGGTGTGGGCACTCATGAGGGCAATGCGATGACGGATGAGCTGGTGAATGATGCGTCCCTTGGCGGTGTCAGCTGCCACCGAGCTGACCCCACGCATGAGAAGTGGGTGGTGGACGACGAGCATGTCCGCGTGCGCCGCGATCGCGGCGTCGACGACGTCGTCGGTGGCTTCCAGAGCGCACACGATGTGACTGACGGTGTCGTCAGGGTCACCGCACACCAGACCCGGGGCATCCCACGACTCCGCCAGGGATGGCGGGTACCACTCATCGAGGATGTCGCGAACCCGACTGACGGTGACGAGGTCGTCGGCGGGTGAGGGGATGGCGGTGTGGGATGTATCAGCTGCCATGGGTTCACGGTAACTTGAGGGTATGACTGTTCGCCGACCAGTGACGATGTTTGTGTGCCTGGCTGCCGTCGTGGCCGTAGCAGGGTGCGCCGAGAAGACTCCGACCGTCGCCGACATGGCGAACCAGCCCGGGGCGACTCCGATCGCCAATTCCGTTCCGCCCCAGCCGGTGCGGCCGAGACCGTCAAAAGGTGCTTCTGGTGCCAGTACTCCGGCCATGCCGACGTGCAAGGGGTCGACCCCGGCCCTTGAGATGTCTTCGATGAAGACGGGAGACGCGGGTAGCTCTGTCGAGCTGATCGTCCGGAACTGCACCGAGAAACCGTTGACCCTGCCTGCCGTGCCGACGATCAAGGTGACGTCCGCAGGCTCGCCCGTCAAGATCGCATGGGAATCGCGCGGTGTCGTCCCGGGAGAACTGCTCAGCGGAATGGGGCGCAAGGTCACCTTGTCATGGCCTGGGCAAGGTGGTTGTGGTTCCCACAGTCAAGTGATGTCGGTTGAGATTGCCGGAGGGGTCGTGAGCGACGAAGGATGCTTCATCCCCACGGTGAAGCGATCGGCCACGCCGAAGCCCGGGGAAGCCGAGAATCCCGAACAGCTGGAATCTCCCAAACCAATCCAAGGATCGGTCGTGTGGTCAGGATGATGTCTTTTCCCAGTCACCGCAAGGACGCGACGGCGGACCGCGTGAATGATGGTCGTCCGTTCCTCATCGGCATCATGGGGACTCTCCTGTCGACCTTTCGGCCGGGCATGGCAGTGGCTCGGGTGAGGAGCCGGCGAGCGGTTGCCGCTGCGATTGCAGCCACAGCGATGGCGTCCGGTTGTTCACGGCCGATCCCAGCGGTGCCCGAGGCTGTCGTACCGACCTCCTCAATGACCGCGACGCCGAGGTACACGCCCCGTCCTCGCCCCGAGCCGAGCACGTCCCCACAGCGAGTGACCAGCGTTGGCGGCGGTCGGGGCGCCTTGACGTGCCGGCCAGGCGAGAAAGTGGCGATGGGGTTTGGTGACGTCGAGGAAGCGCTGGGGGCACGCGTCGCCCGGCTCATGATCCGCAACTGCGGCACGTCGACGACGACGGTGCCCGTCATGCCGAAACTCCAGCAGAGTTCTGAGTCTGGGGTGCCCGTGTCGGTGACTTGGAAGCCCTACGACCCCAAGGCCACACCCAAGCGTCTGGCCCCCGGAGGGTTCTCCGGCTGGGAATTGAGCTGGCATAGCAATGGCGATTGCGAGCACCGCGGAGCACGACGACTTGTCGCAACAGAGGGGACGACGACGGCCGCCCTGGAGGGGTGTCTGGATCTGGGAGGCTCCTATGCACTGACCGGCGAATCTTCCACTGGGCCGGATGGTTCTGACGCCGTGCCCACACCTGAGGCGGCCGTGCGGTTGCTGGATTGAGGCGAATCAGCCCCAAGTTCACACAATCGTCGCATTCCTCGCTCGACTGGCCACGACGCGACGAGGGGGACGACCGAAGTCCCCCCCACGGAATCACGTCAGATCGACTCAGATGTCGTAGTACAGGTCGAACTCGTAGGGATGCGGACGCTGCTGCAGAGCATTCAGGTCACCACGCTTGAGCTCGATCCAGGTCTCGATGAGATCCGGGGTGAACACGTCACCGGCAAGGAGGAACTCATGATCGTCCTCAAGGTGGTCGAGGACGGCTCCGAGGCTGCCAGGAACGTGATCCATGGCGGCGTGCTCCTCCGGGGGCAGCTCGTAGATGTCCTTGTCGACCGGGGCCGGCGGCTCAATCTTGTTCTGGATGCCGTCCAGGCCAGCGAGCAGCAGGGCAGCGAAGGCCATGTACGGGTTGGCCGAGGGATCGGGGCAGCGGAACTCGACACGCTTGGCCTTCGGGTTCGGACCGGTGATCGGGATACGCATGCAGGCGGAGCGGTTGCGCTGGGAGTACACCAGGTTGACCGGGGCCTCGAAGCCAGGAACGAGACGATGGTAGGAGTTGGCCGACGGGTTGGTGAAGGCCAGCAGCGACGGGGCGTGCTTGAGGATGCCGCCGATGTAGTAACGAGCCATGTCGGACAGCTGTGCGTAACCGGACTCGTCAAAGAAGAGTGGATCGCCGTTCCTCCACAGCGAGGAGTGGACGTGCATGCCCGAACCGTTGTCACCAAAGATCGGTTTCGGCATGAAGGTCGCTGTCTTGCCGTGCTGCCAGGCAACGTTCTTGACGATGTACTTGAACTTCATGACGTCGTCAGCTGCGCGGGACAAGGTATTGAAGCGCCAGTTGATCTCGGCCTGGCCAGCGGTGCCGACCTCGTGGTGGGCCCGCTCGACCTTCATGTCGAGGCCCTCCATGATGGTGACGATCTCGTCACGCAGATCACCGAAGTGGTCGGTGGGGGCCACCGGGAAGTAACCGCCCTTGTACTTCACCTTGTAACCGCGGTTGCCGCCGTCCTCGGTGCGTCCGGTGTTCCAGGCACCAGCCTCGGAGTCGATGGAGTAGTACGAGGTGTTCTGGCGAGTGTCGAAGCGAATGTCGTCGAAGACGTAGAACTCGGCCTCGGGGGCGAAGAAGGCAGTGTCGCCGATGCCGGTGGAGGTGAGGTAGGCCTCGGCCTTGCGTGCGATGTTGCGCGGGTCGCGGCTGTAGGCCTCCTTGGTGATCGGGTCGTGGACGTTGAAGTTCACGATGAGCGTCTTGCACTCGCGGAACGGGTCGATCCAGGCGGTCGTCGGGTCAGGCAGCAGGGCCATGTCCGACTCGTTGATCTTCTGGAAGCCCCGGATGGAGGATCCGTCGAAGGCCAGACCGTTCTCGTACTGGTCCTTGTCGAACTCTCGGGCGGGGACGGTGAAGTGCTGCATGACACCGATGAGGTCGCAGAAGCGGACATCGATCATCTCGATGCCTTCCTTCTTGACATAGGCGAGCAGGTCGTCGGGACCTTCGAACATCTTTCCTCCATCAACACGGCTGGTGATGTGTTCACGGTAGTCCGTGCGGGTTGCTTAGCCGTCACCGTTGTGTTTCGAGCGTGTAACAGGTACTACCGGTAGGATTCCCTGGGTGAGTGGAACCGAGGCAGTGCCAGGCACCTCGATCGGGCTGCCCACGGAAGGGCGCGGATCGCTGGCGAGTTGGGGCAAACGCATTGGTGCTCTCATCATTGACTGGGGAGCATCCATGGTGCTGGCCAGCACCATCGTCGGGCCGGCAGTGATCCGCGGTGGAGGCTGGAAGATGTGGATGCCGATGGCGGTCTTCTTCGTCGAGTCGGTCCTCTTCACCGCGATGGCAGGCGGATCCTTCGGCCAGATCGTCGCCCGAGTGGCCGTGGTCCGACTCGATGGCCTCGGCCCCATCGGATGGTGGCGAGCGGCCGCCCGCACAGCGATGAAGTGCCTCGTCATTCCGGCCCTCGTCATCGGTGCAGAAAGGCGAGGTCTCGACGATCTCGTACTGGGCACCGTCGTCGTCAATCGCAAGTGAGTGATATGCGCGTCATGGTTTTGTCTCGGGGTACTCCGAGCCCGGAAGCTCCGCTGCGGGGGATCTTCGAGTACGACCAGGCGGTGGCGCTGCGCCAACAGGCCCATGAGGTGGTACTGGCCGTCCTCGACGCACGCTCGGCCCGGCACTGGCGGAAGTTCGGAACTCGTGTCGAGCACGCCGTGGAACGCGATGACGGCATCACGGTGGTGAGACTGGATGTCCCGGTGGGGGCCGTTTCCGCGCGGACTGATCATCGTGTTCACGCCTGGGCTGCGCGACGACTCCATCGAACCGTGACCTCCGAGTGGGGAACGCCTGACGTCATCCATGCTCACTTCGCGCGATTCGCGGCCGCTGCGACCCGCGCCGAGTTTCCGGAGCCACTGGTGTGGACAGAGCATGACTCCCACCTGGCGAATCCTGATCGGCGCCTGACCGAGGACATCTCGGTCGCTGGAGACAGGGCCGACGCGGTCGTCAGTGTCTCCCAGGGGCTGAGTTCGCGGCTGGCAGGGCATGGGATCACCTCGACGGTGATTCCCAACATCGTCGATGTCGATCTCTTTGACCGTCCTGCCCGCCGTCATGAGGGAACGGTGGTGGTCAGCGTCGCCACCCTCAACCCAGGCAAAGGAATGGTCGAACTGGCCCATGCCGTCGAGCAGGTGCCCGGAGTTCAGCTGCGCATCATCGGGGACGGACCACAACGGGGGTCGTTGGAGACCATCGCTGCCAACAACCCGAATATCGTCCTGCTGGGTACCCAGCCGCGTGAGCGCATCGCGGAGGAGCTCGCGGGTGCCGACGCCTTCGCCCTGGCCTCCCACGCCGAGACCTTCGGGGTGGTCTGCGCCGAAGCGTTGGCGGCAGGCCTACCAGTCCTGACGACGGCGTGTGGTGGTCCACAGGAGTTCATCGACGACAGCAACGGCATGGTCGTCCCGGTGGGGGACGTCGACGCGCTGGCAGATGGCCTGCAACAGGTGCTTGGTCGGCCGTGGGACCGAGCGGCGATCGCATGGCAGGCTCGCTCCCGATTCGCGGCCGGGCCCGTCGTCGATCAGTTGGAGACGGTCTACCGACAGGCGATCTCCAGCCATGTGACGACCGGTTGAGCCTGGGTGGAAGACTGGCAGGTATGGATCTGACCGCATGGATGGCGAGCGTCAACGGCGTCATCGCGGCCAATGCCTCCCATCCCTGGGTCATTGCGGCGTTGGGGGGACTATGCGTCATCGACGGGTTCTTCCCGCCCGTCCCCAGCGAATCCCTCGTCGTCGCCCTGGCAGCAGTAGGACACCCGCCGTGGTGGATCATCGTCCCGGTGGCAGCACTCGGTGCGATGTGTGGGGACAACATCGCATATTGGATTGGGCATCAGCTCGGCCACACCAAGCTTTTCAACGGTGGACCGAAACGGCAGAAGACCGTCGCCTGGGCCACTCACCAGTTGCTGGTGCGCGGGCCGCTGTGCATCCTGGTCGCCCGATACATCCCTGGCGGACGTGTCATCGTCAACGCCATGGCGGGGGCCACTCGCTTTTCCTATCGCGTCTTCCTCCCCATCGACGCGTTGGCCGGGGTCCTGTGGGCTGGATATGCCACTGGGATTGGTGC
Organism: Cutibacterium avidum ATCC 25577; assembly: GCF_000227295.1. Taxonomy (GTDB): domain Bacteria; phylum Actinomycetota; class Actinomycetes; order Propionibacteriales; family Propionibacteriaceae; genus Cutibacterium; species Cutibacterium avidum. The sequence continues at coordinate 2,411,834 of NZ_JH165054.1, read as the reverse complement.
CGGTGCGGCAAGTTTCCTGGGCAACAACCACATCCTCGCCGCGACGGTCGGGATCATCGGTGCAATTGTCATCGGCGTCATCCTGGACCAGGTTCTGCGGCGAGTGATGCCCGCTCCGCAGAACGACTGAGGGCAATTGCGGACGGCGCCCCGGCTTGCTTGTGCCGGGGGCGCCGTCATGAGGTGGGGGAGGGGCGGGATCAGGCTCGGCCCTCCTTCTGGGCGTTCTCCTTGCCGGTGGACTTGTTGGCGGCGAGCTGAGCCTCGTCGAAGACGCTGGCCCCGGCGTTGGACTCGTCACCCTCCTCCTCGCGGCCAGGGGTGCGCAGGTTCCACTTCGTGATGACGAATCGGAACACCACGTAGTAGATGACGGCATAGACGAGACCGATGAGGAGGAGCAGCAGGACCTTTCCTGCACCGCCGGACAGCTCAGCAGCTCGTCCGAAGTTGATGATGTAGTCGGTCAGACCGGCCGAGAATCCGAACCCGTCCTTGATGCCCAGAGCGTTGCACAGGGCCAGGGAAGAGCCGGTGAGCAGGGCGTGCACGAGGTACAGCGGGAAGGCCACGTAAGCGAAGGCGTACTCGAGGGGCTCGGTGATACCGGTGAGGAAGGCGGTCAGGCCGACCGAGAGCATGACGCCACCGGTGATCTTCTTACGCTCCGGCTTGGCGGTGTGGTAAATGGCCAGGGCAGCACCGGGCAGGGCAAACATCATGATCGGGAAGAAGCCGGTCATGAAGGAGCCGGTCCAGGCATTGGTGCCGGCCGTGCCGCTGAAGAAGCAGGTGATGTCGCCGTGCAAGGTCTCGCCAGCAGCGTTGGTGCAGTTACCGAGCTGGAACCACGGCAAGGAGTTGAGCAGGTGGTGCAGGCCGAAGGGGATGAGCAGACGGTTGATGGTGCCGAAGACGAATCCGGTGGCCGGGTTCGACCCGTGGGCCATGATGAATCCGCCGACCTGCTTGTTGAACAGCCAGTCGAAGGCAGGGTAGATGAGGGCCATGATCACACCGGCGACCACCGAGGCCGCAGCGGTGACGATCGGCACGAAGCGACGTCCACCGAAGAAGGCCAGGTAGGTCGGCAGCTTGGTGCGGCGGTACTTCTCGTACATCTTGGCGGCGATGATGCCGATGACGATGCCGCCGAGGACGCCGTAGTTGATGACTCCGGTGTCCTTGGCGAAGTACGGGGCCAGTGCGTGCAGGACGCCACCCTGGGTCTTGTCGGAGGTGCCTGCGCCTGTGAAGGTGAGATAGCCGATGAGGGCGGCCAGTGCGGTGGAGCCGTCGGCCTTCTTGGCGTAACCGACGGCCACGCCGAGGGCGAAGATGAGGGGCAGGTTGTCGAAGATCGCGCCACCGGCGCCAGCGAGTACGTCAGCGACTGGCTGCATCCAGGATGCGTGCTTGGCCACGCCGTCCGCGCCCAGCACGTCGGCCGCTCCGAATCGCATGAGCAGGGCCGCGACCGGCAGGGATGCGATGGGCAGCATGAGGGAGCGTCCGATGCGTTGCATCTGGGAGAACCCGGGTATCTGCCGTTTCTTCTTCGTGCTGGTGGCAACAGCGTCTTTCGCCATGGAGTTCCTCCGCAGTGAGTTCTCATGTCCGACGCCTTCGCCCACGTCGGTTCGGCATCAGGTGGTCCGTGGGGTGGTATGGACCACTTGCGGAAGTATAGGTCACCGGTACTGCCATCACAAGAGGGCGCGCAGAATGTGTGAACGTGAACATTCCGGTCGGGTTCGATCCCCAACCGGTGGTCAGCCCTGCACCCGGGGCATAATTCACGCATGAAGTACGTGACCGTGCGGGACTATCTCGTCGAGCTCATCGACACCCGTCTGTCGGTCGGGGATGTCGTTCCCAGTGAGCGTGAGCTTGCCGAGCGTTTCGGAGTCTCGCGGATGACGGTCCGCCAGGCGGTGGACTCGCTGGTCAGTAGCGGACGGCTGGAACGTCGCCGGGGGAGTGGAACCTATGTCCGGGCTCCGAAGGTTGACGTCCAGTCTCGGATCTCGTCCTTCAGCGAGGAGATGCGTCAACGTGGGATGATTCCCGATACCAGGGTGCTGCGCGGAGAGGAACTGCCGGCAACCCCGGACGTGGCTGTCTGGCTGGGGATTGAGCCTGGTGAATCCGTCCACTTCATCTACCGGGTGCGGCTGGCCGACGGGATTCCGATGGCAGTCGAAAGAACTTGGATCTCCACGCGAGTGATGCCGGATCTGCTGGCGAATGGCGTACCCACGAGCATTTACGGGGCTTTGGCTGACGCTGGACTGGTCCCCACCTGGGGGGAGGATGCCATCGAGGCCCTCAGTGGCGATGCGGTGATCTGTGAGCTGTTGCACATCCCGGTGGGATCTCCCCTGCTGGCCATCAACCGCCGTACCTATGCCGACGATCTTGCTGTCTCGTACTCCCGGTCCTGGTACCGGGGAGACCGTTACAAACTGTGGGTGCCGATCTCCGGGCCACGTAGGACCCTGTATCCACCTCGAGGAGGTTCGCGATGAAGCGTGTTGAACACATCTTGGCGGCGTTGGGGGGAGTCGACAACGTGGTGTCGATCGAGCCGTGCGTGACCCGCCTGCGCTGCCAGGTCCGAAACTGCGAGCAGGTTGATGAGCAGGCTCTGCGTCGTGCTGGGGTCCATGGTGTGACGGTGCAGGGGCAAAGCGTGCAGGTGATCGTCGGGCCTGATGCGGACCTGCTCGCCTCCGACCTGGAGGATTTGTGGGGAGAGGATCACGAGACCTGACCGCTTCTTGACCCTGACCGTCTCTTGACACCGGGCGGCCCGATGGAGTTCAGTGTTAGTTGTCTGGACCACTTGGAAGGTGGGCCAGTATTTGTTCGAGGATCCTCCATGGCGGAGTTCATCTCGAACCAGGACAAGGAGACATCATGAGCAAGGCAGAACAGATCCTGGCGGCCCTCGGTGGCGACGACAACATTGACGACCTCGAGGCCTGCATCACCCGGCTGCGCGTCGAGGTTGACGACCCCGACCTCGTCGACGAGGCCGCCCTCAAGGCAGCCGGTGCATTCGGCGTCGTACAGCAGGGAACTTCCGTCCAGGTGGTCGTCGGCCCCGAGGCTGACACCCTCGCTGAGGACATCGAGGACCTGCGCTGATGCCCTCGATCCTTTCCCCCCTCGACGGCACCCTGATGACGTTGTCCGAGGTTCCTGATCCGGTGTTTGCACAGGGGCTGGTGGGCCCCGGCGTCGCCCTGCAGCCCACCGGCGACGGTGATGTCACCGCCGTGGCCCCGGTGGCGGGACGCATCGTCAAGCTGCACCCGCATGCCTTCGTCCTTCAGGCGGACGGTTTCGGGGTGCTGGTGCATCTGGGCATCGACACCGTCCAGCTGGAGGGGGAGGGATTCACCCTCCACACCGAGGAGGGGGCAGAGGTTTCCGTCGGGGACAAGCTCATCACGTGGAACCCTGCCCGTATTGCCGAAGGCGGTCGCAGTGCGGTCTGCCCGATCATCATCCTCGACACGACTCCTGACAAGCTCGGTGGTGTCGCCGCTGCCGGCACGTCGGTGAACAGCGGTGATCAGTTGTTCACGGTGGCGTGATTGAGCGTTACGGGTATGGGGCGGGCCGGAGACGGTCCGCCCGCCTCATGTCGTGCGACGGATGCATGGTTGTTTCGGGCCAAGGAGAGGAGAGACCCGATACCAAGGATCTCGTAAGGGTCGGTGAGGACTTTCTGCCACCACGGCGCAGCAATTTCTAGGTCATTACCTGCTGGGAACCACCAGACCATCCATGTCAGGGTGGCGAAGGCCCAGAGCAGGGCGAGAACGTGCCGGCCGTGGCGTCGGTCTGCCAGCCCTGCGACGATGAGTAGCGGTGCCCACACCCAGTGATGAGACCATGACACCGGGCTCACCAGACATCCGCAGAGTCCGGCACACAGCAGGGACCACACCTGGTCAGCATCGCCCTGCTGCCACAGCCGACGTGAGGAAATCCCAGCGAACAGGCAGCAGACGGCGACGAGAACGAGCCAGATCAGCGTGAGGTCTCCCAGCCCCAGTCGCAACAACATCCCCGAGAGGGATTGGTTGCCGGCCCAGGTGAGCCCGCCCAGCCGCTTCGGGGTGATCATGTAATGGGTCCAGTACTGCCACGATGCCGTGGGTGCGATGGCGAAGCCGAGAGCAATCGTTGCCACTCCGGTGCCAGCGGCTCGCAAGGCTGCTTTGAACTGGCCGGTGACGAGGTACCAGAGTGCGAAGATGCCGGGAGTGAGCTTGAACCCGGTGGCTACACCAACGCCGACACCGCGCCACTTTCGGGGAAGAACGAAGACGTCAAGGACGACCAGGAGAGCCAGCTGAAGATTGACCTGGCCGCAGGCAAAGCTCTTGCCGATCGGTTCGCTGGCCACCAGGATCACGGCGACGACAGCCGTCAGGATGCCCGAAGGTCGACGTCCGCAGCGGCGCCACACCACGTCGATCATGACGACGAGAGCAGTCGCGCTGACGGCATGGTGAAGGATCGTCGCGGCGCGCAACGGCAGGAGGGTCAGCGGGATGAGGGCGATCGCGGCGAAGGGTGGATAGGTGAATCCCAGACCGATGACCGAGGTGGCGGTGTACAGCGTCTCCGGGTCGTGCAGCATCGCTCGCACGCAGTCCCGGTAGATCCTGAGGTCGATCGGGTCGGGAATGATGAGCATCCACGCGACCGTGATGACGAGGGTAGCAATCGTTGGCCACAGCATGGCCAAGGATCTGCGGGGCCGGGAAACGTTGGTGTCATCGTCTTGCAGTGTCACGAATTCTCCACGATGTCGGCGGCCTCCAGCCATTGCTCCTCGAGGTCGGACATCCGTTCGTCGAGGTCATTGGCCTTCATCTGCAAATCGGCGAGGGCCTGGTAGTCGTCGGCCTTGGCAGCCATCTCCTCGTGCAACGAGGCGAGTTTGTCGCGGACCTTGCCCATCTGGCGGTCAATCCGGTCCATGTCCTTGCGAGCCTGACGCAGGGCCGCAGTGTTGACCTTCTGCCGGGACCCCTCGGTGCCCACTCGACTCGACTTCGACGGACCGGTCTCACGATTGCGACGGTGCTCCAGGTACTGGGAAATGCCTCCTGGCAGGAGGGCAACCGTGCCGTCTCCCACGAGGGCCCACACCACGTCGCAGACCCGCTCCAGGAACCACCGGTCGTGCGAGACGACGATCAACGTCCCCGGCCAGGAGTCGAGGTAGTCCTCGAGCAAGCGCAGGGTGTCGATGTCGAGATCGTTGGTCGGCTCGTCTAGCAACAACACGTTCGGCTCGTCCATGAGGAGGCGCAACAGCTGCAGACGACGACGCTCCCCACCGGAAAGATCGCCGACACGGGTGACGAGCTTCTGCCCGGTGAATCCGAATCCTTCCAGCAGGTCCGCGGCGGAGGCGTCCCGGCCGGTGGCCAGTTTCGTCCTGGCCTTGACGTCGTTGACTGACTCCAGCACCGTCACCGTGGTGTCGAGGTCGTCAACCTCCTGACGCAGATGGGCAAGTCGCAGGGTCTTTCCCTGCTTAACGCGGCCCGAGTCGGGCTGCCGGGATCCATCGAAGAGATTGAGCAGGGTCGTCTTGCCGGCACCATTGACGCCGACCAGACCGATTCGGTCACCTGGGCCGATCGACCATGTCACCTTGTCAAGCAGGGTGCGCTCACCCAGCTCGTCGGAGGTCACGGTGACGGTGACGTCCTTGAGATCGAGCACGTCCTTGCCCAGACGGGTAGCGGAGAAGCGTGCCAACTCCAACTTGTCGCGGGGCTCGGGGACATTGGTGATGAGGGCGTTCGCGGCCTCGACGCGGTAACGAGGCTTGGAGCTGCGGGCAGGGGCGCCGCGACGCAGCCATGCCAACTCCTTGCGCGCCAGGTTCTGACGCTTGGCCTCGTTGCTGGCAGCGATGCGGGCGCGTTCCACCCGGGCGAGGGTGTAGGCGGAGTATCCGCCCTCATAAGCCTCGACGGTGGCGTCGTGAACCTCCCAGATGTCGGTGCAGATCTCGTCGAGGAACCAGCGGTCGTGGGAGACGACGAGCATTGCGACGCCACGCTCCTGGAGGTGGCGGAGGTGGCCTGCCAACCAAGCGACGGCCTCCACGTCAAGGTGGTTGGTGGGCTCGTCGAGGACGAGCAGGTCATGGTCTGCCAGCATGATTGAGACCAAGGCAGCACGTCGCCGTTCACCACCGGACAAATCGGTCATGGGGCGATCGAGGTCGATGTCGGAGAGCATGTCCTCGACGATGGGGCGAGCTTCGCGATCCGCCGCCCAGACATGATCGGGACGGCCACCGACGACGAGGTCACGGACGGTCTCGTCACCCTTGGGGGTCTCGGCCTGGGCGAGTACCCCGATGGAAACCCCATTGGTGCGCGTCACGACCCCGGAATCGGGCTCCAACGAGCCCGTGAGAAGGGCCAGGAGGGTCGATTTTCCGTCCCCGTTGCGACCCACGACGCCGATGACATCTCCCGTCAAGAGTCCCAGGGACACCTCTGAGAGGACCGTCCGAGTGCCCCAGGACTTCGAGATGCGATCGGCGTTGACGAGGTTTGTGCCGGCCAACGGAGGCTCAGCGTCCTCGCATGGCGGCGCGGGCGCCCTTCATGGAGCTGGGCATCGGGCCCTTGGGCAGTGGCACCTTCGGACGCATCGCGTCGAGGGCCTTGAGGCGGTTGATGACCTCGTCCACCTGGGCGGTGTTGAGAGCCTTGGGCAGCTTCTTGATGTGCTTGTCGAGGTCCTCCAGCGGAACCTCACCCTTGCCGTCGCCCATGATGATGGAGGTCACCGGAGTGCCATAGGCGACCTGCTCATGACGCTTGGTCTCGGTGGCCAGCAGATTGCGCAGACCGTTGCCGTGTCCCTCGCCGATGAGGACAATTCCGGCCGGTCCGACGGCGCGGTGCACGACGTCCTGCTGGCGGGTGAAGGCAATCGCCGGGGTGGAGGTCCACTTCTTCTTGTCGAGCAGGGAGAGAGCGACCTCGGCCGATCCGGTCTGGCCCTTGAACCGGGCGTACATGGAATGCTTGGCGCGCCACTGGAACACCCACATGGCGGCAGCAGCACCGGCAAAGATGCCGACGATGAGCCATGCCCACCACAGATCGGTCAGGATGAGACCGAGGACGGTGAACACCACGACGCCCAGGACGAAGGCGCCAATGACCCACCAGAGGAGCTGGGGATCAACCTGGCGAGTCAGCTTGAAGGTCTCGACGAGCTGCTTGCCGGTGCTCCAGTCCTTGGGATTGTCGGAGTTCTTGCGACGCTCCTTCTCGGCCTTGGCCTGCGCCTTCTGCTTGGCGGCGAGTTCCTTGGCTGCCTGGCTCTTGGGCATTGACACGCTCCCGACGAGGTTAGTGGACGGACTCCGCGGCATTCTACCGGTTTCGCGACGGTGGCCCTACTTTGGCATGGTTTCGGTGTATGTACCTCGGGGCGCCGCTGGAATCCTCCTCGTCAAGCTGATCAGGTGTCCCTGATCATTCCTTGGTCGCGAATGGAGCCGGCTTCTCCCCGTCTCGGTACCCGGTGACGATGGTGACCGGCTTCTCCCCGCGAGCCTCCATGGCCTGACGGTAGAGACGTCCGGCGCGGTAGGAGGAGCGCACCAGCGGGCCACTCATGACACCGACGAATCCGATCTCGCGGGCCTCCTCGGCCAGCTCATCGAACTCCTGCGGGGTCACCCAGCGGTCGATGGGGTGCAGGTAGGCATTCGGACGAAGGTACTGGGTGATCGTCAGCAGGTCGGTGTTGGCGTCATGCAGGGCCTGCATGGCCTCCGAGATCTCCTCACGAGTCTCTCCCATGCCGAGTATGAGGTTCGACTTGGTGATGAGTCCCGCCTCGTGGGCCGAGTTGAGGACGGCCAGCGAACGGTCGTAGCGGAATCCGGGGCGGATGCGCTTGAAGATACGGGGGACCGTCTCGAGGTTGTGCCCGAAGACTTCCGGGCGTGCCCCGAAGACGACGTCGAGGAGATCCTGCTTGCCGGAGAAGTCCTGAGCCAACATCTCGACGCCGACTCCCGGATTCACCTGGTGGATCTGGCGGATGGTCTCGGCGCACAGCCAGGCTCCCTCGTCTTCGAGGTCGTCACGGCAGACCGAGGTGACGGTGGCATAGCGCAGTCCCATCTGCTTGACGGACTCGGCGACGCGGCGGGGTTCGTCCCGGTCGTAGTCCTCCGGCTTGGCCGACTCGATCTGGCAGAAGTCGCACCGACGGGTGCAGTGGTCACCGCCGATGAGGAAGGTGGCCTCGCGATCCTCCCAGCACTCGAAGATGTTGGGGCAACCAGCCTCCTGGCACACCGTGTGAAGATCACCGTCGATCATGCGGCGTCGCATGTCACGGTACTCAGGGCCCATCGTGGCCCGGGTGCGGATCCAGCGGGGTTTGTCCTCGATGGGGGTCTGGGAGTTCTTGACCTCGACTCGGAGGAGCTTTCTACCGTCTGCTTCGACACTCACGTCGGTCAGTTTAACTGTGTGCACCGAAGTTGCGAAGTCTCAGTGAATGGGTGACGACGAAGAGGCTCGACAGGCTCATGGCTAGCCCGGATATCAGTGGGTTGAGGAGCCCGGCGGCTGCGATCGGGATAGCTGCGATGTTGTAGATGAAGGCCCATGCGAGGTTGCCACGGATGGTGCGCAGAGTGCGTCGTGACAGCCCGATGGCGTCTGGGACGACCCCGAGATGGTGACGCACACAGATGATGTCCGCGCTGCGCATCGCGATGTCGGTGCCGGTGACCATCGCCAGGCCGAGATCAGAGCTGGCCAGGGCCGCGGCGTCGTTGATGCCGTCCCCGACCATGGCGACGACGCGTCCCCCGGCCCGTAGTTCGTCGATGATCTTGGCCTTCTCGGTGGGCAGGACGTCTGCGAGTACCTCGTCGGTACCGAGTTGGGAGGCGACGGCGTCCGCAGCGGCCTTCGAATCACCGGTGAGGAGGACGGTTCGCAGCCCCATCCCCTTGAGCTGAGCGATGACCGCAGGAGCCTCGGGCTTGACGGTGTCGGAAATGACGAGTGCTGCCGTGGCCCGGCCATCGATCGCGACGAGGACGGTGGAACGACCAGTACTGGCGGCCTGATCGACGGCGTCGGTGAGTTCGCCGGGAATGGTGATGCCGGCCTCGGTGAGGAAGACGGGATTGCCGACCATGACGTCGTGCCCGTCGACCTCGCCCGCAGAGCCGCGACCGGCGACGGTGAGCGGGCTGGGGCACTCCGGAATCGTGCCCTCGACAGCGGCGACGATGGCCGTGGCCACCGGGTGGGTGGAGTGCTGATCCAGGGCGGCGGCGTAGCGGTGGGCTCGGTCGATGTCCTCTCCGTCGGCGGCGATCCGTTCGGTCAGGGTCATGTCGCCGGTGGTGACGGTACCGGTCTTGTCGAGGACGACGGTGTCGATGCGTCCTGACGCCTCCAGCGCTTCCGGGCCCTTGATGAGGATTCCCAGTTGACCGCCGCGTCCCACCCCGACCATGAGCGCGGTGGGGGTGGCCAGACCCAGGGCGCAGGGACAGGCGATGACGAGCACGGAGAGAGCCGCTGACAAGGCATGACGGATGCCTGCCCCGGCGATCCACCACCCGAAGAAGGTGAGGACGACCACGGCTAGCACGGCCGGCACGAAGATCTCGACGACCTTGTCGACCAGACGCTGGACGTTGGCTTTGCGGGCCTGGGCCTCCTCGGCCATGACCGCCATCTGGGCGAGTTGACTGTGGGTTCCCACGCCGATGGCTCGCGCCACGATGCGTCCGGTGAGGTTCATCGTTCCGCCCAGAACCGTTGATCCGACGGTGGTGTCGACCGGCATCGGCTCGCCAGTCATCATCGAGGTGTCAACACTCGACGACCCTTCGACGATCTTCCCGTCGGCGGCGAGGGTTTCACCAGCCAAGGTGACGAAGAGGTCACTCTTGTGCAACTTCTCGATGGGCACGAGGGTCTCGACCCCGTCGCGCAGCACGCGCGCATTCCTGGCCGCCAACTGGCCCAGGGCCGTCAGCACCGAGCGAGCCGACCTCTTGGCCCGGGCTTCGAAATAGCGCCCGGCCAGCAGGAAACAGGTCACCCCGGCAGCGACGTCGAGGTAGAGGGTGTCGGCGCCAGCAGGGGTGATGCCGTAGCCCAGCCAGTACCCCTCCTCGTCCTGGGCGCCGATGAGGATGGAGACGAAGGACCATCCGAAGGAGGACAACACGCCCAGTGAGACCAGGGTGTCCATGGAGGTCATGCCATGGCGCAGGTTTGACCATGTCGCCTTGTGAAAGGGCCACGCCGACCAGAACACCACTGGCAGGGAGAGCACGACGAGCAGCCGGTCCCAGGCGGGGAAGCGCAGCTGTGGCTCGAGGGCCAGTACCAACCCGATGTCCATGAGGGGCAACGTCAGCAGGACGGCGACAATGAGACGGCGTCGCAGCATCGTGATGCGTCGCTCTGCCTCGACGGCCAGATCGACGTCAGACAGCGGAGCGGCGGTGTAGCCGACATCCTTGACGGCCGCGATGGCGTCCTCGACGTCGATACCAGTGACCGTCGCTCGCTCGGAGGCGAAGTTGACGCTTGCATGCACGCCGTCAATACGGGCCAGGCGCTTCTCGATGGTGTTGGCGCACGCCGCGCACGTCATCCCGCCGATCTGGAGCTGGACCGGGGAATGGAGGACCGGCTCGTCGTCATCCTGCTCATCGGTTGTCACCGCGGTCATGACCGGTTCTCCGGGTCCTGCGGCTTGATCTCCTGGCCAGCCATCCGAGCCAACATGTCATTGTAGGCGGCGAGGGACTCGTCGAGGCTGGCATCCTCGGAGGCGTCGACCCGGCGCTGGTCCCGCCGATCGGAGACGAACCACTGCACGCACAGGGCGATGAGCACCAGGGCCATCGGAATCTCGCCGGTTGCCCAGGTGATCTGGCCGCCGAGGTTCTGGTCGTCGCGCAGGTTGGTCACCCACGGGATCGACAGGGCCTGATAGAAGTCCTTGCCAATGATCTGGTGGGCATTCATCGTGATGACGGCGAAGAAGGAGTGGAAGGGCATCGCAGTGATGACGAAGCCCAGCCGACCGATGTGAGGCAGGGAGGCGGGCAGGTCGTCCAGGCCGATGACGTACTCGAAGAGCATGAACCCGGCCATCAGGAAGTGCAGCAACATCCACTGGTGTCCCCAGTGGTAGCGCATCAGGTAGCCAAAGATCGGGGTGAAGTACACCACGTAGAAGCTGGCGATGAAGACAATCCATGCTGCGAATGGGCCGAATAGGATCTTGGTGGGACGCCATTCCAGAGCGGCCACGAGGCAGTCGTGGGGGCCGTTGAGGCCGTCGTCGATGCCATCGCCGGTACGGAAGACCTCCCTCATGAGAGTTACCGGCGCTCCCAGCACCAGCAAGGCGGGAACCAGCATGTTGAAGGTCATGTGGACCAACATGTGCCAGCTGAACTGCATCGAGGAGTACTCCCACAGGCCAACGCTGGCCAGGTAGATCACGACGACCCATGCCCCGATCCAGGACCCGATGCGAGCGCCGGACCATTTTTCGCCGCGGCGCTTGATGATGCTCACCGCGAAGAGGTATCCCGCGATTCCCAGGATCGACAGGGTCCAGAAACCGATGTTGGGACGGCCCGGGGCCAGCAGGACACCAGTGCTGGGCGCCGGTGGCAGTTCGTAACCGAGGTAGTTGACGGCGGGGGTCTGCCCGATGAGGTAGCGCGGGGGCACCAGCTGGCTGCTGGCTCCCAGGACGGTCAGGACGATGGTGACCATCCCGAGACGAAGCCACCCACGTACCCGAGATTGAGGCAACCAGCTGAGGATCACCCAGACCGTTGATGCGATCAACAGGACGACCCGGGCCACCCCCCATCGGTCCGACAGCCAGGAATGCCCGGCCTGACCCTGCCAGGTGACGACGATTCCGCCGGCAAGGGTGATGATGGCCCCGACGCGTTCCAGCCAGGACAACCGACAGGTGACAGCGGAATCAGGCCCATCGAGGACCTCGACGAGAACGCACGCCGCTGCAATCGTCATACCGATGGCGGCAAGAGCCCCGGAGTCGGTGGCGAAGTCGTGGTTGAGACCCACCGAGATGGCTCCGGTCACCGGTATTGGCAGGGCAGCTAGAACCGTCACCAACGTCGCCATGACGAGGCCACCAAGATGCGTGGCGAGCAGGGCGAGTAGCGCCACCACCAGGCCCAGCACGGCGACGACGAGCCAGGCCGTCACAGAAGGGGTCGAGGTGATGTAGGTCGGCAGGTCGACGATGGTCTGTTCGAAGGTCAGACCGGCGGAGTCGGCGGACTCCAGCGGGATCATGAGCAGGGCCAGCAACGCCCACATCTGGGCTGCCAGCCAGGCCCGGCGCCCGCGGGTATGGGTGGGATCGACGACATCCCGGTGGGGAGAGCAGAGGGTGGCGCGAATGAGTTCGGCCAGGGTCCACACCAGAGCTGTCCAGAACAGGGTCCCGACGACGGCATGGAGGACGCTGGTGAGGACGTCCGGATTTTCCCTACCCAGCAGACGAGGCTCCAGGGTCCGGAGCCGACCGGTCACGGCGGCGATGACGGTCATGACGACACCCGTGACCGCCAGCAGCGGTCCAGTGGCGCGGGCACGGGTGGGATGCGTCACCAACATCTCCTTTGGGGTGGGGTAGGGGGAACTGTAGCCGGGATGGCGGACAGACTCACGACATCGGGTGGAGGAACGCCGGGTGCCCCCGACGCGGGATGTCCGGGCTCATCTCGTAGGGCTGAAAGGACATCATCTCGGTGAGGATGGGCTCGAGCCTGTCCGCCACCTCCAGCATGGACGGCACCTCGGCGTCGGGGCCATGCAGGCGTCGCAGCTCGCGTCCCATGCTGGTGACGTCAGCATCGGAGATACCACAGGGGATGATGTTGTCGAACCCTGCGGTGTCGGGGTCGATGTTGAGGGCGAATCCGTGCATCGCCGTCTGACGAGAGACCCGGATACCGATGGCGCAGACCTTGCGCTCCGGTCCGACGCCGTCGGAGGGGAACCAGACTCCGGTGCGTCCGGGGACGCGACCGGCCTTCAACCCGTACTCGGCGACGAGGCGGATGACCGATTCCTCGACGCGACGCACGTAGTCCACGACACCGATGCCGCGCTGCAGGAAGACGATGGGGTATCCGACCAGCTGTCCCGGACCGTGCCAGGTGATCTCACCGCCACGATCCACCGGGACGACAGGGGTGCCATCGAAGGGGTAGGCTTCCGGACGGGTCCGTCGCCCGGCGGTGTAGACGGGGTCGTGCTCGACGTAGATGACCGTGCTGGGACGCTGATGGCTGGAGACCTCGGCGTGGACCTCACGCTGGTGGGCCCAGCACTCGTTGTACTCGGTGCGTACCGGGGGGTTGTCCGCGATGCCCAGATATTCGAATTCCAAGCCAGCGGGATGGTCCACCCATCCCTTCGGGGCCACCCCGGCAACGACCTGGGGTGTGGTGGGCTGTGGGGTCGCCTGGGCGTCGTCGCGATCGCAGGAGTGATTCTGGGCGTCTGTCACGCTGACCCATGGTAGTCCGGACACGCGACGGGGTCCGGTGTGGAATTCCACACCGGACCCCGTCATGAGGTTCGAATCAGAACTCTCCGGCGAAGTCACCCTCCTCCAGACGGGCCTTGATGCCCGACAGGAAGCGGGCCGCCACGGCACCGTCGATGAGGCGGTGATCGTAGGACAGCGACAGGTACATCATGTCGCGAATGGCGATGGTGTCCTCACCGAACTCGTTGGTGACGACGACCGGGCGCTTCACCAGGGCACCGGTGCCGAGGATGGCAACCTCGGGCTGATTGACGATCGGGGTGTCGAAGAGAGCACCGGCCGAACCGTAGTTGGTGATGGTGAAGGTGCCACCGGCCAGCTCATCGGGAGTGACCTTGTTGTCACGGGTGCGAGCAGCGAGGTCGCCGATCTGGTGAGCCAGTCCAGCGATGTTGAGGTCGCCGGCGTTCTTGATGACCGGAACCAGCAGGCCACGCGGGGTGTCGACGGCGATGCCGATGTTCTCGGAGGCGCCGTAGGTGATCGTCCCGGCCTCGGTGTCAATGTTCGCGTTGAACTTCGGGTTGGCCTTGAGAGCCTCGACGACAGCCTTGGTGATGAACGGCAGGTAGGACAGGCCGACTCCCTCGCGAGCCTTGAAGGCGGCCTTCTCGGCCTTGCGGATACGGGAGATGGCGGTCATGTCCACTTCGACGGTGGCAGTGAGCTGGGCGGACACCTGCAGGGACTCCACCATGCGGGAGGCGATGACCTTGCGAAGACGGCTCATCTTCTCGGTGGTGCCACGCAGGGCGGCAGCCTCCGGAGAGACTTCCTGAGAGGCCTTGCGAGCCGAACCAGTGGGCTTCGGGGAGGCCGGAGCCGGAGTGGCGGAGGGAGCCGGAGCGGGGGCCGGGGCCTCCTCGGACTTGGCAGCGGCCAGCACGTCCTGCTTGCGGATGCGACCACCGACACCGGTTCCGGTGATGGTGGACAGGTCTACGTTGTTCTCCTTGGCCAGCTTGCGGACCAGCGGGGTGACATAGACGTCGGAGGACGGGTTGGTGGCGCGCGGGGCGACCTCGTTGGTGCCAGTCGGCATCGGGGCCTCAGGGGGCTTCGGGGCAGCCGGGGCGGGGCCGGGGCCTTCTCGGCCTTGCTCTTCACCGGCTCGGGCTCGGCCTTCTCGGCGGGCTCAGCCTTGGGCTCGGTGGGCTCAGGAGCCGACTCGGCGGTGGAGGGGTCGCCGATGATGGCCAGCACGGCGCCGACCTCGGCGTCTTCGTCCTCGGGGACCTTGATCTCGAGCAGGGTGCCGGAGGCGGGGGAGGGGACCTCGGTGTCTACCTTGTCGGTGGACACCTCGAGTAGGGGCTCGTCAGCCTCGACGGTGTCTCCGACGGCCTTGAGCCAGCGGGACACGGTGCCTTCGGTGACGGACTCGCCCAGAGCCGGCAGAGTGACCTCAACACCCTTGGCCGCACCACCAGCAGCCGGAGCAGGCTTCTCCTCGGCGGCGGGTTCGGGCTCAGGCTCCGACTCGGGGGTCTCGTCATTTCCGCTGGGGGCCTCAGCTGGAGTCGACTCGGCGGTGGAGGGGTCGCCGATGATGGCCAGCACGGCGCCGACCTCGGCGTCTTCGTCCTCGGGGACCTTGATCTCGAGCAGGGTGCCGGAGGCGGGGGAGGGGACCTCGGTGTCTACCTTGTCGGTGGACACCTCGAGTAGGGGCTCGTCAGCCTCGACGGTGTCTCCGACGGCCTTGAGCCAGCGGGACACGGTGCCTTCGGTGACGGACTCGCCCAGGGCGGGAAGAGTGACTTCGGTCGACATGTGTTGGAGCTCCTTTGCAAGCCGCGACGGATTCGTTGCAAGCCTAGCCGGACTATGGGCAAATGTGCAGTTGGTCCCATTTCTGAAGTCGGAAAAATCTCATCCGAACGTGGCGGAGGGCAGGGCCCGTGGACCCTGCCCTCCCGACGATCGAGTTGATCAGTCAGCCAGATTGGCGGCGAGCTGCACCAAGGTGCGCACCCCGAATCCGGTTCCCTGGATCGGGGTGTAGTCGTGCGGTGTGGCGTTGTTGTAGGCCGGGCCGGCGATGTCGAGATGGGCCCAGTCGATTCCAGGGGCCACGAAGCTTTGCAGGAAGGCGGCGGCGAGCATCGCGCCACCTTCGCGACCACCGGAGGACTTGACGTCGGCGACGTCAGAGTGCAGGTGCTCGCGGACCTCGTCCGTGATGGGAAGTTCCCAGAAGTCCTCGCCGGCGGCCTCGGAGGCGTCCAGCAGGGTGTCGGCAGCCTGTGCTCCGGAGGTCATGACTCCGGCAGTGTGGTTGCCGAGGGCGACCATGCAGGCGCCGGTGAGGGTGGAGATGTCGACGAGGTAGTCCGGTTCGTCCTCACAGGCACGAGCCAGGCCGTCAGCCATGACGATGCGGCCCTCGGCGTCGGAGTTGCCGTTCTCGACGGTCTTGCCGCCATACATGGTGACGACGTCGGAAGGGCGCCATGCCGATCCGGACGGCATGTTCTCAGCCATGCAGCCGTAGGCGATGACGCGGACGTTGAGGCCCAGACGCGCGACCGCGCCCACGGTGGCGAGCACCGCGGCAGCACCGCCCATGTCGCACTTCATGGTGTACATGCCGGCAGCAGTCTTGATGTCGAGGCCGCCGGAGTCGAAGGTGATGCCCTTGCCCACCAGGGCCAGGGTGGTGGTGGCACCTTCCGGGGCGTACTCGACGCGGACCAGACGCGGGGAACGGGCCGAGCCGCCGCCGACGGCCAGGATGCCCCCGAATCCGCCACGGACGAGAGCCTTCTCGTCGAGAACCTCGACGTTGACGTCCTTGAGGTCCTTGCACCACGACTGCACTGAGGCGGCGAAGGTCTTCGGGTAGAGCAGGTTGGCCGGGGCATCCACCCAGTCACGAGCGGTATAGACGGCATCGGCGAGGATCCGGGCCTTGTCGAGCTCGGGCTTGGCGCCACGAGCATTGGAGACGATGGTCACAGTGGAGACCTCGGGGACATCCGGGTTCGCGGTGACGACAGGCACCTTGTAGCAACCGAGCAGGGCACCCTCGGCAGCGATACGAACCTGCTCAGCCGAGCCGGTTCCCATGTCGACGGCGACCTTGAGGCTGGTTCCGTGCGACAGGGCCGCGGCGGCACGGGCGCCGGCACCGGCAGCCTTGCGTAGGGCCTCACCGTCAAATCCTTCAGCTCCGCAGCCGACCAGAACGAGGTTGTTCCCGGACCAGGGCAGCACCGCGGTGGACCCAAGCTTCGTCGAGCCGCCAGCGCGAATGGCAACCTCGGCCAGTGAAGCGCCGAAGGTCTCCTCGGCCTCCTTCACGGCTCGCGGTGCAAGTCCCTGGACGACGGGGCCCTGGGAGCCCTCGACCAGGCCGGCAATCACGACGTCGGCGCCGTTGGCATTGCGGGAGACCTTGAGATCGGGACGCGGACGGATGGGTAGCTCGGTGCTCTTGGCCACGAGGATTCCTCTCATTCGGGGGGTCGGTTCAGGATGGGCCCGGTCAGACTCGGGCCGACGCCTCGTCTGAAGCCTAGTCGAGGTGCGTCGAGCGCGGGACGGTGCGGTACGAATGACGCGCCGTTATGGTGTGCTCGTGAACTCAACCACCCCGGCCAGCCAGGACACGGCGCCTTCTCGTCGTGCCAGCCATTCCACGTTGCGGATGGCCTTGGACATCGTCACCGTCATGGCCGGAATTGCCCTGCTCGTGTGGGGCATCGTCGTGATGGCCTCGCCGACGATCTCGTGCCGTGGCGTCGAGATGCATCCGGGAGACACCTGCCACAAGGCCACCTACACCGCCACCCGCACGGACACGGTGCAGACATACGAGCAACGACGTCAGTCTATTGCCCAGTCTCGCCCCACGGTCACAGGTCTTGGGGTTGCAGTAACGGTTTTCGGGGTCGTGATGAGCTGGCAGACCGTCAAGGTCCGCCGCCAGGATCACTCCTCGGACAGCCCCATCGGGCCGTAAACGACATCCTCGTCCTGCATGAGAGTGACCTCGTCGACACCGGCATCCTGCAGCTCGGGCCAGGTCTCGGAGAGCCATGCCTCGGCTTCCTCCTGAGATTCGAACTGCTGGCCAGCGCCAATTTCGCCGAGGTGCTCAGCTCCCTTGACGGTGACGCGAGACTGTTTGAAAACCCACGAGTAACTCATACCTACAAGACAACCACGTCCGTGCCACGGAAGGGATACGGACGTGGCAACGACGCAGAGTTTGGTCTGGAGATCAGTGTCAGTCGATCTTCTCACCACGCTCGATGCGCGGTTCCGGGTTGCGCCACCGGCGCACGGTCATCGCCCGGTTGTTGAGATAGGCCCACAGACCGCGCAGAGGAGCGTTGGGGTAGCGGGCACGGATGCCCTTCTTGGCCCCGTGCCACAGTCGCCAGGAGTCGACCAGCCACAACAGCATGACCATCAGCATGCCCAAGGACATGGCGTTGATGGCGCCGACCGCGGTGGGGGCGATGAAGAGCATGGCCAACCAGATCACCATGACGGCCAGGAAGATCGGCATGATGAACTCGCTGAACGTCCAGCGCGAGTCGACGTAATCGCGGATGTAACCGCGCTCGGGTCGTCGTTCGGCAGCCTCCATGGCGGCGGCCTGACGCTCTCGCTTGGCCAGACGCTCGCGCTTTCGGGCTTCCTTCTTGCTCAGGGTCGGGTTGAGGCGCTCACGGCGGGCAGCCTCGGCCTTGGCGCGGGTCGGGGTCGGACCCTTCTTCGCGATGTGGCGAGGCTTGGGCTGTGCCGCGGGTGTTGCCTGTGCAGCTGCGCGGTGTTCCTTGGCAGCGCCGTTGCTCTTGTCAGCGTGACGCCTCTTCTCGGGCTGCTTCTCCTGCTTGGTGTTCGCCGCATCAGAGGTGGGCCTTGGGGCAGCGGTGGCCGAGGACGGGGAGGACTCGGTGCTGGACACCGGCTCTGCCGTGACGGTCTCGTCCGTCGAGTCGGCTTTCTTGCTGTCTCCCTGCTCGTAGGGGCGGAACAGTCCCACGATCCATCCTCTTTTGTGTCGTACTCGTGCCCACGGTGGCCAGTTCCAGCCGGGGCGACCCTGTCTGGGCTGAGAAGATTGTACGGGTATTGCTCTGGGTTGTTGTTGCGCGGTCCCGTACTCTGATGGTCAGGCAACCGCAATGCTGACGACTTCCCGGAGTCATCAAGCACCGAAGGGGAAGGATACGACTCCACCTATGGCTGGCATATTTGCACGACTTTCGACGGTTTTCCGTTCCAAGGCGAACAAGGCCCTCGACAAGGTTGAGGACCCGCGCGAGACCCTCGACTACTCCTACCAGCGTCAGCTCGACATGTTGCAAAAGGTGCGTAGGGGCGTTGCCGACGTCGCCACGAGCCGCAAGCGAGTCGAGCTGCAGATGAACCAGCTGCAGGCCGACGTCGACAAGATGCAGAATGCGGCTGCTCGCGCCCTCGAGCAGGGCCGCGAGGATCTGGCTCGTGAGGCCCTGACCCGCAAAGCCACCCTGCAGGCCCAGCTCAACGACCTGCAGACTCAGCACGCCACCTTGCAGGCTGAGGAGGAGAAGCTCATCCGCGGTTCCCAGCGTCTCCAGGCTCGTGTGGATGCCTTCCGCACGAGGAAGGAGACCATCAAGGCCACCTACTCGGCGGCTGAGGCTCAAACTCGTATCAATGAGGCCTTCACCGGTCTGAACGAGGAGATGGGCGACATCGGCATGGCGATCACGCGTGCCGAGGACAAGACCATGGAGCTTCAGGCCCGTGCAGGAGCCGTTGACGAACTCATGGTCAGTGGAGCCATCGAGGATCCCACCCGTAGCTATGGCGACGACATCACTCGCGAGCTCGACAACCTTGCCAGTGACCATTCCATCGATGCCGAGCTGTCGGCCCTCAAGGCGCAGCTGGATACCGGCCACGACAATTCCACTCCGGAGCTCGAGTCCGGTTCCGGCGCGGGGATGAACCCGGAAACCGGATCGCGTGCTGTGCGACGTCAGGAGGGCCAGTCATGATCATTCGTATCGTTGGTGAGGGCCAGTGGCAGGTGCCCGACACCGAGATGAACCATCTCAACCGTATTGATTCCCGCGTCGAGCACGCCATCGAGACCACCTCGCAGAGTGAGCTCACCGAGGCTCTCTCTGAGCTGGTGACGACCGTCCGCACGATAGGTACCCCGATTGCCGACGACAACATTGTCGACTCGGACCTCATCGTTCCCGACGTCTCGGCGACGATCGAGGAGGTCTCGGTCTGGCTCTCGGAAAACCCTGCCGGAGACGGTCTCATTCCCGGCTGACAGAGGTGAAGCACCCCTGTTCCGCTGCGCGCTTAATCGGCACAGTTCGATGTCGACGGGGCGCTGCGGATACAGTGGACGATGCGACGGGACGACATACCCGCCCGATCCACCAGGATCGAACGCCCGGGTCATCCCCCGGGACCGTCCATCACACGTTCTTGGAGTCCACATGACCGACACCGTCAACGCCCCCACCACCGATGGAATCGTCCTCACCGATGCCGCTGCGGCCAAGGTGAAGTCCCTGCTCGATCAGGAGGGACGCGACGACCTCGCCCTGCGTTTGGCCGTGCAACCCGGCGGTTGCTCGGGTCTGCGTTACCAGCTCTTCTTCGACGAGCGCCACCTCGACGGTGACGTCGTCAAGACCTACGGCGGGGTCAATGTGGTGACCGACCGAATGAGCGCTCCCTACCTCGCCGGTGCCACGATCGACTTCATGGACACCATCGAGAAGCAGGGGTTCACCATCGACAACCCCAACGCGACCAGCACTTGCGCTTGTGGGGATTCCTTCCACTGAGCCGATTCTGACTACCGGGATCACTTCCCCGACAGACCTTCTGGGGTCATTGAGGCGTTTCGTCAGTCCTGCTGGGCGGACGGAGCGCCTTATTTTCGCTATTGTTCGGTGTGACAGACACAACAGTCACCTGTCCCCACCGTCGGGTCGGGGCCGGGCTTGCAATGGGGAAGGGTGAGCCGTGGGACGCAGAGTCAGCTGGCGACACGACCTTGACCGGGACGTGCCCCGAAGTGGCAGCGGTGTTGCCGGGAAGGTCGGTGGTGCCTGTGCCGCAATGATTGCGGTACTGGCACTGAGCGGCTGTGGTGACACCGGACCCGGACGTGCAGCTCGTCTCGGTCTCGTCGATCCGGCGTCCGACCGTGCCGTGCACATGGGAAACATGTGGATTGGTGCATGGGTTTCGGCGCTCGTCATCGGTGTGTTCGTGTGGGGCCTCATCGGATACGCAGCCTTCAAGTTCCGTCGTAAGGACGGAGATCCGGTGATTCCACGGCAGTCGCGGTACCACCTTCCGCTTGAGGTGCTGTACACCATCGTTCCGTTCCTCGTCATCGGCGTGCTGTTCTTCTACACCGTCCGTACTGAGAACAAGGTGCTCGAGAAGAATCCCGAGCCTCAGCATGTCGTCAATGTCGTCGGACAGAAGTGGTCCTGGACGTTCAACTACATGGAACAGAAGAACCCGGATGTCGGCGGTGCCGTCACCCATGAGGTGGGCACCATCGAGAAGATCCCGGATCTCTACCTTCCCGTGAACGAGTCGGTGCGCTTCCACCTCAATTCCGCCGATGTCATCCACTCCTTCTGGGTTCCGGCCTTCTACTTCAAGATGGACGTCATCCCAGGTCATCCCAACCAGTTCGACCTCACCCCGACGAAGATCGGCGTTTACGACGGCAAGTGCGCCGAGTTGTGTGGTACCTACCACGCCAACATGATCTTCAAGGTGCATGTGGTGTCGGTCGGGGACTACAACAAGCACCTCCGGCAGCTCAAGGCTCAGGGCGACATCGGTGAGATCAAGCCTCCGAATTCCGTCGCCGCCCTCACCACCGCCGAATCGAAGGAGGGGGAGAAGAAGTGACCAGCGCATCTATCGCCCAGCGAACCGCGGTGCGTCCTGCGGTGACACGCGAGGAGCGTCGCAAGACGAGCTTCGGCGCTCTCGTCTGGGATTACATGACGACCACCGACCACAAGAAGATCGGACGGCTGTACTTCGGCACGTCGCTGTTCTTCTTCGCCTTTGGTGGCATTCTCGCCCTGCTCATCCGAGCCGAGCTGGCCTATCCCGGCATGCAGTTCATGCACCAGGAGACCTTCAACCAGCTCTTCACGATGCACGGCACGATCATGCTGTTGATGTTCGCCACCCCGCTGTTCTCCGGGTTTGCGAACTTCTTCATGCCTCTCCAGATCGGTGCCCCCGACGTCGCCTTCCCCCGTATCAACCAGTTCGCGTACTGGCTGTACCTCTTCGGCTCGTTGATGGCCTGTGGCGGCTTCCTCACCCCTGGTGGCGCTGCCAGCTTCGGTTGGTTCGCCTACGCCCCGCTCTCGGACGCCATCAACTCCCCGGGAGTCGGTGGTGATCTGTGGGTCATGGGTCTGTACCTGCTGGGTCTGTCGTCCATCCTCGGTGCCGTCAACTTCGTGACGACGATCATCCTCATGCGTACTCCGGGTATGACGATGTTCCGGATGCCGATCTTCTCCTGGAACATCCTCATCACCTCGATCATGGTCTTGGTCGTCTTCCCGGTGCTGTCCGCCGGTCTGCTCGTCCTCGAGGCTGACCGAGCTCTGGGAGCCCACATCTTCGATGCTGCGAATGGCGGACCGATCCTGTGGCAGCACCTCTTCTGGTTCTTCGGACACCCTGAGGTTTACGTCATCGCCCTGCCGTTCTTCGGCATCATCACCGAGGTCCTCCCGGTCTTCAGTCGCAAGCCGGTTTTCGGTTATGTCGGTCTGGTGTTCGCCACCCTGGCCATCGGCGGTCTGTCGGTGTCTGTGTGGGCCCACCACATGTTCGTGACCGGTGCGGTCTCTCTGCCGTTCTTCTCCTTCATGACCTTCACCATTGCCGTTCCGACGGGCGTGAAGTTCTTCAACTGGATTGGCACGATGTGGGGCGGGTCGTTGAGTTTCGACACACCGATGCTCTTCGCCATCGGCTTCCTGACGACCTTCCTCTTCGGTGGTCTGACCGGCGTCATGCTCGCCAGCCCGCCGATGGACTTCAACGTCTCAGACACCTACTTCGTGGTGGCCCACTTCCACTACGTGCTGTTCGGCACCGTGGTGTTCGCGATGTTCGCCGGCTTCTACTACTGGTGGCCGAAGATCACCGGGCACATGCTCAACGAGACCTGGGGCAAGATTCACTTCTGGACTCTCTTCGTCGGATTCCACACCACCTTCCTCGTCCAGCACTGGCTCGGTGTCGAGGGCATGCAGCGTCGTATCGCTGACTATGGCTCCTGGGAGGGATTCACCCTCTTGAACCAGGTGTCGACCTTCGGCGCCTTCCTGCTGGCCATCTCGATGCTGCCATTCGCCTGGAACGTCTGGATCACCCGTCATGACCCGAACATCGAGGTCGATGATCCGTGGGGTTGGGGCCGTACCCTCGAGTGGGCCACCTCGTGTCCGCCGCCTGCCCACAACTTCACCAAGATGATTCGCGTTCGTTCCACTTCCCCGGCCTTTGACATCAACCATCCGGAGGCCGCCCTGGCTCCCGAGACCGAGGAAGCTAACCCGCGTGAACTCGTCCACTCCGGCAAGGAGGATGCCTGATGAAACCGGAACGTTGGGTCTTTGGCGGACTTGGTCTGTTCTACCTTGTCGTCACCCCGATCTACTGGTTCACCGCCCATGAGGTCGCCGGCACCTGGGTGCTGGGGCTGTCGGGGGCCATGGCCCTGATGGTGTTCTTCTACGTCCAGGTCGTCGCCAAGAAGATCAATCCGCGTCCTTCCGACGAGAAGGATGCTGAGGTGATCGACGGGGCTGGACCAGTGGGATTCTTCCCACCGCAGAGCATCTGGCCCTTCTGGTGTGCTCTCGTCGTGGCAATCATGTGCCTCGGTCCGGTCTTCGGGTGGTGGATCTCGCTGCTCGGTCTGGGCATCGGAATCTGGGCTGCTTCGGGTTGGGCATTCGAGTACTACCGCGGGGACTACCAGCACTGACCGCGTCTCACCGACAATGTGAAGGCCGGGACCGTCATGATGACGGTCCCGGCCTTTTTCGTCGGAGGATACTGCTGGCGGTCCTGGCTCAGATGGCCTCTGCAATGGGCCGAGAACCGTTACGGAAGCGAATGAACCGGCCAACCGTGGTCTCGTCGTCCAGACAGGCCAGAGCCGCCTGAGCGACGGCCTCACGGGACACGGTGGCGTCCTTGTAGTCCTCGCCCTCCTCCAACACATGGATGCCGGTGGCGGGATCGTGGCTGAGGGTCACCGGGCCGAGGATGGTCCATTGAACCGTCGAGCGCATGGTGTGGCGGTCGGCATCGGCCTTTGCGTCGGCATAGGGGAAGAAGTCGTTGTCGGAGGGGACACCGTGGTCGGGGCTGCCGCACCACGAGATGAGCACGAACCGCGGTCCGTGGGAGGAACGCGCAATGGCGTCGACGAGGTGCTTGCAGGCATCGCGGTCGACGGCATAGGTGTCCTCGGGGCTGCCCTTGCCACCTGCTCCGGCCGACCACACCACAGCGTCGTGACTGTTGACGAGGTCGTCCCACTGAGAAGGGCGCAGACAGGTGACATCAGCGACGATGGGATTCCCGCCGCACCTGACGACGTCAGCAGCTTGGTCTTCACGCCGAATGACGGAATCGACGTGACGACCCTTCGAACTGGCGTGCTGGGCGAAGTGCCTGGCGACGTGTCCATGGCCACCAATGATGAGGATTCGATCTGCTGTCATGCCTCTCACCCTAGAACTGACAAGGTCGGGCCAGGGCGAGCGACGGTGACAGTTCGCCAGCAGCTCAGGTCCAGCTGCGCTGCAGGGGACGTCCCTCCTCATATCCCGAGGGGGACTGCACGCCGATGACGGCCTTCTCGTGGAACTCCTCGAGGTTGGCCGCGCCGGCGTAGGTGCAGGAGGATCGCACTCCGGAGGTGATGAAGTCGACGAGGTCCTCAACTCCAGGACGCTGGGGATCCAGGTACATCTTCGACTGGGAGATCCCTTCCTCGAACAGGGCAGCGCGGGCCCTCTCGAAGGCGCTGCGCTGGCGGGTGCGGTGACGAACTGCACGGGCCGAGGCCATCCCGAAGGACTCCTTGTACAGGCGGCCATCGTGATCGACGAGCATGGCTCCGGTGGACTCGTGGGTGCCGGCGAACCACGAGCCGATCATGACCGATCCGGCTCCGGCCGCCAGGGCGAGGGCGACGTCACGGGGGTGACGGATGCCTCCATCAGCCCAGATGGCCCCGTCGGCCTCGGCGGCTGCCTCAGCGCACTCCAGCACCGCCGAGAACTGGGGGCGCCCGACGCCGGTCTGCATACGGGTGGTGCACATGGCGCCCGGTCCAACACCGACCTTGATGATGTCCGCCCCGGCCTCCAGCAGGTCCAGGGTGCCGCGCCGGGTGACGATGTTGCCAGCCACGATAGGGATACGGCGTCCGGTTTTCTCTTGGAAGGCAGTGCGAACCTTGTCCGCCACGCCAATGGCCCGGATCATGGGGTCCTGGTGGCCGTGAGCGGTGTCCATGACGAGGACGTCGGAACCGGAGTCCAGAGCGCTACGAGCGCGACCGGCGACGTCGCCGTTGATGCCGATGGCAGTGCCGATCATGAGGCGACCGTCGGGATCGACGGCAGGGCGGTAGATCTCGGTGCGCAGCGCGCCACGGGACGTCATGATGCCGACGAGGACGCCGGTCTCGTCGACGGCCACAGCGACCTTCTGGTGACGCTCTGCGAGGGCCTGGAAGACGTCGTCCGGGCTGGCGTCAGGGCCGACCAAGGTGAGGTCGGTGGTCATGACCTCATGGCACTGGGCGAAGCGGTCGACGCCCTCCGCCTCGGCAGGGGAGACCAGTCCGACCGGGCGATGGTCCTCGATGACGAGGACGACGCCATGGGCGCGCTTGTTGAGCAGATTCATGGCCTCGCCGACGGTCGTCGTGGGATTGACGGTGACCGGGGTGTCGAAGCGGGTGTGGGCACCCTTGACCCGACGTATGGACCTCGCGACGAAGTCAGCGGGGATGTCCTGGGGCAGGATGGCGATGCCGCCGCGGCGGGCGATCGTCTCGGCCATCCGTCGTCCGGAGATTGCGGTCATGTTGGCCACAGCGAGGGGTAGGGGAGTGCCCAGCCCGTCGGTCGACGTCAGATCGACATTCATCCGAGACCCGACCGAGGAACGGTTCGGGGCCATGAAGACGTCGTTGTACGTCAGGTCGTAGTTCGGCTGCTCGTTGAGAAAACGCACGTTCCCATTCTCCCACGTCGTCATTCTCCAGTCATGTCCTGACGGGTCGCGGCACACTGGTGTCATGAGCTCGATCGTCGATGACGTATTGGCCGCGGTGGAAGCCCTGCCGCCGAGAACGGTGGTGTCCTACTCTGACCTTGCCGAGCTCGTCGGAACCTCCCCACGGCGGGTCGGCACGATCATGGCCGGTCACGGTCATGAGGTGGAGTGGTGGCGAGTCACCAATGTGCGTGGGACCCTGCCCGACCACCTCATGGAAGAGGCTCGCCGTCACTGGGATGACGAGGGGTTGGGTGGAGGAGTCGATATGCTGCGCGCCCATGCCCCCGATCCGCAGGAGTGGGAGCTCAACTGGCAGAGATTGCGCATCCAGGCATGACGAAGGCCCCTCGACCGAGGGGCCTTCGTACGGGTTCAGAAGGGGTCAGTTGGTGATCTCGGCATTGCCCGCGGAGTGACCGGAACCGATCTCGGTGTGGTGGCGAGCGGCCTCCAACTCCTCGCGGGTGACCTTGGGAACGTTGTCCCCGAGGAACCACTTCATCCAGCGAGCGCGCTTCTTGCTGACGCGACGGCCGCGGTCGTCGATGGAACCAGCGGTGAGGACCGGGTAGGTCTTCTGCTGGGTGAGGGTCCAGGCCTCCTCCTCGCTCACCGGCACGTGAGCCTCGTGGAAGGCGCCATCGGGCTCGCGGATGATCTCACCCGAGGGCGACCCGTGCAGCAGGCGCTGACGGTCAGCACGCTGCAGGGACACGCAGATCCGCTTGGTGATCTGGTAGGTGATGATCGGGACGATGAAGATCGCACCACGCATGAAGTACGTGATCGAGTTCAGCGACGGGTGGAAGTGGGTGGCGATGATGTCGTTGGCACCCGACAACCAGAACATGGCGTAGCAGCTCATGGCAGCAACACCGAGGGCGGTACGTGTCGGGACGTTGCGCGGACGGTCGAGCAGGTGATGCTCGGACTCGTCACCGGTGATCCACTTCTCGACGAAGGGCCATGCCACCAAGAGGGTGAACAGCACGCCCATGAGGCACACACCGGGCAGGAAGATGTTCCAGCTCCAGGTGGTGTGACCGATGTGCCACTCCCAGTTCGGTGTGATACGGACAGCGCCCTCGAGCCAACCCATGTACCAGTCAGGCTGGGATCCAGCGGTGACCTCGCCCGGGTTGTAGGGGCCGAACTTCCAGACCGGGTTGATCTGCATGAAGGTGCCCATGAGGGTCAGGACGCCGAAGACCACGAAGAAGAAGCCACCGGCCTTGGCGGCGTACACCGGGAACAGCGGGTAGCCCACGACGTTCTTCTCCGTCCGTCCGGGTCCCGGGTACTGGGTGTGTTTGTGGTACACGACCAGGGCGAGGTGTGCGGCCACCAGGCCCAGCAGCAGGGCCGGGATCAACAGGATGTGCACCATGTAGAGACGGGGCACGATCGCGGTGCCGGGGAACTCGCCGTTGAAGACGAAGAACTCAACCCACGTGCCCACCAGCGGGATGGCACGCATCAGGCCGTCGGCGAAGCGGAGACCGGTGCCCGAGAGCAGGTCGTCAGGCAGCGAGTATCCGGCGAAGCCCTCAACCATGGCCAGCATGAAGAGCCCCAGGCCGATCAGCCAGTTGATCTCACGAGGCTTGCGGAAGGCACCCGTGAAGAAGATGCGCAGCATGTGGACGGTGGCTGCTGCCACGAAGAGGATGGCTGCCCAGTGGTGGATCTGGCGGACCAGCAGGCCACCACGCACCTCGAAGGAGAGGTCCAGGGTGGAGGCGAACGCCTCCGACATGGGCGTTCCCTTGAGCAACTGGTACGGACCGTTGTAGTCGACCTCGGCCATCGACGGCTTGAACCAGATAGTGAGGAAGACACCCGTGAGCAGTAGGACGACGAAGGAGTAGAGAGCAATCTCGCCCAGCAGGAAGGACCAGTGGTCAGGGAAGACCTTGCGCAGGTTCTCCTTGCCCATCTTGGCAAGACCCAAACGGTCGTCGTGCCAGTTGACGATCCGCATCCCGCGGCCCGAGGGCTTGTCGTCAGCCGTCGCAGTGCGCAGGGTGGGTGATTCCTCGGCGATGCCAGTTGGCCGGGCCATCAGTTGTCACCCTTCTTGTAGTCGTGACGAGAATCTCGCTCGAAGTAGGACGGGCCCACCGGAACGGTGAAGTCGCTGCGAGCGACCAGGTAACCCTTGTCGTCGACGGTGATGGGCAGCTGCGGCAGCGAGCGTCCGGCGGGACCGAAGACGACGACACCGGAGTCACCTAGATCGAAGGTCGACTGGTGGCAGGGGCACAGCAGATGGTGGGTCTGCTGCTCCCACAGGTTGACGGGGCAACCGACGTGGGTGCAGATCTTGGAATAGGACAGGATACCGCCGACCTGCCAGTCCTTGCGGGACTCGGGGATCTTGATGGAATCAGGATCCATCCTGACGATGAGGATGGCGGCCTTGGCCTTCTGACGCTGGAACTCAGCGCCTTCGAGATCCTTGAGGTTCTCGGGCTCCGCGTTGACCAGCTGGCCGATCTCGAGGTCGGAGGCCTTGATCGGCTGGAAGGTGATGTCGTTGACGAGTCGGACGCCCTCGGCCCAGATGGTGCGCTCGATGGTGGCGCGACGCATTCCGGGGCCGGGCTTCGGACCGAGGTCAGCAAGGGTGACGATGGCCGGGACAGCCATGATGCCGATGGCACCACCAAGGGCGCTGCCGATGAGCTTGCGTCGGGAGAGGCCGGACTGCTCGGCGCCGATGCGCCACTGCTTGGCGAACTCCTCGCGATCAGCGGTATCGGAATTGACCGGGTGCCGCTCCTGAACGATCTCTTCGTCGCCCATGATCTGCTTGGCCCAGTGGATGCAGGCGATGCCGATGAACAGCACCGCGAGGCCGGCACACAGACCCAGCGCGAAGGTCGAGGCGTTCATGTGGAGCGGCCCGATCTCGATGGTGGCGTCGCGGGGGATCGCGAAGTAGAAGACGACGAAGGCGATGGCGAGAACGGGGACCAGTCCCAGCAGGGTGATCACCTGGAGGTAGGCCCGGTTTCCGGCCTTCGGATTGGCGTCGGTGTACCGCTCGACGTGGGGCTCGACGCCCGGGTTCTCGACCGGCAGGTCGTTGCGTTCGGTGTACTTGTCGCTCACTTCGCGCGAGCCCCCTTCCGTGCCAGCCATCCGGCGACCAGGACGAGGCCGCCAATGCCGATGATCCAACCGAACAGGCCCTCAGTGACCGGGCCGATGCCGCCGAGGGCGAATCCGCCGTTGTTGGGCTCAGAGTGTGCGGTCTGGAGGTAGCCAATGATCTCGCGGGCGTCCTGGTCGGTGATGACCGACTTGGAGAACACCGGCATCTGCTGCGGGCCGGTGCGCATGGCCTCGTAGATGTGCTTGTCGGACGTCTTCATGAGGGAAGGCGCGTAAGCACCTTCCGGGAGCGCGCCACCGCGTCCCTCAATGTTGTGGCAGGCTGAGCAGTTGGTCTTGAACAGCTCAGCGCCCCGAGCCAGCTCCCCAGCACTCAATCCCGAGGTGTTGAGGGTCTGGGAGGAGGGGACCTCCGGACCGGGGGTCAGAGAGGCGACGTAGGCGCCGACCGAAGCGATTTCCTCATCGGTGAACTTCGTGTTCTTGGAGGGGGCCTGAGCCTCGGGACGAGCCATCGGCATGCGGCCGGTGCCCATCTGGAAGTCGACCGCAGCCGCGCCGACACCGGCCAAGGACGGCCCCTGGGTGGTTCCCTCGCCGTTGAGGCCATGACAGGAGGAGCAGTTCTGCTGGAAGATCTCCTTGCCCTGGGCCATCTGGGTCGACGCATTGGTGTCAGCCTGCCCAGAAGCCGAGGGGCTGACGAAGGTGTACACACACCCCACCAGGATCAAGGCCAAGAGCAGCAGCACGGGTTTGGCTGCCCGGCTGTGCCGTTTCGTGGAGAGGACTCTCATCACCACAGTCACCTTTCTCGGGTTGGGGGTCAGCGCACGATGTAGATCACCGAAAACAGGATGATCCACACGACGTCAACGAAGTGCCAGTAGTAGGAAACGACCATTGCCGTGACCGCCTGCTCGTGGGTGAACCGACGAGCCATGTAGGTGCGGGCAAGGGTGAGCAGGAACAGGACCAGGCCGCCGGTCACGTGCAGGCCGTGGAAGCCGGTTGCCAAGAAGAAGGCCGAGAAATAGACGCTCGAGGAGATGGTGTGACCCTCGCCGATGAGGGTGATGTACTCCGCGACCTGTCCAGCGATGAACACCGCGCCCATGATGAAGGTCAGGGTGTACCACTCGCGCATGCCCCAGGAGGTGATGGCGCCGAGGCCCTTGGTCCGCTTGACCTGGCCATGCTCCGCGGCGTGAACACCCATCTGACAGGTCACCGACGACACCACCAGGATGAGGGTGTTGATGGCGGCGGCACCGACGGCCAGGTGACCGGATTCGGTCTGCCAGAGGGTCTGCTGCCCAGCCGTTGCCAAGTCGCTCGTCGTCTGGCGAATCATGAAGTAGGCCGCGAAGAGAGCGGCGAAGAACATGAGCTCGCTCGCCAGCCACACCCAGACACCCATGGGTAGGGCATCGGGACGACCTGCCGGCGCGTTGAGTCGCGTCGGCGCGATCGGATGGATGGCGCCCGTCGGTCGTTGTGAAGTCTGCGCTGAAGTGGCCACGGCCTCATTATGGCCGGAAATGTGTCATTGGTCATGTCGTTTCGCCGTTCCAGTTCGATTCGAGGTTGATTCTCTGGGGTCAGATGGCAAAATGCAGCGCTTTGTCCGAAGGTGTGATACTGGTCGTCTCAGTAGTCAGGATGGTCTCAGACCCAATGAGGCGCCGCAGGCTGTAGCATCACCCATGTTGCATCCGGCCTATTGGTGGCCGGCAGCTCAGTCAGTCCCACACAGTCGAGGGAAAGGGCCGCTCATGGGTGACAAGCACGGGGAGCCGTCGGGCGCTCTCAAGATTCTCGTTTACTCCGATGATCGCACTGTTCGTGAGCAGGTAAAGGTCGCGTTGAGCGGGACGATCGCCTCGGACCTTCCGCGTGCCGAGGTCATCGAGACAGCTACCCAGGCCTCGGTCGTCGATGCCGTGAGCAGCGGTCACTATGACGTCCTGGTCGCTGATGGTGAATCGACTCCGTATGGCGGGATGGGGGTGTGTCATCAGCTCAAGGACGAGGTTGAGGATTGTCCCCCGGCCGTCCTCCTGGTGGCTCGCATCGCCGATGCGTGGTTGGCGTCCTGGTCCCATGCTGACGCCGTCGCCACCCGTCCTGTCGATCCGGTGGCCCTGCCCCAGACGGTGGCGTCAGTGGTTCGTGTTTCCCGTGGCGAGACTGCGAAGCCCGCCGCACAGACCATCTGACTCGAAGGAGTTCTGTGTCCGAGGATCACATCGACGAATTCACCTGGGCCGACCTGCTGACCGATCTGGTCGCGAGGCGCGACATGGATCGTGGCACCGCTGCCGCAGCGATGGAGAGGGTCCTGTCCGGAGAACTGACTCCAGTACAGGTTGCGGGCTTCGCAGTGGCACTGCGGGCCAAGGGCGAAACCGCCGATGAGATCGCGGGTATGGCAGAGGGAATGATGGGCCAGGCCACACCGGTGGAATTGGATCGCGATGCCGTTGACATCGTCGGTACCGGTGGCGACCGTGCCAATACTGTCAACATCTCGACGATGGCGGCCCTCGTTGCCGCTGGCGCCGGGGCCAAGGTCGTCAAGCACGGCAATCGCGCCGCCAGCTCCGCCTGCGGAACGGCAGACTGCTTGGAGGCTCTTGGCGTTGGAGTCGACATTGATCCGGAGCGCCAGGCGGATGTTCTTGACGAGGTGGGCCTGGTCTTCCTCTTCGCCCCGCGCTACCACGCTTCCTTGCGTCACGCCGCCCCGGCCCGCAAGGAGCTCGGCATCCAGACCACCTTCAACCTCCTCGGCCCGCTGACGAACCCGGCCCGCCCGCACGCTGCGGCGATCGGTATCGCAGATGGTGCCATGGCTCCGCTGGTCGCCGACGCCTTGGCGGCGCGAGGCACTCGCGGACTGGTCTTCCATGGCGAGGATGGTCTCGATGAGCTGACGACCACGACGACGTCGCAGGTCTGGGTAATCTCCGACGGCAAGGTTGCCGAGACCGCGATCGATCCGGCCGCCTTGGGCCTGACTCCGGCTGCTCCGGCTGACCTGGTGGGTGGGGACCCACAGTTCAACGCTGGCGTCGTTCGCAAGGTCTTGGCGGGGGAGCGCGGCCCGGTGCGCGACATCGTCCTGCTGAACGCGGCGGTAGCCTTGCTGGCCCATGACGGGCCGACGATTGACGAGGAGCTCGTCCCGCAGCTGGCTCAGGAGCTGGAACGTGCGGTCCAGTCCATTGATTCCGGGGCTGCCAGTGGTCGCCTCGATCGCTGGATCGCTGTTACCTCAGACTGATTGCAAGCGCTATCCACGGCCCGGCCCACAAGGCCGGGCCGTATGCAAATGCTGATCCCCATGGTGAGGGTCGGCGTCGGCGGATGAGTGTCGTCACGATCGCCATTACCGCTCCCAGCACGGTTGAGGCAAGCAAAGTCGTCATGCCAGCCTGGAAGATGTCTGGGTGAGGGGCAAGAGCGCCCGTGGTCGCACCGAGAAACCCCGTCCCGGCTGACAGCCTGACGTCCCCATACCCAAGGGAGGAGCTCAGCCGCCACATCAGCCAGAAGAAACCTGTTGATACCGCTGCCACGGCAACGCACCCGACCAGGGCTGGTAAGTACGGTGGATCCGTGACAGCCAGACCTGCGACGAGTGCGACTGCTGATTCGGCGACACATCGACGCCACAACTTCACCGGCAGGAAGGTGGTTGCTTGATCGACGGCCGCCAGGGTCGCGACCGATCCGGACCAGACCCACCAGGGTCCCCAGCTCCACCGTGGAGCAAGGGTTGAGGATAATCCGCATACGGCGGCTGTTGCGGTGACGATGAGGGTCCGGGTCGGTGTGGCCAGGGAGTCATATCGCGGCTTGATGGCCAGGATCTCGTCACCCACCACCTCGACAGTTGGTTCTGCCAGCCGGGGGGACGGTGACGAGAAGATGCCACAACGCGAGCCCGCAGGAGATTGCAATCCCGATGACGGCCCACATGAGGATGGCTCACAAGGACGTGATGGGCTCGGGGGTGGCGAGCAGACCACGGGCCTCGCATGCCGCTCGACCCCGAAGTCGCGTCATCTCGGTGCACATGTCTTCCTCTCCGTCGAGGAGGGCCTGAGCCTGGGGGATCGTCACGTCGAGCATGGCGGCGATGTCCTCGACGTCACAACCAGTTTTCTGAA
Source organism: Cutibacterium avidum ATCC 25577 (assembly GCF_000227295.1). Classification (GTDB taxonomy): domain Bacteria; phylum Actinomycetota; class Actinomycetes; order Propionibacteriales; family Propionibacteriaceae; genus Cutibacterium; species Cutibacterium avidum. The sequence goes on along the minus strand of NZ_JH165054.1, from coordinate 2,378,550 downwards.
GGGCGAGAGCCCTGGTCTGGGTACTTCTGGCTGGTACGACCCTGTCGCGTGCTGCCTCGACATCGTCGACACTGACCGTGAGGATACGCATGGCATCGATAACACGAATCCGTTTCAGGGGCCGGTCACCCTGCCCGGCGAGCCGTCGGACGGTCTGGCTTGGGACGTGAGCGAGGAGGGCGATGACTCGCCATGGGATACGACATTCATGAACGAGGGAACGGACGTGGAGGGAGAAGTAGCGGGCGTCGACCCATGCTGTCGACGTTGCCGAGGACTGTAGATCGGGTCCAATCATGTGACAGGCCTTTCTGTCGGTGGGGTGTCCCGAGGGGTGTTGAACACTCATCTAATGGGCATAAGTGCCACCACAGAAGCCCAATGTGACATCAAAACTGTGTTGTTACATGACTGTTACATTGCGGACCATACAACGACACTGGATTACACAAATGGGAATCGGGCACGTGAGTGGAGCCGTTTCACCTCCGCGAAATGTTCGATACACACGACAACGGGGCCCGTCGAGTGACGAGCCCCGTTGAAATCGTGGAGTGAGAACTCAGCGCTGGGCCTTGGTGAACCCGGCAGCCTGGGCGGCCTCCTCAGTGGCGAACCACACGTCGGCGATGGTGCGGTCATAACCGCCGGAACCGGGGACATGGTACTTCATCGAGCGGTCATTGCCCTTGATGACGTAGCCTTCCGGCGGGTTCTCACCGACGTACGAGGTGACCTTAGACTCCTCGTCCTTCTTGCTCTCCTCGGGAGCCTTGGTGGCGCCGTCCTTGGTGGTCGTCTCAGAGCGAGCGCCCTCGTCGACGAAGACGGTGGTCTCAGCGGTCGTCTCGGGAGCAGCGGCTGCGGGACCACCCTCGTCAGCCATGGCGGCGACAGGGTCGGCCGGAACCGACTTGTCCTCCTTCTTCTTCGACTCGGGCTTGGCAACCGGCTTGGAACCGTGGCTGGCCCCAGCCTTCTCGGCAGACTTGTCCTGAGTCTTCTCCTCGGCTTTGGCGGCCGGCTTCGGAGCGGGCTTGTCGGCCACCTCATCCTTGTCTCCTGGAGTCCAGGAGTAGGTGGCCTTGGGCTCATGGGCCGTCCAGCCATCGTCGGAGGAGCTCATGAAGCGCCGGCTGGCGACGATGGCAGCAGCTGAGATTCCGCCGAGAATGGCGAGAGTGCCGAGCACCTTGCCGAACTTGCCGCGGCGCTTGGCCTTCTTGACCGACTTCGTCTCGATGCCAGCCTTGGTGGCCAGCTCAGTCGACTCGCCCTTGAGGGCGGAGACGGCGGCCTGTCCACGACGGGTGGCCTCCTCGACGGCGGGCAGGACAGTGACCTTCTCGGCACGCTCCTCGAGTCCGGGCAGGACGTCTTTCTGGAAGGTGTCATAAGCCTGGTGGAGAGCCGGGACAACCTTCTCCTGGGTGTACTCCTTCGAGACGTCAAGGGCCTTCTTGCCAGCCTCGACGGCCTGGCCGGAAATGGGTCCGAGCTTCTCGGAGATGGGGCCAATCTTGTCCGAGAGCTGATCGGTCAGCGGCCCGATCTTGTCATTGACCTGCGCGGCCAGCGGAGCGGCCTTGTCCTGGGCGGCTGTGAGGTATGCGGCGGCGATCTCCAGCGCCTGTGCACGCTGCTCCTTGAGCGTGCTGGGGCTGCTTGCGGCGGCGGTCTTGCGGGAAGCCTTCTTCTTGCAGGACACGGTTCCTCCAATTCGTATGGGATAAAGCTCGTGATCGAGCACTCCCCACGGTATCCATCAAATGGCCCTCAGACCAGGGAACCGCAGTTCCTGGTGTTCACTGGAGGGTCAATTCCGGTCAGTCCAGTGTGAGACTCAGTAGTCTGGAATCGACCACATCGTTTCTCATAGGAAGGCAGGCAGGTGGCCTCTACCGCGACTCTGCACACCAACCACGGCGACATCGTCCTCAATCTCTTTGCCGATCAGGCTCCCAAGACCGTCGAGAATTTCGTCGGCCTGGCTGGCGGCACCAAAGAGTACGTCGACCCGCACACTGGTCAGCCGACCACTGGCAAGTTCTACGACGGCTTGACCTTCCACCGTGTCATCGACGGGTTCATGATCCAGGGCGGTTGCCCCCTCGGTACCGGAACTGGCGGCCCCGGCTACCAGTTCGCTGACGAGTTCCACCCCGAGCTCGCCTTCTCCAAGCCCTACCTGCTGGCCATGGCCAATGCGGGCCCGGGCACCAACGGTTCCCAGTTCTTCATCACCGTCGCCCCGACCCCGCACCTGAACCGTCGTCACACCATCTTCGGTGAGGTCGCGAACGAGGAGTCCCGCAAGGTCGTCGACGAGATCGCTCAGGTTCGTACTGGCCGTATGGATCGTCCGGTCGAGCCGGTCGTCATCGAGAGCGTCGAGCTGTCCTGACGCCTTGTGCCCTGGTCCTCGCGGGCTTGTTCGCGAGAACCAGGGTGTCTGCCCCGAGGTGGCCGCACCTCGGGGCATTTCCACCACTGTCGCTTTTCCCCGTCATCGACGGCTCTGGACCGGAGGAGATTTATGCCTGACCGATGGAGTGAGCACCCCGTCCGCCCCGCCCCGGCACTGTGTCCGGCGTCGCTGGCCCTGGCCGTCGTGACCGTGCTGGTGACTATTGCGGCACGATTCACCCCCTTGTCGTCGATGTTGGCCTCTGGAGCCGTGAAGGCCTATGACTTCCAGATCTGGCGGCCGCTGGTCTTCTCCTTGACGACGTCGTCCATCTTCGGTGCCGTCCTGAGCGGTTTGCTCTTGGTGCTCATCGGCCATCAGATCGAGCCGATGACCGGTTCGGTGCAGTTCGCCTTCCTGTACCTGCTGTGTGGGGTCGGTGGATCGACGGCGATCAGCCTTGCGGGGGCGTCGTACTGCTTCGAAGGATCCCTGTGTGGCTTGTTTGGCTTGATGGCGGCATCGGCGGTCGTCAAGTACGTCCAGAAACAGGACGTTCGCGCGGACGTTGTGTTGCTGACGATGTTCATCATCTGGGCCATCGTGATTGGGTCGTACACCTGGATCGCCGATATCGGCGCAGTTGTCGTTGGAGCGGTGTCTGGCTGGGCATGGCTGCAGACCCGGTGGTCCTCACACCGTCGCCAGCTCGGGGCGGGATTGGCAATCCTCGCGGTCTGTCTCGCCGCCCTCGTCGTCACCTGGGTGGTGTGAGGCGGCTACTCGCACGGCGAGTTCTTCCGTGGACATCCAACAGTGGGCTGGCCATGACCATTCCCCGGTGATGTCAACGAGCCGGACCCCAGGTTCTTCAAACCATGATGCAACCAACTCGGCTTCCTCGATGGTGCATGCCGGTAGACCTGCTGGGGGAGGGGCGACGCTCTCCGCCGTTGCGCAGATCGCATCGATGGTGGGCATGGGGTCGGTTCCTGTGCGGCATCGTCCTGCTCCAGCCAGTCGGCCATGTCGGACGACGTGAATCTCCCAGAAAGCGCCTTCCCGCCGAGCCGCCACGATCTGGCGACAGGACGCCAAGGACGTCAACCGGGCACGTCGTCGGGTTGCCCTCAGCGCTTCTCGGGCGTCCTCGGTGTATTCTGCGGCCTCCTCGAAGCGCTCGGCGTCGGACAGGTGGGCGATTCGTTCCGCAAGCCGATCTGTGAGATCACGGACGTCCGAGGTCATGGCCGTGCGAGTGCGGTCGACGATTGCTGAGTAGTCGGTGGCAGGATTCAGGCAAGGGGCTGAGCACCGTCCCATCTCCGCCAACGGGCACCCGTCAGGATGACGTGACAGTGATCCGCTGCACTGTCGAAGGCCAAACGCTTCAGCGAGGACGATGGCGGCGCGAGTTGCCGCTCGACGACTCGTGAACGGTCCCCACGGCGGCTGTGAACCGCGATGGGCCCGTTGCATCACAGAGGGGCGGGGATGAGCTTCGTCAGTGAGGGTGACCCACCACACCGACCCTTGGCGACGCGAACGACGGTTGTACCGCGGCCGGTGGGCGTCAATGAGACGTAGCTCTCGCACTCCCGCCTCAAGACGAGTCGAGCATTCTCGGGCTTTCACCCCTGTTGCGACCCGGACCATCTCGTCCATCCGGCGCCGCGTCTCGGAGGCTGTGAAGTACTGCGACACCCGTCGTCGAATATTGACCGACGTGCCCACGTAAAGTACCTCGGGCGGGGAGGGCGCTGGTTTGTCGAGGCAGAACCAGTACACGCCAGGTCCTTCCGGGAGGCCCTTGGCCCACACCCGGCGGCGTCGCCGAGCTTGAGGGACCCGGTGAGTCATCTCCAGCAGGTCTTCCAAGGTGGTGACGCCGAGGTTTCCCACTCGTTCGATGAGACCGTGCAGGACGTCGACAGTCGCCCGAGCATCAGCCAGTGCGCGATGAGACGGCGTCGTCGTGGTCCGAAACAACTGGGACAGGGTGCCCAACCTGTAGTTGCGAACCTCGTCACGGGGGAGCACGGAGCGAGCCAGCGCGAGGGTGTCCACGACAGCAGGGTTCTCCCACGAGTAGTCATGCTCGGCATAGGCGCGCTTGAGGAAGCCGACGTCGAAGCGGGCGTTGTGGGCCACCAGCACCGTGCCCCGACTGAATTCTGACCAACTCGGCAGGACGGCGTCCAGTGGTGGTGCAGGCCGGACCATGGTGTCCGTGATACCGGTGAGGACCTGGACGGAAGCCGGAATTGGCTCGGACGGGCGGACGAGGGTCTGGAACTCACCTTCGACGTGACCTCCGCACACCTTGACCGCCCCGATCTCGGTGATCTGGGCGTTGTCGCCAGTGCCGGTGGTCTCGAGGTCGACGACGCAGAAGGTGACGTCGGGCAGAGGAGTGCCCAGATCGTCGAAGGAGGGCTGGAGAGGTGCGGCACTCATGATCGGGACGGTAGACACTCCCTGTGACAGGATGTGTTGGACATGGGCGAGACCGATGGAGAACAGCCGTGTCAGAGCCGTGGCGCGCACGGATATCGACGATGGACGCGCACTGGTGTGAGCGTTTTCCCTGAAGAGTTGCCCAGCTCCTGAGGACCACATAAGATTCTCTCAGTCGGCAAGGATGGTCCGGGCTCGACGGCCAAATCACAGTTGGACGGATGATTCGGTCCCACCGCGTCATGGTGCGGTCGGACTGGTCAGGTGATGGTGAAGGGTAGACAGTGGAGCGCAGATTTGGAGCTTCTCAGATGAGTGGTGGCACCCCTCGACGTGGACGGGGCGTCGCAGTAGCTGCGATGACGGGAGCAATCATCCTCGGCACGGTGGCATCGGTTGAGCTGGGAGCTCAGGCTGCTCCTGACCCCATCGATCAGGCGAAGACCCGCCTGGCTCAGCTCGACGAGCAGACCGCCAAGGTGCAGGAGGACTACACCAAGGCCCAGGCTGCTCTCGACAAGACTCAGAAGGATCTCAATCGTTCGCAGAAGGACCTCGGCGCACAGTCTGCCAAGGTGGCGACCATGCGCAAGGCCCTCGGTCGTGTTGCTCTGAGCGACTACCAGAGCGGTCGCGGCGTCTCGACGACCACCCAGCTCGTGACCAGTGGTGACTCCGGCCAGTTCCTGTCCAAGCTGGCAACCGTCCAGAACGTCACCGATCGCACCACTGAACAGTTCCAGGATTTTCAGGCTCAGCAGGCCCGGTTGGCTTCCCTGGAGTCGCAGGCCCAGGCTGACCGAGCCACCATCAAGGCTCAGCGTGACCAGCAGGCCAAGCTGCTGGCTGACGCCAAGAAGAAGGAGCAAGAGGCCAAGGAGGTCGTCGAACGCCTCTCCGCACAGCAGCGTGCCGAGCTCGAGCGTCGTCAGGCCGCCGAAGCGGCTGCTTCGACCGCCAACGTCGTGTCCCGGGCTGCGGGACGTTCTGCTGCCCCGTCAACTCCCCAGTCCGCTCAGAACGCGAAGGGTGATCAGGTCTCGATCCCCGCTCCTTCGGAAAGTGTCTCTTCCCGTGCTCAGGCCGCTCTCAGTTTCGCGATGGCCCAGCTCGGCAAGCCCTACATCTGGGGCGGAACTGGACCGTCCGGGTATGACTGCTCCGGTCTCATGATGGCCGCGTGGGGCAAGGCCGGCGTCGGTCTGCCGCGAACCGCAGCCGCTCAGTACGCGGCAGGTCGCCCAGTGGCGACATCCGACTTGCAGCCGGGTGACCTCGTCTTCTTCTACCCGGGCATCACCCACGTCGGCATGTACATCGGTGGCGGCAAGTTCGTTCACGCATCCAATCCGCGAACCGGCATCAAGATCTCCACCCTGACGTACCAGACCTCGTACCAGGGTGCGCGCCGCTTCGGCTGACCTTCCTTGCTTAGCGTCGGTATAGACATCGGCGGCACGAAAGTCGCCGCTGGTGTCGTGGATGAAAATGGCCAGATCGTTCAGCGTATCCAGTGCCCGACCCCCTCTCGCAGTCCGGAGGCCGTCGAGGACGCGATCGTCGAATCAGTTCGCGAGCTGTCCCACGACCTCCCGATATGCGCAGTCGGCATCGGAGCTGCGGGGTGGATAGACACCGAACAGGCGCTCGTGCGATTTTCCCCGCACTTGGCATGGCGTAACGAGCCGCTGCGAGATCGTCTTTCCGAGCGCATCACCGTCCCCGTTCTCGTCGACAATGACGCCAACGCAGCCGCTTGGGCCGAGTTCCGCTTCGGAGCTGGCAAGGGATCGCGTGTCATGGTGTGTCTCACCCTGGGAACCGGCATCGGTGGGGCGCTGGTCATCAATGGGCGGATGTTCCGTGGTCGTTATGGCATGGCCGGTGAATTCGGCCACATGACGGTTGTTCCAGACGGTCACTGGTGCCCGTGCGGCAACCGTGGCTGCTGGGAGCAGTACGCGTCCGGAAACTCTCTCGTGAGGGATGCTCGCGCCCTCCTGGCAGAAGGAGCTCCCGGGGTTCAGGATCTGTTGTCCTATGTCACCGATCGCGATCCTGATAACCTCGTCGGCCCTGATGTCACCCGCGCGGCCGTGGACGGCGACCGGTTGGCCATCGAACTCATTGCAGACATCGGTATCTGGCTGGGTCGTGGCATGGCCAACCTTGCCGCTGCCCTCGACCCTGACCTCTTCGTCGTTGGCGGGGGCGTCAGTGCTGCCGGGGACCTGCTGCTCGAGCCTGCCCGCACGGTGTACGCCCGCACCCTCACCGGTCGCGGTTTCCGGCCCATGGCCGACATCCAAAAGGCTCATTTCGGCAATGACGCAGGGTTGATCGGTGCTGCCGATCTCGCCCGGCACTCCATCAATGAGCCTCCGGGCCTGGCGCGCGGTTTCTGGCCGCGTCGACGTACTGCCGTCCGCAAACCACGTCGCACACTGCGTCAAAGTCTCACTGAGACCCTTACCGGGCCCGTCGTCCGGGACAGATGAGCGGCTACAGCCGAGAATGATTGCCCCACGGACCGGCGTCGTCGCGTTCCCGTCGGGTGATGGCTTGCCAGATGAGTAGGCTCACTCCGGCTCCTCCTGACGTCATCGCCAGAATGAGCGCTGTATCGGGGACGTTGATCCCTCCCATGGACAGCAACACCGTGACGATGCAGATTGCCACCAGGATGAGTCCGACCTTTGTGACCGGGCTCATCGGGGATGGTGATTCGACGGGTGATGGCCCATCGATCTCATCGGGATCGGGTGCCGGCTCCGGGGGAATGGGAGCCGGGGCACGCCGTGCCGGTCGGTTCTGGGGAGGAGGGCGCCCCGGGGCGGTGACAACCTCCCCGAATTCGCGACCAATGAGCTCCTCGAATGCGGCATCGACATCGTTGTCGTCGCTGTCCATCATCCCTCCACCCGTCAGGGAACTCGAGGTGCCGCTAGGCTTGGTCGCCGAGGAGGCCCCATGTGGTACGAGTTCTTCAAGTATGCGCTCTTCGGACCAGGAGTGCGAGCCCTGTGGCACCCCCGTGTCATCGGTGAGGAAAACATACCCGCCGAGGGTGGGGTGATCCTGGCCTGTAACCACATTGCGGCCCTGGACCCCATCATCGTGGCGTCCATGATTGATCGGAAACTCACCTACCCGGCCAAGAAGGAGCTCTTTGCCGGGGACCGCGGATTCTGGTCGAAGGTGGTTGCGTGGTTCCTGCGCGCGGTTGATCAGGTGCCGCTGGATCGCTCAGGTGGCCGCACCAGCGTCAATGCCATGGGGCCGGTGGAACGCCGACTCGCCGAGGGCGGCCTGGTCGGCATCTTCCCGGAAGGAACTCGCTCTCCTGATGGCCGACTCTACAAGGGTAAGACGGGTGTTGCCCGGATGACCCTGGGCTCGAGAGCTCCGGTCGTGCCGGTGGGCATCAGCGGTACCACGGTGAGGCGCAAGGTTCTCGGCATCCCGTTGCTGGAGCACCCGACCATCGTCTTCGGCAAGCCCATGCACTTCGACGTGCTGGCTGATCGTACCGAGGAGACTGCGGTACTGCGCTGGGTTACCGACGAGGTGATGGGAGCGATCAGCGATCTCACCGGCCAAGGATATGTCGACGTGTATGGCTTCCGGGTGAAGCACGGCAATCTCCGGGGCAAGGATGTCTCGAAGTTCGTCAAACCCCGACCAGGCGGTAAGCCCGTGCCGCCGCCCCGCGTGGCGAAGGCCTGATGGTATGAACTGGTTGCGTCGATCCCATGGCGAGGTGACAGGCCAACCCTTGCCCGCTCAACCAGTGATCGTTGCGGTTCATCTGCGTCGTCGCGGAGATCTGGCGACGGCCGAGCAGTGCCTGTCAGGAGCGAAACGCAAGGTCCACCGGATGTCCGGGCGTCGGTCCAGGGGCGAGCAATCCCATGGCGAGGCACGAGAACACCTGTCTCAGGGTTGCGTCGTCGTCATGGCACCTGAGGGGGTACACAGCTGGGCAGGGCAGATCCATCGGGTTGACGTCGAGGTTGCCCGGTTGGCGCTTGCTGCCGGGGCCCTCGTCGTGCCAGCTCAGGTCACCGACGGAGGGCTTGTCCTCGGTGATCCTGTCGACCTGTCTCGCCATGCCGCCACGCCGCACTCCCACGCGGTCCTGAGAGCGGCTGCCGACGACATCGCTCTGGCTCTGTGTGATCTCACGGGACTGACCTACCAGGACCATCCGGCGGTGAGGGGAGATCTTCGGCCGCGCCCACTCATCTGGATCTCACGTATGCACAAGCTGAGGCGGGATCGCAAGAGGCGCCGTCAGGCCGAGGAGGAACAGTTGAGCCAGGAGAACGCCCGCGACGCCGAGGAGCTTGCCCGCGAGGAGGAGAAGGCCCGACTGGCTGCTCAGCTTCAGGCCCGCAAGGCCTCGCTGGCTGATCGGTTGGCAGAACACGGCATTCACCCGGGCCGGTGAGAGCCGGGTCGAGCACGGGCCTGAGTGAGACTGTCAAGTCCCTCACTGTGCGGAACGGAAGCAATGATGGCGGTGAGGGGAAGTAGACTCCCGGCCATGTCCCAGAGCGTTCCCAGTCTTGAGGCCCTTAACGCCTTGCCCCGGGTCCAGCAACCGAGTTACCCCGATCCCCAGGCGACTGGCGAGGTGATCGAACAGCTTCGCGCTCTGCCTCCACTGGTGTTCGCAGGGGAGTGCGATGACCTTCGCGCCCATCTGGCAGCGGTTGCCAATCGCGAGGCCTTCCTACTGCAAGGTGGCGACTGCGCGGAGACCTTCGCCGGCGTCAATGCCGCCAATATCAAAGGAAAACTCCGTGTGCTGCTGTCCATGGCAGTCGTCATGACCTATGCCGGTCAGCTCCCGGTGGTCAAGGTTGGCCGGATCGCCGGACAGTACGCCAAGCCGCGCTCCAAGGACACCGAGACCCGACGCGGCCTCACGCTGCCCAGCTACCGGGGTGACGCCGTCAATGGGTTTGAGTTCACCCCGGAGGCACGCGTGCACGATCCCAAACGTCTGGTCGGGGTGTACAACGCGTCAGCAGCGACCCTGAACCTGGTGCGGGCGTTTGCCACCGGTGGCTTCGCCGACCTGCGTGGCATCCATGCGTGGAATGCCGACTTCGTGCGTAACTCCAACGTCGAGGCCCGGTACGAGGCGTTGGCATCGGAGATTGAGCGGGCACTGGTCTTCATGATGGCCTGTGGAGTCGAGGACGATCAGCTGTCCACCGTCGACTTCTACGCCAGCCACGAGGCCCTGCTGCTCGACTACGAGCACGCCATGACGAGGATCGACTCACGCTCCCAGCTGCCCTACGACTGCTCGGGTCACCTGCTGTGGATCGGCGAGCGGACCCGTCAGCTCGACGGCGCCCATGTCGAGTTCCTGCGTCATGTACGCAACCCATTGGGAATCAAGCTCGGCCCGACGACGACAGAGGAGGATGCCGTCGCCATCGCAGATTCTCTTGACCCGGACCACGAGCCCGGACGTCTCACCTTCATCACCCGGATGGGCAGCAAGGCAGTACGCACCAACCTGCCGAAGGTCATCGAGGCGGTCGAGACCACCGGCCGCAAGGTGGTGTGGAGCTGTGACCCGATGCACGGCAACACCTTCGAGACCGACAACGGTTACAAGACGCGGTCGTTCGCTGATGTCTGCGACGAGGTCAATGGCTTCTTCGACGTCCACGAAGAGCTGGGCACCTGGCCAGGGGGCGTGCACATCGAGTTGACCGGTGACGACGTCACGGAGTGTCTGGGCGGCATCGACATGCTCGCCGAGGCTGACCTGGCAAATCGGTACGAAACCGCGTGCGACCCGCGTCTGAACCGAAACCAGTCCTTGGAACTGGCTTTCATGATTGCCGAGAGGCTGGCTGACGGTCGTCTCAAGCGCAATGCCGTCAGCCCGCTGGCGAGGTTCCGCGGCATCGATCTGTGATGAGTCAGGTGGGCGAGTTCAGCGGCGAATGTCGCTGAACTGGTTGCCGTCGGCTGGTGGCGGCGGAACACTAGAGACATGAGAATCACGCATCTGGGGCACTCCTGCATCCTCGTCGAAGCAGCCGGGCAGCGGATCCTCGTCGACCCTGGCAACTTCAGCCAGGCTTGGCACGGGCTGACCGGCCTGGACGCCATCCTCGTCACCCATCGCCACCCCGATCACGTTGATCCTGATCACGTTGGTGCTCTGGTCGACGCCAACTCCGGGGCCGTCGTCCGTGCTGAGGAGGGTGCGTGCCACGAGGTCCCTGCCCTTGACGCCGATCCCATCTCTCCAGGTGACGTGTTGCAGCTCGGTGAGGTAAGGATCGAGGCTGTGGGTGGTCATCACGCGATCATCCATCGGGATCTCGAGCCGATCGGCAACGTCGGGTACCTCATCGGTGAGGGACTCGGCACGATCCTCTTCCATCCCGGTGACGAGCTGGACGAGACTCCGCGCGGAGTTGACGTTCTGGCTTGCCCGGCCCACGGTCCGTGGGCGGCCATGAAGGAGACCCTCGACTTCGCGAGGTCGGTGGGAGCCCGTCATGGGTTCCTCATTCATGAGGGCTTGCTCAACGAGCGAGGCTGGCAGCTGTCCTTCGATCGTCACCAAGAGATGGTCCCGACGACGTTCCATGATCTACGCGGTGGCCAGCCCTGGGAAGTTCCTGCGGACTGACCCCTTCCGCACAGGACTCAGAGCATTCGGTCCATGCCGAGCCTCGGAGCCCAGGCCGGATTGACCTGGGGCGCCGGAGGCTCGGTGTGGTGCTGTGGTGCACCGCGACGACGACGAGGCGGGCGGACGACGAGGGCCATGGCGGCCAAGATGGCGATACCGCCGATCGTGATGCGGCCGGTAAGGGCCTCACCGCCGAGCCCAATGGCGAAGATCGCTCCCCACAGCGGCTCGGTGCACATGATGACGGCGGCACGGGTGGACTCCACGCGGGCCTGTCCCCAGCTCTGCATGAAGGTCGTCAAGGTGCCGCAGATGATGGCGAGATAGGCCAGGGCGAGCCAATCCTCCATCTGGGCGGGGGCGCTGAGGCCACCGGGCAACGCTGCCATGGTGCAGACGATGGCGACGGTGATGGTCTGGTAGAGGCCCAGCGAGGCGACATTGGACGGGTTGGCGAACCGCCCGGTCGCGACGATGTGGCCGGCGTAGGCCAGGGCGGAGGCCAAGGTCAGCAGTTGACCGATGCCACCGAACCCGCTCCCGAGGGAGGACGGGTCGAGGGCCAGCACTCCCATGCCGACGGTCGCCAGTGCGACAGCTCCCCAGACGGCGTTGGACACCTTCTTGCGGAAGATGACAGCCGCAATCAGCGGGGTGAAGACGACGTACAGGCTGGCGATGAAACCGTTCGTGGCGGCTTGGGTGCTCCCCAGCCCAACGCCCTGAAGCAGCTGGCCGAGAGCGAAGAGGACACCAAGGATCGCTCCCTTGGCAATGGTGCGCATGTCAGCACGCCAAGCCTTTGGGAAGAGGATTCCGAAAGCAGCGGCTGCAAGGGTAAAACGACACGCGAGAAGGTTCTCGGGGCTCATGTGGGCGTAAACGCCCTTCATGACCACCAGAGTCGACCCCCAGAGAGCAGCCATGAGAAGAAGAGCGGGCACAGCAAGGCGCGAAGAACGAAAACCAACCACGAATCAGATGATACGCGGGATAATCTTCGCTCTGCAACCCAAAATGACGTCAAATATTTTGTGAGACGGTGTGCACTCCGGATGATTCGTTGTGAACGGCTGTTCGAGCGACCGAACTTGTTCCTGGAAGCCCGCTCGCGGAGTACTGGGAGGACGCGAAGTGGAAGACCAGATATGCGCACAGCACCGCCACCAGGACGATGAAGACGGTGGCGATGCCCCCGCGACGACGGCGATGGACGGCGTCCTGCGCCAATCGGGATTGCGGGGTTGGCTGGTTGGTTGGTCGATGTGCAGGACGCGGTCGACCACGGTTGACGAGTGCGGCGGGCCGGCTTGGTCGGGGAGCGGGGCGCCGATCCATCGGTGACGATGGAGAATCCGGTGTCGAGACGGGAGTGCGCGGGGACACCGGTGTGGCGTTGCTGCGTGACCACGGCGGTACCGACGCCGTCCCGGGGTGAATCGGCTCACCACGACGGCGGGTGGAACGATCAGTGGATCCCTGGGGAGCATGTGCCACGGGATCGGTGATGACGACACTGGGCCGGGATGCGCGTGCCTGCAGGGCAGCCAGAGCCGGGTCGTCACTTCGCCCCGTCGAGAGGGCGTGGCGAACACGACGCATCAGGTCGAGAAGGGCTCGTCCATCGGAAGGACGCTTGGCTGGGTCGCGCGATGTGCATGCCCGCACCAAGCCGTCGAGGTAGCCCGGAATGAGCCAGGCGATGTCTCGCTCAGCACGGGTGCCATTGGCCAGGTACTGGGAGGGGGCGGGCACGTCCTTGTTGACGTGCGCCCATGCCACCTGAATGGGGGAGTCCCCGGTATGGGGTTTGTGGCCGGTGAGCATCTCGAAGAGCACGATGCCGGCGGAGTAGATGTCCGAGCGTTCGTCGGAACTGCCTCGCGTCACCCTTTCGGGAGGAATGTAGGACACCGTCCCGATCAGCTGCCCGGAGGTCGCCGACATCGTCTGGTTGCCGACGGCACGTGCCAGACCGAAGTCAGCGACCTTGATCTGGCCGCGGTCGGAGATGAGGACGTTCTCGGGCTTGACGTCGCGATGCACCAGCCCGTCTTCATGGGCGCTGGCCAAGGCAGACACCACCGGCTCGAGGAGATCAAGGGCCCGCACTGGGGTGAGGGGCGCCTCCTGGGTGATGATGTGGCGCAAGGTGCACCCAGGCACGTATTCCATGACGATGAACGGGCGATCCCCATCTATCCCCTGGTCGAAGACCGACACCACATGAGGGTTGACGAGCCGGGCTGCCGCTTTGGCCTCGGAGTCGAATCGTTCCGCAAGTTCCGCATCGAGTCCCTCGTGCATGACCTTGACCGCGACAATGCGAGGAAGGCACAAATCCTGGGCTCGATAAACGGTTGCCATCCCGCCACGAGCGATTTTGGACACGATCTCGTAGCGACCCTCGAGGATGTGACCCACCAAGGGGTCAGTGCTCATGGTCATGCTCACGATTACGCCTCACGCACGGTCGGGGAAGAAGGGGGTGCGGCCCACCTCGAAGTGTATGCGCAGTCCCCATGAGGGGATCGGAGGATGACCCGGCGAGTCCTTAGGCTGAACTTATGTCTGTCGCGCATTGGCTTCGTTCCTGCCGTTGGTCCGTCTGGCTCGTCGCTCTGCTGTCTGCCGTAGTCATGGGCTGTTCTGCCCCCTCCAGTCCAGCTTCGGTGAGTTCCACGCCAATCTCTTCGCGGGCGACCATCTCGGCGACCGCACGGTCCTCTGACGGTCTTCCCACCATCAGGGAGGACCAGCTCCCATCGGAGGCTCAGCACACCCTTAATCTCATCGATGCCGGCGGACCGTTCCCATTTCGACGTGACGGCATCGTCTATCACAACAACAGCGGGGCGTTGCCCCATCACGAGGATGGGTGGTATCACGAGTACACCGTCGTCACCCCGGGAGTCAGCGGTCGCGGCCCGCGTCGCGTCGTCTGTGGCTCTGACGCGGCATGCTTCTGGACCGCCGACCACTACTCAACGTTCCGGAGGATCGTCCGATGACAATCGAGAATGACGACCAGGCAGGTCCGCAGGCCGGAGGCCCCGTTGGGCCCGGGATCGTGCTCCTCGACCCGGCAAGTGCTTCTGATCCATCCGAGGTCGTACGAGTATGGCGCAACGCGGGATGGCGAATCTTCCACATGGCCGGAGGGGCAGACCTTGACGCCGTCCTGACGGGCTTCGGTAACACTCTGTCCTTTCCGAGCTGGTACGGCCACAACCTCGACGCGTTGCGTGACTGTCTGGCTGATGTCGAGGGCGACACCGCCGTGTTGTGGACGGGCTGGCAGCCCTTCCAGCGCGGCAATCCCCAGGACTGGGGACGGTTGGTCGACGTCATCGGGCAACGTCTCGACGAGGACGACCTCGACGGCTTTGCCTTCTTGCTGGGCTGAGACAGTTACCTCAGAAGCGACGCTCGACGCACTGGCGTGCCAGCTCGCGCAGAGCGGTCCTACCTGCCTCGGCCATCTCAGCGCCATCCAGTGCTGCCACAGCGCGTCGGTGGCACTCGTCGATGGTGGACTCGACGGCATTCTTGGCCCCGCTGGTCTCGATGATGTGGCGGGCGGTGGCGACATCGGAGTCGTCGAGGTCGGGGCGACCGAGGAATCTTTCCAATCGGGCGGCGTCCTTGGCGTCAGCCTGGTTGAGGGCATGGGCGACGAGTACCGTGCGCTTGCCTTCTCGCAGATCGTCCCCGGCCGGCTTGCCGGTGAGCACGGCGTCACCAAAAATGCCGAGCAGGTCATCGCGGTACTGGAAGGCCCGCCCGATGGGGGAGCCGAAATCGGCCATCGTCTGCTGGAGGCGATCTGAACCTCCTGCCAGGGCCACCCCGATCTGGCAAGGACGCACCACGGTGTAAGAGGCACACTTGTACTCCACGACCCGGCCGACGAGATCAAGGGCTGACTCGGAGTCCGCCCCTGCCATTCCTGACTGGGAGGTGACGTCGAGGACCTGGCCGCAGGTGACCTCGGTGCGCATGGCGTCCAGGAGAGGCGTGGCGGCAGCGAGCTTGCTGGCCTCCAGGGATGCAGAGGTGAACATCTGGGCTGACCACATCAGCAGCAGGTCACCGAGCAGGATGGCGATGTCGAACCCGAATTGCTCGGAGGGGCCGTCACCCTTGGCTTCGGCATGAGCAGCCTCGAAGCGACGATGAACCGACGGGAGACCGCGCCGGGTGTCGGAGTGGTCCATGAGGTCGTCATGCACCAGGGCCGACACGTGCAGCAGCTCGAGGCTGGCGGCGGCCTGCAGCAGCCCGCTCGGTTCCGCGGGCTGTCCTGCGGCAGCCACATGGCCCCAGTAGCAGAAGGCGGGACGAAGCCTCTTGCCGCCACCGGTATAGTCGCGGGCAGCGTCAAGAACAGGGGACAGCTCGGCACCGATCGCGTCGACAACCCCCTTCTCGCCGTCGAGGAAGGTGGCGATTCTCGCACTCACAGACTCTCGGAAATCGGCGCTGACCGGAGCGGACGGGTCAAAGGGGAACATGAAGCCAGCATAGGGCGGTCTGACGGCTGCAGACGAGTCCGCAGGCTGGACAGGAGGCTCATCGGATGGACGCGCCGCCTAGCCTGACGCCATGCAGACCCAGAAGCCGACCATTGCCGACCTGCTGGCCGCGGGGGATCGCCCCCTGCACTCGTTTGAGTTCATGCCACCGCGCAGCGAGGACGATGTCTATCGGCTCTGGAGCGCCACCGACGCTCTCGTCCCGATGGCTCCTGACTTCATCTCGGTGACCTATGGGGCAAACGGGTCACGACGTGATCGCACTCTCCGCTGCACCCAGCACATGGTCTCGACGGGGTTGCGAACCGTCGGTCACCTCACCTGTGTCGTCCAGTCGGTGTCCGACCTCGAGCAGATGGTCGCTGACTATGCCGAGTCGGGGGTCAACCACATCCTTGCCGTCCGAGGAGACATGCCCGGTGGGGCAGGGCAGCCCTGGGTCGCCCATCCCGAGGGCCTGCCCAACGCCACCGAGCTCGTCCGGCTCGTCAAACGGGTTCACCCCGAGGCATGCGTCGGAGTCGGGGCCTTCCCGGACGGTCATCCGGAGTCCGCCGACATCGACCTCGACGCGCGCATCCTCGTCGACAAGGCCGAGGCGGGGGCATCCTTCGCCATCACCCAGCTGTTCTTCCTCCCCTCCCACTACCAGCGACTCGTGGATCGGGTGCGCGCAATGGGCTGTGACATCCCGATCATCCCGGGAATCATGCCGATCGCCTCGTACGGCCAGATTCGTCGCTTCGCCGAATTGTCCGGCACCGACGTCCCGGCTGAGCTGGTGGCCAGGATCGAGGCCGTCAAGGAGGACAAGGCAGCCGTGCGGCGCATTGGTCTGGAGGCCGCCGTCGACATGTGCTGTGAGCTCCTCGACAGCGGCGCTCCCGGTCTGCACTACTACACGCTTAACAGGTCTCGTGCGACCACAGAGCTTCGGACCATGCTCGCCCGGCGTCGGCCGCAACTGGCTGATCTGCCTGCAGATTTCGAGGCGACTCCAGCTGCTTGAGCCCGACGACTGCCAGACGCTGGGTCGGACGGGTGAGGGCGACATAGAGCACCCGGACGCCGCTCGTGGGGTTCCCCGTCTCGGAGACGATGCGTTCCGGATCGACGACGACTGCGCCGTCATACTCGAGTCCCTTGGCCTGCATCGTCGTCACCGGGATGATGCGTGGATCCGTGGCGAGGTCGCCAGCCTGGTCGACCAGGCTCGCCGGGCAGACCAGACCAATCGTCCCGTCAACCTCCTGAAGCATATCGTCGAGCTGGGAGCGCACTTCGGCCCACAGGGCATCGGTACGCACCACGGTTGGCTGCACCCCCACCGAGCGCACCGCCTGAGGAAGGTCGGCATCGGGCTGGATGGTGACGACGACCTCCGCGGCAAGGTCGAAGACCTCCGCCGGGGATCGGTAGTTCTTCGTCAGCGTGAAGGTTCGTGAGGGAGCATTGCCCACCAGTTCGTCGAGGGCAGACCGGGTCTGCTCCGGGTGGGGGAAGGCCGACTGGGCCGGATCCCCGACGATCGTCCAGGAGGCTTGCGGGCCACGTCGCCCAATCATTCGCCACTGCATCGGCGAGATGTCCTGGGCCTCGTCGACGAGGACGTGGGCGTAGGTGTCTCGCGGCTCGTCCTCATCGATCTGACGAGCATCATGGAGGCGGTCGCTCAGGGTGACGAGCTCTTCGGCGTCCCCGCCCTCGATGAAGACTGGGTCCTCCGCATCAGGCTCGGGCGGAACTGGACCTAGCAGAGCGGCCAGTTCATCCAGCAGGGCCATGTCTGCCACCGACCAGTCACGGCGTCCACGCCGGTCCACCTCGGTGGGGATGGAGTTGACGACGAGCTGACAGATCTCGTCATCCCAGTCCGGAGCAACCGCCTTGACGACCGCCGGGTCAGCCATCCGGGCTAGGACGTCCGTGGCCGACAGGGTCGGCCACCAGGCATTGAGGAACATTCGCCAGGACGCCTGGGAGGAGACCAGGTCGTCGAATTGCTCCTTGCTCAGGTCATGGGCGGAGCTGACGTCTTCAGGAAGGATGTTCCACAGCTGATCCTTGAGCGAGGCCTCAACAGCTTCGCGACCGTCGTTGTATCGGTTGCGTTTGAGGATGTGATGGCGGGTGGCGGCCAGGGCGTGAGAACCCAGGGTGAGCACCTCACCCTTGACTGTGACTCGAAGGCGCATCGAATCCGGTTCGGCCGACATCGGTAGATTGACCAGTCGGGTGAGCACATCGACCATGTCAAGGCTGCCCTTGATGTTGGCCGTGCGGGGCTCGTCGAGGCGATCGGAGGAGAACCTCAGGATGTCAGAGGGTACCTGGCCGACGGAGCGGAGGGTGACGGAGTCCTCGCCGAGACTGGGGAGCACCCGCTCGATGTAACTCATGAAGACCGAGGACGGTCCGATGACGAGCACCCCGCCGTTCTCCAGCCGGGCTCGATGGGAGTACAGCAGGAAGGCGGCACGATGCAGGGCGACGACCGTCTTGCCGGTTCCAGGCCCGCCCATGATCGTCGTCACGCCCTGGTAAGGGGCACGAATGGCCTCATCCTGTTCTGCCTGGATGGTCGAGACGATGGAGTGCATCTGGGTGTCGCGAGCCCGTGAGAGGGCGGCCATGAGGGCTCCCTCCCCGACGATCGGCAGGTCGGCCTGCGAGGTGGAGTCCAGCAGGTCGTCTTCGATGCCAAGGACCTTGTCGTCCCGGCAGCGCAGCACACGACGACGGATCACACCCATCGGATCGGACGGGGTGGCGCGATAAAAGGGCTCGGCGGCGCGGGCGCGCCAGTCGATGACGAGGGGCTCGTAATCAGCGTCACGCACGCCGATGCGCCCAATGTGACGCACCTCGTCATCGTCAGCGAGGTCAAGTCGACCGAAGACCAAACCCTCGTGTTCGGCATCGAGGATTGCCAACCTCTTGGCCGCGTTGTAGGAGAAGGCATCGCGTTCGAACATCGCCGTACCGTCCTCTTCGCGGACCCAACTGGTGCGATCGGAGCGGTACATGTCCTGGCCAGCCGTGGCCAGCATGCGAGCCTTGTTCTCGTCGATCTCCAGTTGAGCGCGGACCCGGTCGACATGGGCCTGTTCCTTGGCGATCTCAGCTTTCACAACGCGAGGATCAGTGGTCGAAGTGCCGTGTTCGGTCAAAGTCGTCCTTCACGAGAGTCTGCCTCGGACTCGGTGTCGCGGGGCTAACGGGCAAGTTTACGCGCGGAGGCCCCATTGGTGGAACCATGCCCTCGCCGCGGACGACCCGCCGCACCGATGGCCTTGTTGGTGGGGCGAATGTCCTCTCCGGTGAGACGTTCGTGGGTGAGATAGGCCGCCAGAGCCCCGGTCAACAGTTGCGCCCAGGGTTCCGGGCCGCCATGGGAGGCGGCAGAGGCGGGCAGGGTTGGAACTGATCCGTGCAGACTCCATGCCATGGGGGGACGATCCCGCCACGCCGACCACACGGTGCCCATGCCAGGGTCGGCGACCGGGTGGGTGTGGTCGTGGCGGATCCGGTGCGTTTGGGTGCCGTCCCACCAGGTCCATGTCTCGACGAGTCCCTCGGGCCGCCACTCCATCCTGTGATCCATGTTGTCGTGAGCGGGCTGCTCGTCATTGGTGGTGACGGTGACGGTGGGGGATGACCAGGGACGAGGCGCGCGACGCCACCAGGAACGGCGAGGGGGTGGGGGGATGGTGTCGATGATGGCGTCCGGGGTCGGTGTCGGGGCCGGATCGATCTTCACTCCGCGTCTGATCAGCCTCTGGTCGAGGAGGTCCAACAAGGGCTGAAGGTCGGTGGGACCCTGGGGGCCGACGAGATTCCAGCATCCGAAGACGCGCATGACGGCGAGCTGGGTCTCATCTGCGGACAGTTCGGCAAGAGGCGAGCACAGATCGACATGGATGGGCTCCGGGAGAGGGGTGGGTCTTGAGGTCACTGCGTCCTCGACTCCGTTGCGACGGCGAGCTTGCCAGACGTCATCGGCGTGGTCGAGGACCTCACGCCATTTGTTCGCCGTGCACTCGCCGTAACGGTCCCGGACGGTGTGGATCTGCGCTCCCCGTTCCGTCGGCATCGTCACCGTCTCATCTCCTGCCAGGACGTGGCGATCAGGTTCCTCGACCAGATCGATGTCGATCCCAGCCAGTTCTGCCTCCATCGCGCGTCCAGATTTTGCGAAGAGGTCCCGCCACGCGGAGGGCAACTCCAGGGTGGCGCCAATCTCGGGCGCCAATGGACGTTCGGCGTCAGCTCGCCACCGCGGTGAGGAGGTGACGACGGTGACGTCGTGTCCGACCCGGGCCAATCTCAAGGCGGCGGCCAGAGCCACGAGTCCGTCCCCGGGGATGTGAACCGTTCCCATGTGCCTGTGCCTCCTGTGGTTGTGGGGTCGAAATACCGGCCGCAGGTATCGTGCCAGAGGTGAACACGGATCTTCCTGTCGTCGCTGTCCATGGAATCACCAGTTCGCCAACCACCTGGGGCGGGTTGGTGCTGGCATTCAACGTCGAGAGAGTTCCCGTCCATCAGTTGTCCCTGCTGGGCCACGGACCCATCGACACTCGTCGGGGAGTGGGAACTGACTATCCTCTCGAGGCCTTCGCGACCGACATCATCGAGCAGATGGACGCCCGCAAGATCGAAAGGTGTGCCCTGGTTGGCCACTCCCTGGGGGCTCTGGTGGCGTCAATGGTTGCCCAACGTCAGCCTGAACGATTCGATCGCGTGCTGCTGGAGGACATGCCGGTGCTGCGACGGGTTCGACAGGATCCTCCGCCCATGAGGAGATACGCAGACGCTCTGATCATGGAGGTGGCGGCTCTGGCTGGACGCAAGAAGTTCGATCCCAAGATGGTGTGGAAGGTCAGCCGCGAATTACTCAAACCTAATCCGCAGTGGTGGAACGGATGTGCCCGAATGGCGATGCCGGTTCTCATCATCGGGGGAGGGAAGTCGTCATACCTGCGTCAGGACAGGCTGCGGGACGTGGCGAAGGCTCTACCGGATGCCAGATTGACCACCATTGGGGGAGGCCACCGCACCCACATCACCAAGGCGGACGAGTTCTGCGACGTCGCAGTTCCCTTCCTCACCAACGGTCGACACATCAATCGAAGGCACAACGGAGTTCAGGACATGTGAGCCTTGAGCGAACTACACGCAACCCTCTTGTTGAGTCGGGGTGACTCATGGTTAAACTTGAGTCATCACGACTCAGACTGAGTCGATGCAGGAAACTGCTGAATCCACAGGAGTGTTGACATGGCTCGTACCTTTGACCCGTTCCGTGAGATGGATCGTCTGCTCTCCGACGTCACCAGGACGCCGGCGGCCGTGGCGGTTCCCATGGATCTTTACCGAGATGGCGACAACTACATGGTGGCTGTGGACCTTCCGGGAGTGGACCCGGCGTCCATTGACATCGACGTCGACGATCGCACCTTGACCATCCGCGCCGAGCGCGCCGCCAAGGTGTCCCAGGAGGTGCAGTGGCTCTCCCGAGAGCGCGCCATGGGCACCTTCGCCCGCCAGCTCACCCTTGGGCATGGATTGGCCACTGATCAGATCACGGCCGAGTACACCGATGGTGTGCTGACCTTGACGATCCCGGTCGCCGAAGCTGCCAAGCCGCGCAAGGTGGAGGTCAAGCATGGCTCGACCACCATCGACGCCGCGGTCGACCAGGCTCAGGTCGGCTCGGGTGATCATCAGGAGCAGTGAGTCCTCGAGGACTGACACGGCGGCCGGTTCCCGCGTTGGGGGCCGGCCGTCGTGTGTTGTCGCGCAGGTGTGGTCAGATGATGACGGAGACCAGCAGTACGAGCAGCAGGCCACAGACCGACAGCACCGTCTCCATGAGGGACCAGCTCTTGATGTTCTCGCCCACGGAGATGCCGAAGTACTCCTTGATGAGCCAGAAGCCGGCGTCATTGACGTGGGAGAAGAAGACCGAACCACAGCCGATGGCGAGCACCAGCAGGGCGGCATGGGTGGACGGCATGGTGGCGGCCACCGGCTCGAGGATGCCCGCAGCGGTGACGGTTGCGACGGTTGCCGACCCGGTCGCCAACCGAATGACGACAGCCACCAACCAGGCCATCAGCAGCGGCGAGACGGAGGATCCGGTGATGTCATTGGCCAGTAGCTTGGCAATGCCGGTGTCGACGAGGATCTGCTTGAAACCGCCGCCGGCGGCGACGATGAGGAGGATGCCGGCGATCGGAGGAAGGGAGGCTCCGATGCTGACGCTGATGGCCTCCTTGTCCATCCCGGATGCCTTGCCCAAGGTGAAGATCGCCAGCAGGGTGGTCAGCAGCAGGGCGAACATCGGTTGGCCCAGGAAGTCCAGGATGTTGCGGACGACGGTGCTCTTGTTGGCAAGGATGTCCGCGAGGGCCTTGCCCATCATGAGGATCACGGGCAACAAGACGGTCATGAGGGTGACCGAGAATTTCGGGTGACCGGGGGCAATACCGGAGCGTCCGTTCTCATCGGAATTGAGGAAGAGGTCAAGGGCATCGACGGGCACCCAGCGGGCAGCCAGCCGAGAGAAGAGCGGACCGGCGACGACGACCGTCGGGATGGCGATGAGGACGCCCAGCCCCAGGGTCACGCCGAGGTCGGCCTTCAACAGCCCGATGGCAGCCAGCGGGCCAGGATGCGGCGGAACGAGGGCGTGCATCGTCGACAAGCCTGCTAGGGCCGGGATGGCGACCTTCATGAGGGGCAACTTGGACCGGCGGGTCACCAGCAGGATGACGGGGACCAGCAGTACGAGGCCGATCTCGAAGAACATCGGCAGGCCGATGACGGCACCAATGAGGGCCATGGCCCACGGCAGGGTGGCGGCGGAGGCCTTAGACACCAAGGTGTCGACGATCTCGTCAGCGCCACCGGAGTCGGCGAGTAATTTACCGATGATCGCCCCTAGGGCGATGAGAACGCCGACCGACGCGACCGTCGATCCCACTCCCGTGGAGTAGGACTCCAGCATTTCCGTGAGGGAGAGCTGGGCGATGGCTCCGACAGTCAGCGCACCGATCGTCAGGGAGAGGAAGGGGTGGAGCTCGAACTTGGTGATGAGAGTGATGATGAGGGCGAATCCGATGATGGCTGCCGCGATCAACTGGCCGGCGCCGGCCGTTGTCTCGAGGATGACGGGCATTGACTCCTCCTTGAGTCCGGGGTGTGGTGTCAGTCGAGGTTGGCCAACCAGGTGGCTGCCTCGTCGGTGAGTTCCTCTCGGGTAGCGTTGAAGTTGAGGGTGATGCCGACCTCATCAGCGGCAAGGGGTTCGAGGGTGGCGTACTGGGAATCAACGAGGCTGGCTGGCATGAAGTGGCCGGCGCGAGCCTTGACTCGCTCGGTGACGACCTCGCGATCGCCGGCCAGATGGACGAAGACGAGGTCCGGGCAGGCACGCCTGAGCTGATCGCGGTAGATGCGCTTGAGGGCCGAGCACGCCACGACGGCCCCGCCGTCAGTGCGCTCACCGAGCCAGGTTGCGATGTTCGCCAACCAGGGATGCCGGTCGTCGTCGCTGAGGGAGTGTCCAGAAGCCATCTTGTCGATGTTGGCCTGAGGATGGAGGTCGTCGCCGTCCATGAAGTCCACGTCGAGGCGTTGGGCGAGCATGGCGCCGATGTCCGTCTTGCCAGCTCCAGCCACACCCATGACAACGATTGGTGGCACGCGGTGGCGCGATTGGATGACACTCATGAAGGTCCTCCCCAGATGTCTCAGTCGTCATTGACCTGACCGAGTGTACGCGTTGAGATCAGATCTGTACAGGGAATTAGGGTTTGAAATCACATCCCGAAAAGAGGGTCATGACGTCGTTGTGTGCCAGGTGTGGGCGGGTTGGTATCGCTAGGGTTATGGTCATGCCAGATTCCTCTATGGCCATCACGGTCTCGAACGTCATCGGGGCTCGGATCGTCAGTGGCGACGTCGCTCCTGGAACAGCGATGAGGCTCGAGGAACTTGACGCAGAATTCGGAGTTTCCAGGTCTGTCACCCGAGAAGCGGTCAAGCTTCTCGAGGCTCTTCACATGGTGCGTGCCCGGCGACGGGTTGGCATTGTCGTCACGGATGAATCAGAGTGGGACGTCAGTTCCCCCGCCGTCATTGAGTGGTTCCTGGCTGGTCCCAGAAGGGACGAGGAGATCACCTGGATCAGTGAGCTGAGGTCGGCCGTCGAGCCGCTGGCTGCCGAGTTGGCCGCCAAGCGCGCCACCCGAGACGAAGCGGCGACGATGTCTCTGGCCGTCACTGGGATGATCGCGGCCGCCGCTGATGGTGATCTTGACGAGTATCTGCACTGCGACATAGGTTTTCACACCGCTCTACTTCAGGCTTCTCACAATCCGCTCGTCGCCTCTCACGTCAATATTGTCGCCGCCGTCCTGAAAGGACGTACTCACCTCATGCCCTTCGAGCCTAGACAAGAGGCGATTGGATTCCATCGCAACATTGCGGATGCGGTTGCTGCCCATGATCCAGAGGCTGCTGCGGACGCCATGAGGGAGATCGTCGCGGAGGCTCACCAGGCAATGAGTTCGCAGTGATCACTGCCTCGAAAAACCTCAAAGGATCTCAGGAAAGGCACAGCTCGAAGAAATCCCGCGTCGGCGGGGTGTAAACATCCTATGAGGGGATGAAACCGTTGTTACGCGGCACTGTCGATACCAATTGGTGAGCTTTCCCAAGGGGAATCGGGCCGTGTTGGGAGACATGCGTTATCGTTCCTTTCATGCCTCAGGAATTCCTCGCTTCATCGGTCGCGAGCCGCTTGGGCGCTCGTATCGTCGACGGTGATCTTCAAGCTGGTGACGTGCTGCGGTTGGAGGACATCGAGCAGGAGTCAGGAGCATCTCGTTCCGTCTGCCGCGAAGCAGTCAAGATTCTCGAGTCCTTGAACCTGGTGCGCTCCCGGCGCCACGTTGGTGTGACAGTGCTGCCACCCCCATCAGTGGGACGTGCTGTCTCCCAAAGTGGTGCACTGGCACATGTCTGGCAACAAACGTGAGCAAGAGATGACCTGGACGAACGAGCTGCGTATTGCGCTGGAACCCACTGCGGCTCGACTCGCGGCCGAACGTGCTGACGGGGCCGACCTCAAGTTGTTGCAGGACGCCGTGTCCGGCATGACAGAGGCCATTCGTAATGGTGATTCCAAGGGCCTCGCCCATCACGACCATGCTTTCCACCGTGGCCTTCTCGCGGCGACTCGCAATCCGTTGTATGTCGCTCACGTCCCGATGATGCTCAGCTACCTTGCTGAGCAGTACGAGGACCGAGAGCTGACCGAGGAGGATCGCGCCAACCTGGTCCAGCATCGTGACATTCTTGATGCCATCACGATGAGCGATCTCGACGCTGCCGAGCGTGCCACCCGCGCCCTCGTCCTGGGGAGTGACAGGGTCATCTCGCAGGCAGCTTTCTGACCCATCCCGAGCCGCGAGGCTGCTCCCCACCCTGACGAACAACTGGCCGGGGCCCGATCCACACGGATCGGGCCCCGGCCAGTTCTGACTCTGATCAGTCCTCCAACGAATCAGTCCTCAAATGCCTCGGGAGGCGGACAGGTGCACACCAGGTGACGGTCTCCGTAGGTGTTGTCGACTCGGCCCACCGGAGGCCAGTACTTGGCCTGGATCCGGGTGAAGGCGCTGACGTCCAGCCCGCGTTCCTGATCGCGCTGCACGCCCAGACGCATGCCGGGATAGCAGCCCAACTCGCGAGAGTAAGGATGGTTCCACTCGACGGCCACTAGGCGGGCGGCCGGATGCGGAGCATTGACGAGCGGGTTGTCGTCGGCAGGCCAGTGACCTGATTGCACCATTCGAGCCTCCTCGACAATCGCTAGCATCGCGTCGCAGAAGCGGTCCAGCTCGGCGAGGTCCTCCGACTCGGTCGGCTCGACCATGAGGGTTCCGGCAACTGGGAAGCTCATCGTCGGGGCGTGGAAGCCATAGTCGATGAGCCTCTTGGCGACGTCGTCAACGGTGATACCCGTCTCGGCCGTCAGCGGGCGCAGATCGAGGATGCACTCATGAGCCACGTAACCGTTCTGACCGGTGTAGAGGACCGGGATCTTGTCCTGAATACGGTGCGCAATGTAATTGGCGTTGAGGACAGCCACCTCCGTTGCGAACTGCAGGCCCTCAAGACCCATGAGTCGCAGGTACGCCCACGAAATGGGCAGCACGGACACCGATCCGTAAGGGGCTGCGGACACCGCGTGACCGTCGTGGGTGACCGTCCCGCCACCATTGAGCGGATGCTCGTTGCGCGGATTGAGCGGGTGCCCAGGCAGGAAGGGGGCCAAGTGCGACTTGGCAGCCACGGGGCCGACACCAGGACCGCCACCACCATGGGGGATGGCGAAGGTCTTGTGCAGGTTGAGGTGGCTGACGTCGCCGCCGATGTGGCCGAACTGTCCCCATCCGACCAAGGCGTTGAAGTTCGCCCCGTCGATGTAGACCTGCCCGCCAGCCTCATGGACCATGTCACAGACCTGACGCACGCCGTCCTCGTAGACGCCGTGGGTCGAGGGGTAGGTGATCATGATCGCTGCGATGCGACCCTCATTCTCGGCGATCTTGGCAGCCAAGTCGTCTCGGTCGATGGTGCCATCGTCATTGGACTTGACCACGACGACTTTGAGGCCGGCCAAGGCCGCCGACGCCGCATTGGTGCCGTGGGCCGAGGCCGGAACGAGGCACACGGTGCGCTCGGTGTCCCCACGAGACAGGTGGTAGCCGCGGATGGCTGCCAAGCCGGTGTACTCCCCCTGGGAACCCGCATTGGGCTGCAGGGAGACGGTGTCGTAGCCGGTGAGCTCGGCGAGCCAGATCTCGAGGTCCCTGATGAGCCTCAGGCTTCCGGCCTGATCCTCCACCGGGGCGAAGGGGTGCATCTGGCCGAATTCCTGCCAGGTCATGGCCTCCATCTCGGCTGCCGCGTTGAGCTTCATGGTGCACGAGCCGAGCGGAATCATGCCGCGGTCCAAGCCGTAGTCACGGTCCGCCAACCTCTTGAGATAACGCATCATGGCAGTCTCGGTGTGGTAGCTCGAGAACACCGGGTGCGTCATGAAATCGGTCGTGCGGCGCAGATCCTCCGGCCAAACTTCGTCAGTCGGAGACGTGAGGCTCTCGCTGTCGCCGCCCAGTAGCTGGGCGAGTTCGCGCAGTTCGTCAGGGGTCACCGTCTCGTCCACGGCGATCTGGAGGGTGTCCCCGTCGACGAGATCCAGGGTGTACCCGCCTTCGCGGGCCCTGTGCCACAGCTCCTTGGCGCCGCCCGTGGCGGTGATGCGGATGGTGTCGAAGAACAGATCATCGGAGACGTCGAGGCCACCGGCGCGCAGGGCGGAGGCGAGCTGGTGAGCGCGATCGCGTACCTGCATGGCGATCCGGGTGAGCCCCTTCGGCCCGTGCCAAATGGCGAAGGCGGCAGCGATGACGGCAAGGAGCACCTGAGCGGTACAGATATTGCTGGTGGCCTTGTCGCGACGGATGTGCTGCTCGCGAGTCTGGAGGGCCAGACGGTAGGCAGGATTGCCGTCGGCGTCTGTGGAAACACCCACCAAACGTCCGGGGATCTGACGCTCCAGACCGGCGCGCACCGACATGTATGCCGCATGCGGTCCGCCATTGCCCATCGGAACGCCGAAGCGCTGTGAAGAGCCGATGGCGACGTCTGCGCCGAGTTCTCCGGGCGGGGTCATGAGGGTCAGAGCGAGCACGTCGCACTCGGCGATGGCGATACCGCCAGCCTGATGGACGGCCTCGAAAACCTCGGAGGGGTTCCACAGCGCACCAGTGCTGTCCGGGTAGGGGGCCAGCACGCCGAAACAGCCAGCCTCGACCTCGGGTCGCCAGGACCCCGGGTTGCGCAGGTCCGTCTCGACGACCTCAATGCCAGCCGCCTTAGCATGCCCGAGGACGACGTCTCGAACCTGGTCGAAGACGTGGGTGTGGACGAGGAAACGGTTGGACTTCACCTTGCGGGACGCGCGGCGGGCCAACAGCATTCCCTCGGAGGCCGCAGTGGCCTCGTCGAGCAAAGAGGAGTTCGCCAGAGCCAGACCGGTGAGATCTGTGATGAGCTGCTGGTAGATCGTCAGGACCTCGAGACGGCCCTGGGAGATTTCCGGCTGGTACGGGGTGTAGGCGGTGTACCAGGAGGGGTTCTCCAGGATGTTTCGACGGATGACCGGCGGGGTCAGGGTTCCGTAGTAGCCACGTCCGATGAGGGCGCGGGTGACACGGTTACCCTTTGCGATGTCAACGAGCTCGGCCCGGGCGGTTGCCTCATCGGCGGAGGGCGGCAGGCTCGGGGTGTGGACGGAGGAGCCATTCCTGTCGGAGTTGAGGACGGAAGCCGGGATGGCGTCGCGAACGATCTGTTCGCAGCTGGTCACACCGACCGTCTCGGCGATGTGACGCAGGTCCTCGACAACGGATCCGACGTGGCGGCTCGAGAAGGGGCGCGGCCCCTCGAGGCCGCGCCGATCCCCAGCGTGGTCTGTCATCGTCATCACTTGGTGGTGAGCTTGAGGTAGGCGTCGCGGTCCATGAGGTCATCGGCGAGCTGTCCGCCGGAGACCTTGAACAGCCATCCTTGGCCGAAGGGGTCAGAGTTGACGAGTTCGGGCGACTCGGAGATGGCCTCGTTGACCTCGGAGACGGTACCGGACACCGGGCTGAAGAGGTCTGATACCGATTTGGTGGACTCGACCTCGCCGATGGCCGATCCGGCCTGGACCTCGTTGCCGGCCTCGGGAATGTCGACGAAGACGACGTCGCCCAAGGCCTCGGCGGCGTAGTCGGTGATGCCGACGGTTACGGTGTCGCCGTCAACGGCGACCCACTCGTGCTCGGCGGAGTACTTGAGATCGGACAGTTCCATGTCTGCTCCTAAGGGGTTGTCTGGGGGCGGGTTGGTGGACGGTGTCAGGAACGCTTGTAGAAGGGCAGCTCGACGACGGTGACGTCGAGGGCCTTACCTCGCACGTCGACGCTGAGCGAAGTGCCAACCGCGGCGACACCGGGATCTACGAAAGCCATTGCGATCGGGTGGCCCAGGGTGGGGGAGAGGATGCCGGAGGTGATGGACCCGACCTCATTGCCCTCATTCATGACGGCGTAGCCAGCGCGCGCCGCGCGCCGTCCCTCGCCAGCCAGACCGACGAGAACACGGTCATCAGTCGTCTCGCGGTTCTCGAGGGCAGAGCGACCGACGAAGTCACCCTCCTTCTTGAAGTTGACGACTCGCCCAAGGCCGACCTGGGAGGGATGGATGTCGGTTCCCAGCTCATGCCCGTAGAGGGGCATGCCGGCTTCCAGACGCAGGGTATCGCGACAGGCGAGCCCACACGGGGTGAGGTCATCGCCGCCGGCCTCCATGAGAAGATTCCAGAGGTGTTCGGCGGCCTCGGCCGGTACGTAGAGCTCGTAACCGTCCTCACCGGTGTATC
This sequence comes from Cutibacterium avidum ATCC 25577, assembly GCF_000227295.1. Classification (GTDB taxonomy): domain Bacteria; phylum Actinomycetota; class Actinomycetes; order Propionibacteriales; family Propionibacteriaceae; genus Cutibacterium; species Cutibacterium avidum. The sequence continues at coordinate 2,348,977 of NZ_JH165054.1, read as the reverse complement.
CAGTACGGGCGACGAGCGTGGGGGAGCCGTCAAGCTGTCCGGTCAGGCAGCGGTAGTACTTGACGTCGCGGACCTCGTCGGAATCGAGGGTGGTGTCGGCCTTCGCCAGGGCCGCCAGCACGATCTCGACGGCCTTGGGTCCCTGCACTGCGACGAGGGCCGTCTGAGCTGACTCGTCGGAGACGGTGACGTCGAAGCTGGCACACCTCTTGGAGAACTCGGTCAGATCGGTTTCGGTGTTGGCAGCGTTGGCAACGACGAGATAATCACCGTCAGGCAGGTGGTAGGTCACGAGGTCATCGACGACGCCCCCGGCCTCGGTGAGCATGAGGGAGTACTTCGCGCGGCCCTCCGCGACGGCTGAGAGTTTGCCTGCCAGGGCGTAGTCGAGAGCTGCCCCGGCATCGGGCCCGGAGACTCTGATCTCGCCCATGTGAGACAGGTCGAAGATGCCGGCATTCTTGCGGACGGCGTGGTGTTCAGCCAGGTCTGAGGAGTACCGCACGGGCATGTCCCAGCCCGCGAAATCGGTGAAGGATGCTCCGAGACTCTCGTATACGGCCGCCAGTGGTGTACGTCGAAGCGTGGTCATGCTTGGAAGTATGGCATGACGCGGGACCGCGTGCTTGCCCGCAGCCAGAACTGAGGAAGTAGACTTGGTGACGTACGACGGAGTTCACCCCGCAAGCTCCGTGGCCGGTCAGGTAGGAGTTCGAGATGCCCTTGTCAGCAGAGGAGCAGCGGCGCCTTGCCGAGCTCGAGGAATATCTGTCCACCGACGACCCTGACTTTGCCCGATCGTTCTCGCGGAAGGCCTCGGCGACCCGTCGTCCCCATCCCGCCGGGGATGCCCTGGAGCAGCGGCGGAGACGGCATCGTCAAGCCCGTCGCCGTCAGATCCTCCTTGGCTCAGGCATGATGGTGCTGGGTCTAGCAGGGATCGTCGGCGGGGTCGTGATGAGCAGTGGCCTCCTCGCCGTCGTCGGTTTCGTGATCATGGCCGTTGCGGTCGGAGTGCTGCTGTCCACGGGCCAAGGCACGATGCCGGGCAGCAATGGAATTCGGCCGCGTGGTGGGGGCCGTGAGAGCAATCCTGACTCCTTCACCGCTCGGATGGAGGAGAGGTGGCGTCGACGTCAGTCGCGATGAGACACGGTCGTCAGTCGTGGTGATTCTCACCTCATGAAGAGGGATGTCGGCATCCAGACAGCCAACCAGTGTGGTTTGGGGGTGTGCATCTTTCCGAGCCAGTCCTTGGCCGTCATGAGGTCGGAAGCCATCGAGTCGTAACGACCTTCCCTGCCCGACCAGCGGTCCCTTTCCTCGGCCAAGGCCAGCCGATTCACCGCCTGTGCAGTGGACTCGTCCATGTCCTGGGTCAAGGCGGTCGCCTGGTGGCGAGGCGTGCCGTCGGGCCAGGGCAATCCATGGTCAATCCACAGTCCGCGTAGCTCCTGCCAGGTGTCGGCTGCCGACCCGCTCGAGATTCGGCGCCGCGAGATGAGGATGCGGGTGAGCATCGGCAGGACGAGCAGGAGCAAAACGATCAGCGCTCCGAGGAGGAGCGGCCAGTTAACGCCGCCGTGTTCAGTGCTGCTGACGGGAATCGGGCTGCTCGACGCTGTCGGGGTGCTGGACGCCGTGGGAGGCGGCGTCGATGACGTCGATGCGGATGACTGGGCCGAGGGAGTCGGGCTGGTCGACGGGGTCGGAGTGGGAGACTGTGTGGCTGCGGCCTTACGGGTCCAGGCCGGTGCCGGGGCCACCGCGGCAGTCGGCTCGAACCTCACCCATCCGTAGTCCTGGAAGTACAGTTCCGGCCACGCGTGCATCTGGTTGGCACGCACCTTCCAGCTGTCGCCCTTGTGACTCCCGGGGAGGAATCCGATGGAAACCCGTGATGGAATCCCCTCGATGCGGGCCATGAGAGCCATCGACGCGGCGAAGTGAATGCAGTATCCCCGGTGGGTCCGCAGCAAGAAGGTCTCGAGCACCTGGAAGCCGTTGCCCTCGGGGGCGTTGATGTCGTAATGGAACCGGGAGTCGTCACGTAACCAGTTCTGGATGGCGATGGCCTTGGCCACCGGGGCGGTCTTCCCCCTGACGATTCGGTGTGTCAGCTCCTTGATGTCAGTAGGCGCTGCGTCCGGGACATCGGTGTAGACCGTGCCGTCAGGAATGCCGGCCTTCGCATCGTCGAAGGTCGCTGGATCAGGGTCCGGCTCCTGGGCGGAGATGCTGTACTGCATGTCGTCAGTCGCGTGGTCTCGATCGGCAGAGGTCGAGACGATCGTCAGACTGTCGGGGTCCCAGGCCCAGGTCTGGTCGACGTCAGCATCGATCGGACCGTAAGGAGCCGGAAGGTACTGCGATGAGAAGCCGTTGACGGTGACGTCGACGGTGCGGGTCTGCGAATGACCGGTCAGTCCCGGAACCTTTCCGGGAGCAGAGTGCTCCAGGTTGACCGGGACGAGTCCCCACCCTCGATCCGTCATCTTGGGCAGAGAGGTCATGCGCAGGTATTCGCCGTCACGACTGTTGGTGATGTAGTCGATCACCGACACCGTTGACTTGTTGTGGAGGTTTCGGCGCAGATCGATGGTGGGATCACTCATGTGCACCGGGGCCGAGGAGGCTCCTGACGGGCGAGCCAGGTCGACGTGGCCCCACACCGGGGCGATGGTCGCGAGAACCGTCGCGAGGGCGATGGTGATGGCTCCGACGATGACCGCTGACGGTCCGGTCAGTCGGCCGCCGTCGCGCAGTGCGTGATCGACGGCGAGGATGAGGAGCCAGCCGGCTGCGACCAGGGTGAAACTCCACCACGGGGCATCGCTGGTGGCTGTCAGGACAGCGGGGAGGTGTGTTGCCAACAGCGGGGCGAGGGACCAGCCCGGGCTCTCCAAGGTGATGGTGAGCAGATCCGTCACGACGGTGAGGACGCCGACCACTGTCGTCACCAACCAGATGACGCCGATCGACGGGGGCAGCGGGCCGTCGGTTGTCTGGATGAGGGTGATGGTGTCTCGGTAGAGATGCAGGAAGTTGAACGGGAAACTGCCTGACGAACCGGCAGTGGATGCGCAGATTCCTCCCATCACGGCGGCGATGACGAGAACGAGGACGGCTTGTACGCCTTGCACCTCGGCGTGGTCCCAACGATGACGTCGGCACAGCAGGGCTACGGCTTCGATGACGACGATGATGGCCGTCGGTCCGACCCAGTACCAGGGGTCGGCGGTGAGATCCGACAGCGACAGGGTTGCCAGAATCATGGCTAGCGCGACCGCAAGATGGATCGCCACCCCGTGGGAGTACTCGGGTGGCTGCTCGACCGGTCCGAGGAATGTCGAGACCCGGGATTCAGGCTGGGCAGCGCGACGTGGATTGCTCATGAGATAGCCGTCCTCCCGTCGTGGAGCAGCTGGCGCCATGCTGTCTCGACGGAGGTGTGGGAGTTGACGGGGACAACCGTCCACCCGGCGTCGGACAGATCGGTCAGGGCTCGTTCGTGTTCCGCGGCCTGCTCGACGGTTCCTCGGAACCGTCGAGCCGTGAAGGAGTCGGCGTCGAGGACAAGAGCGAGTCCAGCAACGCGGTCTCGTCTCAGGTCCACGAGATCCGCGACGTCAGCCGATTCCAGCCGGCCGAGGATCGCGATGGCTGGGCCGTCAATTCCTCGGCAGGATTCGACCGCCTCATCAAGAGTGATGTCAGGACGTAGCGGTTCGTCGACGAGTGCCTCGAGGAGACTACCGGTGAGAGGACCGGCCGAATCGACGACGTGAGTGACGTATCCGTCCGTCTTGAGCCGAGTGGTTATGGACGCCACTGAGTTGACGGCCCACTCGAAGGAGGCGTTGGGGCCGGCGCCGGCGTGGTGATGAGCACGGGAGTCCAGCACGACCACCACCGACGGATTCCAGGCCTGTTCCTCACGACGAACCATGAGGTCGCCGCGGTGTGCCGTGGATCGCCAGTGGATGCGTCGCACCGAGTCCCCGGTGTGCCAATCGCGCACCATGGCGTCGTCGGGACCACGCCTACCGGCGTTGACGGCGGAGGATCTGGCGGCGAAGCCCTGGCTACTGAGCTCTCCAGAAGGGCCCAGATCGACGATTCTCGGTGTCACGACGACTTCCGCTGTCTCCCCGAGGTCGGAGTGGCGACAGGCCATGCCGAAGGGGTCGACGGTACGCATCATGACGGGCCCGATCGTGAATCGGCCACGAGTGGTGGGCACGACGGGCGTCTGAATCATTCCGGCTGACCACCGAGCCTGGCCCAGGGCGGCGGGTAGGGTGTCAGTGAATCGTGCCGCTCCCAGCGGCAATCCTCCACGACGCTCCACCGTCACCGTCTCGACGGTCTCGGACCCCAACGGTATCTGCACCGGAGCCAGACTCCGCGCGGTTCGGATCCGTGGACAAAACCATGCCACGACAGCAGTGGCGACCAAGGGCAGCAGGATGAGGAGTATGCCGATCCGGACCAGGTCCCGTTGATCAATGCTCAAGCCGATGACCGCCAGGACGATGCCGACGATTCCGACGGCACGCCCCCGTGTAGTGAGAATCCCCCGGCGGCGAGGGGAGTTGGACGCCGACGAGGAATTCATCGGTCCTGATGGGTTCGCTCGGGCAACGGCACCTGACGCATGATCGAGTTGACGAGGGACTCGGCTGCCCGGGCAGTGTCGTGGCTCGCAGCCCCGCTGCGTCCTGAGAGCACCAGACGGTGAGCCAGGACCAGGGTGGCGAGGGCCTGGACGTCGTCAGGAATGACGTAGTCACGACCATTCATGGCAGCGCGAGCTCGACAGGCCCGAACCAGGTGGAGGGCCGCGCGTGGAGACGCCCCCAACCGAATGGACTCGTGACTGCGGGTCGCAGCGACAATGTCCAGGACGTACTCATGGATGTCGGTTGCCACGTGGACTCCGAGAACAGCCGAGATGAGACCCCGAACCGTCACGGCGTCGGTGACCGGGGTGACCTCGTCGAGAGGTGAGGCTGCACCGTGGTGTTCGAGCATGGCGAGCTCGGCGGGGCGAGTCGGGTAGCCCATGGTGATGCGGGCCATGAAGCGGTCTCGCTGAGCCTCCGGCAGGCGGTAGGTGCCCTCCATCTCGAGGGGGTTCTGGGTGGCCACCACCATGAAGGGGGCGTCAAGGACGTGAGTCTGACCATCCGCCGAGACCTGACGCTCGGCCATCGCCTCAAGGAGAGCGGACTGGGTCTTGGGGGAGGCCCGGTTGATCTCGTCACCGACGACGATGTTGGCGAAGATTCCGCCGGGTTTGAAGACGAACTCCCTCTTCTCCTGGTCATAGACGCTGACGCCGGTGATGTCGGAGGGCAGCAGGTCCGGAGTGAACTGGATGCGGTGCACGGTGCAGTCAATGGCGCGGCCGAGCGCACGGGCAAGCATCGTCTTGCCGACGCCGGGTACGTCCTCCACCAGGAGATGGCCTTGGGCGAGCAGCACCACGAGGGCGGTGTCGATGCGTCCGTCCTTGCCCTCGATGACCCCGGCCACAGCCGAGCGGATGGCATTCGTGACGGCCACCACGTCGTCAATCGTCGCTGTTGGGGCTGCGACGTCGTCGAGGGGTTGGGAATGGGCCGGATGGACCGGCTGCGGTTCTTCGTGGCTCAACGGAATCCTCCTTGCGTGCACGGCAGTGACCGGAGCCCATGCTATCCGGGCCTTCTGACGGTGATGCCCCTCTCGCTGTCGCGGTCCTCCGAACAGGGGCGAACGGCCTTCTCGGACTCACATTGACATTTCTGACACCCACTTCACCGCGTCATCACGCGGTGGGAGTGGTGGGAAGTGGAGGTCGAGGAGTCGGGATGGTGACTTAGTGGAGCATTGTGGAGTATGGTGGAGGTAAGTGGAGGAGATCGCCCCGATCGTGGAGCAAGGAGGTGCCCGGTGTTCCTGGGTACGCACACTCCAAAGCTCGACGAAAAAGGCCGCTTCTTCCTACCGGCGAAGTTCCGCGACGAGTTGGACGACGGGTTGGTCATCACCAGGGGCCAGGACAGGTGTCTGGCGATCTACCCGACCAAAACCTTCGTGGAGACGACCCGGGAGATCGCTAAGGGTTCGGTGAGTGTCAAGAAGGTTCGTGACTACCAGCGCATGTTGGCAGCCGGTGCCAGCGACACCACTCCGGACAGGCAAGGGCGGGTCATGATTCCGTCGATGCTGAGGCGCTACGCCGGTCTCGACAAGGAGATCGTCGTGGTGGGTGCGATCACCCGTGTCGAGGTGTGGGACGCGACCGAGTGGGAGAAGTACTCCGAAGCCCAGGAGGAGATCTTCGCCGACATGAACGAGGAGGTCTTCGCCGAACAGTGATCGCGTGATCCGCGGCTCCGGTCCGACCGGGCCCCCTGACACAACTTCCCCTGTGCCAGGTGGTTCAGCCGGAACGGAACCCCGGACCACGGGTCGTCGACACCGGTCGAAGACGTTGCTGGCAGACCATGCCGGGGAGGGGATGCTCATGGCGACCGATGCCATTGCCGGCGATGCCGTTCACATCCCTGTCATGCGCACCCGCATTCTCGACCTTCTCTCCCCGGCCCTCGAGGGCGAGAACCCCGTTCACCTTGATGGCACCCTTGGTATGGGAGGTCACGCCGAAGCTGTTCTGAACCGGTTCCCTCGCGTACAGCTCGTCGGTATCGACCGGGATAAGCAGGCCCTGGCCATGGCGGGTGCGCGACTCGAGTCGTTCGGGGATCGCGTCCATCTCGTCCATGCCGTCCATGACGAGCTCCCCGATGTCCTCGATGACCTTGGGTTGGGAAACGTGAATTCGGTGCTGCTCGATCTGGGGCTGTCCTCCTTGCAGATTGACGAGGTGGGCCGCGGGTTCTCATACTCCGTCGATTCCCGGCTGGACATGCGCATGGACCAGTCTGGTGGACGTACTGCCGCCGAGATCGTCAACGCGTCCGCCCCAGGCGACCTGGTGCGGATCCTGCGCGAGTACGGCGAGGAGAAGTTCGCCGATCGCATCGTGCGGGCCATCGTCGCAGAGCGGGATCGTCAACCCATTGAGACCTCCGGACGCCTCGTCGACATCATCTCCGAGGCGATCCCCGCCGCTGTTCGGCACAAGCGTTCGGGGCATCCCGCCAAGCGCACCTTTCAGGCACTGCGTATTGCCGTCAACCGCGAGATGGAGACCCTTCCAGCGGTACTTCCCCGAGCACTCGACCGGCTCGCCGTCGGCGGCCGGATGGCAGTTCTCGCCTACCACTCCCTGGAGGATCGGCCAGTCAAGGAAGTCTTCCGGGACGCTTGCGCCGACACCGCTCCAGCGGGTCTGCCGATGGTTCCAGAATCAATGGCAGCCAAGTTCAGCCCTGTCACTCGAGGAGCTGAACGTCCTGACGCCGATGAGGTGTCCACGAATCCACGATCCGCGTCAGCACGGTTGCGGATCATCGAGCGGATCCGCCCAGGATCCGTCAGTTCTCAGCATGCGACGAAGGAGAGCCGATGAGCGCCGAACCAGCACCGCGTCCCCACCCGGCCAAGGTTGCCGCAGCGCGTACCGCCCCGTTACGTCCGGTGCTGCGGGCCCTGCCACGGCGGGTTCAGCAGCAGAGGATGGGACGGCTCGGCTTCGCCATCCTCATCGTCGTCATGCTGGCTGCCGGGTTGGCCGGTCTCCTGGTGCTCAACACCACAATCCAGGCACAGTCCATGCAGATTGCCCAGGAGACGCGCAATCTCAACGTCCTGCAGCACCAGCAGGCCGTGCTCGGGGCTGAGGTCGACCACTTGCGAGGACCGCAGAACCTGCAGGAAGAGGCCAAGAAGCTCGGCATGAGGCCGAATCCCTACGGCTCTTACATCGACCTGCGCACTGGCACGGTGATGGGAACCCAGACGAGGGTTGACGGCAAGGAAGCACCAGGACTCATCGGTGAGACGGCCAAGCCAGAGCTGGGTCAGCCGTGAGCGATTCCCGGCGTTCCACGGATCCAACCCGGCGTCCCGGTTCCGCCCGACCGCCTGCGTCCGGGCGTGGATCCGCGCCATTGCGCCCCGGTTACCGTCCGGGTCATCCTGCGTCGAGCGCGAGGCCAGCCCCACGGATGGCCTCCCAACGAGGCCGTCTGACCATCATCATGGCGGCATTCCTCGTGCTCGCGATCGGTCTGGCCAGCCGCGCTCTGCAGTTGCAAGCCATCGAGGCTCCTGCGTACGCGGCCTCGGCGGCCGCGCGGATGAAGTACACATACGACCTGCAGCCCGACCGCGGACGGCTCACTGATCGCAATGGCACCGTCATGGCGCAGACTCAGCCGGCCGTGTTGGTATTCGTCGACCCTCGCATGATCTCGCGCAATGGCGTTGACGAGCGGGTCACCATGAGTCGTACCCAGCGGGAGAAAGCCGCTGCAGCCCCCAAGGCGATTGCCAACATCCTGGCCAAGCACCTCGGCGGACGTCCGGAGGATTACCGCAAGGCTCTCACGGCCACCGACTCCAAGGGCAATCTCAGCCGCTACTCGGTGGTGCGTCACCACGTCGATAGCTACACCTTCGACCTCATCAAGAAGGACATGAAGGAGGGGGAATGGTACGGGATCTTCAGCTCGAATGACCCGATCCGCACCTATCCCTCCGGGAAGGTGGCGTCCAATGTCGTCGGATTCGTCAATGCCGAGGGCAAGGGCGCTGGCGGCTTCGAACACAGCCACGACAAGGCCTTGGCAGGTGTGCCCGGAAAGGAGTCCTACGAAGCTTCGACGTGGGGACGCATCCCGCTGGGATCCAACACCCTCGTTCCTGCCGTCAATGGCACCAGTTACGCCCTGACCCTTGACGCACAGCTGCAGCTCATGGCCCAGCAGGCACTGGGCACGGCCATCAAGAACGCCAAGGCCAAGAGTGGCGAGATCATCATGATGGACGTGACGAATGGCGAGGTACTCGCCATGGTGTCGATGCCCACCTTCGACTCGAACAAGCCGGGGAAGGCCAAGGAGAGCCAGACCCGCAATCGGACCATCCAGGATGCCTACGAACCGGGGTCGGTCCAGAAGGTACTGACGATGGCCGCCCTCACCGACCAGGGAGTCCTCACTCCCGATACCCACATCGTCGTTCCTCCGGCCTTGTCCTCCGGGGGCGGCAAGATCACGGATGCCGAGCCCCACGGCACCGAGCACCTGACCGCTCGCGGTGTTTTCGTGCACTCCTCGAACATCGGGACGACCCTCTTCGCCCGAAACCTCGACAAGGGGACCATGGCCTCCTACCTCAAGTCCTTCGGCCTAGGGGCACCTACCGGGATCGGTCTTCCCGGCGAGGCCCACGGCCAGATTCCCAAACCGGACATGCCCGACTACACCCGTGACCAGGTGGCCTTTGGCCAGGGGTTGTCGGTGACCGCGATCCAGGAGGCTGCTGCGGTGGCTGGCATCGTCAACGGTGGTGTATACCACTCCCCGACGATCATCAAATCAGCTGTCGACGGTCACGGTGAACCTGCTGAGATCCCCGACACGACGACCCGCCGAGTGATCTCCCAGCAGGCTTCCGGGCAGGTCCGCGACATGATGGAGAACGTCGTCTCGACGGCCAAGGGCCGACCGATCCCGGATTACCGAATGGGGGGAAAGACGGGTACTGCGCAGCGTGTTGACCCGCAATGCCACTGCTATCGCGGTTACATCTCCTCATTCATCGCCGTCGCTCCCATCGAGAAGCCGCGTATTCTCACCTATGTCGTCATCAACCAGCCCACCAACGGACACACAGGTACGGAGGTGGCGCAGCCGGCGGCGCGGCAACTGATGTCCGTCGCCCTGCCGCGCTACGGTGTGCAACCGTCCACCGACAAAGCGCGCAAGGAACCCTTGGAGTACCAGCCGTGAGCCCTGAACCCACTCCCACCCCCACATCACCTGCAGACACCGCCCTGCGGCCCTCGGAGGTGAATTCCATTGCGTGGGGTGATCTGGTGGCCGAGCTCGACGGGTGTCGGGCTGATGAGAACGGTCCTGCGATCAGCGGGATCACCCTGGACTCCCGTCAGGTACGTCACGGCGACTTGTACGTCGGTCTGCACGGTCTCCACGCCCATGGGGCTCGATTCGCTGGCTCGGCAGCACAGTCCGGTGCGGTGGCAGTCCTCACTGACGACGAGGGTGCGACCCTCGCTGCGGATGCCGGTGTGCCGATCATCGTCGTCCCGGATCCCCGGGCTGCGATGGCGGTCGCGGCTGCCAAGATCTTCGGCCATCCCGCTGATGCCATGACGATGTTCGGTGTCACTGGTACCAATGGCAAGACGACGACGGCCTTCCTGGTGGAGGCAGGTCTGCGAGCTGCTGGACGCCACGTCGGGACGATCGGGACGATTGGATTCCAGCTCGACGGTGTCGAGTTGCCGAGCGCTCGTACCACAGTGACGACCCCGGAAGCTCCGGATCTCCAAGGTCTCTTCGGCGCCATGGCTGAGAGGGGAGCGACCGACGTCGTCATGGAGGTCTCCTCCCACGCCCTCGCCCTGCAACGGGTCGACGGCACCCGTTTCGATGTCGCTGCCTTCACCAACCTCGGTCGCGATCATCTTGACTTCCACAAGACCCTCGATGATTACTTCGAGGCCAAGGCTCGTCTGTTCACCTCGAACCTGGCCCGGCTCGGCGTCATCAACGTTGACGACCCGCGCGGACGTCAACTCGTCGAGAGGATGCAGGCCAGTGGCGTCACGGCCGTGACGACGTCGATCCACGAACCCTCCGACTATCAGGTGATGTCGTGGCATCCGGGACCGCACGGGGCCGTCCTCGAGGTCACGACCCCGTCGGGGGAGCGCACTCTCGAATTGTCCCTGCCCGGTGAGTTCAACGTCCGCAACGCGGTCATGGCCCTGGCAATGCTGGAAGCCGCAGGGCTCTCCTTCGACGAGGTTGCGCACGGATTGTCGTCTGCTCAGGTGCCAGGTCGGATGGAGCGCGTCGACCTCGGCCCTGACTCACCGACCGCTCTGGTCGACTTCGCGCACACTCCGCAGGCGATTGCCTCCGCCCTTGATGCGGCACGGTCCTCGGTCGATGGGGGGCGTCTCATCGCCGTCCTGGGCGCTGGGGGAGACCGTGACGCCGCCAAGCGTGGCCCCATGGGTGATGTTGCGGCTGAGAGGGCCGACGTCGTCATCATCACCGACGACAACCCACGTACTGAGGATCCGGCAACGATCCGCGCAGCGGTGTTGGAGGGTGCCCACGAGGCCGCCGAGGACGGTGTCATCGTCGTCGATGGCGGACGCCGTCGTGAGGCGATCAACGAGGCCTTGAGAATGGCCGAGGTCGGAGACGTCATCTGCGTGCTCGGCAAGGGGCACGAGACCGGACAACATGTTGGCGGCGAGGTGCTGCCATTCGACGATCGTGAGGTCATCCGAGCTGAATGGCACACCATGGCTCGGCAGGCCGAGGAGGATCAGACACGATGAGAGTTGTCGACATTGCCACTCTTTCCCCATGGGTCGGGGCCGAACCGGTTGACGGTTCTGCACAGGTGGGCCCCGACGTCGTCATCGACACCCGTGAGGTGACTGCGGGGGCTCTCTTCGTCGCTCTGCCTGGCGCCCGGGCGGACGGACACGACTTCACGAAGGCTGCTCAGGAAGCTGGCGCGGCTGCCGTGATGGGTACGCGCGCCACCGACGCCCAGTTGCCGCACCTCATCGTTGACGACGGCCAGGCCGGACTGTCTCGATTGGCCCGTCACGCCGTGGACACCGAGCGTGAACGCGGCATGCGGACTATTGCTCTCACTGGGTCCAGTGGCAAGACGAGCACCAAGGACATGCTGGCCCAGGTTCTCGAGGCCTTTGGCCCGACGGTGGCTCCGGTGGGGTCGTTCAACAATGAGATCGGCGTGCCCCTGACGGCATGCCGCGTCAACGAGGAGACCGCATTCCTCGTCTCCGAGATGGGGGCTCGCGGACTTGGCCACATTTCGTGGCTGACCTCCATCGTCACCCCCGACGTCGCCATGGTCCTCAACATCGGGACCGCCCACCTGGGCGAGTTCGGATCCCGTGAGGTCATCGCCCAGGCCAAGGGCGAAATCGTCGAGGCTCTCAGCTCTGACGGCTGGGCTGTCCTCAATGCTGCCGATGACCTGGTGGCTGGGATGGCCCCGCGGACCAGTGGCCACATCGCATGGTTCAGCCCTGATGCCGATCACCGGCGTCCGGATGCCGAGGTCGAGGTGTGGGCGGAGTCGATCACTTCTGACGATCTGGATCGTCACTCTTTCACCCTGGGGGTTCGTAGGGGCGAGTCGACCTGGGCCAGCCAGGTCCGGTTGACGACGATGGGGGGCCACCAGGTCGCCAATGCTGTTGCCGCCACGGCTGCAGCGCTGGCAGCTCTGGAGCTCAATGGCGCTGTCGACGGGGACACCGTCGGTCGCATTGCCGATGCCCTGAGCAAGGCTGTGTCGCGGTCTGCCATGAGGATGCAGTTGCGTGAGCGAGCTGATGGCCTGGTGCTGGTTGAGGACTGTTACAACGCCAACCCTGACTCGATGGCTGCTTCCTTGAAAGCCATGGGTCACGTCCTCGCGACTCGCCGGGCCGCTGATCCCCAAACCCGTGGAATCGCTGTGCTTGGCGACATGCTTGAGCTCGGCAAGGATTCCCCTGAACTCAATGCCGAATCAGGTCGACGTGCTGCTCAGGCCGGGTTTGACGTCGTCATCGCGGTCGGTGACGAGGCCGAGAACATTGCTGCCGGCGCGTGCGCCGAAGGCGCACATGTGTTCGTCACCACCGTGGAAGAGGCTGCTGAGTCGCTAAGTTGGACCTCGCACGATGTCGTTCTCCTCAAAGCATCCCGAGGCCTGGCGCTGGAACGGGTGGGGCGCGCTGTGTTCGAGGATAGGGAGGCTCAGGCGTGAAGAACATCCTGCTCGCCGGCGCGGTGTCGATGATCGGCACCCTTGTCGGCACGCGGTGGTTCATCCACTGGCTCGCCGCAAGAGGATACGGTCAGTTCATTCGCGACGACGGCCCGACCACCCACAAGACGAAGAAGGGCACCCCGACCATGGGCGGTGCCGTCATCATTGTGTCGGTCCTGTTGGCCTACATCGTCGCGCATCTGGTGACCTGGACCCACCCGACTCTCTCAGCCTTAATGGTCCTCTGGCTCTTCGCCGGTCTGGGATTCATCGGATTCCTCGATGACTGGACGAAGATCTCCAAACAGCGCTCATTGGGCCTCAAACCCAGGGGAAAACTGCTTGGACAGGCGTTTGTTGCCATCACCTTCGCCATCGGAGTGATGTACTTCCCGGATACCCACGGGGTCACTCCGGGGTCCTCGGCGATCTCATTCCTGCGCGACATCTCCTGGCTTCATCTGCCTGTCTGGTTGGGCATCATCTGGGTGATCCTGCTCATTGCTGGTAGTTCCAATGCGGTGAACCTCACCGACGGCCTGGATGGGTTGGCGACGGGGGCCACCACCATGGTCTTCGGCGCCTACACCTTGCTGAGCATCTGGCAGTTCAACCAGTGGTGTTCGCGTCCGACCACTGCCGGCAACCATTGCTACGCAGTGCGTGATCCGCACGACATCGCCGTGGTGGCCATTGCCATCGCAGGAGCCTGTTTCGGTTTCCTGTGGTGGAATGCGAAGCCGGCCAAGATCTTCCTTGGTGACACCGGGTCCCTGGCTCTCGGTGGCGCTGTTGCGGGTATGGCTGTCGTCAGCCGTACCGAATTGCTGTTGGTCATCATCGGCGCACTGTTCGTCATCGAGACGATCTCGGTGATGCTCCAGGTGAGTGTGTTCAAACTCACCGGTGGAAAACGAGTTTTCAAGATGGCCCCGTTGCATCACCACTTCGAGTTGAAGGGGTGGGCTGAGGTGACCGTGGTCATCAGGTTCTGGATCATTTGCGGTCTGGCCGTGTCGGCCGGCCTGGGAATCTTCTACGCAGAATGGGTGGCAGGACAGTGACGTTCTCCGGAAAGGTTGATCTGAGCTCGGCCGACCGGCTGTTCGACTGGTCGGGAGTACACGTCGTCGTCGCCGGTCTGGGTACTTCTGGTTACGCCGCTGCCGACGCCCTGCTCGAGCTCGATGCCACGGTGCTCGTGCTCGACGACTCCGACGACGATGGTCATCGCGACAAAGGCGGGCTGCTCGAGGTGCTCGGTGCCGAGGTGCGACTGGGGGCCGGGGCGGCAGCTGAACTTCCTGAGGGCACCGACCTCGTCATCGTGTCCCCGGGGTGGCGTCCGACCCAGTCCTTGGTGGCCAGTGCTCTACTCCAGGGGATTCCAGTCTGGGGAGAGCCAGAACTGGCCTGGCGTCTCATGCATCCGGACCGCGTCGTCCCGTGGCTTGCCATCACTGGCACCAATGGCAAGACGACGACCACCCAGATGACCGAGTCGATTCTCAACGCGGCGGGGTTGCGAGCCTGCGCCGTCGGTAACATCGGTCGGCCCATCCTGGAGGCGATGGCCGACGAGATCGGCTACGACGTCTTCGCCGTGGAGCTCTCCAGCTTCCAGCTGCACTGGTCGAATTCCCTCTCCCTGCACTCGGCTGCCGTCCTGAATCTGCAGCAGGATCATTTGGAGTGGTATGCCCACGAGGATGACCCCTTCGCCTCCTATGCGGCTGACAAGGCTCGGATCTATCACCAGGTGACGAATTCCTGCGTCTACAATGTCGCCGACCCCGCGACCGAGCACATGGTCGAGGAGGCAGATGTCGTCGAGGGAGCTCGCGCCATCGGCTTCACTACCGGAATCCCCGGCCCCTCCATGATCGGTGTCGTCGATGATCTCATCGTCGACCGTGCCTTCGTCGACCAGCGGGCGACCTCCGCCATGGAGCTGGCCCACCTCGATGACGTCCGTCCTTTCGCCCCACACAATGTCGAGAACGCCTTGGCGGCAGCTGCCCTGACTCGCTCCTTCGGCGTGCCGGCCCGCGCCGTGGGTCAGGGTCTGCGCGATCTCCACCTTGGCGGGCACCGTATCGAGACCGTCCATAAAGCTGGTGGCATCACCTGGGTCGACGACTCCAAGGCCACCAACCCTCACGCCGCGAACTCCTCGATGCGCGCCTTCGAGCACATCGTGTGGATCGCCGGAGGCCAGGCCAAGGGCACCAACTTTGACGACCTGGTCACCACCCACGCCGAGAAGCTGCGCGGAGCCATCGTGCTGGGAACCGACCGTGACGTCGTCGCCAAGTCCTTGGCCGAGCACGCCCCGCATGTCCCCGTCGTCGTCATCGATGACATGTCGCGAGAATGCATGGCCAAGGCAGTTCGCGAGGCTGCCGAGATGGCCCGCCCCGGCGACACCGTCTTGATGGCTCCGGGGTGCGCGAGCCTCGACATTTGGCCTGGATATGCTGCCCGCGGTGACGATTTCGTCAGCGCGGCACGACAAATTGACGGGCCGGATGCCGATGGCTGAGAAGTCGGTCGACACCCGGACTCCTCGGCAGATGAATGGAGCCCGACGCCGGACCCCCGCCAGCTGGCTGACACACTTCCTGCGACTCGACAGCGGTGACGGACCCTCAGGTGGCTTGCTGACTCAACCCTTCCTGGATTACTACGTCATCCTCGCCACCACCGTACTGCTGTGCGGCATCGGAGCGTTGATGGGGTTGTCCTCGTCCTCGGTGTACTCCCAGTCGCTCGGACGCGGGCCCTACCACTTCGCCATTCGCCAGATCCTCTTCCTCGTCGTCGGAGCGATTGCCTCAGCGGTGGTGTCCCGGTTGTCGGAAGCACATCTGCGCCATCTCGGCGGGCTGACCTACGCCGTCGTCTGCCTGATGCTCGTAATGGTGCTGACCCCCCTGGGATCGGACGCTGGCAAGGGGAACCAGTCGTGGCTGGCTCTCGGCCCGGTCAGCCTGCAGCCCTCGGAGTTCGCGAAGTTCGCGCTGGTCCTCATCGGGGCCAGCTACATGGCGTCGCGTCGAGACGAGATGGCGACGTCCAAAGGCGTGGGCATTTATCTTGCGCTGTATGGGGTCATCGGGTTGCTGGTCGTCGCTCAGGGAGACCTTGGGACGACGATGATCATCGGACTCATCATGTTGGCGCAGATGTGGGGATTCGGCGTGCCGAAACGTTATTTGGGCGCTCTCATCGGTCTGGGCCTGCTGGCGATCCTGATGCTCATCGCGATCACTCCCTACCGAGCTCAGCGCGTGCTGTCCTTCCTGCATCCTGACAATGGCGCGACGACCTCCCAGCAGCCGCTCTCGGCGATCTACGCCCTGGCGACCGGTGGCTGGTGGGGGGTCGGCATCGGTGCGTCCCGTCAGAAGTGGGGAGGACTCTACGACGGTGCGCAGAACGACTTCGTCTTCGCCGTCCTCGGTGAGGAGATGGGTCTGCTCGGCACCCTCGGCGTCATCCTGCTGTTCACCCTGCTCGTGTGGGCAGGAGTGAGGACGGCGATGCGCCAGGACTCTCTCTTCCGTCGTTCGGCCGCATCGACGGCCACCGCATGGATTGCGATCCAGGCGATCATCAACATGTCTGTCTCACTGAATCTGTTGCCGGTCGTCGGCGTGCCGCTTCCTTTCATCTCTATCGGTGGATCGGCCTTGGTGTCGGTGTTGTTGGCGGTCGGCATCATCTTGGCGTGTGCCCGTACCGAGCCAGACGCTCGGCGCAGTACTGAGGCTTCCCGACGCACCGAGCCCGCCCGTGTGACGAGTGTCGTCGACGGAGGTAATCGTGGCTGATCTCGACGCCATATCCCATTCCCCCGAGGAGTACCCATGGTGAACGTTGTTCTGGCTGGCGGAGGAACGGCTGGCCACACATCTCCCCTTATTGCCACCGCGAAGGCTCTGCAGGAGCGTGGCGTCACGGTCTCCTGCATCGGGACGCCGAAGGGTCTTGAGGGACGAGTGATCCCCGAGGCCGGTCTCGAGCTCGACATGATTCCTCCGGTGCCGTTGCCGCGCACGGTGAACGTCGATTTGTTCAAGGTTCCTGGTCGGTTGGCCGGAGCGGTACGGAAGGCAGGTGCGGTGCTCAAGCAGCGCCGGGCTGATGTGGTCGTCGGCTTCGGCGGTTACGTCTCGTTGCCTGCATACCTGGCTGCCAGGAAAGCCAGGATCCCCGTCGTCATTCACGAGCAGAACGCTGTTCCCGGGCTGGCGAACAAGATCGCCGCACGGTTTGCGGTTTTCGTCGGTACGGCGTTCCCCGACACCCCTTTGCCGAAGGCCACCTTCGTCGGTATGCCGCTGCGCACGCAGATCACTGACCTGGCAGACGCCAGCGACGCGGATCGAGCCGGGCGTTGTGCCCTCGCTCGCGCCGGTCTGGGGCTGGACACCGACCGTCCCACCCTGCTTGTCTCCGGAGGATCTCAGGGAGCGGTCGCCATCAATGACGCCGTCGTCGCAGCACGTGACACCCTCCTTGCCGACGGTGTGCAAATCCTCCACGTCGTGGGCCCGAAGAACATCAAGGGCAACACCAAGATCGTTGATGAAACGACGGGGGCTGCTTGGCTGCCGGTCGGATATGTTGACGACATGGCCAGTGCGTACGCGGCTGCCGACCTGATGGTGGCTCGTTCCGGCGCTGGGACAGTGGTGGAGACCGCGACCGTCGGCCTGCCGACGATCTACGTTCCGTTGCCACACGGCAATGGCGAACAGGCGCGCAATGCCACCTCGGCCGTTGACGCCGGGGCTGGTGTCGTCGTCACGAACGCGGAACTGGATGCCCAGCGGCTCCTCGCCGAGACCGCGCGCATTCATGACGCCGATGCGCTGGCCAGAATGTCAGCTGCCGGTCGGGGACTCATGCCTGCTCATGCCGCTGAGGAGATGGCGGCACGGGTGGTCTCGGCCACCAATTCGAAGTGATCGACCCGACGACTGTTCGAGGAGAAAACTCATGTCATTGCGGGAACCTGTCGAGCTGCTCGGCCCCAGCATCATTGGGCCGGTTCACTTCATCGCCATCGGCGGAGCCGGAATGAGCGGTGTGGCGCGGATCTACCACGACATGGGAGTGGACGTTCGCGGCTCCGACCAGGTCGATTCAGCCAACCTGCGTGATCTGGCAGCTGCTGGGGTCCAGACCTGGGTGGGCCATGACCCTGCCCATCTGGCCGGAGCTCGCACGGTCGTGGTCTCCTCGGCGATCCGTCCTGACAATCCGGAGCTGGTGGAGGCCAATCGTCTCGGCCTGCGCATCTGGCACCGCTCGGCCGCTCTGGCTGCCCTCATGTTGGGTCGGGAGGGTGTCTCGATCGCCGGTACCCATGGCAAGACGACGACCACCGGGATGGTCGCCACCATGCTCGATCATGCCGGAGCTGATCCGTCCTACGTCATTGGTTCACCGCTGGCATCCACCGGAGAGTCGGCCCACCTGGGTGGGGGAGAGGTCTTCGTCGTCGAGGCTGACGAGTCCGACGGCTCCTTCCTGCAGTACCCCAGCCAGATCGTCGTCGTCACCAACGTGGAAGCTGACCACCTCGACAACTGGGGTACCCCGCAGGCCTACTTCGATGGCTTCGTCTCGATGGCAACCCGCCCCGAGGTGCGCTACGTCGTCACGAATGTCGATGATCCGGGGGCGGCCGAGCTGGCGGATCGCCTGGAGAGCACCGGAACGGTCAAGGTGGTCACCTATGGTGAGTCGGAGCAGGCAGAGGTCCAGCTCGTCGACCTCGACCTGGCGGGCACGACGGCCTCGGCCACCCTCGTCCACGGGTCCACCCGGGGTCGCATCGAACTCCAGGTTCCCGGGCGCTACAACGTCTCCAACGCTGCTGCCGCCTACTGCGTCGGCTCCCTGTTGGGGATTGACCATGACGAACTCCTGACGGGAATTGGCGCCTTCACAGGTACTCTGCGGCGCTTCCAGCTGGTGGGACGCGTCGGTGGCGTGGCAGTCTTCGACGACTACGCCCACCATCCGACCGAGCTGCGCGCCACTCTCGGGGCTGCGCGCCGCGCAGTGACCGGGCAGGGGAGGGTCATTGCCTGTTTCCAGCCTCATCTGTTCTCCCGTACCCGGGACTTCGCCGAGGAGTTCGGCCAGGCCCTCACCCTGGCTGACCGCGTCATCATCTCTGACGTGTACCCCGCCCGGGAGGACCCGATTCCTGGGGTCACGGGCGAGATGGTGCACGATGCGGTCATCGTGGCAGGTGGTGATTCCCGCTACGTTCCTGACAAGCAGGACCTTCCGGAGGCTCTTGCCGAAGAGGTGCGGCCCGGCGACCTCGTCATCACCCTGGGAGCTGGAGACGTCACCTTGGTGGGTCCGGTCCTGGTGGGATTGCTGGAGGACAAGTCCTGATGCCGGTTTCCGACATCAACGTTGCCATCGAGTTGCGACGCCGACGCCGCCGACGTCGCAACCAGATCATCGCAGGGATCGTCGCTGCGGTGGTGGTCCTCATCCTGGTGGCGATCTGGGTGGTGCGCAGTTCCTCCGTGTTCAGCGTCGACACCGTCGAGGTACACGGAACGCATCTGGTCACGGTCTCCCAGGTCGAGCAGGCCGCCAAGGTGCAGAAAGGCCAGCCCCTGGCGCGGGTCAACACTGACGAGGTCGTTGCTCGCGTCACCTCGATGGACATCGTCCACCAGGCTGAGGTGCACCGGAAGTGGCCTCACACCCTCGTCATCGACGTCACCGAGTTGAAGGTCTCGTATCAGGTGAAGACTCCTGGGGGATATCTGTGGATTGACCCCACCGGGGCGATCTTCAACCGGACGGCCAAGCCGACCCCGAAGGTGGTGTGGGCCACGACGTCGTCGGGCAATCGTGCCCTGCTGCGCGACGTCGCAACCGTGGCTGATTCCTTCCCCGTCGAGCTGAGGCGACAGGTCGACCACGTCGAGGCCAAGTCTCGTGACGCCATCGTCGTGGTGCTGTCCGGTAAGCGGACGGTGGTGTGGGGATCGGCGGATCAGTCCGAGCTCAAGGGCAAGGTCACCGCCGCGATGCTCAATGTCAAGGCAACCCGTTTCGACGTCTCATCCCCGGAGCATCCGACCTCTCGGTGAGCAGTCTCAAGCCGGGGTTGAGGGTCGAGGTCAAGGTGGCCTACGGCGTTGGACACCCTTCTGACGTGCTCATACCCTTGCCCTAGACCGGTCCGTCAGACAATAGTGAGGCAGAACTCCAGTGGCTATTCCATCCCAGAACTACCTCGCCGTGATCAAGGTCGTGGGGGTAGGCGGTGGCGGCTGCAATGCCGTTAACCGCATGATCGAGGCGGGACTCAAGGGAGTTGAGTTCCTCGCCGTCAACACCGATGCCCAGGCCCTCCTCACGAGCGATGCCGACGTCAAGCTCGACATCGGCAGGGACCTCACCCGAGGACTGGGTGCAGGTGCGGACCCTGACAAGGGACGTCAGGCTGCCGAGGATCACGCTGACGAGATCGAGGAGTCCCTCAAGGGCGCCGACATGGTCTTCGTCACCGCCGGTGAGGGCGGTGGGACTGGCACAGGTGCTGCTCCCGTCGTCGCCAAGATTGCTCGTTCCCTCGGGGCCCTGACCATTGGTGTCGTGACCCGCCCGTTCTCCTTCGAGGGCCACCGCCGTTCGTCCCAGGCCGAGTCCGGTATCGGCAATCTGCGCGACGAGGTCGACACCCTCATCGTCATTCCCAACGACAAGTTGTTGGACATGACGGACCAGCAGATCGCCATCCTGGACGCCTTCAAACAGGCCGACCAGGTGCTGATGCAAGGTGTTTCCGGCATTACCGACCTCATCACGACGCCGGGTCAGATCAACTTGGACTTCGCCGACGTCAAGTCGGTCATGTCGAACGCCGGATCGGCCCTCATGGGCATCGGACGTGCCTCTGGCGAGGACCGCGCCCGTGCTGCCGCCGAGATGGCCATCTCGTCCCCGCTGCTCGAGGTGTCCATCGACGGTGCTCGCGGCGTACTGCTGTCCATCGCCGGTGGCTCCGACCTCGGTCTGTTCGAGGTCGCCAGTGCGGCCAATCTCATCGAGGCCGCCGCTCACGACGAGGCCAACATCATCTTCGGCACCATCATCGACGATGCCCTCGGCGATGAGGTGCGCGTCACGGTCATCGCGGCCGGGTTCGAGAATGGCCAGCCCACCAGCACCAAGCAACCTGGCATCAGCCAGCGTCCGGCCTCCCGTCCGGCAATGAGCAATCGTTCCTCGGCAGGAGTCTTTGGTACCGGGGCAGCCCCGTCCGGATCTGCCTCCAGCGCGAACCGTCAGGGCAGCGGCAACCAGCAGCCGACCCCGATTCGTCCGCAGACCCAGGGCAGCCCGTTCGGTCATCGTCCCTCCCAGCCGGAGCAGTTGAACCAGCCGGTCCAGCAGCAGGACGAGCGTCCGCAGGTCGATGAGCCCGAGGATGATCTGGATATCCCCGACTTCTTGAAGTGACGTGCTGAGATTCGTCATCGACCCCGACGCCAACAATGGCGTTGGGGTCGCCTTCACGGATCGCGTCGACCCTGCCGGCCGGGGCCTGGGTGGTCACGGTTTCGACGGGTTCAATCTCGGACGCACTGACGAGGATCCCGCCGTTCTCGAGCACCTGGAGGCGCTGCGTGCCCGCCTCGGCCTTGGTCCGGTGATGGTCTGTCATCAGGTGCACGGCAAGGACGTGTGGCGAGTCGGGGCTGACGACGTCGAGGGGTGGACTCCGCAACGCTATCTTGGAGACCGCGTCGCAGGCCAGCGGAAACTCCCCGTCGCTGATGCCATGGTCACCGTCCTCCCCGGGGTCGCACTGGCCATTCGGGTCGCCGATTGCATGCCCGTCGTGCTGGCTGACCCGAAAACTGGTGTCATCGGGGTTGCTCACGCCGGTCGAGTGGGATTCCTGGCGGGGGTCCTTCCGGCCACCGTCAGCGCCATGCGAGACATGGGAGCCACTGACGTGCTGGCATGGGTGGGGCCTCATATTTGCGGCAACTGTTATGAGGTCCCCGCTGACATGGCAGAGCAGGTGTGGGCCGAGTACCCGGCAACCCGGGCCGTGACTCGTCGAGGGACTCCGGCCCTTGATCTGGGTGCCGGAGCCCTGGTCCAGCTGGAGTCCCTGGGCGTGGCAGCAGTCGGGCTTGACCCCTGTACCTTTGAGGGACAAGATCTGTTCTCCCACCGGAGGGATCACGGTGCGGGACGTCTTGCCGGTCTGGTGTGGAGGACTTCCAACCCTCGATGAGGACGGATCCCGCCGGTCCATGATGTGTCAGCAGTTCGCGTGTCTCGTCAAACCGTGGCAATATCCGTGGCAGGCTTGAATGGTGAGATCCCCGTCTTGGGGACGCACCCACGAGAAGGAGCTCCAGATGGCAGGAATCGGCAGGAAGATCGCCTCGTATGTCGGCATTGTCGACGATCGTCGCTACGACGAGGAGGATCTTCCGGACGAGGAGCTCACCACGGAGGTCTACTCCGACGACGGGTACGAGCCATCTTCGGAGGTGACCCAGTTGCATCATCACGACTCCACCGGGCAGCGCGGCAGGGAACACAAGGCGGTCCAGCAGCGTCGCCCGGAGCTCGACGAGCCGAGCATCGCCGACATCAACCGCATCCTGACCGTCCATCCGCGCAATTACAACGAGGCTCGGACGATTGGCGAGCAGTTCCGTGACGGCATTCCCGTCATCATGAACCTCACCGAGATGGACGACGCCGACGCCAAGCGCCTGGTCGATTTCGCTGCCGGTCTCATCTTCGGTCTGCGAGGAACCATCGAGCGGGTGACGAGCAAGGTCTTCCTGCTGTGCCCGCGCAATGTCAATGTCACCCCGGAGGACAAGGCCCGCATCGCCAGTGGCGGGTTCTTCAACCAGTCCTGACGGAGTCAGCCATGATCCTGGCCGGGACCATTCTCACGTGGCTCATTCAGATTTACACGGTGTTGCTCATCGTGCGGATGCTCATGTCTTGGGTGCCGTTGCTGGTGCGCGATTTCGAGCCGCACGGCGCATTGGCAGTGGTGTTTGAGATCGTCTACACGATCACGGATCCGCCGATCAAGTTCTTTGATCGACTTGTGCCGCCGGTGAGGTTCGGCAATGTCGGATTCTCGGTCGGGTTCATCATCGTTTTCGTCCTGCTGGCCGTCCTTCAGAGGCTGGTTGTCGCCGTCTTCTGGTGAGGGGGTATTGGCCATACCCCGAAGGTGAGGTTGAGCCTCCCGAGTGACGCGAGCGCCGCGGTGGAGTACCCTTGTCGACATCTCGTGTCCACCCCGGACCATACGGTCCGCCTCACGGGTCCTGACTGTTCCCGACATCTTGGAGTGCACAATGACGCTGACCCTCGAAGAGGTGCGCAAGGTTCGTTTCCCGATGGTCAAACGCCCCGGCGAGGGCTACCGCGCCATTGAAGTCGATGATTTCGTCGACAAGGTTGAAGCGGCGTTCATGACCCTCACCGACGAGAATGAGCGTCTCAAGGCCCAGGTCGAGGCGCTTAGGTCCGGCGACCAGGGTGAGCAGAAGGCCGATCAGGAGCTCGTCGACGAGAACGAGCACCTCCGTGCCCAGATCGAGGAGCTGCGCTCCCAACAGAATGATCGTCCGGCGGTTGATTCCGGTGAGGTCGATCGTGCCAAGGCCGCCCAGCAGGAGGCCGAGAACCGCGCCCACCAGATCGAGCAGGAGAAGGCTTCCCTGCAGTCCGAGATCGAGGAGCTGCGTCGGGCCACCCAGCGCCCGGGCCAGGACATCGACCCGGCCGAGGTTGCCCGCCTGCGCAGCGAGAACGAGCGTCTTGGCGCCCAGCTGCGTGATGCCCATGCCCTTGCTGCCCGTAGCCGTACTTCCTCGGTCGCCCAACAGCAGCCGACGACCACCGAGGATGGCGTCCAGAAGCTTGTCGTGACCACCAGCGCCGAGGCCTCTCCGGCCGTTGTCCGCATGGTTGAGCTGGCCCTCGCCGACGCCGAGCGTGTCGTCCACGAGGCTGAGGAGGAGGCCGGTCGCAAGGTTCAGGCTGCCGAGACCAAGGCTCACGAGCTCACCATCGATGCCCAGACCCGTGCCGAGCGCATCGAGTCCAGCGCCCGCGTCAATGCCGAGAAGATGACCTCGGACGCCAAGAGCAACGCTGACAAGGTCAATGCCGATGCCCAGACCCGCCGCACCGAGCTCTTCCGCGAGCTCGAGGCAGAGCGTGACACCTTGGCAGGCGATGTCGACCACCTGCGCTCCTTCGAGGCGAGCTACCGCGATGCTCTCACCTCCCACCTGCGTGCTCAGGCTGACAACTTGGAGAATGGCGTCTTCGAGCCCGCCGAGCTGCCCGAGCTGCTCAAGTCGGAGAACCGCGTTGCTCCGGGTGATTCGTCCACCCCGCGTCTCGACGCTCTCATTGGCCGCGGCCAGCAGCAGAACTGACGCGATACACTTTCCAAGACGCCGTGCCCTGGTCACATGACCGGGGCACGGCGTCGTTCATCTGGTGGCCAATCTCGGAGCCGGCGACGAGGATGACGGGTGAGTGGCATGGGTGTAATGTCTGCCCACAGTTCATGCACCTCCCACGTAGGTGATGACATGAGCGGCACACACCACCAAGCCGGGGACGATCCCCGCATGACGATGGAGAGTTCCATGTCAGATCATGATGCCGAGGCCATCGCCGCCTCCCTGCCGGTGCGCGACGGCGATGAGCCATGGACGGCCGATGAGGTTCGCGAGATCATCGACGCCCTGGAGTCGGACGTCCACAGGATGGGTACCGCCCTTGCCAAGGCCGAGAATGACCTTGCCGATCTCATGAAGCAGGGCAACGACGGTGCCGGCATGGACACCATCGACGTCGGTTCCTCCCAGTTCGAGCGTGACCAGGAGATCTCCGTCACGCGCAACGCCCGTGCCGTCTACGACCAGTCGAAGCTCGCTCTCCAGCTGCTCGACGAGGGTACCTGGGGTACCTGCGAGTCCTGTGGCAAGGCCGTTGGAAAGGCTCGTCTGCAGGCCTTCCCGCGAGCCACCATGTGCGTCAAGTGCAAGCAGCGCGAAGAGCGCCGGTGATCTCTCCCACTGATCCGACTGCGCTGACAGGAGCGCAGCTCAGGCGTTGGCGTCTGGTGATGGTCGTCATCGCGGTGGCTGGCTATGGCCTTGACCAATGGACCAAGGCGGAGGCCGTCGCTCATCTTGATCCCGACGATCCGCCGAGCTGGCTTGGTGGTTTCTTCACGCTGCGGTTGTTGCGTAATCCGGGTGCTGCCTTTTCCATGGGATCGACGGCGACCGTCCTCATCAGCCTCTTCGCCGTCGCGATGCTCATCGTCGTGTGCACGTGGGGGGTCCCGAAGGCTCGTCATCGTTGGTCCCTCATCGCCTGCGGAATGCTCATTGCTGGTATCTGCGGCAACCTCACTGATCGCATCTTCCGGGAGCCTGGGCCATTGCGTGGCCATGTCGTCGACTTCATCAGCCTGCCGCATTTCGCGGTCTTCAACGTCGCCGACATCTTCATCACCTGTACGGCGATCCTCGTCGTGCTGGTGTCGATCTTCGGGCGCCACGACGGTGAAGGTCATGCGACGGATGACAATGTGCGAGGGGAGCGCGACGAGAAGGAGGAGATGTGAGCGTCCTGCTGGTACCTGATGGTCTTGACGGAGAGAGGGTTGATGTCGCTGCTGCTCGGATGAGCGGGGTGTCGCGATCCCGGATTGCCGATCTCATCGAGGAAGGGTTGGTCTTCCTGGACGGGCAGAAGGTGTCCCGGGCGTCTGTTCGCGTCGCCATGGGGCAGATGCTCGACATCGATCTGTCCGATCCCGTCGCCACCCCGTCGATCACCCCTCAGATCGTCGAGGGGATGAGAATCGTTCACGATGACTCTGACATCGTCGTCGTCGACAAGCCGGCTGGTGTGGCCGCTCACCCGTCTCTGGGCTGGGACGGTCCCAGCGTCGTCGAGCATCTGGCGGCCGCTGGATTCGCGATCTCCACGAGTGGGGCGCCGGAGCGTCAGGGCATTGTGCAGCGCCTCGACGTCGGAACCTCCGGTCTCATGGTGGTCGCCAAGAGTGAGCACGCCTACACCTTGTTGAAGCAGGCCTTTCGGGACCGAACCGTTGACAAGGTGTATCTCGCCCTTGTCCAGGGACATCCCGATCCTTTCACGGGAACGATCGATGCCCCCATCGGTCGTGATCATCGTCACGACTGGAAGATGGCGATCGTCGACGGCGGGCGTCACTCCGTCACCCACTACGAGACGATCGAGGCCTTCCGTCACGCGACCCTGCTCAAGGTGCATCTCGAGACCGGTCGAACCCACCAGATCCGGGTGCACATGGCAGCCGTCAAACATCCCTGCTGTGGAGATCCGCTCTACGGGTGTGATCCGGTGCTGGCCAAGGAACTGGGACTGGAGCGACAGTGGTTGCATGCCGCGGAACTGTCATTCACCCATCCAGGACGTGGCGAATGGGTGACGTTCCGCTCGGACCCGTCCGAGGATCTTCAGCACGCGTTGGATGTGGTGAGGCAAGCCTGAACAGTCGCTCAGTCGGCTGTGGTCATCCGTGCATCATGGATGAACGTCTGATGTACATCCGGCGCTGAGAGGCTCATTGAGTCGGGTTCCCGCGATGTCGGGCGGTATCGTGAGGGGTGTGCGTAGAGCTAAGATTGTGAACACCCTTGGACCCGCTGTGTCCAGCCACGACGCCATGAAGGAGCTCATGGAGGCTGGCATGAACATCGCCCGCCTCAACATGAGCCACGGCGACTACACCGAACACCAGGAGCGTCTTGACCTGGTTCGCTCGGTTTCGAAAGAGCTCGGGCTCAACGTGGCAGCCCTGGCCGACCTGCAGGGCCCGAAGATCCGTACCGGCCTGTTCGAGAAGGCCGAGGGAGAGTCGAACGGCAAGATCGACCTCGAGATTGGTGACAAGTTCACCATCACCACCGACGACATCATGGGCAACCAGGAGCGCGTCTCCACCACCTTCAAGGGACTGCCCGAGGACTGCAAGGCTGGCGACGTCATCCTCATCGACGACGGCAAGACCGTCCTGCAGGTTGACTCCGTCAGCGGCAACGACGTCAACTGCCACTGCACCGTCGCCGGTCCGGTCGGTGACCACAAGGGCATCAACCTTCCCGGTGTCGCCGTGTCCATCCCGGCCCTGACCGAGAAGGACGAGGAGAACCTGCGCTGGGCCCTCAAGGCCGGCATCGATCTCGTCGCGCTGTCCTTCGTCCGTCATGGTTCCGACATCGACCGCGTCCACGAGATCATGGACGAGGAGGGACGCACCGTCCCGGTCATCGCCAAGCTCGAGAAGCCGCAGGCCATCGAGAACCTCGACGAGATCATCGACGCCTTCGACGCCGTCATGGTTGCCCGTGGCGACATGGCCGTCGAGTGCCCGCTCGAGGAGGTCCCGCTGATCCAGAAGCAGATCATCGAGAAGGCTCGTCTGCAGGCCAAGCCCGCCATCGTGGCCACTCAGATGCTCGAGTCGATGATCCACGCTCCCCGTCCGACTCGCGCCGAGGCCGCCGACGTGGCCAACGCCATCCTGGACGGTGCCGACGGCGTCATGACCTCCGCTGAGACCAGCGTTGGCGACTTCCCGGGCGAGACCGTCCGCACCATGGCCAAGATCGTGGAGTCCACCGAGGCTCACGGTCTGGACAAGATCGCCAAGATCGACTGGGACCCGCACACCACCGGCGGCATCATGTCGAAGGCTGCTGCCGAGATCGCCGAACGTGCCGAGGCCAAGTTCATCGTGGCCTTCACCAAGTCCGGTGACACCGCTCGCCGTATCGCCCGTCTGCGTCCGAGCACCCCGCTCATCGTCTTCACCCCTGATGAGACCACCACCAAGGATCTCGCCTGGGTGTGGGGCGCCCACGCCGTCGTCACCCCGGTCTTCAAGACCGCTGAGGAGCTGTACCGCTGGGTCAACGCCTACCTGCGTGACAAGGGCTTCGTGCCGGTCGGCGACCGCGTCGTCGTGCTGTCCGGCTCCCCGATGGACATCCCCAGCAAGACCAACGATCTGCGCATCCTTCGCATCAAGGAGGACGACTGATCGGCGGGTGAACCTCGATTGTCGCGACGTCCCTCACCCCTTCCGGGATGGGGGACGTCCGCCTTTTCCGGACGGGGAGAGCGACGCCGCCCGCACCGCGGAAGGATTCGACGAGGTGGGGGACGGGGCTGGTAAGGTCCGTGACGGCGATGGATCCCGCCTGGCCGATGCCGAACTGCCGATCTGGCTGATGGTTCCTACCCCGTCATGCGTGGGTGGGAGTCTGCCCTCGCACCAATGAATGAGCGAGATGACGATGGATCCCGTGCAGTCGCGTGGCCTCCAATGCGGGGGACGATCATGAGTGGACACATGGCGGTGAAAGATGGCGCAGTGCCTCAGCCGCACCCCTCCCGAATGGTCGAGTTTCGCGGTCACCCCATCGTCGTCGCGGTGGTTCCGGGGCAATCGAGTCTGGTGGTCCTGACGGCTGCCTCACTGGCCCGTGCGACCAAGGCCTCCCACATTGTCTTCGCCCACGTTGATCAGCGGCGCTGTGTCGTCGAGGAGAACACAGATGGGTCGGTGGTGTCTGTACCCATCGACCCGGACGCCATGGATGGTGACGTCGAGACCGTCCGTCAGGGTCTGACCGAGGAAATCTCGACAGTCTTGGGAGACGGCGATGTCCCGTGGCGGCTGGAATACCTCGCTGGTCGGCCAGATCGTGCCTTGACCCACCTCGCTCGAGCCATTGACGCTGCGGCCTTCGTCGTGGGAGCCAGAACGCATCGCCGGCGTCGGGTCCAGGAATTCGTGAGTGGATCGATTGCGACCAATCTGTCTCACCATCAGCACCGTCCGGTACTTGTGGTGCCCACCGCCGTCGTCGACTGGAAGGATTCCTCGCCATGGCAGTGAGATCGGGATTTCTCGATCGTCGTCCGGTACTGGTGGGGTTGGTCTTCCTGGGGGGATGCCTGGGTACCCTCATGCGAGCCGAAATAGCCCACGCCTGGCCGGCTCTTGCCGACGGTGTGCCCTGGGCGACCCTGGTGACCAATCTCGTCGGGGCCTTCGTGCTCGCGACTCTGCTCGAAGTTCTCGTCCATGCTGGCCCTGACGAGGGGATTCGCCGAGCGGTTCGGCTCTGCCTTGGTACCGGCCTGCTTGGCGGGTTCACGACCTATTCCACCCTCGCAGTGGAGACCGGGCAGCGTGTCATGTCTGGGCACTGGCTGTTGGGCATTACCTACCTCTTGACGAGTGTCGCGGCAGGTGCCTTCCTGGCCTGGGCCATGATTACCACGGTGCGTGCTGCAGTTCGCCGGAGGTCGTCATGACGATGCTGTGGGTCTGCCTGGCTGGTGGCCTTGGTGCGGTCACGCGGTTCTTGCTCGACTCGCGCATCAACTCTCGTTTCCCGGCCCCAGTGCCGGTGGGAACCCTCGTCATCAATGTGCTGGGATCCCTGCTGTTGGGATTCATCATCGCGGTGGCTCTCAATCATGTGGGATTCTCACAGAGTCTCAAGGGTCCGCTGGGAACCGGATTCTGCGGTGGCTTCACGACTTTCAGCACGGCGTCAGTGGAGACCTCGCGCACCGCGTCTAGCCGTGGGATGAACGTGGGAGCTCTGCACTGTCTGGGGATGGCCATTGCGGGAGCGCTGGCAGCGATCCTGGGCCTGTCCCTGGGATCACTGGTGTAAGCCGACGGTGCCCGAGAGGGGAGTCGAACCCCTACGCCCGCAAGGACAGCGCATTTTGAGTGCGCCGCGTCTACCATTCCGCCACTCGGGCCGGCTCGCCCATTGTGCCACAGTTGCGCCGGTATGCCGATTTTGCGGCCACTGGGTGTTGCCGTTGATCGACCATTCGGTCGTCACTGAGGGAGATGCCGTCACGATCGGGCACGCCTGCAGGTGCGTCAAGGCCTGTCAACCATTAGGATTGAATCGAGTTGTCAACGATCGACATGCAAGGAACCACCGTGAGCAAGCCACAGGACCCCACCCGGTCGACCTCTGATTCGGGGGTGGAGAAGGAACATCCGCGCGTCGTGGTGGCCGAGGACGAGGCTCTCATCCGCCTTGATCTCGTCGAGCTTCTCGAGGAGCACGGTTACGAGATCGTCGGCCAGGCCAGTGATGGCGAAGAAGCTGTCCGTCTCGCCAATGAGCTCGAACCTGACTTGGTCGTCATGGACGTCAAGATGCCGAAGATGGACGGCATCACTGCAGCCGACAAGATCGCCGAGGACCGCATCTGTGCGGTCGTCATGCTGACCGCCTTCTCCCAGCGCGACCTCATTAAACGTGCCAAGGAGGCCGGTGCGATGGCCTACGTCGTCAAGCCCTTCGATGCCTCGGACGTCATTCCGGCCATCGAGATCGCCATGGCCCGCTTCGCCGAGATCCGCGGCGTGGAGGACGAGGTCATGGACTTGGAGGAGCGCCTGGAGTCGCGCAAGATCGTCGACCAGGCCAAAGGCATCCTGCAGGCCAGCCTTGATCTCACCGAGCCGGAGGCATTCCGGTGGATCCAGAAGACCGCCATGGACCTGCGCAAGTCGATGCGCGAGGTGGCTCAGGGAGTCATTGACCACGCCGAGAACGAGAAGTGATCTCGGCGTAGTCCCATTTTCAAATGACCTGACAGGTCATCCTTCCAACAGCACAGATACGGCCCTCATCGTCGACAATCTCGACGGTGTGGGTCGTTGTGTGTCTGCCCAGATGCACCGCCGTCGCGGTCGCGATGACCTGATGGCCGTGGGGTGGGCGCAGATGCGATACCGAGAGTTCAGTACCGACGGCAGAATGCTCGAAGGTGCGCGCGTGGGCCATGGCAGCCAGGGAGCCGGCTGTCTCCACGAGGACGCCAGAGCCGCCGCCGTGCCACAGACCCATGGGCTGGGTGTTGCCGTCGAGCGGTGCGGTGACGACACAGCGGGTGGGAGAGATCTCACGTACCTTGACGCCGAGTTTGTCGTCAAGGGGGCTGACGAGCTCGGCCAGCCACTCGGGAAGCGGATGTTCAGGGATGGAATAGCTCACAGGTGAAGCATGCCACTGTGTGCCATGCCGATCCCTTAATACTGTCCGTGGTGTCCTCTAGAGTCGAGGGCATGAGCGAGACGACGCAGCCCACCCTCATGGTCCTCGACGGGCATTCCATGGCCTTCCGGGCTTTCTATGCCTTGCCGGTGGAGAACTTCATCACCTCGACGGGCCAGCACACCAATGCGGTGCACGGTTTTGTCGCCATGCTCATCAACCTGCTGCGCAACGAAAAGCCCACGCACATCGCGGTGGCATGGGACCTTGCCGGCGGTACCTTCCGAACCACTGAGTACTCCGAGTACAAGGCGGGACGAGCCGCCACTCCGCCGGAGTTCCCCGGCCAGATCGACCTCATCAAGGAGGTCCTCGACGCCCTCCACATCGTTCATCTGTCCAAGGAGAACTACGAGGCCGATGACATTCTCGCCACCCTGTCCACCCGAGCGACCGCTGAGGGGTTCAAGTCCCTGCTCGTCTCAGGAGACCGGGACGCCATGCAGCTCGTCAATGACCAGGTGACGGTTCTCTATCCGCGCAAGGGTGTCTCGGACCTCGCCCGTATGACACCGGAAGGCGTCGAGGAGAAGTACCTCGTGCCCCCCGCCCGCTACCCTGAGCTGGCGGCCTTGGTGGGGGAGAGCGCTGACCATCTTCCCGGCGTTCCCGGGGTTGGCCCCAAGACGGCTGTGAAGTGGCTCAACACCTATGACGGTCTGGAGAACCTCATTCGGGAGGCTGACACCGTCAGGGGCAAGGCAGGCCAGTCCTTCCGTGATCATCTCGACGACGTCATTCGTAACCGCAAGCTCAACGCCTTGGTCCGTGACCTCGACCTCGACGTCACCCTGGCCGACCTTGCTCGTCAGCCCTGGGATCCCAAGGCCACCCGCGCAGTCTTCGACACCCTCGAGTTCCGCACCCTGTGGGATCGTGTGCGTGCGCTGGCATCCGAGTCGGATGCCGACGAGGTCGTCGAGATTGACGAGGCCCTAGACGTCTCCGGCGCGGTGCTCGAGCCGGGCACCTTGGGAGACTGGCTCTCCACGGCGGAAGGCCGGATCGGTGTTAACGTCACGGGCACCTGGGGCAGTGGGTCCGGTGACGTGGAGGCCGTGGCGTTGGGAGCCGGAGACGGCACTGCGGTGTGGTTCGACACAGCTGATCTCGGCCCGGGTGACGAGAAGGCCTTTGCACAATGGCTGGCAGACGAGGCCCACGCGAAGGCGATGCATTCGGCCAAGGGGCCGGTGGAGGCGTTGGCCGAGCGCGGCTGGGAGGTCAAAGGGCTCACCTGTGACACCGAGCTTGCCTCGTACCTGCTGCACCCGGATCGCCGCACTCACAAGTTCGACGACGCGGTGCGCACCCACCTCAACGTCACCTTGGGTGAGGGGGAGGAACAGTCCGACCAGGGGATGCTCGATTTCGGGGACGACCGGTCCGTCGAAACCATGGAGGGGGCGGTGGCGGTCACCAAGTTGGCCGACGTCATGGAGAAGGAGGTCGAGGCTCGCGGCGGGTCCGAGCTGCTCCACGACGTCGAGATGAGGGTGCAGCGGTGCCTCATCTCGATGGAACGGGCCGGTATCGCCGTCGACACCGACGTCCTGGAAGGGCTGCGATCCGAATTCGACGAGCGTGTCACTCGCGCCCAGGAGGCTGCCTGGGAGGCGGCTGGTGAGAAGATCAATCTGTCCTCTCCCAAGCAGTTGCAGGGGATACTCTTCGACAAGCTCGACATGCCGAAGACCCGGCGCACCAAGTCCGGATACACCACCGACGCCGATGCGCTGGCTGGTCTGTACGAGAAGACCGAGCATCCCTTCCTGGCCCATCTGCTGGAGCATCGCGATGCCATCAAGTTGCGTCAGACCGTCGACGGACTACTCAAGGAAGTTCGTGACGACGGCCGGGTCCACACCACCTACATGCAGACGATCGCCGCGACCGGACGCCTGTCGAGCAAGGATCCGAACCTGCAGAACATCCCCATGCGCACCGAGGAGGGACGACGCATTCGGGAAGGATTCGTCGTCGGTGAGGGGTATGGGTCCCTCATGAGTGCCGACTATTCCCAGATCGAGATGCGGATCATGGCTCACGTCTCGGGGGATCAGTCCCTCATCGATGCCTTCCGGTCTGGGCAGGATTTCCACACGGTGACGGCCTCGCACGTCTTCGGAGTGGCTCCTGAGGATGTCAGTGTCGCCCAACGTTCCAAGATCAAGGCCATGAACTACGGTCTGGCCTACGGCCTGAGCGCTTATGGGCTGTCCAACCAGCTCAAGGTGAGCGTCGGCGAGGCCAAGGAACTCATGGCTGATTACTTCAGCATTTTCGGGAAAGTTCACGAATATCTCGAGGAGGTCGTCGACCAAGCCCGTCGTCAGGGATACACCGAGACCCTGCTGGGACGCCGTCGCTACCTTCCTGACCTCACCTCGACCAATCGCCAGCGTCGCGAGATGGCGGAACGCGCCGCCCTCAACGCACCCATCCAGGGATCGGCCGCAGATCTCATCAAACTCGCCATGCTCGCCACCGACGAGAAACTTGACGAGGCTGGTCTGACGAGTCGCGTCCTGCTGCAGGTCCATGACGAACTTATCCTCGAGGTCGCCAATGGCGAGGAGGAGAGGGTCCGCGAGATCGTCACCGACGCGATGGTCCACGCCATGGAATTGTCGGTGCCGCTGACGGTGTCGATTGGCGTCGGACGGTCGTGGTTCGACGCTGCGCACTGAGCCCGGCTAACGAGATGAGGGGCATCCCAACCGGGACGCCCCTCATCTCGTCATCAGTTGTGACGATCACTCCATGTCGAACCAGACTGGGTTGAGGTGTCCGTTCTGGACGCGGAAGTCGTAGGCGGAGTCGGGCCAGATGGCCGTCAACTGACCAGTGCGCGGTCGTCGACGTACCAGGCAGATTCCGCCGCCGGTGATGATGACCTCGGCGTGGTCGCCGATGGGCACCGATTCGCCGAAATCAACCTTGGTGATGAACTTCGGATCAGGAGTGAACGAGTCGACTCTCGACATGTTGCCGATGATGTCGGAGATGTCGCCCCGACCGTTGAGGTCCATCTGCGCAGCGATGAACTCGTTGATCGGTAGGGCGGCGATGGCAGCCTCGACCATGTTGGGGTCGGCTTTGCGCACGAAGTTGGGGGGGGGGGAGGAGAGAGAAGGCGCAGAAAGCCATGTAATGACAAATGGCCTCAGACGTCTCCTCGTCCAGCTTGTGCCAGCCACCGTTACGGAGTTTTTGGTGACCATCCGCGGTGATCCAATCGGCTGATATGACACGGGTGCAGGTGGCCAGCATGGGGAAGATCTGGCCGTAGTGGGAAGCGGTTGATCCTGAGGTGCCGTGGACGATGACGAGCGGACGGTGCCCGTCGTTGATCTAGACTGAGTCGGAGTAGGTGACTTCGGCACCATCGACGGCGACGGTTCGGGTTTCGGTAGTAGCGGTGAGAGGCATCTGAACTCCCGGCGTTGCAATGGCGATGTGGTACGCAGCGAAGTGGACTGTACCTAGCCAGAGATCATTTTCGGATGAAAATGAGATATTTCTCCCAGCTGTTGGTTGCTGGAAGGCTCCAAGGCCGTCAGAATCCGAGAGGTGGTCGGGCTCGATACGTAACTGGCCCGGCCGATATCGGCCGGGCCAGCAGCTCTTACGAATCACTGATCATGCCGGGGCATAGTCCACCATGCGCTCGGCAAGGACCGAGAGCACGTGGCGCCACGGCTTTCCGGTGGCTCGTTCCATGCCGAGCTCGCAGGTGCGGTTGGCCGACAGGTAGAGGTCGAAGTCTCGTGCCGACAGTTCGCCTGCCTCGCGTCGGCTGGCCGATTCGGTGAGCTCGGGGTGCAGCATCCCGCGGTCTCCGGCGAATCCGCAGCAGCCCCAGGCGTCTGCCACGGTGACCTCGTCAGCGACCGCTTCGGCGCAGCGTTTGAGGGCATCGTTCCAGCCCATCCGCGTTGAGGAGCAGGTGGGATGAAGGGCGGCTGAACCAACCTTGGGAAGGGGCGGCATGATCGGGAGGACCTCGTCGGCGACGTACTGGACTGCGTCGACGACCCGGATCCCCGTCACTCCCTCGTACTCGAGCTCGTGGACGAATCCTTCCGAGCAGCTGACGGCGTCGGAGATGATCGTCAATTCACCATTCCTGGTGGCCCGACGCATGACCTCGACGACACGCCGCCGCATCGTCGCGTATCCCCTCGTCATCCCCTTGGACTTCCACGGCGTGCCACAGCACAGCGAATTGATGCCCTCGGGGACCGTCACTCCAATCCCTGCTGCGGTGAGCAGAGCAATGATCGAGAATTCCGTGGTTTTCTCGCCTGGCACCGCGCCACCGAACATGGTGTTGACGCACGCCGGCAGGTAGACGATGTCCGGTCGTCCCCTGGGGGAGCTGCGATGACCCGAACTGCGCCGCCGTCCGCCACCAGGCAACTCGTCGGAGACCGCCGGGATCCGGTCGTCTCCCAGCACGGCACGTGCCGCACCGGTGATCACGTTGGTGGCAGCAGCCGGAACTGGCTTGATCGCGGACATCCCGGCACTCGCAGCGGAGACGAAGGGATTCCATCCCCTGGCGGCGAGGTCCCAGGCGGTCTGCCAAGCAGCTGGATTCTGTTCGGCTCGCAGGCGGCGAACCAGGTCTCCGGTATTGATGTGCAGTGGACAGTTCGTCTCGCACATCCCGTCGACGGCACAGGTCTGCACCACCGGATAGGTGGCGCGCTGCTCGAGATCTGCAGCCAGCTCCACGTTGCCGTCGTCGCGGGCCTGGGCGATGGCCCGTTGCATGACGATGCGCTGGCGAGGGGTCAAGGTGAGATCGCGGGACGGGCAGACCGGCTCGCAGTATCCACACTCGACGCAGCGATCGACCTCTTCCGGGACGGTCGGGGTGAGCTTGACCTCCTTGAGGTGCAGCTTGGGGTCGTCGGTGATGATGCTGCCGCGGTTGAGTACACCCGTCGGATCCACTGATTCCTTGACCTGCCGCATGATTCGGTAGAGGTCTGACCCGTACTGACGCTCCACGAACGGGGCCATGATCCGTCCCGTGCCGTGCTCGGCCTTGAGGGTGCCGTGGGCGTCGAGGACGAGGGTGACCATGTCCTCGGTGAATTTTTCGTAACGGTCCAGGCCCTTCCTCTCCCGGAAGTCCTCGAGGACCAAGAAGTGGATGTTCCCGTCCTTGGCATGGCCGAAGATGACCGACTCCGGGTAGTTGTGCTCGCCGAAGAGCTGCTGCAGGTCTCCGCACACCCCGGCGAGGGTCTCGACGGGGACGGCAATGTCCTCGAGGAGGGCCGTCTGGCCAGACGGTCGGGTGCCGGCGATCTTGGCGTAGAGGCCATCGCGCAGGGTCCAGATCGGGCCGCGTACGGCCGGATCGTCGGTGAAGGTGGGCTCGTTGACGAGGTCAAGACCGGAGATGACGGAGTTACCAGCCTCGATGGCTTCCCTGCGGGACTGCTCGTCGGGGCAGTGGTACTCGACGAGGAGAGCAGCGTCTCCGCTTCCGGGGGCTGGCGGGATGATGTGGCCATTGGCTGGGTCGTCGCGACACAGCTGAAGGGACGAGGAGTCCATCAGCTCGGTGACGGTGACACCGGATCCCACCAGGGCGGGAAGGGCCTTGGTCGCGGCATCGAGAGTGGGGAAGTGGAGCAGGGCTGTGGCCAGTTTCGGCATGATCTGCACCGTGTTCATGACAGCCGATGAGATGAACCCGAGTGTGCCCTCGGAGCCGATCATGAGGTGGGAGAGGATCTGGGCGGGGGTGTCGTAGTCGAGGAAGGCGTTGAGACCATAACCCATGGTGTTCTTACGAGAGAACTGGAAGGCAATCTCATCAGCGCGGGCCTTCTCTTGGCACTGATCGCGCAACGCCAGCAAGGTTTCCACGAGTTCCGGCTCCTCGTGGGCCAATTTGTCCTCGCACTGTGGTTCCGAGGTGTCGACGACAGTCCCCGAGGCCAGCACGAAGACCATGGAATCCAGAGTTCGGTAGGAATTGGCGATGGTGCCGCAACTCATGCCCGAGGAGTTGTCAGCGAGGACGCCGCCCAAGGTGCATGCCACTGACGAGGCCGGGTCGGGGCCAAGTTTGCGTCCGTACCTGGCAAGGACGGCATTGACGGAGACGACGGTCGCCCCAGGCTGGACGCGTACCTTGCGGCCACCGTCGAGAACCTCAATGCCACGGAACGACCTGCGGGTGTCGACCATGACGCCGTTCGTCAGGCCCTGCCCGGACAGACTCGTTCCGCCGGAACGGAAATTGACAGCCACGTTGTGGCGTTTGGCCGCCGCCATGGCTGCTGCGACATCGGAGGTCGATCCGGCGCGGACGAGGACACCGGGAGTGAGCAGGTAGTGGGATGCGTCGGGAGCCACTGCAACCAGGTCGAGGGGATCATGGCTGACCTTGGTCTCCCCGAGCATCTCCAGCAGATCGATGAGAAGCGCGGACGGAATGGACGAGCGTGCACCACGGTTCATATTCCTAACTTTAGGTATGACCGAACGTGCGCGCTCGTCTCAGGGCAGCCTTATGTGAACTTATGGTGAACCCTTGGGGTCAGGCGACCGGATCGGCGTAGAAGAACACGCGGGACTCCCAGCCGTCCTTGCCCTTGTAATCGTCACAGACGACGATGACGGCTTGAGCGGGCCCGTTGTTGTCGTAGAGGATATTCGAGTTGGGGTCGTAGTCCTTGACCATGACCTTTGTCTTGTGGTCGTAGCGGTAGCAGGCGGTCTGTCCGGCCTTGTCGGTCAGGCGAATGATGTCGCCCTTCTTGAGACCGGCCATCAAGCGGTTCCCGATGGCTCCACCCTTGTGATAGGTGTGTCCATTCAGAGCGACCTTGCCCTTGCCGGAACCCGGCCTTGGACCTTCGTTGAACCAGGCCCACGAGGACGGGTCGCTCTTCGGTGGGCTACCAGCGGCGCCAGTACCATCGACACCGCGCGACAGCACCTTGGCGGAGACCTTCATGCCGTCAATGGAGTACTTGACCGGCACGATGGGCTTCGGGTTCTTCATGCAGCCGGACGGGACAGGGCCCTTCTTCTCGGCGGACGTCGCAGGAGCTGCTGAACTTGATGCGGGGGCCGCAGATGCTGATGATGCCAGCCCACCGGCGGAGTCATCGTCCTTGTCGCGCTGAACGAAGATGGCGGCGATGGCAGTGATGATCAGAGCGATGACCACCACGATCGCGATGATCCGCCACTTCGGACCGCCCGACTGGGCGCCCCCGCCGGCGGAAGCAGTCGAACTGGTCGACGATCCGATCGACGGGTCATGGCTTTCGGGGTGAGAAGACTGATCAGTCATGACTGTGATGTCCTCCAAGGCGTGTGAGGGGTTCAGTCTCGGGATGGATTTCCCGAACGGGTTAGTGTCCGACGGAATCGGATTCCGAATGCAGGGTACCTTCTCCTGAGGCTGGCCTCCTGCTGACTCGATCTCGTGTTGACGGCGTGTATGACGAAGAGGTGTCGGCAAAGGCATGAGGCTGGTTGACCCCTTGAATGCCTGGGTATTAAGCTGATCTCTGCGTTGTAGTCTGTGCGATCTCGGACGGGAGTAGATCGTGCTCGATCACC
Organism: Cutibacterium avidum ATCC 25577; assembly: GCF_000227295.1. GTDB lineage: Bacteria > Actinomycetota > Actinomycetes > Propionibacteriales > Propionibacteriaceae > Cutibacterium > Cutibacterium avidum. Next base: position 2,310,212 of record NZ_JH165054.1, on the reverse strand, counting down.
AGGATCGGGGCTGCGGCGCGTTTCAAACCACCTGACATCAATCGGAGTCCTACTACATGACCTCCTCCACTGAGGCCTCCACCTCGAACCCGGTCGACATCGACCAGCAGAATGCCGCCAACACCGCCGATGGATCCGTGGCGGTTGACGACCTTGGCAGCCCGGAGGCCTTCCTGGCCGCTGTGGACGCCACCATCAAGTACTTCAACGACGGCGACATCGTTTCTGGCACCGTCGTCAAGGTGGACCGCGACGAGGTTCTCCTTGACATCGGTTACAAGACCGAGGGTGTTATCCCGTCCAAGGAGTTGTCGATCAAGCATGACGTGGACCCCTTCGAGGTCGTCAACGTCGGTGACGAGATCGAGGCCCTCGTCCAGCAGAAGGAGGACAAGGAAGGTCGCCTCATCCTGTCCAAGAAGCGTGCTCAGTATGAGCGCGCCTGGGGCACGATCGAGCAGATCAAGGAAGAGGACGGCGTCGTCACCGGTACCGTCATCGAGGTCGTCAAGGGTGGTCTGATCGTCGACATCGGCCTGCGTGGCTTCCTTCCCGCATCCCTCGTCGAGATGCGCCGTGTCCGCGATCTCCAGCCCTACGTCGGCCAGGAGATCGAGGCCAAGATCATCGAGCTCGACAAGAACCGCAACAACGTTGTGCTGTCTCGTCGTGCCTGGCTCGAGCAGACCCAGTCCGAGGTTCGCCAGAACTTCCTGCACCAGCTGCAGAAGGGGCAGATCCGCAAGGGTGTCGTCTCCTCGATCGTCAACTTCGGTGCCTTCGTCGACCTCGGCGGGGTGGACGGTCTGGTCCACGTCTCCGAGCTGTCCTGGAAGCACATCGACCACCCGAGCGAGGTTGTCGAGGTCGGTCAGCCCGTCACCGTTGAGGTGCTGGATGTCGACATGGATCGCGAGCGCGTCTCGCTGTCCCTCAAGGCGACCCAGGAAGATCCGTGGCAGGCCTTCGCCCGTCTGCACCAGATCGGCCAGATCGTTCCCGGTAAGGTCACCAAGCTCGTTCCGTTTGGTGCCTTCGTCCGCGTCGAGGACGGTATCGAGGGCTTGGTCCACGTCTCCGAGCTGGCTGAGCGTCACGTCGAGATCCCGGAGCAGGTCGTCAGCGTCAACGACGATGTCATGGTCAAGATCATTGACATTGACCTCGACCGTCGCCGCATCTCGCTGTCTCTCAAGCAGGCCAACGAGGGCATCGACGTTGAGTCCGACGAGTTCGACCCGTCGCTCTACGGCATGACCGCCTCCTACGACGAGGACGGCAACTACATCTACCCCGAGGGCTTCGATCCGGAGACCAACGACTGGAAGCCGGGCTACGACGAGCAGCGCATCGCCTGGGAGCAGCAGTACGCCGAGGCCCAGGCTCGCTGGGAGGCTCATCGCAAGCAGGTCATCGATGCCGAGCAGGCCGAGCAGGAGGCCGCCCTCAATGATGGTGGAGCCCAGTCGTCCTACACCAGTGGCCCGGCCGAGGGCTCGCTGGCTTCTGATGAGGCCCTGCAGGCTCTCCGCGACAAGCTGACTCACAACTGATTGGTCAGTTGTTGACCTATCGCAACGTCGAGGGGCCCCGCCATCGTGGCGGGGCCCCTCGTGTTTCGTCAGCTGGCCGGGCTGAGGTGGGCCCTGATGGGTCGGGGCAGCCACGGTATTATTTGGTCGCGTCCTCCTCGAGAATCTCGGTGTAGCGCTTCTCGAACCAGGTCGGGCTCGTCACGGGGGAGTGACACACCGTTGCGGGACAGCTCCGGATTCTCACCGGTATTCGTCGTCGAAGGGACGGTTGCGTGGCAGCGGTCGGGAGGTTAGCAAGGCCGAAGAGGGTGCCCTTACCATGGGCCCTTTCCGCAAAGTCTCCTTCTGCTCACATGGCTGTGACCAGTATTTTCACCCTTGCTCATAATACTTAGGTGAGGCTAACCTATGGAACGGCTCAAGGTGAGCCGAATCGATCAGCAAAGGGGGACGTCTCATGACCACATCGGCCATGCGCAGACTTGTCGCCAGCGTGCTCGGGGCCATGGTGGCCCTGGCTGGAGCTCTTGTCGCTCCGGCAGCGTGGGCGACCGACGGTCCGACTGTGACCGTCTCACAAGCATCCCGGGATGGCGGCAAGGTCACTATCACCGGAAAGGGATTCGCGACCGAAGGGACCGGTGTGTACGTCGCCGTCGCTCCCTCGTCGGTCAAGCAGTTCTACGGTAATTCGGACAAATTCGTCGGTTACGACCCGAACAAGCCCATGACGGAGTCCGCCTCCACGATCTGGGTCTACCCGCCGGCGATGAAGGCCGTAGGTTCCAAATTCACCCAGGGCGCGCCTATGGCCGCAGATGGTTCGTTCACCATCAAGATGTACGTTCCTGCCTTTGAGAAGGGCAAGGGCTACGTCGTTCTGACCAGCAAGGCTCATGGCGTCGGGAGGCGCGACAAGTCCAATGACACTCGTACTCCGGTGACCTACCAAGCCGCTCCGGTTCCTCCGGCGCCAAAGCCATCGATCGCTCCGTCGATCCCGTCCAAGCCCAGCACCCCGTCCAAGCCCAGCACCCCGTCCAAGCCCAGCACCCCGTCCAAGTCCAGCAAGCCCGTCGAGCCCAGCATGCCGGCCAAGCCCAGTGTTTCTGCCAAGCCGTCCCCCACTCTCAAGTCCGCACCGGTGAAGCCGGTTGTCACCACCCCGGCCCCCCACCGCACCATCACCAAGAAGGTTTGCACCAACGGCCGGTCCAAGGTCACCGCCGGTTCCCTCAGGTGGGGTCTGCGCACCTCCTTCACCAGCTATCTGCGTGGCCCGATCGCCAACGGTTCCTGGAAGCTGTCGAACGGCGCCGACTGGAACGGTTCGGCCTTCACCTTCCCGCTGCGCAGCGGATCATTCGATCCCGCCACCAAGTCGGGCACCCTCAATTACTCCGGGACCGTCCACATGACTGGTCACAACGGCATCCTGGACATGACGATCTCCAACCCCGCCCTGGTCATCAAGGGGTCGACGGGTCACGTGTACATGACCGTCAAGTCCTCCTCGATGGATGGGAGGAAGACCGACTACGGGCGAGTTGACTTCGCCACCTTCTCCACTTCCCCCTCTGGAAATGTCAAGATCAATGGCTCCTCGGTCAAGCTCACGGCCCAGGGTGCCAAGGCGTTTGCCGGGTTCTACAAGACTGGTGAGCCGATGGATTCGCTGTCGTCGAGCCTCACCCTCTCGGCCGAGAAGGTCTGCCACGACGTCACCATCGATGCCGTCACCGGCAAGGTCATCAGCGGCGGTCCTGGGTCCGGTCGTGGGCTGCCCGCCACCGGTGCCCTCGGACCTTCGACCGCTCGCGGCGACATCGCTGCTGCTGGCAGCTTGGCCCTCATCGTCGTCATCTCGACGGTGGCCGCGTGCCGACGCCGCTACGCCGAGCACTGATCCATCCAACCTGACTCATGGGGGTGGGGTCGCCCGACCTCACCCCCAACCATCCTCCCGAAAGGTCGTTGCATGATCCGGATGCGCCGTCGAGTTGCCGGAGCCGGCCTCGTACTCGCGATGCTGGTTGCCGGGTGTGGCCCCTCGGCCACGCAGTCAGAAACATCGCCCCACTCCGTTGCCCCCACGGTGTCGCCGTCCTCGACGCACTCGGCAACTCCCTCCACTGCGGCGCCGAGGCTGCCTGATCCTCGCAACCTTCGCGGTCTCACTGAGGTGCCGGACCTGTCGGACCCAAAGCCGGTCGACGGGTCTTTCGGCCAGAAGCTGCCCGTCACGGTCACCGACGTCGAGAACAACACGGTGACGGTCACCGACACCTCTCGGGTCCTGGCCCTCGACCTCTACGGCACCCTCTCCCGTACCCTCATCGGACTGGGCATGGGGGACAAGATCGTCGGGCGTACCGTCTCGTCGACTGAGAAACAATTGCACGATCTTCCCGTCGTCACCGAGAACGGTCACACCCTCAACGTTGAGGCCATCGCTGCCCTCAAACCGACCCTCGTCATTGCTGACCGCAGCGTTGGTCCTCGTGAAGCCCTTGATCAGCTTCGCAAGTCCGGGATCCCGGTCGTCCTCGTCGACCCCCATCGCAGCGTCGACAAGACCGCTGACCTCATCCGTACGGTTGCGAAAGCAGTCGGCAAGCCCGCCGCCGGTGAAGCTCTGATGAAGCGTGCCCGGGATGAGATAGATGCAGCCAAGGAGGAAATAGCTCAGTGGGCCCCGAAGAAGCCGATGAAGATCGCCTTCCTCTACGTGCGCGGCACCGCTGGGATCTTCTTCATCCTCGGCTCGCAGGACGGGGCCAGTGAGCTCATCCACGGCGTGGGTGGCGACGATGTCGCCGGAGACAAGGGCATCAAGAGCGTCGCCCCCGCGAATGCGGAATCCCTCGTCTCCCTCAATCCGGATGCCATCTTCGTCATGAAGGACGGGCTGACGTCCACCGGTGGCATGAAGGGTCTGCTGGCGAGAGCTGGGGTGGCCAACACCATTGCGGGCAGGAACCATCGCGTCATCGCCATCCCGGACGGTATCTCTCTGTCCTTCGGACCGCAGACCGGTGAGGTGCTGACCTCGGTCGCCAAGGCACTGTACGGGGTCAAATGAGCGCTCTCGTCCAACCTGCGACTGCACGAACGGGAATTGCCCGACGCGCGCGAACCCGAGTCGTCACCTTCATCATCCTGGTTGTCATCGTGTGCTGCCTCGTGCTGCTCTCGGCGATGGTCGGGCAGTACCGAGTCGAGGCCACTGACGTTGTCAGAGGAGTCTTCGGCGGCTCATTTGCTGACCCCCTGGCGGAGTCCGTGTTGTGGCAGATCCGGTTCCCCCGCATCGTCCTGGGCCTTCTGGTGGGAGCCAGCCTCGCAGTGGCTGGAACCGTCATGCAGGCGCTGTTCTCCAACCCGCTCGCTGAACCCGGCGTCATCGGGGTCTCCTCGGGGGCTGCTGTGGGGGCATCGATCATGATCGTGGTGGCTCCCACCTTCCTGGCCGGATTCGGGGTTCCCGCGGCTGCCTTTCTCTCAGGATTGCTGGCTGCCAGCGCCGTCTACGTCATGGCGCGGTCCGGACGACGGACAGAATCGACCACACTCGTGCTGACCGGCATCGCGGTGACGGCGGTCTGTTCGGCGATCACCTCGGTGTCAACCTATGTCGCCCCGACGACCGCACGAGACCAGATCGTCTTCTGGCAGATGGGTTCCCTCAACGGGGCCACCTGGAATCAGGTGGCGACGGTCGGGACGGTGGCCGCCGTCGGCATCGTCTGGGCCGTGTTCATTGCCGCCAGGCTCGACACCCTGGCCCTGGGGGAGAGGGCTGCCGGGCACCTCGGTATCAACGTCAATCGGCTGAGGCTGTCCTCGATCGCGCTCACCGCCCTGCTCACCTCTGCGGCGGTGGCCTACGCCGGGGTCATCGCATTCGTCGGCCTCATCGTGCCTCATGTGCTTCGGCTGGTCATCGGGCCGGCGAACACATGGCTCATCCCGGCCTCCATGCTGGGTGGGGGTTTGCTGGTGACCCTGTCGGACGTCGCAGCTCGCACCCTTGTCCCCTACGCCGATCTTCCCATCGGCATCTTCACGGCCATGGTGGGCGGGCCAACCTTCTTCATCCTGTTGCGACGAGGAATGCTACGAGGGGGAGCGTCGTGATGATTCGTGCCCGTGGTGTTTCCTTTCGGTACGGGGAGCGGACGATCCTGGACGGAGTCGACCTTGACGTCCGCGCCGGAGAATTCGTCGGCCTGCTCGGGCCCAACGGGGCCGGCAAGACGACCCTGTTGAGCGTGCTGTGCGGAGACCTCGACGGGTGGCAGGGAACCGTTGAACTCGACAGGGTCCCGCTGCAGGAAATCGCGCGGCCCGACCTAGCCCTGCGCCGCTCCGTGATGCCCCAGTTCAGCGAGTTCCCGTTCTCCTATCTGGTTCACGACATCGTCATGATGGGACGTTCACCGCATCCACGCGGCCCAGAGGACGCCATTCTCGTCGAGGCCGCGATGGAGCGCACTGAGGTTACTGGGTTGGCGGACCGAGAGGTCACCGCTCTGTCCGGGGGAGAACGCTCCCGGGTCACCCTTGCCCGGGTATTGGCCCAGGACACCCCCTATGTGTTTCTCGATGAGCCCACTGCTGCTCTCGACATCTGTCATCAGGAACGCACCATGGAGATATGCCAGGAACTGGCTGCAGCGGGATGCGCAGTGGTTGCGGTGATGCATGACGTCGGATTGGCTGCGGCCTGCTGCGATCGCATTGCCCTGCTCTCCGAAGGAAAACTCGTGGCCGCCGGCGATCCCGAGGAGGTTATCACGGAGGGTAACCTCACTTCCGTGTACGGATGGCCCATCGACGTCATCACGTTGTCGACCGGGGATCTCGTCGTTCTGCCCAGACGTCCCTGGAACCCCACCCGCGACGAGCGAAGGACACCATGCCCAGAGATGCAACATCGGTGATGTCGCCCCGATCACCCCACCGGGCTCGGCAAGTTGCTGCGGTGCACCTTCTCGAAGTTGCTGGCACGGCACTCGTCCTCGTCGCCGTGGGGCAGGCCGTCGGTGGTCGCCTCGAGGGGTTCGTCCTCGGCTCCGGGTGGTACTGGGCGATGGGAGTCGGCGGCGTCGTCGCTGCCACAGCCGCAGGTGCAGCCATGGGGATGTCAGGTCGTCATGCCCGTGCCGAGGAGGCTGCCCTGCATCCCCGAGTACTCGACGTCCTCTACCGACGATCCCTCTCCGCGCCACCTGCTCCGGATGAAGGTGACAGGGTCGTCATCCTGGCCGGTGACAACGCCGAGCGGGTGAGTGAGTACCGCCAGGTGTTCCGTCCCGACATGATCGCGGCGCTGACCACCCCTGTCCTCGTGTGCCTCGGGATCCTCATCGGTTTGGACTGGCTCACCGGACTCGTCCTGCTGGTGATGTGTCCGCTCATTCCAACCTTGATCAAGGGATTCCTCAAGCTCTTCCGCAAGAGGTCCTCGGAGTCCCGGCGGGAACGAGCACGCCTGACTGCTAGCTACCTGGACGCCATCTCGAACCTCGTCCTCATAAGGATGCTGGGAGCTGGCCAACGAGTCGAGGATGATCTGCGACAGCGCGGGGAGGCAAACCGCGGAACGATCATGAAGCTCTTGGCCGGAAACCAGGTCGTCATCATCGTCGTGGACGGTCTGTTCTCCCTCCTCTTCATCGTCATGTCGGCAGGCATGGCCATGACGCGATGGCAGAACGGCCACATCACGGCGAGCTCGGCCATCACCATCGTGCTGCTCTCGGTTCTGTTGTTGGAGCCGCTGCACCAGGTGGCGGCCTTCTTCTACATCGGCATGGGTGGCAAGGCGTCGGAGAAGGCCATTGGCAGGTGGTTCGACGAGGCTCCGGAGCACGTAGCGTCGCACGGCCCGGTGGCCTCGACGGGTGATGGTTCGGGAGCGATGACTCTTCGCGACGTCACCGTCGGGTATGGAGATTCGGAGATCTTGCACGGTGTTGACCTCGTCATCCCGCGCGGATCCCGCACCGCCATCGTCGGACGCTCGGGAGCCGGCAAGTCAACCCTCCTCGGGGTCATGACAGGGACGTTGCCTGCGCACTGTGGTCAGGTCGTCGTCGACGGTCTTGACGCCGAGTTGGCCGAGGCCGGAGCCATCCGTGGAGTCAGTGCATCGGTCAACCAGCGGACGTGGTTGTTCGCCGGTACGATCGCCGACAACCTCGCTGTCGCCAACCCGGACGCCACCCCCGAGCAGATGTGGGAAGCGCTGAGGCGCGCAGACGTCGCCGACGATGTGGCGTCAATGCCGTGCGGGTTGGATTCTGACGTCGGTGAACAGGGTTGCCTGCTCTCGGGCGGCCAGGCCCAACGGATCTCGCTGGCTCGGGCCTTCCTGTCCGGGCGGAAGATCCTCCTCCTCGACGAGCCCACCTCCCACGTGGACATGGACTCTGAACAGCGCATCATTGACGCCATCTCCAGGATTGGTGACGACACGACGGTCGTCATGGTCACCCACCGACGCCGGCTCCTGGACCTGGCCCATGACGTCTACCGGGTCGCGGACGGCACTCTCGTGCCGGTCAGTGCCGACGAGGTGAACAGTGAGGACCTTGATCGAGTCGAGAGCGAGGACCGAGCATGAGCGAACCGTCAACACGCGACGTCGTGACGTGGCTCACCGGAATCACACGCCCGGTTCATCCACCTCTCTACTTCTCGGCCGTCATGAGGATCGTCCACCTGGTTGCCGACATGGGACTGTTCGCGGTGGCGGCCGGCGGAATGGTCGCCGTCGTCACCTCCGGCTGGTCCGTGCGGGCCTGGCTGGGATGGTTGGTCGGGCTGGCCCTGGTGCAGGCCGTCACCTTCTACCTGGAGCAGTTCAGCGGTCATTACGTGGCCTTCAAGGCCCTAGAGGTGTTGCGAACCCATGCCTTCTCCCGGCTGTGGCCCAAGGCTCCGGCTGTCGTCAGCCATTCGCGCACCGGTGACGTTCTGGCCAGCCTCACCCGCGACGTCGACCGCATCGAGGTCGTCTACGCTCACACCTTTGCTCCCGTTGTGGCGGCCTTCCTCGCCCCGCTCATCGCTGTGGTCACCGGCGGAGCTGTCTACGGGTGGTCTGTGGTGGCCATACCCGCCGTCGTGCTGGCCGTTCTCATCGCGGTCCTACTCGTCGTCGGGACAAGATCGAGCCTGGACGCCACCCATGAGGTCCTTGGCCTGCGTCGCGAACTTGCCGCGCACGTCACGGACTCGGTCTTCGGCGCCGCCGAGGTGGTCGGGTACGGCCGCCAGCACGACCGGATGGCCGAGATGGCCCGTCTCGACGCCCAGATCGCCGAGGGCTCGGCCAAAGCTCGCCGGTACGTGGCCATTCGACGAGCCGCGTGTGTGGCGGCGGCGATGGGCATCGTCGTCTCGGTGTCCTTGATGGCTATCCATGAGGGGGTCGGCGCCGTCGGAGTGTGTGCTTTGGCCGCCGCCGGCCTGAGGATCGTCGAGGGACCGCGCGGAATTGAGGATGCCGTCGGCTATCTCGACCATTCCTTGGCGGCGGCGAGGCGCCTGTGGCAGATCAGCCACTCGCCCATGGAAGTCGTGGACGGTCCGCAGGAACTCCGTCTCGATCACGCCCCGGCAGTTGAATGGCGCGACGTCACCTTTTCCTACCGCAATGCCGATGGGACAGCCCTGGCTCCTGCGCTTGAGGGGGTGAGCCTCAGCGTTCCTGCCGGTGGACACGTCGTCGTGACGGGGGCATCCGGGTCGGGAAAGACGACGTTGGTGAATCTGTTGCTGCGCCACCATGACCCCGATTCCGGCCAAGTTCTCCTCGACGGTGAGCCGGTCTCGTCGTTCACCCTGGACTCCCTGCGTCGTGCCATCGCCGTGGTGTCCCAGCGTGTGGAGTTGCTCAACGCTTCGATCGCCGACAATTTGAGGCTGGCGGTCCCCGACGCCACTGACGATGAGTTGTGGGGTGTGCTTGACGAGGTCGGTCTTGCTGCCGAGGTACGAGGTATGGATCATGGCCTGGAGACGGTCATCGGCCCACGAGGTATCAGATTGTCGGGAGGACAGGCCCAGCGACTGACGGTGGCGCGGGCCATTTTGCAGAGGCCCAAGGTCCTCGTGCTGGACGAGTTCACCGCATCTCTTGGTCCTCGATTGGCGGCAGAAGTCCGAACGAACCTTGCACGTTGTCTGCCGGGGGTGACGGTGGTGGAGATCAGTCATGGTCAGGATCACGACGGGGAAGTCGTCGCCATGGACATGGGACACATCGTTGAACCAGCGACGATGGGGTGAAGGCCCCCTATGCTGGTCTCACGACTGATGGAGGTGTTATGAGGTCTGCGCGAGCGGCCACGGCGGCGCTGCTACTGGCTGCTGTTGCGGCGATGACCGGCTGTTCCCATTCTGACGAGGACGTCAGGCCGGCAACGACCCAGGCGAGTTCCGACGTCTCCAACATCGGCATGACGTGCGATTCTGCGGTGGCCCACCATGCGGTGAAACCGGCGACGGTTTCTGCTGTCAAGGGCTGGAGAGGGACGACCATCACGGTGTGTCTGATGGGCTCGGACAACAAGTCCTCAGAATCGATGGAACAGGTCCTCAGTAGCGACGACGACATCAACAACATCATCCAGGGCAGCGCTGAGACTGCCAAGGACCGTCCCGTGACCTGCCATCCCCAGAAGGACCAGTGGACGATGATCATCGATCAATCGGGTAAGGCCTGGCGACTCACCCCGCTGGAATGCATCACCGCTCCCGGTGGGTCAGCCACCCCGAATGACGAGAAGACGCCAGCCTGATGCCATATCGAGATCACGGGGACGGCATCGTTCGGGTAGGCCTGACGGGCGGAATCGCCAGTGGCAAGTCGACGGTTTCCCGCCTGTTGGCTGAGCGAGGAGCCGTCGTCATCGATTACGACCAGCTTTCCCACGACGTCGTGGCCGCCGGATCTGAGGGGCTTCGCCAGGTCGTCGAGGCTTTCGGTGAGCAGGTGCTCTCCGGCGACGGTTCCCTGAACCGTCCTGCGCTGGGGTCCATCGTCTTTGCCGATCCGGTTGCCCGGCGACGTCTGGAGGGAATCATTCATCCTCTGGTCGAGGAGGCTGCCCGACTGGTTGATGAAGAAGCCCGTGGTTCGGACGGGCAAGTCGTGGTGGTTCACGACATTCCGTTGCTCGTGGAAACTGGCAGAGCTGACGAATTTGACACGGTCGTCGTGGTTGACGTCGACCCTGCCGAGCAGGTGCGACGTGTCGTCGAGAGGGATGGTCGTTCTGAGGAGGACGCGTGGTCCCGGATTCGTGCCCAGGCATCCGGCCAGGAGCGTCTGGACGTCGCCGACGTCGTCATCGACACCGGTTGTTCGCTCGAGGACCTTCCTCACGAAGTGGACCGAGCTTGGGACCACATCCTTGGGTGTGGGAAATCTGGCGGTCCTCAGCGGTAGCTCGCACCGGACCGTTCGTGGGAGGATGTGCCCCATGCCACGATCCGTATCGGAACTCCTGCCCGGTTTGGGGCTGATGGGCGTCGCAGCTGCAATTTCCTACGGGATCAATCACGTCGTACCGCTGTTGTCCAGCATGCTCATCGCCATCATCCTCGGAGGGATAGCGCGTAACACCAAGCTCATCCGTCCCTCTGCCGAGCCCGGAGTGGCGTTCACCAACAAGGTCGTCCTGCGTACCGGTGTCGTCCTTCTCGGTCTGCGGCTGTCCCTGCCGACGGTGGCGAAACTCGGTTGGGCTCCCATCGTCGTCATCCTCGTCACCCTGACGGTGACGTGGTTCGCGACCACCTACCTCGGCCGCGCGATGAAACTGTCAGGGCCGACTCGCATCCTCACCGCCACCGGTACCGGCATTTGTGGTGCCGCCGCCGTGGCCGGTATGTCGGCCGTCGTGCGTCCCGACCTCAAGGGTGAGGAAGGGCGGGGTCAGGTCGACGACGCCGCAGCGACCGCGGTGGCATCGGTCACCCTTTTCGGCACCGTGGCACTTCTCCTCTTCCCTTGGCTGGCCGGCGTTCTGGGGCTCACTGCGCGCCAGACTGGCGTGTGGCTCGGCGCATCGATTCACGAGGTCGGCCAGGTGGTGGCGGCGGGCAACATCGCCCACGTCACCGACGTCGCCGTGGTGACCAAGCTCGGCCGCGTCGTGTTGCTCGCGCCGCTCGTTGCCCTGGTGGGGCTATCACAGAAGCGCAGCGCGCAGCGGCACACCGGGACGAAGATGGGGCCGATCATTCCGCACTTCGTCGCTGGATTCCTCGTCATGGTCGTCATTCGCTCGATCTTCGACCTGCCCACTTGGCTGACGGGCGGGGTCAATGAGATTGCCACGATCCTGCTGACGGCAGCCATGGCTGCGATGGGCGCCGGTGTCCGTATCAAGGTCATTGCCTCCACCGGCGGGCGCGCCATCGGGCTGGGCGCCATCTCAGCGACTATTGCTGCGGGCGTCTCCCTGCTCCTCGTTCTTGCCCTGGTCTGAGTTCCCGCCGGGCTGAAATCCGGGGTTCTCGCATCGGGGTGGCATCGAACTAGGGTTGTCCTCATGCGTCCAGTTACCGACATCACTCGCCGCGTTGCGCCCTTCCACGTCGTCAGCGAGTTCGAGCCTTCTGGCGACCAGCCGCAAGCCATTGCAGAGCTGGAGAAGCGGGTCAAGAGCGGTGAGCAGGACGTCGTTCTGCTGGGTGCCACCGGTACTGGCAAGACGGCCACGGTGGCATGGTTGGCGGAAAAGCTGCAACGGCCGATGCTCGTCATGCAGCCCAACAAAACCCTGGCGGCCCAGTTCGCCCAGGAGTTGCGCACCTTCTTCCCGGACAATGCCGTCGAGTACTTCGTCTCGTACTACGACTATTACCAACCCGAGGCGTACATCCCTCAGACGGACACCTTCATCGAGAAGGACTCCAGCCTCAACGAGGAGGTCGAGAGGCTGCGTCACTCCGCGACGAATTCCTTGTTGACCCGGCGAGACGTCATCGTCGTGGCGACCGTCTCGGCCATCTACGGTCTGGGTACTCCGCAGGAGTACGTCGACCGGATGATCCCGTTGGAGGTGGGGCAGGAATGGGATCGTGACGAGCTGTTGCGGGACCTCGTCACCAACCAATACGTCCGCAACGACATTTCGGGTGAGCGCGGCACCTTCCGAGTCCGCGGCGACACCCTGGAGATCTTCCCGGTCTACGAGGAGAACGCCTTGCGCGTGGAGTTCTTCGGCGACGAGATCGAGGCCCTCACGACGATGCACCCTCTCACCGGCGAGGTCGTCAGTGAGGACGAGCAGGTGTACGTCTTTCCGGCTACCCACTACGTTGCTGGACCGGAGCGTATGGAGAAGGCGATCGCGTCCATCCAGAAGGAGTTGGAGGAGCGCCTCGCCGTCTTGGAGCGGGACGGGAAACTGCTGGAGGCCCAGCGGCTCCGGATGCGCACCACTTACGACGTCGAGATGATGCAGCAGGTCGGCGCCTGTGCCGGTATCGAGAACTACTCGCGTCACATTGACGGACGCGCTCCCGGCTCGGCCCCGAACTGTCTGCTCGACTACTTCCCCGAGGATTTCGTGCTCGTCATCGACGAGTCACACGTCACCGTCCCGCAGATCGGAGGCATGTACGAGGGCGACATGAGCCGTAAGCGCACCCTCGTGGAGCATGGTTTCCGGCTGCCCAGCGCGATGGACAACCGCCCTCTGAAGTTCGACGAGTTCACCCAGAGGATCGGCCAGACCGTCTATCTGTCGGCCACACCCGGAGCTTACGAGACGGAGCGGGCCAATGGCGTCGTCCAGCAGATCATCCGCCCGACGGGACTGGTCGACCCTGAGATCATCGTCAAGCCCACTCGCGGCCAGATTGACGACCTCATGGCCGAGATCCGCACCCGAGTGGATCGCGGCGATCGTGTCCTGGTGACGACCCTGACCAAGAAGATGGCCGAGGACCTCACCGACTACCTCATGGAACACGGCATCCGCACCCGGTACCTGCACTCGGAGATCGACACCCTCAAGCGCATCGAACTGCTCAAGGAACTGCGCATGGGAGAGTTCGACGTCCTCGTCGGCATCAACCTGTTGCGAGAGGGCCTCGACCTTCCGGAGGTGTCCCTGGTGACCATTCTGGATGCGGACAAGGAAGGGTTCCTTCGCTCGGAGCGCTCCCTCATCCAGACCGTCGGCCGTGCCGCTCGAAACGTCAACGGTCAGGTCATCATGTACGCCGACCAGATCACCGACTCGATGCGGGTCGCCATTGACGAGACGAATCGTCGTCGCGAAATCCAGTTGGCCTACAACAAGGAGCATGGCATCGACCCGCAACCGCTTCGCAAGAAGATCGGTGACATTACCGAGATGCTGGCCCGCGAGGAGGCCGACACCGACGCTCTCGTCGAGAAGTTCAACTATGGCAAAGGCCATCGCGGCTACAACTCGATGATCACCGACGAGCAGCGGGCGGCCCAGGGCAAGCGCCTGGATGCCTCGAAGATGGCCGAGGAAGATCTCGGCAACCTCATCGTCGAGCTCACCGAAGAGATGCGCTCTGCTGCTGGTGAACTTAAGTTCGAGGTGGCGGCTCGTCTTCGCGACGAGATCGCTGACCTGAAGAAGGAATTGCGCCAGATGGTGGAGGCGAATCGCTAGTTCACACCCGGTTTTCGACTCGCGTCGGACGACGCGGGTGTGAGAGGATGGAAGCCCCTGGAGGGGAGTACTCCTGAGAAGAGTGTGGTCGTCATCACGATCGTGTCATCACGGTCCGGCTGCACAGCCCCGGTAAAACGGCACCTGCCGCACCGGTGCGGACGAGACCTCCGGACCTTCTCGCTATTCCCTCGGAGGCCCGGTTTTGCACGTTCACGCGTATGTCTGGATCATCACCATCCTTGTGATGGGGGCCTTGCTCTTCTTGGACGTCATGGTCCTGGGGCGAAAGCCTCACGTCCCCTCCACCAAGGAATGTGCCACCTTCGTTGGTGTGTTCGTCGGCCTGGCAGTGTTGTTCGGCTTGGGCGTCTGGATTCTGCAAGGGCATTCCGCAGGCGGTCAGTTCTTCGCGGTGTGGTTGACCGAGTACAGCTTGTCGATCGACAACCTGTTCATCTTCCTCATCCTCATGGAGAAGTTCGACGTTCCACGGAAGCTGCAGCAATTTGCCCTGCTGGTGGGCATCATCGTCGCCCTGGTCTTCCGAGGTGTCTTCATTGCTCTGGGGCAGGCGATCCTGGAAGCTTGGGCCTGGGTGTTCTTCATCTTCGGTGCTTTCCTGCTATACTCGGTGATCGACCAGGTGCGTGAGTACCGTCATCGGGATGACGAGGATGAGGTCACCGGCGAGAACGGCCGTTTGATGGCGTGGCTCAAGCGCACGGTTCCGACCACCGGTGACTACCGCGGCACCAAATTCTTCGTCCGTGAGAACGGCAAGACCCTGGCCACCTCGATGTTCACGGTCTGTGTCGCCCTCGGCATGACTGACCTGCTCTTCGCCCTGGACTCCATCCCAGCCTCCTACGGCCTGACGAGCGAGGGCTACCTCATCTTCACCGCCAACGTCTTCGCCCTCATGGGCCTGCGCCAGCTGTACTTCCTCATCGGAAGCCTGCTCGAGCGCCTGGTGTACCTGTCACTGGGCCTGGCGGTCATCCTGGGCTTCATCGCCCTCAAGCTCATCGGCCACGCCATGCACCACTATGGCCTGGATCAGGCGTGGTTGGGCATCAGCACGGAGATCTCGATCGGTGTGTCCCTGATCACCATCGTCGCGACCTTGGTTCTCACTACCGTCGCGAGCATCATCAAGAGCAAGAGAGACGACGCAAAGACCAAGATCGAAGCCTGATCTCGGCATGACATGAGTGGTTGGGATCACCAGCCGCGTTCCCGCCACTGGCGGAGATGAGCAGGGATGCCGCGGCGCTGTCTCGTGGTTCAGGGCAGGGGAGTGCCGAGCGGTGCCATGATGAGATGTCCTTCTGCACGGATCTGCTCGACCGCGACGACGTACCGTGGGTGGGTCGAGGTCGAGCTCGAGCTCACTTGGACAGGTCCTTGACGAAGAGGAAGAGGAGGGGAAATGCGAGTCTCGTTCCCATGGGATTCGGACGTATGGGCACCCACGGTGAAAGTGGCCCAGCAAGCTGAGAAGGCCCAGCTGATGACGGTGCTGATCCAGGTGGCGCCGGCTGTCGCCCTGGATCAGGCCTGGGCGGAGTTGTCGCGCGACCACGCGAGCGAAGGGGAGTACATACTGGACGGGGGAGCGTCCCTGCTTCGGCGCGGCGATGGGCTGGTCGAAGCGTGCAGTGGTGGTGAGGACGTGCTGAGTTCGCTGTCGTGGACACTGAACCAGACGCTCGAAGGCGCCGTCCACCATGCCGACGCAAACGCAACCCTGACCGTGGTCGGCGAAGCGCCCGATCGTAGGCATGTGGACCTCTAGAACGACTTCCGTCACCAGCCCCGCTCGCGCCATTCGCCCAGATGGGGCCGCTCTGCACCCAGCGTCGTCGGCAGCCCATGTCCCGGCCAGATGACCGTCTCATCGTTGTAGATCCCGAAGACCTTCTTCTCCAGATCCGCCATCAGCGTGGCGAACTGGGTGTCATTTTGTACCCGTCCAGGGCCACCGGGGAAGAGGGAATCTCCCGTGAGGATGTGGTCACTCGGGTTGCCGCGCAGTCGGAGGGCGATGGATCCGCGGGTATGACCCACCAGGCCGATGACGTCGAGTTCGATGTCGCCGAGGCGGAAGAGATCCCCGTCCCACACCGTGCGGCAGGTCACGCCGGTGCTGGCCTCGATGGCCTCGGCGTCGGGTTTGCCGCACCAGGGCTGGGCGCCCGTCGCAGCAATGACGTCAGCGAGAGCTCCGGTATGGTCGGAGTGACGGTGGGTCGTGATGACGGCGCCGACCTCGTCGTCGCCGACGAGGGCCTTGAGCCGACCGGGTTCCGCTGCCGCGTCGACGAGGATGGCAGGACCGGCGCCGGGACGAATGAGATAGGCGTTGTTGTCCATCGGGCCCACCGACACCTTGATGAGGTCAATGTCCTCGTTGACCCTGATGAGGTCAGCCTCGGGTCCGGGATCGACGTGGTGGAGCGTCATGACGATTCCTTCCTGGGACGAGCAGGCGATCCGCCGGGAGTTCCGTCAGATGAGCATGGGAACGGCGAGCTGGTCGGCCTCGGCGAGACGCGAGGTTCCGCCTCTGCCTGACAACCATCCTGCCAGGGCGCCGTCAGGCCCGTGAACCGTCGTAGCGAATCCAACCCCGCCGATACGATCAGTCAGCCCGGAGTCGGAGACGATACGCATGGCCGGGACTTCTGGACGGTCCCGTAGCCGGAAACATGCCCACTCCAACAAGGTTCGGGATGCGACATCAGGGAGGTCGTCGACGGTCATTCCAAGATCGAGGTCGACGTGGTGGAGCGCGATCTCGGCAAGCCGCAGGGCAGGCAGGTCGGTGGCGTCGACACGGATGTCGTCAGTGAGCCAGATCGCAGTGCCGGGATCCATGCCTTCGAGGGAGTCGAAGGTGGCATTGAGGGAGCCTGCCGTGGTGTCCAGATCGATCTGCAATTCCACCCCGGTGCGTTCCGAGCCGCGTTCGATGTCGCGGTCGCGGATCTCGTCAGAGGGATACAGGCGGGGCACCTCACGGCCAGCGACAACGGCCCTCGTCACTGTTTCCAGGGCCTCGGCATTGCGGGCTATATGGGTCGCAATGTGGGCGCGGGTCCATCCAGCCAGGCGGCTGGGGGCCTGCCACTCCTCATCCGACAAGCCCATGGTGGCCCCGAGAAGTCGCTGGGTGGCTTCCAGTTTGGCAGTGCGGATTTCGTGTAGGGGAGCGCTCGGACACAGACCTGGAGGTCGTGTGACTGCGCTCATGTCGTCCAACCTACTTGCACTTCAAGGAAGTTGCCAGATCAATGGCCACCGGATGGGTCTGCTGGTCCCAGACCCACAGGGCTTCGGGAGGCTCGTCCGTGTTCCGTTCTGCCGACCGCGCAGAGCCGCAGAACTGTCTTCCGTGGCCTCTACCATGAAGCCTGTGAGCGACCACATCATCGTCCGCGGTGCCCGAGAGCACAATTTGCGCAACGTCAGCCTGGATCTTCCCCGGGACGCCATGATTGTGTTCACTGGCTTGTCAGGATCGGGAAAATCCTCCCTTGCCTTCGACACCATCTTCGCTGAGGGCCAGCGTCGTTACGTGGAATCCTTGTCCTCCTACGCCCGCCAGTTCCTCGGACAGATGGACAAGCCAGACGTCGACTTCATCGAGGGTCTCAGCCCCGCCGTCTCCATCGACCAGAAGTCCACGTCCCGCAACCCACGTTCGACGGTCGGCACGATCACGGAGATCCATGACTACCTGCGTCTGCTCTGGGCCCGTATCGGCAAGCCCCACTGCCCGGTGTGCGGGGAGCTCATCAACCGTCAGACCCCTCAGCAGATCGTCGATCGGTTGATGGCCCTGGACGAGGGCACGAAGTTCCAGGTGCTGGCGCCGGTCGTCCGTGGCCGCAAGGGCGAGTACATCGAACTCTTCCGGCAGCTGACGACTGACGGTTTCACCCGTGTGCGCGTTGATGGTGAGGTCCATCGACTCGGTGAGGTGCCGCCCCTGGACAAGAAACGCAAGCATGACGTCGACGTTGTCGTCGACCGGATCGCGGTCAAACCGTCGGCCAAGCAGCGTCTGACGGAATCCGTGGAGACCGCCCTCAGCCTGGCTCACGGGATCGTGGGTATCGACTTTGTCGATCGTAACCCTTCCGACCCGCATCGCGAACGTCGATTCTCCGAGACGATGGCTTGCCCCAACCAGCATGACATCGACATCGATGAGCTGGAACCTCGCCAGTTCTCCTTCAACGGCCCCTGGGGAGCATGCCCGACGTGCTCGGGTTTGGGGGCAACCCTCGAGGTCGATCCCGAACTCGTGGTTCCCGACTCAGGGCTGAGTCTGCTCGAGGGAGCCATCGCGCCGTGGTCAGGGCCGCGAGTGGCCAACCACTACCAGCACGTCTTTGCGGGTCTGGGGGAGAGCCACGGTTTTGACGCGGCCCTGCCCTGGTCAGAACTTCCCGCGAAGGCGCGCAAGCTGGTGATGCATGGGGAGGGCGATCCGGTGATGGTCTCGTACCGCAACCGGTTCGGCCGAGTGCGCACCTACTCGCAGAATTACGAGGGAGTGTTGCACTACGTGCGTCGTCGTTACGACGAGGCTGAGACCGACGCCGCCCGCTCCAGGTGGGGACAGTACCTGCGCGAGGTGCCATGCCGTGACTGCCATGGCAAGCGACTTAAGCCGACGAGCCTGGCCGTGACGGTTGGCGGTCACAACATCGCCGAGGTCTCCGACATGTCCATCGGGGAGGCCTCGCAATTCCTCAATGCCCTGACGCTGACGGAGCGTGAGGCGACCATTGCCGAGCGGGTCATCAAGGAGGTGCGAGCGCGGCTGCGGTTCCTTATCGACGTCGGTCTGGACTACCTGACCTTGTCCCGGTCGGCCGGATCACTGTCGGGCGGTGAGGCCCAGCGCATCCGACTGGCCACCCAGATTGGTTCGGGACTGGTCGGTGTGCTCTACGTCCTCGACGAGCCCTCCATCGGTTTGCACCAGCGCGACAACCGCCGTCTCATCGACACCCTTGTCAGGCTGCGGGATCTCGGTAACACGCTCATCGTCGTCGAGCATGACGAGGACACCATTCGCGTCGCCGACTGGGTTGTCGATGTCGGCCCGGGAGCCGGCGAGCACGGCGGAGAGGTCGTCGTCTCGGGAACCGTCGACGATCTGCTGGCCAGCGAGAGGTCGCTGACGGGTGCCTACCTGTCGGGCAAGAGGTCCATCCCGTTGCCGGCGAGCCGACGTCCCCGAACCGGACGGCAGTTGGTCGTCAAGGGCGCTCGTGAGAACAATTTGCAGAACGTGGATGTCACCTTCCCGCTGGGTCAGCTCGTCGTCGTCACGGGAGTGAGTGGTTCTGGCAAGTCGACTCTGGTCAACCAGATTCTCTACACCTCGTTGGCACACCGGATTCACGGAGCTCGGGCGGTCCCTGGCAAGCACGAGACGATGACCGGCGTCGAGGAGATCGACAAGGTCATTCATGTCGACCAGTCCCCGATTGGGCGGACTCCGAGGTCGAACCCGGCAACGTACACCGGGGTCTTCGACAAGATTCGTGCCCTCTTCGCCCAGACCCCCGAGGCCAAGGTGCGCGGCTACCAGCAGGGCCGGTTCTCCTTCAACATCAAGGGGGGACGCTGTGAGAACTGCCAGGGTGACGGCACCATCAAGATCGAGATGAACTTCCTTCCTGACGTCTACGTGCCGTGCGAGGTCTGCCACGGGGCCCGGTACAACCGCGAGACCCTGGAGGTCCACTACAAGGGCAAGACGATCGCCGAGGTGCTCGACATGCCCATCGAGGAGGCGTGCACCTTCTTCGAGCCGATCTCCTCGATCCACCGCCACCTCAAGACTCTCGTCGAGGTGGGACTGGGCTACGTACGGCTGGGACAGCCGGCAACGACGCTGTCGGGCGGAGAGGCACAGCGCGTCAAGCTTGCCTCAGAGTTGCAGAAGCGTTCTACCGGCAAGACGCTGTACGTACTCGACGAACCCACGACGGGTCTGCACTTCGAGGACATTCGCAAGCTCTTGCTGGTGCTGGGACGGCTTGTCGATCAGGGAAACTCGGTTCTCGTCATCGAGCACAACCTTGACGTCATCAAGACCGCTGACTGGATCATCGACATGGGTCCCGAAGGTGGTAATGGAGGCGGCTTGGTCGTCGCGGAAGGGACTCCGGAACAGGTGGCCACCGTCGAGGGCTCCTACACCGGGCAGTTCCTGTCCGAGATTCTGGCCGGGCAGGAAGTCCCCGTCGGCGATGGGCCGACTCTCATCGAGGAGCCGGCCAAGGCCAGGAAGAAGGGTGCGAAGAAGACTTCTCGCAAGAAGACCCGCTGATCGGTTCAGGAACCGCTGACGCTCAAGGTGCCGTCCTTCTCGGTCACCTTGGCCTTGCCCAGGCCAGCAGCAGCGGGGCCCTTGGTGACATGACCGTCAGTGATGTCGAACTTCGAACCGTGGCAGGGGCACAGCAGGGAGCCGTCACGGACCGCGTCGACCTGGCATCCAGCGTGTGGGCACACCCGCACGAAGCCCTTGTAGGTGCCCTTGGTGGGCTGGGTGACGACGAAGTTCGTGCCGTCGATCACGGTCCCGCCGCCCACCGGGACATCAGCGGCCTTGATCGTTGCAGGGCCGGTGTGGACGTCATTGGAGTTCTGGTAGGTGTTGCAACCGGTGACCGATCCGGCAGTGGCCAGGGCAGCGACGCCGCCAGCAGTACGCAGGATCTCGCGTCGAGTGGGGGACATGGTCTCTCCTTCGTGCTCAGCGGGTGCCGGGGTTGCCGGTGGAGGCGGCGACGGCGCCGTGAACCATACCTGCCTCGATGAGGTGATCCACCCGATTGATCCAATGAACCTCATATCCATTCGGGTGAAGCTCGATCATCGAGGTGGCGGTGTTCTGCAAGCCGACCCAGTGGGGTTCACTACCGATGGGGTAATTGCGCAGATCAGCGGCAAGTCGTGGGGCAATGAGGTGCAGCAGGAGCATCGACCCGATGGCTCCGTGGGCCACCAGGGCAATGCAATCGTCGTCATCGTGTGTCTCCCGCACCCATTCGGCGATGCGACCGGCACGATCTGCCGCCTCTGCGGCAGTTTCGATGCGGGCCTCGCGCCACCCCTCCTCGGTAATCGTCTCCGGGAAGACAGCGCGATCGGTGATGGCAGACAGGGTCGACAGCGGTGACCCGGGGTGACCGGTCTCGGCTCCGTCAACAATCTCAACCGGACCGGGGCGTTCGAAGATGAGGTCGCTGACGGTGATGGGCATGTCGAGGGCTTCGGCGACCGGGGCTGCCGTCTGAATGGTGCGCATCATGGGGGAGGAATACAGCTTGGTCGGTCGCGGAGAGACTGACCCGATCCATGCCCCCAGGGCCTCAGCCTGATGTCGTCCCAATTCGGTGAGTTCGGGGTCAGGCTTGCGCCCTTGACGGTACGCCTCGACGGACTTTGCTGCATTGGCATTGTTTTCGGACTGGCCGTGGCGAATGAGGAGAAGATGCACGTGGCCAGCCTACCGGTGAAGCTGCTGGAGCATTTCCCGCCCGCAGGACGGGGCGTTCGGACGGAGGGAGGAACCACGTCGTCATGACCCCTAGGCTTGCCCCATGGCCGATCCGTCCAGTTACCGTCCTGCCCCGGGGACCATCCCCACCCAACCAGGGGTCTATCGATTCAGTGACGAGCACGGGCAGGTCATCTACGTCGGCAAGGCCAAGAACCTGCGCAACCGGCTCAACTCCTACTTCCAGGACATCTCGGCCCTCCACCCGCGTACTCAACGGATGGTCACCACGGCCGCCCACGTGCAATGGACAGTGGTGCAGAACGAGGTCGAGTCCCTCCAGCTCGAATACACCTGGATCAAGGAATTCGATCCGCGGTTCAACGTCATGTACCGCGACGACAAGTCCTACCCGTGGCTGTGTTTCACCTGGACGGACGAGTACCCGCGTGTCTTCGTCGGTCGCGGTGCTCATCACAAGGGATGGCGCTACTACGGACCGTTCGGCCAGGCGTGGGCAATCCGGGACACCGTTGAGACCTTGCTGCGGGTCTTCCCGATGAGGTCCTGCTCGACCGGCGTCTTCAATCGAGCGAAGAACCAGGGTCGTCCCTGTCTGCTCGGCTACATCGGCAAGTGCTCGGCTCCCTGCGTGGGTCGGATCACCTCGGAGGCCCATCGCGAGATCGCTGACGAGTTCTGCGATTTCATGGCCGGCCGTACGACGAAGATCGTCAAGAGGCTGGAGTCGGAGATGGCGGAGGCCGCCGAGAATCTGGAATTCGAACGTGCGGCCGTCGTCCGAGACTCACTGGGGGCCCTGTCCAAGACTCTGGAGCGCAATGCCGTCGTTCTCGGTGACGGGACCGACGCCGACGTCATCTCGATGGCCGTCGACCCGCTGGAGGTGGGAGTCAGGATTTTCCACGTCCGAGGTGGACGCATCCGTGGCGAACGGGGTTGGGTGGCAGACCGCGCCGACGACGCCGACGAGGCCGAGCTCATGGAGACCTTCCTCACTCAGCTTTACGGCATCAATTCCACTGACGGCCAGGTCCGTGACGACGGTCATGGCAATGCCATCCCGCCGCTGGTGCTCGTCTCCACCTATCCTGCGAATCCCGACGCCATGTCCACGATTCTGAGTTCCGAACGTGGTTCCCACGTCGAGATCCGGGTACCGCGCCGCGGTGACAAGGCGACCCTCATGGACACCGTCACCAGCAACGCCAAGGAAACTCTGGCTCAGCACAAGCTGAAGCGAGCCTCTGACCTGGCCACGCGCACCCGAGCCCTGGAGGAGATCCAGGAGGCCCTCGGTCTGGACCGCGCCCCGCTGCGGATGGAGTCCTACGACATCTCCCACATCCAGGGAACCAACGTCGTCGGGTCGATGGTCGTCTTCGAGGACGGCATGCCGCGCAAGTCCGAGTACCGACGATTCATCATCAAGGGATTCGAGGGGTCCGACGACTTCGCCGCCATGCACGAGGTGTTGTCGAGACGGCTGCGTCGCCTCGTCGAGGACCGCGACGCCATGGCCAAGGCACAAACCCCTGCCGGTGACGTCGGTTCCCTCATCGACCCCACGACCGGGGCACCTCGCAAGTTCGCCTACGCCCCGCACCTCATCGTCGTCGACGGCGGCGCACCTCAGGTACACGCCGCCCAGGAAGTGCTCGAGGAGTTCGGCCTCGAGGATGAGATCGCACTGTGCGGGCTGGCGAAACGTCTGGAGGAGGTGTGGCTTCCGGACGAGGAGTGGCCGGTCATCCTGCCGCGCACTTCCGAGGGGCTCTACCTACTACAGCGTCTCCGTGACGAGGCTCACCGGTTCGCCATCACCTTCCACCGGTCCAAGCGATCCAAGGCAATGGTGGAGTCCGTACTCGACGGGGTCCCCGGACTGGGGGAGACCCGTCGCAAGGCCCTCGTCTCTCACTTCGGGTCAGTGCGAGCGTTACGGAAGGCGACCGTCGAGGACATCGTCGAGATTCCTGGGTTCGGTCCCAAACTCGCGGGAGAGGTCGTTGCGGCCCTCTCCAAGGACAAGCCCGGTGAGGCGATCAACACGGCAACCGGCGAGGTTGCTGACGCTGACGGACTGGCCGATGCCGGTAACAGCACTACCCTTGAGCCGTGAGCACCGAACAGACGACCAGAACCCCGCGAGTTGTCATCATCTCCGGCATCTCCGGTGCTGGCCGTCGTACCGCTGCCCATGCCATGGAGGACTTGGGCTGGTACGTCGTCGACAACTTGCCCCCGGTGATGTTGGGGGCTCTTGTCGACGAGATCGGCGCCAATGACATCGATCGTCTGGCAGTCGTCCTCGACGTTCGAAGCCGGATCATGTTTGACACCCTGGGAGTGGCCGTCGCCGCCCTCGACGAGCGCGGCATCGACCCCGCCATCGTCTTCCTGGAAGCCTCCGACGAGACCATCGTGCGTCGTCAGGAGTCCAGCCGTCGTCCCATGCCGCTCCAGCAAGGAGGTCATCTCCTCGACGCCGTGGCCCTCGAGCGTCGCATGCTCTCCGACCTGCGTGCCGAGGCTGACCTCGTCATCGACACCACCTCCATCACCGCTCGACAGCTCGCCCAACGCATCGACCATGCCTTCGCCGAGGGGATCGACGAGGGCCTGGCCTTTCAGGTGATGTCCTTCGGATTCAAGCGTGGGGTCCCGATCGACGCCGACCTCGTCTTCGATGTCCGTTTCCTGCCGAACCCGTACTGGGTCCCTGAGCTTCGTCCCAAGACGGGTCTGTCCTCCGACGTCGCCTCCTACGTCATGGCCCAGGCCGGCGCGACCGAGTTCATCGATCGAGTCGAGGAACTCCTGGCTGGCATGGCACCGGGGTATCTTCGTGAGGGCAAGAAGCAGGTCACGGTGGCCGTTGGCTGCACCGGCGGGAAACATCGCAGTACCGCCATTTCCGAGGAATTGTCCGCTCGTCTGGCTGCTCGGGGGCACCGCACCGCCGTCCTGCACCGAGATCTCGGGAAGGAATGACGATGGTGTCAACCCCCTCGAAGTTGCCGATTGTCACGGCCTTCGGCGGTGGGCACGGGCTGGCCGTGTCGCTGCGTGCCCTGCGGCGGCTCACGGACCGTCTCACTGCCGTGGTCACCGTCGCCGACAATGGTGGTTCCTCAGGTCGGCTACGCGAGGAATTCGACATCCTGCCGCCGGGCGACCTGCGTCGTGCTCTTGCCGCGCTGTGTGCTGATGATCACCTCGGACGTACCTGGGCGGAGGTGCTGCAGGCGCGCTTCAACGGCATCGGTGAGCTCGCCGGCCACGCCATCGGTAACCTGCTCATCGCGGGCCTGTGGCAGGAGCTTGGCGACCCTGTTTCCGGCCTGGACATGGTCGGTCAGCTCCTTGACGTTCGGGGTCGCGTCTTGCCGATGTCCCTGACCCCGCTTGACATCAGCGCCCAGGTGGTCGGCCTGGACCCGAATCAGCCGGACGAGGAGTACACCCTCACCGGGCAGGCCACGGTCGCCAAGACCCGGGCCGAGGTGCTCAAGGTGAGGCTGGAGCCCTCCGAACCCGAGGCCTGCCCTCAGGCGTTGGAGGCGATTCGCGAGTCCGACAACCTCGTCCTGGGGCCTGGATCGTGGTTCACCTCGGTCATGCCGCATCTCCTGGTGCCTGAGATCGTCGACGCGATCCTCGAGTCGAAGGCGCGGAAGATCCTCACCCTCAACGTGTCGGGGACTGACGAAACGGACGGATTCAGCCCCGCGCGACATCTTGAGGTCATCGCCGAGCACGAGCCACGTATGCGTTTCGACGTCGTCCTCGTCGATCGCGGGTTTGCTGGTCAGGATCCCCATCTGGAATCGTTTGCGCACAATCTGGGAGCTGAAATCGTCGTCGACGATTTGGCAATGCGTGATGGATCGGCTCGGCATGACCCACTGCGGTTGGCGTCGGCATACGCCAACATCATGGGCGTCCAGCCTCGCTGATTGTCGCCTAAGATCACCCTGTCACCCTTTGTATTCCTTTCCGGAGGCTAGAACCACATGTCGCTCACCCTGCAGGTGAAGAACGAACTCGCGACGGTGCCGGTGCAGAAGCTGTGCTGCCGCCGTTCCGAGATCGCCACCACCCTTCGCTTCGCAGGTGGCATCCATCTGGTGCAGCATCGCCACATCACGATCGAGGCCGAGGTCGACACCGGGGGTGCGGCGCGACGACTTCGTCAGTCCATCCAGGAGGTCTTCGGCTTCGACACCGACCTCGTCGTCGTCAATGGCACTGGTTTGCACTCGAACACCCGGTACTTGGTGCGGATGGTGCGCGGCGGCGCTGATCTGGCTCGTCTGACGGGTCTGCTCGATCGTCGCGGTCGCCCGGTGCGTGGCCTACCGGTTCCGGTCGTCGGTGGCGGACGGTGCTGCCAGGCTGCCGCGTGGCGTGGCGCCTTCCTGGCCCGAGGTTCCCTGACCGAGCCTGGACGTTCCATGGCCATGGAAATCACCGCTCCCGGTGAGGAGGCCGCAATGGCCCTGGTGGGTGCAGCTCGCCGACTGGAGATCTCGGCCAAGCAGCGGAAGTCCCGACGCATCGACCGCGTGACGATCCGGGACGGTGACGCCATTTCCGCCATGCTGACGCGAATGGGCGCCCACGAATCGGTGCTGGTCTGGGAGGATCGTCGTCTCCGCCGTGAGGTGAGGGCGTCGGCGAATCGTCTTGCCAATTTTGACGACGCCAACCTGCGTCGTTCCGCCAGAGCTGCTGTCACTGCCAGTGCCCGGGTGGAACGTGCGCTGGAAATCCTCGGGGATTCCGTTCCGGAACATCTCCAGGTCGCTGGCCAACTTCGCCTTGAGCACAGAAATGCCAGCTTGGAAGAATTGGGTAAGTTGCACGAGCCTCCGTTGACGAAGGATGCCATTGCCGGACGGATTCGTCGTCTGTTGGCTCTGGCCGACAAGACGGCCCGTAACAACTGCGAGCCCACCACGGTGGAGAGTCTTCCTCCCGAGATGCGCGACGACCGCGCCTGATTGCCATCTCGGCGCCCATAACCGATCCTTGGCTCTTCCCACCAGGGAGGGATTCGCGCAACCGCATGGTCATTTGTGCGTCGATCTGATCGATGCTCGTGACCGTTCGCCCGTGACGTTGCCTTAAAGCGGGGCCAGGGCTTTGTTCATTGCCCTTGGTCGCTATGCTTGGAGATGTCCGAGTGCTGAACGCACAAACCTCATCTGGAGGAGATTCCTTAATGACCGTCAAGGTTGGTATCAACGGGTTTGGCCGCATTGGCCGTAACTTCTTTCGCGCCCTCTCCGAGCAGGGTGCTGACCTCGAGGTCGTGGCCGTCAACGACCTCACCGACACCAAGACCCTGGCCCACCTCCTGAAGTACGACTCCATCATGGGTCGTTTCTCCGGTGAGGTCAGCTACGACGATGACTCCATCACCGTTGACGGCAAGACCATCAAGGTCCTTGCCGAGCGCAACCCCGCTGACCTCCCTTGGAAGGAGCTCGGCGCTGAGATCGTTGTCGAGTCCACCGGACTCTTCACCGATGGCGAGAAGGCCAAGGCCCACATCGAGGCTGGCGCCAAGAAGGTCATCATCTCCGCTCCCGGCAAGAACGTCGACGGCACCTTCGTCATGGGCGTCAACAGCGACGACTACGACACCGAGAAGCACAACGTCATCTCGAACGCTTCGTGCACCACCAACTGCCTCGCCCCGCTGGCCAAGGTCCTCAACGACGCCTTCGGCATCGAGCGCGGCATCATGACCACCGTTCACGCCTACACCGGTGACCAGCGCCTGCAGGACGCCCCCCACAAGGATCTGCGTCGCGCCCGCGCTGCCGCCCTCAACATGATCCCCACCAAGACCGGTGCCGCCCAGGCCGTGGCCCTGGTCCTGCCGGAGCTCAAGGGCAAGTTCGACGGCCTCGCCGTCCGCGTCCCGACTCCGACCGGCTCCCTGACCGACCTGACCTTCCAGACCTCCAAGGAGACCACCGTCGAGGAGGTTCAGGCTGCCGTCAAGAAGGCTGCTGAGGGTCCGTTGAAGGGCATCCTGGCCTACACCGAGGATCCGATCGTGTCGAAGGACATCGAGGGCGACCCGCACTCCTCGATCTTCGACGCCACCGAGACCAAGGTCATCGGCAACCTCGTCAAGGTCCTCTCCTGGTACGACAACGAGTGGGGCTACTCCAACCGTCTGGTTGACCTCACCAAGCTCGTCGCCAGCAAGCTTGCCTGATCTCACCATCGTGAGCTGATGACGGCCCCGTGCCCATGCGGGCGCGGGGCCGTCATCCGTACCCGGGCCACGACGCTCGTGAAACGTCGTTCACGACCATCGCCTCAAGAAAGGGCTTCCACATGAAATCTGTTGAGGATCTCGGAGACCTGCGCGGCAAGCGCGTCGTCATCCGTTGCGACTTCAACGTCCCGCTCGACGGGGACAAGATCACCGATGACGGCCGCATCAAGGCCGCCCTGCCCACCCTGACCCAGCTGCACGAGGCCGGCGCGCGCACCACTGTGCTCGCCCACCTCGGTCGTCCCAAGGGTGCCGTCGACCCCAAGTACTCTCTGGCCCCGGTTGCCAAGCGTCTGGGCGAGCTCATGAACCTTGACGTCAAGCTCGCTGAGGACGTCGTCGGCCCGTCCGCCACCAAGACCTCCGAGTCCCTCGCCGACGGCGAGATCGCTCTGGTCGAGAACGTCCGCTTCGAGAAGGGCGAGACCAGCAAGGACGAGGCTGAGCGCACCGAGCTCGCCAAGAAGTACGCCTCCTTCGGTGAGTTCTACGTCTCCAACGGCTTCGGTGTCGTGCATCGCAAGCAGGCTTCCGTCTACGACGTCGCCAAGCTGCTGCCGAGCGCTGCCGGCTCCCTGGTCGCCAAGGAGGTCGAGGTCCTCGAGGGCCTGACCGCCGACCCGAAGCGTCCGTTCGTCGTCGTCCTCGGTGGTGCCAAGGTCGCCGACAAGCTTGCCGTGATCGACAACCTGCTCAAGGTTGCCGACACCCTTGTCGTCGGTGGCGGCATGTTGTTCACCTTCCTCAAGGCCCAGGGCCTGGAGGTTGGCAAGTCGCTGGTCGACGATGACTCCGTCGAGGCCTGCAAGAAGTACCTCGAGGCCGCCAAGGCCGCTGGCAAGCAGATCCTGCTGCCGACCGACGTCCGCGTCGCCTCTGACGTCGACTTCGACGCCCACACCGTCGGCCAGGTCGACGTCGTGCCCGTTGACGCCATTCCGACCGACAAGATGGGCCTTGACATCGGCCCGGAGACCGAGAAGGCCTACGCCGAGGCCATCAGGGGCGCCAAGTCGGTGTTCTGGAACGGCCCGATGGGCGTCTTCGAGATCAAGGGTCTCGAGCTCGGCACCAAGGCCGTTGCTCAGGCTCTCACCGAGGTCGACGGCCTCTCGGTGGTTGGCGGTGGAGACTCCGCCTCCGCCGTTCGCGCCCTCGGCTTCGCCGACGACCAGTTCGGTCACATTTCCACCGGTGGTGGCGCCTCCCTCGAGCTCATGGAGGGCAAGGAGCTGCCCGGAATCGCAGTCCTCAAGGAGAACAACTGATGTCTCGTACCCCGATCATGGCCGGCAACTGGAAGATGAATCTCGACCACGTTGCCGCCACCTCCCTCGTCCAGGATCTCGGTGAGGCCCTCAAGGCTGCCGGATACGACTCCTCCAAGTCCGAGGCCGTCGTCATCCCGCCGTTCACCGACATCCGCTCCGTGGCCACCATTATCGATGGTGACAAGCTGCCGATCGCCTATGGCGCCCAGGACATCTCCGCTCACGACGACGGCGCCTACACCGGTGAGGTGTCCGGCACCATGCTGTCGAAGCTGGGCTGCTCCTACGTCGTCGTTGGTCACTCCGAGCGTCGCGAGTACCACAACGAGTCCGACGAGCTGGTCAACGTCAAGGCCAAGAAGGCCATCGAGAATGGCATGACCCCGATCATCTGCTGTGGTGAGGACCTCGAGGTCCGCAAGGCCGGCAAGCACGTCGAGCACACCGTCGGCCAGATCAAGGCTGACCTCGACGGCATTTCCGCCGAGCAGGTCGCCAAGCTCGTCATCGCCTACGAGCCCATCTGGGCCATCGGCACCGGCGAGACCGCCACCGCTGACGACGCCCAGGAGGTCTGCCAGGCCATCCGCGAGGCCGTCAAGGAGCTCTACGGCGCCCCGACCGCCGAGGCCGTGCGCATCCAGTACGGCGGCTCGGTCAAGCCGGCCAACGTCGCCGAGATCATGGCCAAGCCTGATGTTGACGGCGCCCTGGTGGGCGGCGCTTCGCTCAAGGCTGGTGACTTCTCCAAGATCGTGACCTTCTACGAGGCTTGATCCGCAACAAGTTCAACGACGACCCCCGCACCACTCGGTGCGGGGGTCGTTTCGTCCCTGCGTTGATGTGTATGCACACTTCGCGCATAGTTCCGGGGCTCGATGTGGGGATCTGGCGGCTCGTGAGTTACCCTGTACGACGTGATTTCGGCTCCCCTCATGACCTGGCCCGTGCTGACGATGTCGATCATCCTGTGCGTGCTGAGCGTCATCCTCACCCTCTTCGTCCTCCTCCACAAGAGCAAGGGCGGCGGCCTCTCCGACCTCTTCGGTGGAGGTGTGTCGACCTCCATGGGTGGAACCTCCGTGGCTGAGCGGAATCTTGACCGTCTGACGGTCGTCATTGGCCTGCTGTGGCTGGCCTCCATCATCGTCCTGCTGGTGCTCTACAGCCATTCCTGAGCCGGAATCGGGCGGCAGTCTGCCGCGCCGGAGCACATGGGAGGGCTGATCCCTCCCGCCCCCAATGATGCTGCCCTCAGGCAGTATTGTGACCCCCCTTCGAGGAGAGTGAACGAATGTCAGGTGGAAGCGCCATCCGTGGAAGTCGCGTCGGTGCCGGCCCCATGGGAGAGGCAGAGCGCGGCGAGGCTGCCCCCCGTGAGTACGCCTCGTACTTCTGCGCCAACCACCACGTGATCCGCCCGGCCTTCTCGGCCGAGGCAGAGGTCCCCGACACTTGGGATTGCCCGAAGTGCGGTCTGCCGGCTAACCGTGACCAGGCGAATCCTCCTGCTCCGCCGAAGATCGTGCCTTACAAGACCCATCTGGCCTATGTGAAGGAGCGTCGTAGCGAGGCTGAGGCCGCTGCCATCCTCGCCGAGGCGCTGGAGAACCTGCGTCAGCGTCGCCGTGATGGCGAGGTCATCTATTGAGCAGCCATGACCAGCTCGTGGCAGAGCTGACCGCTCGTTGGCCCGAGCATCGCATCGGTCCCGGCCTTGACCGGGAACGTGCCCTTCTCGACCTGCTGGGCAATCCACAGCAGGCCTGCCCCGTCATCCAGATTGCCGGCACCAACGGCAAGGGATCGACGGCCATCATGATTGACTCGCTGCTGCGGTCCGCCGGCCTGCGGGTGGGACGTTACTGCTCCCCACATCTGGTCGACGTCACCGAGCGCATCTGCATCGACGGTCGTCCCGTCAGCCACGAGCTGTTCGACGAGACCTGGCGTCAGATCGAGCCGATGGTGGCCATGGTTGACGGTCAGCACATCGATGGCATCCAGATGACCTTCTTCGAGGTCGTAACGGCCATGGCCTTCGCAGCTTTCGCGGATGCCCCGGTGGATGTCGCTGTGGTCGAGGTCGGTCTGGGAGGACGCTGGGATGCCACCAACGTTGCGGACGCAACTATCGCGGTCGTCACCCCTGTCGCCATGGACCACATGCACATCCTTGGCAACACCATCGACAAAATTGCCGCCGAGAAGGCGGGAATCATCAAACCAGGTTGCACTCCGGTCATTGCTGGCCAGGAGCCGGAAGCCGCGCCGATCCTGCTTGCCCAGTGCACCGACGCCGGCGTCAAGCCGCTGCTGGAGGGCCCGGACTGGGGCCTGTTGGACCGCCGCAGTGGCCTCGGCGGCCAGGTGCTGCGTGTCCAGACTGCTTCCGGGCCGCTGGGGGAGCTGTTCCTGCCGATCTTCGGTGAACACATGGCTCACAACGCTGCCCAGGCTGTTGCGGCGACCGAGGCTCTCACCGGGCCGCTCAAGCCCGCCATCATCGAGCAGGGTTTGGCTGCTGTGGAGGCTCCGGCTCGTCTCGAGGTCGTCCGACGGTCTCCGCTCGTCATCCTCGACACCTTCCACAATCCTCACGGAGCGACGTCGGCGATGGCCGGGATGCGCGAATCCTTCGAGACTGAGCCCCTCATCGCTGTCGTGGCGGCAATGGCCGACAAGGACATCGACGGGGTACTGTCGGTGCTGTCGGACTCGGTGAGCCACGTCGTCGTCACCTCGATGCCGGACCTGCCGCGTGCCTTGAGTGTTGACGACTTGGCGGAGAAGGCCTCGGCTCATTGGGATGACGGCCACCTCACCCGGGTCGCGGACGTCCCCGAGGCCCTCGAGGAAGCCCTCCGCATCGCAGATGCGTCCGGGCCAGGGGCCGGTGTCCTCATCGCCGGATCGGTCGTGTTGGCTGGTCGTGCCAGGGCGATCCTGCGTCCTGACGGCACCATGCTCGACGCTCCGCAGACCGCCATCGTCGAGACCCCGGACCTGTCCCAGGAACAGATCGAGGCGATGGAGGGTCAGCGCCTCGACCCACTGCCTGACGATGACATGGTCACCGACATGAATGACGACGACGGAGGTTGGTGACGATGGCCGCGCAGCCCGGGATCGCAAGAGGCAGCTTCCTCACCCTGCCCGCGGGCAACCCGATGACGAAGGTCGTGGTGAGTTTCCTGGCCTTTGAGGTCATCGTCTTCGGTCTGACGATCCCGGGCATGATCCTGGTCTCCGGCATCAGTGTGGCCATGTCAGTTGTCCTGGGATGTGTCGGCATGGTCATCTCGATCCTCTGCGCTGTTGGCGTCCCCCGCACGTGGGGATACCTGCTCTCGTGGGCCCTGCAGATCTTCGGAATCCTGCTGGGGCTGGCCACCCCGATGATGTACGCCGTCGGGATCGTCTTCACCGCGATTTGGGTGTCCATCATCGTGCTGGGTAGGCGTATTGATGGAAACCTCGAGGTCCGCTGAGGTCGCGATCCGCGCTGCGATAGGTTGGGGCCATGACTGACACGGAACGTACCCTGGTCCTGCTGAAGCCGGACGCCGTTGAGCGTCATCTCATTGGCGAGATCATCAGCAGGTACGAGGCCAAGGGTCTCATCGTGCGCGCAATGGAGCTGCGCACCATTGATGTTGATACTGCATCCAATCATTACGCCGAGCACGTCGGACGCGACTACTACCCGCCGCTGGAGGAGTTCATCACCTCCGGGCCGCTGGTCGCCCTGGTGCTCGAGGGACGCAAGGCCATCCAGGTCGTTCGCGCCATGAATGGCAAGACCGACTGTGCAGAGGCTGCTCCAGGAACAATTCGTGGCGATTACGGCACGCTCAAGAACCGCAACCTCGTCCACGCCTCTGACTGTCCGGAATCCGCCGAGCGCGAGATCGGCATCTGGTTCCCGGATCTGGTGTGATCTGATTCCGTGATCCGGCCCGAACCGCCTACCATGACCGTTCGTGAGTACCCAGGATCTCCTCGGTAGGATTGAACCGCTGTTGGCCCGAGTCAACAAGCCCATCCAGTACGTGGGTGGGGAGCACAACAGCATCGTCAAGGATTGGCAGGACACTGATGTCCGCTGGGTCCTGATGTACCCCGACGCGTACGAGGTTGGCCAGCCCAATCAGGGCGTGGCCATCCTCTACGAGGTGCTCAATGAACGTGACTGGATCCTGGCTGAGCGCACCTACTCGGTGTGGCCGGACATGGAGAAGCAGATGAGGGCTGCTGGGATTCCTCAGTTCACCCTTGACGGTCACCGGCCGGTGCGCGACTTCGACGTCATGTCAGTCTCACTGTCGACGGAGTTGGGCTACACCAACATGCTCAATGCCATCAGTCTGGCCGGTATCTCCGTTCATCAGGTTGATCGCACTGACGACGACCCCATCGTCCTCATCGGCGGTCACGCCGCCTTCAATCCCGAACCCGTCGCCGACTTCATCGACGCCGCCGTCCTGGGGGACGGTGAGGAGGCCTCCCTGGAGATCTCCGAGATCATCCGGGACTGGAAGGAGGAGGGCCGGCCGGGCGGACGCGAAGGTTTGTTGGTGAGGCTTGCCGAAACTGGCGGGGTCTATGTGCCCTCCTTCTACGACGTCGAATACCTCGACGACGGAACGATCGGTCGAGTTGCCCCTAATCGTCCGGAGGCACCGTTCACCGTCTCCAAGCACACCGTCATGGACCTTGACGAGTGGCCGTATCCGAAGAAGCCCATCGTCCCGGTCGCCGAGACCGTCCACGAGCGTTACTCGGTGGAGATCTTTCGCGGCTGCACCCGCGGCTGCCGGTTCTGCCAGGCGGGCATGATCACTCGTCCGGTGCGCGAGCGATCCATCGACACCATCGCCCAGATGGTCGATGACGGCCTGCAGGCCACCGGTCTGGAAGAGGTCGGTCTGTTGAGCCTGTCGAGCGCCGACCATTCGGAGATTTCTGACATCACCAAGGGGCTTGCGGATCGCTACGAGGGGACGAATGTGTCCCTGTCCCTGCCGAGCACTCGCGTCGACGCCTTCAACATCGATCTGGCCAACGAGCTGAGCCGCAATGGTCGTCGTTCCGGTCTCACCTTCGCTCCCGAGGGAGGCTCGGAGCGGATGCGCCAGGTCATCAACAAGCAGGTGACCGAGGACGACCTCATCCGCACCGTTGCCACCGCATTCGGCAATGGTTGGCGTCAGGTCAAGCTGTATTTCATGTGTGGTCTGCCCACCGAGACCGATGAGGATGTGCTGGGAATCCACGACATGGCCTCCCACGTCATCGAGGCCGGTCGTGTTGCGGCCGGACGCAAGGACATTCGGTGCACGATCTCCATCGGCGGATTCGTGCCCAAGCCTCACACCCCTTTCCAGTGGGCCGCCCAGGCTTCTGCCGATGAGGTCGACCACCGTCTGTCCGTGCTGCGAGATTCCGTTCGCGCTGACCGCCAGTTCGGTCGGTCCATCGGCATGCGCTACCACGACGGGCGCCCCGGCATCATCGAGGGGCTGCTTTCGCGCGGTGACCGACGGGTCGGCAAGGTGATCGAGGCCGTCTGGCGTGACGGGGGAGTTTTCGACGGTTGGAACGAGTACTTCTCCTACGACCGGTGGGTGGCCTGCTGTGAGCAGGAGCTCGAGCCGCTCGGTGTCTCCCTGGACTGGTTCACCACTCGTGAGCGTGATTACGAGGAAGTGCTGCCCTGGGACCATCTTGACTCTGGACTTGACCGCGACTGGTTGTGGGACGACTGGCAGGACGCCCTGGACGGCGAGGCCGTCGACGACTGCCGCTGGAACCCCTGCTACGACTGTGGGGTGTGTCCGCAGATGGGCACCGAGATCCAGGTGGGTCCGTCAGGTCATTCACTCATCCCGCTGACCCCGGTCGAACCTGACCTCACCCCGGCGAAGGAGGCCTGACGATGTCGAAGCGCGCCCAGAAGCAGCCCGAGCAGCAGGCCCCGCCGAAGCAGAGGCTGAGGATGCGGTACGCCAAGCGCGGTACCGCCAGGTTCACCTCTCACCGTGACTTCGCCCGCGCCTTCGAGCGAGCTCTCAACCGGGCCCACATTCCGATGGCGTACTCGTCGGGATTCAGCCCGCACCCGCGTATCTCTTACGCCAACGCCTCGGCCACCGGGGCGGCCTCGGAGGCCGAGTACCTCGAGGTGGCGTTGGCCGAGATCTGCGACCCGGACAGGGTCCTGACGGTCCTTGGCGCCGAAATGCCACCCGGCATGGAGGTGCTGGAGGTTGTCGAGACTGATCGCACCCCCTTCACCGAACTGTTGACAGCGTCGGCCTGGCTCATCGCGCCCGTTGGTGAGGTGGCAGGGCTGGCCGAGGCCGTGGAGGCCGTCATGGCAGCCGAGACCGTCGAGGTGAAGCGGATGACGAAGTCCGGTATGCGCACCTTCGACGTCCGCGCAGCTCTCATCGGTCTGGACGTCTGGGACGGGAAGCTGCGGCTCATGCTGCGTCACGTCACTCCGCTGGTTCGTCCGGACGACGTACTGCGTGCTTTGGCCGAGAAATGCCCGGCGCTGGACGTTGATGCCGCGCGGGCGACGCGACTGGCTCAGGGTGCCTGTGTCGAGGATGCCAGCGGGGTCTCGACGGTACTGACCGACCCGTTTTCCGGGGTTGCCGTGACGGTGTGGTGACGTCGTCGTCACTGTGCGGTATCTGGCATCGACCCCTGTGACGTGACATACTGGGACTCAGGTGAACGGGGTGCCACCCCACTCGACGGTTCTTACCGCGACGCCGAGAGGCGACCGCGGGGGACTCGAGGGCTCACCGAAAGCTTTTGCCCCATGCCGGGGATGACGCCGTCAGTACAGCGCGAGGCGTTTGCACACGTCTGCGGAAGGATTTTCGCAGGGCCGTATCCGGGTGGGCACTGACCGTGCCGAAAGGCCAAGGAGAGCACAATGCTCGACGAGACTGACAACACCACATTGAATTCTGACGAGAATTCCACCGCTGAGATTCCCGCTTCTCGACGCCGTCGGGTCGCATCGCGTCCTGCCGGGGCTCCTGTCCAGGGCGAGACCGAGAGCGCCTCGGTGACGATCACCGCCGCCGGTACCGGCGGCTCCGTCATCACCTCCGATGCCGAGGCATCTGACCTTCCTCGCCCTCCGATGGGACGCCGTCGCAAGGCCGCCAAGGCTGAGACCCCCAAGGTCGAGGAACCCAAGGCTGCCGAGCCGAAGACCGAGGACACGATGTCCGAGGAGATGACGGCCGGGGCTGAGAAGCCCCGTCGCACCCGTACCCGCCGCAATGGCGACTCCGCTGCCAAGTCCACCCGGACGAGGACCAGGAGCACCCGTGCAGCCGCCGAGAACGAGTCCCCGTCCGAGGCCGACAGCACCGAGTCTGCCGCTGGGACGAACGATGATTCCGAGACCCGCACCACCCGTCGTGGCGCATCCGAGACCGCTCCGTCCGTCGAGACCGAGCGTGGCACCTCCCAGCGTCGTCGCGCCACTCGCCGTCGGTCCTCCCGGGCTTCTGACAAGTCCGAGGAAAATGCCGAGGGCAAGGCGACCATCACGGACGCCAAGGATGACAAGAGTGCCAAGGACAAGGGATCTGACGACGATCCCATCAATGCCGCGCTGACCAAGGCCAAGGCTCAGGCCCGCAATCACAAGGTTGAGGGAACCTTGGCCGATCCCTTCGGGCTCAAGGACGGCGAGGAGCGCTCGGCCAGTGACATCCTCGACTCCTTGGCTGTCGAGATCGGCGGGGGAGAGGCCGCCGTGCCGAAGAAGCGTCGTCGTCGCGCCACTCGTCCGTCCGAGGCTGGCAATCACGCTGAGGTGACCGCCGAGAAGACCGAGGGGGCAGCCGAGGTCGAGCCTGAGAAGGGCAAGGGCGGAAAGAGCTCCGGCGAGAAGAACGAGAAGTCGGACGAGAAGACTGCTGATTCCGTCGAGGAGGAGACGACCTCCGAGTCCGAGGACTCCACCTCCGAGGAGGAAGGCCAGAACCGTCGTCGCCGTCGTCGGGGCGGACGTCGTCGTCGGCGCAGTGAGGACACCGAGGACAACTCTTCGGAGGACGAGTCGGACGACGATGACGACTCGGGGAACAGCTCTGAGAATGGCTCGGAGTCCCGGAACTTGGATGCCACCCGTCGTCGTCGCCGTCGTCGTCGCCGCCGTGGTGAGGACATCAGCGGTTCTGACGACGATCCCAGCGAGGTCGTCATCAAGGTTCGTGAGCCGCGCTCGCGTCAGTCGGTGGCTGACGAGGTCACCGGCATCGAGGGCTCGACTCGTATGGAGGCCAAGAAGCAGCGTCGCCGTGAGGGGCGTGCCGCCGGTCGCCGACGCAGTGCGGTCATCACCGACGCCGAATTTCTGGCTCGCCGCGAATCGGTGGACCGCAAGATGGTCGTCCGTCAGTCCGACGAGTACTCGCAGTTGGCGGTGCTGGAGGACGGCGTCCTCGTCGAGCACTACGTCGACCGTGCCTCGGCCGCGTCCTCGATCGGCAGCATCTACTTGGGCAAGGTCCAGAACGTCCTGCCCTCGATGGAGGCCGCGTTCATCGACATCGGCCGTGGTCGCAACGCCGTGCTCTACGCCGGCGAGGTCGACTGGGCCAAGTACGGCAAGGAGGGTGAGGACAAGCGCATCGAGCATGCCCTGAAGTCGGGAGACCAGGTCCTGGTGCAGGTCACCAAGGACCCGGTGGGCGCCAAGGGTGCTCGTCTGACCAGCCACATATCGGTGCCTGGACGCTTCGTCGTCTACTCGCCCGGCGGTCATCTCTCGGGAATCTCCCGCAAGCTGGCCGACTCCGAGCGCAAGCGCCTCAAGAAGATCGTCGAGAACAACATCCCGTCGGATGCCTCCGTCATCGTGCGCACTGCCGCAGAGGGAGCCACCGAGGAGGATCTTGTCCGCGACATCAACCGTCTCAAGGCTCAGTGGGAGGTCATCGAGCGCAAGGCCAGCACCAGCAAGGCGCCGCTCATGCTGTACTCGGAGCCGGACCTGACGGTGCGCATCATCCGCGACCTGTTCACCGCAGACTTCTCCGAGCTCGTCATTGCCGGCAACGGTGGCTCGGACGACGCCTACGACACCATCAAGGCCTATGTCGATCACGTCGCCCCGGAGATGGCCTCGCGCCTGACCCACTGGGAGGACGCCGACAAGGACCCCTTCACCGAGCACCGCATCGACGAGCAGGTCGCCAAGGCCCTGGAGCGCAAGGTCTACCTGCCCTCGGGTGGGTCGCTGGTCATCGACCGCACCGAGGCCATGACGGTCATCGACGTCAACACCGGCAAGTTCACCGGATCTGCCGGCAACCTCGAGGCCACCGTCACCGCCAACAACCTGGAGGCGGCCGAGGAGATCGTCCGTCAGCTGCGGCTGCGCGACATCGGCGGAATCATCGTCGTCGACTTCATCGACATGGTGTTGCCGACCAACCGTGAGCTCTTGGTCCGTCGTCTCACCGAGTGCCTGGGACGGGATCGCACCCGCCACCAGGTTGCCGAGGTGACGTCGTTGGGTCTGGTCCAGATGACCCGCAAGAAGATCGGCACCGGCCTGGCCGAGGCCTTCACCGAAGAGTGCGAGGCCTGTGGCGGCCGTGGCTACCACCGTTTCGACAAGCCGGTGGATTCCCAGGCCCCGGCCGATGGTGGCGAGCGTTCCAAGGGCCGTGGACGCGGTCGCAAAGGCTCCTCTGGCAAGTCCCATTCCAAGTGAGGATGGGCCCGGATAAGGGCGGTGGACGGCTGTTTTGACCGCCCACCACAGGAAATGTAAAATGGGTAGCCGGTCCGGCGCGAGTCGTCGGTCAGGTTTGTCCGGGGCCGTTGGTTCCGGCCCCCGGAAATGTACGACAAGAACGAGAGTAGGTCAGGCGTGTACGCGATCGTGCGTAGTGGTGGCCGCCAGCACAAGGTGGCAGTGGGTGACGTCGTCGAGATCGACAAGGTCGCCGACGAGGCGGGCAGCAGCATCGAGCTGACCCCGCTCCTCGTGGTTGATGGCGAGTCCGTCACCTCCGACAAGGACGCGCTCGGAAAGGTCAAGGTCACCGCTGAGGTTCTCGGCGAGACCAAGGGTCCGAAGATCCGCATCCTCAAGTACAAGAACAAGACCGGCTACAAGAAGCGCCAGGGGCACCGTCAGAAGTACACCCAGGTCAAGGTCACCGGAATCGAAGGCTGAGGTAGACAGACATGGCACACAAGAAGGGCGCGTCCTCTTCGCGCAACGGTCGTGACTCCAACGCTCAGCGTCTCGGCGTGAAGCGTTTCGGCGGTCAGCTCGTCAACGCTGGCGAGATCATCGTGCGTCAGCGCGGCACTCACTTCCACCCCGGTGACGGGGTTGGCCGCGGTGGCGACGACACCCTCTTCGCCCTGCGTGACGGCAATGTCGAGTTCGGCACTCGTCGTGGCCGCAAGATCGTCAACGTGAACCCCGTGGAGGTCCCGGTCGAGGCCTGAGTCCCCACACACAGATGTTGATCGGCCCCCGCCTTTGAGGTGGGGGCCGATCTGCGTCTGGGGGATCGATCTGAGCGGAATCGGGAACTCGGTACCTGAGCATTTGTGTGCCTGTGACTTGGCGGAACCTGAGAATTATGCCGGGGATTGCGACTGTCGTCGGATCCTCCCAGCGACCGTGGTCGTCACTGTGTCGCGATCGCTGGAAGTGACGATATGGCGACCTACTCTCAAGACTTGGTCGTTATCGACCCTGTGACGATGGGAGATCAGAGAACCGTGGGTAATCGGATATTCAGCGAGGACGAGAGGTGGCTGTACCGGATCGAGCCGGGGTCGGACGCGCCGACCTTGGTGTCGACGGGGCCGATGCCCAGGATTACCGCGCCGCTGGCACCGATTCGTTCCTCTCGGCCCGCCGCGGCTGAGTCTCACAACCCTCGGGCTGCCCAAGCGGCTCCCGCGCCGAAGGTCGAGCCCCGTCACCGGTGGCCTCGGCCCTATGAGGTGGCTGCTGGTGCCTGCGCCTCGGCCGTTGCGACCGGAGTCGTGGGAGGCCTGGGAATCGGCGGGACGATGATCGGTGCCGCCGTCACCAGCCTCGTCATCGCTTTGGGCGGTGCCTTCTTCACCAGATGGTTCTCCCGGACCCACGACAATGTCTCGGGAGCTCGTCAACGTCGAGGGATGTGGACCCGCATGGTCACAGTGGCCCTCGTCGTGAGTGTGCTCACCGTTGTCGTCGGGGTGCTGTGGTTGGCACCATCGGCCGGTCAGGAAGCCGGATCCTGGGTACACCGAGCCACCGGCTCGCTCGAGCAGTGGCGGGAGTCAGCTCAACGTGCCTGGCCCTATCTCAAAGCTGCCTGGCACGCCTTCCGGTGAGCCTTCTCACGCCGTCGTTCACCGAGGGCGTGACCCTTTGTGTACTGAGTGCAGGTTCTGCACTTGATGCAAACACTGCACTCAGTGCATAATTATGGGTGTGACTTCACCAACAGCAATCCGCACTCAGGGCGTCATTCGCCGTGCCGCAATGGAATTGGCGGTCGAGAAGCCGGTGGACGAGGTCACAGTCGACGACATCGCTGAGCGTGCTGGGGTGTCGCGACGGACCGTGTTCAACCACTTCCCGTCCAAGTACGACGTCTATCTGCCCCCGGTGGTCGCCCACTCGGAGGAGGCCCTCGAGACCTTCGCGACGGACACCTCGACGTCACTGGCCGATGCCATTCGCACCCTGCTCGATGCCCGGTGGCGAAACTTCGACGTCAACCTCGACGATCTGCGAGAACTCATGAGGATCAGCGGGGAGAGCACCGAGCTTCGGATGGCCCTCAAGGAGACCGTTGACTGTCAACGTGCTGCCCTCATGACGGCAGCTGCTCGCCGAATCGGCCGCTCCGAGGACTCTCTGGAAGTCCTTGCCCTCGTGGGCACCATCCAGGCGATGGAGCGCTCAGTCTTCCAAGCGGCCATGGTCCGTCCTGGGGCCAGTTCTGCCGAGGTGGTCGGCACCTTTGACCGGGTCGTCGACGTCTGGGTCAGGCTGTCCGCGGAATTGGCCGGCGATCGGGTGCCGGTCTCGACGCAGTGAGCGACGAGCTGACTCGTCACAACCTGCGCGACAACGCGCCCCACACTTCCCATCCGACATCATCAGAAAGCTGTGACATGTCTGCAACTGCTGCCGCTCCTGAGGCTGCCAAGTTCAAACCGGACCGCCGGTTCTGGGTCGTCTACCTCTGCCTCATGATGGTGATGTTCCTGTCCTCCCTGGACCAGACGATCGTTGCCACCGCTTTGCCGACCATCGTCGGTGACCTGTCCGGCGTCGAGCACATGGCGTGGGTCATCACCGCGTACACCCTGGCCATCACCGTCGGTATGCCGCTGTATGGCCGTCTCTCCGACCTCATCGGTCGTAAGACCCTCTACCTCATCGCCATTGGTCTGTTCCTGCTGGGCTCTGCCCTGTGCGGCACCGCTGGCACCATGACCACCTTCATCTTCTTCCGTTTCATCCAGGGGCTGGGTGGCGGTGGCCTCATGATCTTGTCCCAGGCCATCACCGGCGACCTCATCCCACCGCGGGTTCGTGCCGCCTACATGGCGCCGATGGGCGCGATGTTCGGTGTGTCCTCGGTGCTCGGCCCGCTGCTGGGCGGCTGGCTCACCGACTCGATCTCCTGGCGCTGGGTGTTTTGGATCAACCTGCCGCTGGGTGTCGTGGCCTGGGTGGCCTGCCTCATTGCCCTCAAGCTGCCCAAGCATGAGCTGACGACAAAGATTGACTGGCTCGGGCTGACCCTCATGGATGTCGGCGCTGTGGCCGTCGTGCTGCTGGCCACCTGGGGCGGTTCCCAGTACCACTGGTTGTCCTGGCAGATCATCGGCCTGGGCGTCGTCGCGGTCGTGGCGTGGGCCGTGCTGCCCGTCGTCGAGCGTCGGGTCGCCGATCCGGTGCTGCCGCTGGAGCTGTTTCACAACCGCACCTTCGTCGTCTCGACGATCATCGGAATGCTCGCCATGGGCGCCATGTTCGGTGTGCTGGCCTATCTGCCGACCTACATGCAGATGACCTACGGTTACTCGGCCACGGTGTCTGGTCTACTGCTCATCCCCATGACCATCGGTATTCTGCTGTCCGCGACGATCACCGGTCTGCTGACCTCCAAGATCGGGCGGTACCGCATCTTCATCATCATTGGTCCGATCGTCGCTGCCGGTGGCATGGCGCTGATGTCGACCCTGAACCAGGACTCCCCGGTCTGGCGGATCATGGGCGACACCTTCGTCCTCGGTCTGGGCATGGGCATGTTCTTCCAGCTGCTCGTCATGGCGGTCCAGAACGACGTCCGCCCAACCCTGCTGGGAACGGCCACCAGCCACAACAATTTCTTCCGTCAGATCGGTGTGTGCCTGGGCTCTTCTCTCATCGGCGTGGCCTTCACCACCCGCCTGACCAATCGTGTCACGGACCTGTTCACCTCCCTGGCCACCAGCAAGGATCCGACCGTTCTCAAGGCGCTGGGCTCGATGAGCTCGTACAGCCACGCCGCAGCCTCGTTGACCCCGGGTGCCGTCAATCAGATGCCTGACGCGATTCGGGACGGTATCGTCCAGGCCTACGTCAACTCCCTGACCCCGCTGTTCCTGTGGATGGCCCCGATGGTTGCTGTAGCAGGTCTGCTGGCCTTCCTCCTCAAGGACGTGCCGCTGTCCCACCACACTGGTATCCAGATGCGCGCTGCGTCCGAGTCCAAGGAGAGAACTTCTCAGGAGACTTCGGCAGCCTCCGGTGACGCCGTGGAGATTCCGTCCCAGGACGCCTGCGCCGAGGCTTCGGACGGCCCGAAGAGGGACGAGCTCTCCGGTACGCCACGGCATGCCGCGGATTCGGTGAAGGTTGAAGCAGGTCCGCCACGTCGAGCTGCTGGACCGGAACGACCAGCACAGGCCTGACAGTTCGGGACGCGCCACCTGGATGGGGTGGCGCGTCCCGGCGTCTAGACTTGGGATCCACCCTGGGCCAGACGGCCCGACCCCATCTTCGAGGAGCAGAACATGGCCATCCCGTCCTTCGTCGACCGCGCGACGCTGACCGCCGTGGCGGGCAAGGGAGGACACGGCTGCGCCTCCATCAAGCGTGAGAAGTTCAAGCCGTTGGGCGGCCCCGATGGTGGCAACGGCGGTCATGGCGGATCGGTCATTCTGCGCGTCGACCCCCAGGTGACGACCTTGGTCGACTATCACTGGCAGTCCACTCGCAAGGCGACCAACGGCGAGCCTGGACGCGGTGACAACCAGGCCGGGGCCAACGGCTCCGACATCGTCCTGGGTGTTCCCGAGGGCACGGTCGTCTCCGACGCCGACACCGGCGAGCCACTGGGAGACCTCGTCGGAGTGGGATCCGAGCTCGTCGTCGCGGCCGGTGGTCGTGGCGGTCTCGGCAATGCAGCGCTGGCTAACTCGGCGCGCAAGGCCCCCGGTTTCGCCTTGCTCGGTGAGGCCGGAGAGGAACGCAAGGTCCTGCTCGAGCTCAAGGTCGTCGCCGACATCGGCCTGGTGGGATTCCCCTCGGCCGGAAAGTCCAGCCTCATCGCGGCGATCTCGCGAGCCAAGCCGAAAATCGCCGATTATCCCTTCACCACCCTGGTGCCGAATCTGGGCGTGGTCGTCGCGGGGGAGACGACCTACACCGTTGCGGACGTGCCTGGCCTCATCCCGGGGGCCTCGCTGGGCAAGGGCCTTGGCTTCGACTTCCTGCGCCACATCGAGCGTTGCCGGGCCATCGTCCACGTCATCGACTGCGCCACCTACGAGCCCG
Organism: Cutibacterium avidum ATCC 25577; assembly: GCF_000227295.1. Classification (GTDB taxonomy): domain Bacteria; phylum Actinomycetota; class Actinomycetes; order Propionibacteriales; family Propionibacteriaceae; genus Cutibacterium; species Cutibacterium avidum. The sequence continues at coordinate 2,266,049 of NZ_JH165054.1, read as the reverse complement.
GTCGCGACCCTGTCACCGACCTCGACGTCATCGAGGGGGAGCTTGCTGCCCATGGTGGCCTGGAGGATCGTCCACGTCTGGTGGTGCTCAACAAAGTTGACGTCCCGGACGCCGCTGACCTGGCCGACATCGTCTTCGACGATGTCGCCAAGCGTGGCTGGGCGGTCTTCCGCGTCTCGACGAAGTCGGGAGAGGGGCTCAGCTCCCTCAAGTTCGCCATGGCCGATCTGGTCGAGAAGGCTCGCGAGGATGAGCCCGAACCCGAGCCGGAGAGGATCGTCATCCGGCCCAGGCCCAAGGAGGAGGGTCCGGCCTTCTCCATCAAGCGTCAGGGCGACGGTGAGGGCGGCTTCCTGTGGCGTGTGACCGGTGACAAGCCGGCTCGATGGGTCGCCCAGACCGACTTCGACAACCCGGAGGCCGTCGGCTACCTGTCGGATCGTCTCAACCGCCTGGGCGTCGAGGAGGAGCTGCTGGCCATGGGTGCCATTGCCGGTGATGCCGTCGCCGTCGGTGGTGAGGACGCCGTCATCTTCGACTTCGCCCCGCAGATCGAGTCGGGTGCCGAGCTGTTGTCCCGCCGCGGTGAGGACCAGCGTCTGGAGACCGAGCGTCCCTCGGCCACCCGTCGTCGCGAGATGGATCGCGAATATCACCGCGCCCGTGAGGAATACGGCCAGGTCGGTCGCGATCCACGGGGTGAGTCGTGGCGTGCCCGTGTCGCCGAGGAGGAGCGGTTCGAGGGCCGTGACTGATCAACGTCAAGTCATTTCCGCGGCCACCACTGTGGTAGTCAAGGTCGGATCATCCTCGTTGACCCTGCCCGGCGGCGGGATCGATGTTCGCCGTGTCGACGAGCTGGTCGACGTGCTCAGCGAGGTCGTCGCGGACGGCAAGCGGGTCGTCCTGGTGAGCTCAGGAGCCATCGCCACCGGTTTTCCAGCGATGGGAATGACCCACCGCCCACGGACCGTGGCCGGCAAGCAGGCGGCAGCCTCGGTCGGGCAGGGAATCCTGCTGGCCCACTACACGTCACGGTTTGCCAGCCACGGGTTGCGGGTCGGACAGGTACTGCTGACCGTCAATGACCTGGTCCGTCCCACCTCCTATCGAAATGCCTGGTCGACCCTGGACACCCTGCTCGAGCTGGGAGTCGTGCCAATCGTCAACGAGAACGACACCGTTGCCACCGGGGAGATCAAGTTCGGCGACAACGACCGACTCGCTGCCCTGGTGGCTGAGCTGGTGCGCGCTCAGGCCCTCGTGCTGCTGTCTGACGTCGACGCCCTCTACACTGCTCATCCGGATTCCCCGGACGCCCGTCGTCTGGATGTCGTTGAGGACATTGACGCTCTGGAGATCGACACCCACAAGGCCGGATCCGGGGTCGGCACCGGGGGCATGACGACGAAGCTGGAGGCCGCCCGAATGGCCACCAGCGCGGGGGTCCCTGTGGTGCTCGCATCGGCTTCGGATGCCCGTGGCGTCCTGGGTGGGGCAGCCGTGGGCACCTACTTCCGACCGATGGCGACGCGGCGGTCCCGGCGTCTGCTGTGGTTGGCCGACGCCGCCACCCCGCAGGGTCAGATCGTCATCGACGAGGGGGCCGTCGAGGCCCTCACCACACGCCATTCGTCGTTGTTGGCGGTGGGTGTCACTCGGGTTCACGGGGATTTTCAGGCGGGCGATCCGGTGACGATCCTGGCCCCGGACGGTCGGCTCGTCGGGCGCGGCATTGCTCAGTTCTCCCATGACGAGGTGCGCGTGATGAGAGGACGTTCGAGCGCCTGGCTGGCCGCAGAAATGGGCCCGGCGGCGTCTCGGGAGATCATCCATCGCGACGCCATGGTGTTGAGCCGTCGTCGAACTACCAAGAAGTGACTCACCGTCGCTGTGGTCACCATGGTGGTGTTGCCCATCTGACGAATACCATGTGGCCATGAGCTCGCGAGTCATCGAACAGGCCAAGGCTGCCCGATCTGCCGCCACGGTGTTGCGTCGGCTGCGTCGCATCGACAAGGACGACCTGCTGATGGCCATGGCCGCCGGGTTGCGCCAGAACGTCGACGACATCCTGGCCGCCAACCGTGCTGATGTCGATCGTGGCCGCGGAAACGGGATGGACGAGGCCCTTGTCGACCGTCTCACCCTCACCCCGGAACGGGTCGAGGGAATGGCCGTCGGTCTGGAAGGGGTCGCTCGGCTCGACGACCCCGTCGGTGAGGTCGTGCGTGGCAGGCACACTCCGCTGGGAGTCAAGGTGGAGCAGGTCCGGGTGCCGATCGGCGTCATCGGGATCATCTACGAGGCTCGTCCCAATGTCACCTCTGACGCCGCCGGTATCTGTCTCAAGTCCGGTAACGCCTGCCTGTTGCGAGGATCGTCCTCGGCTCTGGAGTCCAACCGTGCCGTCATCGCGGCGATGCGTTCCCGGTTGCCCGAGGAGATCCGTGAGGCGGTGCAGCTCGTCGAGGGTGGCCATGAGGTCACCGACGAGCTCATGGCTGCCCGCGGGTACGTCGACCTGCTCATTCCGCGTGGTGGGGCCGGGCTCATCAACGCCGTCGTCTCCGGGGCCGAGGTGCCCGTCATCCAGACCGGAACCGGTAACTGCCACCTCGTCATCGACGTCAGTGCCGATGTGGAGATGGCAATCGGCATTGCCGTCAATGCCAAGACGCAGCGTCCCAGTGTGTGCAATGCCGTCGAGACGGTGCTGGTGCATCGGGGAATTGCGGACACCGCGGTGCCGCTGCTGGTGGACGCCATGAGCGATCGCGGAGTGACGGTGCATGGCGATGAGGACAGTATTCGGCTGGATCCCCGCATCGTGCCGGCCGAACCCGATGAGTACGACGACGAGTACCTGTCCCTGGACCTCGCGCTGCGCATCGTCGACGACCTGGAGGAGGCCGTCGACCACATCGCCAAGCACGGTTCGGGCCACTCGGAGACGATCGTCACCAAGTCGATGACCTCCCAGGAGTTCTTCACCTCCAGCGTCGATGCCGCGGCGGTGTTGGTGAACTGTTCCAGCCGGTTCGTCGATGGCGGGGAGTTCGGATTTGGTGCCGAGATCGGTATTTCCACCCAGAAGCTCCATGCCCGCGGACCGATGGGTCTGCGGGAGATGACGACGACGACCTACGTCTTGCAGGGCGACGGTCAGACCCGTCCGTGAGGCTGTCCTTGACCGTCCAACGGTAGTTCTGGGGTGATTGTGGGATAGGCTGAGGCGCCATGAGCATGGTTCCTCTTCTCATGGAGTCCTCGGCCCTCGTCGTCGGTATCCTGACGCTGCTGGTGCTGCTGATTGCACTCGGCATCGTTCGTGGCATCGGCAAGGGTCGGCCGCATTCCTGATGCCGAGTGTTGAGCTGGGGCTGGCGCGGGTCCACAACGGACGCCGCTACCGGCTCGGGGTGATGGGCGGTACCTTCGACCCCATTCATCATGGCCACCTCGTCGCAGCCTCGGAGGTTGCGGCCAGGTTCGACCTCGACGAGGTCGTCTTCGTGCCCACTGGCGTGCCCTGGCAGAAGAAGGGACGTAAGGTTTCGCAGGCCGAGGACCGTTACCTCATGACGGTCATCGCGACGGCGTCGAACCCGTCGTTCTCGGTGTCACGGGTCGACATCGATCGTCCGGGGGACACGTACACCGTCGACACCCTCAAGGATCTGCGACGAGAGCGAGGCAGCGACGTCGACCTGTTCTTCATCACCGGTGCCGACGCGCTGAGTCACATCCTCACGTGGCGTGGCGCTGAGGAACTGTTCGACCTCGCACACTTCATTGGGGTGTCGCGTCCTGGAGTGCCGCTGGGAGCCAAGGACATCTCCCATCTGCCGGCTGAGAAGGTCACTCTTCTCGAGGTGCCGGCCATGGCCATTTCGTCGACCGACTGCCGTCAGCGGGTCGGGGAGGACATGCCGATCTGGTACCTCGTGCCGGACGGCATCGTGCAGTACATCAACAAGCGCGGTCTCTACCACGACAACATCAACATCAATCCGGAGGATCATTGAGCGCCACCGAACAGGCCATCGAGCTCGCCCGTGTGGCGGCACACGCCGCCCTCGACAAGAAGGGCTTCGACATCGTCGCCCTTGATGTCTCGGAGCACCTCGCCATCACTGACATCTTCGTCATCATCTCTGCGGCCAGCGAGCGTCAGGTGTCGGCCGTGGTCGACGCCATCGACCAGACCATGCATGAGCACAAGGCTCATCGCGCCCGCCGCGAGGGAGAGCGGGAGAACCGTTGGGTGTTGCTCGACTACGTCGACATCGTGGTGCACGTGCAGCATCAGGAGGAACGCGAACTGTATTCCCTGGAAAGGCTGTGGAAGGACTGCCCGGCCGTCGACCTGCAGCTGCCTGAGGAGCAGCTCGACTGGGACCAGATGTGACGACGCGGATCGTCCTGGTTCGGCACGGCGAGACCGAGTTCAACGCCGACGGACGACTCCAGGGGCAGCTGGACATTCCGCTGTCCTCGGTGGGGATTGCCCAGGCCGAGGCCGTCGCGCCCGTTATTGCCGGGATGGATCCGGTGGCGATCGTGTCGTCGCCGTTGGTGCGTGCCAGGGTGACGGCCGAGACGATCGGGCGTGCTGCCGGTCTCGAGGTCGGTTTCGATGACCGGCTCAAGGAGGTCGACGTAGGTCAGTGGGCGGGGGAGACCGTGCCCGCTCTACATCGCAACGACCCCCATTACACGCACCTGATGGCCTCCGGTGAGGATTTCCGGCGCTCTGACGGTGAGACGACCGCCGAGGTTGCCGAGAGGGTGACGGCGGCCGTCAGGGATGCCGTGGACGAGCAGAAGAACCAGACGGTGTGCCTGGTGGCCCATGGATTTGCTCTGCGGGCTGCCGTGGTGTGGCTGCTCGGCGGTGGGTACCCGGAGTTCCTTCGGTTCGGTGGGCTGGGGAATTGCTCGTGGACCGTGCTGGATCGGATTGGATCCGGCGAGGCCGACCGACGCGGAATGGACGATCGGTGGAGGTTGCGGACATATAACGCGACCGTACTGTGACTTGGCGATGCTGGTGTACTGATCGGACGCGTTGATTTACGCCCGCCAAGAAACCTCGTTCCACGAATGCTACAAGTTGTATTTGTGGCACTGCCTGGGAGGTCATCGTGGACATGGGACACATGCCCCAACCGGACGAGTACGCCGCAATGTCAAGGTCGGCCCGACGCCGAGCTTCCCTTCTCACGATTCATCAACGTCCCTAGTCAGTACAGCGCGAGCAACGCTGGGCATGAGAGTGAGGCTGGTGGGCTTGGTCCTGCGGCATGCGCTCTGGCTTGGAGCAGTCGACTTGAGCGTCATGCCTCCGGCGGCTGCGATCCGGTCAGCCACACCTGGAAACTCTCGGTCAGACACTGCTTGAGTAGGCGGACATCCGGTTGGGTTGAGGTGGCCGGCCAGGCAAGCAGTCCCTCGAGCCCCACGGCGACGAGGCTGCGAGCCTCCGCGCGGCGGGCGAGGCTCGTTGTCGCGGGCATGTGTGGGGCGAGTGCGTCGGTCCATGTGGTCGTCCGTGTCCAGAGAGCCTCGCCGAGCTCCGGGGTAGACGTGATGAGCACGACCCGCTGGTAAAGCTGCTCTACCGGATTGGACGCAATGTGAGCGACCATGGCATCAGTCAATGAAGCCGCGTCGAGGACATGACCTTCGGAGACAGCTGCAAGCAGGACATCGACATCAGAGGTCTTGGCGACGGAGAGAACCAGGGATTCCTTGGTGCCGAAGTGTCGATAGACGGTCATGGGTGACACGTCCGCAGCAGCTGCGACTTCCTCGACGGTGGTCTCTGCGTAACCGCGGGCCGTGAAGAGATCGATGGCTGCACTGCGGATTTTGCGGCGCAGCTCAAGCTTCTTCGCTGCTCGAGATCGGGACGTCGCCATGAGCCGTACTCTACTGGGCGAAGTACGGCCCATGGCGGTGGTGAACAGGAGCAGTGCGCTGACGATAACGGTGACCGAACAGAGGGCCAGTACCGAATCCATGGCAGTGACGTAGGCAGTGTTAGCCGTGGCATCGATCTGGTCCCGGAGCCCAGGGAACTGAGGGGCTGTGGCCTTGGCCACACCGATACCGGTATTGATCTGCTTCACGATGAACTCGGGAAGGTGCGTTGATTGGCTGGTGACTGCCCGGGTGTAGCGGTTTCCGAGCAGGCTGCCGAGGATCGCGATCCCGAGCATGGACCCGATCTGATGAATGGTGTTGATGAGCGCCGCCGCAGTTCCATGTGCTTCTTCGTCAACTTGGTCCATGGCGTGCGCAAGAGCAAATGATTGAGAAAGCCCCTGCCCCAATCCCAAGAGTGTCAGTCCCGCCATGATCGGCGCAGCGCCTGAGACGACCTTGGTGGCGGCGATGCCCATCCCGATCCCGATCAGGACCAGACCGCTGGGGAGGGCTAGTTGTGCGCTTTGGGGATGCTTGGACGCGCGGGCAGCAGCGAAGGACCCCAGTCCAGTCGCCGCTGCCATGGGGAGCAGCATCAGCCCCCCGGCAACGGCCGAGTGTCCCAGCACGCTCTGGATGAATCCCGGCACGATGAACAACACGCCGAACAGAACGAGGTTGACCACCATGAGGCCCATGGCGGACGTGCGGAAGTGGTGATTCCTGAGCAGGGACAAGTCGGCCAGGGGCGACTGGGTCCGGGAGTCGACGACGAGGCACACAATGAGTGCGGCGACCCCTGACGTCGTGGCCATGTAGCCGCCCGGTGAGTTGATCAGTCCGGCGGTGATCAGGATGAACCCGGCAGTCGACAGAAGTATCTGCGGGGCAGGGGCCGCTCGCCTGACAGGGCGCATCGGGTCTGGTGGGATGCACGCCGCAAGCACCATCACGAGGGCAAGGGCACCGACGAAGTCGATCGCGAACATTGCCTTCCATCCCCAGTTGTCAATGGCCAGCCCGCCGAGGATGGGACCGAGCGGTGCGCCCAGCGAGCCGGCAGCGCTCCAGATGGCGGTCGCACGTGCCCGGTATGGCGCCTGGACGAGCCATGGGATCAAGGCAAGTGACATCGGAGTGAACACGCTCGCGCCCAGTCCCATGACGGCCCGTCCCACGAGCAGCCCGATCACCGTGGGACTGAACAAGGGGACAGCGGCCCCCACTCCGAACAGACAGACGCCGATCAACAGAAGGCGGCGGTGCCCGATGCTGTCGCCCAAAAGACCGCCGGGGAGCAGCGCAGCGAGAAAGCCCAGCGTGTAGGAAGACACGATCCACTGCAAGGCTCGGTTGCCCGCATGGATGCTGCTGCCGAGGTCCGGCAGTGCGACGTTCACCATGGTGGTGTTGACGTAGAGCAGAGCCATTCCTCCAGCAAGAGCCCACACTCCTGCCCACCGTTCAGAACTGGTAGTCCCTAACATATGTTAGAGGCTACCAGTTTCCGATCGTCCACTATCACGGCGAGCAGCTCAGGAGGCATACACATGCGTATCTATGCGTCGGGTCGACCTCTGTATCAAATCACCCACCAGATCCATGACCTCATGGTCCAATGTGATCACGAGTTCTTTTCTCCGCTCTCATGACGCCAAGGCGTGGGCGTTCAAGTGCGGAGTGATCACCAGCTCGAGGGCGGTGCCGAAAACCGCTTCTCCTCGATGATGACAGGCGCCCGCACCATCACTCTTGTCAAGAACGGCGATCTGGATGCCTTTCTGGCCCGCTGCGCTCCGGTGTCATGGAAAAGGGGTAGGGCTATGTCCACGTGAGCACGGCGGTCGTGACACCGGCCAACCGTGGTAAAAGGCTCACCAAAACGTTCGCGGCTCCCGTCGTGGTGGCGGTTGTGCGGCAGGGTGCGGCCGGTCGATTATGGAAGGTCGGGGACCAGGTGGACAAACATGAGGTAGTGTTCGCTTCGAGGTCGGTGGGACCACACCGTGGGGTCAGCATCCTCGATCGTGCGCCTGGCCGGAGCCGTTCTGGCCGAGCAGACCGACGAATGGGTCGAAGGATGTCGCTACCGCGGCCTCGAGGTCCTGGGCCCGCTGCCCGTATCACTCTGGTACCCGACACCTACCTCGAACACACAGACCACGACCTACCAGCCCTGACCGTCTGACCCCGAGAAGGAGTACGCAGCTACACCACCACTAGGGATTTGGCCTTCCCGGCCCTGCTCGCAGCGGGACCATCCGGACCGCCTCCGTTTTCTCATCCGGGGTGTGGCGCCGTGTCTGCGGTTTCCCGGGAACCTGCCACTTCGGCATGTACTCATTCTCGTTTCTAGACCAGTGCCTGAACAGGCTTGGATCAGCTCACCGAACTCCTGGTCGACCTCGACGACCTCCACAGCAATTGCGAACCAGCCGAACGCCGCATCCTCAACCGCACACTGTTCACCCACATCACCATCGACGACGAAGAAAACGCCACCCACATATCCGCCGAGGCCACCGTCAGCGTCCTCGCCCACACCAACATCGATGCCTCGGCGCAGGTCACCGCAGAAACAAAACTGCCCCACCATCAGGCGGGGCAAGCTTCGATATTCTCATTTTACGTGGAGCATAGGGGATTCGAACCCCTGACCTCTTCCATGCCATGGAAGCGCGCTACCAACTGCGCCAATGCCCCGCGGGCGACCTTGTCAGGCCTTCGACACGATCCTCCGCTGCGGCGTCCACCACGCCGGAACATCCTGTCTGGTGGAGCATAGGGGATTCGAACCCCTGACCTCTTCCATGCCATGGAAGCGCGCTACCAACTGCGCCAATGCCCCGAAAACAACTCCTCAGGAGGGTCATCCTCTTCGTTCACCCGACCGCCCGGGCGACCAGGCAAACGTTACCGGATCCCACCCATCCTCACCAAATCGGACCAAGCCAGGCCAGTATTTGCGTATGGGTATCGACACACACTCATGCGCAACGCACCTTCACCGCCCCAAGAAGCCGTCCACCACCGCGCCGCCCCTCTCGCACGACTCCTACTGCCGAGGTCAGCTCTGCACGTCTGTGGCTTTCAGGTAGCCCTGACGGTGTCCCAGGAAGACACATACGTACCGGTCCTTTCCGGTCACATCGACGTGGTCCTTGGGTGGCGGAGCGTTGAACGTCTTGGACCGGTAATAGTCTGTCGCGGGCTGAGGGTCGATGACGACATAGCGCTGACCAGGCTCCAACACGTACGGCAACGCAGCCTCGGGCTGCACCCAGGTGCCGTCCGGATAGGCAGAGGCTTCCGGGTACGCCCGGCCATAACCTGACGTGCGCGAAACCACGGTGATCGTTCGCGCCTCCGGGACGACTCGTGCCACCGGCTGCTGAGCGGGATTGTGGAACCACGCCTTAGCTCCCAGGTACCAGACGGCGACCCACTCGTCGTCCTTCCCTCCAACCTCTGCGACGACATACTCCGCACCCGTGTTCAGCCGGGCGCCGACGTCGGCAGGTTCTGTTGTTGCCGGCTCCGGGCTGATACCGGCATCAACAACCGTCGGGGCATCCGACGACGGGGCCTGCCTCGCCGTCACAAAGTTCACTCCTCTGACGACCTGGCCGTTGTAGGCCTGCGTGTTCATTTCGAAATCAGGCAAAATCCTCACGACGTCGTCGCGCTTGGGTCTGGTGCTCACCGTGCCCTCGGTGAGTGGGCGGCCCAACAGCTCAAAGTATCGAGCCCAGTTCCAGAAGGCGCCCGGATCCCAGTGCATCCCCTTGATGTGCTCGGTGTCAATGCCAGGAACCTCGTCATGGCCAATGACGCGACCACGCGTCAGCGGGATCCCATATTTATCGCACAGATAGCGGACTAGCGCTGCACTCGAGCGGTACATCGCGTCCGTGTACCAGGATTCTCCCTCGAGAGCCTTACCCTCGTGCTCGAGTCCGAGGGCGTGCATGTTGTAGTACCAGTTCCCGGAGTGCCAGCCGATGTCCTTGGGATCGAGGTGCTGCGCAACGTGACCGTCAAATGATCTCAACGTGTAGTTCCATGCGAGGTAATTCGGCTTCTCCACAAGTTTGATGGTGTTGTCGTAGGTCTCCTCGGTGTCGTGGATGACGATTCTCGTCAGCGAAGGCGCAGAGGGGCGGCGCGCAAGGTCGTGATTTCCGTACTTCACCGGATCAGATCCGTACTGCTGATATGGAGCAGGTATCCACTCGATGTGGAGGCTATCCGGCCCGTCAATCGGCGGCCCGGACACCTTATGCTCAGGTAACGCTGTTCGGCTGATAAGCGGGCCGAAGATGGCCATGGTAGTAAACGAACGGCGGCTCATGTCGATCATCGGAATCGTCCTCTCGCCCAGTAAAGATGCTTATGAACCCACACAAGCACACCACATATGGGGGTCACATCACGAAGGATCACCGCACAGGAGCGTTACATCCATACCGGTTAGGTGAGGTGGCCATCGTCGGGGAGTGGGTAGAGCGTGCGGATGATGTTGGCGGCTGGGCCGGTGGGTGCGTTGCGGTAGCCGGTGCCGGCCCAGAGGTGGACTCGGTGGGTGTCTCCGGCTTGGGTGGCGGCTTGTCGCAGTGGGCGGGTGAGATGGTGCATGGCGGGGTATGCGTGGGGTGCGGTGGCGTGGTGTTGGGTGATGAAGTCGTTGGTGAGGGCGCGGGCCGGTCGTCCGGTGAACGCGTGGGTGATGGTGGTGTCGTCGAAGGCGGGGTCGGCCAGTGCCGCCCGGTGGGTGGCTGAGGTTCCGGCTTCGTTGGTGCGGAGCAGAAGGGTCCCTACGGCAACCGCGATGGCGCCTGCATCAAGTGCTGCTCGTACCGCTTCAGCGCCATCGATGCCGCCGGCGGCGATCACTGGCAAAGGGCTGGCCTTGCGCACGTGTGAGACGAGAGTGGGGAGGTCTTCCGGTTGTGGTGTCCGCGTGGGGTCGAAGGTGGCGCTGTGTCCACCGGCTGAGGGGCCTTGGATGATGAGCCCGTCGGCGCCGCGTTCGGTTGCGGCGACGGCCATGCCGTGGGGGAGGGATACGCCGTCGTCGGTGAGGAAGATGGGGACGTTGTTGATCTCGCGGAGTTCATGGCAGGTGGGTATTCTGTTTTGCGGGGCCGGTCATACCAACCTCAGCCGCGAGGATCGAGCACAGCCTTCGCAGTTGCGATGTCGGTTACCAGATCCGTTACCAGATTGCCTCGAAGGATCGCAGTCAAAGCCGGGGCCTTTTCGGCTCCGAAAGCGCTGACGATGACGTGGGTGATTGATGGGATTCGGTCGATCGGTATTGTCATCAACCCTTGGCAGAAGCCCGCATCGACGTGACGGCCCTGAGCATCGATGTGGTGCCCACAGATGTGGCCGACCGCTCCCCGCGACAACAACTCGGCATGAGCCCGTTCGGGCATCACATGATCGAAAATCGGTGCCACCGAATTCACCCCGACCGCGCCCACCCCTGTCACCAAGATGTCGGCGTGGGAGGCCATTGCGATCGTCATTCCAATGGACTTCTCCGCCTTTAAAGCCGCTGCTACTTGCGGATTCGATACCAACACTGGCGCGGGCATCACTCGGTAAGCGCAGCCAAGTCGCTCCGCCAGTTGGCGACACAGCTCGGGGGAGTCAAGGAGTAGATTCCCCCGCGCTGTCCCCCCAATTGCCTGGACCACTGTCGCTTCAGGGTGACGTGTCGGGGTCATGGCGCGCACCACCGAAGCTACTCCACGCCCATTCGACAGCGCGATGACCGAGTCCGGGTGCATATATGTAGTCACGAGATCGGAAGCCATCCGTGACACCTCGTGAGCCGCAGAGTCGTCATCCGACATGGCTACGCGCGCGCACGCTAACCCAAAGGTGCGCGTCAGGTCCTGTTCCAACGCAACTGCTCGTTGTAACGGGTGCTGCACGGTAAACGTGATGATTCCGCGGCGCCGCGCTTCGTCGAGCAGGCGTGACACCATCGATCGGGAGTAGCCGATCTCAGCAGCGATCTCGGCCTGAGTCGCTTGTTCCAGCCAGTATCGCTTTGCCACGGTCAGTAGGGTCTGGATGTGTTCGCGGTCAGTCATATGTATCTCACAAATGTGAATCTTCGTACTTATGGCCCCGCAGAAACGCGGTGTTAAACCATCATACCGGCGCTTTAGCGCTTAGTGAATTCACATATGTGATCCCATGGCCTTGCGAAGGATGTCAGGCTGACGGCTGAATGGTTCTCGTCACACAGTCGTGAGAGAGGAATCACCCCAATGGCCGTCGTTCGTACCATCACTGGCGACGTTTCACCCGACACGCTTGGTGTCGTCAATGCCCACGACCACCTCATCCGTGTTGGCGCCGGTGAGGTCTACATCGATCCTGATCACCTGCTCGACGACGTCGACAAGGCCGCTCAGGAGGCCACCTACTTCGTCGAAGCTTCCATGAGCTGGGCCGACGGCGCCACGATCGTCGACATGTGCCCCGCATCCTCGGGTCGTGGTGTGCTCAAGACCCTTGAAGTTGTCGAGAAGGTCCCAGGCCTCCAGGTCGTCCAGGCCACCGGATTTCACCAGCAGAAGGTCTACCTGGAATGGCGTCAGAGCTGGGTCAACCAGTACACCGTCAACCAGATTGCCGATCTGCTCATTGCCGACATTGTCGAGGGCATCGACCGCTTCGACTACATGGGCCCCATCGTCGAACGCACCGGGGCCAAGGCCGGCGTCATAAAGTGGGCGACCGCTTACGGCAAGATTACCGAGTGGGAACAGAAATCCGGCAAGGCGGTGGCTATCGCATCTAAGGAGACCGGATGCCCTATCAACACCCATGTAACGGCCGGAACTTGCGGCCCCGAGCAGGCACGCTTCCTCGTCGACCAGGGCGTCGATCCTGCCAAAATCGCAATCGGTCACATGCAGCGTAACTGGGATCCGTGGGTCCACGAGCAGATCTGCAAGCTTGGCTGCTACGTCGAGCTCGACGGCACAAACCGCATCAAGTACGTCCCGGACAATACCCGCGTCAACCTGATTAAGGCCCTCGGGAAGAAGGGCTACGGCAAGCAGGTACTGCTGGGTACCGATTCCGGTAAAGCCTCTTACCAGAAGGTCTACGGCTCGGTCTCCGGCATTGACTATGATCCGGCCGTTTTCTGCCCGCGTCTGATTGAGGACGAGGGCTTTGACCGCAGCTACGTCGATGACCTGCTCATCAACAACGCCGCGACCTTCCTTGGCTTCGAGCCCCTGGCTGGGTGACGACGATGCCACGACTCCAAGTTGCTCTTGATACCTACGACCTGCCGTCGGCCCTCGCCCCGCTGTCCCAAGTGTCCAACGAGGTTGACGTCATCGAGTGTGGCACCATCCTGGTTCTAGCCGAGGGCATGGATGCGGTGCGTGCCATCCGGGCGGTCTATCCTGGGAAGGTTATTCTCGCCGATGTTCGCATAGCCGAAGCCGGGGCCAAGATCGCCCGGCTGTGCTTCGAAGCCGGAGCCGACCTCGTTTCCTGTGTCGCCGGGGCATCTCTGACCACCATCGATCAAGTGTGCAAGGTGGCAGAGGAATTCGGTGGCGAAGTCCAGGTCGAGCTCGCGGATGAGTGGTACGACGCCGACCGCGCCCGCACCTGGCGTGAATTGGGTGTCCAGCACGTCATCGTTAAGCGTTCCCGCGACCGGGAGGCCGCCGGGGACTTGTCGTGGAAACCCGAGGATCTCGGGCGGGTCGACGAACTCGCCGAGATGGGATTCACGGTCACCGTCACTGGAGGCATCACTCCCAAGGACCTTCCGGTCTTTGCTGAGCATCCAGTCGGCATTGTCATCGCCGGTCGTTCAATCGTCGCCGCCGACGACCCAAGGGCTGCGGCACAGCAACTACGCTCCACGCTAGACGAGGTGTGGCCGAGATGACCGAGTCGCTGTCGGACGGAGTGGCACTCGGCATTTACGAGAAGGCTCTTGTTGGCAACCAGCTTGAGACTGATGACGACTGGCGTCGCTTCCTTACCCAGGTGCCTGAGGCCGGCTTCGGTTTCGTCGACCTATCGGTCGACGAAACCGAAGGAAGGGCCGCACGGCTTGAGTGGGATCAGGACCGCCGTCGTATGGTGCGTCGCTGTGCCGAGGAAACAGAGACCACGATCGGTGGTATCTGCTTGTCAGTGCATAGGCGCATTGGCCCCGGTAGCGCCGACCCCGCGGTGCGTCAACGTGCCCGTGACGTGCTAGCCGAAGGCCTGCACCTTTGCCACGATCTCGGAGCGTCCGTGCTTCAGGTGGCGGGGTACTACTGCTACTACGAGCAGATGAATGACCACGCCGAGCAGTGGTACACCGACCTTCTCCTCGACGCCATCCCGATGGCGGCCCGTCTCGGCGTCGTCATGGGCATCGAGAATGTCGACGGCACCGACGTTAATTCCATCCGCAAGGCCATGGAGTTCGTCAAGCTCGCTCACTCGCCTTACCTGCAGGTCTACCCCGACATCGGAAACATTGCCGAACGGCAGCTCGACGCCTCGATCGAACTCGAGGCTGGGCGTGGCCACATGGTTGCGATCCACGTGAAGGATGTCCGGCCTGGCGAGCCTCGACGGGTACCGATGGGAGAGGGGACCGTTGACTGGGACGATGCCTTCGCCATCCTTGCCAGGCAGGGCTGGCGCGGCCGAATGATGATCGAGATGTGGAACGACGATGCCCCCGATTCCAATGATCGCAGTGTGTCGGCGCGTGAGTTCATCGAGGGGCGTCTTCGAAGCGCCGGAATCCCGATTCGTCGGGCCCTCGCCTGATTCGAGATCGGTTGGCCCAGCTTGAATCCTGGGCCGACCGACACCAAACCTCCAAAAAATTCCTATACCGCTGTTCAAAGGAGAACGTTCGATGCTCGAAGAGCTCAAGAAAGACGTTTGCGAAGGCAATCTCGACCTGCCCCGACACGGCCTGGTGACCTGGACCTCGGGCAATTTGTCTGCCCGAGACCCCGGGACCGGCTTGGTGATCATCAAGCCCTCCGGAATGCTGTACGACGACATGACCCCTGACGACATGGTTGTCGTCGACCTTGACGGAAAGGTTGTCGAGGGAGATCGTGGACCATCTTCGGACACTGCTTCGCACCTGTACGTCTATCGTCGCCATGACGACATCCGCAGCATCATCCACACTCACTCCACCTTCGCCACCGCCTGGGCTGCCACAGGCCAGGACATACCCTGCGCCATGACCGCCGTCGCTGATGAGTTCGGTGGACGAGTCCCGTGCGGAGATTACGCCCAGATCGGCACTGAGCAGATAGGTGAGCAAATTGTACGGTTCATCGACGAGTCCCCAGCCGTACTACTCAAGAAACACGGTGTCTTCACTGTCGGTACGTCTATTGAGAAGGCTGTCAAGGCAGCCGTTATGGTCGAGGACGTCGCCAGGACCCTGACTTTTGCCAAGCTCATCGGCAAAATCTCCCCGCTCCCGCAGTCGGAGATCGACTCCAACCACGACCGATACACCAACCGCTACGGCACCCCAGCTGCGTCCCAGGGGGTGACGGCATGACTTACGACATCTCAACTATCGGTGAGGGACAGATCCGGCTCACCTGCTACAAGGGCGAGCGTCTCGTTAATGCCCAGCAGCTACGGGCCACCGCTGCCTGCTCCGAAGCCAACGTTGCAGGCTTGCTGTCCCAGCTCGGTCGCGACACCTGCTGGACATCTGTTATGCCACAGGGCGATCTTACCGACCGGGTTGTCAACGAGTTTCGTAGTGTCGGTGTCGATGTCTCCCACATCTGTATCAAGCCTGAGGGGCGCGTCGCACTGTACTTCATGGAGCCCGGTGAGTATCCGATGCCAGCACGTGTGCTTTACGATCGCGAGCACACCCCTTTTCGTGACGTCCGTGTCGAGGATCTCGATTGGGAGGCCATGCTCGACACGAAACTGGTTTTCGTGACTGGCATCACGGCTGCTCTGACCGAGAACACGGCTGTTGTGGTGAGCCATTTTGTCGAGGAGGCCCACCGCCGTGGAATAGCCGTCGCACTTGACGTCAATTATCGTTCCCTGTTGTGGGAGCCGAGACGGGCCCGAGAAGTGCTCGAATCCATTGCGTGCATATCGGACATTGTCTTTTGCTCGGTGCGTGACGGCATGGCAGTATTTGGGATTGAATCTGACGGCGAACAGGCATGTCACGATCTGCGTGAATTGTTCGGAGCACCGACGGTCGTGTCCACTGACCAGATCAATGGTGTCTATCTATCCGACGACGAGCACGGCGACCACACCTTCCCAGTGGTTCAGGTGCCTGTCGTCGACCGTCCAGGCGCAGGAGACTCCTTCGTCGCAGGAACATTGCACGGGTATCTTGCAGGTGACGTGGTCCAGGGAATCTATTACGGGCAGCGGACATCTGCTTACGCCCTGACTCATTATGGAGACCTTACTCGTGTGAGTCCCAGTGAGCTCAATATTCCTTCGAACACAGACATTCTGCGTTGACAACAACCGCGGCGCAGGTAGGAGATATAGTTACATGTCCACCTCTACAACATCCAAGCAATCAGCCTTAGATCTTATAGATTCGCGCCCTTTGACGCTCAATCAGAAGAATCTTGTCGCCCTGGCCATCATCGGAAACATTTCCGAGTTCTTTGACATCTTCCTCATTGGTTTCGTGGTATCCGTCCTCACTAAGCCATGGAACCTGACCGGCACTGAGGCGGGCCTCATCCTCGCCTGTTCTGGCCTGGGTACGGTCATCGGTGCCATTATGTGGGGACGTCTGGCAGACAAAATCGGACGCCGTTCGTCATTTTTCTGGTGCGTCCTCATGTTCGTTGCATTCACCGTCGTATCAGTGTTCACTCCAGATCACGGCTGGATCATGCTAGCCATATTGCGTATTGGTGTGGGGATCGGTGTTGGCGGCCTCAATATCACGTCGATTCCGTATGTTCAAGAGTTTGTGCCAGCTAAACAGCGCGGCCTTCTTGCGGGATTGGCGTCGGTATTCATACCGCTCGGTCTTTTCCTGGGATCTCTCGGGCAAAAAGCCTTGAGTGATAATTGGCGTGCTCTCATCGCGCTGGGGGCGATTCCTGTCTTCCTGCTTGTGTGGATTCGCTTTGTCCCCGAGTCACCAAGGTTTCTACAGAGTCATGGACGGGAAAATGAAGCCCGTGAGGCTTTGGCGTGGGCGTTGGAGATGCCGGCTGACGACATTGGAGATCTGCCGTCGGTAGAGCACGTCCAAGACGCTTCGTACTCACTTGTCTTCGGCAAGTACCGCAAGGGCCTCCTCATAGTCAGCCTAGGGTCCTTCTGCTTCATTCTGGGGTCATTCACGATTCAGTCGTGGGGTCAGACCCTCCTCAAGACCGGGTTCGGCAAGTCTGCAGAGCAAGTCGGGATCCTGTTTATGTTCGTCTCTCTGGCCGATCTCATCGGGCGCTTCCTGTCAGCATGGCTGGCCGACCGCATCGGTCGGAGGATCACGATGCTGTCATTCGGTCTGGTAGGTGCCGCCGGAACTCTGATCATCGCGCTTTCGGCTCATCTGGGTTGGGGCTGGCAGGTTTTCTTTGCCGGCGTCCTTGTTGCGATGGCCTTCGGCGACGGCGCCTTCGGCATTCTGAACGCCTTCGGAGCCGAGCAGTTTCCCAACGAGGCTCGCTCCACCGGTCTGGGACTCGGTTACGGCATCGGTGCGACTGCCAAGGTCATCGGTCCGGCGCTCATGGGACTCATGGTGGGCGGATCTGCGGTCAAACAGAATGTCACCTTGGACGCGGTCTTCCCGGCGTTCATCCTGTTCACCGTGCTGCTCGTCATCGGCGGTGTGACATACATGTTCGCCCGCGAAACTCGCGGCACCTCACTCGACACGATCTGACCTATCAAACGATCCTGACGTCGAGGGCCTGTACCTGACCCAACGGGTTAACCGAAGCCGTGACCTGACGGGTAGCCAGGGGGCCCTCGACACGCCAGATCCAGCGATACGGCGTCATCTCGACGACGTCGATCGCGGCATCCACGGATTCCCCGGTGGCCTCGACCACGTCCTCGAAATCCTTGCGGCGCTGATCCAACGGACGATCCATGTCCATCGTCGGGCTCCACTCCCGAGCCACCAGATCGTTCGACCAGTTGCGAATGATTTTCTCGACGTCGTCGAGATGTTGCCGGACTTGGGGATTCATCGGCGAAGGATGGACGGCGTCGCAGGTCTTGCGATCCTTGGCTGCCGAGGGCAACAGCAGGTCACCCACCCCGGGAACAACGGTGTCGAGGGCCGTGGAGGTTACGCGGATGGCCGGGTGATACGTCCGATTCGCCAGCACCACGATGCCGACTCCCGAGCGCGGATGCCACATCATCGTCGATCCATAACCCGGGTACCCACCGCAGTGATAGACGATGTGTTCCTTCCCCGTGACAGCGACGTGAAGGCCATATCCGTACCCTTCGGTGACTGGGCCGTATGTCGTGAAGTACCGGTACATCTGCTGCATCTCGCGGAAGACCCGACCCCAACCATCGTCCTCGCTGGTCCACGCGGTGATGAAATGGCTCACCCAGATCCCGACATCCTTGGCGGTGCAGATGAGGCCGCCGATGGGGGAGAAGGTTCCGGGGCCAAGCAAGGGCTGGACGCTGCCATCTCTGCCGAGGCATGGGGTGAGCTTTCCCTCGGGTACTTGCGTGACGTCGAGGAAGGATTCGGTCATCCCCACCCGACGGATGATGTCTTCCTCGACGACGTCGATGAATGGCCGCTCGGTCGCCAACTCGACGACGCGGCCCAGGATCGCGTAACCGAGGTTGGAATAGGCGTACCCCGTTCCCGGCGCGAAGTTCGTGATGAAGGGTTTACCCAACAGCGCCTCGAACTCCTCGCGTGACATGGCCTGCTGACGGTCAGCCCACGGATCGTCCGGTGGTAGACCGGTAGACATGGACAACGCGTCACGAATCGTTGCGCTGGCGATGGGCTCCTGAAGCTGCGGAATCCAACTACCGAGGGTGTCGTCGAGAGCGGGCCGTCGAGAAGCCACGTCGATCAGCCCGTGACAGATCCCAAGGACGCTGGCAGCGGTGAACGACTTCGACATCGACGCGATGCTGTAGACGCGATCGTCGGTGTCGCTACAGCGCACCTCACTGTCGTCAACGGCTGCCCAGGACAACGAGGTTCCACTCCCGGCAGCTTCTGACGAAGCAGCACTGAGAACGTCGACGACAGGGTCAAGACGGGAACTCATGGCCGCATTGTGCCACTTGAGACATTGGGCTGGTAGAGCGGATTCAGGACACCGCTGGCCCTAGAAGACAGGACCGCGGCGTTGCCAGCGCGCATCGTGGGTAAGATTGGACCACAACAACGCGGGAGCCCACCACAAGGGCTGAGAGGGTGCCGAGATGGCACCGACCGCCTGAACCTGTCCGGGTAATGCCGGCGAAGGGAGTGGTTGACATGACTGAACTGTCGAATTTGGTGTCAGAGTCCGTGGAGCGGCTGCGTCGGGACAAGCCGCTGGTCCAGTGCCTGACGAACATCGTGGTTGCCAACTTTACCGCGAACGTGTTGTTGGCTGCGGGGGCAGTCCCCGCCATGGTCGATAACCCCGAGGAATCTGAGGGATTCGCATCGTTGGCTGACGGCGTGCTCGTCAATATTGGTACTCCGTACCGGGAGACCGCTGAAGCCATGGTTGTTGCCGTGCGTGGCGCAGCAGGTAGTGACACACCGTGGGTGCTCGACCCGGTGGGAGTCGGGATGTCATGGCGTACCCAGGTCGCCCTGGACGCGTTGCATGTCGGTGCTCCAGCCGTCATCCGGGCGAATGCCTCCGAGGTATTGACCCTGGCTGGGACGGGAGCGTCCCCCCGAGGCCCTGAGGCCGGAGATGCCGTCGAGGATGCCTTGGGGTCCGCCGCTGAGCTCGTGCGCACATACGGCACCGTGGTCGCCATTAGCGGCCCCGTCGATCACATCGTGGACGCGCACCGGCACGTAACCGTGTCATCGGGGCATGAATGGATGGCGCGAGTGACCGGGGTTGGATGCTCACTAGGGGCTCTGACAGCGGCCTTTGCAGGCGTCCAGAAAGATCATCTCATTGCAGCTGCATCCGCAACCGCCATGTTGTGCGTGGCTGCCGAACGAGCGGCGGATCGCAGTGTGGGCCTGGGCGGATTCGCTCAAGCTCTCATCGACGAACTGTTCCTGGTGTCACCCGACGAAGTCGGCGCGCGGGGAGGGCTTCGCGATGTCACGGCCTGACTTCGATCTTTCGGTGTACCTCGTCACAGACACCGCCCAATGTGGTGGCCCAGAGGAGATCGTCGAGACCGTGCGACGCGCTATCTCCGGCGGGGTGACTCTGGTCCAATTCCGCGACCACGACCTGCCTGATGACGAATTCGTCGCTTTGGGACGACGGGTGAGAGATGTATGCGACGAAATACCTCTCATCATTGACGACCGGGTCCATCTGGTCGCTGAGATCGGAGCTGACGGCGCCCATGTCGGGCAGTCCGACATGCCGGTCGCCCAGGCTCGAAAGGTTCTCGGGGACAATCTGCTGATCGGCTTGTCCGCGCAGACCCCCGCCCACGTGGAGGCCGCGCTGTCTCATGGCCCTGACGTCGTCGACTACTTGGGCGTTGGGGCCTTGCACGCCACAGGAACCAAACCGGAGGCTGGGGAGCTCGGCCTGGCTGCGATACGCGATGTCGTCGACGTCAGCCCGTGGCCGGTGTGCGTCATCGGCGGAGTTACTGCCTCCGACGCTCAGGATGTAGCCCGGGTGGGCTGCGACGGCCTCAGCGTCGTCTCGGCAATTTGTCGAAACGCCGACCCTGAATCCAACGCTCGGGAACTCGCACAGGCATGGTGCCACGCGAAGGGGCGGTGACATCAGGGCGTGCACAACCGCTCAGGGCTGCTGGCATCTTGTTCAGATGCGCGGCCCTGGTGCGCAGCGTTGGGGATCAGGTGCGAGGGCACCCTAAGATGAGCGCCATGAGCACTTCTGACGTCACTCGTCGCGCCTCCAAGATCTCCGTCGTCGGGGCCGGTTCGGTTGGTTCCTCGCTGGCCTACGCCTGCCTCATCCGCGGATCGGCCGACCTCGTTGCCCTCTACGACATCGCCAAGGACAAGGTCGAGGCCGAGGTAGCGGACCTCGCCCATGGCACTCAGTTCACCCCCGCCTCAGTGATGGGTGGCGCTGATGTCCACGACACTGCCGACTCTGATGTTGTCTTCATCACTGCCGGAGCTCGTCAGAAGCCGGGCCAGACCCGTCTGGACCTCGCCGGCGTCAATGCCAATATTCTGCGTTCCCTCATGCCGCAGCTGGTCGAGCAGTCTCCGAACGCCCTGTTCGTGCTCGTCACCAACCCCTGTGACGTCCTGACCGTCGTAGCCCAGCAGGCCACCGGGTTGCCGGCCAACCGTGTCTTCTCGACCGGCACCATGCTCGACACCTCGCGGCTGCGCTGGCTCATCCGTCAGTGGGCTAACGTCGAGCAGCGCCATGTACACGTGACCATCGTCGGCGAGCACGGCGACTCGGAGTTCCCGCTGTGGTCGACCGCCAACATCTCCGGTGTGCCGATCCACGACTGGACCGTCGAGGGTGAGCGCGTCTTCACCGAGGATGTGCTCGCTGACCTGGCCCACGAGGCCGCCTTCGCCGCGTACAAGATCATCGAGGGCAAGGGTGCGACGAACTACGCCATCGGTCTGACGGGTGCTCGTCTTGCCGAGTCCCTGCTGCGTCCGGGCCGTTCCGTCCTGCCGCTGTCCAGCGTCATCGAGGATGTCCACGGAGTCTCCGGGGTAGCCCTGTCCATGCCGTGCATCGTCTCGCGTGACGGCATCGAGGGAGTGGTCCCGGTCTCCATGAGCGCAGCGGAAATTGCCTCCCTTGCGGCCTCCGCGGAACGCTTGCGTGACACTTTGTCATCCATCTCGTGACCTGCTGAACATTTGTGCTGACGACCTTCTAGGCTAGGGGGTATGTCAGTTCCTTTTCAGTATGCACAGGACAGTGACGGAGAACTTCTCAAGATTGCGGCTCGCGGCCAGGAGGTGTTGACGAACCCCCTGGCCAACCGAGGCACGGCTTTCACCCTCGAGGAGCGCAAGACCCTTGGTCTCACGGGCCTGTTGCCGTCGGGAGTCATGACGATCACTGACCAGCTCAAGCGGGTTTACGCCCAGTACTCGGCGCAGCCGGACGACCTGGCGAAGTACCTGTACCTCAACCACATGCACGACCGTAATGAGGTGCTGTACTTCCGCCTCATCGCCGAGCACATCGAGGAGATGCTGCCCATCGTCTACACCCCGACGATCGGCAAGGCAATTGAGGAATACAACCACTGGTACGACCGTCCGAGCGGTATTTACCTGTCCATCGACGACCCGGAGGACATGGAGCAGGCCCTGGGGCAGTTGGGCCATGGCCCTGACGATGTCGACCTCATCGTGGCCACCGATGCAGAGGGCATCCTTGGCATCGGTGACCAGGGTGTCGGTGGCGTGGCGATCACCGTCGGGAAACTAGCGGTGTACACCGCGGCAGCCGGAATCCACCCGCACCGTGTCCTACCCGTCATCCTCGACGTCGGCACCGACAACATGGAACGCCTCAATGACGACGGCTACCTCGGTGTGCGTCACCCTCGTGTGCGCGGAGAACGCTATGACGCCTTCGTCCAACAGTACGTCGAGACGGCCCACCGGATGTTCCCGCACGCCCTACTGCACTGGGAGGACTTCGCGGCCGGTAACGCCACCCGAATCCTCAACAAGTACCGGGACGACTACTGCACCTTCAACGACGACATCCAGGGCACCGCGGCCGTGGTCGTCGCCGCCGTGTTGAGTGCCGTCAAGGCGTCCGGCACCCCGCTGAGCAAGCACCGTATCGTCATTCACGGCGCTGGTTCAGCTGGCACCGGCATCGCGAATCTCCTGGTACAGCTCATGGTTAGCCAGGGCCTGGACGAGGAAACTGCGCGTTCCCACTTCTGGGGATTGGGATCCCGGGGTCTGCTGCGGGACGGTCTGCGGCTGCGTGACTTCCAGCAGCCCTTCGCTCGCAGCAAGGAGGAGCTGGAAGGGTGGACCACTGACGCCCCCGACCAGTACACGTTGAGTGACGTCGTGCGTAACGTCCATCCGACGATCCTCATCGGTTGCTCCGCCCAGACGGGGGCCTTCACCGAGGAGATCGTCAAAACGATGTCGGCCCACTGTGATCGTCCGGTGATCATGCCGCTGTCGAACCCGACCCGTAAGGCCGAGGCACTGCCTTCCGACATTCTCAAGTGGACTGAAGGACGCGCCCTGGTGGCCACCGGTTCGCCGTTCAAGCCGGTCATGGTCAACGGTGTGACGTATCAGATCGCTCAGGCCAACAACGCCCTGGTCTTCCCGGGCATCGGTTTGGGAGCCATCGCAGTGCGGGCGTCCCGCGTCACCAAGGGCATGATCGCGGCTGCTGCCGAGGCGGTCGCCATGCACGTCGACAACCGGGTGATGGGAGCCTCGCTGCTGCCGTCCATCAAGACCCTGAGACCGCTGTCGGCGTCGGTGGCCATTGCCGTTGCCCAACAGGCGATGGAGGAAGGTGTGGCGACCGAGGCCACCGATAACCCGGTTGAGAAGGTGTTCTCGGCGATGTGGCAGCCGCGGTACCCACGCGTCGAGGTCATCTGAGCGACGACGCAGACTGATGACAGTGAAGTGACGGGACTGAGCTGATGACATGGGGTCCGGCATCGTGCCGGACCCCATGTCATCTCAGATGGGCATCAGAGGTGGCGAGTCACGCCTTGATCGTCAGAGCTGAGATGGGGGAGGACATCCCCGATCCATGAGTGAACATGACGGTGGCGTCAGCGCGCGGACAGTCAATGGTGACCGTGCCGTGCACCTTATGTCCCGGGGAGATGGTGTCGCCGAGGGTTCCGGTGGGCGGCAGGCTGGCCTCGTGGATGTTAGTCGACTCGTTCTCCATAATGAAGAAGGTGTAGTCGCTCAGGGATCCCCTGGTGACCTCGATGGTCACCGTGAGGGTGACACTTCCGGGACCCCAACTGACGTCGTCGATCGACCATGTTCCCTCGGTCGAGTTGTCCTTGGACGAGAACGGCACCGAGGAGGCCACAGCCGTCACTGATGCCGGAATCGGTGTCGGCGTGGTCGCCGATGACGGCGTCGCCACCGGAGTTGGCATGGGGGACTGGGAGAGATCAGGGTCGCTGGTGATCCGGCGAGCCACCAGAACAAGGGCGATGATGACAGCCACCGCGATGATGGCGGCGATCCAGCCGCGGTGGCGTTTCGGCGGCTGATACTGGCTGATGTCAGGCGGTTGGCTCATGGTGGCTCCATTTTACGTGGTTGGTGGTCGTCGGTGCTGTCCACAGGTTGGCGTTGAGACGAGATGACGCTGCCGGGAGTTGTCCACAGGTCCCCAATTGCTTGGCGGATTTCACGGGGTCGGGACGACAACTGAAGGTATGACAACACTGCATTCGTCCACCACCGATGACCGTGATCCACTGACTGTCAGGACCGTCGACGAGGCGATAACCCTGGCGCCCTACCTGCTCGGCTTCCAACCCAGCGAGAGCCTGCTCCTCATCGTCGCTGACGATGGCGCGACCTGCCAAGGTTTCGTCGCCCGGGTTGATCTCGACGACGTCGAACTGACCCTGGCCATGGACGCCTTCGCATCCCGAGTCGTCTCGTTGGCAGGGCAAGGACGGACGGTGATCCTGGCCTTCACCGAGGACCAAGACCGTGGCGTGGCTGCCTTGGTGTTGGCCATCCGGGCGATGGAAGGCATGAACATTAGTGACGCTGCCTGGACAGATGGTGAGAGCTGGCGCAGTATCTTCGGCGATGAACGGAGCTGCGGGGAGAATCACCCGCACATTCCCGCCCCGGAGATTGCTGCCGAGGCGGTCTATCGGGGGCTCACCGTTCTGCCGAGCCGCACCAACCTGGTCGATCAGCTGTCCGGGCCCGGAAGAACCTGTGACCCAGGTACTCGTCGACTCATCACCAATGCGCGACGACGACTCTCTCGCTGCGGTGATGATGTCGTCGCTGCCAGATGCCGTGCCCTCGTGAGGTCCGGTTCACCGATTGATGATGCCGCCGCCGTTGAAATGGCCGTTGCCGTCCAGCGTCCGGAGGTGGCACGCACCTTGTGGATGACGATGGAACGGGAGCACGCGTCGAGATGGCTGACGGTCTGGAGCCAAGCCGTCGGAATGATCCCTGATCGGTTGGCCCCGGCCCCGCTGGCCCTCTGCGGGCTGGCCGGGTGGCTGAATGGAGACGGGGCGGTGGCGTCAGTGTGCGCCCACCGATGTCAATCCATGGTGGGGGCTGCGGACCTGCCACAAGCCTTGATGGTCATCGTCGACGCCTTCGTGCCGCCCAAGCTATGGGAGATCATGGATCGCGACCCAACGTTGATCGCCCACCCACTCCCGGCGGAGCAGGTGGGCGAATAAGTCACAGCGGCGACGACAGTCAGACCTGCATACCGACGAGGTGACCGATGACATAGGTGATCGTCATGGAACAGATGCCCACGATGATGTTGCGGGCGATGGGGTGGGCCTTGCCACTGCCGCTGGCGATGGCTGACCCCAGACCGGTGAGGAACAGGCCGATCATCGTGGCGGCGATGGTGATGTAGACGCGGGTTGCCGTCGGGGAACACACCATGGCGAGCAACGGGACCAAGGCGCCGACGGTGAAGGCAGCCATCGAGGCGAAGGCCGCGTGCCAGGGGTTGGTGTACTCGTCAGGGTCGATACCCAGTTCGGCCTCGGCGTGGGCTCGCAGCGGATCGTGATCGGTGAGCTCTCGGGCAACCTGACGAGCAGTCTGCTCGGACAGGCCCTTCTCGGCGTAGATCCCGGCGAGTTCCTCGAGCTCCTCGTCAGGGAAGTCACGCAGCTCAGCGGCCTCCTTGGCCATGACGGCCTTCTCGATGTCGCGCTGTGAGCTCACGGAGACATACTCGCCGCCGGCCATGGACAGGGCACCGGCGACAAGCCCAGCCAAGCCGGCGATGAGGAGGGAGGAGCGATCGATGGTGGCGCCGGCGACACCCATGACGATGCCTGCCGTCGAGATGATGCCGTCGTTGGCTCCGAGCACCGCGGCACGCAGCCAGTTGAGTTTGGAGTTGAGGCTTCCCATGCCCTTGTCGGCCTCGTGAGGCTTGCGGGCTGGGGCGGGGGAGTCGGCCGACGTTGCGTCGTCGGCGGGGGCCAGGGCGGACATGGCCGGAACGGAGGCCGTTTCGGTCTTCCCGACTGACCTGTTCGCGCGGTGTGCCGTGGTGCTCATGACACCAACTGTGCTCGTGTTCAACGAGTGTTCACAAGGAAGGACAGGGAATCCTGGCGGTAGGTGTGGGGCAGCTTCGCTAAACTCTGGTCCGTATGTGTCGCGGGTCGGTGAGACCCGTAGTGGATCCGAGAGGTGTGACGTGAGCGACCAGGTGCGCGAGACGACGGGCTACGACGCAGCCGCAGCCCAGGAGAAGTGGTCCAGGTACTGGGAGGAGAACCACACCTTCGCAGCCCTTGACGACGGTTCCAAGGAGCGCCGCTACGTCCTCGACATGTTTGCATACCCCTCCGGTGACCTCCACATGGGTCATGCCGAGGCATTCGCCATCGGCGATGTGCTTGCGCGCTACTGGCGACTGCGCGGGTTCGACGTCCTGCACCCGGTCGGTTGGGACTCCTTCGGTCTGCCGGCCGAGAACGCCGCCATCAAGCACGGCACCCACCCCGCCGAGTGGACCTACAACAACATCGACACTCAGGCAGCCTCCTTCAAGCGTTATGCCGTCTCCTTCGACTGGTCGATGAGGCTGCACACATCCGACGAGGAGTACTACCGCTGGACCCAGTGGCTGTTCAATCGCTTCTTCGAGAAGGGGCTGGCCTACCGCAAGGATTCCTGGGCCAACTGGTGCCCCAATGACCAGACCGTGCTCGCCAACGAGCAGGTCAAGGACGGCTGCTGCGAGCGCTGCGGCGCCGTCGTCACCAAGCGTCAGCTCAACCAGTGGTACTTCCGCATCACCGACTACGCCCAGCGTCTGCTCGACGACATGGGTCAGATCGAGGGCAAGTGGCCCGATCGCGTGCTGTCGATGCAGCGCAACTGGATCGGACGTTCCGAGGGGGCCTACGTCGACTTCACCATCGACGGTCGTGAGGAGCCGGTGCGGGTCTTCACCACTCGCGCCGACACCCTCTATGGAGCGACCTTCATGGTCGTCGCCCCCGACTCCGCCTTGGCCCAGGAGATCGTCTCCGACGAAGCCCGTCCCGACTTCGAGACCTACCTTGGTGAGGTCAAGAAGAAGTCCGAGATCGAGCGTCAGTCCACCGAGTACGAGAAGACCGGTGTGCCTCTCGGTGTCGAGGCGACCAATCCCGTCAACGGGGCCAAGATTCCAGTGTGGGCTGGCGACTATGTGCTGGCTGACTACGGCACCGGTGCCGTCATGGCCGTGCCGGCCCACGATCAGCGTGACCTCGACTTCGCCCGCAAGTACGGCATCGACGTCATCCCTGTCATCGACACCGGCGAGGCCGATCCGCGCGAGTCCGGCATCGCCACCACCGGTGACGGCGCATACCAGAACTCCGGATTCCTCGATGGCATCACCACCAAGACTGAGGCCATCGAGAAGATGTGCGAGTTCCTCGGGGACAAGGGCATCGGCGAGCCGACGATCACCTACCGTCTGCGCGACTGGCTGCTGAGCCGTCAGCGCTTCTGGGGATGTCCGATCCCGATCATTCACTGCGACACCTGTGGCGACGTCCCTGTCCCCGATGACCAGCTGCCGGTCAAGCTGCCCGATCTGCGCGGGGCCGAGCTGGCTCCCAAGGGCAAGTCACCGCTCGCCGGTGAGGAGGCTCGCGAGTGGCGAGAGGTCTCCTGTCCCAGGTGTGGCGAGGACGCCCAGCGTGACACTGACACTATGGACACCTTCGTGGACTCGTCCTGGTACTTCATGCGTTACTGCTCCCCGCACTTCGACCAGGGGCCGTTCGACACCGACGCCGTGCGTCGTTGGATGCCGGTCGCCCAGTACATCGGCGGCGTCGAGCACGCCACCATGCACTTGCTGTACTCGCGGTTCTTCACCAAGGTGTTGCACGACCTCGGCATGCTCGACTTCACCGAGCCCTTCCAGCGGCTCATGAACCAGGGCCAGGTCATCAATGAGGGTCGGGCAATGTCGAAGTCGCTGGGCAACGGTGTTGATCTCGGCAAGCAGATCGACGAGTTCGGCGTCGACGCGGTGCGGACCACCGTCATCTTCGCCGGTCCGCCGGACGAGGACATCGACTGGGCGGACGTCTCCCCAGCTTCGATCCTGAAGTTCCTGCAGCGTGCCTGGCGGGTGGCTTCCGAGGTCACCAGCGACCCCGACGTCGACGTGACCAATGGCGACGTCGGCCTGCGCCGTGTGACTCACCGCAGCATCGCCGACATCACCGAGCTGCTCGACGGCGGCCGGTACAACGTCGTCGTGGCGCGCATTATGGAGCTCGTCAATGCCACCCGCAAGGCCATTGACTCGGGTTGTGGCCCGGTCGACCCGGCGGTGCGCGAGGCCGTCACCTTCACCGCCCAGGCGCTCTCCCTGGTGGCCCCGTATCTGGCCGAGGAGATGTGGGAGATGCTCGGCCTCGAGCCGTCCGTCGCCAACTCTCAGTGGCCGACCGCTGACGAGAAGCTGCTGGTCGCCGAGGAGGTGACCATGGTCGTCCAGGTGACGGGCAAGGTTCGTGCCAAGATCCAGGTGAGCCCTGACATCACCGAGGAGCAGGCCCGTGAGCTGGCCCTGGCTGACTCCAACGTCCAGCGGTTCACCGAGGGCAAGGAGATCGTCAAGGTCATTGCCCGTCTGCCGAAGATGATTTCCATCGTCGCGAAGTGACCCCCTGAAGTCCTCGTGATCATGCCGGTCATGAGCTGACACTCCGACGACGCGGCGGCGAGTCTGTGGAAAACAGACTCGCCGCCGCGTTGCGTTGTCCACAGATTTGAAAAAGGTGGCGGATTCCAGGTCCTGCGACGACAACTGAAGGTATGAGCGATGAGTACCGAGAACGTCTTGAGGACCTCATGGCGCGGCTGCCTGCCCGAAGTACGGGGCCCAGACGCTCTGCCACCCCCGCGGCGGAGGAACCGGCAGAGGATGACGCCCCAAGGCCGACACGGTCAGTGACCCGTGTCCACGCCTCGGCCGTGGGCATCCTGCTCGTCCTGGTGCTGTCAGTGGTGGCCGTCGTCTTGCTGAGATCCAAACCCGCCGAGGTACCTGCTGGGGCAGTGGTCGTCTCGACGGTGCCAGAAGGTGCGACTCTGCCGGGCGCAGCCAGCAGCGATGCGGAGACGCCTGAGGGATCTGCGTCTGCTCCAGCGGCAGTGTTGAGCCCCTCACCAGCTCCCACCGAGAATCAGAGTGTCCAGGTGCACGTGGCGGGGCGGGTGAGGCATCCCGGGGTCTACACGGTGCCTGGCGACGCGAGGGTTGCTGACGCCGTCGAAGCAGCTGGAGGCATGGCATCTGGAGCTCACCCGGGACGCCTCAACCTTGCCGCTCCGGTCTGTGATGGCTGCCAGATATGGATTCCAGCTCGTGGGGACGGAATGGTGGCCCCGCCTGGTCAGACTGGCAGCGTCACAGCGACTCAGAGAACCGGACCGAGTGATACTGGTGGGGCCGCCGGCGGGCCGTCCGCGGCTGGCGCTCCGATCAATCTCAACACCGCGAGCCAGGGTGAGCTCGAGTCGATCGATGGGGTGGGGCCGGTCATGGCCGGTCGGATCGTGGCGTGGCGGCAGGAACATGGTCGCTTCACCTCGGTCGATCAGTTGCGCGAAATCTCAGGGGTCGGTCCCAAGACCTTCGAGAAGATCAGACCCCATGCCACGGTCTGAGCATGGCCATGGCGAGCAGGCCGTCACACCTGACGTCCGCATGGTTCCGGTCGCCGTGACGGCGTGTGTGGCGGCTGCACTGGGGATCAGTGGTCGGCCTCGGCTCATCCTCGTCGCTGCTGCGGGATGGCTTCTCGCGAGCATGATCGCAGCACGGCGCAAGGGATGGCTCGTGGTCGTCACGGCCCTCGTGGGTCTCAGCGTCCTTGTCACCTCCGGAATGCGCGACCACATCGTCCATGGCATGGGAGTGGCGGAGCTGGCTGACGAAGGGGCCATGGTGACCGTGACAGGTCGGGTGACCGTGGAGCCACGGACCTTTGACGGCAACGGGTCGGGAGGACCGATGGTCATGATCACCCTCGCTGTCAGTCGCGTCGCCACCGAGGACCGGGTCATCAGGCAGTCGACACAGGTCGTCGTCATGGCAACGGGGCTGAGATCGGCCGCAGCCGCGAAGCTGTCCGTCGGGGAACAGATCGAGGTGCGTGGGCTGCTGACCCCGCCACGGGAGGGACGCTCGGAAGCGGCTGTCATGAAGCTGCGCTCACCGCCCAAGGTTGTCGCTCCCGCCGGTCCGCTAGACCGTGCCGTCAATCGCTTTCGCGCCGGCCTGGTGAGGGCGGTGGCAAGGTGCCCTGACGGTCAGCGGGCCATCGTGCCGTCCCTGGTCGTTGGGGATACCGCGGCGGTGTCGGAGGAGATGTCGGAGGACTTCCGCGTCACTGCATTGACCCACCTCATGGCCGTCTCAGGAGCCAACTTGGCGTCCACGACCGCTTTGCTGTGGTGGATCGGAGCGTGGTGCGGCATGAGGAGGCGCGGGTTACGCGTGCTCTCGGTGATCGGGGTCGTCGGTTTCGTCGCGGTGTGTCGAGCAGAGGCATCCGTGGTGCGTGCAGCTGCCATGGGAGCCGTCGCCATGGCGGCGACCGGGGTGTCCTTCGATCGTCGCGGGGGAGTACGGACCTTGGCGGTCGCGGTGGCCGGACTCATGCTCGTCGATCCGTGGCTGGTGCGATCAGTGGGATTCTGGCTGTCCGCCTGCGCCACGGCAGGGATTTTGTGGTGGGCCCGACCCTGGACGACCGCGATGGCGTGGGCGCCGACCTGGTTGGCAGCGGCCGTCACCGTGCCATGGGCCGCCCAGCTTGCGACCCAGCCAGTCGTCACCTGGATGGCAGGGACGGTTTCCACCACCGGTCTGGTCGCCAACCTGGCCGCAGCTCCCTTCGTTCCGCTCGCCTCGGCCCTGGGAATGACGGCTGGACTCGTGGCCTTCATCTGGCCACCGCTGGCCGTGCCGTTGGGACGCCTGGCGGGATGGTGTGTCCAGCCGATCATCTGGATCGCGCACCTGGGAGCCAAGGCTCCGGCTGGCCTGTTGACCTGGCCAGCGGGAGGGACGGCCCTCGTCGTCCTCGGTGGGTTGTGTCTGGGCCTGGCCTTGATCACACCTGCTGTCCTGGCACGGCCATGGTTGACGGTGGTGGCAGGCGTCGCGGTGGTTGCGGCCACTGTCGTCCGCCCTCCTGTCCCTGGCTGGCCGGGGGCGTGGCAGGTGGCCATCTGCGACGTCGGGCAGGGAAGTGCCGCGTTGGTGCGCGCTGGCCCTCGTGCCGCAGTCGTCGTCGACACTGGTCCTGATCCTGACAGGCTGGGCCGGTGCCTCGATGATCTAGACGTCAACCAGGTGCCCATGGTGGTTCTCAGTCACTACCACGGCGACCACATCGACGGGTTGGACGTCATTCGTGATCATGGGCCGACGACGACTGTCGTCGTCTCTCAACTGGCGTCTCCGGAATGGGCAGCCAAGCGGGTGACGCAGGTCGCCACCCAGATGGGAGCACAGGTTCTCGTCGCACACCCGGGCCAGGTCATGACGGTTGGTACGGCGAGTCTCACGCTTTTCGGTGGAATCCACCTGGTCGACGCTGACGAATCGGAGGAGGAACCTGCCGTTGAGAACAATTCCTCCGTCATCGTCAAGGCCACGGTCGAGGGGCTACGAGTTCTCCTTCCAGGAGATGCCGAGCTCGGTGAGCAGCGCCACGTCCTGGCAGATCACGCTGATCTGTCGAGTGACGTCCTCGTGGTTCCCCATCACGGATCTGCTCATCAGGACGACGACTTCTGGGCCGCGACAGGGGCTAGCGTCGCGGTGATTTCGGCAGGTAAGGCCAACCCTTTCGGACATCCCTCTCACAAGGCCATTTCCCTGGCCAAGAAGATGGGGATGCAGGTTCACCGCACTGACGAGGAAAGTACGGTTCTGCTGGCGCGCAGTGGTGGGACCGTCCTGGTGCAGACGCGATCATGACTGATCCCGTGTTCCGCGTCGCAGGGAGATTCGTCGATGTGGAGGTGTCGGACGAGCGCGCTAATCTGAGCGGTCGGTTCACCTGAGGTGAGCCCTCACGGGAAGGAGAGCAGGTGGCGTCACGGTTCACGACCAAAGGGCCTCGCATGCCGATGCGGTTGCGCACATGGCAGCGGGAGGCGCTGGATTCGTACCTGGCTTCCAGCCCACGTGACTGGCTGGTGTGCGCTACCCCTGGCGCCGGCAAGACGACGTTCACCCTGGCCGTCGCGGCTCACCTGTGGCAGGACCACGTCATCAACCGTGTCATCGTCGTCTGCCCGACCGACCATCTGCGCACCCAGTGGATAGGTGCGGCCCGCGGACTCGGCTTTGACCTGCGCGACACCACGAATGCTGAGGCGCTTCCGCCCGACTGCCACGGCTGCGTCGTCACCTACGCCCAGGTCGCCCAGAAACCAACCCTCCACGCAGCCCGGTCTACTAACATGCGCACCCTCGTCATCTTCGACGAGATCCACCACGCCGGCGACGTCATGAGCTGGGGATCTGGCGTCATCGAGGCCTTCTCGGGCGCGGTGCGACGCCTCGGTGTTACCGGAACCCCGTTCCGTTCCGATGAGGCCAGGATCGCTCACGTCCGCTACGAGGAAGTCGGCGACGGCGCCTTCGAGTCGGTGGCCGACTACACCTATGGCTACGGTGACGCCCTGCGTGACGGGGTCGTGCGTCCCGTCACCTTCGCCACCTATACCGGACGATCCACCTGGACCGACGCGCTGGGGGAGACCCACACCGCCATTCTCGGTGACTCCGAACTCACCAAGGCCAACGAGGAAATGGCCTGGCGTACCGCCTTGGACTCAGACGGGGAGTGGATCGCCCATGTCATGGCCGCGGCATGGGCGCGGGTGAACCAGCTGCGCGATTCCGGGACGATCCCGCACGCCAAGGTGCTCATCCCGGCCTCGAATCAGAAGGTGGCCAAGGAATACGCGGAGGTCTGGCGAGAGGTCACGGGCAATGAGCCCTCGGTGATCCTGTCCGAGGATGCGGCCTCGGCCAAGAAACTCACCGTCTACCGTGACGACCCGGACAAGATCTGCGCGGTCTGTGTGCGCCTCATCACCGAGGGGGTCGACGTTCCCGACGCTGCCGTGCTGATCTACTCGACGACGGCCTCGACCCCGCTGTTCTTCGCACAGATGGTGGGGCGTGTGGTTCGTGCGCGCAATCGTCGCGAGCGTGCCACGGTCTTCTTGCCAGTAGTGGGACGTCTGCTCGACATGGCCTCCGAGATGGAGGAGACTCGCGACCACGTCATCGGGCCGCCCGAGGAGCCGGACCTCATCGAGGAGTTCGACACCCGGGAACGCTCCGAGCCTGACCCTGATGCCGGGACCTGGCAGGCCGTCGCCTCTGATGCCATCCTCGGCGAGGTCATCGACACCTACGCTCCCCTCCCATCCGATGGCGGACTCTTCGCCCTCGACGGCCTCTTGAGTCCTGAGCAGGAGCGCGCTCTGCTGGCCCGTGACGAGAAGATCCGCGCCGAGCAGGCCCGGCGCGTCGCCTCGGCTCGCCGTGCCTCCAAGGCGTCGAAGGCAGCGGAGGAGAGGCAGGCCCGACGTGACGACCTCGTCGCCCTGCAGCGCCGTGGTGGCTCGGTGTATGACACCATCAGTGACCCGCGCGAAATGCGCCGAGAGATTCATCGAGCCCTGCTCGACTACTCCCGCCATCACGACCTCACCCCGCAGGCGGGCTGGGGGCAGCTCTACCGAGAGGTGCCGGGCCCCAAGAATGAGTCAGCGCCGATGGATCTGCTGCGCACCCGGTTGGAGTGGCTGCACTCTCACTGATCCTCTGACGAGACAGAACACCACCTGACGCGATCCTGACGGCATCCTCTGGCATCCTTGGGAGAGTGAGTTCGGTCTACGGCACAGCATTGTTGGTCCAGGGGTCGGAGACCCTGTTGTCGGACAGGGCCGTCGATGCTCGGGTGAAAGCCGCCCGACAGGAGGTCCCAGAGGCTGAACTGGTTGAGTTGGAGGGCCGCGAGGTCGACGCGGGCCGGTTCGTGGAAGCCACCGGAGGGTCCCTGTTCAGCGAGGCGACGATCGTCGTCGTCGATTCCATCGCTGATCTCGACAAGGACCTCTTCGACCTGGTCGTCACCACGGCGTCACAACCCTCGGACGACCTGTGCCTCGTCCTCGTCCATCCCGGTGGGATGAAGGGAAAGGGGCTCTTGACCAAGCTCTCCAAGGCGAAGATCGAGACGGTGAAGGTGGGACCCCCCAAGCCTTGGGCCATCCCTGACTTCATCGCCAAGGAGGCTCGTCGAGCCCATCTCGACATGGATCATGACGCCTACGACGCCTTGCACCAAGCCCTTGGCAACGATCTTCGCACTTTGGCCGCGGCCATCGACCAGCTGGCCAGCGATTCACCGGATGGCCGGATCGGGACCGAGACCGTCAAGACTTATTTCGGTGGCAGGGCGGAGATCTCGGCATTCAATGTTGCCGACGCCAGCCTGGAAGGACGGCTTCCCGATGCCCTGGAAACCTTGCGCTGGGGGTTGTCGACCGGGGTTCAGCCAGCAGCGGTGACGGCCGCGATGGCTCGCGGTCTACGATCCCTGGGACTGTTCCTGGACATGCGCAGCCAGCGGATGGGGGACAAACAGCTGGCTCAGGCGATCGGCGTCTCGCCATGGAAACTCAAGGCCCTCAACAAGCAGGCTCGGTCCTGGAGCAAGGCTGGAGCGGCCAAGGCAATTCGGCTCGTCAGTACCTGCGACGCCGCCGTCAAGGGTGCCGCAGTTGACGCCGATTACGCCCTGGAGTCGATGCTCATCGACGTCGAGAGGGCCCGACAATCCTGAACCAGAGCCCCGGGCCGTATCCTTACCAAGGCTCTGAAGAGTGTCAGGTCCGATGGAGTTCCTGGGTTGGCCGGGCCGCATGATTGGCGGTAGCGTCTTGACATGCTCCACGACAGGAACGTCAAGCGCCTCGACCACCCAGTGGGTCGAGGCGCTCTGTGCATCCCCTGAAGGGGAGAGGAAGACTCAGGCAGCCAGAGAGTTGAGCTTCTTGGAGATGGCCGACTTGCGGTTGGCGGCCTGGTTCTTGTGGATGACGCCCTTCGACACGGCCTTGTCGAGCTGACGGTTGGCGATCTTGGCAGCCTTGGTGGCGACCTCGACGTCTCCGGCCTCAGCGGCGCGACGGAAGTTGCGCACGTAGGTGCGCAGGGCGGACTTGACGGCCTTGTTGCGCTGGCGCGACTTCTCGTTGGTCTTCACGCGCTTCATCTGCGACTTGATGTTCGGCACTGGGCAGCCTCTGATTCCTTGATCGGTGTACGTGGAAAGCGCCAAACAGGCGCGACAGGTCATGTTACCAAATCGACGCCGTACGCCCCAAATCAGCGGGTACCCTCGTGGTCTCACCCCTAGTCGGAGCATTGTGGTGGGCACATCAGGATCCAGGTCGGGCACTCAACCAGAGACACTCGTATGGGGCAAGCCGCAGGTTCATGGGGGTGAGATCGTAGTCGAATCCGCTCAGCAGCTCGGTGACGACGTCGTCGAGTTCCGATCGGAGGGTTTCCATGGGGAACCAGACTTCCTGCTCGCTGACGTTGTACAGCTCGATCATTCGGCCTTCTGGATGCGGTCGGCCCCACATGATGACCTTGCGGCTGGGTGAGGGCAGTACGACCGTCTCCACCGACGCATGGAACTCGGGGCTGCGACGACGGGCATTGATGGCTCGTCTCACCCCGCGCCAGATTCGACCAGGGACGCTGTGAGGCTCGGCCTGAGCCTGCTCCACCAACGACCAGTCCATCACCGGACGATGGACCCATCGGTTATCGTCAGTATGATCAGGGTCGCGCTGCCAGTCGTCGTTGAGCATTCCGACCTCGTCACCCATCCAGATGAGCGGCACGCCGCCGTACCCCAGGATCGCGGTGTGCAACATGACGATGCGGGCGATGGCGGCGTCGATGAGGGCCGGGTCCTCGGCCTCCAGGGCACGTTCCAATCCAGCGAGGCTCGCCAGGGAGCCGCTGATGCGACGGTCTCCGGTCTCCGGGTTGTCCTGGAAGACCAGGCCGCGGGCGAAGGACCCGGGGAAATCCCCAGAGTAGAAGTCTGAGAGGAATTGACGGTGGGCGACGGGGTCCAGCCCGGTGTCGCGGGCGTCAGCGTCGTCGATCGCCCATCCGATGTCGTCGTGACACCGGGCATAGGTGGCCCAGGTTGTCGTCGAGGGCTTGTCGGGGACCCGGCTCAAGGCCGTCTCCATGAGACTGACGTCGCGGGCAGCCAGGGCGCTCCACAGCTGCACCATGAGGCTATTGTGGTACGCCATGTCCGAGAGCCTGCTCCAGTGGCGACCTCGTCCCAGGTACCCGATGAGGTCATTCGGGCCGACGACAGCCTCGGCCTTGAAGGCCACGGCAGGAGCGACGATTCGCATCGCCTGGCGCAGTGACTGGGTGATGTCGTGGACTTGTGGGAGGTTCTGGCAGCCGGTGCCGAGCTTCTTCCAGATGAAGGCGATGGCGTCCAGACGGAAGACCTCGACTCCGCGGTTGGCGAGTTCGCACATGAAGTCGAGGAACTCGCAGAAGACGTCGGGATTGGCCCAGTTGAGGTCCCACTGGAACTCGTTGAAGGTCGTCCAGACCCATCCCTGACAGTCGTCGTTCCAGGTGAAATTGCCACGCGCAAAGTCGGGGAAGACCTCCGGGAGATCCTTCTCCCAGGCATCGACCTCCTCCTGAGTCTTCAGGACGTGGAAGTAGTCACGGTATTTCTGCTGACCAGCACGTGCTCGCTGAGCCCACTCATGCTCGGCCGCCACATGGTTGACGACCAGGTCCACGACCAGGGAGATGCCGTGGCTCCTCAGCGTGGTCGTCAGATCGTCGAGATCGTCCATCGTACCCAGATCAGTACGGATCGTGTGATGGTCGGCGACGGCGTAGCCCCCGTCATTGACTCCTTGTCGTGGTTGCAGCAAGGGCATGAGGTGCAGATATCGCACCCCCATCTCGGACAGATGGTCCAGATGATCGTTGATGCCCTTGATGGTGCCCGCAAAACGGTCGGTGTAGGTGGCGTATCCGATCATGGACGGCTTCTGCAGCCAGTCGGGTTCAAGGAGCCGAGCCTCATCGAGACGCTTGAGATCGTCAGGGCGCTTGGCGATCCGGGTCACGAGAATGTCCCGGACTCTCTGCAAGGTTTCGTCGGCGCGATCGCCGTAGACCCTGCTGAGACCGATCCACAGATCGGGGAGATAACGCTCCCAGCGCAGTTCGAAGGATTGCTGGGTGGACGGATCGAGGCTCGCATGTCGGAGGCTGTCGTCGGCGACCATGATTCAAGCCTAATCGGGTGTGGAGCTGACCGTCGGGATTGACGTGTGGTCGACGGGATGAGCGCCGTGATGAGTACTGAGTTGAACCAGGCCGTGAGCACTGGTTGAGCACTGTGTCGCTGGTGCGTGAGAGACTGGAAGTTGAGCCGGGCACCCCCGGCACCATCGTCGAGACATGAGGGAGCAGATGTCCGCGCCTCAGCCTGGCAGCACAGATCCAGCCATCATTCGGAACTTCTGCATCATCGCGCACATTGATCACGGCAAGTCGACCCTGGCCGACCGGATGTTGCAGATCACCGGTGTCCTTGACGAGCGCAGCGCTCGCGCTCAGTACCTGGACCGTATGGACATCGAGCGGGAACGCGGCATCACCATCAAGTCCCAGGCGGTGCGGATGCCGTGGGAGGTCGACGGTGCCACCCACATTCTCAACATGATCGACACCCCGGGGCACGTCGACTTCTCCTACGAGGTCTCGCGGTCCCTGCAGGCTTGTGAGGGGGCGATTCTGCTCGTCGACGCGGCTCAGGGCATCGAGGCCCAGACCCTGGCCAACCTGTACCTGGCCCTGGAGGCCGACCTGGAGATCATCCCAGTTCTCAACAAGATTGACCTTCCGGGCGCCGAACCGGATCGTCACGCCGCTGAGATCGCCGGAATCATTGGATGTGATGAGTCCGAGGTGCTGCGGGTCTCCGCGAAGACCGGTGACGGGGTAGACGACCTGCTCGACACCATCGTCGCTAAGGTGCCTGCTCCCGAAGGAGTGGCCAACGCTCCAGCTCGTGCCCTCATCTTCGACTCGGTCTACGACACCTACCGCGGCGTCGTCACCTATGTTCGCGTCGTCGATGGCGCTTTGCGTTACCGCGAGAAGATCCTCATGATGAGTACCGGGGCAGCCCACGAGGTGCTCGAAATCGGCGTCATCTCCCCGGAGATGGTGCCAGCTGACGGACTGTCCGTCGGCGAGGTCGGTTACCTCATCACTGGCGTTAAGGATGTCCGTCAGTCCCGAGTCGGCGACACCGTCACCAATGCCGCTAAGCCCTCCGAGAAGGATCTCGGCGGGTACCAGCATCCCAAGCCCATGGTGTACTCGGGGCTCTTCCCAATCGATGCCAAGGACTATCCGGAGTTGCGCGACGCCCTCGACAAGCTGCAGCTCAACGACGCAGCCCTGGTCTACGAGCCCGAGACCTCGACCGCCCTGGGATTTGGTTTCCGCGTCGGCTTCCTGGGATTGCTGCACATGGAGATCGTGCGCGAGCGCCTGGAACGCGAGTTCGATCTCGATCTCATCTCCACCGCGCCCTCGGTGGTGCATCACGTCCTCATGGAGGATGGGTCGACCGTCACCGTCACCAACCCGTCGGAGTACCCGACCTCCGGGCGTATCGCCGAGGTGCACGAGCCCATCGTCGATGCCACCATCCTCAGTCCTGCTGAGTACATCGGCACCATCCTCGAGCTGTGCCAGCAGCGTCGTGGGGTCCAGCAGGGACTGGACTACCTCTCCTCGGACCGCGTGGAGATTCGGTACCGACTACCCCTCTCGGAGATCGTCTTCGACTTCTTCGACCAGCTCAAGTCCCGCACGAAGGGCTACGCCTCGCTGGATTACCACGAGGCGGGTGAGCAGGCCGCTGACCTCGTCAAGGTCGACATCCTGCTCAATGGCGATCCGGTCGATGCCCTCAGCTCCATCGTCCACCGCGACAAGTCCTATTCCTATGGCGTCGCGATGGCGGCCAAGCTCAAGGAACTCATCCCGCGCCAGCAGTTCGAGGTGCCGATCCAGGCTGCCATCGGCGCTCGCGTCATCGCCCGAGAGACCATCCGTGCCGTCCGCAAGGACGTGTTGGCCAAGTGTTACGGCGGTGACATCTCCCGAAAGCGCAAGTTGCTCGAGAAGCAGAAGGCCGGTAAGAAACGGATGAAGGTGGTCGGCTCGGTCGAGGTGCCCCAGGAGGCCTTCGTGGCCGCTCTGCGCACCGGCGAGTCGACGGAGAAGAAGTGAGTTCCCGACTGCACGCCCGTCGGCTGCAGGTTCCGCCCCAGCTGGCTGATCGCGGCATCGACCAGGTGATCGCCTTCACCGTGCCGCTGACGGTGAGGTTTCGTGGCATCGAGGTGCGCGAGGGAACCCTGCTGCACGGCCCGGAGGGCTGGGGAGAGTGGTCCCCGTTCTGGGACTACGACCCGGCCGAGTCCGCGTCCTGGTTGCGTGCGGGCATCGAGGGGGCCACTCAACCTGTCCCGGCCGCCCGACGTGACCGCATTCCCGTTAACGTCACCATCCCTGTCGTTGACGCCGATCTCGCCCGGACGATGGCAGCTGAATCGGCCTGCACCACCGCCAAGGTCAAGGTCGCCGATCCCCGCAGCGACTTGTGGGAGGACTGCCGCCGGGTCGCCGCGGTGCGTGAGGCCATGCCAGACGGCCAGATCCGGGTGGACGCCAATGCTGCGTGGGACGTCGAGACGGCAGTGTGGGCCATCACCGAACTCAACGCCGCAGCCGAGGGACTGGAGTACGTCGAGCAGCCTTGCCCCCAGATCGAGGATCTCGCCCAGGTGAGACGCCGGGTCGATGTTCCGGTGGCGGCCGACGAGTCGGTGCGTCGCGCTGACGACCCGGTTGCGGTGGCACGAGCTGGTGCGGCCGACCTCATCATCGTCAAGGCTCAGCCGTTGGCCGGTGTTGTCCGCGCCCTCGAGGTCATCGATGCCGCCGGGTTGCCGGCCGTCGTCTCCTCGGCCCTGGACACCAGCATCGGCATCGGACTGGCCACCCACCTGGCGGCCGCCCTGCCCGAGCTCGACCATGCCTGCGGGTTGGGAACCCTGAGGCTCTTCCGTGGTGACGTCAGTGGCTCACCCCTGATGCCCGTTGACGGCTACCTGACTCCGCAGCGAGGCGTGGTCGACGTCGAGGCCGACGATCCCGACGACGACCTGTGTCCGAGATGGACCGAGCGTCTGGATCTCACCGTGGCCGCCCTGGCCGACTTGGAACGGAGATGACCGTGAACCCCTCCACTGCAGTAGCTCGCCGATTGGTGAGTGCCCTTGTCGGAGCCGGGGTCGAACATGTCGTCTACTGTCCTGGATCCCGCGACGCCCCCATCGGATATGCCTTGGCGGATGCTGAGGCTGCTGGATGGCTGCACGTCCACGTGCGTCTCGACGAACGGTCGGCCGGATTCGTCGCCCTGGGGCTCTCACGAGGCTCGATGATGGAGGGTTTGTGGCGCCCGGCCGTGGTCGTGACGACCTCGGGGACAGCGGTGGCCAACCTGCATCCCGCGGTGTTGGAGGCCGACGCCAGCGGAGTTCCGCTCATCGTGTGCTCTGCCGATCGTCCCCACGAGATGTGGCAGACCGGCGCCAACCAGACCACCACCCAGGAAGGGATTTACGGAACGGCACCGAGGTTCTTCGGCGCCATTCCCGCCGGCTTCCCCGCTGACGACCGTCTCGACGGGCTCGTGCTGCGTGCCGTGACGGCTGCCAGTGGGGCGCTGTCCTCGGACCCCGGGCCGGTCCATCTCAACGTCGGATTCCGTGACCCGCTCGTCCCCGACGAGCCGTGGCATCCGGTGCCCCCCAAGCCCCGAGTCGTGGACAGGATCGTCCGGCCGTCGACCCCGGTCTTCATGCCTCCTCACACCGTCGTCGTCGCCGGTGACGGTGCCGGACGTGACGCCGTCGCCCTGGCCGAGGAAGGATGCTGGCCACTGCTGGCCGAGCCGAGTTCCGGGGCGCGAGTGGGGGAGAACGCCCTCACCGACTACCAAGGAGTGCTCGGTACCAATCTGGCCGACGAGGTCGAGGCCGTCCTCGTCCTCGGACATCCC
This sequence comes from Cutibacterium avidum ATCC 25577, assembly GCF_000227295.1. Lineage (GTDB taxonomy): Bacteria > Actinomycetota > Actinomycetes > Propionibacteriales > Propionibacteriaceae > Cutibacterium > Cutibacterium avidum. Next base: position 2,224,475 of record NZ_JH165054.1, on the reverse strand, counting down.
ACCTTGTCACGACCCGTTACACGACTCTTGGCGAACCAGCCCGTCACCGTCGTCGCCGACGGTTCTCGCTGGACCGACGTCGCCGGTGGTGCCCGGGTCGTCCCAGGTCCCATCACGGTGCGCACCGCCAGTCGGGACGAGGCCTGGCTCGCTCGGTGGAAACGCGCCGACCATCCGGTAGCCGCCACTCGCAAGGACGAGATCTGCGCGGCCATCTGGGCCGACGCCTGCCGCGAGGTCGGGCCACTTCTCGTGCTCGGCGCTTCCGCCGTCATCCGCTCCTTCGATCGCTGCGCCGTTCCCGAGCAGCGGGGACCGGTGGCCATCGCCAACCGAGGACTGGCTGGGATTGACGGCACCGCTTCGACAGGTGTCGGCCTGCACCTGGGGCTGGGAATGCCGGTGCGAGTCGTCGTCGGGGACCTTACTGCCGCCCACGACGCGACCGCCCTCCTCAGGGGAGCTGCGGAACGGGACATCGACGTCCAGGTCGTCGTCCTCAATGACGCCGGGGGAGCGATCTTCACCGGTCTGGAGCACGCCGCTGCTCCTCGTCCGGTGTTGGAGAGGTTCTTCCTCACCCCGCAGGAGCTCGATCTGGCAGGGCTGGCGAAGACCGTCGGGGCCCGCTACCAGTGCGTCGAGACCACGGATTTCCTGACTGAATCTGTCCGCGGACGAAGCATCGTCGAGGTGACATTGCCGCAGGTCTGAGGGGTCTCAGCCCTCCAACGCCGACGTGAAGGCCTCCATCTTGGCTCCGGTCTCGATCCATTCCTTGTCCGGGTCGGAGCTGGGCATGATGCCCGCACCGGCGTGTACCCGGACGGATCGGTTGTCCTCGGAGAACTGACCACAGCGCAGAGCCAAGGCCCACTGGCCTGACCCATCCGGCGACATCCATCCCACTGGCCCGGCGAACCGTCCTCGGTCAATGACCTCGGTCTGCTCGATGAACTGGTAGGCGAGCTCTCGAGGAGTGCCGCACACAGCTGCGGTCGGGTGGATGACGTCAACGATCTGTGCAGCATTCGACGTGCCGACCCTAGCGGTGATGTCCGTGGCCAGGTGGGTGACATTGGGCAGTTCCAGAAGGAACGGTCCTCGAACGGCAGGGTCGGACAGGCCAGCTTCAGAAAGCCGATCGGTCACGGAAGCCACCGCCAGCTCGTGCTCACGATGCTCCTTGGGATCCTGCAACAACTCATGGGACCAGGAAGGCTTGCGGGTACCGGCGAGCACCCGGCAACGGAACAGGCCATCGCGGCAATCAACGAGCAACTCGGGAGTCGCCCCAACCAGGCCGTCATGGCAGTAGGTCCAGCAGCCGCTGAACTTGCCCGATAGCCGGGACGCGACGAGTCCACGGTCCATCGGGGCGGACGCCTGGACGGTCACCGACCGCGAGAGCACCACTTTTTCCAGCTCGGGGTCCTGGGACAGCCGGGTCGTCGCGGCGTTGACGGCCTGGCCCCAGTTCTCAGCGTCAAGATCGGGAAGCTGGGTCTCGATGACCGGCAGGTCAGAATCGCCGCGATGAATCGGGGTGGGATCCGCGCAGAAGACGAGAGTGCGCTCGCCCAGGTGACGACGGAGGAGGAGGACAGCGGGGACGACGAGGAATCCGTCCTCGTCCCGGGAAAACGGGAAAGAACCGAAAGCCACGGGAGCTGCGTCAGAGTGCTGCGCAGCCCACGATGAGTAGGCATTGAACGCCTTCGCGGCAGCGCCGTGGCCGCCTGCGGTGAAGCGGGCCTGCTCGCCCCACCCGACCATGGCCGGGGCATCGTCGGTGTCGGGAGCCACCCAGATCCACGGCTCGACCTCGGGCGGGCAGTAACGACGCGCGGTATCCAACCACCGAGCCCCACTCGCAGCGGACAGGTCGACATCGCAGGACAAGGTGTGCACGAGGGGAGATGCTACTCCGGGCCTGTCGGCCGGCCGCGGGAACGGCAGCAGCGGCCTGAGTCAACGCGTCCAGGCAGATCCGTTTGCCTTGGCCTGCTCGGCTAGTCTCCTCACCTCGAGACGATCCACTTTCCCGGAAGCCAGCATGGGAATGGCCTCGACCGTCACGACGATTCGCGGACGAAGTTCCCGTGGCAGATTGACGGTGTCCCGGACACGCTCCGGTTCCTGACATCCCGTGACGACGGCCGTGACGACCTGGCCCCACCTCTCGTCGGGCAGCCCGACGACGACACAGTCCTTCACCAACCCGGTTGCGGTGACGGCATCGGCCACCTGGCTGGGGGAGATCTTGAGTCCACCGGAAATGATGAGGTCGTCGGCCCGACCATCGACGGCGAGTCGGCCGTCTCGCCAGTGGGCGATGTCGCCGGTGAGGTACCAATCATCGGCCGGTCCCTCATCGAGATACCCCGACATCACCATCGGACCAGACAGTGACACCCGACCATCCTCGTCCAGACGAACCTGCACCCCGTCGAGCGGGACCCCGTCGTAGACACAACCGCCACAGGTCTCGCTCATGCCATAGGTCAGCACGATCGGCATCCCCGCAGCTCGAGCCTCGGAAACCAACTGCGAGGAGGTCGCGGCACCCCCGACGAGAATCGCGGAACACCGCGTCAAGGCGTCACGGGCAACTGAGTCATCCATGCAGTCGGTCAGCTGGGTCGGCACCAGGGACAGATACACCCGACCGTTCGGATCCCTCCGTACCGCTTCGTCGATGGCGTCAGACAGGGCCTGAGGAGTCACCTTCCCCTCGACGACGACCACCGAGCGATCACCGGCTGCGGCCCTGGCGACGACCTGTAGACCGGCAATGTGGTTGGGGGGAAGGGCGAGCACCCAGGTTCCGGCCCCGCCAAGTCGCGCATCCGTGGCGTTGATGGACGCCAGCAGCTGAGCCGCTGAGATACCCACGAGGCGTCCGTGAGCAGAGGTCGACCCGGACGTGCGCATCACGAGCCCGACCTCATCGGGCAGGAAGACCGTCCTCCTCTCGACGTCCTCGAGGGTGGCCACTGGGTTCTCCTCGCTCCCGGCCGGCACGAGAACCGAGCGCGTTGAGCCTTGGAAGAAGCGTGTCAAGCGCTCGGTCAGCCAGACGACGTCTGTCTGGGTGCGTTCCACCCTGACGACGTGCAGTCGTGCGGTCTCGGCCATCGGGCCTCCTGTCGGGTCGTGGTGTCCAGAGGTGAGGAATCAGAAGTAGTACGGGTAGCTGGACCAGTCGGGGGAGCGGTGCTCGAGGAAGGCGTCGCGACCCTCCTGGGCCTCCTCGGTCATGTATGCCATGCGGGTTGCCTCCCCGGCGAACGCCTGCTGACCGGCGATGCCGTCGTCGACCATGTTGAAGGCGTACTTGAGCATTCGGATGGCCTGCGGGGACTTACCGGCGATCGTCAGGCCCCACTCGATGGCGATGCTCTCCAGCTCGACGTGATCGACGGCACGGTTGATGACCCCCCACCGCTCGGCCTGCTCGGCGGTGTACGTCTCCGCCAGGAAGAAGATCTCGCGGGCCCTCTTGTCACCGATCTGGCGAGCCAGCAGGGCCGAACCATATCCGGCGTCGAAGGAGCCGACATTGGCATCAACCTGCTTGAACCGAGCGTTCTCCCGGCTGGCCACCGCCATGTCGGCCACCACCATGAGGGAGTGGCCACCACCGGTCGTCCAACCAGGAATGGCGGCGATGATCGGCTTGGGGGTGGCGCGCATGAGCCGCTGCACCTCGAGGATGTGGAGACGCCCCAGACGTCCCCTGGCGATCCGCTCTCGGCGGGCGTCGGTGGCCAGGTCCTCGTCGCCGGCCGTCTCCTCGGACTCGTACTGGTAACCAGCTGCACCGCGAATGCGCTGGTCACCGCCGGAGCAGAAGGAGTATCCGCCGTCGCGCGGAGAGGGGCCATTCCCGGTCAGGATGATCGCTGCCACGTCAGGGGTGCAGCGTGCCGCGTCGATACAGCGGTACAGCTCGTCGACGGTGTGCGGGCGGAAGGCGTTGCGGATGGCAGGACGGTCGAAGGCGATCCGCACCACCGGCAGGTCCTCGCCGGCCGGGGCGTGGTCGACCTCTCCACGCGAGATAAGGCGGTGGAAGGTCATGTCGGTCAAGGGGTCGCCGGGAAGGTTGACCTCGCGCCAACGGTCTGCGTCAAAGGTGTCGGAGACGAAAGGAAGGGTGCTCACCCGGTGGAAGCTACCACCCCTGGTCAGGCAGTCTCACCTGGGACGACGAGCCAGCCACGACGCCGCGATGACACCTCCGACCGCACCGCCCAGATGGGCCTGCCAGGACACCCCAGCCTGTCCCGGAAGCACACCCCACAGCACAGACCCGTAGATGAGGAAGACGACGATGGCCACCAGGATGTCGCGCAGCCTCTTGGTGAACAGGCCCCGGACCAGCAGATACGCCAACCAACCGAAGACGATCCCGGACGCACCGAGGGTGATGGTTCCTGGCGCGCTGAAGAACCACGCGAAGAGCCCCGAGCACACCGTGATCATGAGCCCCGAGATGACCCAGGTTGATGTCGATTCCATGTAGACGAGCATGCCGAGGACGAAGAGCGGCACGGAGTTACCGGCCAGATGGGCCCAGCCGTAATGCAGCCACGGAGCAGTGAAGATTTCCCACAGCCCCTGACCGGTCCAGGAATGGATCCCGAACTGATCGAGGGTGTTGCCGAGCACGGTGTCGACGACCTCGAGGACCCACATGATCGCGACGACGACAGCCATCACCCCGGCGCTGCTGGCGATGGAGTTCGTGCGGCTCGGTGGTTCGGCCCGACGTCGGCGGACAGGAGTGGACGACGGAGGCAGGTAGGAAGTCATGTATCCAGTGTGGCAAAGAGGAATCGGAAAATTGTTGTGATTTTCCTCACAAACAACCTGACGGTGTGGTTCTATCGTTCCCAACACACGAAACGGATGCCGCAAGAGCGGTAGAAGCGTCGAGGAGGACCGTATGACGGACCAACAGGACGTCTTCGAGCCTGATCAGAGCATCATCGACAACTCCTGGGTCTCGGACTGGAAGGCGCTCGAGGAGAAGGCCAAGGCCGACCCAGTCGCTTACTGGGAGGAACGAGCCCGGGAGCTCGAGTGGTCGAAGCCGTGGGACAAGGTTCTGGATCGTTCCGACACTCCGTTCTTCAAGTGGTTCACCGGGGCCAGCACGAACATCGTCACCAATGCGGTGGACCGTCATCTCGATACCGCGCGTCGTAACAAGTTGGCCCTCATCTGGGTCGGTGAGGACACCGACGAGGTGCGCACCTTCTCCTACTTCGCCCTCAACCGCGAGGTCGAGCAGATGGCCAACATCCTGCTTTCGATGGGCGTGCGCAAGGGTGACGTCGTCACTATCTATCTGCCTCGGATGCCTGAGATCTTCTTCGCGATGCTGGCCTGCGCCAAGATCGGTGCCGTTCACTCGGTGGTCTTCGCCGGTTATTCCTCGGAGGCCCTCAACCAGCGTATTGACGGTTCGGAGTCCAAGGTTGTCATCACCGCTGACGGGTCGTGGATCAACGGCAAGGTCTTCCCGATGAAGCAGATCGTCGACGATGCGGTGAAGTTCTCACCGACCGTTGAGAACGTCATCGTGGTGCGCAACACCAAGTCCGACGTCGCCCTGGACTCCACTCGGGACCACTGGTATCACGAGCTGTGCAAGTTGCCGATTGCCAAGGGCAAGTGCCAGACCGTCCAGGTGGACGCTGAGGACCCGTTGTTCATCCTCTACACCTCGGGCTCGACCGGTAAGCCGAAGGCCATCGTTCACACTCACGGTGGCTACCAGGTTGGTACCTATACCACCCTCAAACAGTGCTTCGACATCAAGGAGGAGGACCGCTGGTGGTGCACGGCCGACCCGGGCTGGATCACCGGCACCTCCTACGTCATCTACGCCCCGCTGCTGCGCGGCGCGACCACCTTCATGGCCGAGGGCAGCCCGGTCTTCCCCTACCCGGACGTGTGGTGGTAGCTCATCGAGCACTACGGCATCAACAGCTTGTTCACCGCTCCGACGGCCATCCGCACCTTGATGCGCTTCGGTGACGCCTGGGTGCGCAAGCACGACCTGTCCAGCCTGCGCATCCTCATCAGTGCCGGTGAGCCCCTCAACCCGGAGGCCTGGCAGTGGTTCCACGACGTCGTCGGCGATGGCACGTGCGCCATCATCGACACCTGGTCCCAGACCGAGACCGGTGCCATGCAGCTGACCAGCCTCCCGACGATGCCGAAGAAGCCGGGATCTGCGGGCAAACCCATCCCCGGCCAGGAGGTCGCCGTTGTCGACGAGGAGGGCAAGGAGGTCCCGCCGGGCACCGATGGCTTCCTGGTCCTCAAGAACCCATGGCCGTCGATGCTGCGCACCCTGTATAAGGAGCCGGAGCGTTACGTCGAGACCTACTGGAAGAAGTATCCGGGGGTCTACCTCACCGGCGACTCCGCCCGTATCGACGAGGACGGCTACATCTGGATCATCGGACGTACCGACGACGTCATCAAGGTGTCCGGTCACCGCATCGGCACCGCCGAGGTCGAGTCCGCCCTCATCTCCCACCCGGCCGTCGCCGAGGCTGCCGCGATCGGTTTGCCGCACGAGGTCAAGGGCAATGCGATCCACATGGTCGTCGTGCTCAACACTGGGTATGAGCCGTCCAAGGATCTCATCGCCGACATCCGCGGCCACGTCGCCGAGACCCTCTCGCCGATCGCAAAGCCCGACGCCATCGAGTTCGTCGAGAAGTTGCCGAAGACTCGCTCGGGAAAGATCATGCGTCGCGTCCTCAAAGCTCGTGCCTTGGGAGAGGACGAGGGGGACCTGTCGACCCTGGAGGACTGAGCCACTCCATTGACGTGCGAGGGCCGGGACACCAGATGGTGTCCCGGCCCTCGTGATGGTTCTCGACGGCGTAGCTACGCCGGAGCACGGTTCCTTAGTCCATGCCAGAGGTCTCCAGGCCCTGCACCAGGTAGCGCTGCAGGACGAGGAAGACAATGACCACCGGCACGATTGCCACCAGAGCGCCGGCGAAGAGCTCGGAGTAGTTGACTCCCTGGCTCGTCATGAACCGACTCAAGGTGAGCTGGACGGTCGTGGTGTTGTCGCGAGCCACCAGCAGCGGCCACAGGAAGGAGTTCCAGGCCCCGATGAAGGTGATCGTCGACACGGCCGCGATGATTCCCTTGGAATTGGGGACGACAATGCGCCACATCGTCGTCCACGGATTGGCTCCGTCGAGGTTTGAAGCCTCCTCCAGCTCCTTGGGGAACTCCAGCAGGGATTGCCGAAACATGTAGGTCGCGAAGGCCGAGAACATCATCGGGATGATGAGGCCACGGTAAGAGTCGATCCATCCGAATCGGGTCGTCATGATGAAACTCGGCACGAAGGTGACAGCGGTCGGTACCATGAGGGTGAGTACCGTCAGACGCAACACCACCGTCGCAGCCTTGCTGCGGAATCTTGCCAGCCCGTAGCCAGCCATGAAACTGACGATGACCGTCAGCACCGTCTGGCCGACGGCCTGGATGGCTGAGTGGACCATCGCCCCAGGCAGGTTGAGGTCAGTGTCGGAGAAGAGATCCCGCAGCACCGAGAAGTCGAGGTTGTCAGGCAACCACTTCCAGTCCGCGGCGACGAAGGCCTCCGAGCTGCTGAAGGCATTGCGGAAGATGACGTAGAAGGGCAGCAGGAAGAGCAGGGCCAGGATGAACAGCACGACGATCTTGAGACCGTGCAAGAAGCGCCTCGAGCGGCCCGTGACCATGTGGGAACGTTCCTCAGCCATCGAACACCTCCTTGCGGTGGGTCTTGGCAGACTGCTTGATGGCCTTCTTCTCGCGACGCTCCTGGCCACTCATGAGCCAATTCTGGGCCAGTCCGAACAGCACGATGATGGCGGTGAGGGCGACGGTCCCGGCGCCACCCATACCGAGATCCTGGTCGGCTCCACCGACGCTGATGAGGTACAGATGCACCAGCGGGGGGCGAGCGTAGGGCGGGTAGGTGCCCGAGGAGGACAACAAGTTGTAGAACTCGTCGAAGGCCTGGAAAGCACCGATGAGCAGCAGCATGAGGACGGCCGCACTCACTCCCCGCAGCTGCGGCATGGTGACGTGACGCAGGGTCGCCCAGCGACCGGCACCGTCAATCGCGGCAGCTTCATAGCTGTCGGTGGGGATGCGGTTGAGACCCGCGATGAGCAGGATCATGTAGTAGCCGACCTGCAGCCACAACCGCAGTGAGATCAGCGCGATCCAGTACCAGTAGCCCACTCCGGACAGCCAGTCGATGTTGCTACCGCCGACCTTGCGCAGCAGGGAGTTCGCCAGGCCGAACCGTGCTCCGTTGAAGAAGCTGAGTCGCCAGACCATTGCCGCGACGACGTAGGAACATGCTGTCGGGATGAAGAAGGAGGAGCGGAAGAAGGCCCGGAACTTGCCGACGTTGTTGAGGGCCAGCGCAAGGGCCAGGGAACAGACGTAGGTGAGCGGAACGATGAAGACCGCGAAGATGATGAAGACCAGCATCGAGTTGCGGAACAGGGTGTCCGACAACAGGTTCTGGTAGTTCGCGAAACCGACGAACTTCGTGGGGGATAGGGTTGCCCGGGCGTCGAAGAATGACAGGTAGGCGCTCCAGATGATCGGGATGTAGACGAAGACCAGCAGCCCGATCAGGAACGGCGCAACGAACAGGGCAAACCAGAGGTTACGCCCCTGGTGCCCCCGAACCCGCTGCCAGAAACTGCGGGTGGGGGGCACCGAGACTGCCGACGAACTCACTTGTTGACGCGCTTGAGCTCGGCCTTGGCCGTCGACTGCACTCCGGCAAAGGCCGACTTCGGGTCTGCACCCTTCTTGACGACGTTCGTGAGCGCGGCGCTGTAGGCGTCGGAGATCTTGGAGGTCCAGAAGAGGCTCGCGGCCTTGCCATGCTTGTCGACCATCTCGGCAGCGGCCTTGCCTGCGCCGTTGTTGATCTGGGAGCACTTGTCGGTGAGGTCAGGCTGAGACGGGATGTGGGTGCCGTAGGAGTTGGCGAAGTCGACCTGCTTGTCGGTCTGATCGACCCACAGCCACTTGGCGTACTTCTTGGCGGCCTCGACGTCGTTGCTCGCTCCCTTGGCGGCGACACAGGAACCGTAGGCGCCGAAGGGCACGGCCTGCTTGCCGGACTTACCGATGGCAGGGAACGGGATGACGCCGAAGTCGTCCTTCCACTTCTTGGAGATGTCGCCCAACGACCACAGGCCGCCCCACTGCATGGCGGTCTCGCCATTGGTGAAGGGGGAGGCGTCGAACCAATCCTTGGAGGCGGCAGTCAGCAGGGCGCCGGACTTGTAGAAGTCGCGGTAAGCGGCGACGGCGTCGAAGAAGGCCTGCTCCATGAAGGCGACGTCAGTATGGTCGTCGTTGAGCTGGTCGAATCCGGAGGCCCAGATGAGAAGGTTGCCGAGCACACCGACGCCACCGTCGTTGCCAGCGAAGAAGCCGCCCATCTCCTTGGTCTTGACGGCCTTGGCAGTCTCGACGAGCTGCTCGAAGGTGGTCGGGGCCGACAGCTTGGCCTTCTCCAGGGCTGACTTGCGGTAGTAGAGCAGCTGCATGTCGACGACCTGCGGGATCGCGTAGACCTTGCCGTCGAGGGTCATGCGATCCAGCACCGGCTTCGAGAACTTGGACTTGGCGTCACCGATGGTGTCGGTGAGATCAACGACCTGACCCTTCTGAATCATGTCGAGGGTGGCGCCGTACTCGGACTCGAAGACATCAGGGATGCCCGATCCGGACAGCAGGGTGGTGCTCAGCAGCTTCATGTAGTCGGTACCGGGGTTCCACTTCACGGTAACCGTGGCGTCCTTGTAATCCTTGGCGTAGCGATTGACGGCCTGCTGGACCCCTTTCTCGCCGTATTCGTGGTACCACTGGACGATTTTTCCGGAGCCACCCGAAGCGGCGCTGGATTTCGAGCCGGTGGAGACGCTACCGGTGTTCGATCCGCATCCGGTTAGGACCGCGGCAGTGGCCAAACCGGCTGATGCGCTGAGGAAGTGACGGCGAGAGAAGATCATGACGGCAGCTTAAACCTCAAACTGTTGAAATTTCACCCGTTGATCGTGGTGTTCGCCATTCGAATAGCTGTGAACTCGTGCGGCTGAGCCGTCTCCGGCCCAGATGGCATCATGCAAGGGCCGCATTCGCACCTTGGACCTCAGGAGGACCATGACTCACGCAAACGGCGACCTGCCACAGCTCCAGGCAGCTGACGGCCCATGGAGCATCTATCTGCACGTGCCGTTCTGTGCGTCCCGGTGCGGATACTGCGACTTCAACACCTATGTGCTCGCAGCCATGGGGGAGGACGCCATCCCTGGTTACCTAGAGGCGGCTCATCGCGAGTTGGACCTCGCTGGGCAGATGTGGAGACGGCGTCCGGCGGTGTCCACCATCTTCTTCGGGGGAGGCACTCCGACGATGCTCACCCCGGCCCAACTGGGAGAGCTCGTCGATCACATCCGTACTGTGTGGGGGATCGACGACGACGCCGAGATCACCACGGAGGCCAACCCGGAAACCCTGGACGAGGATGTGCTCTCTGGGTTGCTCGCAGCCGGGATCAACCGGTTGTCCATGGGAATGCAGTCCTCCGATGAGTTCGTCCTGACGATTCTGGATCGTCGTCATCGGCCCGGGCGTGCCGTGGAGATGGCAAGGCTGGCCCGCCAGGTGGGATTCGACGACGTCAGCCTCGACCTCATCTTCGGCGCCCCCGGGGAGGACCTCGGTTCCTGGCGGTGCAGTCTCGAGGCCGCGCTGTCGGCCGAGCCCGATCACGTCTCCGCCTATTCCCTCATCGTCGAAGAGGGCACCAGGCTGGCAGCGCGCATCCGGCGTGGCGAATTACCGATGACTGACGAGGACGACCTCGCCGACAAGTACCTCATCGCCGAGAGGGTCCTCACCGAGGCAGGGTACGTCAACTACGAGGTGTCGAACTGGGCCCGGCCCCGCGACGGTCACGACCACCGGTGTCGTCACAACATGGCGTACTGGCTGGGACGTGACTGGTGGGGGATTGGTCCTGGAGCCCACTCCCACGTGAACGGGACGAGGTGGTGGAACGTCAAGCATCCCGCCACGTACCGGAGCAGGCTGGCCGAGGGTCGTCTACCCGTCGAGGACCATGAGGTCCTCGACGCGGAGCAGCGTCACGAGGAGACGGTGCTGCTGCAGCTGCGTCTGGCTGACGGGTTGCCGTTGTCCCAGCTGACAGAGGTGGAACGTCACCGGGCTGACCACGTCGTGGAGCAGGGACTTGGGGCGATCCAAGGCGGTCACCTGGTGCTCAACCTGTCCGGGCGAATGGTGGCAGACAGGATCATCACGGATTTGTTGGTGTGAGGCCATTGCGCGGGTGGTCATGCCGAGTGGGTCATTTCAGCTGGTGATGCACGGCTTGTCGTCATAGCCATGCGTGGCAATACAGTGGCTACCGTGATCGACCGGTATTCCCACGACGTCCTCGCAAGCGGCTGGCGCACCTCTCACATGAAGAAAAGCGTCGACATGCCATTGGAACTCGACATGGTTGTCGAGGATCCATCGAGCGGATACGTCGGGGCCGTCGTCGCGTGGCAGAACGGCTTGGTCGTGCTCGAGGATCGCAAGGGCAAGCGCAAGTCCTTCCCCATCGGTCCGGGTTTCTGGGTGGACGGCAAGCCCGTCAATCTGTGCATTCCCCCTCGTCAGGGCAGTGCCAGCATCAAACACACGGCGTCGGGGTCCGTTGCCGGAGCGGCTGGACCAGCTCGCGTTGCCCTTCCCAGCCGCATCTACGTCGAGGGTCGTCACGACGCCGAACTCGTCGAGAAGATCTGGGGAGACGACCTGCGCCACGTCGGGGTCGTCGTGGAATACATGGGCGGTATGGACGACCTGGTCGGAATTGTCGCCGAGTTCAAGCCGGGCCCTGGGCATCGACTGGGAGTGCTCGTCGACCATCTCGTTGCCGGAACCAAGGAATCCCGCGTGGCTGACGAGGTGAGACGCGGCGGATATGGCGAGTACGTCATGATCACCGGACACCGGTTCATCGACATCTGGCAGGCCATCAAGCCCGAGCGGATCGGACGGAAGGGGTGGCCGGAGGTTCCGATGGACGAGGACTTCAAGCTCGGCACCCTGAAACGTCTCGGCCTGCCACACTCCACCCAGGCCGACGTGGGCAAGGCCTGGCAGGCCATGTTGAAGAGGGTGCGTGACTGGCACGACCTGGATCCACGGTTCAACACCGAGATGGAGAAACTCATCGACTTCGTCACCTGTGACCACGTCGACGAGCTGGACGATGAGGAGACGGCATGAGTATCGATGCCGAGACGGTCTGCGACCTCATCCGGGACGTCAGTGCCAGGATCATCGATCCGCGGTTCCGGTCCTTGCATGATCATCAGATCCACCAGAAGAAGCCTGGAGACTTCGTCACCGACGCCGATCGTCAGGCTGAGAAGGAGCTTGGCGCGGCGCTGACCAAGCACGCCGGTGGAGTCGTCGTCGGGGAGGAGTCCGCCTTTGCCGACCCGACCATCCTCGACGCCGTTCCGGGCGCCGACCTGGCGTGGGTCATCGATCCCATCGATGGCACGAAGAACTTCGTCCACGGATCGGTGGACCACGGGGTCATGCTCGCTCAACTCATTCGTGGCGAAACGGTGAGGGCCTGGATCTGGCAGCCCCAGTACGGCCACATGTGGTGTGCCGAGCGCGGTGCCGGGGTCACCTGCGACGGTCAGGCGGTGACCCGCGACGGGTCCCGCATCCCGGTTCGCGCCGCGACGACCCACGAAGCTTACAAGATCGCCTCACCACAGGTGGAGTGGCGGATGTCGAAGTGGTGCTGCGCGGTGGACTACCCACTGATCTGCCTGGGGGAGAACGACGTCACCGCCTATCAGCACTCCCACCCGTGGGATCACCTGCCTGGCGCCCTCATGGTGCGCGAGCTCGGCGGGGTCGTTCGGACTGTCGACGGGGCCGAGTACGGGCCTCGCGAGATGTCGGGAACACTCGTCGTCGCAGCCGACGAGGATGCCTACCGGGTGGTTGCTGAACTGCTGCGCTGAGCTAGCCGTGCGGGGCCGGGCCCGCATCAGGCCAGCTGGGGAGGAACGTGCCTGGTCACCGGGGTGAGCGGGATCTCGACGGGGACTCTCTCGGCGAGCTCGGCGCGCTGCTTCATGACGGCGGTCGCATCGATCGGGTGCCCGTGGCCAGGTACGTAGACGCCTACACCATCGGTGCCGGTGATGACCGAGTCAATGGCGCGCGGCCAGCCCCGGACATCGGTCGTCTCGTCGGACTGTGGCTCTCCTGCGGTCTCCACCAGGTCCCCGACGAAGGTCACCTTCTCGTCGCGGACGATGACGACGAGGTCCCCGTCGGTGTGGGCCGGACCAGGGTGGATGACCTCGGCGCCGATGCCGACCAGGTCGACATAGGCCATCAGCGCGATGGGATGGTCGGCCCGGAGATCAGGGCAGTGAGCCAGAGCGGCCTCATGCATCCAGGTCTCAGCCCCGTCAATCCCAGGGAGTCCGCCGCTGTGGTCATAATGATGGTGGGTGACGACGACCCGATCAACCGGACGACCCAGCATGCATGCCGCCGACATCGCCAGGGCGTGTCCCTGTTCAGGAGCCGAGCCGGTGTCGATGAGGAGGACATGATCGTCACCGGCGACCAGTCCGCAGGTGACGGCTTCTGGTTTGATGACGGTCGTCCATACCCGGGCAGTGAGAGCGGACCACCGGGGAGTCTCGGGATTCGTCGACATGATCACCAGTGTGGCACGTCCCGAGGCGTGCGCTGCCAGCGAGAGAGGCAGAAGGACGCCAGGTGAACGCGATAAGGTGGCACTCGGCACCTGAGAGTGCCAAAGTGGGACTTGTACCCGATGGGATCGCGTGAGGAGGGATTGTGCTCGACGACCGCAAGCTCGACGTGCTCAAGGCCATCGTCACCGATTACGTCTCCAGTAAGGAGCCGGTGGGTTCCAAGGCGTTGGTGGAACGCCACGGGCTTCGGGTGTCCCCGGCAACCGTTCGCAATGACATGGCCGTCCTGGAGGAGGAGGGGTACGTCACCCACCCCCACACCAGCGCCGGTCGTATCCCGACGGACAAGGGGTATCGCCTCTTCGTCGACCGGATCGCCACCCTCAAACCGCTGTCCGGGCCAGAGCGCCGGGCCATCCAGGCTTTCATGACCGGAGCCGTCGACCTCGATGACATCGTGCGTCGCACGGTGCGACTGCTCGCCCAGATCACTCACCAGGTCGCCATCATGCAGTATCCGGTGGCGACGACGGCGACGATCCGTCACCTCGAGTTGGTGAGCCTGTCGACCGACCGCATCCTCATCGTCCTCATCATGTCCTCGGGGTCGGTGGAGCAGCGGATCGTGGAGCTTCCCGGTCACGACGAGCAGAATCTTGTCGCCCTTCGTACCCGGCTCAACCAGGCCCTCGTCGGTCTGACGGTGGCAGAGGCCGTCGACTCCCTCAATCGGCTTCTTGACGAACTCGGGCCGGCTGAGGGGCCGCGCGCGACCTCCGTCGTCGCGACCGTCCTGGAGATCCTCGCCGTCGACCCATCCGCCCGCGTGGTGGTCGCCGGGGTTCCCAATCTCACCGCATTCGGTGCACAGTGGGAGACGACGGTGCGTCCGGTCTTGGAGGCTCTCGAGGAGCAGGTCGTCCTGATGCGACTGCTCGGCGAGGCCACCGCTGGAGAAGCCGGTGAGGTCACGGTGCGTATTGGTGCCGAGAACACTGACGTGCCCTTCCAGTCCACCTCACTGGTGGCAAGCACATACGGATCCGACGATACCCTGTCGAGCCTCGGCGTGGTCGGACCCACCCGAATGGACTACCCCTCAACCATGGCAGCCGTGCGAGCCGTGGCCCGTTATGTGGGCCGGTTCCTGGCAGAAGGATGATCCTTGAGCAACGACTACTACGAGATTCTCGGTGTTTCCCGCGATGCGAGCGCCGACGAGATCAAGAAGGCTTATCGCCGCAAGGCCATGAAACTCCACCCCGATGTGGCCGGACCGGGATCCGAGGACGAGTTCAAGAAGGTCCAGGAGGCCTATGAGGTGCTCCAGGATCCGCAGAAACGCGCCGTCTTCGACCGTGGTGGCGACCCGAATGCCCGCATGGGCGGATTCGGGGAGGGAGGATTCAGCAGCGCTGGATTCGACTTCACCAACCTCGTTGACGCCATGTTCGGTGGTGGAACCTCCTTCGGTGGTGGCGGACGTGGGCCACGCTCACGGACCCGGCGAGGTCAGGACGCCCTGGTGCGGATGCGCCTGAGCCTGGCCGAGGCGGTGTTCGGCGTCACCAAGCCGCTGGAGGTCGACACCGCAGTTGTGTGTCCCAAGTGTCAGGGCAAGGGGGCCGAGTCCGGCTCCGAGCCCGTTACCTGCAACACCTGTCAGGGACGTGGTGAGGTCATCACGGTGCAGCGTTCCTTCCTGGGCGACATTCGCACCAGCCAGCCCTGCCCGACCTGCCGTGGTTACGGCACGGTCATCCCGGATCCGTGTCAGGAGTGCTCCGGTGAGGGACGAGTGCGCACCACCCGCACCATCAACGTCAAGATTCCTGCCGGTGTTGCCGACGGCAACCGGATCCACCTGGATTCACAGGGAGAGGTGGGGCCCGGTGGTGGCCCAGCAGGTGACCTGTACATCGAGATGACGATCAGCCCGCACGAGGTCTTCACCCGCGAGGGTGACAACCTCGAGATGGTCGTCACGATCCCGATGACGGCGGCTGCGCTGGGAACCAAGGTTCCGGTGCACACCCTCGAGGCCGATCGCGAGGACTTCGACGAGTCCCAGAAATCGGTCAGCGTCGAGGTGCCGGCAGGAACCCAGTCGGGAACCCGCATCGTCGTGCCTGAGCGGGGAGTGCCGAGGCTGCGTCGTGGCGGTCGGGGCGACCTGGGCGTCACCTTCATCGTTCAGACACCGACCAAGCTCGACTCCCACCAGAAGGACCTGCTGCGCCAGTTGGCCGAGGCCCGCGGGGAGACCAAGGTGTCGGCGTCCGTGGAGAAGTCGGGTGGACGCGGCATGTTCTCCCGCATCAAGGAAGCCTTCGGCGGATGAGTGACGCCTGCTTCCTCGGGGAGGTTGCCGGGGCCACGCCCGGGTCGGTGGTCGAGATCACCGGTGCGGAAGGCCACCACGCCGGTTCGGTGCGCCGCATTCGGATGGGAGAGTCCGTCCTCGTCACCGACGGCGTGGGCCATGCGGTGCGCGGACCTGCCGTCGAGGTGACGAAGGGATCCGTGAGCGTCGAGGTGACCGAGGTGCTCGAGGCCCCTGTCACGGCTCACCGCTGGATTGCCGTCCAGGCCCTGCCGAAAACCGACCGCGCTGAGCTTGCGGTGGCAACCCTCACCGAGATGGGGGTTCACGAGATCTTGGCCTGGCAGGCCGATCGCAGCATCGTGCGCTGGAAAGGCGACAGGCAGGCCAAGGGTGTGGCGAAGTGGCAGGCGGCTGCCCGCGAGGCCACCAAGCAGTCACGACGATTCCTCGTTCCCCAGGTTGAGCTGGCGCAGACCAAGGATGTGGTTGAGAGGATTCGCGATGCTGACGCTGCCTATGTGCTCCACGAGTCGGCCACCGAGCCGCTGGTGAACCAGGACCTGCCCGAGTCTGGTGAGGTGATCGTCATCGTCGGGCCTGAGGGCGGCATCACCGACCAGGAAGTCGAGTCCTTCGTGGCTGCCGGGGCTCATCCGGTGACCGTGTCTGATGGGGTCCTGCGGACCTCGACGGCTGGCGTGGTCGGACTGGCCCAGTTACGGGCCATAGCCGACATGGCCGAATGATCCGGAGCACAGTCGATTTCTGACATGACGATGGGGCCGGACGAATGATCCGGCCGGCCCCATCGTTGGCGAAGGGCGTTGGCTGCCATGGCGTGACGGCAGCTCAGGAGGTCACTTCTTCTTGGTGGCGCCATCAAGAGCGACGACGAGCAGGCCACCGATGAGACCAAGGTTCTTGAAGAACTGGATCTGCTCACCGGTCTTCTCGTCGCCATTCTTCTCCCAGAAGGGATGTCCGGCGAGGGTCACGGGGACGAGCTGGGCGGCCAGGATGGTGGCGGCCAGGCGCGGCTTGATTCCGAGGGCCAGCAGGGAACCGGCTGTCAGCATGGTGCCGCCGCTGACCTTGACCAGCAGTGAGGGGTCAACCTCAGGAATCTGAGAGCGGACCGATTCGGGCAGCTTCTCGAGCAGCCCGTCAACAGCGCCGGAGAGCTGATTGGCATTCTTGAACTCGGCGAGGCCCCCGGTGACGAAGATGGCCGACAGGGCGGAACGGGCGGTGAACTTGGCAAGGGACATGAATCCTCCTGACTGCTAGGTGCTACTTCCATCGTGCCCCATCAAGGCTCGCTTGGGTGGTCACGTTCGCGTTTAGGTGACGAATCCACTTCTTTTCATGGTGACAACTCAAGGACGATGGCGGCCATGGACGAGTGATTCGTGGGCGAACACCGGGGGATCAGTGGGTCAGTGCCAGGGCCAGCGGCAGGACAGGGCCTGACCCAGCTCGTCTCAACGATCGTGCGGCGACAGTCATCGTCCATCGACTGGAGATGACGTCATCGACGAGGAGAACCGGGGCACCCCCGAGGTGTGACAGGCGTGACATGAGCTGCGGACCGACGCTGAAACGGTTGTGTACGTCGCGAAGGCGGTAGGCCGAATTCGTCGATGAATTGAGTCGTGGTGCATTCTCTGCGAGATCGAGCCCGCCAAGGTCCTGGATGTGGCCGACCCGGGCAAGTCCCGAGGCCAGGGAGTCGATGAGGTGAGGTCGGGTGGCGGATGGCACTCGGACCACAGCGGCCGGACGATGCTCCCATCCCCACTCGGCCAGTACCCGGACACAGACCTTGGCCAGTGCCGGGGTGATCTCGGCGTCGTTGCGAAGCAGGTCTCTCAGCGG
Organism: Cutibacterium avidum ATCC 25577; assembly: GCF_000227295.1. GTDB lineage: Bacteria > Actinomycetota > Actinomycetes > Propionibacteriales > Propionibacteriaceae > Cutibacterium > Cutibacterium avidum. Next base: position 2,206,439 of record NZ_JH165054.1, on the reverse strand, counting down.
CCCACCCCAGCCCAGATCGGAGAGCCTGGCGATGACGCGGCCCTCCTCGGCCGTCTCGTCGGTGCTGATCCGACCCTTGAGCCCAACTCCCAGGGTGTCCATTCCCGATGGCCACGTCGTGCGAGGCTCCACAGGTACGCCTACTCGGTCCAGGGCGGCCGTCGCCGAGGATGATGCTGTTGGGTCAACCTTCGTCGGATACCACGGTCCGGTGCAGACATCGCAACGACCACAGGGAGCGGGTGAGGGGTCGTCGAGCTGACCGGTGAGGAAGACCATCCGGCAGGTGTCCAGCCGTTCGTAAGTGAGCATGGCCTGCTGCTCATCGCGTCGCGCCTGGGAGATCCGCTCGTAGCGCTCGGTGTCATGGACCCACGGCTTTCCGGTCGCCCGCCAACCACCACGAACCTTTTCGACCGCCCCATCGACCGCCATCACCTTGAGCAGCAGATCGAGCTGACTGCGTTTGATGTCAACACGGGCTTCCAACGCCGGCACCGACAGCACCTGACCGTTGGACAGTGCTCCCAGGGTGGTGTCGGCACGTTCCTGGGTAGGCATGGATGCGGTTGCGAAGTAGGTCCATATCCCCTGGTCCTCAGGACCCGGAAGCAGCAGGACGTCAGCGTTCTCAGTGGCGCGACCGGCTCGACCGATCTGTTGGTAGTAGGCGATGGGGGAGCTGGGTGCTCCCAGATGAACCACGAACCCCAGATCGGGCTTGTCGAACCCCATGCCAAGAGCACTCGTCGCGACGAGTGCTTTCACCTGGTTGTCGCGCAGAGCCTCCTCGAGGGCTGCTCTTTCCTCGGGGTCCGTGCGTCCGGTGTAGGTGCGTACCTGGTGCCCGGCCTCGACCAGTGCTCGTGCGGTGTCCTCCGCCGTGGAGATCGTCAGGCAGTAGATGATCCCGGACCCTGGCAGCTCACCCAAGTGCTGCACGAGCCAGGCCAGGCGGTCGGCCGGCCTCGACAGGTTGAGCACTCCTAGGCGCAGGGAGGCTCGGGCCAGGGGTCCGCGCAATACGAAGACGTCATGACGATCACGAGCCGGTGCGATCTGTTCGGCGACGTCCTGGACGACCCGCGAGTTGGCGGTGGCAGTCGTCGCCAGCACCGGGATGTCGTCGGGCAGTGCCGAGACGAGATCACGGATGCGTCGATAATCGGGTCGGAAGTCGTGGCCCCAGTCGGAGATGCAGTGAGCCTCGTCAATGACGAGCATCCCGAGTCGTCTCACCAGATCAGGCAGTTGCTCATTGGCGAATTGTGGATTGACGAGTCGTTCCGGAGACACCAGCAGGACGTCGACCTCGTCAGCATCGAGCCGCTGGATGATCTCGGCCCACTCGGTGACATTGGTCGAGGAGATCGCGGCGGCCCTTACCCCAGCGCGCTCCGCTGCAGCCACTTGGTCGCGCATGAGGGCGATGAGAGGGGAGACGATGAGGGTCGGCCCTGAACCCGTGGCACGCTGAAGCAGGGTGGCGACAAAGTAAACCGCCGACTTTCCCCAGCCGGTGCGCTGGACGACGAGCGCTCGACGATGATGGGCGACGAGAGCTTCGATGGCCTCCCACTGTCCGGGGTGGAACTCGGCATCATCACGACCGACGAGCCGGCGCAAGATTGCCAGTCCGCGGCTGTGCAGGTCGCGGTTCGGTGTCTCAGACGTTGTCGTCATGGTCCCTCCTCTCACCCCTCATCCTGACCGGAACCACCGACAGTTTCGTGCCGCGGTCCCGGAACGCCAGGAGAACAGCGAGGTCAGAACGGCAACGGCAGTTGGTCGATGACTTCCTGGGCCTGGGACTGCTGGGTCGAGACGATGCTGCCCAACCATTCGATGACAGCCTCTTGGGTGGCTTCGTCGAATCCCTGCACGACGTCGAGGTACTCGGCGCCACTGTTCGCGGCTGCACCACAGGAACGCACCACGTCAGCCGGAGCCGGCGCATCGACGACGGACAAGATGGACAGGAAGACGTCACGGCTCTCGATCAACTGAGCTCGGCCTGCGTCGGTCGGCCGGAGCTTGCCGACGAGGGACTCGAGCCTCTTGACCCGCTCGGCACGCGCCGAGGCGAGGTTGTCGAGGGCTCCCTGCCACACCAGCCCGGACAGCCGGTCGTGCGACATGAAGAGGCGACGAATCTGGCGGTACCAGGCCTCCAGGGCCGACAGGTTGCCGAGGTAGGTGACGTTGTGGGCGATGATCCTGTCGAGCTTGGCGTAGCTGGCCGGGGTCACCGGACGCTGCCTACCGGCGGGCGGAGGAGCGAGGACGAGCTGGTCGTCATCGGGGATGTCGTCACGCAGGATCGACCCAGCCCCGACCACGGTTCCGAATCCGGTCACCACCGGCCCAACGGTGCCTCCCTGACCACCGAGAAAGATCGGGTGCTGATTGAGCAACACCCCATGCGGGACGTCACCGAAGAGGGATGCCGTCGTCTTGTCGCCGTCAGGAGTGAAGTTGAAGTGAATGTAGGACGACCCGACCTCGGAGTGATCCGACCGAGAGGTTCCTCCGGCCATGAGGACGTCACAGAAGTTGATGAGGCTGCCGAGGGTGACGAATGGCAGCAGAATGGTCTGCTTAAGGCCGACGGTGTGGGCCCCACTGGCCTCTTCCTCGAGGATGGTGCCGCCACGGACGTGCGCGCCCGATGCCATATTCGCCCCGGCCAGGAAGACGGCGTCCCGGGCGAAGCCGCCCTTGAGCTTGACCCCGGTGCCGAGCTGGCAGTCCTGGATCGTCATGGGGGTTTCGTCGCCGAGCACGCACCCGGCGGAGATGACCGTGCGACGGCCACGAATCCGACATCCGGGGCCAATGAAGACCCCGTCGCCACTGATGTTGTCGACGTCGACGCCGTCGTCAATGTCGACGGTCAACGGATTGGGGATGCGCGCCCCCTTGTCGATGAGCTTGGCCACTTTCTCCAGGCCACGCGGTTGCAGCGCAGGGGAGTTGACGTCCATCGATGGTCCTTTCGGGGTGGCGGTTCGTACCGACCAGCGTAGTCAGTCGTGCTGACGGCCGCGGGCCATGACGAGCCAGGCCGCTGCGACGACGAAAGCCATGCCGACCATCTGCACCGGGGTGAGGGTCTGGCCCAGGATGAAGAATCCTGCGGTTGCGGCCACGGCCGGTTCCATACCGGTGAAGACGCCATAGACCGTGGTGTCAATGTGGCGCAGGGCGTACATCTCCAGGCTGTAGGGCAGGGCGGAAGACATCAGAGCCACCACGAGACCCATGAGGAGGTGACGGGGCCGGACGAGGTCAACCCCCTGGGCAACGAATCCGATCGGCAGCAGGACGACCGAGTTCAGCGCGATGGCCCACCACAACCCCTCGAGCTTCGACCAACTCGCCCCGACGAGCTGTGCTGACTTGGCGTAGAGGGCCCAGAAGATACCGGCGGTGAAGGCCAGCAGGAGGCCGAGAATGCTGATGCTGGCCCAATCGGCATTGAGGGCCCCGGAGACCCCGACGACACCGCCCAGAGCGAGCAGGATCGCCAACCAGTCACGCACTGAGTGGCTTCCCAGGGCGGCCATCCCCAGTGGCCCGAGGAACTCGACGGTCACTGCCACACCCAGCGGCAATCGCTCCAGGGAGAAGTAGAAGGCGGTGTTTAAGCCGCCCAGGGCGATGACCAGAGCCAGCACCCTCATCCAGTCGTCGCGGGTGTGGTCGTGTAGATGAGGTCTGACGACAGGGGCCATGAGAAGGGCGGCCAGCGACATTCGCAACGCAACGGTTCCCAGCGGTCCCACCTGAGGGATGAGGGTGGCAGCCAAAGCTCCCCCGATTTGAACTGAGAGGACAGCTCCTAACATGAAAAGAACTCCGCGCACGGGGCCCACCATAGTGGCGCACCTGCCACGATCATGGCGCTGCTGTCGGCTCGTCGCGCCCTGGAGGGTCTGGATCGATGCCCCACACTCGGTGTATCGGTTCTGTGGCTGACCTCAGCGCGGCACCACCAGGGCGAATCCTGACAGGAATAGGCCGGTGAAGATGCCTCCGGAGCGTTCTTGGGCTTTCTTGGCTGCTGATGGGTCCACTTCTTTGATCATGGCTCCGGTTTGCAGATCGTAAAGTCTGATGACAGGACTGTCGGTGGCGGTGTCGACCACCCCGACGGTTTTACCTTGGATTCGGAGTGGAATTCCCTGATCTGCGGCCAAGTGGGTGTTCACGATGAGGCGGGATTTTCCAGTGGTCAGGTCAGTGGCCACGACTTGCCCGGACAGGAGGGTCCAGATGAATTCATGTCCCATGATGACCGCGTCTGAACCGGTAGGGCCCATGCTGTCTTCGCGGACTCCTCCGCCGTCGATCGTATTGAGGGGTTTCCCGTGTTCATCGATGATCGGGATCTGCCGGGCTGATCCTGTTTTCAGGTCGAAGAATGCCAAGGTGGTTTGCGGGTATGTCGCCTTTTTGTTCCATGACGTTGCTCCCAGTCGCACGACAAGATCCTTCCCGTGACATGCGAGGCCGCTTTCGGGGGTCAACCCCCACCGGGGTGTCATAAGAGGCCCGAGGTCTACCGTCTTGTGGTGCTGTCGGTCGATGCGGAAGAATTGCACTCCTGAAGGGCTATGGTATGTGTTGTAGGAAATCCCATATATCTGATTGTTGCACATTGTAATATCAGACACCCAGTGTGGTATGTGCATTGATGTGCCATCGGTGAATTCGAGAAGGAATGTATATCTGTCGGGATTTGATGAATCGTCGCCCCAATTCGACAAGAATGCAAATTCTCCGGCACCGAGAGGATAGGGGTAGATGAATTGCGAATCTGATACGTAAGGATCTTTTCGGGGTATGATCCTGGTTCCTGATTTCCCCATGACGTACATGTTGGAAAAGTCAATGAAGGCGACATTTCCGTCACTATCGGAGCTAGCGCTGGTGTATCGGGGTGCGTTTTCAAGTCTTTTGAGTTCATGGGTGGTGTCGCCGTCGAGGGACAGAAAACCCGGGCGATTGAAGATGGGGGAATCTGGTTGGCTCCAGGATGTGGCGATCCTGACATCGGCATGAAGCGTATCGGCTTCACTGATGGAACTCGTTCTGACTTTTCCGCACGCACTGGTTGTAATGAGACAGATCACCGCGACCATGCAGGTCGCGAACCTTGTGCGCTTGTGTCGATTGCGTGTTGCTCTCATGGTGATTGGCGCGGTTTTCATCCTCAGTACTTCCCGGAGGTGAGCCACATCGCTCACAGCGTAGCCACAGGCTAGCAGTAGGGGCCGTACCGGAGAGGGGCAGGGTGGTTTCCCTGGTCCCCTCTGGCCCGGCGCGCCCAGGGGGGACTCGTCAATACAATGACGCCCATGCCATTCGGATTCGACGTCACCTCGCACCTCGACGACTCCTATGGGCGCACTGGCGTCATCCACACCCCGCACGGTGATATCGAGACCCCGGCCTTCGTCGTCGTCGGGACCAAGGCCACGGTCAAGTCCTTGCTGCCTGAGTCCGTGGCGCAGCTGGGAGCTCAAGCCGTTCTGGCCAACGCCTATCACCTCTTCCTACAGCCGGGTCCAGACCTCGTCGACGAGGCCGGCGGACTGGGACGGTTCATGAACTGGACCGGCCCAACCTTCACCGATTCCGGCGGCTTCCAGGTGCTCAGTCTCGGCGCCGGGTTCAAGAAGACCCTGGCGATGGACGTCTCGGAGCTCACCGAGGAAGACGTCATTGCTGCCGACGCCGACCGCAAGGCCATGGTCGACGACGACGGCGTCACCTTCCGCAGCCCGCTCAACGGTGACCTCCATCGCTTCACCCCTGAGGTGTCGATGGGGATCCAGCACCATCTCGGTGCGGACATCATGTTCGCCTTCGACGAGCTGACCACGCTCATGAATACCCGCTCCTACCAGGAGGAGGCGTTGGAGCGGACGCGACGGTGGGCCGAACGCTGTCTCGCTGAGCATCGTCGCCTCACCGAGGCCCGGGTCGGCAAGCCGTACCAAGCCCTCTTCGGGGTCGTCCAGGGTGCCCAGTACGAGGACCTGCGCCGCAAGGCCTGCCGGGATCTGTCGCAGATGGAGATTGACGGCCAGCGATTCGACGGCTTCGGCCTGGGAGGTGCCATCGAGAAGGTCAATCTCGGGCGGATCGTCACCTGGTGTGCCGAGGAACTGCCGGAAGATCGTCCCCGTCACCTGCTGGGCATCTCCGAGCCTGACGACCTCTTCGCCGCCTGCCGTGCGGGTGTCGACACCTTCGACTGCGTCAACCCTTCCCGGGTGGCCCGCAACGCCGCCATCTACACCGTCGATGGGCGCTACAACGTCAACACCGCCCGATTCCGGCGTGACTTCGGTCCGTTGGAGGAGGGCTGCGACTGCTACACCTGCACCCATTACTCCCGTGCCTACCTCCACCACCTGTTCAAGGCGAAGGAGATGCTTGCCAACACCCTGGCGACGATCCACAACGAACGCTGGACGGTTCGGCTCGTCGATCAGATTCGCGCTGCCATGCGGCATGGAGAGCTCGACGCTCTCGAGACCGAGTTCATGGGTCGCTGGAATATCAACGGTGGAAGGTTGGTCAAGGCCAACTGATATGCCTGTTCTCCCTCATTCCCGGCCTCGCGACGGAAGAGACTGAAGGCGCCACTCGTGACGCTCGCGAACGCGAGAGTCGATCGTGGCCTTCGTGGCGATGGACGCCCTTGACGTCGATGACGACGTCGAGGTGGGGTCACTGATAATGGTCGGTCGATTCGATCGGCTCCCTCGACCAGGGTGATGATTGACGGGATGCCCGAGCGGGTCGAGGTCCTGGGCGGCACCATCGCCTCGTCGAATTCCGTGGTTCCACTCAGATCGACCGTCTCCTCGAGATCATCGTCACCGAGCCGATGAACCGTGGCGGACTGATCAAGCTGGACCATCTTCGCCCGAGCTTGAGCGGGATCTACCGAGAGGTGTCCCAGTGGGACCTGGCTGTCAGCGAGGTAATGGACAAGATCGAGGTGGTTCGGGCTGCTGATGAGGCCGAGGCCGATCGCAGGTTTCAGGGTGACGGCTGGTCTTCATTCCACTGCGCATGCTCGGTCATCGCGCGCGGCGGTGGCCCTTGTCCTCATGGCGTTCTCCGTGCTCACAGGAGAAAGGATCTACCGACACTCGATCTTGCAGACGAACGGCCGGGTCAGCGTCGAGAACGCTTGGAGGCCGAACGAATTCGTGGCGCGACGTTCGAAGGTGCTGGTGTACGGGACTGTCAGCGAAATCTGCCAAAAATCGGCCCGACACCATGATGGCAACGTCACCATCGGCGTTTATTGGCAGATTTCGCCGGTATTCCGAGGCACAGCGTCAATGCTGAGCTGCTGCCAGCCTCTCCTGGTAGGTCGGCTCACGCTTCTTGATCCACGCGATGATGCGAGTCGTGATCGGGATGCAGGCGTACTCAACGAGGGTCTTCCACAAGAATCCGAAGAAGGCGTAGTTACACCACTGGCCGAAGCTGGTGATTCCGACGACTGGTGCCGCGATGGCGCAGAAGATGACGGTGTCGACGGCCTCACCAGCGCCGGTGGACCCCATCAGTCGACCGACCAGGCCGCGCTCCAACCACTTGGCCTTGAGACGAACCATGATGACCGAATTCGTGAACTGCCCGGCGAGGAATCCGCACGCACCGGCCAGCACCATTTGCCACAGCGGTCCCAGCGACATCTCGAGGGCGGCGTCATGAGCCACAGAGTAGGGATCGGTGAACCCCGGAAGGGCAATGATCGCCCAGAAGCACAGCACCGAGAGGATTGCACATATGAACCCCATGACGATGGCCCGGCGAGCAGCCTTGATCCCGTAGATCTCAGTGGTGATGTCTCCCATGACGTAGGCGAGCGGGAAGAGGAAGAACCCGCCGTCGGTGGTGATGGGGCCGAGCTGGACTCCCTTCGATCCACCGATGTTCGACAGGATGACCACGACACACATGAGGGTCAGGAGGATGTCGTAGTGCCCAGATCCGCGATCGGCATACGTCGGGCGGATGGTGGCAGATGATCTGCGGCTGGAGGAGTCTGATGTCACGGCGAAATGGTATCCGTGTTGAGAAATACCATCGAGGTGACGACCACAACCAAAGGAGGTTTCCGTGACCCTTGCAAGCTCGGAACTCAGCATCAGCCCACAGCGAGATCTTTACCCGCCGATCGAGCCTTATGACACCCGGATGGTCGATGTGGGTGATGGTCAACAGCTTTACGTCGAGCAGTGTGGCAACCCCAATGGCAAGCCGGTGGTCTTCCTGCATGGTGGCCCTGGCGGCGGTGGCGGTGTCGAGCGCCGTCGTTTCTTCGACCCCGAGGCCTACCGCATCGTCGTCCTCGACCAACGCGGTTGCGGCCTGTCGACCCCGCACATTGCCAAGGCTCGCACTCCGGAGGAGATGACCACCAACACCACCTGGAAGCTCGTCGAGGATCTTGAGACCATCCGGGAGCTACTCGGCATCGAGCGTTGGCAGGTCTTCGGCGGGTCCTGGGGATCATGTCTGTCCCTGGCCTACGCCGAGAGTCATCCCGAGCGGGTGACCGAACTGGTGCTGCGCGGCATCTTCACTCTGCGCGAGCAGGAACTCGACTGGTATTACAACTTCGGTGCGTCCGAGGTGTACCCAGAGCTGTGGGACAAGTTCTGCGAGCCGCTGCGTCGAGCTGGACATGACTTCTCCCGCGACAACATCGCCGCCTACTACGACCTGCTCTGGGACGACGACCCCGATGTCCACGGCCCCGCCGCCGTGGCCTGGACGACCTGGGAGGGAGCGACCACCTCGCTTTCCTTCGACCCATCCCACGTCAAGGAGTTCTCCGATCCGGAGTTCGCGCTGGCCTTCGCCCGCATCGAGAACCACTACTTCGTCAATCACGGGTTCATGGTGGAAGGACAGCTGTTGCGTGATGCCCACAAGCTTGCCGGCATCCCGACGATCATCGTCCAGGGCCGCTACGACATGTGCTGCCCAGACGTCACTGCCGTCAGCCTGTCCAAGGCCCTGCCGAACGCGGATCTGCGCATCGTGCTGGCTGGTCACTCGGCCTTCGAGCCGCTCGTCGCCTCCGAACTGGTCAAGGCCACCGATCAGTTCCGCGGTTGAGATCTGACTCCGGGAGGGCCGGCGTCGAGAGGTGCCGGCCCTCCCGGACTGTCCTCCAGACTGATCACCCGCGGAAACAGGGGACCGTCTCCAACTCCCCGGGCCATCCCCATTCCTGGACGGCCAGGTCTGCCGCCCGGCCACACATCCGGGCCAATTCCGGCGTCCGTCCGCGGTGGTCGGCCACCCACCGCCACCGCGAGACCAGACGTTGACGCCCGCTCCCGAACCGTCCGGAAGCCTCCCGTCGCCGCAACGGGCCCAGCGACAACTCGGTGGTTTGCAAGGTGGCCGCAGCCGCAGCCAGGGCAACCATGTCCTCACTCACCTCGGGGCCGACCTCCCGATACCCGGCCATGGCAGCTTCCCTGAAAAGCTTGCTCACCTGGCCAGAGTCGTCACAACTGACCCACGGAACCTGCAGATGTGCGAGATCGACCGCGGGATGATGGACGCTGCTGGCCTCGAAGTCGATGAAGGTGGCGTCACCCCCATCAGCGGGAATGACGATGTTTCCCGGACACGGATCAGCCTGGGTGAGGACGGCGTCATCCCCGCCTGCGAGCTCGGCGAACAGCTCGATCTCGGTCAACGCCTCCGCGCTGAGCACCCCGTCGTCCAACAGCTCAGCGAGTCTCGTCGCCCCACGCCCTGGCAGCCGAGGAGAGGCCGGACCGCCTGCGGACAGCGTCCCCGGATCGGCCTTCCTGATGAGTTGTCGGAAGGTCGCCACATCGGCCCCGCGCATCGTCGCCCCCAGTCCGCGTCCCCACGCCCGAGCGGCCTCCACAGCGGTATCAGGATCAGATCCGGACAGCACATCGGCCAAGGTCGTCATCTCGCCGAGATCGGCCATGACGATGACCCCGAGATCCAGGTCGGCGGCCAACAACCGTGGCGCCCCGGGGATCGTCGCCAATCCAGCCCATTCCCGCACGATCCCGAAACCGCCGGAGTTGTGGGCCATGGCCTTGGATCGAAAACACTTGGCAATGACGGTGTGGGCTCCCTCGCTGGCCACGGTGGAACCGTCCACCCAGCACCGAGCGACGCTGGTGCGCACCCCGTCGCGCAAGACCTCGTCAAGGGACAACTCCGTGCCCAGGACGAACGCGGCGTCGTCGAGCCAGCCCAGTCCCATCTCCACCTCCTGGCTACCGCGACGATCAATACAGTCGTTGGCTACGTCTACAGTGGGAGAGTACACATTCGCGTCATACCGGAGAGAACCCTGACCACCACCTTGCACTCCCACAACACCGATACCGGCAACCCCGGCCCGGCGCGCCGAGTCGTGACGGTGCCCGCATCGATTCCCATGGTCACCCTGGTCGGCCCCAACGACGAGTTCCTCAAGCATCTCGAGGACGCCCTCGGTGCCGACATCCTGGTGCGAGGCAACGAGATTCACCTCGCCGGGCATCCCGCCGATCTTGCCGACGCCAACGACATCCTCACGGAGATGACCACCATCATCCGTACCGGGCAGGGACTGTCCGCCGACGACGTCGACCGGATCGTCGCGATGACCCGCAACGGGGAGGGGCCGGCCGAGATCATGACGGCCGACATCCTCAGTAGTCGTGGCAAGACGGTTCGCCCCAAGACCCTCAACCAGAAGCGCTACGTCGACGCCATTGACGCCCACACCGTCACCTTCGGCATCGGCCCCGCCGGTACCGGCAAGACCTACCTGGCGATGGCGAAGGCGGTCCAGGCCCTGCAGACTAAGCAGGTGAGCCGGATCATCCTCACCCGTCCGGCCGTGGAGGCGGGGGAGAAGATCGGCTTCCTGCCGGGCACCCTCTCGGAGAAGATCGACCCCTACCTGCGCCCGCTCTACGACGCCCTGCGCGACATGGTCGACCCGGACTCCATCCCGCGTCTCATCGGCGCCGGAACCGTCGAGGTGGCACCGCTGGCGTACATGCGTGGCCGCACCCTCAACGACGCCTTCGTCATCCTCGACGAGGCCCAGAACACCTCGCCCCAGCAGATGAAGATGTTCCTCACCCGTCTGGGGTTCGGATCCAAGATCGTCGTCACCGGCGACATTACCCAGGTCGACCTGCCCGGTGGGGTGAAGTCCGGCCTGCGAGTGGTGCAGGGCATCCTTGACGGCATCGATGACATCGCCTTCTGCAACCTCACCAGCCGTGACGTCGTCCGTCACCGTCTCGTCGGCAAGATCGTCGCCGCCTACGACCGGTACGACACCGTCGCCGAGTCATACGGCCCCAGGAACCCGCGCAAGAACAGGAAGACCCGATGATCGACATCACCAATGAGTCCGGTTCCCCGGCCGATGAGGAGGGGCTCGTCGGACTGGCGACCTTCGCCCTCGACCGGCTCCGCATCCATCCCTCCTCGGAGCTGTCGATCATCCTCGTCGACGAGGACACGATGGAGGCCTACCACGAGAAGTTCATGGGCCTCCCCGGACCGACCGACGTGCTGAGCTTCCCCATGGACGAGATGCGTGCTCCCGGCGACGACGAGGACCCGCCGTCAGGTCTGCTCGGCGACATCGTGCTGTGCCCGACCGTCACGGCTCGGCAGGCGGCCGAGAACGGTCGTACCCCCGACGGGGAGGCGGAATACCTCCTCATCCACGGTTTGCTTCACCTGCTCGGCCACGACCACGCCGAGCCGGAGGAGAAGCGCGTCATGTTCGGACTCAACGACGAGATCATCGCCGCATGGGATGATCATCGAGAACAGGCAGGCCAGCGGTGACGCAGCAGGAATGGGTCGTTCTTGCGATCGCCTTCATCTTCACGGTGTTGGCAAGCCTCAACGTGGCCATGGAGACGGCCCTTCAGCATATGTCCCACTCCAAGGCCGAGGAGCTGGCCGCCGATGGGCGGAAGCCTCACCTGCGAGTGCAGGACATGGTGGCCGATCCCGCCCCCCTCATCAACACCGCGATGCTGGTGAGAGTCATTTCCGAGGTGACGGCGACGGCCCTCGTCGCTCTCCTCATCTTCGGTCATTTCGATCTGCTCTGGCAGCAGGTGCTTGTCGTCGTGGCGATCATGGTCTTCGTCGATTTCTTGGCCTGGGGAGTGGCGCCGCGCACCCTGGGTCGCCAGCATGACACCGCCATCTGCACCTTCTGGTCGCGACCGTGGGGTGTGTTGGCGCAGATCCTTGGCCCGATCGCAGCCCTGCTCATCCTCATCGGCAATGCGCTGACCCCCGGAAAGGGATACGCCGAGGGTCCGTTCACCTCCGAGGCCGAGCTGCGCGAGATGGTCGACTACGCCGAGGCCTCCGACCTCATCGAGGCCGGCGAGCGCGAGATGATCCACTCGGTCTTCGAGCTGGGTGACACCCTCGCCAAGGAGGTCATGGTCCCGCGTACCGACGTCGTCTTCATCCCGCGGTCCAAGAACTTGCGTCAGGCCATGTCCCTGGCCCTGCGTTCCGGATTCTCCCGGGTCCCGGTCATTGGTGAGAGCCTCGACGATGTTCAAGGGGTCGTCTACCTCAAGGACCTCTCGCGTCGAGTTCTCGACAACCCTGAGGGCTACGCGTCCGAGACCGTCGAGTCGATCATGCGTCCGCCCGTCGTCGTTCCCGATTCCAAGCCGGTCGACCAGGTGCTGCGCGAGATGCAGCGTGACCGTAATCACCTCGTCATCGTCGTGGACGAGTTTGGTGGCACTGCTGGCCTGGTGACGATCGAGGACATCGTCGAGGAGATCGTCGGCGAGATCGTCGACGAGTACGACGCCGAGCCCACCCTCACCGAGGAGATCGAGGACGGAGTCTTCCGGATTTCCTCGCGTTTGCCAGTCGACGACCTGGGCGAGCTGTTCGACCTCAAGGTCGACGATGACGACGTCGAGACCGTCGGCGGCCTCATGGCCAAGGAATTGTCCGTCGTCCCGATCCCCGGATCTGTCATCATCTGGGAGGGGCTGGAGATCACCGCCGAGAAGGCAACCGGGCGACGTCACCAGGTGGACACCTGCCTGGTGAAGCGAGCCCCCGAGGAAACCCCCGATGAGGAGGACGACGATGAGTGACGACGAGATGCCCTCGCTGGCCTATCTCATGGACGGTGACGACGAGGAGATCTCCGACGTCGACTATGTGGCTGCCCGGGTGGCCGAGTCCACCCGCTCCGGGTTCCATTCCGGGTTCGTGTGCTTCGTCGGGCGCCCCAACGCCGGCAAGTCGACCCTGACGAATGCCTTGGTCGGCTCGAAGATTGCGATCGCCTCCTCGAAGCCCCAGACGACCCGCCACGTCATCCGCGGCGTCGTCACCGACGAGAACTCCCAGATCGTCGTCGTCGATACCCCCGGACTCCACAAGCCGCGCACCTTGCTGGGCCAGCGCCTCAACGACCTCGTCTTCGACACCTGGACCCAGGTCGACGTCATCGGGGTGTGCCTGCCGTCCAACCAGCGGATCGGGCCGGGGGACACCTATCTCGTCAAGCAGATCGCCGACCTTCCCAGGAAGCCTGCACTCATCGCGCTGGCGACGAAGTCGGATCTGGTCTCCTCGGCGCGGATGGTTGAGCACCTCACCGCCATCGACAAGCTGCAGGAGGAGGTCGGCATCGAGTTCGCCGCGATCGTCCCCTGTTCGGCGGTCTCCGGTGAGCAGGTCGACGAGGTGCACGACGTTATCGTCTCCCTGCTACCCGAGGGGCCGGCCTACTACCCGGACGGAGAAGTCACCGACGAGCCGACCGAGACCCTCGTCGCCGAGCTCATCCGTGAGGCGGCCCTGGAGGGTGTGCGCGAGGAGCTCCCGCACTCGCTGGCCGTGGAGATCGTGGAGATGGGGCTGCGTGAGGGGCGGCCGGAGGACCGTCCGCTGCTCGACGTCCACGCATCCCTCATCGTCGAGCGTGACTCTCAGAAGGGAATCATGATCGGTCATCGCGGATCCCACATCAAGGAGGTCGGCACCCAGGCCAGGCAGCAGATCTCTGCTCTGCTGGGGACGCCGACTCACCTGGACCTGCAGGTCAAGGTGCTGCCGAATTGGCAGTCCGACCCGAAGTACCTCAACCGGCTGGGGTTCTGAGACCGATGACGGCCTCATATGGCTGAGGCCGTCACCTCTCCGCCGACGATCGTCAGGTCACTGGTCAACCCTGCCAGTGTCTCCCCGGAGAGGTCGAAGGGGTTGGGGCCCACGGCGATGACGTCGCTCGGCCCGCCCTCGACCACCTTGGCGATCTGGCGAGTACTGGACAGCAAGGCCTGGGAGACGGTGAGGGCATGCTCCATGTGCCATCCCGGGCGATGGTCCCCGGTCCGCTCGACGGCCACCCGTACGGCACCCCATGGATCGACTGGGGAGACCGGGGCATCCGACCCCATCGCCAACTCGGCCCCGGCGTCCACCATGTCGGCGAATCGGAAGCAGCGATCGGCGCGGTCGGCCCACATGACGTCGGTGGCGTCACGATCATCGACCATGTGCAGGGGCTGGACGCTGGCTCGCACTCCCAACTTTGCGAACCGGGGGACGTCGGAATCGGTGAGGACCTGGGCGTGCTCCACCGATCCCGAGATACCGGTCGTCTCGAAGGCGTCGAGGACCTCCCGGACGGCGCGATCACCGATGGCATGGGCCGCACACTGCAGGTTGGCAGCTTTCGCCCGTCTCATGAGCTCGACGAGGTCCTCAGGCGTGACCGAGTCGATTCCGGCCCCCTCAGGCCCACCACCTGATGGATATGAATCCATGCACCACGCGGTGCGCGTTGACATTGAGCCATCGACGATGACCTTGAGCGGGCCCATGGCGACCCGGCTCGGACCAGGCTTCTCAGTGATGGGGGACTGCCCGGTGGCCAGCCCTTGCGCGATCGCCTCGTCAAGACGCTCGGGGTAGACGCTCACCTCGACTCGCAGCGGACAGCGTCCATCTGCCTCGCGCCGCAGCCAGGTCTCGACGTCGGTGTCGAATTCCATGTCGCGGATGCCGACGATTCCTAGCCGAGCAGCCGCACCTCCACAACTTCCGACCCAACCGTCCAGCACGTGGGGATCGACGTGGGAAAGCTGGGTCTGGATGTCGAAGCTGGCCTTCTCGCGGAAGAATCCGTCACCCTGGACGCCGAGTTCGCGCATCGCCGCGGTGTTGCACCACACCGAGTGCAGATCAGCCGAGACGAGGACGGCTGCCCGGTCTCCGGTCACGGCATCGAGCTGTGCGGCATTCGGGTTCGAGTCCCACACCGAGGACCGAAAACCAAACCCTTGCAGGATGGGCTCGTCACTGTCCGTGCGTCGTTCCACGTGTGCCGCGACCTCGTCGAGGACCTGTTGGTAATCAGCGGTCTGGCTGACGAGGAATTTTCGGGATGCCAACGCCCACTGCCCGACGTGGACGTGTTCGTCCCACAGCCCAGGCATGAGGATGCGTCCGTCCAGGTCGACACGTCGCACGGCCTCCGAGGAATCAGCGGCACGCTGCCAGGCCTCCGGACCGATGGCGACGACGCGGTCGGAGAGCAACACATCGGTGGGTTCGCCAGTGGACCCGTCAATCAGGTCGAGAATGCGGGCGTCGTGAAGCAGCAGCATGACCAGATGGTCCCACCTACGGTGGCCCATGTCAGACTTCGGACGAATTTGAGAGGAATCCCACGTTTTCACGACTGCGGTGTACTCTGACACACATGTCGCGCGCGCTCCTGCTTGTGTGCCGCAGCGAGACCCGTTGAAAGGGTGGCCTCCTCGCTGCGGGTGATCGGGCTGCCCGAGAAATCACACACTTTCGGAGAGACCACCACTGATGACGCGAATTCAGCCCCTCCCCTGTCAGCTGGCCAGCCAGATGCCCATCGGTCGCTACAAGCCCTTCGTCCCGCAGAAGCTGCCTGACCGCACCTGGCCCGACAAGACCCTCGACCACGCCCCGCGCTGGCTGTCCACCGATTTGCGCGACGGCAATCAGGCCCTCATCGACCCCATGACCCCGGCTCGCAAGATGCGCATGTTCGAGCTGCTCATCGAGATGGGTTACAAGGAGATCGAGATCGGCTTCCCCTCAGCCTCCCAGACTGACTTCGACTTCGTCCGTCAGGTCGTCGGGTCCGGCATCGTCCCTGACGACGTCACCATCTCGGTCCTGACCCAGGCCCGTGAGGACCTCATCGAGCGCACCGCGCAGAGCCTCGTCGGCGCCCACCGCGCCACCATCCACATGTACAACGCGGTCGCCGAGCTCTTCCGCCGTGTCGTGTTCAAGATGGACGAGCAGCAGTGCATCGACCTGGCCCACCAGGGCACCGAGTGGGTCGTCAAGTACGCCGAGAAGTACCTGGACGACGTCGAGTTCGGTTACGAGTACTCTCCGGAGATCTTCAGCCAGACCTCCACCGACTTCGCCATCGAGGTCTGCCATTCCGTCATGGACGTCTGGCAGCCCGGTCCGGACCGCGAGATCATCCTCAACCTGCCGGCCACCGTCGAGATGAGCACCCCGAACACCTACGCCGATCATATCGAGTACTTCTGCCGCACCATCCGTGACCGCGAGAATGTCTGCGTCTCCCTGCACCCGCACAATGACCGTGGCACCGCCGTCGCGGCCGCCGAGTTCGCTCAGATGGCTGGCGCCGACCGCGTCGAGGGCTGTCTCTTCGGCCACGGCGAGCGCACCGGTAACGTCGACCTGGTCACCCTGGGCATGAACCTCGTCAGCCAGGGAGTTGACGCCGGTATCGACTTCTCCGACATGCCCAAGATCCGCCGCACCGTCGAGTACTGCACCTGTCTGCCAGTACCGGCCCGCCAGCCCTACTCCGGCGATCTGGTCTTCACCGCCTTCTCCGGTTCCCACCAGGACGCCATCAAGAAGGGTCTGGAAGACCTGGCCCGGCGCGCCGAGGACCAGGGCATTGACATCAATGAGATCGGCTGGGAGGCCCCGTACCTGCCCGTCGACCCGCACGACCTCGGCCGTACCTACGAGGCCGTCATCCGCGTCAACAGCCAGTCCGGCAAGGGCGGCATGGCCTACCTCATGAAGACCGAGCACCAGGTCGACCTGCCGCGTCGTCTGCAGATCGAGTTTTCCCGTGCGGTGCAGAACTACACCGACGACCAGGCTCGCGAGGTCTCCCACGACGAGATCTGGGACCTGTTCAACCGCGAGTACCTGCAGGTGCCCGGTATCGAGCTGGTCAGCCGCACGACCTCCACGGAGTCCGGCTCCTACCAGCTCACCGCCAACCTGCGGAACAACGACGAGGACGCCCAGATCCATGGTGAGGGCAACGGTGCGGTCTCGGCCTTCATCGACGCCCTGGCCTCCCTCGACGTCGCCGTCCAGGTGCTCGACTACTCCGAGCACGCCATGACGTCCGGCGGCACCGCGAAGGCCGCCGCCTACGTCGAGTGTGAGATCGGAGATGGCGAGACCTCGCAGATCCTCTGGGGCGTCGGAATCGATCCCGACATCACCCAGGCCTCCCTCAAAGCCGTTGTCAGCGCGGTGAATCGCTCCCGCCGCTGACCCGGCCAAGGGCGGGCGACCAGCAAGATCAGGCGGTGGGGCTGACCTCATTGGGGACGGCCCCACCGAACCTGCGGTCCCGCTTCGCGTACTCCAGGACGGCGTCCCACAGGTCTCGACGATCGACGTCGGGCCACAGCACGTCGGAGAACACCATCTCGGCGTAGGCCGATTGCCACAACAGGAAGTTCGATGTGCGCTGCTCTCCCGAGGAGCGCCAGAACAGGTCGACGTCAGGAATCTCTGGTTCGTCGAGGTGAGTGCGGAAGGTCTTCTCGGTGATGTGATCCGGATCGATCTTCCCCTCGGTCGCCAGCCTGGCGATGTCTCGCACCGCGTCGACGATCTCGGCGCGACCGCCGTAGTTCACGCAGAACTGCAGGGTCAGGACGGTGTTGTCGGCCGACTGCTGCTCGGCCGACTCCAGCTCCTTGATGACCGACTTCCACAACTTGGGGTGACGACCTGCCCAGCGGATACGCACCCCCATGGCGTCAAGCTGGTCACGACGACGGTGGATGACGTCGCGGTTGAACCCCATCAACCAACGCACTTCGTCGGGGGAGCGCTTCCAGTTCTCGGTGGAGAAGGCGTAGGCGCTCAGGTAGGGGATGCCCATCTCGATGGCCCCCTCGATGACGTCGAAGAGGGCGTCCTCACCACGGGCATGCCCCTCGGTTCGCTTGAGGCCGCGCTGCTTGGCCCACCGTCCGTTGCCGTCCATGACGATGGCGACATGTCGGGGGATGAGCTCTGGAGGCAGTTCCGGAGGACGAGCTCCGGACGGATGCGGCAGCGGGCCGCGCTTCGGGGGTCGCGGTGTGGTGTGAGCCATGGGTCACAGCGTAGTGGCGTTGCGCTCGCCTGGGATCCGACGTTGTTGGTGTTACAGCCGACGTCCCATGTTGTACAGACAGACCAGCAGCAACTGGCAAGTCTGCTTCGACCATCACAGGGTCGTCCAGACGATGATGATTCCCGAGCCGAGACAGGCGATGATCGAGGCGACGCTGGTCCAGTGGCCGATGCGCTCTCGAGTCCGTCCGGAGATACCCGAGGAATTGGGTCGCAGACGATCGACAACGATCGGCAGCCATGCCGGGACCAGGACGATCCACCACGAGACGATGAAGGTCAGTATGCGCACGATGAGTGGCAGGTCGGCTGTTCCGATGCGCTGGCTTGACGAGATGAACAGTGGGATCGTCGTGAAGTTGGTGGCCATGCCGAGAGCACCCCAGGTGAACATGCCGTGCGCACCCGTGGATCGCGGACCTGACGATTTCTTGTGTCGGAATTTCTGGACGCGATGGGATCCCCATTTCTTCCACGCCAGATAACAGCCGAAGAGGAAGAGCAGAATGCCCAGTACACGGTCGACGGCGTGGGAAGCCAGCTGACGGGATGCGAAGTCGGTGGCGGCACTTCCAAGCAAGCCAAAACTCGTGATGCCAATGGCGCCGAGCACCAGCCCGGCCCCCGACACGAAGGCCCAACCATGGTTCTGTTTCTGGCCATGCACAGCGGCGCTGGCATTGAGGATCATGACCGGACTGACGGCTGCCACGAGCACCAGGTACCACACGCTGCCGAGCAGCGCGACAAAGGTATTCATGAGGCTTCTCCTGGTGGGGGGTCGCAACAACGTTACTGGGTGGGGGCATGCTCAGAGTCGGCGGACACCCTGAGAGGCCAGGCATGGCAGTTTTGCGCGGAGCATTTTCGGCTGCACACCGTGACTGGGAGACAATAGGTGTCATGCCCACCTACCGCGATCAAGCCGTCGTCCTGCGCACACACAAGCTGGGTGAGGCCGATCGCATCGTCTCCATGCTGTCGCGGGAACACGGCAAGATTCGCGCAGTAGCCAGAGGTGTCCGACGCACCTCCAGCAAGTTCGGGGCCCGGTTGGACCCTTTCAACCTCGTCGATCTGCAGTTGGTGCAGGGGCGAAACCTTGACGTCGTCGCTCAGGTGGAATGCCTTCACCCATATTCCGCGCCACTGCGTCAGGACTATGGGCTCTTCACGGCCGCAGAGGTCATGGTCGAGGCCGCCGATCACCTGGTCCCGGTGGATCGGGAGCCTGCCCCGGCCCAGTATCGCTTGCTCGCCGGTGCGCTGCGGGTTCTTGGCCGGGGGACGACTGACGGCCCACGTCCACCTGAGATGGTGTTGGACTCCTACTTGTTGCGATCCTTGTCGGCGTCGGGATATGCCCCGGATCTGGTCGATTGCGTCCGCTGCGGAGCTCCCGGCCCGCACCCTGGGTTCTCGCCCAGCCTGGGCGGAGTGGTCTGCATCAACTGTCAGCCACCGGGCACGCCACATCCCCATGAAGAGACGATCGCCTACCTGCAGGCGCTGCTGGTGGGGGACTGGCCTGCCACCCGTGAGGTGACGTGGCCGAGGATCCGGGAAGGATCGGGGCTCGTCGCCGCCTTCGTGTCCTGGCACATGGATCGAGGACTGCGTTCGATGCCATTCCTGGAGCGTTGACCCGGTCTGGAGCCTGACCTCTGGCCACCTGCGGTGGCTACGACGACACTTCTACGGTTAATCACAACGTGCCGATCATCCACACCGACACCAGCGGTCCAGTGAAAGCCAATCTGCTCAGCACCCATCCGGTGTGCAAGCAGGACGACTACCGCGCCGTGATCTCCCCGGGATGGGGGGACACCTTCAAGCCCTATGAGGCCTTCGAGACGACCAGCACCACTGACTGGGAGATGCCGCTCACCCAGGCTGGTCGCCTTCCTGACGACCGAACCACGTGGAATGACCAGGACATCAATTCCTAGAAGTGGACCTGGAACGACACGAATAACTATCAGAACGCTGGACTGTTCTGAGCTGTCAGAGATAGCGGGAGGCCGGCGTGATGTCGGCCTCATGTTTGTGTGTTCTTGTACGGAGTATCAGGTTTCGCGAATGGGTTTGGCGCGCGGGATCCGAGCATCGACGATCCACCAACCATTGCGCAGACCAATGGAGATCTCACCACGGAGTAGGGAGACCCGCTCCTTGAGTCGCGCAATACCCATCCCGGTGGAACGGACGGGTTCAATCTGGGATCCGGTAACCGGATTGGAGACGGTGACGACGACGTCATCTCCATCGTCTCTGACAATAATCTTTGCCGTGGTCGGACCATTGTGTTTGATCGCGTTCGCGGTCGACTCGTCGAGGATTCGGTTGACGGCGTCGGAAACACTCACTGGCATCGGTTCGCAATCAACCGACCAGTCGACGTGCCATCCCAAGGTTTCAAGGCGCGTCACCATGGCTGCCACGGTGGCCTCGACGGACTCCTCGTGGGTGGGGGAGGACACCAGCGGAAGATTCTGGTTTCGCAGCACCAGGAGCAGGCGCTGAAGGTCGTCGAGGGCCGTCCGGGAGGTCGTCTCAATGGACTTCGACGCCGTGATGACGTCTTCGTCAGCGGTATTGAGACGAAGGGAACCCGCCAGCATGGTGATGACGGTGAGATCCTTGGCCACGACATCGTGGAGCTCGGCTGCCAACTGTTGGCGCTCTTCCTCGTGGGCATGGGCTGCCTGTTCGAGGGCGTCAGCTGCTTGTTTCTCCGCCTGCTTGCGGCGGTGATCGAGCCAGCGGAATGCAGAGCCGAATCCGACACCGATTCCGCATGCGAGGCCTGCGACCAATAGGATGGAAGCCCATCGTTCTTCGTGAGCAGTCGCTCGGGTCATGACAACAGCGGCTCCGATAATAATCGGAATGAAATGGCGTCTTAGACCGTGTTGGCTGGCGAAGAATGCAAGCACGACCAACAGAGGAATGCTAAATGCGACCTTTTCCGCGGCGACGCTACTGACCAGGCCGACAAGCAGTAGCAATTCCTGTAGTGCAGGACGCTGCCAACACAGCAGAGCCACTGTGGTGAAGACGTAAGTGGCTACCAGCCAGATCATCGTACTGCCGCATCGGTGAGTTACGACAGCCACACGCAGATCGTCCGCACCGGAAAACACCAGTACAGTGATGACGGTAACCGTGATACCAAAGGTTCGACTGCTCCCTTTGGGAATGAGGCGGCGTCCAGACGCACCACTATTCATTTGATGCGTTTCCCCATGGGCCAGACGGCCTATATATTGGGTATGGGATCAGTCACACCAATTAGGATAGATGGCGCACAAGCCTTCTATAATTCCCTTGACTTGTGCCTTTGGCTGTGTATTGACGGCGTTCTGAACAGGGGTGGACTCGGCGGAGGCCTGAGCGGGGGCTGCCATCGAGAAGGAGCTAACTGCCAAGGCAGCCACGATGCCGGTGATGATTTTCTTCATGGGCACAATGTATCCCTTCGGAGGGGTCATCTACAACGGGATGCAGAGAGTCGCGCGGATGTCACTGACACGTGCAGCGACATGCTGTGCGCATGGGCCGGTTGGCCGCGCACATGGCCGGCAATGTGGCCTGACGGTGATCATTTGTTCGTCAATGGCGCTGGGTCGAACCCGCTGTCATGAGGACTGCTCAGACATGCGAGGATGGTAACCAGCGTAAGGAGGTGCGATGTCAGTTCGACTCGTCGTCACTGACGATCATCCGATCATGAGGCAGGCCCTCGCGGGCTATTTCTCCCGCGTCGAGGAGATGGAGGTCGTCGGTCAGGCCTCCAACGGTCGTGAAGCCGTCGAGCTCGTTGACCAGCTGTTGCCCGACGTCGTCCTCATGGACCTCAAGATGCCTGAGATGGACGGTCTGACGGCCACCCGAATGATCGTCTCCCGCCATCCTTCTGTTCGCGTCGTCGCCCTGACCACCTTCGCCCGCCGGGACATCGTCGTCGAGGCCATCCTTGCCGGTGCCGCCGGGTATCTCCTCAAGGAGTCCGAGCCCGAAGCCGTCATCGCTGGGGTACGCGCCGTCATGGTCGGTCAGGTGACCGTTTCACCAGAGATCGCCCGAGGGGTTGTCGAGACCTTCTCGGCCCAGGTTGGGGGTAAGGCAACACCTCGTCAGGTCGACATGAACCCGGTGGAACTCTCTAACGCCGACGACGACGTCCTCAAGCTTCTCGCTGAGGGGCTGTCGAACGCTGTCATCGCGGAAGAACTGTGCCTCAGTGAGTCTGCCGTCAAACAGCGTATTGGTCATCTGGCGAAGAAACTGGGAGTGCGAAGCCGTCTCGAGGTGCTGGTGCGAGCCTGCGAGCTGGGTCTCGTCACCCCGCGGCTGCGCCGCTGATTAGGAATTGTCGCGCTTTGTCGAGCATTCCGAGCAGATCCCGAACAACTCCAATTCGTGTCCGGTCTCGCTGAACCCGTGCTTGGCAGCGATGTCGCGCGCCCAGTCCTCCAGGATTTTCTCCGGGCCAATCTCGACAGCCTTGCCGCAATTACGGCACACCAGATGGTGGTGGTGAGCTGAGGAACAGCGTCGGTAGGTCATCTCGCCATCCTCGGAGCGGATGGCATCGAGCTCGCCGTCCTCGGCCATCGTCTGCAAGTTCCGGTAGACCGTGGCCAGACCGACCTGGTCCCCCCGTTCCCTCAGTTGGTCGTGGACCTGCTGGGCAGTGAGGAAGAACGACTCGTCGTCAAACAGAGCACGAATGGCAAGGCGCTGTTTGGTCGTACGCCGCCGATTCTCCACCATGATCACCTCACTGCTGGGCGTGGAATTGCCTCAAATGTACCCCAGCGTCTTGTGGATGACCCCGGGCGCACCATCTCGGACGGCTCCGAGGCGGGGTTGGTGGTGATTGCTGCCGCGTGGTTACCGGTAGGCTGGTCAATGGCCTCGCTGCCTGGACATGTAGATCCGTCGGTGGCGCTGCCCGCGTGGACACCATCCGGGTGTCCACTCCAATGAGGACTTGGAAGAAAGGGACGGCTGTGGCCTCCACCAGCACACTCGACAACGTCATCAACCTTTGCAAGCGTCGCGGATTCGTGTTCCCCTGCGGCGAGATTTACGGCGGCACCCGCGCAGCCTGGGATTACGGCCCATTCGGCGTCGAGCTCAAGGAGAACATCAAGAGGCAGTGGTGGCGTTACATGGTCACCTGTCGTGACGACGTCGTCGGCCTTGACTCGTCGGTCGTCCTGCCCCGCGATGTGTGGGTCGCGTCCGGCCACGTCGGCGTCTTCAATGACCCGTTGACCGAGTGCCTCTCCTGCCACAAGCGCATGCGCGCCGACCACCTTCAAGAAGGCCACGCCGCCAAGCACGGGATCGACGATCCGGACTCCGTCCCTCTGGAGGAGATCAACTGTCCCAATTGTGGCAACAAGGGCCAGTGGACCGAGCCCCGTGACTTCAACATGATGCTCAAGACTTACCTCGGCCCGGTCGAGGACGAGTCTGGTCTGCACTACCTGCGTCCCGAGACCGCCCAGGGTATCTTCGTGAACTTCCAGAACGTGCTCACCAGCGCTCGTAAGAAGCCGCCGTTCGGCATTGCTCAGACCGGTAAGTCCTTCCGCAACGAGATCACCCCCGGGAACTTCATCTTCCGCACCCGTGAGTTTGAGCAGATGGAGATGGAGTTCTTCGTCGAGCCCGGCACCGACGAGGAGTGGCACCAGTACTGGATTGACAACCGCACTGCCTGGTACACCGACCTCGGTATCAACCCGGACAATCTGCGTCACTACGAGCACCCCAAGGAGAAGCTCTCCCACTACTCGAAGCGTACCGTCGACATCGAGTACAAGTTCGGGTTCGTCGGTTCCGACTGGGGCGAGCTCGAGGGCATCGCCAATCGCACCGATTTCGACCTGGGTACCCATTCGAAGCATTCTGGCAAGGACCTGTCCTACTACGACCAGGCCAACAACAAGCGTTATCTGCCTTATGTTATTGAGCCGGCGGCTGGTCTTACGCGTTCGCTCATGGCGTTCATGGTTGACGCGTACACCGAGGATGAGGCTCCGAATGCCAAGGGTGGGGTTGATAAGCGTACTGTCCTGAAGCTGGATTCGCGTCTTTCGCCGGTCAAGGCTGCTGTGCTGCCGCTCAGCCGTAACTCTGATTTGTCTCCGAAGGCTCGTGATCTGGCGGCTCGCCTGCGTCAGCGGTGGAACGTTGACTTCGACGATGCTCAGGCCATTGGTAAGCGTTACCGTCGTCAGGATGAGATTGGTACTCCGTTCTGTGTCACTGTGGACTTTGACAGTCTTGACGACAATGCTGTGACGGTGCGGGACCGTGACACCATGGCTCAGGAACGCATTGCCATCGACAAGGTCGAGGAGTTCCTCGCCGGGAGGTTGCTCGGCTGCTGATCCTCTGGTCAGACCAATCCGACTGACAGTGGGGCCGGGGTATCCATCTCAGGTATCCCGGCCCCGGTGCGTCTTAGGAAAACGTCGTCCTTTAAGCTGTTCGGACAGCAGTGAAAGGGTGATGACTCCATGAGCGTGCCTGACGTTCGAGAGCGACGTGAACTTGAGCGCGGGGGGGATGCCGTGGCCATTCGTGCGCGCAGCGCAGCGCGTCCCTCCAACGTCACACTGAAATTGATCATGGCCATCACGGGGACGATCTTCGCGTTGTTCGTCTTCGTGCACATGGTCGGAAACCTCAAGGCCTTCATGGGCGCAGACGACTACAACGCCTACGCGGAGTTTCTCCGCACGGTCCTGTACCCACTGTTCCCCATAGGTGGGGTGCTGTGGTGCTTCCGGATCGTGCTGCTCGTCTGTCTGGTCCTGCATGTGTGGGCCGGTCTGACGATCTGGGCAAGGGGTCGACGAGCCCGCGGAAAGTTTTCCCGGCACAACATGAAGGCGTTGGGATGGGGGGCCCGCACGATGGTGCTGTCGGGCATCGTCATCTTGGCCTTCGTCGTGGTGCACATCCTTGACCTGACCTTGGGTAAGGGTGTCGCGTCCGCGTCCTTCCAGGGGCCGGTCAACGAGGGAACTCCTGACATCCAGATCACCGCGTACCAGAACCTCATCGCCAGTCTGTCGCGGCCGTGGATGGCGATCTTCTACACCGTCGTCATGATCATCATCGGGTTGCACATCTGCCAAGGCGTGCGCAACACCATCAATGACTTCGGCGGAACCGGCCGTCGTCTCCGCGCCGTCTGGACGGTGATTGGCCTGCTCATCGCACTGGCCATCGTGGTGTGCAACGGCGCACTTCCCATGCTCATTCTCGCCGGGGTGATCTCATGAAAAACGTCATTGGTGCCATCATCAAGCCTCTTGAGAAGATTGCCGGACGTCACGGTGAGGTGACTGTCGACGAGCCGGCCAAGGAACTTGTCAAGCCCGAGCAACCTCAGCCACGTCAGGCTGAGGTGAGCGTGCCGAGACGAGCAGCCCGCAAGGGTTCCAAGGCCCGCGACAACCTTGGGCCGGCTCAGAAGAAGGCCGGATACCTCGTAGGGGACGAGCTTGACGGCAAGGCCCCCGAGGGGGACCCGCTGACCGCGTGGACCCGTCGTCAGAGCGAGTACAAGCTGGTCAACCCCGCCAACCGACGCAAGATGAACGTCATCGTGGTGGGAACTGGACTGTCCGGTTCCGGCGTCGCCGCGACCCTGGGGCAGCTCGGCTACCACGTCGACTCCTTCTGCTTCCACGACTCGCCGCGTCGGGCCCACTCGGTGGCCGCTCAGGGCGGTATCAACGCCGCTCGGTCCCGCAAGGTTGACGGCGACTCCCTCAAGAGGTTCGTCAAGGACACCGTCAAGGGAGGCGACTACCGAGGCCGTGAGGCCGATGTCGTTCGACTCGGCACCGAGTCTGTACAGGTCATCGACCACATGTATGCCATCGGCGCTCCGTTCGCCCGCGAGTACGGCGGTCAGTTGGCCACCCGATCCTTCGGCGGCGTGCAGGTCTCTCGCACCTACTACACCCGTGGTGAGACTGGTCAGCAGCTCGAGGTTGCCTGTTCCCAGGCCTTGCAGGCCCAGATCGACGCCGGATCGGTGACGATGCACAACCGAACCGAGATGCTCGACCTCATCGTCGCCGACGGCAAGGCTCAGGGCATCGTCACTCGTGACCTGCTCACCGGTGAGGTCAGGGCTTGGACGGCTCACGTCGTCATCCTGTGCACCGGCGGATACGGGTCGGTCTACCACTGGTCGACCCTGGCCAAGGGATCCAACGCCACCGCGACCTGGCGGGCCCACCGTCAAGGTGCCTACTTCGCCAGCCCTTGTTTCGTGCAGTTCCACCCGACCGCCCTGCCGGTCAGTTCGTACTGGCAGTCCAAGACGACCCTCATGAGTGAGTCGTTGCGCAATGACGGCCGGATCTGGGTGCCGAGGAAGGCCGGTGACGACCGTCCTGCCAACGACATCCCGGAGGAGGAGCGTGACTACTACCTGGAGCGCAAGTACCCGGCCTTCGGCAACCTGACGCCTCGTGACGTCGCCTCCCGCAACGCCAGGACTCAGATCGACAGCGGCCACGGTGTGGGCCCGCTCAAGAACTCGGTGTACCTGGACTTCCGGGATGCCATCCAGCGTCTGGGCAAGAAGACCATTGCGGAGCGTTACGGAAACCTCTTCGACATGTACCTCGATGCCACCGGGGAGAACCCCTACGAGGTGCCGATGCGTATCGCCCCGGGAGCCCACTTCACAATGGGTGGCCTGTGGGTCGATTACGACCAGATGAGCACCATCCCGGGTCTGTTCGTCGGTGGTGAGGCCTCGAACAACTACCACGGCGCCAACCGGCTGGGAGCCAACTCCCTGCTGTCGGCCAGCGTCGACGGGTGGTTCACCCTGCCCCTGACGGTGCCGAACTACCTGGCCGGATTCGTCGGGAAGCCAGTATTGCCGCTGGATGCTCCCGAGGTCACCGCGGCCATCGAGAGGGTCCGGAAGCGTA
The DNA here is from genome assembly GCF_000227295.1 of Cutibacterium avidum ATCC 25577. Taxonomy (GTDB): domain Bacteria; phylum Actinomycetota; class Actinomycetes; order Propionibacteriales; family Propionibacteriaceae; genus Cutibacterium; species Cutibacterium avidum. Next base: position 2,178,954 of record NZ_JH165054.1, on the reverse strand, counting down.
CCGACGCCCTGCTCAATTGTGGGGGGACCCACCGTCCGGAGTGGTTCCATCGCAAGCTGGGCGACATCCTCTACGAGCACTGCGGGGTCTCGCGTGACGAGTCGGGCCTCCTCGAGGGTCTGTCCAAGGTGCGTGAGCTGCGTGAGGAGTTCTGGCGCGACGTCAGAGTCGTCGGAAGTGGTGACCGACTCAACCAGGAACTGGAGAAGGCTGGCCGGGTCGCCGACTTCATCGAACTCGGCGAGGTCATGATCCTCGACGCCCTGGACCGCCGGGAATCGGCTGGTGCGCACTTCCGCACCGAATACGCCACCGAAGCTGGCGAGGCCAAACGTAATGACGACGACTGGTGCGCGGTCTCGGCGTGGGAGACACGGCCCGACGGCACCCAGGTTCGCCACAGCGAGCCGCTGACGTTCTCGTTGATCGATCTGCAGGTGAGGGATTACCGATGAGGGTGACATTGGATATTTGGCGTCAGGACGGCCCGAAGGCCAAGGGACGTTTCGAACGCCACGTCGTGGAGGACGCCGAGCCGGAGTGGAGCATCCTCGAGTTGCTCGACCGGCTCAACGACCAGATCGTCGAGAATGACGGTGACCCGATCGTCTTCGAGTCCGACTGCCGCGAGGGAGTGTGTGGCTGCTGCGGATTCGTCGTCAACGGCAAGCCGCACGGGCCGCTGCCGAACACCCCGGCGTGCCGTCAGCACCTCAGGGCCTTCCCCGAGATCACCCACTTCAAGATCGAACCCTTCCGCTCGGCGGCCTTCCCGGTCATCCGTGACCTGGCCATCGATCGCTCGAGCCTGGACCGCCTGGTGCAGGCCGGCGGAACCGTCGACGTCATGACGGGAACCGCTCCCGACGCCGACTCGGTGCCCCAGCCGCACAAGGAGGCCGAGCAGGCCCTTGACTTCGCATCCTGCATCGGATGCGGAGCCTGCGTGGCTGCCTGCCCGAACGGTGCTGCCATGCTTTTCGCCGGCGCGAAACTCTCGCACCTGGCGATGATGCCGCAGGGTCGTCAGGAGCGCTCGAAGCGAGCGCGTCGCATGGTCAATGCCCTCGACGAGAATTTCGGCCCCTGTTCCCTCTACGGGGAATGCGTCGAGGCCTGCCCGGTGAGCATCCCGTTGGTTGCCGTCGCCCGGGTCAATCGGGAGCGCTGGCGTGCCGGGTTCCGTGGGGCGCGCAGCAAGGACAACTGATTGGAAAGGTCAGCTGAGACGACGAGAGGGCTGGTACCCGTCACGGGTACCAGCCCTCTCGCGTGATGTGTACGGGATCCGGCTCAGTCGAAGTCCAGACCCAGGTCGAGCACCGGGGCGGAATGGGTGATGACACCCACCGCTATGTAGTCGACCCCGGTCGCGGCCACATCCTTGGCTCGGTCGAGTGTCAGGCCACCAGAGGCCTCGGTGATGACACCGCGGGGCCGACAGATGCTGACTGACTCCGTCATGAGGGAGTCGTCCATGTTGTCGAGCAGAATCGTCGTCACACCTGCCTCGACGGCCTCGCGCACCTGGTCGACGGTGTCACACTCCACCTCGCAGACGATATCGGGCTGGTGGGATCGCACCGCTTCGACAGCGGCCGTCAGAGACCCGGCCGCGGCGATGTGGTTGTCCTTGACGAGGGCAGCATCCGACAGTCCCATGCGATGGTTGAGCCCACCTCCGCAGCGCACCGCGTACTTGTCGAGGTCACGCAGACCGGGGACGGTCTTACGGGTGTCGCGGACCTTGGTGTCGGTGCTCGCCAGGGCATCAACCCACTGGGAGGTGGCCGTCGCCACTCCGGAGAGATGATTGGCCAGGTTGAGCATGGTGCGCTCTGCCACCAGCAGGGTGCGCAGCGGCCCCGAGACGGTCGCGACGGCGTCGCCGGGGGAGACCCGGGTGCCGTCGTCGTGGTGGGTGGTGAACTCGACATTGGTTCCGGTGCGGTTGGCGAGGACGTGCAGCACGGCAGCGGCGACTGGAACCCCGGCCAGGCAGCCGTTCTGACGAGCTCTGATGTCGGCTCGGCCGGCGGCCCCACCGAAGATCGACTCGGTGGTGACGTCAGTGCCGCCGCGCAGGTCCTCGTCCAGACAGGCCTCGATGGTTCTGACGACGAGGTCGGGATCGAGCCCGCGTTCGGAGATGGTGCGGACCAGATCGTGCGGCAGTGCGGTCATGCGATGCTCCTCTCCTGGCTGCGCGTGATGACCGTCGGACGTCCACCGACGAGGCGCAGGTCAGTGTGCAGCTGGAAGGACGGGTTCTGACCCGGATGATCGCTGCGGCGATGAGCTCCCCGGGACTCCGTGCGCCACAGGGCCGCGATCGCCAGGGTTGTCGCGACCAGAGCGGCATTGGTCGCGGTGAGGGTGGCGTCTTCGAGACCCTCGGTGGGAGTCATCCGGTGCAGGTCTCGGAGGGCTCGCTGCAGACCGGTGGCATTGCGACTGATGAAGACGTCGCGGTCCATGATGGCCTGCACGGACTCCAGATGCTCGCCCGGTAGCCAGCGACGATGGCGCAGCTGCTCAGGGACGTGGGACGTCGGGGAGAGCGGGCCAGTGGGACTGGTGGAGCGGCGTCCGCTGCGCTCGCCAGCGATGAGGGCCTCGGTCAAGGAATTCGAGGCCAGACGATTGGCCCCGTGAACTCCTGTGCAGGCAGCCTCGCCGACGGTCAGCAGGCCGGGGACCGAGGTGCGTCCATCCATGCCGGCGGCGATGCCACCGCAGTGGTAATGAGCTCCTGGAGCGACCGGGATCGGCTCGGTACAGGGGTCGATGCCGTGTTCTCGACAGCTGGTCAGGATCGTCGGGAAGCGATGCCGCCACATGTCCTCGCCGAACCCGGTCGCGTCGAGGAGTACGTGGTCAGATCCGGTGGCGATCATGGCCTCGTGCTCGGCGGCGGAGACGATGTCGCGGGGTGCGAGGTCGGCGAGCGGGTGGACTCCGGTCATGATGCGACGACCGTTGACGTCCAGGAGGACGGCACCCTCGCCGCGCACCGCCTCCGAGATGAGGGGAGATCGGCCCTCGTTCCCGGGGAGGAAGAGAACGGTGGGGTGGAATTGCATGAACTCGGGGTTGCGGATCGTCAGTCCGGCGCGCAGGGCTGCCGCCATCCCGTCACCGGTACACACCGAGGGGTTGGAGGTGGTCGACCACAGCGCTCCGATGCCCCCGGTCGCCAGTACGACGCAACGCGCCGGAATCATCACCGCATTTCCGTCAGACAGAGCCGTCACACCGCACACATCCCCATTCGGACCGATGATGAGGTCGATGAGACGGGTACCCGTCAGGACGGTGATCCCGGTTCCCTCCAACTGAGCGCTGAGGCACTGATGGACCTCGTGTCCGGATCGGTCGCATTCGGCATGGAGAACTCGACGGGCATGGTGGCCCCCTTCGAGGTGGAGATCCGGCTCGCCATCGGCCCCGGTGTCGAAGTGAGCTCCGAGGCCCATGAGATGACGCAGGGCTCCCGGGGCGTGGTGGACCAGGTCGTCGACGTTGTCGCGGTGGCACAGCCCAGCACCTGCCGCGAGGGTGTCGTCGAGATGGAGGGAGAAGGAGTCATCCTTGCCCCAGACCGCAGCCAGACCACCCTGCGCCAGATCGGTGGAGGAGTCGTCTATCCCCTCGCGGGTCATGATCGTCACGGAGCGCCCGATCTCGGCAGCGGCCAGAGCGCAGGACAGGCCCGCGGCTCCGCTGCCGACGACGAGAACGTCGCATTGATGCTCAGGCATGAGCCGACTCCTTGACGGGGGTGGCCGTCCCGCCGATGGCGATCATGCGCTCAACGGCTCTGCGAGCCTTCTCGGCCAGGGCGGGATCGACGGTGACGGCCTCGGCCCCGGTCTCCAGGCAGCGCAGCAGTTTCTCCGGAGTGATCATCTTCATGAAGGGGCAGACGGCATCCGGGTTGACCGCGGTGAAGGTGGTGCCGGAATTGGCCTGACGCAGCTGGTGGAGCATGCCGGTCTCGGTGGCGACCAGGACGTGGCTGTTGCGGGTGGCGCGGGCGGCATCGAGCATTCCGCCGGTCGACAACACGTGGGTACGGTCCTGGGGAAGGTCGCCATTGCTGGTCAGCCACAGGGCGCTGGTCGTGCAGCCGCACTCGGGGTGGATGTAGAGGTCGGCCTCGGGATTGGCCTTGACCTGGTCACACAGCTCGGTGGGGGAGATGTCGGCGTGCACGTGGCACTCGCCCATCCAGACGTGGATGTTGTGGCGTCCGGTCCTGCGGCGCACATGGGCACCGAGGAACTGGTCAGGACCGAAGAGGATTTCCTGGTCGGCAGGTAGGGAGTTGACGACGTCGACGGCATTGGAGCTGGTGCAGCAGATGTCGGACTCGGCCTTCACCTCGGCGGTGGTGTTGACGTAGGTGACGACGGCAGCGTCGGGATGCTCGGCCTTCCAGGCCCGCAGCTGTTCGACGGTGAGGGAGTCGGCCAGGGAGCAGCCGGCCTGGGCGTCAGGGATGAGGACGGTCCTGTCGGGGCACAGCAGGGCAGCGGTCTCGGCCATGAAGTGGACTCCGGCCAGCACGATGGTGCTTGCCGAGCTCTTGGCGGCCAGGCGCGCGAGGGCCAGGGAGTCGCCGACGTGGTCAGCCACGTCCTGGATCTCGGGGGCCTGGTAGTTGTGGGCGAGGATGATCGCGTCGCGCTCCTTTGCGAGGCGACGGACAGTGTCGGCCCAGGTCGAGGAAACTCGGGTAGTGGCGCAGTCGGTGGTCACGGGAACGACTCCTTTCAGGTAATCGACGTCTAGTCTAGAACTACTCGTCTCAGAGGCGAAAATGGGATCGTCGGGGCACCCGGATAAGCTGATCCCGTGATGACAACGGCTCACGGTGACGCCGGAGATCCCGCCCCGCGTCCGACCTATCGAGACCAGAGCGGGGTGGCGAAGTATCGTCACGAGGTGCTGGTCGTCGTCGTCAGGGTCGCGGGTGCTGATCTCGAGGTGGTGGTCAAGGATCGTGCTCGCGAACCGTTCACCGGGATGCCTGCTCTGCCCGGTGGACCACTCGAGGTCTGTGAGACCATGGAGCAGGCCGTCGTCCGCCACCTCAAGGGTCTGTTGGACGTCTCACTGTTGGGCCACCACGAGCAGTTGTCCACACGCTCCGAGCCGGGACGTGACCCCTTCGAGAGGACGGTCGCGACGACATACCTCGGTCTGGTGGCCCCCGACGTCGAGGCTGGCGGGGGAGCGCGCTGGCTGCCGGTGCGGGAGTCCGTACCGATGGCCTTCGACCACGCGCAGGCCGTCGAGGAAGCCGTCGTCAGACTGCGTGGCAAGGTCTCCTACACCAACATCGCCCATGCCCTTGCGCCTGCAGAGTTCACCCTGGCCCAGTTGCGCGACATCTATTGCGCTTGTCTGGGCCATGACGTCGACGTCACGAACCTCTCGCGAGTGCTGCGTCGTCGTGGCCAGATCGTCAAGACCGGTCACCTGGAGGAGTCGGGGGAAAGAGGAGGCCGGCCACCGGCCACCTGGACCTTCACCCGACACGACTACGAGGTCACCGATCCCTTCGCCGTGCTGCGTCCGGCGTCACGGGACAACCTCACGGGACAATGAGTCCTGAGGCCTGACTGAACCCTTGCGACCCAGTGGCTCAACCAGACGCCTCAGCTGAGTTCAACGCGTGCGCGCGGCCGTCCGTCGCACTTGAAGACCAGTGAGGATCATCTGGGCTCCAAGACATGCGCCGACACCCTCACCGGCTCGCATCCGCAATTCCATGAGGGGTTCCACCCCAAGCTCGGCCAGCACGGCTTGGTGAGCGTGCTCCCGGGACGCGTGGGAGGCGACGAGCCAGCCGTGGAGACCTGGCGAGAGTTTGGTGGCGATGAGGGCTGCGACGCTGGTGGCCAGCCCGTCCAAGACGACGGGGGACCCGGCCTGGGCGGCCCCTAGACACACTCCGGCGAGGACGACGAACTCCGGTCCGCCGAGGGATGCCAGGAGATGCTCGGGGTCGTTGGGGCCGGCCTGGGTGCGGGCCAGCGCAGCTGTGATGACATCAGCCTTGCGCTCAACCATGGCGGTGTCGCTGCTGGCTCCTAGGCCGACGGCCTTCGTGGGATCCAGACCGGTGAGGGCGCAGGCCAGAGCCGTGGCAACGGTGGTGTTCCCGACACCGATCTCTCCCAGACACACCAGGCCGGCCTCGGCAGCCTCCTTGCCCAGGGCACGACCATCGCGCAGCAGGGCCTCGACCTGGGCTGGGGCCATGGCGTCGGTATGCAGAAGATCACCGCGTTCCCCGGGAACGCGCATGGAGCGAGCGCCCTCCACTGGCTGGGTGACCCCGGCGTCAACAACGAGATGGGAGAGCTCGGCGGCCGTGGCCGTCGACACGCCGAGCCCCGTTCCGGCAACCGAGGCAGCCATGACGTCATGGGTCACCGTGGGGTCGAAGGCCGTCACCTCCAGGTCGGCGACCGGGTGGTCCGCCCCGACGAGGACGAGGGTGCCGCCGGTGATCTCAGTTCCGCCTGCGGCCTCGACGCGGTCCAGGGTCTGGTCGAGCAGGCCGAGAGATCCAGGCGGGGTGAGGAGCTGGTCGGCATCGTCGTGGGCCGCCACCACCCGATGGCGGTCAGGTGAGTGCAGGGTCTCCCGAAGAGCAGAGACGGGGGCCTCGGGCTGATCGTCGTCGGGCCAGCGATCGGCCAGGGTGACGTCGGCCAACGGGAGCCGACGGGACCAGCCGCGTCGCTCGAGTCCCGGGGCCGGGGGACGTTCGTCAGGCCATCCCAGGCACAACCAACCGAGGGTCTCCACCCCCTCGGGCAGGTGAAGCAGGGCGGCGAGTTCCTCTGGCTGGAAGAGGGTCACCCATCCCATTCCGAGTCCGTGGGCGCGGGCAGCCAGCCACATGTTCTCCACGGCGCAGGCACAACTCCACATGTCGGCGTCGGTGAAGGTGTTGCGTCCCAGCACCCCCGACGCCGGGGTGCGACGATCGCAGGCCACGACGACGCCGACCGGGGCCTCACGGATCCCCTCGAGCTGGAGATCGAGGAGCCGGGCGCGACGATCCGGGGTCAGCAAGTCGGCCTGACGCAGTCGCTCCCGGTCGGCCATGACGGCGGCACGATCGCGGGTGTCGGCGTCACGCACCACGATGAACCGCCACGGCTGGCTGTGACCGACGCTGGGGGCGCGGTGGCCAGCCCACAGGACGGTATTGACGAGGTCTTCGGGGACGTCGTCGTTGCGGTAACGACGGATGTCACGGCGGGCGTCGATGGCGGTGTCGAGCCCCTGCTGCACCTGGTCACCCAGGGACCACCCAGCGGGATCAGCGGCGCGAGTGGCCGAGGAGGTGGTGTCGCCGATCCGGGGGATCGGGCGGGCCCAACGCTCGCTGGTGGATGCGGTCTCATCAGGGGTGCTCACAGCACGAGGGTAGTGGGAAGCCCGTCGCGGCTCGTCGCCGGGATGGTGTGGCGAGGCCGTTTGCGGCGGCTTGTGGTGCCACGGGGCGGGCACGACGGTTTCGGTCGAGCCGGTGTGCCACGTCTACCATGGGCGAGTGCCTTCCAACCCTCTGACCTTGACCGCGCCTTCTGGCGGCACCGTTTCGGTGGACACTCCGGTGGTGTTGGCACCGATGGCCGGTGTCACCAATGCCGCTTTCCGTCAGCTGTGTGCCGAGCAGGGAGCAGGGCTCTACGTCTGCGAGATGATCACCTCTCGCGGCCTGGTCCATGGTGACCACAAGACCCACGACATGCTCGCCTTCGCTGACTGCGAGGACGTCCGTTCCGTGCAGCTCTACGGGGTCGACCCCGGAATGGTCGGTGAGGCCACGTCGATCCTGTGCGAGAAGTACGGGGTCAACCATGTCGATCTCAACTTCGGCTGCCCGGTACCGAAGGTCACTCGCAAAGGCGGCGGGGGAGTCCTGCCCTGGAAGCTCGACCGGTTCGCCGCGGTCGTCTCCGCTGCCGTCCAGGCCGGCGACACCCACGGAGTTCCCGTCACCGTCAAGACCCGTATCGGCATCGACCCCGACCACATCACCTACCTCGACTCTGCCCGCGTCGCCGTCGACTCCGGGGCGGCTGCGGTGTGCCTGCACGCTCGCACCGTCGCCGAGGCCTATGCCGGGCACTCCCACTGGGAGGCCATCGGCGACCTCGTCGAGACCGTCGACGTCCCGGTCATCGGAAACGGCGACATCTGGGAGCCCAGAGACGCCATGGCGATGGTCGAGCAGACCGGATGCGCTGGCGTGGAGGTCGGACGCGGTTGCCTGGGCCGTCCCTGGCTCTTCCGCGACCTGGCAGACGCCTTCGCCGGTCGCGACACGACCACCCTGCCGGCCCTGGGTGAGGTCTGTACGATGATCCGACGTCACGCCGAGTTGCTCGTGAGGTATCAGGGTATCCATGGCCTGGTTGACATGCGAAAGCACATGGCCTGGTACCTCAAGGGTTTTCCAGTGGGTGGGGAGACCCGTCACGCCTTGGGGCAGATCTCCAGCTTCGAGGAACTCGACGCACTGCTGGCCACCCTCGACCACGATGCGCCCTTTCCCGTCAAGGAACTCGGTAAGGCACGTGGCCGCCAGGGCACCCCGCGTCGCAAGGTCGTCATGCCCCACGGTTGGCTGGACTCGCGCACCCTCGACGACGACGATCTGTCAGCCGCCGAGATTGACGCTTCCGGGGGCTGATTCCATCCGGGTCTGGTCCTACGGGTCGAGGTGAGACAGGATGGGGCCATGTCCGAAGTGGGAGAACGCGCCCGAGCCTGGGCTTTGACGATGTCCGGCCATCGCGGTGCTGACGACGTGGTCCACGCCCATCTGTCAGGTAGTGCCCGGATCGACACTGGAGAGGTCGTCAGACGGGAGGCTCGGGAGGAGAGGGAGAACCTTCTGCTGCGTTCTGGAGCCACCCGCGCTCAGGGGGCAGGGAATCGCGCTATTCCGGAGGAGCCAGATCCCGAGCGGACCTGCTTCGAGAGGGACCGTGATCGTATCGTCCACTCGACCTCTTTTCGGCGACTTGCCGGCAAGACCCAGGTCGTCGTCCATCCCACTGATCATCAGCGCACTCGGCTGACCCACGCCCTCGAGGTGGCCCAGGTGGCTCGCTCCATCGCGGCTGGTATTGGGGCCAACGTCACCCTGGCCGACGCCATGGCGCTGGGGCACGACTGCGGCCACGGCCCCGGAGGTCACGCATCGGAGCAGGCCTTCGACGCGTTCATCCCGGAGGGTTTCGATCATGGGCCGTGGGGAGCCGACGTCAGCCTGGCCAGTCTCAATCTGTGTGCCGAGACCCTGGACGGCATTCGTAACCACTCCTGGTCACGTCCGGCCCCCAGCACCGTCGAGGGGGAGGTCGTCTCGTTCGCCGACCGGATTGCCTATTGCGCCCATGACCTGGAGGACGCTATCAAGGCGGGGATCGTCACCGTCGCGGATCTGCCGCAGGTCGTCGTCGAGGTGGCTGGGACGGATCGGCGCACCCAGTTGTCGGTCTTCATCCGGTCCGTCATCGACACCACCTGCGCAACTGGACGGGTGGGGATGGCAGCCGACGTCGCGGACGCCCTGGCGGCCCTCAGGGCCTTCAACTATGAGCGGATCTACACCAGGCCCGAATCACTGGGGCAGTCGGAGGCCGTCATCGAGGTTCTGCACGGATTGGTCACGTACTACCAGGGACATATTGATGATGTGCCGGCCGAATTCCTCGAGACCGATGCCGACCGAATCCACCAGGTTGTGGCATATGTGGGGGGAATGACCGATCAGTTCGCCTTCTCCCGGGCAACCCAGTTGCTGGGATGGGATTGCAGCCGGCTGCCCAAGGGTATGGGCAGGGGCTTCTGACAACTGTCAGGGTGTTGATCAGAGTGTCGTCACGGGTGCAGCTTGCCCGCCAGATCCTCGGGCAACAGCTTCGCCCTCTTGACCAATTCGTGCGCCACCACCACGGTGACGGTCTGGCCCGCCAAGATGCCGATGAGGACGAGGGCCTGGGCAGCACCGGCCTGGAGAGCCGAACCGCCACCGAGCAGCACACCGACGAAGGCGCCCGGCAAGGTCACCAGACCGACGGTCGCCGTGCGGTCCACGGTGGGCAACACGGATTCCGTGACGCTCGGTTCGGTCACCAGGGCGATGGCGTCACGACGTGGGAAACCAACGGCCAGACCGGCCTCGAAGATGCCGATGCCCTCGCGCAGGTCGGCGAAGAAACGGCGGCATGCCAGAGTGTGACCGCTCATGATGTTGCCGATGATGATGCCGGCCACCGGGATGAGGGAAGCGGGGCTGAACGGCGCGCAACCCGTCGCGAAGATGATGAGGAGGACCGGAATCACCCCGGCAAGCATGGCCACCGCGGCCCAGATCCAGGCCTTGCCGACTCCGGAACGATTCGCCGTCGTGCGAACCGCGATGGCGAACATCAACAGGGTGAACAGGCAAGCAGCCCACAGATGGGCGAGGGCATAGACGAGGATGACGGAGACGATTCCGAGCTGCACGACGGCGCGGATCGACGCGATCACGGACGACTTGGCGATGCCCAGACGTCCAAGGAGTGAGGCGACGACGGCCAGCACGACGAGCATGACCATCGCCAGGGCGAGCTGCCAGGTGGGGTTCACTGTCACGGCGGAAAGTTTGGCACCAATCTGGCCCACCTGCATGCATGGATAGCATGTCCTGCGCAGATGGGTAGGATCGTGGGCATGGCTGGCCGGATCAACGAGGAGGACATCGCGCTGGTCCGGGAACGCGCTCGGATCGACGAGGTCGTCGGCGAATATGTGGCTCTGCGCAATGCCGGCGGCGGTTCCCTGAAAGGACTGTGCCCCTTCCACGACGAGAAGACGCCCAGTTTCCAGGTGACCCCTTCCCGTGGGCTGTTCTACTGCTTCGGCTGTGGGGAAGGTGGCGACACCATCTCCTTCGTCCAGAAGATCGACAACCTCACCTTCGTCGAGGCCGTCCAGCGTCTCGCCGACAAGGTTGGCGTACAGCTGCGCATCGTCGACGACGGTCGCCCCGGGCTGGAACCAGGTCTACGCATGCAGATCCTGGCCGCCAACGAGGCAGCCGCGGAGTTCTTCCAGGCCCAGATGTCGACTAAGGAAGGTCAGATAGCCCGAGATTTCGTCGCCGGGCGCGGATTCTCCCAGGATGCCGCGGTGCAGTTCGGGATGGGATATGCGCCGCGCGGCGGCCACGTGCTGCGCGACCACCTGTTGGCCAAGGGGTTCACACCCAAGGCCCTCATCGAGTCCGGCCTGGTGCGATCCCAGGGCTGGGACTTCTTCCAGGGACGTGTGTTGTGGCCGATCAAGGATTCCGGAAAATCCGTGCTGGGTTTCGGGGCCCGACGGGTTTATGACGACGATCGCCTGCCGGCCAAGTACGTCAACACCCCCGAGACCCCGGTCTACAAGAAGTCGCACGTCCTCTATGGCCTGGACATGGCTCGGGCCAACATCGGCAAGAAGAGTCAGGCTGTCATCGTCGAGGGATACACGGACGTCATGGCGGCACACCTGTCCGGCATCGACACAGCTGTCGCGGCCTGTGGAACCGCGTTCGGTGAGGACCATGCCCGACTCATCCAGCGGCTCATGGGCAACAGCGGTTCCCTCAATGGCGAGGTCATCTTCACCTTTGACGGTGACGCCGCCGGCCAGAAGGCCGCCCTCAAGGTGTTCCGCGGTGACAAGCAGTTCTCCGCCCAGACCTATGTGGCCATCGAGCCCACCGGCCTTGACCCGTGTGACCTTCTCATGCAGCGCGGTCCGGAGGCGGTTCGGGAATTGGTGGCCCGACGGATTCCGCTGTACCGCTACGTCATGGAGAACACGGTCAGTCAGTTCGACCTCGACCGAGCGGATGGACGCGTCGCCGCGGTCAGGGCTGCAGCCCCGCTCGTGACGAGTATTCGTGACCAGTCCTTGGTCGATGGTTATCTGCGCGAGCTCTCCCAGGTGGTGGGTGCCGACATCGATCTGGTGCGTCGTGAGGTGTTCCGTGCCGGAAAGCAGCATCATGCCGTGACGGTGGTGCCTCCGCCCCAGCCCCAGCAACCCGCTGGTATTCCGTGGCCCGACCCGGCCGACATCTCGCTGTCCGTGGAGCGCGGATTCCTCAAACTTGTCCTGCAATACCCCGATCTCTTCGACGAGGACTGGGACCAGGTCGAGGTCGAGGACCTGCGTCACCCCGCCTACCAGGCGGTTTTCGAAGCCATCTTGTCAGTGCCTCGTGGTCAGGAGAACTGGGCCGAGGAAGTCGGTAAGGCGACGAGCGACCCGCAGGTGAAACAGCTGGAGGTGGCCCTCCTCGTCGAGCCCATCTTGCGCGAGGAGCCGGACCAGAGCTACGCCGCTGCGTACGCCGCGCGGGTGCGATTGCTGTCCATCACTGACGACATCGCCAACCTCAAGTCTCGTCTGCAACGCACTAACCCGAACCAGGATCGCAAGCTCTACGACGCGATGTTCTCCGACCTGGTGACCCTCGAGGCGCTGCGCAAGAGTCTCATCCTCGCTGGTGGAGCGACCTCAGCCTGATGTGACATCTGTGGACAGCTAATTCGCCGTCCACAGATCACCGCGGAAGGGTTCCACCGTGGTTCTGGGCGAGTCATCGTCAGACCATGAGATACACGGATTTCATCGACGATGTCGTCGCCCTGGACCCTGCCGATGAGCGCGAGCTCTTTCGCAGACTCGATGCCGGGGTGATTGCTGATGCCATCTTGTCCGGACGGTTCCTGGCCACGACACCGGTCACCGTTTCCGAATTGAACGCGATTTCCGACGACGGAGCAGCAGCCAGGCAGAAGCTCTGGCGACAGATGCTCGCGATGGTGCTCACCCAGGCCCGTCAGGCTGCCGCGACCAATCGGTGCAGCGTCGAGGATCTCATCCAGGCCGGCTGCGTGGGGCTGGGAGAGGCGGTCGAGAGGTACGACGAGCGTCGAGGGGCTCGATTCTCAACGGTCGCCTGGACCTGGATCCGTCGTCGTGTCGGCGAGGAGGTCGTCCGCCTGCGTGGCGCCAGGTCCCGGGCCGCGATGCGGGAGTCAGCCGAGGTCGCCCGAGTCGAGGAGGAGCTGACGACGCGGTGCCGGCAGGTGCCGACCAGCGAGGCGATTGCCGAGTGCATGGGCAAGGACGTCATGTGGGTCGAGCAGCGGCGCGCCGAGTGCTGGGAGGTCGACAGCAACGTCCTCGAACACGTGGCGGCCCCACAAAGACGACCAGTCCGTCCGGAACTCCACCTGCTTGCCGTGCTGGCGGGGCAGGAACGGCAAGTCGTGGTATTGCGTCATGGATTCGAGGGAGAACCCATGAGCTTCGAGGCGGTGGGCGAGGAGATGGGGATGTCCGCCTCCAGCGTCCGGCGGATCGAGCAGAGGGCACTGGACCGGCTGCGACGCCATCTGCAGCAGGCTGGGGCGGCGTGACAGGATGGATGCCATGTGGCGGACGAATGGGCCCAGTTCCGAGGAGATGACCCGGGTACGAGCCGTACTCGGGTTCGACGACGTCAAGGTGCTCGCCTGCGGGAGAGGAGAGAGGGCGACCGTCATCGCGGTGACGGAGGGGCTCGTCATCCTGACCGACGAGACGGATTCCGCGGTGGCCTGGCACGAGATCGTCCATGGTGGCTGGAATGGCGACACCGCGACGCTGACCTGGGACTTCCTGGACGGATCCGGTGCCTCGGCGGTGTTGGAGAAACCCGGCAAGATCCCTGAGATGTTCCGGGCGCGGGTCACCGAGTCCATCGCCGCGACCCGCACTGTCCCGGTGCGTGGCGGAGACGTTCTCATCGCCGGGCGTGTTCCGGCCGGCCACCTGGCCGCCCCGGAGGGAGCCATCACCTGGACCGCGATGGCTCGGGAGTCCGCCGACCTCGATGACCCCGAGACCCGTCAGAAGGTGTTGGAGGCCACTGACGCTCTCAAGAAGGAGTGGAACTGACGAAGTCGCGCCGCTGCCCAGAACTCGACAAATGTCAACGATTTGTCATCTGCCGAAGGGCGCTGCTAGTGTTTCATTTCGCGCCCGGGGCGCTGATCCCCTGTAGCTCAATTGGCAGAGCATCTGACTGTTAATCAGAGGGTTACTGGTTCGAGTCCAGTCGGGGGAGCGCAGATCATCCCAGATCCGATTTCGGATCTGGGATTTTTCATGCCCAGACAGCATCGAGCATTGACGTTGACGGCGGCCGGTCGGTGATCACCGACCGGCCGCCGTCAACGTCAATGTGTCCGTCTGTCGCTCAGCGACCTTCCAGCTCCGTGAGGAAGTCATCGGCCCAGACGTCGATCGTCTTGTCGAAAACCTGACGACGCATCGAGCGCATCTTGCGGGCCTTCACCTTCGGCGAGTCGGTGAGGGCCTTCATGATCGTGGCCTTCATGCCGTCAATGTCGTACGGATTGACCATGTAGGCCTGTTTGAGCTCACGGGCAGCACCGGCGAACTCGGAGAGCACCAGGGCCGAGTCGTCGTTGGACCGGCATGCGATGTACTCCTTGGCAACGAGGTTCATGCCATCACGCACCGGGGTGACGAGCATGAGATCAGCCACCTGGTACATGGCGGCGAGGACCTCACGGGGCACCGACTCGTTGCGGTAGACCAGCGCACGATTGGCGATAGTGCCCACCTTGGAGTTGATCTGGCCGACGAGCTGGTTGATGTCGTCGCGCAGGATCTTGTACTCCTCGACGCGTTCGCGCGACGGGGTGGCCAGCTGCAGGAAGACGACCTCGTGAGGATCGAGTTTGCCCTCCTTGAACAGCTCTCCGACGGCGCGGATGCGCTGGCGCAGACCCTTGGTGTAGTCAAGACGATCGACACCGAAGATGATCGTCTCCGGGTTGCCCAGGTCCTCGCGCAACTTGGCGGTCTCGGCCTGAACCTTCTCCGAGGTGGCAAGTTCGTGGAATCCGCGCGAGTCGATCGAGATCGGGAAGTCACGGACGACGACGTCACGTCCGTCACGGGTGTGCGCCCGACCGCGGGAGGCCGTGACCCCCGGACGACGCTTGGCAAGGCGCAGGAAGTTGGCGGCGGCACCAGGAGTCTGGAATCCGACGAGGTCGGCCCCCAGCAGTCCTTCGACGAGTTCCTCACGCCACGGCAGACGACTGTAGAGCTCGATCGGCGGGAACGGGATGTGGAGGAAGAACCCGATACGAAGATCGGGGCGCATCTCACGAAGGTATGTGGGAACGAGGTTGAGCTGGTAATCCTGCACCCACACCGTGGCGCCCTCGGCGGCTTGCTCGGCGGCCTGCTCGGCGAACCGCTTGTTGACTTTCTGGAAGGCGTCCCACCACTCGCGGTGGAAGACCGGCTCGACCACGCAGTCGTGGTACAGCGGCCACAAGGTGGCGTTGGAGAATCCCTCGTAGTACTCCTCGACCTCCTGGGCGCTGAGCGGCACAGGGTGGATGTCGTAGCCATCATGGTGGAAGGGCTCGACAACCTCGTCAGGGGCACCATGCCACCCGATCCATGCACCACCCTTGCGCTGCATGACCGGCTCGAGTGCCGTCACCAGACCACCCGGGGAGGACTGCCAGCTGACGTTTCCTTCATCGTCGATCTTCCGGTCCACGGGCAGGCGATTTGCGATGACAAGGAAGTCAACCTTGTCCTGGACGGTCTCCGACATGTCTCATCACACCTCTCATGGAGGTCCTGCCACGCAGCAGGCCCTCCTTCACGCTACCAACCCGTAGTTCGTGTTCGAGCTGATCCTCCCTATTCGCGGGCTGAGGTCCCACCGTGGGACCGGTATGTGTGACCATGGGCCCATGACTGATCGCCCCGCCCCTGCCAAGAAGTCGTGGACCCCTCTCACCGACGCCGGAAGGGGGGTCCTCGACGCCGTCGCCACTGACCCGGGTTCGGTGCTTCTCGCCTTGGACTTCGACGGCACCTTGGCCCCCATCGTTGACGATCCCGCTGACTCCGCCATGGCCGAGGAGTCCAGGGCGGCAATGTCTCGGATGGACGAGAAGCTCGCCATCATGGCCATCATCACCGGACGTGAGGTAGCCGCAGTACGACACATGACGGCCGTCGACGAAGTCCCTGGCCTGGAGCACCTGGTGGTCCTGGGGCAGTACGGGGTTGAGCGCTACGACGCCGCCACCGGGGCGCTGCGTGACCCCGAGGTGCCCGAGTCGGTGCGAATCGCCAAGGGACGTCTCGAGGGACTTGCCGAGGAACTGGGGCAGCAGGATCCTCGTGACGTCGGCTGCCGGATCGAGGACAAGGGTCGCGCTGTCGCCCTCCACACCCGTCGCGCAGCCGATCCGGCTCATGCCCTGGCCAGTGCTGCGCCGCGAGTCCGTGAGATCGCCGAGGAGCTCGATCTCCACTGCGAGGACGGCCGCAACATCATCGAACTGAAATCCGCCGTCACCACCAAGGCCCAGGCTCTGCGCGAGCTCATCGACGAGGTGAAGCCGCGGGTCGTCATCATGTGCGGTGACGATCTGGGTGACGTCCCGGCCCTCGAGGTCATCGCGGAGTGGATTCGGGAGGGTCACCCCGGTGCCCGCGTGGTGAGCTATTCCGACGAGCAGCCGTCGATGACCGATCACGCCGACATCATCTGTGATCAGACTGAGGGGGTCTCTGCCTTCCTGGCAGCCCTGGCAGACCGGGTTTGTTTCACAAAGTGATACCCGAGATCAAAATATAAGAAAAACTAACCTTTTTCTTGAAACGCCAAGGCAACTGTGCTTGCATGATTTCAGACACCATTGATGAACGTTGCGGCGCGGCGTCGGGGCAGTCCCGGGAAGGTCGATGAACGTCATGGCGGAATCATCGGTCATGGGTCATGAATGGAAGGACGAGAAGGTGAACACACACCGTGTCTGGGGTCATCGTGCCGGTCGATCGGTCATGAGCTCAACCATGATGATGTGTTCAATGTGCCGGTGTTGTTGCTGATCCGGGGTTGATCGCACATGCGCCGGACATGAGAGGTCATGTCGACCCCATGCCGATTTCAGCGCACATGAAATGCACATCACGTCCATCCCTGAATCCGCTTCTACCTGTGTGTTTCGAAAAACTCACAACGGCGTTGTCGGATCATTCTGAACGGAATTTGTCATGATCCTTACCGGCTTACTCGTCGGAATTGCTTTCGGCTTCGTTCTGCAACGTGGTCGCTTCTGCGTGACCAACGCCTTTCGTCAAGTGTGGCTTGCCAGGAGCGCCACGTGGATCACGGCTTTCCTGCTCGTGATCGCCATTCAGGCCATCGGCGTCACGACGTTGACCCAGCTCGGCGTCGTCCACCTGTCCTGGCAGCCGCTGCCGTGGCTCGGCGTGATCGTCGGAGGACTGCTCTTCGGCGTCTCGATCGTGCTTGCTGGCGGATGCGCCACCGGAACCTGGTTCCGCAGTGGTGAGGGTCTGGTCGGTTCGTGGATCGCGCTGGTCTTCTACGCGATCGGCGCGGCGGCCATGAAGTATGGCGCCTTGTCGGGACTCAACGAATCAGTGCGATCCGTCAAGGCGCCTGTGACGACGATTCCTGCTCTGGGAGTCTCTCCTTGGATTCCCACCGTCGTGTTGGTCCTCGTCGTCGGTGGCCTGGTGTGGCGTCAACTGCGCAAGCCGGCCCGAAAGGTCGCCACCCTTCCGCCGGAGATGGCAGGTGTCGCGCACTGGCTCTTCGAGGCCAAGTGGCATCCGTTCCTCACTGCGGCCCTCATCTCGGTGATCGCGATCATCACCTACCCGCTCAGCGAGGCGACCGGTCGTCATGCCGGGCTGGGCATCACCACCCCAACCGGCAACCTGCTGGAGTGGGCCGTGACAGGTGATGCTTCCTACGTCGACTGGGGAGTGCTGCTCGTGCTCGGCATCCTCGTCGGGTCCTTCATCGCTGCCAAGGCATCCGGTGAGTTCCGAGTCCGCGTCCCCGACTCAACCCAGGTCGTCAAGTCAATCGGAGGAGGGCTCGGAATGGGAATCGGGGCCAGCTGGGCTGGAGGCTGCACCATCGGCAACGCGATGGTCGAAACTGCTCAGTTCAGCTTCCAGGGCTGGATCGCCTTCCTCTTCATGTTCCTCGGCGTGGGCCTCGGCACGAAGGTCTTCGTGCTCGGCTTCGCCCGGCGCAACCCCGGACTGGGGACGCTGCCAACCGCCACCGTCACCGAAGGAGTGTCATGACCACACATGTTCTCGAGACCGGTGGGCAGGTGTGCCCGTTCCCGCTGGTCGAAGCCCAGAAGGCCATCGCCGGGCTGCCAGTCGGAGATCGTCTGACCATCAACTTCGACTGCACTCAGGCCACCGAATCCATCCCGGAATGGGCCGCCACGGCCGGTTATCCGGTCACCGACTTCCGGAAGGTGGGTGATGCCGGCTGGACGATAACCGTCGAAAAGGCATGACCCACATCAACCTACGCACACAGAGATTTTCCGAACACCCATTGACTCGAATCTCAACCGAAAGGACTGACACCATGACGACGATCGCCAACGACGTCACCGAGCTCATCGGCCACACTCCGCTGGTCAAGATCAACAAACTCTTCCCGGACTCCCAGGCCACCGTGCTGGCCAAGCTGGAGTTCTACAACCCGGCCTCCAGCGTCAAGGACCGCATCGCCAAGTCGATCATTGACGCGGCCGAGGCATCCGGACAGCTCAAGCCCGGCGGCACCATCGTCGAGGCCACCTCTGGCAACACCGGCGTCGGCCTGGCCCTCGTCGGTGCTGCTCGCGGCTACAAGGTCATCATCACCATGCCCGAGACCATGTCCAAGGAGCGTCGCGCCATCATTCGTCTGCTGGGTGCCGAGCTCGTGCTCACCCCCGGTGCTGATGGAGTTCCGGGTGCCAACGCCAAGGCCGCCGAAATCGTCAAGGAGACCCCTGGCGCCATTCTGGCCAGCCAGTTCGACAACCCGGCCAACCCGGAGGTTCATCATGATGCCACCGGCGAGGAGATCTGGAACGACACCGAGAGCAAGGTTGACGCCATCGTCGCCGGCATCGGCACCGGCGGCACCATCTCCGGTGCCGGCAAGTACCTCAAGGAGAAGAACCCTGAGGTGAAGACCTTCGGTGCCGAGCCCGCCGAGTCCCCGGTCATCACCAAGGGAGAGAAGGCCCCGCACAAGATCCAGGGCTGGGGCCCGGGCTTCGTGCCGGAGAACCTCGACAAGTCCGTCGTCGACGAGATTCTGCTCGTCCCTGGTGACGACGCCATTGCTTTCGCCCGCCGTGCCGCCGCCGAGGAGGGCATCATCACCGGCATCTCCGGTGGTGGCGCACTGCAGGCCGCTGGCCAGGTCGCGGCCCGTCCGGAGTTCGCCGGCAAGACGATCGTCGTCGTCATCGCCGACACCGGTGAGCGCTACCTGTCGACCGCTCTCTTCGAGGGCCTCGTCGACTGACGGCTCATTCGCGGATCGGCCGGTACCCCACCGGGGTGCCGGCCGATTTGCGTCACGAACCGGTATGGTCGGCGACCACCCGAGCGATCGTCGTCAAGGCCGTTGCCAAGGTGTCGTCGTCGTGGCTTCCGAAACCCAGCACGATCCCAGCCGCGTCGGCGTCAGCCGATCCCCAGT
Organism: Cutibacterium avidum ATCC 25577; assembly: GCF_000227295.1. Classification (GTDB taxonomy): domain Bacteria; phylum Actinomycetota; class Actinomycetes; order Propionibacteriales; family Propionibacteriaceae; genus Cutibacterium; species Cutibacterium avidum. The sequence continues at coordinate 2,159,291 of NZ_JH165054.1, read as the reverse complement.
AGGTCGACAGGGGAGTGACGCCGACCCCCTCATGACGACACTGTCTGACGACGTCCTCCTCGGACCCGTTGAAGAGCAACACGGCATGCAACCCACCGTCGATCGGCTGCAATGTCGTACCGGGTACCGACCCGAGAATGTCGATGACGGTGTGGCGGCGGCGTCGGTACACCTGGCGCATCCGCTGGGTGCGACGCCGTAACGCCCCGGTCGACAGGTAGTCGGCGACGGCCTCCTGGACGATGGCGGGAACAGGTTGCCCGGTGGCCTGACGCTGTTCGGCGAAGGGGTGCATCAAGTCGGGCGGGATCACCAGATAACCACACCCCAAGGCGGGGGTCAGTACCGACGAGAAGGTACCCAGCAAGATGGTGTGTTCCTCGTCCAAGGATGCCAATGCCGGAAGGGGAGCACCGACGTGACGCAGCTCGGAGTCGAAGTCATCCTCGATAATCCAGCAACCCGCCCTCTCGGCCCACTCGATGACGGCAGCCCGACGACTCGCCGACAACGATCCTCCCCAGGGGTACTGATGGCTCGGGGTGATGAGCACCGCATCCAGATTCGTCGCGTCGCTTCCGGTGGGAAGGCCCTCGGGGTCAAGTCCGTGGTCATCAGTTGGCAGCCCGACGATGCGATGGCCAAGTGCCGTCGGCACTTTCCTCAGGCTGGGGTACCCGGGGCTCTCGACCCCGACCATCAGGTGTCTGGACCTGTCACAGAGCACCTGAATGAGCTCGGCCAGTCCGGCGCGGGCACCACCGGTGACGACGACCTGGCGCGGATCGGCGAGCAGGCTTCGCATCTGACGTAGGTGCTCGGCGACTTCATGCCGCAGCCGAGGAGACCCCAACGGATCGGTGATCCGGCGCGGTTGGACGCAGGCGCGATGCCAGGCCGACCGCCACGCTGAGTTCGCCAATCCGGCCGTGTCGGGTGCTCCCGGCGCCAGATCGATTCCGTGGCGATGGCGAGGGGACGGGGGAGGGGTCGGCGTTGCGGAGCGCCGATGGAGACCTCGCAGGTCAGGGTTGACCTGGGTGCCCGACCCGCTCGCCGCGACGAGGTACCCCTCAGCCTCCAGCTGTTCGTAGGAGGCGACGACCGTGCCGCGGGACACCCCGAGTTGGGCGGACAAGGCCCTGGTACTTGGCAGATGGTCCCCCGGGGCCAGCACCCCGTCCATGATGAGACCGCGCACCCCCTCGCAGATCCGCACCGGGAGCGGCTGGGAGTCCTGAGGAAGGTCCAGCGGCACGTCGACGACGAGATCCGGTCTCATCTCGTCCATCCGAGAAGTGGTCCAACGGAAGTGGTCATATATGGATCTTGTCATGAACCACAATCGTCGATTCGATGAGGTACATGACTGAGAATGCAACTACCACTGGGACCACGCGGGTCAAGCGTGGACTGGCCGACATGCTCAAGGGCGGCGTCATCATGGACGTCGTCACCCCCGAGCAGGCGAGGATCGCCGAGGATGCCGGAGCCTGCGCCGTCATGGCCCTGGAACGTGTCCCTGCCGACATCCGCGCCCAGGGCGGAGTGGCCCGGATGAGTGATCCCGACCTCATCGGGGGAATTATCGACGCCGTCTCCATCCCTGTCATGGCCAAGGCTCGTATCGGCCACTTCGTCGAGGCTCAGGTGTTGGAATCCCTCAAGGTGGACTTCATTGACGAGTCCGAGGTGCTCAGCCCGGCTGACTACGCCAATCACATCGACAAGTGGGCCTTTGACGTCCCCTTCGTCTGCGGCGCCACCAACCTGGGTGAGGCCCTGCGTCGCATCACCGAGGGCGCCGCCATGATCCGCTCCAAAGGTGAGGCCGGCACTGGTGACGTCTCGGAGGCCGTCCGCCACCTGCGCACCATTCGAGCCGAGATGGCACGTCTGAGCAGCATGTCTCCTGATGAGCTCTATGTCGCTGCCAAGGAACTGCAGGCCCCGTACGATCTCGTCGTCGAGGTGGCTCGTACGGGTGAGCTCCCGGTGGTGCTCTTCGTTGCCGGTGGTGTGGCGACTCCGGCTGACGCCGCCCTCGTCATGCAGATGGGTGCCCAGGGCGTCTTCGTCGGGTCTGGCATCTTCAAGTCCGGCAATCCTGCTGCCCGCGCCGCTGCCATCGTCAAGGCCACCACCGCCTACGACGATCCCGACACCATCGCCGAGGTCTCCCGCGGACTGGGCGAGGCCATGGTGGGCATCAATGTCGCCGACGTCCCGGCGCCGCACCGTCTGGCCGAGCGGGGTTGGTGAGGTGGCTCCACTCATTGGGGTCGTCGCCCTGCAAGGCGGATTCGCTGAGCACATCGAGGTTCTCGAATCCCTCGGCGCGACGACCCGTCGAGTCCGTCGGGAGGCTGATCTCGAATCCCTCGACGGGATCGTCCTGCCCGGTGGGGAGTCGACGGTCATCGACAAGCTGATGAGATCTTTCGGTCTCGCCGACCCGCTGCGAGAAGCCATCACCGGAGGCCTGCCGGTGCTGGCAACCTGTGCCGGCCTCGTCGTGCTGGCGACAGAGGTGGAGGACGCCGCCACGGGCCAGCAGACCCTCGGACGGCTCGACGTCACCGTGCGTCGTAATGCGTTCGGATCCCAGCTCGACTCCTTCGAGGGACATCTGGACATCGATGGGGTGGGTGAGGGGATCCCCGCCACCTTCATTCGCGCTCCGATCGTCACCCGTACCGGGCCGGGGGTCGAGGTCATCTCGACGCTGCCCGACGATGCCGACGAGGCGGGTGGGGCCATCGTCGGTGTCAGACAGGGGAACATCCTCGCCCTGTCTTTCCATCCCGAGGAGACGGCGGATGATCGGGTGCACCGACGGTGGCTCGATGAGCTGTCCGAGAGGGGTCTCCAGGCCGTCGGAGCGGCCAATTCCGCCCCCTCCTGAACACTGTTCAAGAGTGACGGCTAGCATTCCTCGCTGTGAGTCCTGAACAGCATCTTCTCGAATACGACAGACGTCATGTCTGGCACCCCTACGCTCCGACGGTCGGGGCCGATCCGATGCTTGCCGTCACGGCCGCCGACGGGGCCCGGTTGCAGCTCCATGACGGGGAACACCGCTACGAGGTTATTGATGGCATGGCCTCGTGGTGGTGCCAGATCCATGGTTACCGCAACCCTGTCCTCGACGAGGCCGTGAGCCGTCAGAGTTCCCAGTTCAGCCATGTGATGTTCGGTGGGCTCACCCACCAGGCAGCCGTCGACGCCGTCAAGGCCCTCGTCGACCTCGCCCCGGAACCGTTGGATCGGGTCTTCCTGGCCGACTCCGGCTCGGTGGGTGTCGAGGTGAGCCTCAAATTGGCTCGTCAGGTGCAAATTGCGCGCACTGCTGCGCGTGGCGGCACCCTCACCCGTACTCGTATCGCCGCCCTGCGCGGTGCCTACCACGGTGACACCCTCGGTGCCATGAGCGTGTGCGACCCGGTCGGCGGCATGCACGCCATGTTCTCCGACTCGATTCCCCAGCAGCTCTTCCTGCCTCGCCCGCCCTCCTTCGATGCCGATGACGATGCCGTCGAGACCTGGTGTGACCAGGCCAATGAGATCATCGACGCGCACCGCGACGAGCTGGCCGGCATCATCGTCGAGCCGATTCTGCAGGGGGCGGGCGGCATGTGGCCGTGGTCTCCGGCATGTCTGAAGCACCTTCGCCAGCGCGCTGACGACCTGGACCTCGTTCTCATCGCTGACGAGGTCGCCACCGGATTCGGTCGTACCGGAAAGCTCTTCGCCTGTGAGTGGGCCGACATCGTCCCCGACATCATGGTCGTCGGGAAGTCCATGACTGGCGGGTACATGACCCAGTCGGCCGTGCTGTGCTCCGACGAGCTCGCCACCGAGGTCAGTCGAGGCCCGGGCGGGTCCCTCATGCACGGGCCAACCTTCATGGGCAACCCACTGGCCAGCGCTGTCACCGCGGCCAGCCTGGGCATCGTCGCCCAGGGCGGATGGCAGGACGACGTCGCCCGGATCAACGAGGTCATGTCCCGCGAGCTGACCCCGCTGCGGGACCTCGACGGTGTCATCGACGTGCGCGTCTTCGGAGCCATCGCAGCTGTTCAGGTTGACAGCCCGATCGTCATGAGACGAGCCACCCGTACCGCCGTAGAGAACCGGGTGTGGTTGCGCCCGTTCCGTGATCTCGTCTACGCCATGCCGCCCTACATCTGCACCGAGGACGACCTGGTGGTGATGGCTGCCGGAATGCGGGCAGTCGTCACCGATCAGCTGACACACACGTCATTGGAGGAGTCATGAAGATCACCGATCTGGACGGAATCGTCATCGTCACCGGAACTGACACCGATGCCGGCAAGACTGTAGCGACGGCCGTCATCGCCTCGGCCCTGAAGCAGGCCGGCAAGGAGGTCCTCATCATCAAGCCCTACCAAACCGGTTTGCCCCCCGAGGAACCCGGCGACGTCCATGACGCAGGCCGTCTGGCAGGTATTGATTCCGAGAATCTGCTCGAGTACGTGCGCTGTCCTGAGCCACTGGCCCCGACGACGTCGGCTGCCCGCGCTGGGATGACGATTCCTTCCATCGAGGAGATCGCGGCGCGAGTCCTTGTCGACTCCGACGGCTACGACGTCACTCTTGTCGAGGGTGCCGGGGGCGTTCTCGTCGGTCTGGACAACGCCGGAGCCGGTGTCCTCGATCTCATGGATTCCCTGACACACCGTGGACACGAGCCCCACGTGGTCGTCGCTACCCGCTCGGTGCTGGGCAGCCTCAACCACACCGGACTGACCTGCAATGCGATTCGCGATCGCGGCCACCAGGTCGACGCCATCATTATCGGGTCCTGGCCGGCCGAGCCCGACCTGGCCGAGAGGTGCAACCTCGAGGAGATCGAGGATGCTGCCGGAGCCCCATTGGCTGGAGTAATTCCGGCCGGCATCGGAAAGGACCCCGCCGCCGTTCAGCGGACGGCCCTGACACTGGGAGAAACTCAGTGAGCGTAACCCTCGCCCCCGACTCCCAGTTGGAGGACCTGGGCTACCAGCCCAGTCTGAACCGTCAGCTTCCCCTCGGTTCGCTGTTGGTCTACGGACTGCTCTTCTTCGTCCCGATGGCCCCGGTCGCCGTCTTCGGCCCGGTAGTCAACCGCTCCGGCGGGGTACCGGTGTTGGTGTACCTGGTGGCCGCGGCCGTCATGGGGCTCTCGGCCATCAGCTATCGCGAGATGGCCCTGCGCTTCCCAGTTGCCGGATCGGTGTACGGGTACACCCGGTTCTCCCTGGGACGCGTCCCCGGGTTCATCGCCGGATGGCTCATCCTGCTCGACTACATCCTCATGCCTGCCTTGTTGACGGTGCTCTCCGCCGTCGCCCTGGCCCACATCTGGCCCAGCGTCCCGACGGGGATTTTCGCCGTGGTCTTCGTGCTGGCCTCCATGGCCCTCAACCTGCAAGGGGTGACGGTCACCACCCGAGTCGGCCTCGTCCTGCTGGCCATCCAGGTGGCGACGATCGCCGTCTTCCTGGTGTGCGTCGGGCAAGGGTTGGCCAGTGGCGAGGTGGCGTGGAGTTGGCATGCCCTGTGGCGTCCGGGGACGTCGTGGGCGTCGGTGGCCTCGGCGGTGTCCATAGCCGCGCTGAGCTACCTCGGTTTCGACGCCGTAGCCACCTTGAACGAGGAGGCCCGTGGGGGAGGCCGAGCCGTCGGCATCGTCACCCTCCTCCTCGTCGGCCTGCTCGCCGTCCTCTTCGGGGTACAGGTGTTGGCCGCCGGTCTGGTCTCTGACACCATGCACTTTGCTCCCGGCGGGGCGACCGACCGGGCCTTCTACCACACCGTCGATCAGGTGTGCCCAGGCTGGTTCACCTCGATCTTCACCGTCGTCAATGCCTTCGTCGCCATCTTCGCCTGCCTGGTCGTCGCCCATTCCTCGACAGCCCGGCTGGTCTTCGCCATGGCCCGTGACAAGGTGATGCCCTCGGTGCTCTCGCTCACCAGTTCCAAGGGTGTGCCGTGGGTGGCCACCGTTGTCGTCGCCACCGTCACCGCCATCCTGGCTGTCACCTTCGCCTCCCACGTCGAGACGATGACGACCCTGGTGACCTTCGGTGCGCTGTCGAGCTACGTCTTCCTGCACGCCGACGTCATAGTCCAGTGTGTTTCCAAGGAGGGCTCACGCAAGTGGGTGCGTCACCTCGTCGTCCCGATCCTGGGTGCCCTAACCTTGCTCATCGCCCTGGCGAAGACCGAGGAGATGACGCGGATCGTGGGCCTCAGCTGGCTCGCGGCTGGTGTCATCGGTGCGATCATCACTCGGGTACACAGATCACGTCAGGCTGGGAAATTGACTTCACATCAGGCGTAATTCCACCCCGAAGAGGCGGCTCATCGCCCACACCGCGCACACCGAGACGAGAATGCTCGCGGGAACGGTGAGCAGGCCCAGCCGGGTGAATCTGCCGATGTGGGCAGGTCGGTCATGGTCGCCGATGATGCGACGCCACAAGAGGGTGGCCAGGGATCCGGCGTAGCTGAGGTTGGGGCCGATGTTGACCCCGATGAGCATGGCCAGCACTGCGACCCACCCGGCGGGGGAGACGAAGGGCAGAAGAACCATCACTGCGGGCAGGTTGTTGATGAGGTTCGACAACAGAGCAGCGATGGCGGCGACGGCCAGCAGGCTGAGCAAGGTCTGGCCGGAGGGGACGAGATGGTCGATAAGGTTCCCCAGCCCGTTGCCGACGACGGCCTCGACGATGATTCCCAGACACAGGACGAAGGCCAGGAAAAGGGGCTTGGTGGCGCGCAGGGCGCGTCCGGCCTCGACTGCGAAGTTCCCGCTGTGATGGACGGAACTCAGCACCATCAAGGCGAGGACGCCTCCCAGAGCGGCCCAGAAAGGTTCGGTCCCCAGCAGCGAGCACACCGCGAATCCGGCCAGGGTGAGTCCGAGGATGATGAGGGCTGTGATCGGGGCGCGTTGCTGCTTTTCGACCCCTGCGGTGATCTTTCCGGAAAGTTCCTCACGGAACTCGATGTGCATCGCCAACCATTCGATGCTGATGGATAACAGCCATGGCAGGGCCATGACGGCGGTGAAGCGTCCGAAGGTGAGTTCGGGCACGGCTGCCACCGCTAGCAGGTTCGTGAGGTTGGACACCGGCAGCAACAGGGACGCCGTATTGGCCAGATGTGCGGTGGCGTACAGGTGTGGTTCAGGTCGGGCCTCGAGTCGTCTCGTCGTCGTCAGGACGATCGGTGTCAGCAGGACGATGGTGGCGTCGAGGCTGAGAACCGCCGTCGTCACCGACGCCACGATGAAGACCCACAACAGAAGGCGATTCGAGGAGGACCTCGCGTGGGTGGCCATGAGCTCGCCGGAGTAGCGGAAGACCCCTTCGGCTCGGGCAAGCTCGGACAGGGCGAGGACCGCTGCCAGGAAGATGACGGTAGGTCCCATGGTGGTGACCTGGTGGCCGGCATCGGACCAACTGATGGTTCCGACGAGGCACAGCAGCAGAACTCCCGGCACCGCGGTCGTTGCCTCCGGCAGACCGTGCGGACGGACGAGGGCGAAGATCATCACGGTGACGAGGACTGCCACGCTGAGTGTCTCAGCCAACCACGACGTCACCGCTGAATGCTATCGGAGAGTGGCGACGGTGGACGATGAAAAGTGTTGGTGATGGCTGACATGAAGCACGATCACATTGCCATGGCGGGGTCGAGGAGGATGCTGCCATCAGCATTACCCGGTAAGGTGGTCATTCGTCTCGGGGCGTTAGCTCAGCCGGTCAGAGCAGGGGACTCATAATCCCTGGGTCGCGGGTTCGAGCCCCGCACGCCCCACTTCATACGATCCTGCAATTTGCCTGGGTAGTCCCTGGCTAGCAACCGCCACTGCGGTTATGGGTTTCGTGGCTTTCGAGGTGTGAAATCGTCCGTCGAGCCCGGAATGAAGATGTCGGGGCTGGTCATTCATTCGCATGATGAAAGAAATCAGTCAATCGGATGTTCAGGTGTCAGTTAAATGACGGGTATGAGTCTGCCGTGAAGCGGAAAACTGTACATTGGGACACTTCAGGGGCTACATAATTGGTCGTTTTGGCAATGGTGTACTGAAATGCACCATCCCCTCGGTAGTGTGATCGTCGCCTGGGCATGGGAGTCAGGTTATTGATCGACAAGGAGTGTCATTCATGAGATCTACCAAGCTACGTAGGTCGGTTCTCGCCGTCCTCACTGCGGCAGCTACTGCGCTACCGATGACGATGGCAGCCGGCACCTCATGGGCTACGGATTCGGGAATCACTCCCGATCATCCCGGTGGCGTCGCTGCTCCGCATAGCCCGGATGGCGTCCCGTCGAGTGGCACGGGGCCACAGTTTCGCACCTGGCCGGTGGCTTCCCATTATTCACACACGCATGTGGGTACGAATCCAAAGGGAGCTAACGATTTCACGTGTAAGCCTGCGTCAGGTACTCGACCCGTCGTCCTCATCCCGGGCACCGGTGAGGACGCATTCGCCACGTGGTCATATTACGCGCCTGAGCTCAAATTGGCCGGTCTGTGCGTATTCACCTTCAACTACAACATTCAAACGAACCCTGATCGCGAATGGGCTGCCACCACTGGCGACATTCGTTCCAGTGCCGCGTTCCTGGCCCACTATGTTGAGAAAGTACGGGCAGCGACCGGAGCCGAAAAGGTTGACCTGGTGGGGCATTCCCAGGGTGGAGGCCCCCTCCCTCGTGCCTATATCAAGTGGTTTGGAGGAGACCGGGTCGTCAACCATCTGATTGGTCTCGTCCCCTCCAATAAAGGCACCAGTGTCTACGGTTTGGCTACTTCCGTTGGCCTCGACCGGCCCGGAAGCCTGAGCGCTCGGGCTTTGCAGAACTATGCGGATAGGCACAACTATGAGTCGCTTCCGCAGCAGCTTGCGGGCTCTCGCTTCCTGGGTGAACTCAATGACGGTGGGATGACCGCACCGGGTGTCCGGTACACCGTCATCAGTACCAAGTATGACGATGTGGTGACTCCATACACCAACGCATTCATCCGTGAGTCTGGAGTAACGAACATCACCATGCAATCAGTGTGTGCCAAGGACCACACTGATCATTTCGGGTTCACCTATGACCCCGTTGCCTTCCAGGTCGTCTTCAACACGTTGCTTCCTGACAAGGCCAAGGCCATCCGCTGCGTATACGTGCCGGGGTTCATCCAGTGATCGTTATCGCTGCTGCTTCATTGGTGCGATGAGTCCTGTTAGCGCTGGTTGCCATCCTGGCAACCAGCGCTAACGATGTCATGGCGGTTATGGCTCGTAGGCATGAGGGCCGCATTGGATTGGCGATGACGCGAATCAACCCAGCAAAATCCGTATCTGTCGTCCCACCGCAGACTCGTCATGGTTTCCGATGATGGGGAATCCACGATCACGCAATGTTGGGTGGGCGTCCGAGACGACATACGGATGCCCCACTAACTCCAGCATGGTGAGATCGTTGGGCATATCACCAAAAGCTGCGGCGTCAGACGGGTCAATGCCGAGATCTTGACAAACCTGGGCCAACGCCATTCCCTTCGAAACCCCGGGAGCCGCGATCTCCACGAGACCGTTCGTCATGGTGGCGGAAAAAGTCGCCGTGCCGCGGTCGCCCACGATGGGATTGACGACGTCGAAGAGCCTGTCGCTGGGGAAGTTGAAGGTACGCACCAACAGCTTGACGATGCGGCGATCGCCTCCCAGGAAGTTCTCGATCGGCCCCTCGCCGTCCGGAGGGCCGCCAATCTGCCAGCGATCGAATCCCTCGTCGGCGAACCACTGGGTGGCCTCCTCGGTGCAGAACAGAGCTTCAGGCAGAGCCTCGCGGACATCGGCAATGATCTCGGCGACGCTGGTGGGGCTCATGAAGATGTCATGGAGGACCTCGCCGGTCGTGGCATCGACGCTCACCGCCCCATTTGAGGCCAGCAGGGTCGGATGGATTGAGCGGAACGGGTCGAGAACCGTCAACCAGCGGTAGGGCCGTCCAGTGGCGAAGACGACGTGGACCCCTGTCTCGGCCGCAGCGAGCATCGCCTCGGTGTTCTCGGCGCTGGGCATCTTGTCAGCGCCCAGAAAGGTGCCGTCCAAATCAGTGGCGATGAGTGAGACCATCACAACCTTCCTCGCCCGGTCGGAGATCCCGACGACGTACCGGTGCCGGCTCCCGGCGACTGCATCGACGGGGTGCGCGACGGACTCCTTGATGGGTTGTTCGACATGCTCGGCGATGCGCTCCTACCCGTTGACGGGGACTGCGACTCGCTCGGCGTGGCACTGTTCGACCCGCTGCTGTTCGACGGAGACGCGCTCTGGCTCGATCCTTGGCTCGGGCCGGGACTCGAAGAACTGTTGGCAGAACTACTCGACGAGGCAGAGGTCGGAACCGGTGGAGGCGGGGGAGTGGGCGGCACGTTCTGGAACAACAGCACCGCGATGAGCAGACCAGTCAGGGCGATGAAGATTGTGAGCAGCCATGCCACCACAGTCGTCGACCAGCCGACCCTGTCACGACGACCCGGCCACGGCAGCGGCCAGGCGCGCACCCGGCCGGGAAGGGTGTCGTCGATCCAGTGCAACCGGAAATTCGGGCCTGCAACTGACGATCCCGAGAGGGCCGACATGTCGACGGCTTCCAGGATGCGTCGGGCCTCGGCCACCGCTGCTGCCGACCCGTCATGGACCAAGGCCACCCACGGGGCCAGGGACTCACCGCCAGCCCCGTCCGGACCAGTCACAGGGCGGTACAACTCGCCCAAGCGTCCAGAGTTCTGTCCCGCGCCACCGCGAGCAATGACGGTCTCGGAGTGCAGGTGGTTGACCTCCCCCGCCAACCGGTCCCAGGAAGCCGGATCACTCGCGGCGCCATGGGACAACAGAATGATGAGGACGGCCCGGCCGTCGTCATCATGGGCCCGGAACACAGTGCCCGAGGCCATCGCGAGAACACGGACATCGAGCCAGAACTCGTCGATCCTCGGTGGGTCGCACGGTTCCAGTGGCAGGGCCTCGATGGGCCACGGGTTACTCGACATCGCCCACCATCTCACCACATTCCAGCCGTGACCTCCGAACGACAGGCGTTCGCACTTGGTGATTTCTCACCGTTCTTGGGCTGCGGCACTCTGACGGTATCGTGAGTGCGGGCCCGTCACGGGTCATGCGCAAACCAGGCAGGAGACGTCAGTGAGCACCCAGCACTACTCGGATGGTCAGGACATCGGCAAGGGCAACCAGGACGCCCCGATGTCCAATGACGAGGCCGCTCGCCTCATCGGGCAGGCCATCGGGCAGGTCCAGCGGGTCATCGTCGGCCAGGAACGCATGGTCGAACAGCTCATGGTCGGTGTGCTGGCCAAGGGCCACATCCTTCTGGAAGGTGTTCCCGGTGTCGCCAAGACCTTGGCGGTGCGCTCCTTCGCGACGGTCCTCGGCGGTAACTTCGCCCGAGTGCAGTTCACCCCGGACCTCGTCCCCTCCGACATCGTCGGCACCCGCATCTACTCGGCCTCCAAGGAGACCTTCGACATCGAGCTCGGCCCGGTCTTCGTCAACTTCGTGCTGGCCGACGAGATCAACCGAGCTCCGGCCAAGGTCCAGTCGGCGATGCTCGAGCTCATGGCCGAGAAGCAAGTGTCCATCGCAGGACAGACCTTCCCGGCCCCGCACCCCTTCAGCGTCATTGCCACCCAGAACCCGGTGGAGTCTGAGGGCGTCTACCCGCTCCCGGAAGCCCAGCGCGACCGTTTCCTACTCAAGATCGACGTTCCCTACCCGCGAGGCAACGAGGAGTTCGAGATCCTGCGCCGGATGAGCGTCAAGGCTCCCGAGCCCCAGCAGGTGCTGACTCCCGAGACCGTCATAGCCCTGCAGGACATGGCCTCCGACGTCTTTGTTCACAACCTCGTCGCTGAATACGTGGTCCGGCTGGTGCTGGCCACCCGTAATCCGGGCGATTTCGGGATGCCGGACCTCGCCAACGTCATCCAGATCGGCTGCTCACCACGCGCCACCCTCGGTCTGATTGCCGCTGCGCGTGCCCTGGCCCTCGTTCATGGTCGTGACTACGTCCTTCCCACCGACGTCCAGGCCGTCGCCGTCGACGTCATGGCCCACCGTCTGGTGCTCAGCTTCGACGCCATCGCTGACAACGTCTCGGCCTCGGACGCCATCGAGCGGGTTGTCGCCATGGTTCCGCCGCCCACCCCGGTATGGAACGAGGAGCAGCGCCAGGCCGCCCACCAGCAGCACAGCCACCCCGACGACTTGGGCCAGTACCCCGCTCCGACGACTCCGCCTGTCCAGCACTGAGGCGTCCCCATGACGCGACCGACATTTCGCGATCCGCAGCCACCGTCGGTGGCGCAGACCCTGGTGAGTCCGCCCACCGGGGCGACCCTGCCGCTCAATCAGCTCGCCCCCGAGGCTGCGTTGCGCCGACTGGAGCTGACGATCGTGCGTCGTCTGGAGGGTTTCCTGCATGGTGACCACCTCGGTCTGCTCCCGGGCACCGGGGCTGACGTCAATGATGCCCGCCCCTACGAGCCCGGCCAGGACGACGTGCGCATGATGGACTGGGCCGTCACCGCTCGTACCACCGTTCCACATGTACGAGAGACCATCGCTGATCGCGAGCTCGAGGTGTGGGCCCTGCTGGACGTCACCGGGTCGATGAACTGGGGCACCGTGTCCATGACCAAGCGTGATCTGGGGATCGCAGCGGTTGCCACCATCGGATTCCTGTCCCAGCGGATGGGGGACCGATTCGGTGGCCTCATCATGCGTCCGGATTCAGTGCGTCGTCTGCCAGCGCGCTCTGGCAGAACTGCCCTCTACGGCTTGTTGCGCTCGATGCTGACCGAACCGATCGTCGCCGACAATGCAGCTGGTGACATGATCCTGGCCAAGGGGATCGAGAACCTGGCTGCATCGGGCCGACGCCGAGGCATGAAGGTGGTCGTCTCGGACTTCCTCTCCCCGGGCGACAACACGCTCGACCCCAACAACCGCCCCGACTGGGAACGGTCCCTGCGAAGGCTCTCGGTGCGCAACCAGGTGCTGTGCATCGAGGTCGTTGACGCTGCCGAGGTTGATTTCCCTGACGTGGGTGATGTCATGGTGCGAGATCCAGAAACCTCCTTCGCCCACTACGTCGATACCGCCGACAAGGCCACCCGGGAGCGCATGAATGCGGCTTCCCGGGCTCAGCGCGAGCGGGTCGCGGCTGCCATTCGCCGAGCTGGAGCCGGTCATCTGCAATTACGCACCGACTCCGACTGGGTCACCGACATTGCCCGCTTCGTGCTCGGGTACCGCCGCACTGCGGCTATCCTGCATCAGCCTCCGCAGGGGGTGACGAAGTGACGCCATTGTTCCTGGGTCTGCCTGAGGTCAAGACCCCGTGGGTCCTGTGGCTGCTGTTGATCATCCCGGCGCTGTTGATCTTCTACATCTGGGCACTGCACCGCAGTCGCTCAACCGCGATGAGGTTCACCAATACCGCGATCCTCGGTTCGGTGATGAGCAGGCAGCCGCAGTGGAAGAGACACATCGCCGTTGCTGCCGCGCTGCTGTGCCTGGCGACGACCATCTTCGCGTGGGCCCGTCCGATGGGCATCGAGAAGGTGCCGCGCGATCGCGCCACGATCGTGGTCGCCATCGACGCCTCCTTGTCCATGAAGGCCGAGGACGTCTCGCCCAATCGTCTCGCAGCTGCCAAGGCCAAGGCCAAGGACTTCATCAACAGCCTTCCGGAGGGGTTCAACGTCTCGGTGGTGAGCATCTCCGAGCATTCCGAGATTCGGATGCCCCCCTCGACCGACCGACCCACCGTACTGCGTGCCGTCGACGGTATTGAGCTGCAGGACGGTACCGCTCTTGGCGGGGCCATCGACAAGTCCATCGAGGCTGTCAAGATGGCTCCGGGAGCCAAGGACTCCAAGGATCCCATTCCGGCAGCGATCGTCATGCTCAGCGACGGCGGCAACACCCAGGGCGGGTCGCCGATGGTTGCCGCCACTCGTGCTGCCGCAGCCAAGGTGCCGGTGTACACCATTGCCTTCGGCACCGAGACCGGCTACGTCGATCTCGACGGGAATCGGGAAAGGGTCGCTCCCGACACCAAGCTCCTGTCGGCCATCGCTGACCGTACTGACGGTCGGTCCTGGTCCGCGGACTCGGCTGACAAGCTCCAGGAGGTCTACGAGCAGGTGCACTCCTCGGTGGGTTACGAACCGGTCAAGAAGGAGGTGACGGCAACCTGGGCCTTCTATGCCTTCTGCTTCGCCGTCGTCTCAGGGTTGGCGACGCTGTCGGTGGCGGTGGGATGGCCGTGATGACACTCATCGCTTTCGGACGTCCGGGACGCCTCTGGTGGCTGCTGGTGCCGCTTGCGTTCCTCGTCGTCTATCTGATTGTCGTCATGTGGCGTCGCCAGCCGCAGCAGGGCGGCAATGAACTCAAGAGGCTGTTGTCCAGCTCCCGCCCATGGAAGCAGCATGTGGCGATGGGGCTGTCGGTGGTGTCGATGGCGACCATGGTGTTGGCCTTCGCCCAGCCCAAGGCCTACCACGAGGTGCCACGAGATCGAGCGACGGTCGTCGTCGCCATGGACGTCTCACGGTCCATGGTGTCCACCGACGTCGATCCGTCCCGGCTTTCTGCGGCCAAGACCGCGGCCAAGGAGTTCGTCGGCGACCTGCCGCCACGATTCAATGTCTCGCTGGTGAAGTTCGCGGCCTCCGCGCAGATCGTGGTGCCTCCCACCACCGACCGGACTGCGGTGTCGACCGCGATCTCCAACCTCCAGGTGATGCCGTCCACCGCCATCGGCGATGGGATCTATTCCTCCCTCAACGCCTTGAAACTGGTGCCGGATGACCCGAAGCATCCTGGACGTAAGCCTCCTGCGGCAGTCGTGCTGTTGTCGGACGGCGCCACCAACATTGGGCGTCCCTCCCTTGACGCCGCCAAGGAAGCCGCACGCGAGCATGTGCCGGTGTACACCATCGCTTACGGAACCGCCAACGGATATGTCGTTCAGGGGGGCCAGCGCCAGGCCGTTCCAGTCAACCACTATGAACTCGCCGCAGTGGCGAAAGCGTCCGGAGGAGAGAAGTTCTCGGCGGAATCCTTGGGTCAGCTCTCCGACGTCTACAAGTCGATCGCTCAGTCGGTCGGCTACGAGAAGGTCTTCGGCGAGGTTACCGACAAATATGTTGGCGTCGCTCTGGCCCTCATGGTGTTGACGGCGGCTTCCGTCATCAGCTTGTGTGCCCGGTGGCCCTGATTTGTCGTCCTGATCGGGAGTAGATTCTTCGATGTCTTCGTAGAAGGAGTCACCATGAGTGTGGCCGACAATCTGACGGCTGTACGTACCCGCATTGACGACGCCTGCCGGGCCTGTGATCGCGACCCCGGCGAGGTATCCCTGCTGCCGGTGTCCAAGACCAAGCCTCCCAGCATGGTGGAAGAAGCCTACGAGGCGGGGTACCGACTCTTCGGGGAGAACAAGGT
This sequence comes from Cutibacterium avidum ATCC 25577, assembly GCF_000227295.1. Lineage (GTDB taxonomy): Bacteria > Actinomycetota > Actinomycetes > Propionibacteriales > Propionibacteriaceae > Cutibacterium > Cutibacterium avidum. The sequence goes on along the minus strand of NZ_JH165054.1, from coordinate 2,143,743 downwards.
GCAGGACGCCCTGGCGAAGTCAGAACTCATGGACGCCGATCACCCCGGGCTGGAGTGGGCCGTCATCGGCGGTCTGCAGACCAACAAGGCAAAATATGTCGCCCGATTCGCCACCGAGTTCCAGGCCTTAGACTCCCTCAAGGTGGCTCGCGAACTCGACAAGAGGTTGCAGAAGGAAGGACGCCAGCTTCGGGTATTGGTGCAGGTGAATTCCTCGGTCGAGCCCCAGAAGTCCGGTATCGCCCCTGACGAGGCGGTGAACTTCGCCAAGGAATTGGCGGCTTTTGACTCCTTGGACGTGCGAGGCCTCATGACGGTGGCCCTCAACAGTTCCGAGCCGAAGGCGGTGGCTGATTGCTTCGACGTCGTGGTTGGGGTGCAGGAGAAGCTGCGCCAGGAGGTCAACGAGGTCTCCGACTGGTCAGAACTGTCCATGGGAATGTCAGGAGATCTGGAAATCGCGGTCGCCCACGGATCCACCCAGGTGCGTATCGGCACCGACATCTTCGGTGCCAGGACCGATCCCGCGGAGATCTGGCGTCCCTGAATCCGGTCGTCTATGGTTGAGGTGTCCGTCCGTACCGCTGCAGGGGAAGGCACGTGGTACCGGGAGGACGACCGTGGAAACAACACAGCTGGCCAGTGGAACCCTCTTCATCCACTCGGCACCGACGGCATTGCGCAGCCACATCGAATGGGCCGCCGATGCCGCTTTCGCCGTGCCCGTGCCGCTGCGCTGGACCAGCCAGCCGGTGGAACCCGGGACGTGGCGTACAGAGACGCCGTGGCGCGGGGACGTCGTCGATGCCGGCAAGTTCATCTCCACCCTGGCGGCATGGCAGCGGGTACGCGTCGAGATGACGGTGGAGACCGGTGCCGTTCCGCATCGTTGGAGCCTGACACCGAGCCTGGGTATTTTCTCCGCCCACACGGACGAGGCCGGTTCGGTTCTCGTCGACGAGATGAGGTTGCGAGCCGCCGTGACCGCGGCACGAAGGACAGGACTTCGTCTCGAGGACGAGATCTGTGACCTGCTTGGTGAGCCGTGGGACGTCGAGCTGGAGGCCTACCGGGCCTGTGACCCGTCCCTGGACGTCTCGTGGCTTGCTCGTGAGGTCGGCTGACTCCTGAGACATGACGAGGCCCCGGTCACGAACGGTGACCGGGGCCTGGTGCGATTGAATCAGCGGGTGGCGTTGGCGTTGGTGAACGCCAGGGTGACGTTGTGTCCGCCGAACCCGAAGGAGTTGTTGAGGGCGACGAGGTCTCCGACGGGCAGATCAGTCGTCCTGGTGACGATGTTGACCTTGAGCCCTTCCTCGAGCTGGTTGATGTTGATGGTGCCGGGAACCTTGTGGTCCAGCAGGGCCATTACCGAGGCGAAGGACTCCAGAGCGCCGGCTCCACCGAGCAGGTGCCCGGTCATCGACTTGGTACCCGTGACGAGCACCTGATCGGTGGCGTCTCCGAGCACCGAGGCGATGGAGTGAGCCTCAGCAGTGTCGCCGAGCGGGGTCGAGGTGGCGTGGGCGTTGACGTGGTTGACGTCAGAGGGGGAAAGCCCAGCCGAGTGGAGGGCCTTGCGCATCGCGGAGGCCTGACCTGAACCGGTCGGATCGGGCTGGACGATGTCGTGGGAGTCGGCGGAGATGCCCGATCCGGCCAGGGTGCCGTAGACCTTGGCACCGCGGGCCTTGGCGTGCTCCTCAGTCTCGATGACCATGATTGCGGCACCCTCACCAATGACGAATCCGTCACGGTCGACGTCCCAGGGACGGGATGCGTGCTCGGGGTCGTCATTGCGGGTCGACAGCGCCTTCATCTGGGCGAAGGCGGCCACCGGCAGCGGGTGGATGATGGCCTCGGCGCCACCGACGACGGCGATGTCGGCACGTCCCAGACGGATCTGGTCCAGACCGAGAGAGATGGCCTCCGATGAGGAGGCACAGGCCGACACCGGGGTGTGGACGCCTGCCTTGGCATGCACCAGCAGACCGATGTTGGCGGCCGGCGCGTTGGCCATGAGCATCGGGACGGTGAACGGACTGACCCGCTTGAACCCCTTGTCCTTCTGGATGTCCCACTGGCCGAGCAGCGAATGCAGGCCTCCGATACCGGTGGCGCAGCAGACCACCAGACGCTCGGGGTCGATGCCGTTGGAGTCACCGGTATCGTCGCCGGGCTCGGGAAGCTTCAGGTCGGCGTCGGCCCAGGCCTCCTTGGCTGCCACCAGGGCAAGCTGGCTGGAACGGTCCAGTCGGCGAGCCTGCGGGCGCGGGATGTGGTTCGTCGGCTCGTCCACCGCTGATGCGGCGAACTTGACCGGCACGTCGTCCATCCAGTCGAAGTCCAGGGTGTGCACCCCGTTTCGACCTTCCAGCAGCCCCTGCCATGTGGTGGGGGCATCGGGTCCCAACGGTGTGGTGGCCCCGAAACCAGTGATGACGACGTCGCTCATGAGTTCTCCAGTGTCGGTGATGGGTTGGTGCGGGCCGGTGTCCGGGACTCATCCGCCCCGGACACCCTGGAATCAGCCCTTGTGCTCGATGATGTAGTTGACAGCGTCGCCAACGGTCTTGATGTTCTTGGACTCCTCGTCGGGGATCTCGACGCCGAACTTCTCGTCGCAGGCGTAGATGATCTCGACCATGGAGAGGGAGTCGACGTCGAGGTCGTCGACGAAGGACTTCTCAAGGGTGACCTCGGACTGGTCGACACCGGTGATGTCGTTGACGATGTCAGCCATGTCGGCGAGGATCTGGTCTTTGTCGGCCATGATGATTGTTCCTTTTCTCGTGATTTCCCCGGGCCATCGACCCGAAGTGTGTGGGTGGTGTTCGTGTCATGAGTATGGGTCTCAGGGGAGCCGGATGACCTGACCGGCGTACACCAGTCCGGCTCCGAAACCGATGATGAGGGCGAGGTCGCCGCTGTGGGCCTCCCCACGCTGAAGCATACGGTCGATGGCGATCGGCACGGACGCGGCGGAGGTATTCCCCATGTCAGCGATGTCGTGGCAGATGGTCACCGACTCGGGCAGCTTGAGGTGACGGCAGATGACGTCGGTGATGCGATCATTGGCCTGGTGCGGGATGAAGACGTCGAGGGTTTCGGGGGTGATCCCGGCCGCGGCCACCGCTTCGGCGGAGCGCTTGGCGACGTCGGTCATGGCCCACTTGAAGACCGCGCGGCCCTCCATGTGGATGAGGGGGTGGACCTTCTTGGGATCGGCGCTGGCGCTTGCCCAGTCTTCGATCTCGATGGTCTTGAGCTGGTCAGAGCGCGATCCCCAGATGACCGGACCGATTCCCGGCTCGTCGCTCGCGCCGATGATTGCAGCCCCTGCGCCGTCGGAGAAGAGGAAGGCAGTGGAGCGATCATCGAGGTTGGTCATCTCGGAGAGCTTCTCGACGCCGACGACGAGCACGTTGTTCGACGATCCGGTGCGGATCATCGAGTCGGCCAGAGCGGTCGAGTAGCAGAATCCCGCGCAGGCGCCGTTGAGGTCGAAGGCTGCGGCGTTGCCCAGGCCGAGCTCGCGAGCGATGTAGGTCGCCAGGCTCGGGGAGGGACGATGATGCGATACGGTCGCGACGATGATGGCGTCGATCTGCGAGGTCTCGAGGCCGGAACGCTCAAGGGCGGTGCGAGCGGCCTCGGCGCCCATCGACAACACGGTCTCGGACTCGGTACCCCAACGACGCTCGGTGATACCGGTGCGTTGTTCGATCCACTCCGGGGTGGAGTCGATCATGGTGCACATTTCCTCGTTGGTGACGACCCGCGAACCGCGGACTGACCCGGTGGACAAGAACTTCGAGTACCTGTCCGCCGGGCGGGGCTTGATGGCTGTCATGCATTCTCCTTGCCAGCATGGGCCGCGATGAAATCGCGGGCAGCCGGAATCTGGTCTGGGGTGTTGAGGTTGAACAGCTCAACATTCCCGAGGTTGCGCTTGGCGATACCCGTCAGGGTGCCAGCCGGGGTGAGTTCAAGCAGACCGGTGATGCCGCGCTCGGCCATGGTGTCCATGCACAGGTCCCAACGCACCGGGTGGGCAACCTGGTTGACAAGACGATCAGCGAACTCGCGTCCGTCCGTGACGACGACACCGTCGCGGTTCGACAGCAGGGCAACCGACGGGGTGGTCGTCGGCATGGCCGCGGCGACCTCGCGCAGGTGGTCGACGGCAGGCTCCATGTGAACGGTGTGGAAGGCGCCGGCGACCGAGAGCGGGAAGAGTCGGGTACGAGCCGGCGGCTCAGCGGCGAAGGCCTCGAGCTGCTCGACGGTTCCGGCCGCGACGATCTGGCCCTTGCCATTGTGGTTGGCCGGGGTGAGGCCCGCAGCCTCGATGGCCGCCAGGACCTCGTCAGGTTTGCCACCGATGACGGCGGTCATCGAGGTCGCGGTGCGAGAAGCAGCCTCTGCCATGGCTCGGCCGCGCTCACGGACGAGAACCATCGCGGCTTCGGCCGAGAAAGCACCAGCGGCAGCGCCGGCAGCGATTTCGCCGACCGAGTGTCCGGCCAGTAGGTCCGCCTTGGAGAAGATCTCGGGATCGACCGACCAGGCGGTCGCCAGCGCGGCGGCGACGAGCAGCGGCTGGGCGACAGCGGTGTCCTTGATGGTCGCCTCGTCGGAGGTCGTGCCGTGGGTCACCAGATCGATGTCGGCCACCGCTGACAACCACGCGAGGTGGTCAGAGAAGGTGGGGTCGGACATCCAGTCCGACAGGAATCCTGGTTTCTGGGCTCCCTGGCCCGGAGCGACGATTGCAAGCACGTTCCCACTTTGCCCCCTGACAGGCCCTGAGGCGAGACATGGAACCGACGAAGTACCCACGGTTGCCTTTGTGGGGTTTTCACAAAGGGACAGGGGGGTTCCTCCAAAACCCGGTGTGTGTCTCGAATCAGGCCCGATTGGCGGCCTCCCGACGTCCCAGCACAGTGGCAATGACATCATTGACGGGGGTGTCGACGCCCACCTCGTCACCCAGTCCGGGAACGGCTCCGACCTGGGCGGCATACTCGCTGGGGCGACCGGCAAGGATGTCGCGTTGGAATGAGGTCGTCGAGGCAGGATCCTGTCCGGCGAGGAACCTGAGGTTCTTCTCGACGAAGTCGTCGGCGATCTTGGCCCCGTGCCCACGAGCGACATGCACCGTCTCGTCAATACACCGGGCGAAGGTGTCGCGATAGGTGCTGAGTAGATCGCCCAGAGCGACGTCGAGGACGGCTCCACAGGCTCCCTGGGGAACGACGGAACACATCTTGACCCACAGCGTGGTGGTGATGTCGTCGATGACGGGGGAGACGATGCTGGCCGTTTCGCAGGCAGCTCGCAACTCATCGATGATCGGATTGGGGGAGTCGTCCATCGTCGAGACCTCCAACATGCGAGGCCCGCCCAGATCCATGATGAGGCCTGGCTCGACGATCTTGACCCATTCCCTGCAGACACCGGGGGCCACGTGCTCGGCGCCGATGATCTCAGCCAGCACCCGAGGTGCAATGACGCCATTCTGGGTCGTGACGACGAGGGTGTCGGGTCCCATGAGAGCAGACAGGTGGGTACGAGCGGCATCGGCTACCTGGAAGGTCTTGGTACACATGAGCACGACATCGACCTGTCCGATCTCGGCAGAGTTGTCAGTGGCGGGAACATCGAGGGTCACCTCGGTGTTGCCGACGATGCGCAGTCCGTGCTCGCGAATGGCTTCCAAGGTCTTGCCACGGGCGACGAAGGAGACGTCGGCCCCGGCGTCGGCCAACACGCCACCGTAAAAAGCGCCGATGGCTCCAGCGCCGATCACAGCTGCTCTCATCACTCCGCCTCATCCTTGACGGCGGCGCAGGCGGCGACCATCGCCTGTTCGACTGATTCCCGGGCGTCGGGGAGGGTTGCTGGCAGCAGCGGAACCTTCATCGCTGCCAACGTGCGCTGCATCCCCATTCCGGCGTGAGTGGCCACGCATGCCACGACCTCGTGTTCGCGCAGGAAACGGACGATGCGAGCGTGATGACTGCCCTCGGTGCCCTCGTCGTGGAGGCGGTCCCATTCCACCTCGAAGGTCTGCCACTGCGTGACGTGACCGTTGTCGTCGACCTGTGCGACGGCCACCATGGGTGCCTTGCCGAATCGGGGCTCCACCGAGCCGTCCGGGCGAACTGGAATCATGACGTTCATAACGTGAGCCTAGCTTCCCGGACGGTAAGTGTGATGGCAAGAGAAACTCGATGCGCGGCGCGGGGAAGCGGGATGACGACCGTTAACTGTAGTGTTAGGGGGATGGCCGGGTCGGTTATTGCGTGCGTGAAGTTCAGTGCTCGGAGAAAGGGAATATATGGCGTCGAGTGATCCTGCGCAGGGGAATGTCAAGGCAGGCGGATACGAGACAGATGGTGCCGTGGACGGTAGCCAGATGCGTAGGGCTGTCTTCATGGCGGTGACAGCAGCAGCTCTGGGAATTACCTACGGTTATGATATTTCTAACACCGCTGCTGCGTTGCAGTTCGTGAAGCGGGACTTTGGTATCTATGGTGCCATCAACACGGCGTCGGTCGTGGGTCAAATAGCTGGCGCTATTCTCGGCGGCCCCATGGCTAATGCCATTGGACGCAAGAAATCGATGATCATTATTGCCGCTGGCTACACTGTTTTTGCTATTTTGACTGCCATCTCTCCGTCTGCCGGGTTGTTCCTCGCGATGCGGGTTCTCCTGGGAATAACTATTGGGCTTTCCATTACAGTCGTCCCGGTGTTTATTGCTGAATCCGCTCCGGCATCGCGGCGCGGCGGGTTGGCGACTGCGTATCAGGTGACGTGTGTTATCGGAATTATTTTGGGTTACCTTGTCGGGTACTTGTTGCTGCCCACGGACACATGGCGTTGGATTCTCGGTGTGGCAGCCGTCCCGGCATTCATCGTCCTGTTGATGCTGTTTCGCACTGAAGAAACTCCGTCGTGGTACATGCTCAAGGGGCGAGAGGAGGAGGCTCGCCGTGCAATGGAGCGCATTGAAGTAGCAGAATTGGTTGAACCAAGTCTCAACGAGACCCGAAACTCGTTGTCGTCCCAACCCGCCGGATCTGTGTGGGGGCGATTGCGTGAGATGTTCCATGGCGGCATGGCCAGAACCGCTATTTTTGCCATTGTACTAGGATTCTCAATTCAGATCACCGGGATCAATGCCACTATTTATTATGCGCCTGGCATCTATTCTCGAATGGGGTTCACGGATACCGCGACGACCTACCTTGTGCCGTCCCTGGTTCAGTTCCTGTCGTTGATAAGTGTTGTCGTCTCTATGCTGGTTATCGACAAGGTGGGACGTCGTTTTGTACTCATTACGGGAATATCTACGATGATCGTTGCGACGATTATTCTCATCGTGACCTATCTGGTGAGCGGCTTCGAGGGCACCGCAGCCGGTGTTATGGGCCTCATCGGCATGTCCTTGTTTACGATGGGATTCACCTTCGGATTCGGTTCAATCGTATGGGTTTATGCAGGTGAGATCTTCCCGGCTCGTTACCGGTCACTCGGTGCGTCCTTGGTGCTCACCGCCGACTTGGTCGCCAATGCGATCACTGCTCAACTAGGAGCTGTGATGCTCGACGGCATCGGGCTTGCTGGAACCTTCGGCGTATATGGCGGACTCCTCGTCCTTGCGCTGCTATTCCTGCTGCGATACGCCCCGGAAACCTCTGGTCGTTCGCTTGAGGAAATCCAGGACTACTGGAACAACGGCGCGAGGTGGCCTGAGACTGAACCATCTTCGATGGCGTGAGCCCTGAGACCGGTTCGCATCAGTTCGTCAGCCGCCCCAGGGTGATCGCCAGTCGTAGCACATAAGCCTCTCGAGGGTCCGATGGGGAGTAGCCAGTGACGGCCTGGATCCTCTTGAGGCGGTAGCGCACCGTGTTCGGGTGGATGAACATGGCCCGACCGGTGCCTTCCACCGAGCAGCCATGATCGAGGAAGGAGACGGTGGTGTCCATGAGGTCCCCACTCGCGGCGGCCAACGGGGTGTAGACCTCATCGACGAGCCATGCAGTGGCCTCGGCGTCACCGGAGAGAACCTGCTCGGGCAGAAGGTCGATGGCAGCCATGACCCGCGGACCCTCCGGCCAGGCTCGCGCGGCTCGGGCTCCTGACAGTGCGGCGCGAGCGGAGGCCGGTGCCAGGGTGAGGTCAGCGACGACCGGTCCGACGACGATGGGCCCGGGTGCAAAATGCTCGGCCAAGGCTTCGGTGGCAGCCACCGCGGCCGGATCGTCGACGAGTTTCTGACTGGCGAGGATGACGACGAGGCGATCGGACTGCAGTGCGGCCAGCACGGTCATCTGCATCCGTTCCCCGTCGCGACGCAGCACGTGCAGTTCATGCTCAGTGGTCGGGGCACGACCCACGACGACACACAGATTGATACCGGGACGCCATCCGAGGGTGGACGCGCGGGAGATGAGTTGCTCGTCGGCGTCGGCGCGGACCACGGCATCGACGACGAGGGATTCCAGTCGCTCGTCCCAGGTGCCGCGGCGCTCGGCGGCCCGGGCGTACACCTCGGCAGCGGCGAAAGCGACCTCTCGGGAGTAGTGGACGATGGCAGTACGCAGGACCTGGCGATCCCCGCGTGGCATCTCGGTCTCGATTTGAGCCTCGACGACGTCGATCGTGGTGCGGACCAGCTCGACGGTCTGGTGCAGCGAGATCTTGCGAGTCATGGATCGCGGTGCCACGTCGAAGACGTCGGTCGGGGAGTAGGGCTCGGCGTCGTCGTCAGCAAACCACTGCACGAAGCCATCGATGCCGGACCGGGCCACGATCGAAATCCACGACCTCTCCTCGGCAGAGAGGTCGCGGAACCAGGAATGACGACGGCCCATCTCCTCGAGGGTGGCGGTTGTCATGGCGGAGGTGCGAGCAGTCAAGCGCTTCGCGATGGCTCGGCGGGTGCGGTCAGAGGAGACGACGGTGCGACCGGTACTCGACGTTCGGCGCGCGGACGTCGGCGCGATGTCATTCCTGGTCACCTGAGCCTCCCCCCGGCGAAACGTCGGACAGTCTAATGGGGATGTGGTTGGGCCGCGATGTCCTTCCTCGCGTCTGCCTCAAGGCAGGAATTTCGCGCTGAGTCGATTTACGACATCTGCAAGTGACTTTTCTTTCATAACACGACACAATAGGTTGGCGGCGGGCCCTCGGGCTGCCACCTCGAACCGTCACCGGTGACGACGCCGGTAGCGCGTCAACGTCGATGAGAAAGGACCCAGCGTGATCCCACGCGAAGAACGTGGACCAGTCCTCAACGGACTACCGACAACATTGCCTGACATCGATCCCGAGGAGACCCAGGAGTGGATCGAATCCCTCGACAAGATGGTCGAGGCTGACGGTCCCAACCGTGCTCGGATCGTGTTGCTGAAGATGCTGGAGCGGGCTCGTAGCCACGGTCATCTCGATCTGTCGGCTCTCACCTCCACCGATTACATCAACACCATCGCTGCCGAGGACGAGGAGGAGTACCCCGGCGACGCCGAGATCGAGCGGAACATCCGTCGTCTGCTGCGGTGGAACTCCGCCATCACGGTGCATCGCGCTCAGCGTCCCGGCATCGGCGTCGGTGGCCACATTTCCACCTATGCCTCCGCAGTCACCCTCTACGAGGTCGGCCAGAACCACTTCTGGCGTGGACAGGACGCTCCCGGTGGTGGCGACCAAGTCTTCTTCCAGGGTCATGCAGCTCCGGGTATGTACGCCCGCGCCTTCCTGGAGGGACGCCTCAGTGAGGAGGATCTTGACGGGTTCCGTCAGGAGAAGTCGAAGGCTGGTCACGGCCTGCCCTCCTACCCCCACCCGCGCATGCTTCCCGACTTCTGGCAGTTCCCGACGGTGTCTATGGGGCTGGGACCGATGGACTCCATCTACCAGGCGTCCATGAACAAGTACCTCACCAACCGTGGTGTCAAGGACTGCTCCGACCAGCACGTCTGGGCCTTCCTCGGCGACGGCGAGATGGACGAGCCGGAGTCGCGTGGCTTCCTGCAGGTTGCCGCCAATGAGGAACTCGACAACCTTACCTTCGTCATCAACTGCAATCTTCAGCGTCTGGACGGCCCGGTGCGTGGCAACGGCAAGATCGTCCAGGAGTTGGAAGCCGTTTTCCGTGGTGCCGGCTGGAACGTCATCAAGGTCATCTGGGGATCGGGCTGGGATCCGCTGCTGCAGGCTGACCGCGACGGCGCTCTCGTCGACATCATGAACAACACTCGTGACGGCGACTACCAGACCTTCAAGGCCAACGACGGTGCCTATGTCCGTGAGCACTTCTTCGGTCGTGATCCGCGCACCGCCAAGATGGTCGAGAACTGGACCGACGAACAGATTTGGGCGCTGCGTCGCGGCGGCCACGACTATCGCAAGATCTACAACGCCTACAAGGCCGCCACCGAGTTCAGGGGAGCTCCGACCGTGGTGCTCGCCTGCACCATCAAGGGCTACGACCTCGGAACCCACTTCGCGGGCCGCAACGCGACCCACCAGATGAAGAAGCTGGCCCTCGACGACCTCAAGCAGTTCCGTGACCGTCTCGAGATCCCGATCTCCGACAAGGTCCTGGAGGCCGACCCGTACCGCGCCCCGTACTTCCACCCGGGCACCGACGATGAGCGCATCCAGTACCTCATGGAGCGTCGTCGTGCTCTGGGCGGTTTCGTGCCGGAGCGTCGCGTGAAGTTCACCTCTCTGCCAATCCCGGAGCAGAAGGCCTTCGACGGTGTCAAGCGTGGATCGGGCAAGCAGGAAGTCGCCACCACCATGGCTTTCGTGCGTTTGCTCAAGGACCTCATGCGCGACAAGAACTTCGCCCCGCACGTCGTCCCGATCATCCCTGACGAGGCCCGTACCTTCGGCATGGACTCGTTCTTCCCGACGATCAAGATCTACAACCCGCACGGCCAGAACTACACCCCGGTGGACCACGAGCTCATGCTCAGCTACCGCGAGGCCAAGAACGGCCAGATCTTGCACACCGGCATCAACGAGGCAGGCTCGACGGCTGCCTTCATCGCTGCCGGTTCGGCCTACTCCACCCAGGGCGTGCCGATGGTGCCGATCTACCTGTTCTACTCGATGTTCGGATTCCAGCGCACCGGTGACTCCTTCTGGGCCGCCGGCGACCAGATGTGCAAGGGATTCATCATCGGCGCAACCGCCGGGCGCACCACCCTGACAGGTGAGGGCACCCAGCACATGGACGGCCATTCGCCGATCCTGGCTGCCACCAACCCGGCGGTCGTCTCCTACGACCCGGCCTACTCCTACGAGATCTCCCACATCGTCCAGGCCGGTCTGGAACAGATGTACGGTGAGAACCCCGAGAACGTCATGTACTACCTGACGGTCTACAACGAGCCGATCGTCCAGCCGGCCGAGCCTGAAGGAGTCGACGCCGAGGGCATCGTCAAGGGCATGTACCTGCTGTCGAAGGGTTCCTTCGAGGGGGTTGGTGAGGACGCCCGTCGCGTCCAGCTGTTGGCCTCCGGCGTCGCGGTGCCGTGGGCCCTTGAGGCTCAGAAGCTCCTCAAGGACGACTTCGGTGTCGTTGCCGACGTCTGGTCGGTCACCTCGTGGAACAAGCTGCGTCGTGACGCCATGGAGGCCGAGGAACAGGCCTTCCTGCATCCTGAGCAGGGCAAGCGCACTCCGTACATCGTGCAGCGCCTGGCCGATGCCCCTGGCCCGGTCGTCGCGGCCACCGACTACATGCGTCAGGTCCCCGACCAGATCGCTCAGTGGGTGTCGGGAGACTACGCGTCCCTGGGTGCCGATGGGTTCGGGTTCTCCGACACCCGCGCCGCTGCCCGTCGCTTCTTCCACATCGATGGACCGTCCATGGCCGTCCGAGCCCTGCAGATGCTCGCCGAGCGGGGTGAGATTCCGCAGGATTGGCCGGCCAAGGCGGCTGAGAAGTACGACCTTCTCAACGTCAACGCTGGGTCGTCCGGCAATGCCGGCGGCGACGCCTGATCGAATCTGACGACGCGGAGGTCACCCCTGAGGTGGCCTCCGCGTCTCGCATCTGGCACGCTTGTTCCAAGGCGTCTTTCGCGCCAGACGCACATACGTGAGGAAGCTGAGGATTCGTGGGAAGCGGCACCGATTTGGACAAGCTCGGTCTCGAGGCCGGGCAGGTGGTCCAGGAGCTCGGTTGGGACGATGACGTTGACGAGGATCTCCGCCAGGAGGTCATGGACATCATCGATGGCGACATGATCGAGGATTCGATCGATGCCGTCGACATCGTCTGGTTGTGGTTGCGTGCCGAAGACGGGGATGTGGCCGATGGACTGGTGGACGCCATGCGCGACCTCTCCGACGATGGTTTCATCGTGCTCGTCACCCCAAAGGTGGGACGTCCTGGCACCATCGATCCGGCAGATCTTTCCGACGGTGTCGACACCGCTGGCATGGTGCTGACGACCAGTTATGACGCCGGCGAGGACTGGCAGGCCCACAAGGTCTTGCGTCCCCGTGGTGGACGTCGTTGACCTGGTCCACTTTCTGACTCGGTCTGATCTCATCCAGGCGTGCGGCGGCACGCTTCCCCTGACATGTATCGGTGACCCGTCATGGGCCACCGACTCGCGTCTCAGTCGCCGAGCATCTTGTCGAGTTCCTCCGGCGTCATGATTGGCGCCATCTGGAGCATCTTGTAGGCCGGCATGGCAAGGATGAAGGCAGCCGTTGTCGGGTCGCTGTCAAGGTCGATGCCGGTCTGCTCGGTGGCCCGCCGGACCTTGGCGGCGAACTCCTCATCCGCGTCCATCCACTCAGCCACGGTGGAATCGCGACGCAGCGGGTGGCGGACTGTCGGGGCGTCGAGGATGACCTCTCCGGTCAGTGGAAGGTCACGACTGGAGATACCCACCTCAACCCTGACGGTACCTGGTTCGACGGTCCATGAGTGCAGCAGAATGTCCCAGTAGGACAGGTCTCGACGGGTGAGGTCAATGGTGATCGATCGGCTCTCGCCAGGGTCCAGCTCCACGCGGAGGAAGGCCTTGAGCTCGCGTACGCAACGGTCGACGGTAGCGTCGGGAAATCCCAGGTACACCTGTGGGACGGTGGCACCAGCGCGGTCGCCGGTATTGGAGACGGTGAAGCTGACGGTGAGCACCGTCTCGTCCTGAGCAGTTTCGTCGGAGACCGGCCGGACGAGTAGATCGAGGTCGCAGTAGGCAAAGGTCGTGTAACTTAGCCCGTGGCCGAAAGGATAGGCGACCTCGCGTTCGGTGGCATCGAGGCCGCGATAACCGATGTACCTGCCCTCGCCGTAGGTGACGTGCTGAAACTCTCCGGGGAAGTTGAGCTGGGCAGGGATGTCAGACAGCTTTCTCGTAATGGTCTCGGCGAGGTGTCCGGATGGATTGACCTTACCTGTCAGGACATCGATGACGCCGGATCCGCTGGCCTGTCCACCCAGCCAGCACTCGACGATGGCGTCGGCCTGGTCATCCCACTCGGCAGTGCCCACCGATGAGCCATTGGAAAGGACGACGATCGTATGGGAAGCGACCTTCCTCACCCGGGCCAGAAGGTCGATCTGGTCGGTCGGTAGATCGGTGTTCGTGCGGTCATATCCCTCGGACTCGGCTACGGCCGGAAGCCCGAGGAAGAGAACAGCTGTCTTGCCCCGGGACAGAGATACGGCCTCGTCAGCCAGTTGCGGATCGGGGTGGTCGGTGAGAGTGAATCCGGGAGCGAAGGGGACGTCGTCCCAGGTCTGGCGCAGACTGTCCAGAGCGGTGTCAACACGAGTCGGATTGACCTTGGATGACCCCGCTCCCTGATAACGCGGGGTGCGTGCGAACTCTCCGATGACGACGACGTCGTCAGGGTCGATCAGTGGTAGGACGTCCCCGTCATTCTTGAGCAGCACCACCGAGGCAGCAGCCGCCCGACGAGCAAGCTGGTGGTGGGCCTCGATGTCGTAACTGCCGGGATCGGCCATGGCAGCCGACGCCCGCGCAATGAGGGAGAGAATCCGTGCCACAGCGGTGTCGAGGATCTCTTCGTCAAGATCGCCACTACGCACAGCCTCGACGATCCGGGCGTCGTTGCGCGGAGCGTCACCGGGCATCTCGAGATCGAGCCCGGCGCGTAGCCCCTCGACCCGATTGACGACGGCACCCCAGTCGGAGATGACGAGTCCCTTGTAACCCCATTCCTCGTGCAGCAGCTCCGTGAGTAGCCAACGATTCTGGCTGGAGTAGACCCCGTTGATGGCGTTGTAGGAGCACATCACCGTCCAGGGGTCAGCCTGCTTCACGACCATCTCGAAGGCCGGAAGATAAATCTCGCGCAGAGTGCGCTCGTCAATCTCAGCGTTGACTCTCAGCCGGTCGGTCTCCTGATTGTTCGCGGCGAAATGCTTGAGGGAGGTGCCGACTCCCTGGGACTGGATGCCGCGCACCAACTCGGTGGCCAAGGTCCCGGCGAGAACCGGGTCCTCGGAGAAGTACTCGAAGTTGCGTCCGCACAGCGGGGAGCGTTTCATATTGATGCCAGGGCCAAGGAGGACTGACACAGATTCGGCCCGTGTCTCCTCACCCAGAGCCACGCCGATGTCATGGACGAGCTCTGGATCCCACGTCGATGCCAACCCAGCAGCGGTGGGGAAACAGGTCGCGGGGACGGAGTCATAAATCCCTGCCATGGATCCGTCGGCAACCTTGCGCAGGCCGTGTGGACCATCCGTCACCATCGGTCCGGGAATCCCCAGCTTTTCGACGGTCTGGAGGTGCCAGGAATCACCTCCTGAGCACAAGGAGGCCTTCTCCTCGAGGGTGAGCTGGGAGATGAGGTCGGTGATCTCAGCTGGGGTCATGTTGGCTCCTTCGTCAACGTCGAGACCATTATCGTCCTGGCCTGCGACAGATTAGGGGAGAGGATGTTCTGGCTTGTCATGGCGGAATCATGAGTCAGCATCGCAAGATCGAACTGGACCAGTAGGTTTGGCGCCTTCAGCAACAGGAGGTGCGGCCTCCCCGGCAGTGACGGAATGACGGAGTCGGCTATCAGATCTATCCATGTGGCTACGCCGACGCCAATGGCGAAGGAACTAGTGACCTGGCCGGGACTCGCTCCCACCTTGGCCATCTCGTCGAGCTCGGGATCGATGTGCGAGGTCATTGACGCGTCCTCCCACCACGGCTGATTTTCGGTACGCTGAGGCCATGGCAGTGAGCACCTATGGGGCAGCCCAAGATCGCTACGACACCATGGAGTACCGACGTTGCGGGACCAGCGGATTGTTGCTGCCTGCCATCTCCCTGGGCCTGTGGCACAACTTCGGAGACCTTCACCCAGGGTCCACCCAGCGTGCCGTGCTGCGTCGTGCCTTCGACCGTGGCATCACCCACTTCGACCTCGCCAACAACTACGGTCCGCCCTATGGTCAGGCGGAGATCAACTTCGGTCGCATCTTGGCCACCGACTTCAAGCCCTACCGTGACGAGCTCATCATCAGTTCCAAGGCGGGCTACGACATGTGGCCTGGCCCCTACGGACAGGGAGGCGGCTCCCGCAAGTACCTCATCGCCTCCTGCGACCAGTCCCTCAAGCGCTTGGGCCTGGACTACGTCGACATCTTCTATTCCCACCGCTTTGACCCGGACACCCCGCTCGAGGAGACCATGAGATCCCTCGACCGCATCGTCCGCTCCGGACGCGCCCTCTACGTCGGCATCTCCTCCTACGATCCGGAGCAGACCGAGAAGGCAGCCGCCATCGCCCGCGACCTCGGCACCCCGCTTCTCATCCACCAGCCGCGCTACAACATGTTTGACCGCTGGATCGAGGATGGCCTGGTCGACACCTGTGAGCAGGAGGGGATGGGCATCATCTGCTTTTCCCCGTTGGCACAGGGAATCCTCACCGACAAGTATCTCAAGGGCATTCCGGCCCAGTCCCGGGCTGGCATGGGTGCGGTTTCCCTGCGTCCCGAGCAGATCGATGACGCCACCCGCGCCGCCGTCTCAGCCCTCAATGAGATCGCCAAGGACCGCGACCAGACCCTCGCCCAGATGGCTCTGTCGTGGATCCTGCGGGATTCCCGCATCACCAGCGTCATCGTCGGTGCCTCCTCGGTGCCGCAGCTGGACTCCGACCTTGACGCGTTGGGAGCGACACCGTTCACCGACGACGAGAGGGTGAACATCGAGTCGGTGCTCGCTGATCACGCCTGCTGAGATAACTTCAGTCCGGGTCGTGCTACGCTCTTGGCGACGCCCTTTAACGGCGATCCCGTGAGGTCGCGAAGGTCGTGCCAACAGGCGGCTGCGCATGTGCGCGTCGCCCGGTGTGCTCCACCCTCGCACCCGCGGTGTCCAGCGGTAGGAGCCTGTTATGCAACTCACCCAGTCATCCGGCCAAGTCACCGTCCTCGACTCCAAGGCTTTGGAGCGGGCGCTGACGAGAATCTGTTACGAAATCGTCGAGCGCAATGAGGGGCTCGACCAGTTGGTCATCGTCGGTATTCGCACCCGCGGCGCATACCTGGCACAGCGTATGGCCGCCAAGCTGTCCTCCCTGAGCGATGTGGATGTTCCCATCAGTGAGCTGGACATCACCTTGTACCGGGACGACCTCGATCCCAATGAGCACCGCGAGCGCCCGCAGAACCCGGTGCTCTCCGGCAACAACGTCCCGAGGGACCTGGCCGGCAAGACGGTCGTCCTCGTCGACGACGTCCTCTTCACCGGTCGCACCGTGCGGGCTGCCCTTGACGCCCTGCTCGACACTGGCCGGCCCGACCGCATCCTGCTGGCTGTCATGGTCGATCGCGGTCACCGCGAGCTACCGGTCCGTGCCGATTTCGTCGGGAAGAACATCCCCACCTCTCTGGGTGAGGCTGTTGACGTCCGCGTCACCGAAGTCGATGGCGAGGACGCCGTCACCATTCGAAAGGTGGCATCCCGATGAGTGCTGAGGTCGTTGAGGAGTTCGACGTCGACTACTCCGGACGCCACTTCCTGTCCGTGGAGGACATGTCCAATGACGATGTCATGAAGATCATCGATCGCGGACGTCAGTTCAAGGCCGGCGAGGCCCCGCACGTCGAGCCTGGGCACGTCGCCATCAACATGTTCTTCGAGAACTCCACCCGAACCATGACGAGCTTCCAGATGGCCGAGCACCGCCTGGGCATGAAGGTCCTCGACTTCGATCCGGGACACTCCAGCGTCACCAAGGGGGAGAGTCTCTACGACTCGGTGCGCACGGTCGACGCCATCGGTGCCGAGGTGGCCGTCATCCGCCACTCCACCAACCATTACTACGACTACCTGTTGTCGACCGGGATGCTCGGTCTGTCGGTCGTCAATGGTGGCGACGGTTCCGGTCAGCACCCCAGCCAGTGCATGCTCGACCTCATGACCATCGCCGAGGAGTTCGGTCACGTCGATGGCCTGACGGTCGCCATCAGTGGCGACATCGCCCACTCGCGAGTGGCTCGTTCCGATGCCCAGATCCTTGCCCGTCTTGGTGCCAATGTCGTCTTCACCGGCCCGCGCGAGTGGATGGACCACGACGTCACCAGGCTCGGCACGATGGCCACCCTCGACGAGACCATCTCCGACGTAGACGTCGCCATGATGCTGCGGGTCCAGCATGAGAGGTTCGATGCCGGCCCAGACTTCTCCGCCACCGACTATCTGCAGGCCTTCGGACTCACCGACGAACGGGCGAAGCGGATGAAGCCGAACGCGATCATCATGCACCCGGCCCCGGTGAACCGCGGATGTGAGATCTCCGGTCACCTCGTGGAGGCCCCCTCATCTCGTATCTTTGAGCAGATGGGGAACGGAGTCATGGTGCGAATGGCCATTCTGGAACAGGTGCTGCAGGCCAGGGAGACGAAGTGAGCCGAAAGGTCCTCCTCACCGGGTTGACCATGCTGGAGGGAGCCACCCCGGTTCCCTCCCAGCTCCTCGTTCGCGATGACCGAATTGAGGCCATTTCACGAGGTCGTCGCAATGCCCTCGACGGAGCCGACGCCGAGATCATCGACCTGGGCGGGGCTCTCGTGACTCCCGGCATGGTGGACCTGCACGTCCATCTGCGCGAGCCGGGACAGGAGCACAAGGAGACCATTGCCTCGGGCACTGCCGCCGCAGCCCGCGGCGGGTGGACGACGATCTGCGCGATGCCGAACACCGTGCCCGACCCGCACACCACTGAGCTCATGGCCGACCTCAAGCGCAGGATCAAGGAGTCAGCGATGGTGCGAGTGCGGCCCATCGCTCCCATCACCGTCGGGCTGACGAGTACCGATCTGGTCGACGTCGATGCCCTGACCCAGGCCGGGGCCATAGCCTTCTCCAATGATGGCAAGGGCGTCCAGCTGGCCGGAACGATGTACGACGCCATGCGCGCTGCCGCCGCGGCGGACCGTCCCATCGCTGCCCATGCCGAGGACGAGTCCCTGGTGCGTGGCGGGGTCATCAATGACGGACGCCGGGCCCGCGAACTCGACCTGCCGCCCATGACTCGTCTCACCGAGACGGTCCAGGTGGCCCGAGACGTCATGATCGCAGAGGCCACCGGGGCCCACTACCACCTGTGCCACGCCTCGACCAGGCAGTCGATTCGCACCCTGCGTCGTGGTCGGGAGGACGGTGCACGGGTCACCGGCGAGGCGGCACCACATCACCTGCTGCTGGCCGACGAGGACATCCCTGGCGACGATGGGTTCTACAAGATGAATCCCCCGCTGCGCACTCGGGATGACGTCGACGCCATGGTCGAGGGGCTGTGTGACGGCACCTTGACCTGCATCGCCACGGACAATGCCCCGCACGCCGGTGCTGAGAAGGATTGTTCCTTCCGCAATGCCGCCTTCGGGGTCATCACGAATGAGCACACCTTCGCCCTGCTGTACACGAACTTCGTGCTGAACCGTCGATTCCGCCTGGATCAGCTGGTCGACTGGCTCACCGTCGGGCCTGCGGACACGTTCGGGCTGGCCGATGCCGGACGACTGCGAGCGGGCGGACCGGCCGACCTGGCCGCCTTCGACCTGCAAACCCAGACGACGATCATCCCCGAGGAGGGTGCCGGCATGGGACGCAACACCCCATTTGCCGGTCGCCCCGTCCTCGGTGACTGCGTGCTGACGATGGTCGGTGGCCGGACGGTGCACCGTCGAGGACAGCAGATCGGCAAGACTGATGACCACGAGATGGGAGACCCGCGATGAGCAGACGCACCCTGTTGTTGGCCGATGGGACGAGCTACCAGGGGGAGGCCTTCGGGGCTGACCTTCAGGTGAGTGCCGAGGTCGTCTTCACCACCGGGATGACCGGATACCAGGAGACCCTCACCGACCAGTCCTACAACGGACAGATCGTCACCTTCACCTACCCCCTCATCGGAAACTGCGGCATCAACCGCGACGACATGGAGTCCCTCTTCCCGACGACTGCCGGGGTCATCTGCCGAGAGGTGCCGCGACTGGCCAGCAACTGGCGCAACCGTCGCAGCCTCGACGAGTTCCTCACCACCCATGGCATTCCAGGCCTGGCTGGCATCGACACTCGTGCCCTGGTGCGACGACTGCGTAACGAGGGGGTCATGAAGGGGGTTCTTCTGGGCCCGGGCGCCGATCTCGACGCCGAGCTGGAGAAGCTGCGCGACACCCAGCTTCCCACCGACCAGATCGCCCAGGTTTCCACCCGCACCGCCTATCCGTCGCCCCTGGGCGGACGCGGCGTGGTGCTCCTCGACTTCGGCCTTAAGCACTCCATCCTGCGCGAGCTCGGCAAGCGGGGATGCGCCGTCACCGTGGTGCCCTGGAACATCTCGGCCGACCGGGTGCGTGCCCTGGCCCCGGACGGCATCATGCTGTCTAACGGCCCCGGCGATCCGAAGTCGATCCCGCAGGTCCAGGACGTGGTGCGTGAGCTCCAGGAGGACTATCCGGTCTTCGGCATCTGCATGGGTCACCAGATCTTCGCCCTGGCCAACGGAGCCGACACCTACAAGTTGCCCTTCGGACACCGTGGTTTCAACCACCCGGTGCGCGAACTGTCCACCGGACGGATCGATTTCACCAGCCAGAACCACGGATACGCCGTCGATCCCGACTCAGTGGCCGGGACGGAGTTGGAGATCACCCACATCGAGATCAATGACGAGACGGTCATGGGTGTGCGTCACACCCGTCTCGGGTCCTTCTCGGTGCAGTACCACCCCGACGCGGCCGCCGGGCCGCACGACGCAGCCCACGTCTTCGACGACTTCGTGGCACTCATGGACGCCAATCACTCTGGAGGCCAGAACTGATGCCCCGCCGCACCGACCTGCATCGCATCCTCGTCATCGGATCCGGTCCGATCATCATCGGTCAGGCCGCCGAGTTCGACTACGCCGGCACCCAAGCCTGTCTGGCCCTCAAGGAGGAGGGGTACGAGGTCATCCTCGTCAACTCCAACCCAGCCACGATCATGACCGACCGCGACATCGCCGACAAGGTCTACATCGAACCGATCACCCTGGAATTCGTCTCCTCGATCCTGCGCCGGGAACGTCCCGACGCCATCGTCCCCACCCTGGGCGGTCAGACCGGCCTCAACTTGGCCACCGAACTGGCCAAGTCCGGGATCCTCGACGAGTTGGGCATCGAACTGCTGGGCACCAAGCTCTCCGCCATTGAGAAGGCGGAGGACCGTGACCTGTTCAAGCAGCTCATGGACGAGCTGGGCCAGCCGGTGCCGGCTTCCGAGATCGTCCACACCGTCGACGAGGCGGTTGAGGTGGGTAACACCATCGGTTACCCGCTCATCGTCCGTCCCGCCTACACTCTCGGCGGTACCGGCGGCGGTATCTGCCATGACGAGGCCGAACTGGTTCGCATCGTCGGGAAGGGTCTGGAACTCTCCCCGGTCACGGAGTGCTTGGTCGAGCAGTCGATCGCCGGGTACAAGGAGATCGAGTACGAGATGATGCGCGACGGCGCCGACAACACCATGGTCGTCTGCACCATGGAGAATTTCGACCCGGTCGGTGTCCACACCGGAGACTCCATCGTCTTCGCCCCCACCCAGACCCTCACCGACGTCGAGCACGAGATGTTGCGCGACGCGTCGATCGAGTTAGTCCGGGCGCTGGGCATCGAGGGAGGCTGCAACGTCCAGCTCGCCCTGGACCCGGAGTCCTTCCAGTACTACGTCATCGAGGTCAACCCGCGAGTCTCGAGGTCCTCGGCCCTGGCCTCCAAGGCCACCGGCTACCCGATCGCCAAGATCGCCGCGAAGATCGCCGTCGGTATGACCCTCGACGAGATCCGCAATCCCGTGACCGGGACGACCTGGTCGATGTTCGAGCCCATGCTCGACTACGTCGTCGCCAAGATTCCGCGCTGGCCCTTCGACAAGTTCGCCCGGGCCGATCGCCGCCTCGGCACTCAGATGAAGGCCACCGGCGAGGTCATGGCCCTGGGGCGCACCATCGAGGAATCCCTGCTCAAGGCAGTGCGCTCCCTGGAGATCGGCGTCGACCACATCGCTCTGCGTGATGTCGCGGACCTACCTGACGACATCCTCGAGGAACGCCTGCTGCACGCCCGAGACGACCGTCTCTTCTGCTTGGCCGAGGCGATTCGCCGCGGTCGCACTGTGCACGAGCTCCGCGAGCAGACCAAGATCGACGTCTTCTTCCTCGACAAGATCGCCCACATCCTCGAGATCGAGGAGAGGCTGCGGGCCTGCCCCGATGATCCGGAAGCTCTCTGGATCGCCAAGCGCAACGGCTTCTCCGATCCGGCCATTGCCCACTTCTGGGGCAGGACCGCCGATGAGGTACGCAACCGTCGAGTCGAGACCGGTATCAAGCCGGTCTACAAGATGGTCGACACCTGCGCCGGCGAGTTCGACTCCTCGACCCCGTACTTCTACTCGACCTACGAGATGGAGAACGAGTCGGTGAAGTCGAATCGCCCCAGCATCCTGGTGCTGGGCTCCGGGCCGATCCGCATCGGTCAGGGCATCGAGTTCGACTACGCCACCGTGCACTCGGTCAAGGCCATCCAGGCCGCCGGGTATGAGGCGATCATCATGAACTCCAACCCGGAGACGGTGTCCACCGACTTCTCCATCTCCGACAAGCTGTACTTCGAACCGCTCACCATCGAGGACGTCATGAACGTCATCGACCTCGAGCAGCCGGAGGGGGTCATCGTCCAGTTCGGTGGCCAGACGGCCATCAACCTTGCGGGCCAGCTGGAGGCTGCCGGGGTGCCGATCCTGGGCACCCAGCTTGCCGACCTCGACCGCGCCGAGGACCGTGAGGGATTCGAGTCCCTGCTTGCGGAGCTGGGGATCCCACAGGCTCCTGGTGGTACCGCCCGGTCCACCGAGGAGGCTCTGGTGGTCGCCGAGGAGCTCGGGTACCCGGTGCTGGTACGTCCTTCCTACGTCATTGGTGGTCGTGCCATGGCCATCGTGACGAGCGCCGAGGAGCTCAGGCGGTACATGCGCGACGCCGTCCACGCCAGCCCCGACAAGCCGGTGCTGGTGGACCGTTACCTCAATGGTCTTGAGTGCGAGGTCGATGCCATCTGTGACGGCACCGACGTCCTCATCCCCGGCATCATGGAGCACATCGAGCGTGCGGGAGTACACTCCGGAGACTCGATGGCCGTCTACCCGCCGCAGCGGATGGGCCAGAAGGTCACAGATCGCATCGTCGAGGTGACGACGGAGCTGGCCCTGGGGCTGAACACCAAGGGCATCCTCAACATCCAGTTCGTCATCGCCAAGGATCCCTCAAGCGGTGAGGACACGGTCTACGTCATCGAGGCCAACCCTCGTGCTTCGCGCACCGTTCCCTTCCTGTCTAAGGTCACCGGGGTGTCGATGGCCGAGGTGGCCACCCGGATCATCCTCGGGGAGAAGCTCTCGGACCTCGATCTGCAACCTGGACTGCTGCCGGTCTCCACGCGCATCCACGTCAAGTCTCCGGTGTTCAGCTTCTCCAAGCTCGACCTGGTCGACTCGCACCTGGGACCGGAGATGAAGTCGACCGGTGAGGTCATGGGTTCTGACGACACCGTCGAGAAGGCGTTGTACAAGGTCTTCGAGGCCGCAAGTCTGCACGTCCCCGAATATGGCAAGATCCTCATCACGGTGGCCGACGACGCCAAACCCGAGGCCCTCACCCTGGCCCGTCGCTTCGACCGGATCGGATTCCAGCTCGTCGGCACCAAGGGTACCGCGCGGTTCTTCGACGAGGGTGGCCTGAGGATCGACGTGGCCGAGAAGATCGGGTCGGGGGAGGCTGGTTCCACCGAGTCCGTCCTCGACCTCATCAGTCGCAACGGGTGTGACGCCGTCATCAACGTCATGGGCAACGGCCAGGGCACCATCATCGACGGAAAGCAGATCCGTCGTGAGGCCATCGCCCGGGGCATCCCGCTGTTCACCTCCCTCGACACCGCCGCGGCGATCTGCCGGGTGATGGAGTCGCGAGTCTTCTCGACGGAGTCGATCTGATGAGCGGGGCCACGGGGCAGCGTCCGGCCCCTCAGATGATGGAACTGACGGATCGTCAGGAGATTGCCCGCGGGGTGTACTCGGTGCGGCTCATCCCTGACGGGCCGATGCCGAGGGCCGTCCCGGGAACCTTCCTCGACCTGCTGCCCGGTGGGTTGCACGTGCTGCGTCGGCCACTGTCCATAGCTGACGCGGACGAGGAGGGATACACCCTCATCTTCAGGGTGGTCGGACGAGGAACTGACGAGCTGTCGCGGGCGCCTCTCGGGGCAAGGATGGACGTCCTCGGCCCGCTGGGACACGGATTTGCCTCCGACTCCGTGCAGTCTGGACAACGGGCCCTGCTCGTTGGTGGAGGCGTGGGCATCCCGCCGCTGTACCTGCTCGGTCGTCGCCTCGTGGAGCGTGGCGTCCAGGTGCAGTTCCGACTGGGATTCCGGAGCCGCAACGACATCTTCTGGGCTGATGAATTCTCCCAGCTGGGCGAGGTGCTCATCTCCACCGACGACGGATCGGTGGGGACGAGGGGGACCGTCGCCCAGATCGCCGAGACCGACGCAGCGCGACGGTTCGTCCCCGACATCGTGCAGGCCTGTGGGCCCATCCCGATGCTGAAGTGGGTGAAGTCGGCCCTGGCACCGACGGTGCGCACTCAGCTCTCCCTGGAGGAGAGGATGGCCTGCGCGGTGGGTGCCTGCTACGCCTGTGTCATCGGGGACGCGGGGGACCCCGATCATCAGTTCCGGGTGTGTTACGAAGGCCCGGTGTTCGAGGCCGAGGAGGTCGTGCTGTGAACAGGTTGGCCGTCTCGCTGCCGGGCTTGGAGCTCAAGAATCCGATCATGCCCGCCAGTGGGTGTTTTGGCTTCGGTTCCGAGTATGCCCAGTACTACGACCTGTCAGTGCTGGGATCGATCATGATCAAGGCGACCACCGTTGAGCCGCGTCTCGGCAATCCGGTCCCTCGGGTCGCCGAGACCCCCGGCGGGATGCTCAATGCCATCGGTCTGCAGAATCCCGGTCTCGACGTCGTCATGGCCGAGAAGCTGCCGTGGTTGGCCGAGCGCTTCCCGGACCTGCCGATCATTGCCAATGTCGCCGGGTACACCACCGAGGACTACGTCACGGTTTCCGAGGTCATCTCGACCGCTCCGAACGTGGCAGCCCTGGAGATCAACATCTCCTGCCCCAACGTCAAGCGCGGAGGAATCACCTTCGGCACCAATGCGACCGCCGCCCACGACCTGACGAAAGCCGTCGTCGCGACCGCCAACGTGCCGGTTTACGTCAAACTGTCTCCCAACGTCACCGACATCACCGAGATCGCCAGAGCGGTCGCTGACGCCGGGGCCGACGGCCTGACCCTCATCAACACCCTCACCGGGATGAGGATCAACCTGGGATGGCGAAAACCCGTCATCGCCAACGGCACGGGCGGGCTCTCCGGGCCAGCCGTCCTTCCCATCGCAGTGCGCATGATCGACGTCGTCACCCGGGTCGTTGACATCCCCGTCATCGGGATGGGTGGGGTGACGACCAGCGCCGATGTCCTGGAACTCATGATGGCTGGGGCCTCGGCGGTCGCCGTCGGTACCGCCAACTTCACCGATCCGTTGGCCTGCCCCAAGATCATCGACGGCCTTGAGCCGCTCATGGACGACCTGCACATCCCCAGCCTCGAGGGCCTCCGCACCGAGGTCCGCCGGTCTCGCTGATCATCGACCACCATCAAGGAGTACACATGGACACCAGCCGTCCGATCATCGCCCTCGACCTTCCCGGCGCCGAGGCTGCCCTCGACTTCGTCGCGAAGTTCGACGAGAGCCTCTTCGTCAAGGTGGGGATGGAGCTGTTCTACGCGGCAGGTCCGAGTGTCATCACCAGCCTCAAGGACGCCGGGCACGATGTTTTCTGCGACCTCAAACTCCACGACATCCCCAACACCGTCAAGGGTGCGGCCATAAGCCTGTCCCGGCTGGGAGCAGATCTGCTGACCGTCCACGCCGCGGGCGGAAAGGCCATGATGGAGGCAGCTCTGGAGGGCCTCGGGGATGCGGCCGGGACCACTCGTGTCATCGCCATCACCCAGCTCACCTCGACCTCCCCAGAAGCGCTCAAGACCGAGCAGCTCATCGAGGTGCCGCTGGCCGAATCGGTGCGCAACTACGCCAAACTTGCCCAGTCGGCCGGTCTGGCTGGTGTCGTCTGTTCGGCCCATGAGGCCGCCGACATCGCCTCGGTGACGGGTTCGGGCTTCCTGCGTGTCACCCCCGGTATCCGTCCGGCAGGCGCCGCGGTGGGGGACCAGTCCCGGGTCGCCACCCCTGGCAACGCGGCCTCGATGGGCTCCTCGGCCATCGTGGTGGGCCGTCCCATCACCAAGGCCGACGACCCGGTCGCGGCCTATCACGCCATCCGCGACGAATGGAATGCCGGACGCACGGCAGCCTGACGACAACACCACCTGGAGGAAGACCGTCATGACCGTCACCAACAAGGAGATCGCCCAGCAGTTCGCCGAGCGTCTGCTCGACATCGAAGCTGTCTCGCTGTCCCCGGATGCCCCGTTCACCTGGGCCTCCGGCCTGCACTCACCGATCTACTGCGACAACCGCGTGACCCTCTCGGACCCACAGATCCGTGACCTCATCGCCTCGG
Organism: Cutibacterium avidum ATCC 25577; assembly: GCF_000227295.1. Lineage (GTDB taxonomy): Bacteria > Actinomycetota > Actinomycetes > Propionibacteriales > Propionibacteriaceae > Cutibacterium > Cutibacterium avidum. The sequence goes on along the minus strand of NZ_JH165054.1, from coordinate 2,117,531 downwards.
GCCTGGCCGAGCTGGTGCGCGCGAATTTCGATCAGGTCGACGTCGTCGCCGGGACCGCCACCGCTGGCATCGCCCACGCCGCGCTGGCTGCCGATCGTCTCGGTGCCCCGATGGCCTATGTCCGTTCCGCCCCCAAGGACCACGGACGCGGCAACCAGATCGAAGGACGCATCCCGGACGGCTCCAAGGTCGTCATGGTCGAGGACCTCATCTCCACCGGCGGCTCGGTGCTCAAGGCCGCTCAGGCCGTCGAGCGAGAGGGATCGACGGTGGTCGGCGTCCTCGCCTTGTTCTCCTACCAGCTGGAGAAGGGGCATCGTGCGTTTGAGGAGGCCGGTCTGCCGCTGTACACCCTGTCGAACTACCCGACCCTCATCGAAGTGGCAGCGGAGTCCGGACGCATCACCCCGGAGCAGCTGGCCACCCTGCAGACCTGGTCCTCAGATCCGCAGGCCTGGTCCGACGCCCACTGATTGCCTGTCCAGGCTGGCCTCATCGACTCACAACGATGCCGAGAACCGGCTGGTGAGACATATTCGTGGCCTCGTCACATGACGGGGCCACGAGCCCGTTCCGGGGAAGACGATCAGAGGTAGCGGCGTGCTACCTCGACGGTCTCACCGACATATCCGCCGCCGAAGAGGAAGCAGTGGACGATGAGCATGTGGAGCTGGTGCAGCCCAACTCGTTCCTGCCAACCGTCGGCCAGTGGGGACTCCTCGTCGTAGGCGGCACGAATCTCGTTGGTGAAGGGGGCACCAAAGACCGACAAGGAGGCAAGGTCCTCCTCGGCATGACCACCTTGGGCAGCAGGATCGATGAGGACGACTCCGTCGGAGGTCCACATGAGGTTCCCGGACCACATGTCACCGTGCGTACGAGCGGCAGGATCGGTCACCAGGGCGGGCTGGTCGTGGTCGAGCACCCCGCTGGCCAGCCGGTCGACGAGTTTGGACATGATCGCGCGGGCGCCGGCGTCAAGGCTGTCCATGTAGGGCTCGATGCGGTGGCGGGCGTAGAACTCTCCCCACGAGTCAATGTGTTCGGAGGGCAGGCGCAGGGGAGCGCGACCGATATATCCGCCGTCAGGGGTGAACCCGTCGGGTGCCGCTCCCAGGTGGGATGCCCCTGCTGCGTGGGTGTGAGCCAGGCGTCGACCGAATTCCTCAGCCGCCTCACGGGTGGGACGGATCGGGGAGAGCTCGGGTTCCGTGAGCCAACCATTGCCATGGTCCAACACCTCGACGATCGCAGCTCCAGCGGGCTGGGCAGCCGCGAGCCATGTCAACCCGGCAACCTCGTAGTCGATGGCGTTCTTGTGGTGGTCGGTCTTACGAAAGGGCATGTATCCCACGGTAGACGCGTAGGATGCAGCCGAAACCACCTCGTCCATCAGAATGGAGTCTCGTGTCTGCCGGTGATCACCTCATGACAGTCCATCTCGTGTCGATGGGCTGCGCCCGCAACGACGTCGATTCCGAGGAGCTTGCGGCCCGCATGGAGGCTGGCGGATTCCGTCTCGTCGACGACCCCAGCGAGGCCGAGACGGTCGTCGTCAACACCTGCGGATTCATCGAGCAGGCCAAGAAGGACTCCGTCGACACCTTGCTGGCGGCCGCAGACCTCAAGGGCCACGGACCCACTCAGTCGGTTGTAGCGGTTGGGTGCATGGCCGAGCGCTACGGACGTGAACTGGCCGAGTCCCTCCCCGAGGCTGACGCCGTGCTGGGATTCGACGACTACGACGACATCGCCGATCGGCTTCGCACCATCCTCGACGGGGGATCCATCGAGGCCCATGTTCCGCATGACCGTCGCACCCTACTTCCGATCAGCCCGGTCGATCGCAGGCCAGCCAGCTCTGGTGTGTCGATTCCCGGCCATGGCACCGCCCCTGATCTGTCGGCCACGATGGCCCCGGCCTCGGGCCCTCGAGCCACCCGACGCCGTCTCGGCTCGGGACCCAGCACAGCGCTGAAGATGGCCTCGGGCTGTGATCGTCGCTGTGCCTTCTGTGCCATCCCGCGATTCCGGGGCTCCTACCTCTCCCGACCTGCCGCCGAGATCGTCGAGGAGGCACGCTGGCTGGTTGACCATGGCGTCAAGGAGGTCTTCCTCGTCAGTGAGAACTCCTCCTCCTACGGCAAGGACCTGGGGGATCTGCGCGCTCTGGAGAAACTCCTCACCGGCCTGGACAATGTCGACGGGCTGGAATGGATTCGGGTGTCCTACCTGCAACCCGCAGAGCTTCGACCGGGGCTCGTCGACACCATGCTGGCGACCGCCAAGGTCGTGCCCTACTTCGATCTGTCCTTCCAACACGCATCAGGGCCGTTGTTGCGCCGGATGCGCCGCTTCGGTGACGCCGAGTCCTTCATCGACATCATCGAGTCCATCCGTTCGCGTTGTCCGGAAGCCGGCTTCAGGTCGAACTTCATCACCGGCTTCCCCGGCGAGACCGAGGCCGATGTCGAGATCCTCGCCGATTTCCTGCAGCGGGCGCGGCTCGATGTTGCTGGCATCTTCGCCTATTCCGACGAGGAAGGCACCGAGGGAGCCACCCTCGACGGCCATGTCGACGAGGACGTGATTGCTGCTCGACGCGAAGATCTCGCCGATCTCATCGACGAACTCGTCTCCCAGCGCGCCGAGGATCGTGTCGGCACCCGTGGTCGGGTCATGATTGAGGAGACCGGCGAAGCCATCGTCGGCAGGGCGGAGCATCAGGGCCCGGAGGTCGACGGGGTCGTGACCCTCGTCGATTCTGCCGGGGTGAGCGTCGGCGACATCGTGGACGTCGATTTCGTCGGCTCTGACGGCGTCGACCTCGTTGCGCGCCCGGTACTGACCTGAGCGTCATTGCCACGGCATCGGCACCACGGTGGTCCCACGGCGCTGACGTCGACGGACCAATCGGGAACCATTTCGGGGCGGTGAGTCGCATCAGGCGTCGTCACGCGAGATACTGTGCCCATGGCCACGAAGAAGGACCGCTCCAGCAACATCAACGTTCCGAATGCGCTGACCCTGCTGAGAGCCGTTGCGGTTCCAGTCTTCGGATGGATGCTGTTGGCCCATGCCCATGAGGGCGGCTGGCGGACGGCGACGACGATCGTCTTCATGGTGGCGATCCTCACCGATTTCGTCGACGGCAAGATTGCCCGCAAGTACAACCTCGTCACCAACTTCGGCAAGATCGGTGACTCCATCGCTGACAAGGCGCTCACCGGCATGGCCTTCATCGGCCTGTCGATTCTCGGCGAGTTGCCATGGTGGATGACGATCATCATCCTGCTGCGCGAGTGGGGCATCACCGTCATGCGGATGAAGATGCTCAAGTATGAGGTGATGGCGGCCAACAAGGGCGGCAAACTCAAGACCGCTATGCAGTCCCTGGCAATCACGCTGTTCTGCCTCGGCCTGTGGCGAACCCCGACCTTCGTCGACGTCTTCGCCTGGGCCGTCATGATCATCGCCTTCCTGCTCACCGTCGTCACTGGCCTGGTGTACATCAGGGACGCCATCCAGATCCGTAACCGTGCCAAGAACGCTGGGGTCAAGCCGGTGAAGTCTCGGAAGCAGAACCTCAAGTGACCGGCGACGAAGGCGCACGTCGATTCATTGCCGGGTTGTCGGAACGCGGTCTGACGGCGGCAACCTGCGAATCCCTGACAGCAGGCCTGGTCTCGGCGACCATCACGACCGTTCCGGGGGCTTCGGCGGTCTTTCGTGGCGGTCTGGTGACCTATGCCAGCGACCTCAAGACCAAGCTCGCTGGGGTCGATGCCGGCTGGATCGCCGAGAACGGGGTCATCAATTCCATCACTGCGGCTCAGATGGCGATGGGATGTCGGAAAGCCTGCCGGGCTGACATTGGTCTGTCCTGCACCGGGGTTGCCGGGCCAGATCCCCAGGACGGTGAGGGGGCCGGAACAGTCTTCATCGGTGCGGTGTACGAGGGAGCTCCGATCGTGAAGCGTCTTCAGCTGGAGGGGCCACGCGAGGAGATTCGACGGGCGACGGTCCAGGCACTTCTGGACCTCGGATGCGAGGTTTTGAGCGGTTCGCAGAACTGACGACGACCCCGTAAGAAAAATGTGAAGAATTTCGCCGTGTGGGGAATGTTTCATCCGCTGGGAGCGTTGTCATGGATGAATCACCTAGGAGGAGACGCCCATGAAATCAGCTATGCTGCGTGAGATGCTCGGCGAGTCGCTGCGTGAACAGAGGTTCGCACAGGGCCGCACCCTGCGTGAGGTGTCTTCTGCCGCACGCGTGTCCCTCGGATACCTCTCGGAGGTCGAGCGGGGCCAGAAGGAAGCTTCCAGCGAGCTCATCCTCGCCATTTGCACCGCTTTGGACCTCCCACAGTCCGAATTGATGCGCATCGTCAGCGACAAGATGCTCAAGAGTGAAGGCACCCCCGAGCACCGCATCACTGTTGCGGCATGAACAACCCCCTGAACTTCTGACGTGTCCCGGTCCCGTTGGGGCCGGGAACTTCTGTGTTGTGGGTCTCTCGACCACGAATGGCCCGGATTGGCTCCGCCATCTGGGCGGCGCGCGGCCTGATCAGTCAGTCGGTGCGTGGACGATACGAATTGCGATTCCGAGAGCGCGCAACCGGGCCAGCTCGTCGGGATCAGCTGAGTCGTCGGTGACGAGGAGGTCGACGTCCTTGGCCTCAGCCAGCTTTGCCAGGGTGACTCGGCCGATCTTGGAACCGTCCACAGCCGCGATGATGCGAGCTGCTCTCTTGATCATGGTGTGGTTTGCAGCGGCTTCGATGCCGTCGTGGGTCGTCAGGCCACCCTCGGCACTCAGTCCGTCACACCCCACGATGGCGGTGCCGACGTTGACCTGCTTGAAGGTGGACTCGGCCAGGGAGCCGACCAATTCCAAGGAGGAGGGGCGTAGCACCCCGCCGGTGATGAGGACACGTTGCTGGCCCTGGCCGGCGGCCTCGAGGGCGATACTCACGGAGTTCGTGATGAGGGTGAGGTCATGGCGATGATGCAAGGCCCGGACGATCTCAGTGGTCGTCGTGCCGCCGGTGAGCCCAATCGCGTGACGTCCCACCGGAAGCTCGGAAGCAACGGCATGCGCGATGGCTTCCTTGGCGCGGCGACGACGGCCGTCCCGCAAGTTGACGGGCAGTTCGGCACCCGTTCCGGCGCGGCGAGCTGTTCCATGTGAGCGAATGAGAAGGCCTTGCTCAGCGAGTGAGGCAACATCGCGTCGGATCGTCGCAGCACTCGCTCCCAGGGTGGCCGCCATGGCCCGCAAGGGGACCTCGTCGTGGTCACGCAACATGGCGAGAATGGCGACCATGCGGTCGTTTCGCCGTGAGGATGATGAATGGGCATCCGACGGCATCGTCATCGCTTCTCCTTTCGCGCGACTCATGGCTCGTGGGGAGAGCCGTGCAGTGAGCGTTCGCACATCTGCGCTGATCTTATCCTGCCCTTAGGCTTGTCTTCATGACAGAGACCCAATTGTGGACGCGACTGGCTGAGGCCCTGGGTGACGACTACTGCCGAATCTGGGCTGCACAGCAGGCTGTACCGGGTCTCGACTCACGGACTGTGCAGGAAGCCTTGGCTGATGGGGTCGATGCCAAGACGATTTGGCGGGCCTGCTGGGAGGCACTGGAGCTGCCCGACTCGCTGCGCTGACCTGGGGAGATGGACGTGTCCGGACGCCGAGGAACGGTGCCAAAACGAAAACGGAACAAAACCGGAACACGACGCGCTGCAAAGTCGTCAGTGGCATCTGGAAGGGTTGTCCACAAGCGAGCGGACAGCCGTGACGGCAGTCATCCACAGGAACGAACTTGGCTGACGGATTGTCCGACCTCGCTCCTACAGTTTGAGTGATGACACGGGGAAACCGGTGAGTCTCCCTCATCACGACACATGACCAACGCTGCGGCGATGCCGCGCGGCAAATGGGGCGGGAGACCGCCTTCAAGGAAGGAACGGACATGGCAGCGACCGCAGATCGCGAACAGGCCCTTGCCACGGCCTTGCAGCAGATCGAGAAGCAGCACGGCAAGGGCTCCGTCATGCGCCTTGGCGAGCAGGAGACCGTGAAGATTGCGGCGATTCCGACGGGATCGGTGGCCCTGGACGTCGCCCTCGGTGTGGGAGGCCTCCCACGCGGCAGAATCGTCGAGATTTATGGTCCGGAGTCCTCGGGCAAGACGACGGTGGCCCTGCACGCCATCGCGAACGCTCAGGCCGAAGGCGGCATCTGCGCCTTCATCGACGCCGAGCACGCCCTCGACCCGGAGTACGCCCGCAAGCTTGGTGTTGACACTGACTCCCTGCTGGTGAGCCAGCCTGACAACGGTGAACAGGCCCTCGAGATTGCCGACACCCTGGTGCGGTCGGGCGCCCTTGAGCTCGTCGTCATTGACTCCGTCGCAGCCCTCACCCCGAAGGCTGAGATCGAAGGAGAGATGGGTGATTCCCACGTCGGTCTGCAGGCTCGCCTCATGAGCCAGGCCTTGCGCAAGATGACCGGTGCCCTCAACGCGGCCGGGACGACGGCCATCTTCATCAACCAGCTGCGCGAGAAGATCGGTGTCATGTTCGGCTCCCCGGAGACGACTACCGGTGGACGCGCGTTGAAGTTCTACTCCTCGGTGCGACTGGACGTGCGCCGCATCGAGACCCTCAAGGACGGTTCCGAGATGGTCGGTAACCGTACCCGCGTCAAGGTCGTCAAGAACAAGGTCGCCCCGCCGTTCAAGCAGGCCGAGTTCGACATTCTCTATGGCCAAGGCATTTCCCGAGAGGGAAGCCTCATCGACATGGGCGTGGACTGCGGGATCATCACCAAGTCCGGATCGTGGTTCAGTTACAACAATGAGCAGCTGGGTCAGGGTAAGGAGAATGTCCGCAACTTCCTCAAGGGCAACCCGGACGTCGCCAACGAGGTCGAGGACAAGATCCTCACCCACCTGGGTCTGCGTGAGGCCGAAGTTCCCGAGGGAGTCGATCCCGAAACCGGTGAGGTGGAATTCTGAGCCGGCGACGCAAGGATTCTCCAGAGGAGTTGACCGACGACCAGTGGTACGAGGAAGCTCGCGAGATCTGCCTCAAACGACTGGATCGTCGGGCCAACACCCGAAGTGAACTCGCAGCAGCTCTGGATTCCAAAGGTGTGCCCGAGCAGGTGCGTGAGGCAGTCCTTGATCGCCTCACCGAGGTGGGGCTCGTCGATGATGCTGACTTTGCCAACCGATGGATAGCGTCCCGTCACGGTGTGCGGGGTCTGTCCCGCAGAGCAGTGGCAGTCGAATTGTCGCGCAAAGGGGTCGATTCCCAGATCATTGAGGACGCGACCTCCCAGATCACGGAGGCTGACGAGTTGGATGCCGCCACTGAACTCGCAGTGAACAAGCTGCGGGCAGGTCGAGGTGTCGAGGAAGCCCGTCTGACCCGCCGGGTGTTGGGTGCCCTGGCCCGCAAGGGCTACGGACCCCAGGTCGCCTGGGCCGCCATCCGTGCCGCCCGCGAGGAACTCGGTGAGGAACCCCCCGAAGCGCCGATGACCGGCCCCTTCGACTAAGGTCGTATCGTTTGCCCCTCACCTCGGTTTTCCTGGCACCGACGTCAGGGGGGCGACGGTGCAGCTCCGAGTCAGGATGTGAGGAAGGGTAGAGGTCATGCTCATCGCACTCGTCGTGGTGGCGGTGCTCTCAGTGGCAGTCATCATTGGCTGGCTGGCAGATCGTCGAGCCATTGGCAGGAGGGCGGAACGAGCAGAGTCAGAACGCGATGCGAAGGCATTGGAGCTATCCCGCAGCGAGGAGCGCCTGGTGCGTGCGACTCAGGATCTTGCGGACAGTCGTGACGAGACCGAGGCAGCTCGCGCTGCGCTCGAGTCCAGTCGAGTGCGGCTCGCTGATGAAGAGCGTCGAGCCGATCATGCCGAGCAGGCTCGCCACAGCGCCGAGGCCCTGCTTGAGATCAACCAGCGCTCTGCCGAAGAGTTGACAGAGCGTGATCGTCAGCTGCGCGAAGCCCGTCGCCACCTCGACGACGGCCTCGACAAGCTCGAGAGGGAGCGCTTGGAGTTGGCGGAGCGCAGCTCCCACCTCGACGAGCGGGACGCCGAGCTCGATCGACGTGACGAGCAGATTGTCGCGGAGCTGGAGCGCGTCGCCGGGATGTCCCTTGGCCAGGCCCAAGACGAACTGGCAGAGCACCTCGGCAGAGAGTCTCGTGCGGTGGCTGAATACAGTGCCCGGGCGATCATCGCCGAGGCGACGACGAACGCCGAGGGCAAAGCTCGGCACATCGTGGCTGATGCCATTCAGCGGTGTTCCTCCGAGATGGTTGCCGACACCGTCGTCAGCGTCGTTCCACTGCCCAGCGACGAGATGAAGGGTCGCGTCATCGGGCGAGAAGGCCGCAACATCCGCACCTTCGAGCAAGTGACGGGAGTCACGGTCCTCATCGATGACACTCCGGGCATCGTCTTGCTGAGCTGCTTCGACCCCATGCGGCGCGAGGTGGCCCGACAGGCTCTCGTAGATTTGGTCGAAGACGGTCGCATCCACCCCATCAGCATCGAGAAGGCTCATCAGCGAGCCGTCGACCACATCGAACAGATGTGCCTGGAAGCCGCGTCCGAGGCGCTGTCCGAAGCCGGGATCGGCGACATTGACGATCGGCTCCTCCCCATCCTCGGGTCTCTGCGCTTCCGGACCTCCTACGGCCAACAGGTGCTCGATCACTGCGTCGAGTGCGCCCGACTCGCGGCCACCCTGGCAGCCGAAATCGGTGGCGACGTCGACACCTGTCGTCGTGCGGCCTTCCTGCACGATCTCGGTAAGTCCCTCACCCCGGGGGTTGGGGGAACCCACGCGGCCATCGGTGCCGAACTGGCACGACGCCATGGGGAATCCGATGAGGTCGTGCATGCCATTGCAGCTCACCACGATGAGATTGAGCCCGTGAGCGTCACGGATCTCATCGTCAAGGCTGCCGATGCAATCTCTGCGGCCCGCCCAGGAGCACGTCGAGATTCCTTGGAGGCCCATGTCCGCCGGATGGACACCATCGAGGAGATTGCCACCAGCTTCTCCGGGGTCGAACGGGCATTCGCCCTGCAAGCTGGACGTGAGGTCCAGATTCTCGTCGATCCGGGTACGGTGGACGATCTGCACGCATCCCGACTTGCACGCCAGATCGCGTTGGCGGTGGGGGAGCAGGTCACCGTGCCAGGACGCACCAGGGTTACCGTCATCCGCTCCTTCCAAGCCGTGGAGACGGTGGGAGAATCCTGAGCCACCAGCCCTTGTGGAAACGTGGTGGTTCGGGATGCCGTCCCGAGCAGCCAGCTCAGGCGATTCCCCAGGTGAGGGCGACCTCGTCCCCGGATTCCAGGCGGATGGCGTCTCCATGGGTGGGGCCCTCGTTGAAGGCGTCCGGCCCGCATGTCATCGGTTCGACGGCGAGGCTGAGGCGGTCATCTGGAGTGTAAATCTGCGCCCAGCCCATGGTCGCATCTCCCCACAACTCATGGCTGGTCTCATCGCTGGTGACTTTGATGCGCCATGCCGGCGATCCAACGGTTCCTTCACGATCCAAGGTGTAGGCGGTGTCGAAGGTGCGCTGACCGAGCGACTGCCCACTCATCGTGTGGACCTCGTCCATCCCACAAATCCGCACCGGCAGAAGCCGATCGTCAACCTGCAGCCAGGATGCAAACGGGGCGTCAATCTTCCACTCATCGATGGACCCGCCGAGGCAGAAATAGGGATGGGCGGCATAGCCGAAAGGCACTGCCGTGGCCCCGACGTTCCGAGCTCTCACGGTGACCGTCAGTCCGTGATCATCCAGGTTGTGGGTCAGCCGGACATCAATCGTTCCAGGCCAGCCAGGCCGAGCCATGATCCGGATCTCCTGGGTCACCGAGGAGTCGGTGTGCTCGACGAGGTGCCACGGCGACCACGCCACCAGACCATGAATGGCATTGTTGCGATCGACCTCGCTGATAGCCAGCTGCTGGTCAACGTCATCGAATCGGTAGCGGCCGTCACGGATGCGGTTGGGCCAGGGGAGGAGCTGCTGCCCCTGCGACGAAGCGGGGGACTGGTCGGCCTCAAAGGTCTTGATGACGTCGTCTCCGTTGTGGCGAAGACTGCGAAGGGTGGCTCCCTGCTCCGTCACGACGGCCTGCCAAGGACCGTGGGAAATCTCGTACTGGGTGCCGGTGGGGAGTATGACGTCATTGATCATGATGAAAAGCCTATCGTCCCGTCCTTTCCGGGCGCTAATTCTTAAGCCCCAGTACCTGCAGGTACTGGGTTGTTATACTATTGTTAGTCGAGTTGATAGTGCCCAACGGAGGGCAGGTGAACCGGCAGTGTCGTCGGTCCTTCCGTTGCGACGACTCACCGATGCTGAAAGTAGGTGAACCTTGTCCAACAACAATGCTACTGCGACCCGCCATCGCCTACGGGTTCCGTCAGCTTTCACAATCCTTTTCGTCCTCACAGTTCTCGCCGTTGCGTGTACATGGCTCGTCCCAGCCGGAAGTTACTCAAAGATGAGTTACTCCGCAGGTTCGCAACAGTTGGTCATTGTGGATCCTCATGGCACCATGACGAAGCATGCGGCCACCCAGGAGACCCTCGACAAATATGGGGTCGCCATGAAGATCTCGGAATTCACCTCAGGGTCCATGACGGGGTCGGTGTCAGTACCAGGCACCTATCAACGCCTGGCATCCCATCCAGCCGGTATCGGAGAGATTACGAACGGCATGGTGACGGGAACGATCGAGGCCGTCGACATCATCGTTTTCATCCTTGTACTGGGTGGCCTCATTGGCGTTGTGAGGGCTAGTGGCGCATTCGAGGCCGGTCTCGGGAGACTCACTGCCAAGTCCAAGGGAAAAGAGTTCCTCCTTGTCCTTTCCGTGTCCCTGTTCATGATCGTGGGCGGAACGACGTGTGGACTCGAGGAGGAGGCAGTCGCCTTCTATCCCATCCTTGCTCCGGTCTTCATCGCCATGGGGTATGACGCTCTGGTCGTCGTTGGGTCGGTCTTTCTCGCTGGATCGATTGGTACGTGTTTCTCGACCATCAACCCGTTCTCCTCTGCCATCGGAGCGAATGCGGCCGGTATTCGACTCACCGAAGGCATGCCATGGCGTGTGGTAGGGCTGGTCGGAGGAGCGGTAGCTGTCGTCATCTATCTCGCCTGGTATTCACGAAAGGTGAAGGCAGATCCGGAATTCTCCTACGTCTGGGAGGATCGCGACGCTTTTGCGGCTCAGTGGGGTTTGGGTAATGACGGCACCGAGATGGGATTCGATTGGCGTCGTAAAGTCATCCTCGTCCTCTTCGCGTCAGCCTTTCCCATCATGGTGTGGGGAGTTATGGCCCGAGGATGGTGGTTCCCGGCGATGGCGTCATCATTCCTCGCCATTGCCATTGTCATCATGTTCATTGCTGCGACCGGACCGAATAAAATCAGTGAGAAAAAACTCGTCGATGCGTTCAGCGCAGGATCATCAAGCCTGGTGGCCGTCTCCCTCATCATCGGGTTGGCGCGTGGAATCAATCACATCCTCAATGAAGGCTTGATTTCTGACACCTTGCTGTATGAGTCAGCCAAGGTGGTCTCCCACGTCAACGGCCCCGTCTTCGTGCTGTCCCTGCTCATCGTGTTCTTCCTGCTGGGATTCATCGTGCCCTCGTCGTCGGGTCTGGCCGTTCTGGCACTGCCGATCATGGCTCCTCTCGGCGACACCGCCGGGGTGTCGCGAGCCACAGTGTTGTGCGCCTATCAGTGGGGTCAGTACGCGATGTTGTTCCTGGCACCCACAGGATTGGTCATGGCAACTCTGCAAATGCTGGACATCAGGTACTCGCACTGGCTGAAGTTCGTGTGGCCATTGGTCGTGTTCGTCCTGGTGTATGGCGGGATCCTCCTGGTCCTGCAGACGATGGTGTGAGGGACGGGCTGGTCCGGTACGTGGGCTGATGACGTAAAGTGTTCGCGCCATGCCCAGTAACACCGTGCGGCAGACCGAGGCCCCGACCTACCGGGTCGTGACCTACGGATGCCAGATGAATGTCCATGACTCCGAGCGCATTGCCGGTCTCCTCGAGGAGGCCGGCTACGTTCCCGATCCCAGAACCGACACCTTGGCGCCGGCTGACGTCGTCGTCTTCAACACCTGTGCAGTCCGGGAGAACGCCGACAATCGTCTCTACGGCACCCTCGGCCACATGGCCTCGGTGAAGTCGGCTCACCCCGGTATGCAGCTGGCCGTCGGCGGCTGTATGGCTCAGAAGGACAAGGACACGGTCGTCGCGCGGGCACCATGGGTGGACGTCGTCTTCGGCACCCACAACGTGGGCTCCCTGCCGGCCCTGCTCAAGCGCGCCCGTCACAATGCCACGGCCCAGGTGGAGATCGAGGAGTCCCTGGTCACCTTTCCGTCGAACCTGCCCACCCGACGCGACTCGGCATACTCGGCCTGGGTCTCCATCTCGGTGGGATGCAACAACACCTGCACCTTCTGCATCGTTCCGCAGCTGCGCGGCAAGGAAACCGACCGACGCCCCGGTGAGATTCTCTCGGAGATCCGAGCCCTCGTTGACGAGGGAGTCCAGGAGATCACCCTGCTCGGTCAGAACGTCAACTCCTACGGAGTTCAGTTCGGTGATCGTGGCGCCTTCGCCAAGCTGCTGCGGGCCTGCGGTGAGATCGACGGTCTAGAGAGGGTGCGGTTCACCTCACCCCACCCGGCCGCCTTCACCGATGACGTCATCGAGGCCATGGCCGAGACCCCCAATGTCATGCCCAGCCTGCACATGCCTCTGCAGTCCGGGTCTGACGAGGTGCTGCGCCGGATGCGCCGATCCTACCGGTCCAAGAAGTTCCTCGGAATCCTTGACCGGGTGCGCGAGGCCATTCCGGACGCCGCCATCACCACAGACATCATCGTCGGGTTCCCCGGGGAGACCGACGAGGACTTCGCCGAAACCATGCGTGTCGTCGAGGAGTCGAGGTTCTCCGCTGCCTTCACCTTCCAGTACTCCATTCGTCCCAATACCCCGGCAGGGATCATGGAGGACCAGGTCCCCAAGCCGGTCGTCCAGGAACGCTACGAACGCCTCGTCGATCTCGTCGACGACATCGCCTGGCAGGAAAACAAGGCTCAGGTCGGTCGCACCGTTGAGGTGATGTTCGCCGAGGGCGAGGGGCGCAAGGACGAGGTCACCCATCGCGTCACCGGAAGGGCCCGGGACAACCGCCTGGTTCATGTCAGCTTGGCCCCAGATGACGAGGTTCCGCGTCCGGGCGACATTGGAGAGGTCGTCATCACGTCCGGTCATCCCCATCACCTGGTTGCCGATGGTGGCCTGGTGAACCTGCGCCATACCCGTGGCGGCGACGCATGGCAGATCCGTGAAGGGTCATGCGCTCAGCCCGGCGTCACCATGCTCGGTATTCCGACGATCGGCGCGGCGCAGGGCTGACAAGGGGGGTGGCTCGGAGCCTGCTGTGAAACCTATTCAGACATGCGACGAGGGATGGTGCTCAGTGAAGCACCACCCCTCGTGTCGCAGCTCATCCGCTCCCATCCGGAGCAGGTCCCCTCAGGGGACGGGCCGCGTCATGTCGTGGACGACTCAGAGGTCGCCAAGCTTGTCCTTGAGGGCATCCTGGCCCTTGTCGACCTGATCGGAGAACTTGCCGCCGGTCTTGTCGTCGACAATGTCGCCAGCCTTGTCGATGCCCTGCTCGACCTTGTCGCTGTGCTGGCTGACCTGGTCCTTGATGTCGTCCTGGTGGTCGCTGATGGCGTCCTTGGCCTTGTCGAAGAGTCCCATGTGATCTCCTTTCGGGAGTTTTCCCCCTCTCGGGGATGACCCCTTTAGGCTACACACGAGATGGTCCACTCATGTGAGGTTTTTCGCTCTACGCGTTGGCCCCGCAATGTCGTTGCCGTGCGTAAGGATGAACGTGTGAATTTGCCGGTCATTTGTCTTCTCGGGCCTACTGCCAGCGGAAAATCAGGGTTGGCGGTGCGAGTCTGTTCACGCCTGGGACGTGAAGGGCGCCCCGCCGAGATCGTCAACACTGATTCAATGGTGGTGTATCGGGGGATGGACATCGGTACCGCCACCCCTACCCTTTCCGAGCAGCGTGCAGTGAGGCACCACGTGGTGTCGATCCTTGACGTCACCGAACCCTCCTCAATCGTCCTCATGCAGAAGTTGGCGCGCGAAGCGACCGAAGAGTGCTTGTCTCGCGGTGTCGTCCCGGTGCTCGTCGGCGGTTCGGCCCTGTACACCAAGGCCATCGTCGACGAGATGACCATTCCCCCCACTGATCCGACGGTACGAGCGAAGTGGCAGAAACGTCTGGAGGCCGAAGGTCCGGAGGCCCTGCACAAGGAACTGGCACGACGGGATTCCAAGGCGGCTGAATCGATCCTGCCGGGGAATGGCAGGAGGATCGTGCGAGCCCTCGAGGTCATTGACCTCACCGGATCCTTCACCGCCACCATTCCCGACGGCACCTCCCACTGGCCTGACACGGTGCACATTGGTCTGGAACTTCCTCGTGAGGACATGGATCGACGGATAGCCGATCGCGTCGACCAGATGTGGGAGAACGGACTGGTCGACGAGGTTCGTGCCTTGGTCGACGTCGGATTGAGGGACGGCCTCACGGCAAGTCGAGCGCTGGGATACCGGCAGGTGCTGGAGTTCCTTGACGGCGAGTATGACGAGGAGGAGGCCCGTCGTCGTACCGTGACCGGCACCCGCCGCTTCGCCCGGAAACAGCTCATGTGGTACCGCCGGGACGAGCGTATCGAATGGTTCAATGCACTTGATCCCGATCTCGACGACAAGGTTGTGGCGCGGGTGTTGACCGCCCTGTCCACCGACGAGGAGGATTGACGACATGACGACGACGTTCTGGAAGGCACACGGGACCGGCAATGACTTCGTCATCGTCGACCGCCCCGAGCCCCTGACCCCTGGGCAGGTGCGGTGGCTGTGCCACCGTCGATTCGGTATCGGCGGCGACGGCACCCTGCAGGCTCTGCGGGCCGGCGACGTCGCCGGGTGGGACGGCGATCCGGAACTGTGGTTCATGGACTACCGCAATGCCGACGGCACCGTCGCGGAGATGTGCGGCAACGGACTACGAGTCTTCGCGCGGCACCTCGCCCGGACCGGGCGCATCGCGGGTGACGAGGCTGACGTCGCGACGCGGGCCGGTGTTCGTCACGTCACCCTGTATGACAACGGCGATGTGTCGGTGACGATGGGGACGGTCCGGGTCGAGGGCGACGACCTCACCATCGAACATCAGGACATGTGGTGGCCGGCATGCAAGGTTGACGTCGGCAACCCACACGCTGTGGTCGTGACAGACCACACCACCGTCACTGCGCTCAACCTCGACGAATCGCCCACCTGGCGTCCACGGTCGGCCTTCCCCGAGGGGGCCAATGTCGAATTCGTCGAGCAGCTGGACGGCCATTCGGTCTCGATGAGGGTCCATGAGCGCGGATCGGGAGAGACGATGTCGTGCGGTACCGGAACCGTGGCCGTGGCAGCGACGATGGCCACCCGTACCGGTCACCGTGGTCCGTGGACAGTCCATATGCCCGGTGGCCACGTCATCGTCACCCTCACCCCTGCTGACGACGGCTATGACGCGGTGCTGACGGGCCCTGCGGTCATTCTCGCGACCGGGACGGTCAGCCTTCCCGAGGAATGAGGAACACCGAGGTCAATGAACCGCCGTTGACCTGTCGGCTCCTCCTCCTACACTTGGCCCGATGACCTCGAAGCACGAGGTATTGGGGGCACGAGACAGTGGGCCAACAGGACGGGGACCGGGTGAGCGACACCGCACGATTTGACGACGAGCGCGAGGATGCGCCCGAATTCGTTGAGGACTTCAACGACGATCAGAACGAATATGACGGTGACCAGTTCGACCTGGATGCCCGGTTGTCCTTGACTCGTGTGCCGGGCATGTCGACCGACCTGTCCGACATCTCGGAGGTCGAGTACCGACAGCTGAGGCTCGAGCGAGTGGTGCTCTGTTCGGTGTGGACCAAGGGGTCGGCTGTCGATGCCGAGAACGCCATGGCCGAGCTCAAGTCACTGGCTGAGACCGCGGGGTCACAGGTCCTCGAGGCCGTCATGCAGAGGCGAACGACCCCTGATCCGGCGACCTACATCGGTTCGGGCAAGGTGGCTGAGCTCGCCGAGGTGGTCCGAGCCACCGGAGCTGACACCGTCATTTGTGATGGTGAACTCGACGCCGCTCAGCTTCGAAACCTCGAGGACCGCGTCAAGGTCAAGGTGGTGGACCGGACGGCGTTGATCCTCGACATCTTCGCCCAGCACGCTCGTAGCGTGGAAGGTCGTACTCAGGTCGAATTGGCCCAGCTCAACTACCTCAAGCAAAGGCTGCGTGGCTGGGGCGGAAACCTCTCCCGTCAGACGGGTGGTCGCGCCGCTGGTGGCGCCGGTATCGGTGGTCGTGGCCCCGGTGAGACCCGGATCGAGACCGACAGACGACGTATCGGTCATCGCATCGCTGTGCTGCGTCGTCGTCTCAAGCGCATCGAGTCCACCCGTGCCTCCAAGCGGGCTGATCGCCTTCGCAACAAGGTACCCTCCGCCGCCATCGTCGGATACACCAACGCGGGGAAGTCCTCCCTGCTCAACCGGCTGACCCGTGCCGGAGTGCTCGTCGAGGATGCCCTCTTCGCCACCCTCGACCCCACCACCCGTCGTACCACGACGGCGGATGGTCGCGTCTACACCCTCACCGACACCGTCGGCTTCGTGCGGCATCTTCCCCACGACCTCGTCGAGGCCTTCGCCTCGACCCTCGAGGAGACGGCAATGGCAGACGTTCTGGTGCACGTCGTCGATGCATCTGACCCCGACCCCATCGGGCAGGTCGACGCCGTGCGTGGTGTGCTCGCGGGAATCGGTGCCAGCGACATTCCTGAAATCCTGGTACTCAACAAGATTGATCGTCTCGACGACGACACCATCTTGACGTTGCGGTCGACCTTTCCCAGTGCCCATGTCATCTCGGCTCATACCGGAGAGGGAATCGACGACCTCGTAACAGCCATCGAGGGGTCGCTGCCGGTGCCGTCCCAGAAGGTTGACGTGGTCATGCCCTATGCGCGCGGAGACCTCATGGACAAGATCCACCGCGACGGAACGATCGAACTCATTGACCACACCGCCGATGGCACCCATGTCATCGCCCATCTTCATCCTGCGCTGGCCGCTGAGGTCGAGGAGGCGTGTCATGGCGCGTGAGCCGGCTGAGGTCAGCAAGATGTGTCGCGATCTCCTCGGCGTAGCCGTCTCCCAGATGGGGGGTCAGGAGAGATCTGGCCAGGTGACGATGGTCGAGGCCGTCGACCAGGCGATGCGTGAGGAACTGCACCTCTTGGTTCAGGCCGGAACCGGAACCGGAAAATCCTTGGGGTATTTGGCGCCTGCTCTGGTCCATTGTGTCGAGGAAGGGGCGCAGGTCGTCGTCGCCACTGCCACCCTTGCCCTGCAGACGCAGCTCGCCCACAAGGACATTCCGGCAATTCTCGACGCCTCGGACAAGGTCCTGTCCCGTAGGCCGAAGGTGGCCGTGCTCAAGGGGCGCAACAACCACGTCTGTCTGCACAAGGTTCGCGGTGGATCGGCGGGGGCCAGAGGACAGGACGCCCTGGTCCCTGGGGCTGATCTCGCGGCTGAGGCCGAGGACACCAGGGAGGCTGGGACGGCGCCGGCCTCCGCACTAGGCGCCGAGGTCGTCATGCTGCGTGAATGGGCCGAGAAGCAGGTCGAGGAGTCGGGGCTCGGCGATCGTGATGACGCACCTCCGCACACTCCGTTGGCGTGGGCCCAGGTAAGTGTGCCAGCCAACGAGTGTCTAGGGGCTCAGCGCTGTCCCTTCGGCAGCGAGTGCCTCTCCGAAGCAGCCCGTGAGAAGGCCCGAAAGGCTGACCTCGTCGTCACCAACCACGCCATGCTCGCGATCGATGCGCTGAACGGTAACAACGTGTTGCCGGAGCACGACACCGTCATCATCGACGAGGCCCACGAGCTGGTGGATCGGTTCACCGGGGCTGCTTCCAAGGGGCTGTCTCCCTCCCTCGTGACGATGACGTCGAAACGGGCCTCGACATGGCTTGACGACGACGTGAGCGCTGATCTGCTCAATCAGGCGGACGTGCTGGCCAGAGCCTTGGAAGCGACCGCGCCGGGACAGGTCACCGAGCCCGAGGCTCAGGTCATACAGGCGTGCACGGTATTGCGAGATCTAGCCAGGGAAGCAGTGAGCCAGTTGGGTCGACGGGACGAGGATTCCAGGGAATCCGTCGACGCCGAGAGGGTGCAAGCTCAGGCCGCCATGCGCGAGGTTTTCGAGACCGTCGACCGCATGGTGTCGATGGCAGTTGCTGACGTGGTGTGGGTCTCGGAATCGGAGAAGGGGTACCGCAGCATTCACGTCGCTCCATTGAGCGTGGCAGGCCTGCTGCGCGAGAACGTCTTCGCGGGGGCGATCACGATCCTGACCTCGGCCACCTTGTGCATCGGCGGTAGTTTCCTGGCCACGGCAAGGAACGTCGGGCTGTTGCCACGTGAGCAGATCGAGGGGGACGCTCCGGAGGTTCTCGACACTCAGATGGGGTGGCGAGGGGTTGACGTCGGCTCACCGTTCGACTACTCGAAGCAGGGGATCCTGTATGTCGGTAAGTCCCTGCCGCGCCCGGGTCGAGATGGCATCGCGCCAGAGGTTCTCGACGATCTTGCCGAGCTGATCTGGGCCGCTGGTGGACGTACCCTCGGGCTGTTCTCCTCTCACCGCAACGCGGTGGCTGCTTCCGAACACATGCGCAGGGTCATGCCGGACATTCCGGTGTTGTGTCAGGGGGAGGGACATCTGGCCGATCTCACGCGCCGATTCACGGCTGATCCGCGGACATGCCTCTTCGGGACCTTGTCCCTGTGGCAGGGGGTGGACGTTCCTGGTGACACGTGTCGGTTGGTCATCATTGACCGGATTCCCTTCCCACGTCCGGATGACCCGCTCATGGCGGCACGGGGCAAGGCAGTTCAGGATGCTGGCGGTAATGGATTCATGACGGTGTCGGCCGGACATGCGGCCCTCCTGTTGGCCCAGGGGGCGGGCCGGCTCATTCGACGTTCCGACGATCGGGGAGTCGTTGCGGTTCTGGACCCGCGGTTGGCGACGGCGCGATATGGCGGTTTCCTGAGGGCGTCCATGCCCTCGTTCTGGACGACAACGGATCGTGAGATGGCTGTCGGAGCTCTGCGCAGGCTGGGGGAGTGACCACCAGGGTCACAGTCGTCTCATGATGGAGACGGCGCGACCGATGAGAGAAGCATCATCGAGGTTTACCGGTGAGTGAGCGGGGTTCGAGGCCATCAGCCACGGTTTCCCTCCGAGCTTGGCCAAGGAACGGATGATGGTCGTGCCACCCACTGTGGCCGCCACGAAATAGGTCTCGGGCGGGTCGTCGGGAAGGTCCGCCACGGGTAGCTGTTGGACGAGGACAAGGTCTCCGACGTGGAAATCGGGTGCCATCCCATCGTCACGGACGACGACCACCACGTGGTCTCCGTGGCTCAGTAACTGGGAGGGAACCGCGATGACAGTGTCGTGATGCTCGTCATCGGCAATTTCATTCGGGTTGAAAACCTCGATCTGAAAGGCCTGGGGTCCGTGCGGATCATTGACGTCGACGACGTCCTCAACGACCTCGAGGGTGCCGTCAGTGCGTCGCAGCAGGCCGAGATCGATGAGCGCGGAGATACGCCTCTGGACGGTCGATGTACTGGCTGCTCCCGTCATGTCAGCCAGGGCACGAACAGTCGGTGCGCGACCGTCGCGACGCAGCCCTTCCTTGACGGCGGTCAGCACCGCGTGCTCCTTGGCAGAAGGTTGACGGGTAGTGGTGAACGGGACAGCCGACGAGACGGCGGCCGAGTCCGAGGAGTCGGTTCCGGGCGTATCGGTGGTCATGCCAGTCACGGTATAGGTCGGGTACGACAGTTCCCCGTCGGCTCTGTTTGATGGTTGTTCCGGAGCATGGGGACGGCGTCGATCTGAGCTCTCAGGAAACCTGTGAATTGCTTCTGACTAGGTTGTTCTCCTGGTGTTCCAGTCTGATGACGGTGAACCTGTCGGTCGGGTCGGATGTCATGGATGGTGTCGGCGGAGGTTGTGCCGCCGGGCCCTTCCCCGGGATCCATTCCGGGGACCGCTGACGGGAGCGGATGGCTCTCGTCGACAGAGAGGTGATCCGATGAGTGCTCAGACGTACGAGTGGGATGTTGAGACGACGACCAGTCGGCAAGGTGACCTGGTCATCGGACCGTGGCAGGATGAGCTGGCCGAGCCGGTGGTCGTCATCGATCGTCAGGAATTGATGGCAGGGAGTCCCAGTGCCGTCGCACGCCATGAACCCGCCCACGATCGGTTCTGGGACGTCGCCGTGATGGCTACCGTTGTCGTGATGATCGTTGGTGTGATCCTGTCCCTGGGACGCCTTGGTCAGGTGTGGCAGGGCAACTCCGAGAGCGGTCACCCCGACCCGGCTGCCGTCGTCCAGACCGATGGACATCAGTCGGACGACCTGCCTGATATCAGGTCCTGACGGTGGAAGGTGGTCGTGTGGACTGAGCATCTTCGGCGTGTCACGCGTGGCAGCTTGACGAACGATCAAACGACATCCTCAATGATCCCTCTCGACACCAGATGTTGTGGTGAGTAACCTCACCATCCCTACAAGTTGTGTTTTCGGTCCAAATTCGGAGTAGTCTTCTGGATCGACGGCGTATCTGCCGTTCGGAACCCAGCAAGGTCGGGGAAGGAGGCGACGATGCGCTGTCCGTTCTGTCAGCATGACGACTCACGAGTCCTGGACTCCCGAGTCTGCGAGGACGGCACTGCGATCCGTCGGAGACGGCAGTGTCCCGTGTGTGAACGACGGTTCACCACCATCGAGCGCATGCAGATGACGGTTCACAAACGCAACGGCATCGAAGAACCCTTCTCCCGAGACAAGGTGATCCGTGGTGTGCGCAATGCATGCAAAGGACGCCCGGTCACGGATGCCGACCTGGCCTTGTTGGGTCAACGCGTCGAGGACGGCCTTCGAGCCCGAGGAGTCGCGGAGATTCCGAGCGACGAGATTGGGTTGGCAATCCTGGGCCCACTTCGTGAGCTGGATCCCATCGCCTATCTGCGGTTCGCAAGTGTGTATCTCAATTACGACACCATCGAGGACTTCGCCACCGAGATCGATCGGTTGCGCGATGAGTCTCCCGAGAAAGTGCGGTCCCCGGGCCGCAAGCGGCCTTCGAAGCAGGACGAGCCGCTGTTCTGACGAGCCGTGGCCAAGTGCGCCTCAGCTCACGACAAGTACCGACACCAAACCACCCGTATCACCGAATATCTAGAGGGAGCCATGACCGAGACCAAGTCCGCACCACGCAGGACGAGCCGCTCCAAGGGGCTGCACGTCGAGCGCACCTTCAGCACCGAGGGTATCCATCCCTACGACGAGGTGACGTGGGAGCGTCGCGACGTCGTGCAGACGAACTGGCGCACCGGTGACGTGGTCTTCGAACAGCGCGGAGTCGAGTTCCCCGACTTCTGGAGCGTCAACGCCTCGACGATCGTCACGAACAAGTACTTCCGTGGCGCCCTGGGCACTCCTGCCCGTGAGGACAGTCTCAAGACTCTCATCGACCGTGTCGTCAAGACCTACGTGACGTCCGGACGTGAAAACGGCTACTTCGCCTCTGAGGAGGACGCCAAGGTCTTCGGTGAGGAGCTGACCTGGCTGCTGGTCCATCAGTACTTCAGCTTCAACTCCCCGGTGTGGTTCAACGTCGGTACGACGAGCCCTCAGCAGGTCAGTGCCTGCTTCATCCTCTCGGTGGACGACTCCATGGAGTCGATCCTCAACTGGTACCGGGAAGAGGGATTCATCTTCAAGGGTGGCTCTGGTGCCGGTCTCAACATTTCCCGTATCCGTTCTTCCAAGGAGCTGCTGAGCTCCGGCGGTACTGCTTCCGGCCCGGTGTCCTTCATGCGCGGCGCCGACGCGTCTGCCGGAACCATCAAGTCCGGTGGCGCCACCCGTCGCGCTGCCAAGATGGTCGTCCTTGACATCGATCACCCGGACGTCGAGGAATTCATCGAGACCAAGGCTCGCGAGGAGGACAAGATCCGCGCCCTGCGCGATGCCGGCTTCGACATGGACCTGGGTGGCCGCGACATCACCAGTGTCCAATACCAGAACGCCAACAACTCGGTGCGCGTCTCGGATGCCTTCATGACGGCGGTCGAGCAGGGCAAGTCCTTCGGGCTGACTTCCCGCACCGAGCCGGGCAAGGTGCTCGACACCGTCGATGCCAAGGAGCTCTTCGGCAAGATCGCCCAGGCTGCCTGGGAGTGCGCTGACCCCGGTCTGCAGTACGACGACACCATCAATGCTTGGCACACCAACCCGAACACCGGTCGGATCAATGCCTCCAACCCGTGCTCGGAATACATGAGCCTGGACAACTCCTCGTGCAACCTGGCCAGCCTCAACCTGCTGAAGTTCCTCGACGAGAATGATCACTTCGACGTCGAGAAGTTCACCAAGGCCGTCGAGCTGGTCATCACCGCGATGGACATCTCCATCTGCTTCGCCGACTTCCCGACCGAGGCCATCGGGGAGACCACCCGCAACTTCCGTCAGCTCGGAATTGGGTACGCCAACCTGGGTGCCCTTCTCATGGCCCTGGGCCTGGGATATGACTCTGATGGTGGACGTGCTCTGGCTGCTGCCATCACCTCCGTCATGACCGGTGTCTCCTACCGACGCTCCGCCGAGTTGGCGGCCATCGTCGGTCCTTATGCTGGCTACGCCGAGAATGCCGAGCCGCACCAGGCCGTCATGGCCAAGCATCGCGACGCCAACCGCCAGGTTCATCCGCTGCACGACAATGACACCACCGTCCTCGCTGCTGCCAAGGCCGAGTGGGACAAGGTCGTCAAGCTGGGCCGTACCAATGGCTTCCGCAACGCCCAGGCCTCGGTGCTGGCCCCGACCGGCACCATCGGCTTCATGATGGACTGCGACACCACGGGCATCGAGCCGGACTTCTCGCTGGTGAAGTTCAAGAAGATGGTCGGTGGTGGCTCGATGCAGATCGTCAACCAGACGGTGCCGCGTGCCCTCAAGAACCTCGGCTACACCCCTGAGCAGTCCGAGAAGATCGTGGCCTACATCGCCGACAACGGTTCGGTCGTCGGAGCTCCCGGCCTGGACGAGGCCCACTACGAGGTCTTCGACTGCGCCATGGGCACCCGCTTCATCGCGCCGATGGGCCACGTGCGGATGATGGCTGCCGTCCAACCCTTCCTGTCTGGTGCCATCTCCAAGACCGTCAACCTGCCGGAGTCCTCCACCGTCGAGGACATCGCCAACGTCTACATGGAGGGCTGGAAGCTCGGCCTCAAGGCCCTGGCCGTCTACCGCGACAACTGCAAGGTTGGCCAGCCTCTTTCCGAGGTCAAGAAGGAGGAGGAGAAGGCCGAGCCGGAGGTTCGCATCGAGTACCGGCCGCGTCGTCAGCGTCTGCCGAAGTCGCGCATGGGCCGCACGACGAGCTTCCAGGTCGCTGGAGCTGGCGGTTACCTCACGACTGGTGCCTACGATTCCGGCCGCTTGGGCGAGATCTTTCTCAAGCTCGGCAAGCAGGGTTCGACCTTGGCCGGCGTCATGGACGCCTTCTCCATCGCGGTGTCCATCGGTCTGCAGTACGGCGTGCCGTTGGAGTCCTTCGTCCAGAAGTTCTCCAACCTCAAGTTCGAGCCTGCTGGTATGACTGACGACCCGGACATCCGGATCGCCTCGTCGATCATCGACTACGTGTTCCGTCGTCTGGCCTTGGACTACCTGGACTTCGACGAGCGCGCCGAGCTGGGTATCTACACCGCCGCTGAGCGTGCCCGATACGTCGAAACCGGCTCCTACGCGTCAGACGAGGAGGAGGGCGGGCTCATCGACTCCGAGACCCTCAAGGACACCCCGGCCGACCGCGTCCGGGTGCACGAGGACGGTGCCAACCAGCCCGGGCTCTTCGCTGCTCAGGAGGCTGTTGAGCGAGTCGCTGGTGCCCACACCAGTGCCGAGCTGCTCGAGGAGCAGATGGGCCGTGAGGTCGATGCCCCGCTGTGCATGACCTGCGGAACGAAGATGCGTCCGTCAGGATCCTGCTATGTCTGCGAAGGCTGTGGATCCACCAGCGGTTGCAGCTGATGACGTCATGATCTGATCAGGTGGCCGGGGTACAGCAGAGGTTGTGCCCCGGCCCTTGGCGTGTGCGCGTCATCGCACCCGTCGGCTTCCGGATGCCGAGGCCCATGCGTGTGTCCAACCATGCACGTTCACCAGATGGCACCGGAAGACGAGCACAGGCTGCACATCTGCCTCCGGACCTACTAGGTTGGAGGCATGGACGAGCCACCAGACTTCGCGTTCGACCTGGATCGCAGTACGGCACAGGCCTGGGACCAGTTCACCGAGCGTCTGGCCGAGGTCGTCTCCGTCATTGACGACGATGGTGAGTTGACGATCTCGACCATGTCAGCGCGCAATGACCCCACGCCCTTCATCCGGTTCGTGCAGGATGACCCCGATCACAGTAATGACACCGCGATGATTCTGGCCGAGGCGTCGAGCAACAGCTGTCTACCGGACAGCTCTCAGCTCACCCCCGGCCAGCTCGACGGACTGAGCTCCCTGGGATGGCAGAACCCCGGAACCTGCACCTCTCACAAGACTGACAACTACTGGGTCTACCGAAGCCAGGATGACAGTGAACAGCTTGCTGAGCTGGCGGTGACGACCCTGCGCGACATCTTCGGTGTCCCCCACCCGGTCTTCCTGGCCCCCGACCAGCTCGCGGAGATTCTGCAGCCCGAACCTCCGCTGTCTCCCACCGAGGCGGCCAGCGTCCCCGCCATCATGCCGGTCGACAAGGATCACCTCGACCGCCTCGTGGCCGACGAGCTGTCCCAGATCTTCGGACACCCCGCCATTCGCGACAGCGAGGGAGATTTCGCCATCCGGGTGGGCACCTGCATGGTGTTCGTGCGAACCACTCCTGACGCCTCTGAACTACTGCTCTTCGCAGCTCTCGTCCATAACATTGAGGGACGGTCTCGAGCCGTCGAGGTGCTCAACGACCTCAACGTCCAGTCCCGCTACGGACGCTTCGCCCTGCATCAGGACCGGGTCTTCGTCACGATGTCAGTGATGGCTCGTCCGTTCGTTGCGGCGCACTTGCACCAGGCAGTCTCCATCATGTCCAGGCTAGCTGACGGGTTGGACAACGAACTGGCTCGCAAGCTGCACGGCAGAACCACTTTTGAAGAATGATCCGGACCCGATCCCTTTGTCACAAGGCAAGTGGTGGGACAATGTGACAAGGGGTTGACGCCCCTGACGTCTCACTGAGGAGGACCACCATGACCGACGATCGAACCTCGTCAAGGACTCGCCGTACCACCGTCATCGTTGGAGTCGACGGCTCGGAGGACGGCCTGCGCGCCGCCCGGTACGCCGCAGGATCCGCGATCAGGAGAGACGCCGATCTCATCGTCCTTCACGCTGTTGACGATGCTGCTGTCGCCGGTGCCTGGGGTGTTGTCTATGACCCGACCGCTCTGCAGGACGCCGGCCAGGTCGTCGTCGATGACGCCATCAACGTCGCCAAGGGGCGCGGCATGGATCCCGATCGCATCTCGGGTGAGGTGGTTCTGGGTAACCCAGCGGCCATCCTTGCCGACCGCAGCGCAGACGCCCAGCTCGTCGTTGTCGGTCGTCGCGCCAGCTCCGGACTGGAGCGGATGTTCGTCGGATCGACCTCTGTGGCGGTGGCTGGCATGTCCGCCGCACCTGTTGTCGTCATCTCCCGTGCGTCGAACCCGGACCCGACCGGTGGCAAGAAGTGTGTGGCCGTCGCCGTCGGCCCCCAGAGCGCAGGAACTGCCGCCCTCGGATTCGGATTCGCCGAGGCGGACCACCGTGGCTGCAAGCTACTGGCCGTGACCGTTCCCGGGCAGGATTCCCAGAAGGTCCACGCCGAAGCACTCAAGCGACTCAACGAGGTCGTCAAGCCCGTCGCCGACGAGCATCCCGACGTCGAGGTTGAGACTCGAGTGCTCTCCGGTGAGCCAGTGGACGCCCTGGTCGACTTGTCCGGCGATATCGACCTCCTCGTCATCGGCATGAAGAAGCACCCGATCCTGGGATGGACCGCTGGCGGAGTCAGCCGTGGCATCATGGCCCACGCCCAGTCTCCGTTGGCCATTTGCCACTGACCTGTCGGCTCGAAGGACTACCAGTGGTTGTCCCGCCGTGTGGTTGGTCCTCGAGGCAGTCTTGGACGAGGACGACTGGTCGATCTCCCAGCGCGCAGCCTTTCACGCTCTGCGGCTTCGCAAGGAGGCGCAGTCTCCACTGGTTGCCGGCACTGTCTTCGGGCCCCATTGTGGCATTATTTGCGGCTGGCTATGCGTGGGGATCGACCAGATCACCGAGGCACTCGACCGGATCCAGCGGATGGAGATCTTCACGGCTTGACCGACGAGACGGTGGTTAGCACGAGCCCGTCGCTGAGTGTCAGACCTCTCACATAAACTAAATTGGCCATGCCTGATTCACGACTGGAAGGTGAGCTGCCCGGTGGGGGAGTCGTCGCCTTCGACACCGAGCTTCCCATCGCGGCGCATGCCGACGAGATCGCAGACCTCATCCAGGACCATCAAGTCGTGGTGGTCGCTGGTGAGACAGGTTCGGGAAAGACCACCCAGCTTCCCAAGATCTGCCTGGCACTGGGGCGTCGACGCATCGCTCACACCCAGCCTCGCCGGATTGCCGCGCGCAGCGTCGCCGAACGCGTCGCGGAGGAGATGGGGGTCGATCTGGGGGAACAGGTTGGCTATCAGGTGCGATTCACTCGTCGCGCCACCTCTGACACTGCGCTGACGGTCATGACCGACGGTGTGCTGCTGGCCGAGATCTCCCATGATCGTGACCTGCGCGCTCACGACACCATCATCATCGACGAGGCTCACGAGCGTAGCCTCAATATCGACTTCCTGCTGGGCTACCTCAAGCAGCTACTGCCACGGCGTCGCGACCTCAAGGTCATCATCACCTCGGCCACCATCGACACCGCGAGGTTCGCGGCCCACTTCGACGACGCTCCCGTCATCGAGGTCTCCGGACGGACCTATCCCGTCGAGGTGCGGTACCGGCCCCTGGACCCCTCGGAACAGGTCCGCGCCGATGACGAGGATGAGGACGAGGAGCTCTCGGAGCGCCCCCCGACTCCTGCCCCGGTCGATACGAAGGACGAGGTCATCGACCAGGTCACCGGTATCTGCAAAGCTGTCGAGGAACTCACCCGGGAAGGAGAGGGCGACATCCTCGTCTTCCTGGCGGGCGAGCAGGAGATCCGGGAGACCACCGAAGCCCTCGCCGACCTCAGACTGGTCAACACCGAGATTCTGCCGCTGTTCGCTCGGCTGTCGGCCGCCGAACAGCATCGGGTCTTCACCCCGCACAGCGGCCGGCGCATCGTGCTGGCCACAAACGTCGCCGAGACCTCCCTGACGGTGCCGGGCATCCGTTACGTCATCGATCCTGGAACCGCTCGTATCTCGCGGTACTCGGTGCGTACCAAGGTGCAACGTCTTCCCATCGAGCCGGTCTCCCAGGCCAGCGCGAATCAGCGGGCCGGACGATGCGGTCGCGTCGCTCCCGGTATCTGCATCCGTCTCTACTCAGAGGCCGACTTCGCGTCACGTCCCGAGTTCACCGAGCCCGAGATCCTGCGCACCAACCTGGCCGCCGTCATCCTCCAGATGGCCCAGGCTCGACTCGGTGCCATCACTGACTTCCCCTTCGTCGAGCCGCCCGATCGCTCCCGGATCAATGACGGAATCCGCCTGCTCGACGAGCTGGGAGCCCTTAAACCTGGCCACCGGGACGCTCCCAGACTGACCAAGATTGGCCATCAGCTTGCCCGCGTCCCGCTGGATCCGCGTCTGGGGCGCATGCTGCTTGAGGGGTCGAAACAGGGCAGTCTCGCTGAGGTCCTCGTCATCGTCGCGGCACTGTCCATCCGCGATGTCAGGGAGCGCCCTGCCGAGAAGCGGGAGGAGGCCGACAGCTTCCACCGACGCTTCGCCACCGAGGCGAACCTGCTGCAGACCCTCCGGGCCGTCGACGACGCCGACAACAACCGGGTGGGGGACTGGTCCCAGGTTCGTCAGCAGGTACACCGGCAGCCCGCCAACGCCCCGACACCGGGGACACCGGCCCGTCACACCCCTCACACCAATTCCCGTCCGGGCAAGCCTGCCTCTCAGCCCCAGCCTGGTGGGATCGACGAGGGCGGGGACATCATGGCCATCCACCGACTGTGGCGCTACCTGAGTCATCAGCGTCGGCAGATGGGATCCTCGGCGTTCCGTCGTATGTGCCGGGCTGAGTACATCAATTACCTGCGCGTGCGCGAATGGGGCGACCTGCACGGCCAACTGCGCCAGATCGCCAAGGAGCTGCACCTGGAGGTCAACCGCACGTCGGCTCCCACTGACCGTGTTCTCGTCGCATTGTTGTCCGGCCTGCTCTCCCACATCGGTCTGGCCCAGGTTCGGGAGTCCTCGAAGCGTCGCGGCCAACGTCCTGGACCCCAGGAGTACATCGGTGCTCGCGGCACCAAGTTCGCCATCAATCCCGGATCCCTGCTGGCGCGCAAGTCCCCGGAACTCGTTGTCGCCGTCGAACTGGTGGAGACCTCCCGGCTGTGGGCCCGGACGGTGGCCGCCGTCCAGCCGGAGTGGGTGGAGGAGGTCGCCGGACCGCTCATCAAGCGTTCCTGGGCCGCTCCGCACTGGGCAGCCTCGACGGCCTCCGTGGTCGCCACCGAGCGGGCGGTCCTCTTCGGGGTACCGCTGTGGGCAGATCATCGCGTCAACTACGGGCGCGTAGACCCGGTCGTCTCCCGACAGATCTTCATCCGTTCCGCCCTGGTGGAGCGGGACTGGCGATCCAATCACGGTTTCCTCAAACACAATGACCGGGTTCGGGACGAGGCAGTCGACCTCGAGGAACGTAGCCGTCAGCGCGGATTGGTCGCCGACGACGACGTCATCTTCGCCTTCTACGACCGTCGTGTTCCGGAAGGCGTCGTCTCGGGATCCCATTTCGACGCCTGGTGGAGACGAGTCCAGGATCGTCACCAACTCGACCTGTCCCTTGATGACCTCGTCGACTCCGACTCGGTCGACGCCGACGCCTTCCCCGACCATTGGAAGGTTGGCAATCTCGATCTTCCGGTGCGTTACGTCTTCGAACCTGGATCCGGCCATGACGGTGTCACCGTCACCATTCCGCTGGCCCTGCTCAATCAGGTTCCGACCGCTCCTTTCAGCTGGCAGGTTCCGGGTCTGCGCACCGAGTTGGCCACCGAGCTCATCCGGGCCCTCCCCAAACGGATCCGGACCCAACTCGTCCCCGCTCCCGACCGTGCCCGAGCTGCGCTGACCTGGCTCGAGGACAACGACGCTGACCGTCAAGCCCCTTTCACCGAAGAACTCGGGCGAGCATTGCGGGCTCTCACCGGGGTCATCGTGGAAGCCGATGGCTGGAACACCGCAGCCATCCCAGCGCACCTGCGGGTCGGGTTCGACATCGTTGACGCCGAGGGGCGCACCGTCGGCAAGGAGCCCGGGAAGAAGGGCAGGAACAAGCCGACCTTCTCCCAGCCCAAGCACGTCGCCAGGTCCGAGGACCTGGAATCCCTTCAGACCGATCTGGCCACCAAGGTCTCGCAATCCTTGACCAAGGCCGCCGGACGACCCCAGATCCATGGGGCGACGCAGTGGACCTTCGATCCGATCCCGGAACGGGTTGACCTGTCGCGCAAGGGGGCTGACGCCGTCGGCTACCCCTGTCTGGTTGATGAGGGAACTGCAGTCGGTAGCACCGTTCTCGACACTCCGCAGGCTCAACGCGCCAGCCACGCCGCAGGAGTCGTCAGGCTGCTCGTCCTCACCCTGCCCGATCCGACGAAGTGGGTCGTCTCGCACATGGACAATGGCACGAAGTTGGCGTTGGCGACCTCGCCATATCCCACCGTGCCGGCATTGTTAGCAGATGCGCGTCACAAGGCGGTTGCCTCGGTTGCTCATGAGAAGGCGGGGGATCTGTCGGGGATTCGGGCGAAGGAGGCCTTCGACGACCTTTCCCTGGCTGTCCGTCAGGACCAGGCCGATCGGATGGCCCGAGTGGTGCGCACCGCCGGGCGGATCCTCACCCGACTCGTCGACGCCCGTCAGGCCCTGGCAATGGTTTCGGATCCGGCAATTCGCGCCGACATCACCACTCAGATTGATGACCTCGTCTTCGAGAACTTCATCTCGGCCACCCCGGATCCCTGGTACGACGACATGCCGCGCTGGATCCAGGGGGTGAGCGTGCGCATCGAGTCCCTCATGACGAATCCGACGCGCGATCCCCGCCAGATGGCTGAGTTGGAGCCGCTTCTGGTCGAGTACGACGCCCTGTGCGAGGAACAGCCGGCTGGCAAGCTTCCCGCCGAGATCGAGGAGATCGGGTTCATGTTGGAGGAGCTTCGCGTCCAGTACTTTGCCCAGCGCCTCGGGACCAGGGTCACCGTCTCCCCGAAACGGATTCGCTCCGCCATGAACAAGGTGTCCTGAACACAGCCATGAACACGTTCACATGGAGTGAGCGAGAGGCCGGATCCATCGCCTCGCCGCCGGTAGGATCGTGGCCCGGCCGCACTCAAGGAGGAATGCCCCATGACCTCGTCTGATCCCCGCTTCTCGGGTCGAGTCACCCTGCCAGTTGAGGAGGGGATGGACGACGAGTTGGCTGCGATCATCGATCGTCTCGGTGCCGACGCGGTGCGTAACAGCGACGGCACCTGGTTGCCGAAGATTGTCTCCAACCTGGGGACGAAGGTCTACTCAACCCGTTTTTGTGCCCGTGGGGACGAAGCCTGGGCCCTGGACCATCTCGACGAGCACGTCAGCCTGTACCTGTGTTCCGACCGAGTCCCGGCCCTGGAGGACGGTCCACTGGAGATCCACATCATGCGTGGCTTCTTCGCCGAGCAGGTTCGCCCCGACACAGATGTCGACGTCAAGCGATGGTGGCAGGTACGGGACCGCACCACCGACGAGGTCATCGACGACTGGACTGTGAGTGGCGAGGGTGCTGACTGCGTCGTGGCGGTGCCCGCGACGGCCGGACACGTCTACACCGTCGCATTCCTGGCAGCCCAGCTGTGGGACACCACCCAGATGTACAACTACACGACGAATCACTGGGAGAACGATCCCACTCGCAGCAAGGAGCATCCCTTCGACGTCGTGCACCCTGCCACCTGGAATCACGTCCAGGAGTCCTTGTCCGAGTGGCTCGACGCCCACCCAGAGGTCGACGTTGTCCGTTTCACGACCTTCTTCTACCACTTCACCCTCTACTTCAATGAGCAGGCCAAGGAGAAGTTCGTCGACTGGTTCGGCTACTCCGCGAGCGTTTCGGTGCCTCTCATGGAAGCCTTCGAGGCCGAGACCGGCTGGCAGATCAACCCGGAGGACTTCATCGACGCCGGCTATCACAACTCCTCCTTCCGCCCGCCCTCTCAGTTCTTCCTGGCGTGGATCGACTTCGTCAACCGCTTCGTCACGGACCGGGTGCGACGACTTGTCGAGATCTGCCATGACAAGGGCCGCGAGGCGATGATGTTCCTCGGGGACAACTGGATTGGCACCGAGCCCTATGGTGAGCTCTTCGCCACCACCGGTCTGGACGCCGTGGTCGGCTCGGTGGGATCGTCCGCCACCTGCCGGATGATCTCCGACATTCCTGGTGTCCACTACACCGAGGGACGATTCCTGCCCTACTTCTTCCCCGACGTCTTCAATGACGAGGGGGATCCGGTGGGGGAGGCGAACACCTCCTGGGTGCAGGCCCGTCGCGCCATCGTCCGCAAGCCCCTGGACCGTATTGGCTACGGCGGATACCTCTCCCTGGCCAATCAGTACCCGGAGTTCATGGAACGGATCGAGCAGATTTGCCAGGAATTCCGTGACATCTGGGAGCGTAGCGGGGGGAAGACCGCGCGTACCGCGCCGTTCCGGATCGGCATCCTTAACTGTTGGGGAGCCCGTCGTACCTGGATGTCCCACATGGTCGCCCATGCCCTGTACTACAAGCAGGCGGCACCGTACCTGGGCGTCGTGGAAGCGCTGGCGGGCCTGCCCTTCGACATCGACTGGCTCGATTTCGACGACATTCGTGACGGCGTTCCCGAGGGAATCGGGGTACTCATCAACACCGGTTCTGCCGGGACAGCCTTCTCGGGGGCCCAGGAGTGGACCGACGTCACGGTGCAGGCAGCAGTGCGCACCTTCGTGGCTCGTGGTGGCGGGTTCATCGGGGTGGGCGATCCCACCTACTGGCCTGGCGACGGAGCGTGTTTTCGGCTTTCTGACGTCCTCGGCGTCGATCGTGAGATTGGCTGGAGCCTGTCGACCGATCGCTACCCGAATGTCGTCGACTCTCATTTCATCACTGACGGTCTGGCCCTGGAGGTCGGACCAGTCGCTCCCGAGATCGTCCCGGTCTGTGACGACACCGAGGTGCTGGAGCTCGATGACGGCTCGATACATGCTGCCGTCCACACCCTCGGCAAGGGGCGGGCGGTCTATCTCGCCGGTCTGCCGTACACCGTGGACAACTCGCGACTACTACACCGGGCGATCTGGTGGGCCGCTGGTCGCGACGACGAGTTCGCAGACCAGTTCATCGCGGATGATCCTCGCGTCGAGACGGCCTGCTACGACGAGGCTGGCCTGCTGCTGGTGACCAACCTCAGTTTCGACGAGGTGACGACGACCATCAGTGGTCTGGACGACGAGGTGACTCTTGCCCCGGCCGGGTCTGCCTGGATCAACATCTCCGCTTGACGACGAGAACCCGAATTCGCTGTGCCGGACCAGTCGATCTGGCACAGTGGTTGGGTGCCATCGACGACTGCTGAACTGCTTGACCTGCTCGATCTCGAGGACTTGGACCTCGACCTGTTTCGAGGCAAACAACCTCGTACGACCTGGCAGCGAACATTTGGTGGTCAGGTGCTCGCCCAGGCTCTGGTGGCCGGTGCTCGCACGGTCCCCGAGCGTACTGCCCACTCCATGCATGCCCTCTTCCTCCATGCCGGTCGCACTGACCTACCGATGATTTTCGACGTCGAGCGGATTCGTGACGGACGGACATTCAGTACTCGTCGGGTCAATGCTCGTCAGCACGGCCGGACGATCTTCACCGCGGAGCTGTCTTTCAAGAACCGTGAGAACGGGCCGGAGCACTCCGATCCGATGCCGGACTACCTGCCTGGTCCGGAGAAGTGTCCGACCTTGGCCCAGGCTTTGGAGCAGATGTTCGGACGGTCGATGCCGACCGTCAAGGAATGGGACGCCCTCGACGTCCGGTTAGCCGGCGACGGGTCCAATCTCGTCGACCCCAATCACGTCACTCATCTGAGCTTGTGGGTTCGCACCACGGCGAGCCTTCCTGACGACCGGGTGGTGCAGCGAGCCATCCTCGCCTACATCTCCGACATCAGCTTGATGGCCGGTGCCGTCATGCCACATCTGGGGTCGATCCCACCGGGCATGATCGTCAATCCGGCCTCCTTGGACCACGCGATGTGGTTCCACCGGACTGCCAGGGCAGACGAGTGGATGCTCTACGACCAGGTTTCCCCAAGCGCCTCGGGTCTACTCGGATTCTCCATGGGCCGGTTGATGCAGGACGGACAGCTCATCGCGTCGTGTTGCCAGGAGGGAGTCATGAAGCTGGTGGACGTCAACGACGTGGATGCCTCGGTGACCTTCCCCGTTGGGCCCCGACCAACGGCCACGTCATGACGACAACGATGGCCCCGGATTTCTCCGAGGCCATCGTCGTCGTTGGTGATGTCGTTGTAGGGACCAGGCAGCCATGGTGGCCAGGTTGCGCTGACGCATGGTGGCCAGGGCGGCACTGTTCGCTATCGACATTGATGAGCAGTCATGACATGAGTACGTACGGTGAGCAGAGGAAGGCGTGGGCCCGGGAATGGGCTCGCTTGCGTCGCGAGTACCTTGACGGCGAGGCCCCGGCCCGCCAGAACTCTCACCCCCGACCCGGGGTCACCTATACCGTCCAACACGAAACTCGCCACGATAGCCGGACGAAATCACATGCGGACCCACATCAGTGACGACGAGCGTGCCGCCTTGGTTCGAACTGACTAAGAATCTTTGTCTTTCCACTTATCTTGCTTTTTCTTGGCTACAATGATAAGAATCGCCATAATGGCGGTGAATACCAAAAATTGAGGAGCCCAATTGAAGCCAACCTTAGTCATTCCTTCAGTGAGTCGCCGAGAAAATCCCCCGGATGCTGAACTAAATCCGGATACGAAAACCCCAGCTACTGTTGCCAACCCATAGAGAATCCACCATGTATAAAGCCAGTCAGGATCGACTATCTTCTCTAATGGCTTCCGCTTGTCTTTAAATATATTGTACGACATGCCCCCCCTTAGCACGCATTATTAAACGGGATATGATCCTCTCCGCCACTGGCGGCCAACCCGCAGGCCATGCCGGCGACAGGGTTCATACCGCCAACACCTCCGCATAAAAGGCCGGCGCCAACGCGGTAGCTCCACTTTGCCACCTCGCTTGAGGCGCAGCGCTGGCTAATGGCGGAAGCTGTGGTCTGTGGATCATATACCGTCGCGATGCCTGTATCGCTTGAATACTTGAAAGCACCCGATCTGCTGCCATCTTCTCCTTGGATCAGAGGAGATGTCATTGAGAAAAGAAAAGCTCCATTTTTGCTATAAATAGAAAGAGTTCTCCCGTTGTCAAGAAGTTTTACAGTGTCGCCTTTCTGGAGGCTTAATTTAAGTTGAGCAACACCGATATGGGAAGAGTCCATGAATGTTACAACTCTCTTGAAGCCGTCTTGGCCTAGAAAAACTCGAGACTTCTGAGGGGTTTCAGATTGGCTTATGTGCGAATTAACTGATTGCTTAATTGGATTGGGGGAAGCAGATGCGTAGACAGAAGATGAAAACGTTAAAGTAACGGACGCAAGGGCTATGGTTGCAGAAATCGCGCGCTTCATGGGTAATAACATCTCCAATGCATTTCGATTGAATGTGGCTCCAAGGTACGCCCCAGGAGGGTCACCTCGGTGTCCATGCTGGGGCCGGAGCTGCCGGGAATGGCAACTTGCTCGGTTCAAAGAGCCCATCTGGAGGTTGTCCCGTCTCGGACGTATCTGACTTGTCCTGCCTGGCCAGTCCCAAGCCCAGCGAGTTTAAGGGCTCTTCACAATCGAGGGTGTAGCTGGGGTCTGATGCCTCCGGCTTCCAGGAGGGATCGGGTGGTGTAGTGGGTCAGGTTGCGGAACCCGAGGGCGGTGCCTCCCAGGTGTTCGAGGCGGCCGTTGATGGCTTCGGTGGGGCCGTTGCTGGTGGCGGGCCGGTCGAAGAACGCGAGGATGTCGTCGCGGCGTGTGGTCAGGGTCTGGCCGAGTCGTACGACCTCGACCAGGCTGGCGGGAACGCTCGATCCGATCGACGCGATCAGCCGGGTCATGATCTTTGTGCCTTCGGTTCGACTGCTGGCGCGGTAGGCGGTGATCATGGGCTGGTAGACGTCCCAGGTGGCCTCGACCTCGACATGCCGATCATCACTGAACAGTTCATCCAAGCGGCGTTGTTGTCTATCGGTCAGCAGATCAGCGCTGGTGTGCAGGATTCGTCGGTTCTGGTAGAGCCGATGATGTTTACGCCCGCAGGTGCCGTGCAGCCAGCCAGGTTGTAAACGTGTGTTTCGAGCGTCCTTCGACCATCGCCGGTAACCGACTCGCACCGGTGCCGGTACTGACTGGAGTCAGGTCGATGACCACCAGTGCTTCCAACGCCCACCGCAACGCCCCTCGTGACAAGCAGGAGTGCGGCGAAGCGGCGCGGGTGAGGTCGTGGCTCCACACATGACCACAACCGGTGCACTGGTAGCGGGGAAGCCGGACTGTCAGGGTGGTGGTACGCCAGCAGAACGGCACATGC
Source organism: Cutibacterium avidum ATCC 25577 (assembly GCF_000227295.1). Classification (GTDB taxonomy): domain Bacteria; phylum Actinomycetota; class Actinomycetes; order Propionibacteriales; family Propionibacteriaceae; genus Cutibacterium; species Cutibacterium avidum. Next base: position 2,081,242 of record NZ_JH165054.1, on the reverse strand, counting down.
GCCAGTTCCCGAGTGATGGTGTCGCGCACCCGGCCGTGGCCGCTGCAGCGATGGCACCACTCATCCGGTGCCGTCGGGCAACACAACAAGACGGCCCGCTCAGGGGTGAGGTGCTGGCCTGTCAGGACCAGTCCGAGGTCGTCCAAGCAGCAGAACGTGGCCAGACCAGAGGTGGTGACGGTAGCGTTGTTCATGTCGAGGCCTTGGGCGATGGCTGTGTGCGAACTTCCATCATTCCAAGGACCTCGACCCGCATCAGGACCCAGGGGTCAGCTACCGATCCACACCCCCTCATCCGCATCTGTGAAGAGCCAGTTTGAGCAGCAAGGTGGACGTCGAGAGCGTCGCATCGTCACACCACGCAGCGTGACGCTCAGACAGCCAAAACAACCGTCGTGACATGAGCAGACGACAGTTACGCCAGGCTGCGATAAACAATCATCCAAAAAGACATCAAGAATGGTGACACTGGATCGCGTGAGAAGGTCGATCATATCGAATTCGATTTGCGATCAGTCTCATAACAAGTGGGCTTGCCCATGGAATGCTTGGTTTGCATCGGCCTTCCGAAGGCCCTCAGCCAGATCCTTTGAGTCTTGCTATTTCTTTCTGGAGTCTTCGCGTTTTCATCTTAGACGAGCCGACCGACGGCCCCCTGCGTATGGGGGGCCGTCGTCTATGTGATCGTGGTGTCGCTCGGGATCAAGCAGCCATGGTGGCCAGGTTGCGCTGACGCATGGTGGCCAGGGCGGCACGCTCGATCTGACGGACGCGCTCAGCGGTGATTCCCCACACCTTGCCGATGTCAGCGAGCTTGGCCTGGCGGCCGTCAACAAGTCCGTAGCGACGACGGACGACGTCGGCGGAACGCTCGTCAAGATCGTCGAGCAGACCCTCGAGACGACCGCGGTCCTCGGCGTCCAGGACGATGTCGTCGGGGCCGGGGGAGGTCTCACGGGCAATGAGGTCACCCAGGCTGGTGTCTCCGTCGTCCTCGACCGGGGCGTCGAGGGAGACGTGGTCGCGTCCGAAGCGGATGAGCTCGATGACGCGCTCCTCGGTGATCTCCAGCTCATCAGCGATCTCAGCGGTCTCGGGCTCGCGGCCCAGCTGGCGCTCGAGGTTGCGGCGAGCGGCTGAGACTTGGTTTACCTGTTCGGCGACGTGCACCGGGAGGCGGACGATGCGGCCCTGTTGAGCAATGCCACGGCTGATGGCCTGACGAACCCACCAGGTGGCGTAGGTCGAGAACTTGAAGCCCTTGGCGTAGTCGAACTTCTCGACGGCGCGAATGAGGCCGGTATTGCCTTCCTGCACGAGGTCAAGAAGCGGCATCTGGGAGCGGCCGTACTTTCGGGCCACCGACACGACCAGGCGCAGGTTGGCGCGCACGAAGTGGGCCATTGCCTCGTCACCGTCAGCCGCGATGAGATGGAGCTCCTCTTTAGTGGCATCCGACTTGGTCTCGGCCTGACCCTCGAGAACGGCGCGTGCAAACACACCCGCTTCGATCCGGCGGGCCAACGCAACCTCCTCTGCGGCATTGAGCAGTGGGGTGCGGGCGATTCCGTCCAGGTAGAGGCCGACCGCGTCCTTTCCATCAATGCCATCGGTGGTACGAACCCGGGACTTGGTGTCCATGTGCTTCGCCTTTCTCCGTCTGACTGGCTGACACCTATATCAACGCCCGAAGGGATCGAATGTCATCCCTCATCAGCGGAAGAGTGCCTGCAGTCGTGGGCGAAGGCGGAGGATCAGACTGTGGTCTTACACAGTTGCGCAGTGCAGCCATTCCATGGCAGGAGGGTGAGAGGGGGACCCAGTTTGTGTCATCGGTCACGGGGTGCCACAATTGGCACAAGGTCTTGACGCCTGCCGGGCGTCGTATGCCCTTGGGTCCGTAAGGCGTGTGTTCGCCGGTTCTCCCGGACCCATTTTGAAGGGGACAGCACTGAAGGACTGGTCAGTCCTTGGAGAGGATACCCGTGTCGACCACCACGTCCAGCACTGCAAACACCGCTGCAGACGAGGAGGCGAAGACAGCCACCGCGAGGAAGAGCACACGTTCCACCTCTGCCAAGACCGGTACTACCGGCCGAGCCAAGAAGACCACGACGAAGACGAGCTCTTCGTCGACCACGAAGTCGTCGGCCAGGAAGTCTGCCGACGAGGCCAAGGCTCCCGCAGTCAAGAAGGCTGCTGGTGTCAAGACTGGTGCGAAGTCCACCAAGACGACCGCAGGGGGGACGACGAAGACCTCCGGTTCGAAGACTTCCAGAACCAAGTCGACGACGAAGCCGTCCGGAACCAAGTCCACTGGTACTAGGAAGTCCACGGCCAAGAAGTCGACCACCAGGGCGAAGGCCAAGAAGGAAACCACCATCGCCGAGGCTGCTTCCGGAGCGGTTGACGTGACGGTGGAGCGCGACGGCGACGACGTCGTGCTGATCGTTGGCGGCAAGAAGCGTTCCCTCGACGACGTCGACGACCGGGACTACAACCCGGACGAGGCCGCCAAGGACGAGCAGCAGATCAACAAGGAGACCGAGGGGTTCTCCCTGTCCGACAATGATGACGCCGACGAACCCGAGCAGACCGTCATGGTCGCGGGTGCCACCGCCGACCCCGTCAAGGATTACCTCAAGCAGATCGGCAAAGTGGCCCTGCTGAATGCTGTCGAGGAGGTTGACCTCGCCAAGCGCATCGAGGCTGGCCTGTTCGCCGGTGAGCAGCTGGCCGCCCCGGACGCCAAGATCCCAGAGAAGGATCGCGAGGACTACGAGTGGATCGCCGAGGACGGCAAGGCCGCCAAGAACCACCTGCTGGAGGCCAACCTCCGTCTGGTGGTGTCCCTGGCCAAGCGCTACACCGGCCGCGGCATGCTCTTCCTCGACCTCATCCAGGAAGGGAACCTCGGCCTCATCCGTGCCGTCGAGAAGTTCGATTACACCAAGGGTTACAAGTTCTCGACCTACGCGACGTGGTGGATCAAGCAGGCCATCACCCGAGCCATGGCTGACCAGGCCCGCACCATCCGTATTCCGGTGCACATGGTCGAGGTCATCAACAAGCTGGCCCGAGTGCAGCGTCAGATGCTCCAGGACTTGGGACGCGAACCCACCCCGGAGGAGCTGGCCAAGGAACTTGACATGACCGCTGAGAAGGTCGTCGAGGTGCAGAAGTACGGCCGTGAGCCGATTTCCCTGCACACCCCACTGGGCGAGGACGGCGACTCTGAGTTCGGCGATCTCATCGAGGATTCCGAGGCCATCGTGCCGGCCGACGCCGTCAACTTCACCCTCCTGCAGGAGCAGCTCCACGACGTCCTCGACACCCTGTCCGAGCGCGAGGCCGGCGTCGTCTCGATGCGATTCGGCCTGACCGACGGCCAGCCGAAGACCCTCGACGAGATCGGCAAGGTGTACGGCGTCACCCGTGAGCGCATTCGCCAGATCGAGTCCAAGACGATGTCGAAACTGCGCCACCCGAGCCGCTCCCAGGTGCTGCGCGATTACCTCGACTGAGGAATCATCACGACGCATGAAGGGGCGCCCGATCGGGCGCCCCTTCATCATGTCTGAGTGATCAAGACATCACCGTTTGACATCGTCAAGGAAGTGGCGGACGGTGATCTCGTCAGGATTGAACCCGCCGGGTAGCCCTTCGAGGTTCATGACAACAGTCTTCCCCGGTCGCACGTCGAGGGCCGAGACGTCAGCTCTGACGCCGGGCCACGGCGTCAGAACGCGGACGAAATAGGCGAACTTCGAGGCCCTCACCCGGACCTTTGCCGTCGTGGTTCCCGTCGGCGTCACCTCGACATCGAGTTCGGGGTCGGGCAGGACGAGGTCGGCTATGTGTGTCAGGAAGAGCCGGTTGCTCGGCAGCATTGCCCCTTCAACCCACACGTAATGGCCGCCGTTTACCGGCACCTGGGCACGCGGTACCGACCACACCTTCTCTGACGTGGATGCCGGCACGGAGACCTTGACCTCGTGCGTCTGCTCAACAGTGCCGTTAAATCCCTCGATGCTGACGGTCACCGTGTCGGTGACGCGAGTTGGCTGGACGTTGCTGACCCACAATTCCAGGGCTTCGTCAGTCAGTCGCAGGATGGGTAGGGCCGGAGCGAAGGCTCGAGCCGCGGCGTAATAGCCCGGTTTGGCCCCGAGATCATGATCGAGAAGAGACCACGTCATCCCTGGCCAGGGTTCATTGAGCTGCCAGACCAAGGTGCCGGCGCAGTGCGGCCAACGACGTCGATAGTGCTCGATGCCGTACTTGAGCCCTTCAGCCTGTACCACCTGGGTGGAGGTGACGTAGGACTGGAGCGAGGTGGGTCTCCCGACCTCGTACTCGAGGAGGGCCATCCCCTTGGCCTTCGGAGTGTCCTTGTTGCGCGCGATGAGCACCGGATCGTCGAGCTTCAGATGGTCCCTGCCGAGCCACCTCGCGAGGGTGGGCAGATCGGCGCTGGCGTGGATGCCGAACTCGCTGATGAAACGCCCAGTGTCATGGCGATAGCGGTGGAAGTGCATGGCCTCGGCCGGGCTGGCATAGTCCTCGTGGGTTCCGGCTCCGACGTCGGCTCCGTGCCAGACCTCCCAGGCATGACGATCGCCGACACCGGTGCCATTGACACGCGGGTCTGTGTCGGCGTCGGTGGCAGGGCTGTTGGCCCAGTAATCCACGGTGGGACAGTTGCGACGAACGGCCGCGGGCAAGATCTCGTCAAAGATTTCCGATCCCCACTGGCCAGGGTTCAGGTTGTTCCAGACAGCCTGGTGCATGGCCTGCACCTCGTTGCCGCCGGCCCACAGCGCAAGGCTCGGGTGACTGGCCAGACGACGGGTCTGGTAATCGGCCTCGGTACGCACCTCAGACATGAATTCCTGGTCGTCACCGGGGTAGTCGATGCAGGCGAACATGAAGTCGTGCCAGACGAGGATGCCGTTCTCGTCGCAGGCGTCCATGAAGGTATCGGAGGCGTAGATCCCGCCACCCCAGACGCGCACCATCGTCATTCCGCCGTTGCGGCAGGCGCGTACGAGATCGCGATCCTGTTCCGGGGTCACCGAGCCCACCAACATCGACTGCGGAACGAGGTTGGCGCCCCGGGCGAAGACCGGCACGCCGTTGAGGATGAAGCGGAAGTGACGAGCGGGCCCGTCGTACTCGGGATCCTCGGGATCGGGGGAATGGTCGACCTCGATCGTCCGGATGCCGGCCGTCCCGGACTCCGTGGCGATGGTGTTGGCGTCCTTGTCATGGGCGTTGACCTCGAGACGATACAACGACGGCTCGCCGAGATCGTGGGTCCACCACAGCTGCGGATGCTCGATGTGCAGCTCGACCGTGGCCACCCCGTCGCGGATGCGGGCATGGCCACCGGTGTGCTCTCCGGTGGGCGAGGTCAGGGAGACGTCGACGTCGAGAGGCCGAGGGCCGTCATGGTGGGTGACGGCCACGATGACGTTGACCGAGGCGGAGTCCCCGGAGATGGAGACGGTCTCGACGCGATGAGTGAGCTCGACAGGAGCGCGTCGGGACAGTTCTACCGTCCCCGTCAGTCCGATGGAGGGAACGCGCGGGGCGAAATCCCACCCCCACGAGAACATTCCCTTGCGACATCGAGTCGCAGCCAGATCGAGGGTGAGGATCCCGGCGCCGGGCTCGGTGTCGAGCTCCTGTGGAGCCGTCGCATTGAGGAAGTCGCTCACGGCATTGACCATGGCCCGTGTGGCAGGCGGCTCGGTGAGACCGTCCAATGGGGGAGCGAAACGAATGAGGACCTCGGCCTGGTCCCCGTCAATGGGTGGAAGGATGGTCGAGAAGGGACGGTACTGGCTCGCATGACGTCCGACATGCTCTCCGTCGACCCAGATGTCCGCGACCGTGTCGACTCCTGTCAAGGACAGGACGAGGGGATCCTCCCCACTCGGCACAGCTAGGGTCCCGCGATACCACCAGGCGCAGTCCTCGACCCAGCGACAGTCCTTCTCGTGGTTCCTCAGGTAGGGGTGATCAATCACCCCGGCCGAAATGAGGCTTTCGTGGACTCCACCCGGTACCACCGCGTCGATCCACTCGCAATCCTCGGCAGCCAACTCGACTGGATCGACGACACGCGGGTTGCTTGAGGTGAGCTGGAAGAGGGCACTCATGAGAACTCCTTTGTCGGCCCGGAGCACATCTAAAACCTAGCATGGCTCAGTATTCATTGGTAGGCCAGGGGAAGGCAGTCCGCGTTTTCCCTCTATCGTTGGGCCCATGGCAGTGACGACGAAAACTTCGGCTCGACGTGGACCATACGCCAAGGGGGTTGCTCGCAGAGCCGAGATCCTTGACGTCGCGCTGCGGCTCTACGGCGCAAGTTCCGGTGAACGACCCACCCTGGCTGCCATTGCCGCTGAGGTCGGTCTCACCGAGGCTGGCGTGTTGCATTATTTCGGGACGATGGACGAGCTCTTCGTCGCCATCCTGGAGGCTCGTGACGCTCACGCCGTCGACGGCGGCGCGCTCACCGACCCCGATCATGTCTGGGCATACATGGCTGGGACAACCCGCACCCCGGGGCTGACGAAACTCTTCGTCGACATGAGTGTGGCGGCCGCCGACCCCAATCATCCTGCACATGCTTTCATGGAAAGGCACCGCCAACGAGTCCACGAGGTTGTCAGGATGGCACTGAGGATCGATGACGAGCAGGCCGTGCGGCTGGCGGTGGCGGCGGCCGAGGGCTTGCAGATGAGGTGGATCCAGAACAAGGACACCGACATCGCCGGGGATCTCGAGGCCTTGGCCCGGGTGCTCACCGGCGGATCACTGGTGCTCACTGAGGAAGGTCTGCCCGAGACTGGTGACGGCCTGGAATCCCAATGAGTTTCGCGCCTGGGCGTCGAAGGCATGGTTGAGCATTGGCAATTGCACGTGCGTGATGTCCGCCCCGGCCTGGCGAGCGCGAGCAACGAAGTCTCGCACACTCGATGGCGGAACGAAGGTGTCGTGATTACCCTGGATCACCATCGTCGGAGGAGCCTTGGCTGTGATCCAGGTGGAACTGTTTACGGCGCGGTAGCGATCAGGGAATTGTTGTGGGGTGCCACCGGTGTACTTCGTCGCGGCATTTCCCGCTCCCAGGGTGGTGACTGACTGGACGGCTGCGACATCCACCGTCGGATACAGGGCGAGAACTGATTTCGGGGCTCGCACCGGTCCGCAGGAACTCGTCAGCTTCCCACTCGCGGCGCCGTAGGCCAGGTTGATGGCCATCCCACCGCCAGCGGAATCTCCCATGATCGACACTCGGGACGGGTCGCCACCGAGCTCCTTGGCGTGAGACAGGCTCCAGGCCCAGGCACACGCCACCTGCTTCGGTGCGATGTCCCAGGTGGGGTGACCTTTGGATGCCAGGGTGTACGAGGGACGGATGACCAACCAGCCATGGTCGGAAAACCACCTCAGGGTGGCAGGCATGGTGGCATTGGTGTTCCATCCTCCGCCGTGAATGTCGACCAGAACCGGGGCATCGTGGTTTCGCGGACGATAGATCTGGGCCGTCTCGTCGGGTCCAGATCCATACCGGACCGTCTCGTCAGGATGATCTGCCATCGATGACACCGCAGCGGCTGAGAAGACGTTGATCCATCCACCGGCCCGATCGGTCACCCACGTCGTCGACGCTGTGACGGATGTCGGAATGATGAGGGCCATCACCGAGATGACGACCGCCGTCATTCGTAGGCCACCTCGTCCCAGAAGGGCGAGGATGAGGGCAATGGCGGCAATGACCAATGCCGGTACGGCCAACGAACCCGCCAGAACGGAGGAGACGAGGGTCAGGGCATGGTGGGACGGCAGGATCGCAGCCACTGACCACGCCAGCACCGGAACGGCCAGTACCAGACCCACGAGACCAGAAGCGGTGCGTAGCCAGGAATGACGAGAGCCTTTCGTGTCTGCCACGCGTCCACCGTACTCAAGGGCTGTGGTCGGTGGGATCATGGTGCAGGAGGGATCGGTGACTATTCGGATCAGACAGACGGACGCCGGCGACGGGCAGGCCATTGCGGCGTGCGTGAGGACATGTTGGGAGGAGTCCTTCCTCAACTGTTTGCCATGGTGTCTGGACTGGTTCGACAATTCGACCGTTGCGAACCGGGCCTCTGTGAGGCCCCGGACCGGTAGGATCAGGTCATGGATACGTCAGTCAATGTTGACATGCCGTCAAGACCGGCGCACGACCCGGCCACCGCTCCCGGTCGTTTCGTCGTCAGGGACGCTCATCGCGAGGACCTTCCTGAGGCTGCGGCTGTTCAGGCAGTGTGCTTCCGGGAAATCGGTCAGGGGGTGATCCCCAACGACATCCTCACCGAGGTCACTGGCCCCGGCATCGTCCACACCACCATCGAGCAGTGGAAGCAGTTCATGGACGACGGTGCGGTTTTCAAGATCCTCGTCGATCGCCTCGACATGATGACCGTCGGAGTGGCAATGGCACGCATCTCCACCAGCCCGGATGCTCCCACGCCGTGGGAGGTTGCGACCCTCCACGTCCTTCCCGAAGCTCGTAACTGCGGGGCCTCGGACGATCTCCTCAACGCCTGCATCGGACACCGCTCGGCTTATGTGTGGGTCTTTGCTGACAACGCCCGCGCGATCAAGTTCTATGAGCGCCACGGGTTCCACGTCGACGACACTGATGGTGCCGTCGACGACTCCCTCGGCGGGGTGGAACTCCAGCGGCTCATTCGCGAGGATGCGATCGAAGCCAAATGACGATCACACCTGGATGAACAGCATCGCCAGGATGGCGTTGCATATCGTGGCGATGGTCATGGGCACTGCGGTGCGCTTCACGAGCTCCGCCGGGCTCACCTTGATCGCGCCTGCCACGATGAGGACGGCAGCACACACCGGTGAGGCCTGACGCATGAGGTTCGAGGTGCCCCAGATCGCCGTCAGGGTGCGCACCGGGAGAACCCCGCTGCTGGCGGGCAGGTGACCGACGACCTCTGCGAAGGAGAAGTACGGGGCGGTACCGGAACCGGTGAGCACCGACAGCAACGCGGTGGCGGCGACGAAGCTCAATGACACCACGGCGGCGGCCCCGTGGGAGGACCGTGCAGCGTCGGTCAGGGCGGTGATGATGCCCAGCTGCTGGATGCCTTCCACCAGGACGCTGGCCGCGATGACGAGGGCGACGACGCCGCCAGCAGCGTCACCCATGCCGGTGAAGAAGCTCTTGAAGCCGTCGAAGACGCTGGTGACGGAGCGGGTGCGGATCATTTCGCAGATGAGTGCGAACAGGGAGCAGACGACGGTTGTCGGGACGATGCCGAACTCGAAACCAATGGCCCCGGACTGGTTGAGGATTGCCGTCACGATGATGACGAGCAGGGGAAGGATCGGCAGCAGGGCATAGGCGGCGGGCACCGTCGAGGCACGTTCCATGGCCTCAGCAGTGGCGCGATCAGCCTGATCGTCAGCAGTCACGTGGGGATCATGACCGCGACCGGCCCTGACGTCACGGCGATCCATGTACCACTGCCACCACATGTGGACGAGGCTTGTGAGGATGAGGGTCGGGACGGTGGCCTTGGCGACGTGGCCAAAGACGAAGGACGACGGCGTCATGTCGGTGAGTTTGGCACCCTGGATGATTCCTGCCTCCAGCGGAGTCGGCATGATCGTCGAGGATGTCACGATGACCGCTCCCACCGTCAGGGGGCTCAGACCAGCCGCGATGAGTGCGGGTAGGAGGGTGGCAATGAGCAGCAGGGACAGGCCAGCGGCTGAAGGTACCACCAGGGACAGGACGGAGCCGAGCACGAAGGTGATGGGAACCAGCCAGTAGGAGCCGTGGAACCTCTTGAGGGGCGCCGACAGCATGACGACGGAGCGAGCGTCTGCACCGATGTGACGCATGTACGCCACGAAACCGAAGAGCACCATGATGGACAGACCGATACCGGAGAACCGTCCGGCGATGATGTGTTCGATGATGAGCAGCTCGTCGTAGAGCGCGGTGCCCGAGCTCTTGATCTCGACTGTGCTGGCACTGACCTTGCCCATGAGCCCGGCGATGAGCAGCAAGATGGTGCCGACGACGAAGATGGCAGAGGCCGCATGAGCCTTGGCGATGATGAGCCATGCCACGGTGATGATTGCGACGATGGCAATGATGATCCCGGCCACAGAACGCCTCCTTGATGTGTGGGGGGTGTGGCCAAAGGGTATCGGTATTCACAGGATTCACAGGAATGAATCCTGACAAGGGGATCAGTCAGGGAGACGACGCGGTGTGATGGGCTCCTCATGGAAGGCTTCCGGACCTTCCTTGCCGGGGACCTGTTCAGTGACCCAGCCATACACGTCGGGACGGTCGCAGACGAACTCGCTGACCTCGGTACCTCGATAGACGATCCCAACACCGTTCTCGCTCGAGTAGGCCTTCGGGAAGAGGCCTTCTCCGACCATTCGGCACAGCAACTCGCGGCGCTGTGGGTTGACTCCGTAGTGGACGCCATTGCCCCAGGGCAGGAATCCCAACCCGTTGATACAGGGTCGAAGATCCGGCCCGAAGGAGTCGGTGGCTCCGCCAGCGTGCCAGCACATTGACCCGGCACTGACTCCACCCAGGACCTTGCCTGACAACCAGAGGCGGCGGAAGATCTCGTCAAGTCCATGGGCTCGCCAGACTGCCAGCAGGTTGACGACTGACCCGCCGTCAACCCAGATGAGGTCCTGATCGAAGAGATACCCCTCGACGTCATCGACGTTGGGCATCATGAAAAGGGTGAGCGGGTTGAGTCGCCAACCGCGCAGGCGGGCAGCCTCCTGACGCTGTGCCAGCCGGGCCTCCTGGTCGCCGCAGGCTGTTGCCAAGTACCCAATCTTGGGTGTGCCGGTGGCACCGGACAGTTCGACGGCGTGGGCAGCCAGCGGGCCGAACTCGACGTTGCAGCGTCGTCCTGGGTGGTAGACCCCGGACACGCCAATGATCGTGGGTTCCTCAGGCATGGGAGAAAAGTTTCGTGGTGTCGTCCTGGATGTGCAGGGCCACCTGCTTCAGCTTGTCCTCGTGAGCCCTGGCGTGGTGGGCACAGAAGAGGAGCTCGCCACCATTGCGCAGCGTGATGCGCACATAGGCCTGTGCGCCGCAACGATCACAACGGTCCGCAGTGGTGAGGGCGTGATGCTCGATCATCGTGGTGCTCATGACAACCTCCTCCGGTTCAAGTGTTCGGTCACCGTATGAACAACGTACGTCATCGTGGGAATGTTCCCAGGAGTATCGCGGAATGAACGCCGCTGGGGACGAACATTCTTGTCGAAACCCTGTCCGAGCGTGCCGATAGGCTGTCTGCGTGACCATGGACAAGACCTCGACTCCATCATCCGTCGTCGCTGACGCCTCAGCCAGTGCCGGAAACACAGTGCGCACGGCGTCGACGAGCCGTGAGTACGGCGCGAAGAACCTCTTGGTGCTTGAAGGTCTTGAAGCCGTCCGAAAGCGTCCCGCCATGTACATCGGGTCGACCGACACCCGCGGCCTCATGCACTGTCTGTGGGAGATCTTCGACAACGGTGTCGACGAGGCGCTGGCCGGGTTCGGGCGTCGTATCACCGTCACCCTGGAGAAGGGTGGGTCGATCCTCGTCACCGACGAGGGACGTGGTATTCCGGTCGACGTCGAGCCGAGGACCGGGCTGAGCGGCGTCGAGGTGGTCTACACCAAGCTCCATGCCGGCGGAAAGTTCGGTGGCGGGGCCTACAACGTCTCAGGCGGTCTGCACGGCGTGGGCGCATCGGTCGTCAATGCCGTCTCCTCCCGTCTGGACGTCGAGGTGGACCGCAAGTCCACGGTGTGGGGGATGAGCTTCCGACGCGGTGTCCCTGGTTCCTTCGACGGGGAAGGCCCCGATGCCCCCTTCACCCCCGAGTCCGGGGTGCGCAAGATCGGCAAGGCCAAGCGCGGAGCCACCGGTACCCGGGTGCGCTACTGGCCGGACCGGCAGATCTTCCTGCCTGATGCCAAGCTGTCGTGGTCCAAGCTTGCTGATCGTGCTCGTCAAACGGCCTTCCTCGTTCCGGGGCTGGAGATCGTCATCACCGACGAGCGTGGGATCCAGACTGATCCGGAGACCGGCGACGTCCTCGAGACCGTCTCCGAGACGATGCGCTTCGACGGCGGTATCTCCGAGTTCGCCGAGTACCTCGCCAATGATCAGCCGGTCAATGACGTCATGAGGTTGCAGGGTGGAGCCTCCTTCACCGAGACCGTTCCGATGCTCGACGAGAACGGTGGCATGACGCCGACCGACGTCGACCGCGACCTCGAGGTGGACATCGCCCTGCGCTGGGGCACCGGGTACGACACCACGGTGCGTTCCTTCGTCAACATCATCGCCACTCCCAAGGGAGGCACCCACGTCCAGGGGTTCGAGCAGGGCCTGCTGCGAGCCTTCAACGCGGGCTTGGAGGGGACGCGGATCCTCAAGTCGTCCGAGGAGATCGTCAAGGACGATGTCCTGGAGGGCCTGACGGCCGTGGTGACGGTGAGTCTCGCCGAACCTCAGTTCGAGGGCCAGACCAAGGAGGTGCTGGGCACCCCGCCGGTGCGTCGTCTGGTGGCTCGCATCGTCGAGGAGAGGATGGCGGCCTTCCTGACCTCGGCCAAGGCTGCCGATAAGCCGGTGGCACGCACCCTCATGGAGAAGGTCGTCAATGCCTCCCGGACGCGTGTCGCGGCCCGCGCTCACAAGGAGAACCAGCGCCGCAAGAATGCCCTGGAGTCCTCGCACCTTCCTCCCAAGCTCAAGGACTGCCGCTCCTCGGATCCCGATGTGACCGAGCTGTTCATCGTCGAGGGTGACTCCGCCCTGGGAACGGCCAATGTGGCCCGCAACTCCGAGCACCAGGCCCTGCTGCCGATCCGAGGCAAGATCCTCAACGTCCAGAAGGCCGACCTCGGCGCCATGCTCAAGAATCTCGAGTGCGCGTCGATCCTCCAGGTTGTCGGGGCCGGGTCGGGAAAGACGTTCTACCTCGACCAGGCTCGCTACGGCAAGGTCATCTTCATGGCTGACGCCGACTCCGACGGCGCCCACATCCGCTGCTTGCTGGCAACCCTCTTCTTCCGCTACATGCGCCCGATGGTGGAAGCGGGCCGGGTGTTCTCGGCCGTGCCTCCGCTGCATCGCTTCGAGCTCATCAATCCCAAGCGCGGGATGGACAAATACCTCTACACCTACACTGACGCCGAGTACCAGCGCACCGCCGCCCAGTTGACCAAGAAGGGGGTGCGGTTCAAGGAACCGCAGCGGTACAAGGGTCTGGGTGAGATGGACGCCTCCCAGCTCAAGGAGACGACGATGGACCCGCGACATCGCACCTTGCGTCGCATCACCGTCGACGACGCCGCCGAGGCCGAGAGCACCTTCGAGATCCTCATGGGCAACGACGTGGCCCCGCGCAAGCAGTTCATCGTCGAGGGGGCCTACCGTCTCGACGCCGAACAGATCGACGCCTGAGAGGGCTTGCTCACGGCTCGTTAATGCTGCCTCGCGGTGACGCTGTGAGGTGCACTCGGTGTGCTGCCTAGGTGACTGGCCTTAAGCGATGCGACGGCATGCACAGTTGTTCCCACGACAATTCGTGTATGAGAAGTTACGGTAGATCGTAGTAGTGAAAAAATGTATTCGCTATCGTCGCTGAGGTGCCAGGGCAAGAATGTCGCGGCCCTGGGCGGATAGGAGCAGGCCATGCTGGATCACATACGACAGCCCGGTGGCGGATACAACGCCAAGATTGATGGAGAATCCGCTGTGGGGAGGCTGCAGCAATGATCTGGTTCCACCTTGCTGTGGCCATCATCTTCATCATCATCGGCTCGCGCCTCGGTGGAGTTGGTGTTGGGCTCGCGGGAGGCGCGGGATGTATTGTCCTCGCGGCCACTGGTCTCCACACGAAAGTGGCTGAGGACATTCCCTGGACGGTCATCGGAATCATCATGACCGTCATCTGCGCCATCGCAGCCCTCCAACTTGCAGGTGGCATGGACTACTTGGTGCACCTGACTGAGGTCATGCTGCGCAAGCACCCGAACCACATCAATTATCTTGCGCCGTTATCAACGTTCCTCCTCTCCTTGCTGTGTGGCACTGGACATACCGCGTATTCTGTGTTGCCAGTCATCGTCGAAGTGGCGAAGGAGCACAAGATCAGACCGTCGAGACCGTTGTCCATAGCCGTTGTTGCGTCCCAGGTTGCGGTTGCATCCTCACCGATTTCGGCAGCGACATTGGCGTTGGTCGGAGTTCTGGAGCCGCTGGGGGTGGGATATCTCAAGATTCTTGCGGTGACGATTCCTACCACCTTTATCGGGTGCGCTGTTGGTGCGGTTGTGGCATCGCACCAGGGCAAGGATCTCGAGGATGACCCGGTCTACCAGGAACGCGAGGCCAAGGGCTTGGTGAGCCACAATGCGGCTGTCGGCGACACCGCCTGGAAGCCAAAGCGGTCGGCCGTACCCAGCCTTGTCGCCTTCCTGATCGCCCTTGTCGTGGTGGTCGGTTACGCCACCATTTCGTCAGAGGAAGTCGGTGTGCTGTCCAAGCCTCCCATGACGTCGTCGGCGGCGATCATGCTCATCATGTTGACGACAGCGATGATCATCTGCATGATCTCGCATGAGGACGTCAAACAGCTCACTACCCAAGCGACATTTCGGGCCGGAATGTCAGCAGCGATCTGCATTCTGGGGCTGGCATGGCTTGGCAACATGTTTGTCAATAACTACATGGACGTCCTGACCCATGCTGGCGCCTCGATCCTGCACTCCGCCCCGTGGTTCCTGTCGGTGATCCTGTATCTGGCTGCGCCACTGATGTTCTCTCACGCTGCGACCACCGTTGCCTTCATGCCGGTGGTGGCCAAGATTGGTGTGTCGCCCGCGGTGATGCTGGCTTGTTACCCGGCAGTGGCCAATTACTATCTGCTGCCGAACTACCCTACGACGGTTGCCGCTATGGAGATGGACGACACCGGCTCGACGCGAGTTGGACGCATCGTCTTCAATCATCCCTTCGTCATTCCGGGTACCGTCTCGATCGTCGTGACGATCCTGTTGGGAGCTTTTGGGGTTCCCGTCGTGCTGGGTTGATGCTGCGATGAGCAGTGACCACAAGTGGCTGGGCACCGCTAAACTTCACAACCATGAGCCACGTCGACGTGCCGGCGGACCAACGCAAACGCGTCTTCGCCTGGGCCATGTGGGATCCGGGCACTCAGCCTTTCGCATCAGTCATCACCACCTTCGTCTTTGCCGTTTACCTTGTCGGTGACGCCTTCGGGCCGAAGGACACCACTGTCACGGCCCTGTCATGGACGATGAGTCTGGCCGGTCTGGCGATCGCCTTGCTGGCGCCGATCGTCGGCCAGTGGGCAGGTAGACGAGGACGCCAGGTGACTGCCCTGAAATGGCTCACCTGGACCCTGGCCGTGATGTCCGGGCTGCTGTTCTTCGTCAAGCCCCATCCGTCCTATCTTGTCCTGGGGCTGGTGTTGTTGGGAGTCGGCACGGTCATCTCCGACGTCGGCAGCTCGCTGTACAACGGCATGCTCGACGACGTCGCGGAGCCCGGCAAGATCGGTCGCATCTCCGGTCTGGGATGGGGCATGGGTTACCTGGGCGGCATCATCGCGCTGCTCGTCATCTACATCGCCTGGATCAAGCCGAAGGTCGGCTGGTTCGGGGTCACGAGCCACGAAGGTATGAACATCCGTGTGGCGATGCTGTTCTGCGCCATCTGGATCCTGGCGCTGACCCTGCCCACCTTCCTCATCCTGCGTGACAACCCACGCCCGGTGGACCAGTCCGAGCCCCAGTTACGAGGATTCCGCGCGCTGGGACATGCCTACGCCGAACTGTGGCGCAGCGTGGTGAGAATCTGGCACATCAGCCGCAACACCATCATCTTCCTCATTGCCTCGGCGCTGTTCCGTGACGGCCTCAACGGCGTCTTCCAGTTCGGTGGCCCGTTGGCCCGTCAGACCTTTGGATTCAGTGCTGCCGATGTCCTCATCTTCGGCATCGTGGCCAATCTGGTTGCCGGTATCTCGACCATCCTGCTGGGACGCCTGGACGACCGAATCGGCCCCAAACACCTCATCATCGTCTCTTTGGTCGTGCTGTCTGCCTGCGGCATCGGTGTCTTCATCGGCCACAACGGTTCGGCCATGGTGTTCTGGGTGCTCGGCCTCATCATGTGCGGCTTCGTCGGCCCGGCCCAGTCGGCCTCGCGAAGTCTCCTCGCCCGGATCTGTCCGCCGGGATGCCAAGGCGAGGTCTTCGGCCTCTACGCCACGACGGGTAAGGCGGTGTCCTTCCTGGCGCCAGCCCTCTTCGGTCTCTTCATCACGATGGGACACGCCGTCACAGATGGCGACAACAACCAGTACTGGGGAATCATCGGTATCGTCCTGGTGCTCGTGGTCGGTCTGGTGGCGATGATCCCGGTCAGCACCGCCGAGACCCAGAACAAGTGATTGGTTCAGGCATCCCGGCTCACCTGAACCAGGACACCTGGACAGGCAACTGTTCGCGGACGAGTGGGATCAGCAGACCCGCTCGACCTGTCCGGTCGTGACGTCATAGACCATGCCGCACACGTCGGCGGCTACCAGTGGGTCCCGGCGTAGGGTCGCGACATCGTGACGCAGGCCAGCCATCTGATCGGGGGTTGACCCGATACGCATGCCGGACAGGTCAGTGCCGTCGGTCTGTCGCACCTTCTCAATGACCGAGGTGTCGTCCCCGCTGGCCATCGCGCACTTGGTGTGGGCCAGCATAACGATTCGATCAATCCCGAGGACGTGAGAGCCCACGATGAGCCCGATGTGAGCATCGGGGGTCAACCGGCCACCAGGAGTACGCAGCACCTTCGCGTCCCCGACCTTGAGATCAAAGATCGCCGGAGGATCCAGCCTGGAATCCATGCAACAGACGATCCCGACCCCTCGAGCTGCCTGCCCCGGCATGTCTGCCAGGTCGAAGGACTCGGCATAGCGGGCATTGCCATCCATCAGGTCGTCGAACATGGTCGCAGCCTCCTGATCAGCTGAAGAGGTCCGGTTCTGATTTGTCGTCGTGCTCAGTCCTGGTACGGCGACGACGGCGGTGCGGCTTGGACTCCTCCGAGTCCTTCGCGAGGGTCGACTCCGGGGCGGGGATGAGAGCTCCGCCCGCGTCGGGAGTCGCCCCGCTCCTGACATCGGTGGGTTGGAGATCGTCGTCCGAGGTGTCCGGATCGAGCCGTTCGGCGGGATTGGCCACGTCGTCACCGCCATGATTACGGGTGCCGACGGCCAGGATGGGCTGGCGTCCCTGATCCCCGGAGCCGTCACGACGCAGGCTCGGCTCCGGCAGCTCGACAGGAACACCGGATGCCGCACATGCCACGGCAGGGTCAGGGCCGATCCAGGCGAGCACTAGGGCCGTCTCACCCTTGAGGAAGCGCTGACACCTCATGCCGCCGGTCGCACGGCCCTTGGGCGGAAACTGGTCGAAGGGGGTCACCTTGACCGAACCGGGCTCCTTGCCGGCGGCAGCGGGGGAGGAGGCCGCAATCGTCACGACCGACGAACCATGGCTGGGAGCCGCGCCGAAGAAGACGACTGGGTCCTTGGCCTTGATACCGGTCACACCACCACCGGAACGTCCTTGCGGGCGCACCGCCGTGGCAGGGAAGTGAAGCAGGGAGGCTCCCTCGGTGACGAAGCACAGCTCGAGGTTCTCGTCGTCCAGCTCGACGGCTCCGACGACCTCATCGCCGTCCTTGAGGCTGATGATCTCCCAGAAATCCTTGCCGAGCAGTTCCGGATTGACGCGTTTGACGATGCCGTTTCGAGTTCCCAGGGCCAGGGAGGGGCCTTCCCCGGACAAACTCGTCACCGCCAGGGCCTTCTCGTCCTTCTCCAGCCCCACGAGGTCCGCCAGTGGGGTGCCACCGGCCACCGACGGTGCGGTGGCAGTCATGGGCAGACTGGCCAGCTCGATGGCATGTGCCCTGATGAGACGACCCGTACTGGTGATGATGCCGAAATCACCACGGGCCGTGGTGCGGGCACGGGAGATGATGACGTCGTGGCTGGCTCTGTCCCCGCCACTGGGCAGGTCATCCTCGGTGTCGATACGGGCCAGCAGACCAGTGGCCGACAGCAGCACCCAGCAGGGATCGTCGGGGACCTCCAGCGGGGCGGAGGCTGCAGCGACGGCGGGAGCCGCTCCCAGCAGCACGGTGCGACGAGGCGTGCCGTACTTGGTGGACACCTCGGCCAGGTCCTCCGAGACGACTCGACGCAGTTCGGATTCGTCATTGACGATGAGAACAAGCCCCTCGATGCGCTCGCGCAGCTCGTCACGCTCGGACTCCAACTCGATCGTGGAGAACTTGGTGAGTCGACGAAGCTGCATGTCGAGGATGTAGTTGGCCTGCACCTCGTCGAGGTTGAAGGCCTCCATGAGTCGGGTGCGGGCCGTTGCCGCGTCCTCGGAGGACCGGATGATGGCAATGACGTCGTCGATGTCGACGATGGCCAGCAACAGTCCCTCGACGAGGTGCAGCCGGTCCTTGGCCTTGTTGAGCTGGAAGTTGGTGCGCCGCAGCGTGACCTCGAGGCGATGGTCGAGGTAGACCTGCAACATCTCCTTCAGACCGAGGGTTCTCGGCTGTCCCTCGACCAGGCTGACGGCGTTGATCGCGAAGGAGTCCTCGAGCTTGGTGAGCTTGTACAACCGCTCCAGCAGGGCCTCCGGGTTGATGCCGTTCTTGACCTCGATCACCAGACGGGTGCCGTTGGCCAGGTCGGTGAGGTCCTTGACGTCGGAGATGCCGGTGATCTTCTTGGACTGCACCAAGGTCTTGATCTGGTCGATGATGCGCTCCGGGCCGACCATGTACGGCAGCTCGGTGACGACGATGCCGCGGCGTCGCGGGGAGACCTTCTCGATGCGGGCGGTGGCGCGGATCTTGAAGGAGCCCTTGCCGGTCCGGTAGGCGTCAGCGATGCCGTCAAGGCCGACGATCCGCCCGCCGGTGGGCAGATCCGGTCCCGGCACGAAGCGCATGATCTCCTCGAGATCGGTGTCCGGGTGATTGAGCATGTGACGCAGGGCGGCGACGACCTCGACGAGGTTGTGTGGCGGAATGTTGGTGGCCATACCCACCGCGATGCCCGACGCCCCGTTGACGAGCAGGTTCGGGAAGGCGGCCGGCAGAACCGACGGCTCGGTCTCCTTGCCGTCGTAGTTGGGCTCGAAGTCGACGGTGTCCTCGTCGAACCCGTCAATCATGGCCAGGGCTGGGGGAGCCATCCGGCACTCGGTGTAACGCATGGCGGCCGGGCCGGCATCCAGGGATCCGAAGTTGCCGTGCCCGTCGACCAGAGGGAGGCGCATGGCCCAGGGCTGGGCGGTGCGGACGAGGGCGTCGTAGATGGCGGCGTCGCCGTGTGGGTGGAGCTGACCCATGACCTGACCGACGACACGGGCCGATTTCACATGGGCGCGATCAGGGCGGACCCCCATGTCACTCATGGTGAAGAGGATGCGACGCTGAACAGGTTTGAGGCCGTCACGGGCGTCGGGCAGGGCACGAGAGTAGATGACGGAGTAGGCGTACTCGAGGAAGCTGTTCTCCATCTCGCGGGAGACATCGACGTCGATGATGTTCTCGGTGAAGTCGTCATCCACCGTCTTCTTGGCCATCGTGATACCTCCTTAGCAGCACACGCTAACGACCTATATTGGTCGATCGGCGCGAAATCCGCATGTCAGGGCCGTCCTGGTGAGTCCTCATGGTTGAGCGCCTTGTCCAGGAGTGGGGCCAACTGGTCGCCGTCAGGGGCGCGTACCAGAGGGGCTGATTCGGGGGTCCACTGCACACGGTGGCGATCCTCCAGCACCGTCGTCGTGCCGTGGGCCAGCACCTGCTGGGTCGTCGAGAGCTCCCGAATGGCGATCGCGCGGGTGTGGCCGGGTTGCAGCTCGTCGAACTCGGAGTAGATCCGGATGTCGTGCTGCCCGTCATCGCCGACCAGGACCCACTCGATGTCAGGGAAATCGCGGGCCAATTCGCGCAGGGCCGTCCGCTTGTGGTCGACGCCGGAGCGGAACCAACCGGTGTTCGTCGGCCCCCAGTCAGTCAGCAGCAATGGTCCTTGCGGATAGCCGTGACGGGCCAGGAACCTCACCAGGAAGGGATAGGTGTTCCAGGCGCCGGTGGACACGTAGACCACGGGTGCGTCGGGATGGCGTTCCAACAGCTTCTGGTACATGCGGGCTATACCGGGAATGGATTTGCGGGCCTGCTCGGTGAGCACGAAGGAGTTCCAGGCGGCGATGAGAGATCGCGGCAGGGAGGTTGCGATGACGGTGTCGTCGATGTCGGACACGATGCCGAAGCGGGTGTTGCGTGAGACGACGAGGACCTTCGCCTTCGTCGTGTCCCCGGAGGTCGAGAGGGTGACCTCGTGCCATCCCGGTTGCAGCCCATTGTTCTTGACGCGCACGTCCACGTATCCGCCACGGTCTGCCCGGACGGTGATCTTCTCCCCGTTGACGTCGACGACGACCTCGGTACCCGGCGCCGGAAGACCGAGGAAGTTGTGCCATCCTCGCTGGGACAGCAGGTCGATGGACAACATGTTGCGCCGGGTGAGCGGAGAACGGTCAGGATGACGCTCCTCTTCCGGAGTGGCACCAGGGGGACTGGTGAGGACGACTCGGCCCAGCACGCGCACATGGGTGGCCGATCCGTAACTGCGATATCCGATCACGCGCTGCACCCAACCGCGTCGGCGCAGCGTGGTGTTGAGGCGCCTGTGAAGGGCATCCTCGACTCGGGCTCCGATGAACGGCCGGTTCGACATGTCTTGGAGATTACTGGATCGGGCTTCGTCGTGGGACGATGGGCCGGTGAGCCAGTCTGTCGATCAAGCCCGAACTCCTCTTCCGGCTGCCCTAGCTGCCGAGATCCAGTCCTGTGGGTTCTTCCCTGAACTGGTCAGCGACGTCGCCGAAACCTCCTTGGCAGGAGAGGAGATCCTCGACCATCTGCTTCACCTCGAGGCAGTATTCGACAATGACGAGGTTCACCGGCACCTCACCGTCATTCTGCGCACTGCGACGCGAATGCTCATCGGTCACACCGACGAGCGGACTGAGGGAGGACAGCTCCAGGCCGTGACCTCGAGTGAGTCGATCCCGCTGTCGGAGGTGAGCTCGGTGGTGCTGACGCGCGTCGTCCAGCATCCCGACAAATTTGGCAAGGACCCCTCAGCAGCGACCGTGGAGACCTGGCTGCAGATGACGTGGGGCGCGGTGTCGCGCATCGAGCTCGAGCCTGCCACTTGCGGTGACCCGATGTGTACCGCCGATCATGGCTACACCGGCACCTTCAGCGGGGATGACATCGTCATTCGGATGAGTCCTGCTGCTGACGGCCCCGACCAGGTCGAGCGGATGATGGGGTTTGCCACTCGAATGCAGGTCGCCACTGGAGCAGCACGATGAGTTCATTGCTTGGCCCTGACCTCATGGCGCCGGGTCCGCAAACCCTTTCCGACCTGGTGCCCGCCATGGGAAGGGTGTTGACGGGTCAGAGGTCGGCTGGGCTCGGCCTGCCCGAGGCGAGGCGTTACGTCTTCCTACTCGTCGACGGGATGGGGCGGGAGAACCTCGAGCAGTCCCGTCACTTGGCTCCCGCCCTGTCGGACATGCAGGTGTGCCATGACCTGACCTGCCAGGTTCCGTCAACGACGGCCACCTCGTTGAGCTGTATCGGTACAGGTGCCGTTCCCGGACGCCACGGCGTCGCCGGGTACACCTTCCGTGCTCCCTCCGGACAGGCCATGAACGCGTTGAGCTGGGCCAACGGAGACGACCCCGAGGTGGTCCAGCCCCACCCGACGGCCTTCGAAGACCTGGTGGCAGCGGGAGTGACGGTCAGCAGCGTCGGCCCGGCACGGTTCGAGAGGTCTGGGCTGACGCGAGCGAGCTTGCGGGGTCCGAGATTCGTTGCCGTTCGCAACGAGGACGACGTCGACGAGCGGGTCCGCAAGACCCTCGCCGCGTCTCAGGGCGGGGAGGCCTCTCTGACCTACGTCTACGAGCGTTCCCTGGACCATGTCGGCCACGGTGAGGGATGGCAGTCCGCTGCGTGGAGATCGCGTTTGATGTGGGTTGACGATCTCGTCGGGGCTCTCCTCGACGAGCTGGATCCCGGCACTGCGCTGGTGGTTACGGCAGATCACGGCATGATCGATGTGCCGCAGGACCACCGCGTCATGGTGGAGGACGAGGGAGGACTGCTCGCAGACGTCGATCTGCTGGCAGGGGAGCCGAGATTCCGCCACATCTACACCCGACGTCCCGACGAGGTCGCACAGCGTTGGCGACGGGTGCTCGGAGATCGTGCCCAGGTCGTGGTGGGTGATGACGCCGTCGACGCGGAACTCTTCGGGCCTGTCGATGAATCCACTCGATCCCGGTTCGGTGATGTGCTGGCGATCACCCGCGACGACTGGGCGATCATGAGCCGTGCCACCCCCAAGGAACTCTCCCTGGTCGGCATGCATGGTTCCCTGACCCCGCAAGAGATGAGGATTCCGTTGCTGGCGCAGGTCTGCGAGGGCTGAGGATGGCTGAGCTCGTCTTCCACACCGGGCCGATGGACTCCGGAAAGTCCACACTCGCGTTGCAGATGGACCACGCTCAGTCGGCCCATGACCGTCAGGGTGTCAGGTATGCCATGCACGATCGGTCCGGCGGTGCCCGCATCACCTCCCGAATCGGTCTGAGCGTCGAGGCCGTCGAGGTGACGGACTCCCTGGACCTCTACCAAGACGTCGTAGCGCGGTTGAGTCGCGGTGGGCGCATCGACTACCTCATCTGTGACGAGGCCCAGTTCTACCGTCCCGAACAGATTGATCAGCTCGCGCGGGTCGTCGACGACCTCGGGGTTGACGTCTACTGTTTCGGCATCCTCGCCGATTTCCGGACCGCGCTCTTCCCCGGATCCAAACGGCTCGTCGAGCTCGCCGACCGTGTCGTCCAGCCTCCCGTCTCGCCACTGTGTTGGTGCGGACGTCCTGCGACCCACAACGCCCGTATCGTCGGCGGCGTCATGGCGCGTGAGGGGGATCAGGTGGGCGTCGGCGACATCGGCGGCGGATCCGAGATCCACTACGAGGTGTTGTGTCGTCGTCATCACCGTCAGGGAATTACCGGAGAAATGTCCAAGGCGACCCTTTCGGAGCAAACCCTGCCCTTCGACGGCTGAGAGCCCCGAATGCCACGAGCCCGGCTGGACGGCGGGGCTCGTGTGGTTGTGAACGTCTCCGGCGGTCGTGACCTCTCACGCGTGGGGGGTGGGTCCTCCGAACATGATTTCGTCCCACGACGGGATCGACGCCCTCTTGGACTTGCGAGGCTTGCGCTTCTTGCGCGGCTGCTCGCCACCCTCGACGAGGGCATCCTGTCGGGGCTCGTCCTTGTCGGCAGGCTGGCTGTCCTTGGTGGACTTTGACCTGCGAGACGTCGCCCTGGTCGTCGGCTTCCTGGCAGGAGCGTCCGTCCCGGGCTCAGGCCTTTTCGGATCAGGAGCGGTGGGGGGCTCTTCGGTTGTGTCCGAGGGAGCGTTCTCGTCCTGGAAGTCGTCGGTCTGGGACTCCTGCGTTGCGGCCTGTGATGCTTCCGACGTCTGGACTCTGGGGGCGGAATCGGCGTCGACCACCGGCGTCTCCAAGCCCTCATAAATGTTGACCGAGTCCTCCTGGAAGCCTGCCAGCATCTCGTAGAGCATGTCCATGTCGGCCGGGGATGAGGGGACGAAGTCATAGACCCCGTCGTGCTTGGTCATCCCGGCGACGGCATTGGGGTCGGCCGGCTGCTGCGGATGATTGCTCACTGCGCGAACGATGGCCAACTCGTCGTTGAGATCCAGCGTCGGCTCCTGATCGGGATCGGGAGCACCATCTGGCAACGGCTCAGCGGGAGCAGGGGACCGGCCGTTGACGAGCCAACGTGCACCGGCGTCCTCAGGGGAGGTGTGGCGTCCCTTGAGATCGAAGCGGAACATCGCTGCGCTCGGAGCTCCATCCTCGGTCTCGGGCCAGGTGGCCTCGAGGGCCCAGGTGCGATCCTCGTGGCGCCACGACCGCCAGGAGATCTTCTCATCGGGGATTGAATTGGCCTTGGCGACGCGGGAAATGACGGTCCCCAGGGTGCGGTGGGACCCGGCCGCGCCGGCGCGGCGAACCGGGCACGTCATGGCAACCTCGATGATGTGGTCCAACTCGGCGAGGACCGGTACGGCGAAGGGCTCCACCTGGTCGACGCCGACGCCCGCCTCTGCGGCCACCTCCTCGACAGTGGCCCCGGAACGGATCCGCGACTGAATCTCGCGGGGGCTCAGAGCGCTGTCCATCGTCCACCTTCCCTCCCGATCCCTTGTGGTCGGGGTTTGGCTGTGTGAGTCACCAACTTACTGCCTCCGGGCGTGATGGTACCGCCCGGATGCCCCGGCGCGCTGTCTGTCGACTTGACAGGTGTGATACACAAGGGTGCGAATGTTGTGCGGTCGCAGCTCGCAACGAGCGAGTTGGCGACGTCTCGAGTCCTTACTGGAAGGTGACCATGGCTACCGATTACGACGCTCCCCGCAAGACTGATGAGGAGGTCAGTGAGGACTCCATCGAGGAGCTCAAGAACCAGCGCAACGACAAGAACTCCGGAAAGGTCGACGAGGACGAGGTCGAGGCTGCTGAGGCTTTTGAGCTTCCCGGCGCTGACCTGTCCCATGAGGAGCTGACCGTTCGGGTGTTGCCTCGCCAGTCCGGCGAGTTCACCTGCGCGTCTTGCTTCCTCGTGAAGGGACGCTCCCAGCTGGCTGAGGAGCGTGACGGCCAGTTCTACTGCGTCGATTGCGTCTGATCCTCTCCCGACGTGAACGGACCCCCGCCACGTGGCGGGGGTCCGTTGTCGTTTGTGGGGTAGGGGGCTCAGTCGTCGTTCTTGTCCTTGAAGTCCTTGCCGGTGATGGGGTTGACCGAGCTGAACTTCATCCAGCGCTTGTTGACGAAGCGGTGCATCAGCAGCTGGGATCCGGCGATCCCGATGCCGCTGGCCAGCGCCCATGAGAGTGCTTTCGTGGTCGAGACCTCGGGGTCATCAGGCTGGGGAGTCTCGTCGTCGCCGGTGACGTACTTCCACACGCCTTCGACGACCTTCTGGCTAACGATGGTGGTGACGGCGCCGAGGGCACCGGCGTAGACCTTCCACAGGATCTTTTCTGGGATCATGACGTCATCATATTGCGTCATGGCCCGTCGACTAGGCTGTGACGGTGAATTCCCCCCATCCTGCTGGATCAGTCGTCTACTCCGAGAGACTCTGCGCTCCGCCTGCATGGTGGCTTATCGGAGCTGCCGTCGCGATCTCACTCATCGTGGCGATCGGTGCCTGGACGAGCCCGACCACGGGGATCATCGTCGCCGTCATCATCGTCGTGCTCGTCGTTGCTGCCTTCGTCGAGGCCGGACGGGTACGCATCGTCGTCACTGAGGACGGATTCGGTGCAGGACGGTCCTGGATCGAGTGGAGATGGGTCGATCGGGTTCGGGGCGTGGACGCAGGGACGATGGCATCCGTGATGCACTCCAGCCATCAGGTCGGATCGTTCCTCGTGACACGGCCCTGGATAAAGTCTGGGCTCGTGTTGAGGCTCGCTGATCCTGCAGACCCGCATCAGGCGTGGATCGTCAGTACTCGTCACCCCGACAAGTTGGCGGCGATCGTGTCCGAGTACGTGGTGGCGCCGGATTCTGCCGCTGTGTCCTCCCCGCCTGTTTCCAAGGATCCTTCTAGTGACTCTCGTGATGAGGAGGACAGCCGTGACTGACGTCATTGTCCCGACCGTGGCAGATTCGGAAGCCATGCCCCGCTATGCGATGCCCGGTGACGCCGGGGCCGATCTCACCTGCCGCCATGACGTGGACCTGGGGCCGGGGGAGCGGGCGATGGTCGAGACCGGTGTGCGTATCGCCCTGCCGGAGGGTTACGTCGGGCTGGTCAACCCGCGGTCAGGCCTGGCCGCGCGGCGCGGACTGTCGATTGTCAACGCTCCCGGGACCATCGACTCCGGGTACCGAGGACAGATCAAGGTGCTGCTCATCAACACTGATCCCAGGGAGTCCGTGCACCTTGATGCCGGGTCGCGAATAGCCCAGCTCGTCATCGTCCCGGTGGTGCAGGCAGTCTTCCAGCCGGTCGACGACCTGGACGAGACCGAACGCGGCCAAGGCGGATACGGGTCGACCGGCGTTTCTGGTGTGCGTCCCGCTGATGGTTAGACTGCATTTGTTGACACCACAGTGTCGGTCGAGGAAGGACACAATGTTCGGTCGCAAGAAGCGCAACGACGACGTCGAGACGGATGAGGACATCGACGAGGAGCTCGAAACCACCGAGGAGGCTCCCGACGACCCCGAGGTCGAGGAGACCACTGACGAGGACGAGCCCGGCGAGGAGAAGGACGCCTCCACCTACCGGATCAACCTCGACCGCGAGGATGGCCCCTTCGACATCGACGAGGTCGACCTCGACGCCGACGATGTCGAGCGCATCGACTTCGGTTCCCTCATCGTCACCCCGTTCGAGAACATGCAGATGCAGATCCAGTTGGACCAGGCCTCTGGTGCCGTGCAGAGCCTGCTCGTCGTTCAGGGGAACTCCGCCATCGAGGTGGCCCTCTTCGCTGCTCCTGCCTCGACCGTCATGATTGACGAGGTCCATGAGGAGATGGTCCGCGGCACCGCTGCTCAGGGTGGCGAGGCCAATGTCGGCCCAGGGCCGATGGGTGCCGAGCTTCGTCGTATCGTCCCGATGAAGGGACCGGACGGTGAGGATGGGTACCACGTGTCCCGCACCTGGTTGGCCCAGGGGCCGCGCTGGCTGCTGCGCGGTGTGCTGATGGGCGAGTCGGCTCTCGGCGAGAAGCTCGACGCCACCGGCCAGCTACTGCTGGAGTTCTTCTGCAACCTCGTGGTGCGTCGCGACGACAGTCCGCGTGTCCCCGGCGACGTCATCCCGCTGAAGGTTCCTGAGGGTCTGCACCCGGAGGAGTCCTGATCATGGCCGAAGGCACCGATGCTCGCGCTCCCCGCGAGTCGATGCTTCGGCGGGTCCTGCACCGGGTCACGGCGTCCAACGAGGATCTTGTCGATGACGACTTGCAGCGCTCCAGCATTAATGCCGGGGTCTCGACCATTGCCGAGGCCAGGATGCGTTCCCGTGCGTCCCTCCAGGGGAGGATCGAGGTGCTGACCCTCAACCCTCGCGGAACGAATCGCTGGCTCGAGGCCGAGCTGCGCGACGGTACTGGTGCCGTGACGTTGATATGGATGGGTCGGCGGCGCATCCCGGGTCTACGCGCTGGACGAAGGATCAGCGTCGAGGGGATGATCACCGAGGCGGATGGGCGCCGAGTGATCTACAACCCCAGGTACACCGTTCTTCCCGACTGAGTGGCAGTCCTCGACTAGGTGACAGCTTCAGCGAAGGATCTTGGGGTCTCCGGGCCTTCGCCGGGCCCCGGAATTCGTCTTCAGGCCGGGTGGCCCCAGCTCCCTTCGCTGACGCTTCTTCACCGCTCGGTGCCTGTTTCCCTGGCATGGCTGCCCGATTCCTGATCTCGTGTCTCCGTTTTTCATCTTCCTTCCGACCCGTGTTGGCCTCCCGCTCACCTCACGCGTTCACTCCGTCTTGGTGTGGTGATGCGGGTCCTGATGGCTCCTGTTGTCGTGTGGGTTGGCAGCAGGGGCCGTCGTAACCGTTATTGCCACTACTTGGGCAAGGTGAGGTGCGGGGCGCGTGGGGTATTGCTGCTCTCCAGGCCAGCCACAGATTGTCGAGGCGTTCAACCCTGGTGGGGATCTGGGTGACAACCGGCCCTGATGCAACCACAGCTGACAGCAGCCTTATCCAGAACCGGGATTACCACGACGGAGGGGAACCGGGCACGAGGGGGAAGGAGAGAACACGAAGAGGAGCGCGGGACAACAGGGTGGGTGCTGCCTCACAGTTGCGGGATGCCCCACAAGAAGTCTCGGGGCGGTGAGAATCCGAATCAGCTGATCAGTGAGGTGCCAGCAGATCGACCAGATCGGGCTCGTAGTTCGGCGAGACCATGAAGAGCAGCTCATCGCCGGCCTCCAGGGCGGTCTCACGTTCCGGCGCACGCCCCTGACCATCACGGATGATGGCGACGAGAACTGCATCTCCGGGCATCGAGATGTCGCGGATGCGGTCACCCACACGCGGCGAGTTGTCAGGCAGGGTGAGCTCGACAAGGTTCGCGCGGCCCTTCTGGAAGGTGAACAGGCGGACTAACTCTCCGACGGTCACGGCCTCCTCCACCAGTGCCGCCATGAGCCGCGGGGTTGACACAGCAACATCGACTCCCCACACCTGGTCGAACATCCACTCGTTGCCGGGATGGTTGACACGGGCGACGGTCCGCGGCACGCCGAATTCGGTCTTGGCGAGCAGCGAATGGACCAGATTGACCTTGTCGTCACCGGTGGCCGAGATGGCGATGTCACAGTTGTCGATGCGGGCCTCTTCGAGGGCCGCCAACTCGCAGGCGTCCGCGCACAGCCACTCGGCTTCCGGCACGGTGTCCGGCTTCATGGCCTTGGGATTCTTGTCGATGAGCAGGATCTGATGCCCATGAGCCGTGAGCTCACGGGCAATGGATCGACCGACGTTACCGGCTCCAACGATGACGATTCGCACGATTCTCCTTGCCTCGGGTGATCAGAGCGTTGTGTCTGGCACTCAGCGCTTGACCGGCGGCTTGGCCAGCAGGCCCTCGATCTCGGTGATGCGCTCGACCTCGACGGCTGCGTAGACGACGTCTCCGTCCTGCAGCAGGGTGGCGTCGTCAGGAACCATGCCCTGACCGAACCGCAATAGGAAGGGCAGCGGGGTGTGGATGCGGTCCTGGATGGTGGAGATCTTCATCCCGACCCAGTCAGTGTGGGTGTTGACGCGGATGAGACGGACCTGACCGGACGGATCACGCCAGGCCGGCTCAGAACCCTCCGGCATGAGGCTTCGCAGCACCTGGTCGGCAGCCCAGCGCACGGTCGCGACCGTCGGGATCCCGAGCCGCTCGTACACCTCAGCACGTCCCTGGTCGTAAATGCGCGCCACGACGTTGTCGATTCCGAACTCTTCGCGGACCACGCGGGCGGCCAAGACGTTGGAGTTGTCGCCACTGGAGACGGCAGCGAATCCGTCAGCCTCGCGGACGCCGGCCTTTTCCAGCACAGAGCGGTCGAATCCGACCCCCTTGACCGTCCGCCCCTTGAAGTCGGGCCCAAGTCGGCGGAAGGCGTTGTCGTCAATGTCGATGACCGACACGTCGTGGCCACGCTTCTCCAACAGGATGGCCAAGCTCGAACCGACTCGGCCACATCCCATGATGACGATGTGCACGTGACCCCTCTCCTGGGTGGCGGTGGCACCCATCCGTGTCGTGGTTGTCGAGGCCATTCTGCCGCGTCCCGGTCTGCCTGTCTCGTCCGAGGGCGGTTGCTGACCTCACGATCATGAGGGTACCGGCAATGTGCCGATGATGTTCTACGCAAGTAGAGTGGCCCGTCGTGAAGGTTTTCCAAGCCGTCAAGAGGGTGCTCATCGGGCGCAAACTCGAGAGCAGTGCTCTGGGCGAGACCCTCCTGCCGAAGCGGATCGCACTGCCGGTGTTCGCCTCCGACGCCCTCTCGAGCGTGGCGTACGCCCCTGACGAGATCCTCATCACCCTGTCGCTGGCAGGCGCTGCCGGATTCGCATTCTCGTGGAAGATCGGCATTGCCGTTGCCCTCGTCATGCTCATCGTCGTGATGAGCTACCGCCAGACGGTGCATGCGTACCCGTCCGGCGGTGGTGACTACGAGGTCGCGACAGCCAATCTCAGCCCGCAGTTCGGGCTCGTCGTGGCCTCCGCCCTGCTCGTCGACTACGTCCTGACGGTGGCTGTGTCGGTGTCGTCGGGCATTCAGAACGCCGAGGCGATGATCCCCGGCCTTGCCGGGCACGAAGGCGTCGCGGCTGCTGTCGTCATCGCGATTCTGACAGCCATGAACCTGCGTGGTGTCAGGGAGTCCGGAACCTTCTTCGCCGTGCCCACGTACGCCTTCATGATCTCAGTGATCTGCATGGTGATTTGGGGTTTGACAAGGGTTTTCGTCCTTGGAGACAGTCTGCGCGCTCCCACCGCCGATTACACGGCCGTCGGAGCGCCGAAGTACACCGGTCTCGTCGGTATCGCCTTCGTCATCCTCATGGCGCGTACCTTCTCCTCAGGCTGTGCCGCGCTGACCGGCGTCGAGGCCATCTCCAACGGTGTCCCATCCTTCCGCGAGCCGAAGTCGAAGAACGCCGCCACGACCTTGGCAATGCTCGGTGGAATCGCCGTCTCCATGCTCATGGGCATCCTCGTCCTGGCCAATGTCACGGGCGTCAAGATGTTCGACCCGACGGGGGAGTCCCGCCTCGTCGACACTCACGGAAATGTCGTCAAGGACCAAGTGACGGTCGTCGGCCAGCTCGCCCGAACCGTCTTCTACGACTCCTTCAAACCGGGCTTCTACATCATGATCGTCTGCACGATGATCATCCTGTTCTTGGCTGCCAACACTGCCTTCAACGGCTTCCCGGTGTTGGGTTCGATCCTCGCCCGTGACGGCTTCCTACCCCGTCGTCTGCACACCCGTGGCGATCGTCTGGCCTACTCCAACGGCATCCTGACGCTGGCCACCGGCGCCATCATCCTCGTGCTGGTCTTCAACGCCTCGGTGACTGCGCTGATCCAGTTGTACGTGGTCGGCGTCTTCATCTCCTTCACGGTGAGCCAGACCGGAATGATGCGCCACTGGACGCGGCTGCTGCGCACCGACGCCTCAGCCTCGGTCAAGGAGCGCCGCAGGTGGAAGCACTCGCGCGTCATCAACGGCATTGGCCTGGTGGGCACGGGCATCGTCTTGGTCATCATCCTGGCGTCGAAGTTCATTCATGGGGCCTACCTCGCGCTCATCGCGATGGCAGTTGTCTATGGCCTCATGACGGGGATCAAGAAGCACTACGACGCGGTGGCCGAGGAGCTGGAGCTCAACAGTCCGTCCGATCGCGCCCTGCCGTCGCGTGTGCACGCGGTCATCATGATCGCGGACCTCAACAAGCCGACGATGAGGGCCATTCAGTTCGCGAAGGCCACCGTGCCGACCTTCCTGGAGGCCGTCATCGTCGACGTCGACCCCGACGTCACGGACCGCTTGCTGGAGCGGTGGGACGAGGAGGACATCGACATCCCCCTCAAGGTGATTGCCTCCCCGTACCGCGAGATCACCAACCCGTTCATCGACCATATTCGTCGTATCCGCAGCGAGAACCCGCGAGACATGGTCGAGGTGTTCATTCCTGAGTACGTCGTCGGTCACTGGTGGGAGCATCTCCTGCACAACCAGACGGCTCTCGTGGTGCGGGCGCGCCTGCACTTCATGCCCGGAGTTCTCATCTCCTCGGTGCCGTACCAGTTGTGCAGCTCGGCGATTCTGGAGAAGCGCTGGAAGCGCAACGATCCGCGATCGTGGCGGGATCCCAGCGCGACGATCACGCCGCGGCACTGACATCGGGATGCTTTCCTTGTGACGGCTTCGTGGTGATCATCACCACGAAGCCGTCACGGGTAGTGCCACAACGTCAGCTTCTCGCGAACGTGGCCTCGTCCACCCCTGATATTGCGGGGTTCGAGGCCTATCAAGGCCTCAGCCGCACGGAAGTGACACCACTGGGGGCCTAGACTTGGCCTGATGCAGGAGTCTGTTGATGCGTCCCCGGCCGAGGAATTCGACCTCGTCATGGGCAAGGTCGCCCACGGTGGTTACTGCGTGGGGCATCTGGACGGCAGGGTCGTCTTCGTCCGCGGCTCATTGCCAGGGGAGAAGGTTCGGGTCCGATTGACCGACACCTCCAAGGCCTCGCACTGGTTCGGGCAGGCCGTCAAGGTCATTTCGCCTGATCCGCACCGCGTCGTCCCGCCGTGCCCCGTCGCGGGGATGTGTGGTGGCTGCGACTTCCAGCATGTCGACGTCGAGTTCCAGCGCGAGCTCAAGCGACGGGTCGTTGCCGAACAGCTCAGTCGCATCGCCGGCATCAAGTGGACTGGATCCGTGGAGACTGTCGACGGTTCCTCCGACGGTCTGGGCTGGCGGACCCGTATGCAATATTGCAGCCTCGATGGACGGCCGGCTCTGCGACGCCACCGCAGTCATGATGTGGTGAAAGTGCCTGAAGGTGGTTGCCCCATCGCGCATCCCGCTGGGCGTCCGGCTGCCGAGTCAGCGTGCCGCGCGGCCGACCAGGCGATTGTCATGGTGACTAGCTGCCTCACACAGGACCCGGAGGTGAGTGTCATCGCGGATGGGCAGCTCATCGCCGGCGGCGAGACGATGACGGCTCAGGTGGGTCAGCGGCGTTGGAAGGTTGGCGCCGGCGGCTTCTGGCAGGTCCACCCCGGGGCAGCTGAGGCGTTGGCCGACGCCGTGGTGGGTGGCCTGGATCCTCATCAGGGTGACGAGGCCCTGGATCTGTACTGCGGTGTTGGACTCTTCGCAGGTCTGCTCGCCGATCATGGCGTTCGCGTTCGTGGCATTGAGGTGTCGCGTCAGGCGGTGGCATTGGCACGACGAAATGTCCCCGGTGGGCGTTTCACTGCCGGGCGGGTGGAACGGGTCCTGCCGCGCATGAAGGCCAAGTCGAATCTCGTCGTGCTGGATCCCCCGCGCAAGGGGGCGGGCAAGGCTGTCGTCCAGGCCGTGACGCGAACGTCACCGCGAGCGATCGCACATGTCGCATGTGATCCGGCTGCGTTGGCCCGCGATCTGCACCTGTTCGACGTCGGCGGATATGTGCCGCGTTCGATCCGTGCGTTCGACGTCTTCCCGATGACTCATCATGTCGAGGCCGTGGCGATCCTGGAGCCGAAGATCTGAGATGGCAGGTCCAGTTCCGATGTGTCCGCTGCGTCCGGGGGATCCTTGTAGTCTGTGCCAGCTTTACGTCACCGGCCCTCAGGACTGCGGGCTGGTATACCTCGTCATGGGTGATGACGCCCTGCGCAGCGAGCTCGCGAAGTCCAGGAAGGTGGCGCGTGAAAAGGAGAAGCAGAGCGCCCCGCCGCATGCGGTCGAAGTGACAGATGACGACGAGTTGGGGCCCGATCCCCGATCTGAGGGACTTGACTGAT
This sequence comes from Cutibacterium avidum ATCC 25577, assembly GCF_000227295.1. Lineage (GTDB taxonomy): Bacteria > Actinomycetota > Actinomycetes > Propionibacteriales > Propionibacteriaceae > Cutibacterium > Cutibacterium avidum. The sequence goes on along the minus strand of NZ_JH165054.1, from coordinate 2,047,868 downwards.
CCATACGATCTTGACTGATCCATACGATGAATCCTGTCCGGAACCACGATGTGCTGCAGGCTGGGGTGGTGACGCCGTGTTGCGGTGCTGACAGGGGCGTCTCCATGGCCACCACGACTGTATCCCGCCGCACCGTCCCAAAAAGGGTGCAGCGCGGGGCTCTGGTGCCATGAGCAAGTCGGATGGAGGCGTTCACCTTGAGTATGCCGGCGGGGCCTGATGATCCGGTGGGTTCATTCTACTTCTTAGTCAAGCCTAACTTGGGGGCCGTTTCACAACAAGATATCTTGACATCAAGATATCTTGTTCCGCCACGGTGGTGGAGCTCGACGCGAGATGATGAGATCCGCATCGACTAGTCAGGAGTCCACATGAGTGTCAACAGCTTCGACGCGAGACGAACCCTCGACGTCGACGGCCAGTCCTACGAGATCTACGACGTCACCAAGGTCGACGGTTCCGACAGCCTGCCGTACAGCCTCAAGGTCCTGCTCGAGAACCTGCTGCGCACCGAGGATGGTGCCAACATCACCGCCGAGCAGATCACCGACCTGGGACATTGGGACGCCGACGCCCAGCCGTCCAAGGAGATCCAGTTCACCCCGGCCCGCGTCATCATGCAGGACTTCACCGGCGTGCCCTGCATCGTCGACCTGGCTACCATGCGTGAGGCAGTCACCGATCTTGGTGGTGACCCCAGCAAGGTCAACCCGCTGTCACCCGCCGAGATGGTCATCGACCACTCCGTCATCGTCGAGCGCTTCGGCACCCCGGAGGCCTTCGAGCAGAACAAGGACATCGAGTACCAGCGCAACCGTGAGCGCTACCAGTTCCTGCGTTGGGGCCAGACCGCGTTCGAGAACTTCCGTGTCGTCCCGCCGGGCACCGGCATCGTCCACCAGGTCAACATCGAGCACCTCGCCCGCGTGACCTTCGTCCATGACGAGGACGGCAAGAAGGTCGCCTACCCGGACACCTGCGTCGGCACCGACTCCCACACCACCATGGTCAACGGTCTTGGCGTCGTCGGCTGGGGTGTGGGTGGCATCGAGGCCGAGGCCGCCATGCTCGGTCAGCCGGTTTCCATGCTGGTTCCGCGTGTCGTGGGCTTCAAGCTCTCCGGTGAGCTGCCTGACGGCGTCACCGCCACCGACCTCGTCCTGACGATCACCCAGATGCTTCGTGAGCACAAGGTCGTCGGCAAGTTCGTCGAGTTCTACGGCCCCGGCGTCGCCGCCGTGCCGCTTGCCAACCGCGCCACCCTGGGCAACATGAGCCCTGAGTACGGCTCGACCATCGCCGTCTTCCCGATCGACGACGTCACCCTGGACTACCTGCGCCTCACCGGTCGTGACGAGTCCCAGGTCAAACTCGTCGAGGCCTATGCCAATGCCCAGGGCATGTGGCACGACCCGGATCGCGAGCCCCGCTACTCCGAGTACATGGAGCTCGACCTCTCGACGGTCAAGCCGTCCATCGCCGGCCCGAAGCGTCCGCAGGACCGTATCCTCGTCTCCGAGGCGAAGGAGACCTTCGAGAAGACCGTTCCCGACTACACCACCAACCCGGGTGCTGCCATTCCGGTCAGCCTGGCCGATGGACGCTCCTTCGAGCTGCGCAACGGTGCCGTGACGGTTGCCGCCATCACCTCCTGCACCAACACCTCGAACCCGAGCGTCATGATCGCTGCCGGGCTGGTGGCCAAGAAGGCCCACGAACTGGGTCTATCGCCGAAGCCGTGGGTCAAGACCTCGTTGGCCCCGGGCTCCCAGGTTGTCACCGACTACTTTGAGCGAGCCGGACTCTCCGAGCACCTTGCTGCCATGGGATTCGACCTGGTCGGCTACGGCTGCACCACCTGTATCGGTAACACTGGTCCGCTCATCCCCGAGGTCTCGGCCGCCATCAACGAGAACGATCTGGCCGTCACGGCAGTCCTCTCCGGCAACCGTAACTTCGAGGGTCGCATCAGCCCCGACGTCAAGATGAACTACCTGGCCAGCCCACCGCTGGTGGTGATCTACTCGATCGCTGGCACCATGGACATCGATCTCAACAACGATGTGTTGGCCACCACCCCGGACGGCCGCGAGGTTCGTCTGGCCGATCTGTGGCCCTCCACCAAGGAGATCGAGGAGATCGTCGGATCGTCCATCTCCGCTGAGATGTACTCCGAGCGCTACGCCGACGTCTTCGACGGTGGCCCGCGTTGGAAGGAGCTGGAGACCCCCGAGGGTGAAACCTTCTCCTGGGATCCTGCCTCCACCTATGTCCGCAAGCTGCCGATCTTCGACGGTATGAAGGCTGAACCCGACCCGGTTGGTGACATCACCGATGCCCGCGTTCTGCTCAAGCTCGGCGACTCGGTCACCACCGATCACATCTCCCCGGCCGGAAATATCAAGACTGACTCCCCGGCGGGCCAGTGGCTTGCTGGCAACGGCGTCGAGCGTCGCGACTTCAACTCCTACGGATCCCGCCGTGGAAACCACGAGGTCATGATGCGTGGCACCTTCGCCAACATCCGCCTGCGCAACCAGCTGGCCCCGGGAACCGAGGGCGGCTTCACCCGCGACTTCACCAAGGTCGACGGCCCCGTCACCACGGTCTACGACGCCTCGGTGAGCTACCGCGAACAGGGCATCCCGCTGGTTGTCCTGGGTGGCAAGGAGTACGGTTCCGGATCTTCCCGTGACTGGGCCGCCAAGGGTACCCAGCTGCTGGGGGTCAAGGCCGTCATCACCGAGAGCTATGAGCGTATCCACCGCTCCAACCTCATCGGCATGGGCGTCCTGCCGCTGCAGTTCCCGGAGGGCGAGTCGGCTGATTCCCTCGGCCTGACCGGCGAGGAGACCTTCGAGATCACTGGCGTCGACAAGATCAACGAGATGATCCCGGAAACGGTCCACGTCAAGGCCGTCAACGGTGAGAAGGACGTTGAGTTCGACGCCGTCGTCCGCATCGACACCCCAGGAGAGCGCTCCTACTACCTCAACGGAGGCATCCTTCAATACGTGTTGAGGAACATGGCTCGTAACTGACACATGCGTTCAACCGGGGGCGGAAACCACGTGGTTCCCGCCCCCGGTCATCGTCTCCTGAGAAATCGCACCAGGGCAGGGGCGACGACGAAATGGTGGGTGCCCTCGAGACGCCCTGAAATCCGTGTGACAACCCTCACATCCCGTGACCCTCTGGTCACTACAGTGACGACAAACAGCGCTGAGAATCGCCGACGAGGGGAAACACCGATGGGACGACTCACCCGAATCGTGGTGACCGCACTGGCCGGCGGAGCCTTGACACTGACGCCCGTGGCAGCCCACGCCGCACCGGCCACCTCCGATGCCCCGACCAGTGACGTCGCGGCAGCCGTTCCGGAAATCCTCGGACAGGTCCATGACGCGCAGATCCATGACACCAGGGGCATCACCGTCACCTCCGTGACGAAGGTCTCGGGCCTGCAGCGCACTTGGCAGATCAATTACTCGACCCCGTCGATCGATCCCGCACAGACCTTTGATGGTCAGATGGCCATCCGCGTCACCCTGCCAGCTGGGTACGCCTCCCATCCCGACAAGCATTACCCGGTCCTCTACCTGCTTCCCGGCGGTGGAAGCGGTCGGGTCCGTGACTGGACCGACGAGTCGGGCAAGCAGGGCAGGGCAGAACAGATCACCGCCGATGCCGACCTCATCACGGTGACATTGGAGGGTGGCAAGGTCAGCTGGTACTCCGACTGGGCGGAACCAGTCTCGCGGTGACGCCGACTGGTTGCATCACCATCTCGACGAGGTAATTCCCTTTGTCGACGCCACCTTCCGCACCGTGGCGTCAGGCAAGCATCGCGCCATTGCCGGCCTCTCCATGGGCGGTTACGGGGCTTACCACTACGCGATGGAGCATCCGGGGATGTTCTCCTCGGTCTCGGCCTACTCCGGTGCTGTCGACATCGAGAGCACCTCGGTGCGGGCCACCGTGGCCGAACAGCTCGTCACGAGTGGATATCAGCCTGACTCGGTCTGGGGCCCGATGGTGCGAACCAACAAGACACTCGTCGAGGCGAACCCGTCCAGTAGGGAGGGACCCGACAACCTCGCCAGCATTCAGCGTGACGGCACCCGTCTGGCTTTGTATGCGGGCACTGGGTTGGGTACCGGCAATCCAGCTGCCATGGCCATCGAAACCGCTGTTGGAGCCAATACGACGGCTCTGCACGTGCGGCTCGCTGCTCGCCAGGTTCCCCATACCTACATCCGTTACACGACCCGCACTTACGGCGGTTTCAAGTGTGATGGCGGCCACGACTGGGGTTGCTGGAACGCTGATTTGAGTCAGGACCTGCCTCTCATCCTCAAGGCCGTGCGTGCCTGACTCCCCATGATCTGCCGGGCCCATCCTTTTTCTTCCGGGGCGGTGGTGAAGGATTGGCCCGGTGCCGTCTCGTGCCGAACATTCGTGCATCCTGGCCCTCCCGGGGCTTACCAGTTGTGAAGAAGGTAGCCAGATTGTGAGCGTGAGGCGAAACGGAACGCAAAGTGGGCCCGGCACCCTGGTGGCAGGTCCTAAGATGGCACGCATGGCTCTTCTCGACGACATCGGCTGCCCCGACGACGTGAGGAAACTCACCACCCAGCAGACCGAAGACCTCGCCGAAGAGATTCGTACCTTTCTCATCGACAATGTTTCGCGTACTGGCGGCCATTTGGGGCCGAACCTCGGCGTCGTCGAACTGACGATCGCACTCCACCGGGTCTTCGACTCACCTCATGACCCCATCATCTTTGACACCGGTCACCAGAGCTATGTCCACAAGATCCTGACCGGACGTGCTGCTGGCTTCGACAAGCTGCGTCAGCGCGGCGGATTGTCCGGATACCCGAGCCGGTCCGAGTCGGCTCATGACTGGGTGGAGAACTCGCACGCCTCCACCTCCTTGTCCTGGGCCGAGGGCATTGCCGAGGGATTCCTCTCGCGTGGCGAGGACCGCACGGTCGTCGCCGTCATCGGCGATGGTGCACTCACCGGTGGTATGGCCTGGGAAGCCCTGGACTCGATCGCGGATCAGCAGGATCTGCGTCTGGTCATCGTCGTCAATGACAACGGACGCTCCTACACCCCGACGGTGGGAGGTCTGGCCAACCAGCTCGCCATCATTCGCACCGATCCTCACTATGAGGAAGCCCTTGATCGTATGAAGCGGCATGTCACCGAGAAGCCGCTGGGCAAACAGGTCTTCGGTCTCATGCACGCGGCGAAGGCCGGCGTCAAGGACGCCCTCATCGGCAACGGGATCTTCTCGGACCTGGGAATCAAGTACCTCGGTCCGGTTGACGGCCATGACGTCTCATCCGTCGAGCGCGCCCTCGAACTGGCCAAGCGTTACGAGCATCCCGTCATCGTCCACGTCATGACGACGAAGGGCAAGGGATTCGCTGCCGCTGAGGCCAACGAGGAGGACCACTTCCACGCCGTCGGTCAGATCGACCCCAAGACGGGAGAATCCCTCAAGGCTGCCGGTGGCGCCTCGTGGACCCATGCCTTTGCCGGTGCCATGGTCGAGCTGGGGGAGAGACGTCCCGACGTCGTCGGCGTGACTGCTGCCATGCTCCACCCAGTCGGACTGGCCCCGTTTGCCGCCCGTCACCCGGAGCGGGTTCTCGACGTCGGAATTGCCGAGCAGCATGCGGTCACCGCGGCGGCTGGTATGGCTGCTGCCGGTCTTCACCCGGTCGTCGCCTTGTACTCGACCTTCCTCAACCGGGCCTTCGACCAGCTCCTCATGGATGCTGGTCTGCACCATGCCGGCGTGACGATCGTGCTGGATCGGGCTGGAATCACCGGCACCGACGGCGCCTCCCACAACGGCATGTGGGACATGGTGATCTGCGGGATCGTGCCCGGCCTCATGCTCTCGGCACCTCGTGACCGTCAGCATCTGATCTCGGTACTTGACGAGGCCGTCGACACTGATGACCGACCCACCGTCATCCGGTACTCGAAGGCTCCCATGCCTGACGACATCCCAGTGGTGTCCTCCCATGATGGCCTGGACGTCCTGCGCGAAGGATCGGAGGACGGCATCCTCGTCGTTGCCCATGGTCAGTTGTGCACTGATGCCTTGAAGGCAGCAGACAGTCTCGACGTCCCGGTGCGAGTGGTCAGCCCCCGCTGGTCCCTCCCGGTCTGCGAGGGTCTTCTCGAGGAGGCCTCAAGGGCTCATGCCATCATCAGTGTGGAGGACGGGTTGGTCGTCTCCGGACTCGGATCCCATCTGGCTGACGCCTTGTCAGAAAGAGGTGTCTGGCGTCCGATCCGCAACCTCGGCATCCCGCAGCGCTACCTCGACCATGACTCGCGGTCGGCCATCATGGCTGAGCTGGGCCTGAATGCCGAGGGGATCGCTGAAGCGGTCGCTCAGCTGGCCTCCCAGCTCGACACCCAGTGAGCTGACTCCTCTCAACCAGAGAGCCTGAGGTCGCGATCACAGCTCAGCCATGACCTCGCTGAGCAGACTCGCGAGGATCCCTCGCTGCCACGGACGGGCGCCCAAATCTGCGAAGAACGCATCGACCCCCGCGATGGAGAGGTCGTGCGGTGGCTGCCATGCGAATTGCCGCAACCATGCCGGGGTACAGAGGTTTTCCGGTGGGACGTCATGGTCAGCGGCCACCTCATTGACGGCCGGTCTGACGGCCGCCCAGCGGGCAGCCTCCTCAGGATGGTGACGCTCCCAGGAGCGGGGGTGGGGGATCGCTGAGGAATACTCGCGGAATGGCGGGTACTTCTTCGGCGGGACGCCACGAGCGTGGTCGATGGCGTCGACCCAGGTCTGATGATATTTCTTGGCCTGGCCGCGATGGAATCCCTTGATGGACAAGATTTTCTCGACATCGACGTTGACGGTGCGGTCGCAGTGTTTTGCGGCTGCGACGAGGGCGTCGTCACGCAACAGCCTGCCCGGAGCAATGTCGAGGTCGTGGGCGAGGTTCTCGCGGGCCAGCCACAGGTCATGTGCCAGCTGCAGCCCAGCTCGGCTGTGAACGTTACCGATGTGGCTGATCCGGCGCCAACGGGACGCGTCGACACCCGGTTCCTCACTGGGTAGTTCAGCGGCCATCATGACGAGGTGGGCGAACTCCTGACGAGCCCATTCGTCCTTTCCAGCCTCCTGGAGGTCGGCTATGACCTTTTCTCGCACGTCGTTGAGGAGCTCGACATCCAGAGCGGCGTAGACGAGCCAGTCATGGGGGAGGGGACGTCGAGACCAGTCCGAGGCGGAATGTTCCTTGAGAAGGGTCACCCCGCAGTAGTGCTCGACCATCGATCCCAGGCCGACGCGAGGAAGGCCGAGAAGGCGTCCAGCCAACTCGGTGTCGAACAGGTCGTCAGGACGAAGACCGTCCATCGCCAGGCATGGCATGTCCTGGGTGGCGGCATGGAGGATCCACTGTGTCCCGGTGAGGGCATCGGCAAGAGGCTTCAAACCGTTCGTCTCGCCGAGGGAGACGGGATCGACGAGGTGAGTGCCAGACCCCTCACGGCGCAACTGGATGAGGTAGGCGCGCGGGTTGTAACGGAAACCATGGGCCCGCTCGGTGTCGATCGCGACGGGACCGTGGCCGTTCTGAAGCGCCTGGCACGTGTGGCGAAGAGCCTCGGGAGAAGCGACGACTGGCGGCACTCCTTCCCGAGGCTCTGCAAGGACGGGGAAATCGCTCACGCGAGTTTGGCCCGTCGTGGTGAGATCGCGGTGATCTCGTCAGGAATCGGGGAGACCCCACACGAGAGCAGGCAGAGGTCGCTCCACGATTCCGCGTGTGAATCGACGTCTTCGGCAGTCGAGAAGGTCGGCGTCCATGAAGCGCGCACCTCGATGTGATTCGACTCGGGGTCGGCAGCGAGCTGCCCGAATGGCCGACTGACGACTGAGGTGACGGTGCCGGCCTCGGCGTGACGGAGCGCGTGATGGGTGTCGAGGGAATCGGTCAGCCAGGACCATGCGACGTTGCCGACCAGGGGGTCAGAAGCCATCGACGGATCGACCTCGGCACGGATCATGGCAACGAATCGGCTCGTTCCCCGCCAGGCCTCGGATCCCGAGGGGTTGTGGAGCAGGATGAGACGTCCGCTTCCGAGCTCGTCACCCTTGATGATGACGGATCCTTCGATCGCCACCGAGAACGGCGAGATGCGGGTAGGAGCGGGTATCTCGCGAACCTCGAGCTTGCTTGACCACGAATACTTGAGGATTCGGGAACGCAACTCCTCGAAATCCACCGGATACATCTGCCGAATCACCTTTTCAGGCTATGGGGATTGTCACCCCTGGTGCTCTCCGACGCGCCGCGCACCGCGGATAGATGCGGTCCTCATGGTTCAGGTTGAGGGTTTTCACCGTGAGGAGGTCGTCACTTGTCAGTTTCTGCAGGATCGAGATCGAGGCAGATCGAATTGATGCAGTACCTCAGGTCGGTCGGGGTGTCGAAGCCTTCACCGGCGAAAACGTGTCCGAGGTGGGAGTCGCATCGGGCACATCTGACCTCCGTCCGTGGGCGCCCCGGAAGGGACTCATCAGTGAGGTAACGAACTCGGTCCTCGGCCAGCGGCGCGTAAAAGGAAGGCCAACCGCAGCTGGACTGGAATTTATGGGTGGAGCGAAACAGCTCAGCCCCGCAGGCGCGACAGCGATAGACGCCCTCGGTAGTGGCGTCGGTGTATTCCCCCACGAAGGGAGCCTCGGTGCCCGCCTCCCGCAGCACGTGGTATTCCTCGTCGCTAAGACGCTGACGCCACTGATCGGGGGTCAGCACGAGACCCGGTTGCAGGTCTGGTGGGGTGGTGTTCTCGTTGGTCATGATCTCCTCCAGCCCGGTGCATCTCGCCGGTTCCGTGTTGAGTGAAACGGTAATTCGGATGTTGTCATTCCCGCGCCGAGTCCGCCGGGTCGCGGCAGGATGGAGGAGCAAGAACCGAGGAAGGACGAACTCCCATGGCCAAAGACTCCCTTCAGCTGTCCGATGTGCTGCGCTGCCCGCAGCCCCCGGTTGACATCAACAAGATCGACACCGGCGCGACTCCGGAGGCACCTGGGGACAAGGAAAGGACCCTCAAGGAGTTCGAGCCGATGGCCGAGGAACTCTCGGAGTTGCAGGAGACGCTGTTCGCCCGCGGCCGCAGCAACCCTGACGAGGCTCGCCGCGTGCTCGTCGTTCTCCAGGGGCTTGACACCGCTGGCAAGGGTGGAGTGGTCCGCCACGTCTTCGGACTGGTTGACCCGCAGGGAATTCACCACCACAGCTTCAAGGCTCCGACCGACGAGGAGCTTAAGCACGACTTCCTGTGGCGAGTGAGGAAGGCCTTGCCCGAGCCCGGAATGCTGGGCGTCTTCGATCGCTCCCACTATGAGGACGTCCTCGTGGCCAGGGTCGACAACCTCGTCGAGGAGAAGGTCTGGAAGGAGCGTTACGACCTCATCAACGAGTTCGAGCTCGGACTGGCGGCTGACGGCTGCAAGGTCGTCAAGTGCTTCCTGCACATTTCCCCGGACGCCCAGAAGGAGAGGCTGCAGGCTCGTCTTGATGACCCCGCCAAGTACTGGAAGTACAACCCCGGAGATCTCGACACCCGGTCGAAGTGGCCTGATTACATGGACGCCTACAACGACCTGCTCAGCAAGTGCAATCCGGACGTGGCTCCCTGGTACATCATCCCCTCGGATCGCAAGTGGTACCGCAACTGGGCGGTGGGACGCATCCTGCTGGAGACGATGCGTTCGATGAAGCTCACCTGGCCTCCCGCCGATTTCGACGTGGAAAAGGAGAAGGAACGCCTCAGCAACGCGTGACGAATGAGAGACCGGCCCGGACACTTGTCCGGGCCGGTGCTGAGTTGATGGGGGTACTACTCGGGGACGACCTCGTCGTCAGTCTGCCCGGAGACCAAACCCATGGCAGCCGAGCAGTACCGCTGAAAGGCGAGGGCTGCGAGGACCGGATCGTCCCCCAAAGGCGCGGAGACGACCTCGGCGCCAGCCTGAAGCGCCTTGTGAGTGTGGGCGCGGAAGGTCTCGTCGTCGCAGATCCACAGGCTTCCCACCGCAATGTGACGACGACCCTCTCGACGTAGGTGGGTGACGACCTCCTCGACGTCGGTGGTGCCGCCGCTGTTGGTGGCAATGTGAACCGGTAGGTGGTGGTGCTGGGACCACAGGCGCGTCATTTTGGAGAGCATGGCCGCGCCCCGCTGGTCTCCGCTGTCGGGGGCCGAGAGGATGAGTGCATCCAATTCCTGAGCGTGCACGCGATGGGCTGCCAGTCGCAGACGTGCATCGACGAGGTTGAGCAGAGCCGGGGCCGGGCCGGTGGGCCGGGCCACGCGGATGGCCAGGTCCGGATGATTCCGACGGATGTCCTCGGCGTGGCGAGTCAGCTGCGGTGGGCTGGAATGAAGGTGAGTGGCATTGACGGGGACCAGGACCAGCTCACTCCACGACGGCTTGATGCGAGGAGCTTTGCAACGGCCTTTCTCCGGCACGAAGCTGACCGTTGACTCGATGTGCGGGTGGAGGTGAGACATTCGCTGCCGCAATCTCTGGCCGATGAGATTCGCGGAGGCTTCGGACATCGCAGGGAGGACGAGGTCGAGTATCGGCGCAGCCATCTGAGCACTCCCTTCCCCAGCCATCAGGACAACAAGTCCGACACGTCGCGTTCACCCTATCGAAGTCGACCCGTCGAATTGGCGAAAATTTCCCTGTGAACCGGTGTGCATGCAGTCCGTCAAGATATGGGGCAAATGAACGGTGGCTGTGAGCGTTACGGATTTAAAGGGACAGATCTCTGAGGGAGGGGAGAAACGGTCGGTGTAGCAAAAAGGTCGACCGACTCATGTCGGCCGACCTTTTTGGTGGGCGATGCCAGGTTTGAACTGGCGACCTCTTCCGTGTCAGGGAAGCGCGCTACCACTGCGCCAACCGCCCGAGGTGGAGACGGGATTTGAACCCGTGTACACGGATTTGCAGTCCGTTGCCTCGCCTCTCGGCCACTCCACCATGTGGATAGGTCCGAAAGACCTCTCCGAGCGGACGACGGGACTCGAACCCGCGACCCTCACCTTGGCAAGGTGATGCTCTACCAACTGAGCCACGTCCGCATGCTTTCCAGCAGTTCTCTGAGGGGCTTTCGCTCCTTGTCGTTCCTGCCGGGCGACGAAAAAGAACTCTAGAGGATGTTTCAGCAGCGATGCAAATCGGGGCGGGATGCTCGCGCCAAAAACTTGTGATTCCCCTAGCCAGAATGGAGTTTCATTAATGTGATCCATTGGCGTGTCGCGATTCGGGATCGGTTGGACGTGCTCCACATCGGGCCCGGACGGATGTTGATCCAGGTCACGGTGTGGGGGGATCGGGCTGGGAGGGGCGTGCGACCGGGGGAAAGCGGTCGATGGGAATGGCGGTGATCGGGTTGCTGATCGAGTTCGCTGCCACCGTGCGTTGCACGATGAGGTGTCAGAACCGCGGTCACCAGACACGGGCGTGTCAGACGTCATCAGGTGGTTGGATGATCTTCGCGATCCCCGGCATTGGTGTCTGCGGATAGTGGCCCGTCGACCTGGACAAGCACCCCCGCTTCTGGCATAGTTTCTCCAGCGCGGGCGGTTGGCGCAGTGGTAGCGCACTTCGTTCACACCGAAGGGGTCGCGGGTTCGAACCCCGCATCGCCCACCACCAGGCATGGCTGCACAGGAGTCCACAGAAGACTGTGCAGCCATTGTCGTCTCCTTAAGCATCTGGTTGTGCTTCTGAGCCGCCTCACAGGCTGATTCGCAATACTCTGACAACGTCAGTGCCAGGGATCGGCACTGGGGATCACCGAGGAGGCACACTCATGCCCATCACCGTCAAGGCCCTTCAGAAGGAAGGCCCGGACAAGCCGTTCAAGGTCGTCGAGATCGAGAGGCGAGATCCTCGCCCGGACGACGTCGTCATTGCCATCAAGGCTGCAGGTATCTGTCACTCCGACATCCACACGATCCGCAACGAGTGGGGTCACGCGCATTTCCCGCTCACCGTCGGTCACGAGATCGCCGGTGTCGTCGAGGCTGTCGGTTCCGAGGTGACGAAGTACCAGCCCGGCGACCGGGTGGGTGTCGGGTGTTTGGTCAATTCCTGCGGCCACTGTGAGCAGTGCGCGGCAGGAGAGGAGCAGGCCTGTCTCAACGGGTCCGTGGGAACATACGACTCCCGTGACGTCGACGGCACCATCACCCAGGGCGGGTACAGCCAGAAGGTCGTCGTCAACGAGAGGTTCGTCTGTCGCATCCCCGACTCCTTGGGCTTCATGGCGGCAGCTCCGCTGCTGTGCGCCGGAATCACCACCTATTCGCCCATTGCCACCTGGGACGTGGGCCCTGGTGACGAGGTCGCCGTTCTGGGTCTTGGTGGCCTGGGACACATGGGCGTTCAGATCGCGGCGGCGAAGGGGGCTGAGGTCACCGTTCTGTCTCGCAGCCTGCGTAAGGCTGACCTTGCCGAGAAGCTCGGAGCCACGCGCACCCTGGCGACCAGCGACGAGAATTTCTTCCGTGACCATCGCGGTGAGTACGACTTCATCCTCAACACCATCAGCGCCCCGATCGACCTGAAGTCCTATCTCAAGTTGCTCAAGCCGCGCGGCGTGATGGCCTGTGTCGGACTGCCCCCGGAGGAGCTGGGCCTGCCGATTGGTTCCCTCATCAACGGTTCCAAGGTGCTCGCCGGATCCAACATCGGCGGTATCCCGCAGACCCAGGAGATGCTCGATTTCTGCGCGGAGCATCATCTGGGCGCCTGGGTGGAGAAGATCGGTGTCGACGAGGTCGATGCGGCCTATGACCGTGTCGTCGCCGGAGACGTGAGGTTCCGCTTCGTCATCGACACAGCGACCTTTGAGGATGCAGCCCCAGCTGAATGAGCCACGCGCCGATACGGCCACGAGCTGAGTCCGAACCGTTCCGCGACGGCGTCTCGTCGCGGGCTCCACGCGCCTGGGCGAGATGTCCATCGAGCATCTCCAGATGCTGGGAGCCGTGATCGATGAGCTCCTCGTCGTGGGTCACGAGCATCGTGGCGGTGTCATGCTCATGGGTCAGTTTGACCACGAGTTCGATGATGCGGGTGCCAGCCTGGGAATCCAGGGCACTGGTCGGCTCGTCGACGACCAATACGCTGGGGTCGTTCATGAGGGCCCGGGCGATGTTGACTCGCTGACGCTGTCCACCCGACATCTGCGCCGGCCTCTTGTGCATGTGGTTGGCCAGGTCGACGGCGTCGAGGAGTTCCTTGGCCTGCTCGCGGCGCTCGTCACGGGTGGAGCGATGCGCTCCGTCGAGTTCTCCCATCATGACGAGCTGGTCGACGGCGTCGAGGCTGGGGATGAGGTTCGACTGCTGAAAGACGATGCCGATCTTCTCCCGGCGCAGTTCGGTGGCACCGGCGTCGTCGAGTCCGGTGACGTCGATGCCGTCAATGAGGATGGTGCCGGTGTCGGGCCGGGCCAAGGTGGAAGCGACGGCCAAGAGGCTCGATTTTCCCGACCCGGACGGTCCGGTGATGACGGCGACGTGCCCGTTGTCGACGTGCATGCTGACGTTCTCCAAGGCGGTGACGCGACGGTTGCCGTCTGGACGGGTGAAGGTGACGTTGTCGAGGGTGATCATGCGAAGCTCCTGAAAACTGTGGGGACGGACAGGTCAGCGGGTCGAGCCGAGGGCCTGCTCGGGTTCTGCCCTCGACAGGGAGCGGATGGCCACAGCAGCTCCGGCAAGGCCCAGTAGACCGAGCAGGGTTCCTGGACCGAGTACCGTCCACCACGTCATGGCGAAGGGCATGGTCGAGCGGATGGCGAATCCGGTGATCGTCACGAGGACCAGGCCGGCACCGATACCGATGGCCAGCACCACACCTGCCTGTCCCAGGGCGTCACGACGCAAGGCTCGGGTCGTCGCTCCCAGCGCACGCAGCACACCGATGTCGTGCTGACGCTGGATGGTCCAGACGGTGAAGAATGCTCCGACGACGAGGGCCGAGATGCCCAGAAGGAGGCCGATGATGAGAGCCAGGGAGCCAATCTCAGGTCCGAAGGTCGGCAGCATCCGCACCGACTTCCAAGGAGAAGCCGACTCGGTTCCGGCGGCCTTGTCGACCGTCTTCCAATCGGGCTCTCCATGCACCAGCAGGGCGGTTGGCTCGGCCTTGGGCTGGCCCATGCGCGCCACGGTCGCCTGCCAGTCCGCGTAGCCCATGGCGACGACGGCCGAATGGCAGTACCAGGTGTCGTCACTGACGGACTCGACGGCGAACTTCTGGGACCCGATTTCCATCGTGTCCCCGGCTGCCAGGCTGAGGTCATCGGCGATGGTCCGGGAGATGATGACCTTTCCCCTCGCCGGGGTGCCGAGGGAGGTCGCCGCGACGTCGGACCCGAAGATGGCCACCGCGGATCCGGTGCCGTCCTTGCTGGCGCGAGTCTGGGTGACGCCCAGGGGAGTGACCTCGGACACCCCGTCAGCTGACTGCCAGGTCTTGAGTTGGTCCTCATGCACCCTGGAATCGGTCCACGTCGTCGTCGATCCCGTCTTGGCCAGCACGACCCGATCAGCCGGTACCTGCACCACCGCGACGACGCTGCGCTGGGCGAGGCCGCCTGCCAGACCGGTGAGGAAACCGACCAGTACGCAGATGAGGGCCACTACGACGGTCATGAGGGCAAACCGGCCCTTGGCGAAGGCCAGATCACGCCGGGCGAGGAACATGGGAACTCCTTGTCGTTGTCGTCGTAACCACCTTCCTGGTGAAAACCCTTGTCGGAATCAGCGCGTGGTGTGGTTGTGGGGCGACTCCAGGCGGAGGCGGACATCAACCTTTTGGATGACGCGGGGGGCCTGGCGGCACGGACATGTGGGTTGCGCACCTACACTTGGGGCCGATGAGAACGACCGCACTTGCTCGTGATGGGTTGCACCGGTGGCGCGACATGGACGCCGGTCACCGCGGACGCGCGGTGGTCATTGAGGTGGGCATGCAGATCGGCATCCAGGTGCTCTTTGCCGGTCTGGTCATCTTCACCGTCGTGATGGCCCTGGTGTTGTCCCCACCCCATTTGTGGCGAATCCTCACCTGGGAGATCCTGCTCATCCTCGTCCACACCGCCCTCATGACGACCCACGTCATGGATCGCACTCGGCGTGACAGGTGGCGGCCCGTCCTGGTGACGGTGATGGTCGCCGTCTCGATCCTGCTGGCCATCGACTTCCCTTATGCCGCCTACCTGACGATCCCGCTCTCCTTCGTCTACCTGGATCACTTGGCCCCTCTCCATGCCTGCATCGCAGTCCTCGTCGGGGCCGTGGCCATCGTCCTCGGCGTCGGACTGACGAGTGGCTGGAGCGTCGGGGGAGTCGTCGGGCCGGTAGCCGGTGCCGCAGTGGCCGTCGTCGTCGGTCTGTCCCTCAAGGCGATGCAGACTCAGGCGGCCGAGTTGGAACGCCTCAATGTCGACCTGCTCGCCGTGCAGGAGAGGCTGGCAGCCTCCCAGCGGGAAGCCGGGGTGCTGGAGGAACGTGCCAGGCTGGCACGAGAGATCCACGACACCGTCGCGCAATCCTTGTCGAGCATCGGTCTGCTGCTGTCGGCGGTTGAGCGCACGGCTCCTGCCCATCCGGCGATCGAGCAGATCCAGCTGGCCCACCGCACCTCGTCCGAGGCGTTGTCCGAGACCCGCGGGCTCATTGCGGAACTGGCTCCTCCCACCGTGGCCGATCAGGGGTTGCCGGCAGTTCTCAAGCGACTGGGTGCGACGACGTGGTCACTCGGCGGGCTCCACGTCAACGTCGACTGTCCTGACACCTCAGACCTGTCGATGGAGATCCAGACAGTCCTGCTCAGACTGTGCCAGGGAGCCATGTCCAACGTGGTCCGTCATGCCCGTGCCCGTCACGCAACGATCCGGATCTCGCGTACCGATGAATCCCACGTCCATCTGAGGGTGACCGATGACGGCGTCGGGATGGACCTCGACGCGCCAGTGCGAGACGGAGCTTTCGGGCTGCATGCCATCAGACAGCGGGTCGACGAGCTGTCTGGGGAGGTCTCACTGACCTCAGAACCGGGGGAGGGGACGATCATCGACGTCGATCTCCCGGTGCATTCCACCGCCGAGCAACCACGCCTCGTTCACCAAGGAGAACCGTCATGACCATGCGGGTCCTCATTGCCGACGATCATCCGGTGGTTCGAGCCGGAGTGACGGCCCTGCTCGGTACCGATCCGGACATCGAGATCGTCGCCACCGCATCGACCCCTGCCCAGGCCCTCGCCGCCGCAGCGACGACGGACCTCGATCTCATGCTGCTCGACCTGCAGTTCAGCAGCGATGCCAAGGCACCGTCCGGGGTGGAGGTCACCCGCAAGGTCCGGTCACAACCGAATCCCCCGGAAGTCCTCATCCTCACCAACTACGACACCGACGCCGACATTCTGGCAGCGGTCGAGGCGGGTGCCACCGGTTACCTCCTCAAGGACGCTCCCGCCGAGGAACTGCTGTCGGCGATCCATCGTGCCGCTCGCGGTGAGGGAGCTCTGGCGCCGGCCGTCGCCACTCGTCTCATGGCTCGGATGCGCTCCCCACAGACCTCCTTGACGGCCCGGGAGCTCGACGTCCTGGAAGCCTCGGCGGAGGGGCTCTCCAACGCACAGATCGCGGATTCCCTGTACGTCTCGGAGGCCACCGTCAAGACCCATCTGTCGCACATCTACACCAAGCTCGGAGTGACCTCTCGCAGCGCGGCAGTGGCTCGCGCCCGAGACATTGGTCTCATTCGCTGACCCGCAACTCGAAGCGACCCGACCCGGTACGGCATTATTGGACCATGTCCGGCATCCGTCGGGTTGCAATCGAGTGAGGAAGTCAATCGTGTCCATCAGCATCACCCTGCACCGTTCCGGTACCTCCAGGACCGAGCAGGTGGACACCACCACGACCGGTCTGGATCTCTTCGGCTCCGAGCGTGACGTCGTCGCCATGCGGGTCGACGGCATCCTTGTCGATCTGCAGCGCGAACTCCACGACGGCGCCGAGGTTGAGCCCGTCGAGGCGACGAGCGAGGACGGGCTCAACGTCATTCGGCACTCGTGCACTCACGTCATGGCACAGGCCGTCCAGCAGCTGTACCCCGAGGTGAACCTGGGTATCGGTCCGTTCATCACCGACGGTTTCTACTACGACTTCGGCAACATCGAGCCCGTCACCCCCGAGGTGCTCACCGAGCTCGAGAAGCGGATGAAGCGGATCGTCAAGGAGAACCAACGCTTCGTGCGTCGGGTCACCAGCGAGGAATCCGCCCGCGAGGAGCTGGCTGACCAGCCGTACAAGCTGGAACTCATCGGCACCAAGGGCAAGGGCGCCGATGGAGCCTCGGTCGAGGTCGGTGGCGCCGAGCTGACGATCTACGACAACGTGCGCCGCAATGGCGAGGTTGCCTGGAAGGACCTCTGCCGTGGCCCGCACGTGCCGTCAACCAAGTATCTGGCCAATGCCTTCGCCCTGACGAAGTTCTCGGCTGCCTACTGGAAGGGTGACCAGGCCAACGACCAGTTGCAGCGCATCTACGGCACCGCGTGGGCCAGCCGTGAGGATCTCGTTGCCTACCGGGAGCGGATCAAGGAGGCCGAGCGTCGGGACCATCGCAAGCTGGGAGCCGAGCTCGATCTGTTCTCCTTCCCCGAGGAGATCGGTCCGGGCCTGGTGGTCTTCCATCCCAGGGGGGCGATGCTGCGTCACCTCATCGAGGAACACGTCATCGCGCGCCACATGGAGGCGGGATTCTCCTTCGTGCATACCCCGGAGATCACCAAGGGTGGGCTGTTCCACACCTCGGGTCACCTGCCCTACTACGCCGACACCATGTTCCCGCCGATGCTCGTCGACGAGGAGCGTGACGAGGAGGGCAACGTCACCCGGGCTGGCCAGGAGTACTACCTCAAGGCCATGAACTGCCCGATGCACAACCTCATCTTCCGCTCGCGTGGTCGGTCCTACCGCGAACTGCCGTTGCGGTTCTTCGAGATGGGCCATGACTACCGCTACGAGAAGTCGGGCGTCGTGCACGGGCTGACCCGTATGCGCGGGTTTGCCCAGGATGACTCGCACACCTACTGCACCCGTGAGCAGGCCCCTGGCGAGATCGAGAAGCAGATCGAGTTCTTCCTGTCGATCCTGGCCGACTTCGGTCTGAATGACTTCTACCTCGAGCTGTCCACCCGCGAGGAGGACGGTGCGAAGAAGGAGAAGTTCATCGGCTCCGACGAGGACTGGCAGGCTGCCACCGACACCCTCGACCAGGTGTGCCGCAGCACTGGTCTGCAGTTGGTCCCCGATCCGGGCGGCGCCGCCTTCTACGGTCCGAAGGTCTCGGTCCAGGTCAAGGACGCCATTGGTCGTACCTGGCAGATGTCGACGATTCAATATGACTTCAACCAGCCTGAGCGCTTCGACCTCGAGTACGCGGCTGCTGACGGTACCCACCAGCGCCCGATCATGCTGCACTCGGCCAAGCTGGGCAGTGTTGAGAGGTTCATCGGCGTGCTCACCGAGCACTACGCCGGTGCCTTCCCGGTCTGGCTGGCCCCTGTTCAGGTGCGCCTGGTCCCGGTTGCTGAGGCCTTTGACGAGTACGTCACGACCTTTGCCGAGGTGCTGCGCTCCCGGGGCATCCGGGTCGAGATCGACCTGTCGTCCGACCGCTTTGGCAAGAAGATCCGCAATGCCTCCAAGGAGAAGGTCCCCTTCACCCTCATTGCGGGTGGGGAGGACGCCGAGGCCGGTGCGATCTCCTTCCGACTGCGTGATGGTTCCCAGGTCAACGGCATCGCCCAGGACGAGGCCGCGCGCATCATCGCAGGCTGGAACAGGGCCCGTCGCAACGACGACCCGACTGCTGAGACCTTGCGTGGAGCCGTCGATGACTGAGGACTACCGCCTCGAGTTCGCCGAGGATCTGGTCGGGGTCCCTGATCCCTTCCGAAGGTTCTGGACCCCGCACCGGATGGCGTACATCGGCGGTGAGAACAAGCCCCGGGGCGACCGCCCGGAGGACGGGTGCCCGTTCTGTGTCGCTCCGCAGCGCAGCGACGAGGACGCCCTCATCGTCCACCGTGGCGAGACCTGCTACGTCATCATGAACCTCTACCCCTACGGACCGGGGCACATGCTGGTATGCCCCTACCGTCACGTTGCCGGCTACGTCGACGCCACCGAGGTGGAGGTCGTCGAGATTGCCCACCTCACCCAGGCTGCGATCCGGACCCTTCAGGAGGTGTCCCACCCGCAGGGATTCAACGTCGGGATGAACCAGGGAGCCTCTGGTGGAGCCGGAGTGGCCGCCCATCTGCACCAGCACGTCATTCCACGCTGGACGGGAGACACGAATTTCCTTCCCATCGTGGCCGGTGTCCGTGCTGTTCCACAGCTGCTGGGAGATGGCCGTCAGATGTTGGCCGATGCGTGGGTGGCTCATGCTTGAGCATTTCCGGGCCGCCTGGGCCAAGGTCATGAACCCCATCGCCGACGCCCTGTTGCGGGCGCACGTCACCCCCGACATGGTCACCTGGGTCGGCACCGTCGGTGCCGTCGCCATGGCACTCATCTGCTTCCCACAAGGGTGGCTGTGGCAGGGGCCGTGGCTGGTCGCCCTGTTCATCTTCTCCGATTCGCTCGACGGCAACATGGCCCGCAAGATCGGGCGTCACTCCCAGTGGGGATCCTTCCTCGACTCCACCTTGGATCGATTTGGTGACGCCGCCATCTTCGCGGGGGTGGCGTTGTACTACGCCGGCCCGGGAAACAACCTGCTGTGGACCTCGATGTCCCTCGCAGCGCTGGTCTTCGGGATGACCACCTCCTATGTGCGTGCCAAGGCTGAGTCCTTGGGGCTGGAGGCCAAGGTCGGCATCGCCACCCGTGCGGATCGTCTGCTCGTCAGTTTGCTGGCCGTCGAGATCACGGGTCTGGCCAAGGCCGGGGGTTTCCCGCACTGGTGCCTGGCCGTCCTACCGATTGCGCTGTGTTACCTGACGGTGGCCGGAGCCATCACCGTGGTGCAGCGGATGGTGGCAGTGCGTCGGGCGTGTCAGTCGTGACGGGTTGGGGCACGGCGTGGGCAGGCTCTCGACTGAACGGGATGAATGGTTAGGGTGGAGGTTGTGACGCGCACCCTGCCGCCTGAGGAAGTGCCCGAGGCTAATCCGTGGGACACCGATCGATTCTGGACGGTTCCCAACATCCTGTCAGTGATCCGTCTCATCGGCGTACCTGTCTTCCTGTGGCTCGCTCTGGGCCCGCATGAGGATGGCTGGGCCGTTGCGGTGCTTGCTGTTGCCGGTATCACCGACTGGCTCGACGGCAAAATTGCCCGTTGCTGGCACCAGATCTCGCGCATCGGCCAGATGCTTGACCCCATCGCCGATCGTCTCTACATCTTCGCCACGGTCATCGCGCTGACCCTGCGCGACGTCATACCACTGTGGCTGGTCATTCTGCTCATTGCCCGGGACGTTTGCATGGCATGTCTGGTTCCGGCCCTGAGAACTCGCGGGTTCACCTCGTTGCCAGTGCACTTCGTCGGCAAGGCGGCCACCTTCTGCCTGCTGTATTCCTTCCCGTTGGTCCTGCTGGGGCATCTCGGAACAGGAGGCTGGACGGTCTGCCGGGTCCTCGGGTGGGCCTTCGCCATCTGGGGAACGGCGCTGTACTGGTGGGCCTACTTCCTCTACCTCGTCCAGACCGTTCAGATCGTTCACACCTTACCGCGGGTCGATCGCCGGGGTGAGCAGTCGTGAAGCAGCGTCCTGATGCATCGATGGACCTGCTTCGGGAGGTTCGCTCGCAAGCCTTGGACCAGGGGTATCAGGAGTACCACGACCGCAACCCCGGCAGCACAAAGCGACGTCCTGTTGGAGTTGCTGCCGTTGTCATCCTGCTCGTCACCGGGGTGCTCATCGGTATCGCGTGGCGCTCAACGGCTGCACGCGCGCCGCTGGACGCACGAGAACGCAGGAACCTGGTCGCCCACGTGCAATCGGCCCAAGCTCATGAATCAGCTCAGCATGCAGAATTGGCCAGGTTGCGCGCCTCCATGGATGCCATGAAAGGTGCCTCCGCGTCACCCATTGATGATGACGAGACAGGGCAGGACTCAGCGGTGATGCCACTGACGGGTCCAGGGGTGCGGATCTTCCTCGATGACGCCAATGCGGCGCCGGACGATGAACTTGGTGACGCTGACCTGCGCAAACTCGTTAACGCCCTGTGGCAGTCCGGAGCGGAGGCTGTGGCCGTCAATGGTCACCGAATCGGGCCCCGCACGGCGATCCGCTCGGCCGGATCGGCGATCACCGTCGACTACGTCTCGCTGTCTCGACCCTATGTCATCGAGGCGATCGGCTCCCCGCAGACGATCCCGGCGAAACTGGCTGACACACCGGGGGGTCGCTGGATGACCTACCTGAGCGACAATTCATCGATCACCTATACGGTGGCGACGAGGGATCGGGTCTCGGTGCCGGGATCGAGGGTGTCGGTGAGTCACGCGAGTCCTCACCGATGACAGTGAGACGATGAACGGCATCGGAGCACAGGAAGGACACCCATGATTGCGCTCATCGGCCTGGTGGTCGGGATCATCATCGGCATCGTGGTCAACCCGACGCTGCCACCTGGCCTTCAGCCCTACCTGCCGATCATGATTGTCGCTGCCCTTGACGCCATTTTCGGAGCGGTGCGTGCTTATCTGGCGCACACCTTCTCCGACCGTGTCTTCGTCGTCTCCTTCCTCTCCAACGTCGCCATCGCCGCCCTTATCGTCTGGGTGGGTGATCAGATCGGTGTGGGTTCGCAGTTGTCGACTGCCGTCGTCGTCGTGCTCGGCATCCGAATCTTCACCAACGCTGCCGCCATTCGGCGAGAGGTGCTCCATGCCTGAGCACCACGATCCGCGGGAGTGGACCGGAAACCACTGGCACAAGATCGGCAAGGACCTGACCTCGGTGTCGACCGGGCAGATCCTCGTCGCCATCATCTTGTGCCTGTGCTCCTTCATGATCGTGACTCAGGTGCATTCCCAGCACAATCAGGACGCCTATTCGACGATGAGCAGGGCAGATTTGGTGACGATGCTGGACACCCTCTCGGGATCCTCCCGTCAGCTGGATTCCGAGATCGCTGACCTGCGTGCCACGACGAGGGAGCTGCAGTCGGGGGCCAATTCGCGCAAGGTCGCTCAGCAGGAGGCCGAGGACCGACTGACCCGGATGAAGGTGTTGGCCGGCACCGTTCCGGTCCATGGACCGGGAATCAAGATCACCATCGACGACCCGGACGAGAAGGTGACCTCCGACATGATGCTCGACGCCGTCGAGGAGATGCGTGACGCCGGGGCTGAGGCCATGGTTCTCAACAACAAGGTCCGCATCGTTGCCGATACCTGGTTTGCCGCCAGCCCTGATGGTCTCGAGGCCAGCGGAACGACGATCAGCCGTCCCTACACCCTGGCTGTCATTGGTGAGCCCCATGCCCTCCGGGAGGGGGCACGGTTCCGTGGCGGCCTGGTCTCTCAGATGGAGTCCGACAAGGTGGGGGCCTCCGTCGAGATCACGACTTCTCAGGACCTCATCATTTCCGCGGTTGCCCATCCGCGTCCGATGACTCACGCCACACCGGTGAGATGACGCGGGCATCGAGGCGCTGAGCGCGGTAGTCTGCGAGTACGAGGATTTTTCCGTCGGCCGTGTCCTGGAGGTGGCGATGACCGAGATTCCCGATGATGTGTTGTGCACCTCGGATCACCTGTGGATCAGGCCCGGTAATGGTGACCGGGTGCGCGTCGGAGTCACGTCGGCCCTCCTTGACCAGTTCGGGCCGGTGGAGTCGTTGTCCCTTCCTGACGACGGGGAGGAGATCGTTGCGGGAGACACCTGCGGCGATCTAGAGTTCTCGTCTCGCAGCTGGGAGTTCGTTTCCCCGTTTGCCGGGGAGGTCGTCTCGGTCAATCAGTCGGTTGACACTGACCTGCTCGAGGCGGATCCATGGGGTGACGGATGGCTCTTTGACGTGAGACTGTCTGACCCTGAAGAGCTCAACGAACTGCTCGACCCGGACGAATACCTCGCGAGCATGGGGGAGTGACCCCTAAGATGACTGTTTCGGAGACCCCCGAGAGCGAGGACGCGAACATGAACAAGTGCACCATGTGCGGCCACGTCAATGAAGATGGCGCAAACTTCTGCTCCCGATGCGGGACCCGTCTCGGGGTGCCCATCGACACTCCCGGGGACAACACCGGCGTCATCCCGACCATCACCGAACCGGCGGTGGCCGAGGAAACCTCGCCCAATCTCGACCTTCCCGCCGACGTGTTGCAGGACATCGCCGGCTTGCCGGCCGAGAACGCCATGCTGGTGGTGCGACGCGGACCGAACCTCGGTGCGCAGTTCCTGCTCGATCAGGATGAGACGACGGCTGGACGTTCCACCCGATCTGACATCTTCCTCGACGACATCACGGTCTCTCGTCACCATGTGAAGTTCATCCGTCAGCCCGACGGTCGCATGATCATCGAGGACCAGGGCAGCCTCAACGGCACGTACGTCAACCGCACCCTGGTTGACGGTTCAGCCGTGCTGCGGGACGGTGACGAGGTGCAGATCGGCAAGTTCCGGATGACCTACCACACCGGTGGGATGGCATCTGGTGCCAGCGGGGCTGGTCGCGTCTGATGCCAGGATCTGTCCGCACCATCGGGCAGGTGATGAAGACTCTCAAACCGGATTTCCCCGATCTGAGTATTTCCAAAATCCGATTTCTAGAGTCTGAGGGCCTGCTGTCCCCTGAGAGGGCACCATCGGGATACCGCAAGTACTCCGACTCCGACGTCGAGAGATTGCGGTACATTCTGACGTGTCAGCGTGATCACTTTCAGCCGCTGCGTGTCATCCGAGACCATCTGGAGATGATGGACCGGGGCGAAGAGCCTCCGGTGGCTGAGGCACCGCCGCTGCCGTCCGAGAGTGAGGGGACTCCGGTCCCAAAGACTCCGGCAGGTCAGGGAATCGTCCAGACCCGTGGTCCCATCAGGATGAATCGGCGTGAGCTCATCAGGGCCTCGGGTATCACTGAGGCTTTACTCATGGAACTCGAGCGTCACCAGCTGGTGCGTCCCAAGAGAGGGGTTTCCTACTTCGGGCAGGAAGCTCTCGTCATCTGCGTCGCGGCTCGACGGCTTTCTGCCTATGGGATGGACTCGCGTCACATGCGCGCCATCCGTCAGGCAGCTGAGCACGAGGCCGGCCTCATTGAGCAGACTCTCATTCCGCACGCTCGTCATCCCGAGCAGGCGTCCAAGATTGCGGCCGAGACGACCAAGGTGATGATGCACGCCCATACGGCGATGGTCTACGACATGTTGGAACACTGGTCGGCCAACTGAGTTCGGCCAACTGGGCTGCCTTGCCAGGTGAACGCTGTCACGCCGAAGGATCGACTCCAAGGCCGCGCTAGGCTGGCAGCATGGTCTTGCTCGAGGTTGCCGAGATTCGGACCGAGCCGGTGTCCGGGGCAGCGGTGCTGCTGTTGCGCGAGGTCGATGGTCGTCGCCATCTTGCTTTGTGGATCGCAGAGCCGGAGAGATTGGCCATCACCGACGCCCTCAATGAGGAGGAGCCGATCCGGCCCTACACCCATGACCTGCTCGCACGCGTCGTCGCGGTGCTGTGCGAGGAAGAGCCGCAATGCGTCATCACCAAGGTCGAGGACGGCGTCTGGTTCGGCGAGTTGGTCCTGGGGGCCATGAGGATTGATGCTCGGCCCTCGGATCTGGTCGCCCTGGCACTGCGTCTTCCGGTACCGATCTGGTGTACCGAGGAGGTCATCTCCTCGGCCGGAATACTCCTCGATGCCGGCCCGGAGGACGCGGTGGAAGAGTTCCGGCAGTTCCTGGACCAGGTCAGTCCGGACGACTTCGGACCTGGACCCTCGACCTCTGGTTGACCTTGAGTCAACAGCAAAACACCTTGTCAAGCCTATATTCGCAACTGGGATGTGAGGACGGTGTGAAGCCATCGGCGTGGCTTCGACGGCGATCAGGACTGGCGCCGTAGCGTCGAGGGCGTTCGACGGGGCAGCCGTGCTCCGCCGTTGAGACGATGAACAGAACTGGTGAAGGGTGACGAGATGGCAACGACCGGTGAGCAGCCGAGTGTTGAAACTCCCCTCGACGGCCCCGCGCGTCGTGGCCAGGATGCCCTCTTCGAGGGTGACTTCGCTCCGATGCCCGAGGACATCGGATTCCGGGGGCCTGTCGCGTCCGGCGCAGCCGGCATCACCTACCGCCAGCTCGACTACTGGGCGCGAACCGGGTTGGTCCGTCCGGAGATCCGAGCTGCTCGCGGCTCCGGTAGCCAGCGTCTTTACTCCTTCCGCGACATCCTCATGCTCAAGGTCGTCAAGCGCCTGCTCAACGCTGGCGTCTCCCTGCAGCAGATCCGGGTTGCCATCGACCATTTGCGCAGCAATGGCGTCGAGGATCTCTCCCGGGTCACCCTCATGAGTGACGGGGTCTCCGTCTACGAGTGCACCAACGACAATGAGGTCATCGACCTGCTGCGCGGTGGCCAGGGAATGTTTGCCATCGCCTTGGGAGGAGTGTGGCGAGACGTTCAGGGAAGCCTTGCGGAACTGCCGAGTGAGCGTCTCAACCCGATTGACGAGGAAGAGCTCGACGAGTTCACTGCCAGAAGAATTGCCAAGCACGCCTCCTGAACTGGCGGTGAATTGACGGGAAATCGTCCCCGTCATTCCTGATGTGTATGCTCGTTGAGCGTGCGCCTGGGGTGTTCTCCATGCAATGATTCACGATGAGGAGGCCCCTGTGAAGGACACGATTGCCGCCATCATGAAGCGGCCAGGTATCGCCCATCTGCTGCGAGCCCACACCCGATTCACCCGACGTCTCGGCAACCATTTCGCCGCGTCCATCACCTACTTCACGGTGCTGGCGATCGTCCCGGTCATCGCATTCGCCTTTGCCGTGCTGGGATTGATTCTGAGCCGGTTGAGCCCCTACCTGCTCAATCAGGTGGTGGATTCGGTCGTGAGTCTGGCCACTCAGCAGGATGACAAGGAACAAATTCGCGGCATTATTGAGAATGCGATGAAGGTCGGCGGATCGGTCTGGGCGTTCATCGTCTCCATCCTCACCGCTTTTTGGGCCGGAATCGGCTGGGTCGGAAACATCCGCAAGGGAATCCAGGCGGAATGGGCCCCAGACTTTGACATGGTGGCCGACGACCGCGGATTCGTGCGCGCCAAGCTTTCCGACATGTTGGCATTCCTGGGATTGCTGCTGGTGAGCCTGCTGACGATTATCACCTCCCAGGTCGGCTCCTCGATGGCCGGGCTGTTGGCCAGGTGGACTGGCCTCGACACCGTTCCTGGCCATGGCCTGCTGCTGACCCTGGCCGGCCTGCTGGCCTCGGCGATTGCCGGTTGGTTGCTCTTCATCTTCCTGTACACCGTCATGCCGCGTGGCAAGCCGGTGTGGCGTCCGATCCTCAAGGGATCGCTGGCCGCAGGTTTTGCCCTGGCCCTCCTACAGGTGGGTGCTGGCTATCTTGTGCAGGCCTTCAGCTCCAACAAAGCTGTGCAGGCCTTTGGGTCTGTCATTATCATCATGCTGGTCTTCGATCTCATCGCTCGATTGAGTCTCTTCATCGCCTCATGGATCGCGACGGCGAACCAGCCGGCTGTCGACAAGGAGTGGAACGACTGCGACGAACCTCTGCTCGGTCGTGACGACTGCCGTACCGTTGACGGGCACTGGGAGGCCGCGTTAGCGGATCGCGCCCGCAAGCACTCGGACGAGGACGGAGCGGAAGTCGTCGGTGTCGCCTCACAGGCCAATGGGGGAGAGGAGGACGCCAGCCAGCAGGAGGCGGAAGACGCATCGGCCGACGCACCTGCTGCTTCTCGTGCCTTGCCTCCCGCGCACGCCGAGCCTCGTCGTTGGCCGGTTGTCGGAGCGAGTATCGTCAGTGCTGTCGGGGGCATGGCGGTTGGCGCCATACTCGGTCGACGCCGCGAGGACCAATGACCCACTGATGATGCTGCGTGGTGGCAGGTCAGTTCGAGACGGCGTGATTCAGCTGCGGGCTGGCGTTTGCCCCATATGTGATTGGCCCCGTGGCCATTGGGCCCTGACGGACCCAGAAAGGGAATCGCAATTCTGCAAGGGTCGTCGTCGCGGAGAGCTCATTGTGCCTTGGCTGCCAGTCTTCTGGGCACGCTGTTCCCCGGAGTCGTCATGTTCACGTTGCCTCCGCTGTTCACCTCGTGGTGGAGGAGCTCTACCAGAGCTTCAGATGCATCATTGGGCTGGGTGACGACGTGTGCGGTTCTTGCGTCGGGGCTGTTGACATACGTCGCCGGGATCGTTCGTCAACAGTTGGGCACTCGCTGGATGTATGTCGTGGCGACGGTCCTCATGATGGTGTCTTTGGCGGTCGTCGTGGTGGACTCACGGTCGCTACCGGTTGCTTACACGTGGGCGCTGTTGTCTGGAGCATCCTCGGCCTTCACGTATTCCCCCTCATTGACTGCGGTCCAAGAATGGTTTCCGCGACGGTTGGGGCTGGTTACCGGATTGGTCAACGCCAGTTTCGCCCTTCCCGCTGCCGCGGCGGCCCCTGTCGTCGCGGCAATGCTGAAACATTGGGGGTTCACAGACACGGTCTTGACGCTGATGATTGGCGTCGCCGTCACACAGGTCCTGGTGATTTTTCTTTCCACCCCGCACTGGCTCGAGGAGGAGCGTAGGGCAGGGTTAGCGGCATCGCGGGAAGAGATTTCAGCACCGTCTGCAACCACCGCGCAAGCCGTTCGGACGCCCGCGTTCTGGCAGGTATGGGCGATCTGGTTCGCTGGTGGTGGGGCAGCCATCACGATGATGACTTTCGCTGCCACCTATTCCGCGCATCTCAATGATATTGGGGTGCGAGTGAGCGCGGTGGCGGCGGTTACCGCGTTCGTCTCCGGAAATGGGCTGATACGAGTGATCAACGCGATGGTGCTCGATCGTGTCGGACCGACGGTCATCGGAGCCGTGACTTCCTTGACCCTTGCCATGGGGTACGTGCTGTTGGGTTTCGTCACCAGCGGTTGGGCACTCATCGTGGTGGCTTTCCTGGCAGGAGTCGCTTTGGGGACAATCTTCACGATCTCGCCCTTGTTACTGACACCCCTCTTCGGTCTCAAACACTTTGGGCCCATCTTTGGGCTGGCCTTCACCGCCTACGGTGTTTTTGGTGCCTTTGCTGGCCCTATGCTCAGCTCATATCTGGCTCAGCAACTGGGATATGCCCTGGTATTCATCTACCTTGCCGTGTTGATGGTCTGGGCTTTCTTGTCCGTACTCGCCGTCGATCGCTCAAAACGGAGAATGACAGCGCATTGGGTTTAACAGGGTTCCACGTACCACAATGGCCCCTCCGCTCTCAGTCAGTCCACCGGGACCGATTCGTGCGGAAGGGCCACTGGCGGGCCAGAACTGTCAGGCCTGCCCGATCTCGCTGAGCATGTCGGTGAACCACGGCTGTGTGACATCAAAGGGCTTGCCACCCTTGATGCGGTCGAAGGCGATGTTGGTCAGCTCGTCGCCGTTCTCCTCGTCCTGACCGATGACGCCAGCCCTGCCAGCGAGGGCGCAGTCGACGGCCAGATCGGTGCAGCGGCCGATGAGCTCGAGGTCGGCCTCGTTGGAGGCAGCCGAACGGGAGAAATAACCCGACTTCTGGACCATGACCTTCTCGGCTCCCAGCTTCTCGGCGAACTGCTTGCCGAACCAGGCGCCAGGGTTGACCTTGTCGAGCTTGACGTGGCCGAAGGGGTCGCGCGGGACTTCCTGACCGGCCTTCTCCATCTCCTCGATGATGGCGTCGAGGCCAGCGCCCTCGGACAGGAAGATGGTGACGTTGCCGATCTCGTCCATGACCTTGTTGAGGCGCTCGGCCTCGGCCTCGAGGTCGAGGTGGGCCTCCGGGACGTACACGGCGTGGACGTCCCAGGCCTCCTTGGACAGACCGATCTCGGGGACCCACTCCTGGGTGTCCAGCCATTCGCGGTACTTGGCGGCGGTGGCTGCGGTCAGCCAGCCACAGTTACGTCCCATGACCTCGTGGACGATGAGCATGCGGGATCCGGAGTTGTGCTCACCGACGATGTTCTGGGCGAAGCGGGAACCCTGCTCGGCAGCGGTCCAGGCGCCCAGCGACTGACGAATCGGGATGACGTCGTTGTCGATGGTCTTGGGCAGACCGACGACGGTCAGACCGTAGTCGTGCTCTGCCAGGTACGCGGCGAGGTCAGCGGCAGTGGTGTTGGTGTCGTCGCCACCGATGGTGTGCAGGACGTCGACCCCGTCGGCGACCAGACGGTCAGCAGCAACCTTGAGGGGATCGTCGCCCTCGGCGACCAGACCACGCTTGACGAGGTCGGCGGCATTGGTGAGCTTGACGCGGGAGTTGCCGATCGGGGAACCACCGAAACGCTTGAGGATCTCGGCGTTCTTGCGCACAGTGTCGGTGACCTCGATGAAGTCTCCCTTGAGCAGGCCCTCGTAGCCGTGTTTGTAGGCGATGATCTCGACCTCGGGGGCAACCTCGGTGTAGCGCTGGATCAGACCACTGATCGCCGTGGACAGGCAGGGCGCGAATCCACCGGCGGTGAGGAGAGCGACCTTCTTGACGGCCATGGGGAAACCTTTCGTTCGTCGTGCGATGACGCTATTAAGCCTATGGCACGAGTCGAAACGCCACACCGAGGGAGCAAATGTCAACCCTTTCCAGGACACTGGGGTTCGTGTTGGTGTGATGGTATGACGAGTAATGCGTTAATGCACCGACGTGTGGCCAGTGCGAGGAAGAGGGATCCATCCCAGCGACATGGCGATCGTGGCGTCAGTCTGTCCGTTGTCGTCACGGTGTTGCTTCCGGTCCTTCTCCTTGCCGCTGGGGTGGCCGTGGACGGGGCAGAACAGGCGAGGGCTGCTCGACTTGCCCACACCGTCGCTGCGGAGGCTGTTCGGGCTGGATGCGAGGAGGGATCAGCTGCTCAGCTGGTAGGACAGGACGGCTCCGGATCAGCTCGCAAGGCCGCGGAAAAGTCGGTTCGTGGAGCCGAGATCAAGGGAGTGAGTCAGCTGACCATTGACGTCGAGGGAGACGCCGTCAGCGTCGCTGTGCAGGTCACCAGACCAACTCATCTGCTCTCGCTCATCGGCGTGCTGGAGGTCCATGGTCAGGCGCGCGAAATGTGCACGTTGATGGCTCGCTGACCGCCATGGGAGTCCGCTGCGGCGATACGATGGCAAGGTGTCCAAGTACTTCCCGGTACACCCGGAGAACCCGCAGCAGCGTTCCCTCAACCAGGTCGTCGACATCCTGCGCGACGGTGGCCTGATCGCCTACCCGACCGACTCGGGTTACGCGTTCGGGGCACGGCTGGGGAACAAGGACGCCCTGGATCGGATTCGCAAGTTCCGTGAGCTGTCCGACAAGCACCACTTCACCTTGGTGATGAGCGAGTTCGCCCAGGTCGGACAGTACGTCCAGATGGACAACTGGGTCTTCCGGGCGGTCAAGGCGGCCGTCCCTGGACGATACACGTTCATCCTCAAGGCGACTCGTGACGTACCGAAGGTCATGCTCCATCCGCGCAAGAAGACCGTGGGTGTCAGGGTGCCTCAGCACGTGACGGCTCTGGCCCTGCTGGAGATCCTCGACGAGCCGATCGTCTCCTCGACCCTCATCATGCCCGGGCAGGAGACCCCGATGGTCGACGGTTGGCAGGTCCAGGACGAGATCGGTGATCGTCTGGACGCCGTCATCGATTCTGGAGACTGTGGCATCGAACCGACGACGGTGGTTGACTTCACCTCCGGGGAAGCAGTGATCACGCGCCGCGGTGCCGGTGATCCGTCCCCCTTCGAGTGAGACCATCTGTCCCTCGAATCGTGACGGCGACTGACGAAGGATGTTGACGACGTGCTTGGCCTGATGGGTGCAATGGAGGATGAGGTCCGTCTCATCCGCGAGGACCTTGACGAGGTCGTGGAGTTGGACGGTCCGTGCGAATTGCTGCGCGGCCGGTTGGACGGAACACCAGTGGTGCTGGCGAAGTGTGGCATCGGGAAGGTGAATGCGGCCTTGGCGGCCTCAGCCATGGTTCAGGCCGGCGCTACGAGCATCGTCTTCACTGGTGTCGCTGGTGCCGTGGCTCCTGGTCTGGGTATTGGCGACGTCGTCGTCGGGGACAAGTTCCGTCAGCACGACGCTGACGACACTGCCTTTGGCAACCCCATCGGCATCGTCCCCGGTGAGCCAGCATTCTGGGAGCCGGATCCGGATCTTTCCACCAAGGTACTGGGGGCGCTGCGGGCTCTCGAGGGGCCGCGCGGTCATCACGTCGTGGCCGGAACCATCGTCAGTGGCGACCAGTTCATCGCCCAGGCCGAGAAGGTTGCGTGGTTGCGCACCACCTTTGACGCCAGTGCGGTCGAGATGGAGGGCGCGGCTCTGGCACAGGCTGCCAGCCACCTCGGGGTGCCCTTCGCCGTCGTGCGAATCCTGTCGGACTCCGCCGATGGTGATGCCACCTCCGATTTCCCGGCCTTCCTCAACGACGCCGCTCGCCGCGGACGCGACCTGGCCCACGCCTTGGCTCAGGCCTGAGAAATCAGGTCCGAATCCATCCGGGGCACTCAGGCCCGTACCAGCAGGGCTCCGGGGGCCACCCGTGTTCTCATCGTCGTCACCTTGCCCACCAGATCACCATCAACCTCGGCGAGGATTGGCCCGGAACCAGACCTCACGAGCGCTGTTCGTGAGGAAGCGTGACGCACCAGTCGGTGCCCATGGCGATGCCGGGTGACGAAATGGTTGAGGACGGCTACCCAGCCGACGATCCCGTGGGGAGACAGGGTCAGGACGTCCAGGGTTCCGTCGTCGATACGGCCGTCCGGGACGAGATCGACCCCACCAGGCAGGACGGAGCAGTTGCACACCAGCACCATTCGAGCCCGCGTGACGACCGGTTTGCGACCATCGACGCTGGTGCGGGCCTGGAACCCGGGCTGGATGAGGGTCTGGGCACCTGATGCCACATAAGCCAGCCATCCGATCTTGTCCTTGAGACGATCCTGGGTGCCGGCCATCATCTGAGCATCCATGCCCATGCCAATGATGACGGTGAAGCAGATCTCCTCGGACTCGTCGAAACGGACGTAACCAAGATCGATGGCCCGCACTGGGCGGGTCAGCACGGCGTCGAGGGAGGCCGCCAGATCAGTGTGGGGCAGATTGAGGTTGCGGGCCAGAAGATTGCCCGTCCCCATGCCGAGAATCCCCATCGGGACTCCGGTACCTGCTAGACCAGCTGCGACCTGACGGATCGTTCCGTCGCCGCCCAAGGCCAGGACGAGGTCGGCACCATCATCGACAGCGCTCCTGGCCAGGCCGTGACCGAAGTCATCGTCGGTGGTGGGAAGGAAGGACGGGTTGACCCCCAAGTGCTCCTGGCATTTGCTCTCGATGAGAGTGCGCCACTGGGAGTTGGCGGCAGTCTTCACCGAATTATGGATGACTGCCACGGTGCGCGGCTGAGATGTGTGCACGTCGTGAGCCTAGGGCATCAGACCAACTTCGTGGCCGCTCCGTCTCAGTGCGTGAGGTCGACCCAACGCTGCGCCCTCGGCGTCAGATCGACGTCACGGCCCAGGAGTTCGGCCAATTCGACAGCCAGATGGTCGGCCTGACCCGCTCGGCAAGCCAAGGTGAGGAGGGCCCCGTCTGCGGTGTAGCCGACCGTAACGACCTCGTGTCCGGCAGCTCGGATGACACCTTCTTCATGACCAGCTTGTCGTAGGTCGAGTAGGGTCGTGAAGGTGTCCATGAGGACTCGACGATGCAGCGAGGCCGAGTCCAAGGCCTTGGTGACCGCGTTCCCGTAGGCGCGGGTCAGGCCGCCAGCTCCCAGCTTGATGCCACCGAACCACCGGCTCGTGGCGGCCACGACGTCCGACAGATGCGGCTGATCGTCAGAACTCGAGGCCGTCAGGGCGTTCAAAGTCGGCATTCCGGCTGTTCCAGCAGGCTCGCCGTCGTCGCTGCAGCGCTGGGCATGGCGATCAGGTCCGATGACGAAGGCGGAGACGTGGTGACGGGCATCGTGGCCATCTCGTCTCGCTCGGGCAATGACGTCACGAGCTTCTTCCTCGGTCTCGACGCGGACCAGTCTGGTTCGGAAGATCGAGCGTTTGATCTCCAATTCAGCCTCGACCGGGTCTGTCAGGACGATGTACTCGTTCACCTGACCCCCGGTAGGGAGGTGACCATGTCGAGGCGGATCTTCTCCATCTCATCGACGACGATGTGGGCATCGAGGTTCTGACTGGAAATCGGAGGCAGACCGGTGATGAAGACCGCGATGTCGGCCAACAGCCGACGTGCCCACGGCACGGGCTTGTCGATGGTGTGCCAACACACCGATAACAGATCGTAGCCGGTCTCGGTGACGGTGCGATCGACCTTGGACCAGTCCTGCAGAGCTTGTGGAGCGTCGGGGCGAGTAGCAGAGAGCAGGGCAGATCCGCGTATCAATTCATGGACCATCTGGTTGCGTTCCACCTGAGCCCGTGAGGTACTGGTGTGGCCTTCTGCCAGCGACCGCAGCACAGGCATCATCGAGCGCAAGGTGCGGCGGTACTGGCTGCGCACCAGAAGCACTGGAGCTCGCCGACCGACGACGTGGATCGTGATGATGCCGACGGCCAGACCGACGACCGTCTCAAGGATCCTGTCCTGGGCCAGCTGGTACATCTCACCGGGCTGGGTGAGTGGTGTCATGAGCAGTGCGAAACAGGTGATGAAGATGCAGGCGATGCCGTAATTGCGCGTCACCATGGCCTGCATGATCCACAGGAAGACGATGATGAGGCCGATCTGGACCCAACCTGACGGTCCGAAGGCTGCCACGGCCAGGTAGAGCCCCAGCCCGATGACCGTCCCGAGCACGCGGTGGATGGCCCGGATGGTCATATCGGAGCGGGTGGCGTCCATGTGCATCAAGATCAGCACGCTGAGGATGGCCCAGTAAGGATGGCCGAAGGGCAGCAGGATCATGAGCAAGGCGGCGAAGAAGACGCCGGTGGCTGCTCGAAGTGCCAGCATCGTCGGTCGGGAACCACGCTCCAGTGCTGTCCGGAGCAGATAACTTGCCTTGGGTCGCCCCAACGGGGTCCAGTCCAGATGGTCTGGAAGGGACACGTCGGCGGATGGGAAGGCTTCCAGCCTCAGCTCGTGCTCCAGGCGCATGTGGGCGGTGACGAGTCGGGCTCTCAGCTCGGAGAGCTCGGACATCTCCGACGGGTTGTCGGCCCCGGAGGCGTGACCGTCGTTGTAGGCCCACCACGCCTGATGGATGGCAGCGTGGGCTGCTGAGCGCAGCCGGGCAACCTCGTGGCTGTCGGCATCCTCGTCGGGCTCACAATAATTGTTGACCGCTGTCTCGGCCTTCTCGACGGCGAGCCGCACCGGTCGGTGCGGCGAGATGAAGCAGATGATCATCGACACCATGGCGGCGATGAGGAAGGAAGGGCCGGTCGAGGTGAAGACTGTTGCGATCGTCCACCCATGGCTGGCCATGTAGGCGCCGAAAGCCCCGGCGAAGAGGATGTTGAGAGGTCCCGGCGGACCCAACTGCAGAGCATGCCAGGTCCAAATGATGACGAGGCTCCACGCGGCCAGGATGAGCGGCATGATCCACTCCACCCGCATGGACAACAGGCCGAGACACTGGGAGAGGACCGTCGCGATGCCGACGCCGATGAGGATTCGAGCGCGCGACAGTGGGGCATTGCTGTTGCCCGCCAGTGCGCCCATGGCACCCATCATTCCCATGGCGGCATGGCTCGGGTCGGTGATGAGACCCATCGTCACCAAGGACACTGCCATCGGGATGATGAGGATGATCGCCTGCTTGTTGCGTCCCGGAGCCGGGCGAATGGTGATCAGTCTGTGCAGCAGGTGGCGCAGTGAGGATGGCTTGTCAGTCGGGCTCATCGATGCACCGTACCGGTGCTCGTCGTCGTGGGACGTCCCATGGTGACGGTGGTGGACCATCCAGTGTCGACGTCGATGATCGTCGTGGTGACCATACCTGTCTCGAGAATGGTGTAGGTCTCCTCGATGAGGTGACCGTTGTCGACCTCGTGGACGTCGACCTGGTCAGCGTCGAGGTCGGTGCCCGTATTCTGCAGAGTCTCGTCGAAGGGGAAGACGACAGTGGCAAAGGGAATGAGGTCACCCACCGGTTCGCCGTTGGCGTCAGTTCGCGAGAACTCCACGAAGCGGAAGACGCCGATGTTGTGACGGCAACGGTAGGTTCGCGTGATCGTCGTCGTCCCGGAAAGCCGCGTGCTCTGGTCGGTGAGGACGTCGAAGCCGATGCCTCGTCCGGACTCAGTCTCGCGGAACACACCGAAACCGCGGGAGAGGCGGTCACGGATTCCCAGGGTGTCCGCGTCAGCGGCGACGGCCAGACCGATTGCGGTGGCCGAGGTCGGGTTGGGAGAACGGTGCACTCGTCGCCCGAAGAGTTCGCGCAGCCGGCGGGGAACGATCGGCAGGGACGTGGCGCCACCGACGAGATGGATACCGGCGACGTCGGAGTCAGCGCTGTTGAGCAGGGAGGACAACGGATCCATGGTCTCAATGGTGCGATCGACCAGCGGCTGGCAGGCTTCGGCCACCTCGGCGACCGGAATGCGCAGAGTCGTCGAGTCGAGGTCCACGAGGAGGTTCCGAGACTGGGGACGCAGGGCTTCCTTGGCGATTCGGCACGCCTCGAGGAGCTCGTCACGATCGACAGGGGTGTCGCTGAGATGACGGGTGGCCAGAGCAGCCAGCACCTCGTCGAAGTCGTCGCCACCGAGGTCATTGAGACCGACGGAGTCGAGGACTTCCGGGCTCTGGCCGGACATGTTGACCAGGGATGCGTCGAAGGTGCCACCACCGAGGTCATAGATGATGACCCTGGTGCGCTTGGAATTGAGGTTCCGGGCCTGGCGGAGGGCGAATTCCAGCCCGGCCGCAGACGGCTCGTTGACGAGGCCGAGCACATCAATGCCGGCCTGACGTGCAGCATCCATCGTCACGAGGCGCTGCCCGGTGTGAGCGTGGGCAGGTACACCGAGGACGGCACGATGAGGTCCGGGGACGTCGATGCACGAGATGACATGACGCAGGAAGTCGGCCCACAGATCGACCAGCGGGATCTCCATCTCCCCGATGTGGACCAGGGTCGACGGGCCGGCTCCGGGGGCCGCCAGGAGGCGCTTCACCGAGCGGACGCCAGGGGCTCCACCGGCCATCGCCTGGCGGGCCTCAAAGCCGTGGACGAGGGACCCACCGACGACCGCGCTCACGCTGGGCAGCTGGTCGTGTGAGTCTCCTTCCGTGTCGAGGAAGGGAAGCAGGGGGTGGTTTCCGTTGTCAACAGCAGCAACCGCGGTGTAGGTGGTTCCCAAGTCGATTCCCAGATCCATGCTGGGCAGTCTATGTCTGGGTACAGACAATGCCCTTATCCGTCCGAATCGCCTCCGCGACGGGGACGGTAATCAGGGGTGTCGTCGTCGGCGTCACCGTCGTTGCCACGTCGCGGACCGGAAGGATTGTCGTCACTGCGGGAATCGTCCTCGTGGTCGTCACCGTCGTCGATGGAACGCAGGAAGTCCTCGACCTCGGCACCAATGTCCTCGGCGTCAGGGACCGTGACCTCGGTGGTGCCGAGCTCGCGCTGGGCAACTCGAGAGTCGTACTGCTCCTCGAGGGCATGGAGCATGGTCTTGAGCTCCTCAGAACCATTGACCTGGGTGTCGATCTCGGCACGAACGGTCTTAGCGGCCATTGCCAGAGCGTTGATGGGCAGGGCCAGGCCGGTTGCGCCGCGTAGTGCCTCGACGAGGGCGCGAGCCGACTCCGGGTAGTCCAGGTCAGCCAGGTAGTGGGGCACGTGGGACGCCAGGCCGATGACGGCGTGGTTGGTTTCCCCCAACCGCTGCCCGAGGACGACCGGGAAGGACGCCGGCACCTGAACGCGGCCAAACGGTGAGGTGGATCCCAGGATGAGTTCGGGACGCGACGCCCATCGGGTGACCATGGCGGGTCGGGTATGAGGGGTCGGTACGGGAATCGAATCAGTGATGACCGTCAGACGGATCCCCATGGAGTCCACGAGGTTTGTCAACGACGACACCAAGGTCTCCCAGCCCAGAGCCGGTTCCGGGCCGTCAAGGACGAGGAAGGCCTGTCCGAGTTGATCCGTGACCTCGTGAAGGACCAGACGAGGGCGTTCATAGCCCTCGAAATGGTCAGTGTCGAAGATGATGGGCTGACGGGAATCGCGGTGGTCCAGCAGGAAGTCGATGTCGAATTCACCGAGTTCGTGGTGGGGGAGTTCGGTGAAGATCGCGTCACGGACCCGTGCCTGTACCCGTCCGGTGTCGTTAAAGGACTGCACCAGGGTGATGAGGGCGGACACCTCCTGATCGGGACCCACGATTCCGGGGTGCCAGCGGAAGCGGTCGCTCTGCTGATCCATGGGTGTCCTCCTTCGAATAGGTCCAGGTTGATGCAACCCCGTGAGTCCTCACTCTATTCCGTCGGAACGGTGGGTAGCCTGACCGCGTTGCCAGATGACAGAAGGACGGACTACATGAGGATGACGTGCCGAGCAGCAACCGCGGTCGCCGTTGCGGGGTTCTCCCTGCTCGCCGGATGTTCACAGACTCGCGGAGAGGTGCCCGGGGTCAGCGATTCCCCTGATCGTTGGTGGACGGCTTCCCCCTCGACGACGAGCCAGCCAGCCAGCACCCATGAAGCCCAGCAGAGTCCCGCCCATGCCCCGGCACCGACGGCACCGACGCCAGCGGCGGCCAGCGGTTCGTGCGGTTACGCCGTGACAGGCAAAGCGGCTCGTCCTGTCGACATGCCTCGTTCCGACGAGATTGAGAGGACGGGATCGGCAACCGTCACCTTGACGATCAATGACGCGCTCGTGGTGCTGACGGTGGATCGTGCCACGGCCCCGTGCGCCGTCAACTCGTTCGTGTCCTTGGCTGAACAGGGTTTTTACAACGACGCGTCGTGCCACAAACTGTCGACCGGAGACGCGAAGTACCTTCAGTGCAGCGACCCGTCCGGCACTGGTAATGGCGGACCCGGGTACTCGTACCCGGTTGAGAAGGGAGCCAAGACCGGCGGATCAGTAGGTGCGGGCACCCTTGCTCTGGTGACAGATTCCCAGCACCGTCTGGGATCGCAATTCGCCTTGGTGTACGGGGACTCCAAGCTGCCGGACTCATTCGTAGTCATCGGGAGCATTGATCGGGAAGGTGTTGACAGCATCTCCGAAATCGCTGGCAAGGGGGTGGCCGAGGACGGGAGCTCCCCCAAAGTCAACACCCGTATCGGCTCGG
This sequence comes from Cutibacterium avidum ATCC 25577, assembly GCF_000227295.1. Lineage (GTDB taxonomy): Bacteria > Actinomycetota > Actinomycetes > Propionibacteriales > Propionibacteriaceae > Cutibacterium > Cutibacterium avidum. The sequence continues at coordinate 2,009,252 of NZ_JH165054.1, read as the reverse complement.
TGGTGATGGGCTGAGCCTCAGTGTCAGGAGGGATCATCCTGGCAACGCGACAGGAAAGCTGCCAGAACCTGCACGAAAACTGCGGGCTGGTCCGAGTGCACCCAATGGCCCGAGTTCTTCACTCGAATTCGGCGCACCTGGGGGAAGAGCTCGTGCATGGCCTGGGAATGATCTGGGCCGACGTAATCAGACTCCTCGGCGGTGATCCACAGCACCGGTCCGTCCCAGGTCGTATTGACCGACGGCCAGGAACCAATGTCTGACAAGCCATTACCCAGCAGGTCAAGATTCATCTGCCAGTACCAGCGGTTGTTCTCACCGGTGTCATGCCGCAGGTTCTGCAGCAAGAACTGACGGATCGTCGCGGAAGGGATCTCATCGGACATCTGCTCCTCGGCCTCGCGTCGCGTGGTCAAGCCACTCAGATTCACTGACGTCATGGCATGGACGAGGGGAGCCAGGCGGGTGAGATGAGAATCCACCGGTGCCATGTCGACGACGGTGAGGCTGCGCGCGAGATCAGGATTGTCCAGAACTGTCCGCATGACGACCTTGCCACCCATGGAGTGGCCCAGGAGATGAACCGGGCGGTCCCCGCTGGTCGTCCTGATCGTCTCGGAGAGGGCCTTGGCCATGGCGGGGTAGGAGAAATCCTGTGTCCAGGGGGAACGGCCATGGTTCGGTAGGTCCACGAGGATGCAGCGGTAGGCGTCCGGACCGGTGGCGAGGAGGTCCTTGGCGACCCTGGTGAAGTTCTTTCCCTGCCCGAAGACCCCGTGGCACCAGTAGACGTCCTGACGACCGTCACCGAGGGTGATCAGGTGAAGCTCATTCATGGACGCGACCTCCAACACCCGGTGTGCCAGTGACGACGCTCCTCGACCGGGGACGTGGAGAACATCGATGGTTCATGCGGCCAGGCGACGACGTGCGGGGTTCCTGGCTGGATGGGATGGAGACACCCGGGACAGGTGTAGACCTTGAGCGCTCGGTCAGCAGGCACCATGCGTACGACGTGCTGACCGTCCCTCTTGTACTCAGAATGGGGATGGCTGGTCGCACTGAGGGGGCGGGCTCGACGCTGCCACTTGCGCGAACCATGATGACGACCCATGCGGCCCATTGTGCCGCACCTGATACCGGGGACGACAATGCTGAGGGGATGGGCCCATGCCGGCGCACCAGAATGGCGTTCGAGGTCGAGGCTGAGGTGCAGGTAAAGTCCGACTCCGTGCGTCTCGTCATTGCTCCCTGCCAGGTTGACTACACCGGTCGTCTCACGGCCCATCTGCCATGGGCGAAGCGGCTCATCGTCGTCAAGTCGGACAACTCGGTGAGTGTCCATGCCGACGACCGTGCATACAAGCCACTGAACTGGATGAGTTCCCCGTGCACCTTGACGACCCGTCCTTGTCTGCCTGACGAGCCGGCCGCCACGGCCGCCGTGGACGCTGAGGTCGAAGAGGTCTGGGAGGTTGATGCCCCGACAGGAGATCATCTGCAAATCCTGTTGGGCCCGAAGTTTCTCGACGTCACCGAGGAGCTGGGAGTCGACCCTGGTCTGCAGAAGGACGGGGTGGAGGCTCATCTTCAGGAGTTGCTCGCCGAGAATCCGGACACCTTCGGGGCAGGCTGGTCGCTGGTTCGGCGCGAGTACATGACGCCGATCGGTCCGGTGGACCTGCTGTGTCGCGATGCCGAGGGTGTCTATGTCGCTGTCGAGGTCAAGAGGCGAGGCGAGATCGACGGGGTCGAACAGCTCACCCGTTATCTGGAACTCATGAACCGCGACCACCTGTTGGGTGATCGGGTCAGGGGAGTCTTCGCGGCCCAGAAGATCAAGCCACAGGCGCGCACCTTGGCCACGGACCGTGGCATCGAATGCGTCACCGTCGACTACGACGCCCTGCGTGGCATGGATCACTCGGAAGATCGTCTCTTCTAGACGGTATGGGTGACCCCGTTCCGGGGTCACCCATACCGTCTAGTGCAGGCACCTGCTCAAAGATATGGCCCCTGACCTCATGGTCAGGGGCCACTCACGCTGTGGGGCGCACCTCACTTCTTGGGAGTGCGGTCTGCAGACAGTATCTGGGTCTTTTCGTTGTCGGACTCATCGTCCGGATCGCCTTGGGGCTCCGATTGCTGAGCTGGAGTGGCACCGTTCTGGGTGTCGCCCTTGACGCTTGGAAGCACCTGGGTGGCCTGATCCTCATGGGGGGCCGCTGCCTCAGATGGCTCGGCGTCGGTCTTGGGGCGGGTCTTCGGGTCGATGACGATGGTGGCGTCCTCGGAGCTGTCAGCCTCCGACTGCTCGGCGAACGGATCAGTGTCGGGGTAAGCGCTCTCGGCTTCTCCTGCCAGAGCCTTGAGGTTGCTGAGCTGGGCGAGGACGGCCTTCTTGCGCTGCAGCAGGGCAGCGGTCTCGCGTTCCAACTGTTCCTTGCGCCAGGCGTACTGCTCCTCGAGGCGTTCCTTCATCATGGCTGCCTGACGGTGAGCCGTGGCAATACGGTTCTCCGCGTCACGAGCAGCTTGGTTACGCGTGGATTCGGCCTCCTCGAGTGCGCTCTGACGGATGGTGTCGGCCTCTTCCGTGCGCTTGGTGACAGTGTCGCTGCTGGCCTGCTGATGGGCCTTGGCCTGTTCGAGCAACTCATTGATCTTGGCCATGGCCTGATCGTGGCTGGCTCGAGCCTCTGCAGTGACGGCAGCGGTTTCCTCTCGTGCCTTCTGGGTGATCTCGGCAGCATCGTGACGAGCGGACTCAGTGATCTCGGCGGCCTCGGAACGAGCTTTCTCGATGATCTGTGAGACCTGGGCTCGGGCGTTCTGATCGATGACCGACGCCTTGGTACGTGCCTCGGTGACGATGGCCTCGGCATGAGTTTCGGCCTGCTCGACGATGGTTCGGGCCTGCAGGCGGGCCTGCTCGACGGCGGTACGGGAATCCTTGGCAGCCTGGTCACGCAGCTCGCGCTGGTTCGCCAGCCCGGCGACACGGATGTCGTCGGACTCAGTCTGGGCGGCGGCGCGCATGTCAGCAACGACCCGACGGCCTTCCTCCTTGATGCGCTCGGCCTCGTTGCCAGCCATGGCGACGATGTCCTTGGCCTGGGCCTCCGCGGCGGTGAGGATTTCGGTGGCGTGAACTCCCAGACGCTTGAAATCGGTCTGGGTGACCTCGGCCTGGGCCTGAGAGACCTGCCCGCGTAGGTGCCGGGTGAGTTGTTTCAGGGTCGAGACCTGCTGCTCGATCTCCCGGACGTAGTTGTCGACGCTGGCACGGTCATAACCCCACATCGAATGGGTGAAACTACCGGCCGCGCTGGCGGTGTCGTCGAAGAGGTTGAGTCCGGTCTCCTCGTCGAACTGGCCGTCAGAGACGTCTTTCGTGCTCACCGATGGTCCCCTTTCATTAGGTGACTCCAACGGTACCAATCGGTACCGAATTACAACGGCGCAACTCACCGGGACGAGGCGGGCCCCGGGGACACTGTCCCCGGGGCCCGAAAACCTCTCACCTCAACGGTGTGACATCAGTCCTTGTAGGGCATGCCACCGGCCGGGGGCTCGGTGATCTCGACGAGAATGCCACCGGTGTGCTTCGGGTGAAGGAAGATGACGCGGGAGCCAGCAGTTCCGATGGAGGGCTCGCCGATGAAGACGGCGCCGCGCTCCTTCAGGGTGGCGATGGTCTTGTCCAGGTCGTAGGTGCGGTAGCACACCTGCTGGATCATGTTCTTGTTCTTGGAAATGTACTTTCCGATGGTGCTGTCCTCGCCGAGAGGAGCCAGCAGCTGGACGACGGTGCTCTCCTCGCCGCGCTTGCCGGTGGCGATCATCGCCTCCTCGACGCCGTGGCCCTCGTTCTTCTCGCGAAGGAGGACGTGAAAGCCGAGGACGTCGCAGTGGTACTTGATGGCCTCGTCCATGTTCTTGACGGCGAAACCAACGTGGTCGATGCACGCAAAGGGATCATTGTTGAAGTTCTCCATGCGTCAATCCTTGCACTGCCAGCCAAGCCGGAGTCAGTCGGGGTGGGTATTCGACACGACATTGACCGACCTTGTCCGGAGCATCCATGCGATGCGGTGCGATCTGCTGTCCACACCAGTGGACCTCATGACGATGTGCGTTCTGCTCGGCGTTGCGAGTGGTGCGGAAGGGATCGTTCGGTCAAGAATGACTTTGCAGTGTCCCCGAGCCCTTCCCCGGGCCACGTGCCGAGCAAGGAGCCTTAGTGAACGTGAAGAAGACCATCCACACGATCATCGTCGTGTTCCTCGTCGTGTTCTGCTTGTACTACGTCTTCACGGATCCGGCTGGCACTGCTCGCGTGATTCGTGGCTTCTTCAGTGGCCTCTTCGGGTTCATCAGGGCACTGGGCGGGCAGTCCTGACCTTGCCCGACGTCATCCGTCGTTTCATAGACCCCGATGTTGACCGACACCTGCTGGTCGGCGAGGGGGAGTACGTCATCGACGAGGTTTCCAAGCACTGGATCGTCCTGGTGGCCCCGACGATCGCCATGGTGTTGGCAACACTGCTGTTCATCTCAATGGTCTTTGCGCAGCGGTGGTGGGGCATCCCCCTCGTGATGGGAATCTCCCTGGCGACCTGGGGAGCACTGCGCTTTCACCTAGATCACATGGACCGTTTCGTCATCACCAACATGCGGGTTTTCCGCGTCCATGGCATCTTCGATCAGCACCTGGCGACGATGCCCATGACTCGTATTCTCGACATTTCGGTCGAGCAGCCCTTCCTCGGACGTCTGCTCGGTTATGGCCATTTCATCTTCGAGTCGGCGGCTCAGGACCAAGGCCTGCGTGAGATCGACTACGTCGGGTGCCCGGAGGATCGCGACCTGACGATCCAGCGCGTCATTCAGATGGCCGGCTTGCGGACAAACCTGGCCCATCCCAAGTGACCATGTTGCACTGACATCGTGATGGACATGACATCGCCCCGACCACATTCGGGCGGTCGGGGCGATGCAGCGCTCATGATGTCACTGTGTCAGCCTTGCAGGGCCTTGTCGACGATCTCGCGGGCCTCCGCCTGCACGGCAGCCAGGTGGGCGGCGTCGCGCAGGGACTCGGCGTAGATCTTGTACTTGTTCTCGGTGCCGGACGGACGGGCAGCGAACCAGGCATTCTCGGTGATGACCTTGATGCCACCGATGGGAGCACCATTGCCTGGCGCCGTGGTGAGAATCTGCTCGATCCTCTCGCCGGCGATGGCGTCGGCGGAGACGTCGTCGGGGGAGAGGGCCTTGAGGCGGGCCTTCTGCTCACGGTTGGCGTCGGCATCGATACGGGCATAGTAGGACTTGCCGAAGCGGTTCTCCAGATCGGCGTAGTGCTCAGAGGGAGAACGTCCGGTGACGGCTCTGATCTCGCTGGCGAGCAGGGCCAGGAGGATGCCGTCCTTGTCGGTGGTCCAGGTGTGGCCGTCTAGGTCGAGGAAGGAGGCACCAGCGGATTCCTCGCCACCGAATCCAAGATTGCCACGCGTCAGGCCGGGCACGAACCACTTGAAGCCAACCGGCACCTCGACGAGGCGACGACCGAGATCAGCGGCCACCCTGTCGATGAGGGAGGAGCTCACCAGGGTCTTGCCGATGCCGACGCCGAGGCCCCACCCGGGACGATGGGCGAAGAGGTAACCGATTGCCACCGCCAGGTAGGCATTGGGATTCATGAGACCGGCATCAGGGGTAACGATGCCGTGTCGGTCGGAGTCGGCGTCATTACCGGTGGCAATGTCATAAGCGTCCTTGTTGGCGATGAGGGAGGCCATCGCGGACGGGGAAGAGCAGTCCATCCGGATCTTGCCGTCGGTGTCGAGGGTCATGAACCGCCAGGTCGGATCGACCTCGGGGTTGACGACCGTCAGATCGATGCCGAGATGATCGGCGATGTACTCCCAGTACTGCACCGAGGCGCCACCCAGCGGATCAGCGCCGATGTGCACCCCGGCCTCGTCAATGGCGTCGAGGTCAATGACATTGCGCAGATCGTCGCAGTAGGCGCTGCGGTAGTCGTAACGGGAGACCTCGTCGCGCACCTGCGCGTACGGCTTGCGACGAATAGCCGACGGATCGGCGAGTAGCTCGTTGGCGCGGTCGGCGATCCAACCGGTGGCATCGGTGTCGGCCGGACCGCCGTGCGGCGGGTTGTACTTGAAGCCGCCGTCGCGAGGCGGGTTGTGCGAGGGTGTGACGACGATGCCGTCAGCCTGGCGTCCCTCGCTCAGGCGGTTGTGGACGATGATGGCTCGCGAGACCGCCGGGGTCGGGGTCCACTCGTCGTCATGCTCGGCAACGACTTCGACGTCGTTGGCACGCAGTACCTCGATGGCAGTGGTCCACGCGGGCATGGACAGGGCGTGGGTGTCCTTGCCGATGAACAACGGACCGTCGATGCCCTGGGAGGCACGGTACTCGACGATTGCCTGGGTCGTGGCGGCGATGTGGGCGTCATTGAAGGCGCCGTCCAAGGAGGAGCCGCGGTGACCCGAGGTGCCGAAGACAACCATCTGGTCCGGGTTGGAGGGATCGGGAGTGATGTCGTGGTAGGCCGACAGGACGGCATCGACATCGATGAGATCGGATTCCTGGGCAGGTTTCCCAGCACGTTCATGAGCCATGGGGCCATTCTCTCACCGGGCGGAGCACTGCGGCAGGTCCCCGTGAGGAATCAGGGCGTTCGGACCATCGATAGTCACCGATGCTGGGGCGGATTACGAGAGGTCTGGTTGAATGGACGACATGTCTTCTGACTCGATTCATCGTCATGATGCCGTCGATCTGTCGGGGCTGGCAGCCGCAGCCGGTTCCTCCGACTCTCCTGCCGGACCCGCCCCAGCTGGTTCGGGAACCACCAGGACCTGGGTGATCGAGGGTACCGAGGAGAATTTCAACTCGCTGCTCCAGAAGTCGGTGCAGCACCCGGTGCTGGTGGAGTTCACGACACCGAAGGCCCATGGTGCCCAACAGATGTCGCAGGTGCTGAGTCGAGTTACCGACGAGGCTGCCGGCAAGTGGCTGCTGGTGCACGTCGACATCGACGCCCAGCCTCAATTGGCCAAGAGCTTGGGCGTTCAGGCCGTTCCGATGCTCGTCGCCGTCATCGGTGGACAGCTGGCACCGCTGGCCCAGGGCACGATCGACGAGCAGCAGTTCCGTCAGATCACCGACCAGGTGACTCAGGCCGCGACGGCCGGTGGCATGGTCGGTCGCGCGGAGCCGGTGACGGTCCAGGCGAGCAGCGAGGAAGCCGTTGGCCCTGACCCGCGCACGGTCGAGGCCGAGAAGCTCATGGACGCCAAGAGGTTCGACGAGGCGGTCGCCGCCTATGACGCGCTGCTGGCCAAGGAGCCCAACGACCCCGTCCTCATCGCGGGACGTAACGGGGCAGCGCTGCTGGGACGGTTGGACGACAAGGATCCTGCTGCACTGCTCACCGCTGCCCAGCAGAATCCTCACGACGTCGAGGCCCAGCTGGCTGCTGCCGACGTCGAGCTCATGGGCGGACGGACCGCTGACGCGTTTAACCGGATCATCCAGGTGGTGCGCACCAACCACGACGAGGAGCGCGAAGCCGCTCGCACTCGCCTGCTGGAGCTCTTCGCCATGGTGGGACAGTCCGATCCTGAGGTGGCAGCCGCGCGACGTTCGCTGGCAGCAGCATTGTTCTGATCGTCGCCTCCAGACGTGTTCACGGCCCGGGAGTACGCTCCCGGGCCGTGAGCATGTGGGGACAAGTCTGACCCAATCCAGCTGGACGTGTCGTCATCGACCAATAGCATGGAGACCATGGACTCGACCCCGTTCGACGAGAAGTTCCATGCCGTTTTGTTCGACCTTGACGGCGTCCTCACCCCTACCGCGCTGATTCACATGCGTGCCTGGGAGGAGATGTTCAACGAGGAGTTGGCCCATCGCGAGGGCCAGGATCCTTACACCGACGAGGACTACTTCGCCTACGTGGACGGCAAACCTCGATACGACGGGGTACGTGACTTCCTTGCCAGCCGCGGCATCACTCTCCCGGAGGGGGATCCCTCCGATGTTCCCGATGCCGAGACGATCTGCGGGTTGGGAAATCGAAAGAATGACCTGTTCAACACGGTGCTGGCCCGAGACGGCATCCAGCCTTATCCGGGGTCTCGCCGTTGGGTGGATCTGCTCCACGAACGCGGTGTGGCGATGGCTGTGGTGTCCTCGTCGCGCAATGCCGCTGCGGTGCTCGATGCAGCCGGTATGAGCGAAGATTTCCCGGTGCTGGTCGATGGCAACCGGTCGAAGGCGGAGAACCTGTCTGGAAAGCCCGCGCCCGACACCTACCTCCGTGGAGCTGATCTGCTTGGTGTGTCTGCGGAGCAATGCGTTGTCGTCGAGGATGCGGTCTCGGGAGTGCGCGCCGGTGCGGCTGGTGGATTTGGAATGGTGCTCGGCGTCAATCGCGGCGTGGGTGCTGACCGGCTGCGTGAGGTGGGTGCTGACCGAGTGGTCGATGACCTGGACGAGATGGCTGAGGAGATGGCATGACGCGAACGGGCACCGACCCGATGGATCGATGGCGTTTTCCCGATGATCCGTGGGCGATCGTCGAGACGGCACCGAGTACCGATGATCTGGGGACGACCGAGACCCTGTTCTCGGTCGGTAACGGTTATCTCGGCATGCGCGGTAACCCGTCCGAGGGGCGTGACTCCTTCAGTCATGGCACCTACATCAACGGATTCCATGAGATCTGGGACATCCATCATGCCGAGAACGCTTACGGCTTTGCGCGCACCGGTCAGACGATCGTCAACGTCCCCGATGCCAAGCTCATGAAGCTCTACGTTGACGACGAGCCGTTGCTGCTCAGCGTCAACGAGATCCAGTCGTACAAGCGCTGGATCGACTTTCGCGAAGGAGTGCTCCGTCGCGAACTGGTGTGGCGGACCCCGGCGGGCAAGCTGTTGCGGGTGGCGACGTCACGGATGGTGTCCTTCACCCACCGTCACATGGCTCTCATGAGCATCGAGGTGACGATGCTCGAGGGGGACGCCCCCATCGTCATCAGCTCTCAGATCCTCAATCGTGAGGACGGCATGGACGAGTACCACGTTCGTCCTGAGGACTCGGGGAATGCCGACGATCCTCGTCAGGCTCGCAAGTTCGCCGACGAGGTGCTCGTCGCGGAGAAGGACTGGCACTCGGACCGGCGGATGATCCTGGGGTTCCACACGGCCAGGTCCGGGATGACCCTGGCGGTGGGCGCTGATCACGAGATCACCACCGACAACGAGTGCGTCTCCCTCATCGACACCGAGCCCGGGTGTGGCAAGCGGGTTTACCGCATCGAGGCCACCCAGGGTCGCCCCATCCGAGTGGACAAGGCCGTGGCCTACCACTCCTCGCGAGGGGTGCCGGTGCACGAACTGTTCGACCGTGTTCGTCGCAGCCTCGACCGAGTCCGCGAGCAGGGCCATCGGGTCTACTACGACGAGCAGCGAGAGTGGCTCGACGACTACTGGGCGACGGCTGACGTCGAGGTTGAAGGCGCGCCGGCCGGCATCCAACAGGCGGTGCGGTGGAACCTCTTCCAGATCGCCCAGGCCTCGGCCCGCGCCGACCAGCGTGGTATCCCTGCCAAAGGAGTGACCGGGTCCGGTTACGAAGGCCATTACTTCTGGGACACTGAGGTCTACGTCATCCCGATGCTGACCTACACTCACCCGCGAATCGCTGAGAATGCCTTGCGGTTCCGTGTCAACACCCTTCCGCAGGCCAGACGACGAGCTGAGGAATTGTCCGAACGGGGAGCCCTCTTCCCCTGGCGGACCATCACCGGCGAGGAAGCATCGGCCTATTACGCGGCAGGTACCGCCCAATACCACATCAATGCCGACATCGCTCACGCGATCATGAACCACGCTCGTGCGACGGGGGACAAGACCTTCCTCTTCCGCGATGCCGCTCCGGTCCTCGTCGAGACGGCGCGGATGTGGGCAGATCTGGGCTTCTGGCGGATCAACGGAGGCCGGGAATTCCACATCCATGGCGTGACCGGGCCCGACGAGTACACCACGGTCGTCAACAACAACCTCTACACCAATGTCATGGCGCGGGCGAACCTCATTGACGCTGCCAGCGTCATGAGGCGAATGAGGGACGAGGACCCGCTGTGGTACGAGCACCTGTGCTCCGAACTGGACCTCACCGAGGACGAGGTCGGTGGTTGGGAGGAGTGCGCCGCAGGAATGGTCATCCCCTTCGACGACACCTTCGGCATCCATCCTCAGGACGACCAATTCCTCTCGCGAGAACTGTGGGACCTCACGAACACCCCCGCCGACAGGCGTCCGCTGCTGCTGCATTACCACCCGCTGGTGATCTACCGGTTCCAGGTACTCAAACAGGCCGACGTCGTGCTGGCCCTGTTCCTGCAGGGGGACCAATTCACCCAGGCGGTCAAGCTCGCCGACTTCGAGTACTACGACCCCATCACGACCGGTGACTCGAGCCTCTCAGCAGTGGTGCAGTCAGTAATGGCAGCCGAGGTGGGCCATCAGGAGATGGCCATGGAGTACTTCCTGGACGCCCTCTACTGCGACCTGGCCGACACCCACCACAACGCCTCGGATGGTGTGCATGTTGCCTCGACCGGTGGTGTGTGGGGTTGTCTGGTCCATGGATTCGTGGGCATGCGCAATGACCGAGAGAACCTACGTTTCGATCCTCGGCTGCCGGCCCAGTGGACATCCATCAAGCATCACATGCTTATTGGCGACTCGCACATGCTGGTGAAGCTGGAACGTGACGCGATCACCTTCCAGATCTTGTCAGGTCATGACCGCGAGGTGACGGTACGCGGGGAGCTCCACCACATCGGCGTCGAGCCGGTTCGGATCCCGCTGGGCGACCAGGGCCCGCTGCGTCCCAGTCTGCGCGGAACGCACCCGATCTCGGGACTGCGACGTGCAGACGGTTCCCTCATCACAGCAGAGGTTCCCGGAAGCATCGCTGAGACGATCGTCTCCTCCCCAATACTGCCCTCGCGGGATTGACGAACTGATGAGAACAACGAACAGGAGGCCGGCACCGTCACGGTGCCGGCCTCCTCCATTCGTGGGGGGTAGGAGTGGCCGAGATGTCCCGGCCGCCCGCGACTCACTTCACCACGGTGATGACCGGGGTGCTGGTGGTGACGTCGTCGGCCGGAATGCCGGTGACGTTGGAGTAGTCGAACCCGTTGGTCACCAGGACCGGGGTGATCTTCGAGTAGCCCGCCTCGTCGATGACGGCGGGATCAAAGACGACCAGGGGCTGACCGGCGCTGACGTGGTCGCCAGCCTTGACCTTGACGTCGAATCCCTTGCCGCCCAGCTCGACGGTGTCGATACCGACATGCACGAGCAGCTCGACGCCCGAATCCAGCTTGAGCCCGAAGGCGTGACCGGAATCCGGAGCAGTGACGACGGTGGCGTCGGCGGGACAGACGACCGTGTTGTCACTGGGCTCGATGGCGATACCATCGCCGACGACGCCGGTGGAGAAGACCGGATCGGGGATCTGGGAGATCGAGACCGCACGCCCCTTGAGAGGGGAGGTGATGGTGACGGCCTCGGGAGCGACATCGGTAGTCGTCGGGGCCTCGCCCCCCTCGACCGTGGCGGTCCCGGACTCGGGGCTGGTGGCACCTGCGGTGGCAACGGCAGCCGGAGCAGCGGCGACAGCAGCCGGCTCGGCCATCGCACCCTGAGTGTCGGCAGCCCTGGCCTCGGCACAACGAGCCTTGGCAGCAGCCTTCTCGTCGTCGTCACGGTAATCGCGCACGATGACCAGGGCCATGGCGGTGAAGAAGGAGGCCGCGATGGCGACGGAATACAGACCGATGTTGTCAAAGGCTGGGATTGTCAGCAGGGAGGTGAAGACGAAGGCCGGGGTGTGCAGGCCGCCGCCGGCACCGATGATGATGCCACCGACGAGACAGCCGGCGAGCATGGACGGGTAGATCTTCTTGTACCGCAGATGGATGCCGTAGAGGCTGGGCTCGGAGATACCACCGAGCAGACCGGCCGCCAGGGCGCCGGTCGCCGTCTGGCGCATCGTCACGTCCTTGTCACGGATGGACAGGAAGAGGACGCCGGCGGTGGCGCCGAAGCAGGCGAAGTTCCAGGCACCCATCGGGCCTTGGATGTAGTCGTAGCCCAGGGTCTGGATGTTGAGCAGCATGACGGCGTTGAGCGGCCAGTGCAGGCCCAGCGGAACCATGAACGGGTAGAGCAGCGGGATGAGGACGGCGAAGATGAACGGGGAGACATCGTTGACCGCCTTGAGCCCGTTGGCCAGACCAGCGCCGGCGTAGACACCGATGGGGCCGATGAGGAAGGCCGTCAGCGGGATCATGATGAGCATGGTCAGGAAGGGCACGAAGATCATCTGGACATTGGGGGAGATGACCTTCTTGAGCCACTTGTACAACGGAGCCAGGATGGCCGCCATGATGAGGGGCGGGAAGACCTGGGAGCCGTAGTTGAAGATCGTCAGCGGCAGACCGAAGACGTCGACGACATTGACCTTGAATCCGCCCAGAGTCAGAGGGTGAGCGGCCTTGCCGAGCTCCGCGAACCCCGGGAGCATCACGACGGCCATGACGGAGAATCCAACCCACGGGTCGGCATTGAGCCGCTTGGTGGCGTTGTAGGCGACCAGCAGTGGCAAGAAGTAGAAAACACACTGCCAGGCCAGGTTCACGAACTGCCAGCTCGGAGGCAGGGAGACACGGGAGTCGGCCCAGTTGCCGATGACTCCCATGGAACCCATGAGGGCCATGAAGGTGATGAACAGTGAGGCGCCGAGCAGGGCGCCCATGATCGGACGGAAGGAGTCCGACAGATACTCGAACAGGTTGTCGAGCCACGAGAACTTGCCGCGCGGGCCCTTGGAACGATGTGCGGCCTTGACGTCCGCATCGGACTGCTCGCCGTCCCCGGAGCCGAGGTTCTGCATGTCCGGCAGGTTCATGATGTCGTTGTAGACGCCGTTGACGGCGCCGCCGATGACGACCTGATAACGGTTGCCCGACTGGGGCACAGCGCCCATGACGCCGGGGATCTTCTCCACCTCGGCCTTGTCGATGGACGAGGAATCACGAAGTTGGAACCGCAGGCGGGTTGCGCAGTGGGTCAAGCCGACGATGTTGTCGCGGCCGCCCACCACGTCCACGATCTGGGACGCAGTTGATGACATGTAGGTGGTCCTCCTGTGTGTTCAGTCATCCTTCTTCCAGGACAACGACGAAGAAGCATAACCACCAGGGCCGAACGTTCGTTCACCACCCCAGGGTTACAACGAAAACCCGTTCTCAGTGGCACGTGGGGTGGAGTCTGCCAGTATGGCCGCGATACGTCGGGCCGACAGCTCGGTGACGTGTGCAGGGACGTCAGCAGGATCCACCCAGTGCAGATGGCCGATCTCGCCGTCAGCAGGATTCATGATGGCAGCGAGGGACGGTTCGACCACACCGGCGTCATAGATGAACTCGATGGCGTCAGACCACCCCAGGGCAGGTGGCATCCAATCGATGAGGACGGGGGTGGCAGGGATGTCGATGGTCACGCCCAACTCCTCCCGGCACTCCCGAACCGCTCCGGCATGGGGCGATTCCACCGGCTCGACTACACCGCCGGGGAGCTCCCAGTCAGGCTTGTACGTCGTCTCGCACATGAGAACCCGCCCGACTCCGTCGTGGACCAGGACGTGGGAGATGACCCGTTTGGTGGGCAGCACCGAGTCGAGCATGCCGGTGTGACCGGTCCGGGTGTAGATCTCGTCGGTGGCCAGTCGGGAGTAGACGAATTCGTCCATCCAACCATCCCCTCGGCTGCCAGCTTGGCGCAGCCGCCCCTCACGCCGGTATCCGGCCCGGTGCAGGGCATGGATGACCTCTCCGTCGTCGACGGCCACCCGGGCCTCCAGACGACGCACCTTGTGACCGAGGATGGCGTCGTCGGAGGTCAAGGAAATGGCCCGCGTCAGACCCTCCGGATATGGCGGATCGTCGAGCAGCAGGCGACCACAGTCGCCCACCACCTCGACCTGAATCCGAAAGTCCTCGGGATCGGACTCGTCATCGACCACGAACAATCCTCCTTGCCAGAATCACTGCATTCCCGGATCGCCGGGCAGAGCAGCAGTCGCCGAGGGATCGTGGCGCAGCCACACCGAGCCCATCGGCGGGACGCACACGGTGGCGACGGCCGGGAAACGATCGGGAACCGGAAGCGGGGTGGCCACGACCTGGCCGAGGTTGCCGAACTCTCCCGTTCCGTCGTACTCCAAGGAATCGGTGTTGAGGATCTCGGTCCACACACCCTCCGCGGGTAGTCCGACGCGGTAGTCGGTCTGCGGGTTGGGGGAGAAGTTCGTGAAGCAGGCGATCGTCGAGCCGTCCTCGCTGCGGCGCAGCCAGGAGAACAGATTGTTGCCGGCGTCGTCGGCGTTGATCCATTCGAATCCACGCGGATCGCTGTCGAGCTGCCACAGGGCGGGGTTCTCCTTGTAGATCATGTTGAGATCGCGGAAGAGGCGCTTGAGACCACCGTGACCCCACAGATCAGCGACGAACCACTCGAGGCTGGCGGACTCGTCGAACTCGTGACGCTGGCCGAACTCCTGACCCATGAAGATGAGCTGCTTGCCCGGGAAGGACCACATGTAGGAGTAGAAGGCTCGCAGGGACGCGAACTGCTGCCAGTCGTCACCGGGGATCTTGTTGATCATGGATCCCTTGCCGTGCACGACCTCGTCATGGCTGATCGGCAGGATGAAGTTCTCCGAGTACTGGTACACCATGGCGAAGGTCATCTCGCCGTGGTGATACTGGCGATGGAACGGATTGAGCTCCATGTAGCGCAAGGAGTCGTTCATCCAACCCATGTTCCACTTGAACCCGAATCCCAGGCCGCCGTGATCGACCGGCTTGGTGATGCCGGGGAAGCTGGTCGACTCCTCGGCAATCATGAGGATGCCGGGGTGGCGCGAGTACAGGTGTGAGTTGACGTAGCGCAGGAAGTCGATGGCCTCCAGGTTCTCGCGTCCGCCGTACTTGTTGGGCACCCACTGACCCTCCTCGCGAGAGTAGTCCAGGTACAGCATCGAGGCGACGGCGTCGACGCGCAGACCGTCGACGTGGAACTCGCTGATCCAGTACAGCGCGTTGGAGACGAGGAAGGACTTCACCTCGTTGCGGCCGTAGTTGAAGATGTAGGTGCCCCAGTCCACGTGCTCGCCCTGGCGCGGATCGGCGTGCTCGTAGAGGGCGGTGCCGTCGAAGCGTCCCAGTGCCCAGTTGTCCTTGGGGAAGTGCCCCGGAACCCAGTCCATGATGACGCCGATGCCAGCCTGGTGGAGCTTGTCGATGAGGTAACGCAGGTCGTCGGGGGAGCCGTAACGGCTGGTCGGTGAGAAGTATCCGGTGACCTGGTAACCCCAGGACGGGGCGAAGGGATGCTCGGCCAGCGGCATGAACTCCACGTGGGTGTAGCCCTGCCACAGCACGTAGTCGACCAGTTCGTCAGCCAGCTGACGGTAGCTCAGTCCATGACGCCATCCGCCCAGGTGGACCTCGTAGACGCTCATCGGCTCGGCATGGGCGTGCGAGGCCTCACGGTGGGCGATCCACTCGTCGTCATTCCACTCGTAGTGGGTCTCGGTGACGATGGACGCGTTCTGCGGGGCCTGCTCGGAGTAGCGGGCCATCGGGTCAACCTTCTCGTGCCAGTTGCCCCACTGGTCCTGGATGCGGAACTTGTAGAGAGTGCCTTCGCCCACTCCCTCAATGAAGGTGCCCCAGACGCCAGATCCCGGGATGAGACGCATTGGGTCGCCGGTCCACCAGTTGAAGTCCGCGATCACCTCGACGGCCCGGGCGTTGGGGGCCCAGAGGGCAAAGCGGGTTCCGGTGATGGAGCCGCGCTCCTCGTCGGTAATGGTGACGACGTGGGAGCCGAGTCGCTTCCACACCTCCGTGTCCCCACCGGAATGGAACCCCTCGAGGTCCCAACCGGTGAGTCCTCCGAACTCATCGTGAGCCATGTCGTCCTCCTGGCATGTCGTTGGTGTGGATATCGCCGTCGGGTCGGTGACTCGACGGGGGTGCGTGGGGCGGGGACATCATCAATCCTGCACCATCGCCCGAATGGCCGACAACGGGATGTCAACCCAGGCCGGCCGGTTGAGGGTTTCATAGACGGTTTCGTATCCGGCCTTGTCGGCCTCGTAGGCGGCCAAGACGTCGCGTTCGGCGTCGTCCGGGCGACCATAGCCATCCAGGAAGGCATCGCGGGCTCGTTGTGCCCAGGCCAATGTCTCCGGCGCGGTGGGTTCGGCATGGGCCGAGGTGGCATAGGACAGTGAGCGCACCATTCCTGCCACGTCACGCCAGCGGGAGTCCGGCAGGCGACGTTCGGCCAGGGGCTTGAGGGGTTCGCCCTCGAAGTCGATGATCCGCCAGCCGTCGGGGGTCAGCAGGGTTTGTCCGAGGTGGAAGTCACCGTGCACCGCCTGAGCGGCTAGGCGGCGACCGCGCAGCTTCTCGAAACGTGTGGCGAGGAGGTCGCGGTGTGGCTCCAGCGCCGGGGCTGCCGTCACTGCAGCGTCGAGACGACGCACCATGTCGTCGGCAATCTGGTCCCCGTCCAACTCGGCCGTCCCAAAGGTCTGTTCCAACGCAGAGTGGATGGTTCGCAGGCATCGGCCCAGGTCGGCGACGAGATCGGTGATGTCCTCCAGATCGGCAGCTTTGTCGGTGATGAGTTCCCAGCCATCCTGGGGATGTGGAAGCCGCTCGATGATCATGGCCAGATCGGTCTGGATGTCCTCGTCAGCTGGGATCTGTCCGGAGATGTGACCGTAGAGCTTGGCCACCGAGGAGACGCCGGCGTCATTGAGGGCGCCGTGAATGGTGATGTCGAGATTGTCGCCGGGTTCGAGGCGGCGGAACATCTTGACGATGATGGCGTCGCCAACCATGATCGAGGTGTTCGACTGCTCACCGCCAAAGCGCTCGGCGGTCCGAACCGGTTCAGGTGCCTCCAAGCGGCGATGGAGCTGCCATGAGTCATCCGCGGCCTGAGGATCAGCCTCGAGGATCGTCCTGGCCCACACTGTCAGGGCCTCCTGGTCGGTGGTGGCGTCGCTGACCGTGACGGGCTCACCATCGACGTGAATCTGCGTCAGTCCCGCAGAACTGCCGGGGCGCAGGGCCAGTAGGAGCTGATAGTACTCCTCCGGGGCCTGCGGGTAACAGACCAGGGCAATGACGGGCACCACTTTGAGGTCGTGCTCGTCAACGACCGGAGCCAGCGGCAGCAACCTGGCCAGGGTGCCATCTCGGCCCTTGCCGGAGAACCATCGAGCGGTACTGATGTGGTCCCAGAGGCGGTCCCGGACGTCTGCGTCGTCCCAGTCGGTCATGGCTTCTCCTCTCCGGTCATCTGCAGCCATCGGTAGCCGTAGGGCGGCATCGGAACCGTCAGGGTTCCGTCGGCTTCCACCGGCTGGGCATCCTGGCCGTGAATGAGGGACGTTCCGGTCACACCTGCGAACTGCGGCAGGATGAGGGTGACGGTCCTATCGGTGTCCGACAGATTGGCCAGGCACAGGATCGTCTCGTCCTCGTCGTGGCGCAGGAAGGACATCACGGCCATGTCCTCCGCCTCCAGATCGGTGAACTCTCCGGTACCGAAAACGGGGTGCCGACGACGGATGCCCAACATGGCGCGGGTCCACACCAACAGGGAGGATGGGTCATCCATCTGACGGGCGACGTTGACGTGTTCCGGGCCGTGACCGAAGGTGCGGATGAGTGGGAGATGGAAGTCCTCCGGCAGCGCGGTCGAGAATCCGGCCGTCTCGGAATCATCCCACTGCATCGGGGTGCGCACGCCGTCGCGGTCAGGAAGCCAAGGGTCGTCGCCCATGCCGATCTCGTCGCCGTAATAGAGAACCGGGGAGCCGGGCAGGGACAGCAGCATGGCGTTGAGCAGACGAACCCTGGCCTCGTCGTTGTCGACCAGGGGGCTCAACCGGCGACGAATGCCCAGGTTGCATCGCCAGCGCGGCTCGGGAGCATATTCCTCCCACATGTACTGACGGTCTTCCTCGGTCACCATCTCGAGGGTGAGTTCGTCATGGTTGCGGAGGAAGGTTCCCCACTGACAACCTGCCGGGATGTCCGGTGTGGAGGCGAGGATCTCGCTGATGCACTCCCGTGATCCGCGGCGCAGCCCCATGTACAGGCGTGGCATGACGGGGAAGTGGAAGGCCATCTGGCACTCATCACCGTCACCGAAGTACTCGACGACGTCGTCAGGCCACTGATTGGCCTCGCACAGCAGGATGCGTCCCGGGTACTCCTCGTCGACCATTGCGCGCAGCTGTTTGAGGATCTTGTGGGTTCCCGGCAGGTTCTCGCAGCTCGTTCCCTCGGCCTCGATGAGGTAGGGGACGGCGTCGAGACGGAAACCGTCGATGCCCAGGTCCATCCAGAATCGGACGGCGTCGAGCATCTCCTCCATGACCCGGGGCTCCTCGAAGTTGAGGTCGGGCTGGTGGTGGAAGAAGCGGTGCCAGTAGAACTGCTTGCGCTCGGAGTCCCACGACCAGTTGGAGTCCTCGGTGTCGCAGAAGATGATGCGAGCGTCCGAATAGGCCTCGTCGGTGTCGGCCCAGACGTAGTAGTTGCCGTAGGGGCCGTCGGGATCGGCACGCGAGGACTGGAACCACGGGTGGGAGTCCGAGGTGTGGTTCATGACGAAGTCGATGATGACGCGCAGGCCACGGTCGTGAGCGGCGTCGAGGAAGACCTTGAAGTCCTCGATCGTTCCCAACTCCTCACGGATCCAGCGGTAGTCGCGGATGTCGTAACCGCCGTCGTGCAGGGGGGAGTCGTAGAAGGGCGGAAGCCACAGGCAGTCCACTCCCAGCCACTGCAGATAGTCGAGCTTCTCCGTCAGACCCTTGAAGTCGCCGATGCCGTCTCCGTTGGAGTCCTTGAAGGATCGCACCAGGACCTCGTAGAACACTGCGGTGCGGAACCACTCGGTCTCCGTCCGATCGATGGAACCGACCGGGTGGATCGCGTCGAGCCTGGCCTGCAACTGGGCCGAGGTGAGCCCGAGGGCCCCGGTCGGTGCCAGGGTCTCGGGAATCTCCTCGGCGGGAGTGTAGGAGGAATGGGTCATGAGGTGCTCTTTCGCACGTGCAGGATGTGGGCCGGCTGGGCGGGGTAGAGCTTGACGAAGGCCTGTTGTCCCCAGGTGAAGTCGGCACCCGTGAGCTCGTCGTGGACCTCGAAGGTGTCGTCGTTGCCAAGGCCAAGGGCAGCCATGTCCAGCATGATCTGGGACTCCACGCCCCACACCGGATCCAGCGAGATGACGATGATGACGACGTCATCCACCGCCTTCTTGGAGAAGACGAGGACATTGTCATGGGGAGCATGGTGAATGGTCGTGTCACGCAGCTGCTGCAAGGCCGGATGAGCGCGACGGATCTCATTGAGACGAGTCACGAGCAGTTTGATGTTCGGTTCGGAGTCGAAGTCGCGGGGACGGTACTCATACTTCTCGGAGTGTGCGTACTCCTCGCGTCCCGGCAGCGGCTCGTGCTCGCAGATCTCGAAGCCCGAGTACATGCCCCACGACGGGCTCATGGTCGCAGCCAGGATTGCGCGGATGGCGAATCCGGCCGGGTTGCCATCGTTGAGGTAGATCGGGTTGATGTCCGGGGTGTTGGTGAAGAAGTTCGGACGGTAGAAGTGCGAGGTCTGGTGGGAGACCTCGTCGAGGTACTCCTCCAACTCCCACTTGGCGGTGCGCCAGGTGAAGTAGGAGTAGCCCTGCTGGAAGCCGACCTTGCCAAGGGCAGCCATCATCTCGGGACGGGTGAAGGCCTCGGCCAGGAAGATGACCTCGGGATGACGACGATGCACCTGCTCCATGAGCCAGGCCCAGAAGTTGACCGGCTTGGTGTGCGGGTTGTCGACGCGGAAGATCGTCACCCCGTGAGAGATCCACAGCTCGAGCAGCCTCAGGCACTCGTCGTAGATTCCCTCCGGGGCGTTGTCGAAGTTGATCGGGTAGATGTCCTGGTACTTCTTCGGTGGGTTCTCCGCGTAGGCGATGGTGCCGTCGACGCGGGTGGTGAACCACTCCGGGTGCTCCTGCACCCACGGGTGGTCCGGGGATGCCTGCAGGGCGAAGTCCAGGGCTACCTCCATACCCAGGTCATGGGCGTGGGCGACGAAGCGGTCGAAGTCCGCGAAGGTGCCAAGATCTGGGTGGATGGCGTCATGGCCGCCAGCCGGGGAACCAATGGCCCATGGCGAACCGGGATCGTCGGGCCCGGGGGTCAGGGTGTTGTCCCTGCCCTTGCGGAAAGCAGTTCCGATGGGGTGGATCGGTGGCAGGTAGACGACGTCGAATCCCATCGCAGCAGCGGCGTCCAATCGCTCCCAGGAGGAGTCGAAGGTGCCGGAGACCCAGTGGCCGTCCTCGTCGATGTGAGCTCCCTGGGAGCGCGGGAAGAATTCGTACCAGGAGCCGTAGAGGGCGCGGCGCCTCTCGACCCGCAGCGGGGCCGGGGTGGTGGG
Source organism: Cutibacterium avidum ATCC 25577 (assembly GCF_000227295.1). Taxonomy (GTDB): domain Bacteria; phylum Actinomycetota; class Actinomycetes; order Propionibacteriales; family Propionibacteriaceae; genus Cutibacterium; species Cutibacterium avidum. The sequence continues at coordinate 1,988,596 of NZ_JH165054.1, read as the reverse complement.
AGAGGTCAATGGGCGCGGAGCGTGGACGCGCATCGCCTCGGAGAGGGCGACGGTGTTGACGACCTGGCGCAGTGAATCAGGTGCGTGGTCAGGGGTGAGGCTGGCATCGGCCTCGCGCAGGGCTACCACGGCGTCGGCGTCGCCGGCCTGCTCGGCGTGCTCGATGGCTTCACCGATGAGGGCGTGGCCCTCGGCACAGACGAGTTCGACGTCGATCCCGGCGGCCAGCTTGGCGTCGGCATTGTGGTGCCAGGTGCCCCAGGTGTCCGACCATCCCTCAACATGCATCGTCCAATCACCCTCGACACCCGCCGCGACGCGTGCTTTCCAGATGTCCAGGCCCCAGGGATCGACCTGGTGCATGTCGGTGACGTGACGGTTGCCATCCGGATCAGTGAGGATGACGCTGGCGCCGACGGCGTCATGGCCCTCGCGAAAGACATTGGCCGTGACCTCGAACTCCTCGTCAACGACGGAGTAGATCGGCAGCTGACCGCTCTCGACCTCGGGACAGACGTTGTGGACGGGGATGCGCCCGAAACCACGCAGCGGGGGACGACCGAGGACGTCGATGGCCACGGCTGTAGGATCCGGCTCACAGGCGGAGTCGGGGCTGGCCGGGAGCCCAGGTGAATCCGGGGACTCAGGCGATGGAGACGACTCCGGGGAGGGAGCCGACTTCGGCGAGTCAGCGGGGATGACAGGGGCCATCGGTTCGGGTGAGGGTTCCGGGGCAGGGGGCGTCATCTGCACGTCCTCGTCATCGGGGCCATTCTCGTCTTGACGGCGGTCTCGCCTGTTGATCCTCCACACGGACCACAGGCTACCGTGGCTGGTTCCGGGGCGTCATGATTAGGACCAGCGCCGCAGTGACAGTTTCGACCCGAATTCTCGGAGCAAGGCTTGGGAAGGTGCGCACTGACCACTGGCTTACGGCTCTAGCCCTGAAATGTGCTGACGAGAACGGCGGATGAACCTCTCGATCCATCCGCCTCAGGTGCGCTTGGCGCGTAACTGATGTCTGGAATCAGGCCTCATCTTTGGCCAATGAGGCCTGCATGACGACGACGCACCTGCTGGGCAGGGTGACCGACAGCCCGGCGGGGACCGGCTCGTCAGGGATCTCGCCCGGCAGGGTCGTGGCGGCAGCCACCTGCCAGGACTCACCCCAGCGGGGACTCGGCAGGGTGATCTCAGTCGGATGATCTCCGGCGTGGAACCAGATGAGAAAGGCTTCGTTGTCGTCGGAGGTGTACATGCCAAGGGTGCGACGACCCTCGTCATGCCAGTCATCGGTGACCATCTCGCCACCGTGACCGGAGAACCAGGCCAGGTCGGCCCGGCGCGGGCGCGCATCGGTCGAACGACCCACCGGGTCATGGTGACGGTAGATCGAGGGGCGGAGGACAGGGTGCTCGCGGCGCAGGGTGGTGATGGTGCGGACGAGATCAGTGACGTCGGACCAGTCCTCGGCGTCGTCCCAGTCCATCCACGAGATGGGGGAGTCCTGGCAGTAGGCGTTGTTGTTGCCCTGCTGGGTACGACCCATCTCGTCGCCGGCGGTGATCATCGGCACACCGGTGGCCAGCAGCAAGGTGGAAACGAGGTTGCGGACCTGACGATGACGCAGCATGACGATGGACTGGTCGGTCGTCTCACCCTCCCAGCCACAGTTCCAGGAGCGGTTGTCATTGGACCCGTCGTGGTTGTCCTCACCGTTGTCCTGGTTGTGCTTCATGTCATAGGTGACGAGATCACGCATGGTGAAGCCGTCATGGGCGGTGATGAAGTTGACGCTCGAGATTGGCTGACCGTAGAGGTCCGGGGATCCGCACAGCCGGGTGGCGAGTTCCTCGACCCCGCAGACGGCACCGCGCCAGAAATCGCGGATGTAGTTGCGGAAGCGGTCGTTCCACTCGCTCCAATGAGGGCCCCAAGCGCCTACCTGATAACCGTAGGGGCCCAGATCCCACGGTTCGGCGATGTGCTTGACCTTGTTGAGGACCGGATCGTCGACGAGGGCCTGCTTGAAGGGATGGTTCTGGTCGACCCCGTGGGACTTGTCACGGATGAGGGTGGTCGCCAGGTCGTAGCGGAAACCGTCAACACCCATCTCGGTGACCCAGTACCGCAGCGAGTCGAGAACCAGGCCGAGGACTTCCGGATGGGAGGTGTCGACCGAGTTGCCGCAGCCGGTGACGTCGTAGTCGTTGCGGTGATCATTGTTGAGTCGGTAGTAGGACTCGTGGTCGATACCGCGGAAGGACAGCGTCGGTCCCTCGTGACCACCTTCGCCGGTGTGGTTGTAGACGACGTCGAGGATGACCTCGATGTCGGCCTCGTGGAAGGCCGTCACCATCTCCTTGAACTCACGCACCTGGGCACCCGTGGAACCCACCGAGCAGTAAGCGGCGTGAGGAGCGAAGAACCCCAGGGTGTTGTATCCCCAGTAGTTCGACAGTCCCCGGCCCACGACGAAGGGTTCGGAGACGAACTGCTGGATGGGCAGCAACTCAATGGCAGTGACGCCGATGGCCTTGAGGTGCTCGATGACGGCCGGGTAGGCCAGACCGGCATAGGTGCCGCGCAGATGCTCGGGGACGAGGGGATGCAGCCGGGTGTAACCCTTGACGTGGGTCTCGTAGATGACCGACTCGCTGATGTCCCGGCGGTGTTCGATGGGCTTGGGAGGCTCGGAATCCTCGATCACCACGGCGAGCGGGACCGAGTTCGCGTCGTCGGTCGGATCCGGCTCGTAATTGGACTCCGGGGTGTGATCCATGATCGGTCCGTGGTAGTCGACACCTGCCGTGATGGCCTTGGCATATGGGTCGAGCAGCAGCTTGGCCGGGTTGAACCTCATACCGCGATCGGGATCCCACGGACCGTGAACTCGGTAGCCGTAGCGCTGGCCGGCCGTGACGCCAAGGACCTCGATCGTCCAGACCCCATGCTCGTCCATGGTCATGTCGTGGTTGACCTGTGACCTGTCATCTGCCACGAGTGCCAGCTCGACGCGCTCTGCGCGTGGTGCCCACAACCCGAAACGGCAACCGTCGTCAATGAGGGTGGAGCCAAGCGCACTGGTGTCGAATGACGCCGTGTTGGTGTCGGTCACAATAAGGGCCTTTCGTCGGGGATGTTGGCCGGAACAGCGGCGGACCGACGAATCATTTTAGTCTGAGTCGGCCGCGGCGTCCGCAGGAGCGAGAACGCGCAATTCCATACCCTGCCGATCGGCAGTAGCGTCAAGGAGTCGCCAGGAAGGACAGGTATGTCGCAATCGCAGCCCGACTCAGTACATCACTCTCGTGCCTATTTCGACCACGCGGCGACCTCCCCGCTGCGCCCGGAAGCCTTGGCCGCGATGGCCGAACCGGTGCCCGGAAACCCTGGGGCCATTCACGGTTCAGGCCGCGCGGCGAGGGCTTTGCTGGAGGATGCGCGAGAGGAGGTCGCCAGCCTGCTCGGAGCGGGTCCGTTGGAGATCGTGTTCACCAGCGGAGGAACGGAGGCCGACATGTTGGGCATTATGGGAGCGGCCCGTCATGGCCACGCACTGATCTCGGCAGTGGAGCATCCCGCCGTCGGTACGGTGACCTCGCCATGGCTGCTCGGCGAACGGGTTGGGGTGCTTCCGGTCGACGACATGGGAGTCGTGGACCCTGATTCGATTGCTGCGAGCCCACTGAGCAGCGACCTCGACGTCGTCTCGGTGATAGCCGTCAACAACGAGACCGGCGCACGCCAACCCGTTGACCAGATCACCGAACAGGCCCATCGGGCCGGAGCCCTCATGCACACCGACGCCGTCCAGGCCCTTGGCCATGTTCCGGTGGACCTCGACGAGTGGGGAGCGGACCTGGCGTCCTTCTCCGCACACAAGATCGGTGGACCCGTCGGAATCGGGGCACTCTGGGTCCGCAGGGGAGTCGAGGTGCATGCGGTCTCCCCGGGAGGTGGGCAGCAGTACGGGATTCGCTCCGGCACCCAGCCGGTCGCGCTGGCTCGAGGTTTCGCGGCTGCTCTGCGGGCCTGCGTCAATGAGTTCGACGAGAAGACGGCTCAATGGCAGGCATGGCGGGAACGGATCGTTGAGTCGTGCCGACAGATCCCTGGGGCCAGCGTGGATGATGCCGGCACGACGAGCCCCACGATCATCCACCTCAGCGTGGCCGGAGCACGCGGGACCGACGTCGTCATGCTCGCGGACCGGGACGGGGTCGACCTGTCGGCCGGATCGGCGTGCCATGCCGGGGTTTCCCGTCCCTCACCGACGCTGCTGGCCATGGGTCGTGACGACGAGGCAGCATCGTCGGGAGTGAGGATCTCGATGGGTTACAGCACCACCGAGGCCGAGGTTGATCGTCTGCTCACCGTCCTGCCTGCGGTCATCTCGCAGGCCAGCGGGGCGCGGTGAGTCGGCGTCAACCCCTATCATCGACATTCCCGCCGGGATCACGTTCCCACCATTGATCCGTATCCCTGCACGTTCACGGAGAGGAAGCACTGTGAAGGTTCTCGCTGCCATGTCGGGAGGAGTCGACTCCGCCGTCGCCGCTGCCCGTCTCGTCGCGGCAGGCCACGACGTCACCGGTGTGCATCTGGCGCTGTCACGCAACCCGCGTTCCCATCGGGAAGGGTCACGAGGATGCTGCTCCCTGGAGGACTCCTTTGACGCCCGGCGGGCCGCGGACAAGCTGGGGATCCCGTTCTACGTGTGGGATTTCTCCGACCGCTTCGCCGAGGAGGTCATCGACCCCTTCATCGCTGAGTACCAGGCCGGCCGCACCCCCAATCCCTGCCTGCGATGCAATGAGAGGATCAAGTTCGCGGCCCTGCTGGAACGCGGTCTCGACCTGGGATATGACGCCGTCGCCACCGGCCATTACGCCCGGACTGAGGTCGACGATGGAATGACGAAGCTGTACCGCTCGGTCGACCCGGGCAAGGACCAGTCCTATGTACTGGCTGTCCTCAACCAGGATCAGCTGTCCCATTCGTTGTTCCCGCTGGGGAATTCCTTCAAGACTGATGTGCGACGGGAAGCGGCGGATCTTGGTTTGTCGGTGGCTGACAAACCTGATTCCAACGACATCTGTTTCATCCCGGACGGGGACACGCCAGGTTGGCTCTCGGAGAAGATCGGCTCGGCCGCCGGAGAGATCCGCGATGAGTCCGGGGCTGTTGTCGGTCATCACGACGGGTACCACCATTTCACCATTGGCCAGCGGAGAGGTCTTCGGCTCGGAGTTCCGGCCCCGGATGGCAAGCCGCGATACGTCCTCGACATCGAACCGGTCAACAACACCGTGGTCGTCGGAGGAGCCGAAGGGCTGACCGTACGCCACGTCGAGGCCATCCGGCCGGTGTGGTGTTCTGGCGAGTCTGCCACGACCTGGCACGGTCAGGTTCAGGTGAGAGCCCATGGGGATCCGGTTGACGCCACGATCACCACGGTCGCCGGTGGGGTGGTGATGGACCTCGAGCAGACCCTGCGCGGAGTCGCTCCCGGTCAGGCGGCGGTCTTCTACGACGGGGACCTCGTCGTCGGATCCGCAACCATATGCGGGACGGATCGAGCTGGAATGACGGCGGAGCAGGCAGCATGATCGCCACCGGTATTGGGTCGCTGCCCGGCACCGACATGCGCGGCAGTGTGGCTGCGATGGCCGAGATCTTCGACGAGCTCATCCCGTTGCCAGAATTACCGGCCCGCGGAGTCAGTGGTCAAATGGTCGGGAGGGCGACGGCCCTCCTCGTCGATCTGCCGGTTGATCATGGCCCGGGCGGATGGCGGCTCGCGGACGCCACCGACCATGCCGCTCGCTCGGCACGATCCCTTCTGCGCAACGACCTCGATGACCTCGAGGAGGTGCTGGCCGACGAGGAGGCCACCGTCAAGATCACTGTGGCCGGTCCTCTCACCCTTGCCACTGGCCTGCACATGCGCGCCGGGGAGTCGATCCTCGCGGATTCCTCGGCCCTGAACGACGTCACGGCCAGCCTGGCGGAGGGGATCAGCCAGCTTCTGACCGAACTGCGACGCCGGATGCCACGCGTGACCTGGACGATGCAGATCGACGAGCCTGCTGCTCCTGCCGTTCTCGCGGGATCCATTCCGACCCAGTCGGGTCTTTATCGGCATCCGGCCATGGAGGCCACCACGGCGACGCGGCTCTGGCAGACGGTCGTCAGTAGCTGTGAGGAGGTCTCGGCGGGACTGCACTGTTGTGGCCATCCCATCCCATGGGCGCCGGCCGGCAAGGCCGGATTCACCACGATGTGGTGCGAGATCACAGACGCGGTGTCATTGGACTCCGCCGCGCAATGGGTGGAGTCAGGTGGACGGCTGGGCATGGGAGTCGTCGACACCATGACGATCGATCAGGTGCCACCGGTGGATCGCCTCATCGACCGTGTGCTGTGGTTGGCGCGACGCACCCAGGTGGATCCCACCCTGCTGAGGGCAGGGGTGCTGAGCCCTGCCTGCGGGCTCGCCGGCTGGTTCCGTCAATCGGCTGCCGAGGTCTGCCGGACGGTGAGACGGGCAGCTGACCTCGTCGATGAGCAGCTGGATCGGGCAGGCTGAGCAGGTAGGGTTCCGATCGTGGGTTTCTTCACCAATCTCAACCTTGACGGCCAGACGCCGGAGCGCACTCGGCCGCGTGTCGGTGAGAAACAGTGGGCTCCGACTGGAGTCCCGACCACGAAGCGCAAGAAGGTGCAACGAGTTCTCGCACCCGTCGCCTTCGTCGTCGCTCTCGCGGTGTTGGTCGGGGTGGGGTACTACTTCTTCCGCATCCTCGTCATGCGCGGGTGACAAGGGTCTTCACAGCGTCGCGCTGGTGTCAGATGATGATGTGGAACCCATACTGGGTCGCCAGGGCCAGGAGGTAACACCGGATGAAGAATCCGACGGTGACCCACAGCGAGAACCACCAGAAGTGCATCTTGGTCGTCGCCGCGTAGATGACGACGAGGTAGACCGGCGGGACACCGGTAATGGCTGAGAAGAACAGCAGAGGCATGCCCCATCGCGGGGTCTCGACCACGTGAGCAGCCTTGTCATTCCATCTCCGTAGACGCCACCGCCAGGATCCCTCCGGAACCGGTTTGGGCTCCTTGTGCTTGATCCATTGCGAATTCGATCCGCGTCGGATACCGATGAACATGATCTGTTTGCCGACGCCGTGGCCAAGAGCCAGCCCCAGGGCGACTTCCAGCGGGCCCAGGAGTTTTGATCCCAGGGCGCCGACGATGAACAACTCCGAATTGAGCACCGGCACCAAGCTGGAAGCCACGCCGAAGGCGAAGGCTGACAGAACCTGGTACCAGAACTGCCAGGTGAGGTAGACCTCCATGTGACCTCAGTTGGCCAGAGCGGCCATGTGCTGCAGACGATTGAGTTCGGAAGCCAGGAACCCTGGGCCTCCCTGACGTCCGGCAACCAGACAGCGCCCCCTCGCCAGTGGGACAGCGGCGATGACGGTGTCACCCCAACCTGGCATCCAGCCAGCCTCGAGCTCAGCGACATGGGAGCGATCCATCGGCGTCAGACGTGCGATGCCCTCAGGAGTGAATTCCGGAGACAGGGCAGTCGAGATGATGACCTGCTCATCGGCATCGAAAAGTGCCGACCAATGAGTGTGGAAGACGACTGGAACGGCACCACAGAGAATCTCGGCGGAATGCTTCGGGTCCTCGGACATCCGATTCAGGGCTGCGATGTCGGACTCAATACTCCAATTCTCCGGATACCTGCTCAACCACAGCACATGAACTCCGTCCAGCATGTCGCAGGCCGATACCAAGGTGTCAGGCATCGTGGTTGGGGGAAGAGTCAGCATGAAGTCGTCGACGACGTAGTGATCGCCCTTTTCGACAATCTCGATCGCGGATATGTCGGCATCGGCGGTGCCCATGGCGGTCGCCACCGAGCCCAGGGAACCCGGCGTGTCTGGCAGCTGAATACGAATCATGAGCACTCACTCATTGTTGCGGGTGGATCCGACGATCCCAAACTGAATTCGTGTTCCGGCGGGTCATCATCGAGGGAGGAAGTGCTCATCTGGCAGTCATGTCGGCCAGTGGTCCTAGGATGGTCCGAGGGCATTCCCGCCCCCATGCCGTCAACCAGGAGATTCATCGTGGCCCTCACGCCGGATGACGTCGTCCGCCTGGCCGGCCTGGCACGCATCGACCTCACTGACGACGAGACCGCGTATCTGGTTCCTCAGCTTGACGCGATCCTCGACGCCGTGGCCGCAGTGTCAGCCGTCGCCACCGACGACGTGCCACCTACCTCGCACGCTCTGCCGCTGTCCAACGTCTTCCGCGAGGACGTCATCAAGGAGTCGATGTCGGCTGATGACGCCCTGGCCATGGCCCCTCACAGTGAGGATCAGCGCTTCCGTGTGCCCCGCATCCTGGACGAGGAGGCACAGTGAACGAGCTCGTGACCCTGACTGCCGCCGAACTCGGTGCGCGCATTGCGTCCCGCGAGGTCTCCAGCGAGGAGGTCACCCAGGCGCACCTGGACCGCATCGACGAGGTCGACGGCGACGTGCGTGCCTTCCTTCTGGTTGATCACGACGGCGCCCGGGAAACTGCCCGACGGATCGACTCTCGGATCGCCGACGGTGAGAAGCTCGGTCCGCTGGCCGGTGTGCCGCTGGCCGTTAAGGATCTCTTCTGCACCAAGGGGCTGGCCACCACGGCCTCATCCCGAATGTTGGAGGGATGGATCCCGCCCTATGACTCGACCATCGTCACCCGATGCAAGGACGCCGGTATGGTGATCCTGGGCAAGACGAACCTGGACGAGTTCGCCATGGGATCCTCGACCGAGACCTCTGCCTTCGGCCCCACCCACAACCCGTGGGACCTCGACCGAGTTCCTGGTGGCTCGGGCGGCGGATCCGCCGCCAGCCTGGCTGCTTTCCAGTCCCCGTTGGCTCTCGGTACCGACACCGGCGGGTCCATTCGTCAACCCGGTGCGGTGACCGGCACCGTCGGCATCAAGCCGACTTACGGGTCGACGTCCCGGTACGGCGTCATCGCGATGGCGTCTTCCCTGGACACCCCCGGACCCTGCGCTCGTACCGTCCTGGATGCGGCCCTGCTGCACCAGGTGATCGCCGGTCATGACTCGATGGACCAGACGACCATCGACCAGCCCGCCCCGGCCATCGTCGAGGCTGCGAACCAGCCGGACGTCGCCGGAATGCGGATCGGTGTCGTCACCGAATTCGCCGGCGAGGGGTACGACCCGCAGGTCGAGGCACGCTTCGACGAGGCCGTCGAGATCCTGACGAGTGCGGGAGCCGAGATCGTCGAGGTCTCCTGCCCCAACTTTGACCTGGCCCTGCCTGCCTACTACCTCATCCAACCCGCGGAGGTCTCCAGCAACCTGGCCCGCTACGACGCCATGCGCTACGGCCTGCGCGTCGATGATGACGGCGAGCACTCTGCCGAGCAGGTCATGCGTGCCACCCGTGGTGCCGGATTCGGTGCCGAGGCCAAGCGTCGCATCATCCTGGGTACGTACGCCTTGTCGGCCGGCTACTACGACGCCTACTACGGCTCGGCCCAGAAGGTCCGCACCCTCATCCAGCGTGACTTCGAGAAGGCCTGGAAGACCTGTGACGTGCTCGTCTCCCCAGCCACCCCGACGACGGCATTCCGGCTGGGGGAGCGCACGGCCGACCCGATGGCGATGTATCGCTCCGACCTGTGCACCATTCCGGCCAACATGGCCGGCAGCCCTGCCGGGTCCTTCCCGATCGGCCTGTCCGAGACCGACGGCATGCCCGTCGGTATGCAGGTGATGGCCCCGATCATGGCGGATGACCGTGTCTACCGGGTCGGTGCGGCCCTGGAACGGCTGCTGAACGAGAAGTGGGGTGCCCCGCTGCTTGCGAAGGCTCCCGAACTGAGGGGAGAGGCATGATGGCGGACGAGCTGCTGCCCTATGACGAGGTGATGGCTGACTACGAGCCGGTCATCGGACTCGAGGTCCACGTCGAGCTGTCGACGGCGACCAAGATGTTCTGCGGATGTTCCACGGATACCGAGAAGGATCCCAACACCAACGTCTGCCCGGTCTGCCTGGGTCTTCCCGGATCGATGCCGGCCATCAACGGCCACGCCGTCGAGTCGGCCATCCGCATCGGTCTGGCCCTCAACTGCAAGATCGCCGAGTGGTGCCGCATGGCCCGGAAGAACTACTTCTACCCGGACATGACGAAGAATTACCAGACCTCGCAGTACGACGAGCCGATCTGCTACGACGGCTGTCTCGACGTCGAGGTCGACGGCGAGGTCTTCCGTGTCGAGATCGAGCGTGCCCACATGGAGGAGGACGCCGGAAAGTCCCTGCACGTCGGCGGATCCGACGGACGTATTTCCGGTGCCAGCCACTCCCTCATGGACTACAACCGCGCCGGCGTCCCGCTCATCGAGATCGTCACCAGGCCGATCCGTGGGCTGGGAGCCAAGGCGCCGCAGGTGGCACGGGCCTACATGGCTCAGCTGCGCGACATCATGATCGCCCTGGGCGTCTCCGAGGCCAGGATGGAGCGAGGCAACCTGCGTTGTGATGCCAACGTCTCCCTCATGCCACGCGGAAGCAGCACCTTGGGCACCCGTACCGAGACCAAGAACGTCAACTCGCTGCGCTCGGTCGAAGGAGCCCTGACCTACGAGATCCAGCGTCAGGGATTCGTGTTGGCCGAGGGACGCAAGGTTCGTCAGCAGACCCGGATGTGGCAGGAGAGCGGCGAATACACCATCGCCGGACGCGACAAGTCCGACGCCGAGGACTACCGCTACTTCCCTGAGCCGGACTTGGTTCCGGTCGCGCCGTCCCGGGAATGGGTGGAGGAGCTGCGTGCTGGCCTGCCGGAACTTCCAGCTGCCAAGAGAGCTCGTCTGGCCTCCCAGTGGCAGTTCTCCGAGCTGGAGATGACTGCGGTTGTCAATGCCGGCGCCCTCGACCTCCTTGAGGAAACCGTCAACGCTGGCTGCCAGCCCGCTGCCGCGCGCAAGTGGTGGCTCACCGAGCTGTCTCGTCGTGCCAACGAGGCCGAGGTGGACCTGTCCGAGGTCGGTATGTCCCCGGCCCAGGTCGCCCAACTGCAGAAGCTCGTTGACGACGGTACCCTCACCGACAAGCTGGCCCGCCAGGTCATCGACGGTGTCATCGCTGGCGAGGGAGATCCTCAGCAGGTGGTCGATGGACGCGGTCTCGCCGTCGTCTCCGACGACGCCGCCCTTGGTGCTGCTGTTGACGACGTCATCGCTGCCAACCCGCAGATTGCCGAGAAGATCCGTGGTGGCAAGGTCCAGGCGGCTGGTGCTCTCATTGGTCAGGTCATGAAGGCCATGAGGGGTCAGGCAGACGCGAAGCGGGTCAGGGAGCTCATCCTCGAGAAGCTCTCCTGACCCACGCGGTTGAGTTCCTGCGCCCCGGCCCTCACAACGAGTGGTCGGAGCGTATGAACTCGGAGAGGGTGTCCGGCTCACCGAGGACGTCGACCTGGGCGACCGAGGTGCGCCCGGTGAGCAGTAGGAGGATTTCCGAGGGCTTGCCGACGATGGTGACGATGCGGTCACCGGGATGAAGGGTGATGGGGTCCCCCAGTCCGGTCATCTCCGCGCGCACGCCCACCGGGGAGCGACGAGTCAGAGCACGTCCGTACTTACGGATGATCCCCGCCAGTCGAAGCTCGGCGCGGTGGCCCAGTTGTCGGGGTCGCCAGCCGGGCTGGGCCCGAAGCAGATCCTCGTGGTGGATGAAGTACTCCATCGAGTTGGCGGCGGCGTCCATCCCCGGAACGCGGAAGATCGAGAAACGGCCTGGCCCCTGAGCGAAGCGTGCCACCAGATCCTCGAAGGATCCCGATGCCTCCATTTTGTCCGCACGGGCCTGTGTGACGGCGTCGAAGACGCTGACGGCCATACCGGGGATGGCCAATGGATCATTCTCCCGGAGCAGGACGTGGGTCAGCAGGTCTCGGGCGGTCCATCCCTCGCACAGAGTCGGGGCGTCGGGGCCAAGTCGTGACAGGTCTGCAGCCAGTCCGGCTCGTTCGTCTCGTGCCATGGACATTCAGGTCCTCCTTCGAGCTATGAGTCCATCTTGCCAGCACCGGTCCGAAACGCGGCGCGGACTCCAGATGTCGGTGATTCGGTGTTCAATGAGCCCGTGCTGACCGAAGAACCCACTCTCACCCCCGACGTCGCAGCGCGCCTGCGACGCAATGACGCCGGTCTGGTACCTGCCGTGGTCCAGGACGCCACGACCGGGGACGTCCTCATGATGGCTTGGATGGACGATGTCGCCCTGGCCCGTACCCTGGCCACTCGTCGTGCGACCTACTGGTCCCGGTCGCGTCAGGAGTACTGGGTCAAGGGGGAGACCTCCGGCCACACCCAGCACGTTCGTTCGGTTCAACTCGACTGTGACGGCGACACCCTGCTACTTCGCGTCGACCAGGTCGGAGGGGCATGCCACACCGGGGACCACACCTGTTTCGACGCCGATGTGCTCCTGGACGAGGTGGCCGAGTGATGATCGACGTCACCCCATCACGTGAGGAGTTCGCTGCCCTGGCGGAGGAGCACACTGTCGTCTCGGTACGGACCAAACTGATCTGCGATGACGACACCCCGATTGGTCTCTACCAGCATCTCTGCGGGGACCGACGACTGACCTTCCTGCTGGAGTCCGCTGAGTCGGGCATCTGGTCGCGGTGGTCCTTCATCGGAGTCATCACTCGCTGCGCCCTGACGTCCGACGGGCGTTCGGTGGAGTGGATCGGCGAACCGCCTGCGGGTTTGACGGTCAGTGATGACCCGCTCGGCGCCCTCAAGGAGGCCCTGGCCGCCCTGAACACCCCGGTTGAGTCTGGTCTTCCACCCTTGACGAGCGGTTTTGTTGGATATATCGGGTACGACATGGTTCGTCGCCTGGAGGATATCGGCGACGATCTCGTCGACGACCTGGGCCTTCCGGTGGCATGCCTCATGCTCGTCGGGGAGATGGCGGTCCTCGACCACCAGCGCGGCGAACTGTGGCTCATCTCCAACCAGGTGGTGGACGGAACCGATCTCGATCAGACTTACGACGACGCGGTTGACGCCCTCGAGGCGATGGTGACGAGGTTGGCCGAGCCGCGGGAGGTGTTGACGGCCCGTGCCGTGGACCGCGCCGCGAGTCAGGTACGTCGTCAACGCACGCCCAAAAAATTCGGTGAGATGGTTGACACCGCCATCGAGCGCATTCGCGACGGTGACATCTTCCAGGTCGTCCCCAGCCAGCGCTTCGACGTCGAGACCGAGGCTGACGCCCTCGACATCTACCGTCAGCTGCGTCGCACCAATCCCAGTCCCTACCTCTACCTGCTGCGGTTACCTGGATTCGACGTCATCGGATCCTCCCCGGAGGCTCTGGTGACGGTGGCAGACGGTGTCGCGACGACTCACCCCATTGCCGGTACCCGCCCGCGCGGACGCACTGCGGCCGAGGACCGGGCCATGGAGGACGAGCTGCTGGCCGACCCCAAGGAGCGCTCCGAGCACACCATGCTCGTCGATCTGGGGCGCAACGACCTGGGCCGGGTCTGCGTGCCCGGAACGGTCAACGTCACCGAGTTCATGCACGTGGGGCGATATTCCCACGTCATGCACCTGGAGGCGGCGGTGACCGGCCAGATCGTTGACGGCCTGGACGCCGTCGACGTGACGATGTCGTGTTTCCCGGCTGGCACCCTGTCCGGGGCACCGAAGATTTCCGCCATGCGGATCATCGAGGAGCTCGAGACCACCCGACGTGGCGTCTACGGTGGCGTCGTCGGGTACTTCGATCTGCACGGCAACTCGGACTGTGCCATTGCCATCCGGACCGCCGTCCTCAAGGACCAGGTCGCCCATGTGCAAGCCGGAGCCGGAATCGTGCTGGACTCGGTCGGAGCCAAGGAGAACGCTGAATGCCAGAACAAGGCGGCGGCCGTCATCCAGGCAATTCAGGATGCGGGAACCCTGCATCCCCTGCGGGAGGACACACAGTGAGGACTCCGATCCCAGTCGTGTGGCGAGTGGTTCTTGCCGCCTCCCCGATCCTGGCTGCCATCCTCGTCAGCGTCGCATCCAGGCGAACCTGGATGGAGCGTGCCGGAATTGGACTGACCGGTGCTGACGTCACGGGAGGATTGATCACGGCGACAGCCCTCATGCTCGTCATCACGGTGGCCCTCCTCCTCGTCGTCAAGACGGTCGGTCGCCGCGTCACCGGAATCGTGCAGGCCTTGGTCGGCGTCGGGATCGCGGCTGTCGTCCTCACCCACCGCAGTGCGTCGCCACATCAGTGGGCTGCCAAGGGGGTTGATGCCGGAGCGCCGCAGATGACCGTCACCCCATGGCCATGGGTGTGTCTGGTGGCCGGAGCCATGACGATTGTCACCGGCGCCGGGATAGCGGCCTTCGCCGACCGTTGGCCCAGCCGTTCAGCCCGTCGTACCGGAGAACTGGTCGGCGACTCGCGATCCGCGTGGGATGCCCTGGACAGGGGAGAGGACCCCACCCTGGCGGATTTCCGTACTCAACCAGGGGCCCGGTCACAGGCAGAACCCGAGTCGTCGGAATCGAATTCTGACGAGTTGGCCCACGAGGGCGGGAATGGCTCACACAATGGTCGGTAGGTCCGCTCCGACGGCCAATCAGGGTAGGATCATTACTGGATTCGCCGCGTTGCGGGTATCCGACGGCACCCCTGACCAGCTCGGGGAGTCCACCCGCATCATCGACCAGCTGCGTGGAACAAGCCGCGCCTGACCACCGGAGGGAACACCATGAGCGTTGATCGCGCCACTCGTCAGTACAAGCACGGTGGGAGCCCCGCGAACTGGGCAGGTTCGATCGTCGCCCTCATTGGCTTCATCGTCGCCACCGTCGGTGCCATGTCTGGCCCCAGCTGGATCACCTGCATCGTCGGCGCTGCTCTCGTCGTTCTTGGCGGTGTCGTCACCCTGGTGATGCGCGCCATGGGTTATGGCGGAGCACGCTGAATGTCGCCCACCGTCACCGGAACAATTCTTGACGAGATCATCGCTGGTGTTCTCGAGGATCTCCATGAGCGCCAGCTCATGGTCACCTCGGACAACCTTCACGAGGCCATCGAACTCGTCACACCCGCAATCGACCCCGTTCGTCGGCTGACCTCTCCTGGTCTGTCGGTCATCTCCGAGGTCAAGAGGTCCAGTCCGTCGAAGGGTCACCTCGCGACGATTGGCGATCCTGCTGCGCTGGCCGATCAGTACCGGATTGGCGGAGCAGCCGCCATCAGTGTTCTCACCGAGGAGCGTCGTTTCCAGGGATCCCTCGCCGACCTCGACACGGTACGGGAAAAGGTCGACATTCCGATTCTCCGCAAGGACTTCGTCGTCACTGAGTACCAGGTGCTCGAGGCGCGTGCTCACGGCGCCGATCTCGTCCTCCTCATCGTCGCTGCTCTGCCCGACGACGAGTTGCGACGCTTTTACGATCTTGCGACCGAGCTGGGCATGACCCCCTTGGTCGAGGTGCACACCCCACAGGAGGCTGCTCGGGCAGCGGCCCTTGATGCCCGAGTCATCGGGGTGAACGCCCGAAATCTCAAGACCCTCGAAGTCGACAGGGCCATCTTCGGCACCCTGCTTGGCGAATTGCCAGAGAATGCCGTCAAGGTGGCTGAGTCTGGAATCCTCTGCGTGGACGACGCCGTCGAGGCCCACAAATGTGGTGCCGATGCGGTGTTGGTGGGGGAGATGCTGGTTCGCCACGGTGAACCAGCCCAGGTGCTGCGCGAGATCCATCGCGCCACCGTCTGACCACGCCTGACATCCAACGGAAAGGACGACCATGTCCGCTCGAGACCTGCCCGACGTCCACGGCCATTTTGACGCCTTCGGTGGCCGCTTCGTCCCGGAGGCACTTCAGGCTGCCCTCAACCAGCTTGAGAAGACCTTTGAGGCCGCCCTCGCTGACCCCGACTTTCACGCCGAGCTGGATGTACTGCGTCGTGACTACGCGGGACGCCCCTCCCCACTGACGGAGGCCCCCCGGTTCTCCGAGTACGTGACCGAGCAGACCGGCCGCAAGGTGCGGGTCCTGCTCAAGCGTGAGGACCTCAACCACACCGGCTCGCACAAGATCAACAACGTGCTGGGGCAGGCGCTGCTGACCCGACGAATGGGCAAGCACCGCCTCATCGCCGAGACCGGTGCAGGTCAGCACGGGGTGGCGACGGCCACCGTCGCCGCCATGATGGGCATGGAGTGCCGGGTGTACATGGGCCAGGTCGACACCGAGCGTCAGGCTCTCAACGTCGCTCGTATGCAGCTCCTGGGAGCTGAGGTCGTCGCCGTGGAGGCTGGCTCTCGTACCCTCAAGGACGCCATGAACGAGGCCATGCGCGACTGGGTCGCCCACGTTGACGACACCCATTACCTCATCGGCACCGCGTCTGGCCCGCATCCCTTCCCCAAGTTGGTGCGCGAGTTCCAGCGAGTCATCTCCGCTGAGGCGCGTCAGCAGTGTCTCGACCGCGCAGGGCGACTTCCGGACGCGGTTTGTGCCTGTGTTGGCGGCGGATCCAACGCCATCGGCTCCTTCGCCCAGTTCATCGACGACCCCGAGGTTCGCCTCTACGGATTCGAGGCTGGTGGCGACGGCGTCGAGACCGGACGTCACGCCGCGTCGATCACCGGAGGTTCGGTCGGCGTGCTGCACGGCACCCGCACCTATATCTTGCAGGACGCAGACGGTCAGACGATGGAGTCCCATTCCATCTCGGCCGGCCTGGACTACCCCGGTGTCGGTCCCGAGCACTCCTGGTTGGCTGCCAACAAGCGAGCCACCTATCTTCCCGTGAACGACCGCGACGCCATGAAGGCTCTGCGCACCCTCACCCAGACCGAGGGCATCATGCCCGCCATTGAGTCGGCTCACGCCGTGGCCGGCGTCCTGCGGATTGCCAAGGATCTGCCGGACCACGACGGTGAGCCGCCGATCGTCATCGTCACTGTGTCGGGACGAGGGGACAAGGACGTCGACACCGCCCTCGCATGGTTCGACATCGACGGCAGTGTTGACGCCACCACCGGAGGTATGGAATGACCAGCAGTGCGAGTGCCTACCTGAAGGCCCGTGAGGAGAATCGTCCGGCCCTGGTTGGTTACCTGCCGGTGGGGCATCCCTCGGTACCCGATTCCATCGACGCCATGAAGGCTCTCACGACCGGTACGACTGGTATCGGCGTCGATCTCGTCGAGATCGGGATGCCCTATTCCGACCCCATGATGGACGGGACCGTCATCCAGCACGCCACCACTCGAGCACTCGAGCGCGGGGTGCGCACTCGTGACACCCTGCTCGCTGCTGAGGCGGTGGCCGACACCGGCACCCCGTGTGTCGTCATGACCTACTGGAATCTCGTCGAGCACTACGGGGTTGACGCCTATGCCCGAGATCTGGCATCGGCCGGCGGGGCTGGACTCATCACCCCTGACCTCACTCCTGACGAGGCGAAGGAGTGGATGGCGGCGTCGGAGGCCCACGGTCTGGACCGAGTCTTCCTGGTGGCCCCGTCCTCGACCGACGAGAGGTTGGCCTCCACCGTCGCCGCCTGCCGTGGCTGGGTCTACGCCACCTCCGTCATGGGGGTGACGGGAACTCGCGCCCAGACCTCCTCGGCCGCCCCCGAATTGGTGGCTCGCGTCAAGGCCGTCAATTCCGAGATCCCCGTTGGTGTCGGTCTGGGCGTCTCCAACGGTGACCAGGCAGCTGAGGTTGGTTCCTTCGCTGACGGTGTCATCGTCGGGTCCGCTCTTGTCCGCGCCCTCGTCGAGGCTGAGGAGCAGGGGGAGACTGCACACATCGGTATCGACCGGATGCGCACCATCGTCGATGACCTGGTGTCCGGAGTGCGGCGGGCGCGACTCCAGTGAACCTGCTGTCGATCCCCAGCCCATCGGTCGAGGCCTTTCACCTCGGACCGCTGACGATTCACATTTACGCCCTGTGCATTCTGGCCGGAATCGTCATTGCCTACGTCAGTGGCGAGCGTCGCTACCTCTCCCGAGGTGGTAAGCAGGAGCACTTCGAGGAGTTGTGTGCCCTCGCGGTCATCGCTGGCATCATCGGTGGGCGCCTGTACCACGTCATCACAGACCATCAGCTCTACTTCGGCCCTGGCCGGACCTGGTACCACTGTTTCTACATCTGGGAAGGCGGGCTCGGTATCTGGGGTGCCATCGCCCTGGGAAGCCTGGCGGTCTGGCGGTACTGCCGCCACAAGGGGATCATGTTCGCCTTGGTGGCCGATTCCCTGGCACCGGGCATCCTGGCCGCTCAGGCCATCGGACGTCTCGGGAACTGGTTCAACCAGGAGCTCTTCGGCCGCCCGACGACCTTGCCATGGGGACTTGAGATCGACCTCGCCCATCGGCCGGCGGGGTATCTGCAGTACGCGACCTTTCACCCCACCTTCTTGTACGAGCTGGTGTGGAGCTTGGCCGGGGCGGCGTTCCTGGTCTGGGCGGATCGTCGCTGGAAACTTGACCATGGCCGTTTGTTCACCCTTTACGTCGCGGTCTACACCTCTGGTCGTTTCTGGGTGGAGCGGTTGCGCATCGACCCGGCCCATCACGTGGGACAATGGCGACTCAACGACGTCACCGCCCTGGTGGTCCTCACCGGCGCGGTCGTCATTCTAATCATCCTGCAGCGCCGTCATGGCAAGGACGACGGGCACAGCGATCGCCCAGCTGCTCAAGCCAAGTGACTCTGCCGCAATGAGTCCACAACCCGGACATGTGTGTCAAGGTGTGGTCATCGTGTGACAGTCTGTCCCCGGATCGGGTGTGCTTGCGCAATTGCAGCACACCTGTCTCCGTCGAAAGGAGTACCGATGATCTTCGGTCATCGCCCCCGGCAGGGCCTCTACGACCCCCAGTTCGAGCACGATGCCTGCGGCGTGGCCTTCGTGGCCACCATGACAGGCGTGGCCAGCCATGAGATCGTCGAGCAAGGACTTGAGGCACTGCGCAATCTTGACCACCGTGGTGCCACTGGCGCTGATCCGGCCGCCGGCGACGGCGCAGGCATTCTCCTCCAGGTGCCGGACGCCTTCCTGCGACGGGTCACCGGAATCCGCCTCCCGGAACCTGGAGCCTACGCCGTTGGACTGGCGTTCATGCCCCTTGACGAGGCCAAACGTGCCCGCGCCCGCGCTGCCATCGAGCTCATCGCTGCGGACGAGGGCATCGAGGTGCTGGGATGGCGTGAGGTCCCGGTCCACACCCACACTCTTTCCAAGGTGTCCTTGGGCACCATGCCTCATTTCGAGCATCTCCTCATTCGTGACCGTGACGGTCGTATCGGTATGGATCTGGAGCGGCTGGCCTTCGTGTTGCGGCGACGTGCCCAGCACGAGGCCGGGGTCTACTTCGCCTCTCTGTCCTCGCGGACCCTGGTCTACAAGGGAATGCTGACGACCAACCAGCTCGAGGAGGTCTTCCCCGAGCTCCACGACGCCGACTTGTCCAGCGCACTGGCCCTGGTCCACTCCCGGTTCTCGACGAACACCTTCCCGGCCTGGGAGTTGGCCCACCCGTACCGACTCATCGCCCACAACGGCGAGATCAACACGGTGCGCGGCAACCGCAACTGGATGCAGGCTCGTGAGGCCTTGCTGAAGTCCGACCTCATCCCAGGTGACCTGGCTCGGCTGTACCCCATCTGCACCCCGACTGGATCGGACTCAGCCTCCTTCGACGAGGTGCTCGAGTTGCTTCACCTGGGAGGACGCTCCCTGCCGCACGCCGTCCTCATGATGATCCCCGAGGCGTGGCAGAAGAACACCGAGATGACTCAGGAGCTGCGCGACTTCTACGAGTTCCACTCCTTCCTCATGGAGCCCTGGGACGGTCCGGCCTGCGTCACCTTCACCGATGGCAATCAGATCGGCGCAGTGCTTGACCGCAACGGTCTGCGTCCCGCCCGGTACTGGGTGACCGACGACGGACTGGTCGTCTTCGCGTCCGAGTCCGGTGTGCTTGACCTGCCGGCGGCCCGCGTCGTCGAGAAGGGACGCCTCAAGCCCGGACGTATGTTCCTCGCCGATCTCTCGGAGCATCGCGTTGTTGACGATGCTGAGATCAAGACCCGACTGGCTTCTGCCAAGCCCTATGGAGAGTGGCTCGACCAGGGTCGCATCGACCTCGACGACCTGCCCGAGCGCACCCACATCGTTCACTCCCATGCGTCCGTCACCCGTCGTCAGCAGCTCTTCGGCTACACCTCCGAGGAGCTCAAGATGCTTATCGCCCCGATGGCGAACCAGGGTGCAGAGGCCACGGGAGCCATGGGTTCCGACACTTCGCTGGCGGTCCTGTCGAATCGGCCACAAATGCTGTGGGACTACTTCAGTCAGCTCTTCGCCCAGGTGACGAACCCGCCGCTGGACGCCGTTCGTGAGGAACTCGTCACCTCCCTGACGGGTACCATCGGTCCCGAAGCCAACCTGCTTGAACCCGGACCGGAGTCCTGCCGTCAGGTGGTCGTCAACTACCCGATCATCGACTCCGACCAGCTCGCCAAGATCGTCCACATTGATGCCGACGGTGAGCACCCGGACCGCAAGACCCATGTCGTCCGGGGACTCTTCTCCGTCGAGGAAGGCGGTGAGGGTTTGCGACGTCGCATCGAGGAGATCCGGGCCGAGGTTTCCGAGGCCATCGCCGATGGAGCCACCATCATCGTGCTCTCGGACCGTCACGCCACCCGCGAGCTGGCCCCGATCCCGTCCCTGCTGCTCACCTCCGCCATCCACCACCACCTGGTTCGCGAGAAGACGCGTACCCAGGTCGGGCTGGTCGTGGAGGCCGGTGACGTCCGAGAGGTCCACCACGTCGCACTCCTCATGGGGTATGGCGCCTCGGCGGTCAACCCCTACTTGCTCTTCGAGTCGGCTGAGGACATGGCCCGCCACGAGGTGTGGGTCTCGGCTGACCCTGAGATCGCCATCCACAACGTCTACAAGGCTCTCGGCAAGGGTGTCCTCAAGACGATGAGCAAGATGGGCGTCTCCACCATCCCCTCGTACACCGGTGCCCAGATCTTCGAAGCCACCGGTCTATCTCAGGAGTTCATCGACGAGTACTTCACCGGGACGACCAGCCGTATCGAGGGAATCGGACTGACCGAGATCGCCGACGAGATCCTTGCTCGTCACCTCAGCGCCTACCCCGAAACCGGTGTACGTCTCGCCCACCGCACCCTCAAGCCCGGCGGTCACTACCAGTGGCGTCGGGAGGGAGAGGAGCACCTCGTCGACCCGGAGTCGATCTTCCGGCTCCAGCTGGCGGCTCGCACCAACGACTACGCCCAGTTCCGCCGCTACACCGACCACATCAACGATAACTCCAGCCGACTCATGACCCTGCGATCCCTGCTGGAGTTCCGCCACGATCGTCCGGTCGTGCCGCTGGAGGAGGTCGAGCCGGCCAGCGAGATCGTCAGGAGGTTCTCCACCGGCGCCATGAGTTATGGCTCGATCTCCATGGAGGCCCACCAGACCCTGGCCATTGCCATGAACCGGATCGGCGGCAAGTCGAACACCGGTGAGGGTGGCGAGGATCCCGAGCGTCTCCACGATCTGGAGCGTCGATCGGCCATCAAGCAGGTGGCCTCCGGACGATTCGGCGTGACGAGCGAGTACCTTGTCAATGCCGATGACATCCAGATCAAGATGGCCCAGGGCGCCAAACCCGGTGAGGGTGGCCAGCTCCCCGGACCGAAGGTCTACCCGTGGGTTGCGAAGACCCGCCACTCGACCCCAGGCGTCGGACTCATCTCCCCACCGCCTCACCACGACATCTACTCGATCGAGGATCTCAAGCAGCTCATCCACGACCTGAAGTGCGCCAACCCGCGGGCCCGCATTCACGTCAAGCTGGTTGCCGAGACCGGAGTCGGCACGGTTGCTGCCGGTGTCTCCAAGGCCAAGGCCGACGTCGTGCTCATCTCGGGCCACGACGGCGGAACCGGCGCGGCCCCGCTGACCTCGATCAAGCACGCCGGTGGTCCCTGGGAGCTCGGCCTGGCCGAGGCGCAGCAGACCCTGCTCCTCAATGGCCTGCGGGATCGTATCGTCGTGCAGTGCGACGGTCAGCTCAAGACCGGACGAGACGTCGTCATCGCCGCCCTGCTGGGTGCCGAGGAATTCGGGTTCGCGACCACGGCGCTCATCGTCGAGGGGTGCGTCATGATGCGCAAGTGCCACACCGACACCTGCCCGGTGGGTGTGGCGACCCAGAATCCTGAGCTGCGCAAGAAGTTCACCGGGGACCCTGACCACGTCGTCAACTTCATGATGATGATGGCCGAGCAGACTCGCGAGATCCTCGCCGAGCTGGGATTCCGCTCCATCGACGAGGCCGTGGGCCATGTCGAGGTCCTCGACACCCGTAAGGCCATCACCCACTGGAAGGCCAAGGGCCTCGACCTCTCACCGATCCTGCACCAGGTGGAACTGCCGGAGGGCACCCCGCTGCACCATGTCTGCGACCAGGACCACGACCTGGCAACGAGCCTGGACATGAAACTCATCGACATGTGTGCCGATGCCCTCACCGACGGCACCCCGATTCGACGGGAGCTCAGCATCCGCAACGTCGATCGCACGGTCGGCACGATGCTCGGCAGCCGGGTGACGGTGGCGACGAATGGCACAGGTCTTCCCGACAACACCATTGATCTCACCTTCACCGGTACCGCTGGTCAGAGCTTTGGTGCCTTCGTGCCACGCGGCATGACGATGAGGCTCGTCGGAGACGCCAACGACTACGTCGGCAAGGGATTGTCCGGTGGCCGGGTGATCGTCGCCCCGTCCGTGGAGGCCCCCTTCCGTCCCCGTGACCAGATCATCGCCGGAAACGTCGTCGGTTACGGCGCCACCTCCGGGCAGATCCTGCTGCGCGGCCAGGCAGGTGAAAGATTCTGCGTGCGCAACTCCGGAGCCACAGCGGTGGTCGAGGGGGTTGGCGACCACGGTTGTGAGTACATGACCGGGGGAGAGGCGCTCGTCCTCGGCGCTACCGGACGCAACTTCGCCGCCGGCATGTCAGGCGGGGTGGCATGGGTCCGTAATCTCGACGTCAACCGGCTCAACCCGGAGATGGTTGACGCCCTGCCGATGGAGGAGGCTGACGTCGATCGCGTCATCGAGCTGCTGACGTTGCACCAGACCGAGACCGGATCGACCCTCGCCGGAGAGATCCTGGCCGAAGGCCCGGAGTGCATCCGAAGTTCCTTCACCAAGGTGCAGCCGCGTGACTACGCCAAGATGATGAAGGCCATGGTCGAGGCCGCGGAACGCGGACTGGACGACAACGAGATGACCGAACTTCTCATGGAGGTGTCCCATGGCTGATCTGCACGGTTTCATGAAGGTGCCGCGACAGGAGGCAGAGCGTCGTCGGGTCGAGGAGCGCATCCACGACTGGAAGGAGGTCTACCCCGGAGGTCCCGGCCACGCCCTGTTGCCGATCATCACTGATCAGGCCAGTCGGTGCATGGACTGTGGTGTGCCGTTCTGCCACACCGGGTGCCCGCTGGGCAACCTCATCCCGGACTGGAACGACCTCATCTGGCGTGACGAGTGGCGTGAGGCCCTGGAGTCCCTGCTGGCGACCAACAACTTCCCGGAGTTCACCGGTCGCCTGTGCCCGGCTCCCTGCGAGACTGCCTGCGTCGAGGGAATCAACCGTGACCCGGTGACGATCAAGAACATCGAGGTCGCGATCATCGACAAGGCGTGGGAGGACCGTCGCGTCATTCCCATCGTCCCCGAGTGGCACTCCCTCAAGACGGCCGCCGTCGTCGGGTCCGGTCCTGCCGGTCTGGCAGCAGCCCAGCAGCTCACCCGCGCCGGCCACACCGTCGTCGTCTACGAGCGGGACGACGCCATTGGCGGCCTGCTGCGCTACGGCATCCCGGACTTCAAGATGGAGAAGTCGGTCCTGGACCGTCGTATCAAGCAGATGGTGCTGGAAGGCACCGTCTTCAAGACGAACACCGAGATCGGCGTGGACATCACCGGCGAGCAGCTGCGCGAGCGGTTCGACGCCGTCATCCTGGCCACCGGTGCCACCGTGCCGCGCATGCTGGACGCCCCGGGGATCGAGCTCGACGGTGTCTGTTACGCCATGGAGTACCTCACCCAGCAGAACAAAGTGCTGGCCGGGACCGAGGTCTCCGACCAGATCCGCGCCGACAGCAAGCACGTCGTCATCATCGGTGGGGGAGACACCGCCAACGACTGTGTCGGCACTGCGGTGCGTCAGGGGGCGGCATCGATCACCCAGCTGCAGTACAACCCCGAACCGCCGAAGGATCGTCCGGCCAATCAGCCGTGGCCGACCTATCCGCTCATCCTGCGTGTCCCCAGCTCCAATGAGGAGGGCGGTGAGCGGGTCTACTCGACCAACACCGTCGAGATCGTCAGCGATGACGAGGGCCACGTCAAGGCCGTCCGAGTGGTCTCGGGCCATCGTGACGAGAACCGGGTCTTCATCGCTGACGAGGGCAGTGAGCACGACCTTCCGGCCGATCTGGTCATCTTCGCGATGGGATTCGCCCACCCCGAGCATGATGGGGTCGTCCAGGAACTTGGACTGGAACTCGACGGTCGCGGAAATATCGTCCGGAATGACGCCTACGAGACCAACGTCCCGGGAGTCTTCGCCTGTGGTGACGCGGGTCGTGGTCAGTCCCTGGTGGTCTGGGCCATTGCGGAGGGACGGGCGGCGGCCAACGGCGTCGACGCGTATCTCAAGGGTTCGCGATCAGTGCTGCCGAAGCCGGTCAAACCCTCTGATCGTCAGATGATGGTCTGATCTCGACGGGGAAGAAGCCTTGTGGGTTCGACAGGAGATACCGGGTGGGAGGAGACTGCTGGGATGAACGATGATCAGCAGGATCTCGATTCGGCGATTCATCACGCCAAGGTGCTGACGTGGGTGTGCGTCGCCCTTTTCGTGGTGCTTGACGTCGTCGGGCTGACGGCATCGAGCCAGAGCGATCCGCGCTTCGTGCTGGGCGCCTTCGGTGGGGCTGCCTCCTTCCTGGGCATCATCGGTGCCGGGGTCTGGTGGGCCTATCTGGCCTCCCAGCGCAGGGCTCGGTCCTTGGATGACCGTCTCGATCACGAACTTGGTATGGAGGACGAACACGACGACCGTCGTGAACCACCCTCCGTCTAGTGTTCCGCCATGACTGACGACCTGCGACGCAGAACCGTGGTGGACGCCTCGATGGGCGCGATCATGGCACCCCTGGCTGCCAGAGCCACCCGCGCCACGGCCTCCGAACATGGCGACTTCACCATCGTCGTCGTCGACAGTCAGATGTCTGACGGTCAGTACTGGCTGAGCCTGGGAGCAGTGCGTCGGCTCGGGGACATCTGATGGTCGTCCGCGCGGTCTCCCGCATACCGGTGCATGATCCGGATCTACCACACAGTACTGCGGTCCGGCTTGGAGGCCGGGCCGTAGTAGGTGCTCAGGGTCACTCGTCACTTGAGTTCGCGGTGGGGTGAGGTCTCCTGAGAGGTCGCGGGGGAATCGACGACCTCACCCTCGATGAGGGTATTGCGTGGATCTCGCCGCACTGCCGAGGAAATGGAGTTCGCGATCTTGTGGACGCCCACTGCGATGGCGATGTTGGCAATGCCGTAGAGCAGGACGCCGATGGCCAGCAGCCAGCTCATGGCCACCACGCCGAATCCGGGGTGGACGAGGATGACGATGCCCAGCACGAACAGTCCGATGCCGCCGCCGAGCATCCAGGCCCAGGCCTTCTCCGTGACGAACCTCATGGGCAGGGCAAAACCGGTCGCCGCAACGCCGAGGAGAACCAGCCAAACTCCGAGGAGGATGGCGATGACGTGGAGTGAGAATCCAGGGTGGATGATGAGGACGAGGCCAATGATGATGCCGATAATGCCCCAAGCTCTCATGAACCCGGTGCCAACCATGCCGCGAAGGGGCTGAGCATTGATGAGAGTCATGACGGAGTCGACGATGGCGTAGACACCGACGATCACCACGAGGGCCTCCATGGTCTGGTGGGACCAGACGACAGCCATCACCGCCGCGATGATCGCGAGGATCCCCTTCGTGAGGGGAACCCACCAAATTGACTTCCAAGTCTTTGTCAGGGTCTGTGACGACATGACTCAAGTCTACGTGAGGACCTCAGGTCCGGTGAGTGCTGACTGCCGTTCGGGTGCTGGTCAGGAAGGTTTCAAGATCGTCCATGCACAGCTGAGCGACCCTGGCGAAGAGAAAGTCGATGACGGCCAACTGAGACATTCGGCTGGACATCGCTCCGGCCCGGACCTGGGTCTCGCGGGCTGGGGTGACGAGAACGTGATCCGACAGCTGCGCGACGGGAGACTGGGGCACTCCCGTCATGGCGACTGTCGTGGCACCGTGGGCCCGAGCCGCGGTGAGAGCCTCGACGACTTCCTGGGTGTTACCGCTGAACGAGATCCCCACGGCGACGCACGCCTGTCCGCACAGTGCGGCATGGACGAGTTGGACGTGGGTGTCGTTGTGATGCTGGCAGACCAGACCGATGCGTTCCAGCTTCTGGGAGAGATCGTCGGCCACGAGCCCGCTGGAACCGACCCCGAAGAGGACGGTCCGCGGCGCGATGGAGATGGCGCTGGCCACGGCTTCGAGCTCTTCCGGGTCCACCGATCGGGCGGTGTCCTCAATGGTGCGAGCCTCATGGAAGGCGATCTTGGAGATCATCTGTTCCAAGGTGTCGTCAAGCGAGATGGTGCCCTCGGCTACCGACGAGCGCTCCATCTCAATGCTGCGGCGAGACAGGTCACGGGCAAGCTCGGCGCGCAACTCGCGGCAGCCCTTGAGTCCAAGGGCACGACAGAAGCGCACCACGGATGCGGGGGATACTCCAGCAGCCTGGGCGAGCCGGCTGGTTGATGCTTCGAGTGCCCAGTCCGGTTCAGCAAGGACCACTGCGGCAACCTGCGCCTCCGCCGGGCGCATGGTGGACCTGGCCATGTCGATGCGGGGCAACAGGCTGCCAGCCATATGAAAAATCCTTCCATGATTAACGATTCTCGTGTAACATCATTTCACACCGTCTGAACTGTTTGGTCCTGCTGCGGACCGTGGAAACACAGTGTGGTCTATGTGGCCCACACGGTTGTACAGAGGGCGTGGTTCCAAGACATGGAACCACGAAGTTTTGTCGTCGCAGGAGGCGAGTCCATGGACCATCTCACTAGGCTCACCACCACGGAGGGTCGGAATCCGGCCAGCGAGGGTCTTGATCAGCTGACGACCCTCGAGGTGCTTCACGTCATGAACGATGAGGACCACCGTGTTCCTGATGCCGTCGCCCGGCAGCTTCCTGCCATTGCGACGATCGTCGAGGCTGCGGTGGCCGGATTGTCGGCCGGTGGTCGGCTGATCTATGCCGGGGCGGGAACGAGTGGGCGGCTGGGGGTTCTCGACGCTGCCGAGTGTCCTCCCACCTTCAGCACGCATCCCACCATGGTCGTCGGTCTCATTGCCGGTGGCCAGCAAGCCATGTTCCAGGCAGTTGAAGGAGCGGAGGACGACCAGGAGTGCGGGGCTGAGGAGATCAATGCCCTGCATCCCGGGCCGCACGACGTCGTCGTCGGGCTCGTTGCCTCCGGGCGCGCCCCGTGGGTGATAGGAGCAGTGCGTGCTGCCAAGCAGGCCGGGGTGCCCTCACGGCGTCGGTGTGTTGCAACCAGGACGCCCTTATCAGTGACGAGGTCGATCTGCCCGTCGAGATCGACGCCGACCCTGAAGTGCTCGCCGGGTCGACCCGTCTGAAGGCCGGAATGGCACAAAAACTCGTCCTCAACACGATCTCGACGGCGACCATGGTCGGGCTTGGCAAGATTTACGGGTATTTCATGGTCGACGTCTCTCCGAGCAACGAGAAACTGCGGCAACGTGCCGTGTCCACGACGGGATGCACCCGGGACCAGGCCGTTACCGCCCTTCGTGAGGCTGACGGCCACGCCAAGATGGCATCGTTCATCGTCGCTGCCGCGGCATCAGAACTAATAACAATTGTAAAAATTCTCAGCGCTAAACATGTAACCCTGGCAGACGGCTTGTTCGCGCCGAGTATGAACAAAAACGGCAGACGTGCCAACCCGTTACGGAGCATGTTTGAAGAATCGCCGGGAGAATGCATATACGCGAGTTTCCCCGTCGTTGTGGCATGTTGGGAGGCAGGACGGTCGAAAGGAGGCGGCCTCCCTAAACATAAAATCGCGTGAAAATTGGAAATACGGTAGGAATCAAGGAAGTGATGACGATGAAAGCTCGCGGTCCTATTACCCGGAGAAGACTGGTGCTGGGCACGTGTGTTGCGTCTGCGGCGGCGGTTATGAGCCCGGCGTTCACGTTGGAATCGAACGCTGCGTTTGGAAAGTCAACCACAATGTGGAATGAATCAATGGGTGACGCGTTAAAATGTTTTCCCGTGGGTGGCGGATATCACACAGGAAGAGATATTCCTCCGGGCTTCCAGCAAACCGCCTGGACGGGACTGGACCGTGCCGTAGGGGTTTCGGAGTCTGGTGTTGAGGTGAACCCACAGTTCGCTACGCCGTCGTTCTGTTCCTCGGCTGTCTATCTTCTGCTACTGAAAAGCATTGAAATGTACGAAAAATCCTGCGGGCACGTCCTCCCAGAGAAGCAGTGGGAGTACCTGAAGCCTTACACTGTCGAGAATCGGGCGTACCCAATCCAAGCCGACGGAGTTGGAGCGTGGGGTCGAGCAAATGCTAATGGACCTGGCTTGGCTGAACTTGTTCATGAATTGGGAATCGGAACTAATATGTACATTGGTACAACAGATGAGTACATAAACTCAAGCGACCGCAACGCACTATTCGCCAGTATCCGCAAATTCGATTATATGAAGATCTTCTGGAACGATGAGATAGGAAAAGATGAGTCTGGTCACATGGTGGTTGTTCTAGGAAGGTCTATTGAGCGTGGCCAAGCTGGCCATAGTGTGGGCCTGCTGCACTACTGGTCTTCCAACGGGTCACACACCGATATAAATGGCGGGTATGGAATTAAATGTGTCTCGGTGGATAAAATTCATCGGGCCGTCATAACACGAATCGATTGGCCTTGGAAGCTGTGGAGCACCGAGGTGATGAGACCCGATGATGTGTGCGCGCCTCTGGCTGAGATCGCTAAGGACAGGAGTATGACACCCGAAGAGATGAAGCGATTGGTGGATGCCAAAAGCTTCTGGCCAAGAAGGGTGCGGAGATCATCGCATGATACTGACGCCGAGAGGAGCATGAGATGAACCGTATTCGGAGCTTGGCCCGGTTTCCTGGACGGTTTGTAGTGGTTGAATCATGCCGCCGCGTTAGTGGTGGTGTGAGGGGTTTTGAACTGGCCTCCTACAGCCGATGTCCGAACAGCCAGCTTGTGTACTGGCTGGCCTGGTGGGTATGCATGATCGTTCCCGGGCGGTGGTTGGCGTTGCCGGCCGGCTATCTGCAGCGTGTTGACCATCAACTCGGTGCGGGTGTGGTCGGCGATCGCCGACCACACGATCCGGCGGTTGGCTGGTCGCGCCACTTGGAGAATCACGACCGCGACATCTTCAGCACCCGGCAGGCCACCGACACGGCAGTTCTCGCCTCGGGAAGTTCTTGGACGCACTGGAACCCTATGTTGGGAGGATGTTCTCCCGGGCGAAGTAGGCCGAGGCTCGTTTCAAGGTCTCGACTTCCATTTCCAGTACACGGTTCTTGCGTCGCACCTCGGTCAGTTCACGACGCTCGTCACTGGTTAGGCTTCGGCTTGGCCGGTGTCTACGCCCTGGGACATCACCACCTCAGAATCAGTGTTCGGAAGAACGGGTCAGGCTCCAGAACGCAAACGCAGCCCGTGCGGGCGATGCCATATACCCCTTTCGTGTCGGCTTGAGAGGCTATGAGCACTGGGAGTCT
This sequence comes from Cutibacterium avidum ATCC 25577, assembly GCF_000227295.1. GTDB lineage: Bacteria > Actinomycetota > Actinomycetes > Propionibacteriales > Propionibacteriaceae > Cutibacterium > Cutibacterium avidum. The sequence continues at coordinate 1,958,505 of NZ_JH165054.1, read as the reverse complement.
GACCTGCGCGAGATCATAGATCTTGACTTCGATTTATATCGACTGTCGATTAGCTGGGCTCGTTTGTTCCCGAATGGCTTTGAAGATGAACACAATACAGATGGCGTGGCCTATTATGACCGTGTCATTCGTTGTCTTACCGACGCCGGTATCCGAGCGTTCATCACGATTAATCATTATGTACTCCCTGTTGCAGTAGTCGACAAATATGGGGGATGGAAGAACCGTGACGTTATCGATCTTTACCTAAAAATGGCGGAATATGTGGTTGGCCGATGGCGAGAAGAGGTGAATTATTGCCTCCTAATTAACGAGATCAATGCCGAGTATTTCAGTCCGTTCAATGGGTTCGGTATCACTGGAAGTGACGATCATGTTTATGGCTACGAATTCTGTATTCAATGGTCTTCATTATCAAATGGCTCGACTGGTTCGGATTGTGCAGACGGGAAAAGTATTGTGGATTACTGATCATCTTGGATCTGAGCCTCGGCTTGGTCGGCGTCCGTACCTAAGGCTGAGGAATGCGCGCTGAGGCTGACCAGCATCGAAGTTAGCCTTGCAGAACACGGGCCAACTCAGGTCATGCGCGGCGGCGAATGGGAGGGGTGGCTGGAATAGTTCGAGGATGACATCTGGATCAAACCCGCAAATGCTGAAGTCCTGGGACGTGGATCATCACGATCGCGGACAACATCATGAGAATCGGGTACGGAAGGGCGAATTGGTCCCTGACGCCCCCAATGCCGGGTGCCGCAGGGCCGGATCCCTCCAGATAGACACCGTGGGGAGATATTGCGGTGAGATCCATCTCATGGTGCACGACGATAAGCTTGACGGGGGCTTCGTCAGGGTCGGCGAGGTTGCTGGTCCGTACACGGATCTGGTGTCCCAGTTGGCTGGGGGTATGCAGGTTGACTTCGTCGTTTGCCGCCCGACGTGAGTGGTCGGGTCGCCCCGGTCGGTGGTGCGGACTAGTCTGTCCGAGTTAGCACCACCTAGGGCCGGAGTGACCTCCATTCCGGTCGGTTCGTGAAAGGACTGTCCGTGGCCCGATCCGACTTCGTCCACCTTCATACTCACACTGAGTACTCGATGCTGGATGGTGCTGCCAGCAACGAGAAGCTTTTTGCCGAGGTGGCTCGTCAGGGCATGCCGGCGGTCGCCATGACCGACCACGGCAACATGTTCGGTGCCTACGAGTTCTTCCAGATCTCCAAGAAATACGACGGAGACCAGAATTCGCTGGTCAAACCGATCATCGGCATCGAGGCCTATGTCGCCCCGAGTACGCGCATGTCCCGGGTCCAGGAATTCTGGGGAACCTCCCGTGACGCAGGTGATCCGGACGCCGAGGGTGGCAAGGACGTCTCCGGAGGTGGCCGTTACACCCACATGACGATGTGGGCCAAGGATCCGGAGGGGCTTCACAACCTGTTCCGGTTGTCCTCCCTGGCCTCTTACGAGGGCTATTACATGAAGCCCCGCATGGACCGCGAACTGATGTCCAAGTACCCCGGTGGCATCATTGCCTCCACCGGATGCCCGTCGGGTGAGGTGCAGACCCGACTGCGTCTGGGGCAGTTCGAGGAAGCCTGCCAGGCTGCGGCTGTCTACCAGGACATCTTCGGCAAGGAGAACTACTTCTGCGAGTTGATGGACCATGGTGTCCCGATCGAGAAGCAGGTGCGATCCGACCTGCTGAGGCTGGCCAAGAGGCTGGACATTCCTCTTCTGGTCACCAATGACTCGCACTACGTCACCGAGGACCAGGCTGACGCCCATGACTCCCTGCTGTGCGTCGGTGTGGGGCGTAACAAGGATGATCCGAACCGCTTCCGCTTCAATGGTTCGGGCTACTACATCAAGTCCTCTGACGAGATGAGGGCGCTGTTCCCGGATCATCCCGAGGCCTGCGACAACACCCTGCTGCTGACCGAGATGATCGGGTCCTACGACGAGGTCTTCAATCACGTCGACCGGATGCCGCAGTTCGACGTCCCGGAAGGGGAGACGCAGGAGTCCTGGCTTCGTAAGAAGCTTCAGGAGGGCATGGATGAGAAGTTCGGTCCGAATCCGCCTAAGGAGGTCCTCGACCGTCTCGAGACGGAACTCTCGGTCATTGAGCCGCTGGGATTCTCCTCCTACTTCCTCGTCGTCTCCGACATATGCAATGCGGCGCGCTCCATGGGCGTGCCGGTCGGGCCGGGTCGTGGATCGGCTGCCGGTTCCCTCGTCGCCTATCTGACGGGTATCATCGCCATCAATCCGCTGGAACACGGACTGCTGTTCGAGAGGTTCCTCAACCCGGAGCGTGTCAACCCGCCCGACATCGACCTCGACTTCGACGATCGCCAGCGTGACAAGGTCATCGATTACGTCACCCACAAGTACGGGGCGGAGTACACCAGCCAGGTCAACACCTTCGGCAAGATCAAGGCCAAGGCTGCCGTCAAGGACGCCAATCGTATTCTCGGCTATCCTTTCGCCCTCGGAGACAAGATCACCAAGGCCATGCCCCCGGATGTCATGGGCAAGGGAATTCCGCTGGGCAAGATCTTCGATCCTTCCCACGAGAGGTACGGCGAGGGCCAGGAGTTCCGCCAGCTGGTTGCCGACAACCCCGACGTCGCCAAGGTTGTCGAGACGGCGAAGGGCCTCGAGGGATTGATCCGCGGTACCGGTGTGCACGCATGTGCCTTCATCCTGTCCAGCGCTCCGCTGCTCGACCTGGTGCCGATGCACAAGCGCGACAAGGACGGCATGATCATCGCCGGCTTCGCCTACCCCCAGCTCGAGGAGATGGGGCTCATGAAGATGGACTTCCTGGGTCTGCGAAACCTCGGCATCATGGATCACTGCATCAAGATCATCAAGGAGAACCGGGGGATCGACGTCGATCTCAAGGAGCTTGCCCTTGATGACGAGAACACCTACGAGATGCTGGCCCGAGGCGACACCCTGGGCGTCTTCCAGCTCGATGGCACGGCCATGCGATCCCTGCTGCGTCTCATGGGACCAACCTGCTTCGATGACATCGTTGCCGTGTTGGCCCTGTACCGACCAGGCCCGATGGGTGCCAATGCGCACATCTCATATGCCCAGCGCAAGAACAACCGAGAACCGATCATCCCGATCCATCCCGAACTCAAGGAGGACCTCGACGAGATCCTTGCTCCCACGTACCACCTCATCGTGTACCAGGAGCAGATCATGTCGATCGCCCGGAAGCTCGCTGGCTACACCCTGGGTGGCGCTGACCTTCTGCGTCGTGCCATGGGCAAGAAGAAGAAGCACATCCTGGAGGAGAACTTCATCCCCTTCCAGGCTGGCATGCGTGAACACGGGTACTCCGACGACGCCATCCAGACCCTGTGGGACGTCATGGTCCCCTTCGCCGGATACGCCTTCAACAAGTCCCACGCTGCCGGTTATGGACTGGTCTCCTACTGGACGGCCTATCTCAAGGCCAACTACCCGGCCGAGTACGGAGCTGCCCTGCTGACCAGTGTCGGTGACGACAAGGACAAGATGGCGATGTACCTGGCCGACATGCGGTCCCAGCACATCAATGTCCTGCCTCCCGACGTCAACGCCTCCTCGCTGGAGTTCACCGCTGTCGGTGAGGACATCAGGTTCGGTCTGGGAGCTGTCCGCAATGTCGGTGCCAACGCCGTCGCGGAGATCATTCGGGCCCGTGAGGAGAACGGCCCGGCCACTGATTTCTTCAGCTTCCTTGACCAGGTCAGCCTGACGGTGTGCAACAAGAGGCTCATCGAGTCCCTCATCAAGGCTGGCGCCTTCGACTCCATGGGCCATTCCCGACGCGGCCTGATGGCGGTCTACGAGCAGGCGGTCGATGCCGTCATCGACATCAAACGCCACCAGGCCAATGGTCAGGACGACCTCTTCGGCATGGGGGACGACTCGGAACCCACCCAGCTGGGTGTCGAGCGGGTCGTTCCGGAGGACGACTGGGACCGCAGTACCAAGCTCGCCTTCGAGCGTGAGATGTTGGGTCTGTACGTCTCCGATCACCCGCTGCGAGGCCTGGAAGCTGCTCTGGAGGCCGAATCAGACATCTCGGTGGCCGAACTCGTCAACCCTGAAGGCCATCATGAGGGGCGCTACACCATCGCCGGTATGGTCACTCAGATCGTCCGACGTACCACCAAGAACGGTGACATCTGGGCCTCTATCACGCTGGAGGACCTCGGCGCCTCCATCACTATTGCCTGTTTCCCGAAGGTGTACCAGCGCGTGGAGCCGCTACTGGCCGTCGACAGCATCCTCAAGGTGCGCGGATTCATCAGGGAACGTGACGAGACCGTCGAGATGTCAGCCAATGACGTCTGGCTGCTGGACCTCACCGATGCCGGCAATGCCCCCATGACGATTGATCTACGTCGCGGACGATGCAACCGGGGCACCATCGAGGGCCTGCGGGGAGTGCTGCGCAACCACCCGGGTAGCTCCGAGGTGAGACTGCGACTCCTCGACGGAAAGGTGACGACCACCTTCCGGCTTGCCGATGAACTCAAAGTCACCACTGGCCAGCCGCTGATGGCCGACCTCAAGGCCCTGCTCGGCCCCTCATGCATCCCCAGGAGGCAGTCATGAACGAGACGATCCGTGCTCACGGTCTCGCGATTCTGCGGTCGAGCCTGCTCGTCGTGGGGATGGGCGTCGTCCTGGGCGGACTGGCTGCTCCGATATGGCACTCCATGGTGACCTTGCCGACCTACACGGTGGGATCCGATGGTGCGGCATCGACAACGGAGAAGGGCCTCACCCAGGTCTTTTCGACCGACGCCGTGTACTGCCTCGTGGGCCTGATCGTCGGACTGATCATCGGCTTCCTGAGCTGGGTCCTGATGCGCCGTCGCGGTGCGTGGGGAGTACTGGCTGCCGGGGTGTCGTCCTGTCTGTCTGCCCTGGCCTGCTGGTGGGTAGGGGTACTCATCGGCCCGGACTCCTTCGCCGAGCGCATTGTTGCGGCCAAGACGGGTGAGGTCGTTCCGGTTGATTTTGCCCTCCACACCTGGGTGTCGGTGCTGGTCTGGTTGCTTGCAGCAATGGTCCCGATGCTTATTGCATCCTTGGTGACGGCCTGGCGTCGCTCTCCGCGAACTGGACGCTCCGAACCGGCGACCGAGGCTTCACTAGACTGACGGTGTGCTGAGAATCGTCGATCTGACCCGTGAGACCACTGGCGACCTGCGTCGCGCCGTGCCGCGCGCTGACTTTGATGTCGATGCCGCGATGGCGGCCATCATCCCTGTCTGCGCTGCGGTCAAGGACCGTGGCGCAGAGGCACTGCGCGAATACAGCGAGAAGTTCGACCATGTGGTTCCGGATCATCTGAGGGTTCCGGCTGAGGTCCTGGTCGAGGCGGCTGCCGACCTTGACGACACCTTGCGTCAGGCCTTCACCGAGTCCATTCGTCGACGTCGTCAGGTGTGCCGGGAGGCCGAGGTGGAAACCTCGCCGGCACCGGTCGAGGTGGCTGCCGGTGCTCGTGTGAGTCAGCGCATCGTTCCCGTAGGCCGAGTGGGGCTCTACGTCCCTGGCGGATTTGCCCCGTTGGCCTCCTCGGTCATCATGAATGTCGTCCCGGCCCAGGAAGCCGGCGTTACGTCGATCGCGGTGGCATCCCCGCCGCAGGCTGAGTTCGGTGGCCTGCCGCACCCCAACATCCTCGCTTTGTGTCACCTGCTCGGGGTTGACGAGGTCTATGCCGTCGGCGGCGCCCAGGCCATCGCCATGTTCGCCCACGGTGTCGAAGGCTCCGACGAGGCCGATTCCTGCCCGCGGGTCGACATGGTCACCGGACCGGGCAACATCTATGTCGTTGCTGCCAAGCGCTACCTGCGTGGCACCGTCGGCATCGACTCGGAGGCTGGTCCGACCGAGATCGCCATCCTGGCCGACAAGACCGCTGATCCACGTCACGTTGCTGCCGACCTCATGAGCCAAGCCGAACACGACACGCTCGCCGCCGCTGTTCTCGTCACCGATTCCACCGAGCTGGCCGACATCGTGGAGAAGGAGTTGGCCACGATGGTCGAGGCTACCCTGCACTCCGAGCGGATCTGTACCTCACTGACCTCCGAGCAGTCGGCCATAGTCATGGTGCGCGACATCGACCAAGGTCTTGAGGTTGTCAACGCCTATGCCGCCGAGCACCTGGAAATTCAGACGGCCGATGCCGCCGCGGTGGCAGCGCGAGTCCACAACGCCGGTGCCATATTCGTCGGTCCTTGGTCCCCGGTCTCCCTGGGTGACTACTCGGCTGGATCCACCCACGTGCTGCCGACGGCAGGTGCTGCCTGCCACTCCTCGGGACTGTCGGTGCGTTCGTTCATGAGAGCTATCCACGTCATTGACTACACCGAGGACGCCCTGCTCGACCTTGCCGATTCCGTCGAGAACTTCGCCCTGGCCGAGAACCTGCCCGGCCATGCCAATGCCATCACCGTGAGGAGGCCGCGATGACCCAGCGTCGACGGACGACCCAGCCCCGTCCGATGGCCAAGCCGCAGCCGAACCCCATTCAATTGGCTGATCTGCCGCTTCGCCCCGAACTGGTGGGGGAGGAGCCCTACGGTGCCCCGCAGCTCGACGTCCCGGTGTGCCTCAACGTCAATGAGAACCCGTACCCACCGTCGGAATCGGTGCGCAAGGACATGGCCAAGGCCGTCTCCAATGCCGGCAAGGGGTTGAATCGCTACCCGGACCGAGAGGCCACGGGTTTGCGCGAGGACCTTGCCAGGTACATCGGATTCGGGGTCAGCAGCGATCAGATCTGGCCGGCCAATGGGTCCAACGAGGTCATGACCCACATCCTGCAGGCCTTCGGCGGTCCGGGTCGTACTCTCCTGACCTTCACGCCGACCTACTCGATGTATCCCGAGTACGCACGCAACACTCACACCGAGTACGTCACTCGTCCCCGCAATGCCTCCTACGGTCTGACCACCGACGAGATCGTGAGCGCCATCGAGGAGGTCAAGCCGGACGTCGTCCTGCTGACCACGCCGAACAACCCGACCGGCACCACCATCCCGGTGGCGGTCATAGACGAGGTCTGTTCGGCCACCGACGCGATCATCGTCGTCGACGAGGCCTACCAGGAGTTCACCGATACCCCGGAGGACTCGGCAATCGCCCTGCTTCCCAAGCATGGACGCCTCATCGTGGTGCGCACCCTCTCGAAGGCGTTTGCCCTAGCCGGAGGTCGTCTTGGATATGCCGTTGCGGCTCCTGCCGTTGTAGACGCCCTAAGGATTGTCCGATTGCCCTACCACTTGTCGGAGGTGTCCCAGGTGGTGGCCCGGGTCGCTCTGGCCCATGCTCCCGAGATGCTCGCTCGGGTCGACGAACTCCGTGAGACGCGTGCCAACCTCGAGGACTGGTTGCGCGCGCACGGTCTGGACGTCGTCTCGTCCCAGTCGAACTTCGTCCTCTTCGGGAGGTTCGCCGATCGCCATGCGGTCTTCCGGGCCCTTCTCGACCACGGCGTTCTCGTCCGTGAGGTGGGCCCGACTGGCTACCTGCGTGTCTGTGCTGGTACTCCTCGGGAGACCGACGCATTCCGAGCTGCACTGCTCGACGTCCTTCCGACCGCTCGTCGGCTCGATCCCGAGGAGGATTGATGACCCACCGCTGCGCTCACGTTCACCGCGAGACCTCCGAGTCCAACGTCGACGTTTCCATTGATCTTGACGGCGAGGGGGAGTCGACCATCTCCACCGGGGTCGGTTTCTACGACCACATGCTCACGGCCCTTGCCAAGCATTCAGGCATCGACATGTCGATCACCACCACCGGAGACGTCGAGATCGACGGTCACCACAGCGTCGAGGACACTGCCATCGTGCTGGGACAGGCCTTGGCCCAAGCCCTCGGCGACAAGCGAGGGATCGCTCGCTTCGGTGACGCCGTGGTCCCTCTCGACGAGGCGCTCGCACAATGCGTCGTCGACGTCGCTGGGCGCCCGTGGGTGGAGTGCACCGGAGAGCCGGAGGGTCAGATCTACGCTCGTCTCGGCGGTTCCGGTGTTCCCTACCAAGGATCCATGACCTATCACGTCGTGCAGTCACTGGCTCTCAATGCTGGCCTGTGCGTGCACCTGCGTCTGCTGGCCGGACGGGACCCCCACCACATCTGCGAGGCCCAGTACAAGGCTCTGGCCCGCGCTCTGAGGATTGCCGTCGCTCCGGATCCGCGCAATGCCGGGCGTGTCCCCAGCACCAAGGGTGCCCTCGATGTCTGATCCGGTGCGGGTCGGCATCATCGACCACGGCTCGGGAAATCTGCATTCGGCCGGGCGCGCCCTGCGCAGGGCCGGTGCCACCGTCACGATTTCCCGTGACCCGGGAGCTCTGCTCGACAATGACGCCCTCGTCCTGCCCGGAGTGGGAGCCTTGGCAGCCTGCATGGCAGGCCTGCGCGCCATGGGTGGGGACCACCTGGTGCATCGTTGGGTTGGCGAGGGACGGCCCTTGCTCGGGATCTGTGTCGGCCATCAGATGCTCTTCGAGCGTGGCAGTGAACGCGGCGTCGACGTCGAGTGCCTCGGGGTACTGCCCGGTGTCGTCGAGGAGCTGCCGGCTGACCGCCTGCCACACATGGGGTGGAACACCGTCCAACCGGGGACCCGGACGACCCTGTTTCGGCATGCGGATGGCGAGAGGTTCTACTTCGTCCACTCCTACGGGGTGCTCGTTGACGGGCCTGACGACCACTTCACCACGGCAACCCATCAAGGTGCGACCTTCGTCGCCGCCGCTGAGGTTGGTCCGGTGACCTCCACCCAGTTCCATCCCGAGAAGTCCGGAACGGCGGGTCTGGCCTTGCTCGAACGGTGGATGGCTCGGGTGTGTTGATAACCTGACCCTCGTGACCGGAGAACTCACACTACTTCCAGCCGTTGACGTCCAGGGTGGACGCGCCGTCCAGTTGCAACAAGGGGTGGCCAGTTCCGAACGCGCGTTCGGTGATCCCCTGGAGGTGGCTCACAGGTGGCGAGGTCTGGGAGCCCAGTGGATTCACCTGGTCGACCTCGACGCCGCCTTCGGACGTGGATCCAACACTGAGATCATCAGCAACATCGTCGAGCAGATGGACATCAACGTCGAGGTGTCGGGCGGTATCCGCGATCAGAAGAGTCTGGAATCGGCTCTGTCGGCCGGCGCCACTCGCGTGAACATCGGTACCGCCGCTCTGGAGAATCCCACCTGGTGTGACGAGGTCGTGCGCCGCTATGGCGAACAGGTCGCCATCGGTCTGGACGTCAGGGGAGATCAGCTCGCGGCGCGCGGCTGGACTCGCGAGGGCGGCAAGGTCCTCGACGTCCTGGCCCGGCTCGAGGACGCCGGGTGCAAGCGCTACGTCGTCACCGACGTGACCAGCGACGGCATGTTGACCGGACCGAACTATGAACTCTTGGGCCGAATCTGTGCGCGCATCCAGGGAACCGTCGTCGCGTCCGGAGGCATCGCCACCCTGGAGGACCTGCGTCGTCTGCGCGGACTGGTCCCGATCGGGGTGGAGGGAGCCATCGTGGGAACTGCTCTCTACGTGGGTAATTTCACCCTGCCGGAGGCCCTCGAGGTGTGCCGGGCACCGATCCCGGCGGACTCTGCCCCCCGTACCCGACGCTGACTGACGGTCAGGTCACCGTCCGCTCTCCTCAGCCCGATTCGACGTCGGGTGAGGAGTGTAGACTACTTCATTGTGTGCGTGGGCTCGTCCTGCGCCGAATGCTTGGCCCCTCTGGGCCGATAACTGCGACATTCGAGGAAGGGAGACACCGTTCATGAGCGGTCACTCCAAGTGGGCCACCACCAAGCACAAGAAGGCGGCCATCGACGCCAAGCGTGGCAAGCTGTTCGCCCGACTGATCAAGAACATCGAGGTGGCGGCACGACTCGGTGGTGGAGACCCGTCGGGCAACCCGACCCTCTACGACGCCATCCAGAAGGCGAAGAAGAGCTCGGTCCCCAACGACAACATCACCCGCGCCGTCAAGCGCGGTTCCGGTGAGGGCGCCGACGCCGTCAACTACGAGACCATCATGTACGAGGCCTACGGTCCCGCTGGCGTCGCCGTCCTCATCGAGTGCCTGACTGACAACCGTAACCGTGCCGTCTCCGACGTTCGCGTTGCCGTGACCCGCAACGGTGGCACGATGGCCGACGGTGGCTCGGTGCAGCGTCTGTTCCAGCGCAAGGGTGTCGTGGCAGTCTCGAAGACCTACGAGGTCGAGGAGGGTCGCAAGACCGAAACCCGTGAGGTGGACGAAGATCAGCTCATGGAGGCCACCATCGACGCCGAGCCCGAGGACATCGTCGACGATGGCGACGTCTTCGAGATCATCTCGGACCCCAACGCCGTCGTTGACGTCCGTAAGGCCGTCCAGGATGCCGGCATCGACTACGACTCGGCCGAGGTCTCCTTCAAGCCGGACTTCACCCAGCCCGTAGAGCTCGACGATGCTCGCAAGCTCTACAAGATCCTCGACGCCCTCGAGGACCTCGATGACGTCCAGAACGTCTTCTCCAACGCTGACGTCCCCGCCGAGGTCGCTGCGGCTCTCGACGAGGAGGAGTGACCATCCCAGATACGACCCCCAACCCGCGTGTCGCGCGGGTCATGGGGGTCGACCCCGGTTTGACCCGATGCGGGGTCGGGGTCGTCGAAGGCGGCCCCGGGGCCCCGTTGAGGCTCATCGCGGTCGGCGTCATCCGTACCCCCGCAGATCTGGATCACGCCCATCGTCTGCTGCGCATCCACGATGGGTTGGAGGAGTGGCGCGACCACATCCGTCCTGACGCCATCGCCGTCGAGCGGGTCTTCGCCCAGCACAACCGCAACACCGTCACCGGCACCGCGCAGGCCGCAGGCATGGCGATGATGATCGCTGCTCGCCACGGCCTGCCGGTCGCCCTGCACACCCCTAGTGAGGTCAAGGCGGCCATCTCCGGTTCTGGGCGTGCTGACAAGGCCCAGGTGGGTCTCATGGTCGCGCGGGTGTTGCGCCTGTCAGCCCCGCCGAAACCAGCCGACGCTGCCGATGCCGTGGCCTTGGCGATCTGTCATCTGTGGCGAGGCGGAGCCACCAATCGCATCGAAGCAGCCGTGGCAGCCCAACGACGTGGCCGTCCGGCACCTCGTTCCTGGAAGGATCTTGCCCGGTGATCTCCCATTTCTCCGGCACCGTGATTGCGGCCGGCCCGACCTGGGTCGTCCTCGACAACCACGGAATCGGCGTCAAGGTGCTGTGCCCGCCTGCCACGGCTGCGAGTGCACGTGTCGACCAGACGATGACCTTGCAGACCTCCCTCCTCGTCCGCGAGGACTCCCTGACCCTTTACGGCTTCGTCGAAGCTGACGACAGGGACGCGTTCGAGCTCGTCCAGACGGCTTCCGGGGTCGGCCCCAAGCTCGCCGCGGCGATCATGAGTGTGCTGGACGCCAACCAACTTGCGTCGGCGATCAGCGCCGAGGATGAGGCGACGCTGTGCCGCGTGCCCGGTATTGGTCGCAAGGGTGCAGCGAAGATGATCCTCGAGCTCAAGGACAAGATGGCAATCGTCGCTCCTGCCGGGTCAACCCCTGCCGGTACGAGCCAGCCGGTGGCACCGTGGAGAGAGCAGGTTGCTGATGGGCTCATCGGTCTGGGGTGGTCTGCGAAGGATGCTGACAAGGCTGTTGAGGAGGTGGCCACCCTCAAGGAGGCCGACCCCTCGATGACGATCGGCAACCTCATGCGAGCAGCCCTGCGCAGTTTGGCTCGATGAGATGTCGGACCCCTCTGGCACACTGACAGACGTCGTCAGGAAGGAGAATCTCGGTGGAGCATTCGCCCGTCGATCCTTGGGCCGAGCCTCCTGAGAAGGCCGAAGAGGCTGCTCTGCGCCCTGGTGCCCTGGCGGAATTCGGGGGACAGCAGCGTGTCGCCGAGCAGTTGGGACTCGTCCTGGCCGCGTCACAGTCACGCGGTACGACCCCGGACCATGTCTTGTTGTCCGGACCTCCAGGGCTTGGAAAGACCACCTTGGCCATGATCATCGCGGCCGAGATGTCCGCCCCGATTCGTATCTCCTCCGGCCCTGCCATTCAGCACGCGGGGGACCTGGCTGCGATCCTGTCCTCGCTTGTTCCCGGTGAGGTCTTCTTCCTTGACGAGATTCACCGGATGTCCAAGCCTGCCGAGGAGATGCTCTACCTGGCGATGGAGGACTTCCGCGTCGACGTCGTCGTCGGCAAGGGCCCTGGGGCCACCGCGATCCCGATCGACATTCCACCGTTCACCCTTGTCGGGGCGACGACACGGGCAGGCCTGCTGCCCGGGCCGCTGCGGGACCGATTCGGCTTCACGGCCCAGCTCGACTACTACCAGGTGGCCGACCTTGAGCGGATCGTCACCCGCTCGGCCGGGGTCATCGGGGTTGACCTGGCTGAGGGGACCGCCCATACCATCGCCTCCCGCTCTCGCGGCACGCCTCGGATTGCCAACCGACTGTTGCGCCGCGTCCGTGACTGGGCTGACGTCAACGACGAGTCCCCGGTGACACCGAGGGGGGCGGAGACGGCTCTGGATCTCTATGAGGTGGATCCGCTCGGCCTCGACCGCCTTGACCGTGCCGTGCTCAATGCCGTCTGTCTCAAATTCGGCGGAGGCCCGGTCGGTCTGTCCACCCTTGCCATCAGCGTGGGGGAGGAGCCTCAGACCGTCGAGGAGGTCGCCGAACCCTTCCTCGTCCGGTTGGGCTTCCTCATGCGTACCCCTCGGGGGCGGGTTGCCACCGACAGGGCGTGGCGCCACCTCGGTCTTGAACCACCTACCAACAGCACCGGCGACGGCCTGTTCTGACCATGTTCACCGGTCCGGGGTAGCATGACCCCGGTCACACCCGTAGACAAGGAAAACTCCCTATGCCTCTTCTCGCCAGCCCGCTGGGCGGTCTCATGCCCATCCTGATTCTTTTCATCCTGCTCATCGGATTCACCGTGTGGCAGGGAAAGAGGCAGGTCAAGAAGCAGCAGGAGGAGCGAGCCAAGCTCGAGTCGAACCTGCAGGAGGGCACTCGTGTCGTGCTCAACAGCGGTCTCTTCGTGACGATCACCCACCTGGGCGACAAGCAGGCCGTCGTCGAACTCGCCCCTGGCGTCGAGGTCAGCGTCCTCAAGCAGGCCATCGTTCGACCTGCTGGTGACGAGGAGGAATTCGCCTTCGCCGACGACGTCCCGGCACAGACCTCTCCGGCCAGCAATGAGACTCTCGCCGAGGATCCGGCAATCGACGCCCAGCCTGAGACCTCGGCTACCGAGTCCACCCTCGCTGCTGAGACTGACGAGCAGCCCCGGGCCTGACAATCCACCAAGACCAAGGAATATTTTCGACGTGGCAACGAAAAAGCGGACACACCATCCAGGCAGAACCCTGGTGATCTTCCTGGTGGCCATCATCGTCATGTACGTGCTCATGGGAGCTACGCGTACGTGGTCACCCAAACTTGGCCTGGACCTCAGAGGCGGTACGTCCGTCACCTTGACGGCCAAGACGGATGATGGCAAGGCTCCCACACCGACGAGCCTCGAGCAGGCGCGGCTCATCATTCAGCAGCGCGTCAACTCGCTTGGTGTCGGCGAGTCGTCAGTGACGACGATGGGTGATCGCAACATCGTCGTCTCGGCCCCGAACGTCGAGAGCTCCAAGCTCGTCGAGATGGTTGGCCAGACTGCCCAGCTCGGATTCCGTATGGTCTATGCCGAGGAGCCGGTGGGTGAGAAGGGTCCGACTCCCGGCCCCGCAAAGCCCTCGGCCCTCCCCACTGCCGACCCGAAGGCCAAGGCGTCGTCAAGCGCCTCTGCCAGCTCGAAGCCTGGTGCCAAGGACAGTGGCCCAAAGTACAACGAGAAGGATCCGACCTCCGCGGCCAAGATGGTCAAGGACGCCGAGAAGTGGAAGCCGTCCCCGGAGGATATGAAGGCCTTCCAGGACTTCAAGTGCACCAAGTCCGTCGAATCCCCGCCGAACAAGGCCCTGGTGACCTGTGACCGTGAGGGCAAGACCAAGTACCTGCTCTCCCCGGTCGCCATCACGGGGACCCAGGTCGAGAGCGCCGACTCCGGAATCCCGCCGGGCCAGCTGTCCTACGTGGTGAACCTGAAATTCAACTCCATCGGCACGAATTCCTTCAGTGAGGCGACCACCTTCCTGTGCTCGCGCCAGAGCCCGCAGAACCAGTTCGCCGTCGTCCTGGATGGCAAGGTCATCTCCTCCCCGCAGTTGGATGGCGGCAAGGGAGCCTCCTGTCCGATCAACGGTGGTCAGGCCGAGATCTCCGGACACTTCACCCAGGACAGTGCTGCTGACCTGGCCAACGTCCTCAAGTACGGTGCCCTGCCGCTGTCCTTCGACATCTCCAGCGTTGACAATGTCTCGCCGACCCTTGGTGGCGAGCAGCTGCGTGCCGGGATCATCGCCGGCGTCATCGGACTGATCCTGGTTGCCGGTTACTGCCTGCTGTACTACCGAGGACTGGGCCTGGTGGCCATTGGCTCCCTGCTCATCGCCGGTATCACGACCTACACGGCCATGGTGCTCCTGGGCGAGGCTGTCGGATTCACTCTTTCCCTGGCTGGTATCGCTGGCGCGATCGTCGCCATTGGCGTGACAGCCGACTCCTTCATCGTCTACTTCGAACGCATCCGAGACGAGATCCGAGAAGGACGGACCCTGCGTACCGCCCTTCAGACCGGCTGGACGAAGGCCCGCGGCACCATCCTGATGGCCGACGGCGTCTCCCTGCTGTCCGCCATCGTGCTGTTCGTACTGTCAGTCGACCAGGTGAAGGGATTCGCCTTCACCCTGGGTCTGACGACGTTCATCGACCTCCTCATCTGTTTCTTCTTCACCCACCCCGTCGTCACTCTGCTGGGACGCACCAAGTTCTGGGGCCAGGGCCGACGCGGCTCCGGCCTTGAGGCTGGGCACATGGGTGTCACGGAAGCTCAGCTGCTCGGTCGGCGAAGCAGGCGATCTGCCCCGCGGGCCAAGCGCACCATCGAGACGGAGGAGGCCTGACATGACTGACGACAAGAACGCCAAGACCTCATCCGTCGCCTCGAGGCGGTCCGAGGAGAAGAGCAAGAAGCACAAGCACGGTTTCACCCATGCCCTGTACACGGGTGAGATTTCCTACGGCTTCATCCAGCGCCGTAAACTCTGGTACACGATCTCGATCATCGTCATCGCGATCTCGCTGCTTGGCCTGTTGGTGCGTGGCTTGAACCTCGGTATCGAGTTCAAGGGCGGCGTGCAGTTCCGTTCTCCTGCCCACGTTGCGACCTCGACCGTCGACGACATCCGCAGGTCAGTGCTGTCTTCCGGAGTCCCGGACATGGACTCCACCGAGGTCGTCAGTCTCGGCTCGAACGCCGTCCAGGTGCAGACCAGGGCACTCGACAACGAGGAGACCACCAAGGTTCAGGGGGCTATCGCCAAGGCCACCGCGACCAAGACGGACTCCGTCACGTACTCCAAGGTCGGTAGTCAGTGGGGAGACCAGATCACCGGCAAGGCCATCAAGGCATTGGTCGTCTTCCTGGTCTTGGTGATGTTGCAGATCTGGGCCTATTTCCGGCACTGGAAGATGTCCATTGCCGCCCTGATCGCTCTCCTGCACGACCTCATCGTCACCATCGGCATCTATGCTTTGATCGGCTTCACGGTGTCCCCGTCGACCGTCATCGGCGTGCTGACGATTCTGGGCTATTCCCTCTACGACACCGTCGTGGTCTTCGACAAGGTGCGCGAGAACGTCCAGGACATCCAGAAACGCGACTACACCTTTGCGGAAGGCGCCAACCGGGCCGTAAACCAGGTGCTGGTGCGTTCCATCAACACCACCATCGTCGGCGTTCTGCCGGTGGCGGCACTGCTCTTCGCCGGTGCCTTCGTGCTCGGGTCCGGGCCTCTTGAGGATCTCGGCCTGGCCCTCTTCGTCGGCATGATCGTCGGTGCTTACTCCTCGATCTTCATCGCCACCCCGGTGTTCACCCAGCTGCGTGAGAATGAGCCGGCCATGAAGGAACACACCGCTCGTGTCCTGCGCCGCCGTGAGCGTGCTGCGCACAAGGGTCCTCAGGTGACGGCTCAGACCGTCGCCGCCGAAGGGCCTGGTGACGTCACGTCCATCACTGGGAGCGAGCGTCATCAGCCGCGTCGTTCCACTCGCTCCGAGAGGAAGAAATGACCTACCGTACTGACCTCATCACCGGCCTGATCCGGGATGTTCCGGACTTCCCGGAGCCCGGGGTGACCTTCAAGGACATCACCCCTCTGCTGGCCAACGCCAACGGGTACGCCGCTGCGATCTCCGAACTCGTTGACACCGCTCCGCGCGGGGTCGACGTCGTTCTCGGCATGGAGGCTCGTGGATTCATGTTCGCCGGGCCGGTGGCCCTGTCCTTGGGCGCTGGGTTCGTCCCGGTGCGCAAGCCCGGAAAGCTCCCCGGTGACGTCTACTCCCAGTCCTTCGTGCTGGAGTATGGTTCCGCCACCCTCACCATCCATCAGGACGCCGTTCAGCCCGGCTCGAAGGTGCTCATCGTCGACGACATCCTCGCGACGGCAGGAACGGTCGGTGCCACGGCATCCCTGGTGGAGAAGCTCGGTGGTGAGCTCGTCGGTGTGTCGGTGCTCATGGAGCTGTCCGCCCTGGGGGGCCGTGAGAAGCTCGACCGGGCCGGTATCGGTCCGGTCAACGCCGTGATCACGGTCTGATCATGGTGCCGGAATCAATGGAGTCTTCGAGCCGTCGCAACGTCTTTGAGCAGTCGGCCCTGGTCAAGCTTCCGTTCAAGACCACCAAACCCTTTCGAGAGCTGGTCAAGCGGCTGGTCTGGTCAGCGATTCTGTTGCTGACCAGTACCTTGATCGTCTGGGTCGACCATGACTCCTATGTTGATTCCACCGTCGGTGACGGCGTCTCCCTGATCGACGCCTTCTACTACTCGACGGTCACCGTGACCACGACTGGTTACGGTGACATCACCCCGGTCGCGCCCCATGCGCGACTCATTAATGCCTTCATCATCACCCCGTTGCGCATCACCTTCCTGGTGCTGTTGGTCGGTACCACCCTCGAGATGTTGGCCAACGAGGGGCGACGCGGACTGCTTGACAGTGCTTGGAGGAAGCGCATGAGGAACCACACCGTCGTCATCGGGTACGGCACGAAGGGGCGCAGCGCCGTCAACACCCTGCGCAACCATGACGTTCCCGTCGAGAAGATCGTCGTCATCGACAATCGTCCCTCTGCGGTGGCCGAGGCTAATCGGTCAGGCCTGGCTGCCTTCGAAGGCGACGCGACGAGGCGGGATCTGCTGAGACGAGCTGAGATCAGCAAGGCGCGCGAGGTCGTCATCACCCTCAACCGAGATGACTCGGCCATCCTCACCACACTGACGGTGCGACAGCTCAATCCGCGCTGCCACATCGTCGTCTCCGGCAGGGAGGACGAGAACCTTCCGCTGCTGCGTGAGTCCGGAGCCGACGCCGTCGTCACTTCCGCCGACGCGGTGGGCCGTCTGCTTGGTCTGTCCTCGGTCAACCCGCACGTGGGCACCGTCGTCGACGACCTGCTGTCCAGCTCGAAGGGTATGGAGGTCGTCCAGCGGATGGTCTCCAAGACGGAGATCGGTGCACGTCCGGCCGACATCCAGAACGAGCGGCTCCTGGCCGTCATCCGCAATGACGTGCTGCGCAACTTCTACGACCCGTCGATCGGTCAGTTACAGGCTGGTGACGTCATCGTCGTCGTGCGGAAGGCGGTTCCTCGCGCCACTGGCACCCAGACCGAGTCTGACCTGGTCCGCTGAGAACAGCAGGAGCCCCCGTACCGGAAGGCTCATTCAGCTGTCGGCATGGGTGCTGACCGACCACATGCCGTCGCACTCAGCCGACATGACGGTGGTAAATGCCACTAGAATGAATAATCCAACTTGCCAGGAGGTGCCCCGATGGCCGACGACAGCGTCTACGGTCCGTACGGATCGGGCAAGGGAACCCTGGGCAAGCCGAAGACTGACCAGCAGCGTCCCCAGCCCCGGATGAGGATGCGCGAGCGCATCGTCCGCTGGGGGACCCCGAAGCCATCAGGACCGCCCCAGAGCGTCACGGATCCGCTTATCTCGGTAGTCCTTGCCAATCACCCGAAGGCCGACACCGCTGTCATCGAGCGGGCATACCGCACGGCTGAGCATTATCACCGTGGGCAGACCCGCAAGTCGGGCGATCCCTACATCACCCATCCCCTAGCGGTGACGATGATCCTGGCCGAGCTCGGCATGGACGAGCAGACCCTGTGCGCCGGTCTGCTGCACGACACCGTCGAGGACACCTCGTACACGCACGAGCAGCTAACAGCAGACTTCGGCGAGGAAGTGGCCCTGCTCGTCGACGGGGTGACGAAACTCGACAAGGTCCAGTACGGGGAGTCGGCGAAGGCCGAGACCATCCGCAAGATGGTCATCGCGATGAGCCGCGACATCCGAGTGCTGGTCATCAAGCTCGCCGATCGGCTGCACAACATGAGGACCTTGGGATTCCTGCGGCCGGACAAGCAGAACCGCATCGCCAAGGAGACCCTCGAGATCTTCGCGCCACTGGCTCATCGCCTTGGCATGAATGCGATCAAGTGGGAACTGGAGGACCTGTGCTTCTCCACCCTCAATCCCAAGCTCTACGACGAGATCGTCCACATGGTGGCCGAGCAGGCCCCGCAGCGGGAGGCTCAGCTCAAGGAAGTCATCGCGATCGTCCGTCAGGACCTCGATGAGGCCGGCATCGAGGCCACCGTCTACGGTCGGCCGAAGCACTACTACTCGATTTATCAGAAGATGGTCGTGCGCGGTCGGGACTTCTCAGACATCTACGATCTCATCGGTCTGCGCATCCTCGTCGACACCCCGCGCGACTGTTATGCCGCACTGGGTGTCATGCACGTGCGATGGAATCCCCTCCCAGGGCGGTTCAAGGACTACATCGCGATGCCGAAGTACAACATGTACCAGTCCCTGCACACCACCGTGCTGGGGCCCGGCGGGCAGCCGGTGGAATTGCAGATCCGTACTCACGAGATGCACCGGCGGGCTGAGTACGGTGTTGCGGCCCACTGGAAGTACAAGGAGAACCCCAACGCCGTTGGCAAGGGGATTCAGCCTGACGGCACCGACCTGTCCTGGGTACAGTCGCTCAACCAGTGGTCCAAGGAGGAGTCCGATCCCGGCGAGTTCTTGGATTCGTTGCGTTTCGAGATCAATTCCTCGGAGGTTTACGTCTTCACCCCGAAGGGCGACGTCATGGCCCTTCCCCAGGACGCCACCCCCGTCGACTTCGCCTATGCCGTCCACACCGAGGTCGGCCACCGCTGTATTGGCGCTCGCGTCAATGGCAAACTCGTCACCCTGGACACCAAGCTGACCAACGGCGACGTCGTTGACATCCTGACCTCGAATTCCCCCGGTGCCGGTCCCAGTCGTGACTGGCTGGGGTTCATCGCCTCTCCACGTGCTCGTTCCAAGATCAAGTCCTACTTCACGAGGGAACGCCGTGAGGAGTCCATCGAGGCCGGTAAGGATGCGATCGCCAAGCAGTTGCGTCAGGCTGGTGTGCCGCTGCAGTCCTTGCTGACGGTGGAGTACCTCACCGCGGTGGCCGACGACCTGCGGGTGCCCGGCATCAACGCCTTGTACGCCGCGGTGGGGGAGCACAACGTCAGCGCCCAGTCGGTCGTCGAGAAGCTCATCGCCCTGGGCGGTGGGCCGGAGGAGACCACGGCCGACGTCGAGGAGGAGCTCGCCGTTGGCGTCAAGACTCCGCGGCATCGCAGCAACGAGACCGGGGTCATCGTCGACGGTGACCCCGACATGCTCGTCAAGCTGGCTCGGTGCTGCACCCCGCTGCCGGGGGACCCAATCATGGGCTTCGTCACCCGCAACGACGGGGTCTCGGTACATCGCACGGACTGCTCGAACGCCAAGAACCTGCTTGAGCACCCCGAGCGGATCGTGCCGGTCTCCTGGTCTGAGAACCAGCAGGAGGGCTACCAGGTCACCATCCAGATCGAGGGTCTCGACCGTGCCGGCCTGCTGCTGGACACCTCACGCGTCCTCGCCGAGCAGGGGGTCAGCCTCATCTCGGCGAACATGAGTGCATCGAAGACACATCTGGCTCGATTGCGGCTCACCTTCGAGGCTCCCGACCCAAC
This sequence comes from Cutibacterium avidum ATCC 25577, assembly GCF_000227295.1. Classification (GTDB taxonomy): domain Bacteria; phylum Actinomycetota; class Actinomycetes; order Propionibacteriales; family Propionibacteriaceae; genus Cutibacterium; species Cutibacterium avidum. The sequence continues at coordinate 1,938,220 of NZ_JH165054.1, read as the reverse complement.
CCACCTCAAGCACCTCATCGAGTCCATCCGGCGGATCTCCGGGGTCTATGACGTCTTTCGCGTGAAGTCGTGACCCGGTGTGGCTCTCGGGATTTGACTTCTCTGTCTGGAAAGCCGCCGGTATGACGAACGGCCCCGGTCGTTGTGACCGGGGCCGTTTCCTGTCAGTCAGGCGCTGAACTCGTCGAGGGCCTTCTGGGCCTCCTCCAGCCAGGTCTGGTAGGTCCTGATCGACTCGCGGTCCTTCTCGGCCTCCTTGGCGTGGCCAGCAGCCTCGGCCTTCTCGGCCTGGGCGCTGAGCTTGTCGATCTGGGCGCTGAACATGTCGACGGTGGCGCGGGCACGCTCACGAGCCTGCGGATCGGTGCGCTTCCACTCGGCCTCCTCCGCGGAATGGACCTGACGCTCCAAGTCACGGACGCGGGCGTCGATGCGCTTCATGGCGTCACGGGGCACTCGACCGACCTCGTTGAACTTCTCCAGGAAGGAGCGGAACTTGGCCTTGGCCTCCTCGATGTCCTTGACCGGCAGGATGTCCTTCTCGGCCTCGTCGAGAAGGTTCTCCTTGACCTCCTGGTTGCCGCGATACTCCTCGTCCTGCTGGCTCTGAGCAGTACTGCGGGCGTCGAAGAACTTGTCCTGGATGGCGCGGAACTCCTTCCACAGCTTCTCGTCGATGTCGCGAGGAGCCGGGCCAGCAGCCTTCCAACGGTTCATGAGGTCGCGGAACTGACGAGAGGTCTCGCCCCAGGCCGTCGAATCAGCCAGCGGACGAGCCTCCTCGATGATCTGCTCCTTGAGCACGCGAGCCTTCTCACGCAGGTGATTCTGCTCAGCCATGTGCTGCTTGCGGCGACGGGTGAAGGCGGTGCGAGCCCCGGAGAAGCGGTGCCACAGTTCGTCGTCGGTGGTCTTGTCGATACGGGGGAGATGACGCCACTCCTCGAGCAGGTCGCGGAACTTGCCGATGCCACCGCGCCAGTCGGTGCCAGCAGCGATGGCTTCCGCCTTGGCGACCATGTCCTCCTTGGCCTGCTTTGCGCGGGCCTTGGCCTCGGCCCTCTCCTCCCGACGGGTCTCCGCCTTGGCGTCGATGGTGGGGCTGAGAGCCTCCACCCGAGCTGCGAGCGATTCCAGGTCGCCGACGGCATGGGCCTCACGGATGGACGTGACGAGTTTGCTTGCGGCCGATCGGGCTTCCTCCGGCGAGGCGGTCCCGGAGCTCACTCGTGATTCCAGCAGCGACACCTCGGTCTCGAGGGCGTGATAGCGGCGCACGAAGAATTCAAGGGCTTCCTCGCTGGTGGAGTCCGGCACCTGGCCGACAGGCCTCTCCCCGTCACTGGTTCGGACGTAAACGGTGCCGTCATCATCGACGCGGCCGAAGGACTGCGGAGCTTGTGCGTGACTCATACGCTCCATCTTGCCCGATAAAGTGGCAAACGTGTTCATTGCGTCCTTCATCACTGGTCCTTTTCAGGCCAATTGCTATCTCCTGGCGCGCGAACCAGGGTCTGACTGCGTCGTCGTCGACCCTGGAATGGGTGCCGAGGAGTTCCTCGGCGAGGCACTCAAGACCCACCATCTAACCCCGGTGGCGGTCGCGCTCACCCACGGTCACATCGACCATGTCGGTTCAGCTCGTCAGGTTGGAGATCAGTACGGCATCCCGGTGCTGTGCCCTCGAGATGACCGGCATCTCCTCGCCGACCCCATGGCAGCCTTGTCTGACTTCGCCCGTCCACTCATCGAGCAGTGCTACGGATCGACGACCTTGCGCGAACCCGAGGAAGTCGTCGACGTCGAGCCGTTCTCCCACCACGAGTACGCCGACCTCGACCTGGAATTCCTGCACGCCCCGGGCCACACTCCTGGGTGTTCCATGATCCGCATGGTTGACGCGCAGTTCGGCCCGATCGTCATGTCCGGTGACGTCGTCTTCGCAGGTTCCATCGGTCGAACCGACATGCCCGGGGCTGACCCGGCACAGATGTCTCGCAGCCTGTCCGACGTCGTCTGGCCCCTTGACGACTCCACCCACCTACTGCCAGGACACGGGGGACCGACGACGATGGCCCAGGAGCGCATCTCCAACCCATTTCTCAACCGCACGTAGGTCTCGTCGCACTCCCACTGAAAAGTCTCACCGAACAGTGGCGAATGAGCCCGATTGCTCTCGGGCTGGCAGAATGACTCCTGCGGGGTAACCCGCCCAGATACCCAACTCTTCGAAGGATTCCTTCCATGGCCCGTCTCAAGCCCTTGTCCGGTTTTCCCGAATTCCTGCCCTCAGGACAGATGGTGGAGAACCATGTGACCCGGATCCTTGAGGAGACCTTCGAGCTTCATGGTTTCGCGCCGATCCACACCCGTGCCGTCGAGCCCATGGAGCAACTCACCCGCAAGGGAGAGATCGACAAGGAGGTCTACGTCGTCGATCGACTGCACGCTGACCCTCATGACTCGCGGTCCGAGAAGGACCGTCTGGGCCTGCACTTCGACCTCACCGTTCCCTTCGCCCGCTACGTGTTGGAGAACGCCGGCCACCTGCACTTCCCGTTCCGTCGCCACCAGATCCAGAAGGTGTGGCGTGGTGAACGTCCTCAGGAGGGCCGCTATCGCGAGTTCACCCAGGCTGACATCGACATCGTCGGCGACCAGACCCTGGCCGAGCACCACGACATCGAGACCCCGCTGGTGATGCTGTCGGCCCTTGAGCGCCTGCACACTGAGCTGGGCTTCCCGACCGTCACCATGCACGTCAACAACCGCAAGCTCTCCGAGGGGTTCTACCGCGGGCTGGGCATCGAGGACCACATGGCCGTTCTGCAGCGGGTCGACAAGTACGACAAGATCGGCCCGGACGCGGTGCGTGAGCTTCTCACTGACGAGCTGGGCCTGTCTGACGACGTCGCCGGCAAGTGTGTCGCCCTGGCCTCCATCCAGTCTGCCGACGACTCCTTCATCGGCAAGGTGCGCGAACTCGGGGTGTCCAACGACATGCTCGAAGAGGGCCTGGATTCCCTCAACCGAGTCGTCACTGCCGTCAACAAGGTCGTCCCCGGACGCATGGTCGCCAACCTCAAGATCGCCCGCGGCCTGGACTATTACACCGGCACCGTCTACGAGACCGAACTGACCGGCCACGAGTCGATGGGTTCGGTGTGCTCGGGCGGCCGTTACGAGTCCCTGGCCTCCGACGGCAAACACGTCTACCCGGGCGTGGGAATCTCGCTCGGTCTGACCCGCTTGCTGGCCCCGATCATCTCCCGAGGGGAGCTGACGTCTTCTCGTTCGGTTCCCTCGGCGGTCCTCGTGGCCGTCAACACCGAGGAGGATCGTGTCAGCTCGGAGGCCGTCGCCCACGCGATGCGCTCCCGCGGCATCCCCTGCGAGGTGGCCCCCAAGGCCGACAAGTTCGGCAAGCAGATCAAGCATGCTGATCGTCGCGGGATCCCCTACGTGTGGTTCCCGGGCGCTCAGCACAGCGACCACCGAGACCCCGACACTGTCAAGGACATCCGCTCCGGTGACCAGGTCGAGGCTGACGCCGCGAGTTGGAACCCGCCTGCCGAGGATCTTCATCCCGGCGTCGTCGGCTCGTGGTGAGTGCGGCCGACCGAAGGACGACACCTACGAGGAATAGGGCTCCCGGTAACCTCCGGGAGCCCTCCTTCACACCTCAGCAAACTGGGCGTCGCTGAGCACGGGAGGTGATGACGTCGTCGGCGGCCAACGTCAGCCACCACAGGGCGCCCAGGGCCAAGCTGAAACGCTGCCAGATCCCGGTGTAATCCATCGGGGTGCCATCGAACCAGTCCATGGCCCCGATGCCGTTGAGCAGGGTGAACACGATCCACGCCCATGCCACCACCAGACCGAAGGTGCGGAACCTCGTCATGGTGGAGTTGAGCAACAGGATCGGGAGGGCAAAACCGATGACGACGATCGTCGAGGTCCCGACGTGGACGAAGTGGCTCGGGCTGACGTGACCGGCCTCCTCGGCAGCTAGACAGGCCTTGGAACGAGTAGGGGAGCAGTCCATCGTCACCAAGGCGTCAAGAACACTGAAGAGCCCGCCAGCCACGAATCCAATGCCCGACCACCCCTTGCGGCCAAGGGGGCGATGACCAGCCCAGGCGAGAGTGGCCAGGCCTGCCAGACACAGGGAGGTCCCCATGATGACGTCGGTGGTCTGGAAGAGGTAACGCCATGGCTGGTCACGGGCGGAGTACTCCGATACGAAAGCATGCAGCTGGCTCATCGCGGGGTTGAGAATGCCTGCGAATGCCCAGGTCAGGGAGGCCAGTGATGCGAAGATGAGGAAGGTTGCGCGCCACCGTCGACACGTCGCTTCACGATGAGGATTCAGCACTGACGGCCTTCCCACTCGCTGCGCAGTATGCCGTGGTAGATCTGGTCGCGGATCGTTGACCCGCTGAGGCAGGAGGCTCGACGCAGACCCTCGGTCACCATACCGGCCTTCTCCATGACTCGTCCCGAGGCGACATTGGCCGGGTCGTGACTGGCCTCCACCTTGTTGACCTGTGCGACGGCGAAGAGATAACCCGTCACTGCGACCAGCGCCTCGGTGCAGTAACCCCTGCCCCACCAGCGCCGTCCGACGACATAGCCGACATTGACCAGGCCGACGCTGAGATCCTGTTCGACGACCGAGGTCTGCCCGATGAGGGTCCCGTCCTCGATCAGCTCAATGCCCCAGTTGAAGGTTCCTGGATCATCGTAGGAATCGACCCAGGCACCGACGATGGCCCGGCTCACATCCACGCTGGAATGGGCGGGCCACCTGAGGAACTGTGTGACCTCCGGGTCACTGGCCCAATTGTCATACATCTGCTGGGCATCGTCGACGGTCAACCGGCGAAGTACTAGGCGATCCGTCCGTAGCCGACGGGTGCCAGTCAATTCCATGCCGGTGACGATATCATCGGTTCCCAAAGGCCAATTACACGTGCAGTGACAGCTCCATCACAGGCGTTCCGTTGAGGTCTGGGCGTGATGCCGTCTGGGGAGAGGTCGGGATCTCCTCGTCTGACTCCGGCCGTATGGCCTCGTTGGCGTCGAGCTCTTCCGAGTCGTTGCGATCGCGCGCGGTGGCAGCCATCAGCTTGATGCGGTTGAGCTGGTTGACCTGGGAGGCACCGGGATCGTAGTCCACCGACACCACATTGGCATGCGGGAACTGACGGCGGATCTCTCGGAAGATGCCGCGACCGGTGACGTGATTCGGCAGGCAGGCGAACGGCTGGACGACGGCGATGTTCGGCACGCCCTCGCGGATCATGTCGACCATCTCACCGACGAGGTACCAACCCTCGCCAGCCTGGTTGCCGAGCTGGACGATGCGTTGGGCGTCCGCCATCAGCTCTGTGATCGGGGTCGGAACCTCGAACCGGGTCGACTTCCTCAGCGCCGTGGTCACCGGCTTCTGATACTGCATCAGTAGACCACGGAAGGCCTTCTTGAGGTGACGGCTCCACTTGTCAGTACCGAAGGTCTTGTAGTTGTAGTCGCCTGCGGACAAACAGTTGTAGACGAACCACATGAGCCCCGGCAGGACGGCCTCGCAGTCCTCGGATTCGATGGTGTCGACGATGTGGTTGTTGGCGTCCGGGTGGAACTGCACCAAGATCTCGCCGAGGACGCCGACACGAGGCTTGCGTGGGCCGTCAATGAGCTCAAGATGCTCGAAATCGTCGACGATGCCGTTGATGATCGCCTTGTAGGAGGTGCGCCGTCCCCAGGTTTTGGAGTGCCCGCCGTCCAGGAAGTGCTCCCGCGCGATGGTCGTCCAGTGGTGCATGAGCTCGTCAGCCGCGCCCGGAACCGCCTCGTAAGGACGAGTGCGCAGGTGGACCTTCTGCAGCAGGTCCCCGATCGTGATGGCCTGAACCATGCGGTGAATCAGGGGAGCGGTGAGGGAGAAGCCCGGGTTGTCCTCGACACCCTGCAGGGAAGCCGCGATGACCGGGATGTCCCCGAATCCGGCGTCCTTGAGGGCTTTGCGCAGTAGACCGATGTAGTTGGTGGCGCGGCACATGCCACCGGTCTGGGTGAGGAAGAGGGTGGTGTGGTCCAAGTCGTATTTGCCCGACTTTAGGGCCGAGACGAGCTGACCAATGACAACGATGGCGGGGAAACAGGCGTCGTTGTTGACCACCGACAGGCCGAAGTCGATGTTCTCCCTGGAAGCTTGCTCCAACACCTCGACGTTGTAACCGGAGGCGCGCAGAGCTGCCTCCGCGACCGAGGTCTGGTACGGGGCGAGCTGGGGCACCAGGATGGTGTGGGTCGCCTTCATGTCCTTGGTGAAGAGGACTCGGTCGTCGGAAAGCGGATGGGTCACCAGCTTGCGATCGTGGCGGGCGCGTTCCTTCGTCGCGGCCTGCAGGGAGCGCATCCGAATACGGGCCGCGCCCAGGTTTGACACCTCGTCAATCTTGAGAGTGGTATAGATGCGGTCACGCGCTGCCAGGATCTCGCGCACCTGGTCGGTGGTGATGGCGTCCAGTCCGCAGCCGAAGGAGTTGAGCTGGACGAGCTCGAGATCGGGGCGGGAACCCACGAAGGCGGCTGCCTGGTAGAGGCGGGAATGGAACATCCACTGGTCACGCACACGCAGCGGACGCTCTAGCAGGTCAGACCCAAGATGGGCCACGGAGTCCTCAGTGAGGACCGCCATGCCCAGGGAGTTCACCATCTCGGGAATGCCGTGGTGAATCTCGGGATCGACGTGATAGGGGCGTCCTGCCAGCACGATGCCGGGAACGTTGTGCTCAGCCATGTAGGCCAAGGCGCCCTCGCCCATCTTGCGGACGTCGTCATGGAAGATCTTGTCCTCCTCGAGCCCCTTGGCAACAGCTTGACGGGCCTCCTCAACGGTCACCCCGTCCTCGGCGAAAATCTCGGCCAGCCGCTCAGCGAGCTTGTCCGGGTCGGCCAGGGAGAGGAAGGGGGAGATGAGCTCGACGTCCTTCTCGCGCAGGCTCTCCACGTTGGCACGGATGACTTCGGGGTAGGAGGCGACGACCGGGCAGTTGAAATGGGCGTCGGCGTCGGCCACGCTGACCTGCTCGAAACGGATGCAGGGGTCGAAGATTCGCTTGACGCCGCGCTTCACGAGATCTTCCACGTGACCGTTGTTGAGTTTGGCGGGGTAGCAGATGTTCTCGCTGGCGATGGACTCCATGCCCTTCTCGAACAGGGCATGGGAGGAGCGCCCCGAGATCATGACGCGGTAGCCCAGGGCTGAGAGGGTCGTGAACCAGAACGGGTAGTTCTCGTACATGTTGAGGGCGCGAGGCAGACCCAGGTCGCCGCGGAAGGCCTTCTTGACGGTGAGTCGTCGATAGCTGAAGAGCCTCTTGTACTTGGTCTCGAAGACGTTGGGCAGCTCGGATTTCGGCAGTTTGGCCATCGTGCGGTTGTCGACCTCGGCGCCGCGGTCGCAGCGGTTGCCGGAGACGAAGACGCGTCCGTCCGAGAAGGTGGCGATGGTGCGCTGGCAGTGGTTCTGGCACAGGGTGCAGTCATCGCGGTGGGTCTCGACGGCGAACCCGTCCAGTTCGGCGCGATCTCGCAGACCGTCAGAGGTGGTGGGCTCGCCAGCATGGAAGCGGGCACGGGCCGTCAGCGCGGCACCGTAAGCACCCATGAGTCCGGCCTCGGCAGGACGGACGACCTCGCGGCCGGTGAGTTTCTCGAAGGCTCGCAGCACAGCATTGTTGAGGAAGGTGCCGCCCTGGACGACGATCTTGTCACCCAACTGGGACGGATCGGTCAGCTTGATGACCTTGTACAGGGCGTTGCGGACCACGGAGTAGGACAGTCCGGCAGCGATGTCGGCGGGAGAGGCCCCTTCCTTCTGGGCCTGCTTGACCGAGGAGTTCATGAAGACGGTGCAGCGGCTGCCCAGGTCGACGGGATGCTGGGCCATCAGGCTCATGTCGGCGAAGGACTGGATGTCAGTGTCCATCCCGGCGGCGAAGGTCTGGAGGAAGGACCCACATCCCGACGAGCAGGCCTCGTTGACGGAGATGGAGTCAATGACCTGGTCGACGACGCGCAGGTACTTCATGTCCTGGCCGCCGATATCGATGATGGCGGTGACTCCGGGAAGCAGGTGATCAGCAGCCCGGTAGTGGGCCATCGTCTCGACCTCACCGTCCTCGGCACCCAGGGCAGCCTTGACGAGCCCCTCGCCGTAACCGGTAGTACAGGTACGGGCGATGGTCGCCTCTGCGGGCATGGTGTCGTAGAGATCCGTGAGGATCTGCACTGCTGCGCTCACCGGGTCGCCCTCGTTGGAGGCGTAATGGGAGGCGACGATGTTGAGGGACTCGTCAAGCAGCACCGACTTGATTGTCGTCGAACCGGCGTCAATACCGAGGAAGAGGTTGCCGCGAGCGTCATGCAGTGGCAGATGGGGGAGTTTGGCCTGGGAGTGACGCTTGGTGAACTCGGCCAGCTCCTCCTTATTTCTGAACAGTGGCGGCATCGACTGGGAGATGCCGTTCTGGGTGCGGGCGTGACGGGAACGCTCAGCAGTCTCGGCGAGGTCGACCGGCTCCGAGGCGGACGTCAGGGCAGCCCCCATGGCCACGTAGAGTTGGGCGCGCTCCGGTGTGATGTACTCGTCGACCTTGCCCTCGAGAACTCGCGCGAAGGCATCTCGTAGGGCCGGCATGAAGTGCAACGGACCACCGAGGAAGATGACCTTGCCGCGGATCGGACGTCCACAGGCCAGGCCGGCGATGCACTGGGTGGCGACGGCCTGCATGACCGACGCCGCGAGGTCTTCATGACGCGCACCCTCGTTGATGAGGGGCTGGAGGTCAGACTTGGCGAACACACCACAGCGCGACGCGATGGGGTGAATGGTGTGGGCACGCGATGCCAGGTCGTTGAGGCCAGCGGCGTCGGTGTGGAGCAGGGTGGCCATCTGGTCGATGAAGGCACCCGTTCCGCCGGCACAGGAACCATTCATGCGCTGCTCGGGGACCGGCTTGAGGTAAGTGATCTTGGCATCTTCCCCGCCGAGCTCCAGGAGGACGTCGGCATCCGGGTTCCAGTGCTGGACGGCTGCGGTCTCGGCCATGACCTCCTGGATGAATGTGAGGTCCAGGGCCTCGGCGGTTCCCAGACCTGCTGATCCGGTGACGGTTGCGTGCACCGTGGCGCCGGGGAGAGCCTTGGCAGCGTCACCGAGCAGTGACGCCATGGCGCCGGTGATGTCGGCATGGTGACGTCTGTAGTCCTCGAAGAGAATGTTCTCGTCAGGGTCCAGGACGACGGCCTTGATCGTCGTCGATCCGACGTCCAGCCCCATCCGAAGGTCCTGGTCGTCCAGTGCGATCGCATTGCCACGATGTGCGTCCATGTCCCCATTTCATCACCGTGGAAATCTCTTCGCAGCAAGTGGGGTTCCCCTTTCTCGAGAGATTTTCGGGGGAGTACGGTCGTGCCATGTCTGTCCCGAGTCAGTCACAGTGCACCCGAGCGCCTCGCCGCGGCCCGCGAGGCGAGGCCGGGGCAGCACGAGCGTCGATTCTGGCGGCCGCCAGGGCCCTGTTCCTGGCCGGTGATTATCAGTCGGTGAGCCTGCGGGCCATTGCTCGTGAAGCCGGGGTGGACACCTCGCTGGTGAGCTACTACTTCGGATCCAAGCAGGCTCTCTACAACGAGGCGATGTCCCTGCCGAACGGACCACACCGGATCGTTGCTGACGTCTGTTCCGGCACAGACCCGGATCACCTGGGCGAAGCACTGGTCAAGGCCTTCATCGATGCCTGGGACGGTCATCTTGGCCTGGGCGGACCGGATCCGCAAATGCAGGGGGTGGTTCAGGCCCTCCTCACCCAGCCTGACGCCTTCGACATGGTTCGCGAGTTTTACACCGACCAGATCCTGGCGCCCGTCGTCGAGCTCTTGGTGCCCCGGTTCGGGGAAGAGGAGGCGGGGGCCCGGGCCTCCCTGGGGCTCTCACAGTTGTTGGGAATCTTCACGGCTCGTTACGTCGTCGGGCTGCGATCCCTGGCAAACCTCTCTGCCTCGGAACTCATTGCTCGGGAGGCTCCGACGCTTCAGAAGACCTTGACCGGCCCGGCATCCGAGGAATAACACGTCCGTTTTGTCCCCAGGGCGTTCAGTTCACCTACCGCAGTGCGACGGCCGGCGTTAGAGTGATACCCACAAACTTGGCGCACAGCCGCGCCTCCGCCCACGGACAACGGGAGATGACCAATGACCATCGCAATCAAGATGGGTTTCCTCGATGGTGACCCCATCGTTGACGACCAGGGTCGACTTGTCGGACGAGGAGGCGGAACCGCGCTGGTCGAGCGACTCCTCAAGATGTACCCGGGAGCCGTCGTCGTCGACCACGAGGATCGGCAGTGTGACGGTTTCGAGGCCAAGACGCTGTCCAGCCTTGACCCGCTGGAGACCCTCGTCATCAACCTCGACGTCATCGACTCGGTCGGCGTCTTCCAGACGATGCACCGTGAGGGTGCTGAGCCGAAGATCCTCAACCTGCAGTGGCTGCCCCCGTCCCACTACCACCACAAGGTGAACTTCGCGGCCATGGGCCTGGCCTACGCCCTCTTCCCGACCCTGTGCTCCGGTGAGCGCACCGCCGGCGAGGTGACCGAGCTGGTTCGTCGCTGGACGATCTCCCCGCTGGCCCACCAGGCTCGGATCGCCTGGGTTCAGCCTGGTATCCGTGACGATCTCGTCCGCGAGCACGTCGATCCCGAGGTGCCGACCGTCCTTTACCCGGCTATTCACCTTACCGACAACAAACAGCCGAAGGTCTTCCTCGACGTCATGAATCGCGTCGCCTCCGAGATGGACGTGCGCATGGAGGTTCGTCTGAGCCAGCGCGACCTCGCCAGCGTCATGGCCATGAAGATGTCCTCGCCCAAGTGGGCCTCGGTCGGCCCACTGTTCGGTCAGCGCGAGGAATACTGGGAGGCCCTGGCCCGTATGACGGCATTCCTCGCCACTGCGAAGAATGAGGCCTATGGCTTCGAGTACCTCGAGGCCTTGGTCGCTGGTGCGGTCGGTGTCTTCCCGGATGCCGCTTGGGCCCGCAAGACCGTTCCTGAGGACTACCCCTACTTCTACCGCACCACCGACGAGGCGGTGTCGATGCTGAAGGACGTGTTGCGCGATCCCGGGACGGCCCGAAACGCCATTAATGACGCTGCCGGTGGCTCGCTGCGCGAGTGGATCCTCGCCAACAACGAGCGTTCCGGTGGTAACGAGGCCATCCGCAAGCAGATAGTGGAATGGTTCCCCGAGATCGAGGCCTGATCCTTGGTCGAGACATGATTGAGCGCCGTGCGGTGTCGACCGTCACGGCGCTCAATCATGTCTCGCCGTGGGGCGTGCCCCTCGGGCAGTGCGTCCCGGATGACGGCTGAGGTGGCCGCCGGTATGCTGGCTCGCGGCCCGTACCGTCTATACGTGGCCTGCAACAACGGAAGGATGAAAACGTGCTGCGAACCCATGACGCCGGAAGCCTGCGAGCCAGCGACATCGGCAAGGAGGTGACTCTCGCCGGATGGGTCGGGCACCGACGCGACCATGGCGGCGTCGCCTTCATTGATCTTCGCGATGCATCCGGTCTGGCCCAGGTCGTCATCCGTGACGAGATTCTGGAGTCCTCCGGCGCCCATGATCTGCGCAACGAGTACTGCATCAAGGTGACTGGTGTCGTCGAGGCTCGTCCGGAGGGCAACGCCAACCCGAACCTTCCCACCGGCGAGATCGAGGTCGCCATCTCCGAGCTCGAGGTTCTCAACCCCTCGGCCCCGCTGCCCTTCCAGATCGACGAGCACGTCACCGTCGGTGAGGACGCCCGTCTCAAGTACCGCTACCTGGACCTGCGGCGTCCACGTCAGCATGAGGCCCTGGTGCTGCGCTCCAAGGTAACCCACGCCATTCGTGAGGTTCTCGACCGCCACAACTTCTATGACATCGAGACCCCGACCCTGACCCGTTCCACTCCTGAGGGTGCCCGTGACTTCCTGGTGCCGGCTCGTCTTGCCCCCGGGTGCTGGTACGCCCTGCCGCAGAGCCCCCAGCTGTTCAAGCAGCTGCTCATGGTGTCGGGCATGGAGCGCTACTACCAGATCGCACGTTGCTACCGCGACGAGGACTTCCGAGCTGACCGTCAGCCCGAGTTCACCCAGCTCGACGTCGAGATGAGCTTCGTCGACCAGGATGACGTCATCGCCCTGGCGGAGGAGACCATGGCGGCCTGCTGGAAGATCATCGGCGTCGACATGCCGACCCCGCTGCCGCGCATCACCTGGCACGAGGCCATGGACCGTTACGGCTCCGACAAGCCTGATCTTCGTTTCGGCAACGAGATCACCGAGGTCACTGATTTCTTCGCCAACACCCCGTTCCGCGTCTTCCAGGCTCCCTACGTGGGCGCCGTCGTCATGCCTGGTGGGGCCTCGCTGCCGCGTCGCCAGTTCGACGCTTGGCAGGAGTGGGCTCGTACCCGAGGCGCCAAGGGCCTGGCCTACATCACCATCTCCGACGAGGGTGTGCCTGGCGGTCCGGTCGCCAAGAACATCTCGGAGGAGGAGAAGGCCGGTATCGCCGAGAAGGTCGGTGCCAAGCCCGGTGACGCCATCTTCTTCGCCGCTGGACCGAAGACCTCCTCCCAGGAGCTGCTCGGTGCGGCCCGTCTGGAGATCGGCCGTCGTTGTGAACTCTTCGATCCCTCCGACTGGGCCTTCTGCTGGGTGGTCGACGCCCCGCTGTTCAAGCCGACCAAGGAGGCCGAGGCCTCTGGCGACGTCGCGGTCGGTGGCGGTGCCTGGACTGCTGTCCACCACGCCTTCACCAGCCCGACCCCTGAGTGCATGGACACCTTCGACACCGATCCGGGTTCGGCCCTCGCCTATGCCTACGACTTCGTCGTCAATGGCAATGAGGTCGGCGGCGGATCCATCCGTATCCATCGTCGTGATGTCCAGGAGCGCGTCTTCAACGTCATGGGCATTGGTCCGGAGGAAGCCCAGGAAAAGTTCGGCTTCCTCCTTGACGCCTTCAAGTTCGGTGCTCCGCCGCATGGTGGCATCGCCTTCGGCCTGGACCGTCTGGTCATGCTGCTCGGCAGCTTCGAGACCATCCGGGACGTCATCGCCTTCCCGAAGACCGGCAACGGCTATGACCCGTTGACGGCCGCTCCGGCTCCCATCACCCCGGCTCAGCGTCGTGAGGCTGGGGTGGACGCCAAACCGAAGAAGAAGGCCGAGTCCCCCGAGGGGCAGAGGGACGACGCAGAGAAGTCCAGGAAGTGATGATTCCGAGCTGACGGCGGGCGGCGACCGATGCGCACGGTCGCCGCCCATTCCTCATGTCGAGCGTCGTTGGACGTCGGGGTGTCGCAGCGCGGCGATATGGTGCCATGGTGAGTGAGGATCTCTTCGGCAATGTCGGGCCGGTCCAGCCGGACGCGACCAGTGGCGGGTCCTTGGACACTCCCAACCCTGACGCGCCACTGGCCGTTCGACTGCGCCCCCGCACGATTGACGAGATCGTCGGTCAGCAACACCTGTTGACCCCAGGGTCGCCGTTGCGCCGGCTGGCCGAGGGCACCGGGGCCATGAGCGTCTTCCTGTGGGGCCCTCCGGGGGTCGGCAAGACGACGATTGCCTCTGTGGTGTCCCACGCCACGAACCGACGGTTCGTGGAGATCTCGGCCGTGACCGCCGGAGTCAAGGACGTCCGACGGGAACTCGACACCGCTCGTCGCCAGCTGGCGCTGGGAAGGCCGACCGTCCTCTTTGTCGACGAGGTGCACCGGTTCTCCAAGGCCCAGCAGGACGTGCTCCTGCCCGCAGTCGAGAACCGGACCGTGACCCTCATCGCCGCCACCACGGAGAATCCATCCTTCTCGGTCATCTCCCCGCTGCTGTCCCGATCCCTGCTGCTGACCCTGAAACCCCTCACCGAGGCTGACGTGTCCTCCCTCATCGACCGTGCACTGAGTGATCCGCGCGGTCTGCGCACCGAGTCGGACGGGCTCTACACCCTTGACGACGATGCCCGAGCCGACCTGCTGCAGCTGGCCGGGGGAGACGCCCGACGAGCCCTGACCTATCTCGAGGAGGCCGCAGCCGGGGCGAGCACGGCTGGAACTGACACCATCACCAGTCAGATCGTCTCGACGGCCGTGGATCGCGCTGCGGTGCGGTACGACCGTGACGGTGATCAGCACTACGACGTCATCAGTGCATTCATCAAGTCGGTACGTGGTTCGGACGTCGACGCCGCCATGCACTACCTGGCCCGGATGATCGAGGCGGGGGAGGATCCCCGGTTCATCGGCCGCCGTCTGGTGATCTTGGCCAGCGAGGACATCGGCATGGCCGCCCCGAGCGTGCTGCAAACCTGCGTTGCCGCAGCCCAGGCCGTTCAACTCATCGGTATGCCCGAGGCCCGCCTCAACCTGGCCCAGGCGACCATTGCAGCAGCCACCGCCCCGAAGTCCAACGCCGTCATCACCGCCATCGACGGGGCACTGGCCGACGTCCGCGCCGGTAAGGGAGGAGAGGTGCCGGCCCATTTGCGTGACGCGCACTATTCATCCGCCCACGACCTCGGTCACGGGGTCGGATACCGTTACGCTCACAACTTCCCGCACGGGGTGGCAGAACAGCAGTATCTTCCTGACGACATCGCCTCGACGCGGTACTACCACCCGACTGACCACGGCAATGAGGCTGCCATCTCACAACGTCTGAGCCAGATACGGATGCTGCTCGGACGAGACACCACCGAGGAGAAGAAGTCATGACCCTGGGTCAGATCGCCGGACTCATCGCTGCCCTCGCGGCGGTGGTGCTCGTCGCGCTGTGTGCCGTTCCCCTGCTGAAACTTGGTGGCGTTCTGGATGAGGTGCGCAAGACGGTCCGCGACGTGGATGAGTCGACGGTGCCGATCTTGGAAGAACTCAAGGGAACGGTCGTCATCACCAATGGTGAGATCTCGAAGCTTGACCAGGTCATCGAGGACATTCACACCATTTCCGAACACGGCACCGTCGTCACCGGTCAGGCTGCTGAACTCGCTCAAACCTTCACCCAGACGGTCGGGACGCCGATGGTGAAGGCCGCTGCTTTTGGCGAGGGAGTGCGACGCACGATTCGTCGTCCCAGGCGTCGCAACCATCCCTCCCAGGTCGAGAACGAGGCAGCTCCCGCTGAGGTGAGTCATAGTGCGTCATCAGCTGAGGACCTCGACGACGAGAACTGATCCACAATCGGATCCCCCCTCGCTCCACGATTCCCACCTCGACATTTTCCGCGGCGCGCTGAGATGTGGCCTATCGCGCGTCCGGGTAGGGTTGGGACCCGGTATGTCCTGAAAATCTGTCAGGACGTCCCCCACAGGCCACAACCAGCGACCACGTCAAGAAGGACCAGGCATGAGAACAGCGGAGATCGGACAGCGCTTCGTCGACTTCTTCGAGAGCAAGGGTCACGCAGTGGTGCCGAGCGCCTCGCTGTTGTACAACGACCCCACCCTGCTGTTCGTCAATGCCGGCATGGTGCCGTTCAAGCCCTACCTCATGGGCACCGAGCCTTCCCCGTGGAAACGCGCCACCAGCATCCAGAAGTGCGTCCGCACTCTCGACATTGACGAGGTCGGCAAGACCACCCGCCACGGCACCTTCTTCCAGATGCTGGGCAACTTCTCCTTCGGTGACTACTTCAAGAATGAGGCCATCCAGTACGCCTGGGAACTCGTCTCCAAGCCTGCCGACCAGGGTGGATTCGGCTTCGACCCGGCCAGCATCTGGGTGACGGTCCTCGGCCCGGGGTTCCATCCGGATTACCCCGAGGGCGACATCGAGGCGCGCGAGGCCTGGCGAGCCGTCGGGGTTCCCGATGAGCACATCCAGGGCCGTTCCCTCAAGGACAACTACTGGCACATGGGCGTCCCCGGTCCGGGCGGCCCGTGCTCCGAGATCTACATCGACCGTGGTCCGGCTTACGGCCCCGACGGAGGTCCGCAGGCCGATGAGGATCGTTACCTCGAGATCTGGAACCTCGTGTTCGAGACCGAGGATCTGTCCGCGGTTCGCGCCAAGGAAGATTTCGACATCGCCGGCCCGCTGCGCAGCCTCAACATCGACACCGGCGCTGGTCTGGAGCGCATTGCTTACCTGCTCCAGGGCGTCGACAACATGTACGAGGTTGACCAGGTCTTCCCCGTCATCGAGAAGGCTTCGGAGATGTCGGGCAAGCGTTATGGCGCCAATCATGACGACGACGTCCGACTGCGCGTGGTTGCCGACCACGTCCGTTCCGGCCTCATGCTCATGACCGACGGCGTCACCCCCGGCAACGAGGCTCGTGGTTATGTGCTTCGTCGTCTGCTGCGTCGCGTCGTTCGTGCCATGCGTCTGCTCGGTGTGGAGGATCCGGTGCTACCTGAGCTGCTGCCGGTCTCCCGCGACCTCATGTCTGCTTCCTTCCCGGACGTCCTCGCCCAGTGGGATCGAGTCATCGGGGCCGCCACCGCCGAGGAGGAGACCTTCCGTCGTACCCTCAGCGCCGGTACCGCGATGCTCGACGCCGCGGTGGCAGATACCAGGGCTGCGGGCTCCAAGACCCTGTCTGGTGACAAGGCCTTCCAGCTGCACGACACCTACGGTTTCCCGATCGACCTCACCCTTGAGATGGCGGCCGAACAGGGCCTGCAGGTCGACCGTGACAAGTTCACCGCCCTGATGGCCGAGCAGCGCGCCCGTGCCAAGGCAGACTCCAAGGCCAAGAAGGGCCTGCTCACCGACCCGGAGGCCTACTCCCAGGTGCGCGCCCTCGGTGAGACTCCCTTCCTCGGTTACACGGATCTGACCGTCGACACCACCGTCACTGGCATTATCGCCAACGGTGCCTCCGTCACGGTTGCCGAGTCCGGATCCGTCGTCGAGGTCGTGCTCGCCGAGACCCCGTTCTACGCCGAGATGGGTGGCCAGGACTCCGACTCCGGCATCATCCGCGCCAATGGCTTCGATCTCGAGGTCCTGGACGTCCAGCGCCCGGTTCCCGGCCTCATCGTTCACAAGGTACGTCTCGACGGAGACCTCGCTGTCGGTGACAAGGTGACCGCGCTGGTCAACCCGACCACCCGTTTCGGGGCCTGCCAGGCCCACACCGCCACCCACGTCATCCACGCAGCCCTCCGCGAGCTGGTCGGGCCGTCGGCCACCCAGGCCGGCTCCTACAACAAGCCCGGCTACCTGCGTTTCGACTTCTCGGCCACCAAGGGACTCTCGGAATCCCTCAAGGAGGAGATCGAGGAGCGCTGCAACGTCGCCATCCACGACGATTTCGAGGTCACTGACACCCAGATGCCTCTTGAAGATGCCAAGGCCATGGGAGCCATGGCCATGTTCGGCGAGAAGTACCCGCCGATCGTGCGCGTCGTCGAACTGGCCGGCCCATGGTCCCGCGAGTTGTGCGGTGGCACTCACGTCGCCTCCACCGGTCGTATCGGCATGCTGAGCCTGCTGGGCGAACAATCGGTCGGTTCGGGGACTCGCCGCGTCGAGGCGCTGGTCTCCACCGATGCCTTCCGCCACATGGCTGCCGAGCGTGCCCTGGTCAACGAGCTCACCGGCATCCTCAAGGTGCAGCCCGACCAGCTGGCCGACCGCGTCTCCAAGCTCGCTGCCGACCTCAAGGACGCTGAGCACAAGCTGGCCGCCGCCCGCACCCGCGAACTCATGGGGCAGGTTGACGACATCGTCGCCGGTGCCACCCCGGCCGGATCCTTCGACCTCATCGCGGCCAGGGTGCCTGGTGTTCTTGGCAACGACCTGCGCACCCTGGCCTCCGAGGTCCGGGTACGCGTCAAGGATCGCCCAGCGGTCGTCACCCTCATCGGAGGTACAGACGACAAGCCCGCCATGATCGTCGCGACGACTGAGTCCGCTCGCGCCGCCGGAGCCAGGGCTGGTGCCCTCATCAAGGCCGGTACGGGGCCGATCGGTGGCCGCGGTGGCGGCAAGGACGACATGGCTCAGGGTGCCGGCAGCGATGCTTCTGGTATCGACGCCGCTCTTCGTGCCATCAACGCCGAGTTGGCTGCGCTGTGAACTCCGAGGAGCGTCCCGATACCTCCCTGCGCGGTGTGAGGATCGCTGTCGACTGGGGGAAGGCCCGGATCGGTGTGGCCGCGAGTGACCGTGATGCCATCCTTGCCTTCCCGGTCGAAACGGTGCAGACCGCGAATCGTCCGGTGCAGCGCCTAGCCGAGATCATCGCCGAGTATGAGCCCGTCGAGGTCATCATGGGCCTCCCGGTGGCCCTCGACGGCACCGAGCAGATCGCCGCGCGGGATGTTCGGCAGGCTGGACGTCAGCTGGCCGAAGCCATCAGTCCGATTCCGGTGCGCTGGGTCGATGAAAGGATGACGACACGTACGGCCGCTCGTGCTCTCCACGATGCTGGGCGAGACGCGCGCAAACAGCGTGGCGTTATTGATCAGGTGGCTGCGGTGGCCATACTGGAGCACGTGTTGGAGCAAGTCCGGTCGGCCCGATCGGCGACGACGACAGGAGGG
Source organism: Cutibacterium avidum ATCC 25577 (assembly GCF_000227295.1). Taxonomy (GTDB): domain Bacteria; phylum Actinomycetota; class Actinomycetes; order Propionibacteriales; family Propionibacteriaceae; genus Cutibacterium; species Cutibacterium avidum. The sequence goes on along the minus strand of NZ_JH165054.1, from coordinate 1,919,605 downwards.
ACGGATTCGTGAGCGGACCGTTCGACGAACAGGATGACCCCAAGGCGGAGTTCTGGTACAAGTTTCGCAGTGCTGTGGCGGTCATCTTGTCCTTGGCGGTTCTCGTTGGTGGGTGCGTCTTCGTCGGTGTCAAGACTTATGACGCCTACATCTCGTACAAGTCGGCCGACGACTACCTCGGAGACGGTGAGAAGGACGTCCTGGTGCGTGTGCCCTCGGGCGCGTCGGTGAGCGAGGTCGGATCGATCCTGCTCGACAACGACGTCATCAAGTCGACGAAGGCCTACAACAAGGCCATTCGCGAGTCGGAGTCTGACGTCACGATCCAGGCCGGCCAGTACAAGCTCAAGACCCACATGAGCGCGGCGAAGGCTGTCTCCATCCTGGGCAACCCGGACAACATCCAGCGCACTCGCGTCACCCTTCCCGAGGGGCTGACAACCGAGGAACAGTTCGCCATCATGGCCAAGGGCACCACCATGCCCGTCGACAGTTTCAAGGTCGCGTACAAGCAGACCAAGAAGCTTGGCCTGCCGGTGTGGGCCAAGGACCGTCCGGAGGGTTTCCTCTTCCCTGACACCTACGAGGTGGGTTCCAACCCGACGCCGCTGGAGATTCTGCAGATGCAGGCGAACCAGTTCGTCAAACAGGTAAACACCATGAACTTCATGGGTCAGGCCCAGACCATCAAGCGCAGTCCCTATGATGCCCTCATCGTCGCCTCCATCCTGGAGAAGGAGGCCAGGAACCCCAAGGACATGAGGATGGTCGCCGGCATCATCTACAACCGTCTCAACCAGGGTATGAAGGTGGAGTCGGATGCGACGGTACTGTACGCCAACCATGCCGACGGAAAGCTGACGACGACCGACGAGCAGCGCGCCAAGGATTCTCCTTACAACACCTACCTGCACAACGGCCTCCCGCCGACTCCCATCAACAATCCTGGTGCGGCGTCGATGGAGGCGGCCGTGACCCCGATCAAGAGCGACTACCTGTACTGGGTCGTCACGGATCCCGACAAGGGGACGACGGCCTATGCCAAGACCCTGGCCGATCACGAGAAGAATGTGAAGAAGTTCCAGGCGTGGTGTCAGGACCACAAGGGTAAGTGCTGATCGGGAGGAGTTGACGATGCGGTGCGCGGTTGTTGGTCATCCAGTGGCTCATTCCGTGTCGCCGGCAATCCATCGGGCCGCATATCGGGTTCTCGGACTGGACTGGTCCTATGACGCCGTTGACGTCGAGCCCGGTGGACTGCGCACCTTTGTCGATGAGCTGGACGAGTCGTGGCGCGGCTTGTCGGTGACGATGCCCCACAAGGTTGATCTCAGTGAGTTGGGGGAGACCGACGAGACCGTCGAACTGCTCGGAGCGGCGAACACCTGGGTGCGTCGTGGCGGGAGAACCATCGTACGTAACACCGACGTGACCGGCGCCGGAGCTGCGCTTCGGTCTCGAGGCGTCACCGAGGTTGGGAAGGTCGTCATGCTCGGAGCGGGGGCGACGGCACGGTCGGTTCTTGCCGCTGCCGTCCAACTGGGGGCAGACGAGGTCATCATCATGTCGCGCTCTCGCGATCGGTCGACCGAGATCCTTGAGCTTGCCAACCGTCTTGGGATCCGCGTCGCCTGGTTGCCCTTCGAGTCCGAGCCGTCGCGTTGTGACCTCATGGTCTCGACGGTTCCGGCCGGGTCTGTCATGGACCGGGCTGAGAACCTCGTTGCCCATGCTGACGCCGTCTTCGACGTCATTTACGACCCGTGGCCGACGCCGCTGACGGTGGCTGGGGAGAACGCTGGCATCACGGTCATCGACGGTCTCGACCTGCTCGCCGGACAGGCCGTCGACCAGGTTCGTCTCATGACGGGCCATGACGTGCCCATGGATGTCTTGAGGTCCACAGCGCAGAACGCTCTGGCTGAGCGCGCCCGCCTTTGAGAGACTGGGCCCCATGTTGCGTTACCTCACTGCCGGGGAGTCCCACGGCGCTGCCCTTGTCGCGACGGTGGAGGGCATCCCGGCCCATGTCCGCGTCGGGGCCGACGAGATTTCAGAGGAGTTGCGACGTCGTCGCCTCGGGGTGGGGCGAGGGGCCCGGATGTTCTTCGAAGCCGATGAGTTGGAGCTGATCGCGGGGTTCCGGCACGGGGAGACCCTCGGCGATCCCATCGCGATCCGGATCGGTAACTCCGAGTGGGACAAGTGGCGTACCGTCATGGCTCCCGGACCGGTATCCCCCGAGGAGCTGGCCGGTCAGGCTCGTGGTGCTGCTCTGACCCGTCCCCGTCCGGGACATGCTGACCTCGCGGGTATGCAGAAGTACGACTTTGATGAGGCCCGTCCGATCCTGGAACGCGCATCGGCCCGTGAAACCGCTGCGCGAGTGGCCCTGGGAGCAATCGCCAAGGCCTTCCTCAAGCAGGCCCTCGACGTCGATGTGTTGTCCCACGTCGTGTCCCTCGGGCCTGTCGAGTGTCCTGAGGATGTGCGGCCGGAACCGGCGGATCTGGCCTGTATTGACGCTGATCCGGTGCGTTGTGCTGATCCGGCCACGAGCGAGCGGATGGTTGCTGAGGTGGAGGCGTGCCGCAAGGAGGGCGACACCATGGGTGGTGTCGTCGAGGTGTTGGCATATGGTCTGCCTGCTGGGTTGGGATCCCACAGCCAGGGGGACCGACGACTCGATGCGCGTCTCGCCGGAGCACTCATGGGGATCCAGGCCATCAAGGGTGTCGAACTGGGGGACGGCTTTGAGCTGGCCCGTCGTCGCGGCTCTCAGGCCCATGACTGGATGGAGCCGACCGAGGCGGGTATCCACCGCATGAGTGATCGTGCGGGCGGTACCGAGGGCGGCATGTCCACCGGCCAGGTGTTACGGGTGAGGGCGGCCATGAAACCCATCGCAACTGTTCCCCGCGCCCTGCCGACGATCGACACCACCACTGGTGAGGCCGCCACGGCCCATCATCAGCGTTCCGACGTCTGCGCGGTCCCGGCGGCAGGTGTCGTGGCCGAGGCCATGGTTGCCCTGGTGTTGGCCGAGTGCGCCCTGGACAAGTTCGGCGGAGACTCGGTGGCCGAGACCCGCCGTAATGCTCAAGCCTACCTGAGTCGCCTGGCCGAGCGCGGTCTGGTGGTGGCCCCGTGAGTGTCATCGTTCTCATTGGTGCTCCAGGGTCCGGTAAGTCGACGGTGGGGCCGCTCCTGGCTGAGCGTTTGGAGGAGGAATTCGTCGACGTCGATGCTCTCATCGAACAGGTCGAGGGGCGCGACATCCCGGAGATCTTCCTCGTCGAGGGAGAGCCGTACTTCCGCCAGGTGGAGAGGCGGGAGACCCTCGCTGCGATCGAATGCGGTGGAGTGATCTCCCTGGGTGGTGGAGCTCCGGTCGACATCGAGGTCGGTAAGGCCTTGGATCAGGTGTGTGTCGTCTGGCTGGACGTCTCGGCTCGTACCGCGGCTGACCGGGTGGGGCTGAAGGACACCGGCCGACCGCTGCTGGGAAGCCAGGTGCACTCGCAGTTGGTGCGGCTCATGAAGGATAGGCGAGCGGTGTACGAGCGTCCGGCAACCATCCGAGTGTCCACCGACAAACTGACTCCCGACCAGGTCGTCGAGGCGATCATGAGTGAGCTGGCCGACCTGGAGGGGGAGTCATGAACCTTGTCGAGGTAGCAACGGCTCAGCCCTACCGGGTAAGGATCGGCTCCGGCGCTGTGACGGAATTGGCTGGTCTCGTGGCAGGTCGCAGGGTCGCGGTCGTGTGCCCCGAGCCGCTTCTGGGCCTCGTGGGTCGAGTTGGTCTTGACGATCCGATCATCATCGCGGTGCCGGATGCCGAGGCCGCCAAGTCACCTGATGTGCTGGTCCGCGGTTGGCAGGGCCTGGCCGAGGCTGGCATGACTCGCGGCGACGTCATCGTCGGTCTGGGTGGTGGAGCCACCACCGATCTGGCTGGGTTCTTGGCGGCGACGTGGATGCGTGGGGTTGGCGTCATCCAGGTCCCGACGACGGTGCTCGCCATGGCCGATGCCGCGATCGGCGGTAAGACCGGCATCAATATCCCGGCTGGGAAGAACCTCGTCGGGGCGTTCCACGAACCGAGGGCGGTGCTGTGCGATACCGATCTGTTGACAACCTTGCCTGTCCGTGAGGTGCGATCGGGGCTTGCAGAGATTGTCAAGTGTGGATTCATCAATGATCCTGTCATTCTTGATCTCGTCGAGGGACACGACGTTCTCGACGTCACCTCGAAGGCCTTTGTCGAGGTGCTTACCAGGGCAGTTTCGGTCAAAGCCGCCGTTGTCAGCGGAGATCTGCACGAACGAACGTCATCACGTGGCCAGGTTGGTCGCGAGAGATTGAATTATGGGCACACCTTGGCCCACGCGGTGGAGGCCCACAAGCACTTCACCTGGCGCCACGGTGAAACCGACGCCGTCGGGATGGTCTTCGCCGCTGAGTTGTCCCGGAGGTGCCTGGGACTGTCTGTCGAGGTCGTGGATCGTACCCGGACCATCCTCTCGGGGATCGGGCTTCCCACCACCTTCGATGAGGTCGCGTGGGCGGATCTTCGCGCGACGATGAACCTCGACAAGAAGACCCGGCTCGAACCAGGCACTGGTCGGCGCGTCCTGAGATTTGTCGGTATCAGGGAGCCCGGTGAGGTCGCGATGATCGTCGACCCCTCCGAGGACGTGTTGGGCGAGTGCTACCGGAGCCTGCAGAGCGCCTGATGTCCCAGCGTATGTCGCTGTTACGTCGCTTTCCTGCTCGCGCGACTGCTGAGGCGTCCGCTCATTGATGACCAGCCGGGGGTTGGTACCTCGATATGGGTGCCGGTCAACGAGCATTGATGTCTCCGAGCACGACTGTCCGTACCCTCATGCGGCAATCGCGGTTATGAAAGCTGAGGTTGCCACTCGGGGCCGCACGGTCGGTGGTCACAACCGACATCTCCACAGCCGTACCGGGTGACAGCTCAGAACGGCGGCTACGCCATGCCAGATTGAACTAGGTGGCGGCTAGGCTGTGGCAAGGCCGCCCATGATCTTCCGCAACACCGGTTCGGTGAACATGGTCTTGGGCCGATGGCGACGGTGGAGATGGGACGCCAACCAGTCGAGTACAAATCTCGGGTTGTGTCGGATCATGGTTGGGGTGGTGTGAAGGACCTTCCAGCCATGCCGATCGAGGTGGGCTGATCGCATCATTGTTGCCTCGTAACCATCTGCGGTGCCATGGACGTTTCTGCCGTCTATCTCAAGGGCCACCTTCTCGTCCTCAAATGCTTGGTCGAGGTAGTAGTACCTGTCGCCAACCCGCACCTTGTGATTTGGTTTGTGGCCGGTGATACCGACAGCTCTCAGCATTCGGCTCATCTCCAACTCGGGAATTGACCATGCCGCCAACGTGATGTCGGCCAGAGCAGCATCGACCTGGTCCCTTGGGTAACGACCCGTCAGGCTCTTGCGTGCGCGCCGGCAGCTTTCAGGGGTCACGAGCCGTTGCCTCAACGCTTCACAAACCCACTCCCATTCCCCTTGGATGGCCAACACCAGGACCGAGACCTCCGGTGCTGCGAGACGAATCCTCTCCCTCTCGGTGATGAATCGGTGCGGAACGTGCCAGCGATGAACGCGGATGCCCGGCCTGACGAGGGCACGGGTTCGAGAGAATGCCTCAACTTTGTCGACGGTGCGCAAGTCCATCGGGCGAACCGAACCTGGGGCCGTCATCCCGAGCAGGATGAGGGCCGTCTTGCCTACGAGGACGACATCCCGGTGCCACAGGAAGAGCGCCCGGATGATTGTCTCTGGGTCGCGAGCAAGGGGTGTGGCGGCAACGACCCCGGGCAGGATGCGGACAGCGTCTCCGCGTGCCACCGCCCGGTCGGCCTGACCCCGGATGTAGCTATGACGGTGAATACGCGCGATTCCGCGGCGCTCGATCTGGTCTTGAAAGGTTCTCACGTCTTCAGTTGTCGTCGGAGACCCCGGAATCCGTCAGGCAATGTCAGATCTGTGGACAAGTGAGGTCCGGGTACCGACCACGGTTGTGGACAACTAGAGACTGGTCGAGCTTCTCGCTGGGTGGGGCGTCACCTCACACTGTCATCACCGCAATTGCCACAAACAACCCGCGCCAAGACCCAATGTTTACCTTGGATTGCGCTGTGAATGTCTCGCGCCGGGGATTTCGGAGATTGCCAGGGCTCATCGCTCACCCGTAGTGTCTTCATATGAGCGAAGATACGCATACATGCACCTTTGGTATCGACAGCGATTATGTCGACCTCGCGGCGGAAGTGTTCGCCCTGCTCGCTGACCCAACTCGGATTCGCATCATCCTGGCTCTTCGGGAGGGCGAGATGTCCGTGAGAGATCTGGCGGAAGTCGTCGGTAAACGCCCCACCGCTGTTTCCCAGCATTTGGCCAAATTGCGCATGGGTCGCATGGTGTCTGCCCGCCGCGACGGCACAACGATGTTCTACAGCCTCACCGACGAGCACGCCCGCAATCTAGTTTCGCAGGCTGTCTTCCAGGCAGAACACGATGTCGACGCCATTCCAACCCACCACATGGTTGAGATGACCCAGGGTGCGCGCTGCCCGGCCAGCCGTACGACGACGGCCTGACCGTCACGCCGGTTCCGTTTCCGATGACACAGGAACCGTCTTCCGCCCGCCGAGGGCGCATTTTTCGGCGCGAGAACCTCCGCTGACCACATTTACCTCCCTCAGGAGAACATCCATGCCCTCTTGGCGTGACCGTTTTGACCTTGATCTCGGCTGGCGCGCGGCTCTCTGCGCCGTCGCTGCCGTCATCGTCGGACTGGGTCTGGTATGGCCAGACCACCGGGTCCCCGCGATTGGGGTCATCTGCCTGACTGTCGGGTGCTGGCCTTTCCTCGCTGAGGCCTTCGACGATCTCTGTCATGCCCACATGAGTATGGAATTATCGATGCTGTGTGCCATTGCTGCTGCGGCAGCGATCGGCGAATGGGTCACCGCACTCATGATCACCACATTCGTGCTCGTCGCCGAGATCCTCGAGGACCTCTCCATGGAGCGCGGTCGTGACGCTCTCACCGACCTGATGGCTTTCCTCCCGGACACGGTTCGGGTGAGACGCAACGACGGGATCGTCGACACTGCTCTGGCTGAACTCACCGTGGGGGACCTCATCGTGATCTCGCCAGGGGATCGAGTTGCCGTGGATGGACTCATTCAAGCGGGAAGATCCGAGGTTGATCAGTCCCGAATCACCGGCGAACCGATGCCGGTGACCGTGCGTGAAGGGGACCGCGTCCTGGCGGGTTCTGTCAATCATGGCGGCGCGATTGAGGTGCGCGTCGAGCAGATCGGAGCCAATTCCAGTTATGGTCAGATCGTCGAGGCTGTGCGCTCCGGCCAGGACAGCCCGACCCCGGTTCAGCGGCTCAGCGATCGCGTTGCCACCTGGATCGTCGCAGCGGCCTTCCTCGCTGCAATCATCACCTGGTTCGCGACCCACGACCTGCGAGCCACCATCTCGGTCATCGTCGTCGCCGGTGCATGTGGTGTTGCAGCTGGCACGCCACTGGCGATCCTGGCTGGCATGGCCCGGGTTGCCAGACGCGGAGCCTTCGTGAAAGGCGGCGTGCACCTGGAGCAACTCGGTCAGGTCGACACGGTGGTGATCGACAAGACGGGCACGATCACTGCTGGACAACCGACGGTTTCCAAGGTCGACCCGGCTGCAGGCTGGGCGGATGACGATGTCCTCTCCCTGGCCGCATCCGTCGAGCAGTTCAGCGAACACCCGGTTGGCCGTGCCATATGCGCGGCTAGTGACGTGACGGCCTTGATGGCCGAGGACTTCCGCTATGAGCCTGGGCATGGTGTCTCAGGCGTCGTCGGCGGTCGCCGCGTCGAGGTCAGCAGACGCGTCCCCGCCGGGTTCTCCACGGACGCCATCGCGCGGTCATACGTGTGGGTGGACGACGAATGGATTGGCGCAATCCAGTTCGTTGATGAGATTCGTGAGACGTCCGCAGCAGCAATTGAGGAATTGCACCGCATGGGGCTTCAGGTCGTCATGTTGTCGGGAGATGCGGAGGCAACAGCCAGACAAGTGGGCGATCAGGTCGGTGTTGACGAGGTCCGTGCTGGATTGCGTCCGATTGAAAAGGCCGATGTCATTTCGGAACTCATGGCATCGGGACGCAAGGTGGTCATGGTTGGTGATGGCTTCAACGACGCTCCCGCTCTTTCGGCAGCCACCGTTGGGGTGGGCATGGGCGCCGGTACCGAGATAGCTCGACGATCTGCCGACGTCGTCCTCATCTCCTCGGACCTTGCCGACCTTGCCGGCGCCGTCAGAACGGCTCGACGGGTGCGAGGCATCATCTGGTTCAACGTCGTCGGGACCCTAGCCGTGGATGTCCTCGGCATGGTCCTGGCCGCGACCGGAGCTCTCGGACCTCTCGGTGCGGCGCTGGTTCACGTCGGTAGTGAGACGGCCTTCATCCTCAACTCGGCGCGGCTTATTCCCACTGGGTTCAATGCAGGTGAACGACGGCGCCCATAATCACGTATCAGCCCCGTCGTCAGGGGCGCCGCCATCCACCCCGGCGGGACAGCCTCCCTCAGTCTCCAACGGTGTCTCGGGCTCGACGTACCAACCGAGGATCGGGCTGGCCGACGACATCTTCGTCTTTGCCTTCGTAATCGTATTGGGACAGGAAATACCTCATGGCGTTGAGACGCGCGCGTTTCTTGTCATTGGACTTGACGCAAATCCACGGGGCAGCATCGGTGTCAGTCGCGGCGAACATCTCTTCCTTGGCGCGGGTGTAATCGTCCCAACGTCCCAAGGATTCCAAGTCCATTGGGGAGAGCTTCCAGCGGCGAACCGGATCGAGCTGACGAATTGCGAACCTAGTGCGCTGTTCCTGACGGGTTACCGAGAACCAGAACTTGGTGACGTGGATTCCCGACTCGATCATCATCTCCTCGAGCTTTGGGGCCTGGTGCAGGAAGATTCGATGCTCTTCGTCAGTACAGAATCCCATTACCCGCTCGACGCCGCCCCGGTTGTACCAGGACCGGTCGAAGAGGACTATCTCGCCGGCAGTGGGAAAATGCTGGATGTAACGCTGGAAGTTCCACTGGCCGAGCTCGCGGTCCGAGGGCTTGTCGAGGGCGACGGTACGGCAGCGACGGGGATTGAGATGCTCACTGAACCTCTTGATCGCGCCACCCTTCCCGGCTGCGTCGCGTCCCTCAAAGACGATGACGTGACGGTCGCCGGTGTCGTCAATGGAGTATTGGAGCTTGAGAAGCTCGATTTGCAGCAACCTTTTCTGGGTTTCGTACTCTCGCCTGTCCATGAGGTTCGGATAGGGGTAATCCTCATGCCAGGTCTCCACGGCGGAACCGTCTGGAGCGATGAGTTCGGGATCGTCTCCGTGCTCATCGGAATCGACGACATATCCGGCATCAGCGACCAGGTCAATGAATTCACGCAGCGAGTGCTGGTCGGAGTCCGTGGCGGGATCAAAGTGGGCGCGCAGCCCGGTGGAGTCAAGGTCGTGCATGGTGTCAACGTTACTGAAGAGGTGTGCGGCCAAGGCCTCAACAACATGAACGGGACATGACGGGACCATGTCATGGGAGCGGCGAGTGGTCCGCACCTGCCTGTCATGGGTCTGCCTTCCCCCGGCATAGGGGGGTTGAAGCCCCCCGTCCGCTAGACTTGCCCAGGATGTCGGCTGGCGTGCCGCATCCTGATCCATGATCGACGCAATTCATCTCGAAAGGGACCGACCTGTGGTTATCTCCACCAATGACATCAAGAACGGCACCGTTCTCAACCTCGACGGCCAGCTGTGGACGGTCATCTGGTTCCAGCACCACAAGCCGGGTAAGGGCAACACCGTCGTTCGTACCAAGCTGAAACACGTGCTGAGTGGCAAGGTTGTGGACAAGACCTTCAACTCTGACGTCAAGATCGAGTCGGCCGAGGTCGATCGTCGTGACATGCAGTACCTGTATCAGGATGGTGACGTCTACGTCTTCATGGACGAGACCACCTACGAGCAGCTGCCAATTCCCTCTGAGGTCGTCGGTGACGCCAAGGACTTCATGCTCGAGAACCAGACCGCCACCGTTGCCCTGCACGAGGGCAACCCGCTGTACATTGACCTGCCCGCCTCGGTCGAGCTCGAGATCACCTACACCGAGCCTGGCTTGCAGGGTGATCGTTCCACCGGCGGCACCAAGCCCGCCACCCTCGAGACCGGTCGCGAGATCCAGGTTCCGCTCTTCATCACCACCGGTGAGAAGGTCAAGGTCGACACCCGCTCTGGCGACTACCTCGGTCGTATTTCCGAGAAGTGAGTACGAACACCACTCCGACGCCTGACGACGAGGGCCCCATCGAGAGGATCGGAGACCTCGAGGTCAAGCGCGTCAGCGGAGACATCCAGAAGCACGCTGACCTCTCGACGCGGTCCAAGGCGCGCAAACAGGCCCTCGACATTCTGTTCGAGGCTGATCTCATGGGTACCGACATCCTCGAGGTCTTGGCCGCCCGTCCGGGCGTCTTCACCAACCCGGTACGCCCGTTCGCGGCTGATCTGGTTCGCGGGGTGGCTGCCTCTCAGGCTGGCCTGGACTCGGTCCTCACCGATTGTCTGTCCGAGGGCTGGACGTTGGACCGGATGCCGCGCGTCGATCGTGTCCTCGCTCGCCTGGCCGCCTTCGAGATTCTGCATACGGATACGCCGGACCCGGCCGTCATCTCTGAGGCCATTGAGCTGAGTGAGGAGTTCTCGACCGATGACTCGGCGCCATTCCTCAACGGTTTGCTTAACGCCGTCATTGTCCACGGCCCTGCTCGGGTGGAGGATGTGTCCTCTGCGGACGTTGCCCCTCCGGAGGCTGCTGGTGACGGCGAGAACGTGACCGAAAAATCAGTGGTGGAGGAATCCGTTGACGGGGCAGATCTGGAATCGGAAGAACATCCGACATCCAACGATCACGAATTGGACACAGATCCCCACGAATCGTCCCCAAGCTCCGACTAAGCAGACTAGTCTACCGAAGGTCTCCACCAGGGTTCTGGTGGAGACCTTCCGCACTGTTCGGAATGGCTGCACACTTGATCGGAGGGGCTCGTGTCCATACCCACTCTTTCACCGGAACAGCTTTCGGCTGCTCGTGAAGCAGCGACACGGGCCAGGCGAGTCCGGGCTGAGTTCAAGGCGAGGGTTCGCGCCGGGGACCTGTCGTTGTCCGAGGCCTTGGACGAGGCTGCCGAGGACGATGTACTCGCCCACGTCAAGGTTGTTGACCTGCTGAAGGCCCTTCCTCGCGTGGGGGAGAAGCGCGCTGCCGAGATCATGGAGCGCCTCGATATCGCCCCGAATCGCCGCATTCGTGGCCTGGGCAGACATCAGATCGCCGGCCTGCGTGCCGAGTTCGACCGTTGTTCCTGAGGTTCTTCGCCCCTACGCTGCGCGACGTCGTCGCCATTGACCACTAGGGTGTTGCCATGAGCAGCGACCCCGTCATCCCACAGGCCCGTGGTCTTCGACACGACCATCCCGTCACGGTGGCCGTCGTCTCAGGGCCAACGGCCGTCGGCAAGGGAACGGTGGTCGGCGCGTTGTTCCGTCGCCACCCCGAGATTGTCGTCTCGAGGTCGGTGACGACCCGTCCGCCTCGCCCCACTGAGCGTGACGGCATCGATTACGACTTCGTCACCCCGGCGCAGTTCGACGAGCTTGTCGACGGTGACGGGCTGCTGGAGTGGGCCGTCGTCCACAACAGCCACCGATACGGCACCCCACGCGAACCCGTTGAGAAAGCGGTTGCGGACGATCGCACCGTCATCCTTGAAATCGATCTTCAGGGTGCCCGCCAGGTGCGTGAGACATATCCGCAGGCCACGCAGATCTTTCTCGCCCCGCCATCGTGGGACGAGCTCGTCCACCGTTTGATCGGTCGGGGGACGGAGACCCCCGAACAGCGGGAGCGTCGGTTGCAGACGGCTCGTGTGGAGTTGGCGAATGCCAATGAGTTCGACGCCGTGGTCGTCAACGACACCGTGGACCATGCCGTTGCTTCTCTGGTAGAGTTGTTGGGTCTATGACCACACTGGGAGGACATTCCTTGACCGAGACCACGCCTGAAGGCATCGTCAACCCGCCCATCGACCAGCTCCTCGAGCACGTCGACTCGAAGTACCGCCTCGTTCTCTTCGCCGCGAAGCGCGCCCGTCAGATCAATGCGTATTACTCGCAGCTGGCGGAGGGGCTGCTGGAGAACGTCGGCCCGCTCGTGGAGACGACCAACCAGGAGAAGCCGCTGTCCATCGCCATGCGTGAGATCCAGGCCGGTGTCGTTGAGGCCCATGAGATGGACGCCGAGGAGATCGCTGCTCAGGCCGCTGCGGCCCAGGAGGCCCCGTCCATCGAGCTCGACGATCCCTTCGCTGATCTCGCTGATCCGAACGCCTGATCTGAGTCTGGCGTGAGTGTCGTCGTCCTTGGTGTCGGAGGAGGAATTGCCGCCTACAAGGCGTGTCTGCTCTCGCGACTCCTCTCCGAGGCCGGTCATGAGGTCCATGTCGTCCCCACCAGGGCCGCCCTCGAATTTGTCGGTCGTCCCACGTGGGAGGCACTGAGTGGGCATCCGGTCCACACCGAGGTCTTTGACGACGTTCCCGGCGTCGAGCACATTCGGTTGGCCGAGCGTGCCGACGTGGTCGTCGTTGCCCCAGCGACCGCCGATCTCATGGCGCGTATCGCTGGTGGTCACGCCGACGACCTCCTGACAACGACGATTCTCGCCACGTCCGCGCCGGTTGTGCTGGCGCCCGCCATGCACACCGGGATGTGGCAGAATCCAGCCACCATCGACAATGTCGCGACCCTTCGTCGTCATGGCATCGTCGTCAAGGATCCTGCATCCGGGCGCCTCACCGGTCGGGACTCCGGTCCTGGGCGACTGCCTGATCCGGATGAGATCGCCGAATTCGTTGAGCTGTTGCTGGCCTGTCCGGATGCCGCTGACGCAATGTGCCGCCGGGATCTTGCAGGGAAACGCGTCGTCATCTCGCTGGGTGGCACCCGCGAGGCCATCGACCCAGTGCGTTACCTCGGAAACTCCTCATCCGGACGGATGGGGAAGGCCATCGCTCAGGTGGCAGCTGCTCGAGGTGCGGATGTTCACGTCGTTGCAGCTCACGTCGATGTCGTCATGCCGTCATGCGTCGAGGTGACGCGGATCGACAGCACTGAGGACCTTGCCGAGGCCATGAACGATCTGGCACCTCACGCCGATGTCGTCATCCAGGCCGTTGCGGCCGCCGATTTCGCACCGGTGGCCGCCGACACCAAGATCAAGAAACACGAGGGGGACTCCGCCGTCGGCGCGACGACGTCCCTCGAACTCCACCAGACTCCCGACGTCCTGGCCCGGATCTGTGCCCAATCGGTACCGCATCGGGTCGTCGTCGGGTTTGCCGCCGAGACGGCACCTGACCGTGCCCAGCTCCTTGAGCTGGCGCAGGCCAAACTCGCCCGCAAGGGATGCGATCTATTGGTCGTCAACGACGTGAGCGAGGGGAAGGTGTTCGGCAAGGTCGGCACCGATGTCACCGTGGTCCACCAGCAGGGGCCCGGTCGACGCGTCACCGGATCTAAGTCGCAGGCTGCAGTAGCGGTCCTCGACGAGGTCCACATGCTGCTGGCCACTCAGTAACACGATGCGCGGCTTGTGGCCGCGCGGACAGGAAACCACCATGCCCACCACTCGTCTGTTCACATCCGAATCGGTGACGGAAGGCCATCCCGACAAGATTGCTGATGCAATCTCTGATGCCGTCCTCGATGCTCTCCTTGCCGAGGATCCCCACTCCCACGCAGCCGTGGAAACGGTCGTGACGACCGGTCAGGTGATGGTTTGCGGCGAGGTCACCACTGAGGCCTACGTCGACATCGCGGGTATTGCTCGTTCCCGCATCCTTGACATCGGCTATGACTCCTCGGCCAAGGGCTTCGACGGTGCTTCCTGTGGCGTCTCGGTCGCGATTGATGCCCAGAGCCCCGACATTGCCCAGGGCGTGACCTCAGCCTATGAAACTCGGCATGGTTCCACTGACCTCATCGACGCTCAGGGCGCTGGCGACCAGGGCCTGATGTTCGGATACGCCTGCACCGAGACCCCGTCCCTCATGCCACTCCCGATCGACATGGCCCACGCCCTGTCCCTGCAACTCACCAAGGTCCGCAAGGAGGGCGCGCTGGACTACCTGTGCCCCGACGGCAAAACCCAGGTGACAATCCGTTACGACGAGAACGACAAGCCGGTGGCGGTGGACACCGTCGTCGTCTCCAGCCAGCATCGCGACGGGGTAGACATCGACGCGACGATGACCCCTGATCTGCGTCGCCTGGTCATCGACCCGGTGCTGGAGCGCTACGACCTTGATCACAAGGACATGAGGGTGCTCGTCAACCCGACCGGCAAGTTCGTCATCGGTGGCCCCATGGGCGACGCCGGTCTGACCGGTCGCAAGATCATCGTCGACACCTATGGCGGCATGGCCCGTCACGGTGGCGGTGCCTTCTCCGGCAAGGACCCCTCTAAGGTCGACCGTTCCGCTGCCTACGCCATGCGCTGGGTGGCCAAGAACGTCGTCGCCGCAGGTCTGGCCGACCGCTGCGAGTGCCAGGTGGCTTACGCTATCGGTGCCGCGCGTCCGGTGGGATTCCGCATCGACACCTTCGGGACCAACCACGTTCCCGAGATCGAGATCGAGCGCGCAGTCGCCGAGGTCTTCGACCTTCGTCCCGGCGCGATCATCAAGAACCTTGATCTGCTTCGTCCGATTTACTCCCAGCTCGTCGCCGGAGGACACTTCGGGCGCGAGCTCCCTGGCATCACCTGGGAGGTGACGGACCGTGCCGAGGCCTTGGCCGCGGCCGCCCGTCTCTGAGAGAACACCATCTGTCGCGATGCCGTCGGTGGTGGGCCGTAGCATCTGACCCATGACCGAACCGCTGCTGGAGACGACCACATGGATTGCCCATGTGGTCGTCTCCTCTGGTTTGGCGCACCTGGACCGCCCCTTCGACTACCTCATCCCTGATGACCTCGTCGGTCGGATTCAGGCGGGAACGCGGGTCAGGGTGAAACTCGCCGGACGGCTGTGTGACGGCGTCGTGATGGCGGTCGACCACGAACAGGAACCAGGGGTCAAGCTTTCCCCGGTCGTGAAGTTGATCTCCGAACAGGTCGTGTCGACCCCGGACCAGCTCAGGCTGGCTCGCAAGGTTGCCGATCACTGGGCTGGCACCCTCGACGAGGTGCTCAGGTGGGCCATTCCGACCCGTCATGCGACGACAGAGGCCGCTGACCCGCCGCCGTGGCCAGTCCCGTCCGCGACGATGCCGTCAGGCACCTTGCGGGCTCTCACGGATGGACGTCATTTCCTCGACCTGGTGGCAGCCGGCGAGCGTCCCCGAGTTCATTGGCGGGTCACTCCGGTATGTGGTCCGGGGGACGACGAAGGTCTGGGTGACTGGGCCAATGGCCTGTTGCAGGCCGTCTCCGCAGCCCTTGTCTCCGGGCGCAGTGCCATTGTCTGCTGTCCGACCGTCGAGGATGTCACCACCCTCCATTCCAGGTTCGAAGCCGTTCTGGGAGCGGGGACGGTGGCCGTCCTCCACGCTGATCAACCGGCGTCGACGAGATGGCGCCATTACCTGGCCGTCATTCGTGGCACGGCCAAGGTCATCATCGGCACCAGGTCAGCTGTCATGGCCCCCGTCGAGAACCTCGGACTGGTCGCAGTGTGGGACGAGTGCTCTGACCTCCATGACGAACCGCGAGCTCCCTACCCGAACACCCGAGATGTCGCCGCCCTACGAGCCCAGGTCGATCACGGCGCCCTGCTGTTGGCGAGCTACTCCTGCTCGGTTCGCAGTGCGTCGTGGCTGAGGTCAGGCTGGCTCGTGGGCATTCGGGCAGACCGTCAGACGATGAGATCTGTCTGTGCTCCGGTACGCGTCCCAGGGGATTCCGACTTCGCTCTGGAACGAGATCCGTTGGCCCGATCCGTGCGGTTGCCCGATCTGGCCATGACGACGATCCGTGAGGGGTTGCTGCGTGGACCGGTCCTGGTGTCGGTGCCTCGAGTTGGGGATCTGGTCTCACCGTCCTGCTCGGTGTGTCGGACATCCGTGAGATGCCCTTCCTGCTGCGGCCCGGTGACAGGACGGCGTACTGGCACGGGAGTTGACCTGCACTGCACTTGGTGCGGCACCCATCTACCTCGGTGGCGTTGCCCCGAGTGCGGTTCCACCGACGTCAGGTCCGGAATCGTTGGAGCGACGACGACGGCCGGCGAACTGGGCCGCGCCTTCCCGGACGTGCCCGTCGTCGACTCCTCG
This sequence comes from Cutibacterium avidum ATCC 25577, assembly GCF_000227295.1. Classification (GTDB taxonomy): domain Bacteria; phylum Actinomycetota; class Actinomycetes; order Propionibacteriales; family Propionibacteriaceae; genus Cutibacterium; species Cutibacterium avidum. The sequence continues at coordinate 1,903,159 of NZ_JH165054.1, read as the reverse complement.
GGAAACCACGTGCGAGACAGCGTCGACTCAGCTCCCAGACTCGTCGTCGCCACGCCGGGGGCTGAACCAGTGCCGGAATCGGGATACTCCTGCGCCGTCATCCTCGATGCGCTGTCCTCCCTGACTCGACCGGGGCTGGCTGCGGTGGAACAGACCGTTGATCGCTGGATGGCGATCATGGCCTTCGTCAGATCAGTTCGCGATGGCGGGCGGGTGGTCGTCGTCGGTCCATCGGAGGATGCTGCCTTGCAGGCCATGGTTCGCAACGATCCCATCGGTTGGGCGGCCCGTGAGCTCGAGGACCGACGAGAGGCTCGGTTCCCACCCGCGGTTCCCTGTGGGATCGTCGACGGGGAGCCGCAAACGGTCGCCCTGGCAACCGAGCGACTGAACGAGGACATGGGGGACAAGCTGGAAGTGCTGGGCCCGGCCCCTCAACAGCGGCGAGCTGGAGAGAGTGAGCGTGACCGGATCATCGTGCGTCCGGTGGGACAACTCTCCGTCGGGGAGTTGTCCTCAGCTCTGTTCCACCTGCGTTCCAAACACACCATGAACCATGAACAGGGCACTCTGCGCGTCGTCATCGATCCTGCGCATCTCTTGTGAGGCCGGTGGGCGTTGTCCGGCCGATAGGCTGGAAGGGTGAAATTACTTTTCGCTGGCACACCGGACGTAGCCGTCCCCACCCTGACGGCCCTTGTTGACGACCCACACCATGAGGTTGTTGCCGTCCTGACCCGGCCCGACGCCGCAGTAGGGCGTCACCGCACACCCCGTCCCTGCCCCGTCGCCAAGGCCGCCGAGGATCTTGGCATTCGCGTCATCAAGGCAACCAGCGTGAAGTCCGGCGAGGGACACGACGCCGTCGCGGCCCTCGACATTGATGCCGCAGTCGTTGTCGCTTATGGCGGTCTCATCCCCACGGATCTCCTGGCTGCGCCGAAACATGGTTGGATCAATTTGCACTTCTCCCTGTTGCCCCGTTGGAGGGGAGCTGCTCCGGTGCAGCGGGCCATCATGGCTGGGGACGAGGAGACGGGCGCCTGCGTTTTCCAACTCGTCGAAAACCTCGACGCCGGACCGGTGTATCGCTCCATGACAGTGCCGATTGGCGAGACGGTCACGGCCGGTGAGCTCCTTGACGAACTGGCCCAGACCGCGACCCCGCTGGTGACTCAGACACTCGAGGACATCGATTCCGGGATCGAGCCGACGCCTCAGTCGTCTGAAGGGGTGACGACCGCCCCACAGATACACCCAGGTGACGTCCGCATTGATCTGACGGTTCCTGCCGAGGAGATCGATCATCTGGTCCGTGGCACGTCCCCGACCCCAGGAGCATGGGCTGAACTCGATGACAAGCGCTTCAAGGTGTTGCGCACCTGCCACCTTGGCCCCGACACAACGGTCCCGGACACCGTGGCGACGGCTCAACCGGGCCAGCTCGTCGCCACCCGCAAGCAGCTCTTCCTCGGGACTGGTTCTCGGCCCCTCGAACTGTTGCAGGTCCAGGCTTTCGGGAAGAAGGCCATGAACGGAGCTGACTGGGCGCGGGGCGCAGGGATTGACGCCGGAACCAGGCTGCGATGAATCAGCGTCCCCACCAGAAACGCCGCAAGGCGGATCCAGCACGACGGCTGGCATACACGGCACTGTTGGCCGTCGAGACCCATGGTGCCTATGCCAACCTTGCCCTGGCCGACCAATTGCGTGCCACCGGGATGTCCGGACGTGACGCGGCGTTCGCGACCGAGCTCGTCGACGGCACCTCCCGCGGATCGGGTACCTGGGATCGCATCATTGAGGCCGCATCAGAGCGAAACCCTGCCAAACTCCAGCCCGGAGTGCGCGTCGTCCTACGGATGGCGGCACACCAGATCCTTGCCATGAGGGTGCCCACCCGAGCTGCTGTGGCCACTTCGGTCGATTTGGCCCGTCAAGTCATCGGGGAACGAGTAACAGGTCTTGTCAACGCCGTATCCCGGCGCATCAGCACCCACAGCCTCGAGGAATGGGCCAGCGAGATCGGTGGACGCGAGGGCGTCGACGTCATGGCCCTGCGAACCCTGCATCCAACGTGGATCGTCAAGGCCTTCCAGGATCGTCTTGGAGCTGACGAGGTGGAGGCCGCTCTGCTGGCGGACAACGAGCCGCCGATCCCGACCCTGGTCGTCCGTCCTGGCCTCGCTGAGCGCGACGAAATTGAGTCTGGGACCCCAACTCGGTATTCCCCATGGGGTGTCGTGCGCCCAGGAAACCCGTCCGATGTCGCTGCGGTGCGTGAGGGGAGGGCCGGCATACAAGATGAGGGCTCTCAATTGGTGATCCTGGCCTTGCTGCACGCAGCCGAGGCAAACGGCAGTTTTGGTCAATGGCTGGATCTCTGTGCCGGACCGGGGGGAAAATCCGCGCTCCTGGCCGGACTCGCGAACCAGCACAACACCAATCTGACCGCGGTGGAACTGCATGAACATCGTGCTGATCTCGTGGCGAAAGCCCTCAAGACCATCCCGGGCAACCATCGCGTCATGACTGCCGACGGCACGTGCCCGCCACTTCCAGCTTGGTCTTTTGACGCCGTCCTTGCTGATGTGCCGTGCTCGGGTCTGGGATCCCTGCGCAGACGTCCAGAAGCGCGCTGGCGTCGTACTCCTGCTGACGTCGAGGAGTTGACCCACCTGCAGCGTCGGCTCCTTACCTCGGCGGTCAATCTCAGTCGACCAGGTGGGATCGTCGGATACGTCACGTGCTCACCGCACCGAGCCGAAACCATCGACATCGTTGAGTATGCTCGCGCGTCCCTGCCAGTTGACGTTTTCGACGCTCCTGCCATGCTTCCGGGCATTCCTGGTATCGCTGCGTCCGGAAACTCGAACGCCATCCAACTGTGGCCACATCGTCACGGCACCGATGCCATGTTTTGCGCATTGTTCCGTATACACGACGAGTGAGGAATGCGATTATTAGGCATATGTGTGGCTGACGGATGTCAACGACATCCCAAGATCAGAAACAGCCCGGTCCACGCTGACGTCGGCACTTGATGCACTGGGTATTTCCGGAAGCGGGGCCGAAGGGTGTGGTTGCCCCGGGTTGGTGGGCAACCACACCGTAGGTCGGAACATGCTACGTGTGACATCGGTCGGCAGCGGCCTTGGTGCGCGTGGTGCTCGACACGGTATGGAGGACAAAAGTTAGCTCTCGTCATCCTGCGAAGTTCCTTGGTATACATGTAGGTAGCTCTTTGGGGGATATCCCGGCTTTTGTATTCTCAGCACTCGGTCTCGTCTGCGATAGTGACGTGGTCCGAAGTCGCGGACACGTCGCTCTAACGAGGAGAACCTCATGAGGATCAAGTTGATCGCCGCACCACTGGTTGCCGGTGCCCTGATGGCTCCAGTCGCTCTTTCCACCCCCGCGGCTCACGCTGCCGTGCCGGTTGTTTCCGCCGTGTCGAGTAATACCTCTGATGCACACGCATTGCTTGGCGATGTCAATAATCGTATTCACTCGCTGACCAATGATCTCAAGGTCGCCAAGGCCTCTCTGTCTCCTAAGGAGGTCATTGATACCATTTCGGACCTCCTGAAGCAGGCCAAGATTCTTAAGGCCCAGCTTGAGAAGGTCATCAAGGGAGTCACCACCTTCGTCAAGTCGATTCCGGCTCGTGTCGAGTTGTTCCTGACCATGTGCGACACCACGCACACCGCAACTCTCACCATTCAGGACAAGGTGCAGAACGCGCATACTGTTGTGTTCGATGAGATTGCCCACGCTATCAACGTGCTGATTTCTCTTGATTCCACCCCCGCGCAGTTGACCGACGAGGTGGCTGCCCTTAAAAAGGCTCTCGCTACGGCTCAGGCCATGCCTGACCTTAAGCCGACCGATGTTGCCACCAAGTTCGTGCGTGCCAAACTGGGACGCTTGATGGCGCAAGTTCTGTTTGATCGCGACACCTGCGTCATCAATTACAAGGACGGCGACACCATCCGTCTGCTCAACCGTGCCATCGACAGGGCTGGTCTCATTCGTGGTAACGCATGGGTGCGGGTCGCCGAGGTCGACCAGGCCATGAAGGACCTCAAGGTCGCCTACCAGGATGCCCTCAAGGCCCCGAACAAGAAGGATGCTCCGGCCTCGCCATCCTTCTGCATGCCGGCTGCCAATGCTCCGATAACTCTTGCCTGATACCAATGATCCTCGGGGCCACGGTGGTGGTCCCGAGGATTGCCTCAGGCGTGGCTGGCTATGTCAGTCGTGATCAATGTCCTTTCCACATCCGGGGCAATGGCGTGAGTCGCAGTCGTCACCGGTGGACGATGCGGAAGCCACGGTGTTGGTGATGATGCATCGAAAGGGTATTGCGGATGTCCACACATGACGGTTACCGAATCGGCCACCGTCCAGTGGCCGTGCATCGCGACATGTCGCGGGTCAGGCGTCGGTGCTCCTGCACTCGAGCCTGTGTCGATAGTTGACGAGCGACGCGTTAGTCGTCGTCATCAACTCTGGATACCCCATCACTTCAAGCGGGGATGGTGGGTCACGGTCTTGACGTCGTGGCAAGGAGAGTGCTTCCCCGCGTCCCTGTATGACCCTCTAGGCTGACAGCATGACTGTTCGCATCACGCCGTCCATCTTGAATGCCAATTTGGCCAGCCTCGCCGATGAGGTGGGACGAATCCCGTCAGCAGACGGTTTGCATATCGACGTCATGGACGGCCATTTCGTGCCGAACCTCGTCATGGGAGCGCCTTTCGTGGCATCCCTGCGTCCAACCACTGACCTCATGTTTGACGTCCACCTCATGATCGAGGACCCCGACAGGTGGGCACCGCAATATGTCGAGGCCGGTGCCCAGTCAGTCACATTCCACCTGGAAGCTGCCACCGCGCCCATCAAGCTGGCTCGCGAGCTGCGGGCGATGGGAGCGCGAGCATCTGTGGCACTGCGTCCGGCGACCCCAGTCGAGCAGCTCGCTGGTTTCCTGACCGAGTTTGACCAGATTCTCCTCATGACCGTGGAGCCTGGATTCGGCGGACAGAAATTCCTCGATCCCGTTCTCGCCAAGATCCGTAGTGCACGCAAACTCATTGACGCATCCGGGGCGGACATCTGGTTGCAGATTGACGGCGGAGTCTCGGCTGACACCATTGAGCGCGCCGCCGAGGCCGGTGCTGACACCTTCGTGGCGGGTTCCGCCGTCTACCGATCCGATGACCCCGACCAGGCCGTCACCTCACTGCGCAATCAGGCTCAGGCGGCCCAGGACTGCTGCCACTGAGTACTGCGGTCAGGTACCGCGGTGGCGTAGATAGGACTGAAACTCCACGGCCAGGACGTCTCCCGTAAGCCCCTCGGGCAGGGTGGCATCCTGTTCCGTCTCGAGGGCTGCGACGTACTCGGCCAGTTCGGGATGCTCAGACAGGGCCTCGTCGATGGCTCCGACCCATTCTCGCTTGTCCTCCTCGAGACCAGCTTGCGGCACGGCAATCCCGGTGAGTTCCTCGATCCGGACAAGGAGGGACTGCACAGCCGGAGGGCAGGGGGATTCACAGGCGTATTGCGGCACCCCGACCCACAGCCCGATGGCGTTGAAGTCGTGGCGCCGTGCCTCTGTGACAAGGACGAAGGGGATGCCCGTCGGGCCGTCGTACTCGAGCTTCTCCGCCCCCAGGGCACTGACGAGGTCAGGGTCGGTCGTCGAGACCATCACGGGCAATTGCCGTGTGTGGGCGACATCAGTGGCCATCGCGCCAAGCACGACGAGACCAGCCGGTTTGAGCTTGCGTAGTCGCCGCAGCAAGCGGAAGCAGTAGGTTCGCCAGCGCAGACTTGGCTCCGGACCGGTGACGATGACGATCGGCTGGCCTTGCCACCCGCCAACACGGATCGTCGTGCACGGCCAGTTGACGATTTCGACGTCATTCATGACGGTGATGGCAGGACGGGTCTGACGGAAGTCGTGGAACTCCTCGCCACCAATCGTCCGCCAGGTTTTCGCCTCGGAGTACTTAGCGATGAGGGTCGCCGCTTGGGTGGCGGCCGAGCCGGCGTCGTTCCAGCCACTGAAGGCCACCACGACCCATGGCCGGTCCATGTGTCGAAATCGCATGGTGCCAAGGCTAGCCTGACCCCTAGGCTGGAACCCATGACCCTTCGCACCGCTCTGTCCCGGCACGTTCTCGTCATTGATGGCGCCATGGGCACGATGCTGCAGAGCAGCGATCTCACGATAGATGACTTCCAGGGACTTGAGGGCTGCAACGAGATACTCAATGTCACCCGACCCGATGTCATCTCCCGCATTCATGACGCCTACCTGGATTCCGGGGCTGACATCATCGAGACCAACACCTTCGGTGTGAACCTGCCGGCCCTGACGGAGTACGGCATCGCTCCACGTGCTGTCGAACTGGCATCTGCTGCCACGAAACTGGCTCGCGAGGCAGCTGACAAGCGTACGGACAAGCCGCGTTACGTCGTTGGATCGATCGGTCCGGGAACCAAGCTGCCGACCCTTCGTCAGATTGGTTTCGCCGCCATCCGCGATGTCTACCAGCAGGTCATCGAGGCCATGATTGACGCGGGCGCCGACGGCGTCCAGATCGAGACCTGCCAGGACCTCTTGCAGGCTCGCGCCGCAATCATAGGCGCTCATCGTGCCGCCACCGCGCGCAAGGTCGACCTGCCTATTCTCGTCGACTTCACCGTCGAGACCACCGGAATCATGCTCATGGGGTCGGAGAGCGGTGCAGCGTTGACGGTGCTGGAATCTCTCGGCGTCGACGCCATCGGCCTCAACTGCGCCACCGGACCCGCCGAGATGGCCGAGCACCTGCGCACCCTGTCCCGCGGCGCACAGGTGCCGATCATGTGCATGCCGAACGCCGGCCTGCCCGAGATCACGGGGGAGGGGGCCCGCTATCCCCTTGGTCCTGACGATCTTGCCCCTGTTCTGGACGACTACGTTGATCGTTACGGCCTGTCGGTCGTCGGCGGCTGCTGTGGTACCACCCCCGACCACATCCATGCCATTGCCGAGCGGGTTTCAGGTCGACCGGTTCCCGAGCGCGAGATTCACCACGTCGACGCCGTGGCCTCCCTGTACAACGACGTCCCGCTGAGCCAGGACACCGCCTATCTGGCCATTGGCGAGCGCACCAACGCCAACGGTTCCAAGGCCTTCCGTGAAGCGATGTTGGCCCAGAACTGGGATGAGTGTGTTGACATCGCCAGGGCCCAGACCCGCGACGGCGCCCACTTGCTCGACCTGTGCGTCGACTACGTCGGTCGCGATGGCGTGGCGGACATGTCCGAACTCAGCGCCCGACTGGCCACCGCCTGCACGCTGCCAATCATCCTTGACTCCACCGAACCTGACGTCCTGGCTGCCGGTCTGGAGCATCTGCCCGGTCGCTGCATCATCAACTCGGTGAACTTCGAGGACGGGGACGGTCCTGGATCGCGCTACCAGCGCGTCATGCCGATGGTCGTCGAGAATGGGGCTGGAGTCGTCGCACTCACCATTGACGAGGAGGGCCAGGCACGCACCGCCGAGTGGAAGGTACGGGTGGCCTCTCGTCTCATCGATGATCTCGTCGACAACTGGGGCATGGACATTGGTGACATCCTCGTCGACTGCCTCACCTTCCCGATCGGCACTGGTCAGGAGGAGACCCGCCGCGACGGTCTGGAGACCATCAACGCCATCGCCGAGATCAAGAAGCGTTACCCGGGTGTACGTACCACCCTCGGTGTCTCGAACATCTCCTTCGGCCTCAACCCGGCTGCCCGCATCGTCCTCAACTCGGTCTTCCTCCACGAGGCTGTCAAGGCCGGTCTGGACTCGGCCATCGTCCACACCGCGAAAATCCTGCCGATCGATCGCATTCCGGAGGAACAGCGCGAGGTCGCCCTCGACCTCGTCCACGACCGGCGTCATGACGGTTATGACCCGCTCAATCGCTTCCTGGAACTCTTCGAAGGAGTGACGGCTGCCTCGATGCGTGCCGAGCGTGAGGCCGAGCTGGCCGCCATGCCGCTGTTCGAGCGCCTCAAACAGCGCATCATCGACGGCAATGCCAAGGGCCTGGAGGATGACCTCGACGAGGCCATGGAGTCCAAGGCTGCTCTCGACATCGTGAACGAGGATCTGCTGGCCGGCATGCAGGTGGTTGGCGACCTCTTCGGGTCGGGCAAGATGCAGCTTCCCTTCGTGCTGCAGTCCGCGGAGGTCATGAAGATGGCAGTCGCTCACCTCGAGCCTCACATGGACAAGTCGGACACCTCCGGCAAGGGCACCCTGGTGCTCGCCACGGTCAAGGGAGACGTCCACGACATCGGCAAGAACCTCGTCGACATCATCGTCTCCAACAACGGCTATCACGTCGTCAATTTGGGCATCAAGCAGCCGGTGACGGCGATCATCGAGGCCGCCGAGACCCATCGGGCTGACGTCATCGGCATGTCTGGTCTGCTGGTGAAGTCGACGATGGTCATGAAGGACAACCTGCTCGAGTTGAACCAGACCGGACTGGCTTCCAAATACCCAGTCATGCTCGGTGGTGCTGCCCTGACGAGGACATTCGTCGAGGAGGACCTCAACGACCTGTTCGAGGGCGAGGTGCGCTACGCGAGGGACGCCTTCGAGGGACTTCGCCTCATGGATTCCGTGATGGCCGTCAAGAAGGGGGTTCCGGGAGCTGAACTCCCGAAGCCTCGACGCCGTCGTATCAAGGTCAAACAGGCCGCTGTTGAGACCGACGACATGACTTCTGATGACAATGCGCCGCGCGCCGATGTGGCCCGACCGGTTCCAGGGTCGGTCGAGATCCCGACCCCGCCGTTCTGGGGTTCGAGAGTCTCGACGGGTATTCCGTTGGCCGACGTGTTGGTCTGGCTCGACGAGCGCGCCACCTTCATGGGCCGATGGGGTCTTAAGGGTTCGCGCAGCGACGGGTCCTGGGATCGCATGGTCAATGAGGTGGCTCGGCCCCGTCTACGACTTCTCCTGGACCGCATCCGTCAGGAGAACCTGGCCCAGTTCGGCGTGGTTGATGGTTACTGGCCGTGCTTCTCCCAGGGGCACGACCTCATCATCCTGGACCCCGAGGACACCTCGAGGGAGGTCACCCGGTTCACCTTCCCACGCCAAAGTAGTGGTCGGAAGCTCTGCCTGGTCGACTTCTTCCGCGACGTCGACGAGGCTGGCGAGTACGGCCCGGACGTCATTGGTTTCCAGCTGGTGACGATGGGCAAGGCCGTCTCGGCTGCCACCCAACGACTCTTCGAGGCCAATTCCTACCGGGAGTACCTCGAGTTGCACGGGCTGTCCGTTCAGTTGACCGAAGCCCTCGCCGAGATGTGGCACGCCCGTGTGCGTCATGAATTGAGGATTGACGACGACGGTACCTCCGTCACCGATGCCATCGATCATCAGACCTATCGGGGCTGCCGGTACAGTTTCGGGTACGCCGCCTGCCCGAACCTCGATGACAGGGCCAAGGTGGTGAAACTGCTCAACCCGGCGAGGATCGGTGTGGAGCTGTCGGAGGAGTTCCAGCTCCATCCAGAACAGTCCACCGACGCCTTCGTCGTCCATCACCCGGAGGCCAACTATTTCAACGCCAAGTGAGACGTCCTTGCACACCTCGACTGCCAACCGTTTTGCAGCGGTGTTGTGGGACTTTGACGGGACCCTCGTCGATACAGAACCTCGCTGGGTCGAGGCAGAACTGGCGATTCTGTCCTCCCACGGAATCATGTGGGAGCCCGAAAAGGCCAGTAGCTTCACTGGCGGACCGATGACCGATGTCTGCGAGGCGATGGCCGGAGAGATTGGGGAGTCGGTAACCGCCGAGGATGTGCGGCACCAGCTCATCACGATGGTCTCGACCTTCAACCGGGAACGAGAGGTGCCGTGGCGTCCGGGTGTGCTGGACCTGCTGACAGAGATCCGTGAGGCCGGTGTGCCCATGGCGCTCGTGACGGGATCGGCCCACGCCGTCGTCGAGCCGGTGCTTGAGGCCGTCCACGACCGTATCGGCAACCCCTTTGACACCGTTGTGACCTTCGACGACGTCACCCCGGGGACGGCCAAACCGGCGCCAGATCCGTACTTGTTGGCTGCCGAAAGGCTTGGCGTCGACATCGCCGACTGTCTGGCGATCGAGGATTCTCCCAAGGGGACTACCTCAGCGACGACCGCTGGGGCCGCGGTGCTCACCGTTGACGGGCTGGCCGAGATCGGTCCTGGACCTCGCCGGGTTCATCGCCCGGACCTGTCCGGTCTGTCACTGGCTGGTCTCGTCAGCCTGTGGCACCTTGCCGACGAGCCTGCTGCTCCGGTGTCAAATGGCGGCGGGGGAGTCCTGCGTTCTGGGGAGCGGATCACCCTCACTGATCCCAAGGGGCGCAAACACTCGATCGTCCTGCAGTCGGGTGGCATCTTCCACACCACGAAGGGGGCAGTGCGCCACGACGACCTCATCGGCGGGCCTCAGGGAGTCGTCGTCACCTCCGTCGGCGGCTTGCAGTTCCTGGCCATGCGACCGATTCTCAGCGAGTTCACCGTCTCGATGCCGCGTGAGGCCGCGATCATCTACCCCAAGGAGGCGGCCCAGATCACGATGTGGGCCGACATCTTCCCCGGGGCGCGCGTACTGGAGGCCGGAGTCGGGTCCGGCGGCCTGTCGATCCCATTGCTGCGCGCCATTGGGCCGAACGGACGCCTGTATTCCTACGAGAGGCGGCAGGAGTTCGCTGACGTCGCCCGCAAGAACGTCGAGTCCTTCTATGGCGAGGTGCCGTCCACCTGGGATCTCAAGGTCTCCGACTTGGTGACTGGCATTACGTCCGAGCCGATCGACCGCGCCATCCTCGACATGCTTGCCCCATGGGAGTGCGTCGAGACGGTTGGCAAGGTGTTGGTTCCGGGCGGCGTGCTGTGCTGCTATGTCGCCACCACGACCCAGATGGGTCGGGTAATGGACACTCTTCGTGCCGATGGTGGATGGACGGAGCCGCAGGCCACCGAGACGACGACCCGGGACTGGCACGCTGAAGGCTTGGCCATCCGTCCGGCTCACGGGACGACGGGTCATACCGGCTTCCTCGTCATTTCACGTCGGCTTGCTCCTGGTGTGACGGCGCCAGTGCGTAAGCGTCGCCCTGCTCCGGGCGCTTACGGGCCTGACTATCACGGACCTCGTCCACGCAACATCATCGAGCACGATCAGTGGCGGTTGCCGAAGGAGGAGAAGTGATGGTTGGGGTCGCATGACCACGTTGTGGCTGTGCCGCTGACGCGTTCAACCGCACGGTTTCATCAACAACCACAGAAGAGGGCCGGCGGGGTTCACCCGCCGGCCCTCTTGCCGTCACACCTGCCGTTTCCTGCGACGCGCCGTCCTGGTGCCGATCATCATGGCTCGCCACCCGATGAGGGTGAGAGCCAGAAAGCTTGCCGCCACGATGATGAAGGCGACTGCCACCCCCTGATCGGTGAAGTAGCGAACCACCATTCCCACGAGGAGGGTGGACGCCCACAAAACCAGTCCAGCCAGCCAGCGCTGTGCCGGGATACGAGCTGTCACGACGATGACCCAACCGACGGCAAGGCCCAGCACGAACGGCGTGCCGGTTCGTAACAGGCCACCGGGGGAGAGGGCCTCCCCGTGGCTGGCCCGTCCAATCGTTGCGAACAGGATCACGCAGATGATGTCGGCGACGAGAGCCCGTCGTACCGAGGGCGATGCCAGCTCGTCATTCATCGCGGCCTCACGGAGAAGGCGAAGTCGGCCGTGGAGGTCGATGTGATCATCGGCGGGTGCAGGTCACGCATGCGGAACAGCTTGTGGCGATGGACAAGGGCCAGGGTGATGATCGTCGAGATGATGAGGATGCCACCCTCGACGGCGAATCCAAGCGCCATCGTCGACATCGGTCCACCTGAGATGAGGACGCGGAAGGCGTCGACGGAGTACTTCATCGGCATGACGACTGCCAGCTTCTGATAGACCGGCGGCAGCATCGTGACAGGGAAGGTTCCGCCACATGTGGGCAGCTGGAGTACCAAGAGGATGAGGAAGATGGCTGTCTGTGGCGAGCCGAAGATGAGTCGCATCCAGAAGGCCAGCATCATCCATGACAGTGATGCCAACGTCACAAAACCTATGAAGTACCAGGGATGGACCGGGTCGAGTCCCAAGGTCAACCAGACGCCGAAGGCCATGATGTACGCACCAACCAAGGCGATCACCGCCAGCGGGCCAAAGCCGACGAGCGCGATCGACAGGGCATTGGCCCGACCAGTCATGGCACGACCGGAGAAGGTACGCACGACGAGGAAGGTCGAGATGCAGGCGATCCACATGGCGATGGAGAAGAACATCGGCGCGAGGCCACGTCCGTAGTACTTCGCGGAGTGGAGGATGGTCTGCTCGACGTCGACCGGGGAACTCATGACATTGGCCAGATTGGTGCGCTGGTCATCCGTCATGCCGGGTATCTGTTTGGCACCGGTATCGAGGCCCTGATGGAGCTTTGTCGCTCCCTTGGACAGAGCGTCAGCACCCGCCTTGAGCTGCCCCAGACCATTGCTCAACTGCATGACGCCAGAGGCAATTTCCGGAGCTTTCGCGGTGAAGTCGCGGCCGGCGTCGGTGGCGTTGTTGACAGCCTTGTTGAGATCCTGGGCAGCTGAATCAGCGTTGTCCATGGCACCGTTGATCGTCTCAAGGCCATTGTTGACCTGCTGCGCATCCTTGTTGAGACGGTTCAGCGAGGCCTTGGCATTGTCGGCCAGGGTGTCAGCATTCTGCTGATTGAGGCTCAGATTGAGGCCTGCCGAGATATTTGCGACCGCCGCAATATTGGACGACACGGTCGTCGTTGAACTTGCGGCGCCATTGATTTGCTTGGTCAATGCGATGTAGTCAGGATCATCGGCAAGTTCAGGATGTTTGGCAGCAAGAGCCGATGCCTTGTTCGCCGCCCCGGTCACATCGTGCTGAATCTTGACGACAGAATTCCCGTTGGGATTCTGCAACGTCGCCGTCGCGGAGACGAGGTTACCGGCCTGTTTCTGCAAAGCAGGAAGGTTCTTGGTCACATTGTTGATGAGCGGAATCATTGCAGAATTGACGGCCTGGGCATCGGCCATGACGCTTTGTGCGGCGCCGGTGATGGCTTGGGCACCCACCCGGGTCTGGCTCACTGCCATCGACGTCTTGGCCGCTGCCGAATCGGCGTTCGCCAGTGCGGAATTTACCTTGTTGACGGTTGCGGTGGAGTCGCCAACGGCCTTGGTCGCCCCCAGGACCTTGGTGTTCATCTCATTGACGCCGTCGTCAAGGGTTTTCATGCCGGAGTCGAGTGTTGCTGAGCCCTCGGACGCTTTCGTCAATGAGTCCTTGATGACGCCCAGGTTGACGAAAAGTGCATTGAAGTAGGTCTCGGACACACTTTGGTCCAAGGCCTGCTCAAGGGCTGTCTGAACCTGTGAGGTCAACAGACCGATGATGAATCCGTTTGCGTCGTCACGGTGGAGCTTGAGTGTCGCCCGAGCCGGCTTGAAGTCACCGGCAGACACGATGCTCGTCGAGAAGTTCTCGGGTACCTCGATGACCATGAAGTACTCGGCGTCACGAAGACCCTGATAGGCCTTGCCCTCATCGGTTCCGAGGAACTGCCAGTCGAATCGCGGATTCTTCTTCAGAGTTTCCTGGAACTCCTTGCCACCTTCGATGGTCCGACCATCAAACGTGGCCGGCTTATCATGATTGACGATCGCAATCTTCACCTTGTCGGTATTGGAATAAAGATCCCAGTTGGCGTGAAGATAAATACCACCGTACAGCAGCGGAATAATGAGAATGAAGATGAGGCCGAGCTTGGAGCGTCCTTTGAAACGCCGAAACTCGAACTGTACGAGTCTGATGAATCGAGTCAGCATGCGTTATCTCCGGGGGGAGTCATCGGTATGGGTATTTTCCGTCGGAGTGTTGTATTCGGTTTCTTCGTCAGGCGCAGAATCGGTCTTGGTGTCGACCTCGTGCTTGGTTTTTTCTTCCTCTCCGTCAAGAGGAATCTGTGTCACTTCTGGGGCTTCCGGGTCGCGAGAATTACCGTCAACATCCTTGTTGCCATGAATGTCGGTGACCGCATGGGCACGGTTGTGGGCCGGCAGTTCGACGTCGAGGGATCCGGGCGGCGCCATGTCGTCATCCACTGTCGCGGCGATGATGGTCGAGTCGTCGAGCTCAGTGAGCTTTGAGAACATCTCGAACAACAATCTCTGCTGGTTGTGGGGAACCATGACATCGGCATCGTCAATGACGACTACCTTCGTCTCCCTCAGCATGGCAAGAGCCACCGACGCCACGGCACGCTCAATGGCTTCGAGCTGCTCGAACTCGCAGGAGCGGTCAATGCGGAAACCGACGATTTCCTCGATCTGACGCACCCTGCTCTCGGCTGTCTTGAGGTTGACAGCATCGAGGTGGCATCGCTCGGCGACTGATTCATTGAGGGTCAGGCGATCCTCCGGGACCACGTAATCGGCGATACGGGCCACGGACGTGCGATGAATGGCGCGGTAGGGCTCGGCCATCGCATCAATGCCGTCGATGATGAGGGTCCCGCGCGTTCTGCGGAACCGTCCGGAGAGGGCCAGCAGCAGGGCCGACTTTCCGGCGCCGGCGGGGCCATGGATGACGGCTAGCTGACGCGGCGCGAGGTCCATGTCGAGAGGCCCGAAGATCATTCCTTGCCGCCCATGGGCGTTCAAGTCGCGGGCGTGGAGCACCACTCCCGAGGCGTCCTCAAGGGCCTGGGTGTCGACCGGAGGACGTTTCGAGAAACGCATCACTGGAGGAACCCCCTGATTGAACGTTCGATGACATCCGTTATGACCTGCTGGTCAATGACTGCACTGGCCACGGAGTGTTCCAGGGCAAGCACGTTGACCAGGCTGAGGACCACCACCGCGAGGCTGCGTGGGTTGGCATCCTCCGCGGACTTGACGCGGTCGAGTACACAGTACTGGGTCGTCAAATCGACCAGTTGAGCGATCCGCTGTTTCTGCAGTTTTGTGTAGGCCTCGGCGATCTCCTCGTCATGGCGGGCCAGAGCACGGAATTCCGCGAGAATGACCTGCCACGGAGCATCTTCCAGGAGGATCTCCGTGAGCTTCTCGCTGATCTGCCTCATGACCTCGTCGGGGCTGCCACCGCTCGACAAGATGGGGGAGAGGGCATCGACGACATCCCTCTCGCCACTGGCAAGCCTTTCGGTGCACACCTGTCCGAAGAGGTCGGGCTTGGACCCGAAATTGGAATACACGGCCCCTTTGGTGAATCCGGCATCCGATGCGATGCGGCGCAGACTCGCGCCGGCATAGCCGTCCCGTTCGAAATTTTCGGTGGCAGCGACGAGTATGCGGTTTTTGACCTCGTCGCGATGAGGTCTTTCCACTGCGGCAGGCATCACGGGTTGTCGTCCTTCGAAAGAGCAAGGGGATCGTGGGCAGTACCACTGGTATCGGATACCGATGGTATCTGCATCGGGGTCTGTACCCAAATCGGTCGGCTAGGCTGGAAATCCCGAGTGCATCCGTGACGAGGAGGGTCATGCCACTGTCGCTGTCCGATCTCGATGAGGATTACCTCACCGCGAGTACAACCACCGATTCGTTTGCCCTGTTCTTGAGGCGTGTGGCCCCTGAGCTGCTGCCTCCGACGACGGTGGACACCAGTGTTCCTGAGCTGTCGAGGCACGGCAGAACGGTGCTGGCCATCCGTTGCAGCGGGGGTGTGATAGCCGCCGCCGACCTCGGATCGGCGATGACGCGGCGCCCAAATCAGCGAGATATTGACCGAATTCTCGGCACCGATGATCGCTGTGTGACCGGAGTTGCAGGCGCAGCGGGTCTCTCGGGGGAGATGATTCGTCTCTTCCAGGCCGAGGTCGATCACCTCGAGAAGATCCAGGGACAACGGATCAGCATGGACGGTCGAGCCGCGAGGTTGTCGAGTCTGGTGCGCTCGAACGGCACGATGATGGCTCAGGGTATGGCTGTGACGCCATTGCTGGCCGGGTGGGATGACCTCGCTCACCGTGGACGCATCTTTTCCTATGACGGAACGGGTGGATGCACCGAGAAGCACGCTCACGCCTGCGTCGGGTCCGGGACTCTGTTCGCCACCGATGTCCTCAATGACGGTTACCGCCCTGGGATGGATCGCGACGAAGCCATCATGCTTGCGATTCGCGCTCTGCACACCGCCATCAGCGACAACACCACCTCGGCCCTGTCGGGACCTGATTTGTCTCGTGGTCTGTACCCGACCGTTGCACATGCCGATTCCACCGGTGTCACGCGGATTCCCACCGAGGAAGTCGCGGTGCTGGCGAAGCGGGTCGTCGACGAGATCACCGCCGAGACGGAGCACGAGGAGGTCCAGTCATGACGATTCCTGCCTACGTTCCACCGAGTCAGTGGGTGGCCGACCGGGCCAGTTTCGTGTCTGATTCGATCCGTGATGGAGGTGACGGCATCGTCGTCGCTCGTTGCGTGGAGGGCATTGCGTTGGTTGCCTGTCAGAGTGGTGCAGATCTTCCCAGGGGTATGAGGTCGATCTCCGAGATTCACGATCGGCTTGCCTTTGCCGCGGTCGGGATCTTCCATGAGGCCGAGGACCTGCGGGTGGCGGGCATTCGTTTCGCCGATCTTCGTGCCTACGCCTATGACCGACTTGACGTCACGGGACGCAGCTTGGCGAGCATGTACTCCCGCATCATCGGCAAGGTCTTCACCCGCCCTGAGGTCAAGCCCTACCAGGTCCAGGTGACCGTGGCAGAGCTCGGCCTCGTCCCCTCCGAGGACCGCTTCTACACCATTGACTTCGACGGGACCGTGCGTGTCAGCACTGATCCCGTTCTCATGGGGGTGGCTTCTGAGTACTCTTTCGACCTGCCGGACCATGCGTCGGTGTCTGAGGTCGTTCGGGCTTCGATGAGTGTTCTTGAGGCTGAACCAGAGAGCATCGAAGTGGGACTGCTCGATCGCCACGCCTCGACCCGACGCCACTTCCGTCGTCTCGACGCTGCCACCGTGCTGGAGGCTGACAGTGACGAGTCCTGAGGACGTTGCACTGGCCTTGAGGGGTCCCATTCTCATCGTCGGTGCAGGACTCATCGGTGCGTCAGTCGGGAAAGCCCTCGTCGCCGCGGGGGCCGACGTCCACCTGTGGGACATCGATCGCGGCAACGCCCTGGTGGCGGCCGGACGTGGCGCAGGCCAGCTGGACGGCCTCGACGACGATGCGTATCGGGTCGTCGTGGTGGCAACCCCGCCCGCCGCTGTCGCCTCGACCATCGTCGAGCGCCTCAACCGTCATCCCCGCGCCGTCGTCACGGACACCGCGTCGGTCAAGGGAGCGGTGCTCGCCGAACTCATCGACTTGACAGCTGGTCGAGATGTCGATGTCACCAGGTACGTCGGCTCACACCCCATGGCTGGCACTCAGTACACAGGCCCGTTGACAGCTTCCGGCGAACTGTTCGTCGACCGCACCTGGGTGGTGACTCCCCGTACTGACAACCGGCATGATGACGTCGAGCAGGTCATTGCTCTGGCCAGGACGTGCGGCGCTCGTGTGGTGAGCATGGATGCTGACGAGCACGACCGAGCCGTCGCCGAGGTGTCCCACCTTCCTCACCTCATGAGCATCCTCACGGCGGCCAATCTGCGGCATGCACGTCCTGAGCACCTGCGGCTCGCTGGATCAGGCATCCGTGACGTCACGCGGGTGGCTCGTTCCCAGACCGCCATGTGGCGCCAGATCCTCAACGCCAACCGGGCCGAGGTGCGTAGCCAGTTGGAGGCCATTCGCGCCGACCTCGACGACTTGTTGTCTCGCCTCGACGACCCCGATCTCTTGGAGGAGTTCCTCGGTGTCGGGCAGTCGGGGGCACGCAAAGTCGCCGGTAAGCATGGTCACGAGATGATGAAGACCACGGCGGTCGTCGTCGAGATTCCCGATGCGCCTGGTGCCCTGGCGAGGTTGTTCGCTGATGTCGAGGCTGCTGGTATCAACGTCGAGGACCTCTCGGTCGAGCACGATCCGGCCCGTGAGGTCGGTTTCCTGTCGATCGATGTTGCCCCCGATCGGGCTGAGCAGCTGACGGTGTCAATGCGCGATCAGGGATGGACGGTGCGTTCCTGACTGCTGTCGGTGGATGCCGATAGTCTCGCCTGGTCGGATCGCCATTGAAAGGCAGGCAGAACGTGTCAACCTCACCTCTTGTCATCGCCATTGACGGGCCCAGCGGGTCAGGCAAGTCGTCGACCTCTCGGGGGGTTGCCAATCGCCTCGGCGCGGCCCATCTGGACACCGGATCGATGTATCGTGCGGTGGCCTGTCGCGTCGCTCATCTGGGAATTGATCCGAAGACCAATCCGTCCGACGCCATTGAGGTGGCTCGCACCTGCCGGTTGGACATCGACACCTCTGCCGACCACGACCTCGTCGTCATTGATGGTGACGACGTCACCGAGGAGATCCGGTATCCGGAGACCAGTGCCAAGGTGTCTGCGGTTGCGACCATTCAGCCTGTTCGAGACGCCCTCACCGCTCGCATGCGCCAGATCGCGGCCAACTGCGGACGCATCGTCATGGAAGGTCGCGACATCACCACGGTGGTGTGCCCCGACGCCCAGGTGAGGGTGCTTCTGGTGGCCGACCCTGCCGTCCGCATCGCTCGGCGTCAGGCCGAGCTGGGGGAGAAGGTCGACATGGAACAGGTCATCGACTCGATTGTGCGTCGCGACCGTGACGACTCGACGGTATCGACCTTTGAGCAGCCGGCGGAAGGGGTTACGTTGATCGACTCCACCCGCCTCAATCTGGAGCAGGTCATCGACGCCGTCATCGGCCTGGTTCCTCAGTCGCTGCGCTGAGCAACGTTTCCGCGGGCGCGAGACCGTGTACCGTGGTTCAGTCCCCTAGCAGGAGTGTGTCCTCATGTCCGACTCGCCCGAGTTCTTCGACGGCCCCAGCGACGGCACCGAGGAGGCCCTTCCCAAGCCGGTCGTCGCCGTCGTCGGGCGGCCCAATGTGGGTAAGTCCACCCTCGTCAACCGCATCCTCGGACGCCGAGCGGCTGTTGTGCAGGATGTCCCCGGCGTGACCCGAGACCGGGTGTCCTATGACGCTGAGTGGTCCGGTCGTCAGTTCGTGCTCGTAGACACCGGTGGTTGGGCCTCCGATGCCTCAGGCATGGCCGCCATGATCGCTGAGCAAGCTGAGCTCGCCATCTCGACAGCCGACGCGGTGCTGTTCGTCGTCGACGCCAATGTCGGTACGACTGACGAGGACGAAGCCGTCGTCCAGGTGCTGAGGCAGTCGCGCAAGCCCGTCGTCGTCGCAGCCAACAAGGTTGACGACGTGCGTGGCGAGGCCGAGGCCGCGACGATGTGGAACCTCGGTCTGGGGGAGCCCCACCCGGTGTCCGCCATGCATGGTCGTGGGTCGGGTGATCTGCTCGACGCCCTCATCGAGGTGCTCCCGGAAAGCCCGGCCAGTTATGAGACGACAGGTGGTCCGCGCCGTGTCGCCATCGTGGGCAAGCCGAACGTCGGCAAATCCTCGCTGCTGAACCGACTGGCCCGTCAGAACCGCGCCGTGGTTTCAGACGTGTCCGGTACGACTGTGGACCCGGTCGACGAGCTCGTCACCGTTGGCAACACCCTGTACCAGTTCATCGACACCGCAGGTCTGCGGAAACGGGTCAAGGAGGCCGCCGGGCACGAGTACTACGCCTCCCTGCGCACCCAGGCCGCCATCGAGCGCGCCGAGGTGTGTGTGGTCGTCATCGACGCCTCGGAGTCGATCAGTGACCAGGATCTGCGCATCCTTACGATGGTCGAAGAAGCCGGACGCGCGATGGTCATCGCCTACAACAAGTGGGACTTGACTGACGACGAGCGTCGGCGTTACCTGGAGCGCGAGATCGAACGGGATGTGCAGGCCTATGCGTGGGCTCCCCGGATCAACATTTCTGCTCTCAAAGGTCGCAACGTTGACAAGCTCGAGAAGGCCATCGAGACGGCTGCCGCAGGTTGGGAGACGAGGGTCTCGACCGGCAAGCTCAATGCCTTCCTCGGACGTCTGGCGGCTGCACACCCGCACCCGGTTCGTGGTGGCAAACAGCCGCGGATCCTCTTCGGCACTCAGGCTCACAACTGCCCGCCGACCTTCGCTCTGTTCACCTCCGGAATGTTCGACCAGGGGTACGTGCGGTTCATCATCCGGCGGCTGCGCGAGGACTTCGGCTTCGCCGGATCGCCAGTGCATGTCGAAATCCGTCCGCGTGAGAAGCGCAACAAGAAGTGACGGATTTGGTCGTAGGAGCGGAAGTACGCTAGTGTACATCTTCGGGTCGCCGAGCGATCCAATCGGGCTGTAGCGCAGCTTGGTAGCGCACTTGACTGGGGGTCAAGGGGTCGCAGGTTCAAATCCTGTCAGCCCGACAAAATGCCTGGTGGGAATGTTTTTCTCGCCAGGCATCAGTCGTCTATATTCCACGTCGCTATTCTGAGCGGGTGGACATGCCGAAGCCAACCCCGTTTCCTGCCCCCGCCGACGATCTCCGACTGGTCATCTCCGACATGGATGGCACCCTCCTCGACGGCGAGGGGAACATCCCGGCCCAGCTGTGGCCACTCCTGGAGATCATGAAGGATCGTGACGTCGCCTTCGTACCGGCCTCCGGACGCCAGTGCGCCACCCTGTCCACGATGTTCCATTCCCACCTCGACGGGATGCCAATCATCTCGGAGAACGGTACCTATGTCGTCCGCGATGGCGCCGACGTCTCCTCATCGATCATCGACCCCGACCTTGCGCACGAGGTGATTGAGGGAGTTCGAAGGCTCGTCGAAGATGGGCATGACGTCGGTTTGGTCGTCGCGACCAAGTCCATCGCATACCTCGAGCGCGGGGATGACCTTTTTGTCTCCCACGTCGCGACCTACTACCACAGCCACACCGTCGTCGATGACCTCACCGAGCACACCGGCGACGTCATCAAGCTGTCCATCTATGACTTCGGCGAGGCCTCCGAGGTCACTCACCCGACGATGCAGCGCATCGCCCCTGACCACCAGGTCATCCTTGCCACCCCGAACTGGGTCGACATCATGAACCCCGGCGTGAACAAGGGCAGTGCCGTCAAGGCTGTGCAGGCCGATCTGGGTGTCACCCCGGACCAGACGGCGATCTTCGGCGACTTCCTCAATGACCTTGAGATGATGCCGCTGGCGAAGTGGTCCTTCGCAATGGCCAACGCCCATCCCGACATCATTGAGGCCTCGAACTACGTTGCTCCGTCCAACAAGGAGAATGGCGTCATCACGGTCCTCGCCGAGCTCCTCGACGTCGAAGTACCCGACGCCTGATCAGGCCAACCCAAACTCCCGGGCCCGCTGCCAGAGATGGTCGCGGGCGTCCGGGTGGGCAGTGTTCTCGATGAGTTGACGAGCCTGCTCATTCTGGGAGTTTCCGAACAGCTCAGCCGTGCCCTGCTCCGTGATGATGACCGAGGGCTGGATCGCCGAAACCGGTGAATCAAGCGTGTCCACGATCGTCGAACGGTTGGCTTTCGGATGCCAACTGCGCATGGTGATGAGGGCCTGACCGCCGGGGGAGTGCATGGCGCCCACCAGGAAGTCGGTGGATCCACCGACTCCGGAATGGATCTTGGTACCGACTCGAGTTGCGTTGACCTGACCGAACAGGTCCACCTGCAAAGCCGTATTGACACTGGTGGCCTTGGGCTGGCCAGCGATGATCCCGGGGTCATTCGTGGTCTCGCAGCGCAGCAACCGTACCCGCGGATTGTCGTCGAGCCACTCGTACAAGGCGGGTGTTCCCATCGCGAAGGTGCCGGTGACGACGCGATCGTCCAAGGTGTGAGCTTCGTCCAGGAGACGGATGGAGTCGGTGAGGAGTTCGGTCCACACGCCCACGTGGATGTCCTCGGGCAGCTGAGCGACGACGGCGTCAGGAACCGCACCGATCCCCACCTGGAGGGTGGCGCCGTCACGGATCCGGGAAGCCACCCGGTCACCGATCTGGCGGGCCAGCGGACCCGGGGACGGCATGGAGGCAGTTGGCAGGGAAGCGTCGACGAAAACGCCGATGTCAATGTCATCGACGTCAACGATTCCGTCGCCGAGGACATGGGGCATGTTCGGATTGACCTGGGCAATGATGAGAGCACCTCGCCGCTTGGCCGCGTCGAGGGCGGCCGGCAACACCTGGACCTCAATGCCCATGCTCACGGTGCCATTGCGTGGAGTGCTGGTGTGCAGAACGAGGATGTCGGGTGCGAGTCGCTCCTCGTAGAGGCTCGGTGCCAGGCTCAAACGACAGGGGACATACTCGAGGCTCTCGGCACGTCGACCACCCGGGCCGATGAAGATCGTCTCGTGAACGACGTCCTTGCGTGTGGGTACACCGACTGGCGCATTGATGCACACCAACCGCCACGTCTCGACACATCGGTCGATGATGCCCAGGAGTGGTAGGGGAGTGGCCCCCGAACCGCCACAGACCACCCGCGGCTGGCCTGCCACACCCCGCAAGACGCGTTCAAGGCCGACTTGATCCATCATGCGCACGACAAAGAGCGTAGTGGCTGGGACCCTTCGCATGGTGGGCGCGACGACGAGAACTGGCAGAATGGTCACGATGTCACCCCGTCTGCCAGCGCACAGAACCAGCCCCGTAGGCCCCGGAGTCGGGACCGTCGAGACCAAGTACGCGACGGTTGCCACGCCGGACGACCCTCTCCATCTGATCGCAGGTGGTCGTCTCGATCACGTCACCGTCGCCTACGAGACCTACGGCACCCTCAATGAAGCTCGTGACAATGCGGTGTACATCTGTCACGCTCTCACCGGAGACGCCCACGCAGCAGGTTTCCACCCGGGAGCGGATCGCCCAGGGTGGTGGGACAACATCATCGGACCGGGTCGCGCCATCGACACCGACCGCTTCTTCGTCATCGCCTCCAACCTGCTGGGAGGCTGTTCCGGTACGACTGGACCGGCCTCGACCAATCCGGACACTGGAAAACGCTGGGGACTCGATTTCCCTCAGATCGATATGCACGACTTCGTCGAAGTGCACCTGCGACTCGCCGAGCACCTGGGTGTGGAGCACTTTCACGCCGTTGTCGGCGGCTCCATGGGCGGTATGCAGGCCCTCGACTGGTCGCTGACGTACCCGTCAACCCTGGACAACGCCATCATCATTGCCTCGTCGAGCGGGCTGACGGCCCAGAACATCGCGTTCTCCGCGGTGGGACGTGAGGCGATCCTGCGCGATCCAGTCTTTGCGGATGGCACCTATGACGACGTCCGCCCAAACACCGGATTGTCGATCGCGCGGATGCTCGCTCACATCACTTATCTGTCCGAGGACGCCTTCGCCGAGAAGTTCGGACGGTCTCGTCAGTCCGAATCGGTGGAACGCGGGTTCGGCATCAACTTCGCCGTCGAGTCATACCTTGATCACCAGGGCGAGGCCTTCCTCACCCGATTCGACCCACTCAGTTACATCTATCTGACTCGGGTCATGGACTACTTCGACCCGTTCGGCCGCGCCGGGGCCACCGACGCACTGGTGGCAGATCCGGTCAACTTCCTCGTCATCTGCTTCGATACCGACTGGCGATTCTCCCCGGCCCACTCACGCCGGATCGCCCGTCATCTCGAGGGAGGAGGGCTACCAGTGAGTTTCGCAACGATCGCCTCGTCGTGGGGCCACGACTCCTTCCTCATGAAGCTCGACCCCTACCACGACCTCGTCAGGGCCTTCCTCACCGCCGATCGGTTGCCAATGAGGGCATCACCGCGGGCACCACATTTCGACGGCCACCTGTGCACGAGGGAGACGACGCTGTGACACTCCGTCCCGATCAACGCATCATCACCTCACTCGTGCCGTCCCATTCCCGCGTCCTTGACCTTGGATGTGGCGACGGCTCCTTACTCCGTCACCTCATCACCACCCGAGACTGTCTGGGGACCGGTGTCGAGTTGGATCAATCCTCCCTGGCCACCGCGATGTCGGCGGGGGTGCCGGTGCTGGGGATGGATCTCAACGAGGACCTGGGGGAGTTCCACGACGACTCCTACGACGTCGTCATCTTGTCGCAGACCCTGCAGGCCGTCGTCTCTCCTGACGTCGTCTTAGCGGAAATGGCACGCATCGGCACCCTGCTCATCCTGCTCGTGCCGAACTTCGTGTACTGGCGCAACCGACTCAAGATCATCGGAGGCAGGATGCCGGCCTCCCACGATCTGCCGTACTCCTGGCATGACACCCCCAACCAGTCGTATTCCGGCGTGGCGGACCTCGAGGACTGGTTCGCCGAGTTCGACCTGGAGATCGTCGAAAGGGTCTGCCTCGACGGCCGAGGTCGCCCGTCCCGGGTAGCATCTGCGGCACCGAATTTGCTCGCCGGATCTACCATTCACGTGCTGAGATCCCACTGGGCCGAACCGGGGACAGGGAGGAGCCACTCATGACCAAGCACCACGACGAGGAGGACGAGGATCGGTCGCCGATCTTGGAAGCCACCGACCGGCAGATCCTAAGTCTGCTCGAGGGAGACGGTCGGATGTCGTGGACCGAGCTCGGACATCAGACAGGTTTGTCCACCTCAGCCGCCCAGCAGCGCGTCAAGAGGCTCGAAGCCAAGGGAATCATCTGCGGCTACCACGCCGCTCTCAACCTGGAAGCCATCGGCGCAGGCATTACGGCTTTTATCTTCCTCAACCCCATCGATCCTGAGGAGGACGAGAGGATCCCCGACATCTTGAGGACCTTCTCGGAGGTGCGAGGCTGCCACTCCATCGCTGGCGCGGCCTCCTACCTGGCGAGAGTTCAGGCGCCCAACACCAGTCACCTCGACCAGCTGGTCACCCGCATCCGCAAGGAGTGTCACTGCGGGACGGAAACGGTCGTCGTCCTCGACACCATGTTCGACGATCTCGGCATGCTGGGTACCCGGTGACGCACCTCTCCCACCTTCCGCGCACGTCGTGGCTGCGCGGCCTGGCTGCACTTGCCGCCGGCGCCGCCACAGGTACTGGATTCCAGCCGCTGGATTGGTGGATCCTCGTCATTCCAGGACTCGCCGCACTCATCCTGCTCGTCCGTCCCACGACAGGCCGTGCCGCGGCCGGTCTGGGATACCTCTTCGGTCTCGGCCTGTTCGCCACCACCATCGCCTGGGTCGGCGTCATGGGTCCTCCGGTGGCGGTGCTTCTCGTTGCCGTCATGGCGTTGTGGTGTCTCCTGGCCGGGTGGGCCATCCGCTGCGTCAGCGTCCTGCCCGGCGCACCTTTGTTCCAGGCTATGGTCTGGACGGCCACAGAAGTGGGAGCCGCTGCGGTCCCGCTTGGGGGCTTCGGCTGGGTTCGGCTGGCCTGGACTGTCGTCGACACCCCATGGGTCGGAGCCCTGAGGTGGGCCGGGACGACGGGGACGAGTCTTCTTGTCGCCCTGGCGGCAGCCCTCTTGGCGCGTGTCATCGCGGCCCGAGGAAAGCGGCGTGTCAATAATGCGGTTGGCCTCATGGCAGAACTCGTCGTCGTCGCAGTCCTGGCGACCGTGTCGGGGGCGATCGCCACACGCGACAGTCATGATGACAGCGTTCGGGTACTCGTCGTCCAAGGGGGAGTGGACGGTACTGCCGGTCCCTACGCGATGGGCTATGCCCGGTCCGTCACGGACAATCATCTGTCCCAGACGATCATGGCCGTCGCCGAGCAACGGGTTTCAGGCAAGGGCGCACCCGACATGATCCTGTGGCCCGAGAACTCCACCGACATCGACCCAATTCTCGACGTTGAGAGCCACCAGATCGTCATAGGGGCGCTGGCCATCTCGAAGCGGCCAATCCTCGTGGGAGCAGTGACCGACGGACCCGACGATGACGAGCGCCAGACGACGTCGATGTGGTGGCCGGCGTCGTCACCCAAGCCGACATCCATCTATCACAAACGCAACTTGGTGCCGTTCGGTGAGTGGATTCCCGCCAGGTCATTCTTCCTGCCGCTCATTCCCATATTGGAGAATATTGGACGCCAGTCCGTTCCGGGGACGACTCCGGGTGTCCTTGACTCGACTATTTCTGGGACGAAGGTCCCGGTCGGCGTGGTGGTCTGTTTCGAGGTTGCCTATGACGACACTGTCGCGGACACGGTTCGCCATGGGGCAAGAATTCTTGCGGTTCAATCCAACAACTCGTCATTCATCGATACCGCCCAAACTCCCCAGCAATGGCAGATCACCAGAGCGCGCGCGGTTGAAACGGGGAGACACATCATCGTCTCGACGACGAATTCCTTTTCCGGGTTGGTCAATCCGGATGGCTCAGTAGCCCTGCGTACCGAAGAGGGGGCGCACACCAATTTCACGGTGCAGGTTCCGCAGGAGTCCGGGCTGACGCTGGCCGTGAGAATGGGGACGTGGCTACGGGTCGTCGTCGTTCTCGTTGCGGCTGGTGCGACAGTGGTGTCGGTGATTCGACGTCGCCGCGATATGCTCGCACAAGCAAACAACAGATCGGAGAGGAATGTTCGCCACCGACACTGAGGTCCGGCTCGATAAGGTCCTCGTCATCATTCCGACCTACAACGAGGCGGAGAATGTCGAGACGATTGTCGCGCGCACCCGCCGTGCTAATCCGAAGGTCGATGTTCTCGTCGCCGACGACAACTCTCCGGACGGCACCGGCGAGATTGCCGACCGTCTGGCGTCTGCAGACGATCACGTTCTCGTCATGCATCGGAAGGGCAAGGAAGGACTCGGTTCTGCTTACCTGGCCGGGTTCCACTGGGGTCTGGACCACGGCTACGACGTCCTCGTCGAGATGGATGCCGACGGCTCCCATCAACCCGAGCAACTGCCGTTGCTCCTCGAGGCCCTCAAGCATGCCGACATGGTCAAGGGATCTCGCTACGTCAAGGGTGGGTCCGTCGTGAACTGGCCGAAGTACCGTGAGCTCATCTCGCGTGGTGGCGGCCTGTGGACCCGGATGTGCCTGGGAATTGGTGTCAAGGATCCCACCGGTGGATTCAACGCATTCCGCGCGAACACCCTGCGGACGATCGGTCTGGACGAGGTTGCCTCGGCCGGTTATTGTTTCCAACTCGACCTGACGTGGCGCACCCTCAAGAAGGGCATGACCGTCGCCGAGGTGCCGATTGAGTTCATCGAGCGCGAGTACGGCAACTCCAAGATGAGCAAGGAAATCGTCGTCGAGGCTCTGCTTCGCACCACCTTGTGGGGGGTTGACTATCGTTCCCACCAGCTCAAGGATCTCGGGCACGTCGCCCTCGAACGGGCTGAGCAGGTTGCCGGCGACATCAAGGACCGTCGTTTGAAGCGCTGAGGCCAACCAGAGCACATGAGAGTGCCCCTTCTCTGCTGGGCACTCTCATGCTCTTCGGGGCCACGACACGCTGACTCGGTGTCGCCCCAGGGTTCTGGCCGAGGATCAATCCCCCTTACGGATCTCCTCCAGCCTTTCAGCAAGCAATTCCTCGAGTTCGGGGATTGAGCGACGCTCAGTAAGCATGTCCCAGTGGGTGCGCTGCGGCTTCTGCTTCTTCCGCTGAGGATCGGTGCCGTCGCTCCGCAGCGCCTCAGCGCCACAGCGCGGGCACTCCCACAAGCTCGGCAGATCTGCCTCGGTGGAGAAGGTGAGGTCGAAGTGGTGACCGTTCTGACAGTCGAAGCCAATCTCTTGGCGTTCGGCCATCTCAACGCCTTCTTCGTCCTCGAAGCTCTTGGATCCCAAACCCATGCCTCGCAGTGCACGGTCGGCCATGATGCTCCCTCCTGGTCGTAGGCGTCAGGCCCTGGTTGGGCCGTCGTCTATGGGTCCAGCATCCCACAAGCCACAAATTCCGGGAGCAGAACCGAATTTCGGGACGGGCGTTCGCGTCGTGGAACAAGCTGTGACCAGTGGGGCATTCAGCTCGCCGCGACTCACCGTGGAATGAGTGTCGGGGCGTCCTTGGGCTGGTGAATGCGCGCGAAGTCGCACATGAGGTCGGGACGATCCGTGACGATCCCGTCGACTCCCATGTCCATGAGTTCTCGAGCCTCTGACACCTCGTTGATCGTCCAGACGTGAACCGCTCGACCGAGGCGATGGGCAGCGGCAACGAAGGTCGGCGTCACCAGGGGAACACCGTACCGGCTCACACGATGGGGGACCTGGTACGCGTCGCCTCGAGATTCGGCCATCTGGAGGCTGTTCGGTCCGACGACGGCCCACCCAACTCCGACCGGTCCCACCGCGGTTGCCGTGCGCTCGCGCACCAAGCGGCGGAACGTTCGGATGCGTTTGCTGCTGAACGATCCGACGCAGACCCGATTCCAGGCCCGGTGACGGGAAAGGACCTCGATGAGGGGCATGGTGGCGGCGTCGTGCTTGATGTCGATATTGATGAAGGATTCCGGAAAGGCGTCGAGGACGTCATCGAGTGTGGGGATGGGCTCTCCGCCGACGCTGGCTTGTCTAACCGTGTGCCACGGCATCTTCGCAATGACACCGCTGGACTCGGTGACCCGGTCGAGAATGGGGTCATGAAAGGCCATGAGGACACCGTCACTGGTGGCGTGAACATCAGTCTCGAGGTGGGTGCACCCGAGATCCACCGCATGTCCGAAAGCCGCCAGGGTGTTCTCGATCCCCTTGTTGACGATCATTCCGGCTCCGCCCCGATGGGCAAGAACGGTGAACGGACGTTGGCAATACGGGTAGTCAGTGGCTCGCACAGCCATACATTCTTCCCCTGAGATGGTCCGGATCCGTGATCGCCATGGCAACTACAGTGTCATGCGTGAGCCCCACCGTCTTGTCATTGCAGTCCCATGTCGTCCAGGGAACCGTCGGAAACAGCATCGCAGTTCCGGTGATGCGCGTCATGGGGGTCCGAGCATGGGGGATGCCCACGGCTCTGCTGTCCAACCACAACGGCCGTTCCAGCGTCGCCGGTATCCCGATCGATGCTCAGCAGATCAACGGCATGGTTGACGCCCTCAACTCCAACGGCGAACTCAAGCATGTTGACGCTGTCTTGTCGGGTTACCTCACGGCTCTCACCGGTCCCACCGTCTTGCGGACCGTGGAGAAGTGCCGGGAGCACCATCCCGATGCCATGTGGGTCTGCGACCCCGTCATGGGAGACATGGTTGGTGATCAGGTGAGGACTTACGTTCCTGACGACACCGTGGCTTTCATGAAAGAGGCTGTCCAGAGTGCCGACGTCCTTGTGCCGAATGTGGCCGAGCTCGGCATCCTGACCGACACCATGCCGCTCACGATTGACGAGATCGTGGACGCCGCTCGTGGCCTTGATGGCCCGAAATTCGTCGTCGTCACCTCAGTACCGCATCAGGACGAGAACGGTGACGGGCTGGCCATGGTTGCGGTGGCGGGGGAACGGACCATTGTGACCCATGGTCCCCTCATCGACCGTCACTTCAACGGCGCTGGCGACCTGACGACGGCAGTCCTGACGGCTCAGCTCGTCGCAGGGGAGTCCCCGGAGACTGCACTCGGCAAGGCTGCAGGCGTCGTCCATGCGGTCCTCGAGCGCACCTGGAACCATCCCGGTGACGAATTGGACTGGTCGCCCGAGGACGCCTCGGCTCAGCCGTGGAAGACGGAGATCTTGGCTCCCAGTGCCCCGAGTCGGGTGGGTAGGTCCTCGTAACCGCGGTTGATCATGTAGACGTCGCGCAGGGTCGTCTCGCCGGAGGCGGCCAGGGCAGCCAACAACAGGCAGACGGCCGGGCGCAGGGCCGGTGGGCAGATGAGTTCACGGCCGCGCCAGCGCGTCGGTCCCCGCACGATGAGTCGGTGCGGATCGAGGAGCTGGACGTCGGCTCCGAGTTTGCCCAACTCGAGCAGATGGATGGCCCGGTTCTCGTAGCACCAGTCGTGGATGAGGGTCTGGCCCTCGGCCTCCGCGGCGATGACGGCGAAGAACGGCAGGTTGTCGATATTGAGGCCCGGGAAGGGCATCGGGTGGATCTTGTCCGCGACCGCGCGCAGCTCGCTCGGGCGGACGGTGACGTCGACCAGACGGGTGAATCCGTTGTGGGAGACGTACTCGGGGGAGAGATCGAAGTCCAGACCCATCTCGGAGAGAATCGCCAACTCGATTTCGAGGAACTCGATGGGGCAGCGGGTGATCGTCAGCTCGGACTTGGTGACGACGGCTGCCGTGAGGAGGCTCATGGCCTCGATCGGGTCCTCGGACGGCGCGTACTCGACGTCGACATCAATGTTTTCGACGCCACGAATGCGCAGGGTCGTCGTCCCGATGCCCTCGATCTTGACGCCGAGCTGGCACAGGAAGACGCACAGGTCCTGAACCATGTAGTTCGGGCTGGCGTTGCGCAATATCGTCACGCCCGGAGTCTGGGCTGCGGCGAGCAGAGCATTCTCGGTAACGGTGTCGCCGCGCTCGGTCAGGACGATGTGACGCTCCTTGACCGTGCGATCCGTCATGTGGCACTGGTAGAAACCCTCGGTCGCGACGACGTCAAGACCGAAGGCGCGCAGGACCTGGAGGTGAGGCTCGACGGTACGGGCGCCCAAGTTGCAGCCGCCGGCGTAGGGGAGCTTGAAGGAGTCATAGAAGCGCATCAGTGGGCCGAGGAACATGATGACGCTTCGGGTGCGACGGGCGGCCTCGACGTCCATGTCGTCAAGGTTGAGCTCAGCAGGACGAATGAGGGTGAGGTCGCGCTCGTCCTCGGACCACTCGTAGGTGACGCCGATGGACGTCAGCACCTCAAGGATGCGATTGACCTCCTCGATGTGAGCGACTCCGCGCAACACAGTGCGGCCACGGTTGATGAGACAGCCACACAGCAGGGCAACGGCAGCGTTCTTGGAGGAACGCACCTCGATGGAGCCCTCGAGCTGGCGGCCGCCTTCGATGCGGTAGTTCATCGTGCCGCCACCCGGCTGGGTGATGATGGGGGACTCAAGGGCCTCGGCGATGCGGTTGATGTACTCCAGCGAGAGGTTCTGTGTGCCTGACTCGACCCGGTGGATGGCGCTCTGGGAGGTCTTGAGGAGCTCCGCCAGTTGGTTCTGCGTCATGCCGCGCTGCTTGCGTGCGTCGCGGATGAGGCGACCGACGGCAGCTGGGGTGATGTTGTCCACAGCAGATCCTTTCGACGAGATGAAGTCTTCCGACAAGGATATATCAGATCTGAGGTTGAACCGCGGGGCAGAAGGGGCCAGTCGCAACCCGACAGAAATCTCCTCAGTGAGATCATCGTCACAGACCGACCTTCCCACTAGAGTGTTACCCATGAGCTCACATTTTGACGTTGTTGTCCTCGGAGCTGGCCCTGGCGGCTACGTTGCCGCCATTCGTGCCGCTCAGCTCGGCAAGAAGACCGCCATCATCGAGAAGGAATATTGGGGTGGTGTCTGCCTCAACGTTGGCTGCATCCCCACCAAGTCGCTTTTGCGCAACGCGGAACTTGCGCACATCGTCACAAAGGAGGCTGGCGCCTTCGGCATCGGCGGCGACATCTCCGTCGACTTCGGCAAGGCCTACAGCCGGTCGCGTGAGGTGTCCGACCGGATGGTCAAGGGTGTCCACTACCTCATGAAGAAGAACAAGATCACCGAGTTTTCCGGGTGGGGCGAGTTCACCGGGCCCAAGTCCGTCGTCGTCAAGGACGGGCAGGGTCAGGTGTCCGACGAGATCACCTTCGACAACTGCATCATCGCCGCTGGGTCCACCGTCAAGACCTTGCCGGGAACCCAGCTGTCGGACCGCGTCGTCACCTACAAGGAGCAGATCCTCTCCGACGAGGTCCCCGGATCGATCATCATCGCTGGTTCTGGCGCCATCGGCACCGAGTTCGCCTACGTCCTGGCCAACTACGGCGCCCAGGTCACCATCGTCGAGTACCTTGACCGGATGGTCCCCAACGAGGATCCCGAGGTCTCCAAGGAACTCACCAGGGCCTACAAGAAGCTCGGCGTCAAGGTCATGGCCGGCACCAAGGTCGAGTCGATCGACGACTCGGGAGACAAGGTCAAGGTCACGGTGAGTCCGGCCAAGGGTGGCGAGTCCACCGTGCTCGAGGCCGACCGAGTCCTGCAGGCCGTCGGCTTCGCCCCGCGGGTCGAGGGGTACGGCCTGGAGACCACCGGCGTCAAGCTCACCGAACGCGGCGCCATCGAGATCGACGACTTCATGCGCACCAGCGTCCCGGGCATTTACGCCATCGGTGACTGCACGGCCAAGCTCATGCTGGCCCACACCGCCGAGGCCCAGGGCGTCGTCGCCGCCGAGACCATCGCCGGGGCGCAGACCATGCCCATCAACTACGCCATGATCCCTCGGGTCACCTATTGTCAGCCGCAGGTCGCCACCTTCGGCTACTCCGAGGCCCAGGCCAAGGAACAGGGCTACGACGTCAAGGTGTCACGGTTCCCGTTCTCGGCCAACGGCAAGGCCTGGGGCATGGGTGACGGGTCCGGCTTCGTCAAGGTCGTCGCCGACGCCCGTCACAACGAGCTGCTGGGAGCCACCATCATCGGACACGACGTGTCCGAGCTCATCCCGGCCCTCACCGTGGCACAGATGTGGGATATCACCACTGACGAGGTCGCCCGCAACATCTTCCCGCATCCGTCCCTGTCGGAGGCCCTCAAGGATGCTGTCGAGGGTATCGGCGGAGAGATGATCAACATCTGACGTTCTCATGTATGGCTTGAGGCGGGGTCCTGGTGACGGGGCCCCGCCTCGGCGTCTGGGCCACTAGCCCCGGTGTTGCCAACACAGAGCGGGTTCGAAGACGCGAATGGCGGGCAGGAGACCCACGACGAAGACGGATCGAGGGGCCGCGGTCATCCGCGGCCCCTCGATCTCTGGTATCCGGTGTCAGTACGAGAGGTCCTCGTACTCCGGGTTGTCGATCTGGAGTTCGGCGTACCGGCTCTCGGGGGCCGAGACGTGGTACGGGCGACCCGTGGCCTGCCAGCTGAGGTTCGGCGCACAATGGACGTTCTGGGCATCGGCGTCGAGGATGATGAATCCCCAGGCCAGACGTCCTTCCTTGCCGGCGGGCAGGGTGTAGGGCCCGACGACCTGCTTGAGCGACCAGTGGACCTCGTTGACGTAGGTGAACCCGAAGGTCTGCGTCATGATCTTGGCCAGGTCACCCTGACCGGCAACCTTTGCGCTGACCTGGAGGGTCTGGGTGCGCGACTGTTTCACCTTCGTCGAGACGGGCACTGCATTGGCAGTGTTGTTCGCGACGCTGGAGGCGTCGGTCTGCTTGAACCAACGCTTCTTGGCCGTCAGGTAGGTGCCGTTCTCACCGGGGGTCGAGCACTCGGTTCCCGGCTCGTAGTCGGAGTTCCACCGTTGCGGCAGCTCGAACTGGGTGGGGTCACTGGCGGAGGCCGACTCGGCCGCATGGGCGTCGGAGACGGCGAACGGGGCCACTGACAGGGCAGCCGCCGCCGCGAGTGTGACCCCGCGACGCACCTGGTGTGTCAGGAATCCCATGGGCGATCAGGCCTCGAGGGAGGGGTCGTTGTCGCGGGTGCTGATGGCGATGTGACGCTCCTTCGGAAGGCTCGCGGTGAACTCACCACCGTTGGCCTTCCAGGTGTGATCGGCGCCGCAGACGGTGTGCTGGCCACGGAAGTCCGAGACGACCCATCCGGCACGCAGGACCGCGGTCTTGCCCGGAGCCAGGTTGTACGGGCCGACGGTGTCGCCGACCTCGTAGGACTGGCTGTCGGTGTAGCTCGTCGAGAAGGTGACGTGGATGAGGTCGAGGATCGGGAAGTCGACCCCGGCCGAGACGTTCCAGGTCTTCGTCTTGGTCTCGGTGATGGTCCGGGTGATGGGCAGCGGATCGTCGTTGTAGTTCGAGATGGTCCACGTGCCGGCCGAGCCGTCGAAGTAGCTACGGGTCCGGGTGATGGTCTGGCCGGTCTCACCGATGTTGGCGCAGGAGGCGCCGATCGTCGTGGGGTTGGCGGCCTGGGCCGGGGCGGCGGCCTGGGCCGGAACGACCGTGAAAGCGGCCGAGGCGGCGAGGGCTGCGGGAACGGCAAGCAGTCGGGTGATCATGAGTGTTCTCCTTCGTGGTCGGGATTGACGGTGGTAGTGGTGTTGAGGACGCCGAGATCAACGATCTGACTGAGTCGGCAGGGGAACCTGGCGGTACTTGTCGGGAGTGACGTCGATCTTGCGAACGCTGCCGTCCCGGGAGGTGACGGTGGCCTCGGCCCAGAAACCGCTTGGCGCCGAGGCGGTGCCGTAGTTCGACACCAAGCTGTACTTTCCGTCTCTGCCGCAGTGGATCTCGCGATAGTTCACGCGGGTCATCGTCGTGCCATAGGTGACGCGCACGCGCTCACCGGGCTGCAGGTGTACCGCACCAAGGGCGGTTCCGACGGGCATGTAGGCACGGTTGGTGGCCCCGACGCTGCCAAGCCATCCTGCCGGCAGGCGGCCGTAGCGACCCATCCAGTTGGCGTACCCGTTGTACTGGGCACCCACGACGAAGTCGGTCACCGGGTGGTAGTCGTAGGGGGCCTTCGACCAGTTGAGGAAGTCCGTCGAGTAGCCGGGCTTGCGGTAGGTGGGCTGGATCGACGAGATGTCGTAGGGGTACCACGCGATGTCGCGGGCACGGCAGGTCTGACCCTTCGCCGGCCAGGACGGATCCTTCTGCGGAGCGACGGCGGGCTCGACGACGTGGTCGGTCGGCTTCGCCACGGACTCCAGGCTGGGGCCCGACATGGCGGTGTAGGTGTCCGATCCCATCGGCTTGCTGTTGGCACCCGCGTGGCGCGACGGGATCTGCATCGCCAGATCCGAGATGGAGCCGTCGGCGTGGATGAGGTAGACGAAGGCGTATCGCTCGGCCGGACCGGTGCCGCGAATGACGTTAGCGCCGTTGGAGTTCTGTAGGACGCCGTCGCTGCAGGTGACGAACATCGAGACGAAGTCCTTCTCGAGGACGCCGTATTCGACGCGGATCGACTCACCCGGCTTGAGCTTAACGGGACCGACGGTCTCACCCTCGACCCAGCCATTGGACAGCTTGAGGCCGATGTCAGACTTGGCGGTGGTGTTCCATCCGGAGGGGAGCTTCGCCGCCGAGGTCGCCGAAATGGCGTGGTTGCTCTCAGTTTCGATCGTGCCGGTGTACGGCACGACCTGATCGGTGCGGTTGGTGAACTGGATCGTGCCGTCGCTGAGGTAGCGTCGTCCCGTCTCACCGTAATGCCACTCGGGGTATCCCTGGGCGTGGGCGGAGGCATCCGTGCACGACTCATAGAGGTGCGCGATCGGATAGCCCTGCGGCTTGGGTGGAATGACGGCGTGAGCCGCCGGCACCTGCATCATGGCAGACACTGCGAGGACTGCCGAGGCAGCCGCCGCGAGAACTCTGCGCCCTGGACGTCTCTTCAAGGGCATGGCTTTTTCATACTCCTCACGGATTCGCATCCATAGGAATTGACGTGCTTCACAGAGCCCCTGTGGAAGTCGATGCACGCCCCTGTCAAGGAGAATAGGCAACCATCCCGGGAGGATCTGCGATCCAATGCTAACGACGCGGAGGTTCAATTCACAAAGGGCGGCGATCTGGAATATCCAGTAATGACGCGGTTGTGAACAGGACATGAACCCGTGATGACGAGCATGTGATCGGACACCGAACTGGGACAATGGCCCCCAGGCAGCAACAAGACCACTGAAACCCGTCGACAGCCTTTGTTTCATCTCGTGGATACATACCGAGTCTGCACGTCGCCTTTCCGGGCCGCCACCACTGCATGACCTCGCCTGCGGACAGTGTACGAGTGAGACATCCGCCACTTCTGGGACATGTCGCTCGTGATGGAGATTTCGATTCTCGGGGCGGGTTCATGAATGAGTGGGACGATTCACCACCTGCGTGGTACGCTGCGTCTCGCCGGTCAGGGAACCTGGTGCGAATCCAGGACTGACGCGCAGCGGTGTGGGTGATGGCTCGCCGCGAGCCCACTGGGTGGAGACACCTGGGAAGGGGACGAGCCGCGCGACCCCGAGCCCGAAAACCTCCCGGCGAATGCAGCCGCCGTACGCCTCGCGAGATGGGCGTCAACCGCCAGGAGTTCCTTTGCCACATGTCCGCCATCGAGACACCCATCCCTGCGCTTCGCCCGGGCAACGGCAACTGTCGGACGGATCGACGTCATCGCGGGCCCACGAGGATCACCGGTTGCCCGCCGGGCCCGTACTGCTGGTCCTGGCGGTTGCCCTCATCCTGAGCGTCGTGCTCTCGCTGGCCTTCGGCACGATCCGGCTGCCCATCGAACAGGCGTGGCACGTCCTGGATGTACACGTGCGCGGAGGCAGCGTCGAGGCCACCGTGGACCAGATCGTGTGGGGGTTGCGACTTCCACGAACGGTGCTGGCCGTCGTCGCCGGGGCCGGACTGTCCGTCGGCGGCGCCGTCATGCAGACCTTGGTACGCAACCCGTTGGCCGATCCCTACATGCTCGGGGTCTCGGCAGGGGCCAGCGTCGGGGCGACAGCCGTCATCACCACGGGAACGCTGGCGGCCTTCGGCGTGTACTCGCTGTACCTGGGTGCCCTTCTCGGTGCCCTCGTCGCGACCGCGGCCGTGTTCGGCATCGCCATGGCCCAGGGAGGTCTGAGCCCCTTGCGGCTCGTCCTCACCGGTGTCGTCATGTCCTCAGCCTTCAGCGCGATGTCGAGCTTCCTGGTCTTCCACAGCAACGACCCGAAATCGGCCCAGTCCGTCCTCTTCTGGCTGTTGGGCAGCGTGGCAGGCGCCTCTTGGCAGACCCTCGTGCCGACGGCGGTGGTGGTCGTCGTCACCCTGCTGTTGCTCATGATTGGATCCAGGTGGCTCGACGCGCTAGCAGCAGGCCCGGAACTCGCCTCCTCGCTCGGGGTTCCGGTCACCGGCCTGAGAGTCGCCCTTTTCATCGTCCAGGCCATCCTCGTGAGCGCGATCGTCGCGGTCTCCGGCGGCATCGGATTCGTGGGCCTCGTCATTCCCCACCTCACCAGGCTCCTCGTGGGACCGCGCCATCGCGTCGTCCTGCCGGTCAGCGCTCTGTTCGGCGCACTCTTCCTCGTGTGGGTCGACGTCCTCTCCCGGGTGGCAAGCCGCCCGCAGGAGACTCCGTTGAGCATCGTCACAGGTCTGCTAGGCGCCCCGGTGTTCCTACTACTGCTGGGACGGCGCCACTACCAGTACGCGGGGGCATGATGGGCACCCGACTGACCACACGACGTCTCGCGGCGCAGGTCGAGGGGCGAACCATCGTCCGAGACGTCGATCTGGACTTCGAGCCCGGTACCGTCACGGCCATCATCGGGCTCAACGGTTCGGGCAAGTCGACCCTGCTGCGTGCCATCGCCGGAATCAGCCGGCCGGCCGCCGGAGACGTGTTCCTCGACGATGTCCCCCTCCGACGTCTCTCGGCCAGACAACGCGCACGCCAGGTGTCCTTCGTCGCCCAGGAGGACTCACCACCTGGTGACCTGCTCGTGCGTGAACTCGTCGCCCTGGGACGTACCCCTTATGGACGGCCGTGGGACCACGGCGGTGAGGACGAGCATCGCATCGTCATGGAATCACTAGACCGGGTCGACATGTCCGACTACGCCGATCGGCCCTGCTCACGACTGTCCGGTGGAGAGCGCCGTCGAGTCATGCTGGCTCGTGGGCTGGCCCAGCGCACTCCCATACTCATGCTGGATGAACCGACCAACCACCTGGACCTGGCCCAGCAGCATCACCTGCTCGCACTCATCCGTGACCTCGACCAGACCGTCGTCGTGGCGATCCATGACCTCACGTTGACCGAGCGGTACGCCGATCACGTCGCCGTTCTCGCAGGGGGACGCGTGCTCACCCAGGGTCCACCACATGACGTGTTCACCCGTGGCGAGGTGAGCAAGGCATTCGGCATGAGGCTCACGCGCCACGTCGACCCCATCACGGGCCTATCCCATCTTCTCTGTGACCCGGCGAGCCCCGGCCCGTTGTGTCACACCCATCCCACTGACACATCCCGACCGGAAGGCACCTCATGACCCGATCACCACTCATCGTCGCCGGCGCGGCCGCCCTCACCTTGGCCCTCACGAGTTTGCGCCCACGTGACCCACACGAGTTCCTCGATCTCGAGCGCCTCCGGTCCCTCGACGGTCACCATCACCAACTGTGGTGCTCGCCGAGCCTTCCCCTCCCATGCGCGACGAGTGTTCGTCAACGACAGCAACATGGTCGCGATGATGTTGTCGATCGGCGCCGGCGACCAGATCGTCGCGGCGACGGGGATCAAGGGCCAGACCGATGCCTTGGCGAAAGTTTACGGCCACCGGGCGGTGTCGGCCCTGCCCGACAGTGACGGCTCCTACCCGACGCTCGAACAGGTTCTGGGCGCGCGACCCGACGTCATGCTCGCCGGGTACGGATATGGATACGGTGAAAGCACCCATCTCACTCCCGAGGAGCTGCGCGCACGGGGCATCAGTGCCTACGTGTTGTCGGAGAGTTGCCGTGCGAAGAGCGATGACAAGGCTCGCGGAGTCATGGATCCCTGGACGGCCCTGCGGTCGGATCTGAGCAACCTGGGCGCCGTCACAGGGCACACCCAGGAGGCCCTGAGGGTCGTCAAGGACATCGACACGCGACGTCGGGCTCTGGCCCGAGCCCCTCAGGCATCGACCAAGCCGACGGTGCTCATGGTCGACAGCGGCGACACCGGCAGCGTGTTCACCAGTGGGCGCTACGGCGGCCCTGAAGGCATCATCAAGGCGGCGGGTGCCGTGAGCGCCACCACGGACGTGGCCAACACGTGGACGTCGATCTCGTGGGAGAAGATCGCGCAGACCCGACCCGACGTCATTGTCTTCGACGACTACCCCGGCCAGACGATGGCCCAGAAGGTCGCCCTGCTCGAGGCCAATCCGGCCACGAAGAACCTTCCTGCCGTGAAGAACCGCCGGTTCGTCAACATCGCGTACCCGGCGTGGACCAGTAGTCCACTCAACGTCGATGCTGCCGAGACACTGCGACAGTCCTTGGAGAAGTACCGCTTGGTCCCCGCGTCAGGGATCAAGCCGCGGCACGACGTGACCGCTCGCGGCTGAGCCCCCGCTCGACGATCGCCCACCTTCACACGGTCGTCGAGCGGACCAGTGCGGATCCACATCCGATGTCAGTTACCTCCAAGTGCAGGGAGCGGAACCTCGGCATCAGGCTCTCCGGTGATGCGGTTGCGCAGGTCACGCCGGGTGAGCTCGATGACCCACATCCAGAACACGTGCCCGAAGGACTCGCTGAGGTGCTCGTCGAAGGGCTGGTGCCAGGGGGCGGGGACGGTGCCCATGGCTGGCATGAGGATGAGATGGAAGAGCACCCAGATGGCCAAGCCGAACACCGCGCCCTGCCACAGCTTGACGCGAGGGTGCTTCTCGGCCAGCAGCGCGTACACGACGGCGAAGAAGATCGAGAACCCGAAGTGGACGATGAAGCTCACGAAGGGGAGCGGCCACCCGCTGAAGGTGTACGACATGTGAGTGAAGTGCTCGCTGAACCCAAGTTGCTGAAGGAGCTGCTGGGGAGGGTTCGTGGCATTGCGTGCCGCGGTGCGCGGAGGCAGCGGAACTTCCCAGCCAAACTTCACGATGGCGCCGATAATCCCCGCGAGCACGCCCGCCCATAACGCGGCACCATACCTCCGGCGACACGGCTCCGTGGTGTTCGAGGTCATGTGATCAACTCCTTGCACGACCCAGCGCTCCGGGACGATGACATGCTGACAGATATTCATGGCGTGACCGCTCGCTGCTGAGAGTAGCTCAGGACCACGCTGCGCCCTCGCCACGGCCAACGCATGGTGCGATGACTAGCATCGGTTCGCGCGAGTCTCACCGGTGCCTGCGCGAAACTCGTCATAGGTGACCATGAGGTAGTCGACGAAGGACGTGCGGACCTCGGGGCGGGAGAAGTAGGCATCGACGAGCCGGCCGTTGCGGTTGGTGCGGTCGACGATGATCTCGTCGGCCATCTCCTCAAGGGCGAGGCGGTACTGGTCACGATCGTTGTTCTCAGCGACCATGCGCATGTCGTCGCGTTGTATGACGTCCCTGCGGGTCTGTTCGAAGGTGAGCTTGTCGGCGTCATTCAGCTCGGCACCGAACTTCTCGTTCATCACCGCGATGAGGGCCGAGAGCTTGTCCGTCTCGGGCTCGTTCTGCTTGCCGAGGCCACCGCCGGGCAGTGCGGTGCCGGGGATGTCGTCGTCGGCTTCCAGATCGATGGCGGTCTGGTCGGTCACGGCCATCCGCAGATGGGTTAGCTGCACCTGCTTACTGATCTGTGGCATGGGGTCCCCGTCTCGGGCGGGCAGTTGGGTGAGCAGCACCTTGCCGTACAAGTAGAGCTTCTCCAGCGACGGGTCGATGTACTGCATTACCTGGGCCAGGAAGGCGTAGGCGCGGCAGAACTGGTCGAGGGTGGCGCGGAATGCCTCCTGCTGCTCCTCGTCCAAGGCGGTCCAGCGGCCGACTGCCGGGTGAAGGTTCGCGTACACCTCGCCCTGGCGGTCCGGGGCATCGCTGAGCAGCGCGGTCACCGAGGCGTCCATCTCGGGCTCGGACAGCACCTGCGCGGACCACAGGTCGTTGCTCATGTTGTAGAGCACGTTCGGATCGGTCGGTGTGGCCAGTGATGCCTGGTAGAAGGGTTGGAAGGCCTGCTGGATCTCCTCGGCGGTGTTGGCGAAGTCGAGCACGAAGGTGTCGTCCTTGCCGGGCGTCGTGCGGTTGAGCCGGCTCAGCGTCTGGACGGCCTTCACCCCGGACAGCTTCTTGTCGACGTACATGGTGTGCAGCAGGGGTTCGTCGAAACCGGTCTGGTACTTCTCCGCCACCACGAGCACCTGGTAATCGGCGGTGTGGAACTTCTTGGGAAGTTGTCCCTCGGGGAAGCCGTTGAGCTCGGCCTCGGTCCACTGCTTCTCGGGCATGTCGGGATCGGTCACCGGGCCACTGAACGCGACCAGCGCCTGTAGCGGGTGAGTTCCGCGGTCGTAGCCCTTGCGCATGATGTAACGGTCGATGGCCTCCTTGGTCTTCACCGCGTGCAGTCGGCTGCGGGTGACCACCATGGCCTTGGCGTGCCCGTTGATCTTCATGGCGGTCTTCTGCCGGAAGTGCTCGACGATGATCTCGGCCTTCTGGTCCATCTCGTAGGGGTGCAGGGACGCGTATCGAGCCAACGCCGCCTTGCCCTTCCTGGTCTCCAGGTCGGGGTCCATCGCGCCCTCGGCGTTCGCGAGCCGGTAGTACACCGAGTAGGTCGTGTAGTTGCTCAGCACGTCCAGGATGAAGCCCTCGGCGATAGCTTGGCGCATCGAGTAGACGTGGAAGGGGTGCATCAATCCGTCCTCGCCCCGTTGCCCGAACAGGTCAAGGGTCTTGGGCTTCGGAGTCGCGGTGAACGCGAAGAAGGACAGGTTCTTCTGCTTGCCACGGTGCGCCGCCGACTCGATGATGACATCAGCCGCATCGGCCGCCTCCTCGGCGGCGTTCTCGGCCTCCTCGGCGGCCGCGAGGAGGGCTTCGGGACCACCGAGCACCCTCTTGAGATCCTTCACGGCTTCCCCGGAGGTGGAGGAGTGGGCCTCGTCGACGATTACCGCGAAGTGTCTGCCCGCCACCTCCTTGGCCTCGCCGTTCTTGGCGTCCTCGGCGGCAGCCTGCACCACGACGGGGAACTTCTGCAGTGTCGTGACGATGATGCGGGCCGCATTGCCCTCCAGCGCCTCCTTGAGCTGCGCCGAGTTCTTGTCGACCCGCACGATCGTGCCCAAGGTGTGGTCGAACCCGGCGACGGTGGCCTGAAGCTGCTGATCGAGCACCTTGCGGTCGGTGATGACGACGACCTTGTCGAAGATCGGTTGATCGTTGTCGTCGTGGAGCCGGGAGAGCTGGTGGGCCGACCATGCGATGGTGTTGCTCTTGCCCGATCCAGCCGAGTGCTGAATGAGCCGATCGACCCCGGCGCCGTCACGTTTCGTCGCGTCAAGTATCGAGCGGACGGCGTGCCACTGGTGGAAGCGGGGAAACAGGATCGTGCCGTCGCTGTCGTGGACGAAGTTGCCCAGGATGTCGAGCCACGCGTCGCGCTGCCACACCTGCTCCCACAGGTATGACGTCTGGTAGCCGCCTGAGCTGGCTGGAGGATTGCCCGCAGTTCCTGGATGGCCGGCACCCGCGCTG
Organism: Cutibacterium avidum ATCC 25577; assembly: GCF_000227295.1. Classification (GTDB taxonomy): domain Bacteria; phylum Actinomycetota; class Actinomycetes; order Propionibacteriales; family Propionibacteriaceae; genus Cutibacterium; species Cutibacterium avidum. The sequence goes on along the minus strand of NZ_JH165054.1, from coordinate 1,860,750 downwards.
CCCTGATCGAAGGGGAGGAACCGGGTCTTCTGCCCGGCGAGCCTGGTGGTCATGGACACGTGGTGCGGGTCGACGGCGAAATGCACGAGCGTGCGGCGGGCGAAGATGAGGTCGGCCGGGTTCCGGTCGGTGCGGTACTGCTGGCGGGCGTTCTCGACGTCCTGCCCGGTGAGGGTGTTCTTCAGCTCGGCCGTGGCGACGGGAATGCCGTTGACCACGAGCGTCATGTCGAGTGAATCCTTCGGGCGCGACACGGAATGATGAAGCTGGCGCACCACAGCCAGCCGGTTCGCCTCGTAGCGGGCGGTCTGTTCCTCGTTGAGCCCGGAGGCGGGTTTGAAGTAGCACAGGCGCACGTCGACGCCCCGGTCCTTGATGGGGGAGCGGAGCACCGAGATCGTGCCTCGCTGGTTGAGTTCGGCGGCCAGGCGCGTCAAGAACTTGGTGCGTGCTGCGTCGTCACCACCATGGTGCCGGACGAGTTTCGCCCACGCCTTCGGCTGGGTGGACTGGACGAAGGTGATCAGTTCCTGCGGGAACAGGCCGAGCTTCTTGTCGTAGCTTCCGGGATCGACCTTCGACCACCCATGGTTGAGGAGGTGGGCCTCGATGTTGCCCTCGAAGGTGTGCTCAGTGGTGACAGACATAGCTCACTCCGGAATTTTCGTGGAGGCTGTGGTGACGTCGAACTCGCCCGTGACGGCGGCCGTGATGAGGGATTGCTTGTATTCCTGCAGGAGAGAGATAAGTTGCTCACCCGTGGATCTGGCTGCGGCAGCCGACTCGCAGTATTCGTCCAGGTAGTTCACTATCGCGCTCTGCTCCGCGAAGGGTGGTCTCGGGACTATCTCGGTGGCCATCTCATTTCGGTTGATCCCAGGGACGGCAGCTCTGGCCTGCATAGCGCTATAGGGGAAAGCCTTGAGAAGGTAGTAGATCCAGCGCAGACTATTTCCAAATGTCTCTTTGACATACAGAGTGGTGTTGTGAGGCCAGTACGGCTGATCGATCCAGTGCACGTTCCCAACGCTTCCGTATCGACCTATGACGACACCAGGGCCATTAGAGATCGGGGTGTTGTGCCAACCGCTGATTCCCGCAGTGGTGATGACTGGAACCGGCCCAGGTATCTGTTCATCGGCGGTCAAATCTACTCCTCGTTGAAGTACAAGTACTCGAGACAAGGAGATCATCTCTGTTCCGGCACTCCGTGCCGTGAACCACGGATGCCCAGACGAGACAACCCCGGACGACTGAGGAAGAGCACCGGCCACTGCGCTTGTTAAGACCGTATTGAGAGCCTCACCTCCTAGAACTCCCTGCTGCTTTCGGGCTGCGATGATCCGGTCGATCCGGGCGACGCGGTCGTCGAGGAAGTCCGCGATCCGCCGCTGCTCCTCTACTGTCGGCAGCCATGTCTCGATCTTGGCGAATGTTTCCCATGGGATGTCAAACTGATTGGGCGGCAAGTTCTTTCCGAGCCCTGCATATCTACTAACGGCCCATTGAGAGCGCAGAAGATGATGGGCATAGCGACTGTCCAGTGTTGGCTGAGCTCTCAGGATCCAGTAGGCGGGGCTGGTGATTCCGCGAATCTCGGAGCGGCCGATGCTTCCATGCGGCTTGCCGAGGGCATTCATGATGATGTCACCGGGCTCGACCACCTTGTACCCGCTCAGATCAAGTGAGGGGGCTGGTCGACCGTCATCGCCGCCGCGGAGTCGCACCCCCGTGGCCACAGACACTCCGAGCAGGGGAAGGTCTGACTCCCCGCGTCGGTCGATCCTCGTCAGAAGGTGTCCCAAGGTCTCAGTGGTCACAGCCCTAGTCCCGTCATCCAGCCCTGGATCTGGGCCTCCAACTCCTTGATCTCCGCGGCGATCTCCTCGACAGGGCGGGGCGGCGTGTAGACGTAGAACTGGCGGGTGAAGGGAATCTCGAAGCCGAGCTTGGTCTTGGAGTGGTCGATCCACGCGTCGGGCACGTACGACCGGATCTCCTCGGTCAGGTGCTTCTCAGCAGAGTCGAGCAGTGCCTGGACGCGGGCGTCATCATCGAGGTCGAACCAACCGGCGGGCAACGGGATGTTCTCCTGGTCGCGCAGGTCGGTGTCGGGTTCCGGCTTGCCCTTCTTCATCACCACCGGCGCATCTGGATCATTCACCGCGCAGGCGGCGGCGTACTTCTTCTTCTGCGTTGCGGTCATGCCGGGGGCGTCGGCGAGTAGGGCCTTCTGCGTGCCGTATGTCCTCCCGACCAGATTGGTGAACTGCTCAAAGGGTGGGGTCTTGACGACAGCCTCGGTCACCTCCCAGCGCCGATGCAGGGGGCGTTCGACGGTGACGCGCTGGAATCCGAAGGTCTCCCGGGGCAAGACCTTGACGCGCTTGTCGTCGGCGAACTCGTCGAGGGCGCCGCTGAACAGGCGCACGATTTCGTCGATCGCGTCATCGGTGAGTTCCTTGCGCTTGTCACCGAGGCTTTTGCGCATCTTGGTGCCCATGTCGCGGGCATCAATGAGTTTCACCAAGCCGCGTTCGGCGTCGGTCCTGGCGTTGGTGAGAATCCACACATAGGTGGAGATGCCGGTGTTGTAGAACATCTGGTCGGGCAGGGCGACGATGCCCTCCAGCCAGTCGTTCTCCAGCAGCCAGCGGCGGATCTCACTCTCACCCGATCCGGCCTGGCCGGAGAACAGGGGAGAGCCGGACAGGACGATGCCGACGCGCGATCCGTTCGGACTGGCGTCGGTGACGGGCTTCATGTGGCTGAGCATGTGCTGCAGGAACAGTAGGGAGCCGTCGGAGACGCGGGGGAGTCCGGCGCCGAAACGACCATTGAAGCCTTGTCTGTTGTGTTCGTCCTTGATGGGTTGGGCGTAGCCCTTCCAGTCGACGCCGTAGGGCGGGTTGGCGAGGATGAAGTCGAATTTGTCGGTGGGGAAGGCATCGGCGGTGAGGGTGTTGCCGTTGTGCATCTGCTCGGGGCCGATGCCTTGCATCATGAGGTCGGACTGGGCGATGGCCCAGGTCTCGTCATTGAGTTCCTGGCCGTAGACCTTGACGAGGGCCTTCGGGTTGAGCTCCTTGATGCGGTCCATGGTGATCATGAGCATGCCGCCGGTGCCGGCCGCCGGATCGTAGATGGTACGCACCGGCATCTGGTTCTCGGTAAGGTCGCGGGCGGTCTGACCCCCGATGAGAAGATCGGCGACCAGACGAATCACTTCACGCGGGGTGTAGTGCTCACCGGCGGTCTCGTTACTCATCTCGGAGAACTTCCGCAACAGTTCCTCGAAGATGTAACCCATGGTCTCGTTGCTGACCTCGCTGGGACGCAGGTCCAGGTCCGCGAAGTCGGCCATGACGCCGTACAGGATCCCGGCGTGGTCCATCCGGGTGATCTTCCCGTCGAACTGGTACGCCTCGATCACCGTCGCCGCGTCAGGGGAGAGGGACGCGATGTACTTGGCGAGGTTGTCAGCCAGGTTCTTGTCGTCACTGAGCAGCCGGGCGAATGTGTACCGCGACGTGTTATAGAACCGCTGGCCGCAGATACGCTTGAGCACCCTGTCCTGACCAGGGCCAATCTCCACCAGACCATCGGCGTACTCCAGGACCTCATCCTTGGTGGGCTCCAGCACCGCATCCATACGGCGCAACACCAGCAGCGGCAGCATCACCGAGCCGTACTCATGTTGCTTGAACGTACCGCGTAACTTGTCCGCCACCCGCCAGACGAACGCCACCTTGTCCTGAAAACCCTGCGGAGCCATGTGATCCCTTCGTCGCGAGTGGAGCAATGGCATCATAACGTCGAGACACCCGATTCACGCGCGGTGAACCGATTGACGGTGACACCACGCCGTGACACGTCGCCTTCGGGCGGGTCGAGTCCCCGCGGCTCATGTTGGGGCAAATGCACTTGAGTCTTGCGGACTCAACGCTGCAGACGGTTCGCTTGTAGTGAGCTAGCTGTGCGCAGGTCTGCCGACCCCGTTGATATGGGACTGACCGTGATGGGCGTGAGCATCCGCTCATGCCGAAGGGCGCCAGGCGTGTGTCGGGGCTGGAGTCCAGGCCAATGAGGACCGTGGTGTCACTGTGGTGGGACTGGAGTCTGATGCGCCACATGGCCAGGTATCACTAGGCTCCATGCTCATGGATGAACTCGCGGAGGATCCCGTCTGGAGATCCATTGCCAAGGTCTGCATGGCTGTCGCGCTGATCGCGGTGCTGTTCAACATGACCACTCAGTGGGAGCTGGAAGGCCATTTCCAGACATGGTCCTTCGTCCGCAAAAGCATCGCCAAGGTCGTCAGCTCGGGGACCGTGTGGGCAGGCGTCGCCGTCTACGCTGGATGGAAGCTGTCCCGTCCAACCGTGGCATTCCTGGGCGGTATTGTCGCGTCTGTCGCGACCTTGTTCATCCACTATGTCGTCGGCGGCGTGCTCGACTTCGTCACCGGCTGGGTGATCCACCTAGATGGGACCAACGACCTGCTAGGCAACCTGAACTGGTTTGCTGCTGCCGCACTGCTGTGCGGTCCGCTGGGCCTGGTGGGGTGGATGGCAGCAAAACCAGGTGGGGCTGGCGCAGTGGCACGTTGTGTGGTGCCGGTGGGGGCGCTGTTAGAGCCCTTCGTGATGGGTTGCTTCTCCACCCCCTTTCTGGGACGTCCTTGGGCGGAGCGCTACTCCGACTACACCAGCGGAGTCTTGCTGGTCGCGCTTGGACTCATGGGAGTGGCGTGGGCCCTGTGGCCCCGAGATCGAGGACACGGACAGCTCCGTCGGCCCTTCTCGACCTAAGGCCAGTGAGGACCCGCACCAGCCGCAAAAGGCTCGTAGCCAACGCTCGCTCACGTCGCAGGGAGTGGAGGCCAGTCAGGCCCAGTGCGCGGGGGAGTGGAGGCCAACCGGGAGACGGGTGCGTGCATCACTTGAGAGGGCCTTTGCCCTGCCCTGCTGACCTAGGTGGTCGTTCTCCCAGGTCGCAGCGGCAGAAGAGGCGCCCCATCCGATCTCGAATGGCCGCCTGAGCACCGACTCAGCATCTCCGAGGAAGTCAATGTTGACCAGTTCGTCACGCTCACCAAATGTGGTGAAAGGAACAAGCTCACCATCCACCAGTTTCCGCTGTAGGCCGGCAGTCCCTGGCGCCATCTCGCCACCCCACCATAGTTGTCCGATAAGAGACATTATGTCATTCCACGAAGGTCGAATGGTCATTCATCATCGAGCACCCCCGGATGTGCGCTATCCCAAATCGGTGACGCGTGGACTACGAATGTCTTCCGTACCGGATTCGTGGATTCCTGACTACCAGTTCGGGCGCTGTCGGTTCCTTTTGATCTCCCCGCGTCGTTTCTTCGCCTCAAGGCGACGACGCTGCGATCCCCTGGTTCGTTTGGTGGGACGGCGTCGTCGCGGTTGGACGCATGCCTTCTGGAGCACGTCGGCCATCCTGGCACGAGCGAGACGGCGGTTGGCCAACTGAGCCCGCTCATCCTGAACGGCAACCGTCAAGACTCCATTGACCAGGCGATTCGACAGGGTTGTCAGCAACATCGGTCGCAAGTGTTCTGGCACGGCGTCAGAGCGAGCCACGTCGAACTGCAGTTCGACCCGTGAGTCGCTGGTGTTCACGCCCTGGCCGCCAGGCCCGGAGCTGTGGGAGAACCGCTCCTGTAGTTGTGACTCGGGAACGACGAAACCAGGAATGATCTCCATCTCTTCTATCATGGTCGTCGCTCCCCTCGCTATTTACTCGGCCCGGATACTCCTTCGAACAGCCCATCAAGGATACCCACGACCCCGAGCACCACCTCCACAGGAGCCTGTGTGCTACGCAGAATTCGCGTCTACGGTTCCGATGACCGACACGGCGTACACCTCCTCCTGCGCCTTGATGGGTGAGAACTTCTAATCCGGTGCGGACCATCAACACTTCACGGGACGTCACTCCAATGCGACACTGTGTGCCGTCATCCGCCTGCGGCGCTGCCGGTCAATCCACAGCAGGATGATTGTCAGCGCGAGTGTGACAGCTCCGACGTAGTACGGGCCACCGACCCCCCACAGGGAGCTCAGCGCACCGGCAAGAGTGGGAGCGCACGCGCCGCCGAGGAAGCGAACGCCGGAGTAGGCCGACGACGCGACCTCGCGCTGGATGTTGCTCGCGGACATCACGATCTCAGTCATGGCAGTGTTGACGATGCCGATGAACAGACCGCCAATGATGACCCCGATCACCTGAGGAATCGGCGAGATCCAGGTCGCTAGTAGGACCTCGTCAATGGTGAACAGGATCAGGGTGACGACAACTGTGCGACGAATACCGAGGTGTTCGCAGGAACGCGGTCCGAGCCACACCGACCCCAACGAGACCATGAGGCCCCAGCCAAAGAAGACCAGACCCAGATCGAGCGGGGTGAACTGACCACCAGCTCGAATGGACGCCTCGGCCAGCGGAAACGGCGCGTAGGCAAGCAAGGTGAAGTAACCGTAGTTGTAGACCAGGGCAGCCAGCATGAGAATCGAGATCCGCGGATCGACGAGAGCCTTGAACGGCTCGGCAGCAGAGCGGCGCTGGGACTTGTCGATCGGGGTCGGCGGGACGAAAAACGCGATGGCGACAAGACCGATCGCCATGAGAACTGCGGTGCCGAGAAAGGGGCCCCGCCATGAAATCGAACCCAGGGCGCCACCGACGAGCGGACCCAAGGCCATTCCGGCCCCAAGAGCACCTTCGTACAGCATGATGGCGCGACGGGCATCGGCAGAGGCGCCAAGAACTGTCGCCAAGGCGGTCGAGACGAAGAGAGCGTTCCCAACTCCCCAGCCGCCGCGGAATCCGATGATGAGGTTGACGTGACCGGACAACGCGCAGGCCGTCGCAAAGGTCACGATGATGACGAGTCCGACGAGAAGGGTCTTCTTGCGGCCAATGCGGGTGGCCACCCATGAGGCGAAGAACATCAACGCGGCAGAGACAAAGAGGTAGGTGCTGAACAGCAGCTCGGTCTGCCCCGGGCTGGCGTGCAGGGCCGACGAAATCTCCGGGAGGATGGGGTCAACGACGCCCACCCCCATGTAGGAGAAGGCCACCGCAATGGTGACAGCCCACACGGCCGGTCTGATGGGTTCTTTGCTCGTCACTTCTTCGTCGTCCTCTCATCGTCGTCAGACAGCACCTGGACTGCCCTTCGCAAAGCCGGAAGCGCCTGAATCAGTATGGAACGCTCTTCGTCGGTCAATTCCTTGAGAGCAGGCACGACCGACTCCCCCACTGACAATTCGCAACGGCGGCAGTAATCACGACCCTCATCAGTGATCTCGATCAATCTGCTGCGGGCGTCGTCGGGGTCGCGCCGTCGCGTCACCAGGCCGTCACGCTCAAGCCTCTCGACGATGTCCGTCGTGGTGGTTGGCCTGGTTCCCTCCACGTGGCTGAGGGTTCCGGTGCTGACGCTCCCCATCACTTCGAGGGTGTGCAGGACCCGCCACGTCACTGAGGACGGCGGAATGCCAGCACGTCGCTTGGCCAGGCGTTGAACTCGTCCGCACGTGAGAACCAGGTCGGCTGCGGATTCGGCCTCAAGCGGGTCGAAGGGTTCGGGCAAGATGCGTCCGGAAGTCACGTGACCTCAGAGTACTCCGGTTTCCGGAATACTTCATCGTGTGATCGTCGTGACGCCCGGTTCCCGTAGAATGTGACGCGACACCTAACTGATGAGGACCCATGAACAACACCACGATGCAGGATGATGCCGCCGATTCCGCGAGCATGGAAGAGCGGACCACAGCCGTCACCGCGATCGAGCTCCTCTTCGACCTGGTCTTCGTCGCTGCCATTGGTCAGCTCGCAACCACCCTTCACGATCATGTGACGTGGCGGGGCGGGCTCGAGACCATGGTGCTGTGGGTACCGCTCTACTTGTTGTGGGCCAACACCTCGTTCTCGGCAACCGGAACCATCACCGAGAACAAGTCGTTGCGGCGGCCCATCCTGTGGGTGCTCTTCTTCGGAATCTTCATGGCTGCCGGCATCCCAGTGGCGTTTGAGGACGGCGTCGAATGTCTCGCCTTCGTCGCGCCATATCTCATCGCCCAGCTCGGTCAGGTCGCCATGACGTGGTTCATCCACGGTCGCGAAGAGATGAAACTCCATTCCCGCGGGGTCATGGTGTGGCATTGTCTGTCAGCCATCGGTTGGATCATCGGCATTTTCGTTGAGCCGCACGCCCGACTGTGGGTCTGGTTCGCTGCGGTCATCGTCGAAGTGGCAGGGATGCTGCTGCGTCATCCGCTGGGACGCAGGAACAACTGGCCCAGCGCAGGTTGGCCAAGCTCAGGTTGGGCGTCATCCGCTGGGACGCAGGAACAACATCGACACCACCGAGTGGCAGTTCGACACCGCACACATGCTTGAACGCATCCGGCTGTTCCTCATCCTGGCTCTGGGCGAGCAGATCGTCAGCATCGTCACCGGCCTTCACGAAGCGGGGTTCCATCTACTCAACCTCCTTGCCGCCACCACTTCCATCGTCACCTTCTTCGCCTTGTGGTGGCTCTACATCTGGGACGTCGAGGTCATTCTGGAAACCGACCCTGCTGAGCACGATGATCCGGCCGAGTCCGGGGCACGCTCCGTCACCGTGCAGATGGTCCTTGCGCTGGGCCTCATCCCGCTCGCAGTGTCCGATGAGATCATCGTCGGCGAACCGGCCCATCACGGCAGCCTCACGCTGACAGCCCTGGCCTGTGGAGGTGCCATTCTGTATCTCGCGGCACAGGCATGGCACATTCACAGGGTCACTGAGCACACGCCATGGCGTCGCCTCGTGGCAATCCTCGCCCTCGTCATCGTCGCGGCGGCAAGCTTCATTCCTGCCATCGTGACCAACGCCTTGGTTGCGACCATCCTCGTCATCACCGCTGTCATGAGCCGACGTCACCACATGAAACACTTCGACCGAGACCCGACTGAGCATGACCGAATTATTGAGAAGTGACCATGACTGCTCTCCCCCATCCGCACACTGGGGACCTGTTCGAATCCCCCGTCATTCCTGGAACCGGCTGGCCAGGAGACCTGGCAACGCCACGGACACCAGTCGCCAACAACGCTGATGACGTTGCGAAGATTGCCGGCCGATGCAATGAACCCACCGACCTTGACGCCGCGATTTCAGTGTGCCGGGCATGTCCTCGCCTCATCGAATGGCGGGAGGACAAGGCGATCAGCAAGCGCGCTCAATGGCGCAATGAGCCTTACTGGGGGAGGCCCGTACCCTCGTTCGGGGATCCGATGGCCCGAATGGCAGTCATCGGCTTGGCACCCGCTGCGAATGGAGCCAACCGAACTGGTCGCATGTTCACCGGAGACCAGTCCGGGGATTGGCTGTACCGTGCCTTGCATGACGCCGGTGTTGCGTCTCAGGCGGAAAGCATCGACGCCGCTGATGGTCTGAGCCTCGATGACTGTCGCATCATTGCCCCGGTGCACTGCGCTCCACCCGACAATTGGCCGAGTCCCGACGAGAAACGCACCTGTGCGATCTGGTTCGACAACGAACTCTCTGCGCTGACCACCCTGCGTGCGGTGATGTGTCTTGGTCAGATTGCCTGGACGTCAACTCTGGGGGCTGCCCGCCGGCTCGGGTGGCAGGTCCCCCGCCCCGCTCCCCGCTTCGGCCACGGGGCTCGAGCCGAGATCACGAGGACGGACGGCACCACAGTCCACGTCGTCGGGTGTTACCACGTCAGTCGGCAGAACACGAACACCGGACGCCTCACGCGTCAGATGCTTGACGAAGTCGTCCACACACTTCGAGGTCTGGCTGTCGAATGATGCCCCTGGCACACCAGCCATCATCTTGGTATGACGCTGTACCCTGCCGCACCATCGCCAGTTCAGCAGCCAGGTCAAGCCCTAGGAAAAGATCCCGATCCATCCCGTAAGGACAGCTTGGCGATGTGAACGCTCGCGCACCATGATCGCCTTCCGTGCATTGATAATGCCCGTAGGCTGGGATCATGGTCATTCTCTCCAAGATTTACACCCGTACTGGCGACCACGGCTCGACCCGTCTGGTCGACAACTCAGTGGCAGCCAAGTCAGATCTGCGCGTGGAAGCGTATGGTCTCGTCGACCAAGCCAACGCCAACATCGGTCTGGCCATTGCCCTGGACTCCACGATCCACGTGCTCACCGATGAGGTGCGAGAAGCGCTCGGCATCGTCCAGAACGAACTGTTTGACGTCGGCGCTGATCTGGCCAACCCGCTTGTCGCAAACCCGAAGTGGGAACCGCTTCGCACCGTCCAGGAAAGCGTCGATCGGCTTGAGCGTTGGTGTGACGAGTTCGGCGACGATCTCCCGACCCTGAAGTCGTTCATCCTCCCGGGCGGAAACCCTGTCGGTGCGCAGCTGCACGTGTGCCGAACTGCCATTCGTACCGCGGAGCGAGCGGCATGGCGAGCTGCTGAGACATACGGAAATGAGATTTCGGATGACCCCGAGACGACTCCGGGCGGTGTCAACGAACTGGCGATCACATACCTCAATCGCTTGTCCGACCTGCTCTTCATCCTGTCGCGAGCAGCCAACAAGGCTGGCGAGGATTCTTCCGACGAGGTGTTGTGGGTTCCAGGTGGAGAACGCAACCCGGGAGCCACAAAGGAATGATCAGATGAGGTGACCTGCGGCGGCATATTCGACGCCACCGGGGGGAGCCGCCTCGAGCCACGACATGAGGCCGGTTACCACGCCAGGATCAACGACGATCTGGCACACCGAGGACTTGCCCTTGCGCCCTGTCTGAAGGGTGACGATCCCGTAGGCATCGGAGGCAAGTGCCAAGGAGTCATTCACGTTCGGCGGGCGGTGCTCGACCATGACGAGTCCGCCCCGCCTCAAGACAATGGCGGGAACGGGACGGGGATCGATCGCTCGATACCACTCGAAGGTGCCGTCGGCGTAGCGGGCAGTGCCAATCATCCATCCGCCGGGCTTGGGCCCACCCATAACTCGCAAACCGCACAAAAAAGCACCGCGTCTACGCATGAGAACGCGGTGCCTGACGAGAAGCCAGATCATGTAGATGACGGCACAACACACGATGAGGCCGATGATGACAGCATCCATCGCCAGCGTCGACAACATCGGTGTCATACCGATGAAAGCGATGGAAGCGTGCATATTCCAACGCTAGTCGTCAGAACATTGACATTCCACGAAGGTAACCCTAAGTTCCCTCGTCAGCGACGAGATGAAAAAGGGTCGCCGCGAGTGATTCGCGGCGACCCCCTTCCCACCCTCGTCAGACGTTCTACTTCCCGGCGACGCGGGCAGCAGCAAGCTGAGCCTGCGCCAGGTGAAGGCGGTGGGTCAGATCCTGGACGACCAAGGAGTCCTCCTCGGTTCGCTCGTCCGCGTTGATCTTCTTCCTCAGTTCGTCGAGGTCGCGGTGAGCCTGATCGACCGAGATCTCCTCCGACTTCGTGGCGTACTGGGTAATGATCGACACGTGGCCGTCATTGTCCAGGGCCACGAAGCCACCGTCACAGGCGATGACCTCGCGGGCACCGTCAGGAGTGATGATCTGGGCTGCGCAGGGCGCGAGGGCCGCGAGGAAGGCCTCGTGTCCGGGAAGGAGACCAATATCACCCTCGGTGGTCCGAACGATGATGTTGACCGACTCCCCCTTCCAGACCTCGCCGTCGGCGCAGACGACCTTGACTTGAAGCGGCGGGTGGTCCATGGGACTCAGCCCTCCTTCTTCATCTTGTCCCAGTTCTCCATCACCATGTCCATGTTGCCAACGTTGAAGAAGGCCTGCTCCGGAACGTGGTCCACGTCGCCACGGCAGATCATCTGGAATCCCTCGATGGTGTCGGCCATGGAGACGGTCGAGCCCGGGACACCGGTGAACTTCGCACCCGTGTAGGTGTTCTGTGACAGGAACTGCTGGATGCGGCGGGCACGAGCGACGGTGACCTTGTCCTCCTCGCTCAGCTCATCGACACCAAGGATGGCGATGATGTCCTGAAGCTCCTTGTTACGCTGCAGAATCTGCTTCACCTGGGTGGCAGTGTCGTAGTGCTCCTGCCCCACGTACAGCGGGTCGAGGATACGAGAGGTCGACGTTAGTGGATCTACGGCCGGGTACAGACCGCGAGAAGCAATCTCACGGGAGAGCTCAGTGGTGGCATCCAGATGGGCGAAGGTCGTCGCCGGAGCCGGGTCGGTGTAGTCATCGGCAGGGACGTAGACAGCCTGCATCGAGGTGATGGAGTGACCACGGGTCGACGTGATTCGCTCCTGCAGCTGGCCCATCTCGTCAGCCAGGTTCGGCTGGTAGCCCACGGCTGAAGGCATACGACCGAGCAGGGTCGAGACCTCGGAACCAGCCTGTGAGAACCGGAAGATGTTGTCGATGAACAACAGCACGTCCTGGTTCTGGACATCGCGGAAGTACTCAGCCATCGTCAGGCCGGTCAGGGCGATGCGAAGACGGGTGCCCGGGGGCTCGTCCATCTGGCCGAAGACAAGGGCGGTGTCCTTGAGAACCCCGGCCTCGTCCATCTCGTTGATGAGGTCGTTGCCCTCACGGGTACGCTCACCGACACCGGCAAACACCGAGGTACCGCCGAAGTTGTGAGCAATACGGTAAATCATCTCCTGAATCAGAACCGTCTTGCCAACGCCGGCGCCGCCGAAGAGGCCGATCTTGCCGCCCTTGACGTACGGGGTGAGCAGGTCGAGAACCTTGATGCCGGTCTGCAGCATCTCGGTCTCGGGCTCCAGGTCATCGAATCCAGGCGGATCGCGATGGATCGGCCAGCGCTCGGAGACCTCGATGGTCGACGGATCGACGTTGAGGACGTCACCGGTCACGTTCCACACGTGGCCCTTGGTGACATCGCCGACCGGCACAGTGATCGGGGCACCGGTGTCACGGACCTCGGTGCCACGGCGCAGACCGTCAGTCGGCTTGAGGGAGATGGCACGCACGACGTTCTCGCCGATGTGCAGGGCCACCTCGAGGGTGATGGTATGGGTCTCCCCCATCACCTCGGTGTCAACGTGAAGGGCATTGAAGATCTCCGGCATCTGTCCAGCCGGAAACTCGACGTCGACGACGGGGCCGATGACACGGACGACGCGGCCAATGCCGGCAGCCTCGTCCTTCGTCTCGGGGGTAATAGCTGTCGCAGTCATGATGTTCTCTCTCACTCCTGTGGGGCGGACTCTGCAAGGGCAGCGGCGCCACCCACGATCTCGGTGATTTCCTGGGTAATGGCAGCCTGACGGGCCTGGTTGGCCTGCCGACTCAGCGACTGGATCAACTGCTCGGCATTGTCGGTGGCTGCCTTCATGGCGCGTTGCCGGCTTGCCAACTCCGAGGCGGCCGATTGCAGCAAGGCGTAATGGATACGGTTCGCGACGTACAAGGGCAGCAACTGATCCAGAACACTGACCGGATCCGGTTCGAAGTTGTACTCGTGGAAGATCTCCTCATCGGATGTGCCGACTCCAGGATCACCAGCCTCGAGTTCTCCCTCCGGCGTCGCCTTCGGATCGACGACGGCCAGCGGCAACAGTCTCACGACCTTTGGTTTCTGCGTCAGCATCGAGTCGAAGTGGGTGTACACGATGTGGATCTCGTCAACCCCACCTTCCTCAGTCGGACGGAGGAACTCCTCGATCAACGTGTCCGCGATCTCGCGGGCCTGTCTATAGGTCGGCGAATCGGAGAAACCACTCCACACGTGCTCGGCCTTGCGACCACGGAACTCGAAGTATTGCACTCCCTTGCGACCACACAGGTAGGTGACGACCTCCTGCTCCGGCCTGAGAGCGGCGTGCAGCTGCTCGGCCGACTTGATCGCATTCGAGGAATACGCTCCGGCGAGACCGCGATCAGAGGTGACCAACAGCACAGCCGAACGCTTCGGGGCCGGATTGACGGAGGTGAGCGGGTGCTCCTCGTGGGTGTGGGAGGCAACCGCCGACAGGGCTCGTGTCAACTCTAAGGAGTAGGGACTCGCCGCCCTGACGATGTTCTGTGCCTTGACGATCCGAGAGGAGGCGATGAGCTCCATCGCGCGGGTGATCTTCTTAGTCGTCGCGACGGAGTTCCGCCTTTCCCGCAGTTCCCGCAGGTTTGAGGCCACGGCTCAGCCCTTCTTCGCGCGAACGATCTTGACCTGGTCGATCTCCTCGTCGGACATCGGATCGAACTCCTCGTGACCAACCAACATCTTGCCGTCAGAGGTCTTGAATCCCTTCTTGACCTCGTCGAACGCGGCCGCAGCTTCCTTCTGGGCGTCGTCGTCAAACTTACCGGTCTCACGGATCGTGGTGAGTACGTTTCCGTGGCTGCGCAGGTACTCGAGCACATCGCCCTCGAAACGCAGCACGTCGCTGACGGGGACGTCGTCGAACTTGCCAGTGGTGCCGCCCCAAACGCTGATGGTCTGCTCCTCGACCGGGTACGGGGAGAACTGTCCCTGCTTCAGGAGCTCCATCAGACGGGCGCCACGATCCAGCTGACGACGGGAGGTCTCGTCCAGGTCGGAGGCGAACATGGCGAAAGCTTCCATGTCCCGGTACTGGGCCAGGGAGATCTTCAGCGTGCCGGACACCGACTTCATGGCCTTGATCTGGGCGGCGCCACCAACTCGGGACACCGAGATACCGACGTCGACAGCCGGACGCTGGTTGGCGTTGAACAAATCCGACTGCAGGAAGATCTGACCGTCGGTGATGGAGATGACGTTCGTCGGGATGAAGGCGGACACGTCGTTGGCCTTGGTCTCGATGATCGGAAGACCGGTCATCGAACCGCCGCCCAGCTCGTCGGACAGCTTCGCGCAACGCTCCAGCAGACGGGAGTGGAGGTAGAAGACGTCGCCGGGGTAGGCCTCGCGACCCGGCGGACGACGCAGCAGCAGTGACATTGCTCGGTAGGCCTCGGCTTGCTTGGTCAGGTCATCGAACACGATGAGGACGTGCTTGCCCTGGTACATCCAGTGCTGTCCGATGGCCGAACCGGCGTACGGAGCGATGTACTTGAAGCCAGCGGGGTCAGACGCCGGGGCGTGAACGATGGTGGTGTACTCCATCGCACCAGCCTTCTCGAGAGCGCCCTTGACCTCGGCCACCGTCGAGCCCTTCTGGCCGACCGCGACGTAGATGCAGCGAACCTGTTTCTTGGGATCGCCGGACTCCCAGTTGGCCTTCTGGTTGATGATGGTGTCGATCGCAATGGCGGTCTTACCGGTCTTACGGTCGCCAATGATGAGCTGACGCTGACCACGACCGATCGGGATCATCGAGTCGATGGCCTTGAGACCGGTCTGCAGCGGCTCGCGGACCTCCTGGCGGTCCATGACACCGGCAGCCTGAATCTCCAGGGCACGACGTCCCTCGACATCCTTGATCTCCCCGAGGCCGTCCACGGGATTGCCCATCGCGTCGACGACGCGACCGAGATAGCCCTCACCGACGGGCACCGACAGCACCTCGCCAGTACCACGAACGGTCGATCCCTCATCAATACCGTCGGAGTCGCCGAGCACGACCACGCCGATCTGCCGCTCCTCCAGGTTGAGGGCGATGCCCATCGTCCCGTTCTCGAAGCGCAGCAACTCGTTAGCCATGACCGAGGGAAGACCCTCGACATGGGCGATACCGTCGCCGGACGTGACGACGGTGCCGACCTCCTCACGGGCCGCCGCCTCCGGCTCGTAGTTCTGGACGAAGTTGTCCAGGGCGTCGCGGATCTCCTCCGGACGTATCGTCAGTTCCGCCATTGCGTCTCCTTGTAAGCTCCCCCATCCCGCACCCGAGGTGGGGGTCACGTGTGTCAGCCCAGTTCTCGTCGGGCTTGGTCCAGACGGTGGGCCACCGTCGAATCGATGACCTCGTCACCGAGGTCGATGAGCGCACCACCGAGCGTCGCCGGGTCGACGACCTCGGACAGCTCGATCGGGCTGCCGGTGATCCGTTCCAGTTGCTTCACCATCTCGGCACGCTGTGCGTCAGTCAGCGCACTGGCAGTCGTCACGATGGCGCGCCTCCGTTCGGCCAGTTCGGCGGCAATGTGAAGATAGCCGTCGACGACCTGCTCGAAGGTGTTGTCGGACGACACCACCGCGCGGCGAGCCAGGAGGAGGGTGTCCTCGCTGACTCGATCGCCAATCAGCGTCGTGAGTAACTTCTGTCGATCCTTCACCGAACGGTTCGGATCACCGATCGCCACCTGAAGTGAAGCCTGTCCGCGTACCAGTCGACTGATGTGGAACAGCTCGTCGGCAACCGTGTCAAGACGGTCAGCCTGCCGGGCTCCGCGCAGCACGGCGCGAACACCCTGGCGCTCCAGCGCACGCGTCAAGGCCGCTGGTGACCGCCACTTGCAAGTGGTGGTCGCGTCCAGTAATTCCTTGCAGTCGGGAGAGACCTTCGACGCGAAGACCGCGTCCACGAGCCCCTGACGAGCCTTGGCCTCAGAACCTGTGTCCGAGACGGCTCGGCACAGACCACGTTCGCGATCCAGGACGTCGACAACCGCGAAGACCTCGCTGGCGAAGTCGGCTGTTGCACCGAGTCGATCTCCAGCTTCATCCAGCTGTCGTGACGCGCTCACCACTGTCGTCATGCCCGATTCACCGTCCGCGAGTCAGAAGCCGAGGGCTCCTCGGCCAGCGAGGAGAGGAAGCGGTCGACGGTCGCCTGGACGCGCTGATCGTCCTGGAGGGACTCCCCCACAATCCGACCGGCAAGAGTCGTCGCCAGACCACCAATCTCAGAGCGCAGTTCTCGCACTGCTTGTTCGCGCTCCGCCTGAATCTGAGCGTTAGCGCGCTCAGTGATGCGATTGGCCTCGGCCTGGGCCTTGGCACGCATCTCCTCAACGATCTGTGCGCCTTGGCTCTTGGCGTCCTCGCGAATCTGGGCAGCCTCGTCACGGGCGTTGGCAAGCTGAGCCTGGTACTTCTCCAGAGCAGCCTTGGCCTCCGCCTGAGCCTTCTCGGCCCTCTCGATCCCACCTTGAATCGTCTCGGTGCGCTCCTCGTAGAGCTTCTCGAAACGGGGGACAACCGCCTTGGCGATGAGCCAGGTGAGAAGCAGCAGGAGGATGATGCCGACGATGATCTCGATGGAATGGTGTGGGACAAGTGGCCCCAAATCCATTTCGAGAATGTTCATGCGTCCGGACTCACTTAACGATGAAGGCGAGCACGAAGCCGAACAGGGCGAGGGCCTCGACCACGGCGAAGCCGATGAATGCCGTCGACATCATGGCCGGACGAGCCTCAGGCTGGCGAGCAGTGCCATTGATGACGGACGCAAAGATCCACGCCACGCCGAGAGCCGGGCCGAGGGTTGCCAGGCCGTAGCCGAGGGAGTTGAGCGAGCCACCGATGAGCATGGGAACCATGGTGTGTCCTTCCGGATTGTGCCCCTTGTGGGGCGTTGTCTTCGTCGCCGGTCGGTTTGACGACGAGGTCTAGGGGGTTGTGCCGTCAGTGTCCTTCGGAGATGGAGGACGCCACGTACTGTGCCGACAGCACGGTGAACACGTAGGCCTGCAGGAAGCCCACGAACAGTTCCAGCGCGAAGAGCGCGAAACTGAGGATCAGGGAGAAACCGCCAGCAATGTTGTACATGACGCTGGAGGGGTAGGTGAGAAGGAATCCGCCGCCGACGACGAAGATCATGATGATGAGGTGGCCGGCGAACATGTTGGCGAACAGTCGCAACGACAGGGTCAGCGGACGGGTGATGAAGTTCGACAGGAACTCGAGCGGGATGATGAGCCACCACAGGTACCACGGGACGCCCGGAGGAAGCATCGAGTCCTTGAGGTAACGGATGCCCTTGGTCTTGAAGCCGGCGATGACGTAGACGAACCACGAGACGATCGCGAGACCGTAGACGTATCCGACGTGGGAGAAGGTCGGGAACATGAAGACGAAGAGCTCGCCGAACCAGTTATTGATGAGGATGAAGCTGAACAGCGCAACCAAGTACGGCAACCAGGGCTCGAAGCCATGACCGATGGTGTCACGCACCAGCGCGTTGCGAATGAAGTTGTAGCAGTACTCGCCGAAGACCTGGCGCTTGCCGGGAACGACCTTGAGGCCACTGCTCATCCACAGCCAGAAAGCGATGACGATGACGAAGGCGATGATCGCCTGCCAGAACGGTTTGTCCATCCAAGCCGCCCCGAGAGTCCCGTCGAACTCGAAGTCCTCAAGCCCCGGAGTGTGGAACTCCAGGGGAGACACGATCCCGTTCACTGACCCTCCCGGTCGTTGTTCTGTTCAGGCACGGTTCCGTACCGTTTGACGATGAGGTAGACACTCGCCGCGAGTCCGACAACCATGCCGACGACGAAGATCCACATCTGGTGGAAGTGGCTGGCCAACAGCCACCCGATGCCACCGTAGAAGAGCATGCCCGCCAGGACGTAGCTCAGGACGCCCCAGGCGTCGTCGCTGGAGGACGGCGTGGAGCTGGTGCTCGTTCGCGTCATCGAGTTCGTGCCCATATCCAGGCTGACTCTAGCAGCCATAGGCCTGTCAGTGCTCATCGTCGAGCTCCGTCGGTCCGACGAGTTTCGGCACTGGAGGAATCATGATCCTGCGGGTCTTCATAAATGCGTTGGGGACGTCGTCCAGCGACGACAACACCGACGATCCACGCGAGGGAAACGGCGACGATCGCTGCCGCACACGGGATCGGGAGCAGGCCCGTGTGGTACTGAGCCAGGAGTGCGCCGAGACCACCAAGAACGGCGATCTGGATGATGAAGAGCCCTACTCCCAGGATCCAGGATCCACTGCGGTTCAACAGGTGGACTCCGCGTCCACAAGCCAGAAAGACAACGGCAGCTGCGGTGCCGGCCAGACCACTGAGAGCGGAAGCCAGATGGGGAGTGACGCCAACCGTCGCCACCGTAGTGACAAGAAGCCCACATGCAGTGGCCCAGACCAAGCCGCTTCGGTAAATGCGTGACAGCACGTGAGAGGTCACGGGAGCAGAGCCAGCCACAGGAGTATGCCTGGGACCAGTCATGGCGAGACTCGTCATCTCGTCATCCCTCCCCGACGTCATGACCGATGGATCCAGTGATGGTGATTCAGGCCGCCAGAACTCGACAACGCTACGCTGTGAGTCGAGTGATTGGCCCTGCGAGGTTGCCCTCGGTGAGAAACGTAACACACAACGCGCGATGGCGTCGAAATCTCAGGCCTCGGCAGCCGGATGTCGCGAATTCGCCATGGTCAGGAGCACGCACATGACGAGTCCCGCAATGACGATGACAACCGCCCACCAGGTCCTCTCCAGGCCGATGAACACCGTCCCGAAGGTCAACACGGTGGTCCACAGATACATCAGCAAGACGGCTCGAATGTGGGAGTGACCATGCTGCAGGAGGCGGTGGTGAAGGTGCTGCTTGTCGGCGACGAAGAACCAGGTTCCCCGCCAAGTTCGCCTGACGTATCCCATGACGAGGTCGAGGACGGGAATCGCGAGCACCATGAGCGGGACGATGATCGGGAGGTAGGCGGGCACCAATCCGCCACCCTGTGCCGTCAAGGCCGTGGAGTCGATCTGCCCGGTGAGGGAAATCGTGGAGGTGGCGAGCAGCAAACCCAGCAGCAAGGCCCCCGAATCCCCCATGAACATCTTCGCGGGATGCCAGTTGTGAGGCAGGAATCCCATACAGGCTCCCGCAGTCGCAGCGGTGATGAGGCTCGTCGTCGTCGCCACCACAAAATCTTGCTCGTGGGCCAGCAGGTAGGTGTAGGAGAAGAAGGCGAGAGACCCGATGGCGACGACACCAGAGGCCAATCCGTCCAGTCCATCGATGAAGTTCACCGCGTTGGCGCACAACACGATGAAGAAGACCGTGACGAGGATCGATGTGGGCGTCCCCAGGGCGATGATCGAGTTGGGCAGCGGGATCCAGAACATTCGGACACCACCTGTGACGACGATTCCGGCCGCCAGCACCTGCCCTGCTGCTTTCGCCAGGGCAGGTAAGTCAAGCAGGTCGTCAAGGACACCCACGGCGCAGATGACGGCCCCAGCGACGCAGATCGTCAGGGCATCGTCGGCCACCAGGAGGTGACGCCCCAGGAAAGGCATGTTTCGCGCCAGCAGGCATGCCAGTGCCACTCCACCGAGCATGGCCACCCCTCCGAAGTAGGGTATGGGCCTGGTGTGCACGTCCCTCGCGCGCACCTTGGCGACAGCCCCCCACCTCAGGGCAGCTTGCCGGCACAGGCCCGACAACAAATAGGTCGTCAGGCCTGATGTCAGCATCACCAGGATGTACTCCCGCATGTTCGCAGGTCAGTTCTCGTCAGTCGGCGTGACTGGGGCATCGGTGTCCGCAGCAGTTGCGCCCTGAGCGATCTGTTCGGTCTCCTCGGCAGGTACGACATCATCGGTCGTGGAGGTCGGAGACTCTGTCGGGCCCTCTGGACTGGGCTCGTCCGACGGAGTTGTTTCGGCCTTGCGGACGTCCTCCTCAGCGGCCTCATCCTCGGACTCCTCCATCCCGACGACATCGGGAGCCACCTCATGGATGGCTTCCAAGGACAACGCTCCCTGGCGAACGACCTTGCCGTCAGTGGTCGACACGAAGTCGATGATGGTGGAGGCCTCTCCCACCCGACTCGGGCCGGCATCCAGATACACCGCAACCGTGACGCCGAGCTGATTGGCGGCCTCCTGAGCCGTCAGCGCGGCCGGATGTCCGGACTTGTTCGCACTCGAGACCGCCATCGGGCCCGTCATACGCAACAACTCACGGGTCTGATCCTGGTCGGGAACGCGCACGGCGAGGGTGCCGTTGGTCTCCCCCAGATCCATCCCGAGGGACTCCTGAGCACGCAGGATGAGAGTCAGACCACCTGGCCAGTACTTCTCCGCGAGAGCCTCCGCCGCGACCGGAATGTGCTGGCACAAAGCAGGCAAGGCGACCGAATCACTGACGAGGACTGGCGGCGGCATGTCGCGACCGCGTTCCTTGGCGTTGAGAAGACGTTGAACGGCCAAGGAATTGAGAGCATCAGCACCGATCCCATAAACGGTGTCGGTCGGCAAGACGATGCACTCACCGTCGGCGATGGCGTCAGCTGCCTGTTCCAGAGCCTCTTCGTAGGTCGCCGGATTCACGACGTCGAGTATGAGCGGGGTGATCCCGGTGTCCTCGGTCTCGGCCACGGCCTCGACGGGCTCGGACTGACTGTCGGTATCGGTCGACTCAACGTCAATGTCCTCCGTCAGCTCATTGTCCTCGACCGTCGTCTGGTCAGTCTCATCCATGTCATACATCCTTGCACCGTCGTCGAGCCGTGACGAACCTCGGCCTACCTGCGAGATCATCATGGTCCTCGATCTCGTCCCACTGCGCCGCCATTGCCATGCACCCGGTCAGGGCCTCGCGCTGAGTGTCGTCGTGCTCCATCACGAACAGACCCCCCGGCACGAGTAGCTGTGCGGCACGGTCGATGAGACGACGTGGAAGGTCCAACCCGTCATCCCCGGAGAACAGTGCGAGGTCGGGTTCGTGGTCCGTGACGTCAGTAGGCATAACTGGGGCATCAACACGTCGCAGATACGGCGGGTTGGTGACGACGACATCGAAGCGACGCCCATCATCTGGAGCCTCGAGGGCATCCCCGGCAAGAACCTCCACCCCGGTATCGGCAAGGTTCCGATGAGTCCACACCAAGGCAGCCTCGTCGAGTTCGACCGCGCTGACACGAGCTCCTGGTACCTCGTTGGCAATCGCGAGCGCGATGGCGCCGGTGCCCGCACACAGATCAATGACGCTCGGAGCAGATCCTGCCATGACGAGGCGCCGTGCCTCGTCGACGGCGCATTCGGTCACCAATTCGGTTTCCAGCCGAGGAATGAAGACTCCTGGGCCCACGTCCAGGCGCAGACCGCGGAACCAGGCATGCCCGACGATGTACTGAGTCGGTTCCCCGGATCGACGTCGCTCCACCATCTCGTTGAACCGATCCTCATCATGAGGGCTCACGCTCGACACGAAGATGAGTTTGGCGGGTTGGACGTCAAGGGCCTCGCACAGCAGCATCCGTGCGTCAGCAGCTGGGGTCTCGATACCTCCGCTGGTCAGCTGCCGGGTGGCTCGCGCCAGGAGAAGTGAGGGGGTGGGATCCGTCATGATGCTTCCTGCCCATCACGACGATCAGCCATCCGCCGGCTCACCTCGTTAGCGTGGAGGGCGTCAAGGACCTCGCCGAGATCACCCGCGAGGATCTGGTCAAGTTTGCGGGACTTGTAGCCGATGCGGTGATCGGTGAGCCGATTCTCCGGAAAGTTGTAGGTACGCACCCGCGCCGAGCGGTCGACGGTACGGATCTGGTCCCGACGCATGCGATCGTTCTCGTCGGCAGCTTGCTGGGCAGCCAGTGCGGCGACCTTGGCGCGTAGCATCCGCATGGCCTCGGCCTTGTTCTGCAGCTGGCTGCGTTCATTCTGACAACTGGCAACGATGCCGGTCGGAAGGTGGGTGAGACGAACTGCGGAATCGGTGGTGTTGACCCCCTGGCCGCCGGGGCCTGACGAACGGTACACGTCGACGCGCACGTCGGCAGGATCAATGTCCACCTCGGTCTCGTCGACGTCAGGCATGACGAGGACACCGACCGCCGAGGTGTGAATACGTCCAGCGGATTCCGTCACCGGTACCCGCTGAACCCGGTGAACACCGCCCTCGTGCTTGAGATAACCGTAAGCCGGGCGTGACGGAACCCCCTCGACGGCAACGACGACGGAGCGATAACCACCGAGATCGGTCAGCTCGCTGGTGAGTTCACGAATCGACCAGCCAACCCTCTCGGCATAGCGGGTGTACATCCGTAGCAGGTCGCCGGCGAACAGGGCGGACTCCTCGCCACCCTCGCCGGAATGGATCTCGACCAGGGCGTCCTCTTGGTCAAGGGGATCCGAGGGAGCCAGCAGCTCGGTCAGTTCACCGTTGACAGTCTTGAGCTGGTTTCGTAACGCGTCGGCCTCCTGCGCGAAGGCGGGATCCTCGTCAGCGAGATCCTCCGCGGCCTGGATGTCTGCTGCCAGGTGGTCGACGCGATCGGCCACCGACACGACGTGGCGCAGGCGCGAATGGCGTTTGCCCAGTCGTCCCATCGCAACCGGGTCGGACAGCACCTGTGGATCGGCGAGCTGAATCTCGATCTCCCGCAGATGACGACGAACCTCGTCAACCGCTTGCTGCGTCGATTCGCTCATGACCCTCCTGGCCAACCGTGTCGGGACCACACGAGACCCCTGAAAAGACCATGACGCCGAGCATCAGCCCGGCGTCATGGTGATACGTCATTGATGGACGACGTCAGTTCTTCTTGCCGTAGCGGCGCTCGAACCGGGCGACGCGGCCGCCGGTGTCGAGGATCTTCTGCTTACCGGTGTAGAACGGGTGGCACTTCGAGCAGACGTCGGCATTGAGGGTGCCGGACTTCGAGGTGCTGTGGGTGGTGAAGGTGTTCCCACAGGTGCACACCACGGTCGTCTCGTGGTATTCGGGATGAATTCCCTGCTTCATATGTGATCTCCTTAATCAAACGTGCCCCGGGTCGCCCGACTGATCATGCGGACGTGAACCGGAACCAGCGTTCGACGATACACCGAACGGCCGGCACCAGTCCACCTGACGACGTCAGTCCTGGCTGGGAGTCGTCTTCGAGATCGTGTAGAGGAACTCGACGTTGGTCTGAGTCTTGCGCAGCCTCGAGAGCATCATCTCGAGGGCCTGGGAGTCTTCCAGGCCGGAGAGAACGCGTCGCAGCTTCCACATGATCGCGGTCTCCTCGCGCGAGAGCAGCAGTTCCTCGCGACGGGTACCCGATGCGTCGACGTCGATGGCCGGGAAGAGCCTCTTGTTGGCGAACTCACGGCGCAGACGCAACTCCATGTTGCCGGTGCCCTTGAACTCCTCGAAGATGACTTCGTCCATCTTGGAGCCGGTCTCGACGAGCGCGGTGGCAAGAATCGTCAGGGATCCGCCGTGCTCAATGTTTCGGGCGGCACCGAAGAACTTCTTGGGCGGGTAGAGAGCCGCGGAGTCGACACCGCCGGAGAGGATTCGTCCCGAAGCAGGGGCAGCCAGGTTGTAGGCACGTCCCAGACGGGTGATGCCGTCCAGCAGGATGACGACGTCGTGGCCGAGCTCCACCAGACGCTTGGCCCGCTCAATGGCCAACTCGGACAACTGGGTGTGGTCGTCGGCAGGACGGTCGAAGGTCGACGCGATGACCTCACCACTGACGGTGCGCTGGAAGTCGGTGACCTCCTCGGGACGCTCGTCGACCAGCACCACCATGAGGTGAACCTCAGGATTGTTCTTGGTGATCGAGTTCGCGATCGACTGCATGATCATCGTCTTGCCAGCCTTCGGAGGCGAGACGATGAGGCCGCGCTGGCCCTTGCCGATCGGGCTGACCAGGTCGATGATGCGGCCGGTCATGTTCTTGGGATCATCCTCGAGGCGCAGGCGCTCCTGCGGGTACAGCGGGGTGAGTTTGGAGAACTCGGGACGCTGCTTCATCTGCTCAGGATCCGCGCCGTTGACCTGCTCGATCTTGACCAGAGGTGCGAACTTCTCACGCCGCTCCCCCTCGCGGTGTGCACGCATTTGACCGACAATGACGTCGCCCTTGCGCAGCCCATGGCGACGGACCATGGCCATCGAGACATAGGCATCGTTCGAGCCAGGCAGGTATCCCGAGGTGCGCACGAAAGCGTACTGGTCACGAATGTCGAGAATGCCGGAGCACGGCACGAGGACGTCATCCTCGCGGACATTCGGCTCGGAATCGGAGTAACGCTCGTTGGAACGCTTGCGACGATTCTGTCGATCGCGCTGACGGCGGCGGCGAGAGCGGCGACCACCATTGCCGTATTCCGAAGAGCGGCCGTAGTCATCGTCAGACTCATGATTCGAGTCATTGTTGTTGCGGTCACGCTGGCTGCCGCGATTCAGTTGGGGACGCTCGCCATTCTTCCCGCGGGACAGTGCCTCCAACCGGGCACCAACCTCGTCGTTGACATCGTCGCCGGAATTGCCGTTGGAATTCTCACGGGAGGTGTTGCGAGCCCGACGACGCGGCGAGTCTCCTGTGCCGCCACGGTCGCCATCGTCACGGTGCGGACGGTCGTTGGTGCCGTCCTCGCCACGCTGACCCCCGTCTTCTTGCGTCGGCACCTTGTCGGCACGTTTCTGCACTTCTGCGGCGTCGAGAAGGTCACCGACCGACGGGGTCCTTTCGCCCTCAGAGGAGCGCGACTCGGGATCAGTCGAGCCATTGTCGCGGCGACGACGGGTGCGCTGCGGACGGGTATCGTCCCCCTCACCGGAAGTGTGGAGCGCTAGACCACCATCACGACGAGGGCCGGATTTCCCAGTTCCTGGGTATCCCCCGTCAGAGATGGCGGCCACGAGGTCAGCCTTGCGCATACTGCGAGCTCCCTTGATACCCATCTGGATGGCGATGGATCGAAGCTCGGGCAGCAACTTCGTGGACAGATCCGAGGATCCACCCGGCTGTGAGGTTTGAGTCACGTAAGTCCCTTCGAACTGCCCCGGCCGGTGCAACTTCCGGCGGGCGAGGTTTCATCGGGCCTGCCGTCGGAATCGACAATGGGTCGGGCGGCTGACACCACGGGGATCCGAGATGGTCTGCTGAGCGAGACTCTCGGCCATGGTGTGGCGTTCGAGGCCCTCGAACGCCGAGGACATGGTCCCCACGAACGGGACTGTGGCACAGGGACCACGATTCGGTCGTCAGTGGGGAATTGCGCGCATCGAGCGCGCTTGCGTCACCACTATAACGCACGAAGCGGATCGCATTCACACAACGCGTCAGAGGAGATGAACGCCTTCTCCGAGAACAAGATCGTGGACGACGAAACCAGTGGTGTCGACGTCCCAGGCTCCCTCGAACTGATCACGGGCGCCCAGGGCCAGGACGGTGGGTCCGGCGCCGGAAATGACGGTGGCAACACCACGGTCGCGCAAAGCGTCCATGAGCGCAGCTGACTCTGGCATGAGAGTGCGACGGTAAGGCTGATGCAGCCAGTCCTGAGTGGCGGCCAACAAATGCTCTGGCGAGGTCGTCAGGGCCGTGACGAGGAGTGACGCGGCCAGAACTTGCTGCACGGCGTCGGCACGGTCAACCTGCTCAGGAAGAACCTGGCGTGCCAGCGCGGTAGGCACATGGCGATCAGGAACGAAGACACGGAAGATGATTGACGGGTTGACGGCCAGCCCGATGTGGTTGACGACTCCCCCACTCAACCAGGCCAGCTGGGCCCCACCGAGGATGGCCGGGGCAGCGTTGTCCGGATGTCCCTCGATGGCAGCCGCCATCGTCAGTAGCTCGGTGCGGTCCAACGGCACTCCCGGACACGCCAGTCCCCAGGCCAAGGCCAATCCGGACACGATTGCCGCGGCCGAGGAGCCAAGGCCACGGCTCTGCGGAATGGCATTGAAAGCGGTCAGGTGCAACCCAGCATCCGGGCGGGGGTAACCCAGTTCCACCAGCCCCTGTCGCAACGTTGCGACGACAAGGTGAGATTCATCATGCGGAACAGTGTCGGCCCCCTCCCCCGTCACATCAATCTGCACCCCGGGGTGATCAAGGACTTCGACTCCGACCTCGTCCCACAGGTCCAACGCCAGACCCATGCAGTCATAGGCAGGGCCCAGATTGGCCGAGGTGGCAGGAACACGCACCCGCACGCTGTCAGCCATCGTCAACCTCTCAGGAGTGGAAATCCAGCAAAGCTGCGACCTTGTCGGTCGACGCCTCGACGGCCTCGGTCGACAAGGTGGTGCGGCTCAGGGCAGTGTCAATGTCCTTGAGGCCATTGCCCGTCACAGTGATGACGATGCGCTGACCAGGCTCCAGACGGCTCTCGGACTTCAGCTTGAGAAGACCGGCCACACCAGTGGCTGAGGCCGGCTCCACGAAAATACCCTCGCGAGCTGCCAGGAAAGCCTGCGCGTCGAGGATCTGCTCATCGGTGACGGCCTCGATGAGACCGTTCGACTCATCGAGGGCGGCCAGGGCGAGATCGCCGGATGCCGGACGACCAATACGAATGGCCGTGGCCATCGTCTCGGGATCGTCGACGTCGTGCCCGAGTACCAGCGGAGCGGCCCCAGAGGCCTGGAAACCAAACATCCTCGGGGTGTGGCTGGCAGGGCCGTCAGCGGCGTACTCGCCGTAGCCCTTCCAGTACGCGGTGATGTTTCCTGCGTTACCAACAGGCAGGGCGTGGATGTCAGGGGCATCGCCGAGAACGTCGACGATCTCGAAGGCGGCCGTCTTCTGCCCCTCGATGCGGTACGGGTTGACCGAGTTCACCAGGGACACCGGGAAGTTCTCGGCCAGCTCGCGAGCGATGCGAAGACAATCGTCGAAATTCCCGAGGACCTGAATGATGCGACCGCCGTGGACGACGGCCTGGGCAAGCTTGCCAGCTGCGATCTTTCCCTGGGGAAGAAGCACGACTGGGGTCATGCCAGCCCGGGTCGCGTAGGCCGACGCCGAGGCCGAGGTGTTGCCCGTGGAGGCACACACGACTGCCTTGGAACCATCAGCAAGCGCCTTCGTCATGGCCATCGTCATGCCCCGGTCCTTGAAGGAGCCGGTCGGGTTGGAACCCTCGACCTTGATCCACACCGAGGAGTCGAGCTCGGCCCCCAGACGCGGCGCCGGCACCAACGGCGTGGATCCCTCCCCCAGAGTGACGATCTCGTCGATACCGTCCATCGGGAGACGGTCTCGGTAATTCTCGATGACGCCGAAGGGACACTTCTGCCGGGTCATGATCACATTCCCTCCACTCGGATGACGCGGGGATCAGAGTTGACGTAATGGTGTCCGGTGAGTTCGTCGACGCATTCCTTGACGTCGCACTCTCGGGCCTCGTGGGTGAGGATCTTGAGGGTCGCGGACCAGCCGTCGACACGGTCATTGCCCTCTACCGCCGACTGCTGCACGGTCTGCAAGGAGACGCCATGGCTCGCGAAGATCTTCGCGACTTCGGCGAGGACGCCAGGCTCGTCGCGTACCTGCAGGCGCAGGTGGAACCTGGTGTGAACCTCGGCGATGGGCAGAATCGGGAACTCGCCGTAGACGTCCTGAGGCGGTCCGGCAACTCCTCGAACCAGGTTACGAGCCACCGTCACCAGGTCACCCATCACGGCGGAGGCCGTCGGGGAGCCACCCGCACCCGGGCCGAGGAACATCAGGTGCCCAGCCTCGCGAGCTTCCACGAAGACAGCGTTGAAGGCACCAGAGACTCCGCCCAGCGGGTGGGCGGCAGGAACCAGCGCCGGATGAACGCGAGCAGAGATGCCGTCAGGACTGGCCTGGCAGACGGCAAGCAACTTGATGACGCAGTCCATGTCCCGAGCGGCGGCAATGTCCTCCCGAGTGATGGCAGTGATGCCCTCCCGGTACACCTGGTCGCCGCGCATGCGCGTGTGGAACGCCAAGGTGGACAGCAGGGCCGCCTTGGCGGCGGCGTCATATCCCTCGACGTCGGCGGTCGGATCGGCCTCGGCATATCCCTTGGCCTGCGCCTGGGCCAGAGCGTCGTCGAAACCTGCTCCCGTGGTCGTCATCTGGTCAAGGATGTAGTTCGTCGTGCCATTCACGATGCCCATCACTCGGGTGATCTGGTCACCGACAAGCGACTCGCGCAGCGGCCTGACGATCGGGATGGCTCCGGCCACTGCGGCCTCGTAGTAGAGGTCGACGCCATGGTCCTCGGCGACCGCGTGCAGTTCCGTGCCATGGGTAGCCAGCAGAGCCTTGTTGGCAGTGACGACGGAGTGTCCCTTCTCCAGGGCAGCCGTCAGGAGCTGACGCGCGGGGTCGATGCCACCAATGAGCTCGATGACGATGTCAATGTCGTCCCGGTTGACCAGCCCTGTCGGGTCATCCGTGAACAGCCGCGAGTCAAGGCCCTGACGGGGGCGATCAGGATGGGCGACAGCGATGCCAGCAAGCTCGACACGACGGCCCACCCGAGCCGCGACGTCGTCACTGCGGGACTCAATCATGCGGGCCACCTGGGAGCCCACGACCCCGCACCCCAGGAGGGCCACGCGGATCGGCTGGGCTGACGCGGGACCGGTGGTGTTCGTCATCTCGTCCTCATCTCGTTGTTATCAGCTGATGGTTGGTCAAGGGCCCTGGGCCGTGTGCTTCTGTGATCTATCACGGCCACTGCACCTCGGACGTGACCGGGCCCGGGTCCAGGGACAGCAGATCGTCAATGCTCTCCCGTCGCAGCAATACCGATGTGTCCGGGTGGTCTCCGATACCGACGCGGACGACGGCTGGTCGCGGCACATGGTTGTAGTTCGATGCCATGGACCTTGAATAGGCGCCGGCACCAGGAACTGCGATGACGTCGCCCGGGGACACGTCACCGGGGAGGTACACGTCGCGGACCAGGATGTCGCCGGCCTCGCAGTGCTTTCCGACGATGCGGCACAGCACCGGAGTGACGGTCGAGGCACGGTTGGCGATGACGGCAGAGTATTCCGCAGCATAAAGCGCGGGACGAATGTTGTCGCTCATGCCGCCGTCAACCGACACGTAGATCCGTTGGGCGCCGGTGTCCAGGTCCACTGGCTTGACGGTGCCGACGGTGTACAGGGCCATCGTCGTCGGCCCGACGATCGCACGACCAGGCTCCAGGGAGATGTGGGGAACCTCCAGTCCCCTCCCCCGGGCCTCAAGGGTGACGATCTCCCGCAGGGAAGCAGCCAGGCTCTCAACGGTGGCCGGAGAGTCCTGGTTGGTGTAGGCAATGCCGAATCCGCCACCGAGGTCGAGTTCCGGCAGGGCAGTGCCGGTGGCCTGCCGGAACTGTTCAAGCAGTTTCATGGTGCGACGAGCCGCCACCTCGAAACCCGCGGTGTCGAAGATCTGGGAGCCGATGTGGGAATGAATGCCCTGCAGGTCAATGACGTCACTGGTGTGGCACCTCACCATGGCCACCATGGCTGCACCATTGGTGATCGAGAAACCGAACTTCTGGTCCTCATGTGCGGTGGCGATGTACTCGTGGGTGTGAGCCTCGACGCCCGCAGTGACACGCACCATGACTCGGGCGTGCCAACCGGTCTCTCGACACAGCTTCTCGATACGGGTGATCTCGTCCAGCGAGTCGACGATGATACGCCCGACCCCGACGCTGAGAGCCAGCTTGAGCTCGTCGATGGACTTGTTGTTCCCGTGCAGGCCAATGCGTGCAGGATCCATTCCGCCTTGGAGAGCCGTGATGAGCTCTCCACCGGTGCAGGTGTCCAGACAGAGGCCCTCCTCGTCGATCCAGGAGGCGACGGTGCGCGTCAAGAAGGCCTTGCCTGCGTAATAGACGTCCCAGCCTGCGAAAGCGTCGCGGAAGGTCCGGGCGCGCTGGCGGAAGTCAGCCTCGTCGAGGACGTAGAGGGGGGAACCGTACTCGGCCAGGAGGTCTGTCACGGAGACGCCTGCGACGTCGACAATTCCGTCATGTCCACGTCCCGCTGACCCGGACCAGAGCGCAGGATCCAGGGCATTGACGTCATCGGGCAGGGTCAGCCACTGAGGGCCGGCAGCCGCGACATCGGCATGGACCGAGCCGGCAACGTGCATGTGCGTCATGGTTCCACCTTGCCAGAGGGTGACGACAGGGCCGGCGGGTGTCCACGTCCGTGGCCATGAATGGCGCATCATCCCACCAGTGCGCTAAAGTCGATGGACGGTCGGGGTCCACGGACCCATCGGCTCCCGTAGCTCAGGGGATAGAGCACCGCCCTCCGGAGGCGGGAGCGAGGGTTCGAATCCCTCCGGGAGCGCCCACCAGTGACGCAGCGAGACACCAGTGACCGGGTAGGGTTTCACATCGTGCGAGCCCTTGACACCGAATCCCCTCGTCAGAGATCACGAGCCGCCCTGTTTTCCGGGGCCGGTGCCATCATGCTGTGGGTTGTCGGACGCATGACCATGCTCCATGTCTTCATCAAACCCTCGTCGAACTACATCACCGGGGATGTGCAGTACTACCTGTGGTGGATGCAGGGCGGACAGCCCGATCCAGTGGTTCTTCCGGAATACCCGCTTCCTGTCGTGTGGTTCCTGCGTGCCTTGCACTGGTCTGCCGGTGACTCCTACTTCATACCGGCATTCGCCACGACGATGCTGCTGCTTGACGCACTGCTTGCTGTCGCCATGTGGATCCACGGCCACCGAGCCGGCGCTCTGTGGTGGATCGTCCTGGTGCCATTCCTCGGACCCATCATGTGGAATCGCTTCGACATGGTGCCCGCCGTTTGCATGGGGTTGGCAGCTCTCTGGTACCGCCGTCACCAGGCCGCGTGTGGCGTCATGATCGCCTTGGGCGCCGCGGTGAAGTTGTGGCCGGCCCTTCTCATCCTTCCCATGATTTCCCGGCACAAGGCAGCCATCCGACGCCTGATCGCATTCGGCGCGACTGGTGTTGCACTCGCACTGGCCTCGTTGCTGGACGGTGGATGGGGCCGCCTCGTGTCCCCATTGACGTGGCAGTCGGGCCGGGGGCTTCAAGTCGAATCCGTACCCGCCACCGTTCCCGTGTACCAACACTTCAAGAATCCCGACGGTGGTTACAAGGTTGAGATGTCGAAGTACAACGCCTTCGAGATCTTTGGCCCGGGCGCGTCTACGTGGCAATCACTCTCGACCATCCTCATGGCCCTCACCGTGGCACTGGCGATCGGGGTGGCCCTTCTCTCGTGGCGACGCAACGGTCTTGACCACCGCAGCGCGGTGCTGGCTGATCTCGTCATCATCGGCGCTCTCATCATCGCCAACAAGACGTTGTCCCCCCAGTACTTCGTGTGGTGGGCTGCGCCAGCCGCCATGGTCCTCGATCGAGTCTCTGGTGAGAACACCTCTGAGAACCCTCCCAATCCGAACACCCTGTCCTGGGCCCAGACATGGTGCTGGACCGCCGCAATGTTCCTTCTCATCACGGCTTTCTTGACGCAGCAGGTATACCCACTGAATTACCCTGGCATCATCGGCTCGCCTCCCAGTCGCATCAGCACGAGTCTCCTGGTCAGCCGCAACGCCATGACCATCGTGACCTTCGTGGCTTGTGTTGTTGCGTTCGTCGCGAGCCTCCGCATGCACCGTCCCGCCCAGCCGACATCGGCCCCGACGAAACCAGTCCACGCTACTCTGGACGAGCGGTGACCAATATCACATTTTGGTGATCGGGGATGAGTGTTTCCCGATGTGCCCAAATTGTTGGGATGGCCTGGTCAATCCGGCTACGATCATCACGTCTGGGTCCATGGACACAGACAGAGCAGCGCAGCTCGGAGGGCCTTTCCAGAGGTTCCGCGAGTGCTTGACACGACGGTTTGACGGAAGAAGGCAGTGGTGAGTCCCGCCCCACACGACAAGTCCAACAACTCTGCTGATTTTGGAGCCAACGACTGGCTCATCGAGGAGATGCGTGACCAGTACCAGAATGATCCGAGTTCGGTCGATCCTGCTTGGGCCACATTTTTTCACCACGAGGCGGCCCAGGCGTCCGATGAGGTGACTGGATCGGCAGTCGGCGAACAGCCCGCTCGTCAGGATCCCAAGCCTGAACCGGCTCCTAATCCCGTCGCCAATCAGAAGCCTGCTCCGGCTGCGAAGGCCGAAGCCAAGCCGGCTCCCAAACCCGCTGCATCAACCGCCCCCACCCCGACACCGAAGGTCAAGGACATGGCATCGAAGCCCGAACCATCAAAGACTTCCCGCGAGCCTGCCCGTCCTCTTCTGACGGCTGACGCCCCGCGTCACAGCGCCAAGCTGGAAACCGTCGAGCCCACGGTGACGAAGATGAAGGGTGCGCCGATGCGCACCGCCAAGAACATGGATCAGTCGCTGACCATGCCGACGGCCACCACGGTGCGTGACGTGCCGATGCAGCTCGTCATCGAGCAGCGCACAATGATCAACAACTTCCTTCGCAAGGCCAAGGGCGGCAAGATCTCCTTCACCCACATCCTCGCCTATGCGATGGTGCAGGCACTCAAGACCGTTCCGGCGATGAACAACGCCTATGCGGAGATCGACGGCAAGCCTCACCTCATCGAGAACCATCAGATCAACCTCGGCATGGCCATAGACGTCGTCAACAAGGACGGCTCCCGCAAACTCGTGGTGCCCGCCATCAAGGGCGCCGAGCAGATGGACTTCCTCGACTTCTGGCGTGCCTACGAAGAGATCGTCCGCAAGGGTCGCACCAATGAGCTGACCATCGAGGACTTCAAGGGAGTCACGGCCTCCCTGACGAACCCCGGCGGTTTCGGCACCAACCACTCCATTGCCCGCCTCATGCCTGGTCAGGGCATGATCCTCGGCGTCGGATCGATCGACTACCCAGCTGCCTACCAGGGCAACTCCCCCACCCGTATGGCGGAGCTGGGCATCTCCAAGGTGACGACCCTCACCTCTACCTACGATCACCGCATCATCCAGGGCGCCCAGTCCGGCGAATTCCTGCGTCGCATGCACCAGCTGCTCCTGGGTGCTGATCGCTTCTACGAGAACATTTTCGAATCCCTGCGTATCCCCTACGCTCCGGTCCAGTGGGCGAGCGACCGTCAGGCCAACCGCCCCGACCAGGTCGGCAAACAGGCTCGCGTCATCGAACTCATCGACTCCTGGCGTCGCTTCGGCCATCTGTCCGCCGACATCGATCCCATCGAGTACCGGCCGCGGTTCCACCACGACCTCATGCTCAACAGCCACGGCCTCACCCTGTGGGACATGGACCGCACCTTCCCGATCGCGAACTTCGCCGGGCAGCGTCGCGCCATCATGACCCTGCGTGAGATCCTCACGATCCTGCGTGACTCCTACGCCTCGACGATGGGCATCGAGTACATGCACATCGCTGACCACGAGCAGCGCAAGTGGTTCCAGGATCGTTTCGAGAAGGAGCACCAGCCCCTCTCCCGCGAGATGCACCTGCAGATCCTCGACCAGCTCAATGAGGCCGAGATCTTCGAGACCTTCCTGCAGACCAAGTTCGTCGGTCAGAAGCGGTTCAGCCTCGAGGGTGGCGAGTCGGCCATCGTCCTGCTGGCCGCACTGTGCAACCTGGCTGCCGACGACAGCCTCAACGAGGTCTGCATCGGCATGCCTCACCGTGGTCGTCTCAACGTGCTGGCCAACATCATCGGCAAGTCCTACGGGCAGATCTTCCGTGAGTTCGAGGGCAATGCCGAGCCGGTGAACTCCCAGGGATCGGGTGACGTCAAGTACCACCTCGGTGACGAGGGTGAGTTCACCGCAGCCTCCGGCAACACCATCAAGGCGTCGGTTGCCGCCAACCCGAGTCACCTCGAAGCCGTCGATCCTGTCCTCGAGGGCATCTGCCGGGCCAAACTCGACGCTCTGGGCAACCCGGACAACTTCCCGGTCCTGCCAATCCTCATGCATGGTGATGCTGCCTTCTCGGGTCAGGGTGTCGTCTACGAGACCCTGCAGATGAGCCAGCTCGAGGGATACCGCACCGGTGGCACGATCCACGTCATCGTCGACAACCAGGTCGGATTCACCACCTCGCCCCGTGACGGACGTTCCTCGACCTACTGCACCGACGTTGCCAAGGCCGTCGGGGCCCCGGTCCTGCACGTCAATGGAGATGACCCCGCCGCGGTGGTCCACGCTGCTCGTATTGCCTACGAGTATCGCCAGATCTTCCACCGTGACGTCGTCATCGACGTGGTCTGCTACCGCCGCCGCGGCCACAATGAGGGTGACGATCCCAGCTTCACCCAGCCGCACATGTACGACCTCATCGCTGAGAAGCGTTCGACCCGAAAGCTCTACACCGAGAGCCTCATCGGTCGTGGTGACATCACCGACGAGGACGCCCATGCCGTGATGTCGAAGTTCCGGTCTCGCCTCGAGACGGTTTTCAAGGAGGTCCGTGAGGCCACCTCGAGGCCCGAGCCCTACAGCGGCGTTCCGGACTACCCGGTCAAGCACAGTGGCCTGCATCTGACCACGGTCGAGGCCGACACCTTGGAGGCCGTCGCCCGGGCTCATGAGAACCTGCCGGAGACCTTCAACGCCCATCCCAAGGTTGCCCCTCAGATGACGCGTCGTGCCAAGCACATTCGAGAGGGTGGGATCGACTGGGCGACCGGCGAGATGATCGCCCTGGGCTCCTTGCTGCGTGAGGGCATCCACGTCCGCCTGGCCGGGCAGGACAGCCGCCGCGGCACCTTCTCGCAGCGCTTCGCGGCCCTGGTAGATCGTGCGACCGGAGAGTTCTACGTGCCCGTCAACCACCTCGGTGGCGAGCAGGCGCACCTGGACGTCCTCGACTCCCCGCTGAACGAGTACGCGGCGATGGGCTTCGAGTACGGATACTCGGTCGCCCGTCCGGACTCCTTGGTGCTGTGGGAGGCCCAGTTCGGTGACTTCGTCAACGGAGCCCAGACGATCATTGACGAGTTCATCGCCTCGGCAGGTTCGAAGTGGGGGCAGAAGTCCGGCGTCGTCCTGCTGCTCCCCCACGGCTATGAGGGCCAGGGACCGGACCATTCCTCGGCCCGCCTGGAGCGCTTCCTCAACCTGTGCAGTGAGGGAGCCCTGGCTGTCTGCCAGCCCTCGACCCCGGCGAGCTACAGCCACCTGCTGCGTCAGCATGCCTACGTCAACAGGCACCGACCGGTCGTCATCGCTACTCCGAAGTCCATGCTGCGTAACAAGATGGCGACCTCTGACCCGGAGGAGTTCACCACTGGCAAGTGGCGCCCGGTTCTGCCCGATCCGTCCATCACTGATCCGTCGGCCGTCACCAGGATCATCCTCTGCTCAGGCAAGGTGCGTTGGGAACTCGTCAAGCAGCGCAAGGCCGCCGGGCTCGACGGTCAGCTGGCCATCATCCCGCTGGAGCGGCTCTACCCGCTTCCGGACAAGGAACTGGCCGAGGTACTCGAGCCCTACAGCAACGTCACTGACGTTCGTTGGGTGCAGGAGGAGCCGGAAAACCAGGGTGCCTGGTACTACATCCTCACTCACCTGGCCCAGGCGATGTCCGACAAGCTGCCTGGCTTCTTCGATGGCCTGACCGCCGTGACACGTCCGCCGTCCTCGGCTCCCTCAGTGGGCCAGCACAGTGTGCATGTCCGCGAGGAGCAGGAGCTGCTCGAGAAGGCCATGGCCTGATCCGCCCAATCACCGCCATGGCGCCATCCCTCGTGGGGTGGCGCCATGGCGCATGCTGTGGTGCATTATTGTGCCCATGTATTTCACCGACAGGGGCATTGAGGAACTGGAAGATCGTCGCGGAGACGAGGAATTCACCGTCGCGTGGCTGGCCGACGAGCTACGTCACTTCGTCGACCTCAACCCGGAGTTCGAAGTCCCCGTTGAGCGCCTGGCCACCTTCCTCGCCCGACTCGACGACGAGGACGACTGAGTCACCACGAGCCCGGAACCGATGCGGTGACGGCTGGCTGCGGGGCAATCAGTCCCGCAGCCAGGCCCGCGACCGTGGCAACAAGGAAGCCATGACAGCCGCGGCCGGGATGACGGCCAGGATCCAGAACCACACCGGGCCACCTGAACGCTGCAGTGATACCAGAACAACGACGTGTAGCAGACCGCTGGCGACCATGAGCCCCTGCGCCGACGGTCGTCCCTTCACGGCCATCCACCCGACCAGCACGACGAGAGCGGCATAGATGATGAGCATCGTGCCTACTCCGGCACTGAAGACGTCGCGACCACTCACCATGACCGCGATGGCCACCACGAGGAGGGCAATCGCGCAGATCCAGGTCGCCACCACCGCGACCAGGACCGATACCGGGATGCCGCCGCGCAACGCAGACGATCGTGAATCCTGCTCACTTGACGGAATCATTGTTTTGCTCCTGCACGGATGAACCGACGACGTATCATAATCGAACTGGCCGCGAACTACTCGAAGCGTCCTCGCCTGGACCGACGTTCATTGTGTCCGAGCGATTCGTGGGAGGATGTTCGTCCTTCGGTGGATGCTCTTGCCAAAACATTCGACGGTTGCCAGACTTTCATGGTTGCCCGCCGAACGGCCACTCGTCGGTCGTACGGCATGACGGGTTATCCACCCGCACATCACACGTGCCCCGGGTTGCGCTGGGGAGAAGGAGTCGAAGAGGCATGGACTGGCGCCACAGGGCTGCCTGCCTGAGTGAGGATCCCGAGCTGTTCTTCCCGATTGGGAACACTGGTCCGGCCCTTGCCCAGATCGAGGAGGCGAAGGAGGTCTGTGCCCGGTGCGAGGTTCGCGCCGAGTGCTTGGCCTGGGCTCTGGAAGCCGGCCAGGATCACGGTGTGTGGGGCGGCATGAGCGAGGATGAGAGGCGCGCGATCAAGCGTCGTCAGTCCCG
This sequence comes from Cutibacterium avidum ATCC 25577, assembly GCF_000227295.1. GTDB lineage: Bacteria > Actinomycetota > Actinomycetes > Propionibacteriales > Propionibacteriaceae > Cutibacterium > Cutibacterium avidum. The sequence goes on along the minus strand of NZ_JH165054.1, from coordinate 1,823,241 downwards.
CTCCCGCGTTCGTCGTTCCTGACTCACCTCGGACAGGCAGCCCGGAATCATTCGGATCCGTTCCGGGGAAACCATCGGTCACGTCTCATACTCATAACCGGTCAAGCGGAATCATGAGCTTGGCGCAGGTTCCCACGCCGTCGGGATTGTTTTCGAGGGTGAAGGTTCCACCGAGGTCCTGGACCAACGTCGTGACGATGGACAGCCCCAAGGAGCTGCGGTGCTGGTCGAGTGAGAATCCCTCCGGCAGGAGGCTTCCGTCATTGACGATGTCGACGACCAGCGAATCCTCGGTGCGGTAGGGACGCACGATGACGTTTCCCGACGAGGAATCCAAGCTGTGCTCGATGGCGTTCTGGCACAGCTCCGTCGTTGCCAAGGACAAGGCTGTGGCGGTCTCGGCAGGAACACTGCCGAAGGTCCCTTCACGCCGTGCCGCCACGGACCCTGAAGATGCCGCGACGTCTCCAACCATGTGGAGAATGCGATCGGCAACCTCGTCGAAGGCCACCTGCTCCTCGAAGTTCTGCGACAGGATCTCGTGCACCACGGCGATGGCCGAGACTCGTCCCATGGCCTGTCGGAGAGCTTCCTTGGCATCCGGATTCTTCATCCGCCGCGACTGCAGACGCAGGAGAGCTGCCACGGTCTGCAGGTTGTTCTTCACCCGGTGATGGATCTCGCGGATCGTGGCGTCCTTGGTGACGAGCTGACGATCTCGGTCCCGCAACTCGGTGAGGTCGCGGATGAGAATCATCGTTCCTGCCGAGACCTCGACGTCATCCAGCCAGGTCTGCAACGGAATGACGCGGGCACGCAAGGTCGCCTCGGAGTTCTCAATATCGGTCTCGGAAAGCCAGCGGCCCTCCAGATCAAGGGTGAAGGACTGACCAACCTCGCGCACCTTGGGGCACAGGTCCCGAACCGTCGGAATGAAGTACTCGCCGTCCAAGTCTCCTGTCAGGCCCAGGCGTCGAAAGGCCGACAGGGCATTCGGGCTGGCAAAGGTCACCATTCCCGTGGATGCGACCCGGATGACCCCGTCAGTGACCTTCGGCGCCAGAGCCCTGTCAAAGTCCGGGAAGAGCGGGAACCGGCCGTGGTGAAGCATGTCCGACAGGATGTCGGCAATCTCAAGGTAGTTGTCCTCGGTGCTTCCAGGAGCTCGCACCCCCATCTGGTTGGTGTGTCTTTCGACCACGGCGATGACATCGTCATGACGAATGACGGGAATCGCCCAGACGTCCACAGGAATACCCGCCGACAGCTTGTTGTCGCTGGTCTCGCACATCTCGGCGCTCATGAACGCCTCGGTGACGAGGCTCTCGTCGTCGTAGGAGACCGACTCGCCGACGACGTCGTCCTCCAGGGCCGTCGGGCCGGTGTCGGGACGTACCTGGGCGGCTGCCCAGAACACATTGGGATCCTTGTCCGGAACCCACAGGATGAGATCCGAGAAGGACGTGTCAGCGAGCATCTGCCAGTCGTCGACAAGTTCCTCGAGCCACGCGATGTCGGCGGCGGGGAGGCTAGTCCGGTCAGCGACCAAGCGATTGATGGCAGGCATGCCGTCACTCTAGTGACCAGAATCGGACCAGCTCCACCCGGTGCCATTTTGTCGATCAATGTGCGTTTCGATTTGGGCCAGGCACACCCCATACGGCAGAATTGATCGTCGTTGCCGCGTACCCGCGCGGACCCTCCTTCAGCAGTAGGGAGGTTTATGACCCCTCAGGAAGGAGAGCGCCATGGGCAAGACTGGTCGTAAGCGTCGTGCGCGTCGCAAGAAGGGCGCCAATCACGGCAAGCGTCCCAACGCCTGAGTTTTTGGGATGACGAGGCCCCCGTCCATATGGACGGGGGCCTTTTACTGGTCAGCGGTCTCAGGCCTGCCAACGATAGGACACCTGTATCTGTACGACGCGCATCCTCAGCTGCATCCGGTGCGGCGACAGGGCGACGACGGCTGGAACACCATGCCGATCATCTCCACCATCTGCCTAGCAACAGCGCCCCTTGTGCGTCGGCCAGCATGCTCGCCTCAAAGAACTCGGCGTTGCGCAACCCGAGGACGGCGGCGCGCACCATACGCGCGATTCTCACCCAGTGCGTCAACCAGCGACGCGACGATGGCCACGAGCGAGCCCATAAACAGACTTACAATCAACAACCCCAGGAGCAGGTGCGGTTATTGCACCCCACCGTGTGACATGTGTTCGCATGGGCGTTAACTACGCTTCACCTCACTGTGCTTAAAGTTGTGGCTCAGAGAGAGGGGACCATGAACCATCACCCCGACGATAAGCACCTATCGCCTGACGAACTCGAGGATGTCCGTCGCCGCGGCGACGAAGAACTGGCCCGCCTGAGCTTCAGCCGCCGCTCGATCCTGCAGGTCGGCATGGCCGCAGCAGCCAATGCGATGGTCACTGGCCTCGCACTACAAGGCACCCAAGCTGCCGCCGCTCCCAACAAGGACTCAGTCGACCCCGACAAGCTGCTCTGGCTAATCGGCGATCACCACGTCCACACCCAGTGGAGCTACGACGCAAAGTACCGGATTAAGGATCAGTTGGATGCCGCCGAGTACTTCGGCTGCGACTGGGTGGTGTTTACGGAGCACTCCAACTTCGTGCATGCCGACCCAGGTGTGTTCAACTCCCATAAAGAGATCGAGGCCGAGCGTAAGGCACGCAAGAACTTGCTCATCTTCCAGGGCCTGGAGTGGTACATCCCCGCGGCTGAGCACGGCACAGTCTTCGTCACCGGTAAGAACGAAGCGAAGATTCTCCGTGCGTTCGAACTTGCCTACGACGGCAAATTGAACGGTTGGGAGAAACCGAAGGTCGGCAGTCCTGAGGAAGCCGAGCAGGAGAAGATGGCCGCCGCCGGCATCGCCTGGCTCGGCAAGCAGAAGGCTGAGGGCAGGATCGACGACGTCCTCGTCCTCGCAAACCACCCAATGCGTTTGGGCATTGACTCCCCCGACGAGTTCCGTCTGTGGCACGACGCCGACCCGCACGTCATGATCGGCATGGAGGGTGCGCCAGGCGCGCAGGGTTACCCGTACGGCCGCAACGTCGGCAATGGCGATATGCGCGGAGAATACACCCACGATCCGCGTGAGGACTCCTACCCCGGTTACAAGGCTGAGCACATGCGACCGTATGGCGGTTGGGACTGGCTGACGGCCACCGTGGGCGGCTTCTGGGACTCCATGCTGGCTGAGGGACGCCGCTTCTACATCACCGCGAACTCGGACGCCCACCTCGCCTCGTGGCACACGTGGCGTCTGGGCGACTACCCGAAGAAGCCGGAGTACGACAACGCCAAGAACGAGAATGCGCAGATGAAGCTCCTCGGCGGGCGCCGTCCGCACCCAATTGACACCGCGACGGGTGAGGTCGCCGGCGATCTGTTGATCAAAAACCCCGACGGTTCGGTCGGCATCTCCGGTGATCTGCTGCGCAGCCCTGAGGACGCGAAGTTGTACAAGGACGCGCAAAAGGTCCGCGCCGAGATCGACGCGAAGACCCCCGAAGGCGAGGAGCCGAAGTACCCGGAGCCCCTCATTGACCCACAAGGTGGTTCGGACTTCTGGCCCGGCCAGTTCACCCGCATCCACGCAGGTGCAACGGAACGCAGCTACACCGCCGTCATGGATGCGCTGCGCGCAGGCCGCGTGTGGGCCAGCCACGGCCAGCTCATCAAAAGCTTCATCGCCAAGGTGAGCGCAAATGGTCGAGTCGTCACGCTCGGTGACACGATTGAGGCGTCGAAGGGCGGCAAGATCACCGTCGAGCTGACGATCGAGACGGCGACCGAGCCGGTCAAGAGCATCAAGATGTCGCCGAAGGAACCGAAGGCTACGGACCCGACGGTGGGTGTCGAGTGGGTGCCGGAGCTGGCATTCGTGGACATCATCGGCGGGCCGATCACTGGCCCGGTTGCGGATCGTGAGACGCTGCGCGCACCTGAGACCCGCGTACTGCACACGTTCAAGACGAAGGGTCAGAAGGGCAAGCTCGTCCTCACACACGAGTTCAAGGATCTGAAAGAGGACTTCTACATCCGTTTCCGCGGCTCCGACGGCAAGCGCACTGGCACTGGATACCACGGCCCGGATGTGGATCCACACGGTCCGATCATGCACGACGGCACGGCCCGCGCGGGCAATCCATGGGTGGATACCTGGTTCTACGCGAACCCGGTGTTCGTGAAGGTGGTCGACCCTGCGTCGCCCAGCACCTCGCCATCCGCAACCCCGTCGCAGCCCGCCTCGCGCAAGCCCACGCCGACGACTGCCCCGACTGTCGATCCAGGTGAATCGAACCCGCCCGTTAAGCGGCCGAAGCTACCCAACACTGGTAATTAGAACCTCATCAAACCTCAAGTTTTGTGCATCCCGTACTCACGACTGGCACGGGATGCACAAACGAGTGTTTCAGTTGGTGACGGAGGAGGTCATGTCACAAGATCTCTTCCGTCACTGACGCCAGTCCCCTGACGTCCTGTGTGGCGGTGATTCCTCCACACAATTGACTGTCCCCAAGGACCACACCCCTGCTTGTGCGTGAGGGGTCTTTTACTAGTCAGCGGTCTCAGGCCTGCCAACGATAGGACACCTGCATCTGCACGACGCGGGTTCTCAACTGCATCGGTGCGGCAACGGTGCGATTGCATCGTCTGAGGGCTCGGGACACGGCTGCTTCCATGTCCGCCTCATCCATGCAGCTCTCACAGGCCGCGATGTGACGACGGAAGGCGTCGGCCTCTTGTTCGCTCATCTCGCCGTGCAAGAACTCCTGGAGGTGGTCGATGACCCAACAACAGGACTCCTCGTCACCATTAGACGGCGTCATCGCGATCCCTCCTTTCCTGCACTACGCGCCAATTCCGGACGACCAAGGTCCTCCTCGTCAATCTGACCGGCATGAGGGCCAATCCCCCGCGCCCCGGCGACGTCGACCAACTGCTTTCGCAACTGCTTACGGGCACGATTGAGCCGACTCATGACCGTCCCGATAGGCGTTCCCATGATCTCGGCGATCTCCTTGTAGGCGAATCCTTCGACATCGGCCAACAGGACAACCTGCCGGAACTCGTCGGACAGCCCGTCGAGAGCGTCAAGGATCTGCTGGTCTGGCAGCCCGTCCAAGGCTTCCAATTCGGCGGACCGAAGCCCGTTGCTATCATGAGAGGCCGCCCGCGCGATCTGCCAGTCCTCGATGTCCTGGTCATCGGAGGTCTGCGGTCGGCGCTGCGCCTTGCGATACGAATTGATGTAGGTATTCGTCAGGATGCGATACAGCCAGGCCTTGAGATTGGTTCCCGGACGGAATTGGTGGAATGACGCGAATGCCTTCGCGTAGGTCTCCTGGACGACATCCTCGGCGTCGGCCGGGTTTCGGGTCATCCGCAATGCAGCACCATAGAGCTGATCGAGATACTCGAGGGCGTCACGCTCGAACCGCTCGGCTCTTTCAGCCTCGGTTTCCTTGGCGACATCCACGGTGCCCGGCACGTCCCCGTGACGATCCATCTGACGATCCATCCTGGGTTCGAACTCTCGTGTGGTCATCGCTGCCCAGCTTAGTGCACAGCGCCGATGACCGGACGGACAACGGCTCCGCCTGGTGCACGGCGTGGTGAGGACAGCGTTCATGTCGGATCAACGCATCACAAAGGTTGATCTATTCCCACGGCGACCGTTCATCTGACGAAAATATTGCCCATCCGGCTACCGCGGAAGGCCTTGGCGCGGTAGACATATGTCCATGAGTATCATCCGAGGCTTGGGCCGGACCATGTTCGCCAGTTACTTCATCGTCAAGGGGACGAACTCCGCGATGAAGCCCGAATCTTTCGTGGAGGATGCCGAGCCGGTTGCTGACCGTCTCCTTCCTCTGATGCAGCGCGCACTGCCGGCATCTGTCGGCGCATACATCCCTGAGGACACCAAGACCTTGGTTCGCATCACCGGCGCTGCCCAGGCTTTTGGCGGTCTCGGAATGGCGACGGGTCTCGCCCGTCGTGTCGGTGCCGGAGTTGTTGCCACCACGATGGTTCCGCATGTGCTCGCTTCCATTCCTGACAAGTCCTTGCCGAGGGACGAGCGTGCCGCGGCTCGTTCGGTCCTGCTGCGTAACGTCGCTCTGTTGGGTGGGGCCATGATGGCCTCCCGCGACACCGCCGGTCGTCCCAGCCTGGCCTGGCGCGCTGGTGACACCCAGCGTCGCGTCTCGTCTGCTGCCAGTGACCAGCGCAAGGCCATCAGCTCCTCCTTCGACGACCTGTCGAAGTCGGCCCGCAAGAAACTCGAGAAGGCCCAGAAGGAAGCCGCCAAGGCTCAGAAGAAGGCCGAGAAGGCTCAGAAAAAGATTGCTGACTGACCAGCATCACTGGACCGCCCCGCGAGTCGTCCATCGTCTCGCGGGGCGTGTCGTCGTCCCGGGATCCAAGTCCCAGACGAACCGCGCCCTTGTCCTCGCGGCACTCGGCGACGGGCCCAGCGTCCTCGACGGTGTCCTCACCTCACGTGACTCTGACCTCATGACCGCTGGGCTGCAGCACCTCGGTGCCGACATCCAGCCTGCCGGCCCGTCCTCAGTTCGGGTCGTTCCTGGCCTGGCGCGTTCTGCCGGCCCGATTGACTGCGGCCTCGCCGGTACCGTCATGAGGTTCCTCCCGGTGGTAGCCGCACTTGTCATTGGCGAGACCCGATTCGTCGGTGACGAGCAGGCGTCCCGGCGCCCGGTCGGACCCGTTCTCGACGGGTTGCGTCAGCTCGGTGTGACAGTTGATGCCGACCAGCTGCCATTCGCCATGACGGCTCCTGCCCGTCTCGGTGGCCCCGAGGTGACGATCGATTCCTCAGCGTCGAGCCAGTTCATCTCGGCCATGTTGTTGCCCGCCGCTCGCTTCCCGCGCGGTATTGATCTTCGTCACGACGGGACGTCTGTACCGTCAGGTCCCCACATCGCCATGACCTGCGAGATGTTGGCAGAGCGTGGCGTCACGGTGATCAGTGACGAGCCCTGCCGCTGGGTGGTGCGTCCCGGCCCGATTCACGCTCTCGACGATGTCATCGAGCCAGACCTCACCAACGCCGCCGCCTTCCTCGCCGCAGCCATGATCGCTGGCGGATCCGTGACGGTGCCGGCGTGGCCAGCTTCCAGCACTCAACCTGGAGCGCAGTTCATCCAGATCGCCGCCACGATGGGAGCTGCTGCGACTCGTTCCGAGGGATCCATGACGCTGGAGGCCCCCGGATGGCATGCCCTCCGACCGATTGACGTCGACCTGCACGAGGCGAGCGAGCTCACCCCCGTGGTAGCCGCAGTCGCGTCCCTTGCCCAAGGCCCGTCCCGTATTCGTGGGGTCGCACACATTCGCGGCCACGAAACAGATCGCCTTGCCGCCCTCGAGCATGAATTGTCCGGTATCGGCGTCACCGTCCGGCAAACCGAGGACGGTCTGCAGATCGATGGCCAGGGTGCCGACTCCCTCCATGGCGGGTTGTTCGGGTGCTACGCCGATCACCGGATGGCCCATGCCGGGGCCCTCCTGGGCCTGGCCGTCGAGGGGATCGAACTCGATGACATCACGTGCACGTCGAAGACCATGCCGCAGTTCCCACAGATGTGGGCTGAACTCGTCAAGGAGGGCTGAGTGTCGCCACGACGTCTGGCTTCCTCGGGAATCGACACCGGCGACTGGTCCTCCTACGACCGGCCGCGTCGCCGTACCAAGCCGCGAACCAAGCAACGCCCGGATCACTCATCGCTGCCCGTCGGGACCGTCATCACCATCGACAGGGGCCGCTACCGATGCCGTCTCGATGACGACGTCGAGGTCATCGCCGCCAAGGCACGACAACTCGGTCGGAAGTCAGTCATCGTCGGGGACAAGGTGCGTCTTGACGGCGATGTCTCAGGTGCCGAGGGAACCCTGGCCAGAATCGTCCACACCGAGGACCGGACCACCGTCCTGCGGCGCACGGCCGATGACACCGATCCGCATGAGCGTCCCATTGTTGCCAACGCCAATCAGGTGGTCATCGTCACCGCCCTCGCCGATCCCCCACCGCGTCCCGGGATGATCGACCGCATCCTAGTGGCTGCCCATGCCGCCGGTGTCTCCCCCATCCTCTGCCTGACCAAGGCCGATCTGGCGCCGGGAGATGACTTCGTCGAGCTGTACTCGGATGTGGGGATTCCGGTCGTGACCAGCCGCCCTGGTAGTGACCTGAAGGATCTTCACGAGTTGCTGGACGGCAGGATCAGCGTGCTCGTCGGCCACTCCGGGGTCGGAAAATCAACACTCATCAATGCCGTGGTTCCCGGCGTCCATCGCGTCACAGGCCACGTCAATGACGTCACCGGGCGCGGTCGTCACACCTCCACGAGCGCGGAAGCCATCCCGCTGCCCCAAGGCGGCTGGATCATCGACACCCCAGGGGTGCGATCCTTTGGTCTGTCCCACGTTGAGCCCGACGGCATCCTCGCCGGTTTCAAGGAACTGGATGAGGTTGCCGTCAACTGCCCACGCGGATGCCGCCACAGTGCCGACAGTCCCGAGTGCGCCATCGACGACGCCCTCGCTGTGGGAACGGTGCGGCAGTCCCGGGTGGACTCGCTGCGACGTCTGTTGAGTGCTACCGCCCCGCGTTGAGCAGGGCGGTAGCAGTGTCGTTCACTCGCTGCCATCCCCGTGGTCCTCGGCGTTCTCCTCGAGCACCTCGGTCACGGGACGTCCACTGGTCCGACGGATGAAGGTCGCGATACCGTCAGCCTCTTCGTCACGGCAACCGAGGTACGGCATGTGACCGGTGTCGAAGAAGGCCTCCTCGATGCGATCGAAGGCATCGTCGTCGAGCTTGAGATGGTTGATGGTGTCGCGAGCCGCGAAATAAGGGGTCGCCAGGTCGTAATGGGCGTACTCGACGCGCACGTGCAGGCCCTTCTGAGCACGCATGACCCGTTCCAGCTTGTCGGTGACGTTGACCGGACGGCCCTGGAACTCCTTGTAGTTCCAGTTCCGGTACAGCGGCAGGCCCAGGTTGTACTGGGACTCCGTGGTCACCTCAAGTTCGCTGCGCAGGTAGTGCTGGAAGCCGTGGACGAAGGCTGCGCCGGTGTCGTCACCGCTGGGGTCGGTGTCGGCGACCTCGTCGGTCCGCTTCGGCAATGCACCCTTGTAACGACCGTCGATACGGCCGACGACCTTGCCCTCGCCACGCAGCAGCTCGGTGCAGAAGCGCATGTGCTCGATACGCAGGTTGGCACGCTCGATGTAGCTGACATCCAGGCCGGTGAGCTGGGACAGGGTCGCCGTGACCTGAGCCCTCTCCGCAGGGTCGAGGCGATGGCCGCCAGCGAGAGCCTGACGGTAGGGGCCGTCGGCGAATTCCTCGGCCTCTGCGAGGACGTCTTCCAGGCTGCGATCAGAGTTGTGGCCGTGGTAGTGGGCGACGGCGGCATAGGTCGGCAGGAAGTCAACGCAGGCTCGGTCCCAGGTGAGGTCCTCGAAGTCCTGGTTACCGAAGTCGAGCACGGAGGAGACCAGGATGATGCCATTGAGGTACAGCGAGAAGGTGTCCTGCAGGCGCTGGGCAACACTCACGGCCCGGACAGTTCCGTAGGACTCTCCCAGCAGGTAGAGCGGGCTTCCCCACCTGCCATGACGGGTGACCCACAGTCGGATGAGCTCGCTGACGAGCTCGACATCCTTGCTCCAGCCGTGCCACTGGTTTGGATCCTCGCCATCGACGACTCGGGAGTATCCGGTCGACATCGCATCAATGACAACGAGATCGGTCTCCCGAAGCAGCGTGTGCCCGTTGTCAATGAGGTGGAACGGCGGGGTGGCCGGCTCCTCGGGGGTCCCCGGATCAACCACACGTGGGCCGACAAGGCCCATGTGCAGCCACACCGAGGAGGATCCCGGGCCGCCGTTAAACACGAATGTCAACGGCCTCGTGGTGGGATCGGTGTCGTCCAGGGTGTAGGCCGTGATGCCCATGAGAGCCTGCGGCGTATGAGCGGTGAAGGCATTGTTGGCGATCTTCTCGCTGCCCAGAACGATGCGTCCGGTGGTTGCGGTATAGCTGAGGTCACCGTCAACCGTGGAGATGGTGTGGTGAGTTGTCACCAGATCATCAGTCGGAGCTGGCGCGTCAGCGGCCACGGTGGGGGTTTCGTCTGTCGTCATGACCTAAGCCTAAGGCCGTCGGTCGCAAGCCACCCGGGTTTTGGTGCCCATGATGCCACACCCGCACCAGTAGGGTGAGGGCATGGCCGACCACACCGATGACCTCCGCCTGGCACACATCCTCGCTGACGATGCCGACTCCTTGACGATGTCTCGATTCGGAGCCAGGGACCTGACGGTCTCGACCAAGCCCGATCGTTCTGAAGTGACCGATGCAGATCTGGCCGTTGAGGACTCGATTCGCCGCACCTTGTCACGGATGCGCTCCCGAGACGCGGTGCATGGCGAGGAACGGGCTGACACCGGCGAGGGCCCGCGTCGCTGGATCATCGATCCGATCGACGGCACCGCGAATTTCCTGCGCGGAGTTCCGGTATGGGCAACCCTCATTGCACTCAGTGTGGAGGACGAGATCGTCGCGTCCGTCGTGTCGGCTCCAGCCCTGAGACGTCGCTGGTGGGCCGCCAAGGGCTCCGGCGCGTGGACCGGCAAGTCGCTTGCCTCGGCAACGCCCATTCACGTATCCAATGTGCGCAACCTTGACGACGCCTTCCTGTCCTACTCCTCCCTCCATGGATGGGTGGAGAGCGGTCGCGGTCGCGGTTTTGGTGAACTCATGAGATCGGTGTGGCGTACCCGCGCCTTCGGTGATTTCTGGTCGTACATGATGGTTGCCGAGGGAACCGTCGACCTGGCATGCGAACCGGAGCTGGGGCTGCACGACATGGCCGCCCTTGACGTCATCGTCACCGAAGCCGGCGGCACATTCACTGGTCTCGACGGCAAAGACGGCCCCTGGTCAGGAAATGCCATGGCGTCCAATGGGTTCCTTCATGACGAGGCCTTGGCCATGGTTCAGCCTGAGGATTGAGGCTGCGTCGTCAGCATCAGAACCCGTTGAGAATGGAAGCGGGCGGGTGATCATCACCCGCCCGCTCCTTGTGTCGTGGAGATCAGAGGATTCTGGCGCGAATCGTCCCCTCGAGATCGGTGACACTGGCCAACAACCCGCCGTCAGTTTCGGCAATGTCGAGGACGCAGTAGCCGAGCTCCCCCTTGGTGGCCAGCGCCTGATACGTGACGTTTCCGCCCTGGTCGGCGACGAGTCGGTTGAGCGTGGCCATCACACCGGGGATATTGCGATGGAGGTGGCCAATACGGGCGCCAGTACGCGGGGAAGGCGTGATCTCGGGAATATTGACGCTCATCCCGGTTGCGCCATTCTCGACGTAATCGACGAGTTTTCCGGCGACATAGCGACCGATGTCGACCTGGGCTTCCTGGGTGGAACCACCAATGTGCGGAGTGAGGATCACATTGTCCAACTCACGCAACGGGGAGGTGAACAGCTCCTTGCCCGAGGCAGGTTCCTCGGGGTAGACGTCGACTCCGGCACCCGCGATGTGGCCCGTACGCAGATTGTCGACCAGGGCGTCAATGTCGACGACCTTGCCGCGGGAAAGATTGAGGAACAACGAGCGCGGCCTCATCACGGCAAACTCCCGCGCTCCAATGAGGTTGTTGTTGCTCGGGCGTCCATCAACGTGCAAGGACACGGTATCGACGCTGCCCAGCAACTCTTCCATAGACTCACACTTGTGGGCGTTCCCCATGGGCAGGACATCGGCAATGTCGTAGAAGAAGACCTGCATGCCCATGGATTCGGCCACCACGGAGAGCTGCTGGCCGATATTTCCGTACCCAATGATGCCAAGACGACGACCGCGGATCTCGTGGGACCCGATGGCGGACTTGCGCCACACCCCGTTGTGCATCTGGGTGTTGCGATCACCGAGACGACGGGCCAATGCAATGATCTCCGCCATCACCAGTTCAACAACCGAACGGGTGTTGGAATAAGGGGCGTTGAAGGCCGGAACACCAGCCTGGGCCATGGTGGCCAGATCCATCTGGTTCGTGCCAATGCAGAAGGCACCCACGGCGGTGAGGTTGTCGCCACACGCCTCGACGACTCGGCGGCTGACGCGAGTCCGCGACCGGATGCCCAACAGATCAACTCCGTCGAGGGCACTGATGAGGTCGTCCTCGTCGAGGGCCTCGCTCACCCGCTCAACCTCGTAACCGGCCTGTTTCAGGGTTCGAACGGCTTCATCGTGGATGTTTTCGAGCAGGAGCGCCTTCATGACGGTCAGTTTATGGAGGGAGCAGGGCCGAACTACCGAGCTCGTCTCAGTGGGTGGAATCGTCCACACGGATGCGAGGAATCGCTGTCAACAACTCCTGGGTGACCTCGTGCTGCGGATCGCGGTAGACGTCAGAAAGTCGGCCTCGCTCGACGATGCGTCCAGCACTCATGACGGCCACGGTGTCGCACAGGTGACGCACCACGGCCAGGTCGTGAGAAACGAAGACCATCGTCAGTCCCCGTTGGCGCACCAAGTCATTGAGCAGGTTCAGCACCTGAGCACGCACCGACACGTCGAGAGCGGACACCGGTTCATCGGCCAGCAGGACGTCAGGTTCAGTGACCAAGGCCCTGGCAATGGAAATGCGCTGACGCTGACCACCAGAGAACTCGTGTGGAAATCGGCTGGCGGACTCAGGATCCAAACCGACGTCAACCATGACCTCTGCCAGGCGGTCCTTGCGTTCCTCACGGGTCATACGTCGTGCAACCGGGGACCGCAGTGGCTCGGTGATCGCCCGACCGATGTTCATACGCGGGTCCAGAGAGGACCGCGGGTCCTGGAACACCATCGCGGCCGACCGACGTAAATCACGTACCGCGCCGATGTCGCTCAGGGATCGTCCCCGGAAGCGGACGATACCGGAATCCGGTCGACGCAAGGCCATCATAATTTTCAGCAGGGTTGACTTCCCCGACCCAGACTCTCCCACCAGGCCGAGCCGTTCCCCCTTGTCGATGTGCAGGGAGATTCCGTCCAGGGCGTCGATCCCGGCGCCACGCGACCCCAGATGAAGATGCAGGTCCTCGACGTCGATCTGGGTGGTCATGAATCCTCCAACACAATCGTCGTCCCGGGCTCGACAAGGTCGAGTCGTGCAGCTCGCAGCAGCCGTCGGGTGTAGGGGTGATCAGGTTCGGACAGCACTGTGCGAGCTGGACCGGTTTCGACGATCTGGCCCGAGGTCATGACGATGAGGTCGTGGCAAATGTGGGACACCACCGCCAGGTCGTGGGTGATGAACAGACAGGCCGCGCCCACTGAGTCGAGCACCTGGTCAATCGTTGTCAGAACCTGGGCCTGCACCGTCACGTCAAGGGCTGTCGTCGGTTCGTCGCAGATGAGCAGGTCTGGAGAATTGACCAGAGCCATGGCGAGCAGAACTCTCTGACGCTGGCCACCAGAAAGTTGGTGCGGGTAGGAGTTCGCCACTCGGGTCGGATCCTCGATACCAACCTGTTCAAGCATCTCCAGGACGCGGTCATGAGCCCGGCCTCGCGCGACGGAATGGTGCAGCAGGGCAACCTCGCCAACCTGTCTTCCGACCTTCATCGTCGGGTCCAGTGCTGTCATGGGTTCCTGAAAAACCATGCCGATGCTGCTGCCTCGCAACGCGGACATGGCCCGATCGCTGGCCCCGATAAGCTCCTCACCACGCCAACGGATGGAACCCGACACGTGGGCGTTGCCAGGAAGCAGACCCATGATCGCCAGGGCGGTGACAGATTTCCCCGATCCGGACTCACCGATGAGGCCGAGACGCTCACCGGGGTCCAGGGACCAACTGATGTGATCAACAGCGACCCGACGATGCCGTCCGAAATCGACAACGAGATCGTTAACCTCCAGAAGCGCCATCAGCGGACCTCCCGCAATCTCGGATCAAGGAAATCACGCAAGCCGTCTCCCAGGAGAGTGAATCCCATGACAGCTGCGGCAATCGCCAGGGCAGGCGCCACGGTCAGCCAGGGGCTGTCGAAAAGGTACACCTGGGAATCACGCAGCATTCGTCCCCAAGTGGCGACGGTTGCCGGAGTGGCCAGCCCGAGATAACTCAGCGCGGCCTCCGCCAGGATCGCCGTGCCATAGGACACCGAGGCCTGCACGCCGATCAGCGGAGCAATGTTGGACAGCACGTGGTTGTAGGCGATGGAATGCCATGACATCCCTGAGCTACGCGCCGCGACGATGTAGTCCTGGGAAAGGATCTGTCGGCTGGCGGTTCGCGTGATACGGGCGAACACGGGGACCGTCGAGACACCGATGGCCACCATGCCGGTCAGAGTCGATCCACCCACTGCCGCGGCCAGGATGATCGCCAGCAACAGGGCTGGGAACGCGTACAGCAGATCGGCAGCTCGTCCCACAATCGTGGACCAGGGGCGAGGAAGCATGGCGGATGTCACCCCCCACGGCACGCCGATTCCGGCGGCGATGAGTACCGACACCACTCCGACGAGCAGACAGGTACGAGCACCCACGAGCATCCGGGATGCAATGTCGGAGCCGAATCCGTCGGTTCCAAGCCAATGCTGGCTGCTGGGCCCCAGAAGACGATCTGCCGGGACGACGAGATTGGGATCGTATGGCGTCCACACCGCAGAGGTGATTCCAGCCACGACGACCAAGCCGACCAGAACACACCCCATGACCAGACCTGCCCTCCTCATGAGTGGTCCCCCTGTCTGGAAGTGGCTCTGATACGCAGCCGAGGATCGAGGGCCACGATGAGGAGATCCGTGAGGTAGGAGATCACCAGCACGATGGCCACGATGACCATGACGACGTCACTGACGACAAGAAGATCGCGGGTACTGACAGCATCGAGGAGATAGGACCCCAGACCTGGGATGACGAAGACCTCTTCGACGACGATGGCTCCCACCAGCATTGCGCTGGCCTGCAGGCCAAAAACTGTGGCCAAGCTGATCGAGGCGTTGCGCAATCCGTGACGATGCAGTGCGGGCCACAGCCGCCAACCGACGGCGCGGGCCGTGCGCAGGTGATCGTCAGCGAGAACGTCGATGAAGGCACTGCGTACGTAACGTGTCATCACTGCGGCTTGCACGATGGACAGGGACAACACCGGAAGGACCAGGTGCGCCGCCCATCCTCCGGCATCCTCATGCAGCGGTACGTATCCTCCGGCAGGCAGCCATCCGAGGGTCACCGAGAACAGCAGGATGAGGAGGATTCCGGCGAGGAAGGCAGGAATGCTCATGAGGACCTGTGACAGCGCGGAAGCCGCGAATCCTCGACCCTCGCGACGATGGACGGCCGCGTAGGCTCCCATCGGCAAGCAGACCACCAGGGCCAGCAGCAATGACAGCCCGACGAGCCAACCCGTCACCGCCAGTCGCGACGCAATCTGCGGACCGATCGGTTCAGCGGAAACGATGGAAATGCCCAGGTCGCCCCTGACCAAAGAACTGATCCAATCCCAGTACCGCTGGGGCCACGGGAGGTCCAGGCCCAGTCGGGTGCGCACGGCTGCTGCAGCTTTCGGGTCCGCGTTGGCGCCCAGAATGACCTGGGCGACGTCACCGGGAAGCAAGCTGAGCAGGGCATAGACGATCAAGGATGCGACCAGTAGCCACACCAGCAACTCCCCCAATGGGAGGAGCACACGTTTGAGGACGGTCACCTCGTCCTCCTGACCTTGGTGAGGTCGAAGCTCATCGAGGTGGTGTTGCGCTGTAGTCCGCTGATACCAGCCTTGCTGATGGTGATCTTCGGCATCAGGAAGAGGAATCCTCCGGCGGCGTCAGTCGCCAGGATCCTACTGGCCTGCATCATGGTCTCGTTGGTGCGGTCGGCTGGTCCCGTCCGGGCGGATTCGATGAGCCGGTTGAATTCCTTGTTGCGGTAGCGCCAGTAGTAGTCGGGGTTGGCCCAGTTGACGATGTCGCGTGCCTCCACGTGGGCGACGATCGTCAGGTCGTAATCAGCATGGGTGTAGACGACATCGAGCCAGCGGGCCGGGAATTCCAGCTCGTCACTGTCGACGATGATCCCGATCTGGGCCAGGTCGGAAGCAACCACCCGCGAGGCTGCCGTCGCGTAGGGCAGGGCCGCGGCCCGCAGTCTGAGGGTCAGTCCGTTGGGGTACCCGGCCTCAGCAAGTAGCTTGCGCGCCCGTGCCGGGTCATAGGGCCAGGTGTGGGACAGATCGGTGAACCAAGGGTCGGTGGGTGGAACCATCGAGCCGATGAGTGTTCCCTGGCCATTCCATACGACGTCCAGCAATCCGTTGCGGTCAATCGCCATGAGGATGGCCTGCCGAACCCGTCGGTCTGAAAGCGGCTTGGAGGTGTTGTTCATACCCAGCACGACCTCGCCGTTGGTGGTTCCCCGCAGTACCCGGTAGGCCGGGTTGCTCGTGAAGCGGGAGAGGGCCTGGGGAGTCGTCAGATCAGAGACGACGTCAAGATCTCCCGACAGCAGGGCGGCCGTCTGCGAGGTCGGGTCCGAGTAGTACGAGAAACGAACGGTGGGACGTCCCCCCTCGTGCCACGGACGAGGGGACGGCGACAAGGTCACCGAGTGCCCCGGCGTGAACTCGGTGACGACGTAGGGGCCAGATCCTTGCGGCCGGGTGGCCAGATCCTTGGTGGCGGGATCAATGACGACACCCGATGTGCTGGCCAGGTTGAACAACAGGAAGTTGTCGCGATGGGACAGGTCAAGAATGACGGTGGCGTCGTCAGGGGTACGGATAGCCTTGACTGCCGACAGGTTCGCCTGGTTGACGGGGCTGGCCGACTCGGCTCTCATCCGCTCCAGGGAGGACTTCACCGCCGCTGAGTTCACCGCGGCCCCGGAGGCGAAGCGCGCTGAAGGATCAAGGTGGAAGGCGAGGTGAAGTCCGTCCTCGGACAGCTGCCACGACTTCGCCAGCAGACCGACGAGCTTGCCCGAGTCGTCGACGCGGATAAGGGTCTCGTACACGTTGTAGAGAAGAACCTGCGGGATCGCTGCGGCAGCATTCGACACCAGGTCCAGTGTCGGAGGGGCAGCCGTCGCCCCAATGGTGAGGACTCCCTCTTCTGCGGACTGGCAGCCGGTGATTCCGGTGGTCGACAGAGCCACTGCCACGGCAAGTCCCGCAGCCTTCAACTGGCCTCGCATCGTCTGCTCATGCTCCCTTCGGGCGTAGCACGTTGCGAATGAGCATAACCGACCCCGACTTCATGCAGTCTGTGGGGTTAGTACTGCAGTCATATGTGCACGGCTTCCGAAGGCGGCCGAACGGGTGACGCAGACGGGGTTGATGCGCCGATCATTCGAGCACGTCCCGCCCCGATTTGTATTGCACCGGTGTGATCTGTATAGTCGAACAAGTCGACGCGGGGTGGAGCAGTTCGGTAGCTCGCCGGGCTCATAACCCGGAGGTCACAGGTTCAAATCCTGTCCCCGCTACCAGAGAGGCCAGCTCGTCTCCCCCTTGGGAGGCGGGCTGGTTTTCTTTGCGCTTGGGGATGAGGTCCTCGACATGGACGTCGAGGAGTTCAGCGGTCGCAATGAGATCCGTCACCGACCATCCGAGCTCTCCACGAATTCTCTTGCCCGCAGTAGCCGGAGAGACATGCAGTGCTCTAGCAAGGTCACGAAACTTCAACCGCTTCTTAAACAGCAGCATCTGTACGGTCATGCCGACAGCTTCATCAGCAGAGTAGGTGTCAATGAGGCCAGCTTCACGGGCTTGCTCATAAATCTTAGCCATGAACAAGATGGTACACAGATGCATATATGGTGTCATATGTTTCCATTATTGATACTTTCATATCTATGTAGCACGCTCTGTGCATGACCTCCTCCCATCTCGATGTCGAAGCTGTCGCTGACAGTCTTCTGTCCCCCCAGATTGTCGCCGCGGTGCTGCCGGAAACGAGTACGGCCACGGTCACTCGGTGGTGTCGCGATGGTCGGATTCCTGGCGCTCGGAAGTTGCCGTCGGGCCGGTGGATTATTCCGGCTGCATGGGTCCTTGATCTGGTCACGCCTCCTGAGTCGGGCCGCGCGGATGCGGACCTGTGGTCGTCTAGTCCGGACGAGTGAGGGGTGAGCTGGCGTGAGTTTGGTTGCGATCACGTGGGCGATCTCCTGCGATGTTCCGGACTCTACGACGAAACTGACGCTGTTGATGTTGGCTGACAAGGCCGGTGACGATGATCGTGCGTGGCCGAAGGTTTCGACGTTGATGGGCGAGGTGCAGGCGTCGCGGTCGACGATTATGCGCTCGCTGAAGTGGTTGGAGGCTGAGGGGCTGATCACGCGTGAGCAGGGTTTTGAGCGTTCCAAGTTCGGCGGGATGCGGAAGACGAACAGCGTGTATCAGTTGATGATCCCTGACAAGATTTCGCGTGCTCGGGTGCGGGATCATCATCCCCAAGAAGTGCGTCCCTTGAGGGGGGTTGTGGGGTGGGACGAGTCGCGTGTCACCGGTGACACCACGGATGACCGTTGTGTCACTGGTGACACATCCGTTGTGTCATGGGTGACGCAACGTACTAGGGAAGAACCCTCACCTAGGAACCCATCCCCTCCCAACCCTCCCCTGCCGGCGTCGGCGGCGACGCCTGGTCAGGACGGGCAGGGACGGGAAGATTCCGATGAGTCGACCACAGCAGACCCGGTCGACCCGCCGACCCGGGAACCTCGCCCCCTCCCCGACGACGGCGGCGGGGCTGACTGGGACCTGGTGCGCCAGTGCCTGCCTGAGCCGATGCAGGTCCTCGACGATGTGGGCGCTGCCCGCCTCACCCCGACTCTGACGGCTTTGACGGCTGGTGGATGGTCAGCACGACAGGTGCGCAACCATCTGCAAGCCCAGCCCTTGCCCGAACACGTGCACTCGATGGCTGGCCTGGTGTGTGCCCGGTTACGGCGCCTGACCGCCACCCATCCGCCGACCAGCCACGACGCCACCCCGACGCCGCCGACGATCACCGACGCCGAGGCACGCCGGAGGGCGTGGCTCGACGACCTGCAAGCACAAGCCAAACATCGTCAGCAACTCGCCCAGGCCCGTGCCCTGATCCGCGCGGCCCGAATCAGTCAGGACGTCTCGTGAGCACCCCTCGTGCTGTGGCGGTGCGTGCCCCGCCGATCCATAACACCCGCCGATCCACAACACATGATGAATGCCGGATGTCGAAACGTAAGGACTTTTTGAAAATGCTGGATAGGAAGAAACGAGCGGGGTGGCAACCCTCGTGGCTGCTGGCCTCATAGCCGCCTCATCGGCGACAGCGTATGGTGATTCGTACTCCTGGGACGGTAGAACGACTCACTATGTGGGCGTAAAGATTAACTATGGCGATGGTTGGATTGGGTCATACCGCCTCAACAATAGAACCCATCATGGTTCGACCGGCCAGTTCTATTGCGCTGATCCTGAGAAGGATGGCCCGAGCGCTGGTGGGACCTATCAGTCTCGGGGTTCGACCACGAGGTGGGCGCGTGACGGTGGTGGATCGCTGTCCCCGACGGCGCTTTCACAAGTCGCCTGGGTCTTGGGCAAGTGGGATGCCACGTCGAATAATAGGCAGGCGGCCGCTGTTGATGCCGCAGTGTACGCATTGGAGGGGTTCCCAACCTATCAGTTGGGTTCTAGTACTCATGGGCGTCATCGATCTGATGCGGCCGGTGTGACAGCACGGGCTCAAGCGATGGTCGCAGAGGCGAAAGCCCGCGCCGCTGCCGGTAACTACAAGTTGAACGTTGATATTCCATCGCAGGTGCCAGCCCATAGTCGCTATAAGGCGACAGTGCGGTTGGTTAATGGGGCAGGACGTCCTGTGCCCGGGGAAAAAGTGACGTTGGTGGATGGTCGTAACTCGAAAGTCACGGTGACGACGAACAAGGCCGGTGTCGGCTCAGCAACGTTCGGCACGCTCGATCGGGCCGCGAAGGTTTCAGCAGCCGCGACGCTGCCAGCAACAGCAGTCACGTAGGCGATCCCGTCGAACAAAAAAGCTCAGCGGCTGTTCGTCTCCGGTGCCAAAACCACGGTGAGTGCACGTGATACCGCGTCCTTCCCTCCGCCTCCGCCTGCGAAGCCGCCGAAGGTCGGCACGACTGCTGTTGACAAGGCTGATGGGGATCACATGATCCCTGCGTCTGGTGGTGGGGCCGAGAGGGGCTTGCCAGCGTATGCTTGGTGGAGGTTCGTGTGCGGAACCGGTTGGTGAATCTCATTGCCGTACCTGCCCGTGAACATGGACAGCCACGTACCGGGAAGAGACGAGATGACGGCAGCCAATGACGCCCCGCAAGTATGCGAGGAGGAGCCTGGGCAAAACAATGACCTCGGGGGTATACCGATATTTCGCGGCATTGACCTTCCCGAGGCCCATCGTCATCAGTCCTACCACGATCCCACGGTGAGTCGTGAGACGTTGCAGGAGTGATTCTCACCCGCCAGGCTCAGCCGCTACCGGATCGAACCAGTCGATGCGTGGTACGTGTGGAACACCCGCATCTCGAAAGCGTTCTTGGAAGACATCAGCCATGTCGAGGTACTCCTGAGAAACTTCATTGACGTGCGCCTGAGCGCCGATACTGGCATACGGCGTTGGTGGGAATCCCCGAGCTATCGCTCGGTGGTTTCCCGCGTAACGTCGCCAGGGCCGAGACGCGACTGCGGCGCGCGGGGCTCGATGCGACCCCTGATCAGATCGTGGCGAGTCTGTCACTGGACAACTGGCGCTTTCTGCTCACCCCGCGCCTGGAAGCAACCGTATGGAAAGCTCTCACTGACTTACGTAACGGAGGCATGCCTCACTACCCGGGGCGTAGCCGACGCGACTTCGAGGAAAACGTGGAGCTCATCCGCCACGGCCGTAACCGCGCCTCCCATCAAGAGCCCCTCATCAGCGCTCACCCTGACCAACAAGCTGAGATTCGCAGGCTTGCCCATTACGTAACAGCGATCGACACCGTCGCCCGCAACATCAACCCCGACGCGGCCGAATGGATCGCCACCCACTCACGCGTTCTCGATGCCATCGCCCAGCGACCCACACGGCAAGACCATTAACCCGCATTCGTCGTAGACCGACGCCTCTTTCAACACCGTGCGTAAACTGGCTCTTCACAGATGAGGGGGTGGTGAAGGTAGCGTTGTCCATGTTGAGGTCTTGGGCGATGGGTGTGTAGCTACTCCCAGGCCTCCTCGGACGGCTCGGGTTCTGCGATCACCGTCTCGACCAGCAGGCATGGGAACTGGAACTATCCTGGCGGAACCGCCTACTCCCCCCAACACGTGGTACTGGTCCACCGACGTCGGCAACTTCATGGCCGCCGGAACCGAGTACGACACGAGCCGCGTCACCGGCGTCGGTACGTGGAGCACCTCGGTGGTCAAGACCTCCTCCGTCGGCCAGTCGATCACCGAGATCCGCAATCGCGACGGCATCTTCTGATACCGACGCCCAGTCACACGTCGGCCCCGTCGCCACCACGATCACATCCGATCCGTGGTGGCGACGAGGTTTTCACTCGACTGCCGAAACCTGTTCCCAGGCCGAACCGTCAAAACCACTCCTTGGCCTTGTACCCAGTCATGCGTAATCTGACAGACTGATGACTCGTGGCACATTACGATGGCTCCCCCACCTGTACCGGCGACGCAGCCGACGAGATCGAGTCCCCGTCGACCAGGCGGATCATCGCTCTCGTGACGATCCTCAATGCCATCGGACTGGTCATTGACGTCACGGTGGCATCCATCATCGGATCGGCATCCCTCTTCGCCGACGCGGCCGACTTCCTCGAGGACGTCCTCATCAACGGGCTCGTCCTGGTGGCCCTCGGGTGGTCGGTGCAGTCACGACGGAAGGCCAGCATTTGGTTGGCCGGCCTCATCCTCATCCCGGCAGCTGCAGCACTGGGAACTGCCGTCTGGAAGATCACCTCGGGAGCCCCGCCTGAGCCCGTGCCGTTGTCAGTGACGGCCATCATTGCCCTACTCATCAACCTGTCGTGTGCCATCGCCCTCATGACATTGCGTCACCAGGGATCGAGCCTAGTTCGAGGTGCGTGGCTGGCAGCACGCAATGACGTACTCGGCAACGTGCTCATCCTCGTCGCTGGTCTCATCACGACGGTGTGGTTCACGGTCTGGCCCGACGTCATCGTCGGACTCGTGATGGCCCTCATCAACGCCACGGCTGCCAAGGAAGTGTGGGAGCAGGCTCGCCGCGAGGTACCTGAACTCGAGATTGACGAGGCCTGAGCCGTATTCAAATCTCTCGCCAGTCCCGGTCGTCGGTCGCCTTCCGACACGGAGCTGCCAGACGCGACGGCACTCACTGACAGAGCGGCTGATCCCAGTCCTCGCCTCGCAATGGGACGATAATGACCGGGCGCAGCTGACGGCGTCCCAGCTGGACTGCCACCGATCCGTCCAGCCACTCCTGCAAACCGGCACGGAAACCGGGACGCCGAGTTCCCAGCACGAAGCACCCAGCGCCAATGTCATGGGCGAGGTGGGCAAGCTGTTGATCCGGCAGACCAGACAGATAGACGAGCTCCCACTCCGTCTCTGGGTAGTTCGCCATGAAAGCGTCCAAGGAACCTTGGATAGACGATCGGGCGGTCGCATTCGAGATGCGCTCGGCGGTCGGGTCGAGTGGGTGGCTTTGGTCGGGATCAGACGGGTTCGGCACGCGATCGGTCGCGACATGGGCGAAGACGATCTTGCTACCCATGGCCATGGCATGCTCGACGCCAGTCGCGAGTACTGCCCGCGGGATGTCCGGCATGATCGCGATGATGACCGGACGGCCCCTCATCGTGCCTCGGGGCGAACGTTCGTATGTCACGGATGCACGGCGGCCGGTCTCGGACTCGTCTTTGACCATCTCGGGTTGCTGCTCCGTCATGATCGTCTCCTAGATGTCGCGGCACACTACCGACACGATGCACATTACCGACCACGAGACGATCTCGTGACCGGTCGTCACTCCAGGGTGCCGAGAACCGCAGACTCCAGGGCCGGGACGAGGTTGACCGATCCGAGCAAATCCTCCGGATGGTCGACGAGACGGGCCACGCCGTAATGGCTTCCATCACGCAGCGCACCGGCCACGACACGTACTTCCTGACGATGGGGATGAGCAGCGACGAAACCCGCAGCCTTGTCCGGATCGTCCGGAATCTCGTTGGCACACTCGTCGGGCAGGAAGATCCGTTCGACGCAGATGGCCGCCCCGTCAACGGCCTCTCCCCAGGCTGTCGTGGCGAGGGCCTGGGCCAGATCCTCTCCCGGTCGGAAGTCGTCCTGCTCGATACTGGAAAGGCTGTCTGGTCCACCCACGGCGAGCTGACCGGCAAGGGCAGGCTCAGCCTTCATGAGGTCTACGGTGCGCACCAAGGCGAACAGGCGTGGCGGGCCGCCCCAGCTCGATGTCCCGACGAACCTCTCGATCTCAGCCAGACATGCTACGAGGGCGTCATTGACCGACGGTGTCTCGGACCCTACGTTGTCGGCGTCCTGACTCATCTTGTCGTCCTCATCATTCAGCAATGTGGTACTCCCGCTCCGCCAGCGCGGATCTTCTGGATGGCCGCGATGGCGTCCTTGAGGCTAGAGACCTTGACCAGGCGCATCGAGGTCTGAACCCCACTGATGTCCAGGCAGTTGCCTGCCGGCACAAGGAAGATCTTGGCGCCATCCCGCTCGGCACCGGATATCTTCTCCTGGACACCGCCGATGGCAACGACGTTGCCATCAGGGGAAATGCTTCCGGTGCCGGCAATCCGCAGCGAACCAATGAGGTCATTCGGGGCGACCATTTGATAGATCGACAGGGCCATGGCAAGTCCAGCTGAAGGACCGACGATGTCCGCCGGGATTCCATAGGTGATCGTCGGGGCGTATCGGTATCCAGTGTCGACAGTGATACCGACGGCAGGAGCTCTGCGGTCACTGACTGATGAGACCGTCGTCACGGCAATCGTTTTGCGAGTGGAGTTCCGCAACACCACGAACACCACGGTGTCGCCCACGGCATGCTTGCGAACCGCCTTGCCGACGTCGAGAAGGGAGGCCACCGGCTTCCCATCGACCTTCTCGATGAGGTCACCGGGCTCGAGTTTTCCGTGAGCCGGACCAGCCGCACTGACGGCGTTGACCATCGGCATCTCAGTGACAGGCTGGCCTGCAGCGCGCAGTGCAGCCACGGCAGCGTCACGCTGAGAGGTGTCCATCATGTACGACTCCTCAGCATTGACCTGCTGAGGAGAGCGGCCTGGCGGATAGATGGCCTCCCGCTGCAAGACATCATGGTCCCGACGAATGCGGTCCACCAAGGCCTCTGCGAGGCTGAGACGCGAATCTGCGCGGGTGATGGACACCGTTGTCATCCTCATTTCGCCCTCGCTGTGGCGAGCCGTCAAGCCGTCAATCTGGATCATCGGCTTGCCCTGCTCGTTCGTTGAGAGCAGATCCACGGTCTGTCCTGGCGACCTAGCCACGAACGGGATGGGCACGAGGATCAGGGCCAGCACGCACAGCAGCACGACAAGAGCCGACGAGATTGCCGTCCAACGGGTGGGGAAACGCACCCCTTGACGGGTCTCGACATCGACCGCGGTGGTCGTCGCTGCGGGCGTGCCGGAGTCATGCGCCTGTGAATTGGGCGTGATCGACTCGGACATGGTGGCCATGCTAGCCGGAACGGACAATCACTTTTCCACGACGGCGACGGCTCTAGACTTGGCGAGACACCACGCCAAGCGAACGGAGACGGGAATGAATGACGGACCCCAGAATCCTGGGCAGCCCGACCCCGAGGAGATGGCCGAGCAGTTGCGCCGCATGATGCAGCAACTGGGCCTGCCCGCCAATGGTGACCTCACCTCTTTCATGACCCAGTTGTCGCAGATGTTCGGCTCAGGCGGACCGGTCGGTTTCGGAATGCCCGGAGCCAATCCGAGTGAGGGACCGGTCGACTGGTCTCACATCAAGGACATGGCCCGCCACATCACGGCGTCCCACGGCCCTGACCCGACGCCAGGACAGCAGGAGCGCAGTGCTCTGCTCGACGCA
This sequence comes from Cutibacterium avidum ATCC 25577, assembly GCF_000227295.1. Taxonomy (GTDB): domain Bacteria; phylum Actinomycetota; class Actinomycetes; order Propionibacteriales; family Propionibacteriaceae; genus Cutibacterium; species Cutibacterium avidum. Next base: position 1,798,047 of record NZ_JH165054.1, on the reverse strand, counting down.
TCGCGTCTTGCAGAGAGCTGGCTCGACCGAGAATGTGAGTTCGCCCAGGTCAACACACAACCTGCCTGTTGGAGCCGTGCGGAGTGGATCGAGCACACCTTTTCCTCATGGCAGTCTGTCGTCGAGCCGGTGCTGGTCTCCCTGACCGAGGCGATGACCGGATTGATGTCACCTGGCGGTCCCAATGACCCGATGGCTGCCCTCACCCAGATGATGGGACCGGCGCTTCGCCGGATGTCAGCCATGCTGTACGGAGCTCAGCTGGCCCAGGGCCTCGGCAAACTGTCGACCTCGACGGTGACGGGAACCGAAATTGGTCTCCAGGTCTTGTCGGTACCGCAGGTCGTCCTTCTCCCGACCAACATCGCCGCGGCATGGAAGGATCTCGACCTCGATCCACGAGATGTCGAGCTCTACCTCGTGCTGCGTGAGTCGGCCCGTCAGCGTCTATTCAATGCGGTGAGTTGGCTCGGACCACAGCTGTTGGCCCTAGTTGAGCACTATGCACGCGAAATTCGCATCGATTCCTCGGCCATCGAGGACGCCATCGACATTGATGACTTGTCCCAATTGACCCCGGAGAAGGCCCAGGAGATGTCCGAGCGGTTGCAAGGACGCCTCTTCGAGCCGACCCGCACGCCAGAGCAGGAGGGCGTCCTACAGCGCCTGGAAACCCTGCTCGCCCTCATCGAGGGATGGGTCGACGAGGTGACATCCCAGGTCGCCCGCACCTGGCTTCCCAGTCACGATCAGCTGGCCGAGGCCGTGCGTCGACGTCGCGCCACATCTGGCCCCGCCGAGGTGTTCTTCCAGTCCCTGCTCGGTCTGGAGCTTCGCCCCCGCCGCGTCCGCGACGCAGCCAACCTGTGGGCGGCACTGCGTGATGCCCGCGGCACGGTCGGACGCGATCAGGTGTGGAACCACCCCGATATCGTGCCTACCGCCGCCGACCTCGATGACCCGCTGGGCTATGTCTCAGGCGACCGTCAGGACATTGCTGAAGGCGGCGATGATCTCGATGCCGAGTTGGAGAAGCTGCTGCGCGATCACGGTCAGGACGGCTGAGCCAACGGATCGTCCGGCTGGTGTTCTGGGGAATCGACTCCCCCGGAAACAGCCCACTGGTACCCGTTGAGGAATCCCTCCGCGCGCTCCGCATTGGGGAATCCTGCGAGCAACTCGTGGAACCGCCGATTGTGATTGGCTTCCACCAGATGGCACAGCTCGTGAGCCAGAACATGATCTATGACCCAGTCGGGAAAGCCGACCATGCGATCTGAGAGCCTGATCTGTCCCGTCACCGGGGTACATGATCCCCACCGAGTGTTCTGGTTCGACACCCACCTCACGGAGATGGGCTCGACCGGGTGCCCCACCCGCGGCTCGAGGTGGACCCGACACAGCCGACGGGCACGACGCGTCAGCTCGTCGGAGGTCGCACCGGATCGTCGTCGAGCCTGGGATCGCGTCACCTTGTCGACCAGTTCCATGACTTGACGGTTCTGGTCAGCTTTCCGCATCCCCATGGGAACCATGACAAGGACGGACGTACCCTCCATCCGTGCGCTCAGGGTGAGGTGACGTCGGGAACTACGCCGAATGATGATTTCCGGTCTGCCGTCGCATGCTGCGATGATCTCGTCAGTGGTCGCCCTGCCAGCCATGTGGCCCATCATGCCCGGTGGTTAGGACAGTTTCGGTGAAGCGGTGTTCTGCTGGGGGCGACGTGGTTGACGAGAACCCCGACCTGCCCTAGATTGAGAACGGCCCCCGGATCTCGGATGTGCAGGGGAAGGCACATCGTGATGGTCCGGGGGTTCCCATGTCCCCCCGAATCCCCTGCTCTGACATGCCAGGTGGCGTTCGAAATTCAGTGTTGTTCGAACTCCCACATGTGTTGTCCGCGAAGGGCAGCGTGTTGCCCGTCATTGTTGACGTGTTGCCCGTCGTCTCGTTGGTCCTTCCCCGCGCTTCAAGCCTTTCGCGATTCTCAGGGCATGCGTGTTGAACTTGATTGTCCCTGGACGCCCGTACCGGGCGGATTGCGTCTGCTTGCTCCAGACGGTCGATCATTTCGGCTGCGAGGCGTGCGAGCAAGCTATGACGGACACGTCGATGTTCCTGCAGACGTCGCAAGTCGCCTTCACGAGTCCGGAATGGTGACGATGCCGACCGGCCTACGGGTAGCCGTTGTCAGTGATGACGGCGTCTCCCAAGACATCGTCCGCGGTCTGGAGGCACGACGTATCGAGGTGACGACGTGGATGCGTGGCCGGCAGCCCGGGAGCTTCCGTGACCTTCGGTGTGTGTCCGGGGCGTCCTGCCCCGTGGTTCACGTCGTCGTGATCTGTCCAAGGACCCTGCTCGGGGGACGTGACATCGCCGAACAGTGCCATCGAGCCGGCGTCCCGTCGGTCATTGCCTGGGGACGCCATCGCTGGGGTGTTCTCGGACCGATCAACGATCACCACCCCGGATGCCAACACTGCGCAGACATGGCACTGGCTGCGCACGACCCCGACTGGGTGACGATGGCCCGTACGACGACGGGAGACAGCCACGATCCGGCCGTCACTGCGTGGCTGGTGAACCAGATCGAAGCCACAGCTGGCGCTCTTCGCGATGACTCAGACGTCTATCGCGCGAAGTCCGTCCAGGTACGTACGAACGCCGGAGAACGCAGTCTCGTCGTGCCGGCCCAGCCCGGTTGTCACTGCTGGCCGCCTCAGGAGGCGTCGTGCAATACCTTGATGAGATCAGCTGCGTAATGATCGGCCTTGCGTCGGCCGATACCAGGCACCTGCAGCAGTCCCTCCACCGAATCTGGCCGCTTCTCGGCCACGCTGAGCAGAGTGGCATCGGTGAGAATGACGAAGGCGGGCACACGATCCGACTCCGCTCGTTTGCTGCGCCATTCGCGCAACCGCTCGACCAGTGTCGGGTCAACCCCGACCTCGCAAGCAATGTGGTGGCCAAGTTTGCGATCCCGGGCAGCCGTCAACGCCTCTCCACAGACCGAGCACACTGCAACGGTGGCGCGACGTTTGCGGTGGCGTGGGGGTTTGGTCGACGCATTTCCGGTCCCGGGCAATCCCCGCAGGAAGCGCGAGATACCCTGACGGTCTCGGTCCGAACCCGACCAGGAATACGAAACCCACAGGTCTCGACGAGCCCTCGTGACTCCGACATGGAGCAGACGTCGTTCCGAGGCAATCTCGACGGGAGTTTCAGCCATGATGAACGGCACCATGGCGTCGCTCATCCCGTACAGGGCAACAACATCCCATTCAAGACCCTTCGACGCGTGCAATGTCGCAAGGGTGACGCCGTCTCCGACAGGGGCCTCCTGGGTGGCAGCTCGCCGGGAGAACACAGTGGCCAAATCCGCCAGAGTTGCCGTCCCCTCCTCGACAGCCGAGGCCGCCAAGTCACGGAGTGCCTGCAGCGATTCCCACCGCTGCCTCACCTCCCCCTCTCCCTGAGGAGCAGCGGTCGTCCACCCTTGCGAAACAAGAAGGCGATCGAAAGCGGGCAGGGCGTCGGCCCCGGGTTCATCGGCGACGATCCGAACGAGAGCATCGAGAGTGCGACGCACCTCCCGCCTCTCGTAGAACCGCTCGGATCCCTTGACCAGGTATGGGATGGACCGCTCGGCGAACGCCGCCTCAAGGTGGGATGCCTGAGAATTGATCCGGTACAAAACGGCAATCTCAGACCACGGAATCCCCGCGGAATGACGGGATTCCACCCACATCGCGATCGCCGAAGCCTCGGAGGAGTCGTCACCGAGCGCTTGGTAGACCGGTTCGGAACCCGACCGGCCACGAGAAACCAAGGTCACCCCCCTGCCGTGCTCGGGAGCTTCGTCCGGGGTCATACGGTTGACGAGAACCTCATTGGCCAGCCGGATGATCTCCGGGGTCGAACGATAGTTCCGGACCAGGTCGATACGTTTCGCACCCGGATGATCTGCCACGAAATTCATCAGGTAGTCAGCACGTGCACCAGCGTAGGAGTGAATGGCCTGGTGGGGATCCCCGACAACGCACACATCATTGCGGTCGCCGAACCACAGCTCGAGCAATCGGTGCTGGAGAGGAGAAACATCCTGATACTCGTCGACGACGAAGTGCTGATAGCGGGAGCGGATTTCCTCCGTGATGTCCCGGTGCTGGACCATCATTCCGACGGCACACAGCAGGATGTCATCCAGATCAATGACGCAACGTTCCCGTTTGACCGCTTCGTATCCAGCCAGGACCCTACCGACATCGGTGGCCGAAACCCCGGCCACGACTCGTCCTTCCGTTCGCGCCAAGGCTGCATATTGTTCGTTGGGGACATTCGAGACCTTCGCCCAGGAAATCTCGGCGGACAGGTCCCGTACCAGTGCCTTGTCATTTCCCAGACCAATGCGTCGGGCTGCCTCGGCGACCATGGAGAACCTGGAATCACTCACCGGTGGCAACTCACAGTTGTAGGCGCGCGGCCAGAAGAACTTGATCTGGCGCAGGGCGGCCGAATGAATGGTGCGAGCCTGAACCCCCACCACGCCGAGATCAGCGAGTCGTCCCTTCATCGTGCCGGCGGCCTTGGTGGTGAAGGTCACCGCAAGGGTCCGGCGCGGGTCGAGCTTCCCTGTCGCGGCTCCGTAGGCGATGCGATGGGTGACAGCGCGAGTCTTTCCCGTTCCGGCACCAGCGATGACACACACCGGAACGTCGAAGGTCTTAGCAACCTTGACCTGCTCAGGATCCAGTGCTGCCAGGATCGCATCTGCCGACTGGGTTCTCACGGCGATCACCATAGGGGCACGCACCGACAGCTCCGCGACGGCATGTTCCGCCGCGATGTTCCGCTCCTGTGCCACCGACTGCACCGAAACCTGTCCGACAGCAGCCCTAGACTGACTCACCAGTTCGGTCTCCAACATTTCAGGACAAGGCCGAGTCGTCACGAGGAGGTGCCCCGATGGCAGGTGTGGTGAAGGTGGTTCGTACCTGGCACCAGGTCCGAGAAGCTGTGACGACGGCCCTTGCGCAACCCACTGAGGACCCTTTCGTCCGTCCGCTGCTCGTAGCACCCAGCACCGCCCATTCCCGCGCTCTGCTGCAATCCCTTGCCCGCCGCCATGGCATTGCCGCTGGCATCCAGTCGACCACGCCCCACGGTCTTCGAACCCACCTCGAAGAACAGCTCCTCGGGATTGGGCGCGACGAGGATCCGTGGCGCCCTGGGCCGTTGGCGTTACGCATTGCGCGCATCATCGAGACTGATTCCCCAGGTTTCGAGATCGTCTCCGCTCATGTCGATGCCAGCCTTCGACAAGGCATTCCACGTGCATCATGGACGACAGCCCGACAAGCCGCAGAAGCCTTGACGGCGCTCGCCCGAGACTCCCACGAGGTGTTGCGAACCTGGGCACAAGGCCACGGCCCTGGACGCGACGATGGACATGACGTCGATCTCGCTGGTGCCCCCCTGGATCCCGCCCGATCCTGGTGGGCCCCACTCTGGCGTGCCCTGCTCGCCGATTCCTGCTCCGTTGCCGATCCGGTGACCAGACACGAGATGTTGGTCAACGCACTGCGAGGCCAAGAAACCTCCTCCGGTGCACCCATCGTGTGGTTCTCATCGACGGCTCTGCCCCATCATGACGTCGAGCTGGCCGAAGCACTAGCAGCATCACGCACCATCACGATCGTCCACCTCGACCACGCCATTGGACATGACGATCCGTGGCGCACCTTCGACCGCCTGCGCACCACGACGACCACGAGGTGGACCGCATCATTGCTTCCGGCGACGAGTGAAGCCCCGGGCGCTCCAGGCGACGAGTTAGCCCCCGTCGAGATCCACAACTGCCATGGGCCGGACCGTCAGGCAGAGGTCATCCGCGACATCGTCTGCGCAGTTCTTGCCGACGACGAGACGGTTCAGCCAAGGGACGTCGTCATCGTCTGTTCGGGGCGTCAGGATACCGCGCACCTGTTGTCCGCAAGCACCATGGCGGATGTCAGTCATCCGGCCAACCAAATCCGGTTCACGACTCCCCCTCCCCAGGATCGCGTCAATCCGGTGACCGAAGCCGTCACAACCGTCCTTGGTCTGGCGTCTTCTCGCGCGACTGGGCAAGATCTCCTCAATCTGTGCGCTATGCCGGCTGTGAGGGCACGTTTCGGATTCTCCGACGATGACCAGGAAACCATTGAACGGCTGGTGAGCCAGGCCGACATCCGATGGGGAATTGATCCAGCGGCTCGTGAGGTTGCCGGGCTGGGTCGCATCAGGCAGTCGACTTGGTTGGCCGGAATCGAGCGCATGGTGCTCGCCATCGCGATGTCGTCGGCTCCTCCCACCCACCTCGGTACCGTCACACCCATTACTGACGTCGGTTCCACCACGATCCCAGTGGTCGGGAAGCTGGCCGAACTGGTATCGCGATTACGCAAGGCGTTTCTGGACACCGAGGCACCCGCGCCAATCACCACGTGGTTGACTCGCATCAGCGACATCGTCGACAACCTCACCGCCGCGCCCAGCGATGCTCCGCGATCGGTCCTTGACACCCTCTCCCTTCTGACCGGTCTTGACGTGGCTGCCGAGAATCGACTTTTCGATCGCCAGGAGATCATTGATCTTCTGATCTGGTTGTCGCGCACACATCACGGTCGTCACACATGGTTCGACGGTTCGCTTCACGTTTGTCGTCCCGGGGACCTTTCTCCCATTGATCATCAAGTCGTCATCGTCGTTGACCCTGATCAAGACGTCATTCGGACCGACCAGCTTCAAGGGTTGCGCGATGACTGCCTTGACCCGACTGCGAGAGCACGCCAGGACCTACTTGACGTTGCTCTGTCGGCAAGGAGCCGCCTCATCGTCGTGCGACAGGCTCGAAACGCTGTGACCAACCTGGCCGTCCTGCCTGGCCCATTCACAACGACCCTCACGCAGTCACTGGAGATGAGGTCCGTCACTGCCCGCTCCGTCGATCACGGTTTGCAGCCCTTCTCGCCTGATGAGTTCTGCGATGGAAACGGTGTATGGTGGCGCGGTTTCGATCACACCGCAGCCCACGCGGCACGATGCCAGCCTGGTTCGCAGCGACGTCGTGAACGCGTTGTCCTACCACCGGTGACGGAGCTTCCCGAATCACGGATGTCGCCAACCGATCTCACCCTGGCGCTGTCTCACCCCGCTCGGACATTGCTCCGGGCACGGGCAGGTGCGCCAGCCAACGAGAGAAACACGGAGTTGCCAGTCGACCTCCCCCTTGCCCCGACATCGTTGGACAAGTACTGGATCCGTTCTCGGATACTCGCGGACCTCGAACATGGTTCGAACCCAGAAGATGCCATCAACGCCGAGCGTTTGCGCGGGTCAACTCCCCCAGGCCGCTTGGGGCAGCGAATCGTCAGTTCCTTGGCAGACGATGCGATGCGTATTTCGCAGACGGCCAAGGAACTTCGTGGTGGTCACGATGAACGATTCATAGAAATCAACCTTGATCTCATTGACGGTGACAACCCGCCATTGACGTGGCCTGATGGTCTCATCGTTGATCCGATGCATGTGGTCTCACTGCGAGGCCGTGTCGGCGTGAGGAACAATCAGATCGTTCATGCTGTCGCGACACGTGCGAATGCCAGGCCAATACTTGATCTGTGGGTTGACCTCCTCGCGGTCGCCATTGCCACTGACGAGGTCGGATGGTTCGGGACTCTGGTCTCGAGCGACGGGGTTCGAAGGATGGTGGCTCCGGACCCCGAACACGCACGCGGGGTTCTCGCCGGTCTGGCACGTCTGGCATGGTGGAGCAACCAGCAGTTCATCCCCCTACCCGTCAAACTAGCCCATGCCCTGGTAGGCCTGTCTCCCATGGCTCGCAATGACTACCGCACCGGCGCCAGTGCACTGCAAGTGCAGTGGTCCCGGGAGCGTGATCCAAACTGGGCAGCATTCCTGGGCACTGACGTCACCGAGCTGATCACCCGCTGTCATGAACTCGGCACCACTCTTGAGGAGCTTTCCGGGTGGTTGTTCGACCCCATCATTCGGGCATCGCAAGGTACTGGATTCTCACCACCTTCGATGGCTCGATTCGCTCATCCCGGGAGTATGGCATGACGACGAAGGCCTCATTCAACATCGTTGATCCGCTACCTCAGGGAACGGTCCTGTTGGCTGCGAGCGCGGGAACTGGGAAAACCTGGACGATCTCGGCGGTGTGCGCCAAAGCGATCGCTACCGGAATGGTGAACATCGAGAATCTCCTCCTGGTCACCTTCAACCGATCGGCAGCTCGGGAGCTGCGTGGCCGAGTGTATGAACGCCTTGTCAGCACCGCATCCCTGCTCGCGGGTCGCCGGAAGTCTGCAGACGCCTGCGATGACTCCGTGATGAGCCTCGGCGCAGAAGGGTTGAAACGTGTGGAGGCGGCCCTCGACTCCTTCGACCGGGCCGTCATCACGACCACCCACGAGTTCGCCTCCCGAATGCTCGCCGAGTTGGGAGTCCTGTCAGACCACGACCCGTCGTCAGTCCTGATGGCCGACCTCACTCCAGTGGCCAACGAGGTGTCTGACGACTTTTATCTGGCTCGACATCTCGATGCTGACCGACCTCCTTCTGTCCTTGACAAGCGGGATCTGTCCAGGGACGTTGCCGTCAGGTATGGCGAGGTGCCGATCGCGACAGATGTGGAAGCCATGTCGCCCGATGTTGGCTGGGCCATGTCCGTGCGTGACGAGGTACGAAAGCGCTCGCGAAAGCGAGCAATACATACCTTTGACGACCTCATCGGAGATCTTGTCGGAGCACTGCGAAATCCGGTACGTGGCCCGATGGCATGTGCGACGTTGGCACGGCGCTTCTCCCTGGTCATGATTGATGAGTTCCAGGACACAGATCCTCTCCAGTGGGAAATCTTGCACCGGTCATTTCACGGACACAGCAACTTGTGGCTCATCGGAGATCCCAAACAGTCCATCTATGCATTTCGCGGCGCCGACATCTACGCCTATCAGGACGCCGCGAATTCCGCTGAGCACGTCCTCCATCTCGACGTCAACTACCGGGCGGACAAGCCCATCGTCGAGGCGATCAGTACCCTTTTCGGCAACGCACAGCTAGGACGCGGGATCGCCATGGAATCGGTCACCGCTCGTCACCCGACGTCACGAATCGGCACTGGGACCTCGCAGACTCACCGGTACAGCTGGTCACAACCATTCCAAATCCGTTGTCTCCAAGCCCCTCTCGACGGGCAACTGGATGCCACGACCTCGGATCGCCTCGTCACCGAGGATCTCGTCAATCAAGTCATCATGATGCTGGAAGGCGGCACGATCATCCATGACGAGGATGAGCAGGACAGGCCACTTCGCCCCAACGACATCGCCATCCTCGTCAGGACGCGCAGGAGAGGTGCGGAGATCGCTGCTGCCTTGTCACGGGCCAATCAGCCCGCTGTCTTCTCCGGAGCATCACCGGTGTGGTCTTCCCAGGCCGCCGAGGATCTCGTCATTCTCCTGGAAGCTCTCGACAACACTGACGAGAGGCTGCGCACCCGGTTGTGCCTGTCTGACCTCATTGGTGCAACCCCTGCTGACCTCGCGGCATCGGATTCAAGGGTGCGTTCCGACCTCGCCATCGACGTGGCCCGTTGGGCGAGCGTGTGGCCCAGCATCGGAGTGTGGGGCACCGTCGAAGCGGCCCTCCACCGACCAGGGGTGTTGGATCGTCTAGTCAGCATGAGCGGGGGCGAGCGATACGTCACCGACCTCCGCCAGGTCGCTCAAAAGGCCCACACCGCGGCTGCCGAGGCCAGATTGACGCCGATGGCAACTGCCGGATGGATACGCGATCAGCAACGACGAGCTGGTGACGATGACCCCCGTCGTCTCGACAGCGACCATCAGGCCGTCAACGTCATGACCATTCATGAGGCGAAGGGGTTGGGGTTCCCCGTCGTCCTGCTGCCTGACATCGCCAATGGATGGGCGCCGAGAAAGAACATCAGCGGGCCGGTTGTCTGGCATGACGGGCAGCGCCGAGTACTCGACATTTCCTCCCAGGGGATTGATCGCACCATGGCGATTGAGAACCACGAGGAGGATGAGCGTGGCGAGAATCTGCGACTTCTCTACGTCGCTCTCACCCGAGCTCGATCAGCCGTTCGGTTGTGGTGGTCTCCATGCTCACGACGCAATCGATGGTCGGCCTTCCAACGTCTGGTCGAGATGGACCGTTCCACTGGCGAACTCAGCCTTGGCAGGGCCGGAACTGATCCCGGTACCCTCCCCTGGCTCAACTCAGGGCCAGTCACGACAGCCATTGCACCCGCAAATCAGAAACAGCTCACTCGAGCATCGGACGCCGAGCATCGGAGCATTGCGGCTCCTCGTTCTCTGACACGACCCCTCGACCTCGACTTCGTCCGAACCTCGTACTCGGGATTGACTGCCGAGCTTCATGGCTCCGTCCTCGCTCCTCTGCCGACCACTTTGACTGACGAACCTGAGGACGACGAGTCCCCCGACACCACTGCACCAGGCCTCTGCGGACTCCCAGGCGGCACCTCCTTCGGCACCCTGGTACACACAGTCCTTGAATACGTCGACACCGGTTCTGCGGATTTGTTCAACGAGGTCCTCGCGATCACCCGCAGAACTCTGCGCACCACGCCATTGCCGGACGTCCCTGCAACAGATCTTGCCAACGGCTTGGAACAGGTTCTGCGGACTGATCTTGGCGACCTGGCGCCGGGCATGTCCTTGTCGAGCTTCTCCCCCGACGACCGACTCGCGGAGATGAACTTCGAGTTGGCGATGTCCCAATCTGGTCTGGCAGCGACGATGGCCGATCTGGCAGCTCTGCTCAGGGATCCAGGTTTGGTGCCATCTGACGATCCGATCAATGGTTATGGGGACGCCCTGGCCCACATACCCAACAGTGACCAGACTCTGCGAGGGTTCCTCACCGGTTCGATTGATGCCGTCCTGAGACGACCGGATGGACGCCACCTCGTGGTCGACTACAAGACGAATCGGGTTCCCGGCGCTCGGAAACTTCGGGCCGACATGTACGACACCGACACCATGCGCGCCATGATGTTCAGCTCTCACTATCCCCTTCAGGGACTGTTGTATTCGGCTGCCCTGCATCGTTTCCTCTCGGCGAGCCTTACCGGGTACGACCCTGCCCGTCACCTCGGTCCGATTGGGTATCTCTTCGTTCGAGGGATGGCCGGTCGCCCAGCTCCGGAGATGGGGATGCCGCAGGGAGTGTTCACCTGGCATCCAAAGCCGGAACTCGTCGAGGCCATCAGCGAGTGTTTGGGAGGTCACCATGCCTGAACTCGTACCGGTCGGAGCCGGAACCAGGTTGGAGCCCTTCGCCCGCGCCGGTGTTCTCGAACCAAGCGACATCCACCTTGCCAACCTGGTGTGCCGTATCGGCGAGGAGCACAACGCTGACGTCAGTTTGGCCATTGCGTTGTCGTGTCGTGAGCTGCGTCGAGGGTCGGTGTTCTGGGACCCCCACGAGATCGCCGAGTCCATCCGACGTCAGGTTCTCGACCCAGCCATCCCGGACATCAACGACAGCGAGCAGGCTGCGCTCTTTGACGACTTGGAATGGCCCGAACCGAGAGAATGGCTGTCTGCCCTTGCGGAGAGCCCCATCATCGCGGGCCGTGGTGATCCACTCAACCAATTGCCGGCTCGCTTGGACGATGGCCTGCTCTACCTTGAGAAGTACTGGCAGGCTGAGCACGATGTCGCTCGCGATTTGGCCTCACTCGCCGCAGACCCCCCCAGCCAGGGACCCGTGCCCGCCGAGCAGATCGTGTCAGAGGTCAGCGCTGCTCTTGCATCCTCCGGAATCACGTTGGATCCGGCTCAGGCCCAGGCTGCTGTTGCCGCCATCACTCACAGGATCAGTGTTCTTGCTGGTGGACCTGGAACAGGCAAGACGACGACAGTGTGCACCCTCCTGGCATCACTTCAGAAGGCGGATCCTCACCTCGGTGCCATTGCCCTCGCGGCCCCCAGCGGCAAAGCAGCGGCCCGACTTCGCGACTCGGTGTCAGAGGTATCAGAGCGCATGCCTGACGATCTCAGCCCCATCGTCGCTGATGCCACGACCGTCCATTCCCTCTTGAAGTGGCAGGGGCCAGGGACATCCTTTGGCTACGACGAGCAGCACCAGCTTCCCTTCGGAGTGGTCGTCGTCGACGAGGCGTCCATGCTCTCCCTCCCACTGGCGGCCAGCCTCCTCGCCGCTATTGGGACCGGGACTCGCCTCATCCTGGTGGGAGACCCGGGCCAGCTCGTCTCGGTGGACGCCGGAAGTGTTCTGGCAGACATTGTGTCGTCAGCCGGCACCCTCGATACACGTCTGCCTGTCACGATCCTCACTCGCAACCACCGGTCGCGAGGCGACATCGCGGATCTGTCGGAAGCCGTTCGTGAGGGCGCCAAGGAAACCGCTTTGGAGGTGCTCACCAGGTCTCAGCCCGACCATGATGCGTCAAGGCCGAGCTCCGTCCTGCCGAGCATTTCCTGGATCGACGCCGATCCCGCCAATATCACCATGGCTGACCTTCCAGCTGTCGCGGACGTCATCGCACAGACGGGATCGCAGATGCTCGAGCTGGCCCGGTCGGGCTCCGACGCCGCTGCCCTCAAACTCGTGGATGGCCATCGCTTGCTGTGCGCCCATCGGGAAGGACCATATGGCGTCGACGAGTGGTCGCAACGCATGGTTTCTGTCCTCGCCGATGTCCTTCCCGGAGTCGATCAGAGCCGATGGGCGCTCGGTGAAACTGCCATGGTCACACACAATCTCGCTCAGCTGGGCGTGAACAATGGCGACTGTGGAGTTGTCGTGGAGACGCGACCTGTTCCGACCGTAGCTCTTCCCGGACCTGGCGGGGCCCCTCGGCGCTTGCCCTGTTCCCTCATCCCATCTCTGCAACCTCTGCAGGCGATGACGATCCACAAGGCCCAGGGCAGTCAGTTCACCAATGTCACGGTGATCTTGCCGCCCCCGGATTCCCCGCTCCTCACCCGTGAGTTGTTCTACACGGCGATTACTCGTGCTCGTGAGCACCTCACGGTTGTCGGGATGAAGGAGTCCGTGGAGCGGGCCATTGATCGGACCAATGACCGCCGGTCTGGTATCCAGCGTCGGTGGGAGGAGACTCGCTCACTGTGACCAGAGCAGTTGCCGAAGAACTTGCGGTCGCTCACCTCAGCGGAGACGACAAGTCGAGCCCGCTCTCAGGTTCCGGAAGCCGATGTGCCAACCATGCATCAATGAGAGCTCTGGCAATCGACAAGGTCGGTGGCAGCTGCAACCGACCGGACTCAACCTGATCGGACACCTCGTCGCGGGTGAGGAAATCAGCCCCTGCCAGCTCGTCGTGGCCCACGTCGATCGTTCCGGCTGCTCGTGCGACGTAACCGAACATGAGTGACCGCGGGAAAGGCCATGACTGTGAGCCGACATACCGAGCAGCGGTGATACTCAGGGTCGTCTCCTCAGCAACTTCGCGGACCAAGGCATGTTCCGCTGGTTCCCCCGCTTCGACGAACCCGGCCAGAAGGGACCGACGATGAGGAGCCCAGGAGTGTTGCCGAGCCAGCACAATGCGGTCCTCGGCGTCCAGTACCGCAGCGATGATCGCCGGGTCGGTACGCGGGAAGACCTGGTGACCATGGGCACAGATCCGAGCCGGACCGCCGTTCGTGATGCGTGTCGGTTCCCCACACCGGGGGCAAGTCGGCTTGCTCTCGTGCCATGCGAGAGCTGCAACCGCTGCCATCACCACTTCACGATCAGTCGGGTCAAGGTCCACGGTGCGCAAGCTGCAAGCTTCTGTACGCGGCTCACCGTTCCGCCGGGCAAACCACGGCACTCCACCGACGACGCCCAGGAACAGGTCGCGCTGGTCGTCCCGATCCCCCTCAGTTGGAACCGTTGCCACGCGTCCGTTGGACATCACGACCTTGTCATGCGGATCGATCAGCAACAATCGGGCCATCGGATCCTTCCACCGAGCTCGATTCGCCTCGTCGTCGTCCCGGTCTGCATGGCACCGATCCAATATGGGTCGAGCCACGATGCGCGTCTCGCTGATCCCAGTCACGTTGTCACTGTAATCCCGGTCATCGCGAACGAGCCGAGGGCCGAGACTTGCTGGACGACATATCGGATTCGTCCTCCGCACCCTCCAAAATCGCAGCCACCTGATCAGCATCCAACAATGGTTCTGCGGTGATGGTCTCGTTGGCCCCGACATGATGGAAAACCGCTCGCACCCGAGACGGATCGATCCCTCGGGCTTGGGCCCATGCCAACCGATAGATGGACAACTGAAGCGGGTCAGCCGACCGTGGCCGCGAGGTTTTCCAGTCAATGACCAGTTCATCGCCGGGATGATCGGGGTCGGCCACCACCGCGTCAAGACGTCCACGGACGACGGTGTTCCCAATCGTCATGACGAAAGACCTCTCCACCGCGAGGACTGTCGCGTCTGCCCACCGACTTTCCTCGAAAGCCTGGCGAAGGGTTCGCAGTGCGTGGCCCCCGGCCGACTCCGTCACCGCACTACCCTCGACCTCCAGGCTGTCCTCCTCAGATTCGTCGATCTCTTCGATGTCAAGGAGCGGGATCGGCTCGGTCGGGGCGAGGCGTTGGCTCACCCACTCGTGGAATGCCGTTCCGATACCGGCTCCCCTGTCTGCAGGTCGAGGCATCGGACGTCGCAGTTCCTCCCGGAACGCCTGTGGATTGGCGTGGAGCCTCACCATCTGAGAGGTGGTCAGTCTCGGCGGAATGACCGCATGGTCGCTGTCATCGCGCCGACGTCGAGCATCAGCCACCAAGGCCTGCGCGTCGGACCGCCACGATGCCACCCGATCGGCGTCCTTGGGATCATCAACAGCTGGTAGATCAACACCGTCAGGCATCTTGGTGCTGGTCCATGGGATGGCGCTCTCATCGGCGAACACCGGCCATGGAGTCCCGTCCTGGGTACTGGCCTCAGGTCGCTCGCCAAGCTCTGGCCACGTCACATCGAGCATGGTGGCAAGGAGATCTGCGTACTGGCCGGGTCTGTAACAACCTTGTCGTCGTGAGTCCCATTTGTGCCATGACACGATCAAGCGTTCTTTGGCTCTCGTCAGGGCCACATAGGCCAGCCTGGCCTCTGACCATCGTGAATCGTCCTTGAGGGCCGCGACGTATTCCTTGGCATCGGCCTCACCTCCGGAAACGGGATGGTTGATCTCACTCGCATCTCCCCTGGCGAAGGATGGCAGGACAGCGGCCACGGTCACGAAATTATCCGGACTCAGCTCCGATGGGAACACGCCTTGGGCCATGTCAGGAATGATCACGAACGGCCATTCCAGTCCCTTGGCCCCGTGAACGGTCGATATCGTCACGGCATCGCTGCGGTCTGCGGAGGCTCGGGCAAGGCCATGCCCATGGTCCTCCTCGGCTGCCAGCCATGCGACGATCCCCGCGATCGTCATGTCGGGGTCGCTCCGACGCACCTCTCGTACTGCGTCCCACAACTCGTCGAGCTGGTCACGACGGGCCAAGCCACGACCTGGGTCGTCGGCAGCCATGTCGTCCACGAGCCCGGTAATTGTTTCGATGCGCAGGATCAGGTCGTCGGGGCTGTCCCCCTGATGGACCTCAACCTCGACGATCTCCGCAGCAAGACGCTTGAGTGCAGATCGCACCCGTTCATCGCCTACCGGTAGACCTTCCATGACAGCGTCGACGAGATGGACGTCAACATCCTTGGGATCCAGGCCGTCAGCCTCCGCCTGTGTCTTGGCCAAGGTCCGTGCCCGTCGGTGAACCCAAGCAAGATCGTCCGTTCCCAACCCGAATCGAGGGGCAGCGAGCAGGGTCGTCATGGCTGCATCGTCATGATGATCGACGAGCAGACGAAGATGAGCCACCACCATGGCAACATCCGGCAGAGACAACAACCCGGAGAGGTTTGCCACTCTCACCGAGATGTCACGAGAGCTCAGCGCATCGTAGAGGTCGGCAATGTCGCCGTTGCGTCTGACCAGGATTGCGGCATCGGACCACCGTGTGATTGCCCCACGTTCTTTGGCCTCCACCAGCATGTCGGCACACGCACGGCACTCATCAACCCAGGTCGGGTATGCGGCAACACCGACGTCCCCTCGACGGTTCCCCTCTGGAGCGACGAGAGGCATCCCCACCGCGAGTTCCACGCGGTCCTCGGCCGCGCTGTCGTCGACAGATTCCATGGACGATGCCAGCGACTCCCGTAACTCCTCGGATGCCACGTTCGCGGCGTCAATGATCTGATTGGCACATCGTCGATTCGTGGCCAGGGACAACATGGTCGCAGGGCGACCCGTCTCATCAGGAAACCGCCGGTGGAAATCCAAGATGTTGCTCGCGGCCGCTCCACGCCATCCGTAAATGGCCTGCAACGGATCACCGACAGCCATCACCGGATGACCCATCCCGTGATCAGCATCCGGCCCCGAGAAGAGGGCAGCCAACAGATCAGCCTGCGCCGACGATGTGTCCTGATACTCGTCGAGAAGAACGACACGGTATCGGGCCCTCAATTCCTGCCCGACCCGTGGATGATGTGCGACGAGGTGCAGGGCCTGCAGCATGCGATCGCCGAACTCGACGAATCCGCGCTGCCGTTTGAGATCCCGGTAAGCCTTGACCAGATCGAGTAGGTCCTCACGTTCGTCCACCGTGAGAAGGTTCTTCTTCACACTGGCGTACTGCTCCCCATCGCGTCGTGTCGGTGCATCGACAAGCATCTGACGCCAACGAGCATCCGCAGCTCGCACCGTATCCTCACTCGCATCGTGTGAGGACATCGCTCCGGCCAGTGACACCACCGCTTGAGCAATCGACGTCGGCGTCAGATGGGTGCCCACCAACGGTGGCCTGTCCAACTCTGACACAACCTCCGTGGCCAACTGATACGCCCTCGCTCCTGTGATGAGATGAGCACCCGTGTCTATCCCATCCCACGCCCCGTAGTCGGCTACCAGAGTTCCGGCAAAGCTGTCGTACGTCGCCACTGTGGGCCTGGGCTGCTCCGGGGTCAGTAAGCCTGCACTGGTGAGGTTCTTCTCGATCCGCTCCGACAATTCGGATGTGGCCTTGTTGGTGAACGTCAAGCCCAGGATTTCCTCCGGCCTGACCAGCCCACCGGCGACAAGCCAGACCACCCGGGCCGCCATCACTGTCGTCTTACCCGTACCTGCTCCAGCAATGACGACGCACGGTTTGAGCGGTGCCGTGACAGCCCTCTGCTGTTCAGCTGAGATGGGGATCCCAAGCAGAGATGCAATGTCGACGTCATCGTTCCGGATCTCGTCAGTCGACTCCGTCATGAGGCCCTCCCGTGCTGTCGAGGTACTGCAGTCGAGGAGTCCTTCGGGACCAAGGCCGGGCATCCGGCCCTCGCTGGGCAATGACCGCAACCCTTGTTCGCAATCGCGGTGTACTCACCAGACTTGACGACCTTGACGGCCTTGTCAACGCTCGCCTCGATCCAGTTCTGGCAACCATCAACTGGCTCCGTGCCGTTGGGCCAGGGAACGTCCGAAAGCCCACTCTGGCGGTCGATCTTCGCATTTGCCTGTCCCTTGCCCGCCCCAATCCGAAGATGGACCAATTCCGCGCCGCTCACCGACGCCTTCCCAAGACTCGCGACTCCACCGGCGGCGACGACGGCTTGGTAGACACCGATCTGTAGGTGATGGGAGTTCTTCGTTTCAGGAGACTTGCTTGTCCCAGTTTTGAGATCCACCACATAACAGGCGCCTTCTGCGTCTCGTTCGAGCCGGTCTATGCTTCCACGTACTCGAGCCACACCGGACGGAACCTTGATCGTGCCATCGACACGCACCTCAGCACCGATGAGATCTCGATCACGCGAAGCCAACCACCCGTCAAAACGCTTAAGCGCAGCTTTTGCATCGTCGAGCTCGGCCTCTTGCTGCCACTCCGCGGTCAATTCGATGTCCGGCCACGACTCCTCCAACTCAGCCAGTGCTCCGGGCAGGGACCATCGATCCATGTTCTCCGCACAGATCCGATGGACAAGGGTACCGATACTTGCCCTGAGGGCAGCACCGTTGCTGGCTCCGGCACGACGAGTCATGAACCACCGTCTCGGACAGGTGAGCAATTCTCCAATGTGCGAGGCGCCCAACTCGATCTCACCGGTGACATCAGCCTGACGAGGGGCACCCTCACGCCACCAGGTTTGCGGGTCAGCTTGTGGCACGAGAGGCCGTCCGTGGTGCTCTTCACCACGCAAATCATCCAGAAGCTCCTGAGCTTGGACCCGTACCCCTGGCGACTCGGTCTCGTCCGCGACAACTCGACGCAGTTCGCCAACGAGCTCGGTAAGGCCGGCGAAGTTCAGGACGTTCACGCTGTCCTCGAGGTGTGGAATCCCCGTCAACACCCCGGATGGGCGGATGCCTTCATCCGGAGACTCGACTGAGCACAACAGTAATTGATCTCTCGCGCGCGAACACGCCACAAGTAACAGCCTGGTCTCGGCACGAAGGTTTTCCGACCATCCAGGAACCGTCACGGGACCGTCCGGAGACCATCTGTCTGCAGCGACCAGGGAACCGGTGTGGTTGTCGGCAGGCCAGTTGCTCTCTTCCAGTCCGCAGACCGCCACCACGCTGAATTCTCTTCCCTTGACACGGTGAGCAGTGACGACGGTGACCCCATCGCGATCTTCATCAGATTCACGAGCGCGGTCTGCTGGAATCTGCTCTCGACTGACCATGTCGATGAGGCGACGTCCTCCCGACACACCAGCCATGGTGCGGGCTGCCTCTGCCATGTCGAAGAGAGAACACAGGCCGTCGAGATCACGATCAGCTGATGCATCCCCGGCCAAGGCGCGACGACGCAGGGCGGACGCCCATGAGCTGCCCTGCCACAAGGCCCACAACGCCTCATGGCACGTGCCACCGAGGCGCAAAAGGCTTGCCGAGAGTTGAACTCGCCGGACCAAGGCGGCAAGCGGCTCAACCAGAACTCGTAGTCCTGGAGGCACGGTGGTCACATCGCTGTCATCGTGAGCTCCATCACTGACGGCGTCGTCGGCCATCTCCGTCCTCGTCACAGAACGGCTCGCATCCGCGGCCAGCTCCTGCAGCACCTCCCAATTCAGCTCCTCCCGGCGAACGAGTCGGCACCAGGTTTCGAGGCGATGAACGACAGTGAGATCGATTCCTGCCAATGGGTTCGTGATCAGGGCCGACACTTCTCGCCGGCCCGGTTGGGTTCCTGTTGCGAGACGGACAGCCACCTCAAGAGCATTGAGGATCTGAGTGACGGCGTGGACGTCAGACAACGCATGCTCATCCCGCGAGCGCAAGACCGGTATGCCCTGAGAGGCAAGGATCGTCGCGATCACTCCCAGCTCAGCCCCATGACGGGTCACCACCGCCATCTCACTCCAAGGGACGCCATCGGCCACGTGAGCATGGCGAAGACTTCCAGCGACCTTTCTCACCAGGCGAGTGGTGCTGCCAGCTCGAACGGCGGCTACCTTTCCCGCCTCTGTGGCCGCGGCGTTGTTTGCCCGCCGTCTCAGACGGCTGGACGACGGTATCGCTGGCATTCCTGCACGCAATGACTCAACGACGTCGGCAACATGCGCATGATTACGGTAATTGATCGTCAGGTGGTGAATCGACACGTCCGGGAACTCATCGATCAGATCGTCGAGGCGTTCCGCGGCTGCTCCTCGAAAACCGTAGACGGTCTGGTCCGGATCGGCGGTCAGCACACAAGGAACATGGCATTGCGCAATCTGGGCAATGAGGCGAATCTGGGACGGATCACACTCGGTCAGATCGTCGCACACCAGCAGCTTGACCCGTGACCTCACGTCGATGGCCGCACCTGGACGGGTCAAGGCGATCCGAGCACGATGCACCGCCTCGGCGTAATCCACTGCCCCCTCCAGATCAAGAACGTCCAGATAATCCGTCAGGAATGGTCCCAGAACCTGCCATTCCGGCACTCCCCAGGTCATCCCCGCAGCAGTGAGGTCCTGCGGGTCGCATCCTTCTTGACGAAGTCGCGCCGCCATGACACGCACGTCAGACGCGAATTGAGAGGTCTGTGCGCATGCCTGCAGTTCCTCGGGCCAGTCCGTCATGTCACGAGCCGCAAGAAGCTCTCTGATACGAAACTCCTGCTCAGGAGCGGTCAACAGCCGTCCCGAGAAATGTCGAGATCCAAGGATGCGCCGGGCCAACGCGTGAACCGTCATGACATGAGGGTCCAGATGAGCGCCTCCGAGTCGTCGTACGAGGCCATTGCGCAATGTCTGGGCAGCCGGTCTTGTCTGGCCGAGCAGCAGGATGTCGGACAGGGAGCCGCCAGCTTCGACGTACTGCGCGGCCACCTCAAGACACAGACCCGTCCGTCCGGTGCCCGGCCCTCCCATGACGAGGACCGTGCCAGCATCATCATTGAGCACCCGCACCTGAGCGTCATCCCATCCATGCATGGCACACATCCCACCACCGACCTGCGACAGCATTGCCGTCCGGCTGGGTCTTTTCCACAGAACAACGACGTCAGCAGTCATTTCCTGGTCTCATCGGCCCACCATGTGAAAGGGTGGAAGAGCTGTCTCACCCCCATGAGACGCGTCCGCATGTTCGTAGCTGGTCATAAACCTCGTCGGTAGACATGGATCTACCGCGATCGCCACACCACGTCGAGCGCTGCGCCCGGATTCAGCCGGAGCCCTGCGGAGAACAATTACCCAGCCTGAGGACCTTCATGAATGAATCGGACCAGTCATCGGCCGAAATCGTGACGCCCGATACCCCCGCCATCTCGCGAGTGGACCTCACCGAGCGAGCTGCAGCTCGTGGAGATGTTGCCTGCGCCTCACACATCGGACTACGTCATGAAACGAACCAGGACGCGGCAGCCCTCGGCATCGACAGTTCCGGGCGTCATATCGTCCTTGTCGTCGCTGACGGCGTCTCGTCCACCGATGGTGCTGAGGAATGCGCCAGAATCGCATCTCACACCGCGCGCGATTACCTGACGGCGACGATGGACCAGGGGATGCCAGCCAACGACGATGACATCGTCACCCTCTTCGAGCGAGCCTTCCGAAAGGCGCACGAGGCCGTGGTGAGCGCATCGCGTCCGATTGGTGCGTGCACTCTGGCCGTCGCCGTTGCGACACAAGAACGCATTGTCGTGGGCAACATCGGTGACACCCGAACCTACTGGTTCCCTGATGATGGTGGCTGTGTCCGACTGTCCATCGATGATTCCATGGCCCAGGCACAAATGGACCTAGGAATGTCTCGGGAAGAAGCAGAGGCGGGGATCGGCGCCCATGCCATCACGAAGTGGCTCGGCGCCTCCGCCACCGACCTCGCTCCCCGCGTCATGGCCTATCAACCACAGCATTCCGGATGGCTCCTGGTGTGCAGTGACGGATTGTGGAATCACGTTCCCGATCCGGACGACTTGACCACGCTCGTCACTGATCTCGCGGGCACGGTGCGAAAAAATGACCAGGGTCGTCCCGACCCAGCAGATCTCGCGGCCGGACTCATCGCGCACGCCAACACGTGCGGCGGTCATGACAACATCACTGTGGCGCTGTGGCGCCGGGACGCTTGATCCAACGGTAGATTTGTCGTCATGGAGATCAAGATCGGCATCGTCAACACTGCAAGTGAAGTCAGCATCGACGCTCAAGAAAGCGCTGAGTCCATTGAGCAGCAGCTCAAGGACAGCCTCAGCCAGCCCGACGCCGTCCTCACCCTGACGGATGCCAAGGGCCGCAAGGTTCTCGTTCCCGCCCGTGGGATCGCCTACCTCGACCTGGGGCAGCCCAACAGCCGTCAGGTCGGGTTTGGGACTCTCTGAACTCGGTCACGGTTGAACGTCATGGCAGCTTCGGGTCATTCCGGAAGCTGCCATTGTCACCTACCGCTCGAGGCCACTCGCCGTTTCGTCAATCACGGTTCGAGGCCGAGATCAATCATGCGTTCGTCATGGACGTTCAACACACCAGCCATCACCTCATTGATGAGGTCGAGATCATCGAACTCTCCCCCACCAGCTTTCGTCAGGGCCGCGGTCAGCGCCTGATGACGGGCAAAGAGCCGTTGGGCCACCGACAACACCTCTCCCACGAGACGTCGTGCGAACAGGGATTCTGCCGATTTGTCACGTTGCCCGGCGATGATGTGACGCATCACGGCATCCCATCTCACGCGGCTCCCCGTACCGCGACCGAGCCACGGGCCGAAAGACCCGCAGGCCGGACGAAGTTCGGGTGCGAGATTCGGCTCGACCCGGTCCAGGAAATCGGCGATGAGATCAACGACGATGTGGTCGCGCAGCAACACCTGGGACCAAGACCGGGAGGGCACGTACTCCTCCACGGACCCGATGAGGGGTTCCGTCTCTACTAGAACCGTGCGATCCGTCAGATGGGTTCTGGCTTCGGCCAAGATCTGCTGAATCTCAGCACTGCGATCAACGATGAGGAACCGTTCGGACAGGCCGGGAGCCAGGACCATGCCGGACACCGTTGCGGAGAATCCATGCAAGGCACAGGACGCTGCGACGGACCAGAAGATCGTCACAACCGAGGAGTCGTCGGGGTTCGTGTCGTCGATGCTCACGCCAACAGGTTAGAGGGTCGACGGCACTGGAGGTAAGATGGCTGGTGGTGTGTCGACCGCGTCACCTCGCAGGTCCACACCGCACGTGACATCGTCGCGGAACAGAGTTTCGCGCGACGACATCACGAGGAACGACTACGAAGAATGACACAGGGCCTTGACGGGCCCACGCACGAAGAGGCCAAGACACTGACCGAGACCACTATTTCCATTTCCACCTCTTTCGCCGATCTCGGCGTCCGAGAAGACATTTGCCAGGCGCTGGAGGGGGTGGGGATCGTCTCTCCCTTCCCCATCCAGGCCATGTCCATCCCGATTTCCATTCAGGGCACCGATCTCATCGGCCAGGCCCGCACGGGCACCGGCAAGACGCTCGCCTTCGGCATCACCGTCCTGCAGCGCATCATCCTGCCCGGAGATGACGACTGGGAGGAGTTCGAACACAAGGGCAGGCCCCAGGCACTGGTGATGTGCCCGACCCGGGAGCTAGCCCTCCAGGTGTCCAAGGACATCTCGACCGCCGCCTCGGTGCGCGGCGCGCGAGTCCTCACCGTCTATGGCGGCGTCGGCTACGAACCACAGATCGACGCGCTGAAGGCCGGGGTCGACGTCGTCGTCGGCACCCCCGGACGTCTTCTGGACCTCTCCCAGCGCAAGGACCTCGACCTGTCCCACGTGCGCATCGTCGTTCTCGACGAGGCTGACGAGATGCTTGACCTGGGCTTCCTGCCCGACGTCGAGAACCTCATCGGGCGCACCCCGACCTCTCGCCAGACCATGCTCTTCTCGGCCACCATGCCGGCACCGATCATGGCTCTGGCCCGTTCCCAGCTGAACCGTCCGGTACACGTGCGTGCCGAGGGTGCCGACGCCCAGGCCACCGTTCCGGATACCCAGCAATTCGTCTACCAGGCCCATCCGATGGACAAGATCGAGGTCATCGGGCGCATCCTGCAGTCCCGCGATGTCGAGAAGGTCATCATCTTCTGCCGTACCAAGCGCACCTGCCAGCGTCTGGCCGACGACCTCGACGACCGTGGCTTCAAGGCTCGGGCCATCCATGGCGACCTCACCCAGGTCGCTCGCGAAAAGGCCCTCAAGAAGTTCCGCAGCGGCGACGCCACCATCCTCGTCGCCACCGACGTCGCTGCGCGTGGCATTGACGTCACCGGGGTCTCCCACGTCATCAACCACGAGTGCCCCGAGGACGAGAAGACCTACGTCCACCGTATTGGCCGTACCGGACGTGCTGGTGCCAAGGGCGTGGCCGTCACCCTCGTTGACTGGGCTGACGTCACTCGCTGGAACCTCATCAACAAGGCACTGGACCTCGAGATCCCCGAGCCCATCGAGACTTACTCGACCTCCCCGCATCTCTACACCGACCTCGACATCCCGGAAGGTACCAAGGGCGCTTTGCCCGGCGCAGAGAAGCGTGAGCGTCATCACCACAAGCGTGACGACAAGCACGACGGCCACCGCAGGCATGGTGATCGCAGTAGGGGCCGTCGTTCCCGCGAGGATTCCAAGGACGATGACACACCGCGCCGCAAACGCACCCGTCGCCGCAACGGCACGGTGATCCGCGGTGGCGACGAGGTCGGCAGCGCGCACGGCAGGCATGAGGCCAAGGAACACAAGAAGTCTCCCGAGAAGGACGCTGCTTCCACCAAGGAGCAGGCACCCAGGAAGAAGGCCAGCACGAAGACCGCTGGCGACAAGGGGACGGCCGCCGTCCCGCGCCGCCGCAGGGCACGTCGGTCCCTGTGAGGTTCGGTCTGAACACAGGACGAGGCACGGACATGATGTCCGTGCCTCGCTTCATATCACCAGATTCAATAGACCATCCTCATGGCTGTCCGCACCTCAGCGAGAGTCTGGTCGGCGACGGCGTTGGCACGCTCATTTCCTTCCCGGAGCACCTCGCGCAGGTGGCCCTCGTCAGCGGCAAGTTCAGCACGACGCTCACGAATCGGGGCGAAGTAGTCGTTGAGGGAGGCGGTGAGACGCTTTTTGAGGGTACCCGAACCACCGTCACCGATTTCCTCGGCAATGGCAGCGGGATCACCGTTCTCGCACAGGGCGGTGAGCAGCAACAGGTTCGAGACCTCAGGACGGTTCTCCGGATCCCACGTGATGTGGCGCTCGGCGTCCGTCTTGGCCTTCTTGATGAGCTTGGCGGTCTGATCGGCGGTCATGCCGATCTCAATGGTGTTGCCCTTCGACTTGCTCATCTTCGTGCCATCGAGACCCAACACATGCGGGGTGGCGGAAAGCAGCGCCTCCGGCTCGGGGAAGACCGGCTCAGAGGCATCGGCTCGCCCGTACCTCTCGTCGAAGCGACGAGCGATGACGCGGGTCTGCTCGATGTGCGGCAGCTGGTCACGGCCGACCGGGACGAGGTTGGCCTTGCAGAAGAGGATGTCGGCAGCCTGGTGCACCGGGAAGGTGAGCATGAGACCCGACATCGGGCGGTCCGAGGTGGCCAGCTCGTCCTTGACAGTCGGGTTACGACGCAGCTCCGCGTCGGTCACCAGCGACAGGAAGGGCAGCAGCAGCTGGTTGAGGGCAGGCAGGGCCGAGTGGGTGAAGATCGTGGTACGGACCGGGTCGACACCGATGGCAAGGTAATCGGCGATGTTCGACATCACATTGGCCTGCAACTCGCCGACGCCGTCACGGTCATAGATGACCTGGTAATCAGCGATGACGAGGAAGGACTCGATTCCCTTGTCCTGCAGACGCACCCGATTGGCCAGGGAGCCGAAGTAGTGACCGATGTGGAGACTTCCGGTGGGACGATCCCCGGTGAGAATCCGCCATTTCTCGGGATGGACGGCCAGATCGGTCTCAACCTTGTCACTGCGGGCCTGCGAGCGCGCCAAGGTGGCAGCGTTCGATCCGATTTCGGAGACGTCGCTGGTCATCGAAAATCCTTCCTCGCCGCCCTCCTCGGCGACGAGGCGGCCGCCGGGCAGGGCGGCTGTCACATCGTCAGTGCCGCACGCAGCGACGCCACCACGAGGTGGCATTCGCAGGTGCAATCGTCATGTCGGTCACTGTAGCAGTCTCACCGGACGCGAAGAACTCCACCACGCAGCTGGATCCTCGTCACGAGCTCTCGATAGGCGGTCTCACGGGTGAGATTGCATCCCAGCTCGTGGTCCTTCTTGCCCGAGCCGTGGTAATCGCTCGCGCCGGTCCGGACCAACCCGAGCCGTCCTCCCAGATCGAAGAGCATACGGCGGGCTGCCTGGTCGTGGTCCTGGTGCTCCACCTCGATTCCGTCGAGCTGGTGATAGGCGGACAACGACGCGATCATCTGCGGGGTGAGGACCTGCTGGGCTCCCCTGCCCCACGGATGTGCCAGGACGGCGACGCCGCCGGCATCGTGGATGAGGTCGATGCCCTCTTCCAACGCCACGCTGTGCCGTGGAACATAGGCGGGCTTGCCGTCAGCGAGCCAGTCTCGGAAAGCCTCGTCACGGTCTTCGACGTAGCCCTTGGCCACCATCGCGTCCGCTACATGGGGCCGACCCAGGCTCGAGGCCGAACCGGCAGCTCGATGGACGTCCGCCGTCGTCACCGACATTCCGACCTCGGCAAGTTTCTGACAGATGGCGTCCAGACGCCCAACTCGCGAATCCGGCGTGATCTGCAGCTTTCTGCCCAGAGCTGGATCGTCAGGACGCGGCCCGTAACCGAGAAGGTGAACGTCACGACCACCAACGTGGCACGTCATCTCGAGGCCAGGAAGCAGCCGGACACCGAACCGCTGTCCGGCTGCCTGAGCCTCTTCCAGCCCATCGAAGGTGTCATGATCCGTCAGGGCGATGACGTCCAGACCGCTCGTGGCAGCCCTCATCACGAGGCGGGTCGGGGAATCCGTCCCGTCCGAGATCGTGGAATGGGTGTGGAGATCAATTCTCACTGCTTGGCCTCCTGGCCCACGGAGGACCGCAGGTCACTGACCATCACGACGCAGTGCGCTAGATCCGGGGTTGTCGTCATCGCTTCAACAATACGTCCACCATCAACCAGAACGTTGGCCGTTCCAATCTCAAGGGCCCGACGCGTCGCCTCGGACATCACCTGAAGGAGATCCTCGCGGAGGCTTGCCCGCACTCGGGCATCCGTCGGACGGTCCTGGGGAAGCTGTTCGACGAGATGGGTCAGGCGGGTCATGTCCACCCTGCGCGCCAGCGTCAGGTATGCCTCGGCGACTTCGTCGAGAGGATGACCTTCGTCAGAGATCTCGACAACGCTCAACAGCACTGGGCCCCAGTCGTGGGAGGCGACCACAGCGGCATCCGCACGATCAAGTCCCAACTCGGTGACATCGTCAACCTTCTTCTGCCACTCGTCGGCACTGTCGCCCAGCAAGTCGGAGAGCTTGTCGACGAGTTTCGCGACGCCCGGACGGTAGGTCTCGATCGCGGCAGAGATGTTGTCCGCACCTCCGTGGTTGAGGAACCACCTCGTGGCGTCCATGGCGAGATCTCGAAGAGCGAGCCTGATCTCGGCAGTACGGGCTGCGTCCAGTCCGAGGTGGGTGAGGTTCGTCTCCACCCTGCCCAGTCCGAAGACCGATCGGGCCGCCAGCTGGCAACGGATGACCTGAGCGATGTCTGCCCCGGTCTGCAGATGCAAGCGGTGGAAGGCCGTGATGCCCTGGGAGTCAACGAACCTGTTGACGGCTTCGGTGGTGATGATCTCCCGGTGCAGCCGGTGATCTGGCATCCGATCAGCGAACCTCTCACGCAGCAGCGGCGGGAAGTAGCCCACCAAGCGATCCGCCACGAAGGGATCTTCCGGAAGATCCGTGGCCAGCACGGCATCGCACAGGGCGATCTTCGTCCACGCGAGCAGGGTGCACAGCTCCGGGCTGGTAAGGCCCTCCCCTGCGGCCATTCGACGATTCATCTCAGCGGTCGACGGCATGGTGTCGACGACGCGATCAAGATGGCCAGACTCCTCGAGTTCGCACATCCAGGCTTCCAGGACTCCAGGAGTCGGCCCGGACGGGCTCACCGCATTGGCCAGCGCGAGGTTCTGAGAACGGTTGTGCCGCAGTACCAGGGTAGCGACGTCGTCAGCCATGGCAGGCAGGAGTTCGTCGCGTTCCTCGGCGCTGAGGCGGCCGGCAGCCACTTCGGCATCAAGCAGGATCTTGATGTTGACCTCATGATCAGAGGTGTCGACGCCGGCAGAATTGTCGATGAAATCGGTGTTGATTCGGCCACCGTTTCGGGCGTATTCGATGCGACCTGCCTGCGTCCATCCCAGGTTTCCGCCTTCGCCAGCAGCCCTGGCCCGCACCTCCTTGGCCGTGATGCGAACCGGATCATTGGCTCGGTCGCCGACCTGGGCGTCGGTCTCACTCGTGGCGCGTACGTAGGTTCCGATTCCGCCGTTCCACAGCAGGTCAACCGGAGCCCGCAGGATCGCCGAGATGAGATTGTCAGGGGTCATCCTCTTGACGGAGCCGTCGATGCCGAGGGCCTCGCTCATCTGCTGACTCACCGGAATCGACTTCAAGGTGCGATCCCAGACGCCGCCGCCCTCGGAGATGAGGGACGAGTCGTAATCGCCCCAGCTCGAGCGCGGAAGATCGAAGAGGCGACGACGCTCCTGCCAGGACGCGGCAGGATCCGGGGTCGGGTCGACGAAGACGTGACGGTGGTTGAAAGCTGCCACCAGCTTGATGTGCTTGCTCAGCAACATGCCATTGCCGAAGACGTCACCGGACATGTCGCCGATACCGACGCAGGTGAAGTCGTCAGCCGCCTGGTCGATACCCAGGTCGGCGAGATGCCGGGTCACCGACTCCCAGGCGCCGCGGGCCGTGATGCCCATGGCCTTGTGGTCGTAACCATGGGATCCACCCGAGGCGAAGGCGTCACCGAGCCAGAATCCGTGCTCCGCGGCAATTGCGTTCGCGGTGTCGGAGAAAGTGGCAGTGCCCTTGTCAGCGGCCACGACGAGGTAGGGATCGTCCCCGTCGTGGCGCACCACGTGGTCAGGGGCGACGACCTTGCCTTCGACGACGTTGTCGGTCAGGGACAGCAGCGACGAGACGAAGATGCGGTAGCACTCCTTGCCTTCCTCGGCCCAGCCCGCGCGGTCGGTCGTGGGATCGGGCAGATGGGCGGGAACGAAGCCGCCCTTGGCGCCCGCAGGCACGATGACCGAGTTCTTGACCATCTGGGCCTTGACCAGGCCGAGGACCTCGGTACGGAAGTCCTCGGGACGATCCGACCAACGCAAGCCTCCTCTCGCCACCGCACCGAAACGCAGGTGAGTTCCGGAGACCCTCGGCGAATTGACGAAGATCTCGAACTTGGGTCGTGGGGCTGGGGCGAAGTCGAGCTCACCCGGGCGCACCTTGAAGGCCAGCGCTCGGCGATCCTTCTGCCACCAGTTGGTGCGGATCATGGCCTTGATGACGGCATGCATCATGCGCAGGATGCGATCGTGATCAAGGGAGGCGACGTCGTCCAGATCAGAAAGGAAGGTCTGCGACAGTTCCTCCACCTTGGCCAACCGCTCGGCTCCGGCATCGACCCCGTCATCGTAAGCCGACGGATCGAACTTGGCCTCGACGATCCTCACGAGGTCGCCTGCCAGATTCGGGTTCGCCCGTAGTGTCTTCGCCATGTAGGTCTGGGAGAACGGACTACCAACCTGCCGGAGGTAACGAGCGATACAGCGCAACATGGCCACCTGGGACCAGGACAAGCCCGCCTCGGTCACGAGGCCCGAGAAGGTGTCGGATTCGCACTCCCCACGCCAGGATGCGGCAAAAGCCTCGGTGAAACGATGTCGCTCGGATTCCTTCCACAGCTCGCCGGGGGCCTGCAGGCCAAGGTCGAACAGCCAGATCTCCCGACCGCGCAGGACAATCCGGTGCGGATGCTCATCGACGATCTGGACGCCGAGGCTCGACAGGTGCGGCATGACCTGGGACAGCGTCATCGGCGCGTGCTGGTTGAAGATCTTGAGGCGCAGGTCGGAGGGATCGGCCGGGTCATCCGGACGGTACATGACCAGGCCCAGGTCATCCTCAGCCAACCTGTTGAGCAGTTCGAGGTCCAGAATGCCCTGCTTGGCCGTGAATTCCTGCTTGTACTCGGGTCCGAAGTCAATTCCGCGTCGGTCACTCTCAATGCTGCTGGCCAGGGCGATGAACTCGTCATCCCAGTTCGAAGTGGCGTCGGCGAGCTCTGCCTGCAGTTCCGCGTCATCAATTGGAGGAAGAACCTCACCGTCAGGGACCTTGGCAGTCAAGGTGATCCTGACCAGGGAGGACTCACCCATCATGATGGTCGAGTCGAACTCGACCGCGCCGGTCCGCTTGGCGACGATTCCCTCGACGACGCCAACAGTGCTGGCGTCGAAACGGTCGGCCGGGACGAAGACCAGCAGGTGGAAGAACCGACCCCACGGACCGCGGCGGACCAGTGCCCGAAGGCGCTGCTTCTCGCGCAGGTCGACGATCGTCATGATGAGTGGCACGAGCTCTTCGGCCGAGGCCTCGAAAAGGGCATCACGTGGGAACTCAGCGATGGTACGAATGACCGCCTTGCCGCCATGGGAGTTGGCTCGGTATCCCGAAAGTGCCAGCACGCGGGAGGCCTTGGCGCGGAGGACCGGGATGTGCGTCACCGACTCGGTGTATGCGGCCGACCCCAGCAGACCGATGAAGCGGTGCTCAGCGACGACGGTGCCGTTCTCGTCACGGATTCGCACGCCAACGTAATCCCGGTATCCATTGCGCTGCACGGTGGAACGAACCGAGTCCTTCGTGACGACGATGGTGGAATGATCCTCGCTGTGAGGGATCGCATCGAAGCGCGGCCCGTCATCGGTGATGCCCAGCCGGGTACCGGGTACTGGCGTCATGGTGTCCCCGTCGACCCGGAACTCCTCGTAGGACAAGTACATGAAATGGTCATTGGCCAACCATTCCAGGAGCTCACGCGTCGAGTCACGATCATCGGAGCGCCCTTGGGAGGCACTCACCAGCTCAGCGGTCCGCAACATCGCCTCTTGCATCGCCGCCCAGTCGTCCGTGGCCCGAACAACCTGGTCAAGGCAGCTGTGAAGATCCTCATCGAGCTGCTTGGCAGCCTTGCCAGTGTCAACACCAATCGGCGCCGCGGCATCAATGTGAATCCAGGACTCCGGCTCGCAGCCCTCGCGTCCGGGAGTTCCGACACTCTCAACAGCTCCCTCGACGTTGCGCTTGACACCGAAAATCGGGTGCCGAACGTCCTCAACTCGCCACCCATGACGAAGCAGGCACGACACGACGGTGTCGACGAGGAAGGGACGGTCATCCATGACGACCTGCACCGAGTTGACCTGACCGTCAGACCACGGCGGATCGATACTCACGCCGACGCGAACCGGTCCAGGCTTCACGGCAAGCTTCATCTGCCGTTCCATCGCCTGACGAATCACCTCTTCACAGCAGTGATCTCCAGTGGCGTGCTGCTCCAGCACCGATGCCACGAGAGCCGGGATGACTTTCTCCATCTCTGACACGATCAGGTCACCTTCGTCATGGTCACGGGGCCACATCAACGTGGTCCTCGATGAGAACTCTACAAGGGTTTATGCCTTCGCGTGAACCACTGAGCAAGGTCGTTTTGCGAGGTGTGTCGCAAGCGTCCGGCATCATGGTGACATGGACATCAATTCACGGGCCCATTTCGACGCAACCACTGATCAAGTCGTCACCATGATGACCGATCCGGCATGGTGGCAGGACGTCCACCGACGCGCCGGGGCCACCACCAGCAATGCCGTCATCACGGGGGACTCGTTGAGCCTGGACGTGGCCGTGCCCGCTCCCAGCCAGGTGACGAAGTTCATCGGCTCCACCCTCACCGCCAAGCAGACCTTGTGGTGGCAGCCCGCCAATCCCGATGGATCGCGGGAGGGCTCCTTGCAGATCGTTCCTCAGGGCATGCGGGCGAAGGCAGACGGACACGTCTCCGTGCGTCCCGACGTCACCGGAACCGAGGTCGTATACACCGGTACCTTCACCGTGTCGGTCCCACTGGTGGGCAAGAAACTGGAAAAGGCCGCGGCCCCGCACATCACTCAGGCCTTCGACATGCAGCAGCGGGCGGGCGACGACTGGTTGGCCTCCCACTGAGGCCAACCCCACCCGTCGCGGCGGTCCGTCACTCCAATCCGGGGAAACCCTCGGGGTC
Source organism: Cutibacterium avidum ATCC 25577 (assembly GCF_000227295.1). GTDB lineage: Bacteria > Actinomycetota > Actinomycetes > Propionibacteriales > Propionibacteriaceae > Cutibacterium > Cutibacterium avidum. The sequence goes on along the minus strand of NZ_JH165054.1, from coordinate 1,766,090 downwards.
GGTGTCGGCCGCCGGAAGCTCCTCGGTGATGTCATGCCAGGACAACTCGTGCTCACCGATGAGAGTCTGAACGGTGACGTCATTCCAGGCATCGTCGATGATCATGCCCTTGACGGCTGCGGCAGCATCCTTGGAGTCGGCGTCGTCATCGTCGGCAAACCACGCCGTGATCTGCGAGGGCTCGAGACGGGTCAGTGTCACTCCGCCGTTGTCGACCTCTTCGTGATCGGCAATTTGCTCGGCAGGGACATGAGCGACGAGAACCAGTCGACGACCGGTATGGGTCAGGCCCCACACCGAACCGATGACCATGGCAGCATGTTCGGTTTCCTCGGGATCAGTGACGTCGAGGATGACACGAAGCTCCTCGGTGACCGTGAAGGCCGTCACCTGTTCTCCCGGCGCAGCAACGAGCTCACGAGCCCGTTGCGCATTAGTTGGGATGAAAACGATGGTGGACGTCGACAATTGAACCCTCCTTGGCCAGCGTGACCCCTGATGCATCGTCCACGGTACTCAGATGCGGACGGGAATCATATATTGGCTCGCGCCGTCCCAGATGACGGCATCGTTAGCTCACTCGAGTTTTCCACAGATTTGCGCATCAACCCTTCCCGAGGAAGGCCGCGTGCACTGTTCTAGAGGCCATGACGACCACATCAGCGCCCATTCCCCTTGATTCGGCCCGGCCACATCATTCGGACATCTTCCTGGAGCTTGACCGGGACTGGTGGCCGGACGAGTTGCGCGTCGTCTCGTCATCACCGGTGACGAGCGCCGTGGAAGGCAACACAGAGGCTTACCGACAGGCTGTGCGACTGACCCGGGCAATCCACATCATCATCGTGGAGACGATAGCCGGGCGACGCCCCATGAATCAGCTCATGCGAGCATCCAGCCCTCGTGCTGCGGCAACCATGCGCAAATGGCCCCGGGGTCCTGGCTGGAGCCGTATGCTCCTCGTCGGCGAGCCTCAAGTCAGTTTTGACGACGACCACGTGGACGGGGTCGGCCTGATCGATCTGCGTGGCAGGCGGCTCCCGTTGGCCACGAACCTGGTTCAGCACGGTGGTGTATGGCATCTCGACGAGGTCGAACTCGTCCTGAATCCCCGAGTGGCCGCACTGCTCACCGAGAAACACATCACCCAGGAAACGGTCGGCATGGCGTGACGACGGCGCCGACATGGCAATGTCGACGCCGTTCCGGATGTCACATCAGCGCTTCTTGCGGTTCTTCCTCGATTTCTTGGACGCAGACCTCCTCGCGGCCCGGTTGCCCTCGGCCTTGGGATTCTTCGGCGCACCACCTTCAGCAGTCGTCTTGGCGTCACCCTGCTCGTCGGGAGCCGAGTAGCTCAGAGCGCGACGCGCACGGCTCTCCTGGGGCAGCACCGAATCTGCCGTCACCGGCTGTCCCTCGGCGTCGGTCACCAGACCAACCTGCGGACTAGTCTCGATCTCAAGGTTGAACAGGAACCCGACGACCTCCTCCTTGAAGGAATCCATCATCGAGTTGAACATGTCGCCGCCCTCGCGCTGGTACTCGACCAGCGGATCGCGTTGGGCCATCGCACGCAGGCCGATGCCCTCGCGCAGGTAGTCCATCTCGTAGAGGTGCTCACGCCACTTGCGGTCGAGTACCGTCAGGAGGACCTCACGCTCGAGCTGGCGCATCGTCGCCTCACCGAGCTCGGCCTCGCGACGGTCATAGGCATCCTGGGCATCCGCCTTGAAGTCCTCGACGAGCTCCTCACCGTCCTGACAGTCGGCGTACTCGTTGATGTCGAGACCAACGGGGTACACAGTGCCGACCTCGTCCCACATCGCCTCGAGGTCCCAGTCCTCGGAGTAGCCCTGGGTGTACTTGCGCACACCGGCCTCGACGACGCGATCAGTGGTGGCGCGCAGCTCGACCTCGACGTCGGCACCTTCGAGAACCTTGCGACGGTCCCCATAGATGACGTGACGCTGACGGTTCATGACGTCGTCATACTTCAGGACGTTCTTACGCATCTCGAAGTTCTGCGCCTCAACCTGCTTCTGGGCACTCTCGATCTGACGAGACACCCACTTGGACTCGATCGGCATGTCCTCGGGCATCTTGAGGGTGACCATGGCGCGGTCGATGACCTCAGGCTTGAACAGGCGCATCAGCTCGTCCTGCAAGGACAGGTAGAACCTGGACTCACCCGGGTCACCCTGACGACCGGAACGTCCACGCAACTGGTTGTCGATACGGCGAGACTCGTGACGCTCGGAACCGATGACGTAGAGGCCGCCCAGTTCCTCGACCTCCTCGTGCTCGGCCTTCGACTGTTCCTCGTACCTGGCCAGGGTGTTGTTCCAGGCGGTCTGGTAGGCCTCTTCATCCTCCACCGGGTCGAGCCCCTTCTCGCGAAGGTCCAGCTCGGTGAGGAATTCTGGGTTACCCCCCAGGATGATGTCGGTACCACGGCCGGCCATGTTGGTCGAGACCGTCACAGCTCCCTTGCGGCCGGCCAGGGCGACGATCGCCGCCTCGGACTCGTGGTGCTTGGCGTTCAAGACCTTGTGGGGAACGCCGGCCCGTTTGAGCTTCTCCGAGAGCAGCTCCGACTTGGCGACGGATGCGGTACCGATAAGGATCGGTTGACCAGCCTCGTGGCGCTCGACGACGTCGGAGATGATGGCGTCGAACTTGGCATCCTCGGTGCGGTAGATGAGGTCCTTCTGGTCCTTGCGGATCATCGGGCGGTTCGTCGGGATCGGGATGACGCCCAGACCGTAGATCTTCTGGAACTCGCTCTCCTCGGTCTTGGCGGTACCCGTCATGCCGGCGAGCTTGTCGTACATGCGGAAATAGTTCTGCAGGGTGATCGTCGCGAGGGTCTGGTACTCGTCCTTGATCTCGACATGTTCCTTGGCCTCGAGGGCCTGGTGCAGACCCTCGTTGTAGCGACGCCCTGCCAGGGTACGACCGGTGTGTTCGTCGACGATGAGGACCTCGCCATCGATGATAACGTAGTCCTTGTCGCGGTGGAAGAGCTCCTTGGCCTTGATGGCGTTGTTGAGGTAACCGATGAGAGGAGTGTTTGCCGATTCGTACAGGTTCTGGATTCCCAGACGCTCCTCGACGACGCTGATGCCGTGCCCCAGAACGGCCACGGTCCGCTTCTTCTCGTCAACCTCGTAGTCGACGTCGCGTTGAAGCCTCGAGACGATCTTGGCGAATTCCGGGTACCACTGCTTGTTCTCCTCGGCAGGGCCGGAGATGATCAACGGGGTACGAGCCTCGTCGACGAGGATCGAGTCAACCTCGTCGACGATGGCGAAGTGATGGCCACGCTGCACGCACTCGCTCAAGGAGCTGGCCATGTTGTCGCGCAGGTAGTCGAAGCCGAACTCATTGTTCGTGCCGTAGGTGATGTCGGTCTTGTATGCCTCCTTGCGCTCCATCGGAGGCATGTCCGACAGAATCGCCGAGATCGTCAGACCCAGGAAGTGGTGCACACGACCCATCTGCTCGGACTGCACTCGAGCCAGGTAGTCGTTGACGGTGACGACGTGGACGCCCTTGCCGAGCAGCCCCTCAAGGTAGGCGGGGAGAAGACCGACGAGGGTTTTGCCCTCACCGGTCTTCATCTCGGCGATGTTGCACTGGTACAGGGCCGCACCGCCCATGATCTGAACGTCGAAGTGACGCTTGCCGAGTACTCGCCTGGACGCCTCACGCACCGTCGCGAAGGCCTCCGGAAGCAGCCGGTCCAAGTTCTCGCCGTTGTCGAGACGCTGACGGAAGTCGGCGGTCTGTCCCGCCAACTCGTCGTCGCTCATGGCGACGTAGTCCTCCTCGATGCTGTTGACCTGGCCGACAATGCGGTTGAGTCGGCGGATGATCTTGCCTTCACCGGCGTGCAGCACGCGATCCATGAGGTTCACGGGGTGGGTCCTTCAAGGAGTAGACGTCGTGTCGTCCGGGCGCATCCCGGACGAGCAGCTCAAGAGAGCTGCCTTCCCCATCCTAGGGGGTTTGCGGCCGAACCAAGAACGCCGCGGCCTTTCGTCCTGGACACGTGAGGGTTGCTGAACCCCTCATGAGTCCATTCCTCACCGTCCTTTCCCGCCATTGACCCGCGACATGAATCGGCGGCGGCGCAGGATTATCCCGCACCGCCGCCGATGTCGTTGTGTCTTGACGATCCAGGAATCACTCGTGGTCAAGATCCAGATGGATCACGCCGTAGTTGTACCCCTTCTTGCGCCGGTAGACGACGCTGGGCTGCTTGGAATCCTGATCGAGGTAGAGGAAGAAGTCGTGCCCGACAAGTTCCATCTCGTCGAGAGCCTGGGCAAGGGTCAGGGGAACGGCCTGGAAGACCTTTTCCTTGACATAGATGGGGCTGTCCCCGGTGACTTCCACGTCGCCCGCGATCTTCCTGGTGGCCAGGATCTCGGGTGCATCATCGGTGCTTTCCTCGGGCAAGACGTCCAGGACCTGGGAGACGCGCAAGCCACGACGACTGCGACGACGATCAGCAGCCTTGACGAGCTGGGTGCGGAGTCGATCGGCAGCCATGTCAAAGGCAACCATCTTGTCTTCCGCCTGCCCGACAGCTCGCACCACCGGCCCCTTCGCCCGTAGTGTGATTTCACACGTCATGGCCTGGTCCTTGGCCCCCTTGGCGTCCTGGGCGGTGAAGACCACCTCAGCGCGCTGGACCCGGTCCCTGAACTTCTCGACCCCGGAGAGCCTGTCCTCGACCTGGGCGCGCACGTCGTCACTGACGTGGCAGTGCCGTCCCGTAACGATGACATCCATGACAACCTCCTGTATTGGGGTTCGCATCGGTGTTTCCGACGCAGAAACAAATGGCACGACCGTGTCCCATCCCCCTCGTGGAGGTCAGGGTGCCAATCGGTCGTGCCATGCACCTACGCTAGCCCATGGGAGGGGCTCACAACAGCTGTTTGGCAAGGTTCGGCACCCACGCTGACGTGTCGCCCGACAATGTGATCACGGCCATCTCAGTGGGGTCGCAGCATCAGCCAGGACAACCACGGACAGCACTCGTCGCCCGGACCACCCCAAGGCTCTGCACGCCTCGTCGATCGTCGCCCCTGAGGTGCGAACGTCGTCGACGAGAATGACATCTCCCTCCCCCGTCGGAGCTCTCATCGACCCGCGCTGATTGGCGCCGCGATCCTCGTGGCGAACCTCAAGCTGATCCGCCACGCGTCGAGTTCGGTGCAAGACCTGGGCGAGGGAGGCATTGGACACATCCAGGGTTCGCAGAGCTGATCGCGTCATGTCGGCAGCATGATCAGCACCTCGTCGTCGCACAGCCCTCGCCGTTGAGGGAACTGGAACGACGTCAACGTGGCCGGGAGCGGCTGCTATCGCCGGAGCGAGCCCATGAGCCAGCCAATGGCCGAGCTCGTCGGTCAACCATGCCGCACCACGATCCTTGTGAGCTGTGACGATCCCAGGAACAGGACCGTGATAGCCCATGCAGGCAATGACCGGTGGCGGCCCGTCAACAATGACCCGAGGGGTCGGGTTGATCGCAGACCGACACGCCTCACACAGACCCACGCCCGGCTCCCCACATCCAGGACAGCACGCTCCCAGCAGCAGGTCAGCCAGGGAGTCCATTGGGTTCACGATGAACCAGTGTCGCCGGTCACCGTCGTGTCACGGAAGGGTCAAGCTGTAGTCGCGACCGCACTGACCCCCTGCAGGACCTGGCGCCAGTGGAATCTCTCCTCGTGGTGAAGCAGTTTTCCGTCCTCACTGAGCATGACAGCCTCAGCGCCAGTTTCCATCGGGACTGCCACCACGGATTCCACGCTCGTCCCGCTGAGCGGCCCCATGGACGTCGCACCCGAGCCGTCAACAATGACCTCGTACGGCGCAGTCACCCCAGACTCGATCGCGCTGCCCAGGACACACAATTGGATTTGGGAAAGCCAGGCAACGTCGGTGATCCTCGACAGATTCGCGTCCGAGGAGGACAACGGCATGTCGACGATGTGGCCGAGATGAACTGCGCCGTCCTGCCGTGACAGCAGGCCGATACCCAATCCATAGGTCTTCCCCCGCTGAAGGACCAGGGCCACGCGAATGCCATCAGGAGAGACACTGAAGGAAGCCACTGTGCGACCACCAAGGTCAACGACAGTGGACATTCGGGAACCATCCGCGGCGACGACGATGAGCGTCGGATCTGTTGTCGAGAAGGTCACCACACTGCGATCGACGAGGACTTGAGGACGAAGCAGGTTCACCCCGGTGGCAACGACGTCGACCTGATCACTGCCTTCACGCCATTTCACCAGCGACCGTCGATCCGCGGAAACGGCGTGCCACACCGCGCCCGGGGTGCTCACGGTTGCGACCGGCATGGCGAACTGGGTGGAGGCGACAGCTGAGACACCAGTTTCCGGGCGAGCGTCCTGCCCCAACGCTCCAGGCATGATCTGGAGGGCTTGGCCTGCTGCGTTGACCCGTCCCATCTGTCCCTTGACGACGGCGACCACCGTGGGGGAATCCGTCGACGGGAGCGGTAGGAGGTCGGCGTACAAGTCTGCCGACACTGTGTTGTCCTCAGCCGCCTCGGGAAGAGGCAGCAGAGACCCGCCGGCGGTGAATCGGATACGTGAGATGGCAGCGAAACCACTCAGAGTCCAGGTGACTTGGCTGGCGAGCAGCCGACGTTGAGATTCTGAGAGTTGGGCTGCGGACGCACTCAGTGGCACGGTGACGACGCCAACGGCGTCAACCGTGGTCGTCCCGACGGCTCTCACCCCTGCCGGCAGTGCCGTGCGAAGTGCAGGCTTCAGGTATTCCGGCACACCCGCCATCATCGCCCTGAGCGCGGCGTCAGGGGTAGCCCCCAGGCTCGGCAGATGAATGACGTCCGGGACCAGGCGGTCAGCGTCGGCGGCGAAGAAGTAGACCGGAATCGCCGACCAAGCGCGCTGGAAGGTGTATTGCGAGATCAGCAGCCCTTCGGGAGGCCGGGAAATCCGCCATTGTCCGGATTCCTGGGCCATGCCGAAATCATGTTTGAGCGTCTGCGATTCCCCTGGGTGGTAATGACCGTCGGCATCAACAGTGCCGATGATCGGAGCCTGGAGAGAAGCCGTCGCCACCGTGCTGGTCGGCTTGTGATTGGTGGCCTGGTAAATCGTCGCTCCGGAATGGGGATCCCAGCGGTCCGCCATGTCCTTCGTGAGGTAGGCACGCGCGACGCGGTAGTCGTCGCGAGCACTCGTCATGGCTTGCAGGAAACCGCCCACGACAAGGTCAATCGATGCGCCATCAGCAGGAGGCTGAGGAGCGACGTCAATGCCCTCCCGCTGACCTGAGGCTTGGTGTGGGTCTTCAGCCTGTGTCACTGCCCCTGTGGACGGCACCTCGGCGCAACCTGCCAGTAGGAGGGCGGCTCCCGACAGCACGGCACGTCGTGTGGGACGCAGTGTCATCGCTCCTCCTCCGATTCGGTCGGACCGGCATCGCTCGGCGCAGCGGGTAATGGGGACTCGACGATCACTGCCCCGGAATCCCTCGGAATGACCAGCCGGAAGAAGGCACCATCTCCGGGTCGTCCCCACGCCGTCAACCAGCCATGGTGCAGGTTGGCGTCCTGACGAGAAATGGCCAGGCCGAGACCACTGCCACCCACGGTGCGTACCCGGGACGGGTCTCCACGCCAGAACCTGCCGAAGACCTTTTCTGCCTGCCATGGCTCGAATCCGACTCCGTGGTCACGCACGGCGACCCCTACAGCACAGTCATTACCGACGACGGTCACCTCGACCGGCCTTCCCTCGGCATGCTCAACAGCGTTCGACAACAGGTTCCTGACGATGCGGCTGATCCGTCGCGGGTCAACCTCAGCAGTCTGCGTCGTATCGGCGGTCAGTACGATCGGAACTCCCAGGCGCTCTGCGAGCGGAGTCACGTCGACGGTCTCGGCGCGCACGAGTTCGACGATGTCGCAGTCTTCCAGTGTCAATTGTGCGGCGCCGGCGTCAAACCGAGAGATCTCGAGCAGGTCGGCCAACAGAACCTCGAAACGCTCCATCTGGGCCCGCATGAGCTCGACCGACCGCACCTGGACCGGATCATCGGGATTGGCCTCGATCATGTCGGAGGCCATCCGCATCGTCGTCATGGGGGTGCGCAACTCGTGGGAGACATCCGAGACGAACTGCTGCTGCAGTGTCGACAGCCTCTCCAATTCCCCAATTCGCCGATCCAACTGGGCTGCCATGTCATTCATCGACTGGGCAAGGGTCGCGAGGTCGTCAGTCCCCCGCACCGCCATACGCTCGTCCAACGCCCCGTCGGCCAATTTCGACGCTGTGATGGAGGCTTGCCGAATGGGTTGGGACAGGTGACGGGTCGCCAAGTAGGTTGCTAGGGCGATGGCCAGGGCCATGAGGGCTCCGACGCTGATGACGCTGCGTCGCAGCAACTCGACGGTGGCGACCTCCTGGGTCTCCGAAAAGATGAAGTAGACCGGGATGGACTGGCTGGCCCCGGGGGACCACAAGGTCGATCCGACGACAATCCCGGGGACGTCAGGACGCACGTGGTCGGTGTAATGGACCATCGTCGGCGCGGTCCACATCCCGCTCGACTCCCCCACCTTCGCGGTGAGTTCAGCTGGGACGGAGTCCGGCGAAACCCCCTGGGAGATGAGTCCGGAAACAGGACCCTGGATGAGGACGTGATACTGCCCCGACTGTCCAGCTGCGTCGTCTGCAAGTCGATTGAGCCGCTCGTAGAGAGAAGCTGTGCGCAGATCGGTGTCACGTAGCTGGCCCTGGATGCGATTGATTGTCGTGGTCGTCTCCGCAATGGCAGAGGCGCGTTTGGCGTCGAGGATTCCCACGGTGGCCTGACGAACCAGGAAGAAGCCACCGACGATGAGAATGACCAGACTGCTCGACATGGTGATGGTCACCATGCGCAGCGGCAATGACGACCACCACAGTCGTCGCAGCCCGGCGAGCCAGGACTGGGGCCAAGCAGGTCGTCGGGGGCGGCCAGCATGCCGCGCTGGGGTGATCAGCTTTCCTCCCCGGGTGTCCTGATGCGATATCCGACTCCGCGCACCGTCACGATCATCTGTGGACGTTCTGCGTTGCGTTCCACCTTGGAGCGCAATCTCTGCATGTGGACATTGACCAACCGGGTGTCCGCATTACTGGTGTAGCCCCAAACTTCCCGCAGCAGGGTCTCACGGCTGAACACCTTGTTGGGGTGTTGGGCCATCGTCATGAGCAGGGAGTACTCCAATGGCGTCAAGGAGATCTCTTCCCCGCCTCGCTGCACCAAGTGAGCGGCGGGATCGATGGTCAGGTCCCCGACGGTGATGATTCCCCCCTCATCCCGCTGAGCAGCTGGGGTGCGAAGCCGGGCTCGGATTCGGGCCACAAGTTCTGCGGAGCGGAAGGGCTTGGAGACGTAGTCGTCAGCACCGGCGCCCAATCCACGAACGACGTCAGGGGTGTCGGACCGCGCTGTGAGCATGATGATCGGGACGCCGGATTCGCGTCGGATGTCCTGGCAGATCTGGATGCCGTCACGGCCCGGAAGCATGAGGTCGAGGAGGACGAGTGCGGGTTTGCGCTGCCGAAAGACGTCCATGACGTCGTTGCCGTGCCCGACCCACACGGTCGAGAATCCCTCCTTCACCAGGACGAGCTGGAGCATCTCGGCCAGGGCCGGGTCGTCGTCGACGACGAGGATCGGCCCATGTTCACCGGTGGCGCTCACCACAGACCTCCTGACTCATTCTGTGATGGTGCATATCGTAGTCCCAACGGCATCCGGCCATCGATCAATTCAGGGCGGGGGTGTCCGTAGCGGTGGCGAGCATCGCCGCCGTGCCGTTCTGGCGGTGGAGGACGGCACGCCACAAGCCATGCGGCTCCGAGGAGAAGACGTCCTCCGGGTGAGCGATGGCGCGAATCCAATCACCACGAATGAGCTCAGCCTCGAGTTGTCCAGGCCCCCACTCCGCGTATCCGGCAAAGATCCGTACGTCCGTGAACGCTCCCACAACCAATTCCGTCGGGGTGTCGAGATGGAGCAGACCGATCAGTCCTTGGACTCGTCGCCACCCCGGAGGCTCCTCGCTGGAACGCTGCACACGAGCCAGACAAATCGCCCCGCTAGGCGACATCGGCCCCCCGAGGAAGAGGTCCTGGGGCGGGGTCGCCAGATGGACCCATCCGGGCAGTTGTCGGCGGAGGGTTCCCGGGGCGCACGGCTGATTGATGATGACACCCAGGACTCCATCGAGGCCGACGTCGACGAGGTAGACGACGGACTCGTAGAAAACGCCCTCGTCAATCTGGCGACTTGCCACCAGCAAGTCACCGGCCTTGAGGGGATTCGCGAGTCTCACAACGCCCATTGTGTCACCGGTAACCGGAAAGAAGCTGTATCTCGAGGGAGGCCCCTCCCAGACCTTCTGCATCAATCCGATGGGCGGGGACTCTGGTTCAATGCCCTGCGCACCCGTCGTGAGGACGAGGCCGAGCCCGACGGCGCGATCGGGGCGGCCGCCGGGTGCGTCGTCATCACTGCTCGACGTCGGTTGTGACAAGACCTTTCACGCCGCTGCGGCCGTGAGCAAGGTGCGTGCAGTGGCGCATCCAGGATTTACGCCACCTCGCAACGTCTGAGCCAATTGGAATTCAGACACCGACCACGGTTCGAGGGAAATACCGCCCAGGGCAGCATCTATCTCGTGTTGCCGAAAACGCCACGACATGGCGCCTCGAGCCATTCGGCATGACCACGGCGTCACCAAACCGTGTTCCAGGGCCGCGCACACCCATTCCCATTCGCCGCGAATGGCCAGCAGGAGCACCGACATTTCAGGAACGGCCAGGGCATATGGCTCGTCAAGGATGTAGTGGTCTGCAACCTGCCACCGGTGGACGACGATGCCGTCTCGTCGAATATGACGAGTTGGGCTGAAAGCCTCAACCTGATGCACGGTACCGAGACCCGAGGAGTCAGCGTCGAGTGGCGTCACTCCCTGTAGCGCAAGTGCAACCTGCCCGACCAGCACGCTCTCGGGATGCCAGGCCCGCAAGGCGCGGATCCTGACGTCCGTTTCGCCGACTCGATCGGCCGGGACGACAATGCCGGGTAGGAGACGGGTGGCACGCCCGGCGGCGACAGCACGGTCGGCCTGTCCTCGTAGTGGGCTTGTCCTGGTGATCCGTGCAATACCGTCGTTGTCGAGCCATTCAGTTTCAAGTTCTCTCATACCTACAGTTGTCGTCCGAACCTCGGATTTCAGTCACTCTTTCTCAGTTCTGTGGACAACTCACGGCCGGGTCGTCATCCCCCCTGTGGACAACAAGTTTTGACGAACGGGTGTCATCGGCGACGTGACCACGTGCCTCATAATGAGGTCCATGAATTTCGCCCACCACAGCGACATCGACCTCGACAACCTGGATCCAGCGCAGTCAGTCAACACTGAGCGGCCCACGGTGTTGTTCGCCTGCATCCACAATGCCGGCCGGTCCCAACTGGGTGCTGCCTATGCGCACCACCTCTCCGGAGGAAGCGTAGAGGTGCTCTCGGCCGGATCCGAACCTGCGAAGTCAATCAACACCCTTGTCCGAGACGTACTGCTGGAGGACGGGATCGACATCTCGACGGAAACGCCGAAACTGCTTGTCCCAGAAGCTGTCAAGGCATCTGACATCGTCATCACGATGGGTTGTGGAGAGACCTGTCCGGTTTATCCGGGAAAGCGATACGAGGACTGGGACGTCGCTGACCCGGCCGGTCAGGACCTGGCGACCGTTCGCGAGATCCGCGACGGCGTCAAGCAGCGTGTCGAGGAACTACTCACATCACTCGACGTTCCTGTACAAGCCTTGCGTCAGCCTGGCCACAAGTGAAGTGTCCCGAACTCCAGGCGGAAGCGAGACTGAAACCACAGCAGGCATGCGCACGTGAGCGAGCGTCATGATGCGGTGCCCAGCTCCAGGCCAAGCACGATGAGAGGAGGAAGCACCGAACACCTCTCGCCCAGGGCGCACGTGTCGAACTCGTGGCAATGCGAGAGCATCTGCTTCTGCGGCTGCCGGCTCACTCCTGCGGCGTAATCTGAGGGCGGTGGTGATAGGGGGCACGAACCTGGGAGCCGCCGGCGGCGAACCAGTCGAGCACCGCGCGCTGGGCGTGGTCGCCGAGACGGGGCAGCGAAGGGTTAGCTTTTCGTGAGCTGAACAGTGATTGTGGGTGAAGCGTCTCTGATCGACCCCAGCGTGGCGATGTTGAAAAACTGCTGTCTCACATTAAACCAGTGGAAGTACGGCCCCGACTCCTCCTGGAATCGTCTCTCCATCAGATAACTGTTGCCGTCGATCTCGACAGGCGATGTAATTCTTAGGTTTGGGATGGGTCCCGGGTATGGCACTGACAGCTGGATCTGAGTGCCGACAGCCTGGGCCTTTGCGCTTCTACCCGTGAACGGATCCTCATACTCGACCGTGATTGGCGTCGCACTCTGGGGTGGCCAGTAATCCCATGCGTTGATTGTCACGAGCTGCGGCCGACCGACAGCTGAAACAGTCGGCATTGACACCGCCGCCGTCACAAAAAGAGCGACGACTGCAAGCGCCCTGTCTAGCCTCACCGCCTTCACTTGGGGGGAACTGACGATGAAGCCCACGAGCGCAGCGAAGATGGCCGTCACGGTCATGACTGCGACCGCGCCTAGGTCGAGTGCCCTGTAGGCCCACTCGAAGCCAGAAAGCAAGCAGGCCAGGGCCAGTAGTGTCAGGATCAATGTGACAAGCCACGCGGGTCTGCATCGAAGTTTGACCACCGCAAAAAGAGTGCTGGGCCTTGACCCTTGGTTGTGGACACGTGGAATCCAGCATGGGCTGGAGGAAGCGAGATGATCATCACCATGGCCAGGAAGAACTACTCGATGGAGTTTCGTCGGCAGGCCGTTGACTTGTACGAGACCACGCCCGGTGCGACGTTGAAGCAGATCGCTGGGGAGTTGGGGGTCTCCCGTGGGACCCTGTCGTTGTGGGTCAAGGACTTGGGCAACGGTGTCCGCACCAGCGACGGACCGACCCCAGCCACGCCCCCTTCCGGTGAGTCACCAGTAGCGAGGATCGCCCGGCTGGAGGCCGAGAATGCCCGGTTGCGGGCGGACAAGGCCAGGGTGGAGACCGAACGGGACATCCTGCGCAAGGCGGCCAAGTATTTCGCCGGGGAGACGAGCTGGTGAACCGCTTCCAGTTCGTCGCCGACCACCAGACCACCTACCAGGTGAAGCGGTTGTGCCAGGTGTTGGAGCTGTCCCGCTCCTCGTTCTATGCCTGGCAGAAAGCCGGCCCGGCCCGTCAGCAGCGCGCTGAGGACGACGCTGTCCTGGCTGCACGGATCCGACGGGTCCAGGACCCGAAAGCTGGTGGGGACCCGGCCTACGGGGCACCGCGGGTGACCGTCGAACTGAACGACGGCGCCGCCCGCGAGGATCGTGTCAACCACAAGCGCGTCGCCAGGGTGATGCGTGCCCACCAGCTGGCGGGGACCCGGCTGCGTCGCAGGGTTCGCACCACGGTCCCGGAACCGGCTGATGAGAAGTTCGGTGACCTGCTGCAGCGGGACTTCACCTCCGAGAAGCCGAACCAGCGTTACGTCGGTGACATCACCTACCTTCCGCTGGCCGGTGGCGGGAACCTCTATCTGGCCACCGTGATCGACTGCTACTCCCGCAAACTGGCCGGCTGGGCGGTCGCGGACCACATGCGCACCGAACTGGTCGAAGACGCGCTGAAAGCCGCCTGCGCGCAGCGCGGCAGTCTCCGGGGTGCGATCTTCCACAGTGACCATGGGTCGGTCTACACCTCGAAGGCCTACGCCAAACTCTGCAAGGGTCTCGGGGTGACCCAGTCGATGGGGGCCGTGGGGACCAGCGCCGACAACAGTCTGGCCGAGTCGTTCAACGCCACCCTCAAACGCGAACTCCTTGCCGGGCAGGCCACGTTCGCTGGGCCTGAATTGTGTCGCCGTCAGGTCTTTCGCTGGGTCACCCGCTACAACACTCGCCGTCGCCATTCCTGGTGCGGCTACCTGTCCCCGAACACCTATGAGGCCCGCCGGGCCGCTACGCTGCCAACCGCAGCGTAATCAACCACCACCGTGTCCACGATCCGGGGCGAAGGCCCGCTCAGCGCCAATAAAGTCGCAACGACTGCGTAGGTCCATCGTTAACCCTGAAGGACAGCAGCGGGGAATGCGACAGCAAAATAGACCGGAAGGAGTGAGCCGGTGGAATGATTTGGTGTCCGGTACATGCCGACAGTCAACCAGACATCCGACCCATCCCGACGACCGGATCCATCAGGATGTATTGCGAGCGTTGCTGCGCGACGATCCAGGAGGTCTCCGGCACGTCGAAGACGGGCAGGAAGTGCTACTGCTACAAGAACCAGCGGGCTAAGTAAGTGCACAATGCCCAAGGGGTAAAGG
>NZ_JH165054.1:1693674-1750271 GCF_000227295.1 Cutibacterium avidum ATCC 25577 | reverse complement strand
TGAAGAGCCGGTAAAGGATGAGCTGGAAGCACGCGCCGCGCAGATAATCCAGGGCTTCCTCGACGACACCGAGATGTTGGCGAGCCTGGCTGTGGATCTGGCAGACCACTACAAGCAGACCCATGGGCGCCAAGATGCGATCTTGGAAGGTCTTGAGGAGCGTCGCCGTGATGTGGAGAACAAGCTGGCCAACTTCGTCAAGGCCATCGGGATGGGCATCTTCAACGAAGATACCTAGGCCGCCATGACGTCGCTGCGCGAGCAAAAAGAGGAGCTGGGGGCTGCGATCCAGCTGGAGCGCGTCAGGGCCACGCCGACCGAGAAGGAGGGGCCCATCAGGGAGTTCTACCGGCGCTACGCCAAGGCCATGATGGAAGATCCCCAGACGCGCAAGCTGCTGCTGGAGTACTCCGTCGACAAGATCTTCGCGGGTGGCGAGACGCTCACCATCGCGTCGTGGTTCCACGACCACGGGAAGGAGATCACGCACGAGAACCTCATGCAGGCAAGGAAACGGGGGAAGAGCTGACCCTCTCACGAGAGTTCGACACTTCCCCCTCAGGTGGAGATGGCGGGAATTGAACCCGCGTCCTTGAAAGACCGTCCAGACATTCTCCGGGCGCAGTCGATGCTGTCGTTGTTACTCGGCTCCTGCACTCACACCGACATGGTGCAGACAAGCCCAGTCACGGAAAAGTCCCGTACAGCCTCCGTGACCACGGCTGTACAGCAAGCCTTCTAAACGAGGCCAGAATCCGGACGGAAGGCTACATCCGGGCTGACCCTTCGATCACTGATCAGGCAGCGAGAGCGAAGTCAGTGCGAGTGTTCTCGGCACTTATAGGTTTCCAGGGGTCGTTAACGAGTTGACCCTGGGTCCTCGGCCCGCTTCTCCTGGAACAACCATTCCAAGTCGAAACCAGTCATCCCCTCTATGGTGTTGTACCAGTCAAGTCTACCTCATCGGCCCCGAGCCACCGAACCCGTCAGCCGACGTCGACCGTCGTCGAAGAACTTCAGCGGGATCGCGTCGAGCAGCGGATTCGTCCACTCGACACCCTCGAAGGCACGAGCGGCGTGAGTGATCGTCCCGGCGAACCACGCCATTCCGACGAGGGGGAAGGCGATGACAAGCATGCCCGTTTTGGCAACAACCCCCAACACAACCATGGCCAACAACAAGGCAAGCACCTGGAAATTGGCCTGATGAGCAACTTGACGACGAGTCCAGGAACCTCGAGGCGAAATCGCCACACCCAACATCGGACCCAGCGGCCCGAGGAAGAGCGGAGACAACCCGATCAGCCCGGCAGCCAACGATTCCCCAGGAGCGATACGTGCAGTCTGAGAGGAACGGGCCCGACCACCGATGACAGCCAGACCAGCCAGGGTCGCATTGAGATCAGCTCGTGTCACCGCAGCCAGGGCACGACTCACCCTGTCCTCGAAGTCAGCAGGCGACAGACGACCGTCGACATAGGAATTTCGCAAGAAGTCAACGACTCGATCACGCTGAGCGTCGTTGACGAGCCACTGATCCTCTCCCGACCGCCACGGCTGACAACTATTCACGACATCCATCGTGATTCGGTCCGTTGCCCAAACCAATGAAGGCCACCTCGACACCGACCGCGGTCATAGGGCCACAGCATGAACACAGACCAGCGTCTCAGTCTTGTCCCTCGAATCCGCGAATCGCCTGGACGATGGTCACGATCATCCAGATCAGTACGACCGTACCGAGCGCCGCGCTGCCACCAGAGAATGCGGAAGGAGAGAACGCACCGAAGAAGCCCATCAAGGCGAAGAACACAACCTGAGTGATGAACTGGCGCTTCACCCTGCGTCGCGCCCAGGATCCCCTCCTCGTCACCGCAACACCAATGGCCGGACCGATTGGTCCGCTGATGAATACTGACAAGGCACACAGCCCGACGCCCTTCGTCGTCCTCTCGGCAGGAATGTCAGGCAGGGGTGCCCTGATGGCTTCCGGAACCGATGGCTTGAAGGACGGCAGCCCGCGGTAGCCCTGGTCAAGCTCGGACCGAGTGCGCGCCAACAAGGTTATCTCGGTGCGACGCTCTCGCTCCGCGTCGTCAATCACTCCGTGGGCGTAGGCGTCATTGATGTGGTCGAGGACTCTCTCGCGTTGTTTGTTGGTCACCCGCAGCGAGGCATTCTCCGGTCGCCACCCGGAACTCATCGGGACACGTCCCTCCCGAAATCACTCAACTGCGAAACAGCATCTCGCAACTCAGCAGTCTGTCCGGCCACGCGGACGGGGGCAGTGCCACCGCGTCCGGACCGGGAGCGCACCGACCCCTCGACCGTCATGACTTCACGGACCTGCGGGGTGAGTCGGGGATCAATGGCGGCCAGCTCGTCGTCAGTGAGATCGGCCAATTCCTTGCCCTGGGACTCGGCCTCACGCACACATGCCCCGGAAAGCTCATGAGCGACGCGGAACGGCACCCCCTGTCGCACCAGCCACTCGGCGACATCGGTGGCCAGGGAGAATCCCTGACCAGCCATCTCGGCCATGCGCTCGGTGTTGAACACCGCGGTGTCCATCATCCCGGTCACGGCAGGAAGCAGCAGATGGAGCTGATCGATCTGGTCGAAGACCGGCTCCTTGTCCTCCTGCAGGTCCCGCGCATATGCCAGCGGCATGCCCTTGAGGGAAGCCATGAGACCAGCAAGGTCGCCGATGAGTCGGCCCGCCTTGCCACGAGCGAGCTCGGCAATATCGGGGTTCTTCTTCTGCGGCATGATGGACGACCCGGTCGAGAACGAGTCGTCAAGGGTGACGTAGCTGAACTCGCGGGTATTCCAGATGATGATCTCCTCGCTGAGCCGCGAGAGGTCAACCCCAACCTGGGCAGCCACGAAGGCGAACTCGGCAACAACGTCGCGAGCCGCGGTGCCATCGATCGAGTTGGGAGCAGACGAGGAGAACCCGAGGTCCCGTGCGACGGCTTCCGGATCCAGACCGAGTGACGACCCCGCAAGGGCCCCCGAGCCGTACGGAGAGCAGTCCATCCTGGCATCGAGGTCACGGAAACGCTGCACGTCGCGCACCAGTGGCCAGGCGTGAGCAAGCAGATGATGGGCCAACAGCACCGGCTGGGCGTGCTGCATGTGGGTACGGCCAGCGATGACGGCGTCACCAGCCTCCTCGGCCCGTCGCGCCAACACGTTGACCAGTTCCAGCACCTCGCCGGCCAGGCTACGAGCCTCCTCACGCAGATACCGCCGCAGCAGCGCAATGATCTGGTCGTTACGAGAGCGACCAGCACGCAGACGTCCGCCAAGATCGTCACCAGCTCGTTCCATGAGGCCGCGCTCGAGGGCGGTGTGAACGTCCTCGTCATCAGGGCCGGCGACGAATCGTCCGGAGACGACATCGTCCTCAAGCCTGTCGAGGGCCTCGATCATGCCTTGGTACTGCTCGTCGTCTAGCAGACCCGCGGTGTGGAGAACTCCGGCGTGGGCCCTGGAGCCAGCAATGTCGTGGCGCGCCAGCCGCCAGTCGAACTGGGTCGACACGGACAGGGCCGCCAATGCGTCGGACGGCCCACCGGAGAAGCGTCCACCCCACAATGCCATCGGACGGTCAGAGCTGTTCCGGTTGTGGTCGTGCGGTTCGGTGGTCAAGAAGAACTCCTCACTCGGGGACGTGATTTTCAGCTTACCCACCACCATGACCGCCCCCGTTCATCTGTGGCGTTTCCCGGGGACCCCGACCAGATTGTCAGACGGTCACCGCGTCGATGAGGCCGGGGAGGGCGTCGACGAAGGATTGGGCCTGCTCCGTGGTCAGGATGTATGGAGGGGCCAGCCTCAGCGTCGACGGATTGGCCGCATTGACGATGAACCCAGCGTCGCGGGCCGCAACGACGAGGTCGGCAGCAATCTCGGAATCGAACTGGACACCGAGCAAGGCGCCACTGCCCCGCACCTCGGTGATGCGAGGATGGCACTGCCTCAGCGTGGACGACAGCAAGGTACCGATCTGACGCACATGGGCCAGCAGATCCTCGGACTCGATGGTGTTGATGACTGAGTAGGCCGCCGCGCAGGCCAACGGGTTGCCGCCGAAGGTCGTCCCGTGTTGTCCGGCGGAGAGAATGCCGGAGACGTCGGGTCCGAAGGTCATCGTCGCCCCGATGGGGAAGCCGCCGCCCAGAGCCTTGGCAAGGGTCATGATGTCGGGTGTGATGTGAGCGCCATGGTGAGCGAACCAGTGACCGGTGCGCCCCATCCCACACTGCACCTCGTCAACGACCATAAGGACGTCGTGGGAGGCCGTCAGCTCACGTACCCGTTGCAGGTACGCCACTGACAGCGGCACGACCCCGGCCTCTCCCTGAACCGGCTCGACGAAGACCCCGGCCACGTCGCCCTTGTCCAACTCAGCGGCGAGAGAATCGGGGTCCTCCGCAGGGACGAAGGTCACGTCAACGGCTGAGGGGCCGAAGGGCTGACGGTAGGCGATCTTGTGCGTCACCGAGAGAGCACCCAGGGTCCGGCCGTGGAAGGCATGCTCGAGCGCGATGATTCGACCACCGGGGTCACGGGCAAGGCAGATCTTGACCGCCGCCTCATTGGCCTCGGCACCCGAGTTCGACAGGAAGACCGCGGATCCCTGTGGAGCCTTGGCCAGGGCCAACAGCTTCTCGGCAAGGTCGAGCTGCGGCCCGGTGGTGAAGAAGTTCGAAACGTGGGCAAGGGTCGCGGCCTGATGGCTGACGGCCTCAACCCATGCGGGATGCGCATAGCCCAGGGCGTTGACGGCAATACCGCCGAGCAGATCGAGGTACTCCTTGCCGTCACTGTCGACGACGACGCAACCGTGACCGCGTTCCAGGCACAGCTGGGGGCTGCCGAACACGCCGAGCAGGTCGCGCCGGTAGCGCTCCCGCCAAGTGCCAGTCGTCTGATCGTCAGTCATCGTCATCCCCTCAGACGTAGTCATCGCGCCGGGCCATCGTTCCGACTCCCCTGGTGGTGAAGATCTCCAACAACAAGGCGTGCTCGATTCGTCCGTCGACGATTGCCGCGCTCGCGACCCCGCCGTCAATGGCGTCGAGTAAGGCCTGACCCTTGGGCCGCATCCCCTCCCCCAGGCGAGGGATCATGGCGCGCAGATCCGTGTCCGAGATCTCCGAGATGAGGGTGTGCGGATCCGGCCAGGCGCCGTAGATACCAGCAACGTTCGTCAGCATGACGAGTTTCTCGGCACACAGAGCTTGGGCGATGGCGGTTGCAGCGGCGTCAGCGTTGACGTTGAGGACCTGCCCGGTCGGTCGGCCGGCCTCGTCGACCTCGGGACTCACCGGGGCAATGACGGGGATCTGCCCGCGATCCAACATGGAGTTGATGAGTTCGGTGTTGACGTCGACGATGTCTCCGACCAAGCCCATGTCGATCCGTTCCCCATCAACGATGACCCGAGACTTCCGCGCCGCCAACAATCCGGAATCCTCGCCCGACATGCCAGCCGCAAGTGGTGCGTAGGAATTGATCCGGTTGACGAGCTGACGGCCGACCTGGCCCACGAGCACCATCCGGACGACCTCCATGACCTCGGGAGACGTCACCCGCAAACCGTTGCGGAACTCCACGGGTGTCGCGGATTCGGCGAGCATGGCGTTGATCTGAGGTCCACCGCCATGGACGACGATCGGACGGATACCCACCGACGCCATGAAGACGATGTCGTCGGCAAAGGCCTGCTGCAAGCCCGGGTCAACCATGGCATTGCCACCGTACTTCACGACGACGGTCCGGCCCTGGAACCGTCTGATCCAAGGTAGCGCTTCAACCAGCACCTCTGACTTTCGCTGAGCCGAGAACTGTGAATCGTTGAGGGGAATGTCAAGGGCAAGGGTCATGATGTGTATGCGCTGTTCTCTTCGACGTACTCGTGGGTCAGGTCATTGGTCCACATCGCGGCCTCGGCATCACCAGCGTGCAGGTCAATGTCGATGTGGACCTCTCGCGGGTTCATGTCAACGAGATCGCGGTCGTCGCCGATCCCTCCCGATCTGCACACCTGGATGCCGTTGACCGAGACGTCCACCGCGTCGGGATCGTAGGGGGCCACGTCCTCGGGCACGCATCCGACAGCTGCCAGGATTCGTCCCCAGTTGGGGTCGTTGCCGGCAATGGCGGTCTTGACGAGGTTGGATCGGGTGACCTCGCGTGCGACGGCCACCGCAGCCTCGGTACTCGTCGCTCCGTGGACGGTCACCTTGACGTCGTGGTGGGATCCCTCGGCATCGGCGACGAGCTGGCGAGCCAGGGTTGCACACAAGTCGGTCAGGGTAGAGACAAGGGCATCACCCGTGAGGCTGACGCCGGATGCCCCGGACGACATCGCAACGACAGTGTCATTGGTCGACATACAGGCGTCAGAGTCGACGCGGCTGAACGTGACGTCACACGCCTGGGCCAGGGCGTCCTGGAATTCCTCGGGGTCCACGACGGCGTCGGTGGTAAGGAAGACGAGCATCGTCGCGAGTTGGGGAGCCAACATGCCTGCCCCCTTGGCGATCCCTCCGAATCGTGTCCCATTCCTCTCGACGGTGGCGGACTTGGGAACGGTGTCGGTCGTCATGATTGCTCGTGCCGCCGACTCGTCAACGGCGTCTCCCCTGTCCAAGGAGGTGTGCGCGGTCGTGGCTCCCACCAAGATTGAGGGCATGTCGAGTCGCACACCAATGACTCCTGTCGAGGCGACGACCACCTCGTCAGTCTGACAACCGACCAGTGTTGCGACATGCTCGGCCTCGCACTGGGAGTCCGTCAGGCCGTCGATTCCGGTGCAGGCATTGGCGACAGCTGCATTCGCAATGACCGCTCGTGCCTTGTGGTCAGAAACAACCTGGCGAGACCACTGCACGGGAGCGGCACTGACGCGATTGGTCGTGAACACTCCGGCGACGGTGTCGCGAGGGCCGTCGTTGACGATCAACGCTAGATCCGGGGCCGGTTTGGTTCGCAGCCCGGCCTGGACGCCACGGGCGCGGAATCCGAGCGGATAGGTAACGGACATGAATCCTCCTGTCACGGATTGAGGCCAACCATGGGAAGCCCCGCTGTCTCGGGGAGTCCCATGGCCAGATTGAGGCTCTGGACGACAGCACCGGCGGTGCCCTTGACGAGGTTGTCGAGGGCGACGACGACGGTGGCCAGACCGTTGTCGAGGTCACCGACGGCATTGATGTGCGCCATCGCCGATCCGGCGACGTCATGAGTGTCTGGGTGAGCATTGGTGACGTGAATGAGCGGCTCGTCGTGGTAGACCTCGCGCAGGCGTCCGCCGAGTGTCGCGGTCGAGGCCTGGGACGGTGCGGTACACACCGCGAGAATTCCACGGGTCATGGGGACGAGAACGGCGCTGACGCTCAGGTGCGGATCCGTGGCACCCGAGGTACGCAGGGACTGCATGATCTCGGGGATATGCCGGTGAGCATTGCCGACGGAATAGGGGTGGGCTCCCCCACTCATGCGGGAGAAGGTGAGGTCCGGACGACTCGACTTCCCGGCCCCCGAGGTCCCCACTACCAGGGTCACTGCCGTCTGAGAGGTGTCGACGAGGTCGACCAGCGGCGCCAAACCGAGGGCCACCGCTGAGGCATTGCAGCCGGGTCCGGCGATCCGCCTGGCCCTGACGAGGTTGCTGCGCTGCGAACCGCCGGCAGCCAGCGGAAGTTCCGGAAGACCATAGGTCCAGGTGCCGGCATGATCGCCGCCGTACCAGCGCTGCCAGTCCGAGGACGACGACAGCCGGAAGTCTGCACCGGCATCGACGATGACAACATCAGGATTGACCTCGCTGAGCTCACTGGCAATCCTGCCAGAGGCGCCATGCGGAAGGGCCAGCACGACGGCGTCATGGCTCGCCAACCGATTGACGTCAATCTCGGACAGCGTCCGTTCCCCCGCCACCCCGGCCAGGTGTGGCATCGCCTGGCCCACTGGGAGGCCAGCCTGCCGGTGCGCGGCAAGGTCCCCCATCGTCAGCTCGGGGTGTTGGGCCAGCAAGCGCACGACCTCAGCTCCCGCGTATCCGGAAGCTCCAACCACCGCGACGGTGAATCCTTTTGCGCTCATGTGCATAGTTATACACTAGAACGCATGTTCCTCCAATTCGCATTCACAATGTGGAGTCAGAATGCCGCCACCGCACTGTGAGCGCGGTGGCGGTCGTCAACGATTCAGCGCTTGCGGTTGCGCACGCGATTCGCCAGTGCTCGTTGCGCCTCACGCTTGGCGTCGCGCTCACGAATGGCCTGACGCTTGTCCCAGTCCTTCTTGCCGGTACCGACGGCGATCTCGACCTTGGCGTAACCGTCCTTGAAGTACAGCTGCAGCGGGACGATCGTCTTGCCCGGGCCGTCAGCCTCCCGCGACAGCTTGGCGATCTCGCGTTTGTTGAGAAGCAGCTTGCGCTTGCGCATGACGTCGTGGTTGCGCCAGGTTCCGAAGGCGTACTCGGGGATGTGGAGGTTGTACATCCACACCTCGCCCCTGTCATCGACCTGGGCGAAAGCATCGGTCAAGGTAGCCTTGCCGGCGCGCAAGGACTTCACTTCAGTGCCCTGTAGGACGAGCCCGGCCTCCCACTTGTCACCGATGGTGTAGTCGTGGGTAGCGCGACGATTACGCGCGACGACCTTGACACCCTGTTCCCTGGGCATGGCGGACCTCCTTCGACACAGGACGTTCCATCCTATACGGAGGAACTCAGACCCTGAGGTACTTCTTGGTCGCAATGTAGGCCGGTGCCACAGACAACACGATGGCCACGACGATCATCCACGCGATCGAGGTCCACACTTGAGGCCACCCAATCCACGCCACCGTCGTGATGGAATGAGCCATCTTGCGCATGACCACCAAGTCGGCGCCCAAGGCGAGGGTGAGGCAGGCCAGCAACGCTCCGATGAGACCCGCGATGAGGGACTCCAGGAGGAAGGGCATGAGGATATACGCGTTCGAAGCACCTACCAACTTCATGATGCCCAGTTCGCGACGTCTGGCGAAGGCAGCCATCCGAATGGTGTTGCCAATCTGCAAGGCCGCAGCGACCAACAAGAGCGCCGACATTCCGAAGGTCACCCATTTGAGGGCATTCATCCACAGAAATATCGGGTCCAACACGTTGTGCAGGTCAACGACCGACTGCACACCGGGCAGGCCCTGCGCCTCCGTCACCACCCCCTGATATTGCTGGGGATCGACCAATTTGACGCGATAGGAGTCCTGAATGGTGTCCTCGGTGAGAACGTCCTTGACCGGTGAATCCGCATAGATGCGCTGGTACTCCTGGAAGGCCTCGTGCTTGGACTCGTAGTAGACATGCGAGACCTGGGGATTGGTCTGCAGAGCCTGACGAATCTCGTCCTTCTGAGCCTGAGTGGCGGCCTTCTCCCCCGAGCACTGCGCCCCCGAGACGCCGTCAACACACAGGAAGACCGAGACCTCGACCTTGTCATACCACTTGCCCTTGAGCAGGTCGACCTGCTGGGTGGCCAGCAGGGCCGCCCCGAACAGGGACAGGGAAACCCACATCGTGACGATGACGGCCAGGGTCATCGTCGCATTGCGGCGCAGCCCGGACCACGTCTCTCGCAAGGTGTGACGCATGTATTTCCTCGTTCTGTCTCGTGTCGGGGATCTCAGGAGTTGCGGTAAACGCCCTCGTTCTCGTCCCGGACGACATGTCCGGACTCGAGCTCGATGACTCGTCGTCTCATCTGGTCGACGATCGTCGAGTCATGAGTGGCCATGACAACCGTGGTACCAGTGCGGTTAATGCGATCAAGGACCTTCATGATGCCCACGGCAGTATCAGGGTCGAGGTTTCCGGTCGGCTCGTCGGCGATGAGGATCTTGGGACGATTGACGAAGGCCCTGGCCAAGGCGACGCGCTGCTGCTCACCACCGGAGAGCTCATCGGGCATCCGCTTCTCCTTGCCGTCCAAGCCGACCAGTTCCAAGGTCTCAGGGACGACGGTACGAATCTCCTTGGTCGACTTGCCGATGACCTGCATCGCGAAGGCGACGTTGTCGTAGACCGACTTGCCCGGCAGCAGGCGGAAGTCCTGGAATACCGTACCGATCTGACGACGCAGGGCCGGCACCTTCCACGACCTCAGCTGATTGAGGTTCTTACCGGCGACGTAGAGGGTTCCCCTCGTCGGGCGGTACTCGCGCAGGATCAGTCGGATGAAAGTCGACTTGCCCGAACCGGACTGGCCGACGAGGAAGACGAACTCCCCCTTGTCGATGTCGACGTTGACGTCGGACAAAGCGGCCTGACTCTGTCCGAAATATGTCTTCGTGACGTTTTCGAAGGTGATCACGTCTGTCCCGTCAGTCAGTCTCGTTCTTGCGACGCCAACGGATGCCGGCGTCAATGAAGTCGTCGATGTCGCCGTCGAAGACCGCGTCGGTGTTGCCAACCTCGTGATTGGTGCGCAGATCCTTGACCATCTGGTACGGATGCAGCACGTAGGAGCGCATCTGGGCACCCCACGAGTTGCCTTCCGACTTCAGAGAGTTCATCTCGGCTTCCTGCTCCTCGCGAGCCTTCTCCAGCAGCTTGGCCTGCAGGACTCGAAGGGCAGCAGCCTTGTTCTGGATCTGGGAACGTTCATTCTGACAACTCACCACGATGCCAGTGGGAAGGTGGGTCAGGCGGACAGCCGAGTCGGTGGTGTTGACTCCCTGGCCACCGGGGCCGGACGCGTGGAAGACGTCGACGCGCAGGTCCGACTCCGGAATGTCGACGTGGTCGGTCTCCTCGACGACGGGGAGCACCTCGACACCGGCAAAGGAGGTCTGACGACGTCCCTGGTTGTCGAAGGGGCTGATACGCACCAGACGGTGAGTGCCCTGTTCGACCGACAAGGTGCCGTAGGCGAAGGGAGCATGGACGACGAAAGTCGCGGACTTGATGCCCGCCTCCTCTGCGTACGAAGTGTCGAGGACCTCGATCTTGTAACCGTGACGCTCGGCCCAACGCAGGTACATCCGCAGCAACATCTCGGCGAAGTCAGCCGCGTCGACGCCACCAGCCTCCGAACGGATGGTGACGACCGCCTCACGCTCGTCATACTGCCCGGACAGCAGGGTGCGAACCTCGAGAGCGTCGATCTCCTCGCGAAGCTTGGCTGCCTCGCTCGTCGCCTCCGCCAGGGACTCCGCGTCATCGCCATCAGCTGCGAACTCCAGCAGAACCTTGACGTCCTCGATGCGCGAACGCAGCCGCTCCAGGCGCTCGATCTCAGCCTGCAGGGCAGACAGCCGCGAAGTCACCCGCTGAGCGTTCTCCTGGTCATCCCACAGGTTCGGGGCGGCCACCTGTTCCTCGAGGTCCGCGATCTCGGCCTTCTTGGCCTCGGGGTCGAGAACATTTTCGATCGAGGACAGGGATGTGTCGAGCTCCTCGACAGTCTGTTGAAGGTCTACCAATGCCACGTCAGCCAACTCTACAGGGGCACAACGACAACTCACCGTGTCGACGCCGACCCCGAACGGTGTGCTCACACCCACGACTCGGTACAGTGGTGCATCCGGGGCGTATAGCTCAGTTGGTCAGAGCGCCTGCCTTACACGCTGGAGGTCGCCGGTTCGAGCCCGGCTGCGCCCACCCTTGCGCGCCGCAGATCGCATTCAGGTCAGGTACTACGTTTTGGCGGCTACGAACCACCTTTGCATGTCTGGTTGTGTACGCTGTGACGGTGCTGTGCCATTCAGGTATCCTGAATATTGCTGCCGTCAATTGATGAATAAGGAGTTCGCATGACACAGCCGAACCACCCACAGCAACCTGACTATTTTGGCGGCCCGGAGTGGCCCAGCGAGAGCCACGCGCAAGGCGGTTTCGACCAGTTCGGACAGCCTGTGACCGCTCATCCCTACCAGGCTCCAGATCCTTACTCCAATCACAGTGACCCGTCTGGCGAGGACCACCGAAGGCCGCACGTCGATTTCGGCCGCGCCGTCAAACTCTTCTTCAAGAATTACGCCGTCTTCAACGGGCGGGCATCCCGATCCGAGTACTGGTGGATCTTCCTCTTCTCGATCCTGGTCGAGATGATCCTCAATGCGATCAATTTCGCCATGGACGGGACCCCCAACGACCCGGCGAGGCTCTACGCGGTCCTGAGCACCATCTGGTTCCTGGGTACTCTCATCCCCTCAATCGCGATCGGTGTGCGCCGCCTGCACGACACCAACCACACCGGCTGGTGGCTGCTCATCTCCCTCATCCCGGTCATTGGTTGGATCTGGGTGCTGGTCTACCTCGTCCAGGATTCCGACGAGAATGCGTGGCAGTCCTACGACAAGGAGCCGCTGCCCGTCACCGAGTAACTCTTCAGTCACCAGACATCAGAAAGGGTCCGAACACATCGTTCGGACCCCTCTCGCGTACCTCAGTTCTTGGGTTCCTCAGGCTTCTGCTTGCAGATTCGCGAGGACGTCGTCAAGATCGTCAGGGCGCACCAGCACGTCTCGAGGCTTGGAGCCCTCCGACGGCCCGACGACATGACGGGTCTCCAAGATGTCCATGAGGCGACCGGCCTTGGCGAATCCGACGCGCAGTTTGCGCTGCAACATTGATGTCGAACCCAACTGCAACTCGACCACGAGCTTCGCCGCCTCGAGCACGAGCTCCATGTCGTCACCAATGTCCTCGGCAACCTTCTTCTCGGCGGTAGGGGCGGCGACGTCCTCGCGGTAATGGGCCTCCATCTGGGACTTCACGTGAGCGGCGACCTGGTGAATCTCGGAATCAGACACCCACGATCCCTGTACACGCACCGGCTTCGACGCACCCATCGGCAAGAACAACCCGTCACCTTGACCCACGAGCTTCTCGGCGCCCGGCTGGTCCAAGATGACGCGGGAGTCCGTCATCGACGAGGTCGCGAACGCCAGCCGCGACGGGATGTTTGCCTTGATGAGGCCGGTGCAGACGTCGGTCGACGGCCGCTGGGTGGCCAGTACCAGGTGGATGCCGGCAGCTCGGGCCAGCTGGGTGATGCGGACGATGGAGTCCTCGACGTCACGCGGGGCCACCAGCATGAGGTCAGCCAACTCATCGACGACGACCAACAGATATGGGTAAGGGGCCAGCACCCGCTCGGAACCGGGCGGAAGAGTGACCTCTCCCGCCAGCACAGCCTTGTTGAAGTCCTTGACATGGCGGAAGCCGAAGGCGGCCAGGTCGTCGTAACGCTGGTCCATCTCGCGGACCACCCACTGCAAGGCCTCGGCAGCCTTCTTGGCGCTGGTGATGATGGGGGTGACCAGGTGAGGAATCCCCTCGTACTGGGTCAACTCCACTCGTTTGGGGTCTACGAGCATCATGCGGACCTCGTCGGGGGTCGCTCGCATCATCACAGACGTGATGAGGGAGTTGACGAAGCTTGACTTACCGGAACCCGTCGCACCGGCCACCAAGAGGTGCGGCATCTTCGCGACATTAGCGATGACGAACCCGCCCTCGACGTCCTTGCCCAGGCCGACGACCAACGGGTTGTGGTCATTGCGAGCCTTCGAGGAGCGCAGCACGTCGCCCAAGGAGACGATTTCCTTGTCGCGGTTGGGGATCTCGATGCCGATGGCCGACTTGCCGGGGATGGGCGACAGAATGCGGACGTCCGGGGATGCCACCGCATAGGCAATGTTCTTGCTCAGTGCGGTGACCTTCTCGACCTTGACGGCCGCTCCGAGCTCGACCTCGTAACGGGTCACCGTCGGGCCACGGGAGTAGCCAGTCACCTGGGCGTCGATCCCGAACTCGTCGAAGACCGACGACAATTTAGAGACGACAGCGTCAGAGGCCTCCGTGCGAGCCTGCGGAATCGATCCCGGATGGAGCAGCTCAGAGGCCGGCAGGGTGTAGGCGATGTCACCGGAGAGCTGCAATTGCTCGACGCGAGCTGGCATCGGTTCATGGGCCGGGGGTTCGAGGTCCGCATGTTCGTGAACGGTGAATCCCTGCGGCAACCCGGCAGTCGTGCGTTCCTTGGCAGGTTCGTCGTCCCCGGTCGGAAGGTCGAGCGGCAAGGAATCCCCGGCCACGTCGGAAGGGGGCTCATCGACGATTTCGGCGTCAAAGATCGCGTCAAGACTCTCATCGGTGCGCTCGGAGCTGCTCTTGCGTTTCCTGGAACGACGACCCTTGACAGAGGGCATCTCTTGTGTGGCGATCTCGTCAGGATTGTGGTCAACGAGGGTGTCTGTCACCAGAGGGGTGTCGTAGGCCCGGCGAGACTCGATCTCACGAGGCTTGGCCACCGCGCGACGAGAGGCGTTTCGCACCCGTGCGGCCCCGTCAACGAGGGGGCGTCCCACGATGAGGAGCACGCCCAGGACCGTCACGAGGATGAGCAGAGGCAAGGCGACCCACTTCGTCAGCAGGTCAGCCAGCAGACTCGAGGAGATGTAACCAAGCATGCCGCCGGCGGCGCGGACTGCCTCAGGACGATCCGGGCGGGGAAGGCCGTGGGCAATGTTGACGACGCCAAGTAGGCCGAGGAAGAAACACACCCAGCCCATTACCTGGCGTCCACCCGTGCCGTTGGTCGCCGGGTGACGCAGGATGTGCCACATCATGGCTAGCCCGAGCAGCGGCAGGGCGTAGGACAGCGACCCGAAGATCGTCGCCACACCCATTCGCAATCCGTTGCCGAAGCCACCGGGCAGATCGAACCAGAATCCAGCGGCTACCAGGGCCGACAACAACAGCAGCATGAGCCCGGTACCGTCGTGGGTCACCTCAGGCTCCGCGGGACGTCCACCGATACCGCGGACCATAGTTCCCAGTCCGCGAGCAATACCCGACCAAGTTGCCGACAGCGCTCGGGCCACCGGATTCGTGGAAGTGGGTGCACTCGGTGGCGTCGACCTGCTCCTCGAGCTGGTCGACGTTTTCTTGTTGCTTCCGTTCGAGCGTGTGCCCGAGCCACGTGACGATTTCTTCGCCGTCGTATTTCGGGACCGCGCTGGGGAAGACGCACGGGTCGCCATGCCATTGACGTTATCAACCATGGCCACCAGTGGCCGACAGGCCAGGCGGAGAGTCAGATGATTGATCAGCGAGTGTCATCGTTCGAACGCGATGTCAATGCCGTGGTCATCTCAGGAATGGAAGTGGGTCCAGCCTCGCTCACGCTGCCACGGTTGGCCGTCGACGAGAACCGTGGGGTCGGCGACCTGGTCGGGTGGAAGGACCCGCCCGATGACCGTCCATCCCTCCGGAACGGTGCCGGGAGCAAAGGTTGCCGCCAAGGCATGGTCCTCCCCTCCGGCCAGCACCCAGTCGAGCGGGTCCATCCCGGTGGCCATGCCGACAGTCCGCACTGATTCCTCGATGTCGAGAACCGAGGTGTTGACGTCGATGGCGAATCCAGACTCCTCTGCGATGTGGCCCAGATCGGCCAACAAGCCGTCCGAGAGGTCAATCATCGCGTGGGCGCCCGCCTGAGCCGCCACCCGTCCCTGCCCGTAAGGGACCTCAGGACATCGTTGGGCCGAGACCGCTGCACGCGGTGACCGGAATCCTCGACCGAGCAGCACGAGTCCAGCAGCAGCCAGGCCAAGCTGACCGACGACTGCCACCTCGTCTCCGGGCACGGCGCCGTCACGACGGACCGGGGCCATCCCAGCTGTCTGGCCTATCACGGTGACCGCAATGCTGATGACAGGTCCAGCGGTCGTGTCACCTCCCACGACGCTCACCCCAGCCTGCTCGGCCTCGGCAGCCATTCCTGCCATGAACTCCCGGGCCCAGGACGCCGGCAGATCTCCCGGCGCGGAGAATCCGACGACGAGGGCGACCGGGACAGCGCCCATCGCCTCGATGTCGGAGACATTGACGGCGACGGCTTTCCGACCGACATCGGTAGCCGTCGACCATCTGCGACGGAAATGTACCTCTTCGACGAGGACATCGGTCGAGACGACGACAGATCCGTCAACCTGGAAGACGGCACCGTCGTCCCCCGGTCCCAGGGTGACGGCCTGGCTCATGGGCAGATCCCTGACGATGGAGGAAATGAGCGGGAACTCCCCCACCTGGGAAATGGTCGTCGTGGTGGCCATTGGATCTCCTTGGTACCGGGCTGGTGGTCGAGAACACGTTAGCGTGAGTGCGTGCCCATCCATCATGCAACCCGGTGCGCAACCATGCTGGCTGTCTGTCTGTTGGCCGGCACAGCAGCGTGCTCGAACGAGGAACCCATCACCCATCCGTCTCCCAGCGGTTCAGCCGCTGCCGGATGTCAGGCCGCGATGGCCGATCTGCCACAGACGGTTGCCGGAGCGAACCTCGAGGATCATGACGGGACGGTGGCGACCTGGGGCGACCCCCGCATCGTGCTGCGCTGTGGGGTGGACAAGCCCGCCAAACTCGAACCAACGTCGCGATGTGACGTCATCAACGACGTGGGCTGGTTCGCCGAGCAGATCGAGGACGGCTGGCGCTTCACGACCATCGGGAGGGCTGGCAACGTCGAGGTGACCGTTCCTGCCACGTACGCCCCGGAGGCCGATGCCTTGGTCGACCTGTCGGCCACCGTCAAGAAGGTGCCAGTGGTGCAGCCCTGCCAGTGAGGGCTCAGATCAGCGCAGTCCCAGAGGACGTTCCAGGGCAAGCTCGATGAGTTCGCTGACGATCTGGGCATACGTCATACCACTGGCCTGCCACATCAGCGGGAACCCCGAGCTGCGGGTGAATCCCGGCATAGTGTTGGGCTCGTTGACGTAGACGGTGCCGTCAGGGGCCACGAAGGTGTCAATGCGGGCGAGTCCTTCACAGCCAAGCACCCGGAACGCCTTGATCGCGACCTTCTGGACCCGATTGCGGATCTCGTCATCAAGCTTGGCTCGGGCCTGTACGGAGGCCTTCTGTTCCCCGCTCAGGTACTTGGCCTCGAAGTCATAGAAACCATCCGGGTCATGGACGACGATCTCACCAGGCACGGAAGCTCGAGGGGCGGCACCATGGTGACCGTCGAGGACGGAACACTCGATCTCGCGGCCTCGGATCCCCTGCTCGATGAGGACCTTGTTGTCATGCTCGCGAGCCACCTCGATGGCGGCTTCCAGCCTGTCGGGGCTCATCACCTTGGAGATGCCGATTGACGATCCGCCCCGCGCTGGCTTGACGAACAACGGATATTCCAAGCGGGAAGCGGCCTTGAGAACGGCATTGCGGTCCTCTCGCCACTCATGGTCACGGACGACGACATAGGGACCCACGAGAACCCCGGCCTCGGCCAGGATCATCTTGGTGAGGTGCTTGTCCATGCAGTTGGCACTTGCCGCGACGCCGCACCCGACATAGCGCACGCCGGCCATCTCCAGCAGACCCTGGATGGTTCCGTCCTCGCCGAAAGGACCATGAAGTACTGGGAAGACCACCTGGACGAGATCGGCGTTGCCCTCGGTGTCAACGATGCAGGTACCCTCCGGCATCTGCTTGACCGACACCAAGGAGCGATCCCCCACCTCCACGACGGGAAGCTGGCCGGTGCTGGGCAGGCCAAGGATCTCGTCAACCCCGTATCGCACCCAGACACCATCGGGGGTGATGCCCACACCGGAGACGTCGAATCGTTCACGGTCAATCGCAGCTACCACGTTCGCCGCTGACAGGCAGGAGATCGAATGCTCCGAACTCATCCCACCGAAGATGACGGCAACGTGGGTGCGATTCATGTGAGGTCCTTTCGCTATGACGGCACCCCACCCTACCGAGGCATCACGTCACCGAGGGTCGACGACTGGCCGCGCAGGAGCAACCGACTTGGGAACCCGCCTCCCCTTGCGCATGTCGTAACGGTCCGACGGCGGGAACTCTCCGCGAGCACGGGCGACCTGGGCGTCGATGGCATCCATGATGCGATTGGTGGCCTCGCGGACCGACGCGCGGTCGTGATGGCCATGGAGGTCCGACAGTTCGACCTCGGTCCCGCAGTACAGCTTCATCGTCTTGCGCGGCCACAGTTTGGGGAAGGTCATCTCCTTATATCCCATGACCTCCTGGGGTCCCCATTGCCCCACCGGGATGACGGGTACACCGGTCTCCAGGGCCAGGCGTGCGGCACCTGTTCGTCCGGTCATCGGCCAATGCAGGGGATCCGCGGTGATCGTGCCTTCCGGGTACATGACCACCGTCATGCCCTTGTCCAAGCCAGCCTTGGCGTCGTCGAGGACCTTGGCCGGATTCGGACCCTTCCGGTCCACCGAGATCTGACCACTGGCCGAGGCCACCCATCCGACGATCGGCACCGAGAACAACTCCTTCTTGGCCAACCAGTGCGGCCAACGACCATTGGCCACCAAGAAGGACCCCAGCACGATGGGATCGTAGTTGGAGACGTGGTTGCTCACGACAAGGGCTGGCCCTGGTCCAGGCAGATTCTCGCCACCGTGGTGGTCGAACCGCGTCAAGGTACGAGCCAGCGGGTACAGCGTCCCCACACCCATCCGGAAGATGAGACCAGGGGTGTCGGCTGGATTGGTCACGGCGGGCAGCGCCACGGTATCCCTCCTGAGTGATGTGGATCAACCCACCCTATCGGCTCACTGATACTGTCATCGGTGATCGATGAGTGGGTTGATCAACGGGTCAAGCCGTCGTCGGCAGGAAGGATGGCCGACGAGCCTCGTAAGCTGCGATGTCGTCGGCGTACTCGAGGGTCTCGCCAATGGCATCCAGGCCTGCAAGCAGACGCTGACGGGTGGCGTCGTCGATCACGAACGGGTGGGACGTACCGTCGGGTAGGCTGATGGTCTTGTCTTCGAGGGAGACGGTGAGCTTCTCACCGAGGTTGTGCTCGGCGAAGTCCCACAGTTTCTCGACGACCGCGAGGTCCACCTGGGCGAGCAGCAGTCCGTTGTTTCCGGAGTTGTTGCGGAAGATGTCGGCGAACCGCGATCCGATGACGACCTTGAACCCGTAGTTCTGCAGTGCCCACACCGCGTGCTCACGGGAGGATCCGATACCGAAGTCGGGCCCCACGATGAGGATCGAGCCGGTGCTCCACGGCTCCTTGTTGAGCACGAAGTCCGGCTCGGAGCGCCAGGAGGCGAACAGGCCGTCCTCGAAACCGGTTCGGGTGATCCGCTTGAGGTAGCTCGCGGGAATGATCTGGTCGGTGTCGACGTTGGCCCGTCGCAGCGGGACAGGAACTCCGGTGTGCGTGGTGAAAGCGTCCATCTCAGGCCTCGTGGGAAACGGGTGGCAGATCGGCGGGACTGGAGAGCCGTCCGGTGACAGCCGTGGCGGCAACGACGGCCGGGGAGACGAGGTGGGTTCGTCCTCCCTTGCCCTGACGCCCCTCGAAGTTTCGGTTCGAGGTCGACGCCGAGCGCTCCCCCGGTGACAGCTGGTCAGGGTTCATGCCCAGGCACATGGAACATCCGGCTCCGCGCCACTCGGCTCCGGCCTTGATGAAGACCTCGTCCAGACCCTCCTCCATGGCCTGCAGTCGCACCCGCGCCGAACCGGGAACGACGAGCATTCGGGTGCCTTCGGCGATGTGACGCCCCTTGATGACCTCGGCGGCCAGCCGGAGATCCTCGATGCGACCGTTGGTGCACGACCCCAGGAAGACGGTGTCAATGGGGATGTCGCGCATCTTGGTACCTGGTGTGAGGTCCATGTACTCCAGGGCGCGAGCAGCGGCGCTACGAGCCACCTCATCCTCGAAATCCTCGGCGGCAGGGACGACCCCGCCCAGCGGGACCCCCTGGCCGGGGTTCGTCCCCCACGTCACGAAGGGGGTGAGCTTGGATGCGTCGAGGCGGATCTCGGCGTCAAAGGTGGCGTCGTCGTCAGTACGCAGGGTGCGCCAATACTTGACGGCCTCGTCCCACTGCTCGCCCTTGGGTGCATGCGGACGGTCCTTGAGGTAGGCGAAGGTGGTCTCGTCGGGGGCGACCATGCCGGCGCGGGCTCCCCACTCAATCGACATGTTGCAGATCGTCATGCGGCCCTCCATCGACATCTTCTCGATGGCCTCACCGCGATACTCGACCATGTGGCCCTGGCCACCGCCGGTGCCGGTCTTGGAGATGAGGGCCAGGATGAGGTCCTTCGGGGTGACGCCTTCCGGCAGCTCCCCGTCAACCGTCACCGCCATGGTCCTGGGCTTGACCTGCGGCAGGGTCTGGGTCGCCAACACGTGCTCGACCTCGCTGGTGCCGATGCCAAAGGCCAGAGCACCCAAGGCACCATGGGTCGAGGTGTGGGAGTCACCACACACAATCGTCATACCCGGCTGGGTGAGCCCCAGCTGGGGGCCAATGATGTGTACCACTCCCTGGTCCGCGTCACCCAGAGGATGCAGCGGCACCCCGAACTCAGGAGCGTTCTCACGCAACGCCTCGACCTGTGCCCGCGAGATCGGGTCGGCGATGGGCTGGAGAATGTCGAGGGTGGGGATGTTGTGGTCCTCGGTCGCAATCGTCAGATCCGGGCGACGAACCTTGCGTCCCGCCAACCGCAGTCCGTCGAAGGCCTGGGGACTGGTCACCTCGTGCACAAGGTGGAGGTCGATGTAGAGAAGGTCGCGCTCCCCGTCCTGTCCGTGCCTGACAACGTGGGCGTCCCAGAGCTTCTCGCTCAGCGTTCTCCCCATCGCGTCTTCCCTTTCGCTGGTCGTTCGTCACCGATGTTGTGTGGCATGTCATCAGCCCCCACCGGTTGGCGAGACCCATTCTGACTCGACGATCAGGATTTGGAACGCTAATATCGCCATATGGACGAATCAAGTGGTGTGGGCGTGCTCGACAAGGCCGCCCTCGTGTTGGCTGCCCTGGAGACGGGTCCGGCATCCTTGGCAGGACTGGTTCAGATGACCGGATTGGCCCGTCCGACGGCCCATCGTCTGGCCCGCGCGCTGGAACACCATCGGTTCGTCAGTCGTGATCTGCAAGGCCGCTTCATTCTCGGCCCGAGGCTCTCAGAGCTCGCAGCGGCAGCCGGCGAGGATCGTCTCCTGGCTGCATCTGGACCGATCCTGGCCAGACTTCGAGACATCACCGGTGAATCCGCTCAGCTCTACCGTCGCCAGGCTGGCAGCCGCGTCTGCGCAGCCACCGCCGAGCGTCCGACCGGATTGCGGGACACCATCCCGGTGGGATCCATCCTGTCCATGGACGCTGGATCAGCGGCTCAGATTCTGCTGGCATGGGAGGACAGCGACAAGATCCGTCGTGGATTGAGCAACTCCGCCTTCTCCGAGGTCACCCTCGCTGCCGTACGCAAGCGCGGCTGGTCCCAATCGGTGGGCGAGCGCGAAGCTGGCGTCGCCTCGGTCTCCGCCCCGGTGCGGTCCCCCTCCGGCAAGGTCATTGCGGCCGTCTCCGTCTCTGGACCGATTGAGCGTCTGACCCGCCAGCCCGGACGTATTCACGCTCCTGCGGTCGTCGCTGCCGGAGGGCGTCTGTCCGAGGTGCTGAGGCGCTCCGCCAAGTGAGGCCGGTCGTCCCGGTGTGCGCCTGGGATGCGGGGGAATTCCCTTCCATCCTTTTTTTGATTCTCGGAAATGGCCGCGTCGGTATTTCCCGCTGTGAAAGTAATGGCCCGGATCCTGACGGATCCGGGCCATTACTTGGTGGTAGCCCCGAGCGGATTCGAACCGCCGTTTCAGCCTTGAGAGGGCCGCGTGCTAGGCCGCTGCACTACGGGGCCATACGGACATCAATGCCCGTCGAGTTCGGGTTTTGACAACCTTTTTCTGTTGTTCCCGCATCCTTTCCGGACCGGGCTGGAAAACCTTAGCAATCATTCTGCCGCTTTCGCAACTTCATGGTTTCAGTCTCCCGAGCTGGGGTACCAGGACTCGAACCTGGACTAACTGAACCAGAATCAGTCGGGCTGCCAATTACCCTATACCCCATTGCCGTTCCACCTCGGTGTACCTCAGTGGCGCAACGACGAGGAACTTTAACGAACTCTCCCCCCACTTTGCAAATCAGGACGAAATGCCTTGCCGTGAGGGTGTCCTTCGAGCGACTCTCATGAGGTTCCCAATCCACCACCCGGCCAAGGCAATGGTCAGGAATCCGCCGATGTCCCAGGCCGCGTCGACCCAACCCATCGAGGTCATGCCGCGAGCCTGCGACACCCCTCCCAGGAAGACCGCATAGCCGAAGGCGAAGAGGTTGTTGACGACGTGGGCAGCAACCCCGGCCTCCAAGCCGCCGGTGACGATGACGAGCCATCCAGCGAGCAATCCGAAGGCGAGTCTGTCGGCGAAGAGCCAGGCGTTTTGGGTGCCGTGCATCAAGGCGAAGATGAGGGCGGAGCCGACGACCGAAAGCCATCGACCCGCTTTCTCAGGCAGGTTCAAGGCCAGTCCGGAGATGACGTTCATGAGATACCCCCGAAAGAACATCTCCTCGGCAAGGGCCTGCAAGGGCGATGTGATGATGATCGCCAGCAGCCACACCCACCAGTACCGGGGAACGGTGTAATGGGCGTCCGCTCCCCCGCGCACCAGCAGCTGGGTCAGGTTGAGCACGACGACGGCGACCACAGCCACCAGCAGACCGAAACGCCATCGAATGCCTGGTTGGACTGATGCCACCCACCGAGGCGCGCGATGGTTGAGATACCGCGCCAGCACCAACACCACGACGATGAGGCTTGCCAGCGCCAGATGGGTGGCGATGAGGCCTCCGACGGTGTGATAGCCAGCTGCTCGCTTGTAGTAGGTGCTGAACCCTTCCCCGTCGTTGCACTCGACGAGGAAACCGATCCCCAGGAAGGCGTACAGCAGCCCGGGGACAATGATCGCGTACCCCAGTAACAGCCCGATGAGACCGAGCAGACCGGGACCCGGTCCAGCCGACGAATCGACGAGAACCCGAGTGTAGTCCGCTCGCGGCTCAGGGTCGGTCACCGTCGAGCGGCGGGACACGGCACGAGTCGCCATCAGGCCTCCACGACGGTATTGGCCAGGGTACCGATCCCCTCGATCTCGACCTCGACGCGCTGACCGGGTTCCATGGGCCCAACTCCAGCAGGAGTTCCGGTGAGGAGGACGTCGCCGGGCAACAGGGTCATGAAGGACGAGACGTGGGAGATGAGTTTGGGAATGGTGTGGATCATCTGGTCGGTGTTGCTGTGCTGGACCTCCTCGCCGTCCAGACGAGTGACAATCTGTCGGTGTGAGGCCTCGGCGACGGAGAAGTGGGTAACCATCCACGGGCCGAGTGGGCAGAAGGTGTCCGACCCCTTGGCACGCAACCAGTGGCCGTCGGAGTTCTGCATGTCGCGAGCGGTGACGTCGTTGGCCGCGGTGAACCCGAAGATGACTTCCTGGGCCCTTTCCTCGGGGACGTCCTTACAGATGCGACCGATGACGATGGCCAGCTCCCCCTCGTAGTGCAGGTTCGAGGATGCGGCCGGCCGGACGATGGCCTCGTCAGGTCCGATGACCGAGGTGTTGGGCTTGAGGAAGAGCAGAGGCCGGGATGGGACTTCATTACCCAGCTCACTGGCGTGTTCGGTGTAGTTACGGCCGATTCCGATGATCTTGGAGCGCGGAATCACCGGGGACAGCAACCGGACGTCAGCGAGGTCGTGACGAGCACCGGTGTACTGAACCGGAGCCGCTACTGGATCTCCCGTGATGACGGCGATGGTGTCGGGATGGTCTCCGTGATCGGCGGCGAGCTCAACGATCCCGAAGGCGGGGTCGGAACCAGCTGTGACAAACCGGGCAATACGCATGGGTCAAGAGTAATGGCGACACACGACATAACCGGGGCATCCACACACCGAGAACCCGCTGGTACTGCCATACTTTCCGGCATGACCACCACCTACTCCGTCCTCGACCTCATCCGCGCCAAGCGCGGAGGTCAGACCCTCGACTCCGATCAGATCCGTTGGCTCATTCGCGCATACACCGATGGTGTCGTCGCCGATGAACAGATGTCCGCCATGGCCATGGCGGTGTTCTTCCAGGGTCTGGACGACGAGGAGCTCTCGACCTGGACAACGGCGATGATCGAGTCCGGCGAGCGAATGAGCTTCAAGGGGCTGTCTCGTCCCACCGTCGACAAGCACTCCACCGGTGGAGTCGGTGACAAGATCACCCTGCCTTTGGCTCCCCTCGTCGCTGCCTGCGGTGCAGCCGTTCCCCAGCTGTCCGGCCGCGGCCTGGGCCACACCGGCGGCACCCTCGACAAGATGGAGGCAATTCCCGGGTGGCGAGCCGACCTCTCCCACGACGAGATGGTTGCCCAGCTCGACACTGTCGGCGCCGTCATCTGCGCTGCCGGGCCCGGGCTTGCCCCCGCGGACAAGAAGCTCTATGCCTTGCGTGACGTCACCGGCACCGTCGAGTCGATCCCCCTCATCGCCTCCTCGATCATGAGCAAGAAGATCGCCGAGGGCACCGACAGCCTTGTCCTCGACGTCAAGACGGGCTCGGGAGCCTTCATGAAGACCGAGGAGGACGCCCGCGAGCTGGCACGTCGTCTCGTCGGCCTGGGCGAGTCCGCCGGCGTGCGCACCACCGCCCTGCTGACCAGGATGGACGTCCCGCTGGGGTATGCCTGCGGTAACGGCATCGAGGTGGCCGAGTCCCTCGAGGTGCTGTCCGGCGGTGGACCTGCCGACGTCGTCGACCTCACCGTCGCGCTGGCCCGCCAGATGGTCAAGGCCGCTGGGCTGGACGGCACTGACCCGGCCGACGTCCTTGCCAGCGGCAAGGCCATGGACGTCTGGCGCGACATGGTCCGCGCCCAGGGCGGCGACCCCGATGCTCCGCTGCCGGTGGCTCACCATTCCCAGGACGTCATCGCCTCCGAAGCTGGCGTCGTCACCGGAATCGACGCGATGTCCGTCGGCCTGGCCGCCTGGCGTCTGGGAGCGGGACGAGCTCGCAAGGAGGATCCGGTACAGGCTGCCGCCGGCGTCATGTTGCGCGTTCGCCCGGGTGATCGGGTCGTCGCTGGCCAGCCGCTGGCAACCCTGCTCACCGACACCGCCGACACCATCTCGCGCGCCGAGGACGACCTGACCGACGCCTTCACCGTCGGGAGGCCCTTCCAGCCCCGCACCATCGTCGTCGACACCATTACGGCCTGAGCGCATCGCACCTAGGGCATCTGACGACGACTGGGGCCGGTTCACCAAAAGTGGACCGGCCCCAGTGTCATCAGGACAGGTGTCGTCAGGACAGTTTTGACGTTGTGCCGGTCAACAGACTCGCTTGAGCCAACCACGAGTGTCCTCGGCACGGCCGAACTGGATGTCAAGGAGACGACGACGAATCTCCATCGTGGTCTTTCCGGTCGGCTCGGCGACCGTCACCTCGTCGTCGCCGTCGAGGAAGGATCCGATCGGGGTGACAACCGCCGCGGTACCGCAGGCGAAGACCTCCGGGAACTCGCCCGAGCGCACTCCGTCAAGCATCTCGTCGATGCCGAGCTTGCGCTCCACCGGCTCCAGACCGAGATCCGGGGCCACCTCGAGAATGGACCTACGGGTGATACCGCGCAGGATCGTGCCGGTCAGCTCCGGGGTGATGAGCTGGCCGTCCTTGCTGACGGCCATGAAGTTCATGCCGCCGAGTTCCTCGATCCAGCGATGCTCAACCGCGTCGACGAAGAGCACCTGGGCGCAGCCGCGGGCCTGGGCCTCGATTTGGGAGCGCAGCGAGGCAGCGTAGTTGCCACCGCATTTCGCCTCGCCTGTGCCGCCGGGAGCAGTACGAGCCTGCTGGCGCTCGACGAGGATGCGCACTGGCTTCACTCCCCCGACGAAGTAGGCGCCCACTGGTGAACCGATCACGGAGAACAGCACCCTCGTCGCAGGAGCGACGCCGAGGAAGTCCTGGTTGGCAATCATGAACGGACGCAGGTAGAGGGACTTCTCGCCGTCCTCCCCAGGATCAGGAACCCAGCGGGCGTCGACCTCGGCCAACCGCACACAGGCGTTGACGAAGTCCTCAATCGGCAACTTGGGCAGGGCAAGGCGCTCAGCCGACAGGGCGAAACGCTCACCGTTCTGGTCAGGACGGAAAAGCCATACGGACCCGTCTGCGTGACGGTAGGCCTTGAGACCCTCGAAAATCTCCTGGGCGTAATGGAGAACAGCACCACCAGGATTGATGTCCAGACCACGGTAATTGACCACGGCGTCGTCTCCCCAGCCGTCACCGGCCTGCCAGGTGGCAAGGGCCATGTGATCGATAAAAACCTCACCAAATCGGGGAGTGGCATGTTCCAGCGCGATCCGCTCGTCGGAGGACCACGTCAGATCATCAGCAGAAGCAAAGCGCAAACTCATGGCCACACGCTACACCGAGGAAGAACCCGCTGTTCCAATTCGTGAAATCGGATGATCACATCGTGGACCATCCAGGTAGGGTTTCGACCATGACGAACGACGTGATGCAGCTCGCCGTCATCGGTGGCGACGGAATCGGCCCCGAGGTCACCGAGCAGGCTCTCCACGTGTTGGAGCGGACGATCGGGACCGAGACCTTCACCACCCATGAGTACCACCTCGGCGCCGAGCACTGGAAGACCACCGGGGAGGTCCTCAATGACTCCACCCTGGTCGAGATTTCGAAGGCAGACGCCATCGTGCTGGGAGCCGTCGGTGCCACTCCCGGCTCGACCGAGGTCCCCTCAGGACTCCTGGAACGAGGTCTACTGCTCAAACTTCGTTTCGCCCTTGACCATGGCGTCAATCTGCGGCCCTCGACCTGGTACCCCGGCACCGCCACTCCGTTGGCTCCCGAGGTCACCGAGGCCGGACCCATCGACTTCATCGTCTGCCGAGAAGGTACCGAAGGTCTCTACTGTGGCAATGGCGGATCGGTGCGGACCGGAACCCCCCACGAGATTGCCACCGAGGTGAGCATCAACACTGCCTTCGGGGTTGAGAGGGTCGTTCGCGACGCCTTCTCGCGAGCAGCTGTCCGTCGTGGCCACCTCACCCTCGTCCACAAGCACAATGTCCTCGTCAACGCCGGTTCGCTGTGGCGTCGAATTGTCGACGAGGTCTCCGTGGAGTTCCCCCAGGTGACCACCGACTACATGCACGTCGATGCCGTGACGATCGCTCTGGTCAAGGAGCCCCAGCATTTCGACGTCATCGTCACCGACAACCTCTTCGGAGACATCCTCACCGACCTCGCAGGAGCGGTGACCGGTGGCATCGGCCTGGCCCCCAGCGCAAACATCAACACCTCTGGTGAGTACCCGTCGATGTTCGAGCCGGTGCACGGTTCTGCTCCTGACATCGCCGGAACTGGTAAGGCTGATCCCACCGCCGCGATTCTCTCGATGGCCTTGCTCCTGGACCATCTCGGTCACGCCGACGACGCTGAACGCATCCGCAAGGCTGTTGCGGCCGATGTCGCTGCCAGGGCGTCAGGGCCATCCCGTACCACCAGCGAGATCGGGCGAGGCATCGCCGAGCGTCTCTGAGCCGCAACGAGAACCCTGACCCGACAGGGCCGGGGTTTCCTGTGTCCAGTTGTCGGCCGCCACCATCCCGGAGGATGTGCCCTCCTGGCACAATGTCCCCGTGCTATCCATTCCCGAGATTCCCGAACCGGTGACGAAGGCCCTCCACAATGCGCTGGAGATGGGCTACTTCACCACCACCCGTAATGAGACCGGCCGTTTCATGGCGACCTTGGCTGCGGGGGTGCACGGTTCCATCGGGGAATGCGAGACAGGATCCGGTGCCGGAGCTGCCTGGCTGCGTCTGGGGGCCCGCAAGCGCACCAAGGTCATCAGCTACGAGCCTGATCCAACGGTGTGCGCCCGTGCCCGCGAGGTCTTGGCTG
The DNA here is from genome assembly GCF_000227295.1 of Cutibacterium avidum ATCC 25577. Classification (GTDB taxonomy): domain Bacteria; phylum Actinomycetota; class Actinomycetes; order Propionibacteriales; family Propionibacteriaceae; genus Cutibacterium; species Cutibacterium avidum. The sequence goes on along the minus strand of NZ_JH165054.1, from coordinate 1,722,420 downwards.
ACCTCGACATCGACATCATCGAGGGCACCTGGGACGACCTGTTGGAACGCGGACCCTTCGGTCTTCTCTCCGTCCCGATTCGAGTGGCTCGGGTACGTGAGGTCGACGACATCCTCAAGGCTGTCGCCGTCGGCGGTTTGGTCGTCATCGACGACATGCCCCCCAGCCACGGATTTCCCCCGCGCGACATCAACGGCACCGTCGACACCACCAGGCTGGCGTGGCTCACCCACCCGAAGATCCATGCCACCGAGATTCAGCTCGCCTCCGACATGGCGGCCATCGTCGCCTGCCGCCTGTCCCCGCGCGGCTGAGCAACCGTTCGTCACACCTCCTGCACACAGCCCGAGGGCCCGTGGATGTCCACGGGCCCTCGGCATTTGTCAGCAACCTCGAGCTCAGCGAGCAGCACTGCCCTCGGTGTAGTCCTCGTCGGTGGCGGCCAACCAGGAGTACATCTTGCGAAGCTCCTTGCCGGTGGCCTCGATCGGGTGCTTGGCCTCCTCCTCACGCAGCTTCCTGAACTCCGGAGCACCGGCGTCCTGGTCGTCGATGAATCGCTTGGCGAAGGCGCCGGTCTGGATGTCATCCAGGACAGCCTTCATGTTCTCCTTGACATGGTCGTCGACGACGCGCGGGCCAGAGACGTAGTCGCCGTACTCAGCGGTGTCGGAGATCGACCAACGCTGCTTGGATATGCCGCCCTCGATGATGAGGTCGACGATCATCTTCATCTCGTGGCAGACCTCGAAGTAGGCCATCTCCGGCTGGTAACCGGCGTTGACGAGAGTCTCGAAACCAGCCTGGATGAGGTGGGACAGACCACCACACAGCACGGCCTGCTCACCGAAGAGGTCGGTCTCGGTCTCCTCGCGGAAGCTGGTCTCGATGCCGCCGGCACGCAGACCGCCGAGGGCCTTGGCGTAGGACTTGGTCAGAGCCCAGGCCATGCCAGAAGCATCCTTCTCGACGCAGACAAGCACTGGGACACCGCGGCCGTCGGCGTATTCACGACGCACGATGTGACCAGGGCCCTTCGGGGCGACCATGCAGACGTCGACGCCCTCGGGGGCCTCGATGTAGCCGAAGTGGACGTTGAAGCCATGGGCGAAGAAGAGGGCATCGCCGTCCTTGAGGTGCGGGGCGATCTGTTCGGCGTACAGCTGACGCTGGTTCTGATCGGGGGCCAAGACCATGATCACGTCGGCCTCCTCACACGCCTCCTCGATGGACAGCACGCGCAGCCCCTGGGCTTCAGCCTTAGCAATCGACGAGGAACCCTCGCGCAGACCGACCCGCACGTCAACGCCGGAGTCACGCAGGTTGAGGGCATGGGCATGCCCCTGGGAGCCGTAACCAATGACGGCAACCTGACGGTTCTGGATGATGGACAGGTCGGCGTCATCGTCGTAGTAGATCTTTGCCATGGTGTGTTTATCTCCTTGTTGTGTTTCGGCCTCGTTGTATTTCGGTTGGAGGAATTCCTGGTCATCCAGAGCGTTTTGCCCCGAGAGCGGCGGCACCACGGTTGAGGGCCACCTGTCCGGACTGAACGAGTTCGATGATTCCGAACGGCTCCAGCATCTGCAGCAATGCGTCCAGCTTCTCACGTCCCCCGGTCGCCTCGATCGTCAGCGACTCCAGTGAGACGTCGACGGTCTTGCCCCGGAACAGTTCGACGGTGTCGATGATCTTGGAACGATTCTCGACGTTGGAGCGCACCTTGACGAGGATGAGCTCACGGGTGACCGCACCGGGATCCAACTCGACAATCTTGTGAACCTCGATGAGCTTGTTGAGCTGCTTGACGATCTGCTCGAGGGCCTGGGCCGAGACGACGCTCACCCCGATCGTCATCCGGGACTCGCTGGGATCATCGGTCGGCGAGACGGTCAGGGACTCGATGTTGTATCCTCGGCGGGCGAACAGGCCCGACACCCGGGTCAGCACGCCCGGACGGTTCGTCACCAACACCGACAGCACGTGTCTGGTCATCTCAGTTCTCCTCGGTCCCGTCGTCTGCGTCGTCCTCGTCATCGACGGGTGCGATATCATCCCCGGCGTCTCCCCAGTCGGGAGCCATGTCGCGAGCGATCTTGATGTCGTCGTTGCTGGTCCCGGCGGCCACCATCGGCCACACCATGGCGTCAGTGTGGACGACGAACTCCACGACCACCGGACGGTCGTTGATCTCGTTGGCAGTCTTGATCGTTTCGTCGACCTTGTCCGGATCGGTCACGCGGAAGGCCGCACAGCCCATTGCCTCGGCGAGCTTGACGAAGTCCGGCAGACGGTCGGAGTGCAGGTCTGTGTGGGAGAACCTGGAGTCGAAGAAGAGGTTCTGCCACTGACGCACCATGCCGAGCACGTTGTTGTTGATGATGGCGATCTTGACCGGTACATCGTTGAGGGCGGCCGTGACGAGTTCCTGGTTGGTCATCTGGAAGCAGCCGTCACCGTCAATACCCCACACGGTGGCATCAGGACGCCCGACCTTGGCACCCAAGGCTGCCGGGACGCAGTACCCCATTGTTCCGGCGCCGCCGGAGGTCAACCAGGACCGCGGCTTGTCGTGCGGCAGGAAGTGGGAGGCCCACATCTGGTGCTGGCCCACACCCGTCACGAACACGCTGTCCTCGGGTGCCAGGGCGCCGATGCGCTGGATGACCTGTTGCGGGGAGATCTCGCCCTCGGGCACCTCTTCCCACGACGGCGCATAGGTCTCCTTCATCCGCTGCAGCTGACGCACCCAGTTGGAGATGTCGAGCAGCTCCTTGCCCTCCAGGGACTCCGCCAGGCGCGACAGGGTCAGCCTTGCGTCCCCGACAATCGGGACATCGGCATGACGATTCTTGCCGATTTCAGCGGGATCGATGTCGGCGTGGATGACCTTGGCGCCGGGAGCGAAGGTGTCGAGACGCCCGGTGACACGGTCGTCGAACCGAGTGCCGACGGCGATGAGGAGATCGGCGCGCTGCAACGCCCCGACGGCAGCCACCGAGCCGTGCATGCCGGGCATGCCGAGGGCCAACGGATGTGTGGCCGGTAAGACGTCGCGGGCCATCAAGGTGGTTGCGACCGGGATGCTCGTCATATCGACCAACCGAGCCAGCTCGCCCGCAGCCTCGGCCTTGGCGACGCCGCCACCGACGTAGAGCACCGGACGACGAGCGGCCCGGATGAGGTCGGTCGCCTCCTTGATCTGCCTGCTGTGAGGACGAGTCGTCGGCTTGTAGCCAGGCAGGTCGAACTGCTTGGGCCACGTGAACGGGACGACCGAGGTCTGGGCGTCCTTGGTGATGTCGATCAGGACCGGGCCGGGTCGTCCGGTCGACGCGATGTGGAAGGCCTCGGCCATCGCCAACGGGATGTCCTCGGCACGGGTGATGAGGAAGTTGTGCTTGGTGATCGGCATCGTGATGCCGCGGATGTCGGCCTCCTGGAAACCGTCAGTTCCGATGAGGGTGGTACCGACCTGACCGGTGATGGCCACCAGCGGCACCGAATCCAGGTAGGCGTCGTAGAGCGGGGTGACGAGGTTGGTCGCGCCTGGCCCCGAGGTCGCCATGCACACACCCACCTTTCCGGTGGCGACTGCGTACCCCTCTGCGGCATGGCCAGCTCCCTGTTCATGGCGCACCAGGATGTGCCGCACCCTCGAGGAATCCATCAGCGGATCATAGGTTGGCATGATCGCACCACCGGGAAGCCCGAAGACAACCTCGGCACCGAGCTTCTCGAGGCTCTCGATAACGATCTGTGCGCCAGTCATCATCCGTTGATGCCGGGATTTCTCGGTCATGCCATCCTCCATCCGTGGTTGCGAAACGGTGCCCTTCATTGGTGCTGCCAAGGTCCTGGACAAGAAAAAACCCTCGCTGCCGATGTGGCACACGAGGGAGCGTCCTATCCGAGGATGAGGACGCTAACCAATAACAAGAAGCTGGCCGTTCATGCCTTTGAGCTTCGTGCATGAGCGGCCAGCCGTCAACCAATTCGGACAAACGTCCCACACTGTGGACTATCTTCTGTTCGGCTCTCCGGTCACCATGGCGGCAACCTCCTCGACCGGACGCCGCGGCATGGTCGAACGAATGGCATTGATCCCGGGCTCGCGGTCATACCGCGGAACGACATGGACGTGGAGATGATGGACGCTCTGACCTGCGACTTCACCGGCGTTGGAGACGATGTTGACCCCGGATGCTCCCAGCGAATCGACGAGACGCCGAGCCACCTTCGTCACCATCGGGCTGATACGAGCCAACTCCCCGTCGTCGTTGAGAACGCTCGTGACATGCTTCCGCGGGATGACGAGGGTGTGGCCATCCTGGAAGGGCTCGATGTCGAGGAATGCGACCGAGGTGTCGTCGGAATCAACGATCGTCGCAGGGATGTCCCCCGCAGCAATTGAGCAGAAAAGGCAGTCCATGAATCATGACTACCACAACAGCTCTCCCTGATGACGATGTTCGCTCAGCGGACCTCGAAACCGGCCTCGCGCAAGCCGTCCTTGACCTGGGCAATCGTCAGGGTGCGGTAGTGAAACACCGATGCAGCCAGGACGGCGTCGGCACCGGCTCGCACCGCCTCGACGAAGTCAGACACCTTGCCGGCCCCGCCCGAGGCGATGAGTGGGACGTCGACTGCCCGGCGTACCGCCTCGATCATCTCGATGTCGAAACCATCCGTGGTGCCGTCAGCGTCCATGGAGTTGAGCAGGACCTCTCCGGCTCCTCGGTCGACGGCTTGACGCGCCCACTCAACGGCATCAAGACCGGCCGAACGGCTTCCACCGTGGGTGGTCACCCCGAATCCGGAGGGCTGGTCTGGTTCCCGTCGTGCGTCGACCGACAGCACGATGACCTGGTTGCCGAATCGGTCGGCGACCTCGTCGATGATCCCCGGGTTGGCGATGGCTCCGGTGTTGATCCCCACCTTGTCGGCACCCGAGCGCAGCAGGACGTCGACGTCGTCAACCCCGCGTACCCCGCCGCCCACCGTGAGGGGCACGAAAACCGTCTCGGCGCAGCGGGTCACCACCTCGCGGGTGGTGGCTCGTCCCTCGCTCGAGGCGGAGATGTCAAGGAAGGTCACCTCGTCAGCACCCAGGCGTCCGTACTCAGCCGCCAATTCCACCGGATCACCGGCGTCGCGCAGACCGACGAAGTTGACGCCCTTGACGACTCGTCCGTCTTTGACGTCGAGACACGGGATGACACGCACAGCCACAGCCATGGCCACAGGCTACCGGGCGTGGCCCCTTGGCCCAGGGGGTGAGCAGGTGCCGTCGAGGGTGAGCGGCGGTCTCACTCCTCCTCGCGGTCCATGGTGACGACCCCGCGCTGCATGGTACCGACCACCTGACGGCAGGTGTGGGCAAGCTCCTCAGAGACTCCGGCATGAGCGATCTGGCCCGCGAGATCACAGACCTGGCGCACCCGGCGCACGAAGTCACCGGCACTCATGTCATCGAGCACCGTTTCCAACCCGGCCCCAGCAGCCCAGGCATAGGCCATCTCCGCGAATCCGATGTCGAGATCGCGAGGACGCTCGATACGGTGATCGCGCTCCAGCAGGCCGATTTCGGCTCGCACGGCTCGGAGCTGGGATTCCGCCGACTCGCTGCCATGGTCGGGCATGCGGTGCAGGTGGCCACGATCACCAGGACGAGATTCGTGGACGATGGTTGACAACACCGCGGCCAGCTGGGGGTAGTCCAGTTTGTCGAAGACACCACGCCGAATGGCCTCGGCCGTCACGAGGTCGAGTTCGGAGTAGATCCCCGACAACATTCGGCCGGCGTCGGTGACGTCCTGGCCCCCTTCACCGAGGTATCCCAGTGCCTCCAGGACGAGCACGATCCGCTCGAACTGGGTAGCGATCGACGTGGCTTTGGCCCGCGCTTTCGCCAACTCTCGCTCGCTGCGACGCGACAGCCTCATGGCACGCTCGGCAAAGCGAGCGTGGGATTCCCGATCCGGGCAGGAATGGCAGGGATGCTGCCTCATCCGAGCCCTCAGCTCACGGATGCGCTCGGCCAGTTCCGCGTCCACCTCGGGACGTTTCGGTTGGATGACCGGCTGCCCCAGACCGTCAAGGACTCGATCGAGGGCCTTACCCAGGGATCGACGATCGGCCTGATTTCCTGGGTGAAAATGGCGCGGAACCGTGACCCCGGCAACCCGCTTGACGGGGGCGTCGACGTCCTCATGACCAAGGCGAATCACGGTGCGGCCCGGGGTCATGACAAGTGGATGCGGACGCTTACCCCGTTTTCCGTGAGTACCGGGGTCGACGACGACAACCCACCCGGCGTACGGACCGGACGGCACCGCGATGACGTCACCCGAGTCGAGACGGGACAGGGAATCGGCGACCTGGCTGGGCCGTTCCCCCTTGCGCAGCCGCGCCTGCTCATGCTCCAGCTCGCCGATCTCCTCACGCATGCGGGCGTACTCCGCGAAATCGCCGTGCTCGCAGTGGGCCGCTTTCAGGTAGGCGTCGATCTCGGACTGGGTCTTACGGCTCCGTACTGCCGAACCACCCAGCCTGCGATCGGTCTGGAACTGGGCGAAGGAGTGTTCCAGCAAGTCACGGGCCTTCTCGCGTCCCATCGATCCGACGAGGTTGACGGCCATGTTGTAGGTCGGGACGAAGGCCGAGTTGAGCGGATACGTCCGTCGCGACGCCAAACCGGCCACCGCACGGGGATCCATCCCGGCTTGCCAGCACACCACCGCATGTCCCTGGGTGTCGATGCCGCGGCGTCCGGCACGACCGGTGAGCTGGGTGTACTCGCCCGGTGTGATGTCGGCATGGGTCTGTCCGTTGTACTTGACGAGCTTTTCCAGCACGACGGTGCGAGCAGGCATGTTGATACCCAGAGCCAGCGTCTCCGTGGCGATGACGACCTTGAGGAGCCCTGCGACAAACCCTTCCTCGACGATGGCCTTGAGCACCGGCAGCAGTCCTGCGTGGTGAGCGGCGATACCGCGCTCGAAGGCCGCCACGAAGTGGTTCCAGCCCACCGCTCGACGCTCCTCGTCTGTCAATCCCTCGCCGTGGCGCTCAGCGATCCGGCGCAGTTGGCGGGCCTCCCGCTGGCTCGTGAGGACCAGGTCGGTGTTGAGTAATTGGCTGACGGCGGCGTCACATCCGGCCCGGGAGAACACGAAGATGATGGCGGGCAGCAGATTGGCCCTCTGGAGGGACCGCACGACCTGAATGCGACTGGGTTGGTTACGAGGACCGCGCGGCTTGTCACGTCCGCCTCGTCCTCGACGCTGGGCGGAGGCTCCGCCGAACCGGCCACTGCCAAAGGAGACATTGCGTTTCCCCTTGCCAGAGCGGCCTCGGGGACGACGGGAGTCGTCCCGCTGGAATCTGGACTCCTCCTTGGCGATGGAGATCAGCTCCGGATTGACGTCGGTGAGACGCCTGTCGCCAAAGAGATCATGGAGTCGCCGTCCAACGGCCACGTGCTGGGTCAACGGGACGGGGCGACGCTCGGAGACGACGACACGAACGTCCCCGCGCACCTCGTCCAGCCACTCCCCGAATTCCTCCGCGTTGGACACGGTCGCCGAGAGTCCGACGATCTTGACCTGCGGGTCCAGACCGAGGATGACTTCCTCCCAGACCGGGCCACGGAAACGATCAGCCAGGTAGTGCACCTCGTCGAGCACGACCCAACCCAGGGTGTCGAGGGTGTGGGAGTTGCGGTAGATCATATTCCGCAACACCTCAGTCGTCATGACGACAACGGGAGCTTCCGAGTTGATGGTGACGTCACCAGTCAACAGACCCACCTGGTCCTCACCGTGACGAGCCACCAGATCATGGAACTTCTGGTTGGACAGCGCCTTGATGGGGGTGGTGTAGAAGCACTTCAGACCTGAGGCCAGAGCCAAGTCAGTGGCGTACTCGCCCACCACCGTCTTACCGGCCCCCGTCGGCGCGGCGACCAGGACCCCGGCACCGTCGTCGAGATCCTGACAAGCCGTCACCTGGTAGTCGTCAGGTTCGAAGGACAGCCCTGCGATGAACCGGTCAAGAGTCTCGCTCATGCCTCCAACCTAGCGGCCAGGTACGACCGTCACGGCAGACCGACGAGGTTGACCGCGGATGAACGAGCGACGACGGTCAGTGGAACGTCCCCGATCTCTTCTCCGTCGGCCATCGCAAACATGTCATCTCCATCGATGTCAACGCGTCGGGCGCGCAGGGTCTCCACGAAGTCGAGATGGGTGAACCGGCCGGCGTACAGCAGGGGCAGGCAGCTGAGCAGTGCCCGGCGGGATACGGCATGGATGATCGTGATGTCGAGCAACCCGTCGACGACGCTGGCCGTCGGACAGACCCTCATCCCGCCACCGAAGTGTCCGCCATTGCCGACGGCGATGAGCATGGCGTCGAGCTCTCGGTCCTGCCCATCGATGCTGATCCGGTAGTGCCTGGGAGTGAACTCGGCCAGGGCTGACAGCGCGACCCAGCCGTAACTCAGCGGGCCGAACTTCGTCGTCATGCGGTTGGTACGTCGGTTGACGATGGCGTCGTACCCGGTGGAGACAACGCATCCCACCCAGCAATGCCCGCCATACACGGCACCTGTGACCTCGGCGAGGTCGATCCGAGTGGGCTGATCAGCCACGATGTGCCTAATCGCATCGTCAACCCTGGAGGGCAGGCCCACCGACGAGGCAAAGTCATTCCCGGTTCCCGATGGCACGATGGCGAGCCGGATCCTGGTCCCTGCGAGATGGTTGAGTCCCAGGTGGACCATGCCGTCTCCGCCCATGACGACGACGCGGTCCCCCTCACCGTCGGTGGCCGCAAACTCAGCCAATGCCTCGTCGGCATTCTGAAAGCTGGTGGTGTGTACGGCATCGACGTCACCGAAGGCCCGCTGCAACTGTGCTGCCACCCAGGGCTGGAGACGATCAGCGCGGCCGCCACCGGCGGCCGGATTGACAAGCAGACGGGTTGTCATGCGGCGCACTCCTGCCGCGACGCAGAGGTGGGCACGGATCAGTCGATCTGAATGTTGAACTCGGATTTGTCGATGCCCAGGTCATCGGTGTTGCGCTTTCGCTCATTGCTGCGGCAGATCCACTCGGCGATGACGTACATCACGCTCAGTGGTACCGCGAGGGCACACATCGAGATCGGGTCACCGGACGGATTGACGAAGGCGCCTAGGCAGAAGAAGCCGAAGATGGACCACTTGCGCGCCGACTTTAACTGCGCAGACGACAACACGTGGACCAGGTTGAGCAGGACCAGCACGACCGGCAACAGGAAGCTCACCCCGAACAGCAGGATGACGCGAATCTCCAGCGCAAGGAAGGCATTCATGTCCAGCAGGTTGGTGATGCCCATGCCGTGGGGAGTGAAGTTCAACATCAGGGCGATGCCCTTGGGCAGCACCCAATATCCCAGCGCGGAGCCGATGAGGAACAACGGAATGGCCGATCCCAGGAATCGCAGCGCCCATTTCTTCTCGTTGACGAGAAGACCAGGGACGATGAAGGCCCAGATCTGGTACAACCAGACAGGACAGGCTGCGATGAGTCCGGCGACGATGGCCACCCTCATGTTCAACACGAACGGGGCGACGACACCGTTGTTGACGACCTGCAAGGAGGCCGTCGGATTCTTTTCCTTGATCGCGGCGCTGGCCTGCTGGTAGGGATACATGACGATCTCGACCAGCGGCCGGTAGAACACGAAGGCCACGGAGCTCGTGATGGCAACCGCGATGAAGGACACGATGATTCGGTAGCGAAGCTCCCGGACATGATCCAGGAGAGACATCGTGCCGCCCTCCCCGGCCTCGGGCGGACGAAATCGGGCAAACCGACGGTGCTCCTCACCGACGGTCTGCCCCACCTCAGCTTGCTCGACCGGAGTATCCGTGGCCATGAGTTGACTCACTCGGTCGGCTTGCTCTGATCCTTGACGACGTCAGCCTCGACGGCCTCGATGTCCTTCTCGGCCTCCTTGTCCTTGCCCTTGTCGAGACCGGCAGTCTCTTCCTTGAACTCACGGATGGCGCGACCGGCACCCTTGCCAACACCGGCGATGCGGGAACCACCGAAGAGAACAAGCGCGAGGACGACGATGATGATGATGGTCATGTCATTCGCGATGAGCAGAGGAGCCATTGAGGCTCTCCTTCCAGACTTGGCTGGCACCCTTCCCGCACCACACAGGAGGGCCGCCAGCTCGACGATCGGCGTTTAGGCTACCACGACGCTCACCGTACATCGGGCCTCATCGACTCCTTACCAGCAGTGGTGTCGAGATCCTCCAGGACGTGAGCCAACTCGTCGAGCCGACTGGTCGTCCGTTCCACGTCGCTCAGCAATGCGACGACCTTGTGCCACAACCAGATCATGCCGACCACGATCTCCACGACAAACAGGACGAATGCGAGGACAAGAACCCACATCCACCACATATCAGGACTCGCCCCCAGCCTCACGCTGTGGCGCCTCAATACCGTTGGCGATGGCGGCCGCGCGTGCCAGCTGAATCGCTGGAGCAGCCGCACGAGGCGGATCTACGGCGAGGACATCGGGGCTCAGACCCACCATGAGCTCGGCGAGCCAGGTCGGTGAGGCGACTGCGAACGTCACCTTCCACACGTCCCCGTCCTTCTCGACGTGACGCACCGGGTGGTATTCGGCGACCCATCCGGCACGCGGGGCCAGGGTCAGTGTCACTTCATCGACGACATCGGAAAACCACTCAAGAGTCTTGGGCGGACGGCCATGATTTGTGGCGTGACCCACCCTCTTGCCTGTCACGATGCGATCCAGACGCCAGGTTCGCCACTGTTTGCGGGCCATCGACCACCCTACGAGGTAACGATGACCGTCACGAACCTCTACCCGGACAGGATCGACGACCTGGGTGTGCGGGGTGGGGTCATCGCCTCGCTTGTGGACGATCTCGATACGCCACTTGTTGGCGCAGGCTCCGGTGAACCATTCCGAACGCGGGTCGTAATCGGCCTCCACGCTGGCTTCGACCGGGTCCGGACCGGACTGCGGACAGACCTGGCGCAACTTCTCGACCGCCGACGCCACGGCAGGCCGAACGGTGTCGTCGGCCAGATCAGCGATGACCTGCAGAGCGGCCAGCAGGGACCACGCCTCGTCAGGTGTCAGACGCATGGGGCGTGGCAGGGCATCGGCATTGGTGATCGTAATGGTGCCGTCGGAGTCGACGGCATCCATGTCGATGTCGATGAGATCGTCCGGCATGCCGCCGGGCAGTCCGACCATCCACAGGATCTTGAGATCCGCGATCACCCGGTCGGTGGTCACTCCGAAGACCCTAGCGACCTCGGTGACGGCGACTCCGGGATGGGAACGCAGATACGGGATGAGCGCGAGCAGTCTGGCGGTGTCAGTACGGGCGGTCATGAGGCATCCTCCTCCAACCGCAGGACGGCCTGAATACGATCGGCGAGCACCGTGCGGGCCTTCTCCGGGGCGAGCAGAATGATCCGTCCACCAGCGCGCAGCACCGCGGTGGCGGCCTCGTCATATCCGCCAAACCCACCGGTGACGACCTCGTACCCCTCAGGAACGGGTCCATCCCACTCCGCACGAGTCGTCATGACTCCCAGACGCACACCGGGAGCGACGGCCATGGTGACGTCGACCTCCTCGGGCTCCGGCGGTTCGAGGCGATTGAGGTGGGCCTCAATGACCTCAGGTTCGGGACTGGTGACGGTACCGGGCTCCCCCACGGTCGTCACCGCAGAACTGATGCGCGAGAGACGGAACAGTCGCGGCTCGTCGCGGTCCACGTCACGTCCAACGAGGTACCAACGTCCCCGGCGCAGAGCCATTCGCCATGGATCGACGGTGCGCTTTTTGCCACCTCGGTACCCGAACCTCACCCGGGACCGGTCGATGGTGGCCCGCCACAGATCAGAGAAGGACGGCGCGTCAGCTCCCGTGACGACCTGCGTGGCAATACCGGCCTCGGTGTCAGGCTCGACACCAGCAGCCCGCAACTTCACCAGCGCAGAGGTGGAGGACTCGTCAAGAACGGACTCCCGCCACACCCTCGCCGCAGTGGCCAGGGCGTCGGCCTCGGCCTGGGTGAACTGCACGGGAGGTAGCTCGACGTCCGCACGGGGGATGCGGTAACCGACCTCGTCGCCGAAGAAGGTGTCGAGGGTCACGGACTCGACGGTGATGCCGATCCGACGCAGTTCCTCCTTGTCGCGCTCGAAGGAGCGCTGGAAAGCGACCTCGGAGACCCTGCGGTAGTCCTCGATCATGTCGCGCAGCTGGGCACGAGTGAGAGGACGGTCGGTGACCAGGAGAGCGATAACGAGGTTGACCAACCTCTCCGAACGCTGCGCAGCCATCGGCACCCTCCCTTCCAGCGTCACAGCCTACCCATGTGGGCGGGCATGCCCATTCCGTCACAACAATTTTTGCCTACACTGCCGCTCGTGACCGATTTTGCCGCGACCCATTCCTCTCCGCAGCCATCCGCGGCAGCGGGGCGATTCGCTCCATCCCCCACCTCGACCCTCCACCTGGGGAACCTCCGCACCGCGTTGGTGGCCTGGTTGCTGGCTCGATCCTCGGGACGGCGATTCGTGGTGCGCATCGAGGACCTGGATCAGGCACGGGTGGCGGCCGCCGGAAACATCGCCTCGACCCAGTTACGGGATCTGGAGACCCTTGGCATCGACTGGGACGGACCAGTGGTCCGGCAGTCGGAGCGTCGTGACCTCTACGCCGACGCCGTCGCGGGCTTGGACACCTACCCCTGCTTCTGCACTCGCAAGGAGATCGCGGCAGCGGCCACCGCCCCCAACGAGGCCGACTGGCGTCCGTACCCGGGGACCTGCCGAACCGTGACTGCACCACAGCGCGAGGAACGGGCGACGAAACGTCCTCCCGCCACCCGCCTGGCCAGCCAGGTCGACTCCTTCGAGGCCACCGACCTAGCCCGGGGACATTGCCGAGGACGAGTCGACGATCTCGTCCTGGTGCGTAACGACGGCACCCCCGCATACAACCTCGCGGTGGTCGTCGACGACGGGGTGCAGGGGGTGGATCAGGTCGTTCGGGCACGGGACCTGTGGTCCTCGGCGCCGCGTCAGTCTCACTTGGCCGCACTGCTGGGTTTTGAGACCCCGACCTATGCGCACACCGGTCTCGTCACTGCCCCCGGTGGTGAGCGTCTCTCCAAATCGGCGGGAGCTGCAGGACTGACCCGGCTCATGACTGAGGGAATCGACCGCAACCGCATCATGGCATGGCTGTGTCGGTCCTTGGGGCTTCCGGAAGTCAGCGACCCGCATGACCTCATCGGGTCGGTGGCTCTGACCCCACCCTCACCCCCGGCCGTGACGGCCTCGCTGGATCCCGCTTCCCTCGATGGCCCATTGGGGTGGTGGAGTGACGCCGTTCTCTCCGTGGACGAGTTGTGACAACTGATTCGGTCGGTCCTGTCTGACAGGACCGACCGAATCAGTGCCTCAGATCAGTGTCTCAGGACTCCTTCTGAGCCGAGAGAATGTCGATGACGTACACCAGGGTCTCGCCCTTCTTCACGGGCGGATTGGTGTTGCCCTCCGGATAGGCATCAGCAGGCGGGACGATGAGCATGACGCGCGAGCCGACCGTCTGACCCACCAGGCCCTTCTTCCACCCCGGGATGACCGAGTTCATGGAACCGGTGACGGCCTCGCCGGAGAACCCATCCTCGATGAGCTCCTTCGAGGACCAGGCGTAGGTGCGGTACTTGACGTCAATCGCATCCTTGGCCGTGACCTTCTTGCCATCTGCCTTGGTGAGGGGCTGGACGACAAGCTTTGACGGCTTCTTGGCGTTGCCGATCGTCACGACCGGGGCTCCATGAACCTCCTTGACGGTTGGCAGGCCGGACGCCGGGGTCACTGCCTCACCCTTGGCCTTGGTGAGCGGCACACCGACGATGTCGACGACGAAGACGAGGGAATCACCCTTCATGATGCCAGCCTGCGGGGCACCACCTTGAGAATCGTAGGCGTCAGAACCCGGCATCATGATGAGGACGCGATCGCCTTCGTGCTTGCCGGCGAGACCCTTCGCAAATCCTGGGACGACATGGGACAGCGGGAAGTCCACGGTGGATCCACGCTGGTAGGAGGAGTCGAACACCTTTCCGGTACGCCCGTTGACGCCAAGGTAATTCACCTTGACGGTGGCGTTCTTGTCGACCTTCTCGCCGTCGCCCTTCTTGAGCACCTTTGACTGGGTCTTGGCGATGGCCAGCGGCCATGATCCCTCAACCTTGGGTGCCTTGCCGTCCTTGCCTGACACCTTGATCCGATCAAGGTTCGTGACCATGGTCGGCTTCTTGGTCGGAGTGGCCGAGGCCTTCGCGCTCGCGGAGGCGGAGGCCGGGGCGCTTGCCGAGGCACTCGGCGACGGCTTGGCGTCGGAGGATGACTTGTTGCAGGAGGCGAGGGCCAGTGACGACACGCACAGTACGGCGGCAAGTGCCGCGGCGCTGACCGGACGATGCTTGTTCGAACTCACCTGCCTGAGATTACCCGAGGGATGCCTCAGCACAATTCCTGTCACTGAAGCGCCTCACAACTCGACGAGGTCGAGAAGCTGCCCCAGCTCCTCGCGCGTGAGCTCGCGCATGTCGCCACGTCCCAAACGCCCTAGTCTGACCGGGCCGATCGCCGTCCGGGACAGCCGACGCACCGGGTGGGCAACCGAGTCCATCATGCGGCGCACGATGCGATTTCGGCCCTCGTGAAGGCTCACCTCGACCAAGGAGTGCTCATCGTTGGCCTGCACGAGTCGCACGGCATCGGGCTTGACCGGACCGTCCTCCAAGGTGATGCCTTTCGCAAGGCGACGAATGACCTTGGCATCGACCCGACCCTCGACGTCAGCCAGGTAAGTCTTGAGAACCTTGTACGACGGGTGGGTCATGCGGTTGGAGAATTCACCATCGTTGGTCAACAAAATCAGGCCAGAGGTCTCGGTGTCGAGACGACCGACGTGGAACAGACGAATGCCGTGCGGCACTCCCTCGATGTCGGACAGACAGGGGCGCCCTTCTGGATCGTCCATCGTGGACACGACGCCCTGCGGCTTGTTGAGCACATAGTAGACGTGACGTCGGGCAGTAGGTATACGAGACCCGTCGACGCGAATCTCGTCGTGCTCGGGATCGACACGCCGTCCCTGCTCAATGATGAGTTCACCATTGACCTCGACTCGTCCTGCCGCAATCATCTCTTCTGCAGCCCTGCGCGATGCCAGCCCTGCCTGGGCCAGCACCTTCTGAAGCCGGATACCTTGCTCGTCGCTCATGTTCTTCCTCGCGTTGTTCAGTCAGTGGTGAGGAGACGGGCTAGTCGGGAGTCCTGACCGTTCTCCTCCAGATCGGCCAGGGCCATGGCTACCGATGCGCGCACGATACGGCCACGATCGGCGTTGATTCCCTGGGATCGCAGGGCCAACCTGGCGGTCTCCAGAGCAATGAGTTCCTCGGTGGAGACATAGACGGTGATCTTCTCATCATGGCGGACCCGCCCGCTACCAGCTCGTTTCCTTCCAGATGCGCTCGACGGGGACGCCTTGGCAGTTTTCGCCTGCGTATTCTTAGGGGCCTTCGCACGTTCCGGTTCGTGGTTGCCAGCGGTGGGCCGGAAGAGCTCGTTGGCTCCCGGCAGGCTCACTCGACGCGGCATCGGGCCAGAACCTCCTTGGCCAGATCACGATAAGCCTGAGCGCCCGGTGACAAGGAGGCATAGCTGGTGATCGGCTCCCCCGCGACCGTTGTCTCGGGGAACTTGATGGTGCGCTTGATGACGGTGTGGAAGACGACCTCGCCAAAGGCCTGGACGACGCGCTCCATGACTTCCCGAGCATGCAGGGTACGCGGGTCGAACATCGTGCCGAGGATACCGAGGATTTCCAGATCCGGGTTGAGGCGATCCTGCACCTTCTCGATGGTGTCGGTGAGCAGAGCGATACCGCGCAGGGCGAAGAACTCACATTCCAGCGGCATGATGACGTAGTCAGAAGCCGTCAAGGCGTTGATGGTGAGCAGACCCAGCGATGGGGCGCAGTCGATGAGGATCATGTCGTACTCGCCACGGACACGGTCGATGACCCGCTTGAGGGTCTGCTCACGGGCCACCTCGCTGACGAGCTGCACCTCCGCCGCCGAAAGGTCGATGTTGGCCGGTAACAGATCCATGCCCTCGGTCTCGGTGGGCTGGATGACGTCATGAACGTCGTCGCGCCGGGACATCAAGAGGGTGTAGATCGATTTCTCCAGGGTGTGTGGATTGACTCCCAGACCCACCGACAGGGATCCCTGCGGATCGAAGTCGACGAGCAACACCTTGCGGCCATATTCGGCCAGCCCAGCACCCAGGTTGATGGTCGTCGTCGTCTTGCCGACTCCACCCTTCTGGTTGCACATCGAGATGACGGTGGCATGCTTCGGACCGTCGGGAACCGGCGTCGGCTCGGGAAGGCCGGGAAGCGGGCGTCCGGTCGGACCAACGGAGTTCTCGGCAGCCTCCTGGGCCTCTCGGCCCGGCCCGGGGACGCGGAACAGCGGTTCGGGGTCAGTCTCGGACACGTGGTGACCTTCCTCTCGACGTCACGACAACAATCCATGCTCGCACCAACGATAGTGGGCGAACCCGACAACCTCACCCCATCCTCGAGACTGGCCTCAGAGGGCTCGGGGGTGAGAGGACCGGTACACCTCCTTGAGATGGTCGGCCGTCACCAAGGTGTAGATCTGTGTCGTCGTCACCGAGGAATGCCCCAGGAGTTCCTGCACCACTCGGACATCGGCCCCGCCGTCGAGCAAGTGGGTGGCGTAGGAATGACGCAAGCTGTGCGGTGACAGGTGCTCGACATCCAGACCCGCGGTTTGGCCTGCGCGACGAATGACGGCCCACGCTGACTGCCGGGACAACCTCCGTCCGCGAGTGTTGAGGAGCAGGGCGTGGTCGCCATGTCCCGCCCCGGCCCAGGAGGGACGTCCTCGCACCAGCCATGCGTTCACCGCCTTCGCGGCATAGTTCCCCAGCGGGACGATGCGTTCCTTGTCTCCCTTGCCGACAAGCCTCAAGCCGAGTTCTGGATCGTCCAGGACGGGACGAATGTCATCGACGTCAAGGGCGCAGACCTCCGAAACACGCGCACCTGTGCCGTAGAGCAATTCCAGCAACGCCACGTCGCGCAGGCCTTCCACGGTCTCCGTGTCAGGTGCCGCCAGCAGCGCCTCGACCTGGTCCATGGACAGGGCCTTGGGGAGTCGACGGGAGTGAGTTCCCGGAGAGATGCCAGCCGTCACATCTGTCGGAGTCTGCCCGGCACCTGCGGCAAACCGATGGAGATTGCGCACCGCAACCACAGATCGGGTGACCGATGCCGGGGCCAGTCCCAGGTCGTCGAGATGGCGGCGGAATTCCTCGACGTCGACGCGGGTGACCTCCGGGAGAGATCGGATCCCGCGCGAGTCGAGGAAGTCCTGATAGCGCGCAAGGTCGCGTCGGTAAGCCTGAACCGTGTTGTCGGACAACCCTCGCTCCACGACAAGGTGACGCAGGTAGTCCTCGGCCTGCTCACCGACGGTCGACCTCACTCGGCAAGGGCTCCGTTGATGCCACCGGGACGCTCACGAATCGACCACGGCGAATCGGCAGGACGCAGCTGGTCGATCCGGCCAGTGCGACGAGCCAGTTCAAGGGCCATGACCCCGGTCACCAGGGTCGGTGACTGGCACTGACCGGCGTAGATCGCCTCGACGAGGTCGTCCAGCGGCTCCCAACCAGCCTTCATCGACACTTCCTCGCCCTCCAACACGAAACCTTCGGGACGAGGCGCCTCGTGAAGCCCACGAGCCAGGTAGATCCGCAAGGATTCCTGGCATCCACCCGGGGTGGTGACGATGTCGACGAGGACGCGCCAGTCATCGGCAGCGAGCATGGCCTCCTCGGCCAGCTCCCGCTGAGCTGCCATCAGGAAGTCCTCGCCGTCGACGTCGAGCAGACCGGCAGGCGGCTCGACGAGAACCATGCGCACCGGATGACGGTACTGCCTCACCACCGCGACGCGGTCCTGGTCATCGAAGGCGATGATGCCCACCGCGCCGGGATGGCTCATGTACTGACGATTGATGTGCTCCCCGGACGGGGTGACGACAGCGTCATCGACGAAGTTGCACACCCGACCGGTAGCCTTCACCTGGTGGTCAACGACCTGCCAGCACTCGTCGCGGTCCCAGCGCTCCTGGCTCACTTGTCGGCCTCCTTCTTGGCTGTCTCCTTGGGGGCTTCCTTGGCAGCAGCCTTGGCATGCTCGACAGCAGCGGCGACGAGCCCACGGAACAGCGGGTGGGCGTGCGTCGGGCGGGACTTGAGCTCCGGATGGGCCTGAGTGGCGACGAAGTACGGATGAGCCTCGCGGTCGAGCTCCACGAACTCCGCCAGACCGCCGTCAGGAGAGGTGCCGCTGATCCTCAGACCTGCCTGCTCGAGGCGATCTCGGTAGGCGTTGTTGACCTCGTAGCGGTGCCGGTGACGCTCGGAGACCGTCGTCGTGCCATAGAGCTCGGCCACCAGGGAATCCTTGGCGAGCTTGGCGGGGTAGGCCCCCAGGCGCATGGTGCCGCCCAGATCTCCCTTGCCGGAGACGGCGTCGACCTGCTCGGCCATCGTCGCGATGACCGGGTCGGTGGTCTGTGGGTCGAACTCACTGGAGGCAGCGTTCTCGATACCGGCCAGGTCTCGGGCGACCTCGATAACCGCGCACTGCATGCCCAGGCACAGGCCCAGGAAGGGCACCTTGTGCTCGCGGGCGTAGCGAATGGCACCGATCTTGCCCTCGACCCCACGGATACCGAATCCGCCTGGGACGCAAATGGCGTCAGCGTCCTTGAGCTGCTGTGCAGCGCCCTCAGGGGTCACGCAGGAGTCCGAGGCCACCCACACCACGTTGGCCTTGGCCTTGTTGGCAAATCCTCCGGCACGCAAGGCCTCCGTCACCGACAGGTAGGCGTCCGGCAGGTCGATGTACTTGCCGACCAGGGCCACCGTCACCTCGTTGCGCGGCTTGCGGACTCGGTCGAGCAGGTCTTCCCAGGTCGTCCAGTCGACGTCGCGGAAGAACAGGCTGAGTTTCTGCACGACGTAGGCGTCCAAGCCCTCGCGGTGCAGGACCTTGGGAATGAGGTAGATCGACGGAGCATCCGGACAGGACACGACGGCCGGACCCTCGACGTCACACATGAGGGCGATCTTCGACTTGATGCCCTTGCCCAGCGGGCGCTCGGAGCGGCAGACGATGGCGTCGGGCTGGATACCAACCTCCCGCAGGGCTGCCACGGAGTGCTGGGTGGGCTTGGTCTTCATCTCACCGGACGGCTTGATGTAGGGAACCAGGGAGACGTGCAGGAAGAAGACGTTCTCCCGGCCGATCTCGTGACGAACCTGACGGGCAGCCTCGAGGAAGGGCAGGGACTCGATGTCACCCACGGTGCCGCCGATCTCATGGATGACGACGTCGGGGTTGCCCTCCTCCATCGCCAACATGCGTTCCTTGATCTCGTTGGTGATGTGAGGAATGACCTGAACCGTGTCGCCCAGGTAATCACCACGACGCTCCTTGGCGATCACGGCCGAGTAGACCTTGCCGGTGGTGACGTTGGCCTGGCCAGACAGGTTCTCATTGAGGAATCGCTCGTAGTGGCCGATGTCCAAGTCGGTCTCGGCACCGTCCTCGGTGACGAAGACCTCACCATGCTGGAACGGGTTCATCGTTCCCGGATCGACGTTGAGATAGGGGTCCAGCTTCTGCATCGTGACCTTGAGGCCACGAGCCTTGAGAAGAGACCCGAGGGAGGAGGCCGTGAGCCCCTTTCCCAAGGAGGAGACGACTCCTCCGGTGACGAAAACGTGCTTGCTGGAGTGATTGTCGGTGCCCACGGACCTCCAGCCTAACGGATGGCCCAAGGTCTCGGCCAAGACGGCCCGGCTGGCGGACAACCGGCGCAGCCTGTCAGTCCTGTCCTGCAACCTCGTGCAACAGGTCATGAGCGTGCTCCAGACCAGACTCCGAGTCGACCATGCCGCTCATCATCCGGGACAACTCGATCTCACGCTCGGAACCGCCGACCTCTCTCAGACCAGAGCTGGTGACGGCTCCGTCAGAAGCCTTCGTGATGACGACATGGGTGTCGGCGAAGGCGGCGACCTGGGCCAGGTGGGTGACGACGACGACTTGGTGACGACGTGCCAGTTGACGCAGTCGCCGCCCGATCTCGATCCCGACCGCACCTCCGACACCGGAGTCGATCTCGTCAAAGACGAAGGTCTGTGGGGACTGAGTCTGTGCCGCGACGACCTCGAGGGCCAGCCTCACTCGCGACAATTCGCCACCTGAGGCCGCCTTGGACAGCGGCGCCGGATTCGCACCTGGGTTGGCCGCCAGCATGATCGTCACGGCATCGGCACCTCGCGGCCCCATGGGAGCCGGTTCGACGCGAAACTCCAGCCGGGCGTGTGGCATGGCCAGGGCAGCCAACTCCGGCTTCACCTCGGCAGCCAACCGGACGGCGGTCCGGCGTCGCACAGCGCTGATGCGGTCGGCCGATTCCCGCAATTGGGAACGCAACTGCTCCACCTCACGTCCCAGTGCGTCGAGATCATTGGCAGCAGGATCGAGCTCGGCAAGACGGTGTCGATCCGCGGCGGTGGTCTCCAGCAGATCGTCAAGGGTCGTCGTGCGGGCCCTCAACAAGCGCTGAATCGCCGCCAGCCGTCCCCCCAGTTCCTCGAGACGCTGCGGATCGGACTCGGCGCGGGCGGCATGGCCGGCCACTGATGCGGCCAGGTCGGTCAGGTCGTACGACATCTGGCGAGCGCGCTCAGCCAGTTCGGCAGCCTCAGGATCGACGTCCCCGGTGCCGTCGAGCTCGTGAACGGCCTGTTCCAGGAGGGCCAGCGTTCCCGGTTGAGGCCCGGTGGACGTCTCCAGACCGTTGAGGAGGATATCGGCCCTGCGCAGCGATTCTCGAATCGACTGAGCTGCTTGGAGCCCCGCCATCTCCGCGATGAGGTCGTCGTCCTCATGGGGCTGTGGATCGACGGCATCGACCTCCCCCACCCGTCGGGACAGCACCTCGCGCTCCATCTCGGCCCCGGCACGATCCTCATTGAGGCGGTGGAGACGCTGGGAAGCGGTGCGAAATTGCATCCACAACTGGGAGTGACGCTCCAACTGCGCGGCCAGTTCCTTACCAGCGGCACGGTCCACGACATCGAGCTGACGCGATGCATCCACGAGGCGAACCTGCTCGGACTGTCCGTGGATCGTCACCTGCTCCCCGACGACCTCCGCCAACTGGTTCGCGGCGACCTGGGCCCCTCCCAGCAAAGCCCGGGAGCGACGCGTCGTGATGTGTCGGGCGCAGATGACCTCACCGTCCTCAACGGTTCCGCCCAGGTCATTGATGCGATCAGCGTCAGGAACATCGAGAACGGCCTCGACGACGGCTCGGTCGCGACCATGGCGAACCAGTCCGGTGTCGGCCTTGTCCCCCAGCAGCAGGCCGATGCCGGTGACGACCATCGTCTTGCCGGCACCCGTCTCGCCGGTCACCGCTGTCAACGCGGGAGAAGGCTCGAAGACAGTCTCGTCAATGACACCCAGCCCGCAAATCCGGACACTGCGAATCACGAGCTCTCCCCCGGATGATTACGTCCGCGCCCCTGGCGCCACCCACTGACCGGAAGCTCAAATTTCTTGACCAGACGGGAGGTGAAGGGTTGTGCGGCCAGGCGGGCAATGCGCAAACGATCGGGATGACGCACGACGGTGATCCTCTCCCCCGGTCGCACCGTGCAGGAGCGGCGTCCGTCACACCACAGCACCGCGGATTCCGAACCATCTGGCTGGATGTCGAGGTCGACGCGAGCGGCTGGGCTCATAACAAGGGGACGAGCGAAAAGAGCATGGGCGCTGAGCGGCACCATGAGCATGGCATCGAGATCGGGCCACATGACTGGGCCGCCGGCGGAGAAGGCATAGGCGGTGGAGCCGGTCGGGGTAGAGACGAGGATCCCATCACAACTCCAGCGCTGCACGGGCAATTCGTCGACGGATGCCAGCACGTCGAGCATGCGGCGTCGAGCTGCTTTCTCCAAGGACAGCTCATTGACGGCAAACGAATTCCAGCGATGCTGACCGGAATGCTCGGTGACGGCGATCTTGAGGACCAGCCGGTCCTCAACGGTGTATTCGCGCGAACAGACCTTATTAACCAGGTCAGCCATGTCGGAGCGTTCCAATTCGGCCAGGAATCCGACATGTCCCAGGTTGACGCCGATCATGGGGACGTGCCGAGGGAGGGACCACTCCGCCGCCCTCAGGATCGTACCGTCACCGCCGAAGACGACGACGACCTCAGCCTCGTGGGTGAACTCTCCGAGAGCCTGAACCCGAATTCCGGGCAGCTTCTCCGTCATCGGTTCAACCTGATCGTCGGGAACGGCGCAGCCAATATTCCTGCTATCCATCTCGGCGATGAACTCGGCGGCCGCGTCAAAGGCGTCGTCACGAGTGGCATGGGTGACGACGACAACGTATCTGGAAGGGCTCGTGTCGTTCACGTCACCACAGTAGCGGCCCGGTGTGACCTGTCCGGCCCGCTTTCACCGACCAGACCGTTCCAGCAGGACGAAGTGCTCAACGTTTCCGTCCTGTCCGGGCAAGGGGCTGTCGCACTCGTCGCGCACTGACCAACCCAGTTCTTCAGCCTTGGCGATGACGGTTGCGACGGCTTGAGCGCGCAGCTGCGGGTCGGTGACGACCCCGTGGGCACCAAGGGCCTTGCGCCCGACCTCGAATTGTGGCTTGACCAGTAACAACATGAGGCCTTCTGAGCTCAGGACGGCCGAGATCGGTTCCAGGATCATCGTCAAGGAGATGAAGGAGACGTCGCCGACCACCAGGTCGACCGGCTCGAAGTGATCGTCAGTGGCCAGGTCGGCAGGCGTGAGGTCACGCAGGTTGAGGCCTTCGTGAACGATGACCCGTGGGTCCTCGCGCAGCACCGGGGAGAGCTGGTCATGGCCGACGTCGACGGCGTGAACGAGTTGAGCTCCCCTCGCCAGGACGACTTGGGTGAACCCACCGGTGGATGCTCCGGCGTCAAGCACCCGGGCGGGCACCTCGACATCGAGAACGTCCAGCGCCCCGATGAGTTTGTGAGACGCCCGGGAGACCCACACCTCTTCCTCCGCCACCAGGTCGTCCGAGGGGCCAACCTTCGCCGCGGGCTTGGTGACGACCACCCCGTTGACGGTCACCCGTCCTTCACGCACCAATCGGGTGGCCAGGGTGCGTGAACGCGCCAGTTCGGCGTCGACGAGGGCCTGGTCAAGTCTCACGGGGACAGCCTGCCACCTCTCGGTGACCCGCCGCACCAGGGGTGATACAGCAAGCGCCGTCATTGGGGCTCCCAAAGCGACGAATGGCTACTGCTCTGAACGAATAGTTGACGCACCCATGCATCAAGGATGTGCAGTCCCCCACGATTTCAGCAGATTGTTCCCAATTTGTGAGCTTTTCGTTCCACAACCTGAACATGCGACGCGCTGAAGAGGTCACTCATCGTCACCAAGCCCACGGGCCTTGAGGGCCTCCCCCATCTCCAGGGCATGGCCCACTGCGCCCACGAACATCGGGATGAGGAATCTCCAGCTGGAGTGTCTCAGTCCCCTCGCCCTGGCGGCTTCCCTCACCTGCCCGACTGATCCGATGAGATAAGGAATTGTGGTCCACATCAAGGCCAAGGTGAGGGCGAACTTCTCAGGTTTGGCTCCCAGCGGACGCAACGGACCCACCATCGCGACGATGGCGTCCATGAGAGCGCCAGGATCCGTGGTGCACGTGACGAGCCGAGCGATGTAGAGGCAGGCGAGCAGGCCTGCCACATAGATCACTCCTCGCTGCCAGGTGGTGAAGAAGCAGTGATAGGCCAGGATGAGGACGTTCGCGATCCACAATGGCACGCCGATTGACAGCGCAGTGCGGACGGGCATCCTTGCCACGACCAGGTCGATGCCGACGGCCATGATCAGGCAGCCCGACGAGAACCACCATTGCTTGACGAAGAACGGGGTGACACCTACGACCAACACGAGAAGGTACTTCGACCACACCGGCATCCGGTGGGCCAGGCTGTGACCAGGACGGTAACCCCCGAGGAAGGCCGAGATGTCAGCCTTCATCGGGACAGCTCCTCGGTCATCATCCGTCGGCGGTACCCGGCAATGACTTTGGCAGGGTCCCCGTCATCGACGACCCTGCCGTCCTCGACAGCCAGCACCCGATCGAAGGAGGCCGCCAGCTCCAGGTCATGGGTGCAACACAGGATCTGCTGATCCAGGCGTTCAAAGGCGTGCCGGACCATTTCTCGGTTACGCAGGTCGAGCAGGGTCGTCGGTTCGTCGGCGAGGATGACTGATGGCTCCACGGCGAGGACGCTCGCCAGGGAGACCAACTGACGCTCTCCCCCGGACAGGGCGTGTACGCTGCGGCCAGCGATGGCCTCCAACCCCTGGTCGGCAAGGATCTTCAAGGCAGCATCGTGACGCTCCGTACGATTGCGGATGCGCTGGCGCAAGGACAGCTCGACGTCAGCAACGGGGGTCGACATGACGAGCTGGCTCATGGGGTTGGTGAAAATGTACCCCACCCGCCGTCTCGCCGCCTTGCCGTCGAACTTGGGATCAATTCCGTCGACAGTGACGGTGCCTCTGGTGGCCGCCATGAGCCCGTTGACGAGTTTGAGCAGGGTTGACTTGCCCGCTCCGTTGGGGCCGACCACCGCCACCCGCCGTTCAGGCACGGTGACATTGACCCCGCTGAGGATGGTCACCCGTCGGTGATGACCCTCGACGTCATACTCGTCGACGTCGACGCCGACATCCTTGAACTCAATCACGGCATGAGACGCGGGAAGGCCGTCAGCACCGCTGTGGCGATGAGACAGGCCAAGATCCCCTTGACCAGGTCGAGTCCGACGAAGGCGATATTGGCAGCCAGTGCTGCATTCAGGCTGAGCTTCGCGAAGGCCATCAGCCCGAGGATGCCGCCGAGGTAGACGCACACCAGGTCCACGAGTGCGACGAGAAAGAGCCAGACCGGCAGCATTGACTTGCGCGGGCGTCGACGTAGAACCACAGTCGCCACTGCGCCGGCGACGAATGCTCCCAGCAACCAACCCCACAGGAATCCACCGGTCGGGCCGACGAGAACACCGACACCACTGGCACCGCCGCTGAAGACCGGAAGCCCCAGGACACCAACGAGGATGTACAGACCAATGGCGCATCCGCCGCGGACGCTGCCAAGCACCATCGGCGTCAGCATGACGGCAATCATCTGCAGGGCAAAGGGCACTGCCCCCACCATGAAGATCGGCGGAATGACCGCGAGCACTGCGATGAGGGCAGCGAAGACGGCGACGAGTGCCAGGTCGGTGGCCTGGAATCCTCTGCGTGATGACATTGGGTTTCTCCCATGAAGAGATCGTGCGGCCGCACGAGATGAGCGGCCGCCACAACCAATTGAACACTGTTCAGTGGAGCTTGTCGAAAGACTCCTCAGGCTTCTCCGGAACTGTCGCACCGGACTCGTGGACGAGAGTCATCATGGCGGTCACGGCATCGAGCTGTCCGGAGACGTCGCCGGGAACCATGTCAGCGCGGATCTCGCGGTCAGTCGTCAGTGAGACCTCCGCCTCACCACAGCGAGCGTGAGCGTCCGACATCTCAACCGTCCGTGCAGGCTCCAGCAGGCCCGACAGGTCCACAGCGATGTTCCGCGGTCGGTCCTCGGGTGTTGCAGCCAGCAGATCAGCGACGCCGTGAGCCCCGGTGAAGACGAACAAGGAGTCCATCTTCATGGCGTTGGCACCACGAATGTCGGTGTCCAGCCGGTCCCCCACGAAGATCGGCGCCTTGCACCCGAGACGCGAAACGGTGGCCTCCAGCAGCGGACGGTAGGGCTTGCCAGCGATGACCGGCTTGGCGTCACACGTCGTCGCGACGACCTGGAGCTGGGCGCCGATGCCGGGGACGATGCCACGATCGGTGGGACGGGTGATGTCCGGGTTGGCCGCGTACCACTTGGCTCCAGCCTGCAGGGCAAACCCAGCCTCCTCCAACAACGACCAGTCAATGTGCGGGTCGTAACCCTGGATGACCGCCACCGGATCATCCTGCGCCGATTCCACCGTCACGAGCCCGCGAGATCGCGCCTCCACACGCAGCGACTCGGTACCGATGATGAGCACCTTGGCCCCTGCAGACAGCTGTTCGGCGGCAAGATCGGTGATGGCCTGAGCTGAGGTGACGACGTCACTGGCCTCCGTGGGGATACCGATGTCGGTCAAATGCTGGGCAACTACCTCAGCGGACCGGGCCGCATTGTTGGTGACGAAACCAACCTTCACCCCTCGACGACGCAGTTCCGCAATCGTGTCCGGGGCAGCAGGTACTGGATGGGGTCCCAGGTAAACGACTCCGTCCAGGTCGAAGAGGGCTGCGTCATGTCCGTCAATGAGGGCGCCGCTCACTGATTCGTCTCCTCGTCGTCCTCGTCCATCTCGATGAAAACCATGTCGTCCGCGTCGTCGTCAGGATTCCTGCTCGGCTCTCGACCATCGATGATGTCGATCCGGTCCTGACAATCCAGGAAATTGGCTGGATCGTGACTCTGGGCGGAGACGAACCACTTGCGGGCCCCGGCCGTGTCTCCATCCTCGAGCAGAATTTCGGCGTAGGCGTAGTGAAGGCGGGCCGTTGCCTCGGTCGGTGCCTTAAGGTTCTTGACGGCGTCGCGCAGCAGGCGCACAGCCTCGGCCTTCTGGTCGAGATCACGACGGGCACCAGCTTGGACGAGCACCAGCTCGACCTGCTGAGCAGGACTGAGGTCGGTCTGCTGGCCTTCGCGGATGAGTCGAAGCGCCGCTTGGGGGCGATCGAGGGCACGCTCGCAGTCAGCCATCACCGGCAGAAAGTTGTCATTACCGGTCATGCGCCGAAGGGCCCGGTAGTCGTTCAGGGCCGAGGCGTACTCACCGGCCTGGTAAGCCGCTTCTGCGGCCACCTCTCGCAGCACGGGCAGACGCGGCGCGCGTCGACGCGCAGCCTGAGCGTGGGCGTTGGCCCGGGCCGGGTCCTCGTCAAGGAGCTCGGCTGCAGCAACCAGATGGCCCTCGATGATATGGGCGGTGTCAGCAGGAACACCACGCAGTTCCGCCCGTACCGAGGCGGGCAGGGCCTTCTCGTCGAAGTCCAGCGGTGCCATCGGCTCGTCAGGGGCCTGGGTCACCTTCTCCTCGAGCGAAGCATCGTCACCATGATGGTCATGCCGGTGATCATTGCGACGATCATCCCGATGGTCATGACGGAAGTTCTTGCGGTCCGTCTTGCGGAAGTCCTTGCGACCGTTCTTGTCCCAGTGACGATCGCCACGGCCATGGCCTTCATGACGTCGGTTGTCACCCTCGTCATGCCGATCATCACGGCGATCCTCCCAGCGCCGGTCATTGCGGCGACGATCATCACGGTCATTCCAGCGGTCGTCCCGGTCCTGGTCGCCCCGACGCGACCTGCGATCATCTCGCCAGGAACGCCCCGAGCCACCGTCGCGACGGGGCTTGCGATCCTCGTCCCAGTGACGACCGCCGTCTCCCCCGTGTCCCTGCCTGCGATCACCGCGGCGATCGCCGTCGTCCGACCAGGATCGACGGTCACGGCGACCCCCGCCACGACCATTCGACTTCGAGTTCCAACCGCCGCGTCCGCCCGACTTGCCGGACCATCCATTGCGGCCCTGGCCTCGTCGGTCTCCGCTGGAGCGACCGTTGTTGGGGGAGGAAGAATCTGCCATGTCTCCCATTGTCCCGCACACTCGGCCCTCATGGCGAACCGAGATCGGAGCCAGGCGGGCCTGGTCTCGTCAGCACCGTGTTTCCGAAAAGCCCACCTCCAGAAAAGAATCCCTTAGTGCAGCAGTGCCGCATTTGCGACAGTCCTGCCAGCCCAGTCGGAGTCGGGCACGACGCTGTGGAACGGCCGCGCATTCGGCCAGGGACCAACGTCGAAATGATGATGTTGGCCGTATTTCCCGCCTCAAAGTCGTGGTCGTCCAGGTGGACAGGGTAGCTACCTGGTAAGAAAGATCTCCCGCCATCCGGATGACGTAAAGCGCGTTGAGAAGGACGTCATCCAAATTTCCAGTTCCCAGCGAATTCCAAGGATCAACGACGTCCCCTTGATCAAAGGGCACATTGACGGCTTCACCTCCTTCATCGCCACTGATGTCGCACGGAAGGAAGGATGAGCATGCCACGGTCATCACTCTCATGATGACGATGATCCCCGCTACGACCATGGTGGCCTCAGCGAGAACACCGTGAGGGGATTCTGCATGGAGGCTGGGTTCAGCCAGATGACATGGCCAGGTGCCCCTGACCATCAAAGGAGAGCGAGAGGGAAAGATCTTGGATTTTCCCCTCTTTCTCGCCAGAGCACGGTACTGAACGAAAATCGCCTACATCAATTGTTGCGAATTCCAGACGTCATTGTTATCTGCCACGAAGCACAATGTGGCCCAACAATGAGGACGACCGCATAGTCGGCCCGTATGTGGGTATACAGAAAGT
>NZ_JH165054.1:1114549-1693624 GCF_000227295.1 Cutibacterium avidum ATCC 25577 | reverse complement strand
CTCTGCCACAACAACACCCACCACGCAAATCGAGACAGGCGCACCTCCAGCTGCGTCGCCACGGAAGGTAGTCGTCAGCCCCTATTCCCCTACTCATAGACTCGACTCGTGACGTTTCGAGTCAAAGGGATCCGCCGAGTTGCCGGCGTGGTCGTCAGCGGGATTGCCCTATGTCTGTGTGCAGCATGTAACTCGTCGTCCCCCACCACCCCCTCTGACGAACCCAGCCGTACTGCTCTCGTCCCCTCCTCAAAGGTCACTCCGTCGACATCTCCCCTCGACGGCATCCACACCCGAGCGATCATGGACGAGCTGGTAGCGGCCTCGGACAATGGTCCTGTCACCAAGGTGGACATCACCAAGACGGCCCTGAGCATCACTGTCCAGGCTGGCGGTTCTCCCACGGTGTGGACCTGGCAGAACGGGAAGATCGATTCCTCCGCGACCCAGAGCACGCAGACGGCGTCGCGGCCCTTCCACCCTGACAACTTCGCCGTCGAGAAGATGCCGATGATCCTGCGCAAGGCAGCTGAGATCTCCGGATCTCACATGAACCAGAACTTGCAGATCGTCGAGTACAACGAAGGCACTGTCCTGATGACAGTCTCGACCAAGCCCGAGAGCCGGACGGTCTTCTTCCGACGCGACGGATCAGTCGTCAACCACATCGATTTCGCCACTCCCACCGGTATGACCGAAGCCTTGACCGACGCCGTCTCCGGGGCCAAGGAGGTCGGTCAGATCAGTTACCAGCCCGGCAAGGGAGTCATGGTCGACACCCCCACCGCCACGTCTGGCATCGTCATGCGTCGTACTCGGTCTGCCGACATGCCGGCATGGGCTGTCCAGCGCAAGGGGGATGTCACCGCGACCTTCTCCCCCGCACTCCTCGAACCGGATACCATCGTCGACGTCATGGGGCTGGCAGCAGTCGGAACCGGGGAGAAGCCGTCGGACATGGCATGGACCATCTCCTCGGACAAGAAGCTCGACACCCCCGTCATGCACATCAGCGTCAATGGCGTCTCGACCGCCTTTGACACCAACGGCGTCGACGTCACAGACAAGATCAGGTGACCCCCTCGAAATCCCCTGTGTGATTCAGCTCATCACGGAGCTGGACCGCTTCCTAGGGCCAAGGTGGTTGAATGAAAGTGTGCTCATCACCGCAGTCGGAACGCCAGGCAGTGGGCAGACCCATGCCTTCCGCGTCCGTCACGGTATGAATCCACACGTTGAACTGTGGCATCACGGCCTCGTCATCATGGAGTACTTGTCCGCTGATCGAGTGGACGACGAGATTGTCGTCACGGCCCATGTCGGGCCCAGGACGTCCACGTCCCAGCCGCCCCGCACCCGCGACGGCGTACCTGATTTGTCTGATGATCGCCAGGCCGGCGAATCGGTTCGTCCGTACCAACGCATTGCCGCCTACGCCGTCGTGCGGTCACGTCGAGGATTGCTGGGCACCGAGTGCTCTCCCCGTACCGCCGTCCCAGGTCTGTGGGCCCTGCCCGGCGGTGGTCTGGAACCTGGGGAGTCCCCCGCCCAAGCTGTTACCCGTGAGGTCATGGAGGAGTCCGGCCAGCGAGTCCGCCTCAACCGAATCATCGACTTGCAGTCCGACCACTGGATTGGGCGGTCTCCCTCCGGGGTGTTGGAAGACTTCCACGCACTGCGGATCATCTACTCGGCAACGAGTGAGGACCCGACTGATCCCTATGTCATCGACGTCGGCGGCACCACCCAGTCGGCCCAATGGATTCCTCTGTGGCGATGGCGTCGACTGTCCTGGGGAGCAGCCACCCGGATGTGCCTCGAGACCCATCTGCGCGACGTCCCCAGTACCTGAGCATGACGAAGGGGTCCGGTCATCATGACCGGACCCCTTCTGACGTTCACGTCACTCAGAACGGAAGTAGCTGAGGATCCGCAGAATCTCGGTGTAGAGCCACACCATCGTCACGGCGATGCCGAAGGCAGCTCGCCAAGACTCGGACACGGGAGCCTGGTTGCGCACCCCCTGCTCGGCGTAGTCGAAATCCACCACGAGGTTCATGGCAGCCAACACAACGCCCACGGCGGAGCACAGAATGCCGATGGGGCCGAAGCTGGCCAGCCCGAGATGGATCCCAAAGAGCATCAGCACGATGTTGATGAGCATCGCGATGGCAAAGCCGAAGGTCGAGATGATGACGATCTGACGGAATCGCGGCGTCACCTGGATGTTGAAGAACTTGTAGGCGCCCAGGGTCACGCCAGCGGCGGCAAAGGTGCCCAGGACGGCCTGCACGACGATTCCCGGGTACATGGCTTCGAAAATGGCCGACATGGTACCCAGGACAAGGCCTTCGCACAGACAGTAGAAGATAACGCCCCCGACGGGGACCTTGCGGCGAGTACTCACGATCATGGCCGTGATAAATGCGGCGATTGAGCCCACCAACAGGGCAGCACCACTGGCCATGACGTTCGGCCCGATCAAGGTGAAGCTCACGGCACCGATGGCAGCGATGATAAGCAGTACCAAGCCGGTGCGACCCAAGACGTCGTCAAAGGTCATCGCACGCTCAGTGCGCTGCTCGTGCATGTCGTCGTGCGACAGAGCCCCCCACTCGGCACCGGGCTGTCCAGACATGCCATACTGCGGCCCGTAGCCCTGGCCAGGGTAGGCTGGCTGACCATAGGGATTGCCATGCGGCTGGAAAGCCTCAGCTCGGCTGAAGACCGGGTTGGCCATGGGATCCTCCTGTGAAAATCGTGGTGACCTCTACTGTAAACAACGCCGCGAGGACGTGAAACCTTCCCCGTACTGCGGGACGACATTCGGACCACCCCGACGACTGGGGTCGTACACACCGCATAGCTGGTGCATCTTCGGGTACCCCCGACGGGATTCGAACCCGCACTGGGACGGGTTTAAGCCGTCTGCCTCTGCCGTTGGGCTACGGGGGCCAGGGAGAAGGTCACCTCCCCTGCGCCAGCATCGCCAGCGCCATGCCGTCAAGGATATCGGTCTCCGAGACGACGAGTTCCCCCGCCGTCGTCCGATGACACACCTCGTCGATGATGAGAGCACCGCCGCAGAGAACCTCGGCACGGCGTCGCCTCAATGGCCCCATCTGCTCAACCTCGTCGACCGTCGACGCAAGCAGTGTGTCTGCCAGGCCTGCCACCTGGTCTGCTGTCAACACCGAACGGTGAACCTTGGCTCGGTCGTACTCCGTCAGCCCCTGATTGATCGCCGAAAGACTCGTGACCGTTCCGGCGACCCCGACGACGGTGTGTGCGGTGGCCATGTCGACAGGGCATTCAGTGAGCATCTCCCGGACGTAGGTGCGTGCCTCGTCGATTTGTTCGGCGGTGGGCGGATCGTCATGCAGGAAGCGTTCTCGCAGCCGCACGGAGCCGATGTTGAGGCTCACCTGGGAGTCGATCTTGGTTTCACGGCCCAGCACCAGCTCTGTGGAGCCGCCGCCACAGTCGATGACGAGGACGGGCTCCTCACTCACCTCGATCCCCGACATCGCGCCGGCGAAGGACAGACCTGCCTCCTCGCTGCCCGCGATAACCTCCGCGTCGACACCAAGGGCCTTGCGTACCCCGGCGAAGAACTCATCCCGGTTGGAGACGTCGCGGGCGGCCGAGGTCGCGACGAAGCGAACGTCGTCGCAGTGGTGTTCGGTGATGGCCCGGGCGAAGGTTCGGCAAGCCGTGAACGTGCGTTCCAGGGCGTCAGGATGGAAGGCTCCGGTGGTGTCGACCCCCTGGCCGAGTCTGACCAGCTCCAAATCCCTGGCCTGCTCGACGAGATGTCCGTCGGGGCCGGCCGAGGCAATCAGTAGGCGGATGGAATTCGTCCCGCAGTCAATGGCTGCGACGGTGCGATCACCAGTCATGTCGTCCTCCTGTCACTCCGGGTCGTGGTGTTCGGGCGAGCATGGGTTGCACCAGAACTCCCCCAGCTCCTCGACGACTTCGTCACCAAAAGGGTTGACGCCTGGGCCGGCAGCCAGGGCGTGTCCAGCCAGGGCATGAAGGCACTTGACGCGGGTCGGCATGCCGCCGGCGGAGACCCCATCGATCTCGGGGACGGGGTCCAGACCGGCCACCTCGCCAATCCGAGTGCGGTCGGCGAGGTAGGCCTGGTGGGCGCGTCGGTACTGCTCGGCGAGTCCCTCGTCCTCACCAAGTCGTTCGGTCATCTGGGTCATCAGCCCGGAGGACTCGAGGGTGCCGATGAGGGAGGCTGCACGCGGGCAAGTCAGGTAGTAGGTCGTCGGGAAGGGAGTGCCATTGGGCAGCCTGGGCTCGGTCGCAATGACCGCGGGCTTCCCGCAGCCACATCGCCAGGCCACGCCAGCGACGCCTCGTGGCTCGCGACCAAGCTGGTCCCGGACGGCCTGACGGTCGTCCTCGGTGAATTCTTCAAGCATGGTCACCTCATCGATGGGAGGGGCTCGGGGAGGACGACTTCGCCGAGGGAGTAGGTGTGATCATCGCTCTCAGGGTGGCCGTGGGCGGTGCGGGATGGTCAACGTCCTGGATCGATTCGGCGGCTTGCCTCCACCAGTGGACGTCAGCGCTGGCCTCGGTCGCGGGGTCCTTCTCATCCAGTGAGGTCGTCGATCCGATGACCTTGCCGTTCTCCGCGATGACCTGGTAGCCGGTCTCTCCCGGCATCACCCAACCGAGTTGGGCTCTCGCCTGTGCGCGTACATAGTCGGGATCATGCCACCTCCTGACCTCGTCCTGGAGGGTCGAGATGGAGGAACGCGCTTCGGCCTCGTCGTCCTGGATGCGGGAGATCTGGGAGCGCTGGGAGAAGTAAATACCCAAACTGGGCGTGATCATGACGAGCACCAGCAGGACCGCAGCTCCCATGACGACTGCCCGCAGCGTCAGGCCGAATCGACGAGGCTCTTCGTGCTTGGGAGCGTGGTTTCGCGGCGGCTCCGTACGAGTTGTGCGCTCATAGTTACCGCGGTTCCTCGTGCCGGAACGATTCGGGGAGGATGAGCGCGTCCGTCCTCCGTCCGGTCGCTGGGACCGTCCGGACGGGCGATTTCGGTTGCTCGGTGTGCTGGCCATCGTGGTCCATCATGACACGACCGCCCCGGAAACACCGGGCGGTCGTGTCATGTCAGGTGCCGGGATCAGCACCTTGTGACGTCAATCAGGCCTAAAACACGGGAAGGCAGTAGCACCGGCGGACTCGGCAGGGTCACCCAGCTCCTCATCGATGCGCAGCAACTGGTCGTACTTGGCGATGCGCTGCGCCACGAGGGGGGTTCGACGTCGCGCTCCTGCGCACCCGCCCCTGTGCTTCGGGGTCGGATACCGGGAGCCAGGAAGGCCCGCCATCGCCTCCATCATGACGCACACCAGCCGATACGGGCGACAACCAACCGCCCCCCACCCCGAAGAGGTGTCCTCACGGGGCGGGGGCGGTCCGCTGCGACAGGTGCGGCGTTCTCTCAGACCCCAGTGCGGGGAAGTGCGAGACGCATGCCGTGAGTCACACGGTGCGCACTCGTCGGGGCCATCGGCCGGTCGGCCGCCGTCACGGACGACGCAGGAACCGAAGAGTGCGTCGCAGACGACACAGGGGCCGGATGCGTGGCCGTCACGGACGGAGCCGAGGGCGAGACCGGACTGGACGCGCTCGGCCCAGGCGCGACCGGACTCGACACACTCGGCCCAGGCGAGACCGAGCTGGACGTGCTCGGTCCAGGTGCGACCGGACTCGAGGCGCTCGGCCCAGGCGAGGTGGTCGCCGGGCACGACGGCGTCCGACCAGCGCGGTGGGCGGCGATGGCCTCGTCACCCACGAGGAAGGTGAGGCACTCGGGCCGACTGGAGACCTCGTGGCCTCCCACACGGCTGGTGTAGCTCGCCTTGAGCAGGTAGGCACCCGGCTTGCTGAACGCCCATGAGGCGTGCGCGTGGGTCGGTTCCGGGATCGTCATGGACACTCGACCGTGCCGCGAATCGATGAGGTGGTCAAGACTTCCGGTCAGCGAATCGGCCGTGAAGACGTCGTAGGCACCCCCGGCCGGAAGCACGGCAGGCTCGAGCTTGAGGGTCGCCGGTCCCGCCCCGGTGCCGGCCAAGGCGTTCGTCGACCACCCGGGCCACACGTGGACGTTGTCATTGACCTGCGGCAGCATGTGGACGAGGCCGCCCTTCTTGCCGAGGAAGTCGAACCGCGGGTCGGCCATGAACCCGGCCGTCGGACGGCGTCGACGAGCCGAGTCGGGCACCGCCAGGGCGACCGAACCGATGGACCGGTCCACCGACTGCTTGGCGTGGCTGAGGGTGTCGTCACCCACGACCGCCCCGAGCCGACCGCCGTCAAAGGTCGCCTTGAGGTCGACGTGCCCATGCTCGAGCAGGACCGGCGCGGTGAGCACCGAGGAGGACGCAGAAGTGGACGCAGAGGGTGTCGGAGTCGGGGTGAGGCTCGGAGTCGGGGTCACGGTCGGGGCCGACGTGGGAGTCGCGGTGGGAGTCGCGGTCGCCCCCGCATCACTCATGGGGAGCTCACCGTTGCGATGCAGGGTCAACGAATCCTTCGGCAACGGCACGGTGACGTCGATCGATCCTCCGGGGGCCTTGACAAGGGCGTGGGGAGCGATCTTGAGCTTGAGGTAGTAACCGCCACAGACGTCACCATCGTTCGAGACCGTCAACTCGCCGTGCTCGTCGGTCACCCCGTACACCTGACAGGTCGAGTACTTCGCGTCCGGCGCATCGTAATAGCCGCCGTCGATGTTCGCCCGGTACCGAGGGTCGGAGAGCTTGATTTTGGTGACGAAGGGCTTGTCGCTGTCCTCGTCGGGCTTGCCGGGAGTGACGTCGACACTCCACTTCACCGCCTTGGTCGGCATGTACTCCTTGAGGTCGAAGGCTGGCGCCGGATCCTGGGAGTGTGGCGTCGGCAGAGTATCCAGGCCCGTGGCCGACGTCGTCGAGGCGGATTTCTGACCAAACTGGTAGGCGAGCTGGCTGGAAGCCCACCGCGGAGCAGTGGACCCTGCGGCCGGCACGAAGACCGTCTGGAACTTGGAGGTTCCCGAACCGATCATCTCGCTCCAGGTGGCACGTCCTCCGTGGACCGGCACCTCGGCCAGATGGAACCCGTCGATGAAGAAGGTCACCGTGCCCTCGGCTGCAGTGTCGCCGGCGTCAAAGACGAGGTCGGTGAGCTGGTCGTCGGCGGGCTTGTCACGGCCGGTGTGCGACTTCATGGTGAAGGTGTACGGAGTGCTCGGCTTGCCCGAGTGCGCTGCGGCGAAGCGGTCCTCGAGCGGCGTCGTCGCCTTGTCGGCCGGGCGAGTACCGCCGACCTGCCACACCAGGGTCGAGGTCTTCGAGGCGATGAGACGTCCGTCCTTGCCCCGAGCGGTCGTCCGGTAGTCGACGACGTAGCGACCGGGCTTGGTGAAGGCGGTGACGTTGTGCGTGTGGTTGCCAGGCGTGAGGTATGAGGACCGGTAGCTGGGGTCGTGGCTCGACAGCAGGCGATTCAGCGAGTGGTCCCAAGCGTTGAAGGCCTCCATCCGTCCGGGCCCGGAGAACCCGACGACATCGAGCGAGAAGGACCCGTCACGGAAGGTGTCGGCCGGAATCTTGTCGTCAGCGCCGAATCCGGCCCAGATCGGGGTGTTGTGGTCACCGGCGATGTGAGGGGCTGCGTACCAGCGTCGGCCATGGTCGGACAGGGGCGCGAAGGCCGGGTCATCGGGAACGGTGAACATGAACTTCTGCTCGGGACGCAACAGGGTGCTGTAGCCACGGCCGATCCAGTTGACAGTGCCGTCGAGCGGGACCGCCGTCATGTGCGCTTCGTTCTTGAGGACGAAATGGCCGTCCTCCCAGTACGTCTTGGGGGCGTCGACGTGGGCTTCGGTCGTGACAACCTTGCCGTCGTCGGGTCCGGCATGGCCGGCCGGTGCCCCGGCGAAGAGGACCGCAGCGGCCAAGGCCGCCGACAGCGCTCCGAGGGTGCGAGTGGGGTGCATCAGAGCTCCTTCCTAGTGAGCCCGTACAGGATACCCTAGAATGATTCTCGTTTGCATCTTCGGCGGCTGGCCCGATCAAGGACATGGCTCGGCCCGGCCCCGTGGGAGCCGGGCCGAGCCGTCGTCAGTCGATCTCAGGCGTTGAAACGCGGGAAGGCAGAAGCGCCGGCGTACTCAGCGGAGTCGCCCAGCTCCTCCTCGATGCGCAGCAACTGGTTGTACTTGGCGATGCGCTCGCCGCGGGCCGGGGCACCGGACTTGATCTGGCCGGTCGACAGAGCGACGGCAAGATCGGCGATGGTGGTGTCCTCGGTCTCACCGGAACGGTGCGACATCATGCAGCGGTAGCCGTTACGGTGGGCCAGCTCGACGGCGTCGATGGTCTCCGAGAGGGAGCCGATCTGGTTGACCTTGACGAGCAGGGCGTTGGCGGCCTTGGTCTCGATGCCCTTGGCGAGGCGCTTCGGGTTGGTGACGAACAGGTCGTCGCCGACGATCTGGATCTTGTCGCCGAGCTTCTTGGTGAACTCGGCCCAGCCGTCCCAGTCCTCCTCGTCCAGCGGATCCTCGATGGAGACCAGCGGGTACTTGGCGACGAGACCCTCGTAGTACTCGATCATCTCGGCGGAGGACTTGGCCTGACCCTCGAAGCTGTACTTGCCGTCCTCGAAGAACTCGGAGGCAGCGACGTCGAGAGCG
The DNA here is from genome assembly GCF_000227295.1 of Cutibacterium avidum ATCC 25577. Lineage (GTDB taxonomy): Bacteria > Actinomycetota > Actinomycetes > Propionibacteriales > Propionibacteriaceae > Cutibacterium > Cutibacterium avidum. The sequence goes on along the minus strand of NZ_JH165054.1, from coordinate 1,684,901 downwards.
AGGGCGACATCCTTGCCGGGCTCGAAGCCGGCAGCCTTGATGGCGTCGAGGATGAGGTCCAGAGCGGCAGCGTTGCTGGGCAGGTTCGGGGCGAAGCCACCCTCGTCTCCCAGGCCGGTGGCCAGGCCCTTGTCCTTGAGGACCTTCTTGAGGGAGTGGTAGACGGCAGCACCCCACTCGTAAGCCTGCTTGAAGGACTCAGCGCCGATCGGAGCGATCATGAACTCCTGGATGTCGACGTCGGAGTCGGCGTGAGCGCCACCGTTGAGGATGTTCATCATCGGAACGGGGAGCACGTGGGAGTTCGGTCCGCCCAGGTATTGGTAGAGAGGAAGGTCAGCCGAGTCAGCGGCAGCGTGAGCGGCGGCCAGGGAGACACCGAGGATGGCGTTGGCGCCCAGCTCGCCCTTGTTGTCAGAGCCGTCGAGCTCGATCATGATCTGGTCGATGATGCGCTGCTCGCTGGCGTCGCAGCCGAGCACCTCCTCGGCGATCTTCTCGTTGACGTTCTCAACAGCCTTGAGAACGCCCTTGCCGGAGTAGCGCTCCTTGTCGCCGTCGCGCAGCTCAACGGCCTCGAACTGACCGGTCGACGCGCCGGAGGGAACCGCAGCGCGGGCCTCGGTGCCGTCGTCGAGGATCATCTCGACCTCAACGGTCGGGTTGCCGCGGGAGTCGAGGATCTCACGGGCTTCGATGAATTCGATGGTTGCCATGGACCAACCTTTCAGAGAGGATCTTTGCGTCCACCCCAAAGCGTATCGAAGCCTGCCAACCAGCGGTATTTCAGGGCGCCTCATCACTTGTCGCCGTGGCCGTCAGAGAGTTTTCGGTGATGACGAATTCGTAGGTGACGTCGGCAGGAGCCTCGATCAGCAGGTCGATCTTCTCGTTCTGTGTCCGCTTGCCGTAGCTGAGATGGGCGTAGCCCTCATGGCACGAGGTGGACTTGGCCGAGTCGTCGTTCTCGGTCACCGTGATTTGAGCGTCAGTGGTGTCGCACAGGAAGTAGTAGTCGGTGACAGTCCCGGCCTTGACGGTGATGGCCTGGGAGGTGTTCCCGGTGACGACGCGATCACTGACGATCCCGGTCAGGCCTGGCAGGTATCTGTTCATACCTCCCCTGCGCGGTGTTGCCGCCGCATCAGCGTTCGGATTGATCTCCTCCGGAGTTGGTTTTCGGCCCGAGGAGATCGGGGACACCGTAGATGCAGGAGCTTCCGGCACGTCCGAGACCTCGGTCAGACCAGCGGGGTCATTGTCGCTGCCCTTGCATCCGGTCAATACAGACATGGTGACGACGGCGACGAGCATCGTTGTCAGGGTTCGTCGCATCGTTCACCTCCTCCGTTTCTCGGTCAACGGTAGTGATGGTGGAACCTCAACACCACGTGAGGCCCGGCGTAGAGAGACCATCAGGTCTTGGTGGCCTTCCTGGCGATGCCGATTGTGTAGGTAATCTCGGGGGCGGCGTCGATACTCACGACGATCGTCTGGTCCTTGATGGGCAGAGGCTGCGCGGATCCATCGAGGTCTCCTCTCCTCATCACAAAGGATTTTCCCTCAGGTAATACCGCGTATGGTTCAGTGTCCCTCGGCGTCTCGGATGTCGCTCTCGAGCCTGCGCAATCGGTCGCGCAGAGCTTGGTCGGCGTCGACGCCGCTAGCCTGGGCACGGGCGATGAGGGTCAGGAGTTCATCTCCGGTCTGCTCGGCGGTGATGGGTTCCTCAGGCAGTTCGACGTCCACGCCCCGGCTGCGAGCCCGTGAGATGACCTTGGCGCTGCGGGCCACGCTCGACAGCGAGTGCGCGATGCCATCGAGGCTGGAGGTGCGTCCCTTGGCCGCTGCCTTGCGTGCCTCCCATGCGGCGTCGAGGTCCTCGGGGACGTCCTCGTCCGAGAAGACATAAGGATGACGGGTCACGAGTTTGGCAACGATCCCACCGACGACTTCGTCAATGTTGAAGACGCCCTCCCCCTCCGCGATGCGCGCGTGAAAGACCACTTGGAGCAATAGGTCGCCCAATTCCTCGACGAGGTCGTCGTCAGTGCCGGCCTCGATGGCATCGACGACCTCTCCGGTCTCCTCGACCAAATAGGTCACGAGGGAGCGATGGGTCTGGCTGCGATCCCACGGGCACTCGTCGCGCAACCTCGCCATGACGGCGACGAGGTCGGAGAAATCAGCCCTCGGCCGGGAGTCGTCCGACGCCATCAGGATCAGGAGCGAGAGGTGAAGGGGTCCGACAGTGAGGAGCTCCCGTGGACCGCAAGGTTCTTGGCGTCCCAGGTGCCCAACCGCGGATTCGTCTTGACCTCGACCGCGGCCAGGTCGGCCATGGCCTTCTTCTCACCCTCGCGGTCGAACAGATGGAACAGGCCGGCGAAGTCACGGACCATCGCATGGCAGACCGGGTCGGAGGTGAGTGCCGTCATGCCATTGCGGGCGATGACCTGGTCACGCTGGGCATTGGAGAGCTTCTCCCCGCTGTTGTCCAGGACCTCCTGGGCGACGGCACCACGAATGACCGTCGAGGAGATGACCTGGCGAGGGGTGAGCTCCGTGCTGGGATTGATGTACTTCGAGCAGTGATCCGCTGCCTCGTCGATCGACTTCATCGACACCGTTGTGTTCCCCACCGTGGCCGCGGTGTTGGGGGAGCTCGCGCACCCGGACAACCCTGCTATACCGAGGAATCCGGTCACTGCGACAGCGACCATGCGGATCGGCATGGGACGCGACAACGCCATGGGGCAACCCTCCTGAATTCGGTGCCGCGCCTTCGGCACGGCGAAGAAGCCTGTCAGCAGCATCCTACGACGGGACTCTCGGCTTCCGCGCCCGACCCGTTAGTGTGGCAACCGACCCGGCGACGACGGCCCCGAGGAACCACGCCGCTCCCACCGGACTCGCGCCAGAGCTGACAACCCAGTTCCACCACGCCTCGTGGCCGTATCCGCGTCCCGTTAGCACTCCAATCAGGAACATACTCACAGCAGGCATCGAGGCAAGCCCCCGCGACATGAAACGCGCACACAATAGGGTCAGTCCCATACCGATCATGACATTGCGCGAGATCACCAAACCCACCTCGATGAGGCCGGGACACACGATGGTAGCCAGCAGCGGCAAGGCTGCGGCAACCATAAGCCCAACATCGGCCCAACGCACCGGACGCCGAGATCTCAACTCCAACTCGACCGGATTCCTGGCCACTGACCAGCCGTGAGCCACAATGACGACAAGGGAACCGAAGAACACCAGCGGCGCCCGCAGTGCGACCCCTCCGAAGATGACCGGAATATCACGAATCGACCTCCCGGTGAGGACCACCAGGACCGCCATACCGACCGAACACGCCAACACAATTGCGACGCCGCGGTTTTTACACCACCAAATCATCGCACCTCACCGCCCACCGCCCCGACACCTTCACCGGCACGAGGACAGCCTAGTGGCAACAACGTTCACCGCCTTCGCCTGCTGGGCAGCAGGCTGTGTGAGGACTTCCTGCGCCCAATGCCACTGGTCTGTGGGAATACTCCCATCCCTCACGTCTTTCTCCGATAGCCCCAAGGCTCGTGCACCCGACAACTGCAGCCACGCTCGGTAACGCCCTTGGTCGACCGTGGCCCACGCCGGGGTCTCGACGTTCTCACGTTCCAGACATGGTGCAGTGGCAAGATCACTCGTCAAGGACCCCAGCAGGTCGTCCGGAGCTGGGGATGACCGCCCAAGATAGATGTACTCGATCCGGCCATCGCGCGAACCCGATGATGCGGAATCCGGGAGGCTCGCCTCGGTGATGACCTCGGGCAGTGCAACGCCTGCCTGACGCCAGACCGGAAACACCGTGGCCACAACGGGCTTGAACCTGGCGGCAGCAGCCTCGTGCTCGGGCCACACACAGACCTTTGCCTCGGCCACCACGTCACAACGCAAACCATGGGTTCGCGGCGCGATGGGATCGGGGCCCATCCCCCGAACCATGCTGGCACCACCCACCAGGCCACCCGTGACCAGAACGGCCACCAATCCGGCGACCATACGAGGACGGGGACCCATGGCACGACCACGTGTCCCCAGCACGAGGAGACTTGCCGCCAGCACACTGGCGAGCACCGTCCACGTCGCCAAAATGGCACGCCACGACAGCGTACTGTTGACGCTGCAACACGAGGGCCAGCCTCCGGTCAAGTGTCGCAGCCACAAGGTCTGGCTGGCTGGAAGCATGATGAGCCACAAGACCGGAACCATGAGACTCAGTGGCACCGACAGCGCGGGACGCACAGCGACTCCGACCGCCATTCCGGCCAAGGCCCACACCCACGCAGTGGCGATGGTCGTCACGATGACGGGCACGGCGTCAATGCTGGTAAACGCCCCATCACGGATGAAGATCACTACGTCCAAGGCGGTGGGAACGACCACCGCAGAGGTCCATGGTGCTGCCATGATGGCGAACCGAGACCGACGCGCTACTCCGGAAAGCACCCCACCGGTTTGGAGCCGATGACCTTCCCAGGCACCGGCAGCACAAGAGAGCGCAGCAACGAACAGCAGACTGTAGGCGTCGCGGGTGGCCGATGCGAGGGCGTATCCCCTGGCGGCCGGGACGTCGAAGTGTGCCATGGAGATGAGAGCCATGACCGGCGCCAGCCAGATGCCTGGTGAGACCCGGATGCGCGTCAACCAAGTCATGTCCGCACCGATTCGACGAGGCCAAGGTAGGAACGTTCGGCGCGGTTGGGACCCGGTTCCGAAAGATTGATGAACTCATCGGGCGTTCCTGTGAAGATGACGCAGCCCTCATTCATGACGACCACATGGTCGTAGAGGTCCTCGATGTCGTCGACCATGTGGGTTGACACGACGACGACCTGGTCTCCAGATGGCACCGACTTGAGGACCTCTCGGAAGGAATGGCGTTGGGCTGGGTCGAGACCTGCGGTTGGCTCGTCCAACAGGAGAACCTGCGGGTTCGCCACCAAGGCTTGGGCAAGACCGACACGGCGTAACTGTCCTCCTGATAGGCGCGACACCCGCGAGGACGCCTTGTCAGAGAGGTTGACCGCCGCCAGCACCTCCACGGCTCGCCTTTGCGCATCCCGACGCGACAGGCCCGCCAGCCAGCCGGAATAGGCCACCTGTTCAACGACACGGAGTCCGGGGATCGGTGGTACATCCTGGGGCATGAGTGCGACCTGCGACCACGAGGACGACACCAGTCCCGGGGAATCAGGCAGGAGTACCAGTCCAACAGATGGTTTAAGTATTCCTGCCATGATTCGAAACAGCGTCGACTTCCCAGCACCGTTGGGACCCAGAAGGACGGTTTTCCCACCATGAAACTCACAGTCGAAACCATGGAAAATTTTACCGTGTCGACCATAGGAAAAATAAACTCCTTCGATCTTCACCTCAGATTCCAACAGTCCGCGTTTCATAACATTCGGCCTTGGTGAAACATCAATAACTGATTGCCATCGAGGGGAGCGACACCACCGAGCTGCCATCAATCCCCTTCACCGTCAGGTGATGTTTACCAGCAGGCTGTACCCCCAACCCGTATGAGTAGCTGAATACTTGCACATTAACACCTTGCTGTAATTCGACCATCGATCCGCAAAGGAAAACGAACGCTTTGGCGTCTTGTCAACTCTTTGCACCTTGGGTTGGTGCCTCCTGCACCTCCAACACCCCCCTGACGAGTTCTCCCGCCCAGTTGAGCAGTTCCTGACCCGTCAGAGACTGCCCCCCGATCCGCGCGGTAGTCGGTTTGGGAACCATAACGATACCTGCCGCCTGCTTGACCACTGACCCCGAATACAGCCTCTTGAGTCGCATCACGCGCGACTCCGGCAGATGGACCGGGGAAAAGCGGATGTTGCGGCCGGACGGAACCACCTCATGGACACCTGCCCGACGACACAGCAGGCGGAACCGCGCCACCCCGAGGAGGGCCAGTACCGGCTCGGGCATCGGACCGTAGCGATCGACGAGCTCGGCGGCGATGGCGTCGACCTCCTCGTCGCTGCGCACCTCGGCCAACCTCTTGTACATCTCTAGACGAAGCCGCTCAGTCTCGACATACTCGACTGGCAGGTTGGCGTCAACCGGGAGTTCGATGCGCATTTCGGGTTCGTCGGCGGCACTGGCGTAACCACGGAACTCCGCGACGGCGTCACCCACCAGACGGATGTAGAGATCGAATCCGACGTCAGCGATGTGACCAGACTGCTCGCCGCCCAACAGGTTTCCGGCGCCGCGAATCTCGAGGTCCTTCATGGCGATGGCCATACCGGCCCCCAGATCGGTGTGGGCGGCCATTGTCGCCAGGCGATCGTGGGCGGTCTGGGAGAGCGGCTTGTCAGCCGGGTAGAGGAAGTAGGCATAGCCACGCTCACGGGAACGGCCGACACGCCCGCGCAACTGGTGTAGCTGGGACAGCCCCATGCGGTCCGCGCGGTCGATGAGCAGGGTGTTGGCCGTGGAGATGTCGATACCCGACTCGACGATGGTGGTGCAGACCAGCACATCGGCGCGACGCTCCCAGAAGTCCACCATGATCTGCTCGAGCTGCTTCTCGTTCATCTGGCCGTGGGCGGTGACGATCCGTGCCTCCGGGACGAGTTCGCGCAGTTTGGCCGCCGTCTTCTCGATGGACTGCACCCGGTTGTGGATGTAGAAGACCTGACCCTCACGAGCCAACTCGCGGCGGATGGCCGCAACCACCTGACCCTCGTCGTAGGGGCCGGCGAAGGTGAGCACCGGATGACGTTCCTCCGGCGGCGTGGCGATCGTGCTCATCTCACGGATACCGGTCACCGCCATTTCCAGGGTGCGCGGGATCGGGGTGGCGCTCATCGCCAGCACGTCGACGTTAACCCTCATGCGCTTGAGGGCCTCCTTGTGCTCGACACCGAAGCGCTGTTCCTCGTCGACGATGACCAGGCCAAGGTCCTTGAACTCAACCTCCTTGGCCAGCAAGCGATGGGTACCGACGACGACGTCAACCGTGCCGCGCTTGATCCCCTCCAAGGTCTCGCGGGCCTCGGCGTCGGTCTGGAATCGAGACAGGGCTGCGACCTTGACCGGGAACCCTGCGTAGCGCTCGGTGAAGGTCTGGAAGTGCTGCTGCACCAAAAGGGTGGTTGGCACCAGCACGGCCACCTGTTTGCCGTCCTGGACGGCCTTGAAAGCAGCGCGCACCGCGATCTCGGTCTTGCCGTAACCGACGTCGCCACAGACCAGACGGTCCATCGGGACGACCTGTTCCATGTCATGCTTGACGTCGGCGATGGTGGTGAGCTGATCAGGGGTCTCGACGTAGGCGAAGGCGTCCTCCAGCTCCCGCTGCCAGGCGGTGTCGGGGCCGAAGGCGTGGCCCTTGGTGGCCTGCCGGGCAGCGTAGAGCTTGATGAGTTCAGCGGCGATCTCACGGACCGCCTTGCGGGCACGAGACTTGCGCTTGCGCCAGTCGGCGCCACCCATCCGGTCCAGGCTCGGGGCGTCACCACCGACGTAGCGGGTCACCTGGTCCAGGGAGTTGACGGGGACGAAGAGACGGTCGCCGGGCTGACCCTTCTTGGAGGGGGCGTACTCGATGACGAGGTACTCGCGGGTGGCACCACCGACGGTGCGTTGCACCATCTCCACGTATCGGCCCACACCGTGCTGCTCATGGACGACGAGGTCGCCGGACTTGAGCTCAAGCGGCTGGATCTGATTGCGACGGCGTCGGGGCATGCGCCGCTCGCCACTGACGGCTGGGTCCTGGGAGTCAGCGAGGTCTCCGGTGGAGGCCACGAGCAGTTTGAGGGAATCCGCGGCGAAACCATGACGCTGATGCAGCCGGACGACCTGGACGCTTGGCTCGGTGATGTCGGCGTCGACCTCGTCGACCAGCTTGGCCGCGACGTGATGTTCACCGAGCAGCTCCGCCATGCGCTTGGCGATGCCCTCACCCTCGGCGCACAGCACGACCGTCCAGCCCTCACCGAGTCTGGTGGTGAGATCCTTGACGGCCGCCTCCACGTCTCCGCGCCACGGCTCGACGGCCTCCAGATGCGGGTTGACGGTGCGTGGGGCGGTCGTGACGTCGTCGTCGGCAAGGGCATCCGTGGCAGGGGCGTCCAGGGCGAAGGAGGACATCGACCACCACGCCATGCCGCGCTCGAGGCAGTGGGCCCTCACATGGGCCAGGCTGCGGTATCCCGAGGCCGCCAGGTCGATCGGGGCCTGACCACCACCGGCGGCGGCCGCCCACCCGGCTCCCAGGAATTCTTCGGAGGTGCGGACCAGGTCCGCTGCCCGGGAGCGCACCATCTCGGGGTCCGAGAGGACGACCATGGCGTGCTCGGGAAGGACGTCGACGAGCAGCTCCATCTCGTCGACCAGGGCTGGCATGAGGGCTTCCATCCCTTCGACGGCCTGACCATCGACGATCCGTTCCAGCATGTCCGCCAGTTCGGGGTGGTCCGGTAACAGGGTCCTGGCCCTGGAACGGACCTCGTCGGTGAGGGTGAGCTCACGACACGGAGCGCAGATGAGCTCCCGGTGGGTTTCGTCGGTGGATCGCTGATCGGCCACCGCGAAGGAGGTCATCTCCTCGATCTCGTCACCGAAGAAATCGATACGAACCGGGTGCTCCAGCACCGGCGGGAAGACATCGACGATGCCGCCGCGTACCGCGAATTCGCCTCGGCGTTCCACCATGTCGACCCGGCTGTAGGCGGCATTGACGAGTTCTGCCGCCAGATCGGTGAGATCGTGCTCCTCCCCCACAGCCAGACGGACGGGCTTGATGCGGCCCAGCCCGGCCACCTGGGGCTGAAGCAGGGATCGCACCGGGGCGACGACGACCTGCGGCACCTCTCCTTCTGTGCCACACAATCGGCGCAACACCTCCATCCGCCGACCAACGGTGTCAGTGCGGGGACTCAACCTCTCGTGGGGCAGCGTCTCCCAGGATGGGTAGTAACAGACGTCATCGGGGCCGAGCCACGTCTCCAGGGTGGCCACCGACTCCTCGGCCTCCCGGAAGGTGCTCGTCACCAACAGCACCGGCAACCGTCCGGAACCAGTGAGCGCCTGGCTGAGCACAGCAGCCACGGCCGGACGGGCAGACGGAGCCACCTGCAGGTCGAGAGTGGGGGTACGCCGGGTCAGAGCGTCCTCCACGGAATGGGAGAGCACCGGCTCGCGGGAAAGAAGGGAGGTCAATCCGCCAGAAGTCACCGAAATAGGGTACGTGATGGCACCGACGACTACCCGACCGTCACGTTCTGCGCTGGTCTCCCTGACTCGCCAACCCATAGCATGTCGACGTGAGCACCCCACCCATGCAGTACCCACTCGCCCCCAAACCAGTTCGACGCGGCGGAGTCCTGCCGATCGTCATCACCATTCTGGGAGCGTTCGTCATCCTCCTCATGGTGGCCGTCATCGGCGCCGGATCGCCGCCATACTTCATCGTCGGCGCGATCCCGTCGACTGCAGCCCTCATCGTGTGCCTGCTGTGCTACCGATGGCTCGACAAGTGGGAGCCAGAACCCGCCCGTCTCACCGTGATGGCACTGATCTGGGGAGGGTCAGCAGCCGTCATCTTCTCCATGCTCGTCGAGGCAGCCGTTCCTGCCAGCGAATTCGGCACCGCCGCCGTCGTCGCGCCACTCGTCGAGGAGTTCGCCAAGGCCTCGGTCTTCGTGCTGCTCGTCACTGGACTGCGCAAGCTGGAGCTCACCTCTCTTACCGACCACATCTTCTACGCCGGGGTGTGCGCCCTGGGCTTCGCCTTCGTGGAGAACCTGGGATATTTCGCGACTGCTGAGGGGACGGGAGACATCGTCGTCATGGCCCTGGTGCGCACCGGGTTCGGTGTCTTCGGCCACCCGCTCTACACCACCGCGACGGCGGTCGGCGTCTGGGCCTGGCGCAACAAGGGCGGATTCTGGAGGGTCGTTCTGGGTTATCTCGTCGCCTGCCTGATGCATGGTCTGTGGAACGGCGGTCCGACTCTGGTGGCAAGTGCCATGGGGCTGGGCGTCAACGGCCAGTTGACGGCGATGGTCCTCATCTACGTGGTGCTCTTCGTCCCGGTGTTCATCGGCACCGTCGTCATGACGACTCGTAACCGTCGCAAGGAGTCCGAGGCCGTGCGCTCCCAGCTTCCGCTCATGGTTGAGGCCGGCCTGGTGACTCCCGCCGAGGCGGACATGATCGCAGATCCGGGCAAGCGTCGCGCCGTGCTCGCTGATTCGGGCAAGCACGGCAGGGCTGCGAAGCGCAGTCAGGAACGGACCATCACTGCTGTCACGGAAGCCGCACTCGCGCAGCACCGCATCGCCAAGGGCGAGGGAGGCCCCGAGCTGGTGCGCCGACGTGATCAGCTCTCGGAATGGCTGCGGGCACGCCCCGACAAGTTGGGCCAGCTGCCCTTCATGCCGCAGTTTCCGCAGATCCAGCCTCCGTCGAGCTGGTGAGCGTCAGGAATTGAAACGGTTCTGGGCCACCGTCAGTCCGTGGGTGATGATCGTCTCGACGGCGTCGGCGGCCATGGCCACCTGAACGTCCATGTCAGCGCGCTGCTTGGCGGGAACGCGGGCCAGTACCCAGTCGGCAGGGTCCTGACGGCCCGGAGGACGACCTACACCAACCCGCACCCGAATGAAGTCACCGGTGTGCAGATGGGCTCGAATGGACTTCAACCCGTTGTGTCCGTTGTCCCCGCCTCCGCACTTGAGACGTAGACGGCCAGGGTCGAGATCGATCTCGTCATGGATGACGATGAGGTGATCAGGGGTGATACCTGCGAAGCCCGCGACCTTGCGGACGGCGATCCCCGACTCATTCATGTAGGTACGGCTGCGCATCAAGGTGACGATCTGGGCGTCCGCAGCCGGGACGCCGAGACCAGCCGAGCCGATGCGAGTGCGAGCCAGCTCAGCCCGCTGCCCACGGGCCGACGAGAGCTTCTCGACGGCCCGACGGCACAACTCGGTGATGACGTCCACCCCGACGTTGTGTCGGGTGCCGTCATAGCGCGGGCCCGGGTTGCCGAGCCCGATCACGAGCCAGGAAGGGCTCACTCGTCCTCGGCCTTCATCTCGGACCCGCCCTCGGCGTCCTCACCCTCGGACTCCTCATCCTCGGCGTACTCGGTCTCCGGGAAGGCGACGGTGGCAGCGACGGCCTCCGGGTCACCCTTGAGGGTGGTGCCCTCGGGGAGCTTGACGTCGCCGAGGTAGATGGTGGTGCCGGCTTCGAGGCCGGTGACGTCGATCTCGATGAGCTCCGGGATGTTGAGCAGGTCGGCCTCGACCTCGATCTCGTTGAACTCGGTCATGGCGATGGTGCCAGGAGCCGACTCACCGGTGATGCGCAGGGCGACGTTGACGTCAACCTTCTCGCCACGACGCACGGACAGCAGGTCGACGTGACGGACGAAGCCCTTGAGAACGTCACGCTGGACGTCCTTCGGCAGGGCGAGCACGGGCTCCTTGCCCTCAATCTCGATCGACAGCAGCGGGTTCTCGGTACGCAGCGCGAGGAGGGTGGCGTGGCCCTCGAGGGTCACATGGATCGGGTCGTGGTCGCGACCGTACATGACGGCGGGAACCTTGTCGTCACGACGGATGCGACGAGCAGCGCCCTTACCGAACTCGGTACGCTCTTCGGCCTTGAGGTGAATGATGTCTGCCATGGCAGTTTCTCCTTCTCGTTGACGTGAAACGGCTCGACGAGAGGATGCCCAATCGGGCGGCCAGTCGATCACGGACCTTGCGGTCCCTCGCCAAGCAGGGCCACTGTACGGCACGACGACGTCGTCCCCCAAATGCAAAGCCGCCCACAGCACAAGCGGTGCCATGGGCGGCTGAGCTGTCGTGTCAGCGGAACAGGCTGGTGACCGACCCGTCCTCGAAGACCTCCTGAATCGCCTTCGCGATGAGCGGGGCGATGGACAACACCGTCATCGAGGGGATGTTGATGTCGTCACGGATCCTGAGCGTGTTGGTGACGATGAGCTCCTCGATCGGGGAATTGTTGATGCGCTCAGCAGCCGGATCCGACAGGATCGGGTGAGTGGCGGCCGCGATGACGCGCTTGGCACCGCGCTTCTTGAGGGCCGAGGCAGCCTGGCACATCGTGCCGGCGGTGTCGATCATGTCGTCGACGAGCAGACAGGTCTTGCCCTCGACCTCGCCGACGACCTCATGGGTGGTCGTCTCGTTGGCCTTGTTCGGATCGCGACGCTTGTGGATGATGGCCAGCTGACAACCGATCTTGTCGGTCCACATGTCGGCCAGACGCACACGACCGGCATCCGGGGAGACGACGACCATGTCGGAGTTGTCGTACTTGGAGGCGACGTAGTCGGCGAGCACCGGCAAGGCCCACAGGTGATCGACCGGCCCATCGAAGAACCCCTGGATCTGGGCGGCGTGCAGGTCCACCGACATGATCCGGTCAGCACCGGCAGCCTGGTAGAGGTCGGCCATGAGGCGAGCGGAGATGGGCTCGCGGCCCAGGTGCTTCTTGTCCTGGCGGGCGTAGGGGTAGAACGGGGAAACCACGGTGATGCGCTTGGCCGATGCCCTCTTGAGGGCGTCGATCATGATGAGCTGCTCCATCATGGCCTCGTTCACCGGGGCGCTGTGGGACTGGATGACGAAAGCGTCGCAACCACGCACGGACTCCTGGAACTGCACGTAGATCTCGGAGTTGGCGTAGGTGACCTGACGCGAGGGGACGAGGTCGACGCCGAGTTCGGCGGCGATCTGCTCGGCAAGTTCGGGATAGGCCCGTCCTGAGCAGATCATGAGGTGCTTGTTGTTCGGACGGGTGGTTCCACTCACTGGTCAGCCTCCGGGTTGAGGGTGTCGTCTTGGCTGTCGGACATGACGTCCGAGTCGGTGGCGGGAGCGGCGCACTCCCGGGAGAGGACGGATCCGGCAACGACGGAGGATCCTGCGGTCACCTCGGAATCGCCGACGTAGGCCATGTGGGGTATGACAGCCTCGGTTCCGACGTGGGTGTTCTTGGTCTCGACGAAGGCTCCGACCTTGGCGTCGCGGTCGAGGACGGAGCCGGGGCGGATGTTGGAGAACGGGCCGACGCGCACTCCCTCACCGACGACCGCGAGGGTGATCTCGGACCGAGTGATGGTGGCCCCTTCCCGAATCTCGGAGTCGGTGACGGTGACATCCGGTCCGATGGTGGCTCCGGAGGCGATCGTCGTGGCTCCGCTGAGGAAAACGTCGGGATACAGGGTGACGTCATTGGCGAGATCGACATCCGGCTGGATCCAGGTGGAGGACGGATCGATAACGGTGACCCCGGACCGCATCCATGCGGTGACGATGCGTCGGTTGACCTCGGCATTCATACGGGCCAGCTGTACCCGGTCATTGACTCCCTCGGTCTGCCAGACGTCGTCGGTACGGAAGGCGCCGACGCGACCGCGACCGGGAACCTCGACGGTGCCATCGGCAGCCATGGTGACGACGTCGGTGAGGTAATACTCGCCCTGAGCGTTGTCGTTGGACAGTTTGGAGACGCCGTCACGCAGGGCCTCGGCGTCAAAGACGTATATGCCGGAGTTGATCTCTCGAACGGCCCTCTGAGCCTCGTCGGCGTCCTTGTGCTCGACGATCCCGACGACGGTCTCTCCGTCGCGGAGGATGCGTCCATAGCCAGTGGGATCATCGACCTCGGCAGTGAGGACGGTGACGAGATTGCGACGCTCGCGGTGGACCTCGACCATCTGTTGGAGGGTTTCTCCGGTCAGCATCGGGACGTCACCATAGGTGACGACGACCTCGCCGTGAAGTTGTCCCAGCCCCTCGAGACCACAGGCGACGGCGTGGCCGGTGCCTTTCTGCTCGGCCTGAACAGCGGTGGTGACGTCGGGGGCGTCATCAGCTAGATGGGCCTCTACCTGATCGCGACGATGTCCGACGACCACGACGAGATGCTCTGGGCTGAGTCCGCGTGCCGCTCCAATGGCCCACGACAGCATGGGTCGACCGGCGACCTCGTGGAGCAGCTTGGACTTCGAGGACTTCATGCGGGTGCCACCGCCGGCAGCCAGCACGATGACGGCGGCCACTCCGTCGTTCTCGGTTCGGTCAGTGGACGGGCTGGACGTCACGGTGCTCCCCCAGTTCGGATGCGGCATGCAGGGCCAACTGTAGCCGTCACGCGGTCGCACCGCACCGTGAGGAGGTGCGACAGGGTGGATGAGCTCCCCGGGCAGGAGTCGAACCTGCGTCGCTGATCCTGATTCAAAGTCAGGCGGGCCCTGCCGGCAGACCAACCGGGGAACGCTCGGCGAACCGAGTCCCCCCAACCCTAGAGCATGGACCGCGATTCGGCCACGCAACGGGCCTGAGTAGGCTCGATGCCATGACGTCGACGCCCGCATCCCGACCTTCCAGGCACCCCCGGGCCCGGATGACCAGCGGGCAGCGCCGCGAGCAGCTCATCAGCGTGGCGCGTCGTCTCTTCGCCGACAACGGCGTCGCGGGCACCTCCGTCGAGGAGATCGCTGCCACCGCAGGAGTTTCGAAACCCGTCGTCTACGAGCACTTCGGGTCCAAGGACGGGCTCTACGCCGTCGTCGTCGATCGGGAGGTGCGCCTGCTGCAGGATTCCCTCAATGCCGCGATGACCCGCCCGAAGCAGGGACCACGTCGCACCCTGGAGTCCGCAGTGCTGGCCTTGCTGGACTACATCGATGATCGCCCCGATGGATTTCGCATCATCTCCCGAGATTCCTCGGTCGGATCAACGACCGGCTCCTACGCTTCGATCCTTTCTGACGTCGCTTCCTGGGCGGAAGGGATTCTCGCCGACAACTTCAACCGTCACGGCTTCGACGCCTCCTTCTCGCCCCTTTATGCCCCGGCACTCACCGGGATGGTGGGCATGGCAGGACAGGCCTGGATCGACACCCGGGAACCGGCCAAGGAGGTCGTCGCCGCTCACCTCGTCGACCTGGCCTTCAACGGGCTGGCACGGGTGTCGGAAAATCCGCGTCTCACCCGCCACAGCGAGCGGGAAGAGGATCAGTCCAGCTCTTCCTGACGAGCCAGCACCGCGCGCAGTCCCCGGCCCAGTTGCTCGACGGCCTGCGGGTCCATCGAGTCGAGGAGACGTCCCTCGGATTCCAACAAGGCTGCCAGAGCTCCGTCGACCCGATCTCGTCCGGCATCGGTGAGCTCGACGATGACCCCGCGACCGTCCTTGGGGTGAGGCAGACGACACACCAGGCCACGGTCTGACAGTCTGGTGATCCGATTCGTCATCGTCCCCGAGGCGACCTCAAGCTCGCTGAGGAGCTGCCCGGGGCTGAGTTGGTATGGCTCCCCGGAGCGTCGCAGGGCTGCCAGGACGTCGAATTCCCAGCCCTCCAGGTCCCATTGCGAGAATGCCTTGGAGCGGTCTCGATCAAGGCGACGTGCCAGCCTGGTGACGCGCGACCACACCTCCATCACCTCGACGGGCAGGTCGGGTCGCTCCCTCGCCCATGCCGCGATGATGACATCGACGGCGTCCTTCGGGTCCTGGTGCCGGTGGGAGGTCGTCATGCGAAGCTCCCCACCGGCCCCGGCAACACCTGAGCACCGGAGGCCGGGCCGCGGGCCGTCCTGGTGCGATTGACCTGCGGTAGGGCGGACACGGCGGCGCTGACCTTCTTGGCCCCGGCGGCGTCGCGCACGAGGAAGGCGCAGGTGGGTCCGGAACCCGAGACGAGGGCGGTGAGAGCTCCAGCTTCCTTCCCGACTTCCAGCACCTCGCCGAGTTCGGGACGCAGGTCAACAGCGGGGGCCTGAAGATCATTGCTCATGGTGGCCGCGACCGCGTCGAGATCTCCCCGCGTGAGGGCTGAGATGAGGTCGTTGGGAACTGCCTCGCCCCCGGGGTTCCCGCCCATCTCATCGAAACGTCGGTAGACGGCTGGGGTGGACAGTCCCTGATTCGAGGTGGCGATGACCCAGTGATGACGGCCACGGCAAATCACCGGAGCCAGACGGTCCCCTCGCCCTCGACCCAGCGCCACCCCGCCCATGAGACAGAAGGGCACGTCAGAGCCTAGCTGCGCGGCCAGCGGCTGCAGACTCTCAGGAGAATCGGGAAGACGACACAGGGCGGCTGCGGCGAGCAGGGCTCCGGCGGCGTCAGCGGACCCACCTGCCATGCCACCGGCGACAGGAATGGACTTGTCGATGTGAATATCGACGCCGTGATCGCGCTCCCCCCGCTCCAGGGCGAATTCCTCACGCACCATCTCCACGGCCCGCCAGGCGAGGTTGGTCTCGTCAGTGGGGACCTGGTCGGCATCCTCTCCCGAGACGGTGAGGGTGATGCGTTTGTCGTCACGACGGGTCACCGTCACTTCGTCGTGAATCCCGATCGCCTCGAAGACCGTTGCCAGCGGGTGGAAACTGTCAGGCGCGAGGCTGCCGACCCCCAACGCCAGATTGACCTTGGCGCTGACCCGCACCGTCACGGTCGTGGGACGGAGCAAGTCGAACGGATCGTCCATCATCATGTGCTTACCGTACCGGCAGAAGTTCACACCTGACCCGGATCGCCGAGGACGCCGGCCTGGGCCAACGCCTCCGCAACACGGGTCAAGTCCACGATGTCAAGGGCCTCTCCGCGCACCGTCGGGTCGATCCCTACAGCGCCGATGAGGTCGGAGGCAGCCGCCGAACCACCACACAGTCCAGCCAGTGCGGATCTCAGCATCTTGCGACGGGACGCGAAGGCCGCGTCAATCACGCGGAAGACCTGGGAGCGAGTGGTCTCAGGGGCTCGTCCGTCGATCTTAGGAGGACGTCTCCTCGTGATCCGGACCAACCCGGAATCCACGTTGGGCACCGGCCAGAAGACCGTCGGGGGGACATTTCCCACCCGGGTCGCCACGGCATACCAGGCCAGCTTGGCGCTGGGAACCCCGTAGATCTTGGATCCGGGAGCGGCCACCAGACGGTCGGCCACCTCCGACTGCACCATGACGACACCCGTCGACCACTGCGGACAGATCGCCAGCATGTGCAGCAGCACCGGGACAGCGACGTTGTAGGGCAGGTTCGCCACCAGCGCGGTCGGATCGGAGCCGGGGATGGCATCGACGTCGAGGGCGTCGGAGAGGATGACCTCCAGCCTGTCGGCAGCCTCGGGCATCCGCTCGGCCACCGTGTCGGGAAGCTGGGTGGCCAGCACCTCGTCGATCTCGACAGCGACGACCTGGGCGCCGGTCTCAAGCAGGCCGAGGGTCAGTGATCCCAGGCCTGGGCCGACCTCGATGACACGGTCGTCGGGACCCACCTGGGCCAGGGAGACGATACGACGCACCGTGTTGGCGTCGTGGACGAAATTCTGCCCACGGGTCTTCGTCGGTCTCAGGCCGATCTGACCGGCAATGCGTCGGATCGACGCGGGATCGAGCAATCCGGTTTCGGTCACCAGGCACCTCCATAAGCGGAAAAGGCGTTGTCAGTGAGCTGTTGGCAGGCGCGCGTCTCATCCCACCCACGCTGCTGTGCCACGAAACGGGCGGTGTGCGGCAGCAGGTAAGGGCCGTTGCGCTTGCCGCGGCGTGGCACCGGGGTGAGGAACGGCGCGTCGGTCTCGACGAGGATGCGGTCGTCGGGAACGATCGCCAAGGCGTCACGCTGAGGGCCGGCAGAGTTGAAGGTGATCGTCCCGGAGAAGGACAGGTACGCCCCGTGGCTCAGGCAGATCCGAGCCAGGTCGGCATCACCGGAATAGCAGTGCATGATGACCCGCTCCGGCCAACCTTCTGAGTCGAGAACGTCGACGACGTCGTCATGGGCCTGTCGGCCCTGGGTCGGACCGTCTCCCTCACCACCGTTGCGGGCATCACGCATGTGGATCGCAAGGGTGAGACCGTGCTCATGGGCCATGGCGATGTGGGCGGCGAAGACCTCTCGTTGGAGGGCTTGCCCCTCGTCGTCGGTCGTGCCGAAGTGGTCGATTCCAGTCTCTCCGATGGCCCGGACATGGTCGCCGGCGCTGGCGAGGTCATCGATGTGTTTGAGGGCAGCGCCGATCTTCTTGCGCCCCAGACGGGCGGCGTCATTGGGATGGATCGCCACCGCCGCAATGACGTTCTTATGGGTTCGCGCCAGTTCCTCGGCGAACTCGGACCCCTCCACGTCGCACCCGATTTGAGCAATGTGGGTCACCCCGACCTCACGGGCGGCGGCCAGGCTGATGGCGGTATCGAGGTGGACGATGTCGGCCACCGTGTCGAGGTGGGTGTGGGAGTCCACCAGAGGGGCGGCCAATGGCTCGGGCAGGGGCGGCAGGCCAGCCTCGGCCAGTACCTCACGGATGGCTTCGTTCACGATTCCTCCTGGTCGGTCGAGGCATTCTGGACGGCGTCGTAGAGCTCGTGTCGGTCGACACCGGTGGCCCGTGCCACCTGGGCGACGGCCTTGGACGGCTTGATGCCGTCGTCGATGAGGTCGGCGACCATCTCGACGGCCTCGTCAAGACTCACGGAGTTCCCCCTGGCTCCCTCGATGACGATGGTGATCTCGCCGCGGGCGTTCTCACGAGCCCATTCAGCCAGCTCTGCCAGACCGCCGCGACGAACCTCCTCGTAGGTCTTCGTCAACTCCCGGCACACCGCAGCGCGTCGGTCGGTGCCAAGGACCTCGGCGGCATCGTCGAGCAGATCGGCGAGCCGATGGGGAGCCTCGTAGACGACAGTGGTGCGCGGTTCGTCGGCAAGTTCAGCCAGACGACGACGCCTCTCCCCCGACTTGCGCGGCAGGAATCCCTCGAAGCAGAACCGGTCAGTCGGCATTCCCGAGATGGCCAGGGCTGTCGTCACGGCGGTGGGTCCGGGGACCGAGGTGACGACGATGTCGTGCTCAATGGCGGCGGTGACGAGCCGGTATCCCGGGTCGGACACCGAGGGCATCCCCGCATCTGTGGCGACAACGACGTCGTCCCCGTCACGAAGACACTCAATGAGCTCGGAGGTTCGGACCGATTCATTGCCCTCAAAATAGGACACCACGCGGGCAGAGGTCTCGACGTCAAGGCGGCGCAGCAGATCGCGCAACCGACGTGTGTCCTCGGCAGCGATGATGCGGGCGTCACGCAAGGTCTCGATGAGGGCCGGCGAGGCGCTATGACGGTCCCCGATGGGGGTGCCCGCAAGGATGACTCGTCCCGGTGGTGTCTGGCTCACTCGACCATCGTCCCATGCCGGACCGACGGTGGCGTCTCACCAACCCTCTACCATGGCGATGTGGCAGCAGCGAGAAGATCCTTGTCGACCCTCGAGCGTCTCGACGACGGCCGAATGAGCGACGAGTACACGAGCTGGGTCGTCACGGCCCTCATCACCGCACTGGCTTTCTTGCTGCGGGTGTGGAATGTCGGCTTCCCCAAGAACCTCGTCTTTGACGAGACCTACTACCCCAAGGACGCCTGGACGATGCTCCAGCAGGGGTACGAGGGCACTTGGCCTGACGCAGCGAAAGCCAACGCTGACATCGTCAAAGGAATCACGAACACCTGGACACCCGACGCCGAGTTCGTCGTCCATCCACCGATGGGAAAGTGGCTCATCGCGATCGGGGAGCAACTGTTCGGTTTCAACTCTTTCGGCTGGCGATTCGCATCCGTGGTCTTCGGGTCCCTGCTCGTCCTCATGACGATCCGGTTGGCTCGACGTCTTTCCCGGTCCACAATGGTGGGCGCCATTGCCGGCATCCTGCTCACCCTCGACGGCTTGGCCTTCGTCATGAGCCGGGTCGGACTGCTCGACATCTTCCAGGCCTTCTTCCTGGTGGCAGGTGTGTCCGCGGTGGCGGCTGACCGGGACTGGTTCCGTCATCATCTGGCAGATCATCTGAGAGCCGTCGGCAAACCCCATCTCGACGGGATCTTCGGTCCAGCCCAGGGGTGGCGTCCGTGGCGTCTGGTGGCTGGAGTCATGTTCGGCCTGGCCTGCGCCACGAAGTGGAATTCCATGTTCGTGCTGGCGACGATGGGCATCATCTCGGTCATCTGGGACTGGTCGGCACGTCGGCTCGCCGGTGCGGGCACGAAGGCGTGGTGGTCCTTCCTGCGCGACGGGGTACCGGCCTTCCTCTACCTGGTCGTCGTGGCCGTGGGCATCTACATCGCCACGTGGGCGCGGTGGCTCTCGATCTACCCACACATGGTTCTCGGAAAATCCTGGGCCGGTCCGAACCCTGATCCGGGCCTGTCCAAGGTCATCGGAAAGCCGTTGGCCGCGCTGTGGGACTACCACCAGCAGATCTACGACTTCCACACCGGCTCGTACATGATGACGCAGACCCACGTCTACGCCTCGAATCCATCCGGATGGTTGATCAATCAGCGACCGCTCGGAATTGACGCAGTCAACGACATCAAGCCGGGCCAGCAGGGTTGCGAGGCCGTTGGTGACACCTGCCTGCGTGTCATCTCCGCGACCGGCACCCCCGTACTGTGGTGGTTCGCAGCCATCGCCCTGGTGGCCGCGGTGATCTGGTGGATCTTCGCCCGTGACTGGCGGTTCACCCTGCCGATCGTCGCCATGATGTCGACGTGGATCCCGTGGTTCCGCTACGACGATCGTCCGCTGTTCTTCTTCTATGCCATCTGCATCATCCCATTCACGGTGACAATCCTGGCGATCTGGCTCGGTCAGATCCTCGGGCCGACCAAGGTCACCAGCCGACGCCGCATCGGTGCGATCGTCGTCGGGACGGTCATGGCCTTGGTTGCGGCTGATTTCGCCTTCATCTACCCCGTCCTCACCGACAGTCTCATGACCCGAAAGGCATGGCTGGCACGGATGTGGTTCCGCTCCTGGATCTGAGTCGGCCATTGGACGCCCGGCGGGGTCTGCTCGTCGGACCGATACGCTGAGGGTCCGGAAGGGAACCGACCCGGAAGGACGCCCATGATCTGGAAACTGCACAACGGCGGTGTACTGGAACCAGGTGAGGTGGTGGCTCCCGACGAGAGACTCGGATGGGGACGAACCATCGGGCTGGGAGCCCAGCACGTGGTGGCGATGTTCGGGGCGACCTTCGTCTTCCCCGTCCTCATGGGCCTCAACCCGCAGCTGGCAGTGATGATGTCGGGTATCGCGACCCTCGTCTTCATCTTCGTGACCAAGCATGAGGTGCCGTCCTACCTCGGCTCCTCGGCAGCCTTCCCCGGCGTGGCGACGGCCATCTACGCATCCGGCGGCAAGCCGAATGACGTCTCGGGCGCACTGTTGTGCGTGGGCCTGACCCTCTTCATCTGCGGCATCATCATCCAGGCAGCTGGTTCGCGGGTGGTGCACAAGGTGCTGCCTCCGACGGTGACTGGCGCCGTCGTCATGCTCATCGGCTTCAACCTCGCTCCGGTGGTTGCCAAGACCTATTGGCCCACCGATCAGTGGACCGCGCTCATCGTCATGTTGCTCGTCATCGCACTGTCGGTGGGACCGCGCGGATTCATCTCCCGCATCGCCATTTTCCTGGCCCTGGTCATCGGTTACGTGTTGTCGTGGATCGAGGATCTGGTGTTCGGTCCGCTTCATCACGCCGATGGCACCGTCGCCCCACGAGTGGACTGGTCAGCCGTGCATGACTCAGCATGGATCGGCCTGCCCCCGGTGACGAACCTGGACACCTGGAAGTACCTGCCCCAGGCCCAGAACGGATCCCATTACGCGGCCACCAACGTCGTTGGGTTCCACCTGCCTGCCTTCCACCTGGCCTTCATCCTGTTGGCCCTGCCGGTCGTCATCGCCCTCATCGCCGAGAACACCGGTCACGTCAAGGCCGTTGCCGAGATGACCGGCAAGGACCTTGATCATCAGGTCGGGCGGGCGGTCGCCGCTGACGGTGCGACCTCCATACTGGCCACCTTCCTCGGTGCGGGCCCGACGACGACCTACTCGGAGAACATCGGCGTCATGGCGGCAACGAGGGTGTACTCGACGGCCGCCTATGTGGTGGCTGCGATCGTGGCGATCCTGTTCGGCTTCTCCCCCAAGTTCGGTGCCGTCATCTCGGCGACTCCCGGTGGGGTACTGGGCGGCATCACCGTCGTCCTCTACGGCATGATTGGCCTTCTGGGCGCCAAGATCTGGAAGGAGAACAACGTCGATTTCGGCAATCCGGTGAACCTCGTCCCGGTGGCAGCCGGCATCATTATCGGCGTCGGTGACGTCTCGCTGAAGTTCAGCGACTCCTTCACCCTGGGCGGCATCGCCCTGGGCACCATCGTCACCGTCGGCGTCTATCACCTCGCCAAGTGGCTGGCACCCAACGAGCTGTCCGACGCGGCCGGAGGCACGAACATCATCCTCGACACTCCTGGCATGTACGTTGACGACAACACCCCCGACGACCGTCGTCGTCACGAGGGAGATCGACGCCGTACGCAGTAGGCTTGCGGCCCAGATGACGGAGGAGGCGATCTATGGCAGCAACACCCCAGCCAAGGAACGGTGCCACGACGAGTGCGCGCACCCATGGTGGCGCATCACCATTGGCAACCAGACCAATCGCCGACACGAAACCCGGCATCGTCGACATCAAGTGGTTCGAGCAGGGAGTCCCAGCCGACCCGGAACACCAGGCTGACGTCGAGACGACGCTGTCCTGGCTGGACGGCCACCCCGAGCGTCTGGGAATCATCGTCGAGCAGAGTCCGAACCGGACCCAGATCAAGCGCCTTGTCGACCTCATGCGCCTCGATCCACTGCTGACCGAGGACCTGGTGGAAGGCCACCAGCGTCCCAAGCTGGAACGCCACGGGGATGCCCTGTTCCTGGTGTTGCACCCGCCGTTCTACATCGACTCGATGGAGGATGTGGCCTTCGTCGAGGCCGAGGTCATCAAGCAGCGCAACTGCGTCGTCGTCATCGTGCAGCGCATCCCTGACGAGTTGTCGAGCCTGAGGTGGACCCCGCGTCTTCCCAGTGACCCGGAGTTGCTGCGCCACGGTCCGGAGTCGGTGCTCTACACCATCCTCGACGGCGTCGTCGACCAGACCTTCCCCGTCATCAGCGGCATCCAGTTCGACATCGAACAGATCGAGAGGCAGGTCTTCAGTGGGGACTCCGCAGCCCCCGAACGTATCTACCGCCTGTCTCGTGAGGCCATCGACCTGCAGCACGCCACCAACCCGCTCATCCCGATCATCGCTGCCCTGCGCGCCGGGTCCGCCAAGCATCAGGTGCCACCCGAGCTGCAGGCCTATCTGGCTGACGTCGCCGACCACCTGGCCCGGATCTCCTCCCAGATCACTGACATTCGAGAACTGCTGACCCAGATCCTGACGGTCAATGCGACGCTGGTCGACCAACGCTCCAACGAGGACGTCAAGATCATCTCCGGATGGGCGGCCATCCTCGTCGTGCCCACCCTCATCGGTTCAATCTACGGCATGAACTTCGACTACATGCCAGAACTGCACTGGAGATACGGATACTTCTACTGTCTGCTCAGCATGGTGGCCAGCGGTGTGATCCTGTACGTGATCTTCCACAAGAAGAACTGGCTGTGACCTGACTTCTGCACGGGGTGTGACAAAGAGGAATGGGTCACACCCGGTGACGGTGAGATCCGACTCATTCGCCTCAATCTGAAGCGCAAAGCACCCACTGATCGGACGGAACTCTTCCCGTGGACTAAGGCACGCTTGAGCTGGAGTGCGCTCTAGATATTAACATCAACGCCGTGAGGCAGGCGCTACCAGTCGAGCCGCCAGTCAGCGAGGTCGCGCGTCGTCGCCAAGTATGATCCATGCCTCAATCATGGCCATGGGATATGACATCCCCTGCGAACGACGACGTCAGGGGCCAGGCTGTTATGTCCGTTTGACCCCTGGTTGCTCGGATGTGCCTGGCTTCACTGGGCTGATAATGCAGCCGGATCCGTTGATTCATGCCGGATGTGGCTCCCCATCATCGACGCCAGCCAGTTGGTGACCTTCGATTACTGGCAGCTTGTTCGATTTCGACCTGTTGCATCTCCAGCAGAGTGTTTGAAGGTTGTCATCAACCGACAAGCCACCCTCGGAGACGGGGAGAATGTGGTCAACCTCAAGGAGCAGGTGAGGCTCTTGGCTGAGCGAGACCCCGCAGCTCCTGCATGTGTAGTTATCCCGAGACTTAATGCGCTCACGAACAGCTGATGTCATCAAGGCTCGCTGACCAGCTACACTCGCTCGGTACTTCACTTTATCCGATACCGCCGATATCAGTTCATCCATGACATCGGTAGTCACTTTAATGTCAGTCTTCTGACTGCTGTTCCGCCAGCACTGACATACTCAAACCTGTATTCAGAATAAGGGACAGCAGCTGGAGATAGATCGATGCCTACTTTATCCATGAACTCTTTGCGGTAGTGCTTGAGGATGAACTTTGGAGGCGTGAGGTCAGTCTCGATCGCTTGCTCGCTTTCGTGCAGATTGTCGACAGCGTTCTCTAACCTCGACATGCGATCTGCTATTCCTTCTAAGCGCCTCACTTCGTCCTCGGTAGTGCTAATCCCGAAGTACTTGATGAGGTACTTGATGGGGTCCTCGGTTGCCTTCCTCATAACCTGGAGAGAGAGCAGTTATGAACGTTCACCTCAGACAGGTGAGCGACGTTCCGGTCACGTCGGTTGCATGGCGGCTTATGTTCTCGGTTGTGGCAAAATGGGCATTCCCGCCAGTTTTTGCATGCCAACCTCAAGGGAGCCATCACCGTTGAGTTCAGCGACATATTGAACGATATCGTTGTGCTCGTTCACAATCTCCTCAACTTGGTTAACTCGAGAGAGAAACTTGTCCGACTTGAAGTAATGGACCATCGTGCCGTACCGTATAATTCGATAAACGAGTTAGGCGCCAACGATAGCGGCGAATTCATACCAAAAGTTAATAATTGGTACGACCGCTACCACAATCACAATGATTACAATTAGCCACTCCATAACCCGGTCCAATCTTTTCGAGGGTGCCCGTACGACAACCCCCTTACGCCCCGCCCCAGTCTCTGCTACTAGCGGTGGGGTTGCGATTCTCGGGTATTCCTACCCCCTTGTTATGCCGCTGCTGTGCGGCTGATGTGGTCACGCTCCCTGTCGGTAGGTGTGTGAGTCGTGTGATGAGGATGTCAGGTCTAGGGCGGCAACCTCAAGTGTAAAGTCGGCCAGGGCGTCCGCGATCGCGTCCAGGGCTGGCAGCAGCCACCGTGCCGCGGCGACTCTGACGCGCTCATCGCAGATGGGCGGCTGTGGCCCGACAAATACCAGGCCACGCCAACGCGCCCCATCTAGGCTTGCGGCTCATTGGTCAGTCCGTGATCACTCTGACGCCGACGGATTCCCAGTCCAGTGCGGTGTGCTCATGGTGGTCGGCCCACCATGCGGCCGCCGCGTACTCCAACGCCATGTCGGCAGTGGGGCCCAGGTCGGCGAGTTTGCCCAGCAGTACAGCCGTGGTCTCATCGTCGGGCACATCACCTAACCGTCGAGCCTCATGGACCGCTCCGAACATCGCGCCGGGCGAGCTCGCCGTGGCCGGCCTAGGCGACGTTCCCATCGTTGACCGAGCCAGAACCTCCAACTCCGCCAAACTCCAGCGCGTCCGCGCCAACTCAGCATCAAGCAGATCTTTGAACGTTCGCAGCTCCGAGATAGCCGCCCGCCCCAGCGTCCTCGCCTCACCCCTCAGGGCCTCGCGCCGAGTGACCCACTCAACCAGATCATCCTGGATCGCAGCATGAATCGTCGTTCGAGCCATAACAACAACGTCCTTTCGTGATGGTCGGGGCGTCACCGCCCCGGATCGGTTGAGTAGTTGCCTCAGTCCTCGATCATGTGGTTCCACACCGAGGCCCAAAATCATTGTGCTCCACCGTGTAGACGTAACCCTCGTCGTCATCCCCGATCACGCCGCTGGCCTCGATGGGTTCGATGATCTCGCGCTGAATGGCCCCGTCGCGGGTGGTGCAGGTATGCTTGGTCATGTCAGAGCTCCTTTCTCTGTCCGTGCCCCCGGAGGTTGCCGCCTCGCGGGGGTTTCTCTTGCTGACATCCATAGCTATTCCACCACCTGCCGTTACCGTCAAGGGATTGCTAGACTCAATCATAAAAAATGAGCGTTTAGGTTGTGACTATGAGGTCCCGGTCAATGCCAGCATGGCAGCCCTATACCGGCAGGGGGTATGCGCGCCGGTACAGTCTGGGTACCGATCATCCTGGTCCCCACATGCTCAACCCCTAGTCAGCGCGTACCCGGAACAGACACATAGCGGCACTCGGAGTCACACCATGTCACCATGTGCCACCTGGTTCAGGCATGAGAAAGGGCCACCTGACTAGGCATAACGCCGTGAAAGTGGCCCTAACTACTGGTGGAGCATAGGGGATTCGAACCCCTGACCTTCTCATTGCGAACGAGACGCGCTACCAACTGCGCCAATGCCCCCAACAACGCGGTTACGCTACCACATCCGGGCGACCCGCGCCACGGACGTGACTCAGTCGACAAGGACCTCGTCAGCCCCGGATTGTCCCTGTTCGCTGGCGACGTCGTCGAGGACGGCGCGCATATCCTGAACCATCATCTCGATGTTCGACGGACCCTTCTGCGGTCCACCTGCAATACGACCATCCACACCCAGCAACCACGCCGTCGGGTACCCATGAACCTCGAAGACCAGGTTCGTGGACCCGTCCTTGTCAACCAAGGACAGTGGACGCAGCGACTCCGGCAGTGCCTCGCGAACAGACTCGCTCGTCACCAGGCATCGCACGTCAACCTCGGGCAACAGCATCATCCATCCCGGAGCCTTCGTCATGACTCTCTCGCACGGACCGCAACCGGGAGAGACGAAGATCAGCAGAACCGGGCGCTGCGCCACCAGGCCACGCAGGGTGGTGGTGCGTCCCTCGGCATCCGTCACCGATGCCAGCGGAATCGGCACCGACTCATAGTCGGCGATCTCCTCGGCGTCGTCCTCCTCGGCCACATCATCGACCGGGCGGTAGAGCACCGTCGCGACGACAACGACCGTCAGCACAGCGGCAAGCCACCACCACAGGTCACCGGCTGAGGCCTTGACGATCCTCTCGATGGCCGGACGACGATCGTCAGTGGCCGCGATGAGGGCCAACACCGACGCAGCGACGAGCAAGACGTTGCGGACGATGGTTCGAGCTCCGATGTCACCGGGGGCAAGATCACCAAAACAATGGCAGTCCACCGGATCCGGGATCGTCACGACTGCCCGAATGATGATGACGAGATAGAGGCAGAACAGCGCGACGGCGCAGGAGGCGACGATGATGCCGAACACCCCACCGACGATGAGCAGCAGGGCACCAAGCACGATCTCTGCCCACGGCAGCATGGACAGCACTCCCGACGGCAGTTGCGAACCGGGAAGGCCAAGTGCGTCGAGGGCGTCGCCGACAGTGTCACGAGACTGAACCTTGCTGACGCCCGAGACGAGGAGAATGACCGCGGCAAGCACCGCGCACAGCGTCAGACCGGACAACACAGGTGTCATTGTGCCACCTCATCTGGCGACTGTCGGAACCGTGCTCAGGCCGACGCAACTCGAGCAATCCCCGATGGCCCCTCATTGACCTCCGAGACAGCCTGCTCGTCGTCGGAGGCCTCGACCGGCTTCTCCGCGACGACGGGGGTGTCGACCTGGCCAGGAACCGGGCCGGGAGCGGAGAGGTCGATGGTGCGAACGGTCCGGGCGCTCAACGGCGTCGAGACATAGGTGGGAGCAGTGACGACGACGTCGTCCCACAGCGAGCCCTCCGGGGCCGTCACCGGACGGTCGAGGTCGATGGTCCAGGAAGTGGGCTCGTCGTCGGTGCGAAAGGGCTCCGTCTTCACCTCCAAGACAATGGTCTCCTCGTCCCATCCCCTGTCGATGAGGGCATAACGACGATCAAAACGCTTCGTCATCTCCACCACGGACCACCGCGCCAGGGCGAAGAACCCGACCAGCAGAAGGGCGAAGACCGCCACCAGCCACCACGGAGTGACGTCGGCGATGGCAAGCACCATGAAGAGCACCGTCAAGCTCAACAGCACCAACATCGTCGCCATCCGACGCTTGGCAGCCACCGCCCAGGACCGCCTCAAGTCACGACGGGCGTACGACCTGGTGTACGGGGTGGACAGCTCCACCTCGGGGCCGTCCTCGGTCTTGTCAGGGGTAACTGTGCAAAAGCCTCGGGACACCACGTTCATGGTGTCCGGGAAGTCTTCGTGCCTGTCATCAGACACCTCTTGGGAACGTCGACGATTGACGACCGTGGGGACGAGATAAGCGATCCATCCCACGAGGACGATGGCGATGAGAACAGCTTGGACGGCTTGCACGATTGACACGCTACGGTCTCTCTTCGGCGTGTCGCGTGGACCACACGCGGAGTGTCGGAAAACGAATCACAACGATGTGGTTCAGTCCTCGTCCTCGCTCACCGGCGACCCCGGCAGAAGGTGGTTGGCGAGGTAGTGGCACAGGACGCCATCGGGGTAGTCGTCGGCCAGCAGACGAAACACTCGGTGATCGCGCCATTCACCGTCAATGTGGAGGTAAGCGGGCCTCATACCCTCCTCTGTCATGCCGAGTTTCTCCACCACACGCAAGCTCTTGACGTTCTCAGGACGCACGCAGATCTCGACTCGGTGCAACCCCATCACTTGGAAGACGTAGTCGCATGCCAGGGCCACTGCTGTCGGCGCGACCCCTTTGCCCGCATGGGCGGACGCCACCCAATAGCCCATCGAGCATGACATCGCCGATCCCAAGGAGATCGACGACACCGTCAGCTGACCGATGAGCGGAGTCGTGGCACGGTTGGTGGCCCGATGATCGGGCCATCCGTCGTCCCAACCGATGGCCCACGGCAGACTGCTGCCTTCCTTGGCACGCTTGCGATTCCTGGAGACCATCGCGAGATATCCACCTACGCGCTCGTGGGACCCCGGTGGTTTCGTCGCCTCCCAAGGAGCGAGCCATTCCCAGTCGAGTTCGCGCGTGGTCGTCCATCTCACCTCATCGGCTCGCCGAAGCGGACGCAAAACCACCCCACCGGCCTGCAGGGTCACCAGCCAATGGTGGTGACGTGGCAGCGTCACCCCCCACGGCAGACGAGCTGAGGCCATGGCGTCACCTCAACCGCCAGCACACCAGCGGCATACCGGTCGGAACCGGCTCATCGCCCGCCCCGACGACGGCGATCGCGTCGGCCATCGACAGGTCGATGGCGTGAGTGACATCACCCATTCCCGCTCGCAAGAGGACCGGACGGCCTCCGACTCGGGCCAGACGCACCGGGACGAAGGTGGTGGAGTCCGGGTGACGGGCAATCGGACGATCCGTCTCGGCCCTGAGCACATCGGCCGGCGGCAGGCCCGACAGCTTGCGCAGCAGAGGCTGCACGAACACCATGAACGAGATGAGAGCTGGTCCAGGGCCTGCCGGCAGGACGACCAGGGGGACCAGGCTCGGGTCGATGAGGGCGAATCCCTGATTGGCCCCCGGCTCCATCGCCACCCTGGCGAAGTCAGTACCTCCCATTCGTGGCAGTACCGAGGAGACGGGGTCCTGCTGACCGACAACCATATGATCGCTGGTGGTGAGGACGAGATCCGCACCACGCCCGGCATTGGCGAGCAGCCGTGCCAACTCGCTGTCGCTCGAGGTGTCGGTGGAGATGACGGTGACGTCGACGTCAAGGGCTCGGGTGGCGGACTCGATGGCTGCAGCGGTGGCATCGAGGGAGGCAACCTCTTCGACGCCATTGGCCCGAGCCCGCCTCTCGATCTCCTCGCGCTGGTCCTCATCAGCTCGCACCGCGACGATGACGACTTTGGGCCGCGGCCGTACGAACACCTCGTCGATACCGGCCGAGGCCAGCATCGAGATGATCCCGGGATGCAGGATCGTCCCATTGCGGACCAGAACCTCACCTGATCCGTAGTCCGAACCCGCGAGGCGAGCCCCAGCCCACCTCTTGACCGGAGAGAACAGCACGATGTCACCGTCGGCGTCGAGCAGGTCCAGTGGGAGGACGCAATCGGTGCCCTCCGGCAACAGTGACCCAGCCATGACGCGCACAGCAGTGCCCGGGATCACCGGAGTGGGAGGCCGACGATCGACCTGGATCTCCACGGCACCAGAACGACCTGCCATCCTGGTGGACGCAGAATCGAGGGCATACCCGTCGATGACGGCGGTCGTCACCACCGGGACGTCATGAGGTGCATGGATGTCCTCACACACCGCCAGCCCCACGGCCCGCGGCAAGTCCATGGCGACTGGCGGAACGGCCTGCACGAGGCTGCACAGGTAGTCGCAATGATCGACGACTGACCGACGCCCGGACATGTCCGTCTCGGGCGCTCCCGGCAGACCGAGGGGCTCCACCTCGGGCTCCGGGGCATCGACCTGCTTCTTCCTGTGGAACAACGCCATGGCATCACCCTAGAGGTCATTGCGCTGTCTGGCCGACAGCGACTCGGCCAGGGCGTACCATGAGGGGGGTGATGATGCACCACAGCCTCGCCGATGAGGACCTCTCTGGTCCTCGGCTCGGCAAGTCTGATCCTCGGCTCGGCAAGGAGGAGCTCCGACGTGGCTGCCATGACCGCCGGGCAGCCGTGGACCATCGGACCCGAATGAGCAGGGACGACCGACGCACCGAGCACGCCATGAGTCGGCTGCTGTGGGCCCACAAGGTCGCCCTCTACCTGTCTCGCGGGGACGAACCGGACACTGTAGGACTGGCAGACACCCTCGTCATGATGGGAAAACAGGTTCTTGCTCCGGTCCTGACGGACGGCCACGGCCACTCCCTGCACGAACCGGCGTGGGCGTGGTACGACGGCAAGAACGTACGTACCGGTCTGTGGCAGATCCCCGAGCCGATCGCTCCTGTGCTGCCAGCCTCGGCCATCACCGTGGCCGAGGTCGTGCTGTGTTCAGCCTTGCTGGTCGACCGGGCGGGGTACCGGGTTGGCGTGGGAGGCGGCTGGTACGACCGCGTCCTCACCCAGCGAGCCCCTGGGGTTCCGGTGTGGGCGGTCGTCAATGACGACGAGATCGTCGACGAGGTTCCCCATGATCCATGGGACGAGCCGGTCACCGCTGCTCTCACTCCCACTGGCCTACACCTCCTGGGTCAGTGAATGACGCGGAATTTCTTGGTACCCGGCAGTACGCCTATCATTCGACAGGCGCCTGACACCGATCGGGCCGGAACGAGGAGACCATGCCCACCTACCAATATCGATGCAACGACTGCGGCCATGACCTCGAGGTCGTGCAGAAGTTCAGCGATCCCTCGCTGACCGAATGCCCCACCTGTGAGGGTGAGCTGCGCAAGGTCTTCAACGCAGTGGGCGTGGTCTTCAAGGGGTCGGGCTTCTACTCCACCGACAATCACACCAAGGGAGCCTCCAAGGCGGCTACCGCCGAGATCTCGACCCCCTCCGATTCCTCCTCGACGAAGTCCGAACCGTCCTCGTCATCCCCCTCGACGACGAAGACTGCTGACAGCGCGTCCTGAGTGGAGGGTCCGGACAGGACGTGAACTGCCTGTGGACAGAAATTGCCCTGTGGACAACTGAACGATTTCGTCTCCTCCGACGATAACTGTGGGTGTGAGACTGACATCGAAGAACTCCCAAGACCCTCGCCGACCACAATCGACCCTTAAGCACAAGACCACCGCGCGACGTCGTCTGCATGTCCTCGTCGCACGCCATCGACGCGGCCTGGCAGCCCTTCTCGCCGCACTGGCGGTGCTGCTCGTGGCCTCCCCCGGAATCGCCACGACATCCTCCGGACGAGAGGTCATCGTTGCCGCCCGTCCCATCGAGGGCGGACGCACCATTCAACGCTCTGACCTACGTACCGTCCGCGTGGATCCTGCCGTCCTCCCCCATGAAACAGCCACCCTCGCTCAGGTGGAGGGCCGCCAGGCATCGGCTCGCATCACTGAGGGGACGATTCTGACGACGTCCGCCGTGTTGTCCGGCTCCAGCGTCGGATCCGGGAAAGCCTTGGTAGGGATCCATCTTGTCGACTCGTCGATGGTCGGGATGCTGCAGGTGGGCCAGCGGGTGTCCGTCGTCTCCCCCGGCGAGGATGGAACACCGCACGTCCTGACCCGTGGCGCGATCATCCGTAGCCTGCCCACCAGCGGGGGTGGACTCGTGCAAGGCTCCCCGTCCACGGAATTGGTGGTGGTGTCCACCCGATCGGCCGATGCCGCAGCGATCGCCGTGGCAGGCCAAGGACAGCCCCTGGGACTGGTTGTGGAATGAGTTCGCATCCGGCGAAAACAGCGTGAACGGTGTTAGCCGCACTTCTGATGTCCCATTATAGTTCTCGACGGGCCCGAGGCCATTGGGCACACACCACAACCCGAAAGGAGTCCCGTGAAGGGATTCAAGGACTTCCTGATGCGCGGCAACCTCATCGAGCTCGCCGTGGCATTCATCCTTGGCGGCGCGTTCTCCACCGTCGTCAAGTCGTTCACCACAGTGATCATGGATCTGCTCGGCAGGATCGGCGGCACCCCCAACTTCTCAGGTTGGGTACCCGGTGGGGTCCACGTCGGCGCCTTCATCACCGACGTCATCTCCTTCTTCGTGATGTCCCTCGTCATCTACTTCGGGCTCATCAAGCCCGTGGAGATCGCCACGAAGAAGCTCAAGCACACCGAGGAGGAGCCGGTGGCCGCCCCCACCACCGCCGATCTGCTCATCGAGATCCGCGACGAGCTGCGTTCCCGTCCGGTTCAGTGAGCTGCCTCAGTGCAACACGCTGTGTGGTGGTCGTTCGGCCAACAGACGAGCCTCGTCCGGCCCGATGACCACCGCGCCACGATGCACTGTCGCGCTCAACCCGTCCAGCCCGGCGATCCGACGCGCCTGGGCGAGCACCGCTCCATAGCGGGCGAACTCAAGTCCGGTGGACAGGTCGCCGGGAAGCGGATCGGGCCACGAGCGACCGGCCTGTTGGCATTCAGCACGCCGCTGCGCGAGTCGTCCAGCAGGCCAACCCAACCCGATCAGCCACTCCACCAGGTCGGCTGCCTCCCAACCGGGCTCGTCAGGGGCGGTGAACCGCTGTCCGGTGAGGACTGCGGCCACCGCCTCCCAACACTGCTGATCAGGTGTCACTTCTCACCGGGAATCTCGCCGGCAAGTACGGTGCCGTCAGGGATCGTCTGAGGCTTCTCGGTGCTGAGAGAGACATCTCCCTCGACGACAACCCCCGGTCCGAAAGTCCAGTCTCCCTTGACCGTGAGAGAGGTGGCCCTGCGCAGCGACGGTGGCTCCGGGATGCGGTCGGTGAAGTCACCGACCTTCTTGTAGAACTCCTTGTCAAGGTCAATGGCGCAGGTGTCGTCAGTCATCTTGACCAAGTGAGCGGAGTCGTCGAGATCGTAGACGTCGGAACGCAGCAGCAACAGCTCATTGGTCGTCTTGACCGGCAGGAACCGGGAACGATCCACGCAGATGCAAGTGGCGCCCTCGAAAATCTCGATGGCACCGCCCATGGCCGACTCGATCTGGATGACCGGGGTCGAGGAGGAATCCTTCGGGTCGACGGTCTTCTCGTTACGGATGATCTGCAGCCCCATCACGCCGTGACGCTCGTCGAGGACCTTCTTGAGGGCCTCGAGGTCGAACCACAGGTTGTTGGTGTGGAAGTAGGGATGACGGTTCTCGTCGGTGAAGTACTCCATCTCCTCATCGGCGGTCTGAGCGGTGTCGCGCAGGATGAGCTGACCGTCGGACTTGCGGACGGCCAGGTGTCCACCCTTCTTGTCATTGATGGTGCGACGACACAGCTCAGCGGCGTACGGGGCACCCGAGGCAGCGAACCAGCCAGCCAGACGACCGTCGGGGACCGCTCCCAGGTTGTCGCCGTTGGACACCGAGGCGTACTTGAACCCGGCCGCCAGGAGCTTGTCGAGCACACCGGATCCGAGCAGGGCGGTGTAGAGGTCACCATGGCCCGGCGGGCACCACTCCAAGGAGGGGTCCTTCTCCCACTCGACCGGGGCGAGAGTCTCGGCGTCGAGCTTGGGCTCCTGATTCTGCAGGAAGTCCAGGTCCAATCCCTCGACGGCCAGGTCCGGGTACTTCTCGAGGGCCTTGAGGGTGTCCGCACGGGTGTTGAAGGAGTTCATGAACATCAGCGGCAGACGGGCGCCGAACTCCTTGCGGGCCGACAGCACCTGGGTGGCGATGATGTCGAGGAATGACTTGCCGTCACGCACCTCCAGCAGCGACTTGGCGCGATCGAGCCCCATTGAGGTTCCGAGCCCGCCGTTGAGTTTGATGATGACGGTCTTGTCGAGGGCATCAGCAGCCTGTTCCTCGCTGAGCTCGACGTCGTCGAGCATCGGCGGATCGATCAGCGGGGAGATGGTGTCCTCGCGGATGAGTCCGGTGACACCGGTCTCGAGCTGGTGGTAGTAGGAGGTGAAGACATTGATGGCGACGGGATCGACACCTGCCTCGGTCATCTTCTGGCGTGCAGCTTCAAGTCCTTCTTCGCTCATCCTTGCTCCCCTGCTGGTAGACGGACGTTTCCAGTCTATCGAGGAGGGTCTACCGGCACGGTGGAGCATGCCACCCCGTCACTGGTGAGCCACGCAACCAGAACGCGAACCCGGCCCCCAGGGCGACGCTCCGGGGACAGGGTCAAGGTCACTTGACCAGGTTCGTCCACCGTTGCCACGCTGGAGGTGATGGTGCGGGAGCGTCGGTCCACCAGCAGGACATGGACGACTCCCCCGACCCAACCGTGTAGGCCGACGGAAACCGCGTCCCCCACCCAGCTCGCGGAGATGACTTCCCCGGCCCGGCGCGAGTCCAGACGTGCCAGCCCGGACAATCCGATCCCTGTCGTCATGGCCTGCTCGATGGATTGCGGGGAATCCGCTGAATTGAGGGCGTCCAGTGGCATGAGGGGATCGTCGACCGGCCAGTCCCGACCCTGGCCGGGATGATCGTCGAGGACCGCAACTCCCCAGCGATAGGGGTCTCCCTGTACCCCTCCCCACACCGACCAACCAATGCGACTCTTGGCAGTCTGGTCGGAGTCGGTGTCGTAATAGAGGATATTCACCCCGATGTGGTTGGGGTCGATGGGTGAGGGCAGGATTGACATCGGAATGGCCACCTGGATGTGGCTGCCGTCCGGAATCGGTCGAGCCGTCCATCTCATGCCGGGAGCGGTCTGCCAGGCCGGCCCCTGACGCTGGTCGGCGTCACGCAGAGCCCACGCCCCGACGTCCGAGGTGAAGGGGATGACGGCCGCCTTGAAGGTGGACGAGGTGTTCTCTGAGGTCCCCTGCGGATCAATGTCGATCTCCAGGGAATCCGTACGCCAATGGCCCTTGCAGTCGGCGCTGGCCAACACCGATCCCCGCTTGGGGTCATGAACGGACGCATCGACGTAGAGGTAGTCGTCGTACCAGGCCATCCAGACCTTCCCGGAGACGTCACGCATGGCCGCACACTCGTCGCCTTCCCAGACCCGGGAGATGTCCATGGGCTCGCCTGTAAAGACCTCGGAGTCGAAGGCACCATCGAGTTTGGGAGGACGTGGAGCATGGGGAACACGGGTGGACGGCACCAGCTCGATCCACTGCGGAGTGGACCACTGACCGTCCTGCGACGTCACCGTCAGGGTGTACTCGTAGTTGCCGCCATATTTGCCGGTCTCCAGGGTGGAGTCGGTGTTCGTCAGCTCCACCTCGACCCGGCAGGCCTCTCCCGGCGGCAACGGACCGTAGCTGATGCGGCTGCAGGCAACATCGAACCCTTCAGGAAGGTCCAGGATGAGGTCGCCGGACTGCTCCCGGTCGCTGTGATTGGTGACGACCAACCCCAGCCGCCTCGTCAACCCTGATCCCAGCGTCACGACCGACCTGACCAGCCCTGAAAGCTGAGGCATCCCGATTGAGTCAACCCACTGTTTATACTGGCTGACCTGGGGCAGGAAATCCTGGTGGGCACTCACTGCTGGCAGGACGACGACTCGCGTGTCGGTGTATCCCACTCCCTGATCGGCACGGATCCGCAGCCCGACCCGAGCTGGCCCCTCAAACGCATTCGTCGGAATCGTCACCCTCACCGCGGTGGTGAACGACGACTCGGGGGAAACCTCATCGATCTCTCCGATCTCCACCTGCCAACCCTCGGGTGCGACGGACTCGAGGGTCACTCCGGACAGATCACCGGAAAGGGAAAGACGACCATTGAGTACCTGCCCGGCCGTGGCCGTCGCGGAAAGGTCCAGGTCAACCGTCGTTCCCAGCGGCAACCCGCCATCCTGCCGCACTGCTGCACCGGCGAGCACGGCGTCGACGCGAGATGCTTCCGGGGTCCCCATCTGAGGGTGGGGGACCCGGGATGCCACCTGGCTGAGGAAGGTTGAACCGATGAGATGGGGCTGGGTGGGAACATCTCCCAGACATGCCCAGCCCTGGGAGATGAATCTCCGCTGAGCCTGACGCTGATGGTGGGCCCAGGTCACACCGGCATCGTCAGTGGCCCCTTCCCACAGCGCGTAAACGGTGCTGGCATCAGCCTGTTCAGGCACCAGGGCTGCGTCCGGACCAGTGGGGCGCTCCCCGCCGAAGGAGTCCAGGAGGAGCCGTGGCACCTGCCACGGCTGAAGTCCTTCGACCTCGACCTGGTCGGGCGCGAAGGTGGGATCAGCCGCTGCCAGATAAGCCTCGACGGCCAGCCGACCGGCCATCTGATGGTTGCCGTGTTGTCCCGGCATCGGGGCTGGATTCATGGTGATGATGACCGACGGCTGGGTCGCCCTGACCACCCTGACAAGCCGAGAGAGGGTGTCGAGACGTCCCCACACCCGAGCCGTGAGGGGCGCCGAAACGGTGTAGTAGAAGTCGACCTTGTCGAGGTAGAAGAACCTCTCGACGCCCACCAGGGACAGGGCGCTACGTTCCTCCCTCTCCCGCAGCAGACCCAACAGCGGACCGTCCTCGCTGCCAACGGCATTGCCGCCACCCTCACCACGGGTGATGGACACGACGCCCACCTTCACTCCGCACTCGTGACGCCACCGTCCGAAAGCAGCGAGCAAACCGGACTCGTCGTCAGGATGAGCACCGATGAAGAGGACGTCGAGACGCTCAGACCTGGGCTGGGTCATCCCCACTCCCATCGCAGGTGGTTGGCGGTCAGGTGTTGATGACCGAGTGTAGCGAGGCCCACCTGCGTGGCCCACGAAGTTGACAGGACATCCCAGTCCACCTGGAAGGCGGGGTTGGCCCTGCCCACCACACCGGACTAGGCTGGTGTGGCCCTTCGTGGGCAGGGCCCCGTAGCTCAGGGGATAGAGCAGTGGTTTCCTAAACCATGTGTCGTAGGTTCGAATCCTATCGGGGCCGCCCTCAGGCGTACCACCGCTTCATCTCGACCTCGATCTCCTCCAGGGAGCGTCCCCTCGTCTCGGGCATCACCTTGACCAGGATGAGCGCGATAACGAGGTTGACAATGCCGTAGGTGAGGTAGGTTCCGGCACCACCAAGCCCTGCCAGCATGGCCGGGAACGTCCAGGTGATCGTCGCGTTCGCCAGCCATCCGCAGAACACCGCGGCACCGTTCATGGCTCCGCGCATCCGGGTCGGGAACATTTCACCGAGCATGGTCCACACCACCGTGCCGTTGGTGGACTGGACGATGAGCATGAAGATGCTCATGAGGACGAGCACGAGGATGGGCGCCCATGCCGGCACACCCTTGCCCACATGCGGAGCAATGGCGAATCCGAAGGTGGCGGCAATCCCGAGCAGACAGACACCGACAGCGGTGACGTCGAAGATCAGAAGGTGCCGACGATCGAACCTCTCGATGAGCCACAGGCCAGCACCGGCGCCGATGACGGACATGACGCCGTTGGCCACCTGGGCAATGATCGAGGCCTGGGTGCTCATCCCTGCGAATTCCAGCACCTTCGGCGCGTAGTACATGACGGTGTTGACACCTGTGGTCTGGTTGACCGCGGCAAGGAATATTCCGACGAGCAGAAGACGACGCGTCCACCGCGACTCCATGACGACGGCCCACTGCTGGCGATGAGTAAGTCTGCCGCCCTCACCGTTGAGCTCGACCATCTCGGTGACCTCGTCGACGATCGGCTCGTCAGCCCCTTCGACGCGCACCTGTTTCAGACATGCAATCGCCTCCTGCAGCCGACCGTGGCTCAAGTGCCAGCGCGCCGACTCAGGCATCCTCCGCATACCGATCCACAAGGCGACAGCCGGCAGGGTGCACACCACGAGCATCCACCGCCAGGCTCCACCAGATCCGGCGGACACCGACAGCTGCATGACGAAGGCGTGGAAAGCTTCGTCACTCATCGTTCCGCCATGGGACGTCGCCATGGCCTGCAACTTGTCCCAGGAATAGGTTCCGGGAGCGAGCCGACCGGACGGATCCGCCGTCACCGTCAGGGTCGGGCCGCCATGTGCCGCAGAAATGGCGGCATTGACGGAGAAGGCCAGCAGCTGACCGAAGACGATCATGAACTGGTCAAGAGCGACGATGCGGCCACGCATCCGCTTCGGAGAGGTCTCCGACAGATAGACCGGCACCGTTGCCGAGGCCGCGCCAACGGCAAAGCCGAGCACCACCCGGAAGGGGTACATCACCCAGATGCTGGGAGCCACGGCCGTGCCGAGAGCACCAATGATGAACAGGACAGCGAGGGTCAGCAGGTTATGACGGCGTCCCCAGCGATCGCTCATCATGCCGCCGATGAGCCCGCCGAAGGCCGCACCAAGGGTGAGCGTCCCTCCGATGGCACCTTCATGGCCCACCGTCAGAGCCAAACCACCAGCACCATGTGGCAGGTACATGAAGGGTAGAGCGCCAGAGATGACCCCGGTGTCATAGCCGAAGAGCAGTGAGCCCAGGGTGGCGACCGCCGCTACCACACCAATACGGCGTTTCGGGCCTGCCGGTCGCGTCGTCTCGACGAGCTCGGCGACCTCGGTTCTCGATGTCACGGACAACTCCTATGGACGGGATGTCGCACCGACGCACCACTGCGCTCGGCACCGCGACCCGCCCGGCATCCATGACTCAATCACGTATGACGTAAGTAGGGTCGACGGCAGGACGTTACCACCCTGTCGCCGACCCCGTATCCGCACACATTGGCGGGAATGAGAAAACCCGGTGTCAGCCCTGCTTCTGGGCCTCGGCCTGCCTCTTGAGATCCTCGACGTCGATCTCCTTGACCTTCTCGATGAGCTCGTCGAGCTGACGGCCCTGCAGCAGGCCGGACTGACGGAAGACGAGGTAACCATTGCGGAAGGCCATGATCGTCGGGA
This sequence comes from Cutibacterium avidum ATCC 25577, assembly GCF_000227295.1. GTDB lineage: Bacteria > Actinomycetota > Actinomycetes > Propionibacteriales > Propionibacteriaceae > Cutibacterium > Cutibacterium avidum. Next base: position 1,645,479 of record NZ_JH165054.1, on the reverse strand, counting down.
TGGAGGTGATCTCCAGACCGGCGGACAGCTCCTGCTGGTCCTCGGTGTCGACCTTGGCGAAGGTCACGTCAGTGTGACGCTCACTGGCGTCCTCGTAAATGGGCGCGAAGCGCTGGCACGGCCCGCACCAGGATGCCCAGAAGTCGATGAGGACGACATCGTTCGAATCGATGGTCGAGGAGAAGTTGTCCTTGGTCAATGCGACGGTAGCCACGTTGTACCTCCCGGTAATTGTTTGGGTTCGGTCGACCGCAACGCCGTGGCGCCTCGGCCCATGTGTGGTGCAACAGCATCAGGAGCTGGCGTATTCCCGATGTGCCAATCCGTGATTCACCTCGATGTCGCAGCGCTCGGTGCCATGCCGCCTTGAATGTCACACGGCCTTCAACTCGGCAATCGCCGTCGCTCCCAGATCACGTAGCAGATGGCCGGCACAAATGGGTCGCGCGGCGATGATCGACACCACGCGGGACAGGCCGGGCAGTGCCTCGTCGGAGACGTCGACGTCGTAGCCGGGAGCCAAGGGGTTCAGCATCGGGTTGGACCCGTCCGACCACTGCTCATTGAGCTTGTTCCAGGTCGTCACCCAGGCATTGCCGATCTCACTGCCCGACGGCACCCCGAAGAAATGTCCCACTGGGGCATGATGGCGCAGGGCCACCAGGCCAGATTCCTGGAAGATACGGGCCAGTCGCACCCGAGCGTCCAGGGCCCGGCGGTCCTCCCACGTACCGGCGAGCACCCACTGGCACGGGTGCGGACAGGTGATACCGACGTCAGGACGCTCACCGGCATCAATGGTGGCGTGGTTCATCGCGCACACCCCGAGGGCTTCACCCAATCTGGAATGGAACTTGTCCAGGTAGGAGGTGTAACCCTCCTCGTCACCCTGAGCAGCATGAAGGCTGCGTCGAGCCGTCGCGTTCATGGCCGAGGTGTGGGCGCAGTCCTGGCCTTCGCCTCCCCACTTCTCCCCCACCTTGCCGGGCAACGTGAGCGGGTCCCCGCCGTCTCCCAGTACCGATTGCCAGGCCAGCTGGCCCAGGTATTCCCCCAGGATGTGGCAGGTCACGACGACCTGCTGTGGCTCCTCGCGATGCATCCGGATGTCGAGGACCTCGAGCATGAGCTCGTAGAGGGGCACCAGGTCTCCCAGTGCTCCCCTCTCGGTTGACCGCGGGTGGTGCGGAAAACCCGCGTCAGTGAGCCGGGATCGCAGATCAGCAGGCAGGGGGTCCCCGATCTCCTCGAAATCTTCGGCATCGAGGGCCAGGACTCTGCGGGCCACGGCCGTCACAGCAGCGGCCTGCACCAAGTGAGGATCATCGGATTCGGACGCCCGCGTCATCCGTAACATGGAATCGGCGGTGTCATACCAACCCGCTTCACAGAGCGTCGCGATCTGGTTCAGATCTGGCAGCTGACGGGGCCACAGGGTTTGGGACACACTCATTGCGGCATCGTCACCGCGATTCAGGAGTTCTGGACGACGAACAGACCGGAAAGGACCTCCGGATCGACGACAACCGAACCGTCGGGACCCGTCAGACGGATGCCGTCGACATCATCCTTGACCTCGATGCTCATGCCCGGCAACAGTCCAGCGGCGTAGACGTCGGTGAGGTTGCCCTCGGTGGCCTGGAAGAACTCCGACAACCGGGTGACGGTCACACTGACCGGGCAGCCGGCCTCGGCGATGATCTCGTCAAGAGGCTTGGAGTCGTCGCGGAAACGGGCGGAGTCGTCCGGACGACGACCGATCTGCTCGGGAGGAAGGGGGCAACCGTACGGGGAGACATCGGGGCTGTCGAGGATCTCGGTGAGGCGCTTCTCGACCTCACCGGAGATGACGTGCTCCCAACGGCATGCCTCGTCATGAACCAGGTCGGGGCGAAGACCGATGACCTCGGTGAGCAGGCACTCGGCCAGACGATGCTTGCGCATCACCGTCTCGGCCGCGTCGTGGCCTTCCTGCGTCAGCGAAATCGAGCGGTCAGACTCGACGACCACGAGACCGTCACGCTCCATACGAGCCACGGTCTGGGAGACGGTGGGGCCGGACTGGTGCAGTCGCTCGACGATACGGGCGCGGCGCAGCTCAACACCCTCCTCGAGCAGCTCGTAGAGAGTCCTCAGATACATCTCCGTTGTATCGACGAGCTCACTGCTCACGGTGCACCTCTTCCCCGCCCTCACAGCCGAGGGGCGTCGCTGTCCACCTGCCCATCGGACAGGTTGTCTGACAAAACGGTCGGGGCGTCATTGCTCACGCCCGAGCGACCCCCGTCAGGAAGTTTAGTGCTCAAATACCTGTCATGGTCGTCAGACGGACTCACCGCGACGGATGACGCGGACCAGACGACCCTTCTCGTCGGTGAGACACATGTCAGCCCAGCGCCCCTCCTCCAAGACGCCAACCTCGCTCAGACCGTGGAGTTCAGCCGGTGTGGTGGCCGCCATGACGGCAACTTGCCCCAGCGGCAGTCCCACGACCGAGGTGACGAACTCGACTGCGTGACCCATTGTGAGAGTGGATCCTGCAATCGCTCCCAGCGAACCGTCGGCGGCCAGCAGTCGAGCGCGGCCGTCGACAACCTTCACCGGCAGGCTGCCCAGGATGTAGTCGCCGTCAGGTTGACCGGTGGCGCTCATGGCGTCGGTGACCAGGGCGATGCGCTGCGGTCCGGCAGCCGAGATGGCCATCCGAATGACGTCTGGTGCCAGGTGCACGCCATCACAGATGAGCTCGCAGACCACGCGGGGGTCAGTGAGCATCGGCGGGACCGGACCGGGCTTGCGGTGATGGATGGACGGCATCGCGTTGAACAGGTGGGTGATGACATCGGATCCGGCATCGACGGCAGCGCTGGCAGTGGTGTTGTCGCACTCGGTGTGACCGATGGCGGCATGCACCCCCGCCTTGCTGAAGGTCGCGACGGCCTCCAGACCGTGCTCGCGCTCCGGAGCGATCGTCACCATCCTGAGAGCAGACCCTCCTGCCTCGATGAGTCGATCCACCGAGACCGGGTCAGGATCGCACAACAGCTCGACAGCATGGGCACCCTTGCGCGACTCTGCGAGGAAGGGTCCCTCGAGGTGAATGCCGGCGATCTCGTCCTCGTCGCTGAGTTGACGGAGTCGTCCGACCTGGTCGACGACGTCGTCAATGGCGGCGGTCACCGTGGAGGCGAAGAGGGTCGTCGAACCCTGGCTGCGGTGGTAGGCCACGGCTCGCACGGCGGCGTCATGGTCGGGATCGGTGAAGTCGGCACCGGCGCCGCCATGGCAGTGGGTGTCGACGTAGCCCGGCAGGATCCACTCGTCGACGAGCTCAGCCTGCGGATCGATACCCTCCCCGACCTTGGCGATGCGTCCGGCCTCGACGGTGATCGTTGCCGGTGAATCACTTCCGTCACGGGCGACGACGTGGTGCGAAGCAATACGGCTGATCATCGATGCCTCCTTGACAGCGGGTTTTCCCACATACTGCCACATGGTCACAGCGTGAACACGAGCTTCGTCAGCACCAAGATCTGCGAGGATAGGACCATGGCTGAGCCAAGGATTCCCAGTGACCTCCTGCCCTCCGACCCCCGTTTCGGGTGTGGCCCGTCCCGGATCCGACGGGAGGTGGTGGCCAGTTTGTCCGAACCGGGATCGGTGATGGGTACCTCCCACCGCCAACCACCTGTCCGCCATGTGGTCGCCGCGATCCGCGAGGAACTCTCCACCCTCTACGACCTTCCGGCCGAATATGAGGTTGCTCTTGGCAACGGCGGAGCCACCCTCTTCTGGGACATGGCGACCGTCTCCCTGGTGGAGAAGTGCGCCGCGACAGGCGTTTACGGCGAGTTCACGAAGAAATTCTCCTCGGTCCTGCAAGGAGCTCCCTTCCTCGCAGATCCGGCAGTTTTCCAGGCCCCGCCCGGCGAGCTCGCCCTGCCGCAAGCTCTGGGAGAGATCGACGCATATGCGTGGGCTCACAACGAGACCTCCACCGGGGTCGTCGCCCCGATCCGTCGACCGGATGAGATTGACGAGAATTCCCTGGTCCTCGTCGATGCCACGTCAGCTGTTGGCGGAGTTGCTGCAGACGTGGCGCAGACTGACGCCTATTACTTCTCACCGCAGAAAAACCTGTCCTCGGACGGCGGGTTGTGGCTCGCAATTCTGTCACCAGCAGCGATCGAACGCTCGGAACGATTGACTACCTCGGCTCGCTGGGTACCGCAGATGCTTGATCTCAGCGTCGCAGTGAAGAATTCCCGGGCAGATCAGACCCTCAACACTCCCGCGCTGGCCACCCTCGTCATGCTGGAGGCGCAGTGCCGCTGGCTGCTGGACAAGGGCGGCATGACGTGGGCGGCATCCCGCACCGCGTCGACCTCAGGAATCCTCTACCGCTGGGCCGAGGACAACCCGTTGACGACCCCTTTCGTCGCCGATCCTGCGCTACGTAGCCCGGTGGTGGTGACGATCGACATCGACAAGTCCGTCGACGCCACCCAGCTGTGTGCCCGCGCCCGCGAGAACGGGATCCTCGACATCGAGCCGTATCGCAAGCTGGGCCGCAATCAGATCAGGGTGGCCACCTTCAGCTCGATCGAGCCCGGCGACATCGAGGCGTTGACGGCCTGCCTGGATTGGTTACTGGAGCACCACGACTAACAGTGTCGCCAGGTGGTGTCCTGGGAGCGGTCGTGCACGAAGGTCACGACGCCGGCGCACAGTGCCACCGCGACCGCTCCCAACACCGCGATGAGGGTGCCTGAGCGCGCCTTGGAGGTGGGCTTGCCACTGGCCTGGGTGGCCCCTGCCTTGGCACTCGGAGTCGGCGAGGGGGTCGGCGAGATCGAGGTCAGCGTCGTCGGGAAGTCGATTTCCTGCACCTTGTTGCCGGAGGTCGCGATCTCCAGGGTCTTCTGTGTGGTGTCGGTGGTGATGGTCTGCCCGCCCGAGAACGCCGCGTTGGCGACCGCCTTCCAGGAGTAGGCGTCAACGACCCGAACCTCATGGTCGGTCAGCATGGCCAGCCGTGACCCGTCTGGCAGGAAGGTGGCGTCCTTGACCCCGGCGGGGGCGTCCGCCACCTTTTCGAGCGGGTTGGACTCCGTGCGGCTGACCTGCGGGCCACTACGGTAGATCGCCGGGTGGGGACCGTCAGTGACGATGTAGAAGCTCCCCTTGGGACTGACTGCCATGGCCTTGGCGTCGTGAGCGCCGTCGGGGTAGGTGAACATCCACTCGTAGTAGGTGGATTGATTGGCTGCCGTCGAGGTGGGAGACATCACGCGGATGCCGCGGCGCCTGGTTTTCTTATCACCGATGTCGGCGACGTAGAGCACGCCATTGGCCCACGCCATCGCCTCCACGTCGTGGAAGGCTGGCTCCCACCTCACCCGATGGACTTCCTTGCCCGTCTCGTCGAGGGCAAGCAGGGAGTGGACCGTCGACGGAGAACCATCGGTGACCCAGTAGCAGTCATTGTCGAGGTCGGCAGCCATGCCAACCGGGGTGCCAAGCTTCTTGTCCGTCGTGATGGTGAGATCGACGGCGGCAGCAGGGCCAGCCGACAGTCCCCAGGCGCATCCCAGGGCCACCAGCGCACTCGCGCTGCGGGAACGTCGGGGCCAGGATCGTCGGGTCACAAAAAGACATCCTGCCATGCCGGACCGACCTGTCACAGCAGGGATCCCACCACGACGATCAGTACGAGGATGATGAGAACCCCGCTGATGATGTGTTGCCTGGAGCGTGGATTCATGGATTACACCTTATGTCGACCTCATGGCTAATAATCTGTTGCCATGGGTGGGTTGAGACTCAACGCCATCGCGATCGACGAAGTTCGCGACATGTTTGGGGCTGACGAGGGCCTCTCGACGAAACTGCGTAAGTGGACCGAGGCCACGTTCAGCGTACCCGTCCACCATCATCGTCGATCAGGTTGGCGCAACCCGTTCCACCCACTCCACAAGCCCAATGTCGAGGGACCGATGCTGCCGGTGGGATGGCCAACTCCCAATGATGTCGAGGACTTGGTTCATGGCCGATTCATCGAGCCTGATCGCCTGGGACGGTGCTGGCGACTCGTCAATGAGTGGTTGACCCACCTGTCGTGGGGATGGACCGAGATCCCGATGTCGGTGGCGCGGCTCGATGAGCTTGATTTCGACCTCGCGGCTGTCGGCTTGTCCAGTACCTGTGCCATCAAACGGCTCATGGTAGGGGAACCGCAGATTCCGCTGCGACCGGCACCTGGCATGAGGATCGGTTATGCGCGCACCGGGCAGGTACTGACGACTCGGCTTGGGCTGGCTGATGTCGTCGACAAGATACCGGCCGAGCGGCGAGGTGAGGCTGACGCCATCCTGGAATTCCTCAACTCATATCCGGGATGGATGGACCTCGCCAGCGACCTGGGGCGCCCGGCAGCAGACCTCTTGGTGGTCTGGCAACCGGACACCGTCGGTGGGATTCAACCCACCAGCCTCACATCTGGCCAAACAGTCTCATGAGCAGGGACTGGACGAAGTAGACCACGAAGAGGGCCGCAACCACCCACAACAGCGGATGGATCTTGCGTGCCTTGCCAGCGATGGTCTTGGTGATGCAGAACATGATGAGGCCAGCGCCGATGCCCGTCGTGATCGAGTAGGCGAACGGCATGAGCACCATGCCCAGGAAGGCCGGAAGACCTTCCTCGACGTGCTTCCAGTCGATATGGGTGACCTGGGCCATCATGAGGAATCCAACGAAGACCAACACCGGCGCGGCTGCCTCCGAGGGAATGATCGACACAATGGGGGACAGGAACATCGCCAGCAGGAATCCGATACCGGTGACGATGGAGGCGATACCCGTTCGCGCCCCCTCCCCCACGCCAGCGGCCGATTCGACGTAACCGGTGGCCGAGGAGGCCGACCCGAGACCACCAGCGACGGCAGCCAGGGCATCGACGACGAGGATCCCCTTGAGGTGCTCGGGGTTGCCGGTCTCGTCGAGGATGCCGGCATGGTCTCCGATGGCGACAACCGTTCCCATGGTGTCGAAGAAGTCGGCGAGCATGAGGGAGAAGACGACCAGAAGGGTCCCCAGAAACACTCCGACGTGGAAGTGACCGTCAACCAGGAAGCCGCCGAACAGGTCGACGTGACCCAGCAGGCTCAGATCGGGCAGGCGGAAGTCCTCCACCCCGGGCAGCCGTGGGACGTTGAGGGCCCAGCCGGTGGGATTCTTCTCGCCCTGCGGTCCCAGGTGAGCGATGGCCTCAATGATGACTCCGAGCAGGGAGGTACCAATGATCGCGATGAGCATGGATCCCTTGACGTGACGCTGGTGCAGCACGACGAGAAGGAGGAATCCGAACAGGCACAGGAAGATCGGCCAGCCTTCCAGGCTGCCGCCGACACCCAAGGTGACGGGGGTGCCGGCGCCGCGACGGATGACGCCCGAGTCCACGAAACCAACGAAGGCGATGAACAGGCCAATTCCGACGCTGATCGCCGAGCGTAGAGAGTTCGGGACGGCCCGGAAGATCATTTCTCGGACGCCGGTGAGGACGAAGACGAGGATGAGGACGCCTTCCCACACCACCAGGCCCATCGCCTGGGACCAGGTCATCGTCGGGGCGACGACGTAGGCAAGCAGGGAGTTGATGCCAAGGCCGGTCGCGATACCCATCGGGAATCGTCCCCAGATACCCATGGCAATCGTCATGATCGCAGCCACGAAGGCGGTGACGGCCATGACCATCATCTTGTTGTCGTCAATGGCAGCCGTGTTGAGGGTGGTGCCGGCGGCGTCGAGGAACTTCGGAGCCCCGTTGAGGAGCTTGCCGTTCTTGTCCGCCGCGGTACCGATGATGAGAGGGTTCAGGGCTAGGATGTAGGCCATCGTGAAGAAGGTGACGAGGCCGCCGCGAATCTCGCGCGATCTCGTCGATCCTCGTTCCGTGAGATGAAACCAATTGTCGAATCTTGCTGATGCGGTGTTGCTGGGCACGGGGGCATTCTAGGGATGACATGTCACGGCCATGTTGCAGGGCATTACGATGGAACCGTGGCGAACCAGCGTGAACACCTGCTAACCCAGGCCAATGTCGCCCCTGTCGACGAGAACGGGGTGACGGTCGGCATCGTGGGAACCATCGCCTTCGCGGTGGCGTCCATCATCTGCTGGATCATGCTCGACCACCTCACCGAGAACGGCTACCGCGACTGGCTCTGGATCTGCCTGACGGGTACTGCTCTGGGGATCGTCGGCACGGCATACTGCTGGCGACGATCCCGCCACTGAACCCCTCCCCGGGGATCACAACTCAGTCGAACAACGAGTCGTCGATCGAGATGGTGTCGAAGACCGGCTCGGGCAGCTCGATACCGCGATGCTTCTCGACGACGTCGGAGTGACCGCCACAGCCATGATCGACGTGGACCACTGAGCCGTCAGAGGGCGAGAACTCGTTGGAACACACCCCGAAGACCCGCCCCAGGGAGTGCTGCAAGCGCACGAAGTAGCCACAGGTGACGCAGCTGGCAGGAGCATGACGACTCATGGCGTTGTCAGGGCCACCCTCACCGGCGAGCCAACGCTCAGCGGTGGAGTCACGGCCCTCTCGCGACAGCAAACGCTCACGGCCCAGCCCCAGCTCAGACGCCACAGCTCGGGTGGTAGCCCACTCAGCCGGATCCTCGTCGGCGGCAAGCTCGCCACCGGTGTAACCAGGCTCCAGGCGCGGATCATTGTCAGCGGTGGGCATGAGGGTGCCGGCGGTGATGTCCCCGGCACGCACTCGGTCGCGCCACGGCACCCATTCGGGGGCCAGCAGGGAGTCGTCGCCCGGAATGAGAACGACCTCATTGACGGTGACGTTGCGTCCGCGCAGGGCACGCGACATCGTGACGGCCCACCGCCATCCTCGATATCCCGGATGCGGGCATTCGAAGAGATGGGTCAGAACGCGCTCGTCCTCGACGATCGTCCCGACGTGCTCACCGACCCCGAAGTCACCCGCGCGACGCTCGGCCGCTTCCCGAGCCTGGTCAACAGCCTTCGCGATCGTCGCGTCAACCTTGACGGCCCGGGTCGCAGCGCGCGATCTCGACGTCACCTGTGTCATCACAGCTCCAACTCGTCGGCAACAGCACGAAGCATCTTGGCCACCGCGCCGGCGGTGCGCGGATCGGGATGACGTCCGTGCCGGTAGCCATTGCCCATCTTGTCGAGCATCTTGATGAGGTCCTCGCAGATCACCGCCATCTCCTGCGGCTTCTTGCGGCTCGCCTTGGACAGCGAGGCCGGGGTCTCGACGATCTGCAGGGACAGGGCCTGCTCTCCTCGACGTCCCTCAACAACCCCGAAGTCAACCTTCTGACCGGGTTTCAGGGTATTCACCCCTGCGGGCAAGGCGGAAGCGTTGACGTACACGTCGCCGCCACCGTCCTTCGTCAGGAAACCGAACCCCTTGGTGGCGTCGTAGAAACGCACCTTTCCGGTTGGCATCTCTGGCTCACTCCTTCTGGTCATGACGGTCAATGGACCGCCATACAAGGCTACAGCCTTGTCGACGGTCCACCACCCGCGATCTTTCCACAGCCCGACGGGAAGGCTTCCGACGGGCCAGAAGCGTCACACCGACGGGTCTCACATGGCGCCGGAGAGATCACCCCGCTGGCCGTCAGTCCATCGGAAGTAGTCAGCCATCGCCAGCTTGGAGGCTGCGGCCTCGTCGGCGATCACGAGAACATGGGGGTGGAACTGCAGCACCGAGGCCGGGCACATCGCCGAGACCGGACCCTCGACAGCTCCGGCGAGAGCATCGGCCTTGTTGGCTCCGACGGCCAGCAGAACGACATTGCGGGCGTCCATGATCGTCCCAAGCCCCTGGGTGACGCAGTGACTGGGAACCTTCTCGCCCTCCTCGAAGAACCGAGCATTGTCGGCCTTGGTCCGCTCAGCGAGGGTCTTGACACGAGTCCGCGAGGACAGCGAGCTAGTCGGCTCGTTGAATCCGATGTGACCGTTGGCCCCGATACCGAGGATCTGGACGTCGACGCCGTCGGCCTCCTGGATCGCCTTCTCATAATCCGCGCATGCCGCGTCGAGGTCGTCCGCCATGCCGTCCGGAGTGTGCACGTCGGCCGGGTCCAGACCGAGCTGCTCGGTGACGGTGTGTCGGATGGTGGCGGCGTAGGAGCGCTCGTCGTCGGCGGGAAGACCGACGTATTCGTCCAGGGCGAAGGCGCGCAGACCGGTGAAATCAGCCTTGCCCTCCTGAGCGAGAGCAGCCAGTGAGGAGTAGGTCGTCAGCGGCGTCGACCCGGTGGCCACTCCCAGCACCGGTGTCTTCGCCCGGGCCAGCACCCTGGCAATGCGCTCGGCAGCAATCCGTCCGACGGCCTGCTCGTCGGAGCAGATGATGACCTCCATGTCGGCCCTCCCTCACATGCGCGGCCACGCCGCGCGTCGCTTCGTGTCTAGGTTGAGATTATGGCCCGATGAGCGTTTCTGAGCGATCACAATCATCTCCTGTGAGCGTTGACCCGCACACACTGAGCGCACCGCTTGGTCGGCCCTACCCCCTACCATGGAGACATGGCACAGAGCACCGTCAGGAGAGCACCCGTTGACGTCGTCGGCTCCCGTCCTGCTCCGGGTGCCTTCCAAGCTCCTCGGGTCGCTCCTCTCGAGGCCCCGAGCCTTCCTGCCAACCCGGCTGCCGGGAAGCCATCAGTCGCTCCCCGTGGTTATCAGGGTGGGGACTACCGCCCGCTGGCCGAGTTGATACCGCGTCGTCGAGGCCGCCGCGAACCCCATGACCCGTTCTCCACCCAGGCAGGACTGACCGGCCCCCGTGTTGAGCATCGAGATCCGCATGAACCCATCCGCACAAGCCGGTTGGCCAGTGGCTCCTCGACCTGGGCAGCTCCGGCGGGAGACCCCGTCTCGACGGTTCCCCCGCCACGTCTCAAGACCGTCCGGATGCCCCGGCGACTTGATCCGCGCATGCCCGCCACCGCCGGCAGCCGGTCCATCATGGACCTGTGTCGAGCGTTGGGATGGCCGTGGGTCGTCGTGCTCGCACTGGGATGCGTGTGGTCCCCACTGTCGATACCGGCTCTGCTCCTCGCATGGTGGTTGGCATGGCGTCACCCATTCGCCGCTGGACGCCTCAGCAAGGCTCTCACCGCTGTGACGGTCGTCGTCATCATCGGTGGCGCGATCGAGTCGCCGGTACGAACCGTGCCGGCCCAGTTCGCATGGATGTCTCGCCTGGGATGCGTCGTGATGCTCGCACTCGGGCTCCTTCTCATTGATCGTCAGCTGACGCCTCGGGATCCGAGGCCACGACGATGAGTGCGGTTGATGAACCGACGACCCTTGCCTCCACGATTCGGGGTCTGGACGCCCAGAGGCTCTCTCGGCTTCTGACCCTGCGCCCCGACCTGGCGAATCCCACTCCACGCGACCTCGCTGAGGTCTCTTCGCGGGCTGGCACCCACGCCTCCATCAATGCCGCCATTTCCAGCCTTGATCGGTGGCGACTGAGCCTGCTGACCGCCCTGGCAGCACTGGGAGACCTCACGCTGGCTGAACTGACTGACGCCATCTGCCAGGGATGGCCGCCCAAGCCCGGCACGATTCGTGCCGATGTCGCGGACGGCGTCTCCGATCTGCTCGACATGGTTCTCGTCCTGGAGGATTCCGGCCACCTGCACGTCATTCAGGTCGTCACCACTCACCTGTCCGGATACCCAGCCGGGTTGGCACCGGTGTCCGTCATGCCCATGGGCTCTGAGGAAGTGGCCGAGAGACTGGCTGCCGCGGGCCCCAAGGCGCACGCCGTGTTGGAGCGTCTGGTGTGGTCCCCCACCGGTCACCTCCCCAATGCTCGACGCACGGTGACGCCCGAGACTGCGACGACCCCCGTCGAGATGGCGCTGGCCCACCGCCTGTTGCGTCCCCTCGACGATGACACCGTCATCCTGCCCCGTGAGGTGGCCCTGCCCCTGCGCGGGAATCGTCTCCTTGCCGAACAGCCCAGCCCCACCCCACCAGCATGGCCCGAGCCGCGTCAGACCGCCCTGGTCAATCGTGCCGGCCTCGGGACGGCGCTGGAGGCCGTCAGCGCGATGTCCGCCCTGCTGGAGGGGGTGGAGCGTCACGACTGTGCCCTGCTGGCCAGTGGCGGCATGGCCAAGCGAGACGCCCGCACCGTGCTGTCGCGGGTGGCCCCGGGGGACGATGGCTGGGTACACCTCGCCGTCGCGGCGGCTGGCGGATTCATCGGTGCCGACGGGCGCGGCTGGCTGCCCACCTCGCTCGCGGACCGCTGGCGCACTGATTCGTTGTGGGGTCAGTGGGTGAGCTTGCGCGATGCCTGGAGACGCATCCCGCAGTTTCCCGGAAGCCTGGACAACACCTTGGATGCCTCGTCGCCGGCAACTGCCCGCGCGTGGCGACGCCTCGTCCACGAGGAACTGAGCACAGCTGAACCCGGCACTCCCGTGAAGGCCGGCCTCGTCGCCGACCGCATCCGATGGCGTCAGCCGGGCACCACAGTCGATGACTCCTTGGTCGAGGCTGTCCTCGACGAATGCCGAGTGCTGGGGATGATCGCTCTGGGAGCGCGCACCGATCTCGTCGATTCCCTCACCTGCGCTGACATGCCGGAACGCACTGACGAGGTGATCCTGCAGTCCGATCTCACCGCCATCGCCCCCGGCCCACTGACCCCCGACACCGCCACCGACCTGGCTCTGCTGGCCGATCGGGAGTCCACTGGGATCGCCGGTGTACGGCGATTCACCCGGACCAGCCTGCGTCGTGCCCTGGACGCCGGGTGGACTGGGGACCGTGTGCGTCAGTGGTGGACGGATCACTCCCTCAGCGATGTTCCCCAAGGTCTGCTGGTCCTCCTCGACGACGTCGTTCGTGATCATGGTCGGGTGTCGGTGGCCGCCGCCGGTGCCCTGTTGGAGATCGACGACCCGGCTGCCGTCGAGGCTATTCTGCGCAGTTCTCTGGCGACTGATCTGGGACTGCGTCGAGTTGGACCGCAGGTGCTGGTGGCCCAGGCAGAACCTGACCAGGTGCTGGCAGGCCTTCGCCAGTTGGGAATGTCCCCCGTGGCCCGCGATTCCCACGGCGACGTCTTCTCGGCTCCCCCTCCCCCTCGCGCCAAGGTCGACGCCCTCACGTCTTCGGCTCCGCAGGCCGATCCGGAGGGCCTTGCCGCGGCACTGCTCAACAACAAGGGCCGTGGGTTCTCGGATCGCCGTCAGCTTCTCGCCCAGCTGCACCAAGCCCAGCAGGAGGGTGCGTGGATGCGGATCGAGCGAGTCATCGACGATGGCACTGCAGTGCGTCAGACGGTGCGGATCATGGCGGTCGCGGCCGGGGCGGTGCGATGCGTCATCCGTGGTGGTGGCGGGGCGGCGGTCGTCCCGGTGTCCCGGATCACCGCCTGCCAACCGGCCTGACGACGTCCCATCGACCCCTCGAAGCAGGAACAAATCCGGGATCAGGGGCGATACTGGAAGTGATGACTTCTCTACCCGGCCCCCTCATTGTCCAGTCCGATCGCACCCTCTTGCTGGAGGTGGATCACCCTCTGGCGGACGAGTGCCGTCATGCCATCTCCCCCTTTGCGGAGCTGGAACGGGCTCCCGAACACATCCACACCTACCGACTGACCCCACTGGGTCTGTGGAATGCGATGGCCGCTGGGCACGACGCCGAACAGGTCGTCGACACCCTCATGAGGTACTCCCGTTATCCGGTGGCCTCCGGACTCCTCATCGACGTCACCGAGACGATGTCTCGTTACGGCCGGCTGCGCATCGAGAAGCACCCCACCCTCGGACTCGTCCTGGTGTCGACGGACAAGGCCGTGCTCACCGAGGTGCTGCGATCCAAATCGGTCCGTGGCCTCGTCGGCGACCAGATCGATGATGAGACGGCAGTGGTCCACCCTTCCCAGCGCGGCACCCTCAAACAGGCTCTGCTCAAGTTGGGATGGCCCGCCGAGGACCTTGCTGGATACGTCGACGGCGAGCGCCATGACATCGATCTGACCGAGGACGACTGGAGTCTTCGTCCGTATCAGCGGATGGCTGCCGAGTCCTTCTGGGACGGCGGATCCGGAGTTGTCGTGTTGCCCTGCGGCGCCGGCAAGACCGTCGTCGGGGCGACCGCCATGAGCCTGGCCCGCTGCACGACTCTCATCCTCGTCACCAACACCGTCTCCGCCCGGCAGTGGAAGGAGGAGCTCGTCCGACGCACCTCCTTGACCCCCGACGAGATCGGCGAGTACTCCGGGTCACGCAAGCAGGTGCGGCCCGTCACCATCGCCACCTATCAGGTCATCACGACCAAACGTAAGGGTGTGCACCCCAACCTGGAGCTTTTCGAGGCCCGCGACTGGGGCCTGGTCATCTATGACGAGGTTCACCTGCTTCCGGCTCCGGTCTTCCGCATGACGGCCGACCTACAGGCACGCCGTCGGTTGGGGTTGACGGCCACTCTGGTGCGCGAGGACGGCCACGAGGACGACGTCTTCACCCTCATCGGGCCCAAGCGCTACGACGCTCCCTGGAAGGAGATCGAGGCCCAGGGCTGGATCGCTCCTGCCGACTGCGTCGAGGTGCGGGTGAGCCTGCCCGAGTCCGACCGGATGACCTGCGCCATGGCAGAACCGGACGTCCGCTACCGGATGGCCGCGACCCTGCCGATCAAGAACCGGGTGGTTGCGGACCTGGTGGCCCGCCATCGTGGCCAGCCCACCCTGGTCATCGGCCAGTACGTGGACCAGCTGGAGGAGCTGGCCGAGGAACTGAGGTGTCCGATCATCACTGGATCCACCACTCCGACCAAGCGTCAAAAGATTTACCAGGATTTCCGCGGAGGGGTTACCGACCTGCTCGTGGTCTCCAAGGTCGCGAACTTCTCCATCGACCTGCCGAGTGCCGAGGTCGCCATTCAAGTGTCGGGGGCATTCGGGTCCCGCCAGGAGGAAGCCCAGCGCCTGGGCCGGCTGCTGCGACCCAAGGATGGGCTCGTGGCCAGGTTCTACGCGGTCGTCTCCCGAGACACCGTCGATGCCGACTTCGCCAGTCACCGTCAACGTTTCCTCGCCGAACAGGGGTACTCGTATCGCATCGTCGATGCGGACGATTTGGACGCACTGGACCGGACAGCGTGAAAATAGATGTGAACGAAACGGGCCGTGGAAGAGGGGGACATAATTGTCTGGGAAGGCGCTATTCTCCAGGCGCTCTGCGCTGGGCGGCTTGCTCATAGCTACTGGGGCCGCCATCGGCTTCCCGGCAGTCCAGGCCGCGAACCGACCAGATCGCCCGGAGCCGCGCGGGCCCGCTCCGACGAGGGTCGCCAATCCGGCTGCTCCCGGGCCCTACGTCACGTTCGCGTACCAGAACGAGCTCAAGAAATACCTCAACACCCGTGAGGGCGAGCAGTCGATCGCCATGAGGGTGCATGGACAACGCAACATCCACGTTCTCAACCACGGGGCCACGCACTACATCACCGCGTCGATCATCAAGCTGGCAATCATGGAGACGGTCATGATTCAGGCTGCGGGTGAGAAACGTCAGCTTTCCGGAACCGAGAAGGACCTTCTGGCCCCCATGATCGAGAACTCCAGCAACGACGCCGCGACTGCCCTGTGGAACAGGGTTGGTAGGGCCGACGGGGTCCGCCGGGCGATGCACCGCATGGGTGCCACTCACACCGCCTTCGACTCTGAAGATCACTGGGGATTGACGTCGACGACCGCCGCCGACCAGGTCGTGCTCGCTGACCACATCTTCTGCCCCAACAAGATCATTCCCGAGTCCATGCGGGCCTATGCCAGAGAGCTCATGTCCAGCGTCGCGGAGGACCAGGACTGGGGCATGACGGCGGGGATGAAATCGCCCTACGTCAAGAATGGCTGGCTGCCTCTTGAGGACGGCTGGCACGTCAATTCGGTGGCTTCCACCGGGACGAACGGGTACACCGCTGTTGGACTGACCCATTCGGCCACGGCATCCATGGAAGACCTGGTCGAAACCATTGAGGGAATGGCGCGGATCATTGCCCGCCATCAGTCTCCCGGCGTGACGCCTGCTCAGCCGTCGCAGCCCGCCACCCCCGCGCCACAGACTGTCCACGACGACCACGGCCACATACCCTTCCGCGCCCCAGGCACCCGGGACATGTGGATTCAGGCGTTTTGAGTCTCTGCTGTTCTCGTCGGGGTGGGGTCATCCGGCAAGGCGATCAAGGAGGTCGCGCCAGGACCTCACCAAATCGGCGTCGATCCACGCCTTCCAGGATCCCTGGGGCCGGGCCGGGCTGCCAATGTGAAAAGCCTGCACCCCCGCCTGATACAGCCACGGGACGTGCTCCGGACGCAAGCCGCCACCAGCCATGATGAGCTCGGCCACGCGCGGATTGGCCTCGGCTCGGGCGATGAGGTCGTCGAGGCCGTACTCGATCCCGCGCGGTGATCCGGCAGTGAGGACCTGGTCCAGTCCCGGCAGACCCAGCAGCTGCACCCACGCCTTGTCGGGTTCCAGGCTGTTGTCGATGGCTCGGTGGAAAGTCCAGCCCGGCCAGCCCTGCGTCAGCTCGGTGACGGTCTCGACGTCGACCCCGGTGGCCTCGTCGAGGAATCCCAGCACGGGCCCGTCAGCGCCGAGGTCACGATAAGTACTGACCAAGCCGAGCATCTCGTCACGCCTGCGTGGGTCGGCGCTGAACCCACCATCTAGGCGCAGCATGGGACGCACCGGGATGTCGACGGCGCTGAGGGTGCGTGCCAGCAATTCGGGGCTGGGCGCAAGCCCGTCGTCGTCCATCGTGCCGACCAACTCGATGCGATCGGCACCTCCCTGTGCTGCCCGCTTGGCGTCGTTCTCGTGCAGACAGATGACCTCGAGCAATGCCATGGCCTAATTCTTGCGCCAGTCTCGTCGAATCGTCACGACGAGGCCCGTGATGAGGATGACGAGAACGACGGTGCTGATGATGGACCCCTCTGCACCGAAGGCTCCTCCGGTGACCCAGGAGCGGGATCCGGCCGTCCTGTCGGCTGCCATCACGGTGTGTCTGAAACCGAGTCCGGAGACGTCGAATCCCAACACCATTCCCTGTAACCAGTTCCACACGCTGTGGAAACCCATCGCGGCAAGCAGACTTCCTCGCCACACCACCAGCAGACCCAGCATCAAGCCGTATCCTGCGACGTTGACCAGGGCGATCCACGTGGTTCCGGGATTTGCTCCATGGAGGACGGAGAAAACCACAGCCTGTATGGCAAGACCGGCAGGAACCCCCCACGCGGCTGCCACTGACTGCATGAGGTAACCGCGCAACACGACTTCCTCGGCACATCCTTGGACCAAGAACAACAACAGCGAGGCGACGATGAGCACCGTCGCCATGGCATCAGGACGGGCCCACCTCATGCGGACCTGACCGCTGGCCATCATGACGATGACGTCGACGACAAGGATCACAACCGCGATTGCCACGCCGATCCAAATGTCCCGGGAAGGTCCGCGCAGTCCCAGGCACGTCATCGGGCGTTGCTCAACAAACGTCATCCACAACCACAGCACCAGCCAGACGCCTGCAAATGACGCCAGAAGGAGGATCGTCGAGGTTTGAGCGTCGGGATGACCACCTACCAAGGCCGTGAGGACAAACCCGAAACCCCCTTGTCCCACCCCGAGAATGGTCATTGCTGCCAACACCGACAACAGCGGATGGAGGGGTCCAGCTCCAGCAAGGAAGGTGGAAAACCGGCTTCCCTGTGGAGATTGGGTCTTCAGGCGCACCAGACGAGAGTACTTGACGGCAGGTAACCACTACTCAATGAGGCATGGCGACGAATCGCACCTACTGCCTCGCCGCCCTTTGGTACGACCGGGAATCCGGCCAGCCATTACCGCGTGGCTCAGCCTGTAGCGAGCACGGCCCTAATGGCACCGATCCAGGAGAACACCGTCATGGCCACCGGAAACGCTCGTTCGCAGATGCGCCCGGAACGTAATCACCAGATGCGAGGGGCTCCATATCCTGCCCCCAGCATCCATTCATGAGCGTACTCTGAGCACGCTAGTTGTCTCTCGCGTGGCACGCTTTTGCGCCAGGAAGGATCCCCCATGACCAGCCAGCCGCCGAGCGGTGGATGGCCCCAGGGACCGCAACCACAGCAACCGATGTGGCAGTCCCAGTACGGGCCGAAACAGCCCTATCCCCCGGCCCCACAGCAGCAATTTCACAGGACGTCACGACCGGCAGCCGACTGGATACGGTTCGGCGTGGGCGCCACAGCAATCCTGTGTGGCCTCCTGACCTTGCTGAGTCTGATGCTGTCCATGGTCACGTTCCACGTCTCCGACCCTTCAGGCGAAGGTCTGGAATTAAATGGGTCTCTTCAACCGTTCAAGGGGCTTGACCTGGGCATACTGACGGCAGCGATTTCCGAGAACGAAGAGGCCAAGAAGGCCCTCGGCCCAGCGTCATCCCTCGCAACCTTCACCGGCATCATGTCTTTGCTTGCCGCGTTGCTGTTCATTGCCGCAGGCGTCCTGCTAGTCCTCCGGCACAACGTGTTACTCACCACTGGCATGGCCGTAGGCGCGCTCTACCTGTGCGCAGCAGCACGCATTCCCGCTGGAATCATCACGGGCCTGGTAGACCGGGTCACTTCAGCGTGGTCACAGCTGAGCAACCAGTTCGACACGTCAAGTGACATCGGGAAGGCTTGGTCCCTCCTGCCAACGGCCGCGATAAAGAACGGGGCTGGAACCAATCTCATAATCGCTTCGGAGATCATTGGCGGCATTGCTCTGATCGTCCTCGTTGCATGGGTTATCACCTGCGGAGTGAAGACAATGAAGGGGGCCATTCGATGAGTGAGAACGACGATTTCGACAAGACTCACATCAGGCCGGCACCATCGTCGACACCGCACCCCGGCCCGTCCGGACCCCAAGGACCCCAGCAGCAATATGGCCAGCCGTCCCAGCAGCCCCCCATTACGCCTGGTGCTCAGCAGCATCCCGCTCCCTATCCCCAGCAGCCCAACCCCCAGCCGTATGGTCAGCCCAACCCCTCGCAGTACGGCAGACCCCAGCCTCAGCAATACAATCCCCAGCAATACGGCCAACCCAATCCGCAGCAGTACAGCCAGCCCAACCCCTATCCAGGTGCGCCGTTCACAGCACCAAACGCATCCGGCAACTTCACGAGATGGTTGAAACAGGACAAGGCGTCACTCCTCTTCTGCGGGGCATTGGTGCTCATAGGAATAATGCTTTTCTTCGTCCCTCTGTTCACATGGCTGTCCGTGCGCGCTCGCAAAGGCAGAACCACCCTGAACGGCTTGGGTCATCTCTCGTTCAGTCCCAGTCCCATGTATCATATGAGCGGGGACAAAGCTGAAGAACTCGCTGCCCTCAATTCGGTGATGCCAGCATTTACCAGCCCAATCCACACGATGCTCGGATGGACAGGCATCATCCTCATCGCCGCCGGGCTCATCACCGCTCTGACAACGAGCAAACTCGGTGACGTCATCGCCGCCGTGTCTTCCGGATGCATGGCTCTGGCTTTGGTGATCCCGGTTGCCAGCACCGTGCACAGTCTCAAAAAACTCGCGGCAATGTCCGGAGATGCGTACGCGTCTGTGAGCATCGGATCAGGTGTCATCATCGGCATGGTGCTGCTCGTCGCCGCACTCGCCATAGCAATCACTCACCTCGTCCGACCACCGGCGCCATCACGCAGGATGTTCACCGATCACCTCTGACCCCTTCACGCGCGAGAACCCACAAAACAATGGGGCGGCTCCAATTGGAGCCGCCCCATTGTGGTTTAGATGGGCTGGATCACATCATTCCGCCCATGCCACCCATGCCATCCATGTCGCCGCCAGCCGGGGCCTTCACAGGCTCGGGCTTGTCAGCGATGACGGCCTCGGTGGTGAGGAACAGAGCCGCGATGGAGGCGGCGTTCTGCAGGGCCGAACGGGTCACCTTGGCCGGATCGATGATGCCGGTCTTGACCATGTCGACGTACTCGCCGGTGGCAGCGTTGAGGCCCTCTCCGGCAGGCAGGCCGGCGACCTTCTCAGCCACAACTCCACCCTCGAGACCAGCGTTGATGGCGATCTGCTTGAGCGGTGCGGAGCAGGCGGTCAGAACGATCTGGGCGCCGGTGAGCTCGTCACCCTCCAAGCCCTCGATCGTGGCGGCCTTGGAAGCCTGGATGAGAGCGACACCACCACCTGGGATGATGCCCTCCTCGACGGCAGCCTTGGCGTTGCGCACGGCGTCCTCGATGCGGTGCTTGCGCTCCTTGAGCTCAACCTCGGTGGCGGCACCCACCTTGATGACGGCGACGCCGCCGGCGAGCTTGGCAAGGCGCTCCTGCAGCTTCTCGCGGTCGTAGTCGGAGTCGGAGTTCTCGATCTCCTTGCGAATCTGGGAGACGCGTCCAGCGATCTGCTCGGAGTCACCAGCACCGTCGACGATCGTGGCCTCGTCCTTGGTGACGACAACCTGGCGGGCGTGGCCCAGCAGGTCGAGGGTGACGGCGTCGAGGGACAGACCGACCTCCTCGGAGATGACCTGGCCACCGGTGAGGATGGCGATGTCGTTGAGCATGGCCTTGCGACGGTCGCCGAAGCCCGGGGCCTTGACGGCGACAGACTTGAAGGTGCCGCGGATCTTGTTGACGATGAGGCCAGCCAAGGCCTCTCCCTCAACATCCTCGGCGATGACGAACAGCGGCTTGCCGGACTGCATGACCTTCTCGAGGACCGGCAGGAGGTCCTTCAGCGAGGAGATCTTGGAGTTGACGATGAGGATGTAGGGATCCTCGAGGACAGCCTCCATGCGCTCGGTGTCGGTGACGAAGTAAGGCGAGATGTAGCCCTTGTCGAAGCGCATGCCCTCGGTGAGCTCGAGCTCCAGGCCGAAGGTGTTGGACTCCTCGACGGTGATGACGCCTTCCTTGCCGACCTTGTCCATGGCCTCGGCGATGATCTCACCGACAGTGGTGTCGGCAGCCGAGATGGAGGCGGTGGAGGCGATCTGGTCCTTGGTCTCGATGTCGATGGACATCTCGGACAGACGAGCACTGATGGCCTCGACGGCGGTCTCGATGCCCTTCTTCAGGCCCATCGGGTTGGCGCCGGCGGTGACATTGCGCAGGCCCTCACGGACCATGGCCTGGGCGAGGACGGTGGCGGTGGTGGTGCCGTCGCCAGCGACGTCGTCGGTCTTCTTGGCGACCTCCTTGACGAGCTCAGCGCCGATCTTCTCGTACGGATCGTCGAGCTCGATCTCCTTGGCGATGGAGACACCGTCGTTGGTGATGGTGGGAGCGCCCCACGACTTCTCGAGAACGACGTTGCGACCCTTGGGGCCGAGGGTGACCTTGACCGCGTCGGCGAGGGTGTTCATACCCGCCTCGAGCCCGCGGCGGGCCTCGATGTTGAATTCGATGAGCTTTGCCATGTTTGGGGAATTCCTCCGCTCCGGTGGGCCTGGCAGCCCGTGGACGTCAGATGGTGTGGCGGGAGCGACCCCGCGTTGTGTTTCCCCGTGATGCCCGCGACGGACGATCTGGTGATCTCATCACCGGGATGACCACCCTCGTCGGCACTCGCAACACCGATCCGGGCAGTAGCACTCTCGCTTGCCGAGTGCCAATGACATGTTTAGCACTCGCACCCAGTGAGTGCAAAGAGTTGATGAGCGGAAAGTGACTGAATTGTGCTGCCGACGATGGTGTCAGGCAGATTGCGTCGCGTCACCGGGTGGTGATTATGGCGCGCGCCCTAAACTGGCCCTGTGTCAGAATCCCCCACCCCCGAAACCGCGACGTCCAGCGATCTCAGTGCATCGGACCGCGCGATTCTGGATCTCGAGGAGTCCTGGCAGACCGGGAACCCGAGTGTTGACAAGGAGACCGTCATCCGCGAGAGGCTCAACATGTCGTCCCCCCGCTACCACTTACGACTCAACGAGCTGATCGACGATGAGTCGGCCGCGCGATACGCACCCTCCCTCGTCGGGAGGCTGCAACGAGTCCGCAGTCAAAAGCGCAGGGCCCGCAGCGCGCAGCTGCTCGGATGACACACGCGGCGTTGTCAACGATGCGACGCCATTGACGAGAGGCACACTATGAAACGCCTGACCGGTACGGTCCGGACGTACTCCTGGGGCTCCTATGACGCGATCCCTGACATCTTGGGAAAGGAAGCCGACGGCCAACCCTGGGCCGAGTACTGGCTCGGGGCCCACGAAACCTCACCGTCGACCCTTGACGGTGCTCCCCTCACCGAATACCTCGACGCTCATCCCGAGGAGCTGGGTGAGCGCAGCCGTGATGCCTTCGGATCCAGGCTGCCTTTCCTGCTCAAGATCCTCTCGGCTCGCCGCCCACTGAGCCTCCAGGCCCACCCTGACGCCCGTATGGCGCGAAATGGATTCGTACGCGAGAACCAGGCTGGCGTTGACGTCACCGATTCCCAACGCACCTTCGTCGATGACTGGCCCAAGCCGGAAATCCTCGTCGCCATGAGCGACTTCGAGGGACTGTGCGGATTCCGGGATCCGCATGAGACCCGTCAACTCTTCGACGGGCTGGACATTCGCATTCCGGTGGATCCGGTGTTGGGATCGTTGACCGAGCGTTCCGGCCCGGCGGCACTGGCCGAGACCTTCCTCGACTGCCTCGCCGGGGATGACCTGCGCCGGCAGATCGTCACCGAGGTGGTGTCCGGGGCCGTCAACCATGTTGGCGAGGACACCCCGCTGGGTGAGTTCGCACGCACCGCTGTCGAGCTCGACGAGTACTTCCCCGGAGACCCATCGATCCTGGCGGCACTGATGCTCAACCGCATTCATCTCAGGCCCGGAGAGGCATTAGCCGTTCCGCCCGGTCTCATGCATTCCTACTTGTCAGGAACGGGAATCGAGATCATGGCTGATTCCAACAACGTCGTGCGTGGTGGACTCACCGACAAACACATCGACGTCGATTCCCTGATAGAGATCGTGGACTTCCAGACACAGGAACCATGGGTCATGACGGCCGAGGAGGTAGATCCAGGTATGCGGGTCTTCCCGGGCACCGATGAACAGTTCCGGCTGTGGGAACTCGACCTCGACACCACCCGTCCAGCCATCCTGCCGGCCAGCGACTTGGCCCGAATCCTGCTCATCACCGGTGGCTATGCGGTGTGCTCAAGTTCCCAGGGCACTGACGAGATCGTGCGTGGACAGGCCGTCTGGATTCCCGCTGGCGAACAGGTACAGGTGGACGGGAACTGCGACGGGTTCCTCGCTGCTGCCGGGGTGTGACGCTGCCCCGTGTGGAATTCGAGAGCTTGCGAGAGGATGGACCCATGGCACACAAGATGAACGTCGAGAGTTTCAACCTGGACCACACCAAGGTGGCCGCACCGTTTGTCCGCGTGGCGGACGTCAAACACCTGCCCGCCGGCGACACCCTCACCAAGTACGACGTGAGGTTCTGCCAGCCCAACAAGGATCATCTGGAGATGCCTGCGATCCACTCGATCGAGCACTCCTTCGCCGAGTGCGTGCGTAACCATTCAGAGTCCGTCATCGACTTCGGGCCGATGGGATGCCAGACCGGGTTCTACCTCATCATGGTCGGCGAACCGGACGTCCCAGCCACCTGCGAACTCGCCGAGACCACCCTGCGCGACATTCTCGAGCTCGATGCCACCCCCGCCGCCAACGAGGTTCAGTGCGGATGGGGAGCCAGCCACTCGCTCGAGGCTGCTCAAGACGCCGTTCGACGGATGCTGGACCACCGTGACGAATGGGAACAGGTGATGGCCTGACGGCTCCTGCGATGTCGCTTCCTCGTCCGGGCTGCGCACCGGATCTCAGCGATAACAGGTCCCCTCGAATTGGGGAGGGATCTGCCCATAAGATTGTGGAGCCTCTGACAGGATTCGAACCCGCGACCATCGCTTTACAAGAGCGGCGCTCTACCAACTGAGCTACAGAGGCATGTCGTCTCACGGCGACGTGGGACATTGTGGCACACATCGCCGGCGAGGCGTCATTGCCGCATGTGGCGACGGTGTCGTCAGGCCAGCGCCTGGGCGAGGTATCGACGCGCGCCGACCATCGAGGGTCCGTACCAGGCCAACTTCTGGCCGTCGACGAGACGGACGTCGAGATCAGGGAAAGCCGATACATCGTCAGGGCCGAAATGGTAGGGCTCGTCGGGCAGGATGACGCGGTCTGGACGCGCCGAGACGAGGTCGGCCAGATCAGCGTGGGGATAACGGGACTCCCCCGGCACATCGATCAACTCCACCCCGACATGCCTCAGCACGTCAGCGATGTAGGTGTCCGGTCCGACGCAGATCCACGGATCCCGCCACACCGCGGCGATGGCATTGCGCACCTCGTCGGTCCACGGCTGGTTCCACTCCTCATCGGCATCACACAGCCACTGCGGCCTCTCGACGCCGAACCCCTCCACGAGGAGCCTCGTCAGGCTGGAGATCGCCTCGGATACCGTGTCGATCCGTGTCACCCACACCGGCACACCGGCGTCCCGCAACAAGGTGACGTCGTACTCGCGGTTCTCCTCCTGATTGGCGACGACCAGATCTGGTTCCAGGTCGGTGATGGCAGCCCGATCAGGATTCTTCGTCCCCCTGATTCGCGCCATCTCGTGGCCGACAACCTCGTCCAGGTGGGCAGGCCGAATGCAGTAGTCGGTGCATCCCACCAGAGTGTGCGGACACGTCGCCGCGATGGCCTCGGTGATTGACGGCACCAGGCTCACCACCCGCCGCACTCGTCCACTCACCGGCACGTCGGCACCAAGATCGTCGATCATGACACCACCGCCACGGCCAGGGCGGACAGCACCCAGAAGCTCATCTGCGTCACCTCATTGATGCTTCCAAACGTGTCGCCCGTCATACCTGACAGACGCTTCACCAAGTGACGGATCCATCCCCGGGCGATGAGCAAGGCCAATGCGGCGCAAATCAGGGCGATCAGGCACCACCGCCAGCCTCCGGCGACAAGACCCGTCAAGGCTACGACAGCTCCCAGAACCGTCAGGTTGATCGAGGCTGACCTGCGAGTCGTCACCCCGGCGACGAGGGACCCGAACCCGCCCGGACGCGCACAAGGCACCTCGGTCATCGTCGCGAAGAGAATGGCGGCTCGACCGATGGCAGGGCCCAGAGCGACCAGCATCGCCACGCGCCACCATGCCCCCGAACCCGCCGTTCCGGCCAGGCTCACCACAGCGGCTGCGTCGACGAGCAGAACGAGGACGATGCTGATGACACCCATCGGACCGATGTCGGACTTCTTCATGATCTCGAGGGCCTTGTCCGGCGCTGTTCGCGACCCCAGACCGTCGGCAGTGTCGGCGACCCCGTCAAGATGGAAGCCTCCGGTTGCACCGGCCAGCCAGCACAGCGCGAGCACCCCGGCCAGCAACGATCCGGCTCCCAGCCCGAGGACCAGGGCGACGATTCCGCCGGCCACCGCTCCCAGACACAGCCCCAGCCAGGGGAATGCCGTGATTGCCCGACGAGCCAGCGAACGGTCGATGTCACTGAGGTACGGCCCCGGGAGGATCGTGAAGAGGGACAGGGCCTCCGCCACGCCACGCAGGGGACCGAGCTTTCCAAGATCCGCATGCCGTTCGTCGCTCATGCCCACCTCTTCGGGACTCCGGCCACACACATCCACACCTCGTCGCAGACCTGTCCAACAGCGGCGTTGAGTCTCCCCAACTCGTCGCGAAAGAGCCGTCCGGCCGGGGTGTCGGGCACAACCCCCATCCCGACCTCGTTGGAGACGAGGATGACGTCGCGACGAGTACGGCGGATGGCGTCGGTCAGCTCATCAACCCGACTTCTCAAGGATTTCTGCCAGGTCCCGTCACCTGGATCAGCAGTCCAGGCTCCCACCTCGTCGAGAATCCGTGTGATCCACACCCCGAGGCAGTCCACCAGCACTGGGGAGTCGTCGTCAGCCAACAGCACCGAGGCGATGTCCTTGGTCTCGACGGTCTGCCACGTTGCCGGACGCCGGGTCCGGTGCAGCCGGATCCGCTCCTCCCACTCGGCATCGTCGGGATTTCGCTCGGAGGTGGCAACGTAGGTGACGCGAGAGCCATGGGGCAACCTCGACTCAGCGAAGGTCGACTTCCCGGATCGCGCACCCCCCAGAACCAGGACTCGACAAGGGGGAGCGCTCGTATCGAGGGCATCGGGAAGATCGGTCTCCCCAGTCACCTTGATGTCGGTGACGTCGGCGTCCTCGAAGGTGGCCATCTCGTTGAGGATGTGGGCGCTGGCCTGGACGATTGGCAGGGTGAGGATGGCCCCCGACCCCTCCCCCAGCCGCATCCCCAGATCCAGCAGGGCCGGAAGACCGAGTGCGCTGGTGGACGCGGTGATTCCCGGCTCGGCGCCGGCATGGCTGGTGATGATGAAATCGCGTACCTCCGGGCAGATCGCGGTGGCCGTCAGAGCTGCCGAGCAGGCGATGACCCCGTCGATGAGCACCGGGACACGCCGGGAGGCCGCGGCCAGGATGTACCCCGCCATGGCAGCGTGCTCGAAACCTCCCACCTTCGCCAATGCCTCAACCGGGTGGTCGGCGTCGGGCTGGTTGACCTGGAGTGCGCGGGAGACGACACCGATCTTGTGCTGGTGACGACGGTCGTCCGACCCAGCACCCTTACCCGTCACCTCAGCAGGGGAGCACCCGGTGAAGACGCTGATGAGTGCCGAGGCCGGCGTCGTGTTCGCGATGCCCATCTCGCCAGTGACGAGGATGTCTGCTCCCCCCTCGACAGCCTCCAGGCCGGTCTCGATACCGACCTCAAGGGCCTGGACGGCCTCGTCAGTACTCATGGCTGGGCCCTGGGAGATGTCATCAGTGCCTCGTCGCACGCAACGCTGGCGAATGGGCGCGTCGACCTCGTGGAGGGCACCGACGTCGGTGATCCACAGCTGCGCGCCCATCTGCCGCGACAACACGCTGATCGCTGCCCCGCCGGCCGCCATGTTGACCATCTGCTGGGTGGTGATCTCCTGAGGATCCGGGGAGACTCCCTGGGCCCACACCCCGTGGTCGCCTGCGAACAGCCCGACGACCGGGTGGCTCGGGACAGGGACCGGTACCTGTCCGTACATTCCCGCCAGCCGGATCGAGAGATCCTCCAACAGCCCGAGCGAACCCTCGGGCTTGGTAAGCACCTGCTGACGGGCTCGGGCAGCCTCCAGGGCCTTGGCGTCAGCTCCGCGAATGCCGCGCACTGTGCGGGCAAGCAGGCTCTCAGCGGACACGGATTCAGACAGTCGGGCCATCATGCTCCATCGTCGGGGACGCCGCCGCATCCCCCGGGCCTGTGTCCTCGCAGTCCCGGACGCCACGCACGTGCGTCGCAATGTGGTCCCACCCCGGTCGGGGCAGGTGTGCGCGGTTCTGGTCTGACTTCGCCTCGATGGCGTCACAGTGGCGGGACCGTCCCGGATTCACACCGGTGTTCCACCGCGGTCGAGGATCATTGTCCCACAGCCTGCTTTGATGGAGTCATGGACGTCCTCATTCTTGGCGGCACGACAAAGGCCCGGCAGCTGGCCACTCGACTGGTCGATGACGGGATCGACCTGTGCACATCCCTGGCGGGACGCACGAAGTCCCCACGACCCGTCCCAGGACCGACGAGACTGGGCGGGTTCGGCGGTGTCGACGGTCTCAAGGACTTCCTCACCGCCAACGAGGTCAAGGTCATGGTGGACGCCTCACACCCCTTCGCCGCGACCATGCACGGTCACGCCGCACAGGCGTGTCTCGATCTCAACCTGCCGCTGGCCCGGCTCGCACCGCCGAGCTGGCGCACCCAACCCGAAGCCGCAACCTGGCACTGGGTGGACGATCACGACGCCGCCGCACGAGCCCTTGCGGACCTGCCTGACGTCGTCCTGCTGACGGTGGGACGCCAACCCATCAGCCATTACCTGCGCCTTGGCCCGCGTCGGGTCATCGTGCGCTGCGTTGACGCCCCCGAGGAGGAGCTTCCCGAGGGCTGGACGGTGCTGCAGGAGCGTGGCCCTTTCACCATGGCCCGGGAGCGCGAGATCTTCTCAGGGGGTGTGGCGACCGTCGTCTCGAAGGACTCCGGGGGCACCGAGCTGGACCCCAAACTCCGTCTGGCAGCCGAGACCGGCGTCCAGATCGTCATGGTGTCACGCGGCCCGGCCCCTGGTTGGGGGGACGAGCTCAGCGAGGTCGACGAGGCGGTGCAGTGGATCAACGCCCACCTCGCGACGGTGAAATCTCAGTGATCAGACGGTTCGTGGACCTGGGTCTCGTCGAGGTCCAGGCCCGCGACGTCTCCGACAACGGTGATGGCCGGCGGCTTGATGCCCGCTTCGACCATGTCCTCGGCAGCCTTCTCCAGGGTCGTCGTCAGGGATCGCTGGGTGAACAGTGAGGCGTCCGCGACGACGGCGACGGGGGTGTCACCGGCAAGTCCACCTTCCATGAGGCGTGCAGCGATGTCACCGATGTGCGCCACGCCCATGAGGATGACGAGAGTGGTGCCAGTCTTGGCGATCTGTGCCCAGTCGAGTTCGGACCGGGTGTCGCCGGGGGCGACGTGCCCCGAGACGACGGTGAATCCCTGGACCAGGTGACGGTGGGTCAGTGGGACTCCCATGAGCTCGGGGCCGGCCACGCAGGAGGTGACTCCGGGAATGACGCGCACCGGGACGCCGGCTGCGGCGCAGGCCTGCCACTCCTCGCCACCACGTCCGAAGACGAAGGAGTCGCCACCCTTGAGGCGCACCACCTTGCGCCCGGCCCTGGCATGCTCGATGAGCAGCTCGTTGGTTCGCTCCTGCGGGACGTAGGGCCCGCGCGGCACCTTGCCGACCGGGATCTTCTCGGCGTCCGGATTCTCGTCCATGACGACGACCGGAGCGAGACGGTCGTGGAGGATGACGTCGGCCTGACGCACGGCCTCCAGCCCTGCAACGGTCAGCAGCCCGGGATCACCGGGGCCACCTCCGACGAGGGTTACAGTGCCGGGAACGAGTTCTGGGGAGTAGGACATCAGTTTTCCTTGGGTTGGTGTGCTGTCAGATCGGAGATAGCTCGGGCGAGCTCAGCATGTGTCTTCGTGTCACGGACGGCGAGTCTGATCCAGCTGGGACCGAGACCGGGGAAGGTCTCCCCGCGCCTCACGGCAAACCCGCGATCGGCCAGGGGAAGACGCACCGATTCGCCGCTGATTGACGAGGTGTCGACGAGCACGAAGGGAGCCTCGGAATCGACGATGGTCAGACCGAGTTCTCGAAGGCGTCCGACGAGGTCGGCGCGGGCTGCGGGAATCTCGTCACGCAGCTGGTTGCGGAACCGAGACGCTTCCTCGGAGGTGCAGGAGACCATGGCCGCGACGGCCGGGGTGGACACCGACCATGGGGGCTGGTGAGCCGCCAGACGTGAGATGAGTCGCGGATCCCCGACGACGTATCCGGCACGGATTCCGGCCAGGCCGTAGGTCTTCGTCAGGGAACGCAGCACCAGCAGGTTGCCCATGTCGTTGCCGATGAGGGACTGGGACTCGTCAGTGGCGTCCATGAAGGCTTCGTCGACGACGAGGATCCGACCAGGGCGGCGCAGGGTCAGCAGGTCGGACGCCGGGTGCAGCCGACCGGTGGGGTTCGTGGGGTTACCGACGATGACGAGGTCGGCATCCTCCGGGACGAGGGCCGGATCCAGTGCGAACCCGTCGGAGGCATTGAGGATGACTCGGTCGACGTCAATCCCGGCTGATCTCAGAGCTGCCTCCGGCTCGGTGAACTGAGGATGGATGACCGCAGCGTGGTGCGGCTGCGTGGTCGCAATGAGGGGGAAGGCCTCGGCTGCTCCGGAGGTGGGCAGAACCATGTCGGTTCCCACACCGTGCATGGTGGCCAGGGCGTCCCGGGCCGGGGCGGCGTCAGGGTAACGCGCCCAGTCGTGCTCGGTGGAGGTGATTGCGTCGCGAAGCCACTGCGGTGGCTCAAGGACGCGGACGTTGACGGCCAGGTCGACTAGACCGTCGGCAATGTCGCTGTCCCCGTGGTGATTGAGGTCAGGCTCGCCCTCCTGGGCCCCTCTCCCCTCGTGGAACCTCGCCACCTCACGGGCAAACCACGCCGCCTGGGAGGGGTGACCGGCCCAGTGCAGGTGCAGGTAGGAGGCCTGAACGGTGGGACGCCCCAGAGAAGCAGGGTCTCCCAGAGCTCCCTCGGCACGATCGGTGCCGTCGGGCATGGCGATGTGCCAAGCCGGGTCGACGTCAGCCAATGGCGTCGTCGTGGTGCGGTGGAATTCGTGGCCGACGACGCTGATGGAGTTGCGGGTGGCGACCCGGTACCCCATCGTCAGCCTCGTCGCCATCGCCGCGTCCATCGGAAGGACGCCGGCCATGTCGCGCCCGTCGAGGTGACGGCAGAGGTAGAGAAGCCCGGCGCACTCCGCGACGATCGGCATCCCGGCCTCGGCATGGGCGCGGACATCTGCCGCGAGCTCGGTGTTGTCCTCCAAATCCGTGGCGTGCATCTCCGGGAATCCACCGCCCAGGTACAGGCCCTGGATGCCGTCCGGAAGACGTCGATCGGTGAGGGGATCGACGTCGACGACCCGGAACCCGGCCGCCCGCAACATCTCGGTGGTCTCGGGGTAGCGGAAGGTGAAGGCTCGCCCCGCGAAGATTCCGACCACCGGCGGCTCGTCGAAGGAATGGCCTTGCCAGCCAGCTGATTGCAGAGCGGCTCGCGGATCCCAAGGCTCGACGTCGAGGTCGGGTGCGGAATCGGCCAGGTCCATAACGGCGTCGAGATCGACGTGTTCGGCGATGAGGTCACCCAGGCCGGCGACCTTGGAGGCGGAGTGCTCCCACTCCCCCGCCGGGACCAGGCCCAGGTGGCGAGACGGCACGAAGATCGACTCGGTGCGCGGAATCCGCCCCAGCACCGGGATGCCGAGTCGGTCGAGTCCGCGCACGACCTCGGCACCATGACGAGGAGAGGCGACCCGGTTGAGGATCACACCGGCGATCGTGACATTCGGATCAAACGTCGCCAGACCTGCCACCACTGCGGCGTGGGTGAGGGACGCATGAGCGGTGTCGACGACCACGACCACCGGGGTCTGGGTCGAGGTGGCGATCTCGGCGCTGGACCCGCGTCCGGTCCCGAGCTGGCCGTCGAAGAGGCCCATCACTCCCTCAATGACCGCAATGTCCGCCGCATCGGGGGTAACGAAACCATGGGCCAGCAGCGGGGCCATGAGCTCGTCACCACACATGACGGAGTCCAGGTTGCGGCCCGGACGACCACTGGCCATCGAGTGGTAACCGGGATCGATGTAATCCGGCCCGACCTTGAACGGCGCCACCGTCCGGCCGGTGGCACGCAGGGCTGCCATGAGACCTGTCGCGACGGTCGTCTTACCGCCTCCCGACGCCGGGGCGGCGATGAGGATTCGTGGAATGCGCATCACCATTCGATTCCCGCCTGACCACGCTGACCGGCGTCGAAGGGGTGCTTGACCTTGGTCATCTCGGTGACGAGGTCTGCGGCCTCGACGAGGGCTGCCGGGGCGCGACGGCCAGTGATGACGACGTGCTGGGTGCCGGGGCGGTTGACCAGTGTGTCGACGACCTCGTCGACATCGAGCCATCCCCAGTCCAGCGGGTAGGTGAACTCGTCAAGAAGGTAGAAATCAAGCGCCTCGCTGGCCAGGAGTTCCGACACGTGTCGCCACCCCTCGCGGGCAGCGGCCTCGGGGTCATCGGCGGCATCGAAGGAGCGTGCCCAGGACCATCCAGTCCCCATGACCTCCCATGTGACGGGACCGCCGGCACCGGTCTCCTCGTGGAGTTTCCCGAGAGCTTGCAGGGCGTCCTGCTCGCCGACATGCCATCGTCCGGACTTCACGAACTGGAAGACGCCGACTTTCCACCCTTGGTTCCAGGCGCGCAGGGCGGTACCCATCGCCGCTGTCGTCTTGCCCTTGCCCTCGCCGGTGTTCACAGCAAGAACTGGCCGTAATCGTCGCTGTCTGGTGGACAGCCCGTCGTCTGGTGTGGCGCCACTGCGCGCGTGCGGCATGAACGACCTCCTTGCGGGTCCGCGCCCGTCGGGTCACGGGATTTCCGTGACCTGACCCGCAGGATCGACCTGGCTCGCGCTGAGGCGCTCACAGTGGCGGGACCGCTCCGGATTCACACCGGATTCCTCCCCGAGGGCCATCGTCGATTGTGTCACACGGGTCGGGTTGTCCTCACCCGGCACTGCCCTAAGCTTCCCTCATGACCCATGATCCTGACGCCACCCTCCTCGGACGCACGCCTGGCCTCGACGAGACGCACTTCGCCCATGACGGCCTCATCACCAAACATCCGGTGAGGGCCGTCGCTCTGGCAGCGTTGCGACCCATGCCGGGCCAGCTGCTGTGGGACCTCGGCACCGGCGCCGGGTCGATCGGTGTCGAGTGGTGTCGCACCGATCCGACCTGCCGAGCCATCGGGGTGGAGCGCAAGGCAAAACGGGCCGCCAATGCCCGCACGAATGCCGCAGAACTCACTCTGCCCGGCCAGTTCGAGGTCATCAACGCCGACCTCACCAAGGGGCTGCCGGAGGGACTGCCCGACCCGGATGCCATCTTCATCGGCGGCGGTGCGACGGAAACTCTCGTCACCCAGTGTCGACCACGTCTGCCCATCGGGGGACGGCTCGTCGTCCATGGGGTGACGATGGAGGCCGAGATGCTCGTGGAGTCCTTGCACCGGGATCTGGGCGGTGACCTCATGAGGTTCGGCGTCGAGACCGCCGACAGCATCGGCCGGCTGCGGGGCTGGAAACCGGCCCGCACCGTCGTGGCGTGGACCTGGCAGCACACTGAGTGACGACGAGCCACCCAGTGTGCACAGTTGTCTGATCCTGGACTCAGCTGATCTGGGAGGCCAGCAGGCAGGCAGCCCGCATCTGCTCGGCGGTGGGGCGCACATGGCGAGACGCCGCCGAGACTCGGATGTAGCCACCGGTCGCCGGGAAGCAGATGAACCGGTCGGTGGGAAAACCAACCCGGGAAGGATCCTCCAGCCCGACATCCGTGCGCATGGTGGTCGAGTTCTGGACGACGGCCTCCCCGGCCGGCGGATTGCCGTCCACCCACACACCTGCCTCAGCCCCGACGAGACTGGCGAGTTTCTGAGCGATGTCTTCATGGCTCAGCCCGCCTGAGCGAGCATCGAGTGCCGAGGCAACATATCCCTGGCGCTGCTCGGCCAGGTCCGAGGCCGTCAGAGCCCAGCGCGAGATACCGGCGATCGCGGCACCGACTGCGAGAAGAACGATCGTCACCTCGATGTCAGGGCTAGAGGCGATCTTCATGCTCCGGTACGGGAATGTCAGGAAGAAGTCGAAACTGAGAGCGCTGACCACGATGACCAGCGCGTCAACGAGCCAGGATCCTCTCAGACAGAAGAAGACGATGACGAGAACGAGTACGAGGGCGGCTGCGGGTGCGACGAAGACGTCGATGAGGGCGCTCAACACCGCGCAGACGGCGATCGGTACGACAACCGCGCCAATGATCAGCGCAGTACTCGACGATGACCTGTTCATGACGACCATCGAACCACCGCAGCGGTCACCCCATCAAACGTGACTCATGTCGCTGGTGTCACGAGGCAACACGGCGTCACCGTGAAGTGCTCGGCGGCCGGTGTGACAGGATCGCGACGACCTCACTCATCGTGCGGGGACGCTCGTCTATGCCAAGGCGTCGGACCAGCTCGAGGGGCCACGGCAAGTGCAGATGAGCCCTCTCCACCATGGTCACATTGGCGAGCAACTCGTCGATCGGCCCCTGCCGCACTCCACCGTCGACGACGATGAGAGCCTCGTCGGCCCAGGCCAGAGCCAGGTCGACGTCATGGGTGGCCATCGCCACAGTCGTACCGTGGTCACGCAGACGGTCCAATGCCTCCAGCATCTTGGTGACGCCAACCGGATCGAGTCCGGCGGTGGGCTCGTCAAGGAGAAGCAGATCCGGGCGCATGGCGACGGCACCGGCGACAGCAATCCTCTTGCGTTCACCATAGGACAGCTGGTGGGTGGCACGCTCGGCAAGATGGCTGGCCCCGAGCAGCTGCAGGGCCTCGGCGACGCGATCGCGCACCTCCGCCACGTCCAGCCCCATGTTCATCGGGCCGAAGGAGACGTCCTGGCTCACGTCAGCGCTGAAGAGTTGGTCGTCGGGGTCCTGGAGGACGAGCTGAACCGCCCGACGGTGCTCACGAAGCTGGGTGCGCCCGTGACCGAGCACGGTGCCACCCCTCTTGACCTTGCCCTTGACGGGTTTGAGGGAGCCTGACAGGCAGCGCATCAGCGTCGTCTTGCCCGATCCGTTTGCTCCCAGAATCGCCACCCGAACTCCAGCACGAAAGGTGACGTTGACGTCGGTGAGCACCATGGGCCGGCCAGGGTGGGTGGCGTACAGGTGCTCGGTCGACAGTAGGACCTCGTCACTCATCTGAAAATCCTTCCGGTCGTCGACCAGCTGATCGCCCAGACAGCAGCGATGACGATGACGACGATGATTTTGAAACGCGCTGATCCGACGCGTTTGACGGGCAGGGTCACCAAGGCGGACTCGAATCCTCGGTTGACCAGGCCGTCGTTGAGGCGGTTGGCCCTTGTCCAGGCGCGAATACCCACCGATCCCAGCAGCGCGGCGGTGTTGTTCATGCGCCGGTTGAACCCGCCAAATCTCCCCTCCGGGGCGTCACCAAGGCGGGCGTGCTGAGCTTCGCTGGCCGTGACCAGGGTGTCGAGCAGCACGAAGATGAGTCGGTAGGTCAAGGAGGCGATCTCGAGCAACGGATCGGGGATGTGGAACTTTCGCATCCAGGTGAGCAGGTCAACCATGGGAGTGGTGACGGCCAGCACCATGAGGGTGAGCGTGCCACAGACGCCGTGCTCCACCAAGGACATTGCCTGGGCGGTGGAGACCGGACCGATACTGAATACCCCGGAATGCCACCAGACCGTTCCCGCCGGGCTGGAACCGAGGCTGATGAGGACGGAGATCCCGCCGAAGAAGAGGAAGACGATCGGGGCAGCCATCGCCTGCCACAGCACTCGCCCCTGGATGCGCGCCGGACCGAGGATGACGATCATGCTGACGATCCCGGCCAACAGCGCCCCCGGCCAGATGCCGGAGCCCACGACCGGGCTGACCAACGACGACGCCTCCATCGACGGGGTGCACAGTGAGGTCAGGAGGAGAGCCGTCGACAGGGCGACTTTCTCCCCGACCGAACGACGCCGCCAGGGAGAGTCCCAGGCGGCGTCGTCGAGAGAGGTGATCGTCATGACTTGGCGGAGGCAGTCGCTTCCGACGAGGTGACGGCGGCCTCGGGCACGTCGTCGACACTGTGCAGATCGGAGGCGTCCTCAGCCTCCTCGCGGCCCTTCTTCTTGCCGGCCATACGGCCCAGGGCGTAGCCAGCAACGCCGGCACCCAGGGCAGCCTGCAGAGCGAACAGGCCGGACTCGACCTCACCGGAGTTCGGCTCGAAGATCGGCTCGATCCATTTCTTGGCACCGGCTTGCTCGGCAGCCTCGGCGGCAGCGTCGTCAGTCCCCCCGAATCCTTCCTCGTCGCCGCTGGTCTTCTTGCCACCGAGGACCATGCTCATGATGAACAGGGCGATCAGAAGGATGATGATGACCGGAGCCACCCACTTGTTGTTTCCGGTCAGCGAGTTGTCCTGACGGACCTTTGCAACGGTGTTCTCAGGCATGGGACACCTCCGGGGTACGAGCGAGGACACCGAGCTGCTGGAGCTGCGGAGCGGCGACCTTGGCGAGGAAACGGAACAGCAGGATGCCAAGCAGACCCTCGGCGATGGCCAGCGGGATCTGGGTCCAGGCGAAGATGGTCAAGAACTTGCCGACGGCTCCCCAGAAGCCACCGGTCGGATCCGGGAAGGCGAAGGCGAGCTGGAAGCTGGTCACAACGTAGGTGATGAAGTCCGCGAAAACCATGCAGAGGAAGATCGCCAATGCGTCCGGACCATGACATTTCTTGGTGAGTTTGTAGAAGGCGTAACCGGCCCACGGTCCGGCGATGCCCATCGAGAACGTGTTGGCGCCCAGGGTCGAGATGCCACCGTGAGCCAGCAGCAGAGCCTGGAAGATCAATACGATCATCCCCAAGAACGCCATGACCGGTGGTTTGAACAGGGCTGCACCGACGCCGGTTCCCGTGGGGTGGGACGACGAGCCGGTGACGCTGGGTAGCTTGATGGCGGAGAGAACGAAGGTAAAGGCGCCGGCAGTCGCGAGCAGGAGCTTGTTCTCGGGATGCTCCTTAACCTCTTTGACGACTCGATAGCCGCCATGGATGACGAATGGCGCAGCAGCTGCATACCACACTGCGCACTGAGCTGGTGAGAGAACGCCCTCAGCAATGTGCATGAGGTGTCATCTCCTTTCTCGGGATTCGCGTCCCGTTCTGGAAAGGCCTGATGCGCGTAGCAGATCTGACTTCCGACCCTCGAGGGATCGTTCACAGTGGCGCGTCCGTGTCGGCATTTCCCGGCTTCAACCACGTCATCAGGGCATTCTTGAGTTGTGTCCTGGACAGTGAAACACAGCTGTCCCGGGGTTGCATCCAAGGATGGCCTAACAATGGTAACGCACCATGTGCGCGACGTGCAGTGTTAGCATCCCGACGTCATCACACCTTGTCATCGTCAGGAGCACAGCCGTGGCCCACGAGTACGTCAACAACGGATCCGACATCTACCGCGAGTCCTTCCGCATCATCCGATCTGAGGCGGACCTCGATCGCTTCCCCGCCGACGTCGAAGGTGTCGTCGTCCGAATGATTCACGCTGCCGCCGACCCCGCCATCGCCGATGACATCGCTTTCACCCCCGGCGTCGTCACTGCGGCTCGCAAGGCCCTGCGCGCTGGCGCTCCAATCCTGTGTGATTCCTCGATGACCGCCACCGGGATCATCCGGTCTCGTCTCCCCCGTGACAACGAGACGATCTGCTACATCAAGGATCCCCGACTGGCCGACATCGCCAAGGCCAAGAACATGACGAAAACCTGCGCCGCGGTGGACCTGTGGGCCGAGGAGGGCAAGCTCGACGGGGCCATCGTCGCCATCGGCAACGCCCCGACCGCCTTGTACCGGGTGCTCGAGGTGTGCGAGGAGACGGGGGCCCGCCCGGCGGCTGTCGTCGGTATCCCCGTTGGTTTTGTCGGTGCGGCCGAGTCCAAGCAGGCTCTCGTCGATTCCACGCTGGGACTGGACTACCTCACCTTGCTGGGACGACGCGGTGGCTCGGCCATCGCAGTGGCTGCCGTCAACGCCATCGCCTCGACCGACGAACTGACGAACACCCACCGCTGAGGGGTTCACGGCACGTGACCAGAGGGCGTCACCCCCAGAGGGCGTCACCCTCCCAAGTACCCGTCGACACCACCGGGACGACCTGACCCGAGATGACCGACCCCTCATGGGGAACCCGCGGCAGGTTCGCCGGGGCGGCCAGGGTCATCGGGATCGAGGTGTCACCGACGATCCGGTACCAATCGACGTCGGTGAGTTCATTGGTGCGCTTCTCGACCCGCTTGCAGACCATCGTCATCTCGGCGACGGCGCTGACCTCCCCTCGAGTGGCGCGACCGGCATTGATTTCCATCAGCCACGGGCTGATCAGGGTTCCGGCGGCGAACTGCAGATCACCGGTACCGCCCAGAGACCCCTCGTGAGAGCGTCCGTACTCCTCCTCGGACTCAAAGACCCGCAGCATCTGATTGGCGACGGCGCCCACCCGCAGATGCTCGATGAAGCGTGGGGTGTCGTCACCGGGTTCGGGGCACAGCGGTACCTCAACCGGGTCGTCAACATTGGCCAGAAAGCGCGCCAGGTGCTTGCGGTTGGCGGCGGGCAGCTTGAGGACCGACTCCCCGGTGAGCATGGATGCCAAGTTGGCGTGGGAATAGATGTCGACCAGTGCCACCGTCGAGCTGAACCGCACCAGGTCGGCAGGGTGAGTCGTCGGGGCGACGAGGGAGGCCATCGTCTCGATCTCGTCGCGATCCTTCTGCTTCATGAGCGCCAGCCGCGCACCGGACGGATCGGTGTAAGCAGCCAGCAGGTCGAACCCGCCGACGTCCTCCACCCCGACAGCACCAGCCTCAGCCGCGGAATTGACGAGGACGTCGAGATCGGGGGCGTCGAAGCCCAGGGCATGTAGGTCGTGGGAGATCACCCGACGATGATAGGCAGGAAAGCCCTGAACCGTCATCGTCGGGGAATCCCTCCTCGACAGATTCAGCCCTGCAAGGCTCGCAGCACCTCGTCACGCAGCTTGGCGGAGCGACGCGGGGTGCGGTCACCGACCACGCT
Source organism: Cutibacterium avidum ATCC 25577 (assembly GCF_000227295.1). GTDB lineage: Bacteria > Actinomycetota > Actinomycetes > Propionibacteriales > Propionibacteriaceae > Cutibacterium > Cutibacterium avidum. The sequence continues at coordinate 1,606,945 of NZ_JH165054.1, read as the reverse complement.
GACCGTCATGCCACCAGCCCTCTCGGTGGCCGGAGTGAAGGCACTGCCCTTGCGTCCCTTGTCACCACGCACACAGAAGACGCCGCGCTTGTCGGCCTCCTCTGCCACCAAGGCATTCACCTCAGGATCGTTGGTGAGGGCCTGGACGAACCAGACGCCGTCAAGATCCTCGACCTGGAAGGCGCGACGCTCCAGGTCCACCAATCCCTTGCGGGACATCCGCGTGAGCTGGATACCGGAGTTCGGGGCGACGACGTGGACCTCGGCCCCGGCCTCAAGCAGCCTCACGACGCGACGTTCGGCAACGTGCCCGGCACCGACGACCAGAACCTTGCGGCCCTGCAGACGCAGACCCGTCATGTAGACCGGGGCTCCCTCCCCCAGGCCCACCTCGTCAAGGGGTTCTCGGTAGCGATCGACGACGACGTCGGCAACCTCGTCACAGTCACCGATGACCGGGGCGATGCGGATTTCGACTCCGGGATGGCTGGCCTGCCAGGCCTCCACCTGCTCGGTCATCCACACGTGCAGCAGCCCCGGGAAGAGGAAATTACCCTGCACGACGATCTGGTCGGCACCCTGGGCAGCCAGGGCGGAGAGGGCCTCGGGAACCGACGGACGGGTCACCTGGATGAAGGCCGGTTCGACCCGGTCAAGGTCGTTCTCCTCCCAGAACATCCTCGTCAGGGTGTAGTGGGAAGCGTTGGCATCGGACACGAGAGCACCGCGTCCCACCAACACCACGGCCGTGTCGCGGGAACGCCACTCCTCGCGTCCCTCACCGGCAGCGAGGATCTCGGCGAGACGACGGTTGAGGGCCTTGCGCATCCGCACGTCCGGTAGCAACGGGGCGGAATACATGACGCGTGCGTCCCCACGGCCCTCGTCGATGGCCTCTGGAATGTCCTCCCGGACGTGACCGCCGGTGTTGAACATCAACGGAACGACGACGGCGGCTGCCGGCTTCTCGTCACCGTCAGCACCCTCGGGGACCTCCGGGGCCTGGGAGACGGCGGCACGGACGGCCTCCGGGATGCCAGGCTCGGCAAGCTCCACGAATCCCAGCTCTACCGGTATCCCGGGCAGCTTCTCGGCTATGCGGTCAGCAAGGGCGCGGCACTCGGCCACTCCCGACTCGTCACGGGTGCCGTGGGCGGCGATGACCAACGGCGTCCCGCTGGCAAGTGGATCGGTCATTTCGACTCCTTCGTCTCGGCGTTGTTCTCGGACCCGGACATGCGGGTCGAGTGGACCGGCGGCTTGGAGAGGTAGGTGTTCTCGTCGGCCTTCGGCAGGTCCTTGTGCGTGTAATTCTTGCGAGCCTCACCGGAAACGCGACCATCCATCCAGTGGTAGTCACGTGGGGTGACCATGAGGCGTCGTCCGTCTCCGGAGCTCACGTACTTGGTCGTCGTCGATCCCACGACGACCAGGGTCGTCATGCCGACCCACTCGGGCTTGAACTCCTCGAGGGTGGACATGATCACCTCTTGCTGACGACGCTCGGCGTGGGAGACGATCGCCACCGGGGTGGACGGCGGACGATGCTCCGCCATGATCGCCAGGGCGTCAGGAAGCTGGTGGGTGCGGGTACGCGAACGCGGGTTGTAGAAGGTCGTGACGAGGTCTCCCTCGGCAGCCGCCCTCACCCTCTTGACGATGAGATCCCAGTCGGTGTGCAGGTCCGACAGGCTGATGGTGGCGTGATCATGCCCCAGCGGTGCGCCCAAGATCGCCGAGATGGCGAGCTCGGCGGTGACACCGGGAACGATCTCGACGTCGATGCCGTCGGTGCCCATCTCCAGGGTCGGCGACGCCATGGCGTAGATAGCTGGGTCGCCGCCGCAGACAAAGGCGACGTTGCGACCGTCGCGGGCCGCGTCGATGGCAGCCTGGGTGCGTTCCTCCTCGGTGCCCATCTTGGTGGCCAGGATCGTGGCCCCCGGACGCACCAAGTCGCGGATCTGACGGACGTAGGGGGCGTATCCGGCGATGAAGGTGGCGCTGCGGATGGCCTCGGCAGCACGTGGGGTGAGAAGGTCGCGCGAGCCCGGCCCAAGGCCGACGACCGAAAGGTGGCCGCGGGCCGGGATACGACCGACGGCGCAGGTGGCCTCCGGGGTCTTGGTCTTGTGGACCAGCAGTTCAGCTCCCTGGCACAGCACCGACGCCTCGCTGACACTCGGAGTACCGACCTCACGGGCGACGACGTCAGAGGGCGTCGGAACCTCCTGCGCGGCCAGGGCCTCTGCCGTCTCGGTGCGGTATTCGACACCGAGCTGGTTGGCCAGCTTCACCAGACCGAGCTCACCAGCCTTGACCTCGTGGGAGATCAGTCGGGTGACGGACCCGAGGGCCAAGCCGTTCTCCTCCAGGGTCTTCGTCAGCAGCTCTCGCAGCGGCTCCACCTCGGTGCCCTTGTTGCATCCCATCCCGACGACCAAGCAGTCCGGGTGCAGGACGACGGTGGGCAGGTCGTCACCATGATCGGCGAGCACACGTTCGGCGACCCGCTCGGAGACGATGATTCGGGCGACCGGGGATTCAGCGTCCTCGGTGACGTTCTTGGGTAGCGGAGGCAGCGGCCAGGGCTGCTCGCGGATGACCAGCACCGGGCGTCCGGCAATGATCGATCCGGTCACTCCGGCGACGTCACCCTCGTAGGCCCAACCGAGCTGGTCGAGGGCCGGGACACCGAGTGAGTCGGTGGCGGTGGACACGACGGCGGTGCCGCCGAGCGCCTCGGCGATGGTGCGGGAGAGTTCGTTGGCCCCACCGACGTGACCACCCACCAGCGGGATAGCGAAACGGCCGGCCTCGTCGACGACGACCACACCCGGGTCGGTCTTCTTGGACTCCAGCAGCGGGGCGATGATGCGCGTCGTGGCACCCAGGGCCAGGTGGGAGACGATGAGGTCGCACTCGCCCCAGGCCGCCGCAAGCCCGGTGCGGGACGGCCCGGCGTACTTCTTGGTCTCGCGCTTGAGCGCGTGGTCGATGGCCTCAGCGTGGGCCGCCGCGGCGTCGGAATTGATGATCTGTCCGATGATCGGGTTACGGTCCGAGCCGTCCGGGCTGGTGTCGGCGCCGGGCTGGGGGCCCTCGGGAGCATTGACGTTGACGTCACCGGCCAGCTCCGGGTTGATGCCCAAGGCCGCCGGGGAGTCCGGATGATGCTCGAGGACCAGCACGACGTTGGGGCTGAGGACGTCCGCGTCAGCAATGACGGCCCTGGCGGCTTGCTCGTCAAGGACACGCACCCGCTGACCCTCCTCACCGATCTTCTCAGCGAGGACGAAGGTCTTGCCGCGACCCGCGAGTCCGTCGACCAGTTCCGCCAGGCCACGGTTGGGGGCTGTCAGCACGCCCACCTTGGGGTGGATCTTGGCAAGCCGGATGGCGGTCTCGATATCCTTGGAGTGGGAGGAGACGAACTGGGCGTCGTCCCAGGGCAGGGCCACGGCGGCGAAAGCAGCCTGCAAGGAGGTCGGGGCCGTCACGACCTCGACCTCGAGACCGGCCTGGCGGATACGTCGCACCACACCGAAGAAGAGCGGGTCACCGGAAGCGATGACAACGACGTTGGCGTCGTCGGGCAGGGACTGAACCCGCTCGATGGCCGGGCCGATGAGGCCGAGCTTCTGACGCTTCTCGTCAGGAACGTTGAGGGCGTCAAGGTGACGCTGACCTCCGACGACGAGGTCAGCATCGGCGACCTCCTGGCGCAAGGAGTCGGAGATGACACCGAGATATCCGTGGACGCGAATCATGAATTGTCCCTCGTGTTGGAGTTCGTGGGGTCCTGGTCGTAGACGCCGCGAGTGCCGTGGGCCTTGAGGTCAGCGTGGGCCTGGGCGTCAGCTCCGCGGTATTCGTGACGGAAACCGGGATGGTAGAGGTGGCTGCGAGTCTTGATCGGGCCCTCCGCCAGGGCCGGTCCGACGAGGACGACGGCGTGCTTCCACAGCTTGTGGTTGCGCATCGTCTCCGAGAGGTGGGCCAGGTCGCAGCGGAACATGATTTCCTCGGGCCAACTGACCGCGTACCCGATGATGCAGGGGGTCTCGGGCAGGTAGCCTCCCTCCAGCAGGGCCTCCTGAAGAGCCTTGTTACGGGCCGCCGAAAGGTAGATCGCCATCGTCGCACCGTGACGGGCGAAGGAGGCGACGGTCTCCCCGTCGGGCATGGGGGTCCGCCCGCCCTCCAATCGGGTGAGGACGAGTGACTGGGACACCTCTGGGACGGTGATCTCGACGTCCATCCGGGCGGCAGCGGCCGAGAAGGCCGAGATGCCCGGGATGGTCTCGAAGCCGATGCCGATGCGACGACACAGGTCGCGCTGCTCGGCGGTGGCGCCATAGATGGACGGGTCACCGGTGTGGACCCTCGCCACCACCAGCCCCTCGTCACGGGCGCGGGTGTAGAGGGGCTCGAGGTCCTCCAGCGGGATGGAGGCGGAGTCGATGAGCTCGGCTCCCTCCTTGTGACGGGCCACCATGTCGGGGTGGACGAGGCTGGAGGCCCAGATGATGATGTCAGCGGCCTCGATGACACGGGCTCCGCGCAGGCTCACCAGGTCCGGAGCGCCCGGTCCGGCACCGACGAAAACGACCTTGCCTGCTCCCTCGGGGATCTCCCGCCGCGGTACCGGAGGCGGCTCGATGGCGTTGTGGTCCAGATCCTCCAGGGCCCTCTCGGAGGCGTGCTGAATGGGTCGTGCAGCTTGAGGTTCGTTCACAGTTTTCCTCCCGTGATGGTGCGCTCTGGAGTGGTGAGGACGGTCGAGAAGTACGGCAGGGCCTGAGTATCAGCGACCTCACCGAGGGTGACGATCTGCTCGGACTCCAGCGTGACGTCGGTGCCGATGACAGCCTGACGATCCCGCTGCCGCAGCTGCTCGACAACATCTGGGAGTTTGCGTCCCCCCTTGTAAATCGCCACTGAGTCGACGAGGTCAAGGACCTGGCCAAGTTTTTCCATCCCGACGGTGGCCGGGACGAGGGCCAAGATCTCCTTGCCCTCCACCAGCGGGCGCCCGGACGCCGCCGACAAGGCCTGCATGGCCGTGATGCCTGGGCTCAGCTCGACGCTGACGTCGGGGAGTCTCTCCTCGACGTTGGCGCGCAGGTAGGTGAAGGTGGAAAAGACCGTAGGATCGCCGACGGTGGCCAGGGCGACGGTGCGAGCCCCTTCGTCGAAGGCCGTGATCGCCGCATCGGCGGATACCTGCCAGGAGGCCCTGCGCTTCTCGCCGACACCAGACTTCTCCCGCATGGAGAAGGGGATGCGCTTGATGCGCTCGACGATCTCCGGGGCGACGGCAGTGATGATGGTCTCGGCACGTCCGGGGCCGTCGGTGGTGGCCTCGGTGTAGGGCACGAGGATGACATCAGCCTCGCGCAGGATGCGCAAGGTTCGCAGGGTGACCAGCTCTGGGTCACCCGGCCCCACTCCGACCCCGATGAGGGTTCGCCCCGACTTGTGGTCAGGATGTACAGGGGCATAGGTCATGACGGCCTCCTCAGGTGTCCTCGCCCGATGACGTGCGCAACGAACCGTTCGAGTGTCTGGCTGCCATCACCGCGGCGATGGTCACAGTGGCGGGACCGCGCCGGACTCACACCGGCTTCCTCGAGATCGGTCGTTGTATCGATCCTCCCACATCGTGGCACCACACCACGACACGGCCGGGGTCAGCTCCCGCCTGCCAGGGAGAACAGACGGTCAAGACCGAGATGCTCCTCGACGGCGTCGGCCAGTACGTCGATCATCTGCTCGCGGCGCTGCCCGTACCCGATGGCACCCTCCACCGGGCGCCACGCCGATCCGGCATGCTCAGCAGCCTCGGCCAGCCAGGCACGCCGGAAATCGTCACATTCGAAGGCACCGTGCCACATCGTCCCCCAGACGCTTCCGACGCGGACTCCGTCGAGGAAGGGCTCCCCCGCCGACAGGTCGACGTCCATTCGGCCGTGATGGATCTCGTAGCCGCCGACCTCGATCCCCCGCCAGGATCCGCTCGGGATGGCCAGGGTCTTGTCAGCATCGAAGGTCACCTCGACCGGCAGCAGCCCGAGTCCCTCGGTTCGCTCGGTCGGCGATTCCTGACCCGCGGGGTCGAGGATGAGGCGGGTGAGCATCTGGTAGCCGCCACAAATGCCCAGCACAGTGCGACTTTGACGGGCACGGCGGGCCACGACCTCAGCGATTCCGGTGGACCTCAGCCACTCCAGATCACGCACGGTGGACCGCGATCCGGGCAGGACGAGCACGTCAGCCAGTTCGCAGGTGTTGGGGTTGGTCGTCACCTGGACGTCGACCCCGGCCTCGGCGGCCATGGCGTCGACATCGGTGGCGTTGGAGATTCTCGGCAGCCGGACGACGGCAACCCGCAGATCGTCGGCTGAACCGGAGTTCCCGTCGTGACGCCAACGTCCCACCTCCAACGCATCCTCACCGTCGAGCCACACCTCGGGGACCCAGGGCAGCACCCCGAAACTCGGCATTCCGGTGCGACGAGTGATCTCCTCCAGACCGGGAGCGAGAACGGACTCATCACCGCGGAATTTGTTGATGACGTACCCGGCCAGCAGGGAACGGTCCGCGTCGTCGAGCAGCGCCCAGGTGCCGAAGAGGCTGGCGAGCACCCCGCCGCGGTCAATGTCCCCGACGAGCACCACCGGCAGGTTCTTCTCCCTTGCCAGTCCCATGTTCGTGTAGTCACCGGTACGCAGGTTGATCTCGGCCGGGGAGCCCGCACCCTCGCAGATGACCATGTCGTGGGCGGCGGAGAGCTCGTCGTAGGCGGCCCATGCGGCTTCCGCGAGGTGACGTCGTCCGGTGGCGTACTGGCCTGCTTCCAGCACGCCTCCCGGAGTGCCACGCAGCACGATGAAGGAGCGACGATCGGTGCCAGGTTTGAGCAGCACCGGATTCATGGCTGATTCCGGGGTCACCCTGGCGGCGCTGGCCTGCAGGTACTGCGCCCGGCCGATCTCGGACCCGTCGGGGCAGACCATCGAATTGTTCGACATGTTCTGGGCCTTGTAGGGAACGACGTCGATCCCGCGACGCCACGCGGCCCGGCAGAGGGCGGTGACGACCAGCGACTTCCCGGCGTCAGAAGACGTTCCGGCGACGAGGATTCCACTCATCACTTCTCCTTCGCGCTCGAGTCGGAACGCCGCGGCAGGATGCCGCCGTAGAACCTGAGGTGGGCGATGGCCGCTACGCCGAGGCAGGCGGCAGCCGTCGCCACCCCGGTGACCCCGATGACGAGGTCGGCAGCGTCCGCGACCTTCCGGCTGTCCGGGCGTGCGCCGTCTCCCAGCAGGGGACGATCCTCGTGACGATTGCCGTAGTAGACATTGCGTCCGCCCAGTTGCACCCCGAGGGCGCCCGCCCAGGCCGACTCGCACCATCCCCCGTTCGGACTGGGGTGATGACCATGATCACGCATCATGATCTGCACTGCCCGACGCCAGTCTCCCCCGACGGTGGGCGCCAGCAGGCAGGCGAACAGTCCGGTCAGCCGGGCGGCAGGGAGATCCAGCAGATCGTCAAGGTGGGCGGCAACCTTGCCGAAGTTCTCGTAACGCTCGTTGTGGTGTCCGATCATGGCATCGAGGGTGTTCGCCCCGCGGTGGACCAGCATTCCCGGCACGCCGGCCACGGCTCCCCACCACAGGGATGCCACGGCGCCGTCGGAGGTGTTCTCGGCCATGGACTCCACGGTCGCCCGGGCCAATTCCGGCTCGTCGAGCTGGTCGGCGTCACGGGAGCACAGGTGGGACAGCTGCTCGCGGGCCCCGGCCAGGTCGTCCTCGTCGAGCCGGACGTACATTCGCTGACCTTCGTCAGCCAGCGAGGTCGCCCCGATGACCGCCCAGGTCGTCGCAGCCGTCGTGATCACGCGCAGCATCGGGTGTTTCGCGGTGACCTTCTCGACCCCTGCTCCCAACAGGGCCAGAGGGACAAGACATGCGGCCACATGAGCACCGCCACGCGCGACGGAGTCGGACCAGTCACGCTTCTCGAGGGCAGCGGCGGCATTACCGAAGACCGCCACCGGGTGGTGTTCCTGCGGATCACCGAACAACCGATCGGCGACGACACCTACTCCCAGCCCCACTGCCCGGGCGGCCAACCCGAGCCCACGACGACGGTCACGATGACACAGCATGCCCACACCCTAGAGCAGCGGCCCGGACTGATGAGGAGAGGAGTCGCTGATGAAGGGTCCAGATGGATTGGTACCCGCCCCACGAGAGGACTGACCAGTGCGGCCCAATCCAGCAGGAGCCAACCGACACCTCATGCGGGCTCTGGGTTGACGGCATGTGGTGGCGGGCACCGGGGACCGCACCACACGAGCAGCCACGAGTCGGAGATTTGGTGTTGGTTCGACGCGGGGAGTGGGTGTCGGGCGCTTTCACGGTGCCTCCTTGAACTGCCTGACACGGACCTGGACAATCGGTGGTTCCAAAACCTGGCAGCACTTCCGCCTTTACAGCCAGCCGCGTCTCCTGGCCTCGGCAACTGCCTGGGCTCGATTGACGCTGTTGGTCTTCGCGATCGCTGAGGACACGTGGTTACGGACCGTTCCAGTCGACAGGGAGAGCTTCCTCGCGATGACGGCGATCGGCTCCCCCGACTCCGCCTCCCGCAACACACCTCGCTCCCTCTCCGTCAACGGGTTGTACCCCTCCAGCAGGGACTCCGCGGCCAAGGACGGGTCGATGACGCGGCCTCCCTGATGAACCCTGCGCACTGCCTGGGCCAGTTCGGCGGCCGGGGTGTCCTTGACGACGAATCCAGCCACCCCGGCATCCATCGCCCGGCGCAGGTACCCGGGGCGTCCGAAGGTGGTGACGATGAGAATCTTGACGTCAGCCCCAGCCAAGCGGTCCGCCACCTCGATGCCGTCCATTCCGGGCATCTCGATGTCGAGCAGCAGCACGTCGGGACGGGTCTTCTCAACCGTCAGGACGACCTCGTCGCCACGACTGCATTGGCCGACCACCTCGATGTCGGGTTCCAGGGAGAGCAGAGCGACAAGGGCACCGCGTACCAAGGCCTGATCATCAGCGAGAACGAGTTTGATCGACTCGTCGGTCATGACACCACCACCTTGGTTCCCCGACCATTGTCTCCCGAACCGATGTCCAGGTGCCCACCGACGCCCTCGACACGACGCCTCATCCCCGCCCGGCCGGAACCTTCCTCGGCGTCGCCGACACCGATGCCGTCGTCGATGATGCACATCCGGTCGTCGGACAGATTGATCCAACAGCACCTGGCCTGAGAGTGGCGGATGATGTTGGTGACGGCCTCACGCACCACCCACCCCCACACGGCGTCATGCTCGGACTCGCCGGTCCGCTCGTCGTGGACCCGAAGGGAGATGCCAGCTGTCGTCAGGGCTGTCGCCGCGGTGGCGAGCTGGGAGTCCAGGTCAGCCTCGTTGAGGTCACTGACCAGGCCTCGAACCTGCGCCAAGGCCTCGCGACTCAGGTTGTGCGTGTCCGCTGCCTGTTCCTTGGCGGCCTCCGGGTTGATGTCGATGAGTTTGCCGATGAGTTCGGCTTTCATGGAGATCACCGTCAGGCTCTGGCCGAGAAGGTCATGGACGTCGGAGGCGATCCTCTCCCGCTCGGCATAGGTGGCCTCGATCTTGTGCTGCTTGTTCTGCTCGAGCCGGTTGTTGCTCCACACCCGACTGATACATCCGGCCAGCAGAATCATGGCCATCGACGGCAGCCCGATGAGCCACCACTGTCGCTGGTCGTCGACGATCCGGGCCACCAACAGCGCGGCGACCTCGAGCACGAGGACCATCAGGACTGCGGATGTCGACATTAGGAAGAGGGTGAAGGCCAACGGAAAGGCGAACATCTCGACGGCCGCCGACGGATCGACGAGGGCCACCCCGCCGTTGAGCAGGCATATCACGGCCAGAAATGCCCAGGGCCAGCGAGGCATCCAACGTCGCGAGAGCCAGGTCTCCAGCGTGTCGACCCCCAGCCAGAATCCGAACAGGTAGACCAGCACGAAGAGGCCGATGAGGACGAACCCGGTGACCCGCTGGGACCTCACGAGCTCGGGGTTGGCAGCTATGTGCTCGATGGGATAAGCAAGGAAGATCGTCCAAATCCCGGCATACAAGGTCTGCGTCCCGCGCGCGCCCCATGCCGACAGCGAGCGTCTGGAGCGTTTGCGCATCGGCCTGTTCTCCTCCCAGCTGGCCTCTCAGCGGTCCCTGTGACGGCGGGAGACCAGCCATGCCAACACGACGAAGACAGCAGCCCACGCCACTGCGCTGATGATGGCACGGGAGAGGTCGACCTCGACCGGCCCCTGGGTCGTCATCTCGTATCCTCCCATGATCGGCCACCGCGGCAGCAGGTTGACGCCCCACAGCGGGGTGAAGCGGGAGAGCTTAAGCATGAACCCGCCCAAGGGCATGAAGACATTGCCGAGAAAAGCGAAGGCCAGCACGAAGAAGGACACCAGGGAGGCAGCGTTCTCGTTACGGATAAGTATCGCCATTCCAAGACCGAAGATGGTGTAAGGAACGCAGCACACCCATGCCAGGAGGAAGGTCCACAGCCATCCGATGCCATCGATACGCGCACCCGAGAGGGCGCCGACGAGCAGCACGAGGGCCACCGGCACGGCCGCGACGACCTGGATCGAGACGATCTTGGTGACGAGGTAGTTCCACTGGGTCATCGGGGTGGTCGCCAGCTGCCGTCCCCATCCCGCCTGTTGCTCCAGGGCCGACGACGACCCCAGACCTGAGGCGGCGGTGGCAGTGCCGTAGAGGGCCATCGACGCCATCACTGCGGCATTGACGTTTCCATGTGCCACCGAGATGGTGCCGTAGTCCTGGATTGCACCGAAGAGCACGTACATCGCGACCGGCATGACGAAGGCGAAGATGATGATCGACGGGGTGCGAACCATCCGCCGGATGTCGAGAAGGGAGTAGGTGATGTTCATGAGGCACTCTCCGTCCGGTCGATGCTCTCGCTGGTGAGTGAGAGGAATGCGTCCTCCAGAGTGGTGCGGGCGACCAGCACGTCGTGGGCCTCGGTGTGGTTGAGCAGATGGCGCACCAACTCGTCGGAGTCGTCGGTGGTGAAGGTGACGGTGTCGGACTTGATGTCGTAGTGGTTGACGTGGGGCAGGCGATCGAGGGTCGCGGGATCCACGTCGGGCCAGACGACGGTGACCGTCGAACCGGAGACCGAGGCACGGATCTCAGCGATCGGTCCGTCTGCGATGATGCGGCCGTGGTTGATGAGGATGACCCGGTCGGCGAACTCGTCCGCCTCGGCAATGTAGTGGGTGGCGAAGATGATGGTGCGGCCGTCGTCAGCGGCCTTGTGCATCTGGGCCCAGAAGTGACGCCGTCCATCGACGTCGAGACCCATCGTCGGCTCATCCAGAACCAGGAGATCCGGATCGGGCAGCATCGCCAGGGCGAAGCGCAGCCGCTGTTGCTGACCGCCTGAACACTTTCCGACCTTCCGGGAGGCGAAATCTTCCAGCTCCCAGACCCGCATCTGCTCATCGATCCGGGAGCGCGGGAGCTTGAAGGTCGATCCGATGACTCGCAGGGTCTCGTGGACGGTGAAGTTGTCGAGCAGGCCACGGGTCTGTTGTACCGCCGAGACCCGACCGGATCGGGCCCCCTCCTCGGCGTTCCGGCCCATCAACTCGACGCGGCCGGAGGTCGGGTCGGTGATCCCCAACAACATGTCGATGGTTGTCGTCTTGCCGGCGCCGTTGGGGCCGAGGAAGGCGACGACCTCCCCTTGCTTGATGGTGAAATTGATGTGGTCGACGGCCGTCAGGTGTCCTCCCTTGGCAGGGAAGGCCTTGACGAGATCCTCGACGACCACCGCTGTTTCGTTCATGCCTCCATAACACCCCACCAGGCGTGGTTCCGCCCATGGTCCGGCGTCACGAATTCGCCATGACATTCGTCATGGGGGGTTAGGCTACGGCAATGACTCGAATCGTCCTGGTACGCCACGGCCAGTCCACCTGGAACCTGGAGCACCGCGTCCAAGGGCAGACGATGGAGGTCCCCCTGACCAGGAGAGGCCATCGTCAGGCCGGTGAGGCCGGACGGAAGGTCGCCGTATTGGTGCCTCGTCACACCGCACTGCTGAGTTCGGACCAGAAACGTGCCCTGCAGACCGCTCAACGTGTGGGTCGCGCGATCGGGTCGACACCTCAGACTGACGCCCGGCTGCGGGAGCAGTACTTGGGTGACATGGAGGGCAAGCTGTCCAGTGAACTGCACGAGATGCCGGTCCCCGAGGATGCCGACATTGCCGAGGTCGGCTGGGGTGGCGGGGAGTCGCTTCTCGACGTCTGGCGACGCTGTCGCGATCTGTTGGACGATCTTGCCCAGAATCCCCCCGAGGCCGTCGTCATGGTCAGTCACGGGGACACCCTGCGCGTCATGCTGTCGGCCCTGTCCGGAGGCACCCACCGTGACTGCGACTACTCCCTCGCGCTGACGAATGGGATCGTCATGTACCGGGATCTCGACCTGCACGAGCTGGTGGAGAGCCTTCCGGACCTGTGAGATTCCGTGCTGGGGAATCTCACAGCCTCACGAGCATCTTCCCGGTGTTGGCACCCTCGAGCATGTCGATGAAGGCCTTGGGCGCCGCGTCGAGGCCATCCCGGTAGGTCTCGTCCCAGTGGATCTCGTCATTTGCCAACCACTGGGCCATCTTCTGCTGGAACTCCGGACGGACTTCCTCGGCGTACTTGGCGATGACGAAACCCCGCAGTGTCAGCCGCTTGCCGATAGCCAGCCCCAGGTTGCGCGGGGCACACGGCGGCTCGACCGAGTTGTACTGGGAGATCGCCCCGCACATGGCCACGCGACCATCGGTGTTGAGGTGGTTGATGGCGGCCTCCAGGTGGTCTCCACCGACGTTGTCGTAGTAGACGTCGATGCCGTCGGGAGCGACCTGTCCGAGCAGGTCGCTCACCGGACCGTCGTGGTAGTTGAAGGCAGCGTCGAAACCAAGGTCACGCAATCGGGCAACCTTGGCATCGGTGCCGGCAGAGCCGATGACACGAGTCGCCCCGAGCAGGCCCGCCAACTGGCCGACCATCGAGCCGACGGCCCCGGCGGCACCGGAGACGAAGACGGCATCTCCGGCCTTCATCTCCGCGGCGCGTGTCAGACCCGCGTAAGCGGTAAAGCCGGTCATGCCCAGAACACCGAGGTAGGCCGAGGTGGGTGCGATGTCAACGTCAATGACCCTCGCATCGGAGGCGTCGAGAACCGCGTGTTCACGCCATCCGAGCTGGTGGACGACGTGCCTTCCTTCCGGAATGCCTTCGCTGCGCGACGCGATGACGGTGCCTACCGCTCCACCGTCGAGGGGCTGGCCGACCTGGAATGGTGGCACGTAGGACTTGACGTCGTTCATCCGGCCGCGCATGTACGGGTCGACCGACATCACCTCATTGGCGACGAGGATCTGCCCGTCGGCCAGTTCGGGAAGGGTGATCTCCTCGATGCGGAAATTGTCCTCGGTCGGTGCACCGTGTGGTCGGGATGCGAGGTGGACAGCGCGGGTGGAAGTCAGATGGGTGGTGCTCATGGGAGTGTTCCTCTCTCGACGCCGATCAACATCTCGACCATCGCACGCCTCATGCCACCAGACCAGCGGATTCCGCGGAGGGTGATCGCAGGTCATGCACAATGGGGCCATGGCCGAGATCACGATCCTTCGCACTGACATCACCGCTCTCGACGTCGACGCCGTCGTCAATGCGGCGAACCGTCGGCTGGCTGGTGGCGGAGGGGTCGATGGGGCCATCCACCGGGCTGCAGGGTCTGAGTTGTCGGCGGCTTGTCGCAAACTCCGCGAGACCACCCTGCCCGACGGCCTGCCCACGGGGCAGTCGGTGGCCACCACCGCGGGAAAGATGCCTGCCAAGTGGGTCATCCACACCGTCGGTCCGGTCTGGGCGAAGACCATCGACAAGTCTGACCAACTCGCCTCCTGCTACCGCACGTCCCTGCAGGTGGCTGACGAGATCGGCGCGAGAACCGTCGCCTTCCCGACGATTTCGGCAGGGGTGTACGGCTATCCCATGGACGAGTCCACCCGCATCGCCGTCGAAACATGCAAGCAGACCGACACCTCGGTGGAGACGATCTACCTCGTCGCCTTCAACGCCGAGGCCGAAGCCGGGTACCGCTCCGCCCTCGAAAACGAATGATCGGAATTCTCATCCAGCCAGATCGTTGAGGATTCGCTCCAGCACGACGGCGTGGTTGACCTCGCGGTCGCCGGCACCGAAGAGCAGGATCACCTCGTCGTGGTCGGCGCACTCGTCAACGAATTTCTTCGCTGCTCCCGACTCGTCGAGATCAGCCTCGTAACGGCCTGCGAACTCGTCGAACCGGTCAGCATCGTGGTTCCACCAGGTGCGCAGTTCCGAGGAAGGGGCCAGATCGGTGCGACGCTCATCGAGCTCGGCATCGTCCTTCTTGACCCCTCGCGGCCACATGCGATCAACGAGAACCCGATACCCCTTGGCCGGGCCCGCCTTGAGGTCGTCACGGATATTCACTGCGCGGAAGGTTGTCACGCCTTCCACTGTGTCACGCCGGGGTCAAGCCTTCTTCTTGGACTTGAAGAAGAGGGGGGCAAGGATGACGACGAGCAGGACGATGGCCACCCAGTTCGCAATCTTCGCGTAGTACTTCAGGGCATCAACGATGGGATCACCGACCCCCCACCCCAGTGCGAGGTAGCCCAGGTTCCAGACTGTGGCGGCGACGAAGTCCAGCGCGACGAACCACTTCACCCTCATCCCGGAGGCACCCGTCAGGACGAAGACCACCGGCATGATCGGCAACGGAATCGGCACATAGGCGACGAGAACTCCCAGCCAGCCGAGCTTACGAGCCCATCTCTCCGCCTGGTCGTAACGGCGTCGGGACCGCTCGGATCGTCCGGCCCAGACCTCGATCATCCCCCGGCCCCACAGCTTGCCGGCCCACCAGTAGACCCAGTCAAGTTTGATCGACATGATCGAGCCCAACAGCAACCACCACAGCCAGTGCGGGGCCTGATTGACCGACGCCAGAGCTCCGGTCGCTGCTGCACCGGTACGGGATCCCGTGAGCCCCACGAGGATCGGCGGGTCAAGGCCGAGCAGCCAACCACGCAGCGGGAGCATGGCCAACGAGAAGATGCCGAGGAAGCCGATCCACCCCATGCACCAGTAGTCGGAGCGGCCTGGCTTGTGGTTCCAGGGCATGCCCTCGGCCTTCCACCACTCCTCCTCGTCCTCGGCGGAGTCGTCGCCGACGGCGGACCTCTCCAGTTCATCCTCGGCCGCAGCAAGGGCGGTGGCGGCAACGGCGAAGGAATCCTTCTCCCCCGCAGCCGCAGTACTCATCTCGTCCTGCACGCCGTCGAGGATACCCAGTGCAGGTGACAGTCCTGCAGCTGCGATGTCTGCCGAGAGGGGAACGCACTTCTCCTGACCTCGTACGGACGGTAGCGTGATCTCTCAACCGGCGTCACCCAAAGCACACGCGAACTGGCCGGCCGGGGAAGGACCGCATGATCCGTTTCGACCACGTCAGCAAGCGTTTCGACGAGGGCACTGTCGCCGTCGAGAATTTTGACCTAGAGGTGGAATCCCACCACTTGGTCGTCTTGCTGGGGTCATCCGGATGCGGAAAGACCACCCTGCTGAGGATGGTCAACCGAATGGTCGATCCGTCCGAGGGCCGAGTACTCATCGACGACACCGACGTCGCCACGGTTGATCCGGTCAAGCTGCGTCGTCAGATCGGATACGTCATGCAATCGGGTGGGTTGCTCCCCCACCGAACCGTGGTCGACAACATCGCCACAGTGCCGCTTCTCTCCGGGGCTTCCCGGAGCGCTGCCCGCTCCCGAGCCATGGATCTGTTGGAAAGGGTCGGCCTGGACTCCTCGTTGGCCCGGCGCTACCCCACCCAGCTGTCCGGCGGTCAGCGCCAGCGGGTCGGAGTGGCCCGGGCCCTTGCCGCCAACCCCGACATCCTCCTCATGGACGAACCCTTCGGCGCCGTCGATCCGGTGGTGCGTGCCGAGTTGCAGCAGGGTCTTCTACGTATCCAGGAGGATCTCGCCAAGACGATCGTATTCGTCACCCATGACGTCGACGAGGCCTTCCTGCTCGGCGACGAGGTCCTCGTGCTGAGACGCGGTGCCCAGGTCGCCCAGCGGGGCCGTCCCGACGAGATCCTGCTCCACCCCGTCGACGACTTCGTCTCCTCTTTCATCGGCGGAGATCGTCGCAGTCTCCACGTCGAACGGCGCGACGAGTCGGCCACCGTCGTCGACGCCGGTGGCCGACTCGTCGGTCGTCTCACCGGAACTCCCGAGGAGAACTCGTGAACACCCGGTGGATCGACGAGAACCGGGACCAAATCTGGCAATTGACGAGCCACCATGCCGTGCTCGGCATCATTCCAGTGGTCGTGAGCCTCGTGCTGTCAGTCCCGCTAGGGTGGTGGGCGCACCGCTCTCGGACCGCACGCCGCCTCCTGGTACCCGGCGCCTCCATCCTGTACGCCCTTCCCTCCTTGCCACTGTTCGTCCTGTTACCGCTCATCCTCGGCACGAAGATCCTCGATCCGATCAATGTCATCGCCGCCCTCACCCTCTACGGCATCGCCCTGTTGGTGAGGACGGCCACCGACGCCTTCGACTCGGTGGGACGATCGGTACGTCGTGACGCCGTCGCCATGGGTTACTCCAATTCCCAGGTGTTCTGGCGAGTGGCCCTGCCGCTGGCTGTCCCTGCACTCACTGCGGGAATGCGGGTGGTCTCGGCATCCACGTTGTCATTGGTCAGCGTCGGTGCCCTCATTGGCGTCCCCTCCCTGGGCTACTTCTTCACGGACGGTTACCAGCGTTCCTTCCCGACCGAGATCTGGGTCGGGATCATCGGGACTCTCGTCCTGGCAATCGTCTTCGACCTCGTCATCGTCGCGGTCGGCCGTCTCCTCACGCCCTGGCAGCGTCGCAAGGGGGAGTCGGCATGACCCAGATTGCATCTGCTTTCACCTGGTTGGCGACCTCATCGCACTGGAGCGGTCCCGGAGCCATCGGGGTGCGCATCGGCGAGCATCTCTGGTACACCCTGTTGGCCATCCTCCTCGCCTCGGTCATCGCGATCCCCGCTGGTCTGGCGATTGGCCACACCGGCCGCGGAAGGACCGTCGCGGTGACCTGTTCAGGGGCTCTGCGCGCACTGCCGTCCCTCGGGCTGCTCACCTTGCTGGCCATCTCGACGACGATGGGAATCGAGCGTCCCATCGTCCCGGCCACCATCGTGCTGGCGATCTTGGCGATCCCGCCCCTGCTGGCCGGCAGCTACTCCGGGATTGAAGCCGTCGACGACGAGGTGACTGACGGAGCTCGAGCCTGCGGCATGACCGGGATGCAGGTCCTGCGCCGCGTCGAGTTGCCGCTGGCTGCTCCCCTGCTGCTGGGCGGGTTGAGGTCAGCCACCCTGCAGGTCATCGCGACGACGACCATCTGCTCCTACCTGGGCATGGGTGGCCTGGGACGTTTCATCCTTGACGGTCTGGCGGTCTCCGATTACCCGCAGATGCTCGCCGGGTCCATCGTCATCATCGTGTTGGCCCTCGCCACCGATGGCCTACTCGCCCTGGCAACGCGCCTACTCACCGGTCCGGGTGTGCGACACGCCCTGGCCCTCACCCCACAGTGATCACCCATCGAATGGAGCAAGAATGACCACGACGACTCGCCGAACACTGCTCGGAGCCGCATTGCTGACCGGCCTGGCGGCGTGTTCCTCCCATAATCCCCTCGACTCGAACGACTCCGGCTCCGGTGGCGCAGGTGTGACCGTCGGATCGGCGAATTTCACTGAGTCCGAGATCATCGCCGAGGTCTACGCCCAGGCTCTCGAGAAGGCTGGCGTCAGCGTCAAGCGTCGGATGCAGATCGGCGCCCGCGATGTCTACGTCAAGGCGCTCAAGGACGGCTCGATCGACCTCGTCCCGGAATATTCCGGGAACCTGCTGCAGTTCTTCCAGGGATCCTCGACGGCCTCTGACGAGAAATCGGTCATGGACGCTCTGCGCAAGGCGGTGCCGTCCGGCATGTCCGTGGGTGAACCGTCAGCAGCCCAGGACGCCGACTCCTGGTGCGTCACCTCCGAGTTCTCCAAGGCCCACAAGGTCACTTCCTTGGCAGATCTGGCCAAGCTGGACGCCGTCAAGGTGGGCGGAAATCCTGAGCTCAAAGAACGTCCCTACGGGCCCAGGGGATTGACGAAGGTGTACGGGGTCCCGGCATCCAAGATCAAGTTCACCGCACTGTCGGACTCCTCCGGCCCGCTCACCGTCAAGGCGTTAACATCAGGGACGGTCGACCTCGTCGATCTCTACACGACGACTCCCGCGATCAAGGAGCAGAATCTCGTCGTCCTGGAGGACCCCAAGCACCTCATCGTGCCTCAGAACGTCGTCCCGCTGATGAACACAAAGGTTGACGACAAGACCCGCGACCAACTGGCCAAGGTCTCGAGAGCCATGACCACCGACGACCTCATCGCCATGAACCAACGGGCCCAGGGGGACGAGAAGGCTTCGGCGTCAACCATTGCCAAGGAGTGGTTGGGAAGGAAGGGGCTGGCCTGATCACCAGCCCCCTCACCAGAAATCTCAGCCGATCTCCTCGCGAGCCTCCTCGAAGGCCTTGATGGCCTTGTCGAGCTGTTCACGGGTCAGTCCGGCAGACATTTGGGTACGGATGCGGGCCTTGCCTCGGGGCACAACTGGGTAGCTGAAGGCGCGCACGTAGATGCCCTTGGCGAGCATGGCGTCGGCCATCTTCGCAGCCTTGACGGCGTCGCCGATCATGACGGGGCAGATCGGATGATCCGACTCCGGGATGTCGAATCCGCGTGCGGTCATCTCGGCACGGAAGTACGCGGTGTTGTCGCGCAGACGATCCAGCAGGTCCGAGCTCGACTTGAGCAGTTCTAGGGTCGCCAGGGCGGCACCGGCGATGGACGGGGCGAGCGAGTTCGAGAACAGATAGGGGCGTGAGTTCTGACGCAGTATCTCGACGACTTCGCGGTGGGAGCAGGTGTAGCCGCCAGAGGCTCCGCCCAGGGCCTTGCCGAGGGTGCCGGTCAGGACGTCGACACGGTCACGCACCCCCCAGCGCTCGGGCGTGCCGGCACCAGTCTTGCCCACGAATCCGACGGCATGGGAGTCGTCGACCATGACCATCGCACCGTACCTTTCGGCAAGATCACAGATCTGCGGCAGCGGTGCGACGAAACCGTCCATGGAGAAGACGCCATCGGTGGCGACCATGATGTGCTTGCAGCCCTTGGCCTGGGCGTCCTTGAGCTGGGTCTCCAGGTCGGCCATGTCCTGGTTGTGGTAGCGGAAACGCTGTGCCTTGCACAGCCGGACGCCGTCGATGATCGAGGCATGGTTGAGCTCGTCGGAGATGATGGCGTCGTCGGGCCCCAACAGCACCTCGAAGAGACCACCGTTGGCGTCGAAGCAGGACGAGTACAGGATGGTGTCCCAGTTGTCGGGGTCATCGGGGTGCAGGAACTCGGTGATGGCCCGCTCCAGCTTCTGGTGCAGGGTCTGGGTGCCGCAGATGAATCGCACCGAGGCCATGCCGAAGCCCCACTCGTCGAGGGCCTTCTTGGCGGCGTCGACGAGCACCGGTGAGTCAGCCAGACCGAGGTAGTTATTGGCGCACAGGTTGATGACCTCGCGTCCGTCGTCGACGGTGATCTCGCCTGACTGGGGGCTGGTCAACGGGGCCTCGGCCTTGTACAGCCCTTCCTCCTTGAGGGCTGCGATCTTGGCGCTGAGTTCGTCCTTCATGGATCCGTACATGGTGATTGTCCTTCCTTCGTCGATCAGTCGAGGCATTCCCAGTTCATGACGACCTTGCCGCCATGGCCCGAGCCGGCGACGTCGAATGCCTCACGGAATTCCGTGATGGGGAACCTGTCGGTGATGACCCCGGAGATGTCCAGACCGGAGCGGATGAGGGAGGCCATGGTGTACCAGGTCTCGAAGATCTGACGGCCGGTGACTCCCTGGATCGTGATCATGTTGAAGATGATCTTGGACATGTCGAGGGTGATGGCCTTGCTCGGGGTTCCCAGCAGGGCGATACGACCGCCATGGGTCATGTTGTCGATCATGGAGGTCAGGGCGGCACCCGACCCGGACATCTCCAGACCGATGTCGAAGCCCTCCTTCATGTCGAAGCGGTTCCACACCGTCTCCAGACCCTCCCGGGAGACATTGACGGTGTTGTCCAGGCCGAGCCTCTGGGCCAGTTCGAGCCTCTCGTCGGACAGGTCGGTGACGACGACGTTGCGCGCCCCCTGAAACTGGGCGACGAGGGCCGCCATGATCCCGATGGGTCCGGCTCCCGACACGAGGACGTCCTCGGCCAGGCAGGGGAACTGCAGCGCCGTGTGAACGGCATTGCCGAAGGGGTCGAAGATTGCCGCGACGTCGGGGTCGAGGTTCGGGATGTGGTGGACCCAGATGTTGCTGGCCGGCATGACGAAGTACTGGCAGTAGGCCCCGTCAACCGCGTATCCGATACCTTGGGTATTGCGGCACAGGTGTCGCTTACCGGCCAGGCAGGCCCGGCAGCGGCCGCAGACGTAGTGGCCCTCACCAGAGACGAGCTGGCCGACCTCCAGATCATTGACCTCGGAACCGAGCTCGACGATCTCACCGCAGAACTCGTGTCCGAGGACCAGCGGGGTGTGCACCGTCTTGGAAGCCCATCCGTCCCACGTGTCGATGTGGACGTCGGTGCCGCAGATCCCACTGCGCAGCACCTTGACGACGACATCGTTCGGGCCCGGGGTCGGGTCGGGAATGTCAATGAGTTCAAGCCCCGGTTCCGGCCGGGTCTTCGCCAAGGCCTTCATGGCCCCTCACCTTTCCGGGGCATGACCCCCTCAACCACATCTTTGTGACGACACAACTGTGCCACTACCCGAACAGTGCTGCACGTCGGGTGGTGAACTCCGGGGCTCAGCCCTTCAAACCCGAGCTGGCCAGCCCTTCGATGACCCTCTTCTGCATCGAGAAGAACAGCAGGAAGATCGGTGCCATGGCCATCACGGAGGCGGCCATCATGAGGGCGAACTCGCTGGAGTGCTGTCCGGCCAAGGTGGCTATACCTACGCTCAACGGCATGGATTCCTCCCGCGTGGTTACGATGAGTGGCCACAGCAGGTCATTCCAGGACCACAACACAGTCGTGATCATGACGGCGAACAAGCCTGGCTTGACGACGGGAACCATGACTCGCCAGAAGGTCTGCCACGGATTGCACCCGTCAAGGCGGGCTGCTTCCTCCAACTCGACGGGCAGGCTCATGAACGACTGCCGCATCAGGAAGACGCCGAAGGCCGAGAAGAAACCTGGCAACACGATGCCCCACGGGGTCTCCAGCAGGCCAAGGTCACGAATGATCTGGTACTGGCCAATGAGATAGGACTGTCCGGGCACCATGAGGATGGCCAGCACGAACCCGAAAAGGATGGACTTGCCTCCGAATTTCATCCGGGCGAAGGCGTATCCACCCATGGCGCACAGGATCAACTGCGCGACGGTTCGCAGGACGGTGATCGTCACCGAGACACCGAACTGCTTGAGGAATGGCAACCTCGTGAAAACGTCGGCATAGTTCTTGAACTGCCACTCGTCCGGGATGAACTTGGGCGGAACGGCCTGAATCTCAGCGTTCGTCGACAAGGACATGAGCACCTGGTAGACGAACGGGAACACCATGAAGATGCCGCCAATGATCAGTAATATGTGGACGCCAACCAGGCCTTTCTGGGAGTTTCGGTCGCCCTTCTTGACGAGCTGGTCGATCTCCTGCTCACTCAAGCCCTCGCCAGCCTGCGTGATCTCAGACATAGTTGACCCACTTCTTCTGACCCAGGAACTGAATGAAGGTGACGATGGCGACCAAGAGGAAGATGACAATGGCGATCGCAGCGCCTACCCCTTGGTCGTTGTTGACAAAGGCCTCCCGGTAGAACAGGGACACCAAGGACCTCGTTCTGGGCTCAGCCGGATTGCCGGTACCGATCATGGCGTATAAGGCATCGAAGAGCTGGAATCCGCTGATCGTCGTCATGATCACCAGGAAGAAGATCGACGGTGACAACAGCGGAACCGTGATCGACCAGAACTGGCGCCATCTCGAGGCACCGTCAATGGATGCGGCCTCGTACAACTCTCGAGGAATCGATTTCAGACCTGCCGACAAGATGATGACGTTGAAACCAATGGATGCCCACAGCCCGAACAGGGCAACCGCGAACAGCGCCCATCCTGGGGTGACGAGCCAATAGGGAGGATTGCTTGCACCAAGTCCACGGAGTATCTGGTTGAGGAGACCGAACTGGCCGTTGTACACGATCTTCCAGACCTGGGCGACAGCCATCGGCATGGCCAGATAAGGCATGAAGTACAGTGCTCGATACAACCCCTTGAACTTCAGGCCTGGCAGTTCAATCATCGACGCGATGATGACCGACAGTGGGATCCCCAGCAGGACGATGAGCGTATACAGCAAAGTGTTGAGCATCGCCGAGCCCAGATCAGGACTCGAGAACAGGTCGTTGTAGTTCTGCAGTCCGACGAACTCGGGATTTCCTCCGAACGCATTGGTCTGCTGCAACGAGGCGACGATGTTCTTGACGATGGGCCAGTAGTAGAACACCGCGATGCCGAGCATGAGTGGACCGATGAAGAGGATGGGCCATGCTCCGACGCTCGTCGGATTTGGTCGTCCGGGCCGGTGGGATCCCGACCCGGAGGGCGAGGCAGCCGCCTGACTGCCTCGCACACCGGGCCGTGGCATCACTTCTCCTTGCTCAGAGCGTTGTTCATGAAGGCTGCCAGCTTCTTGGCAGCCTGAGGCACCGGGGTCTCGCCGGCAAAGGCCGGGTTGAGGAAATCAGCCTCACGGTTGACCCAGGCGTCGGTGTTACGGCTAACCGGGTAGGTCACGGCGTAGCTCGTCGCGGCGGCGACGAACATCTTGCAGTTCCACTTCGGGTAGCTCTTGATCCACGCGTCCTGAGTTCCGTTAAAGGCCGGGATGGCGGTGCCGTTCTTCGCCTCGACCTCCTGGCTCCCTTTGCCTGACATGTGAGCAATGAGGGCTAGGGCTGCTGCCTTGTTCTCGCTCTTGGCGGAGGCAACCCATCCGAGACCGTGGATGATGGTGCCTTTCTTTTCCTTCTTGGGCGGGTCGATGACGTCGTAGTCGTCCTCCTTGCCCTTGAACTCCTCGGCTAGCTCGGAGGCCGTCCAGTCACCGGTCCAGAACATGGCGGACTTGCCGCTCTTGAACATCTGGGACGGCTTGGTGTCAGTGACGACCTTCGGGGAAGCGACCGATCCATCCTTGACCCAGTCGGCCCAGCACTGCAGCCCTTCGATGCTCTTGGAATCGTCGAATCCGGATTTGTTGTCCTTGATGACGTAACCACCGGCCTGGGCGATCGTGTTGTAATAAGTGCCCTGTCCGTCGCCGTTGATGGTGGTCGCACATCCGTAGATGCCCCTGGGTTTGCCCCAGTCGGAGATCTTCTTGGCCTTGTTGTGGAAGTCGTCCCAGGTCCAGTCAGCGGTCGGGAAGTCGACTCCGGCCTCCTTGAAGATCTTCTTGTTGTAGAAGACGCCAATGGTGTCGAAGTCCTTCGGCACTCCGTAATGCTTGCCCTCGTAGGTGTAGAGGTCGACAAGGGCTTTCGGGTAGTCCGACCACTTCACGCCGGCATCCGTGATCTTGTCGATCGGGGCGAGCATACCGTTGGCGGCGTACAGCTGGATGTTGGGACCGTTCATCCAGAACACGTCGGGAAGCTCGTTGCCCTGGGCCTGGGTGCGCAGCTTGTTCCAGTAATCCTTGAACCCGGCCAGGTTCGTCTTGACCTTGATGTTCGGGTACTTTTTGGCGAAGGACTTGAGGTTCTCCTCGATCGTCTTCGTCTGGTTCTTGTCCCAGTAGGCCAGGGTCAGCTCAGCGGACGTGTTCGAGTCGACGCTTGGCGAGACGTCCGTCTTGTCGTTCTTGCTCGACGACGAGCATCCGGCGATGGTCAGGGTGGCGAGGGCCGCCCCTCCCATGATGAAACCTCTGCGATCCATGATTGACCTCTCTGTCTCGTTGTGATCACTTGACCTGGTTGTTGTTGAAGTATTGGACGATCTCCTCGTCCAGCGTCGGCACCTGGCGCGGCGTCGACCCTTGACGCAACGACTCAGTGGCCTCGATCCCCGCTGCGACCGCATACCAGGCGCCCAACGGCGAGGTATCCGTACGGGTTCCGTTCCTCACGAAGTTGAGGAACTCGGTGACGGTCAACACGTCGGCGTCACCGTGTCCATTGGCGTCCCCGATGATCGGGACGGTCTCATCACCGTCGGCGTTGTAGTGGGTTCGCTTGTTCCACAGTCGAATGACACCTCCCTCACCGTCACCGAAGTTCTCGATGCGCCCCTCCGTGCCGATAACGGTGTAGTTGCGCCAGTAGTCCGGGGTGTAGTGGCACTGCTGGTAGGACGCGAAGACGCCGGACTCCATCCGCATGAGCATCATCGAGATGTCCTCGACGTCGATGACCGGGTTGAGTCCCTTCTGGGTCAGCGGAGGCCAGTTGTCGAGGGAGTACCAGTCGCCCATAAGCTGGTCAGAATTGTCGCGACGATCAGTGATCCGGTCGTAGAGGGTGAGCCCGCCCATCCCAACGACGTCAGTGGTGTGGGAATCGGCGAACCAGTGCATGACGTCGATGTCGTGGGCAGCCTTCTGCAGCAGCAGACCCGTGCCATGCTCGCGAGTGGCATGCCAGTCCTTGAAGTAGAAGTCACCGCCCGACCCGACGAAGTGACGACACCAGATGGCCTTGACCTCGCCGATCCGGCCAGAGCGGATGAGGTCGCGCATCGACCGCACGACGTTCATGTGGCGCATATTGTGACCGACGTAGAGCCTCGTCCCGGTCTCGTAGGCGGTGGTGAGAACCTTCGTCGCCGAATCCATCTTGATGGCCAGTGGCTTCTCCAGGTACACCGGGATCCCAGCCTCCAACAGCTGACAGGTGACCTCGGCGTGGGTGTCGTCAGGGGAGGTGACGAAGGCGACGTCGATTCCCGATGCGATGAGCCCGGCAACCTCAGAGGTGATCGTGATGGAGTCGGGGTCCTTCCCGAGCCGGTCGGCCACCCGCTCGCGGGCCAGGTGATGGGGCTCGCAGACAGCGGTCACGAGGCCGTCGTTGCCCTCCAGCTCGGCGTTGAGGGCCAGGCGCGAGCGCGCGCCGACGCCGACGACGCCTACCCTCATGCGATCGCCAGTGTGTCCTTCTCGATGGGTTGTCGTCATGACGCTGTGCTGTCCTTTCTCGACTTCGGAAACGACCTTGGCCATGCCACGCAGGGCCACGGGATGCGGGTGTCCGGTACCGAGGGCCTTCCTCGTCACCAGTTCCAGTGCGGTGTTGAGGGCCCCGACGACCGATGCAGCCTGGCCCAATTCCTCGACCTCGGCGGTCATCGCCTCCGAGTCGAGAGGACGCCGAGCCATGAGCCGAGCGATGATGCGGCGAATCACCGTGACCGACGCATTCGTGGGTCCAGACATGACGATGACGTCCGGGTCGATGACGGCTGCGACCGAACCGGTCGTCAGGGCTGCTCGATCGATCCAGTCGTCGTCGGGCATCTCGTCGCCGTCCAGGCGAAGATCGAGCACGTCGCTGATCTCACCGGCGTTCCAGGTGCGTCCGCGATGCAGTTGTCCGTCGAGGATCAGCCCGGTGTGCAGTCCGCGGGTCATCCGTACCAGGAGCATGTCGGCATCGGTGTCGAGGCGGCCGTGCTGACGACGCTGGCAGAACTCGCCATAAGCAGCCATGTTGATGTCGTTGTCGACGGTGGCAGGGACGTCAAGGCGCCGGGAGAGCGTTCGGCCCAAGTCCAACCCGGTCCACTGCGGCACGAGGTCGCTTCGCACGATGCGACCATCGCCGTCGATGACGCCCGTTGTCGAGACCGCCAGGTGCAGCAACGGCCCCTTGTCCCCGCACGCATCTCGCAATGATTCGATCGCGCTCACGACGGTGTCGAGACGGGCTTCGGGTCGGTGCTGGTCGAGCCGAGAACTACGGGCGTCGAGGATCGTCCCGCCGAAAGTGGCCGCCACCAGGAGCATCGAGTCGACGAGGATGTCGGTCCCGATGACGATTCCGACGTCCTCACCCAACGACCACACCGAGGCAGGGCGCCCCAGACCGCCACCATCGGAGGTGCCACGGACCACCCATCCGGACGACTCGAGGTCATTGAGGATTGAGATGACGGTCGGACGTGACAACCCGGTGCTCTCGACGAGATCGGCCGCGCTCATGGCCTCTCCGGCACGCAGTTCGAGCAGGATGTCGTCGGCTCTCTCACTGCGTCGATCATGCTCCGCCACCGTCACCACTCCTTCTCCGCGACCGAGGTCACCGCGGGTCCATGCCCTCACGATCCTTGTAAAGGCATATTTCAAAACACGGTTTCAATACTTGTTGGAAAGAGAATGGACCACCGCGGCGAGTTGGTCAAGGGGTTTGTCGGAACTCGTCATCACGATGTCTTGCGGTGGCCCCCTTCAGCGGCGGACAACCCAGTGTCACGCCGTCATTGCGCTTCACTGACATTGCGCCTCGATCTTTGGCAAAATCGATGCCGTGGCAGTCAGTGTTTTCGACATCTTCAAGGTAGGCATCGGCCCATCCAGTTCCCATACCGTCGGCCCCATGCGAGCCGCACAGATCTTCGTGACTGATCTGGCTCAATCACCGGCGTGGCCCGACGTCACCCGGGTGCGCGCCGAACTCTTCGGCTCACTGGGGGCGACCGGACACGGACATGGCTCCGAAGCCGCCGTCCTGTTGGGCCTGGAGGGAGAGGATCCCGCCACCGTCGACACCGACCAGACCCCAGCTCGAGCCGCCACCATCGCCAACAGCGGACGCATCACCCTCGATGCCGTCCATGGTGGTCGGGAGATTTCCTTCGACGTCACGACAGACCTCATCCTGCATCGCAACCGTTCCTTGCCCTTCCACCCCAACGGCATGACGTTCACGGCCTGGTCGGGCCAGGAGGTCGTCGCCGAGCGCACCTTCTACTCCATCGGCGGTGGCTTCGTCGTCGAACACGGTGAGGACGAGCACCCCGCCATCGTCCGCGACTCGGCTCCGGTCCCCTACCCCTTCAAGACCGGCAAGGAACTGCTGGAACAGTGCTCTGATTACCGGATGAGCATCCCCGAGGTCACCATGGCCAATGAGATGACCGTCCGCGACGAGGAACACGTGCGCGGCGAACTCCTGGACATCTGGGCCGTCATGCACGCGTGCGTCGAGCGTGGTTGTTCCCGCTCCGGCGTTCTCCCAGGTGGACTGCACGTGCGTCGCCGTGCCATGAAGATGCACCGCGATCTCGCTACCCGGGAGCGCATCACCCCAGGCAAGCCAGAACCCTTCGGATCGGTCGACTGGCTGACGGTGTGGGCCCTGGCGGTCAATGAGGAGAACGCAGCAGGTGGACGTATCGTCACCGCCCCCACCAACGGTGCGGCCGGCATCGTCCCGTCCTGCCTGCACTTCGCGGTGAAGTTCCTCTCCCCTGGCTCCGACATCGACTCGGGTACTCCCGGAGTCAGCACCGGCGACGACGACCTCATCGTCGACTTCCTGCTGGCCGCCGGCGCCGTCGGCGAGATCTACCAGCAGTCAGCGTCCATCTCTGGGGCTGAGGTCGGCTGCCAGGGCGAGGTCGGCGTGGCATGTTCGATGGCCGCAGCCGGTCTGGCCCAGGTCATGGGCGGGACACCTGCCCAGGTCTGCAACGCGGCCGAGATCGGTCTCGAGCACCACCTTGGTCTCACCTGTGATCCCGTCGGTGGTCTGGTTCAGATTCCGTGTATCGAGCGCAATGCCCTGGGTGCCATTAAGGCCGTGACGGCTGCCCGTCTGGCCATGGCAGGGGACGGCTCCCAGATCGTCAGCTTGGATCAGGTCATGAAAACCATGATGGAGACCGGGCGCGACATGAAGGTGAAATACAAGGAGACGGCGCGAGGTGGCCTCGCGGTGAACATCGTCGAGTGCTGACGACTGCGCACATCGATTCTTGGCGTGCATCCCTAAAATTGTCCAAGAGAAATGAAAACCTCCTAAGAAAACGCGATGCACCGTATCAATAGCTGGGGCCCGCAGTAGCGTGATGGCATCACCCAGCGACCAGATTGAGCAAGGACGATCTTCCGACTCAACCTGATGTCGCGCCCTGTTGGAGAGGAAGGACACGATGCCCAGCAGGCGAAAGACGACACATTGCGGCCGTAGCGGGGGTGTTGATTATCAGTGCTGCACTAGCACCAAAGACCAACGCATCCCCGCCCCCGAGTGAGATGACACAGCCCGCGAGCACTCAATTAATTGACGCCATGAAAAATGGCTTTCCCTATGTCGTTGATACAACCAACAGAACCATAACCATTGATAAAGCCAAGTTGGTGCTCGGATGAAGAATGAAAAGAACTGGACCATTCTCGCATGGGTTCTGGGAACGGTCGTCATGGTATTGTTTGTATTGTCCCTCTGGGGCCAAGCCAATGGAATTGGCTCATGCTTGGACAACGGCTCCAGTGAGGCTGTGAAATGTCAAAGAAAATAATGATCATCTTGATTGTCGAAGTCATCCTCTTGGCAGTGATGTGCTGGTGGTACGACGCCACGATCATTGCAGGGCTCAAGTGCAGGGGTCCGCTGTGGGAGCAGCCCTGAACCCCAGCTTGTAGGCCGGTGCGATGACGCCCACCGACCCGTGGGCCGCACCCACACGAAGGGCGGCTCACGGCTCAGCCACAAGGTGCACCAGCCGACAAGGCAAAACACTCCTTTCAGCCAGCCTCTTGCCACCATCGCGGGCAATGTCCCTTATGATCGACTCCAGATCCTCGCAATACTCGCGGGGATCCCGGCGGCACCCTTGGTCGTCGGTTTTCCACAACGGATCGTCGGGCACGTACCTGCCCGTGGAAAGGATTAACGGTTATGGCAACCGTGCAGTACAAGGAGGCGACTCGGGTTTACCCGGGCACCGATCGCGCAGCCGTCAGCAAGCTCAACCTGGAGATCGGCGATGGTGAGTTCATGGTCCTCGTCGGACCGTCTGGCTGTGGTAAGTCCACCTCCCTGCGAATGCTGGCCGGCCTCGAAGAGGTCAACGCCGGTTCCATCTGGATCGGAGACCGCGACGTCACCGATCTGCCCCCGAAGGACCGTGACATCGCCATGGTCTTCCAGAACTACGCCCTGTACCCCCACATGACCGTGGCCGACAACATGGGCTTCGCCCTCAAGATGCAGAACGTGCCGAAGGCTGAGCGTCAGCAGCGCGTTCTCGAGGCTGCCAAGCTCCTCGGTCTCGAGGACTTCCTCAACCGCAAGCCGAAGGCTCTCTCCGGTGGCCAGCGTCAGCGTGTCGCCATGGGTCGCGCCATCGTTCGTAACCCTCAGGTCTTCCTCATGGACGAGCCGCTGTCGAACCTCGACGCCAAGCTCCGTGTCCAGACCCGTACCCAGATCGCTGCCCTGCAGCAGCGCCTCGGTGTCACCACCGTCTACGTGACCCACGACCAGGTCGAAGCCATGACGATGGGCGACCGCGTTGCCGTCATGAAGGACGGCATCCTGCAGCAGGTCGACTCCCCGCTGGCCCTCTACGACACCCCGAAGAACCTCTTCGTCGCCGGCTTCATCGGCTCCCCCGCCATGAACCTCATGGAGGGCGATGTCGTCGATGGTGGCGTCAAGCTCGGTGACTACGTCGTTCCGGTTTCCCGCGAGGTCCTGGCCAAGGCCCCGAACGAGACCAAGCTCACCCTCGGCATCCGTCCAGAGGCCTTCACCCTCGCCAGCGAGGGCGTCGGACTCGACGTTGCCGTCGTCGAGGAGCTCGGCGCTGACGCCTACCTCTACGGATCCCTCGTCGGCTCCGGCAAGGAGGCCTCGATCGAGGACGGAGAGGCCCACCAGGTCGTCGCTCGTATCTCGTCGCGTCGTCCTCCGCAGCGCGGCGAGCAGGTGCGCCTGGGTGTCGACCCAGCCGCCGTCCACGTCTTCAGTCAGGAGACCACCGAGCGCATTTCCTGATCCTCGGTTCCCACGAACGCTATGAGGCCCCCGGTTCTTCCGGGGGCCTCGTCGTTTTCTGTGGATCCAGTTCCTGCGCGGTTCCAGCTCGACGTCACTCCTCCATGCGCTCGACTTTGGAGACGACGACATCCACCTTCCCCGGGACGCGTCCGGACTGGGTAATGGCCATGGCAATCCGGCGACGAAGGTCCTGGGTGAGCCGCACGATGGGCACCGTCAGATCGACGGTGACCTCCATGTCCACGTCGGTACGTCCATCCTCTTCACTGATCCGCACCGCGGAGCGTTCGTCAGACTTGCCGACCCGACGCCACCACGGCCGGACGAGTCGAGTCACGCCGGGGGTGTTGAGAACAGTGGTGACGATGACCCCTTCCAGATCATCACTGGTTTCGTCGCCCGTCAGGACAGTTCCGGAGACGACAACGTCGTTTTCGGGCTCAGACATGGATGTCCTCCACAATGATGTCAATGGCTTCCGGGCGTCCGCCCAGCTGGAGATACATTTCCGACGCCACCTGCTGACGCACCCGGTCGGCGCATTCCGGGATCCGAACACCTTGGGCAACCGACAGGTCAATGCGCAGTCTCAACGGGGCATGGGGCACCGAGAAACGGACTCGGCTCAACCTGCCATCTTCGCATTCAGCCAGGGTCTCGCGCACGATGGTGGTCAGCACGGTCTCCCTGACCTCAATGTCGCCACCGTCGTCACTGACGATGCAATGACGCGGCGAGAGATCAGCGCTGTAGGACCTCCACACCGACGACAACTTCGGTGGATCGACGACGACCTTGGTCTTGGCGTCCTCGGCAACCGTGTCGTCACGCAGTTGACCGGCACGAACGGCCACGGTGCGCACCGCCTGGCAGGCTGGGCACTCGGCCTCGTGCTCGGTGGGAGGTTGTGTCGCGTTGTCCCAGACGTGGTTCATGTCCGCGCCACACGCGAGATTCACCTCCATGGTTCCATCTCCTCCGCAATGGTGGCCCTCGCCCGGGCCAAACGGCCACGAACGGTGGACACTGGTAATTCTTCAATCTCAGCAATCTCGGCGTATCCGAGACCGTCGATCTGAGCCATGGCCCAGATACGCCTCTGGTTGTCCGGCAGCCGGTCAACACTCTTCCTCAACGCCTTCATCGCGGCATCCCTGGTGTGTGCCCTTGCTGGGTCCTGAAGGGTGTCGATCCTCACCGGAACTTCTTCCGGTGCCACCGGGTCGGTTGCGCGTCGCCCGGCGGTCCGGATGACTTCCCGGCAACGATTCCGAGCAATGGTGTACATCCACGCCCTGAACCGAGACCTATCGTCGAGATCGGGCAGCTTCTGCCAGGCAGTCAGCAGAACGTCCTGGACGACGTCCTCCGCGTCAATCGTGGCCGGCAGGTGGTTGTGACAGAACCTCAGGAGCGGTCCGCCCCATGACTCAACAACGCGAGCGTATGCCGCAGCATCCCCGCCCTGAGCAGCACTTATGTCCGCAAAAACGATCTCGTCGCCGCCGTCACCTTCGACTCCGCTGACCATGGATTCGACGCTAGCAGCGGTCGAGGACAACTACTGAGTCCTCGACCGCTAGCGCGCAGCTCAGGCGAGCACCTTTCCGTCACGTGTCCGCGGCTTGGCCCGTTCGGACTTCTCGTTGAGGAAGGTGGGCTTGGGCATCGGATTGGCGGGGAGGTTGTCTCCGGACTCGTCGACATTGGACACTTCGGTCACGCCGACGTGACTCACACCCGTTCCGGTGACGTGTGCCCCCGTCCGCAACTTCGTTCCGAAACGGATCAGCTTGGCATCCAGAGCGGTCTCGACGTCGCGAGCCACCTCGGACTCCAGCCAATTGACGAGCTTTCGCACGTCAGCGCGGTCGTCAAGGTCGATCTGAACCATCATCTCGGGAGCAACACGGGCTCCGAAGAACCTGACATTGGCACTGCTGACCCCGGGGAATTCCTCGATCTGCTCCTCGATGGCTCGTCCCAGAGCATCGGTGGACAGAACCGTGGATCCATGGTTCGTCTCGTGGCTGATGCTGTAGCTGTGAGCGCGATTACTCGACGAGAACTGCCGAAGCAGCCAGATCAGCCCAATCACGGCAGCCAGGACGCCCACGATGAGCAGGGCCCAGGAGGCGTAATCCGTGCGCCATGCCTTCGGCACGTCGGCAATGGGCGCGTCGGGTACAGGTTGCCACCATCCCCACGACGAGGCGACGTCGAACCGCACCAGCATGAACCACGCGACCACCAGCAACAAGATGATCCCGACGACGGCAAGTCGTGTTCTGTTTGCGCGGCCCCTCATCGCAACCTCACTTTCACGTTCGGGGACTGTTCCAGGCCAAGCGAGTCGACGCGATCAGCAATCCTCCTGGTGAGCTGTTCCCGCATCACCTCAGGATCATTGACGTCGGTCTCGACGTCGATCTTGAGCGCATTGCCGCGACGCCTCACCGACGAAGATGCGACACCGTCCTCCTCGTCAAGCCAACGAGAAAGCCAGCCCGCCAGGTCGGAGTTGTCCATGACGATCTCGCGGTCGCCCGGGGCACCTTCAGCCGGCTTGAGGAAGACACCAGAAGTGCGTCCCGGCTTGAAAGCCCAGATCACCAGCAACAGGGCGATGACGCCAATGACGATGGCAACCGTCAGCGCGGTGTCGTTGAGCCATGAGGCGGTGGTCATGTGACCACGGCCCCAGCCCAACCACTGTGGCAAGGATCCGTGCTGGAGACGGTGAACGGCAGCGATGATGGCCACCACTCCGGCTGCCACCAGCAGGACACCGAGGATCACCACCGGGGTCGTCCGGGAGGGACGACGAACGAGTGGCGGAGACATGTATTGATGACTCATCTCAGTTCAGCTCCTTCGTCGTCGATGCCTTGTTGACAACTCGGCTCACCAGAATGTCGATCGTGCCGATCTCAACCCCGGACAGTTTCGGAACCTGTTCGGTCAAACGGGCTCTCAGGTCGTCGCACTGAGCCTGGATGGGGGCGGGATAGCTGATGGCAACCTCCACCTCGAGATCAGCAGTACGACCGGTGAGAACCGCACTCACCTTCGGGCCTCGGTCGAAGTCGGCACGCGACCCCGATCCGAACAACGACGAGGTGGGAGCCCCAAAACCCTCGCTCTGGGCCGCCACGCGGGCAGCCACCTTCTCGACAACCGCCGTGGACACCGTCAAGGTTCCACGGCTGGCCTTCTCACGGTTGTGGACCGCCAGCGAGGGCACCGAACGTACGCGGGTGGTGCCGACAGACATCAACGGTTCCGCTGACTTGGCTTGCCGAAGATGTCGTGCACGTCGAGCTGACCGTCAATGATCCGCCCCACGATCAGGCCGAGCAGGCCCAGTACCAGCACGACGATGGCCTGCCACACGCCAACGCAGACCGCGATGACGCCCAGCAACAGACCGACGAGTGCTCCGATGCGCGATGCATTCATACTGCGACCTTTCAGGAGAGCTCGGTGTTCTTATGCTGAGGGACAACCTGGGTCTGCTGGTCCTCGTCGTCCTCATCGTCGCCCTGGATGTACACATCGGTGACCTGGACGTTGACCTCGACGACCTCGAGGCCGGTGCCGTACTCGACAGCGTCAATGATGGTCTCGCGGAGCTTGTTGGCGACCTCGACGACCGAGTAGCCGTAATCGATGACGACGGAGAGATCGATGGCGCACTGACGCTCACCCTTCTCAACCTGAACGCCATTGGAGACGTTGGTGGTGGAGCCCGGGATGCGGTCAGTGATGGAGCTCAGCATGCGACGTCCGGTGGAGCCCATGGCGTGAACGCCAGGAACCTCACGGCACGCAATACCGGCGATCTTCTGGACGACCTGCTCGGCAATAAGGGTCGAGCCGTGGTCGGTGTGTAGCGGCGACGGGGCCACGGCCTCCTTGGTGGTGTCCGGCAGATTCTCGGTCTTGGTCTCGTCAGTCTTGACGGAAGCAGTCTTGTTGTCAGCCATGTCGGCTCATCTCCATTCGATCTGTAGCGACTTTCACATGTTCAGATGTTCGGCGAGCCGAATCGTCACGCCGAATCCGAGAATTGGGCGAAAAAATATCCTGTGCGTCCTCGGCTACCCTCGAAACCACCCGATGACAGGAGGGACCATGCCGACGTCCACCACCATGCAGGGATTGACGACCGGACTGTGTTCGGATCACGCCCACTCCAGCGTCACCCCTCCCGCCTTCCTCTCCTCGAACTACTTCTACGACACCTTCGGGGAGCGCCCAACCTTCGACTACGGCCGTGGAGGCAACCCCACCCGAGCCCTGCTTGCCGACGCCCTCACGACCCTCGAGGCTGGCACGGGGGCGGTCGTCACCTCGTCGGGAATGTCGGCCATCATGGTGGTGCTGCAGGCCTTCGTGCCGGTTGGCGGCCACGTCATCGCGCCGCACGATTGTTACGGCGGTACCTGGCGCATCCTCGACACCTGGGCCACTGCCGGACGTCTGACGGTCGACTGGGTCGACGAGACCGACCTTGACGCCCTGCGCACCGCCCTGGAATCCCCCACCGACCTACTCCTGGTGGAGACCCCGTCCAACCCACTGCTGCGCATCACCGACATCGCTGCCGCGGCTGAGCTGGCTCATTCCTCGGAGGGCGAGCGCACTGTCGTGGCCGTCGACAACACCTTCTGCTCGCCAATCCTGCAGCAGCCGCTGAATCTCGGGGCAGACCTCGTCATCGCTTCCGACACCAAGTTCCTCAACGGCCACTCCGATGTCATCGGCGGCTCCGTCGTCGCCGCTGTCCCGGAGGACGTCGACCTGATGGCCTTCCACGCCAACATGCTGGGGGTGACGGCATCTCCGCTGGATTCCTGGCTGACGCTGCGTGGCCTCCGCACCCTCAGGGTGAGGATGAAGGCCCACTGCACCAACGCTGCCCGGATGGTCGAAATCCTTTCCTCCCACGCTGCCGTCGCGGCGGTGCACTGGCCTGGGCTGCCCGATCACCCCGGTCACGACCTGGCCGCCCGTCAGCAGAAGGACTTCGGATCCCTGCTCAGCTTTGAGCTGGCCGGCGGACTACCCGCTGTCGAGGCATTCATGACCGGAGTGGAAGGATTCATCCTCGCCGAGTCCCTGGGAGGTGTGGAATCCCTGGTCTGCCATCCTGCGACGATGACCCATGCGGCCATGAGCCAGGAGGCCCGGGACGCCGCTGGGGTCAATGACTCCATGATCCGGATGAGTCCAGGAATCGACCCCGTCGATGACCTCGCCACCTGCCTGAACGAAGCTCTCGACCGAGCCGCTGCCGTCTGAGTCCTCGAGTACTCAATGACCTGCTGACTAGGACCCACGCCCATGAACAGGTCATTGGGGTGGCAGACTGTCCCCCGTGACCCGTTTCCTCAGCGCGAAGCCCGACTCCCGCCTGCTTCCGTTGCCGTGGAGCACACCGCTGGCACAGTGGCCGCAGGAGCTCCTGGTCGCGCTACCCCGAGGCATCTCCCGCCACGTGGTGCGATTCATCACCGTTGGCGACGACGTCTATGCCGCAAAGGAGGTCGTCGAGCACCTGGCGATCCACGAGTACCGGCTGCTGCACGACCTCATGCGTCTGGACACCCCGTCCGTCGAGCCCATCGGAGTCATCACCGACCGTTACTCCACCGATGGGGAACCACTCGAACCGATCATCCTCACCCGCCACCTGCGGTTCTCACTGCCGTACCGGTCCCTGTTCCATTCCGGTGTGCGTCAGGGGACCGTCATGCGGCTGCTCGACGCCCTCGTCGTCCTGTTGGTACGGCTGCACCTGGTGGGATTCCTCTGGGGAGACATCTCGCTGTCGAACGTACTGTTCCGACGCGACGCCGAGGCCTTCGCGGCCTATCTGGTCGACGCCGAGACCGGCGAGCTCCATGACCGCCTCACCACCGGACAGCGGGAACACGATCTGCAGATCGCCCGCACCAACCTTTACGGCGAGTTCCTCGACCTGGAGGAGGGTGACATGCTCGACGCCGCCCTCGATCCGCTGGGCCTGGTGACGACGATCGAGGACCGGTACCACGAGCTGTGGAACGAGCTCACCGCTGCCGAGGAGTACGCCGGCGGTGACTACTCCCAGGTGGAGTCGCGGGTGCGTCGTCTCAATGCCCTGGGTTTCGACGTCGCCGAGCTGGACATCCAGACCTCGTCGGACGGTCAGCGGCTGCGCATCCAGCCCAAGGTCGTCGACGCCGGGCACCACCAGCGCCGTCTGCTGCGTCTGACTGGTCTGGACACCGAGGAGTTCCAGGCGCGACGTCTCCTCAACGACCTCGACACCTTCCGGGCCCGCAATGGCCTGCAGGGAGTTGACGAGGCGGTGGCTGCCCATCGCTGGCTCACCGAGCGCTTCGAGCCCGTCGTCCAGCAGATTCCCCCGGAACTGTCCCGCAAGCGCGAGCTCGCGCAGTTCTACCACGAGGTGCTCGACTACCGCTGGTACGAGTCCCAGCGCCAGCAGCGCGAGGTCCCGCACATCGAGGCGGCCCAGGGATATGTTCGCGACATCCTGGCCCAGCTTCCTGACGAGGCCATAAGTGCGGAATCGGTTGTCTCCGTCGACGGATCGCAACCACGCAGCGGTCACGAGCTGATCAATGTGTACGACCCGTCCCTGGGATATGTCGAGGACGAGGAGGATGACGCCCCCTACGACCCGTGGGAGGCCAATGCCGAATCCGTAGACGTGGAATCGGCCTCTCGTCTCGACATCGACGCCTTGCGCGCCCGCGGGAAGGGCTAGGAAAACCTCGTCACTCCGAGGACTTCGGCGGTATCGGCACCGTGAACGACCCACCCTTGGAAGATCCGCTGCTGAACGATCCCCACTGCGTGGGAGCTGCTGCCACCGAAGGGCCGGCTTCAGGCCGGGTCCTGGGCTCTTCAGCGTCCTTGTCAGGACGCGATCCGGGGACGACCGGCTTGATGGATTCACCCATCGCGGCCTCCAGGGCCCGGGAGATGGGGCTGGACGACGGCTTGTGCTTGCGAATCTCGGCCATGCGGCCATGGTAGGCGATATGTCGGGGTCCCCCGGTAGCCTTGAGGCGTGACGTTCAAGCTCTACAACACCGCTACCCATGGCATCGAGACCTTCGAACCCCTGCACGAGGGTCAGGTGTCGATCTACCACTGTGGCATGACGGTGCAGTCCAGTCCGCACCTGGGCCACATCCGCAAGGAGGTCGTCTTCGACGTCCTGCGGCGCTGGCTGGAGTGTTCTGGCTACCAGGTGACAGTCGTCGCCAACGTCACCGATATTGACGACAAGA
The DNA here is from genome assembly GCF_000227295.1 of Cutibacterium avidum ATCC 25577. Lineage (GTDB taxonomy): Bacteria > Actinomycetota > Actinomycetes > Propionibacteriales > Propionibacteriaceae > Cutibacterium > Cutibacterium avidum. The sequence goes on along the minus strand of NZ_JH165054.1, from coordinate 1,569,317 downwards.
TCCTCGCCAAGTCCGCTGCTGCCGGCGTGCCCTGGTGGGCCCACGCCTACCACTACGAGAACGAGCTGCACGCGGCCTACAAGGCTCTGGGATGTCGTCCGCCGTCCTACGAGCCGCGCGCCACCGGCCACATCCCGGAGATGATCGAGCTCATCAGAAACCTCATCGAGAAGGGCCACGCCTACCCCGCCCCGGACGGCTCCGGTGACGTCTACTTCGACGTCCGGTCCTGGCCGCGGTACGGGGAGCTGTCCGGGATGCGCGTCGACGAGATGGCCCCGGCCGAGGACTCCGACCCGCGTGGCAAGCGTGACCCACGCGACTTCGCGCTGTGGAAGGGGCACAAGGATGATGAACCGGAGACGGCATCCTGGGCCTCCCCCTGGGGACGTGGTCGCCCCGGTTGGCACCTGGAGTGCTCGGCCATGTCCGGGAAGTACCTGGGTGATGCCTTCGACATCCATGGCGGCGGCATCGACCTGCGATTCCCCCACCACGAGAACGAGTTGGCGCAGTCGGCGGCGGCCGGACGTGCGTTTGCCCATTACTGGATGCACAACGCCTGGGTGACGATGTCCGGGGAGAAGATGAGCAAGTCCCTGGGCAATACCGCCCAGGTGACCGAGGTCACCAAGACCTACAGCCCACGAGCCGTCAGGTACTTCCTGCTCGCCCCCCACTACCGCTCCATGATCGAGTTCAGCCCGTCCGACGAGGACACCAAGGGATCCCTCGACGAGGCCACCAAGGCCATCGAGCGCATTGATTCCTTCCTGGATCGCGCCCGCGACCTCGTCGGCGAGGAGGCCGCGCCGTCGAAGGATCTGCCGGAGGCCTTCGTCACAGCGATGGACGATGACCTGGGAACCCCGCAAGCGGTTGCGGCCCTCTTCAGCGAGATCACCGAGGGCAACAAGTCCGTCTCGGCTCGCGATGTCGACGCCACCCGCGAGCACATGGCTCGGGTACGTGCCATGCTCGCGGTCTTCGGGCTCGATCCGCAGGCCCCGGAATGGGCGGATACCGCCGGAAACGAGGCCCGTCTCGAACCAGTCGTCGACGGCTTGGTCCAAGCCATGCTTGATCAGCGTGCCGAGGCCCGTTCCCGCAAGGACTGGGCGACTGCCGACGCGATTCGTGACACCTTGACCAACCTCGGACTGACGATCGAGGACACCCCCACCGGCGCCCACTGGTCGCTGAGCTGACGAGGAGACCGACATGGCAGGAAATTCCAGGCGCCGCGGCGCAGGACACAAGGGCAAGAGTTCCGCTTCCGGGTCCGGTGGCCGAGGTCGCAGGGGCCTCAAGGGCCGCGGCCCCACCCCCAAGGCCGAGGATCGCACTTACCACAAGGCGTACAAGGCCAAGCAGGAGAAGCTGGCTCGCGGCGGCAACCGCAAGCCAGCCGAGAAGCAGGCCAAGGGCGCCGGCCCGGAGTGGGTGATCGGTCGTAATCCGGTGCTGGAGGCCCTGCACGCCGGTCTTCCGGTGCGCACCGCCTACGTCGCGGAAGGAGCCGAGCACGACTCCCGGCTGCGAGAGATCCTCTCCTTCGCCGCTGACCACGGCATCGTGTTGATGCAGGCCACTCGTGGTGAGCTCGACCGCATGACGGGTGGGTCCAATCACCAGGGTGTGGCCCTGCGCCTTCCCGAGTACGAGTACGCCACGGTCGACGACATCATCGATGCCGGCGCCCAGGCCTATCGCGGCGGTCTCGTCGTAGCGCTGGACAAGATCACCGATCCACGCAACCTGGGAGCGATCATCCGCTCGGCTGCCGCTTTCGGCGCCCAGGGCGTGCTCATCCCGTCTCGCCGCTCGGCCTCGATGACCGCTGCGGCGTGGAAGACCTCCGCCGGGGCTGCCGCACGCATCCCGGTGGCGATGGCGTCGAACCTCAACCAGGCCCTCGGCAAGTTCGCCGAGGCCGGCTGGATGATCGTCGGGCTGGCTGGCGAGGCCGACTCCGACATCGCTGCCGCTCCCGGTCTGGATGGTCCACTGGTGCTCGTCGTCGGTTCCGAGGGCGAGGGCTTGGCCCGTCTCACCCGGCAGTCCTGTGACGTGCTGGCGTCGATCCCGATCAGTAGTGACGTCGAGTCCCTCAACGCCTCGGTGGCAGCATCGATCGCGCTGTACGAGGCGTCAAGGGTGCGCGGGAGTGCGTCTGAAAGCTGAAGGAGTCAGACGCCATTCCACGGGAAACCGTGGCAAGTCCTCGAGACCATCGGTGCTTCAGGGATAGTTAACTGACAAACCCCCAACGTCGGAGATCACAAGTGAGCAACGAAGCACTCGACAAAGTCCTGGCGAATCTCGTCATCCCGGTGGTCGTCATCCATGACGCCGCCACCACCCCGGCCGTCACCGACGGTCTCGTCGACGGCGGGCTCCCCGTCGCCGGGGTGACCTTCCGCACCGACGCCGCACCCGCCGCCATCGAGTCGATGGCCGAGGACGGGCACGTCATGGTCGGAGCCGGAACCGTCATCAATGCCCGTCAGGTCGACGAGGCGGTGAGCGCGGGAGCGACCTTCGTCGTCTCTCCCGGCCTGTCCCGTGAGGTCGTCGACCGCTGCCGACACCATGACATCCCGATCCTGCCGGGAGTCATCACCCCCACCGAGATCATGGCCGGTGTCGACATGGGGCTGGACACCTTCAAGTTCTTCCCGGCCGGAAACTTCGGCGGTGCCGCCACGATTGCTTCCCTGGGCGGCCCCTCCCGAACCTACGTTTTGTCCCCACTGGCGGAGTCAAGCCGCACAACCTGGCGGACTTCCTCTCCCGTCCCAACATCCCTGCGGTCGGTGGCACCTGGCTCACCCCGGCCGACGCCGTCGCCGCCCGGGACAGTCAAACCATCGCCAACTTGTCACGCGAGGCCGCCCGCAGTGCCCACAGCATCCTCGAGGAGCAGTCATGAGCATCACACTTCGTGCCGCAGACCAGTGCCGTTACGACATCGTCTCCCTCGGCGAGGTGATGCTCCGCCTCGATCCGGGTGAGCGTCGCATCCGCACCGCCACGTCCTTCGATGTCTGGGAGGGCGGCGGCGAGTACAACGTCGGCCGTGGCCTGTCCCGGGTCTTCGGCAAGCGTGCCGCCGTCATCACCGGTCTCGTCGACGACCCAGTCGGCCACCTCGTCGGCGGCCGCATCACCGCCGGCGGAGTCGACGACCAGTTCATCACCTGGGTGCCTTCCGACGGAGTCGGTCGCACGGTGCACACCGGACTCAACTTCACCGAGCGTGGCTTCGGTGTTCGCGGGGCCGTCGGCGTCTCGGACCGCGGCCACACCGCTGCCAGCCAGCTGCGCGCCAAGGACATTGACCTCGACCGCCTCTTCGGGGAATTGGGAGTGCGCTGGCTGCACACCGGCGGCATCTACACCGCCCTGTCGGAGACCAGTGCCCAGACTGCCAAGGCCGTCATGGAGGCCGCCCACGCCAACGGGACGATCATCTCCTACGACCTCAACTACCGGCCCAGCCTGTGGAAGTCGATCGGCGGTCAGGAGGAAGCCCGCCGCGTCAACCGCGAGCTGGCCAGCCTGGTCAACGTCATGATCGGCAACGAGGAGGACTTCACGGCCTGCCTCGGCTTCGAGGTCGAGGGGAACGATGAGAACCTCTCCAACCTCGACGTCGATTCCTACGCCAACATGATCGACAAGGTGGTCGAGGAGTTCTCGAACATCTCCGTCGTCGCCACCACTCTGCGTCAGGTGCGCACTGCCAGCCGCAACGACTGGTCGGCCATCGCGTGGTCGAAGGACACCGGCCTGGTGCGCTCGATCGAACGTCCCGACCTGGAGATCCTCGACCGCGTTGGCGGCGGCGACTCCTTCGCTGCTGGCCTGGTGGCCGGAATCATGGAGACCGGAGACCTGCAGAAGGCCGTCGAGTGGGGGGCTGCCCACGGCGCTCTGGCCATGACCACCCCTGGCGACACCTCCATGGCCACCCGTTCCGAGGTGGAGAACCTCGCTGCCGGAGGTTCTGCCCGAGCGAAGCGCTGAATGGCACCGGGACTCATATCGGACGGCGAGCCCAAGGGGCTCGCCGTTCTTTTTGGCCCCCAGCCACGAGTAGGTCCTGGGACGGGTAGATTCGTGCTCACCATCCCGTCATGACAGGAGCCATCCGTGAGTGAGCCCAGTGCCGTCGATCCCACAGCCCGCGACATCGCCGAGAAGCTGGCCCCGGCTTACCGCACCATGCTCAACGCGATCGCACAAGTTGAGCCCCGGATTGCGGAGGCCACCCGAGCCGAACTGACCGACCAGCGTCATTCCCTCAAGCTCATCGCTTCCGAGAACTACGCATCCCTGCCCGTCCTTGCGACCATGGGTACCTGGTTCTCCGACAAGTACGCCGAGGGTACCGCCGGTCACCGCTTCTACGCCGGCTGCCAGAACGTCGACACCGTTGAGGCGATTGCTGCCGAGCACGCCTGCGCCCTCTTCGGCGCTGAGCATGCCTACGTGCAGCCGCACTCCGGTATTGACGCCAACCTCACTGCCTACTGGACGATCCTCGCCCATCACGTCGAGACCCCAGCCCTCGAGGAGTTCGGAGCGCGCACCGTCAACGACCTCACCCAGGCCGACTGGGACACCCTGCGCCACCGCTTCAACGACCAGCGCGCCATCGGCATGAGCCTGGACACCGGCGGCCACCTCACCCACGGTTTCCGTCCGAACATCTCGGGCAAGATGTTCGACCAGCGCTCCTACGGAACGGACCCGCAGACCGGTCTGCTCGATTACGACAAGGTCGCCGAGCTGGCACGCGAGTTCAGGCCCCTCGTCGTCGTCGCCGGGTACTCCGCCTACCCGCGCCGGGTGAACTTCGCGAAGATGCGCGAGATCGCCGACGAGGTCGGAGCCGTCCTCATGGTCGACATGGCTCACTTCGCCGGCCTGGTGGCCGGCAAGGTATTCACCGGTGACGAGGACCCGGTCCCCCACGCTCAAGTGGTGACGACAACGACCCACAAGTCCCTGCGCGGCCCACGTGGTGGCATGGTGCTGACGACCAAGGAGTATGCCGCCGACGTCGATCGTGGCTGCCCGATGGTCCTCGGTGGCCCGCTCTCCCACGTCATGGCAGCCAAGGCCGTCGCCCTGGCCGAGGCTCGCACCCAGGCGTTCCGCGACTACGCCCAGCGTGTCGCCGACAATGCCAAGGCCCTGGCTGAAGGACTCATGAAGCGCGGCGTCAAACTCGTCACCGACGGCACTGACAACCACATCAACCTGCTCGACGTCACCACGAGCTTCGGACTGACCGGTCGGCAGGCCGAAGCTGCCCTGCTGGATTCCGGCGTCGTGACCAACCGTAACTCCATCCCGGCCGACCCGAATGGCGCCTGGTACACCTCGGGCGTGCGCATCGGCACCCCGGCCCTGACCTCGCGTGGGTTCGGGGCCGATGAGTTCGATCAGGTTGCTGAGCTCATCGTCACCGCTCTAAAGGCCACTACCCCGGTGACGGCTTCCAACGGCAAACCGGGCAAGGCTAAGTACCAGATCGCCGATGGAGTGGCCCAGAAGGTCCATGATGCCGCCGACGAGCTGCTCGGGAGCTTCCCGCTCTATCCGGGGCTGGATCTGGCCTGAGGGTTTTGATGTCCTCTCGCCGGAGTTCTTTTGGCAGAATCCCCCAACGGAGTTTCCACACAATGTGATATTGATCTCTCGACGGCCCGTGTTCCACGAGAAGAACACGGGCCGTCGTTCTTGTCGATGCCTTCTGCTGGAGCAAAAGACATGAGGACACCGGGTTCGTCGGAGATTGAAAGGGCTTGCGACTGCATTGGGAATGTCGATTCCCTCGGCGTGAATCTTGTCCGTGACGCCATGGATCTGGCCGCCATGCAGCCGAAGCTGCGGTAGGCCGTCCGAGATTTCGAACACCGCGTGAAGACTCACGGTGGCGAGTCAAAGGGCTCTCCGAAACTGCCCCCGTGTGGACCAGCCCGGAGGACCGGGAGTATCTCTGCGGCGGCGCCCCACCACACGGTTACATTGGCTACTCCACTGCCCGTGCCCTTCTGGCCCGCCTGTGGAGCCACTTCTCCCCAGATGATGAGTGGCCCCGCCCCGACGCTAACATTCCCGTACTGGACCAGACGGTCCTGTCACGAGGAGGTTCTTTATGCAGGAAGGTGATCCCGGCGCCAAGCCAACCGACACCACCGTTGACATGGGTGACGCTGGCTACGACAAGGCCCTGAGGAACAGGCACCTGCAGATGATCGCCATCGGCGGTTCCATCGGCACCGGACTCTTCTTGGGAGCAGGTGGACGTCTGGCCCAGGGAGGTCCTGGGCTGGCCCTCAGCTACGCCGTCTGCGGCATATTCGCCTTCCTCATGGTTCGAGCATTAGGTGAGATGGCCATTCGGCGTCCATCCTCGGGCGCCTTCGTCTCATACGCCCGTGAATTCATGGGAGAGAAGGGCGCTTACGTCACGGGATGGTTCTTCTTCCTCAATTGGTCGGTCACCGTCATGGCAGACATCACCGCGGTGGCCTTGTACCTTCACTACTGGGAAGCGCTACGGCCTGTTCCACAATGGGTTCTCGCGCTCATCGCACTGGCGGTGGTATTCACCCTGAACATGCTCAGCGTCAAAATGTTCGGCGAGGCGGAATTCTGGTTCGCCGCCATCAAGGTGACGGCCATCATCCTGTTCATGATCGCGGCCATCTGGGCCGTCGTCACCGAAGCGCCGGTCGGCCACAACACTGCAGGATTCCACAACATCTCCAGCCATGGCGGGTTCTTCCCCGGCGGCATGACGCCAGTCGTCGCCCTGACCCTTGGCGTGATCTTTGCTTTCGGCGGCACGGAGATGGTCGGCGTCGCCGCCGGCGAGACGAAGGACGCCGAAAAGATCTTGCCCAAGGCGATCAACTCGATGATCTTGCGAATCTTCGTCTTCTACGTCGGCTCGGTCGTCCTCATGGCCCTCGTCCTCCCTTACACCGCCTACTCGGCCAATGAGTCACCGTTCGTGACGTTCTTCACCGGGATCGGTATTCCCCACGCTGGCGACGTCATTCAGATCATCGTGCTCACCGCGGCCCTGAGTTCGCTCAACGCTGGCCTCTACTCCACCGGACGCACGTTGCGGTCCCTCGCGATGGCTGGTGAGGCTCCGAAGATCGCCGCGAAACTCAACCAACATCAGGTTCCTGCTGGCGGGATCATCATCACGGCGTCGCTGGGTCTCATTGGCGTGGCTCTCAGCGCTTTCCTGCCTGAGAGCGCATTCGAAATCGTCATGAACCTGGCCGGCATCGGTATCGCCGGGACGTGGTGTATGGTCCTCCTCACCCATACCCGGTTCCTGCGCCTCGTCAAGAAGGGAGAAGAAGCGCGACCCGAGTACCACATGCCGGGTGCGCCAGTGACGAACTACGTCTCCCTGGCCTTCCTCATCATCGTCGTCCTGTCGAATATAACGACGCACTCGGGCCGCTGGACACTTCTTCTGTTCGCCCTCGTGGTGATAGCGATGGTCATAGGCTGGTATGCCGTGCGAGACAATGTTATGTCTGACAAGACCGTCAAGGACTCCCCAGAGGTTTGAGTCATGCGTACCCACATCCTCTACACCGGGGGGACTCTCGGCATGGTCCCCACCCCGGACGGGCTGGCGCCAGGGGCCGACCTGACGGGATGGCTCGATCAGCTGCTCTCGGGCACAGAACTCGCCGGAACGTTTGAGACCCTGAGCTTCGAGCACCTCATCGACTCGGCCAACGCGACTCCGGCCGACTGGCGTCGAATCGTTGACGATCTGTGGGCACATCGGGAAGAGGCCGACTCCTTCGTCGTCCTGCACGGCACCGACACCCTGGCCTACACCTCGGCCGCGCTGTCCTATGCCCTCAGCAATTTCGGCAAGCCGGTCGTCGTCACCGGGGCGCAATACTCGCTGGGAGTCGTCGGGACCGATGCCGCCCCCAACGTCACGGGCGCGCTGAGAGCTGTCACCAGCGGTCGTCTGAGGAGCGTCGCGGTGTTCTTCGGGCACAAATTGCTGCGCGGAAATCGCGTGACCAAGTTGTCGTCGTGGGCCTACAACGGATTCGACTCCCCCGCCGTCCCCCAGCTGGCACGCACCGGAGCACCGTGGCAATGGGTCGAGAACGACTCGACCGGCTGCGGCTGGCTGGATCCGAAGCCGTACCGACGCCACGACGTCCTTGTCGTCGATCTCTCCCCGGGAATCAGCGCTGCACGCCTGCGCGCAGTCCTCGACCCATTGCCCGAGGCCGTCATCCTGCGAGCCTTCGGGGTCGGGAACATCCCCAGTGATGAGCCCGGCCTGGTCGACGCCATCCTTGACGTCATCTCCGCCGGCACCCCCGTCGTCGTCGCTTCCCAGTGCATGCAGGCCGACGTGTTGCTGGGTCGATACCAATCGAGTCATGCCCTCACCGAGGGAGGAGCCATCAGCGCCCACGACATGACCCTCGAAGCTCTCTATGCCAAACTCGTCTTCCTGCTGTCCCAGGGACTGCGTGGTAAGGAGTTGGGACGGTGGGTCGAGACGGACATCGCCGGGGAGATCAGTATGTGAACCGCACTTTCCCACCAACACCACAGACGACTGCACGTTCGTCGCGAATTGATGTGAAATTTCACGCTGCGGCTGGCCAGTGCTCTCCCCGTGAACAATGATGGACCCATCACAGGTGGTAGCGAAGGCATCGTTGCCCTCCACCACCACATTCCACGATGACTGACGAGGCGAACTCATCATCTACGCGAGGAGAGGTGTTGATGGTCATCAACAAGAAGGTTCTGGTCTGCTGCGGCACTGGCATCGCCACCTCCGTCCAGGTGGCCAACAAGTTGCAGCGGATGCTGCGTGATCGAGGTGTGGCCGCGACGATGAAGGAGTGCAAGACGGCCAACGTCCCGGCCCAGGTGGAGACCTTCCAGCCGGACGCCATCGTCGTCACCACTGCGATCAATCCTCCTGACGAGGGGGTCAAGGTGTACCGAGGCACCCCTCTGCTGACCGGGGTGGGTGCCGACGAACTCGCCGACCAGATCGCCGACGACCTCAAGGCGCTGAATGACTGAGCCACGTCTCATCATCGCGAACTTGGGCGTCGAGACGTCCCACGAACTGTTCGCCGCTATCAGTTCCCGGCTTGCCGATGAAGGGCTTGTGAAGGCGTCATTCCTCTCCGCGGCCGAGGCCCGGGAGACCACTTATCCCACTGGGTTGGATTTCGGGCACATACAGGTAGCGATCCCCCACGTCGACCCAGACCATGTCGTCGCTCCCGGTCTCCTCCTGTGCCGCAACGCTCACAAGACCGTGTTTCACGCCATGGACGACCCCGAACGAGCGCTCGACGCCCGGCTGAGCATCTGGCCTCTGGTGACTGCCCCGCACAACCAAGTCCGGATGCTCGGCGCTGTGATCGACCTGCTGCAGGAACCGTCGTCCTGCCAGCTCCTCCTGGACGGCGACGAGGCCGATGTCAGATCTGCTCTGCAGAAGGTGTTGGACTCCATCGAGCCAGCCGACTGACGCTACGTCACCGACGCACACTATGGTGGAAACATGACTGCAAAGCTCATCCTGCTCCGCCACGGCGAGAGCGAGTGGAACTCCAAGAACCTCTTCACCGGCTGGGTGGACGTCGATCTCAACGAGAAGGGCGAGGGCGAGGCCCGTCACGCCGCCGACCTGCTCAAGGAGGAGAACCTCCTTCCTGACGTCGTCCACACCTCTCTGTTGCGTCGCGCCATCCACACCGCCTACCTGGCCCTAGACGGCTGTGATCGTCACTGGATCCCGGTGCGTCGCTCCTGGCGCCTCAACGAGCGTCACTACGGCGCTCTGCAAGGGCTGAACAAGGCCGAGACCAAGGAGAAGTACGGCAACGACCAGTTCATGGCCTGGCGCCGTTCCTACGACGTCCGTCCGCCGGACCTCGAGCACGATGGTGAGTACAGCCAGTTCAATGACCCGCGCTATGCCGACATCCCGGAGGCCGAGCGTCCCGTCGCCGAGTGCCTCAAGGACGTCGTGGCCCGTATGGTGCCGTACTTCACCTCCGACATCGCTGCTGACCTCGCGGCCGGTAAGACGGTGCTGGTGGCTGCCCACGGCAACTCCCTGCGCGCCCTCGTCAAGCACCTCGACGAGATCAGCGACGAGGACATCGCCGGGCTCAACATCCCGACCGGTATCCCGCTGCTCTACGAGCTTGACGATGACCTGAAGCCCGTCACCAAGGGTGGTCGCTACCTCGACCCGGAGGCTGCTGCCGCCGGCGCCAAGGCCGTTGCCAACCAGGGAAGCAAGTGAGTTCGTGACGGCTTTCAAGGCCTGAGACCACATGGAGCGGCGCCCCGGAGCTTATCTCCGGGGCGCCGCTCCATGTGCAGAGGAGAGGGATCAGGCGATCACGCCGAACTCGTAGCCCTCGCTCTTGAGCCACTTGAGAATGGATGGCATGGCTTCGGTCGTCATCTGCTTTCCGTAAGTGTCATGGTTGAGGATGACGACGACATTCGGGTCCCCGGACTCGTTGATGGTCTTCTTGACCATCTTCAGGTAACCGTCGACGGTCTTGGGACGCTGGACGTCAGCATCGCCGCTCATGGCGTTCCAGTCGATCCAGGCAACGCCGCGCTTGGCCAGAGCCTGGTCAGCCGCCGCGAGCTTGTGCCAGGACATGTGGCCTCCCGGGTAGCGGAAGGCCGAGGAGTAGTAGTTCGATCCCAGGATCGCGCGCGTCTGGGCGGTGGCCCAGTCCCAGTCGCAGCCAATGTGCTTGGCGTCGGCGGCCTGGCCGGGGTAGAGGTAATTGTAGTCGTGCGAGTAGGAGTGTATGGCGAGGGCGTTGCCCATCTTGAGCGAACGGCTGAGCATCTCCTTGTTCACGTCACGCAGCTGCGGGGCGATCATGAAGAAGGTCGCGCGGGCACCGGCCTTCTCGAGGTTGTCGAGCTGCTCACCGGTGAATTTGGTCGTCGGACCGTCGTCGAAGGTCACGAAGACGATCTTCTTGTTCTTGGGCTGAGTGGAGGGCTTCTTCAGCCACTGATTCACAACAGCAGCCGGGTAGGCGTACTTGTCAGCAGCCGTTCCATGGTTCGTGCCGGGCTCCAGACCGTCAATGTCCTTGACGACGGTGCCGGGGGCCTTGAGGGACGAGTAGTTCGACGGGGGCTCCGCGCAATCCGGCTTCGTCACAGCGGCACCGACGCCGAATTTACCGGAAGGCACCGGACCACTCGGCATTCCCGCTGGCGCATTCGCGCCACTCGAGACGCTGGGCTTGGCCCCGGGAGTCTTGGATGCCGGCGCCTTCGAAGACTGGGCCGCGCTGGCAGCCGACTTCGACGGGGAGTTGACAGACTCCGGATCGTTCGTGGCACATCCTGCGATGGCCATCGAAACGGTGGTGACGAGAACAACAGCTCCAGCCATCGTTTTTCTGCGGAAGGCAAAAGCCATGTGACAAGACCTCACTGACAATTATCAGCCGTGTACCACGGCGAGTTGGGCATCTCGATTGTATGTACTGAGTACAAGCGATCCCAATTCGAAACACGGCAACCCCCATTTCGCCGACGGAACACACCGGCGTGGGGGGTCGTGACGTGTCGATATGATCAGTAGGCGCTGGGCCAGTCCTCGCCAGCCGGCGCCTTGCCGGTGACGATGTAGATGACTCGGGAGCCGACGGCGACCGCGTGATCGGCAATGCGTTCGTAGTAGCGACCGAGCAACGCCGTGTCGACCGCGCTCTCGACGCCGTAGGTCCAGTCATCGCCCAGGAGCAGGCGGAACTGGTCGCGCCGCAGCTCATCCATCTTGGAATCCTCGGACGCCAAGAACTCCGCGGCCTGCGCGTCACGATCCGCCAGCGTCTTCTCGGCTTTCGCGATCATGGAATCCGCGATCCTCGACATCTCGACGAACTGATCGGCGACCTGCGGAGGCACGGCGACCTCGGGGAAGCGAAGACGGGCGATCTTCGCGACGTGAGCAGCAAGATCTCCCATGCGGGCCAGCTCGTAGCACATCCGCAGGACCGCGACGACCGTGCGCAGCTCGCCGGCGACCGGAGCCTGACGGGCAAGCAGGTCGAAGCAACGACGCTCGATCTCCTCGTTCAGGGCGTCGACCTTCGAGTCATCGGAGATGACGCGCTCAGCAGTGGTCAGGTCCGCACCAATGAGAGCCTCAGTGGCGTCCTTGACGGCAACCCGAACCAACTCGGCCATCGTCAAGATCCTGCCGCTGGTGGCATTGAGCTCGTCGTGGTAGCTCTCACGCATGCCGGTGTCCTTCCGTAGTGGGGTCTCGTCAAGCCTATCGACCCTGTCGACCGGAACATTTCGCCCGAGTGGCAAGACAGTGAACCTTGGGTGAACGACCAGTGATCACGGCATCACTTTGTGACGTGCGGGTGACGAGGATGACGACCTTCCCCCTATTATGCAAAGCGTGGGCATGGTTCTGGCAGCGATCATTGGTGCAGTTGTCGGCGCCGGATTGACGGTCCTCATCATTCGCGCAGTGGAGTCATTTCGTCACCCCGTTGACACCCTCGCCACCGACATTGAGGCCCTTGAGGTCGATCCAACTCTCGCCCGAGCACTCGACCTGGCCACTGAAGCGGCCGTCATCGTCGGCCCCCATGACGAGGTGCTACACACCACTGTGGGCGCCCGGTCAATGGAACTCGTGCGCGGCTCACGAATCGCCGACGCCACCCTCCTCAATTTGGTCCGCACCGCACGACGAGAGGACCGCGACATTGTCGACACCATGGAGTTGAAGCGGGCATCCACCGGAGCCAACCTCATCCTCACCGTGCGCGTGGGCCCTCTTGACGGGCACGGCAACGCGATCATCTCTGCGGCGGACAGCTCCCGACACATCAGGCTTGCCGAAACCCGCAGAGACTTCGTCGCCAACGTCTCTCATGAATTGAAGACCCCCATCGGCGCCGTCTCCATCCTCGCCGAAGCCATCGAGGGTGCCGCCGATGACCCAGATGCCGTCCGCCATTTCTCCCAGCGCCTGACCGCGGAGTCAACGAGGCTGTCCGCCCTCGTGACACAGATCATCGACTTGTCCCGATTGCAGGCGGACGAACCCCTGCTTCGCGCCGAACCAGTGTCCGTTGCCGACATCGTCGACGAGGCCGTCTCTCGTCATCGTGAGCTCGCGACCACCCGGGAGGTTTCCCTGGTGGCCCGCTGCGACGACGACCTGTGGGTTCTCGGGGACCAGAGTCAGCTCACCGAGGCCATCGCCAATCTCGTTCAGAATGCGATCGTGTACTCCGAGCCGAAGGCGCGGGTGGCGGTCTCGGCCAGACGAGTCCATGACGTCGACACCGACGTCATCGAGATTGCGGTGGCCGACAACGGAATTGGCATCGGCGAGGCCGACCAGGAACGCATCTTCGAACGGTTCTACCGGGTTGACTACTCCCGATCCCGGGAAAACGGTGGAACCGGCCTGGGGCTGTCGCTGGTCAAGCACACCTGCCAGGCGCACGGGGGATCCGTCGACGTGTGGAGCAAACTGGGCCAGGGGTCCACGTTCACCCTTCGACTACCCACCCTTGACGCCGACCACTACAACGAATCCGATCAGGAGGAGCCATGACCCGCGTACTCATCATCGAGGACGAGGAGTCCTACCGCGAGGCCACCGCCTTCATGCTGCGCAAGGAGGGATTTGAGGTCGACACCGCGGCCAATGGTGCCGACGGACTGGAAAACTACTCCCGCAATGGCGCCGACATCGTCCTGCTTGACCTCATGATGCCGGGAATCCCGGGGACCGAGGTCTGCCGGCAGCTGCGTCAGCGTGGCAACGTCGGGATCATCATGGTGACGGCCAGGGATTCCGAGATCGACAAGGTCGTCGGTCTGGAACTGGGAGCTGACGACTACGTCACCAAACCCTTCAGTCACCGCGAGCTGGTCGCACGCATCCGCGCCGTCACTCGTCGAGGTGGCCCGGAGATCGAGGTCTCCCCCGACGTCCTCGAGGAGAACGGGGTGCGGATGGACGTCGAGCGCCACGAGGTCAGTGTCGACGGAAAGACCGTGCGCCTCGCCCTCAAGGAGTTCGACCTGCTCGAGGTGCTGCTGCGCAATGCTGGACGTGTCATGACCCGCGCGTCCCTCATCGACCGAGTCTGGGGGGTCGACTACGTCGGCGACACCAAGACCCTAGACGTCCACGTCAAGAGGTTGCGCGCGAAGATCGAGAAGGATCCCTCGCATCCGGCACGGATCATCACCGTGCGTGGACTCGGCTACAAGTTCCAGGCCTGACACGGTTTCCACGAAACAACAAGCGCGGCCCCCGGTTTTGACCGGGGCCGCGTCGTGTGTTCAAAGGACCCGTCAGGATTGGGCCGACGGGGACCCCGAAGGAGCGTACTTCTCGAAATCCGGGTGGGTGGACGGCACAACCGGTGCATCCAGGGTGATCGGCGCAGAATTCGCGAACTTGATCGTCACCTTGGCCAACAAGCCGTCCGAGAGTCCCTCAACGGGAGCCTGAAGATCGGACTTGGTGAGATTGACCGAGGTGTGAGCCGGAAGATTGACACCGGCCGAAGTCACGGTGAAGGACTGCCCTGCCAGAGAGTTGTCCGACTTGAGCGGCTGACCAGTGATTCCGACAACCTTATCGTTCTTGCTGGAGATGACGGCGGCGGAGACACGAGCCTGACCGTCACCATTGATGAGCAACAGGTTCTGCACCTTGACGGTGCCGGACTCGCCGCTGACACCGGCCGCAGGGGTGTAACTGGTGAGGACCTTGGGATCGGCGTCACAAGCCGCCAACCCAAGAACCCCGACGGCAGCAAGGACAGCAGTCGTCCGGCGACGGTCGATCATCGTGGAATCTCCTCTTCCGGGGTGCATGATCGCTGCCGAGTTTAGCCGAATTGGCGTCACCGGGGGTGCCGATCGGTTTCAGCGCGATCGGCGAGTGAGCAGACCTCTCGAAAACACTATTTCAGTCGACGGCGTCGAGGACCTCCTTGGAGAACACCCTCGAGGAATTCAAGATCTCGGACATGAGAATGCGGACATTCTCGCCAATGTCGATATTGACCTCATGTGACAATTCCGTAATTCCGGTCACTGCGGTGACTGCGTAGATCGCCTCGTCATTGCGAACATTCCCGCGACCGGAGGGCCACGGCGTCAGCGATCGGATCGTTGGTCGGCCCCTTTTCCACGATCATCGCATCTCATCCTCACAGCGAACCGGGACCAGACCATTCCCGCTTCCCAAGGCCAGATCCGAGGGACTTCCGCAATCTCGACGGCCCGACAGCGAGGGCAAACCCTAGCACCATTTCGAACGCCTGCGCGAATTAATAATTGACTTCAACAATCATTATGTGATATAATTAACCTTCGAAAGGGGCCGCACAAATGACTTTCAACGTTGGTGAAACCGTTGTCTACCCGAATCATGGCGCTGCTGTGATCGAGGACGTCGAGACTCGCACTATCAAGGGCGAGGAAAAGCTCTACCTCGTTCTGAGAATTCTTGGACAGAACGATTTGGTTGTGCGAGTGCCAGCCAGCAATCTTGATCTTGTCGGCGTTCGTGACGTCGTCGACGACGAGGGCCTTGAAAAGGTGTTCGAGGTTCTTCGCAAGACCAATGTCGAGGAGCCGTCCAACTGGTCTCGTCGCTACAAGGCCAACCTCGAGAAGCTCCACTCCGGCAACGTCCTCAAGGTCGCCGAGGTTGTTCGCGACTTGTGGCGCCGCGAGCGCGACCGTGGCCTGTCGGCTGGTGAGAAGCGGATGCTCTCGAAGGCTCGTCAAATCCTGGTCTCCGAGCTTGCCCTCGCCAAGAAGGTGGAGGACGACAAGGCCGAGGAGATGCTCGACGAGGTTCTCGCCTCCTGAGGCTGCTCACCCTCATCGTGAAATGGGGGTTCACCAAAAATTTGGTGAACCCCCATTGCTCATGTCCCGAGGTGTGGCCGCAGGATCATGACGACTTCAGCGCGTCTGCAATCTCGTCAGCCAGTTGTCCTTCATCAACGCCGGTCAGGAATGCAACACCGCGAAACATCTTGACATTCTCGTTGGGCTGCTTCACTGCAGTCGTCGAGACGATTGCGTCAGGGGTGAATTCCTCGATGACCCTCGGCACTTCTGCAACGCGACAGTGCTCCATCTTGGCATTGACTCCACGCTCACGCAGCAGCCGCTGAAGCTTGTTGGCGACCTGTACCGACGTCGCGATACCGGTGCCACAGCAGACGAGAATCTTCTTCTCGATCATGGTGACCACCCCTCCCTCAGGGAAACCTCGTTGCCCTTGGATGTGGCCCACCAAGGGATTCCT
The DNA here is from genome assembly GCF_000227295.1 of Cutibacterium avidum ATCC 25577. Taxonomy (GTDB): domain Bacteria; phylum Actinomycetota; class Actinomycetes; order Propionibacteriales; family Propionibacteriaceae; genus Cutibacterium; species Cutibacterium avidum. The sequence continues at coordinate 1,552,912 of NZ_JH165054.1, read as the reverse complement.
CCACGATGCTAAACGTATCTCGTCCATGCCCCTTCGGTGGGGGTGGGTCCCGTGGTGATCACGGGTCTTTGAGAAACTAGGCGGGATGGTACCGTGCCGTCAAGGGCACAGCGCCCGTCTCGAGGAGGGTCCGCCATGGCGACTACGTCCAGCACACTGTGGAATGCCGTGGTGCTCCGCGCCGGCAAGGGAGCTCAGGACATGCTGGACACCGGCGTCATCGTCCTATTCGGCGAGCCTGTACCTGATGCTCTGTCCGACATCTGCGTGGTCCACAACCGCGGCGGCCGCTCCCCCATGACGCCCAAGCGCGAAATTGTTCCTGGCGACGTCCTCAACATCGCTGGTACCCGTTACACGATCGATGAGGTCGGAGAGTCAGCCACCTCAAACCTCGGTGACCTCGGCCATGTCGTGTTGTACTTCAACTCCCCCGACCAGTCGCTGCTCGCCGGAGCCATCAAAGTTTCCGGGCCGCAGCCGCAGCTGCCCAACCAGGGCGCGATCCTCACGATCGAGCCTGCCGAGTGACAAGGGCTGACGCGATCGCTGCCACCCCTTCACCGCGGCCGGTGAATCCGAGATGATCGGTCGTCGTCGCGGACACTGACACTGGAGCACCGACGGTCTGCGTCAGTGTGGCTACCGCCTCAGCGCGCCGGGCCGCCATGCGCGGACGCTGCCCCACGATCTGCACGGCTGCGTTCTGGACCGCCCATCCCTCGGCGGTGACGAGCTCAACGACATGGCCCAGTAACGCCACTCCGGCAGCTCCGGCCCATTGCGGGTCCGAGGTTCCGAAGACGGAGCCAACATCCCCCAGGCCGGTCGCGGAGAGCAAGGCGTCACAAATGGCGTGGCAGGCGACGTCACCGTCGGAATGGCCAGCCAAACCGACCTTCTCGTCGGGGAAATGAAGGCCAGCAATGTGCATCGGCACGCCTTCACTCAGCTGATGGACATCGGCTCCGATACCGGTCCGGATCTCCATCATTCCTTGCCCCCATGGCCCAACTTGTCGGCAACGTTGCTCGGGGTAACAGCCCGCAACATCCGACCGACTCGACGACCGGAGTGGTGACCGGCTCCAGCCGCAGCCTTGGCCAGGACCTCAGCAATGTCGAGATCGACCGGCTCGGTGATCTTGAGCGCCATTCGGGATCCTTCCACCAAGGTGGCGCGATGGCCGTAACGCTCACAACATGAAATGTCATCGGTGACCGTCCCACCATCGCGAGACAGCTGCTCATGACACTCCGTGATGACGACGCGATCGAATCCTTGCGGGGTCTGGACCGCGCGCAGAGCGGAACGGTCGATGACGCGGGAACCTTCACCGTCGATCTGCCGAATGGTGTCGGTGACCTCGACGACAGGTGTCACCGCGACAGCCCCGGCCTCGACCGCATCAATGACATCCTCGACGATGTATGCGGGAACCAACGGGCGGACGGCGTCATGAATGAGAACAGTGGTGGCCCGGCCGAGATGCTCATCGTCGGCGATGTATCGCAGCCCATTGCGCACCGAATCCTGACGAGTGTCCCCTCCGGTCACGAAGTGAACAGGGATAGGAGAGGCAGCCAAAGCCAGTTGCAGATGGTTGTGCATGCCTTCCTTCACCACCACGACGACCTCATCGCAACCGCCTGCAGCTAGGGATTCCACCGCGACGGCGACGACGGCCTTTCCAGTCAGCGACGTCACCTGCTTGGGAACAGGACCGCCGAACCGTGTCCCCAGGCCGGCTGCGACGACAACGGCGACGACAGGCGGGGTGTGCTCATCAACCATGGTTCGCACTCTATCGGCCCAGACCCACCAGCTCGCGTCCTCCTGTCATCGGATATCGTCGACCCTGACGTTTTCACCCCACCAAGGAGGCACACCATGCCGAGTCGTACCACCACCATTGCAGCCGAGAGCGGCCTGCACGCCCGTCCCGCCGCCATGTTCGTCCAGGCCGCCTCGAAGTCAGGCCTGGCCGTCAAGATCGGCCGTCCTGGCGAGGAGCCGGTGGATGCTCGCTCGATTCTGTCCGTGATGGGTCTTGGCGCCAAGCACGGCGAGACCGTCGAGCTCACCGCCGAGGGCGACAATGCCGATGAGGTGCTCGACGCCCTCGTCGCCAACCTGCAGATCGACCCGGAGGCCTGATACCTATGCGGACCCTCTCGGGGCTCGGGGTCTCGGCCGGAGTCGGACAAGCACATGCCCTTCTCGTCTCCCCCGCCCCAGGACTGCCCACCTCTGACCCCAGTCAGGGCACCGAGGCCGACATGGCCCGAATCGAGTCGGCGCTGAACAAGGTCGCCGATCGTCTCGACGAGCGCTCCATGCACGCCGATCCATCGGCTCTCGCCGTCCTGCAGGCCACCGCGATGATGGCCCGCGACCCGGGACTGCTCACCAGCATCAAGTCCCACCTGACTGACGGACATGGACCTGCCCACGCTCTCTGGGCCGCCTTCGACGACTTCTGCGCCCAACTGGGTGCTGCCGGCGGCTATCTCGCCGAGCGCGTCACCGACCTGCGCAACGTCCGTGACCGCGCCGTCGCGGTCATGCAAGGCCTGCCTGAGCCCGGCGTCCCGTCGTTTGACTCGCCCGTGATCCTCGTCGCCGAGGACCTCGCCCCGGCCGACACCGCGACCCTCAATCCTGATCTGGTCCGCGGCCTCATCACCGCTGCTGGCGGACCGACGAGCCACACCGCAATCCTGGCCTCCCAGATCGGTATCCCGGCCGTGGTCCGATGCAGCGAGGCTCGCGAGATCGAGGACGGCACCCCCCTGGCCCTCGACGGCGTCACCGGAACCGTTCTCGTCGAGCCCGATGAGGCCGCCGTCGCCGAGCTGACCTCACGCGCGAACCGTCGCGCCGAGGTGCTGGCGTCCGCCCCCGAGGGCGACGCCACGCTGTCAGACGGTGAGCGCGTCCTGGTCCTGGCCAACATCGGCAGCCCGTCCGACGCCCCCACGGCGAAGAAGAAGGGCGCCGAGGGAGTTGGTCTGTTCCGCACCGAGTTCCTCTTCCTCGATCGTCAAGATGCTCCGACCGTCAACGAACAGACGGAGGCCTACGCCACCGTGCTCAAGACCTTCGACGAGGGAGCCAAGGTTGTCTTCCGCACCCTCGACGCTGGTGCCGACAAGCCGCTGGCCTTCGCCGACCTCGGCCCGGAGGAGAACCCGGCCTTGGGACGCCGTGGTCTACGCCTGTCCCAGGTGCGCACCGACCTCATCGACGCCCAGCTCGAGGCTCTCGCCAAGGCTGCTGAGCAGACTGGTCGTGACCCCTATGTCATGGCTCCGATGGTCGCCACGAGGGCTGAGGCCGAGTGGTTCTCCTCGCGTGCCCACGCCGCTGGGATCAAGACGGTCGGCATCATGGTCGAGGTACCCTCGACGGCCCTGCGCTCGGCCCAGGTGCTGGAGACGGTGGACTTCGCGTCCATCGGCACCAATGACCTCACCCAGTACGCCATGGCGGCTGACCGCCTGCAGGGCGAGTTGGCCGAGCTCCTGACGCCGTGGCAGCCTGCCGTCATCCAGTTGGTCAAGGCCACTTGTGATGGAGCGGGCGAGCGTCTCATCGGAGTGTGTGGCGAGGCTGCCGGCGACCCCCTGTTGGCTCTGGTTCTCGTCGGCGTTGGCGTGCGTTCATTGTCGATGGCCGCCGGCAAGATCACCGCTGTCAAGGCCACCCTGTCACGCCACAGCCTGGATCAGTGCCGCCAGATCGCCGAGGCCGCGCTGGCTGCGTCCAGCCCCGAGGAGGCCCGCAAGGCTGCTCTGGAGCTGGCAGACCCGAGCGTCGAGGTCCTCGTCAGCTGACGCTGCCTGTTGTCGTGAAACCCCTGTCCCGTTGAACTTGCCCCCAGAAGTTGGCTGAGGAGTCAATTCCTTCTGCTGACGAACAGTTCACGGTGGACAGGGGCTTTCGCATGCCCTTGCCGGCAGGGACAATGGGGCCATGACAAAGACTGCAGTGGTCACAGGAACAAGTTCGGGAATCGGCGCAGCCACGGCACGCGCCCTGGCCAAGGATGGCTGGCATGTCATCTGTGCGGCTCGCCGCGTCGAGCGCATCGAGCCCCTCGCCGCCGAGATCGGCGGAAAGGCAGTGGTCTGCGATGTCACCAGCGACGAGTCGGTCGCCAATCTCGTCGAGACCACTGGCGGCAAGCTCGACCTCCTCGTCAACAATGCTGGCGGTGCCGTCGGTCAGGAGCCGGTCACCGAGGCTGACCTCGACGCCTGGATGACGATGTATCAAACCAATGTGCTGGGCATGGGACGGGTCACCAAGGCTCTTCTACCGGCTCTTGAGGTCGCTGAGGGAACCATCGTCACGATTACCTCCACCGCTGCCGAATGGGGCTACGAGGGTGGCGCCGGATACTGTGCAGCGAAGTCCGGTGAGCGCGCCGTCGTCGAGGCACTACGGCTGGAGCTGTGTGGCCACCCGGTGCGGGTCTGTGAGGTGAGCCCAGGCATGGTGCACACCGAGGAATTCTCCCTCGTCCGTTTCCACGGCGATCAGGCCATGGCCGACAAGGTCTACCAAGGCGTCGACTGTCCCCTGAGGGCCGAGGACATTGCCGAGTGCGTGCGGTGGATTTCCGGGCTTCCCAGCCACGTCAACATCGACCGCATGATCGTCCGACCTCGCGCTCAGGCTGCCCAGTACAAGGTTGCCCGCAAGTCCTGATTCGGGGGGAGAGAGAAAGCGTTCCCTGCCCGTCAGTCGAGCTGCTGAACCTCGGCGGGCAGGTGAATGTTCTCGTCCGGCTCGGCCGTCTCGTCAACGCCTCGCGAGGACACCTTGTCGAAGAGGATCTTGATCGTCTGGATCATGATCTTGACGTCAAGGAGGAGTGAGTACTGCTTGATGTAGATGAGATCGAAGTTGAGCTTGGCGGCGAAGTCCGAGGCGTACTTGCCGTAGACCTGCGCGTACCCCGTGATGCCGGCACGCACGTTGTGGCGCAACTTGTAGTGGGCGTTCTGCTCCTGGAACTGATCGACGAAGAAAGGGCGCTCCGGGCGCGGTCCGACGATAGACATGTCGCCAATGAGCACGTTGATGAGCTGCGGGATCTCGTCGATACGCAGGCTGCGCAGGTACTTGCCGACCGGGGTGACGCGTGGGTCATCGGAGGTGGCCAGCATCGGGCCGGACTCCTTCTCGGCCGTCACTCCCATGGAGCGGAACTTGAGGATCTTGAATTCCCTGCCGTCCTTGGTGATACGGGTCTGACGGTAGAACACCGGGCCGGGAGAGCTGGCCTTCACCAGGATCGCCGTGATGAGCATGAGGGGAGAGAGGATCACCAGGGCGATCAGTGACAGCACGATGTCGAAGAACCGCTTGACGATATCCATTTCTGCCGGAATCTTGAACGGGCTGGCAGCAATAATCGTCTCGTCCTCGATCGACATGATCGTCGGATTGATGAGCATCATGTGCTCGAACGAGGTCGACATGAAGATCTCTTTGTCCTCGCTCAGCAGCAAGTCGTAAATGGCAACTCGTTCGGAAGCAGGAATGTCATCGGAGACATGGGCGGTGTCGAATTCATCAATATGAGTCCGAATCTGCCCCAGGTAGTGACCACGCACCACATGGGTGAGGCGATGACGGGTCGCCTTGTTGGCCATGTAGTTCATGACGGCCCGATTAAGCATCTCCGGCGGACCGAGCAGCATCACTCGTTTAGCCCCTCGCAAGCGGCGATAGGCAACAAACTCGATGCTGCGCCACAGGAACAGCAGAACTATCCCGACCAGCAGGTTGATGAGGAGGACCGAGCGCGGGAAGGCGAACCAGCGCCCGAAGAAGGTCAGCGCCATGATGATGATCGTCACCATGACCTGGTCCACGACAGTGATGATCCCGATGTCAAGGAGCGTCTTGTTGTACAGAACATAAACGCCAGACAGAACGTTGACAATGAGGAATGCAATCACCGACGCCATAAGCGCAGCTTTTCCGTCGTCCAGATTACGCTGCGGAATAACCATCCCGAAACGCATCCAGAACGACAGGAAAATTCCAGCCACGAAGACGATGACGTCAACAAGGACCGTCACCAATTTCTGCGTGCGGTTGAAATAATCCGTCTTCACGTATTTCCTCCTCGACCCTGCTGATCACAGGGGCACGGGCTCACACTACCGGGCAAACATGCAAGCCGACCTCCGGGTCGACAAGTGGTTCCTGACCAGCAGCGATCCCATCAATCTCCATATCCAGGCTCACGTCGACTCCGCGACGCACTAGGGCAAGGCCAATGGGGCCGTCAACATGATGAGTTGCAGACGATCCCATGACGCCGACACGACGCCCACCGGCGTGGACCTCAGAGCCGATCGCCGGGAGCTCGGCGCGGGAACCGTCAAGCTGCAGCAAGGTCAGCCGCCGCGGCGGACGCCCCAGGTTGTACACCCGGGCGACGGTCTCCTGACCGCGGTAACACCCCTTGTCGAGATGGGTGCCGTACAGGCCGATCTCGTTGGGGATAGTGCGCTCGTCCGTGTCGATGCCGATACGAGGAATCCCAGCGGCGATGCGCAGCGCCTCCCATGCCAGCACACCGACCTGCTCGAGCTCGTCGGCGGCGGGAGTACCGGACGGGAGGATGGCTTCGTGTCCACCGGCCACCTCGGAATCAAGGATGACGGCATCCGTCGGCGTCGTAACCCTCGAGGCGAACCAGCGAACGGTCATGTCCGGGCGCAGAGCCACCTCGACGCGCATCATGAAACGCATCGAGTCCAGCCAGGCGACCAGGTCGGCTCCCCGTCCAGGCTCGGTCCAACCCCAGAAGGTTTCGCCGTCGTCGACACCGTGCATGACATGCTCGACGTGACCGGTCGGTGACAGCACCAGACTCGTCGTCGTGAGCCCAGGCTCCAGACCGTCGAGGTATTGGGAGGTCAACGAGTGCAACCATCCCAGTCGGTCAGCTCCGGTGACCGTGAATACCTCACGGTTGGACAGCTCCAACCATCCGCCACCGTCAGTCATCAACCGCTGCTCGGCGACTGGATTGGCAACGTGAGAGACCAGACCGGCGTCGGGTCCGTCGGTCAGCAGCACGGGGGCAGCCATCTCAGGCCCTCTTGAGGCGAGCCCACATGTAAGGCTGCAGCGGAGCTTCCGTGGTCGCACGATCGAAGGTCCACAGCAGGTCTCCCTCGACCTGGCCGTAGAGACGCTGACCACCGGTATAGGGCACCAGGGCGTCCTCGGTGCGGGCGACGGCGTCGGTGACGAGCTCAATCTTGGCTCCGTCAATGTTCCCGGTCCAGACCTCGGCCCAGCCCTCCGGGGCGACCATCAGGACGTCAATCTTGCGGGTGTCGACGTTGGGACGCCAGAAACCGGTCTCCATACGCAGCGGAGCAGCCGGGGTGCCGTCGGGGTTCGTGGTGAAGGTCTGGCAGATGTAGTGCAGGTAATCCCCGCCGTTCTCGGTGAAGTCGACCTGACACCCGAAGCTGAACTCACCGTTCTCGGGGGTGCTACCGTGTCCTTCACCTTCCCAGTGGCCGATCATCCAGGCCAAGGGCATGAGATCACGATTCAGGTCGTCAGGAATCTGGAAGGGCATGAGTCCTCGTGTCGGGTAGGAGTTTCGTCAGGTACTGAGAGCTGCGGATTCAGCCGCGCCAGGCTGCAACGAGAACTCGCGTCACAGCAACGAGCGGCAACACGGCACCTATCACGGCGACAGTCACCAGAACCACGAGATCAGCTACAGCCACACACTGATTCTACGAGGTTCGCTCCGTAGACTCGATTCCGTGCGAGTCGTCATTCAGAGAGCAAACAGTGCAGAGGTCACCGTCGAGGGTCAAGCGGTCGGAGCCCTGCCCAGTCCCGGACTCGTCGTGCTGGTGGGAGTGACCGGCACCGACACCACTGCCGACGCCGAGAAACTCGCCGAGAAGATCTGGGGTCTGCGCATCCTTGATGACGAGAAGTCAGCCAGCGACATCGATGCTCCGGTCCTTGTCGTCAGCCAGTTCACCCTCTATGCAAGCACGCGGAAGGGGCGTCGGCCATCGTGGAACGCAGCCGCACCCGGCCCCGTCTCGGAGCCTCTGATCGACCACTTCGTTTCCCACCTGCGCGGGCTGGGTGCGCATGTCGAGACCGGTGTTTTCGGCGCCGACATGAAGGTCAGCCTGGTCAACGACGGCCCGATGACGATCCTCATCGACACCGACGACTGGCGCTGAACCTGCCTGTCAGCCCTCCTCGTAAACCTGGACTGAGGAGATGAGGACGGAATCGCGAGTTGGCTCCCCGAGCAGCCCCGGCTCGGTCGTGGCAATGATGGTCAGAGTGATGTCCCCCTTGACGGCGTGTGGGGAGATCATGACCTTCTGGATCGACTCGTCGTCATCGGTGAAGTCCTGGTCGAACCACGTGCCGTCCGGCAGCGTCCAGCGCACCGTCCGCACCCGCCGGTACTGCGGATACAGGTTGACGTCGCCATAGACCTTGGCATAGCCGTTGATCAATCCGACCCCCACGATCCGGGACGGCCGCGGCATGGTCAGGGTGATCTGTTGACCTTCGCCGGATCCATTGCATCGCCAGGCCGTCTGCGGTTTGTCGTCGACCACGTACTCGGAGTCGTACCTCACCAGGTGATGTTCGGAATCGACGGCCGGATCGGACACGCACGAGGCCGTCGCCTTGAGACCACGAATGGGCCTGCCCGGACCTTGGTAGGGCATCGCTGCCGAGATCGTCGCCGCAGGCGAGGCTTGGGTCGGCGCCACCTTGACCGCGCCGGTACCGTCGCGGGACTGGGTGATGAAGGTGCCCAACACCAAACCGACGACGAGGGCTGCCGCGACCATCAATGTCCAGACGGGGAACCGATGCCGCCGTACAGCTGCGGCCGCTCCGGTGACGCGGGCGTGACCGACGACGACGCTTGGTCCAGTGTCATCGTTGATGACACGAACCGACCCACTTGTCGTCGTGCTGACAGAACTGTCCCCTGTGTCAGCGTGCCGAGGAGCTGAATCTGACGACTCGGACGCCAGTTCGGACTCGTCCGCACGGCGAGGCTCATCCGGTCCGGACTCCTCCTCGTCCGGACGGAACCACTCGTCAGGCATCCTCGTCACTCCAGCCATGGTAGTGCTGACATCATGAGACGGCCTAGATGGCCGTGGGATGATGGGGTGCATCACGGCTCTGGCTCTTAGACGACATGGAGGGCATCCGGATGGCACGACTGTCCCTGCTGGGTCCCCTGGACGCCCCGCTTCCCCAGGCCCTGGAACTGCTTCCACACAGCATCACCCGCTACGACGACATACGGGAATGTCTGTCCCACCTGGAGGGAGTCGACATCGTCCTGGTCGACTGCCATGACGAACCTGCCAAGGCCCGGGAGGCGTGCCTGCGGCTGTCATGTCATGAGAGACGAGTCCCGATCCTCTTGCTGGCTGGCCCGGACACCCTGTCTGTCATCAGTCCCGACTGGGGGATGGACGATTTCCTCTGTGACTCGGCCACCCCACTCGAGGCAGAGACCCGACTGCGCTGCCTGTTCACCGTCCAGGTGACCAACCAGCTTGTCGCGGGACCGTTCACCGTTGACGAGGACGGTTACACCGCCACCGTCGGAGGCAAGGATCTCGACCTCACCTATACCGAGTTCGAGCTCTTGAAATACCTCGTCGGTCACCCCGGGAGAGTGCTCACTCGCGACATCTTGCTGTCGGACGTGTGGGGATACGACTATTACGGCGGCACCCGAACCGTTGACGTACACATCCGTCGTCTGCGAGCCAAGGTCGGCCCGGAGTATGAGGGACACATCCAGACGGTGCGATCTGTCGGGTACCGATTCCAGGCTGAACGCTGAGTTCATTCGCATGTTCTCGGAGCGGACGTCGGGTTGCATCCGCCGTGGACAGCTATCGTCAGATAGACAGCTATCGTCAGATAGATTGTGTCCTGCTACGCCCACCACGTCGCGGGCGGACAGGTCTCCAAGGAGTGTGTCCATGGCCAAGAAGTCCAACCCCGGAGTGTCCCCGACTCCCACCGACGAGCTGCCGGAGGATCGCTACAGCGATCGCGAGCTGTCATGGCTCGCCTTCAACGAGCGGGTGCTGGATCTTGCCCGAGATGCCGAGCGCATTCCACTGTTGGAACGGGCGAAGTTCCTGGCCATCTTCTCGTCCAATCTTGACGAGTTCTTCATGGTGCGCGTCGCTGGCCTCAAACGCCGTATCGACGCCGGAGTCGCCGTCCCATCAGTTGCCGGTCTGCTGCCGCGCGAGCTCCATGACGCGATCCTCGCTCGGACCCACGACCTCGTCGCTGAGCAATCCCGCGTCTTCGCTGAGGAGGTCCGTCCGGGCCTGGCCGCCGAGGGCATCGAGATTCTGCGCTGGTCGGAGCTGACCGACAACGAGAAGGGCCGGATGCGCACCCTCTTCTCGGAGCGGATCTTCCCGATCCTCACCCCGCTGGCCGTCGATCCGTCGCACCCCTTCCCCTACATCCGCGGCCTGTCGATCAACCTGGCCGTCATGCTGGCCAACCCCATCACCGGGGCCGAGCAGTTCGCCCGGGTCAAGGTGCCGTCGGTGCTACCTCGTCTGGTCAACCTGGGTGAAGGACGATTCCTCCCCCTCGAGGAGATCATCAGCCGTCACCTGGACCAGCTGTTCACCGGCATGCATGTGCTGCAGCACACCACCTTCCGCGTCACCCGCAACGAGGACCTCGAGGTCGAGGAGGACGACGCCGAGAACCTGCTCTTCGCCCTCGAGAAGGAGCTGCTGCGCCGCAAGGTGGGACGTCCCCCGGTACGCCTCGAGGTGCAGGACGACATCACCGACGAGATGCTCACCCTGCTCACCCGTGAGCTCGATATCAAGGACAAGGAGGTCTTCCGGCTTCCTTCCCCACTTGACCTCACCGGCCTGTTCTCCCTGGCTGACGTCGACCGTGACGACCTGTCCTACCCGAACTTCCTGCCCATCACCCATCCGCACCTGGCCGAGGTCGAGACGGCTCGCCCGGCAGACATGTTTGCGGCCATTCGTCGTCGTGACGTCCTGGTGCACCACCCGTACGACTCCTTCGCCACCAGCGTGCAGCGGTTCATCGAGCAGGCCGCCCACGATCCCCAGGTCCTGGCCATCAAGCAGACCCTGTACCGCACCTCTGGCGACTCCCCCATCATCGACGCCCTCGTTGACGCCGCTGAGGCCGGCAAGCAGGTGTTGGCCGTCGTGGAGATCAAGGCCAGATTCGACGAGCAGGCCAACATCACCTGGGCGCGGGTACTGGAACGTGCCGGAGTCCACGTCGTCTACGGCATGGTCGGCCTCAAGACCCATTGCAAGCTGGCTATGGCCATCCGTGACGAGGGTGAGGGACTGCGTCGTTACGCCCACATCGGCACTGGCAACTACAACCCCAAGACCGCTCGTCAGTACGAGGACCTGGGACTGCTGACGTCCAATCCGATCATCACCGAGGACGTCGCGAGGCTCTTCAACCACCTGTCCGGGATGACCGCCGAGAAGCGTTACCGCCGACTGCTGGTGGCCCCCGAGAGCATTCGCAGCGGCATCGTCGACGCCATCGAGCACGAAATCGAGAACAAGAAGGCTGGTCTGCCGGCCGGTGTGAAGATCAAGGTCAACTCGATCGTCGACGAGCGCGTCATTGATGCCCTCTACCGGGCCTCTCGCGCCGGGGTACCGGTGGACCTGTGGGTACGCGGCATCTGCGCCATCCGTCCTGGGGTGCCCGGTTTGAGCGAGAACATTCGCGTCGTCTCGGTGTTGGGGCGGTTCCTCGAACACTCTCGTGTCTTCTGGTTCGCCAACGGTGGTCGTCCAATGGTCGCCATTGGGTCGGCCGATCTCATGCACCGCAACCTCGACCGCCGCGTGGAAGCCCTCGTCGGGTTGTCGAACAAGCAACACGTGGCAGAGGTCGAAGAGTTGTTCGAGAGGGCCTTCGACCCGGGGACGGTGTCCTGGCACCTGCAGGACCGCACCTGGACCGAGGTCTCCCGCGGGCCCGACGGCACGATGCTGGCCGACCTTCAGGAAGAACTCATCCGACGAACCCGCGACAGGAGGCGATGAGCCGAGATGGGAGGACACAAGGGGCCCATCCAGGCCGCTGGTGCCGTCGTGTTTCGTGACATCGACGGCACCGAGGGCGCCCGCGAGGTACTCGTCGTCCATCGTCCCGACTATGACGACCTCTCCCTACCCAAGGGAAAGGTCGAGCGGGGAGAGGACCTCCCCCTCACCGCCGTCCGCGAGGTGGCCGAGGAAACCGGAATCGACATTCGGTTGTCGATGCCCCTGCAACCCACCGAGTACACCGTCAAGTACTCCACCGCCAGCGGCAAGCCGAAGAGACGCGCAAAGGTGGTGTCATGGTGGCTCGGGGTTGCCGTCGGCGGATCAATCGAGGAGGCAACCGCCAGCCCGGAAGAGATTGACGGTGCTTTTTGGATGCCCACGGACCAAGCTCTGGAGCAACTCAGTTATCCCACTGACGTCCAAGTCCTCGAGGAGGCCCTCGAGCTACCGTCGACCTCGACGATCATCCTGGTGCGCCATGGCAAGGCCGTGTCGCGCAAGGAATGGAGTTCTCGCAAGAAGACGGCCACGGACGCCAAGCGTCCGCTGGAAAGGCGTGGCCGTCGTCAGGCCAGAGCGTTGATTGACCTGCTCGGCGCCTTTGGGGTGTCTCACCTTGCCAGCTCGTCGTCCACTCGATGCATGCAAACCCTCAAGCCGTACGCCGAGAACATTGGGGCCGATATCGTCGCGATCGACGCGCTGAGCGAGGAGGCTCACGAGGCCGATCCAGCCAAGACCGTGTCCGCCATGAGAAAAATCGCTGGTCGTGCTCTCTCCGACCCCTCACGTCCAATCGCGGTGTGCGGCCACCGGCCCGTCCTACCGACCATGCAGGACACCCTCGGTGGGGCGAATCGCCCCATGTCAACCGCAGAATGCCTGATCGTTCACCTGGATGAGGCGGGCCACACGATCGGCCAGGAATGGTACTCCTCATAGTACTGACACAGGAGGTCACCTTCGGGGCCCTGAGTGACTTCCTTCAATCAGGATGCCGCCGGTATTCATCTTGCGTTCACCTTGACGCGGTTGTTGCGACATTTTCAAACCGTAGCGTCATCCCTGTACCAAGGACCGCAACGGCGGCTCCAGGAGATCACTCGAAAAGGATGTGCCGTGACGAACCGTCTCGCCAAGATCACTGCCCTGGCTGCTATTAGCGCCATCTCCCTCACCGCTTGTGGCGCCAACGGCGACAAGGGCTCCAGCTCCGCCTCGTCATCCGAGGCCACTTCGGCTGCTGCTTCCGCCGCCAGCTCGGCGAACAACGCTGACGCCGCCTCGTTCAAGCCGGCCTGCCCCGGTGGCAACATCTCCGGCGCTGGCTCCTCGGCTCAGCTGAACGCCATCAACCAGGTCATCTCTGACTACAAGGCCGCTTGCTCCTCGGCCACCATCAACTACTCCCCCACCGGCTCCGGCGCCGGTGTGAAGTCCTTCATCGGCAAGCAGACCGACTGGGCCGGCTCCGACTCCGTCCTCAACAAGGACAAGGGCGAGCCTGACAAGGCCAAGCAGCGCTGCAACGCCGATCCGTGGCACCTCCCGATGGCTGCCGGCCCGATTGCCGTGGTCTACAACGTTGACGGGGTCAAGGATCTGACCCTCTCGACCCCGACCCTCGCCAAGATCTTCTCCGGCGCCATCAAGAAGTGGGACGACCCGGCCATCAAGAAGGAGAATCCCTCCGCCAAGCTGCCCTCCGCCCAAATCGAGGTCTTCTACCGTAAGGACGAGTCGGGCACCACTGACAACTTCACCAAGTTCCTCAACAAGGCCGCTGGTGACATCTGGACCGAGAAGCACTCCAAGACCTGGAAGGGCGCTGGCAAGGGTGCCGACAAGTCGGCCGGCATCGCTCAAGCTGTCAAGGAGACCAAGAACTCGATCTCCTACGACGAGTGGTCCTACGCCACCAAGAACAAGCTCGACATGGCTGCCATCGACAACGGCAACGGCCCGGTCAAGTTGACCGGTGAGTCCGCTGGTAAGGCCATCTCGGCCGCCAAGGTCGCCGGCCAGGGCAACGACCTGCAGCTCGAGCTCCAGTACAAGGACACCCCGGCTGGCGTGTACCCCGCCGTTCTGGTGACCTACGAGATCGCTTGCTCCAAGGGCCAGGATGCCGGCAAGACCGCCCTCCTGAAGGACTTCCTCTCCTTCTACGCCTCCGAGCAGGAGCAGAAGAAGATCCAGGACCTCGGTTACGCTCCGCTGCCTTCCGATGTTGCCTCGAAGGTTCTGACCGCCGCTCAGGCTCTCTCCTGATTGACTTCGCCCGGGTAATTTGGTCCCGGTGCTCTGGGGCGGGAGGACGCACGACGTCCTCCCGCCCCAACCCACGAAAACAACCATGAACGCGACGAAGGAAGCCCATGGCTGAAACCACATCGACGGCGCAGCGGAAGCCAACAGCCGCGTCTCGCATGAAGCCGGTGTCCAGGGTCGGGGACAGGATTTTCGCCGGCGCCTCGTCGGTCATCGCCATTGCGCTGGCCATCATCGTCATCCTGATGTTCATCTTCCTCATCAAGACGGCGGCACCGACCCTGTCGGCCAACACCGACAACTTCTTCACCTCTCGTGCCTGGACGACCGACCAGAATCCGCCGGCCTTTGGTATTCAGGCCTTGCTGTGGACGACGGTCATCTCGTCCCTGCTCGCACTGCTCATCGCAGTTCCCCTCTCGGTAGGCATCGCCCTGTTCATCACCCAACTGGCGCCCAAGAAACTCGCCAGCCCCGTCGCCTTCGTCGTCGATCTGCTGGCCGCTGTGCCCTCGATCGTCTTCGGCCTGTGGGGCGGCATCGTCTTCGGGTCGTCGGGCATCGTCAATGGTCTGCGTCACGTCATCATCGCGGTACTCGGCTGGATCCCGATCTTCTCGGAGGACCCGGCCTGGTCCTCCGCCACCGGCACGGTCTACCTCGCCAGCCTGGTGCTGGCCATCATGATCCTGCCGATCATCACCGCCGTCAGCCGCGACGTCATGGCCCAGACCCCGCACGATCAGATCGAGGCTGCGCTGGCCCTGGGGTCGACGCGCTGGGAAGTCATCAAGCTCGCAGTGCTCCCTCACTCCCGCTCCGGAATCATCTCTGGAGCCATGCTCGGTCTGGGACGTGCCCTCGGCGAGACGCTGGCCGTCACCCTGATCCTGCAGACGATCAGCCCCATGGCCCTCAAGCAGAAGCTCAACCTGTCGATCTTCGTCGGCGGCGAGACCTTCGCCTCGAAGATCGCCGGTAACTTCTCCGAGGCCATCAGCGACCCCACCTCGTTGGGTGCCCTGGTGGCGTCGGCCCTGGCCCTGTTCGTCATCACCTTCGTGGTCAACGCGGCTGCCCGCCTGATCGCGGCGAAGGGAGTCAAGCGATGAGCGCCACCACCCCTGATCACATCCCCGCACACTCCGAAGGGGCGCCCAAGGTCGGCAAGCTGGACCTCTCCCGTCCGTCCGGCAAGCGGACCACGAAGAGCGGTTGCGCCTCGGTCTTCATGATCGTCGCCACCCTGCTTGCCGTCATCCCGCTGGTCTGGTTGTTGTTCGCGGCCATCCGACGCGGTATCGGCTCCCTCTTCCATGCCTCCTGGTGGACCCACTCGATGGACCCGGCCTGGGACCTCGTCGAGCAGGGGGCCATCCACGCCCTCGTCGGAACCATCGAGATCGGTCTCATCACCTCGATCATCTCCGTGCCGATCGCTCTGCTGACCGCCATCTTCCTGGTGGAGTACGCGCGGGGCACCAAGATCGCCAAGGTCGTCAGCTTCGCCGTCGACGTCCTGACCGGTGTACCGTCCATCGTCGCGGCCCTGTTCATCTTCGCCATGGTCGTCACCACCCTCGGCGGTACTCAGTCGGCCTGGGCATCCTCCCTGGCCCTCATGATTCTCATGGTGCCGACGGTGCTGCGATCCACCGAGGAGATGCTCAAGCTGGTGCCGGACTCGTTGCGCGAGGCCTCCTTCGCCCTGGGCGTCTCCAAGTGGAAGACGATCATGAAGGTCGTTCTGCCGACCTCGATGACCGGCATTCTCACCGGCGTCGTGCTCGGCCTGGCCCGAGTCATGGGAGAGACGGCACCGCTCATCGTGTTGCTGCAGTTCAACACTGAGTTGACCTTCAACCCGTCGACCCCGAACTTCGCAACCCTGCCAACCGTCATCACGAACGCCTACACCCAGGGCGGCGTGGACACCCCGGTCGTCTGGGGCGCTGCGATCACCCTGATCATCCTCGTCATGGGACTCAACCTCATTGCCCGTGGCATCTCCCGCCGATACATGCGTCGCATGGGCAAGTGACACGAAAGAGAGCTGAATATGGCAAAGCGGATCGAGGTCAAGGACCTCAACATCTACTACGGCTCCTTCCACGCCGTTGAGTCGGTGAACCTGACCGTCGAGCCCCGTACCGTGACGGCCTTCATCGGCCCGTCCGGCTGTGGCAAGTCGACGGTGCTGCGGACCCTCAACCGCATGCACGAGGTCATCCCCGGTGCCTACTGCACCGGCAAGGTGGAGCTCGACGGCGTCGATCTCTACGGCAAGGGCGTCGACCCGGTGGCCGTGCGACGCAATATCGGCATGGTTTTCCAGCGAGCGAACCCGTTCCCGGCGATGTCGATTCGCGACAACGTCGTGGCCGGTCTGAAGCTCAATGGCGTACGCGACAACAAGCTGCTCGACGAGGCCTGCGAGAAGTCACTGCGCGGCGCCAACCTGTGGGACGAGGTCAAGGATCGCCTGGAGCGCTCCGGTGCCTCCCTGTCTGGTGGTCAGCAGCAGCGTCTGTGCATCGCCCGCGCCATCGCCGTCGAGCCGGAGGTCCTCCTCATGGACGAGCCCTGCTCGGCCCTGGACCCGATCTCGACCCTGGCCATCGAGGACCTCGTCGGAGAGCTCAAGGAGCGCTTCACCGTGGTCATCGTGACCCACAACATGCAGCAGGCCGCTCGTGTCTCCGACCAGACCGCCTTCTTCAACCTCAAGGCCCAGGGTGAGCCCGGCCGCCTCGTCGAGATCGACCGCACCGACAGGATCTTCTCCAACCCAAAGGAGAAGGCCACCGAGGATTACATCTCCGGTCGTTTTGGCTGAGTCGACCCACACGTCATCGTGCGGCCCCGGGGTGGACGTCCCCGGGGCCGCGTCGTCTTCTTCCGTTGGCACGGGGTTGTGCACCTGACGTCGCGGTATCCCTGCGTTTGACCGACCTAAAAGTGGATTTGTCCCGCGTCGCAATCTCGTCAATGACCACGGTGTCGACCGACGACACATCGCCTTCATGGGGTACTGGAGACAGGGGAACGCGGGGATGATGTGAGGGTGACCGAATTCCAGTTGTGAGGCACTGCTAAGATGACCGCGTCCGGCGTAGGGAACCCCGTGTGAATCGGGGGCTGACGCGCAGCGGTAAGGCGGACGAACGGGCAGACAAGCCACTGGGAAACCGGGAAGGCGCCCGTTCGGTTGAGGCCAAGTCCGAAAACCTCCTGGACCGTATCTGACCGACGGCCGCGCGATTCGGCCCTGACGAGGACGGCTTTCCCTTGGCTCGACTCCTTCACCGCCGTACCCCGGCTCACTTCTTCCTACTCGTGACTCTCCTCGTGCTCACGCCGGTACTCTCGATTGCCTTTGGTGCCGCACCGGTACCCATCGGTCAGGTCTTGGGGGTACTCGCCGACCATTGTGGCATTCCCATTCACGTGACCTGGGACTCCATTACCGACGCGATCGTCTGGCAGAACCGCATGCCTCGCATCGTCACCGGGCTCGGCGTCGGCGCGACCCTCGGTGTCGCCGGAGTCGCCCTCCAAGCCGTGGTTCGCAACCCCCTCGCTGAGCCCTACGTACTTGGTGTGAGCGCGGGAGCCTCCTCGGGAGCTGCCGCGGCGATCATCATCGTCGGCGTCACCTCGTCATTCGCAGTAGCCGGCATGGCCTTCCTGGGAGCGCTGCTGTCGACCGCCATCGTGCTGTTCATGGGCGGCGGCCGGAACTCGTCGACGCTGCGTCTCGTCCTCGCCGGTCTCGCGGTGGGATTCATCTTTCAAGCCGTCACCAATTTCATCATCTTCTCCTCCGACTCGGCCGAGACTGCACGCGCGGTGATGTTCTGGACCCTCGGTGACCTGTCTCGAGCCAGCTGGGGGCAGGGATGGACGAACGTTGTCGTCGCGATCGTTCTGACTGTACTGCTGTGGGCATGTGCCCCATGGCTCGACGCGTTGGCGTCTGGGGATTCCACGGCCACCGCGGTCGGGATCGACCCGACCGTCATCCGTGTGCTGCTTCTCGTCCCCGTATCGGCTGGGGTGGCCACGGCGGTGGCTATCTCCGGCGGCATCGGTTTCGTCGGACTGGTCATCCCCCACCTCATGCGATCCTTCATCGGTCATGGCCACCGTCGGTTGGTGGTCTCCTCAGCGATGGCCGGAGCCATCTTCCTGATGTGGGCCGACACCTTCTCACGCACCGTGTTCAGCCCAGCCGAACTGCCCATCGGAGTCATCACGGGTCTGCTCGGCGCGCCGTTCCTCCTCGTGTTGGTGCGACGGGAGGCGATGGCATGATCACCGCTTCCGACTTAGTCATTCACCGAGGACAGCGGGTTGTCCTCGACGGCGTCGATCTTTCAGCGGATCAGGGCGTGACCATCGGGGTCGTCGGCCCCAATGGCGCAGGAAAGTCAACCTTGTTGTCTGCGCTGTACCGCAACGTCGCGATTGCCTCCGGACGAGTCACCGTCAGCGACCATGATCTCTCAGCCATGAATCGCCGCGAGATTGCGCGCGAGGTCGCCGTCGTCTCTCAGATTCCCGATCAAGCCCTGCCGCTGACGGTTCGCGACACCGTCTCCCTGGGACGACTCCCCCACCGATCCCTCATGGGATACGGGGATGCGACCGATCGTGACATCGTCGACAATGCCCTGACGAGAACGGACCTGACAGGTCTCGCGGATCGACTCGTCACCCAGTTGTCCGGCGGGGAACGTCAGAGGGTTCTCGTCGCCCGAGCCATCGCCCAGCAGGCCGGCCATCTGCTGCTCGACGAGCCCACCAATCACCTCGACATCGGCCATCAGTTCGCCCTGCTCGACCTCGTCAAAACCATTGACGCCACCACCGTGATCGTGCTCCATGACCTCAACCTGGCAGCTCGAGCATGCGACCGACTGGTGTTGCTTGATCAAGGCCGCCTCGTCGCGTCCGGCCCTTGTGAGGAGGTCCTGCAACCCGATCTGCTGTCGCGAATCTACCGGGTCGACGTGGACCGCATTTCCCACAACGGACACATCCATCTTCTGTTCAACCCACCACGATGAAGGAGAACACCATGTCAGCCCTCCGCACCCGCCGCACGACTTGCGCAGCGGCGGCAACCCTCGCGGGACTGTGCGCCCTGTCCATGAGCGCCTGCGCTGGTTCCTCAACCGATAAGTCCTCTCCGTCGGCCTCGGCGTCCTCGGCACCGCCCAGGACGGTCTTGAGCTGCACCGAGAAGCTCAGCTTCACCGATTCCCCCAAGCGGGTCATCATGCTGGGAGACATCGATGCCTCGACCATGGCTGCCCTCGGCGTGCTTGACCACGTCATTGGTCGCGCCGGACAGATCAAGGAAGACGCCTTTGACGCCGGCACGCTTGCCAAGATCAAGGCCATTCCGCAGATCGCCTCCCAGGAGCTCGACACCGGCGGCGCGAAGGTGTCCACCGAGACCATCCTCAACCAGCATGCGGATCTGGTCATCGGCTACGACACCGGCGTCGACCGCGCAGCTCTGCGCAAGGCCGGAGTCAAGACGTACAGCCCTGACGCCATGTGTCCTGACAAGGCTCCCGCATCACCGGCCACCTTCTCCCTCGTCACCCAGGAGGTGACGAAAATCGGAAACATCTTCAACGTCGCGGACAAGGCCAAGGAGGTCAACAAAAACCTCGAGGGCAAGATCAAGAAGATCGAGTCCCAGGCAGGATCGGGTACCAAGGACGGTGCGGCTGCCCTGTACATCACTCCTGGTAGCACCGAGTTCTACACCTACGGATCGTCCAGCATGGTTCAGCCCATTCTGGACGCGAACGGATTGAAGAACCTCTACGGCAACAACTCCAAACGCGTCTTCGACGCCTCCATGGAGGACGTGTTGCACAAGAACCCGAAATGGATAGTGCTACTTGCCGGTACCGGAGATGCCTCGAAGGTTGAGTCAACATTCCTCGGCTTCAAGGGAGCCAAGGAACTCGACGCCGTCAAGAATGGTCACGTTGTCGTGCTGCCGTTCTCTCTGATTGATCCACCGTCCCCGTCGTCCATCACGGGCGTCGAGAAGCTGCACGAGCTCATGGAGGAAAAGTGACCTCACTGACACCACGACAACTTCTACAGGCATGGGACGCCCAGCAGAAGATGTACATCGAGTTCCGCGAGAATCGCACCCGCTGCATGATGGACATCCTGGCCGGGCTGGCCAAGAAACTCGACCACCCATTGCGCGTCCTCGACGTGTGCTGTGGACCTGGATCCTTGTCGAACGCCGTCACACAGAGATTTGGTGACGCCAGCTGCGTGGGGATCGATCGCGACCCGGTGCTCATGCGGTTGTTCCGCGAGACGACGCCACACCCGGATCGAATTGAGATCGTCGATGTCGACCTACGGGAGCCCGGATGGGCGGCCCGGTGGGCTGAGGAACCCTTTGATGCCGCTGTCAGCGCGACGGCCCTGCACTGGTTCGAACCCGATGAGTTGACGAGGGTGCACCAGGACATCGCCTCAGTGCTGGCCCCTGGCGGGATCCTGCTCAATGCCGATCATCTCTTCTTCGACAAGGCCACTGAGCCTTTCCTGGCTGAATTGGCCCCGGCAGAACGAGACCGCACCGAGGCTCAAATGCGACACGACGGGTCAATGTCCTGGCAGGAATGGTGGGACGCAGCCTTGGCCATGCCTGGATGGGAGTCCGAGGCCGAGGAGTTCCGACGCCGTTGGGCGGACAAGGACATCTCTCGGAAGGTCAGCGCCGAGTTCCATCTCGCCTCGATGCGCGCGGCCGGATTCACCGAGACTGCTCAGGTCTGGCAGTGGTTCGACGACCGGATCCTGATGGGGCGGATGCCGATGTGACGCTGGAGGTGGGCGGGGGTACCCCCGCCCACCGTTCTGCTCAGGATCAATCGGTGTGGTGCTTGACGATGACGCGCCGGTCCAGCTTCATCTCGTTCCTGGTGGCAAAGGAACAGTATGCGCCGACGTGATAGGGGACTGAACGGGTTGTCCGATAGACATTCAAATTGGCCCGGGCCCACAAGGACATCGGGCTGCCCGGCCAAGTTCTGGTAGGAACGCCAAGCTCGGCAGCAGGCTGGGGCATCGGCTCTGGTCAAGGGTTACTGTCGCCCCGCTCCCATCCCAGGGGCTGACCAAGAACCGCCCCCAATGTCACCCTCAGCGTCACCCGAGTCGGTCAAACTCCTTGTCAAGGCCCAGCAGGGCGTTTTCGACAACCTCGGGCAGAGCAGGATGAATCCAATACTGGCCGCGCGCCATCTCGTCGACCGTCTGGCCGGCGCTCATCCCCTGAATGCAGGTCTGGATGAGGGTCGACGCCTGCGGACCGATGATGTGGGCGCCCAGCAGCGTCCTCGTCCCCGGGTCACCCAACAGCTTGACACAGTGCCCCTCGTCCTCCATCGCCCAGCCATAGGCGACGTCCGCGTACTCCTGAACGTACTTGGTGTACGGTATCTCGGACTGCAACAAACTCTGTTCGCTCGCACCCACCGAGGCGACCTGCGGATTCGAGAACACCGCATGAGGCACGAATCGATGATCAGAACTGGCCAGGTCGTCAGGGTGTAGCAGATTGTGGCGCACCACTCGGGCCTCGTGGTTGGCGACGTGCTTGAGCTCCCAGTGCGAGCAGACGTCGCCGAGGGCCCAGATGTGTTCAACATTGGTTCGCTGGTGCTCATCGACGACCACGAATCCATCATCATCGACGTCAACCCCGGCAGCCGGAAGGTTGAGACGGTCACCGTTGGGCACCCGACCCATGGCATTGAGGACGACGTCGGCCGGATAGTCGTAGTCGACCCCGTCACCGTCAACCGTCAGGACCACGAGGTGACCACCCGGATCACGATCGATGCCCACCAGTCCCTCGGACATCCGCAGCCTCACGCGGTGACCAATCTGGTCGGTGAACCGCTGCGAAATCTCCTGGTCCTCATGACGCAGCATCCTCCCGGACCGATTGATAACGGTGACGCTGGATCCCAGCGCGGAGAAGATGTGGGCGAACTCAGCGGCAATGAATCCACCACCGAGAATCACCAGACGGTGGGGCAACTCCTCCAACCTCATGATGGTGTCGGAGGTGTGGATCGACCCCGCCAGGCTCGGGTCGTCGAGACCGAGGACATCAGGGACACGCGGGCGCGACCCTGCCGCCAGGACGATCTGGTCAGCAGTGATGCGAGTGTCCCCGACCTCGATGGTGTGGGGATCGACGAACTTCGCCTCGTCGGTGTAGACGTCGATGTTCTCCAGCCCCTGGCGGTACTCGAGCCCACCTCGAGAAATGGGATCAATGCGTCCGAAGATTCGGTCACGGATGGAGGTGAAGGATGCCCCGCAGAACTGCAGATTGACCCCCAGCTTGGCTGCCTCGGACGGCGAGGTCGCAAGGTCCGCCGGGAGCACGAACATTTTCGTCGGTATGCAGCCGACATTGAGGCAGGTGCCCCCGAAGGTGCCCGAGTCGATGATGGCGGCGCGTCGGTCGGCAAATTCCTCGTCCAGGATCGTGTTTCCCGAGCCCGAACCAATGACGACGATGTCGTAGTGCTCCATGAGCCTAGTCTGTCATCCCGAGCTATGACAAATCGCCCCAACCCGCCGCCGGCGTCGCATGACAGCCTCACGGATCCCTGATTCTCGCATCTGGCATGTATGGTGATCGCCAGACCGCACCCAGGATCCGCCGGATTCACCGGACCATCCCCCGCGGTCCCGTCCCCTCGGGGACATGTTCGTAGAACCCACCCCAGGGCTGCCCACTGACTCCCCTGTGGGTCCGGTGACATGCCGCGATTCGGCACGATGCCGGATCCCAACCCAGGAGCGGAATGTTCACCCTCACCTCAACGCCCGTCACCTTCGTCGGGCTCCTCATCCTCTTTGCATGGTCACTCGTGTGGTCGGTGCGGGACGCCATCAAGGCGCCCACCGTCGTCACGAAGATCTCCACATGGGTCCACGTCGTGATGGCGGTCACCATGATCCTCATGGTGCCCAAGTCATGGTGGAAACCTCTCGTCTCCGCCATTGGCGGACCAACCACTCCGGTCGTCGTCTTCGCCATCTGTACGGCCTGGATGGTCTTCATGGCCGCCTGGCGATCCTCGTGGTCGTCATGGGGTCATGCCGCCATGTTCGCCGCGATGGTCTGGCACCTCGCCGCGATGCGCAAGATGTCCTCCCTCATGACGGCGTCCAAGCACTCCGGCATGGGAACCATGAATCACGGCGGAATGGACCACGGCATGAACCATGGCGGTATGGGTCACGGTATGAACGGCGGCATGGACCATGGAATGCAGACGACCATGAATGCCGCGATGCATGACTTCGCCGTCGTCGGGATCCCTCTCATGGTCGCCCTGCTGGCCCTGGCCATTGCCGGCCTGTGGCGAGCCATCAGCGGCGAGGCCGAGAACCCACGCAAGGTTCCCACCTGCCATGTGGTGGCCACCGAACCACTGGCGATTCGCCTCTCCGGCCTGGGTGATTTCGCGATGGCCTTCGGTATGTTCTGGATGAGCACCGGTCTGCTCACACCGATCATGCCGTTCATGGAGCATCTGCACCCCTGAGCAGCGTCTCAGGATATGGGCCGGCGTTTCATCTTTCTGATCATTGCTAGCGTCACACCCATGATGAACGGTTGGAGTCTCATTACCCGGCGCGCGGTCTGACCACGCACCGGAATCCAACAGCGCGCCCTCCTTCCACTTCCGGATGGAGGGCGTCGTCATGTGTACGCAATTGCCGAGGGGGGAATACGATGCCCACGCTGAGATCTGCCACCAGCACCACCGGACGCGCCATGGCCGGAGCCCGTGCTCTCTGGCGTGCCACCGGTACCAAGGACGATGAATTCGGACATCCCATCGTGGCGATCGCGAACTCCTTCACCCAGTTCGTCCCCGGACACGTCGGACTGCGTGACGTCGGCAAGATCGTCGCCGAGCAGGTCCGCGCCGCCGGTGGCGTCCCCAAGGAGTTCAATACCATTGCCGTCGATGACGGCATCGCCATGGGCCACGACGGCATGCTCTACTCCCTGCCCAGCCGTGAGCTCATCGCCGACTCCGTGGAGTACATGGTCAACGCTCACTGTGCCGACGCCCTCGTGTGCATCTCCAACTGCGACAAGATCACCCCCGGCATGTTGATGGCCGCCATGCGCCTCAACATCCCGACCATCTTCGTCTCCGGTGGCCCGATGGAGGCTGGGAAGGCCACATTGACCGACGGGGAGCACAAGCTCGACCTCATCGACGCCATGATCGCCGCCGGTGACGAGACCGCGGCCGACTCCGACGTCGAGATCATGGAGACCAATGCCTGCCCGACCTGCGGGTCGTGTTCAGGCATGTTCACTGCCAACTCGATGAACTGCCTGACGGAGGCCCTCGGCCTCTCCCTGCCCGGCAACGGTTCCCTGCTGGCCACCCACTCGGATCGTCGCAAACTCTTCGAGACGGCCGGACGCACCGTCGTCTCCCTGGCCAAGTGCTGGTACGACGAGGACGACGCCTCCGTCCTCCCACGTTCCATCGCCACCAAGGCGGCGTTCCACAACGCCATGAGCCTTGACATCGCGATGGGAGGTTCGACGAACACCGTCCTGCACCTGCTGGCGGCCGCCCAAGAAGGCGAGGTCGACTTCACCATGGCTGACATCGACTCCCTGTCGCGCAAGGTTCCCCACCTGTGCAAGGTGGCGCCGTCGACCACCGTGTTCCACGTGGAGGACGTCCACCGCGCCGGCGGTGTGCTCAGCATTCTCGCCGAGCTGGATCGTGGCGGCCTGCTCGACACCGCCACCTCGACGGTGTGGTCCCCCGACGGCAACCCGACGACGATGGCCGTCGAGATTGCCAGTCACGACCTCATGTCCGACCCCGGCGAGGACGTCCGCACGCTCTACGCGGCCGCCCCGGGTGGGGTGCGCACCACCGAGATGTTCTCCCAGTCCTCGCGCTGGGAGAGCCTCGACACCGACCGTACGAACGGCTGCATCCGCGACATCGAGCACGCCTACTCCGCCGACGGCGGCCTGGCAGTGCTGTTCGGCAACATCGCCGAGCGCGGCTGCATCGTCAAGACCGCCGGCGTCGACGAGTCAATCCTCACCTTCTCCGGGCCTGCCGTCGTCTACGAGTCCCAGGACGACGCCGTCACCGGCATCCTGGGCAAGGAGGTCAAGGCCGGGGACGTCGTCATCATCCGCCACGAGGGCCCCAAGGGCGGCCCCGGTATGCAGGAGATGTTGTACCCGACGAGCTACCTGAAGTCGATGCACCTGGGCAGGGAGTGCGCCCTGCTCACCGACGGCCGGTTCTCCGGTGGCACGTCGGGCCTGTCGATCGGTCACGTCTCCCCCGAGGCCGCCTCCGGTGGTCTCATCGGCCTGGCCCGCGACGGGGACACCATCAGCATCGACATCCCCAACCGCACCATCAGCCTTGACGTCGATGACTCCGAGCTGGCCCGTCGTCGCGAGGAGGAG
This sequence comes from Cutibacterium avidum ATCC 25577, assembly GCF_000227295.1. GTDB lineage: Bacteria > Actinomycetota > Actinomycetes > Propionibacteriales > Propionibacteriaceae > Cutibacterium > Cutibacterium avidum. Next base: position 1,526,950 of record NZ_JH165054.1, on the reverse strand, counting down.
GAAGCCCGCGGAATCGACGCCTGGACGCCACACGCTACCCGTTCGCGTCACGTTTCCACCGCCCTGAGCGCCTACGGGATGCTCGCCTCCTCCGCCGATCGCGGTGGAGTACGCGACCTGTCCCAGGTCCGTCCGGTGGCTGACTGAGGGGATCGCCAATGTCCGTCAGGAGTGACCAGGAATACCTGCGAGCCGTCCTGCGAGCACCGGTCTACGAGGTGGCCGAGAAGACCCCGCTCGAACCGATGCCCAACGTTTCCAAACGCCTCGACAACACCGTGCTGGTGAAGAGGGAGGACCGTCAGGCAGTCCACTCCTTCAAGATCCGCGGCGCCTACAACCGGATGCGCAACCTCACCGAGGGGGAGCGTCACGCCGGGGTGGTGACGGCTTCGGCCGGCAACCACGCCCAGGGCGTCGCCCTCTCGGGTGCCCGGCTCGCGGTCAAGGCCAAGATCGTCATGCCGAGACCCACTCCGACGATCAAGGTTGACGCGGTGCGCCAGCTCGGCGGCGAGGTGGTCCTGGCCGGGGATTCCTTCGACGAGGCCAAGGCCCACGCCCTCGAACTGGCCGAGAACGAGGGACTGACCTACGTCGCCCCCTTCGACGACCCGATGGTCATCGCTGGCCAGGGAACCATCGGCCTGGAGCTCATCCAGGAGGCGGCGGACGTCAACCGGATCTTCGTACCGGTCGGTGGTGGTGGTCTTGCCGCGGGGATCACCGTCCTCGTCAAGCAGCTCATGCCCCAGGTCAAGATCATCGGCGTGGAGCCGGCTGAGTCGGCTTGTCTGGCAGCCGCAATGGAGGCCGGTGAACCCGTCACCCTGGATCGGGTCTCGCTGTTCGCCGAGGGGGTCGCCGTTGCCCGGATCGGTGACGAGACCTTCCGCATCCTCAAGAACCATCTCGACGACGTCGTCACCGTCGACTCCGACGAAATCAGTGCTGCCGTCAAGGACCTCTTCGACGACGTGCGTGCCGTCGCCGAGCCGGCCGGTGCCGTCGCGCTGGCCGGGCTCAAGAAGTACGTCCGCGCCCACGACGTCCACGGAGAGCAGCTCGCCGCCGTCCTCAGCGGGGCGAACCTCAACTTCGGGTCGCTGCGTCACATCGCAGAACGCGCCGAGATCGGTGGTCGTCGCGAGGGGATGTTCGGAGTCATCATCGACGAGCGTCCGGGAGCCTTCCTGGACTTCTGCCGACTGTTGGGTGACCGCATGGTCACCGAGTTCAATTATCGACTTGCTGACGACGACTCCGCTGCCATCTTCGTCGGCGTGCAGTTGGCCCATCGCGACGAACGCTCCGAGATCGTCGAGATCTTGAGCAGTGCCGGGCACCTCGTCGTCGATCTGTCCGACGACGAGGCGGCCAAGACCCATGTCCGTTACATGGTCGGTGGGCACCCGTCACGTTCCGTCGGGGAGAAGGTCGTCTCCTTCGTCTTCCCCGAGTCGCCGGGAGCGCTGACCCACTTCCTCACCACCCTGGGCACCCGGTGGAACATCTCCCTGTTCCACTACCGTTCCTTCGCAATGGACACCGGTCGGGTGCTGGCCGGGTTCGAGGGTGCGGCTGACGACCCGGACCTGCCGACTCACCTCGACGACATCGGGTACCCGTGGAATGACGTCTCGGACTCCCCCTCGTATCAGATGTTCCTCCGGGAGCGTTGAGAGCTACGTGGAAGACTTGTGACATGACTGAGAAGGATGCGACTCGCGACGAACGCCCGTGGGCACTGGTGAGCGGGGCCAGTGGTGGCCTGGGGCAGGCATTCAGCCGTCACCTGGCCAGCTGCGGAGCCAATCTCGTCCTGACCGGACGCCGTCAAGACGTCCTCGACGACCTTGCCACCAAACTCACCACCCGATACGGGATCCGCACCATCGTCCGTCCCTGCGACATCGCCTCGGCATCCGAGCGGTTGACCCTGGTGGAGGACATCGCCGGGCGCGGCATCATCATCGACACCCTCGTCAACAACGCTGGGTTCGGTGCAGCTGGCCGGATCGCCGAGACCGACCCGGTTCGTCAGACCTCCCAGGTAGAGGTCAACTGTGAGGCCGTCGTCCACCTGTGCGGTCTGCTGCTGCCGGGCATGATCGCGGCCAAGCAGGGGTCGATCATCAATGTCGCCTCCACCGCTGCCTTCCAGCCCATCCCCCAGTTCGCCACCTATGCGGCGTCGAAGTCCTTCGTGCTGTCCTTCACGAAGGCGCTGTGGGCCGAGACCAATGGCACCGGGGTGCGGGTCACGGCGGTCTGTCCTGGCCCGACGGAGACCGGATTCTTCGACGTCGCCGGTGTGCCGAGGATGGGAGCTGGAACGCGTCGTCAGCCCGACGATGTGGTGCGTACTGCCTTCGACGCTCTGGCCCGTCATCGTCCCTACGCCATCGACGGATTCATCAACCGCGCCGTCGCACGGTTGGCTCCACACCTGCCACCGCGTCTGGTGATGACTGAGGCGGAGAAATACCTCAAGATCTGACGACTACTTCGCCGTCACAACCTTCTCGTCAGCGATGCGGTTTCCTTCCCGGATCACCACGTCATACTCCCCCTTGGGTATGGTGACGGTGGCGCTCCACGGGCGCCACCTGTCACCGTCAGTGGCCGAGATGTTGATCTGCCCGCTGGTGACCATCTGATTGCCCTGGGGGGACCTCACTTCGTACGTCATGACGGAAACCGTCGGCTGGGCGAGACCGCTGATGGTGATCTTGCCGGACGGCACATCAGCACCGGCCTGTGGCGTGTCAACCCACACCCGGGCGCACTGAGCAAGACCTTCGTCGACGAAATCCGTGGCGGGCTTGCCAATGATCGGTAGGTTCGGCGAACCATCAACGAGGATTCGCACCGATTTGTCACCGGTGCGGTCACCGACGGCCGCCGTGGCGGTCACGACGAGCTGCTGGATGGCCCTTTGCACCTGTTCACCATTCTTGAACTGGCTGAAGGCGGACGCCGACAGGTCGATGGTGATGCGTTTTCCCTTGACCGATGCCCGGTTCACCTGGCCAGCTGCCCACCCGGATGTGTAATTCGGGTCGAGGGGCGCGACGTTGAGAACCGCCCCAACTGCCGTTCCCAACAGGTCGCCGAGGGTCGGCAGGTCACGCAGCTCACGGTGGATGAGCCCGTCGTCACGACCCAGGTAGAAGACATCCAACCCAGTCTGAACGGTCGGCAGGGACTGGTCGCTGGCCTGCGGAGTTCGGGCAGCAGGTGCCGCTTCCGAATCGCTCGTCGTCGAACTGTGATTCGAGCCCAGCAGGGGGGACAGAATGCCAAGCCCCAGTGCCACCAGACAGGCCAGGGCGACGATCCAGTTGGCGGGAAGGCCACGACGCGGTTTCCGGGAAATCTGAGAGGTGATGGCGTCATAGCCGGAGTTCGGACGGATCGACTCCATGATGGTTTCCAGGGCTGAGCGCACGACCGCCTCGACCCTGGGATCGGCGTGGCCGGGATTCGTGTGGGAATCAGGACGCAACGTCTCACCGATGGCAGTCAGACCCTTCGTCTCGTTGTTGTGAACGCCATTGACGCTCATGCCCAAGGTCTCGGCGATCTCGTCGTCTGACAGATCTGCTGTCGCGAATTTGAGGACCAGCACCTCACGCTGTCGGGCCGGCAGCCCCCGCAGACACCAGTACGCCAACTCGTCGGGGGCTTGGGGAGGAGTTGTGTCTCGTTCTGCCGGTTGTCGGCCCCTGGCCTTGTTCACGACGGCGGTGCGCAGATACGACACGGCATGCTGATGGGAATGCAACCGCGGATCGCGCCGGTAACTGGTGACAAAGGCTGCGATGACGGCAGCCTCGGCCACCCGCTGGTCTGCCAGCAACAGGGTGGCCAACCTGACGAAGGCGTCCCACTCCTCTTGGTAGAGCTGGGGAAGCCAATCATCATGGGATTCGGAGAAGGAACCCTTCATGTCAGATGCCGGCATACGAATGCAAGCCGTTGAAGATCAGGTTGACGCCGATGAAGTTGAACCAGAAACAGGCCACACCGATGATCGCGATGATGGCAGCCGGGCGTCCGCGCCATCCGGCTGTGGAGCGGGCGTGCAGGTAGGCCGCGTAGACCACCCAGGTCACCAGGGACCAGGTCTCCTTGGGGTCCCATCCCCAGAACCGACCCCATGCGTAGTCAGCCCAGATTGAGCCGGCCGCGATGGTGAAGGTCCAGATCGGAAAGCCGATGGCATGTGCACGGTAGGCCAGGGTGTCCATGGACTCCGGGGGAGGAAGCTTGGCGAGCAATCCCCTGACGGGAATTCCAGTCCGCTCAGCCTTCGCCCGGGCGTTCATCGAGATGAGATACATGATCGAGGCAATGGCACCGACGTTGAGCGCAGCAGCAGCAATACAAGCCGCGACAATGTGGATGACGAACCACACCGAGTGCAGGGCCGGGACCAGCGGCGCGACGGCCACGTAGAACACGGTGGCTGCCAGGCCATTACCAACGGCCAGCAACAGGGTGACGGCAATGCCCATCCACCTGACCTGGCGGACGGCGACGAGGACGAGGTACGCGATGACGACGAAGAGCAGCGCCGAGGTGACGAACTCGTACATGTTGCCCCAGGGCAGCCGATGTGCCGCGATACCACGGCAGACGACGCCGATGGTCGCGCAGATGGCACCCAGGACGGTGAGGTTGAGGCCCATCCTCCCCCACGTCTCGGATCTCAGCCGCGCCTTGTGGCTGGGGTGCTCGACCCCGCGAACACTGGCCCATTCCACGACGTGAGTCAGGAAGGCAAGCATGTAGAGCACCGCCGCGGTGACGATACCGACGGCCGACAGATTCTCCACACTCACGACTGGGCCTCCTTGATGTCGCCTGACATGCTATCTCCGTGTACCGCAGCCAGCAGAGAGTTTACATCGTCCACCGCACCGGATCGGGAGTCACTGCGGTCCAGGCCACCGATCTCCACCTTCAAGCCCTCCTCGATGGGCGTCATTCTCATCCACACCCGTCGCGACCGTGAGAACAGACTTAAGCACAGACCGGCCACTGAGAGCAGCACGGACAGGAAGGTCAGCGGTAGACCAGGGGTCTGGGACACCTGGATCTTGGCCCAGCGCTGCCAGCCGTTGAACTGGATCGATCCTCTGCCGTCGGGCAGCTTGTATCCCTGCCCCGGCGACAGCACGAATCGGGACTTCTCCTTGCCGTTCGTCACCTGGGTCATGCCGGTCGTGTCAAGGGTGTAGATGTTCGACGGAACACCCGTCTCGCCGGCCGGTTTGCCGTACCAGGCGGTCAGGTACAGCTGCGGGTTGAGGGCATCTGGGAAGAGGGAGGTCGGGCCACCAGCCGTGATCGTGCCGGTCGGTAGGAAGAATCCCTGGAAGGCCAGACGATCCGGGCGGGCGTCGGGGGCCTTGATGACACCGACTGACTTGAAGTTGCCGTCCTGAGGCAGGAAGACCACAGGACCCGAATAGGCGACCTTGCCATTTCCGTCGCGGACGAGAACGTCTGCGGCGTAGCCATGGCCCAGCAGATGGACCTTGGTCGAGCCGATCCGCAGCGGGTGATTGACCTGCAAGTCTCGAGTCTCGGTCGTGCCGTCCACGGTGAGGTCGACGGTGGCGTCGAAGCTGCGAGCAGCACCACGCTGAACCGTGCCGGTCTCGAAGGAGGCTGTGAACTTGCGCAGCTTCATGGAGAACGGGGCCAGATCGTCGGTGTCGACCATCGACCCTGCCTTGAACTCGTCGTACTGGGTGATGTTGTTGGAGAATCCCTGACCCTCGACGACAACCGAGGTTCCCTTGAATCCCCACAGGGTGTTCCAACCGACACCAACGAGCAGGAAAACCAGAAAGACGTGGAAGATCAGGTTGCCCGTCTCGCGGTGGCGTCCGGCCTCGGCACGAATGGAGCCATCGTCGTCAACGACGAACCGGTACCGTCGGACTTTCAACCACTCCCGGGCTCGCTTGTCGACCTCCTCGGCCGAGTCAGAGATGGTCGTCGAGGCATGGGCTGCCAACCGGTCCAGCCTGGCGGGCACGCGAGGAGGCTGCCGGCGCAAGGCCTTCACGTGACTGATGATGCGCGGAATGATGCAGCCGATGAGGCTGATGAACAGCAGCAGGTAGATCGCCGAGAACCACACCGAGGTGTAGACGTGGTACATCCCCAGCGGCCGGTAGATGCGATCCAGGGTGGGGTGGTTGGCGGCAAAGTCGGAGACCTTGATCGCGCTGTTTGCGGTCTGCGGCACCATCGACCCCGGGATGGCTGCCAGGGCCAGCAGGAACAGCAGGATGAGGGCCGTCCTCATGCTCGTCAGCTGACCCCACAACCACCGCATGGATGCGCCGAAACCGAGTCCGCCGCTCCCACGAGCCGAGGTCGAGCTCCTCGGATCCGTCACTTTCGCGTCCTTCACGGAATCACCCATCAGATCACCGCCCCGAACTTGGCCGCCCAGGTTCTCAGCATCGCCATTATCGACTCCCACCACCCGGTGACCAACAGCACGCCTATGGCCATCATGAGCACTCCTCCGACACGCTGCACGACGTGTTGGTGGGCACGTACCGCGTCGACCGTGCGACCGATCCACACCAGAGCCGCAGCGGCAGCGATGAACGGGATACCCAGCCCCAACGAATAACAGGTGGCCAGTACTGCCCCACGAACAGCGGATCCTTGGGTCAATGACAGTCCGTAGACCACCGAGAGGGCCGGTCCGATGCACGGGGTCCAGCCCAGCCCGAAGACGACTCCCAGGATCGGCGCAGCAGCCAGTCCCGCTCGGGGAAGGCGATGGATTCGCAGTTCGCGTCGTCCCAGCGGTACAAGGCCGGCGAACATGGCGCCAAGCAGGATCGTCAAAGCTCCGACGATGATCTCAATGGTTCGCCGATGACCCATGAGTGCCCGGCCGAGGGTACCGATGACCGTGCCGGTCGCGACGAAGACAACCGTGAAACCGATGACGAAGAGAATCGTGCCCGCCACGGTGCGGGCCCGACGTCGGCCCTCGATGACGTCGGCCGCGCCCAAACCCGTCACATAGCTGAGGTAGCCGGGGACGAGGGGCAGGACGCACGGTGAGAAGAAGGACAACACACCAGCGAAGACCGCCACCGGGATCGCTCCGGCCATCGATCCCGTCAGTGCCTCAGCGGCCCAGGACCCCAGGTCAAGGGGCGTCACTGGCTCTCCTTGGCAACGTCATTGATCGCCTGAACGAGGGTGGCGGTGCTCACCTCTCCCAGGAATCGAGCGGCTGCACGGCCCTTGCGGTCGATGACGAGGGTGGACGGGATGGCTTTGGGAGGCAGCTCGCTGAACTTGAGAAGCATCGCCCCGTCCGGGTCGTAGAAGCTCGGGTACGTGATGTCGAAAGCTCGGGAGAAGGCCTGAGCCGGACCTGGATCCAGGTCTCGGGTGTTGATGCCGTAGAAGACGGCGACATCCTTGGTGCGACCGGTAGCCTTCACCAGGGCTGGGGCCTCGTGACGGCAAGGGGCGCACCATGATCCCCACACGTTGAGGACGATGACCTTGCCCTTGGCGTCAGCGGTGCTGATCTCCTTGCCGTCCAGGTTCTTGCCGGTGAGGACGGGGGCAGGCTCACGTTTGTCGGCCGGAACCCTCGACCAGGATCCGTCACCGGCCGCAAATCCCTTGTCGTCACTGGCTGAGGTCGACGAGCACGCCGAGACCCCGGTCACCATGAGGGTTGTCACCGCGAGGACGGTGATGAGCCGAGTCCTCACTCCCGTGCACCACCTGCGGAGATGTTGGCCCGACGGTCCTTGGCCGGGATGAGGTCGCGGGCCGGTTCGCAGTAATCGACGCGCACGATGCGACCGTCGAGCACACCGAAACTCGTCACGGAGGCGAGGGTGCACTGACGGGAACGCGGATCGTGGGGAAGATGTCGCCCCTCAGCTGCGCAACGGGCAATCCAGATCGGCAGCTGATGGGAGACGACGAGGGCCTGTCCGCCCTCAGGAATCTCCTCGGCGGCACGCATGATCGCCCGGGTCATTCGCTCGGCGATCTCGACGTAGGGCTCTCCCCAGCTCGGGGTGAACGGGTTCGACAGATGACGCCAGTTACGAGGATTGCGCAAAGCCTTGTTGCCCTTGCCGAAGACCTGCCCCTCGAAGACATTGGCCGCCTCGATGACGTCGGAATCGACACGCACCTCGAGCTCCGGGTGCACAGCGGCGATGGGGGCCATCGTCTCCCGGGCGCGCTCCAGCGGGGAGCTCACCAGGGCGGACAACTCAACACCAGCGAAATGCTCGGCAGCACGAGCGGCCATTCGTCGTCCCAGTGGTGACAGGTGGTATCCAGGCATACACCCGTACAAGACCCCGGTCGGGTTGTCGACCTCACCATGACGCAGCAGGTGGACGGTCGTCGTGGCACCCATCGTCTCCCCTTCCGATACCTCGCGGACCGCAGAGCCCGCCTCTGCCCATGACCCTACGTCATAGGGCTGTGTCAGCGTCAGCGTGATGGGTGACGGCCCCGACGCTTGCGCTGGGAAGGCCGAACGACCGGCAGGCCCTTGGCGACCATGTCGTCACGACGCTTCGCGGCGAAATCGGCGAGGGCGTCAGCAAGGCTCAACGCAGTCGGCTCCGGGGCGATGACGTCGACCGTCAGACCGTGCTCCCGGCAGGTCTCGGCAGTGCGCATGCCCACGGCAGCGACGACGGTGTGCTTGTGCGGCTTGCCGGCGATACCGACGAGGTTGCGCACAGTCGTCGAGGAGGTGAAGACGACGGCGTCGAACTTGCCGGTCTTGATGGCCTCGCGGGTCTCGGCTGGCGGCGGAGCGGCACGAACGGTGCGGTATCCGACGACATCCTCGACCTCCCAGCCCAGTTCGGACAGGTCGGCCGACAGGGACTCGGTGGCAATGTCGGCACGCGGCACGAAGACTCGGTTGATGGGGTCAAGGGCCTCGTCGAAGGCCGGGAACACTGCGGCCAGGGCGCGGGTGGACTGCTCCCCGGACGGCACCAGGTCAGGTCGCACTCCCCACTCGGCCAGAGCGTTGATCGTCGACTCGAAGATGGCTGCGATGCGCAGACCCGAGTAAGCGCGGGCGTCCAAACCGATCTGCTCCAGCTTCTCGGAGACGGCCCGCACGGCATTAGCGGAGGTGAAGACAACCCACTCGTAGCGTCCCTCGACGAGACCGCGAATGGCCTTGTCCATTTGCTGCGGGGTACGCGGAGGTTCCATCGAGATCGTCGGGACGTCGAGGGAGTGAGCGCCGTAGCTCTGCAGACGCGAGGGCAGGGTCGCGGAGTGGTCGCGGGTGCGCGGGATGAGGATCCTCCAGCCGAACAGCGGCTTGGACTCGTACCAGTCAAGCTGTTCGCGCTCCGGAGCCTCGACGACCTTGCCGATGGCAATGTGAATCAGCTCGGCGTCGGCCAGCCGAGCGGACTTGGCGGTCTGCGGCAGCTCACCGAGGGTGGTGGTGTGGGTGGTCTGCTGGGTCGTTGCGCCGTGGCAGATGAGGGCTGCCGGCTCATCCTCGTTGCGGCCAGAGGCAACCGCATGCTTGACGACCTCCTTAACCCGGCCAGCCGAAGTGTTGACGACGACGAGTCCGTTGGCCGACCAGGTCGATCCCCTGCCCGCGATGTCTCGCTGACAGGCGGCGTCACCGATGAGCTGGACGTCATGGCCATGGAGGGCCAGACCGGCGTACTCCGGAACTGCCGTCATCCCGGTGACACCGGGAACGACGTCGACGTCGTGGTCGGCGCGGGCCACGGCAGCGGCCTCGGCACCGATGTCGCCATCGAGGAAGGGGTCCCCGCTAACGAGACGGACGACCTCAAGTCCCTGGGAGGCCGCATCAATGATCGTGGCGGTGACGTCGGCGCAGTGTTCCGCGACCTTGACCGGGGTGGGTGCGCCCGTTCCGGGCTGGCTGGGCAGGACGGCTGCCTCTTCGTCGGGGCTACCAGCCGAGACGATCCTGACGTCGGAGTGGAGCTCCAGGAAGTCGCTGCCGAGCAGAATGCGGTGTCCTGGGCACGAAATGACGATGACCTGAGCGCGATTGATGGCGTCAACGGCCCCCAGGGTCAACAAATTCGGATCTCCTGGGCCAGTACCCACGAACTGCACCCTGGCCTGGGCCGACGCGGTGCCCAGATCACCGGCCGACTGTGGCGTCGGCTGGAGAGCCTCGTCAGTCATCTGGAGTCCTTCCGGTGTCTGCCGCCATGCCGGGCGGTGTGCTCCAACATTGGGCATTGAGGTCAATAGTGCTGGTCTGCGGGGCAACGTGCAAACCTGCCCGCCCGCTGGACGTTCCGACTGTCAGGGCAGCACCGCCGGAAGAGCGGGGCCATCACACAAGGCCGACATGAAGGTGTCGGCGTCAAGGGTCCAGTAGGCAATGAGGGTGCCGTCGACGAAGGTGACCGGGACGTGGTCGCCCCAGCGGGAGCGCAGGTCCTCATCGGTGTCGACGTCGACGATCGTCGGCTCAGGCACGAGATCGCAGTGATCCTTTCTCATCTGTGCAACGAGTTCGATGACCTCATCGCACAGATGACACCCCTGGCGGGTGACAACAACGACGCGCCCCTCGACCGGCGGGTCGAGGGGCCGTGATTCACCGCTGCGAGGGGCAGTCGTGTCATGCCGATGTCGTCGCCACATGCACAACCGCCCGAAGCGTCACTTGCCGGCGCGACGACGCTGAATACGCGTCTTCTTGAGCAGCTTGCGGTGCTTCTTCTTCGCCATGCGCTTGCGACGCTTCTTGATCACGGATCCCACGGTCAACCTCTTTCGTTGGAACTGGAAGTTTGGTGCACCCGGGTGGGTGCGAAGTTCTCGGCCCACCGACAAGGCGGACAAAGGATTACTTTACGCTGTGATCTGCAATCGAGCCAAAAACGCCGCGCTGACCCGTCAGGACACGCCCGCCGCACGGTCTCGACATGCCGTCATCGCATCGGCGAAAGTGGCGCGCAGCCCCCCAGCTTCCAACTCAGCCAGGGCCGCCGCGGTGGTCCCGCCGGGGCTCGTCACCTCGGAACGCAGCACTGCCGGGTGCTCATCTCCGGCCAACAGCTCGGCCGAGCCGGCCAGGGTGGCGACGGTGAGCTGGCTCGCCTGGTCGCGCGGCAGTCCCATGGCGACGGCAGCGTCAATCATTGCCTCGGCCACCAGGAAGACGTAGGCCGGGCCGGAGCCCGACACGGCCGTGGCGGCATCATGCAGTTTCTCGGGCACCTCGATGACCCTCCCGACCGTACCCAAGATCTCGACGACCTTCTCGCCGGCCTCCTCAGCACCTGGCGCCGGGCTGACGATGAACGCGCCCTTGCCCACTCGGACGGGGGTGTTGGGCATGACGCGGACGACATTGCCCTGCCAGGCAGCGAGCAACTTCTCGGTGGTGACACCGGCGGCGATGGAGATGATGATCGCGTCATCCTTGAGGGAATCCGCGACCTCCTCCAGCACTCCGGCGGCCGCATAGGGCTTGACGCCGAGAATGATGAGGTCAGCGTCACGGGCAGCCTCGGCGTTGTCCGCCGTGGTCTTCACGCCCAGAGTCCTGGCGATCTCGTCGCGGTGGGACTCCGAGCGCGCCGTCGCCACGACATCGTCAGCCTTGACCGTGTCGGCGTCGATGAGCCCACCGATGAGGGCTCCAGCCATCGTCCCGCAGCCCAGAACCGCAACCTTCCCGCTCATTCGGCAGCCACCAGTTCGGCCAGTTGCACGGCATTGAGGGCGGCACCTTTTCGCAGGTTGTCCGCGGAACAGAAGAACACCAGCCCCTTGCCTGCCGGGGCGGACTGATCAGGGCGGATACGCCCGACCAGGGACGGATCGGTTCCGGCGGCAGAGCGAGGATCCGGGACGTCGACGACCTTGACACCCGGAGCCTTCACCAACAGCTCGGTAGCCTTCTCGGGGCTCAGATCGTCACGGAATTCCGCGTGCACCACCAGCCCGTGGCCGCTGTACACCGGCACCCGCACGCAGGTTCCGGCGACCAGCAGATCCGGGATGTGGAGGATCTTGCGCGACTCGTTGCGCAGCTTCTGCTCCTCGTCGGTCTCGCCGGTGCCGTCATCAACGAGGTTGCCAGCGACCGGGACGGCGTTGAAGGCGATCGGCGCGACGTAGGGCCCGAAATCATCGACCGGTACTCCCCGTCCGTCCAGGGCCAGGGCAGAGGGGCCGTCGATGGCTGCGGTCTGCTCGGTGAGGGCGCGCACTCCGGCGACGCCCGATCCGGAGACCGCCTGATAGGTGGCCACGACGAGACGGGTCAGTCCGGCAGCGTCATGAAGCGGCTTGAGCACCGGCATGGCCGCCATCGTCGTGCAGTTCGGGTTGGCGATGATCCCCTTGGGACGCTTGGCGATGTCCTCGGGGTTGACCTCGCTGACGACCAACGGGACGTCAGGGTCGCGTCGCCAGGCCGAGGAGTTGTCGATGACGACGGCCCCGGCAGCAGCCACTTTGGGAGCGAACTCGCGAGAGGTACCGCCACCCGCGGAGAAGATCGCGATGTCAAGGCCTGAGAAATCAGCCGTCGCAGTGTCCTCGACGACGACCTCACCGTCTTCCCATGGCAACTTCTGGCCGGCCGAACGGGCAGAGGCGAAGAACCTCACCTTGTCAGCGGGGAAATGACGCTCCGCCAGCAAGGTGCGCATGACCCGACCGACCTGTCCAGTGGCTCCGAAGACTCCAAGCTTCATGCCGCCCATGGTAGGGGCATGTCACGACAGGTCCGCGCAGTGTCCGAATGGACTCACAACCAACTGACGTGACCGACCAGATAGGCGTATCCGATGAAGGAGACGGTGTCGAGGAAGACGTGGGCCACGATGAGGGGCAGAAGTCGACGTCTCTTGGAGAAGACCCATCCCAGGAAAAGACCCATGATGATGTTGCCGAGGAAACCACCCCAGCCCTGGTACAGGTGGTAGGTGCCGCGAATGATGGCTGAGACGACGATGACCATCGTCGTCGACCACCCGATCTGACGCCACCGCGTGAACAGGTAGCCGACCATGACGGTCTCCTCCAGGACCGCATTCATGAGGGCCAGACCAATGAGTACCGGAACCATCCACCACACATGCTGCAGTTGGGAAGCCTGAACCGTCGTGTTCAGCCCCAGTGCGCGAGCGGCGAGGTAGAAACCAAGCCCGGGAATGCCAATGATGACGGCCAGGATCGCTCCGGCGCCGACATCCTGTCCCCACCCCGGCCCTTGCAGACCGAGGGCGTGACGAACACCCTTGCGAGGGGGCTTGACCTGGGCGAGCAGGAGCAGAGCCAGCAGGGCCGGTGCGACACCGAAGACGATGTCAGACAACTGGTAGAGCAGATCAAGCCAGGGACGCCCGGGGGTCACCGAGGAGTTGAGCTTCGAGGCCTGTTGATCCATCGGCACACCGCGGGTGAGTCTCTCGATCATTCGCAGAATCGAGTACCACGCGGACTGCCCCAGGCTGACGGCCAGGAGGAAGATCGTCTCCCACAGCAGGCGCCGATCCGCCAAGTGGTCCCCCATGATTCCCCGGCGAGGGGTCTCGTCCAGGCACCGGCGAGGGGGGACGGTGCCCCTGCCATTCCACATCGTCAACGCCTCTCCACCAGCGACCTTCCGAACAGCCAAATATTGCCCGGTCTCTCGACGATCCGTCGAGTGCAGTACCGGTACCAATCACGGCCATAGGGCAGATAAACCCTCACCCGGTGGCCAATGTCCACCAGCCTGCGCTGCTCGAGAGGACGAATTCCTTGCAGCATCTGAAATTCCAGGGACCGATCCAGACTCGCCATGAGCTGCTCGCCCAGGGCGACGAAGACCGGATCATGGCTGGCCAGCATCACCGTCGAGGGGCCGGTCATGAGGGCACGCAGGCATGCCGCCATCCTCAGATCGACGTCATGGGGATGGATCAGGGTGACCGAACGAGGGCCGGTGTAGGAACCCTTGCACAGCCTGATGCGCCTCCCCGGAGCGGCCAGTTCCCTCACCTGGGTGAGGGAATCGTGGCGGGCCGCCTGAATGACGATGCCGGTGTTCTCGTAGTCCTCCAGCAGGTCCATGCCGATGCGGTGGGAACGATCATGGATGTCCGGGCCCTCGTCGTCCACCGTCACGGCGACGTGGTTGTCGCGAGCGATATCGCAGATCTGCCTGGCGTTTTCCCGGGCGAGCTCGTCGTCAACTCGCAGTCCAAGAGCCGCGAGGCTGATGGAGACCTCGCTGTGGCCACCAAACGCCGGATCGGCACCGAGCCTCTCGATCACTTCGCACAGCCCGACCGTCGCCCGGCGAGCCTGGGCGACGTCGACGGCGGCGGGGTCGAGGGGATGCAGGCTGACGTCCAGACCCTTGAACACCTGGTCGGCAGCCTTCTCGATGGCTGTCCCGACGTCCTCACCAGCGACATAGGTCGCGGCGATCTCACGGGCCAGCCGTGACTGGGAAACCTCGTCGGCAATGGTCGGATCCATCGCCAGTTGCATCGCGAGACGTCGACCCGATGCAAGCAGGGCCCCGCCACGGAAATCGTGTCGATTCTCGGTCACTGATGGGCCTCCTGCCGCGCCTCGGTGTCACGACGCGCGAAGATGCCACGGTCAACGGCCATACGGGTCTGCATCAGGACTTCGGAGAGTGCCTCGAACCGGGCACCTTGCCCAGCCCCCTGGCCGGAGAGCTTACGGGTGTTGACCTCGAGGACGATGTCACCGTTGAACCCGCCAGCCACGGCACGCTCGACGACCTCCCAGGCATGCTGATTCCCCCGGCCGGGCAGAAGATGCTCGTCCTTGAAGGTGCCCGAACCGTCGGTGAGGTGGATGTGACGCAGTCGCGGCCCCCACAGGTCCACGAGCTTTCGCGAGTCCATCTGGGCCGTGGCGGCGTGGGAAAGGTCCAGGACGAGGTGGTCGTAGCTGAGTTTGGTGGGGTCGAATCCCGGCAGGTATGCGGCGAAACGACCCGCTGGGGTACGCCACGGGTACATGTTCTCCACGGCAAAAACCAGTGGGGCGTATTTCTCGTTGAGCTCGGCGATGCCTTCCTCGAACCGGCTCGCATAGTCGCGCTGCCAGCGGAAGGGCGGATGGACGACGATGAGCTTGGAGTCAAGTCGTCCTGCAGCCTCGGCGGCCTTGTCCAGCTTGCCCCAGGAGTCGCCGCCCCACACATTCGGGGTGACGAGCAGGCATGGCGCGTGAATCGACCACACCTTGACGTCGTGTTCTGCCGACAACTCGACGATTCGGTCGACATCAGCGGCAACCGGGTCGATGCCGACCATGAGTTCCACGCCGTCATAACCAATGGCCTTGGCGCGGGCGAAGGCATCGGCCGTCGACTCGGGATAGACCGAGGTCGTCGACAACGTCACCCGAGGAGCACTGGAAGCAACCATGGTCGAGGGTTTGTCAGGTCCGGCACTGTCAGGCACATGCTCAACCTACCTTGTCGGGGTCGACGGCGTGTCACGAGCCAAAGAATGCGCACCCTGTCTACATCCCCTCAAAGCCTCGTTTGGACCCGCTTCATTGCAGCCAACCAGGGGTCGGATTTCATCATGGGAAGGACAAAGGGGACAATACTGCCATGCACGTCGACCATCTCATGTTCGCCGCTGGCCCTGCAGGTCTCGATGAGGATGCCGCTCGCCTCGGCGAAATCCTGGGGGCCTCATTCATCAACGGCGGAGTCCATCCGAGCTTTGGAACCCGCAACCGCATTCTGCCGCTGGTCGGGCCGCGTTACATCGAGGTTGTGGAGGTGCTGGACCACCCCGCAGCCGAGAAGGCCGTCTTCGGTCAGGCCGTGCGCGCACGTCAGGAACAGGGCGGCGGATGGATGGGGTGGGCCGTCTCCGTCGACGATCTCGCCCCCTACGAGAAGCGCCTCGAGCGTGAGTCAGTGCCCGGCAACCGCACCTTCCCCGATGGTCGCCACCTCGAATGGCGCCAGATCGGCATCAAGGGCCTGATGGCTGACCCGCAGCTTCCCTTCTTCATCAAGTGGACCTCCCCAGCCGAACTGCTGCCCTCCAGTCTGAGCGGCAACGTCACCCTCGCCTCGGTCGAGGTGTCCGGATCACGCCAGCGCGTCGAGAACTGGCTGGGAGAGACCATTCCCGACGAGGTCGAGGGCATCACCTTCGACTTCACCAGCCCGAATGGCCACCCCGGCATCGACGCCGTGACCTTCGACACCCCGTCCCACGGACGAGTTCGCATCTGACGTCAAAAAACTGACAGACCCTCCCGGTAGCGTAAGAGACGAAGTCACTACCGGGAGGTTGTCGTGTCCAGGAAACCCGAACCCATGACGAACCCGATCACGAATCGGGGAACGGCTTTCACCCGCGCCGAACGGCTGGAGCACGGGATGATCGGACGGCTTCCGGCAGCCGTCGAGACTCTCGAGCAGCAGGCCCAGCGCTGCTACCGCCAGCTCCAGGGATTCGACCGCAACATTGACCGTTACGCCTTCCTGGAAGAACTCCAGAACCGTAACGAGACCCTTTACTACAAGCTGCTGGTCGATCACCTCGTCGAGTTGCTGCCGGTGATCTACGACCCCACCGTCGGCGAGGCCATCAAGAAGTGGAGTCACGCCTACCGACGCTCCCGCGCGGTCTACCTGTCCGTCGACCACATCGAGGATGTCCGCCCCTCCTTCGAGACCCTCGAGTTGGGACCTGACGACGTCGACCTCCTCGTTGTCTCCGACTCCGAGCAGATACTCGGAATTGGGGACTGGGGAGTCAACGGGACCGACATCTCGATAGGCAAGCTCGCTCTCTACACGGCAGCCGCGGGCATCCGTCCGGAGCGCACCATCGCCGTCAACCTCGACGTCGGCACCGACAACGCATACCTGCTCAACGACCCGTCGTACCTCGGCAATCGTCATGCCCGAGTGCGCGGGGAGCGCTATGACAAACTCATCCACGAGTACCTCGAGGTCGCCAGCGAGCTGTACCCGCACGCCCTGCTGCACTTCGAGGACTTCGGGGCCTCCAACGCCCGTCGGATTCTGGTGCAGAATGCCGGGAGCCATCGCATCTTCAATGACGACATGCAGGGTACGGCAGCCATCGTCCTGGCAGCCGTGATCTCCGGTCTCAAGGTCACCCGACAGACCTTCGCCAGTCAACGTCTGCTGGTGTACGGGGCAGGTACCGCCGGTACCGGAATTGCCGACCAGATCCGGGAGGCCATGGTCAGTGACGGCCTAGGTCAGCAGGAGGCGATCGATCGAATCTGGCTCATCGACCGCAATGGACTGGTCACCGACGACATGGAGAATCTGCCCGATTACCAGGAGCCTTACGCCAAGCCAGCCGATAAGACGCGTCGTTGGGCTCATTCAAACGGGCGTATCGGTCTGATGGAGACGGTCCGGCAGGTTCACCCGACGATCCTCATCGGCACCTCCACCGACCACGACGCCTTCACCCAGCAGGTCGTCGAGGAGATGTGCAAGGGGGTCGAGCGTCCCATCATCCTGCCGTTGTCGAACCCCACCGAGAAGATCGAGGCGGTGCCGGCAGACGTCATCTCATGGTCGGGGGGAAAGGCCCTGGTCTCCACCGGCATCCCGATTGAACCCTTCGAATACGGCGGTGTGCGCTATGAGATCGGACAGGGCAACAATGCCCTCCTCTACCCGGGCCTGGGACTGGGGGTCATCGTCTCGGGAGCCGAGCGAGTGAGCGCCGGCATGATCCTCGCCGCGGCCGAGGCCGTCGCCTCCCAGGTGGACCCGCGTCCGGCGGGAGCATCCCTTCTCCCCGCCGTGGAGAATCTGCGGGCTTCCTCGGCGACGGTCGCAGTGGCGGTCGTCCAGGCCGCGATCGAGGAGGGAATCGCCACGAAACATCCCGACAACGTCGTGCAGGCAGTTCAGGACGCCATGTGGTGGCCGCACTACCCGCCGGTGGCCTGAGGAGAACACCACCGGAACACCACCGGAACACCACCATCGTCGAACCTGTCGGCCCCTGCTGACAGGGTATGAGCCATGGCGAAGAAGACGCAGGCTCCGACATGGGTGTGCACCGAGTGCGGCTGGACGACGTCCAAGTGGGTCGGTCGCTGCGGGGAGTGCCAGACCTGGGGTTCGGTGGTCGAGAGGGGAGCACCGAAGCTCACTGCGGTTGCCTCGTCGACACCCACCTCCAAGGCCGTGCCCATCGGCGAGGTGAGCGAGCAGGCCGCCAACCGTCACCTCACC
The DNA here is from genome assembly GCF_000227295.1 of Cutibacterium avidum ATCC 25577. Taxonomy (GTDB): domain Bacteria; phylum Actinomycetota; class Actinomycetes; order Propionibacteriales; family Propionibacteriaceae; genus Cutibacterium; species Cutibacterium avidum. Next base: position 1,508,658 of record NZ_JH165054.1, on the reverse strand, counting down.
GGGATCAGCGAGTTGGACCGGGTACTCGGAGGTGGTCTGGTGCCCGGAGCCGTCGTGCTGCTCGCCGGAGAACCAGGAGTTGGAAAATCGACCCTGCTCCTCGACGTCGCTGCCAAATGGGCCAAGGCCGGACGACGCACCCTCTACGTCACAGGTGAGGAGTCGGCGGCACAGGTGAGACTGCGGGCGGGTCGTACGAATTCACTTGCTGACGAACTCTATCTGGCCTCCGAGACCGACCTGGGGACGGTACTGGGACACATCGAGCAGACCGAGCCCTCCCTCATGGTGCTGGACTCGGTTCAGACGGTGGGGACGAGTCAGGCTGACGGCTCCCCCGGCGGGGTCTCCCAGGTGAGGGAGGTCACCGGTGCGCTGGTACGGGTGGCCAAGCGGCGTGGCATGGCCGTCATCATCGTCGGTCACGTCACCAAGGAGGGATCGATCGCCGGTCCACGAACCATGGAGCACCTGGTCGACGTCGTCCTCAACTTCGAGGGTGACCGTCACTCCGGATTCCGCATGGTTCGAGCCGCCAAGAACCGTTACGGCCCGGCCGACGAGGTGGGCTGCTTCGAGATGACCGACAGCGGAATCATGGAGGTACCCGATCCGTCGGGACTGTTCACCTCGGACAATGCCGATCCCCAACCGGGCACCTGCGTGACGGTGACGATGGAGGGTCGCCGTCCCCTGCTCTCGGAGGTGCAGGCGCTGGTGGCCCCATCGGCATCCGAGAAGTACCCGCGGCGCACCACCCATGGGGTCGAGGGCAGCAGGGTCGCCATGATTCTGGCCGTCCTGGAACGCAAGGCAGGCATGCCACTAAGCAACCGGGACGTCTACGTCTCGACGGTGGGTGGGGCCAGGGTGTCGGACCCGTCGGCCGATCTGGCGATCGCGGTGGCAGCGGCCTCGGCTGTTCTCGACGCCAACTTCCCGACGCGAGTCGTGGCCCTGGGAGAGGTCGGACTCGCCGGTGATCTGCGACGTGTCCCTGGCTTGGAAAGACGCGTGGGAGAGGCAGCACGCCTGGGCTTCGATCTCGCCGTCGTGCCACGCAACTCCCGCGAGGCGCACACCAAGGTTCCGACCATGCACGGACTCCATGTCATCGAGGTCGGCAGTGTGGCCGAGGCACTGTCGGTGCTCAACCTGCGTCGGCAGCGCAAGGCGGGCCAGTCATGACGAGCACATCCGAGGTGAGAACTTCGGTGGGTAGAACTAAAGTCGTCTCATGACCGACGCCCAGCCAACCCCCGAGAACGACCGGGAGACGGAGGCCGCACGGGTCCGTCACCTGATGGCCCTGCTCGCCCCCGGCACACCTATTCGGGAGGGACTCAACCGGATCATCAATGGACGTACCGGTGGCCTCATCGTGCTCGGTAATGGTCCGGAGATCGATGAGGTGTGTTCCGGCGGTTTTCCGCTCGACGTCCGGCTCACTCCGCAGGCCCTTCGCGAGCTGTCGAAGATGGACGGCGGGCTGGTCGTCTCGAGCGACCACGAGCGAATCACCGCGGCTGCGGTCCACTTCGTCCCGAATGGCAACCTGCCGACGATGGAGACCGGTACCCGTCACCGCACCGCTGACCGCCTCTCCCAACAAACTGGCACACCGGTGGTCGTCGTCTCGGCGTCGATGTCGGTGATGTCCCTGTTCCTCAATGGCCGCCGTTACCCGATTGAGAGGCCGGAGCAGCTACTGGCTCGCGCCAACCAGGCACTGGCGACCCTGTCGAGTTACCGTGCTCGTCTGGTTGAGGAAGCTGACAACCTCACTATGTTGGAGGTCCGCGACCAGGTCCAAGTCCGTGACGTCGCAGCCGTCGCCCAGCGCGTCGAGATGTGGCGTCGGATCGACGCCGAGGTCCGCGGTTATGTCTCCGCGCTCGGTGTCGAGGGTCGCCTAGTCCAGTTGCAGCGCAACGAGCTGTCCCTCGGGGTGGAGGACCTGGGACGTCTGCTCACCGAGGATTACCGGCCGGACTCCGTCGCCCCGGGCGAGTTCTCCCTGTCCGGTCTGCAGAAGCTTCCCTGGGAGGACCTTCTTGACGTCGCCAAGGTGGCTGGGGCCATCGATCTCGATCCTGTCGAGTACCCCCTCGACGCTCCCATGCAGCCACGCGGACACCGTCAGCTGGCATCGATCACCGATTTGTCGTCCCGGGCGATTCAAGCGATCATCGATCACTTCTCGAACCTGCAGACCCTGGTGTCGGCCTCCACGTCAGAACTTGGCGACGTCAGGGGAGTGGGGCTGAAGCGGGCCCGCGAGATCCGGCAGGGTCTGGAGTCAATCTTCGAGAACGACCAGCGCATCCATCACTTCCACTGACAACGACTTCGGCTCCCAGCTCGCGAGCTGGGAGCCGAAACATGTCATGGGGGCATAAGGGTGTGTGCTGGAGGGTCACTCACTCATCTGCATGATGAACCGATCGCTCGAACCGCCATCAATGTCGACGGTGGCGATGTAGTAGCCACTCCCCAGGTTTTCCTTCGACAGCTTGCACTTGTCGGTGGACCGTTTGGTCGGCCAGGAGACCTTATAGGTCCAAGGATCCTTGGACCTGATCTCACGGATGCCCTTTGGCCCCCAGGAGCCGCAGTCCTCGGTCGACCAGATGCGGTCCGATCCGGAGGTGACGGTGAGGGTCTGCTTCACCTTCTGGGTGTCCCAGCGGCAGTCAGACGAGCTCTTCACCTCCACGGTGAAGGTCTCGGTGTCACCCACCTTGGGCTTCTTGCTGTCTCCCGTGACCTTGACCGTCAGCTGGGACCCTTCGCAGAGTTCGCCAGCGGGCGATGCGGATGGAGATGACGACGCTGATGCGGACGACGTCGCCGGCGGAGATTTCGAGGAGGAAGCGGACTTGCCGGAACTGGCCGAACCCGAGGGAGTCGGAGTCTCCGGGCCCCAGGCGGTGTCAGTCCATGACGGGTTCGGGGTGAAGGACGACGCCGCCGGCGCCGCCGACTTCTTCGAACCGCTCATGAGCTTGGAAACACCCGTGACCACCAAGGCAACGACAATCACCACTGCGATGAGCAGGACCAGACGCCGCACCCAGTAGGTCTGCGGCGATTCCGGTCCCACCGGGTCGGTCAGGCCACGCAAGGGCGCCATCAAGCTCTCATCTGACGGTCGGCCCAGGTCACCGGGGAGACGCGCTCGCCAGTGAAGAAGGGGGTGTCAACGTCAACGTGACGACGAGCCTCGACGTAGCGCAGGTCCTTCATGACGTCGACGACGCGAGCGAGGTCGTCACCCTCCAGGGCGAGAATCCACTCATAGTCCCCCAGGGCGAAGGCGGCCAAGGTGGACGCCTTGACGTCGGAGTTGGCGGCGCCGACCATGCCGTGCTCGCGCAGCATGCGGGAACGGTCAGCAGCCGGAAGCAGGTACCACCCCTTGGAACGGATGAAGGGATAGAAGGCAGCCCAGCGCCGCGGGGCGACTCCGGCGAAGCAGGAGGGCAGGTGAGATTTGTTGAACTCTGCCGGACGGTGAACGCCCACATTCGACCACACCGGATCGAGATGGCGTCCCAGACCGGATCCGCGGAACCGATGGTAGGCGTCCTGCAGGGACGTCGGATTGTCGCTCAACCACCACACCAGCAGGTCGGCGTCCGCGCGCAGACCCGACAGGTCATACCAGCCACGGGTCTCGACGCCGGACTGTCCGACCCACTCGTCGGAGCCCTCGATGAGCTGACGGCGCTCCACATCGTCAGCGGGAAGCGGGGTGGCAACGCTGAATACCGAGTACATCGCCCACTTGCTGGAGGCATTGACCTCCTCCGGGACGACGGCGTAATCACGCGGATCTGTCGGTGCGGTGTAGGAACCGGCGGGGGCCTCGTCGTCGCGAGGTCCCTCAATCACTGAGTTGCTGCTCGAATGGTCAGTCATGGGGATCTCCTTGGTCAGAAGGTCGTAGGGGGAAGGAGCTTCTGGCTCCGGTCCGACGGCCTCAGGGGTGGCGTCAGATCCAGGAACGGTAGCAGGTCTGGGATCGGACAGGACCTCAGGTTCTGGGTGCGCGGCCTCCGCTGCCGTTGCCGTGCCAGTCGATGCCACGGCTGCGACCACCGGCTCGGAAGCCTGCGTCTCGTCAGGCGCAACGACATCACTTCCGGAGATGGCCGGAATGTCCTTGGCATCCACGCAGCGTCGGCAGCATCCGGGGGCACAGGGGGTGGGCCAGGAGGTCGGATTTCCGCCCTCTCCTCGGGCAGCCGCTGCCTGGGTCATGATCAGGCCCACCACGTCGGCGACGAGGGCCGGATGAGCGCCAGCGGTCGCAGCACGAGCAAAGGCCAGCCCGATGTCAGCCGCCGTCTCAGCTGCCTCGTGATCGAGGTCATTGACGACCTCCATGTGATCAGCGACGAAACCGATCGGCGCAACCACGACGGACTTGATCCCCTGCTCCGGAAGGGTGCGCAGGTGGTCATTGATGTCCGGCTCCAGCCAGGGGTCAGTAGGGCGCCCCGACCGCGAGCAATATGCCAGATCCCACTGCGGCATGTTGCCGAAGGCATGACGCACCTGATCAGCAATCTTCTCGCACACCGCCTTGTGCTGGGAGATGTAATCAGTCCCTGGCCGCCCAGCCCCCGACGCCTCCTGCATGGGGTCGGGGATGGAGTGGGTGACGAACACGACTCGGGTGGCCTCGAGCGGGGTCGGCGGGATGCGCATGAAGGACTGCATGAGGGCTTCCGCATTGGCGCGAATGAAACCGGGGGCCTCGTTGAAGGGAGGCACCTTGTCGATCTGCATGTCCGTGATATCGGTCTTGTCGAGGGCCGCAGCAATCTCCTCGCGGTACTGACGGCAACCGGAGTAGCAGGCATATGCGGAGGTGACGACGGCAAGCACTCGACGCACACCATGCTGGTGCATCTCGGGCAGGACGTCATCAAGGAACGGCGAGCCGTTGCGGTTCCCCAGCAGGATCGGGATCCGGACTCCATGCTGGTGAAGCTCATTCTTCAAGGCATTGACGAAGGCGTCCGTCGCCGCGTTGATGGGGCTCACCCCACCGAACCGGTCATAGTGGTGAGCGACCTCGGCCAATCGCTCATCCGGAATGCGACCGTTGGAAACCCTCCTCAGGAAGGGCATGACCTCCTTGGGGGACCGCGGCCCACCGAAAGATGCGACGAGCACCGCGTCGTAAGGAGCCAACGGATCCTTGGGGGCTGCATACGGGTTGACGGTCACGAATTCTTCTCCTCACCTCGGGGCGCCGCATCCGCGGCAAGGTCCTCAACCCGCAGGCCGGTCACCGGGCAGGCCATGCAGTCAGCGTTCGTGAAGGTTGACATGTCGATGACGGGTGCGGCGATCTCGACGTCGATCCCCAACACGTCCGACAACGAGTTGAGCCAGCGATCCCCCAGACCCTTCTCAGAGGCCATCCTGGCTCGTGCCGAGGGGATATGCGCCATGGACGCGGCAAGCCGACGCAAAGAAGCTGCCACCTCGTCGACCGCCACCGATCCCTCTTGAGGCAGGCGCTCAAGCTCGGCGGTGACGAGATCTGAGATGACATCGCGCAGGGCGACAACGGCCGGAGCCATCCGACGACGCTCGAGGTCGATGGCAAGGTGCCGGACCCCGACAGCGACGATGTGCTCGGCGGCGGCGCGTTCGGCCTCAGCAGAGGCGGGAACGGCATGACGAATGGTCTCCAGGTCGATGACCTCAACCCCAGCGGGTATCGGATCCTCGACGTCACCGCTGACGGCCAGATCAAGGACCAGCAGGTCTCGTCCGGCGCGAGCATCCACTGCACGTCGGGCGGCCGGTGCGGAGAGGGCGGGCACGCCCGAGCCACGGCAGGTGACGACGAGGTCAGCCTGTGCCAACGCGGCATCCAGATCGACGGCCTCGGTCACACGGTGCCGGCGAGCGAATCCGGCGGCACGGCCGGAGGCCGAATGGACCTGGATCTCAGTCACGCCGCGGGAGTTCAGCTGGGCGCACGATGCTCCGGCGTAGGAACCGGTTCCCATGACGAGGACGCAAGCCCCGTCGAGGTCCATCTGCTGGGAGACGAGGTCCAGGCCAACGGCCACCACGGTGCGCCCCTCGGCAGCCAGTGCCGTCTCAGTGGCGACATGGCGGGAGGTCTTGAGCGCCTCCTCGACGACGTGGCCGATGATGTACGAAACCGTCTGTTCCTTGCGCGCCTCATTCAAAGCACGCTTCATCTGTCCGGCGACCTCGCGCTCACCGACAACCATCGACTCCAGGCCAGCAGCCACCCGGAACACCCGCCAGACGGCGTCGTTCTCACAGAAGATCTGGGCCGAGTCAGCCAACACCGTCGCCCCCTGGTCGGCGAGACAGGCGCGCAGCGCGGTCTCGTCGAATCCTTGAGCGGCAGAGTCGGGAGAAGTCTCCACGATCAGGCACACTCGGTTGCACGTTGACAACACGAGAGCGCCACGGATCTGGGGATGGTCAGTCAGTGCCAGGCCGAGCCCATCGACCTGCGCGGCAGCCTCGGAAACGACGCCGAGTCCTTGCTCGGCATGATCCACGGTCAAGACACACAATCCCACGAAACGCTATTGAACCATGCGGTTCCGACGAACCCCAGTAGCCGCGAACCTTTCGTCGCACTCGACAACTGCCCCATGAACGGCCTCTCGACGAAGTGAGGCACAATCGAGGTGATGACTGAAACCACCACCTCCACAGCCGATTCACCGCTTCTGCAGGCCATGACCGGGCATCACCCTGCCGTCACCCCGGTTTGGTTCATGCGTCAGGCGGGCCGTTCACTCCCGGAGTACCGCAAGGCCCGCGAGGGCACGACGATGCTCGACTCCTGCCTCAACCCGCAGCTGGCAGCTGAGATCACCTGCCAGCCCGTGCGACGTCACCATGTCGATGGGGCCGTCCTCTACTCCGACATCATGGTGCCGTTGGCCCTGGCTAAGATCGGGGTGCGGATCGAGCCGGGAGTCGGACCGGTTCTCGACGAGCCTGTTCGCACCGCGGACGACGTCGACCGGATAACCCAGCGCGAGCCCGGTGATGCCTCTGCCATCGAAGAGGCTGCCCGCCTGGTGGCGGAAGAACTCGGTGACACCACGCCACTGATTGGTTTCGCCGGCGCCCCGTTCACGATTGCCGCCTACCTGGTGGAGGGCGGGCCCTCCCGTGACCACCTGGCCGCCCGCGCGATGATGCACTCGGATCCGCAAGCCTGGGCCAGGCTCATGGAATGGGTGGCCGACCTGGACGCCGCATTCCTGGCCGCCCAGTTGCGCGGTGGGGCTCGTGCCGTCCAGCTCTTCGACTCCTGGGCCGGGTCGCTGAGCGCCGTCGACTACCGCGCCAGCGTCGCCCCCTTCTCCCAGCGTGCTCTCGCCGACCTCGACCCGAACACCCCTGTGGTGCACTTCGGCGTCAATGCCAGCCATCTGCTCTCCGGGCTGGCCCAGGTGGCCGCGACGGCGTCCCGGTACCCGGTCCTCGGCGTCGACCACCGCATCAGTCTCGACGAGGCCTGCGCCACCCTGATGGTCTCCGGGATGGACATGCCGGTACAGGGCAACATCGACCCGGCCCTGCTCCTCGCCGGTTGGGAACCGCTGGAGACCGCCACCCGCGAAGTCGTCGCGGCTGGACGTCAGGCCCCCGGCCACGTCGTCAACCTGGGCCATGGTGTGCCCGCCGACACCGACCCCGACGTGCTGACGCGACTGGTGGAGCTGGTGCACTCACTGTGAACCACAATTCCGAGGACGTGACGATGAACACCCTTGATCCGCACACCGTGGACGCCGTCGTCATCGGCGGTGGCATGGCCGGACTCGTTGCGGCCTGGCAGCTCACCCAGGAAGGGCTACGCCCCGTGCTGGTGGAATCCCGCGGGTACACCGGGGGCCTGGTGGCTGGGTCGACATTGGCGGGGATCAGCTATGACATCGGCGCCGAGGGGTGGGCCATTCGTCTTCCCGACACCGCCGAGCTGGCCGAGGAACTGGGGGTGACCGTCGAGAAACCGAGGACCGCCCCGTCCTGGGTGTACTTCGACGACGCCTGCTTCGCGATGCCCGGCAATGCCATCCTGGGCATTCCTGCCGATCTGTCGGACCCGGCGGTCGTCATTGCGCTGGGAGCCAAGGAGGCCGCCCGCGCCGCCGCACTCGACCGCGCCCCAATGCCCGACGAACTCCCCCGGGATCTGGGAACCCTGGTGGAGTCACGAATGGGACCGAAGGTGCTGAGGCGACTCGTCACCCCGATCGCCGGTGGTATCCATGCCGCCGATCCGCACCTGCTCTCGGCCGACGTCGTCTCCCCCGGTCTGCGGGCTGCCGCCCAGTCCACCGGGTCCTTGGCTGCCGGCGTGGCCCTGTGCCGTTCCCGGATGCCGGAAGGGCCGGTCGTCGCCTCGGTGGCTGGCGGCATGTTCACCATGCCGGCCGAGCTGCGTCGTCAGGCCGAGGAGGCCGGTGCGAGGATCATGACCCGGGTGGGGGCTCGAAAGCTGACCTGCCATGGTGACCAGTGGCTCGTCGAGACCGCCGACACCTCGCGCAACCCGAATCCGTCCTTGCCTCCTGTCCCTGACGGCGAGGTGCGCACCTTCCTGACCCCGCGGGTCGTCGTCGCCTGTTCTGCCGGTCCTGCCACCGACCTGCTGAGCAGTGTCATCGACGTCTCCGGACCCGAGATGATTCCCGGTGCGCCCATTGGCCACGTCAATCTGGCTCTGCAGGCTCCGGAGCTGGACGACAGCCCGCGTGGAAACGGCATGCTGGTGGCTCCCGGGACGACGAGCGTCAAGGCGAAGGCCCTGACACACATGTCTGCCAAGTGGCCGAGCCTGGGGCAGTCCTGCCCCGACGGACTGCACCTGCTACGGGTCTCCTACGGGCGATCCGGGGAGACGGATGTCGAGCTCAGCGTCGAGCGGGCGCTGGAGGATGCCTCGATCCTGCTCGGTGTGGAATTGTCGTCCAATCAGGTGGTGGACTCCCAGATCATCCACTGGACGGGGTCTCTGGCCCCGACGACTCCGGAGACCAGGGCGTGGCGTGACGGTCTGCACCGCCAGCTCGAGGAGTTGAACCGGTCCGGACGAGGCCGCATCGGTCTGGTCGGGGCATGGGCGTCGGGTTCCGGCATCGCCGCTCTGGTGCCTCAAGCCCGCCACACGGCCCGTCAACTGGTCTGAGAGCAAGGGAAAAGGCGTCGGAACCGAGTGCCACAATGGAGGACATGTCTTCAATCCGTCTGGGAACCCGTGCCAGCACCCTGGCAACCACTCAATCCGAGATGGTCGCAGAGCTGCTGAGATCACAGGGGCTCGACGTCGATCTGGCGACGATCACTACCCACGGTGACACCTCGACGGCCTCCCTGGCGTCGATGGGTGGCATCGGGGTGTTCGCCTCGGCGATCCGCACTGCCCTGCTGGAGGGCTCGGCCGACATCGCCGTCCACTCCTTCAAGGACCTGCCGACCGGACGCCCGCTCGGACTGGCGATTGGTGCCGTCCCTGTCCGCGAGGATCCGCGCGACGCCCTGGTGGCTCGTGACGGTCTCACCCTCGACGAGTTGCCGCAGGGGGCCAGCGTCGGAACCGGTTCGCCGCGGCGAGTGGCCCAACTGTTGGCGGTGCGACCGGACCTGACGATCGTCGACATCCGCGGCAACGTCGACACCCGTCTGGGCCGGGTCAAGGGTCTGGGTCACTACGCCGAAGACAGCGGCAAGGAGGACCTCGACGCCGTCGTGCTGGCTGCCTCAGGACTTGCTCGTCTGGGGCACAGTGACGTCATCACCGAGCTTCTCGACCCGTCGGTCGTGCTGCCGGCTCCGGCCCAGGGAGCCCTGGCCGTCGAGTGTCGGACCGCCGATGTGCATCACGGCAAGCTCGCCAAGGCCCTCGCCAGGATCGACGACTACGGCACGCGGCTGTCGGCCACCGCCGAGCGAGCCGTGCTGTCCCATCTGGAGGCCGGGTGCGCCGCCCCGATCGGCGCGTTGGCCCATCTCGCGCCGACCCCCGGAATGTCCCCAGACGTGTTGACCCTGGACGTGGTTGTGGCTGCGGTCAACGGGTCGCGCACCATTCGGGAACAGGTGAGCGTCGAATTGCCTAAGGAGGTCGAGCCGGCACTGGCCGCGGCGCATACCCTGGGAGTGACGGCCGCCGAGGAGCTGCTGGACGACGGCGCCGCCGATGTTGCAGACCTCAAGGCCACAGGAAGCACTCGATGACCACGAACCCTGCTGATCTCATCAAACCCCCAGTCCTCGTCCCCCGTGACGACTCCCACGACAAGTTCGTGACGACCTTGAAGCAGGCCGGTTACGGGGTCATCCACAAGGCGCTGACCCGGACCGTCGAGCTCCCGGACGCCGATAGGCTCTCCGAGGCCGACCTGTGGCAGGCTGACTGGCTGGTCGTCACCTCGAAGACCACCGTCGGGCTGCTGCCCGATCCACTGCCGAACCCTGACATCAAGGTGGCAGCCGTGGGCGCGGCCACCGCGAGGGCCCTGGAGAAGCGCAGTACTGGCGTCGACTTCGTGCCGGAGGACCACAGTGGGGCCGGTCTGGTCGCCGAATGGCCGGGTGGTGCCGCGAACGTCCTGCTCCCGGTCTCGAAACTGGCCGCCGACACCGTCCCCGAGGGACTGACGAGGGCCGGTTGCACCGTCAATCGGCTCGAGGTGTACACCACCGCTGCCGTTGACGAACTGCCCCAAGTGATCGCTCAGTCCTGGCCGTCGGTCGAGTTCGTCGTCGTCACCGCATCCTCGGTGGGACGTGCTCTGGTCGACCTCGTCGAACCGTTGGGATGGCGCCGTCAGAAGCTCGTCGCACTGGGCAACCCCACCGCAAAGACACTTGAGGAGCTCGACCACCCGGCAGACGCGGTGGCCTCCTCCCCTGCCCCGGAGGCCGTCCTCGAGGCGATCGAGTCCCTGGTCGCCTGATCGACGACCTGTTTGAGAAGGAAGATGATCATGAACCTGTACCTGCCTGATTCCAGCGATCCCCGCATGGCCGGCGTCAAGCCGCTGCCCGAGGGCCTTCGCCCGGTTTCCCGCCCGCGTCGGCTGCGTACCACCGCTGCGATGCGGCGGATGGTTGCCGAGACCCGCGTCGCCCCGGCCCAGTTGATGCTGCCCGTCTTCGTCAAGGAGGGCATCGACTCTCCCGTCGAGATCACCAGCCTGCCCGGCCAGTACCAGCACTCCACCGAGTCGATCAAGGAACTCGCCACCCAGGCAGCCGAGGCCGGTATCAGTGGCATCGACCTGTTCGGCATTCCCGAGCACAAGGACGAGATCGGATCCCAGGCCTGGGATCCCAAGGGCATCCTCAATGCCAGTGTCTCCGCGGTGCGCGAAGCCGTTGGTGACGACCTCGTCATCTGCGCCGATACCTGTCTGGACGAGTTCACCGATCATGGCCACTGCGGGGCCCTGACCCCCGACGGCCGGGTCCACAACGACTCCACCCTGCCGCTCTACGCCGCGATGGCGGTCTCCCAGGCTCGGGCTGGAGCCCACATGGTGTCCCCGTCGGGAATGATGGACGGTCAGATCTCCGTCATCCGCGACGCCCTGGACCGCGAGGGGTTCACCGACGTGTCGATCATGGCCTACTCGGCCAAGTACGCATCCGCCTTCTTCGGGCCCTTCCGCGACGCCGTGGACTGCTCCCTCAAGGGTGACCGCAAGTCCTACCAGCAGGATCCGTCGAACCGTCGTGAAGGCATGCGCGAGACCCTGCTCGACCTGGCCGAGGGGGCCGACCTCGTCATGGTCAAGCCCGCCTCCCACTACCTCGACGTCCTGGCCGACATAGCCGAGATCTCCCAGGTGCCGGTTGCCGCCTACCAGGTCTCCGGCGAGTACGCGATGCTCGAGGCCGCTGCCGCCAACGGTTGGATCGACCGTCGCCGCTGCATCAACGAATCCCTGACCTCGATCGTGCGCGCGGGTGCCGATCTCGTCCTGACCTACTGGGCCATCGAGGCCGCACAAATGTTCCGCGAGGCCTTCTGATCCTTGGTGATCAAGCCCGCCACAAGCCCAAACACCGGAAGGAAGAAATGACCTCCAACGCCGAACTGTTCTCCGCCGCCCAGGCCGTCATTCCCGGCGGGGTGGATTCCCCGGTGCGGGCCTACGGATCGGTGGGCGGGGTTCCCCGCTTCATCGAGAGGGCCCAGGGTCCGTGGATCTGGGACGCCGAAGGCACCCGATACGTGGACCTGGTGTGCACCTGGGGTCCGGCCCTGTTGGGGCATGCCCATCCCGAGGTCGTCTCTGCCGTGCAGGAGGCCGCGTCGAAGGGATTGTCCTTCGGAGCTCCGACCCGCACCGAGACCGAGCTGGCCGACGCGATCATCGAGCGGATGACCCCGGTCGAGAAGGTGCGCTTCGTCTCTACCGGCACTGAGGCGACGATGACGGCAGTTCGACTGGCCCGTGGCGCCACCGGACGCGACGTCATCATCAAGTTCGCCGGAAATTACCACGGTCACTCCGACGCCCTGCTCGCCGCTGCCGGTTCCGGCGTGGCCACTGCTGGTCTGCCGGGTTCGGCTGGTGTCCCGGCCGCCTCGACGGCCGACACCATCGTCGTCGACTACAACGACGTCACGGCCCTGGAGGAAGTGTTCTCCGAGCGGGGCGACCAGATCGCCGCAGTGATCGTCGAGTCCTGCCCGGCCAACATGGGCGTCGTTCCGCCCGAGCCCGGCTTCAATGCCGCGATCCGTCGACTCACCAAGGAGCACGGTACCCTCATGATCACCGACGAGGTGCTCACCGGATTCCGGTGCAGCGCATCGGGCTTCTGGGGTCTGCAGCAGCGCTCCGGCGAGGACTTTGCGCCCGACATCTTCACCTTCGGCAAGGTCGTCGGCGGCGGCATGCCGCTGGCTGCCCTGGGCGGACGCGCCGAGATCATGGACCTGCTGGCACCGACCGGCCCCGTCTACCAGGCCGGGACCCTGTCGGGTAACCCGCTGGCCACCGTCGCCGGGGTCAAAACCTTGCACCTGGCTGACGCCGGTGTGTACCAGCGTCTCGACTCCCGCTCCGAACAGTGGCGAGGTGAGTTGGCTTCCGCTCTCGACGCGGCTGGCGTCTCATACCGTCTGCAGAACGCCGGGAACCTCTTCAGCGTCTTCCTCGGGGTCGAGGAGCCGGTGCGCAACTACGACGATTCCAAGGCCCAGACCGCCGAGGCCTACACCGCCTTCTTCCACGCCATGCTGGAGGCTGGGATCAACCTGCCGCCATCGTGCTTCGAGGCTTGGTTCCTCTCCGACGCCCATGACGACGAGACCTTCGAGGTCTTCCGCAAGGCCCTCCCGAAGGCCGCCGAAGCAGCGGCCAAGATCATCGGCTGAGATCGGAAGATTAGTGCCTGAGATCGGGCTGACCCCGCAGGCCGTCGAGGCCGTCTGCGACTGGTTTGGCGTCCACGGACGAGACCTTCCGTGGCGTCGACCGGAGACCTCCCCGTGGGGAGTGCTCGTCAGCGAGGTGATGAGCCAGCAGACCCCGGTGACGCGTGTCGTCGGTCCGTGGCATGAGTGGATGAATCGGTGGCCGACGCCGGACGATCTGGCCGAGGAGGAGTCGGGGGTCGCCGTCGCCACGTGGGGACGTTTGGGATATCCGCGCCGTGCCCTGCGTCTGCATGCCTGCGCGGTTGCCATCGCCACCGAGCACGATGGGATCGTGCCCAGCAGCTACGACGAGCTCATCGCCCTGCCTGGGATCGGCGACTACACCGCTGCCGCGGTGGTGTCCTTCGCCTTCGGAGGACGCGCAACGGTATTGGACACCAATGTGCGTCGTGTCATCGCACGGGCGGAGTCCGGGATCGCGAACTGTCCGGCCTCAGTGACGAAGGCCGAGCGAGTCGTCGCCGACGCTCTGGTTCCCGGGGAAGAGGCCGAGGCCGCAAAATGGGCGGTGGCCGCCATGGAGCTGGGAGCGCTGGTGTGCACAGCTCGTTCACCACAGTGCGAGATCTGCCCGATCAGTGCCCGGTGCCGGTGGGTGGCTGACGGCAAACCCGACAACGCCCCGGCCCGTCGCGGACAGCCGTGGAAAGGCACGGATCGTCAGTGTCGGGGGGTGATCATGGACGTCGTGCGCAACAGCCCGCACGGAGTAGAGGTTCAGTTGGCTCTTTCTGCCTGGCCCGAACCCGATCAGGCATCGAGGTGCCTCGAGTCCTTGCTTCATGACGGTCTGGTGCATCGCCGTGGGGAGCTGGTGACGCTGTGAAGACGATCGCAGGAAGCGTTGCCGCTGCCCAGGTCATTGCCGGACACATCGGCGCCACGTCAGGGCGGCCAGTTGTTCTCATCGATGGCGGTTCGGGGTCAGGGAAGACGACCCTTGCCGACCGCGTCGCCGAGTTGAGCCCGGATGCCCAGCTCGTCCATGGCGACGACCTCTACCCCGGCTGGACCGGGCTGTCAGCAGTGTGGGACTTGGGCGAGCTCGTCATCAGGAACCGCTACCAACGCTGGGACTGGTACCGGGATCGCTTTGCCGAGGAGGTCAGCCTCGACGCTTATCGTCCCCTTGTGATCGAAGGTTGTGGGGTTCTCACGGCGACGAATGCCAAGCATGCCTCGATGGCTGTGTGGTGTTCCTGCCCCTACGACGCACGCCGCGATCGTGCCCTCGGACGTGACGAGTTCTTCGTCGACTCGTGGGCCATGTGGGCCGCCCAGGAGAGGCTGCACCAGGTTCGTCACCACCCTGAGCACCTCGCTGACGTCGTGGTGGACCTGACCCTCCTCAACCAGTGACGCACCCCGCCTAGCAGCGCTCTACCAGGGCTGTGCTAGGGTTCCTGCAACATTTCATGGATCTCAGGCTTGTGACTTTCGGCAATACCTGATCCACCGGGGGGCACGAGTGCGTCCACCCCGGTATTCCACGTTGCCGGAGGTGCTCATGAATCCATTGGTGCAGTCCTTGGAAAAGGGACTCGTCGTCTCCTGCCAGGCAT
This sequence comes from Cutibacterium avidum ATCC 25577, assembly GCF_000227295.1. Classification (GTDB taxonomy): domain Bacteria; phylum Actinomycetota; class Actinomycetes; order Propionibacteriales; family Propionibacteriaceae; genus Cutibacterium; species Cutibacterium avidum. The sequence continues at coordinate 1,493,616 of NZ_JH165054.1, read as the reverse complement.
TACCTGGCGAACCCATGTATTCCGAGAACGGTGGCGTCATGCCTCTGTTCGCAACTGGGGCTGCGCAGAGCGGGGCCATCGGCATTCGCGCCAACTCGGTTCGCGACATCAAGGAGATCCGAGCAGTCGTCCCATTGCCGGTGATCGGCCTGCTCAAGAGGGAATACGACGGTTACGAGCCCTACATCACCCCGGCCCTTGACGACGTCGAGGCGGTCCTGTACGCCGGAGCCGACATCATCGCCTTCGACGCCACCGACCGCATCCATCCAAATGATGTCTCCACGCCCGACCTCATCGCTCAGATTCGCAAAGCCCATCCCACCGCCGTCCTGATGGCCGACATCTCCACCTATGACGAAGCAGTCACGGCCGCGAAGTGCGGAGTCGACCTGGTCGGAACCACCCTCTCCGGTTACACCGCCGCCTCTGCGAACTCACCAGTACCCAACCTCGAGCTGGTGCGTCGTCTGGCTGCGGACCTGTCCATCCCCGTCATCGCGGAGGGCAACATCTCAACCCCTGACCTGGCGGTCGACGCCCTCAACTGCGGAGCCCACGCCGTCGTCGTCGGGGGTGCAATCACCCGTCCTGCCCAGATCTGTACCCGATTCGTCGACGCGATTCGCGCTCGCGCCGCCCAAACCCCCTCGGAGAACTGACATGTTCAAGACCCTGCAGAAGATCGGCAAGGCCTTCATGCTGCCGATCGCCATCCTCCCAGCGGCTGGCCTGTTGCTGGGCATTGGTGGTGCGTTGTCCAACCCCACCACCGTCAAGAGCTACCCCGCTCTCGGCAATCCGATTCTCCAGGACATCTTCCAGGTGATGAGCGCAGCTGGAAGTGTCATCTTCGAGAACCTCGCTCTGCTGCTGTCGATCGGTCTGTGTATCGGCCTGGCGAAACGTGACAAGGGAACTGCCGCGCTCGCGGGCATCACCGGCTTCCTCGTCATGACAGCCACCACCAAGGCGCTCGTTTCGCTCTCGAGCAACCCCGACCGGACGATTGACACCGGCGTCATCGGTTCACTCGTCATCGGTGCCGTCGCCGTGTGGCTCCACAACCGTTACCACAACATTGAGCTGCCAGCCTTCCTCGGCTTCTTCGGCGGCTCGCGCTTCGTCCCGATCGTCACAGCCTTCGCCGGAATCATCATTGGCGCATTTTTCTTCCTGGTATGGCCGCCGGTCCAGGCCGGAATGGTGTCGGCCGGCACCGCGATCGCCGGATGGGGAGTCATCGGCACCTTCTTCTACGGCTTCCTGATGCGTCTGGCAGGCGCCGTTGGTCTGCACCACATGATTTACCCGATGTTCTGGTACACCCCTCTGGGTGGTTCTGAGGTCGTCGCCGGGCAGACTGCCGTCGGTGCCCAGAAGATCTTCTTCGCTCAGCTTGCTGACCCGAACCACGTCGGGCTGTTCACCCATTCGACCAAGTACTTCGCAGGTCGCTTCGCGACCATGATGTTCGGTCTGCCGGGCGCGTGTCTGGCGATGTGGCAGTGTGTGCCGAAGGGACGTCGCGCCAAGTACACCGGCCTGTTCGCCTCGGTGGCCTTCACCTCCTTCCTGACGGGAATCACCGAGCCGATCGAGTACATGTTCCTCTTCGTGGCTCCCCTGCTCTACGTGTTCCACTCCGTCCTGGATGGCATCTCTTTCCTCGTCGCCGACCTCATGAACATCCGCATCGGCAACACCTTCTCCGGTGGCGCAATCGACTACCTGCTGTTCGGCGTCCTGCAGGGTGAGTCCAAGACACACTGGTTGTACGTCCTGCCGATCGGAGCCATCTGGTTCGCCCTCTACTACTTCTCGTTCATGTTCTTCGTCAAGAAGTTCAAGATCGCAACCCCGGGGCACCTCGAGGACACCATGGCTGCGGCCGCGCCGAACGGTGGCAAGTCCAAGGAGAAGCCCGCTGAGAAGTCCGAACGACGAAATGACGGTATTGAGGAGGGAGCGACGCAGATCATCGCCGCCCTGGGTGGCCCTGAGAACATCGAGGATGTCGATGCATGCATCACCCGCCTGCGCGTCTCGGTGAAGACGGCTGACCAAGTCGACAAGGCCAAGCTCAAGAACTTGGGAGCGACCGAGGTCTTCGAGGTCGGCGGCGGCGTCCAAGCCGTCTATGGTGCGAAGGCCGTCCTCTACAAGAACGCCATCAACGCCCAGCTCGGAATCGACGACTGAAAGGCATCGACATGTCCCTCTTCCACAAACGCCACAAGGACGAAACCCTGAAGGTCGCAGTGCCCGTCTCGGGAACCATTCTGGACATCACGGACGTTCCAGACCCAGTCTTCGCCGGCCAGCACATGGGCCCCGGGTTCGCGGTTGACCCGACCTCGGGAGAGTTCACCTCTCCCATCGACGGCGAGGTCACCCTGGTGGCCCCGACCCTGCACGCCGTCGGTCTCAAGGCTGGCAATGGCGCCGAGATCCTCGTGCACATCGGCATCGACACCGTCGAGCTCAAGGGCGACGGGTTCACCGTCCATGTCCATGAGGGCGATACCGTCAGCGTTGGCGACCCGCTCCTGACCGTCGACCTCGACGCCGTCACGCCGCGGGTGCCGTCGATGATCTCTCCCGTGGTCATCACGAATGCGTCCGACTTCACCGTCTCCGAGTGCAGCGACGATCCGGCGGCGGTGCTGACTGTCACCGCAGGATGACGCAGTGCTTCCTCCGGAGCATCCCCTAACCGAGCTCAGCCCCGAGCAGGTCGTCGTCAAGAAGGTCTACAACAACAACGTCCTTCTCGGCGTCGACCGCTCCGGCACGGAGATGGTCGTCAATGCCCGCGGTATCGGTTTTGGCCGACACCGCGGGGAGATCGTCGACGGTACTCTCGGCATCCACCTGCAACCCGAGGAGTGGGTGGCATTTGCGCTGCATTTCATCAACCATCAGTGGGATGGCAAGGGTGTGTCGCGCACCGTGACGATGACTCAGGCGATCTCGGAGGTCTTCACCGAGCTCGAGGAGCTCTGGCAGGTCAAGATCGACCGGTCGTCCATGAGTGCCTCACGATTCGTCACGCATCTTCGTTATCTGTTCGCTCGGGCCGCGGATAACAAGCAGCTCTCCCACATTGACCTGGACATCATGGGTCTCATGTCGGACCGCTATCCGGCAGCCACCTCGGCGGCCCTCACGGTGGCCGAACGTATCTCGACGGCGGTTGGCGACGAGCTGACGAAGGCCGAGATCAACTACATCGCGCTGCACACCAGCCGTCTCTACGGCGAGGTGATGGGTGTGGAGGATTGACCCCCTGGCCACCAGCTCACCCAACTGACCTACTCGATTAGCTCAGAGCAGGTAGTACTTCAGCAGCACCAAGATCACGAGAACGACCAGCAACATTGCCATCCTCGGCCAGGTCTGCGGGGACTTGCCAGCCTGAACGCGCTTGGGATCTTCGAAGAAGATGACTCCACACGCCAGCCCGACGATGAATCCGCCGAGATGGGCCTGCCATGCGATCCCGGAGATGAAGAAGAGCAGTGCCGCATTGATGGCCAGCACGATCCATAGGTCGCGGGTCGACGCCCCGAGCCTGCGCTGCACGATGAGCAGCACTCCGAACAGGCCGAAGATCGCGCCGGATGCGCCGACGACGCCGTCATTCATGTTCGGCAGGAATCTCCCATCACCATGTGGGGAGGCCATCAGGCAGAACAACACTCCTCCGCCCAGACCGGACATCAGGTAGGCGGCGAGAAACCGGGCTCGTCCCAGGAAGGGCTCCAGCGACCGCCCCAAGGCCCACAGGGCGTACATGTTGAAGCCGATGTGGAGGATGCTCAGCGCGTGCCCGAACATCGATGTGACGAATCGCCAGGGCTCGTGGAACCCCTGGAAGGGCGCCAGGACGACGGCGTCGCGGATCTGAGGGCTGACCCACTCCCCGGCCCACACCAGGAAACAGATACCGATGAGGGTCCACGTCACCGCCGGGACGTCACTGCGTCGCTTCACGCGGGCAACAGGCCTGGGAGCTGCCTGCTGGTACGACGCCGAGGGCGCTTCCCACGAGGGATCGACCTCCGCCGAGCGATATGGCTCGGACCCTGGTCTCGACGTCCTTTCTGCGTGCCCGGAGTCTGGCTGCGGAGGCGCCCAGGAGGGTTCGTCATGTTTCGGCTCGTCCTCCCATGAACCCCACTCGTCGGGGCGGGAAAAGTTGTCGGGACGTTGGTTGTTCTGGCTCATCGGCGTCCTGCAAGTGCTAAGGTAATTGACTCGGTGATGGAGGTGTCGCGGAACTCGAACCCGTGATCAAGGAGTTTGGCGGGTTTGACCCTCTGCCCGGAGCACAGCGCCTCATCGACGAGCTGGGACCCGAAGATCATCTTCGCCGCCGGGGTCGGGAAAGGCAGCGCTGACGGCCGGTGCATCGCCTTGGCCAGGGTTTTCGTGAACTCGGCATTGGTGCATGGATTCGGTCCGACGAGGTTGACCGGTCCACTGATGGAATCGTCAGTGAGGATCCGCACCATGGCCGACACATGGTCATGGAGGCTGATCCACGACATGTACTGGCTGCCGTCACCGATCGTGCCGCCCAATCCGAGCCGGAAGAGCGGGCGCTCCTTGCCGAGGATGCCGCCGAACGAGCTCATGACGTGACCGGTACGCAGGGTTGCCACGCGCACTCCCTCGGGAGCGGCGCACGCGGCTGCTTCCCACCGCTGGCAGACCTCGGCCAGGAACCCTTCGCCGGCGGGGTCATTCTCGTCGAGCCATTCATCACCACCAGGGCCGTAATAGCCAACGGCCGATCCGTTGATAAAAATCCGGCAGCGTGGCGAGGATGCCAGGGCTCGCACGATGAGACGAGTCGAGTCGATACGAGATGCCAAAATGCGGGTCTTGCGTTCGTCGGTCCAGCGTCCCCCGGCGATGGGGGCTCCAGCCAGATTCACCACGGCGTCAACATCGTCGAGGAATGGCGGGGCGATGGACAAGGTGTCGAGATCCCACCTGCGGTCAGAGGATTGGATGGCTTCATGACGTGTCAGTGTGACGACGTCATGCCCCTCCTTGCGCAGCCGCTGAACCAGCGCTGTGCCGATGAGACCGGCAAACCCTCCGATGGCAATCTTCATGTGGTCATCCTACGGGGCGAGCGAAAGGCACCCCGACGCCGTACACCTGCCTCACACAGGATTGTCGTCAGGAATTGTGCTGAGATGACCGCTGGAAGTTCGCGAAGAAGGCGCAGACGATGACGCAGATCGTGCCGGCGATGATGGTGATGAACATCGACTCGCCGAGCCCTCGCCCCAGGTCATGACGAGCCATGATTCGAGCATCCATCATCATGGCGATGAGGGCCGAGCCAAGGGCCGAACCGACCTGACGAGTCGCGTTGAAGACTCCTGAACCGGCTCCGGCGTCAGCCTGACCGAGATTGTCAGTGCCCACCAGCGAGATCGGGCTCCACATCATGGCCGAACCGATACCGGTGACGACCGACAGCAGCAGGAAGACCCACACCCCAGTTGACGGCACCATGAACAGCCACCATCCGATCGAGGCAATCACGTAGAGAGCCACGCCGATGGTGGCCATTCGCCCCGACGAGCGGCGCTGGAGCACCCGTCCAACCACCGGAGACAGCGCACCAGAGAAGACGGCGGTGGGTATGAGCAGCAGGGCGGCGATCGTCGGGGACTTGCCACGCACGTTCTGCAGGTACACAGTGGTCGGCATGAAGTAGGCAGTCACGAGCATGCCGACCAGGAAGATCGCGATATTGGCGAGGGTGAAGTTGCGCTTGGTGAACAGACGCAGCGGAACCAGTGGTTCGAAGTCGCTGGCGTGAGCGTGCAGATGGTCCTGCGCCCATTCGGTCTGGGAGACCACGAAGAGCACCATGAAAACCACGCCGAGGATGACGAGCAGGGGTACGGAAATGATGCCGGTGATCGTCCCCCAGTTGTACTGCTCGCCCTCCTGAATACCGAAGACGAGCAAGGTCATGCCGATACCCGACAGGATGACGCCCAACCAGTCAAAGGCGTGACCATGAGTCTCCAGGGCAGGGACGTTTCGGATGGCCAGCCACAGCCCGATGATGGTGATCGGAACGTTGACGAAGAAGATCCACTCCCAGCCCAGGGTGTCGACGAGAATGCCGCCGAGGACCGGGCCGACGAAGCTGGCCACACCTGCCGTGGCTCCCCACAGGCCCATGGCGGCGCCGCGCTTCTCCGGTGGGAAGAGTCGGGTGATCATCGACAGGGACTGCGGGGTCATGAGGGCAGCACCGATTCCCTGAACCGCACGAGCGGCGATGAGAGCCTCGATCGTCGGGGAGAGACCACAAGCCAGCGAGGAAACTCCGAAGACGATCATGCCAATGAGGTACATGCGACGCGGGCCCCACCGGTCACCCATACGTCCGGTGATCAGCAGCGGGACGGCGTAGGTGAGCAGATAGACACTGGTGATCCACACGCCGTGGTTGAGATTGGCGTTGAGGGCGCGGATGGTCGCTGGCAGTGCGGTCGTGACGATCGACGTGTCAACGAGGATCATGAAGAAGCCAACGAGGAGGGCCCACAGAGCGCTCCATGCCTGCTTCTCGGTGACGACATTTCCATCTCGGTCCCGGGCAAGGCGATCGACGTCCACGACTGGCGATTGCTCGGACGACAAGAGGTCTCCTAGGGGGCGAAGAGGTTAGGGCAAGGGCCGATGATACCCCGGCGGATTATCCCGGGAACGTGTCATCGCCACGGCTGCGATGACATCCGAAACCTCACGACGACCCCGGCTCGGGCCTGGGCAAGACGGTCTGCGTCGTCGGGGTCGACAACCCCGATAACTGGGTACCCACCGGTCGTCGGATGATCCGGACCGAAGACCAGGGGCACACCCGAGGTGGGCACCTGGATCGCTCCTCGCACCACCGGCTCACTCGTCAACTCCCCCGTCACTGCTCGCTCCAGGGACGGCCCTTCCAGTCGCGTCCCGACGCGGTCGCTCGCCTCTCTGACCCGCCATGTCGCCTCCTCGAGAGCGCGTCGGCCAGCGTCAGTGAACCAGTCGTCGCGCGGCCCCCATACGCCGTGGAGGATGAGTTCTTGTGGCGCGGGGCCGACGTTGACAGGCTTCGTGGCGATGACGCCGGCTGGTCCATCCCCAACGGTGACGACGTCTCCCGTCTTGAGCGGGGCTGGTCCCATCCCTCGGGTCGGGTCAGCCGAGACGCTGGCGAAGGTCGGCGTCGCACTGATGCCCCCGGTGACGGACAGATAACTCCGTAATCCCGTTTCCGGCGCACCAACCGTCAGCGTCTGACCATCGGCGACGAGGAATCCACGGCCGTTGGGACGTGGTGATCCATCCAGATCAATCTCGACGTCTGCCCCTGTCGCAGCCATAAGGACAGGCCCTCCGATGCACGTCAGACGCACTGGACCGAGCAGAACTTCCAGGCACCCGAGACCGGCTGCGTTACCGACGAGACGAGCTCCCTCCCGATAGGCGCGACGATCCCACGCCCCGCAGCCGCTGATCCCCAGATCGGCCCATCCGCGACGTCCAGCATCCTCGACGAGGGTTCTGGGCCCGGCCATCTGCACGACGAAGTGAGTCATGAGGTCACCGCCTCGAACTTGATGACGGCACCCGGCAACAGCAGGGCCGGCGGGTCAGCGTTCTCGTTCCACAGCGTCACCTCAGTCGTCCCGATGATCTGCCAACCGCCCGGGGACGCTTGCGGGTAAGCCCCGGTGAATCCGTCGGCCAGGGCGATACTGCCCGGTGGGATCCGGGTTCGAGGGCTGGACCGACGTGGAATCCGGTAGGGCCAGTCCACCCCGGACATGTACCCGAACCCAGGCATGAATCCTGCGAACTCCACCGTCCACAGCTGGTCGCTGTGGTGCTTCACCAGCTCGTCGGTCGTCATGTCGAGCAGATCTGCCACGTCCGACAGATCGAGTCCGTCGTAGCGCACGGGCACCGGGAGGGGCTCCCGCGATCCCTCCTCGACAGCGTCCAATCCCCCGGCGAGCAGGTCTTGGACATGGGCGACGGCTCCCGGCAACAGATCAGCAGACTCCACCTGGACGAGCACCGTCGTCTGGGCCGGTACGAGATCCACCGTCCCTTCAGCCGGGTGGTCACTCAGGGCGCGATGCAGACGCCGACGCTGACCGGCGTCGTCCAGTTCGACGAGAACCGCCGCCCGCCCGGCCGGCCGCAGTCTCATGCGACAGCCCGCAGCTCGACGCCGGCAGCAGCGAGACGATCGCGCACCGCCGTGGCCATCGCGACAGCACCCGGGGTGTCACCGTGGACGCACACCGAATCGGCCTGGATGCTCACCTCGGTGCCATCGATGGCGGTCACCACCCCCTGGGTCACGAGCTTGACGACCCGCTCGGCGACCTCGTCGGGGTCGTGCAACACCGATCCCTCCTGGCTACGCGACACCAGGGTGCCGTCCGGGTTATAGGCGCGATCAGCAAAGGCCTCACGCAGGGCTCGCACTCCCTGCTGCTCAGCAAGGTCGAGGACGAGGGCGCCGGGCAGACCGAGGATGGCCACGTCAGAATCCGTGGCGGAATTGACGGCGACGATCGCCTCGACGACAGCTCTGGCCTGTGCCTCGTGGTGGACGATCGTGTTGTACAAGGCGCCATGAGGCTTGACGTAGCGCACCGACGCGCCATGAACCGCGGCAACCCCGCGCAGCGCCGACAGCTGGTAAATGACCTCGTCACGCAGTCGTGCAGGGTCTACGTCGACGAAGCTGCGACCGAACCCGGCGAGGTCCCGGTACGAGACATGGGCCCCCACGCACACCCCGCGTTCTGCGGCGGCCTTGCAGGTGCGTCCCATGACGACGGCGTCGCCGGCATGGAACCCGCAGGCCACATTCGCCGAGGTGACGATTCCCAGCAGGGACTCGTCGTCACCCATCTTCCACGACCCGAAGGACTCCCCCATGTCTGCATTGAGATCAACAGTTGCCATGACCCAAGATTGCCGCAATCTGCCTGGTCGTCGTGACAGATCCGGCAATGGAGACGTGAAATACTCCCGACACACTCTCTAGAGTGACGCGACAAAATCCCCAGAAACACCCAGGAGAGGAGCGCACCATGTGGGTTCTGCTTGCCGTGGCGATCGTCGTCGTCGGCTTCGCGCTGCGGCTCAACGCCATGCTCGTGGTCGCGGTCGCCGGTATCACTGCCGGCCTCATTGCCGGCATGTCGCCGGTCAAGATCATCGAGACCTTCGGTACCGGATTTGCCAGTTCTCGATCCGTGACGGTCTTCATCGTCGTGCTGCCCGTCATCGGATTGCTCGAACGCCACGGCCTCATGCAACAGGCCGGCCGCCTGATGTCGAAGATGAAGTCCATGACAGCTGGGAAGCTCCTCGCCGTCTACCTCGCCATTCGCCAGATCACCGCTGCACTGGGGTTGTCATCCATCGGCGGGCCCGCCCAGGCGGTGCGTCCCCTCGTCGTGCCGATGGCGGAGGCTGCCGCCCGACGCAATCACCCTCGCTACACCCGCAAGATGCGGGAGAAACTGCGCTCCTATGCCTCCTCGGCGGACACCATTGGACTGTTCTTCGGTGAGGACGTCTTCATCGCCATCGGGTCGATCCTGCTCATCACCGGCTTCGTCGATGCCACCTACAACCTCAAGCTCGAAGCCCTCCAGATCGCCCTGTGGGCCATCCCGACGGCTATCTGCGCCTTCCTCATCCATGCCCCACGGATGTGGCTGCTGGATCGCAAGCTCGCCAAGATGGCCGCCGAGGGAGGGGACGACGTCGACGTCGACACCACTCCTGAGCCTGGTCACACCGTCAGCCTGCCTTCGGGCGGCAATCCTGAGCAGGGGGTCCGCGAATGATCAAGGTGGAATGGTTCTACTGGCTGTGCGGAGTCCTCTTCCTCATCATCGCCGTCATCCGGATGCGTGATCGCGATGACAGGAAGCGCTCCGGATCAGCAGCCTTCTGGGCGGTCCTGGCCTTCTGCTTCGGCTACGGCACCTTCGTCGTCAACAAGACAGCACCGGCCCTCGTGGAGGGCGTCGCCGTCCTCCTCCTGGTCGTGCTGGCGGCATGCGGTTTTCCGGGCCGCGGCTCCAACGAGACCACTACTGACGCCGAGCGGGAGGAGCTCTCCGAGAGGTTCGGCAACAAGCTGTTCGTGCCTGCCCTCATCATTCCGATCGTCGCCGCGGTCTTCGCAGTGGCCGGCATGCGTGACCTGTCCTTCGGCGGAAATCCGGTGTTGGAGACCGGCATGGCGACCATCATCGGCCTAGGAGCTGCTTCGCTGATCTCCCTCGTCGTCGCCATGATCATGTTCAAGGTGCGCTCCCCCATGGTGCCCTTCAAAGAAGGCGACCGGCTGCTCGGCCACATCGGCTGGGCAGCGATCCTGCCTCAGTTCCTGGCGACCCTGGGCACCCTATTCAGCAATGCCGGCGTCGGTGACGCAGTGGGACGTATCACGTCGTGGATCCTACCGTCCGGAAGTCTGTTCGCAGCGGTCTGTGTTTACTGCATCGGCATGGCCTTGTTCACCCTCATCATGGGCAACGCCTTCGCGGCCTTCCCGGTGATGACGGCTGCCGTCGGGTGGCCGCTACTCATCCAGCACTTCGACGGCAACATGGCTGCCATCTTCGCCATCGGTATGTTGGCCGGATTCTGCGGCACCTTGTGCACCCCGATGGCCGCGAACTTCAATCTGGTCCCGGCAGCTCTGCTTGAGCTTGATGACAGTTATGGTCCTATCAAGGCGCAGATCCCCACCGCTGTTCCACTGCTGTTCTGCAACATTCTCATCATGTATCTGTGCTGCTTCCCAGGAGGTTTGCTGTGAACGTTGACGATTACGCCCAAGGATGGGCCACGACGATCATTGACGGCCTGAATCGGCCATTCCCATGGGGTTCAGCCCACCAGTCTCAGGGGCCAGACGACGTCGACGTCACACCATGGCGTCTCCACCCGTGTTTTCATGGCTGTCTGGACTGGCATTCCTCGGCACACATGCAGTGGTCGGCCCTCACCTTGCTCGAGCACGCAAACCAGTCGATCGATTGCGCAACCATTGACGAGCTGGTTGGCCTTCTCAATGCGCGTCTGACCAATGAGAATGCTCAGATGGAGGCGGAGTACCTGCGGGTTCATCGCGGGTACGAGCGTCCTTATGGCTGGGGATGGGCTGCGCTGTTGTCCGCCAAGTGTTCAGCGCTGGCCACCATGACGAGCAATTCGCCGGAGTGGGCGTCCGCGACTCGGATCTTCGGAGGCCAGATCTTCGACAACCTGCTGGCATGGCTGCCGACGATGACCTTCCCCGTCCGCACCGGAACCCACGACAACACCGCTTTCGGCATTGGCCTGTGCCTCGATGCCGCCCAGTCCCTGGGACGTAGCGACGTCGTCGACGCCATCGTCGAGCACTCCCACCGTTTCTTCGACGCCGACACCGACTACCCGTCGTCCTGGGAGCCCAGCGGCAATGACTTCTTGTCGGCGGCATTGAGCGAAGCCCACCTCATGGCGCGGGTCTACCGGGCCGAAGGTCGCTCCGATGAGTTTGGCACTTGGCTGCATACCTTTCTACCGCGTCTGGGACAGTCTGACGACAACCTGTTGGACGTCGCCGAGGTGACCGACGGCACCGACGGCAAGCTCGCCCATCTGTACGGGCTGAGCCTGTCGCGGGCCTGGCAGCTGCGGGTGCTGACACCATGGCTCGACGACGACGCTCGTCGCCGCATCGAGGTGGCCACTGATCGTCAGATCAGCGAGGTGGCCTCCCAAATCACTGACGGCGACTTCATGGCCACCCATTGGCTGGTGTCCTTCGCCCTCCAGGCGGTACTCGCCAAGCTCTGAGACCCACACACGACACTGCGGCCCGGCGCATCGAGCGCCGGGCCACAGTGTCGTGCTCAAGTGATCAGCCCTGCTGACCGTTGTTGTCCCCTGCCGACGAGGTGAGCTCCTCAGGGATCTCATCCGGAAGCTCGGAGCGCTCCGTGCCCTTGAACACGAACGGCTCCTCGGAACCCTCCGGGGCGGCGTCGACAACCACGATCTGACCGGGCTTGACCTCGCCGAAGAGGATCTTCTCGGCCAGGACGTCCTCGATGTCGCGCTGGATGGTGCGACGCAGTGGACGGGCACCCAACAGCGGGTCGAAGCCACGTTTGGACAGCAGCTCCTTGGCGGCCGGGGTGACCTCGATGCCCATGTCCTTGTCGCCCAGACGCTCCTCCAGCTGGTCCACCATGAGGTCGACGATCCGCAGGATGTCGGACTGGGTGAGCTGGTGGAAGACGATGATCTCGTCGAGACGGTTGAGGAACTCGGGGCGGAAGTGTCCCTTGAGCTCCTCGGTGACCTTGGCCTTCATCTTCTCGTAACTGGACTCGGCGTCGTTGGCCTTGGAGAAGCCAAGGTTGACCGACTTGGAGATGTCACGGGTACCGAGGTTGGTCGTCAGCACGATGACGGTGTTCTTGAAGTCCACCACACGCCCCTGGGCGTCGGTGAGACGTCCCTCGTCGAGGATCTGCAACAGGGAGTTGAAGATGTCAGGGTGGGCCTTCTCGATCTCGTCGAAGAGGATGACGCTGAATGGCTTGCGGCGCACCTTCTCGGTGAGCTGGCCGCCCTCCTCATAACCGACGAATCCCGGCGGGGAACCGAACATCCGGGATGCGGTGTGCTTCTCGGAGTACTCGCTCATGTCCAGGGTGATAAGGGCATCCTCGTCACCGAAGAGGAACTCGGTGAGCGCCTTGGTGAGCTCGGTCTTACCGACACCGGACGGGCCGGCGAAGATGAACGAACCAGCCGGACGCTTCGGATCCTTGAGGCCGGCGCGGGTACGACGGATGGAGCGGCACAGCGCCTTGACGGCGTCCTCCTGGCCGACGTAACGCTTGCCGATCTCGTCCTCCATGTGAAGCAGTCGCTGGGACTCCTCCTCGGTGAGCTTGAAGACCGGGATGCCGGTGGCTCCGGAGAGCACCTCGGCGATCTCGTCAGGACCGACGACGGCCGGAACCGACTCGTCGCCCTGCTTCCACTCCTCCTCCTTGGCCTCACGCTCGGCGAGTAGCTTCTTCTCGTCGTCGCGCAGCCCGGCAGCACGTTCGAAGTCCTGGGCGTCGATGGCGGCTTCCTTCTCCACGCGCACGTGGGCGATCCGCTCGTCGAACTCGCGCAGATCCGGCGGGGCCGTCATACGGCGGATGTTCATCCGGGCGCCAGCCTCGTCGATGAGATCAATGGCCTTGTCAGGCAGGAAGCGGTCCTGGATGTAACGGGCCGCAAGGTTGGCCGCCGAGGTGATGGCCTCGTCAGTGATGGTGATCTTGTGGTGAGCCTCGTAGCGGTCGCGCAGCCCCTTGAGGATCTCGATGGCCAGCGGGATCGACGGCTCAGCCACCTGGATCGGCTGGAAACGACGCTCCAGGGCGGCGTCCTTCTCGATGTACTTGCGGTACTCGTCGAGGGTCGTCGCACCGATGGTCTGCAGCTCACCGCGGGCCAGCATCGGCTTCAGCATGCTGGCGGCGTCGATGGCGCCTTCGGCAGCGCCAGCACCGACGAGAGTGTGGATCTCGTCGATGAACAGGATGATGTCGCCGCGGTTCTTGATCTCCTTGAGGACCTTCTTCATCCTCTCCTCGAAATCGCCGCGGTAACGCGATCCAGCGACCATGGAGCCGAGGTCCAGGGAGTAGATCTTCTTGTCGCGCAGGGTCTCGGGGACATCTCCACGCACAATGGCCTGGGCCAGACCCTCCACGCAGGCGGACTTGCCGACGCCAGGCTCACCGATGAGAACCGGGTTGTTCTTGGTACGGCGGCTCAACACCACCATGACCCGCTCGATCTCCTTCTCGCGTCCGATGACCGGGTCGAGCTCGCCGTCACGGGCGGCGTCGGTGAGGTTACGACCGAACTGATCGAGGATCGTCGCCGAGGACTGCTGCGGGCCGGCCTCAGGCGCGCCCGAGGTGGCAGCCTGACGCTCGTCACCCTGGTAGCCCTGCAGCAACTGCAGGACGCTGTTGCGCACCGTGTTGAGATCAGCGCCAAGGCGGATCAGCACCTGCGCGGCGACGCCTTCTCCCTCACGGATGAGGCCGAGCAGGATGTGCTCGGTACCGATGTAGGAGTGATTCATCTGGAGGGCCTCGCGCAAACTCAGCTCAAGGACTTTCTTGGCGCGCGGGGTGAAGGGGATGTGGCCAGTCGGTGTCGAGGTGCCGTGACCGATGATCTCCTCCACCTGGGCACGGACTGCCTCCAGGGAAATGTCAAGGGACTCGAGGGCCTTGGCGGCAACGCCCTCGCCCTCGCTGATGAGCCCGAGCAGCAGGTGCTCGGTACCGATGTAATTGTGGTTCAGGGCCTTGGCCTCATCCTGGGCCAGGACGACGACCCGGCGGGCCCGATCGGTGAACCGTTCGAACATGAACTCTCCTCGTATGTGGAGCAGACCAACCACCGGAAAACACCGGTGTACGGATCCACTCGCGGTCGCGTGAAACTTTCATGCAACCAACCGACAGCACTGGACCGCCGGCCTGTGTGGTCAGTCTAATAACCGCTGACGACAGATCTGAGATACCCACTTACGCCGCTGGCACAACCCGGGTGGAACAGCGCGACGCCGGAGCCTTCCTGCTCCGGCGTCGCCACCAACACGCCCTGTCAAGGATCACATGAGTGGGATCAGTGAGCGCGATCGTAGGCCTCACGAATCTCGTTGGCGACGCGTCCGCGCTCCGAGACCTCGTAACCCTGCTCCTTGGCCCACTGACGAACCTCGTTGGCAGTCGGGCCTCCGGTGGGCCGACGACCACGGGTACGGCGACCACCGGTGCGACGAGCATTGGCGGTCCACCTGGACAGATCATCGCGCAGCTTGGAGGCGTTCTCCGCGGACAGGTCAATCACATAGCTGACACCATCAAGGGCGAAATTGACAGATTCCTCGGCAGGGCTTCCGTCCACATCGTCGACAAGATCAACACGCACACGCTGTGCCATGGTATTCCTTTCAGACTTGCGCCGTAGATACAACTTCGGCTTTCAACTGACAGTTTATGTTCATGGCACAGAAAAACACAAGGCAACTTCTGTTCCTCTTTCATCGAAAGGTTGTCCTGAAGGTGCATCTGGGCGCGTAATGAGGCATCCTTGACGTGTGTTCAGTTCCACGCGAAAGATCTTGTTCGTCGTCGGAGCGATGATGTTGGCAACCCCTGCAGAAACTCCAGATGGCGAATATGAGGTGATCCGGCTTGACCTCGGGCGGCTGCACCCGACGAGGCCAGGCCTGGTCCGTATCGCCACAACTGTCGAGGACGATCTCATCACCTCGGCACAGGTAAATGTCGGCAACCTTCATCGCGGGGATGAAAAACTCTTCGAGGTTCGTGATTACCGACAGATCCCCATGCTTGCATCACGCCATGACTGGACGGCACCTTTCATCGGTGAGACCGGTGCAGCACATGTCATCGAAGAGGCGATGGGCATTACTGTGCCGACTCGGGTGACATGGATACGAACCTTGCTCGCAGAGTTCAGCAGAATCACCTCACACCTCACATTTTTGTCATGGGTGGGTCATCACTGTGATGACCCAGACCTCGGGAATGAGATGGCTTCCGCGATTGAAAAATCACGAACGATCTGGCAGTCGTGTTCAGGAAATCGAATTCATCCCATGATCACGCGAATCGGAGGGCTTGAGATCCATCCGGAGGAGGAGTGGTGCCCCGGATTACGGGAATGGCTCGACGAGGCAGACGCCCTCCTCCCCCGGCTGCGTGCCGACCTCGAGGCCGCCGAGGGGATTCGCGAGGTCGCCGTCATTCCCACAGAGATGGTCGACGCCTACGGCCTCTCCGGTCCTGTCTCACGGACGAGCGGCGTCGACATGGACATTCGCAAGGGTTTGCCGGTTTACGACGAGCTGAGCTGGCCTCAGACGGCTGCAGAGCCCCTGGGAGACGCCTACTCCCGGCTGGCAGCCCTGTGCGACGACGTGACGGTGTCGTCAGGCCTGTGCCGTCAGGTCCTGGATCGACTGCCGACTCTCGACGGGCCGCTGGAGACGCGCCTGCCGACGGCCATCAAGGTTCCCCGTGGACGCACCTGGACAGCCATGGAGGCCCCTTGGGGACGAGCCGGGTACCTGCTGGAATCTCGCGGCGGCACGACGCCGTGGAGGATGGCGCTGCGCACTCCCACCTTTGCCAACGTCCAGGCCCTGGAAGCCATTCTGCCCGGTACACGGACAGACGATGTCGAGGCCGCCATCGCGTCACTGGGATGGACCTTGGGAGATCTGGACAAGTGAGGACGGGGGCACCGCCCATAGCCCCCCTCAGGCGAACAAGCGTGGGGCCCAGCCATATGGCTGGGCCCCACGTGAGGTCTTCGGCGGCTGAGTGTCAGGCCTGGCGGCGAGCCACGCGAGTCTCGTCAGACAGACGAGGGAAGGCGACGCGAGAGAGATCAGCGATGGTCGCGTCGTTGCCGCGCTCCCAGATCTCGTCAGCGGTGGGGACGCCCGCATCGGTGACGGTGCGCAGGGTTCCCAGGCGCCCTGAACGGCCGTCAGCCAGCAGGGCGTCAAGCTCAGTCTCCAGCTCGGTGATACGCATTTCGAGGGAGGCGACCCTCTTGTTACCGACCGTGACCTTGTACTGCAGAGCAGCCTTGTCGCCACGGAGGGTCGACAACTCGCTCTCGGCGCGATCCAGCTTGGCGCGGGTGTCGGCGAGGGTCTTCGAGATGGAGCCGACACGACGCGAGAAGGTGTCGATCATCTCCATGGACTCAGCATGGTGACGCTTTTCCTGCTCGGATGCAGCGTGACGAAGTTCCTTGATGGCGTCGTAATGCATCTGGCGAATGGCATCGACCTGACGCCACGCCATGAAGACCGAGACCCACGCTCCGACAAGGGCCACGAGCACGCCGGCCCGAACCGCCCAGATGGAGGGAATCAGTCCACACGCAATGGCGACAACCGTTGCCGCGATAAGAAGGACGAGCACACCCTTGCGCTCGTCAGTGTCCTTTTCAACCCGTTTGAGATCATGCACGCCGCTCACGCGATCAATCATATCGTGTGAGGCGTTCACAAGTACAGTCCGTTGAGCTTCGCGTCAAGCACTGAACTCTGGCGAGTCGCGATATTGTGGTCGCTGTCACCCCTTGGAGTGCTCGTCCGGGTCCTTCGGGCCCTTCGGCACCTTGCAGGCGTTCTCGAGAAACCACCCGGCCCATGCCATGATCGCGCAGGTGATGGCTGTCACCGCCCCGACGATGGTCCGCTGCCGGGGGTAGGGGATGTTGAGGTGCCAGACGTAGGTGAGGACGTACACGATGCACGCCCCGACGAGAGCAGCACCCGACAAGGCGATGGCCTTTCCCAGCGCCAGTGACACGAGGCCTTGGTTCGCCTCGACCTCTCGCTTGGGGTCGACGACCTTGGCGCGAAAGGCCCTGGCATATCCCCATGTCGCGACGGCGACGACAAGGATGACCACCGGGAGCGACCAGGGCAGGATCGGCGCGGTGTTGTCACTGACCTTGTAGATACTCAGCGTGAACCATCCCAGGGCAGCTCCGCAGAGGGCTGCCACGATGATGACCTTCCAGTCGGTCGGAGCGAGATTGCCGTGGGGATCATCGCCGTCGTCGGGGCGTCGATCGTCATCCCAGTCCGGTGGCAGGCTCCGTGTCATAGATCCTCCTCGTCGTGCCTCTCGTCCCATCCTCTCGCAACAGTGACACCGGCCACGTCGATCTGGCGCGGATAAGGTTTAACGGCCTTGGCCAGTTCTTCGGCGTCAAAGGTGGCCAGCAGATCAGCGATCCGGCCGTGCCCGGGCAATTCGGCATCAGGGTCGGCATCGGACCACGGCACCAGGACGAATGCGCGCTCATGTGCTCGGGGGTGCGGAAGCGTCAATTCGTCAGTAGTGACGGTTTCATCACCGACGCAAATGAGGTCAACGTCGAGGGTACGAGAACCATTTGGGATGGTGCGCTCACGGCCGTGGGCGTCTTCGATGACGTGAGCGCGCTCCAACAAGACTGATGGTGGAAGGTCACTGGTTGCGACGACGACCAGATTGAGGAAGTCGTCCTGCTGCACTCCCCCGACAGGGGCAGTGACGTAGACCGGTGAGACGACGACGTCGTGAAGGCCGGGGGTTTCGGAGATGAGGCGGACGGCGTCTCGCAGATGAGCAAAGGGGTTTCCCATGTTGGAACCCAAGCTGAATACGGTTTTCACTCGGCATCCTTTCGGCACATGACAGCCACGTCGTCGAGGGCAACGCCCACGGGGGCATGTGGCTTGTGAACAGTTACCTGGACGGATCGAACGCGCGGGCTCATCCCGAGAACGGTGTCGGCAATTCTGCCAGCCAGGGTTTCGATGAGATTCACCGGTTCCCCTGCGAGAACGTTGAGCACCTGCTGTGCGACTGTCGCATAATTGACGGCTTTGGTGATGTCGTCAGAGTCGGTGTCCATGTCGACGTCAAGGGTGACGTCAGCGCTGAAGAGCTGGCCGAGCTCACGCTCGCTGGGGAGGACGCCATGGTTCGCGTGGGCGCGGATGCCCGTCAGGGTGATCTGTCCATCGGTCATGACGGAAGGTTACCTGTACGCCGCAATTGGGCTTGTCGACGACGTCTGCGAGGAGAGGCACACGTCAATCAGCAAGAGGCGCGGACTCAGGCGAGAAGGCGGGCGACTGTCTCCATGGCGTCGCGGTTGGCACGGACCTCGTGGGTGCGCACACACCAGGCGCGATGGAGGGCGAGGTAGGTCGACAGGGCCATCGTGCTGGCGTCGCGTTCCAGGGCAGGTCGGTCCTCGCCATTGTCAGCGAGGAGTTCGCCGAGGAAGCGCTTGCGGCTGACCCCCCACAGCACGCGCAGATCCTTGAAACCGTCCTGGAAGGCGTCGACGGCGTCGATGAGCTGCCAGTTTTGCTCGGCCGTCTTGGAGAAGCCGATACCCGGGTCAACGATGATGCGTTCGCGGTCGATGCCGGCGGCCAGGGCCGCGTCGACCTGCTGGGAGGTTTCGCTGATGACGTCGGCGACGACGTCGTCGTAATGGGTGAGGTCCTGCATGGTGGCGGACTGGCCGCGCCAGTGCATGAGGACGTAGTCGACGCCAGAATCGGCGACAACGTTGAGGACTTGCGGTTCGGCCTTGCCCCCGGAAACATCGTTGACGATCGTCGCTCCGGCCTCGACGACCGCCTTGGCGACGGAGGCACGCATGGTGTCGACGGATACGGTGACCCCGTCAGACACGAGGGCCTTGACGACGGGCATGACGCGACGCAGTTCCTCGTCCTCGGGGGTGCGTTCGGTGCCCGGTCGGGTCGACTCGCCGCCGACGTCGATGATGTTGGCTCCTTGGGCGACGAGGTCACGCGCGTGGCGGATGGCCACCTCGGGGTCTGCCCACATGCCTCCGTCGGAGAAGGAGTTGGGGGTGACGTTGACGACACCCATGACGAGGGTGCGGGCAGGATGCGGATTGGTGTTCGCGGGGTCCACAAATATCACGCTGAAAGTGTAAGGGGTTGGGTGGGTCGATCGGGTGGGGGTTATCGAGGCGACCGGGAAGGTTCAACGACCTCGGACCAGGATCAACGAAGTTGCCTCGGCAGTTAAGCCGAGGCCACCGTTTGTCGGCGCCGACACCGTGCGAGTGTGGCGTAGGCCTCAACGAAGTTGCCTCGGCAGTTAAGCCGAGGCCCCCTGTGGCTGCGCACACCGGGGGGAGGGACGAGAGAGCCTCAACGAAGTTGCCTCGGCAGTTAAGCCGAGGCGGGAGTCAAGCGCGTCGCCGAGGAGCCCGCCCACGAACAGCCTCAACGAAGTTGCCTCGGCAGTTAAGCCGAGGCCATGCCGTTCCTGAACATCTGGATGGGCGTGGCGCTGGGCCTCAACGAAGTTGCCTCGGCAGTTAAGCCGAGGCCGACCCGCCGGTGCCGGTGGAGCGGACCTGAGTGCACCGGCCTCAACGAAGTTGCCTCGGCAGTTAAGCCGAGGCTCGAGGAATCACTGGGCCGAGTGGCGTCATGGCGGCAAGCCTCAACGAAGTTGCCTCGGCAGTTAAGCCGAGGCCACCGTTCCCCCCTACTCGACCTTGCACTATGGACCAGCCTCAACGAAGTTGCCTCGGCAGTTAAGCCGAGGCAGCGTGGCGATCCAAGCGCCTCTCATTAGGAAGAATATCAACCCTTCGCGAGGGGCCCGCGCCAGGAACACGTAGTTATCAAGATCCAGACCGAGAAATCTCGGTCAAACCGTCTCTGAGAACCAGCTTCGCAGCTGCGAGCGGTCAACATGATTCCGTGTTTCAAGACCCTCTCGCATCAGACGATGACCGGAGCATCGTCAAACACTCTTCGGCTCCGACCTATCCAATCCACTGAGAGGTCCGCCCCTCCATCAGGCCCCAACAGCGCTACAAGTATCGAGTCCTCCTCACAATCAATGACCCCCGTCAGCTTCCGGCGGAGCCGAAGAAGCGCAGCCTTGGTACACACCACAATGAAAACGCTGTACTGAACACGGTTGCCATAACCTCCAAGCACCTTCGCAACCATGTCGCGACGGCGATCATCCACTATGTCGTAAGCAATGAGATATGCCATCTCGTCAGGTTGGCGACTCATCTCACCGTCACCCCGCGATATGGCGCAGCAGATCCCGAGACCGCCTCCAGGACTAATCGGGCTTGGACTTCGACGACGCGCCGCCATGAAACCTTGTATCCATACAGCGGATGGATGATCTCCGTTGCCATTCGTGCTTCATGGGCCGTGATCAACACCTTCTTGGCCCGCTGGTCCAGCGTGGCTTCGCCCAAACCGGAAGAGAGATATCGCAACCTCAATTGCCCATTGTTGATGGCAGATACCACTACGGAATCAGCAATGACCGGACGGAATTCCTCCATGAGGTCAAGAGCCATCGCGGGCTTGTTCCGGTTGGCCGAATGGAGAATCCCGGCATGAGGGTCCAGTCCACACGCGACCAAGGCGCGGACGCATTCAGTCAGAAGCAATCCGTAGGCATAGTTGAGGCAGAGGTTAAGAGGATCACCAGCACCCCGCCCCTGCCTCCCCGACCAATGCTCGACCCAATCCTGCCGCTTACCGTCCTTGAGAAACATCGGGAACAACCCGAAGTACACCGCTGCAGCGCGACCCTCAACCGCAAAGATCTCTGGCAGTGACGCACACTCGTCAATACTGTGTTGCAAGAACCTCAAGAAAGTAGCTTCATCCCCGGCCTTGTACCAGCGCCTCAGCATGGTCGCTTGGTTGGCAATCTTGGCACGAATCATGCCTCTAGCAAGGGGCAAAGACCCTTGAGCCGATATCTCGTGTTGGTGCACGCGGCCAAGCCCGTTGACCGTCTGGGCTGTAGATGCCCAGCCCATCACCCGGCCTCGCGAGCTACACCAGACGACCGTTCTTCGACGCCACAGAAGCTCGCGCATAAGCGCACTCGAGACGTCAACGTTGCCATGGAGAATCAGCCCGTCAACCTTCTCGAGAGGAAGCTCTGCGAGCACCTCCCCGCCGCGAACAACCTCAACCCGGGAACGGCGAATCTGCACTCGCGAGCCCGGAGTCGTCGCGTGGACAATGACCCCGCGGTTCCTGGTCACCGAAATACGACGAGCAGGTGCGGTGCTCCTGACCTCATCTGGAAGACAGACACTGACATGAGAGCATCGACTACATCTGGCGTCATTGGACAACGGCTCCGGTGGTCGAGAGTTCTGGAGAAGCTGACGAGTCGTACGAACCCAACGCGCGGCCTCATTTCTCAACTCATCGGTTAGGTCAACGCGAACGTCTTTGTGGTGGTTGACGAACCACACGAATGCAGCCGAAACCGTATGACCGGCCTCTTCCAAACACATCGCTTGCAAAGCAAGCTGTACGCGATGGGCCGGCGTCACAATGGCCTGTTGCCGGACCGGAGTCGTCTTGTACTCAATCACAACGACGGTCCCGTCCGGCTGATCGCGAACGCAGTCGCAACGACCAACCACTCCCAGGGCTTCCGAGTAGACCGGCACTGCACGGTGCTCGTTGTCTCGGGCGGTCGTGGCGTCATCAACCGCCCGGTGTGCCTCGGTGCCGGCCTGCACTTGGTAGGTGTCCGTCGTTTCTCCCGATCCCTGCAACCAGGCGTTCCTGGGGCAAAAAACCGCATGCAGAACCAAACTGATCGGAAGGGGGTCATCTCCAAGCATCGGCGATCCTGAAAACTGATCCGCCCTTGAGTCTTCGTTCCGGCGCACTGGCGCTTCCAGCCACCTCGATTTCAAACCGAACGCCATTCTCAACGCCCCAAGACACCAGCTGGGACATCACCACTGGCGACAAATCCTCGACATCGCCAGTCTGAACAATCTCGTCCCATGTCTTGCTACGCAAGACACCAGACCAGCGGCACACAGACGTCGGTTTCGACATCACTGGCAATGTCGCGTACCTCGGGTGAACCCGGTTTCTCGGGTAAGCGCCAGAACTCTGCGCAAAGCCTCTGGACGGGATGTCCGCCAGCGATCTGGGGACCAAGGTCGTGGCTGCTATCCCCCACAACATGCACCATGCTGTAGCCGTGTCCATGGCGCTTCGGTTCTTGAAACCGAGTGGCGTCGTACCAGTTCCGAAGTCATCGTTCAACGAGTTTCCCACAAGGCCGTCAAGGATGTCTTTTGGTTCCCGGTCAGCAAGCTTTCCGGCGTACTTCAGCAAGGCATCAGGCACAAAGTTCCGTCCGCTGAGACGGATTGTCATCTCCCAACGGGTGGCACCACGGTCTGGCTCGACATCTTTTGCCGCAACCTTGTGCGACACATGCCAGTAAGCGGGTTCCCCCAGCTCACCCACCATTGCCATATCCAAACGGTCGAGTGGGAGAGCGTCGATGTTGGTCCGCCTAAGCGTGACCCACTTGGCCAAGTCTTCGACAGTCTTTCGCGGAGTGACGCGGGGGCTGAACACACCGGCTTCAACCGGCTTCTTCCCGCTCGCTTCGATCACCGACTGAGATACCCAGGAACCCTCCTGACAACATCTCGCCGCATGATCCTTGACGATTTGACCGACATCAGTGTCGCCGTCCCATGTGACCACCGCCCGAGCTGAGGAACCGTCCTCCCAGAAAATCCGGACATTCTTGACTCCTGCGTTCTGGAGAATCAATGCCAGACCAACCTGGGCGAAATGAGTGGACGCGTCGGTGATATCTCCGACTAGGCGAATCATGATCCCTCCTTGGAAACCTGGCAGTCGGCTGCGCGAAGGACGCCCTCGAGGAAGCAGGTCGTCCAGACTCCAACCTCGGCCTGCGTGGACTCGATCAACTCGTCCCAGCCGCCTTCCTCGAACAGAACTCTGCAGAGATGTTGGAGTTCCTCGGGGTCTGCGCTCGTACACAGCTGCGTCATGTCGTACGCAGGTAGAGTCCGGCCCTCTCCGTGGGTCGTGCCAGCGAGCCGAGCGACGAGTTCCGACTGGCCTCCGGCCAGTGCCATGACAGCGGACTTGTGCTCATGCCGCCACCCCCGGGGCAGCGGTGATGCAGCAACACGTTGGCGGGTTCGCTGTCGGTTCAACCCCGTGCTCTTGGCAATCGGTTCCAGCGAGCCGTCATTGCCCAGCAACAACTGGAACCGTGGATCGGCCTTTCCCGCGTCGTGCCACAAGCCGGCTTGTGCCAAGGTCTCACACATTTCCTCGGACACCCCGATCCTTTCGGCGAAACGCTTGGCACGATCCGCGACGGCCTCGGAGTGTTGAGTCAACGGCACCCGGTCGGACGGCGACCATGTCTGTCGTGATGCCTCATCATCAAGCACCCTGGCGGCGCGGGTCAGAACGACCCAGGACGTGCGGCCTTTGTCGTCGGGCGGAGACAGCGTGATGTCCCACTCTCCACGGCACCCGAGGAGATCCTGCACGAATTGAGGGTCTTCAGGATCCAGGTCAGCCACCCGAATGTCCCCGACTCGCTGACGCGACGCGCGCACCTGGACGTCTTCGACTGCTCCCCATGCCGTGGGGAAGTCCTCACGTCTGGCGTTCTCAGGCGGAACCACAATGCGTTGCCATGTCAGACTATGGCCCTTATCGACGCAAACGACGTCGCCTGCCCTGAGGTCTTCTGGTGCAGTCAAAGAAGTCCACACAGCCTCCGCCTGCCGAACGTCACTTCGCCACACAAAGGCTCGCGAGGTGCGTGACGTCCCGTCCAGGATCTTCGTCACGTGGGCTCGCAAGACGGAGAGCTTCGTAGGAAAGACCTCATCGGTATGTGGTGGTGTGGCCTGCAGCAATGACAGGGCGACGCCATCACCTGCTCCATCGTCCTCGAACTCGGGAAGGTCTCGCACCACCAAGCCGCACTCAGGCTCGTTCTGCTCGAGGTCCTCGGCAATCCACAAGTCAAGATCCTCCAAGGCAAAGGGGAGCTCCGAGGTGTGCGAAAGCCGCTCAACGTCATGCCATTCCAGCCTCATGGGAATGGGACGGCGAGTTCGGGCCGGGGGAGGCTGATGAGACACCAGTTGCCACGGAGACAAACCCTCCGGTTCATCCGCCAATGACTGCAACCACGACCTCGCAGCAACAAGATCGTCGCCAAGGTAGGGCAAATAGTCCCTGACCTTCTCATCTGCAGGGACGATGACCGTTACTGGCCCATCCGGGCGATGCCCGCGCCGATTGACGCGGCCCACCCGCTGAGCAATCGCATCACCGGGTGCCAGTTCCGTCACCAGGCCGGCAAGGTCAAGATCGACACCGACCTCCACCGTCTGAGTCGCAACCAGCACGTCCAGCTTCGGAGCTTTAGAGGAGTCGAGCAGTTCGGGGTTGTTCTGCTGGAGCTCACCAACGTCCATGGGGCGCATGGGACCCACCCAGCACCCGATGCCGTCAGGGAACGTCTCCTTGAGCCTGCTCACGAGTTCGATAGCGGTGTCGACGCGGTTGACGATGCACCCAACCGTCCCTTCACCAAGGCGATCCTTGAGGGAGATAACTTCCTCGGCCAGCTGCGCGATGTGCTTCTTCGAAGCGGACTTGCCCGACGGCCATGCTTGAGCCTCGACAAGGTTGACCGGCTTGGGCCTGGTGAGACGTGCTGCCAACGATTCGTCCCCGAGATCATCTGCTGTGACCGAGACACACCGTCCTGATCCGTCATTCCTCGGAGTAGCCGTCGTCTCAACCACCTGAAGATGAGGGACCCCGAGGGGTTCCTCGAACTTGTCCTGAAGCTCACGAACTCGTCGCGCTGTGAGCAGCAACTGTTGGTTGAGGTGCGCCTCGTCAAGGACCATCACCGCGTCAAGACCAAGGAAACCGGCCTCTCGCGGACGGGCCCGACGACTCGAGCCGTAACCCCTCATGAGAAGACGGCTCCCCCACATGTCGGGTGTGGCGCAGATGACCGCGCAGGCCGTCGGATCATCGATCCAGCCACGTTCCGGCGGCAGCGCGCCACGCATCTCGTTGACGATCAGGGCCTCGGCACGTGAGTCGACACGCAATGATCTGAGTGCTGCGGCCACATCGGCGAGGATCCCGTCCGTGGCGCCGTCAAGCGCTTCGGCAATTCGCCGAGCTCGTTCGGCATGATGGTCGACAAGCGCCCGCCGATCCACGACGACAGCCATTCGTCGGGGCAGCCTCGGCGCAGACCCCTGCGCAACGAGGGCATTCGCGAAGACGAAGACGTCGACGACGCTTGACTTACCGGATCCCGTCGGGGCCCCGATGACATCGGGCCACGAGCCCTTTTCGATGACATCGGCCAAGAGACGCTCCTGCCAAGCAAAAGGCCTGTACCCGTCATTGACCGCAGCGAAGAACTCACCAAAATCAGAGCTGTCCAGCATCACTCCTCACCTCCGAAAAGGTCCGTGGGAAGGTCAACCGGCACCAACAGGCCGCCTCCCAAATGTCGCGACTGACCGATGGCGGTCAAAGCTGAATCAGTCGTGAGAGACCCCAGGTCGAGCAGCGCTTGGTACGGGATGCACTGCACATGCTTCGGCATACGGTGGACATACCTCTCGACCCTGTGATCCGGAATGGCGTGGCAGGAGAAGACCCGAGCCCCCTTCTCCACGACCTGGGCGATCCGTTCGAGATACCCAGCAGTGCCCTTCTGTACATGAAGCGACGGATCTTTGAAGACGAATCCCAAGGAAAGGAGGGCGGAGTGACCGAGGGTCCACTTTCCGCCTCGGATCTTCTGAGTACCCGTCTCCGGAACGGCTGCCGGCTGAGCCTTCCAGAACCGGCGGTGTCCACTCGGTACTGGCGCCCAGAAGTCCTCCACGGACATGTCTTCGAATTCACCAAGCTCCAGCGTTCCGGACTTGCCCAGGACCAGCCTCATCGAGGTACCTAGGGCGCTACGAAGTCTCCACTCATCCATGGCGTCCATCCCGTGCGGGATGAGAAGGGCCAAGGAGGGCCCGTCGAACCGCGCACGGGTCGGCAGATTCGGATCGAGATACTGAATGGCGACTCGGTTTGGTGGTGGCGCGAATCCGCGAGGATATCTGCCCGTGACGATCGCGGGTGCCTCAGATCCGATGCGCCGGGCAATCGTGCGGTGAAAAGCCACAGACCATTTGACGAGTTCGTCGTCAGGCAACTGCCGACTGATCGGGATGCGAATCGCCCTTGTCCAAGGCAGGTCAGGGTCCGGAGCCGCAGTCACCGTGTAGAAGGTGTTGACGACACGCTCGCGAGGAGCAGGAGTCGTGTGGAGATCCTCATTCTTGGCCACCGCGTCCTTGGACACAGTCTGTGGCTTGGCCCCGAGCACCATGTCATGGGCAGCCTCAAGTTCGGCCAGACGGCCGGCTGCCGGTGCCCCGACCTTGGTTCCGCGATTGCCCAGCTGACCCTTCTGGGACAGGGTGAGCCCTTCGACCGTTGCCCGGCTGGTGTCGAGAACCGCGAAACTCTCCCGCTCCCCCAGACAAGCCACGTCAGCGCAAATGGCTTCCAAGGTTGCCGCCACGACGTCAGGCACGTCTGCCCACGACCACGACCAACCCAACTCAGTGGCCACTCCTTGGCTGATGCGCTTGGGGCGTTTCTTGAGCACGCTCTTATCGAAAGTGGCCTCAGGGCGATACGAGGTGATCTCGACGTCGTGCCCGAAAGGTTCGAAGCGTCCGCGTGGCGTCCAGACCTCGGGCGGATTGTTCTCCACCCACTGCAGGGCCGTCGCACTCGCCTCGGACATGCGTAAATCTGCGCCGCGAGGTTCAGCCGTTGATCCCTTGCTCGCTGCGTGAACCATGCTCGAGAACAATCGCGAGGTTGAGGGGAACCGATCCGACGTCACACCGTCGGGCGAATGCCCTTGATAAACCCCTAACGGGAAACGAGCGGTGATGGTGAACGCGGTCACGGTCACTCGTCCTCGGCCTCGGCGGTTGCACCGCTGATGACGATCGGGTTACCGACGATCGCGAGCTCCTCGCCGTTCCAGGAGATTCCAGCCGCGTTGCGGGCGTGCGAAATCGCCTGATCGAGAAGTGCGTCTGCCTGCTCCCGAAGGATCGGGGACAAGGTCTGGACCTCTCCGTTACGGCAGTCCAGCTCGAAGTGAGGCGCCTCGGACTCGCGCAGGTCGCAGTTGGCTCGTATGACCAGTTCCTCGTTGGATCGCGCGAGGCTGGCCAGGCCGAGGGCAGCCAGCAGAGCGCGGCAAGCCACGTCGGACTCCGTGTCTCCTCCGAAGCGGAGCTGCCGGAGGGCACTGAAGCTGAGAACAGTCGATCGGATGATGCGCTTGCAGGAAACAAAACCAAGGCTCTCCAGTGACGGCGGGATTGCGCCCAGCCCCAGGGACGATCCTGAAATCGCTCCCTTCTTGGCCTTGGCCGCCTCGTCACGAAGCTTGGCGACCGTCTTCGCGCTGAACTCATCGGCCTGCTGATCGACGAGGGCCAGCATGTCCTTCGCAGACAGCTGGACGCTCGCAGCAATCGGGTCGACGCGGGCAGCGCCACGCTCGGGGGTGGTAGTGGAGTTCTGATCTGCGAGGACACCAATGATCTCGCCGGTCATGGCCGAACGAACACGAACCTGATGGGCCTTCCTGCTCGAGTCCCACGCGCCGAATAGCAAGCTCACCGGGGAGGTCTCGAGGAGCGGCTTCATGTTGATCGCCGTGCAGTCGCGAAGAGCACGGTAACGCGGGTTCGCGGTGACGGGCTTGCCGTCGATGTACCCCGCCCGGAAGTGGCCATCGAACGCACGGTGGGGCGCTTCGTAATCAGCCATGGACTGGCCATTGTCGTAGGTGACGCTCATGCGCGGCGTCAGTTTGAGCGGGCCGTCCTCGTCGAAGATGGCGGAGCCAAGTGCGTCCTCGAGAAGGTTCAGGAACCCGCCCTTACTTTCGAGAACGACGCATCGCTGGGGCTCCCCATCGACAAACCGAGGCTCATAGGCGTAAGTGCCCTTGTTGCCGCGTACATATCGTGCCGGTGCGACCCCGGCATGGAGGCCAGCAGCTGGTTCCAGCTCAGTCGTCACGGACAGGTTGCTGGCACCTCCTGGACTACAAGCCTCCAGCAACATCTTAAAGGTCAGTTCGGCAGAAGTCTCGGACATCAATCACTCCTTTGTTCATCAATGCGGCCCCAATGGCCCATTGTCATTCGTTGTGATGGCGTGGGCACGCACACCGAGCACACACGTCACTCCATGACAAAGCCGTTAGCACTGGTTCATGCAGTGACAGAGATAAGTCTGGGCTGCGCCACCGACACTATCCCGGACGATCTTGTTCCGCTTTTGTTCCACCTGTCGCTGTTATCACCCGAAACGATTTCTCACCAGCGGCAATGAAAGTGGCGGGCTCAACGCCCGCCACACCTCACCTCCCGGTGATCAACCCCATCGCCTCGGCACGAGTGGCGGGGTCACGAAGGATGCCTCGCACAGCCGAGGTCACCGTCCGCGACCCCGGCTTGCGCACGCCGCGCATTGTCATGCACATGTGCTCGCACTCGATGACGACGATGACCCCGCGGGCATGCAGGTACTCGACCATGGCGTCAGCGACCTGGGTCGTGAGCCGCTCTTGGACCTGGGGGCGTCGGGAGTAGACGTCGACGAGTCGGGCGATCTTGCTCAGACCCGTGACACGGCCGTCCTTGGCCGGGATGTAGCCGACGTGGGCGACGCCGGTGAACGGCAGCAGATGGTGCTCGCAGCACGACTGCACCTCGATGTCGCGCACGAGGACCAGCTCGTCATGGGAGATGTCAAAGGTCTTGGAGAGGATCTCGGCGGGATCCTGGGCCAGGCCCCGGAAGATCTCGGCGGCGGCCCGGGCGACCCGCTCGGGAGTCTCGCGCAAGCCCTCCCGATCGGGGTCCTCTCCGATCGCCAGAAGGAACTCGCGCACCGCGGCCCGGGCCCGAGACAGGTCAACTGGTAGCTCTGGCATGGACTCACTCACTCGAACGATTCTAGGACAGCGACGAGGGCTGCTTCAGGCCGCAGCCGACAGGCTCGACGTCGGCGTCACGTGGTCCCGCGCCCAGGCGATCAGCACCTCGACGATGATCTTGGCAGCGACGTAGAGCACCAGCACCGCGAGCGCCACGACATCCCTTATGTCCTCGACGCTAACGTGACCCGACCCGCTAAAGCCCCCGAGGTGGTCTCCTCCAAGGTTTAGCATGGCGATACTCAGACCCCCAGCGACGATAATGAAGACGTGCTGGACCACAACCCGCCGGTTGGCATCCCGTGCGGCCCGTAGATCCTTGGCACGCCGCACGTCAGGGTCACCCAAGGAATCATTGGTCCCCTCGACGACATGGCGCAAGACCGCCAACACGAAAGGCACACCAGCCGCGGTGACGGTCAACTGCACCCCGAGGAGTAAGGCCAACGCACCGGCAAAACCGAGGTGGACCACCAAGAAGAAGAGATTGGCCAAGAGGTAGGAGAGCGGCGAGGCAGTGGCATCAAGGTTCATACCGTTATCAATCCGCCAAGCCGACGGATCGACCGGAATTGGCTCGCCGGTGCGCCTCGACTCCCGCCGCAAACGTCCATTGGCCAGCGCCGCGGCAATGACGAACATGACGTTCTCGCACCAGCCGAGCAAGAGAATGTTGCCCACCGGCCAGCCGAACAGGACGACGCCGACCACCGTGAACAGGTTGTA
Organism: Cutibacterium avidum ATCC 25577; assembly: GCF_000227295.1. Taxonomy (GTDB): domain Bacteria; phylum Actinomycetota; class Actinomycetes; order Propionibacteriales; family Propionibacteriaceae; genus Cutibacterium; species Cutibacterium avidum. Next base: position 1,463,284 of record NZ_JH165054.1, on the reverse strand, counting down.
AACGACGATGGCTCCGTACGTCGTCAGGCTTCTGCGGGTCATGGGGGCCTCCTCGGTTCAACCGACGGTTGGGTCGAAGTGACGGCGGGCAACCTGGAACGACGGCCCGCCGCGTCACACGCAGCAGGCCGTAACGATCGTCAGGACCTACGCGGACCCCAAGGACTTCCACTCGACGGCGGCTGGGGGCCCTCACCCGGCTGGGTAGGTCCGGGGGTCGGGGGCTGAGGCGACTTTCCTCCCCCGACGCTCGGCGGCTGCCAGTCGGACGGCGGCTGCCACTCACCGGGATTGTCCCCCGGAAGATCCCCACCAGGCTCAGGAGCCGGGGGAGCTATGACGCCACGACGCGGAGCACCAACCTCGGGAGCATCCTCGTCCACACCGACAACCTGTGGGGGCTTGACCGGCGGGATGGACGACGGCACACGCTTGTCAGAACCGGTGAACGCGCCACGCTCCGGCCAGTGCTTGAGCGGCTTGAAGATCTCGGCGACCTCAGCCTTGCTCAATGTCTCCTTGGCGAAAAGCTGGCACACCAACTCGTCGAGCACCTCACGGTTGGCGTCCAAGCAGTCAAATGCTTCCTGGTGCGCATTTTCAAGAAGTTCACGCACCTCGTCGTCAATGATCTTGGCGGTCTCGTCGGAGTAGTCGCGCTGTTGCCCAGTCGTCATGCCGAGGAATGGCTCGCTGTCCCCTGACCCCAGTTGCACCGTGCCGACGCGAGCCGACAAACCGTACTGAGTGACGAGAGCGCGAGCCACCTTCGTGGCCTTCTCGATGTCATTCGAGGCACCCGTCGACGGGTCGTGGAAGATGAGCTCCTCGGCCGCACGACCACCCATCATGTACGCCATCGAATCCAGCAACTCGCTGCGCGTCTGGGAGTACTTGTCGGAGTCGGGCATGACCATCGTGTATCCCAGCGCCCGACCACGCGGCAGGATCGTGATCTTCTGTACCGGGTCGGTACCCGGCATGGCCGCGGCCACCAAGGCGTGCCCACCCTCGTGATAAGCCGTCACGAGCCGCTCGTGCTCGTTCATGAGCCGCGTCTTCTTCTGCGGGCCAGCAATGACGCGGTCAATCGCCTCGTCGAGCTCGGCGTTGCCAATCACCGGCAGGTCGGCACGAGCCGTCAGCAAGGCGGCCTCGTTGAGCACGTTCGCCAGGTCGGCGCCGGTCATGCCGGGGGTACGACGGGCGATCGAGGTCAGGTCGACGTTGTCGGCCATCGGCTTGCCGTGGGCGTGCACCTGAAGAATCTTGAGACGGCCGTCGAGGTCAGGGGCCTCCACCGCGATCTGACGGTCGAAACGACCGGGACGCAACAATGCCGGGTCGAGGACGTCGGGACGGTTCGTTGCGGCAATGAGGATGACGCCACCGTGGACGTCGAAGCCGTCCATCTCGACGAGCAACTGGTTCAACGTCTGCTCACGTTCGTCGTGGCCGCCGCCCATACCAGCACCACGGTGCCGGCCGACAGCGTCAATCTCATCGATGAAGATGATCGCCGGAGCGGCCTCCTTGGCCTGCTCGAAGAGGTCGCGGACCCGGGAGGCGCCGACGCCGACGAACATCTCGACGAAGTCCGAACCCGAGATCGAGAAGAAGGGCACTCCAGCCTCACCGGCCACGGCACGAGCCAGCAGCGTCTTACCGGTACCAGGAGGGCCATACAGCAGGACGCCCTTGGGAATCTTGGCACCGACCCGCTGGAACTTCGCCGGCTCAGCGAGGAACTCACGGATCTCCTGCAGCTCGTCGATCGCCTCCTGGCAGCCCGCGACATCAGCGAAAGTCGACTTGGGGGTGTCCTTACTGCCCACCTTGGCCTTGGACTTGCCGAACCCCATGACGCCGCCACGGCCGCCCATGCCTTGTGCTGCGTTCATAGCCCACAAGAAGAACAGCAGGATGATGACGAAAGGCAGGAAGTTGATGAGCAGAGCCTTCCAGATGCTCTGCCCAGGGTTCTCCCCCTGCCACGACTTCAGCGTCTTGTCCTGGACCCGGTCGTTGAGCTTGTCAACGAGTTGGTCGGACTGGTTACCAACCCAGTACGAGCGGTACTTCTTATCGTCGTTCTCAGTGATCTTGATGACCTGATCGCCGTCAGTCAGCGTGACGCCATCCAACTTCTTGTCACTGTTGATGATGCTGACGGCCTCAGACGTCGGAATGTCCTTGTACCCGTTCCCCGACCCGGTGAACTGCAGGAACACAATGATCAAGCCGATGCACAACAGGATCCAGATCAGAGGACCTTTGAAGATGCGGGACACGTTTTTCATGTACTACCTAGGGGCATGGGTGGGTGGGACTCAAGGCGTCACGATACCAGCGCATGACAACATCGCAGTGTTGACGAACGCTGTACCGCATCGCGACCATCCCAACCCGATGGCGGTCCGCCCTTCGACGTCGACCCCTCAGGAGTTGTACACGTGCGGCGCCAGCGTCGCCACATCCGTGAGGTTGCGGTACTTGTCGGCGTAATCCAGGCCGTATCCGACGACGAACTCGTTGGGAATGTCGAAACCGACGTACTTGACATCCAGCGGGCAGGTCACGGCCTCCGGCTTGCGGAACATCGCCATGATCTCGATGGAGTTGGGGTTGCGGCTGCGCAGGTTCTGCACCAGGTAGCTCAGCGTCAGGCCGGTGTCGATGATGTCCTCGACGATGAGGATGTCGCGGCCCTCGATGTCCTTGGTGAGGTCCTTGAGGATGCGCACCACGCCGCTGGACTTCGTACCGGCACCGTAGGACGACACGGCCATCCAATCCATGGACATGTGGGACTTCATCGCGCGGCACAGGTCCGCCATGGTCATGACAGCACCGTTGAGCACACCAACCATGAGGATTTCCCGCCCCGCATAGTCGGCGTCGATCTGGGCAGCGACCTCGCGGACACGAGAGGCCACCTGCTCATCGGTGTACAGAACGCGGTCGAAATCTTCGGGAATGTCAGAAGCTCGCACGGATCCAGCTTACCGATCCCGGATCTGCCGCAGGCGCTGGGTGAGGTACAGGGTCCCACGCCTCATCTCGACGCGGCCGCCAGGAACGTCCACCCCAGCGCCTCCGGGACCGTCCAGAAGACCCAGGACGGCGTCGACGTGAACCATTGTCGCCTCGGGCAGCCACTTCTTGACGACCCGTCGAGCCAACCCGGATTCCACACCTCGCAGCCCGGGCAGAACGTCGTCCGTCACCTCGTGGTCTCGTGCCCACTGGTCAGCCACAGCCGTGACGACGGCGTCTTCTCCGGCCAACAGCGACGCGCTGCGGGCCAGGGATTCCGCCACCCCCGATCCGAGGACGTCCTCGAGAACCGGCATGAGCTCGGTGCGCACCCTGGAGCGCAGGAACCGCGAGTCACTGTTGTGGGGATCATGCCATGGCTCGACGTCCCATTCCTGGCATGCCTGCAGGGTCTGGGCCCGACGCACCCCCAACAGCGGGTGCCAGAACTGGCCTGCCCGCGGCCGAATACCGGCGAGCGACGTCGCCCCGGAGCCACGGGCCAGGGACAGCAAGACCTGTTCGGCCTGGTCGTCGAGGGTGTGGCCGAGCAGGATCGGCGTCTTCCCGGCGACGTCAACCAGCGCTGCTCGACGAGCGGTTCGAGCCGCCGCCTCCGGGCCGTCAGGGTCATTCGGATCGATCTCGACGCGACGCACACAGGCGTCCATCCCACGGTCGGTCAGCAGGTCTCGAGTACGCGCTGCCACCTCGTCCGACCCGTCCTGCAGCTGATGGTCGACGATGACGACCATCACCTCGGCTCCACGGCGTCGAGATGCCCACTCCGACCCCAACGCCAGGGCGAGGGAGTCCGGCCCGCCAGAACACCCGACGACGAACCGGTCAATTCCGCGGACCGCATGCTCGACGGCCTGGGCAACCGTCAGGGCTGCCGGACCCAGTTCACGTCGTGCCATCAGCGGGTGCAGCCGCACCCGGCCAGGTTGCCGTAGACGACGTCAAGCCAGGATCGAGCGGAGCCATCGGTCTGGTTGACGATGAAGGAGGCGACGAGGATGCGCCCGTCGGCGTCACGCAGCCATCCCGACATCGAGATAACCCCTTGCAGGCTGCCGGTCTTGGCGTGGACCACGCCACGCGCCGCTGCCGTGCTCGGCTCGGAGAAGCGCTTGTGCAAGGTTCCCGAGACCCGACTGACGGGAACCGCATTGGCTACCGGCTGCAGCTTCGGTGTCGTCAAAACCTTTTGCCAGGCGTGGGAAAGCATGGCCGCCGTGATCCGGTTGCCTCGGGACAGGCCCGACCCATCCTGAACGACAGCGCCGTCCTGCCAGGCTCCCATGTTCTTGAGGTGCTCCTCGAGGGCCTGGGAGGCGCCGGCGAAGGATCCCGGCTTGCCGCTCGCAAGGGCCATCTGACGGCTCAGCACCTCTGCGGCGGAGTTGTCGGACTCCTCCAACGTGCGAGTGACGAGGTCCTCCACCGGGATCGACTGCACGGCAGCAATCTGCTTGTCGGACTCGCCCGCCTTGTGTCGAACCACCGATCCCGTGACCGTGATACCGGCGCTGCGGAGCTGTCCGACGAAGGTATTCGTCGCCAAGACCGCAGGAGTCTTGCTTCGATTCCACGGATTGTTGTTGATCATTCCTTCGTCAACCCACAGCGAGGTGATCGGGGTGACCTCATCGGAGTAGTTGTCGATCGGCCATGCACTGTTCCACGTGGGACCGGAGAACAGGGTGTCGTCAAATCTGACGGTGACCGACCTCGTGCCAGCCTCCTTGAGGGCCGCCGCGGTGCGCTTGGCAAGCTGCTCCGTCGACGGGTACTCAGGATGCTTGTCGGAGGCCGAGGAACGCAGGTAGGGATCGCCACCGCCGACCAGGGTCAACGCCGACCCGTCAGCGACAACCTTCGTCGTGTAGCGGTGCCCGGCATCCGTGCAATCCAGCAGCGCAATCGCGGTCATCACCTTGAGGTTCGAAGCAGGGGTCAACAGGGTGCTCTGCCCGGATTGATAGAGGGTTTCACCAGTCGCAGCATCCATGATGTCGGCACCAAGCACGCCCGGGGCCGCACCGGCAGCTTTCACACGATTGGCCACGCTTGCTGCCAGTGGCTTGGTTGACGGAGTATTCGGGGCCACCGCAGCGACGACCCCCCGACCCGGCTGCACCGCAGGTGCGGTGTTCCCGTGACGACGGGTCAGCAGTCCACGCTCGGCCTCGTTCGTCGACGTACCGGTTCGCAGAGAACTGACGACCACCACGAGCACGACAATGCCGGTCACGGCGACACCGACAAGGACTGGAACCCATGCCGGCATACGGCGTCGCGGCTCGGGCACAGCACGTTTCGGGTTACGTTGATCTGGGTGTGGCACGAAAAATCCCTCCTGCAAACGGATACAGTGTCGATCATCACCGTGTCTAATACAAGAAGAGGGGCCCCTCGTGACTGACGATTTCACCAACCCATTCCAGGGAGAACAGCCCGATAGCTTGCACTTTGATGTGACGATCGAGATTCCGCGTGGCACCAAGAACAAGTACGAGATGGATCACGAGACCGGTCGTATCCGTCTTGACCGTACGTTGTTCACCTCTACGCAGTACCCGTACGACTACGGATACATCGAGGGGACCCTCGGAGAGGACGGCGATCCGCTGGATGCCTTGGTCCTTCTCACCGAGCCCACCTTCCCCGGTTGCCTCATCGAGTGCCGCGCACTGGCCATGTTCCAGATGCAGGACGAGATGGGCGGCGACGACAAGGTGCTGTGCGTCCCCGCTGACGACCCCCGTCGTGCCAACCTCATCGACCTTGACGACGTCGGCAGCATGACCCTCATGGAGATCGAGCACTTCTTCACCGTCTACAAGGACCTCGAGCCCGGGAAGTCGGTCGAGGGCGCCACCTGGACCGGCCGCGAAGAGGCCGAGGCCGAGATCAAGGCCTCGATCGAGCGCGCCAAGGGCACCTCCTACGAGCACCTGCAGGTCAACCTGGCCTGACGGCTCGGCCTCGTCTCCCGACACCGCCCCGATACCGGGAGACGAGGTTCACCAACACACCGCAATCGGCGGTCGCGACGCAGCGGCCGCCGATTGCTGTTTCCTCGGCATGTCGGACGGGTCATGACACAATGTCAGCCATGTCCGAGACCCTCGTCCTGCTCGCCCCTGCCGCCAACCACGTCTATGCCGGGCAGGCAGGGCGTCTGTGCGCTGCGGAGTTGGCCCTCACCTGCCCGAATGCCACGACGGTCTCACCGGTGACGGTGGCTGGGGTCGAGTACCTCACCGTCAATGGCGACGAGCCCCTCGGACCTGCGGACTTGGCTGCGTTGGCGCGGTCCTCGGCAGCTCTCGCCTGCTTCGAACGTCATGGCGACCTGTTGGCTCCCCTGGAACTGCCGCGAGTCGACGTAGTCGATGAGGATCTTGTCACCATCCCCAAGTACCGGGGCAAGACCAATGAGCAATTCACCCGGCTGCTGCTCAACCTCACGATCGCCAGCCTCGACGGCCGCTGCGCGACTCGTCGCGACGAGGGCCAGAGACTGGCCATTCTCGATCCGTTGGCCGGGCGTGGTACCACCCTGGAGTGCGCATGGATGGCGGGTCATGACGGATTCGGGGTGGAACAGGACGCCAAAGCCGTCGAGGCGATGGCCGCCCACGTCACCACTTGGCTGCGTCGCAAGCGTCTCAAGCACAGCTGCGACACCCATCCGGTGCGCCGCGACGGCCACTCCATCGGCAAGCGGTTTGACGCCGAGGTGAGGCTCCCAGGAGCCGAGCCCCTGACGATGGGGGTGTTCACGGGGGACGCCGTCGACTCGGCGAACCTGTGGGGACGCAAGACCTTCGACGCCGTCGTCACCGACGCCCCTTACGGCGTCGTGCACGGATCCCACAGCGGGTCATCGCGACGTCGCTCCCCCGCTGATCTGCTGCGCGAAGCCGTTCCGGTGTGGGCTGGCCAGTTGCGCCACGGCGGTGCGCTGGGAATGTCGTGGAACACCCTTGGCCTGTCCCGTGAGGATCTTGTGGCGATCCTGTCCGACGCAGGCCTGACTACCCTCGATGACAACCCCTGGCGTCAGTTCAGCCACCGCGTCGACTCGTCGATCCACCGCGACCTCGTCGTCGCTGTCAAGAGCTGAGCAAAGGCTCAGGAGAAGAGCTGGGCAAGCACACCGAGCTGGTTCCAGCGCTGCACGTCCTCCCCGGCCGAATGCCCTGCGAAGGGATAGACGGCAATCTGCTTGTCCGCAACCATCCCGTCGCCCCAGGCGTTGTAAGCCGCCCACACCGACGACGGCGGCACCAACTGGTCCATCATCGCCACGGAGAACCAGGTGGCAGTACGGGCGCGACGGGCGAAGTGCAGACCGTCGAAGTAACCCAGCGTCTGGAAGGCCTTGCCACACAGGGACGGATGAGCCGCCAGGTACTTGACGACCTCGAGATAAGGACCAGCCGTGGCGATGTCACAGCTGCGCCTCATGTGACACAGGAAGGGGGCATCGACGAAGGCACCAGCCAGCTTGATGCCACGCATGGCTGCCAACCCGCACACCGCTATCGTCTGACCAGCGCCCTGGGAGTGACCGTGGACGACAATTCTGGTGGGATCGACGATCTTCATCTCCCGAGCGGTCTGCAGGCACCGGAAGGCGTCGGTGAACAACCGGCGGTAGTAGTGGCCATGCGGGTCCGACAGGGATTGGGTCATGAATCCCGGAGCACCGGAGCCCTCGTGGACGTCCGGGGAGTTCTCGGTCAGAGCGGGGTGGCCCCATCCCTGACCGCGCGGATCGACGACGATGTGCGCGTACCCGGCCGCCGCGAAGGCCGATCCGATCGGGACCCCGCGCGAACCAGAGTAGCCGATGTACTCGATGACAAGGGGTAACGGCCCGCTCGCCCCGGCGGGGGCGTGCATCCAACCACTCACTCTGGAGCCGTGATACCCCGCCCATGACAGGTCCCAGGTGTCGATGAGGGCCTGACGATTGTCGAACGGGGTTGCCGTCAGATCGAGCGGGATGCTGGCGTGCTCGTCGAGGGTTTCGGCCCAGAAGGAGTCGAAACCCTCGGGTTCAGGGACAACCGGGTGGTAGTTGCGCGCCTCGTCAATGCCCATATCCGTGAGCGGCATGCCAACATCGTAGGACCACCTCGCCCACGGGGTGCAACCATGGAATCATGCACACCCTGTTCCTCATGAGACATGCCCAGCCTGCATCCCACGCCGCCGGGGGTGACCGAGAGCGTCCGCTCACCGACCTGGGACGCCGCCAGGCCCGCGAGGTCGGAATGCGTCTTGGACTGCGCAATGTCGGCCATGCGCTGGTCTCCGACGCCCTCCGCACCCGACAGACCTGGGACTGCCTCCAGCTGGATTGCCCCGTGGAATTCATGCGCGCCCTGTACTACTGCGGCACAGACACCATGCGTCAGCGCATTGGAGAGATCGACGACGACGTCGACAACCTGCTCGTCATCGCTCACGCCCCGACGATTCCTGGCTTGGCAGCACAACTGGCCGCGATGAGCGGTGCCGAGGAAAAGGTCGGCTGCTGGTACCCGCCAGCAACCCTCACCGAGGTCGAGGTCGCCGGCACCTGGGCCGATCTGACCGATGAGTACTTCGACAAGGTGCGCCTCGTCGGGGTCCAGCGGCCGATGTGACGAGCCGCCTTGGTCCTCGCTCAACGCAGGATGTGAACCTCGGCAGCGACGCCGCCGGTGCAGGTGGTGTACGTCTCCTCCGTCCTGCACTTCATGGTGTAGTTCCTGCCGGTGACCGGGCTGTGGGCGTTCACCTCGTAGCCGCCCTGGGCGTCGTCGGGAATTACATTGGCGACTTCGAGCGCGAACGGGCATGACGTCGTGCCCACGGCACCGACCGTCGAGGAGCAGACAGTGTCACCGTCAGGAAGCTTGTCGGCAACCCGGCGAGCACTCGACGTCGGGGATTCCGGGGTGGAAGGAGCCGAACTAGCCGCGGGCGCAGGCGAGGACTCGAGGAAGCTGGGCGTGGCGTCGATGGATGTGGCGCCCTCGTGAGGTTCCTCCGAGGCGGGGGGCTCCTGCGAGGTGGACTGCTCGGCATGAGCGCTGGCCGACGGCGTCGACACCGGAATGGGTTCCCCGTTTGAGCGCCCCTTTCGACCACCGGCGAAGAGTAAGATCGCACCCAGGATGACGAGCACGAGTAGCCCGATCACCAAGCCGATGAGCACGTTCCGGTGGCGGGACGAGTCATCCGGAGGCTGCGGGTGTGACGTGGCAGGGGCAGACGGCGGCGGGGGTGGGGTGAAGACAGGATTATCCCGAACCGTCGCCATCGCGCGAGTCCGCTCTGCCTCGGGGTCACGGAACCAGTCGTCGGGCAGCTGTGAATCCCCGGCCTCCTGACCCTGGCCTTGCGGAGGCTGCTGCTGACCCGACCAGGGCTGGCTGGTGCTCCACTGTTGGGTCGGCGTGGAATCCTGTCGCTGCCACTGCTGGGTTGGTGTCATGTCCTGCTGATCTCGAGGCTTCGGCGGGGTCTGCACCCGAGGAATCTCCCTCGTCGGAGCTTCATCAGCGCCCACGGGGCTCTGCACGACCGTCTCGTCGAAGGAGCCAGGGTCTGTCATGCGCACGGCACCGGGCAGGTGCAGGTCCAGCCCACACTGTCTGCAGGCGGCATCGTGCGCACCCACCTGGGTGCCGCATCGCGCACAAAACATAGTCTCATCTCCGTCCATGAGTGGCGCGTCAAGGATATGGCATGTTTTCACGGTCTCCGCGTCACGTTCCTGTCACCGACGTAACACCGTCGTCACACAAGAGCGCGATTCTTCACATGTCAGTAACGCCGACCAAACGGTTCCGCAACGCTGCCAGATGACGATTGACACCATGACACCACTGCTTGAGATCAATGCCGGCGACACCGCCTGGGTGCTCGCCAGCGCGTCCTTGGTGCTGTTCATGACACCGATGCTCGCCTTCTTCTACGGCGGTATGGTGCGAGCCAAGGGCGTGCTCAACATGCTCATGATGAACGTCGTTGCGATGGGGACCATCGGCGTCCTCTGGGTGGTCTGCGGTTACTCGATGGCCTTCGGTGACCCGCAATGGGGAGGCCTCATCGGCAACCCCGCCCAGTACTTCGAACTCCACGGGGTCATGGGAACCGAGGTCGGAACCATTCCCGGATTCGTCTTCGTCGCCTTCCAGTCCGCCTTCGCCATCATCGCAACTGCCCTCGTCAGCGGCGCCGTCGCTGACCGGATGAAGTTCTTCGCCTGGGTCGTATTCACCATCCTGTGGGGCCTGCTGGTCTACTTCCCGGCCGCCAACTGGGTGTTCGGCACCGGCTGGATCCTCAACACCATGCACGCCGTCGACTTTGCCGGTGGCACCGCGATCCACATCAACGCCGGCGCTGCCGCCCTTGCCCTAGCCCTCATCCTCGGCCCACGCGTCGGATTTGGTTCCAGGCCGATGCGCCCGCACAACACCACCCTCGTCATGCTCGGCGCCGGCGGCCTGTGGTTCGGCTGGTTCGGATTCAACGCCGGATCTACGCTGGAGGCCAATGACACCGCAGGTCTGGCCTGGGTCAACACCCTCGCCGCTGCTGCCGCCGCCATGCTCGCATGGATCTGCGTCGAGCGCATCCGCGACGGTCAACCCACCATGCTTGGCGCTGCCTCGGGCATCGTCGCAGGCCTGGTCGGCATCACCCCGGCCTGCGCGTCGGTCTCCCCGTGGGGCGCCGTCATCATCGGCATCGTCTGCGGCGCCGTCTGCGCCCTGGCCGTCAGCCTGAAATACCGCTTCAGTTACGACGACTCCCTCGACGTCGTCGGCGTCCACATGGTCGGTGGCTTCCTGGGCACCGTCCTCATCGGATTCCTCGCGGACCCGCATGCCATGGCTGAAGGCGCCTCCGCCTCCTTAGAGGCCAATGGAGCCGGCCTGTTCCTCGGTGGTAACGGCAAGCTGCTGGGGGTCCAGGTCATCTGTGCCCTCGCGATGATGGCCTACTCCTTCGTCGTCAGCGGCCTCATCGGCCTGGTCATCAAGAAGACGATGGGCATCCGTGTTTCCACCGCCGAGGAGCTGCGCGGCATCGACCTGGTCGAGCACGCCGAGTCCGGGTACGACTTCTCCAGCGTCCGCTACTCCTCCCTGGTGCTACCCAAGGCCCACGCCCACCACGAGGACGCCCCTCGCCCTGACGGCAAGCCCGCCCGCGCCGTCGAAACCACCGCCGACAAGGAAGAGATCTCGGCATGAAGCTCATCACCGCCATTATCCAGCCGTCGGCACTTGACACCGTCCGGCTCGAACTCGCGAAAGCCGGAGTCTCTGGTCTGACGATTTCCGAGGCAGCCGGCTACGCCCGCCAGAAGGGTCACACTGAGGTCTACCGAGGCGCCGAGTTCACCATCGACTTCCTCGAGAAGGTCCGCGTCGAGGTCAGCGTCTGACCGATCAGAGCAGGTCGACAGCCTCCTGAGCCGCGCGAGCACCGGCTCGCAGCGCGCCTTCCATGTAGCCGTTGAAGGAGGAGGCGTACTCGGCGCCGGCGAAGAGCACCCTGCCCAACGGCTGGGCGAGGATCGGGCCGGTGGCAGTCCAGAGGCTGGGAGCGAAGTGGGCGCCATGACAGCCACCGGTGTAGGGCTCGGAGAGCCAGTCGCGGTCGAGGTATTCGATCGGAGAGCTGGGAGCCTCACCGAAGGCGGACTCGACGACCTCCTCGAAGGCACGCTGACGCAGGCTCACCGAGAGTTTGCCGTAGCCCGACGCTTCGGTGCCCTCGAAGAAGCCCATCAGGACTCCCCTGCCGGTCTCGTCGTCGGAGGTGTCGAAGATGACGCGGACGGCACCCTCGTCGGCACCCATCTGGCCGGAGGCTCCAGAGGTGCGCCACCACGGGCTGTCGTAGACGAGGTAGGCCTTGATGACATTGCCTGCGGGTACCTTCTCGGCCATCTCGAGACGCTCTGCCGGAAGAGCAGGATCGAACTCGATCTCCTTGAGAAGACGCGGAGGGACGGTGACGATGACGCTGCGCCCCTGGTACTCGGTGCCGATGGACGTCGCGACGGTGACGGTGCCACCGTCTGCGTGGATGGAGCGGACCGGGCAGGAGAGCTTGAGATCCTCGCCGAGACGCTCCGCGAGGTTGCGAGCGACCTGGGCGACACCGCCCTTGACGCGCTGCTGCTTGAGCCCACCGTTGACGGCGACGAGGGATTCCAGGTCCACCCCGGAGTTGGCCTTCGTCAGACCATCAAGAAGTGTGGTGTCGTCGGGAAAGACCCCGAAGGCACGCCGGAAAAGATTGGTGATGTATTCACGTCCGGCGTCGGTACGCACATTCGAGACCACCCACTGACTCAGGGACTGATTCAGCCACGTACCGTTCGCCGTCGTCCAACCCTTGTTGTTGGCGACCCGATCGGCCAGACGGCGGAACCTTAGCAGGCCCTGACCGAGGTCAGACAGTTCGAAGGGGCTGAGGGTGTGGGCAGAGCTGGAGGAATTGGTGACGTGGGAGACCCGTCCGCGAGCCTTGACGACGACGTCGCCCTCGGTGGAGTCGACCAGTTCAAGGCCTTGGGAGGCGATGAGGGAGCGAAGTTCTTCATGGCCCTCACTGACCCACTGGCCGCCCAACTCGATGACCTGCCCATTGGACAACTCCGCGTTCTCGAGGCGCCCACCCACTCGGGAGCGAGCCTCCAGAACCACCACCGAGTGCCCTGCGGATGCGAGTTCTTCGGCGGCCGTCAGTCCGGCGAGGCCTGCGCCGATAATGATGCTGTCGTACATGCGTCCCCTTGCAATTCCGCTGGACGGCCGAACCGAGGAGTCAGGCCGCAACCTACGAATCGTGGTGCCTCGATCGTACCGGGCCACCCTGACGCATTGCGCGTCGACCCTGTTCGATACCCCGGTTCGCCCTTCCTGAGCTGGCGAACGCGAATCGGAGTTGATCGGCGGGGATGATCCGTGACGTCTGCGCAGGAAATGCGCCACAGTTCCTCGGTGGCAACCATCTACACCCACGCCGACTTCGGCGATCGTCATGGCCGTGGCGTATTGGTGTGGGTTCTCCTCGTTCGGGATGGTCATCACGACCCTCGTCGGTCTGGGTTCCCAGCACTGGCACAGCGTGGTCGTTGGGTATTGTCCCAGACTGTCGGAGTGGACCCTGCAGTTGTCGTCCTCACAAGGTGCAGAACATGGTGCGGGCACGTCAGGAGGCCCAGGACGGCACTGCCGGCGATCCACTGGGTAAGCCGGCATCAGCTCCACTGACACCTACAGGAGAGCCATGACCCTCGATCGCACCATCGCCCACGCCACACCGCTCGACAACGCCGATCTCATCGACGCCTGGCTCGCGGCCATCCCCGTTGACGCCAACCGTCAGCGCGTCTCCGACCTGCTCAACGAGACCTTGCGCACCCACCCGAATCTCGTCCTGGTGTGGAAATGGAATATGCCGATGCTCACTGATCATGGCTCGTTCATCGCGAGCTGGAGTGCCTCGGCCAAGCACCTGGCCCTGGCCTTCGAGGCAGCGACCCTTGATGCCTTCACGGAACGAATCATCGACGAGGGCTACACCAGGTCCAAGAAGATGTGGCAGGTGAGGTGGGATCAGCCGGTTCCATGGCCACTCATCGACGACATGCTCGGGCACGCCATCGAGGTCAAGAAGGACTGCACGACCTTCTGGGCGAGGTGAGGGGACTTTTCACAAGGCCGTGTCGACCGTGTTGAGACCCAAGTCGTGCCAGGCGGTCAGGAGAGCTCGGTCGCCAGGTACGGCGACCGAGTCGTCCTCACAGACACTCAGTGCGGCAGCACAGTGGACGGAGTCATATCCGCGCAGCCGCTGCTCCCTCGCGATAGTGCACGCCACTTCGAGTAGAGGATCACTGATCTTGACGACGTGTCGACATAGGCAATCATCGTCGCTGCAGTTCGACGAAATCGCTCACCATCGCTCCGGCGTCCACCGGATGTGGGAGACGAGGCTTCCCGACCCGACAGGGCGTGACCAAAACCGTCGGCAATCATGATTTCCAACTTGGGATACTGCTCGACGGGGACCAGTCGGGCGACTGGCTTGCCGTGGTCAGTCGCTGCGATCGTCTGACCGTTCCTGACCTGCGCAACGTGTTTGTTCAAACTGTCACGTGGTTCTCTAATACCCACTTCCATGGCAGCCTCCCCATGTGGCGCTTTCCTCGTCTTCAATTAGGGCCACATCGGTCACGGCCTCGTCAACGGGTTGACATGGGGCGCGAATTGTCCGTCGTCCGAGGCAGGCCCAAGGTCTCATCAACGGTGAGACCGTCCGGAAAGACGTGGGCCACCAGCAGGACGAGACTGTTCTTGCGCCACTCGTTGATGTCAGAGACCATCACACGACTCGACTCCTCATCGACCCCATTGAACGGCTCGTCGAGGACGACGACGTCGAACTCCCCCGTCGTGCACATGACGTACCACAGCCGTTTCGCGGTTCCCGTCGACAAGGCGGATGTGCGGTAGTCGAACCATTCGTCGAGTCCGAAGGCCTTGGCACGCGATATCGGCTCCTCCCTGTCGCAGCCTGCCAACCGAGCGGCGAGAGTCAGGTGGTCAACCATGCTCAGGTTGGGATGTAGCGACGGTTTGGCGCGACAGACCCGCCGTCGCGTCCGCAGTGCAGGATCCGACGCCTTCGTCCCACAGACGAGCAGGTCGCCCTGGGTGGAACGCAGATAGCCGGAGATCCCCTCAACGAGGGTCGACTTGCCGGTCCCGTTTGGTGCATCGAGCCGTACTGTCGCGGGACCTTGGAGATGGAACGACAAGTCCTGGACAACCGGCCGATCCGGGGAATATCCGAGGGTCAGGCCAATGGCCTCGATGGCAGGGCGAGAACGCGTTGTCTCGTCAACCATGTTGCACCTCCCAGAAGGACGAAGGTCAGAATGAAGCCGATCCAACCCACCCCGTGCATGGCCGTCATGAGGATGAAGACCATCATCGCTGTGGACGCCAGGACACTGAGCAAGCCGACGGACGTCGAGGCCGGAACCGTACCGTCTGGAAGAGCCGCGTCACTGGCCACGGCAGCAGCAACCCAGGCGCACGCGATCGATGCCCAGACGACGAGCAGCGGGATGAGGGCGTCACCGCCCAGCATGCCAGCTGCCGCTGCGACAGGTGCGACGAGGAAGAGACCAAAGAGGACGGCAACGCCCAGGGGTGCGATTGCCAGGTGCATCGGGTTGGCTCCCAGCTCCCACGCCATCCTCCAGCGTGGCGCCAGTGCCGCGGGCCCGATGCGTATGGACAGCAGGTCCGAAACCACCAGACCAAGGATCAACAGCAAGATGGCCGAGAGCTGATTGACGATCCGCGCCGGCAGATTCACACCCACGCCGCCCAGCGCCATAACAGCGATGGCCATGACCAATGCACCAACGCTCCACACAAGGAAGACAAGGCGAGCAAGTGCGGCCGCAACCGGAACTGGTGACAGGTCGCTCATGACCACGCGCACCCATGGGCTGATTCCTTTCAGTCGACGCAAGTGGGCCCTGGCCTTTTCCTGAGACACGCTGTTTCGCACCAGGAAAGGAGCAGATTTCAGGGCGACGTATCCGGTGACCGCCGCGGCGCCAGTTGCGACCGTCACCACAGCAACACCGACAGCGACCCATGTCCAGGTGGGACCCCGCATGGCGCGAGGATGCTGAAGACTGGCCTCAGCAACCCATCTGACGACCAGAGCAAGGATGACTCCAGTAGCAGCGCCGCTGCAGGCAGCCATCACCTGGCTGGAACGGTGAGAGTTATTGAGTTTCGCGGCAACCCATGCCGTGATGGCCACCATGCCCAAGGTGGTGGCGACCGGAATCACCACCAGAGCCCCTACTGTGGTAGGCGGCATCCCCGACAGCGAAGCTCGCAATCCGGCACCCCAGGAGAGCCCCGCGACGACCGCGGTCGTGATCACGAGCCTTTCCAACATTTCCGCCACAACGACACTGAACCTCGAGATGTCCAGGGCACGGAAGAACTCAGCACATGGATGGTTCGTCAGCCGTATTCGGCGGGAGGTCAGCGTCTCCCTGAAGGCATGAAGGATGAGGACGTACAAGCCAATGACCAGCGGCAGTGTGACTCCGACAACAGCACCGCCTTGGGCAAGCCGACCGACAAGCCAGTCGAATCCCACGACCGCGACCGCCACTGCCAGCGCGAATGCGAGGAAGGCGATGAGAATGCGCATCACTCGATAACCCTTGAGAGAGAACCCCCACCCAAGGGCATCGAGGGAGGAGGCATCACAGATGTCATGCGCCGTCCGGAAGGTCGGTGCGTTCACAGACGATCCCTGGTCCTCTGAGAATCAATTTCCGCCTGAACCATGACCGCGACCGTTGCACAGCAAACAGCGATGACGACAGCGGGAACCACCATGTACCCAGCAGCGCTGAGTTTTCTCCCCAATGTCCCTTGGCAGGCACCAAGACAGATCGCTCCGCTGAGGAACGCGGAAACATCAAGTCGAAGGTGTGTCCCCGGGCGGATGACCACCAATACCAGCAACGCCGCAACGACAATGCCGACGATGCCCACTATGACGCCCGGGATTTGCGGATCCCTGACCAGCGTCATCACCGCAAACACGCCGAGGGTGACGGCCAGAATTCCCGCAAGAATCCGCCGGGAACGCATGTACATAACTTGCATGAACACTCCTCACTTCGTCACAACACGAGAGAAATCGCACTGATCACCAGTAACAACGCGGTCGAGATTACTTTTCCACGTATTCCAGCCCGGTTCATTGCGGGCCGCCTCCACGTCCATGCGACGGCGACGACCACAACCACGAAGAGCCAGACGAACGCTGCTGGATACTCTTTCGGCGCGGAGACATCGGCGATCAGGGCCGCCAACTGCACCGGGATCGTGGCGCACAGCCCGACGAAAACCGCAGGACCCAACCCGGTCTTTCCGTCGGCGCCTTTGCTCTCTCTGACGGGCACCATGATGCCCGGAAGAATCTTCTCGTCCACAACTGCACACAGAAAGAGATACAGCCCCTGGAACAGGGTCGAGAGAACGATTGCGAGGACAATTCCGAGACGGACGGCAAGCTGAGCAAGCGCCGGGTCCCCGAGGTCCGACGTGCGGGCTCGTATCCAGCCGGCCTGGCTGATGCGATCCGCCAACTGGATCCAGAGGCGAATGGCAATGAGAAGACCTGTCATCACTACCGCGGTCCACACGACCGCTCTATCCGTTTTGAGATGCCCGACAGCATCGGAACCATGGTTCGCTGATGCGGAACTCATGACGTCAACCATTTCTTGACTGGATGATCGCCGCCTCGAGCCCAGCCCCCACGACGATTAGGACCAACGAGACAGCCAGAAGGACCAATGACTGGCGCAATGGGGCGAAGTAACGGGTGACAACCTTCTCTTCCGCGAGAGATCCCGAAGTCAGCACCGCGGTGCCGACTGGCAGTAATCCAGCCGTCGCAGCCAACAGATATGCCAGGATCTCGACGATGGCATAACCACTCACGGACCACAATGCCATCGTCAGCCCTACCTCATTGGCAGCTGCCGCAGTGCTCGCCCCTATCAGAAAACCGAGAGAGGCAATGCCGACCATCGCAATGATTCCGATTGAGACGACGCCTGCAAACAAGCTCAGGACAACCGAGGTATTTCGCACAAGAATCGAAATGAAGAGAGATTCTCCGGAGCTCCCGAGGGGCTTGCCGAGCATGCCCCCACCTCCTCGTGTCGCTCCGTCGAGCGTACCGAACGCGACTACTGCCGACACCGCGAAGATGGCGAGCGCGCAGAGGAAGGATGCGATGAAACTGCGGTTCCTCATGTGCACCCACCTTCGAAAGAAGACGGCCATCAGGCGATTGCGACCTTCTTGCCCCACTTCTTGATGGCCCACTTGGCAGTGGCCACGGCGGCCGCAGCAATGCCGCCAGAAGCGACAGCCATGGCGATGGACAGCGCAGCACCGCCAACCGAGACCGCGTTCACGATCTGGCTGGCTGCGGAGGTGGAAAGACCGAACATACCGGCAATGTAAGCGCCAGTGAAGGTCGACAGCATAACGCCGACAACTGCAACCAACGCAGCAATGCCAACAGCGCCTCGAGATGACCTGGACTGAGTCAGAGTGTTCTGCATAGTGAATATCCCTTCTTCGAGTACTCACCAACCAAAGATTGGTGACCCACCCAGCGTGAGCAGTGCCATCATGCCATCCACAGGGTCACCGCAGCCTGCCCAGAACAAAATCGCAGATAAATGGAGTACTTATCCAGGCGCATGGTGACTTACACGTCACTTTATCAGCGGGTCGCACCTCAAACGACTGCTCAATTTCCACTCGCCAGAGTGCGATAAAGAGGACCATCGCTCCACCGATACCGAGCACCAAGACGGCCACCCCTAGTGACCTTGAGGCCAGTACCCCCACAATCCTGGCCTGTCGGATGATCCCCACTGACCACGCCAAGAAGCCCGCAGCGATCACTCACCTGACCAAGGTCGTCAGTGGCCCTCGCGTGTTCGCAGCGGTCACCACCGCGACCGTAGATCACCACGGGGATCCATCGGCAAGACAGGGAGCCGTCGTCAATTCCTGACGACCCATGCGAGCATTCCTGGCCGGGCGCTCATGGAGCCAACTACGGGAATCGAACCCGTGACCTACGCTTTACGAGAGCGTCGCTCTACCGACTGAGCTAAGTTGGCACGCCTGCCATGGCAGGCTCGCAAGACTATACCGGCATGATGACCTCGTCGCGAAACCGGTACGCTTCTTTCTGGAACACCACGCGACTCCCGCCTGTCCACGACTCGCGATAGCGTCATCCTCGTGACCAACGACAACGCACACACCACCCACCAGATGGGGTCAGAGGTCGACGAGGTTGCCGACCACCACTGGGGCTCCCTCGTGGCGTCTAGCCCCATCCTGGCCACCGCCCTCGGCCTGGACCTCAACCAGGATGAGTACGACGACCTGACCCCCGCCGGAATGGAGACCCGGTACCAGCTCGTCATGGACACCTTGGACCGTCTCGACCAGGCCATGCCTGCCGACGACACCGACAGGGTCACCGTCTCCGCCATGCGCTCCAGCCTGGGTCTGGAGGCCGAGAGCCACGACAAGGGATACGACCTCCTCACCCTCAACGGCATTGCCTCGGGCGTTCACGAGATCCGCGAGGTTTACGATGCCATGCCCACCGAGACCCCCGATCAGGTGTCGACGGTCGCACGTCGTCTGCAGGCCACCGGCGCGGCTCTCGACGGCTGGCTACAGACCCAGCGCGCCTCGATCGATGCCGGTATCGCGCCCGCCATCCGTCAGGTGAACCTTCTCGTCGAACAGATCACCTCCTGGACCGGCGACGGTGGCTTTTTTGACGACTACCTCAAGCGGACTGCCTCCGACGACCTGCCCGACTCCGTGAGGTCGGAACTTGCCGAGGGCATCGACGCTGCCAAGGCCAACTTCCGTCGCACCGCAGAGACTCTCGCTACCGAGATCGCTCCGCTCGCCACCGAGACCGACGCCGTCGGCATCGACCGTTACCGTCTTGCTTCTCGCCAGTTCGTCGGCACCACTGTGGACCTCGCCGAGACCTACGAGTGGGGCAAGCAGGAACTCGCCCGCATCGAGCAGTTGCAGCGCGAAACCGCCGAGCGCATCCGTCCGGGAGCCAGCGTCAAGGAGGCCATGGCGGTCCTCGACGCCGATCCGGCCTACCAGATCTCCGGCACCGAGGCCCTCAGGGCATGGATGCAGGAGCGCGCCGACGAAGCCATCTCCACCCTGGACGGCACCCACTTCGAGGTTCCCGAGCAGGCTCGTCACATCGAGGGCATGATCGCCCCGACCCACGACGGAGGGGTGTATTACACGCCTCCGTCTGAGGACTTCTCCCGTCCCGGCCGGATGTGGTGGTCGGTGCCGGAAGGCGTCGACACCTTCACGACCTGGCGAGAATTGACCACCGTCTACCACGAGGGCGCCCCGGGTCACCACCTGCAGACCTCCTCGGCCATCGCTGCTCGTGACGAGCTCAACTCGTGGCGACGCAACTACTGGAGCTCTGGTTACGGGGAGGGTTGGGCCCTCTATGCTGAGTGGCTCATGGCTGATCTGGGCTACATGGACGATCCCGGTCACTTCATGGGCCTGCTCGACGGGCAGTCCATGCGTGCTGCCCGCGTCGTCCTCGACATCGGCCTACACTGCCAGTTCGAGGCCCCCGAGGAAGTCGGCGGCGAGTGGAACTGGGACAAGGCCTGGACCTTCTTCAACAACCACGTCTCCATGGACGAGGGATCGGCCCGCTACGAGGTCAACCGTTACTTCGGCTGGCCCGGCCAGGCCCCGTCGTACAAACTCGGTGAGCGCACCTGGCTGGAGCTGCGGGAGGCCGCGAAGGCCAAGGACCCGAACTTCGACCTGAAGGAGTACCACACCAAGGTCCTGCGTATGGGTGCTCTGCCGCTGGACGTGCTGCGTCGAGCGGTGCTCTCCTGAGGACTCATGCCTGAGATCCCGCCGGTTGGCCACGAGGTGGCTGGCGGGACCGGGTCCTCACGTCAGGGATGTCGCAGGCACAGGGCACCGACGTACCCGGTGTCGTGGCTGAGCTCGTGTCGCACTGACACCCGCGTCAATCCTTGCGGGCAATTCGTACCAGGCTTGACGACGTCCTTGACGTAACGGGCACCGTCCTCCTCGCATGCCACCCTCGGGACACGTCCGTCGTCGACCCGTGCCCCGACCATGACGCAGTGCCCGTCAACGGATTCCAGGTCGTTCCATGCGTGGGACCGCCACGCCCACTCCAGGGCAAGGAGTGCGGCTGCGAGCAGGGCCAAGCCTGTGACACGCAACACGATGCCAATGACATGGCGCTGACCCAACGTCATGAGCGATCCCTCCTCATGACGACAAGGGTAACGACGCCTCCCAAACCTCCAGCCGGGCTCGCACGTCTGTGTTCAAAGCCGTCACGGACAACGGGTACCGTCCCACCAGGATGGCTTGCCGCCACACTCCTACGTCAGCACACCGTTTTGTCCCTGGGGACCTTCGCGTCATTGACGTAACCCTCGACGGCCTTCTTGACGCATTGATTACCAAGCTCCCACGCCGAGTGCCCGGCACCCCGCCAGGTCAGCAACACACCGGACTTGAGCTGATCAGCCATCCACTCGGCCTGCTCATAAGGGGTGGCGGGATCACCCGTGGCACCCAGAACCAAGATGGGTGCCGCCCCCTGAGCTGTCAGGTACAGCTGGTGGGCCGGGTGAGCCGTCCAGACCTCACAGGTCGGCGTCATCCCCAGAGCCTTGCCGAGGGTCGGCGCCTTGGCTGCCTCCTTGGGCCACTCCTTCCGGACGTGGTTCAGACCGAAGTCAGCCTGATCCAGGCAGGAGATCGCTGGGAAGGCAGAGACGATCGTCTCCCACTGACCATCCTTGCCACGCCCGTTCAAGAAATCGGAGGCTGTCAGCAGGTAGCTGCCGTTCCCGTCCTTCATGGCACCACGCAAGGAACCCGCCAGGTAGGGATATGCCTCCTTGCCCGAGTACAGGAACAAGGCGATGCCAGTCGCTGCCAGACTTTGCGTCAGGGTTCGGTTCTCGACCTTCAACGGGTGGGAGTCGAGATGGTTGAGGAAGTTCAGGGTGGTCTTGCGGACCTCGGCCTCGTTCTTCCCCAGCGTGCAGCGCTGCCCCTGTTTGGCGCACCACTTGGCGAAGTCGCCGAAGGCTCGGTCGAACCCGACGCTCTGGCTGACGGTGTCGTGGTTGGTGATGTTGACCGTAGAGTCCAGCACCATCTGCCCGACTCGCCCCGGGTACAGCTCGGCATAGGTCGCACCGAGGAAGGTACCGTACGAAATGCCGAGGTAATCGAGCTTCTTGTCGCCCACGAGATACCGCAGGTAGTCCAGGTCCCGAGCGGTGTCGATCGTCGAGACATGATCCAGCAGCTCGCCGGAGTGCGCCCTGCAACTGCGTGCGAAATCCCTCGTGCCGCGGCCGAGCGCCTTCCACTCGGCCTCATCGTCGGGGGACGCGTCAAGGTTGAAGAAGGCGTCCATCGTCGTCGCCGGGCCGCAGTCAACGTGGGTGGACTGGCCGGTTCCGCGCGGATCCCACCCGATGACGTCGTGGTTCGGGAAGGCGGAGGACTTGAAGCTGTCCACCATCTCCTGGCCGGAACCGCCAGGGCCACCGGGATTGACGAAGAGGGTCGCCTTGGACGACGACTCCGCTGGCTTGCGCTTGAGGGCCAAGGTAATCGCCGGACCATTCGGATCATCCCAGTCCAACGGCACGAGGACCTTGGAACACTGGAAGTTCCCGCACGCATGCCACGAAATCTTGCGCGACAGGTATCGGTTCATCCCTCTACCGACTGGCGGCTTGCTGAACTGCTTGTCGTCCTGCGATGCCGGGTGCATGGTCTGGCGGTCCGGGCTCTCCGGACCCTCCATGTGGGCGTGGGCCTTGGGGTCGAACGAAGCGACCGGAGGGTTCGAGTCAGTTTTCCCCTGGGCCGGCTTGACTGACGCCGTCACGGACGGCGAGGGCATGGGTCTCGGGGTGGCGGACTGCTGGGTCGGCGAGGCGGGGTGAGTGGCCGTCGGCCCCGAGGTGGGCTCCTCAGCGGTACAGGCTGTCACCGAGAACAGGGAGCAGGCGACCAAGGCCGCGGCAATCGTGCGTCGTCGCGGATCGCGTCGAGTCATGGGGACCTCCTGGGTCTGGCATCCTTGCGCTCCTCTTGCAGCCGACGTCGTCCAGCTGTCGAGCAGGCCAACACCAGCGGACAACCCGGACCGTCCGGGCCGCTGGCTTCTCCCAGGGCAGCCTCGAAATCGGCGTAATAGGGAGACTCGTAGCGTAGGCAGCACATGAGTTTGCCGCATGCCCCGGCCACTGCCAAGGGATTGGACGCCATCCCCTGCTCGGTGACGAAACGATTCGGCACCGACAACGGCTCGGGCAGGAAGGTCGCGCAACACAGCGGACGGCCACACACCCCTACCCCGCCGACGGCTCGTGCGGTGTCTCGGCCGCGCAGCTGACGCAGGTCTATGCGTGCGTGCAGCCGTCGCGCCAGTGGCCCGACGATGGTGGCGAACTCGACCCGGTGGGGAGCGCGGAAGTACACCGCGATGAGGCGATCATCCTCGGACTCCACCAGGTCGATCGCCAAGACCTCCATCTCGACGCCGAGGTCCTCGACGGTTCGGCGAGCGGTCTGCAATATCTCGTCCCGGTGGTGTCGGTCCTGGGCCGCCGCGGCGACGGCCTCGTCATCGGCGACACCTGCGCAGACCGGCAGGGCCCCATCAGCAACAACCTCTTCCGGCCCCCACACACACCGACACACCAGCGGGCCGTCAGGGGTGGGGTAGAGCAGCCATGAACCCACCTCGACGTCGAGAGTCCCGACGTCGAGGTGAAAAAGTTGTCCGTATTCGCGGAAGGCGACCGCCACGACTCGGCTCAGTAGCCGGCCTCCTCAGCCTTCGCAGCGGCACGGCTGCGCCGGTAGGCGGCGTCAATCGACCAACCACCGGCGCCCAGGAAGAGCAGCAGAACACCGCATCCGGCCAGCAGGAGCTCCAGTTCTCCCTTGAAGCCCATGGTCTTGAAGATGGCGAAACTGCCCCAGAAGATGAAGGTCAACGCCAACAGCATGATGATGATGACACCGACTCCGGCGATGCGGGTGAACAGGCCGAGGATGATGCACACGGCAGCAATGCACTCGCAGATGCCGAGCACCCATACGCCGGTCTGGGCGTATCCGCTGGGCAACGGGAGGGTCTGCACGGCGCGCAGGGTCAGATCACGCTGGGTGAGGTGCTGGAACCCGTGGATGCCCAGGATACCGCCGACGACGATGCGGAACAGGAACATGCCCAGGGAGGCCATAGCCTTGTCGGTGGTGCGTTTGGGGGTCGGCTCAGCCACTGGCTCCGGCTCGGGCTCGGCATGGGCGGCACGACGCTGACGCTCAGCCTCGATCGCCTGACGGTCAGCACGCTCACGGGCACGCTGATCAGCCAGCTCACGGCGGCGACGCTCCTCCTCGAACTCACGATCATCAACGACGCGGGTCTTCTCGGTGTCGGGACGGAAGACGTCGTCGTCGATGACGCTGGTGCGCTCCGAGTCCGCCGAATCGCTGGGCTTGATGACCTCAGTACGGTTGGCATCGGCATCCACGCGGGAGGCCCCCGTCTGGATGACCCGGGTGGTCTCGGCGTCGGTGGAGTCCGCTGCAGTCCTCTTGATCGCCTTGCTCACGCTCAATCCTCACGACTTGGGGACCGCACCGAGGATACGGCACGGCACAATTCACACTGTGCCACGAAAATGGCTTCGAAAGCGGTGCAACACACTGTTGTCATTCACTTCGTCAGGCCTTGACAGGCGGGATTCGCCAGGGAGCGGGCTGCTCCCGTCATGGTGATGAGGAGAGTTTCCATCACGAGCAACGGGGTGACGCCGTGCTCGAGGGAGTTCCTCGCATCCAGGATGGCGTCGATGGTGGCGACGGTGTGTTCGGGACTCTGGGAATGCGCCACCCGGTGCAGGGAGGCTGACCAGCCGGCATTGACCAGCCGAGCCCCTCGCAGGGCGTTCTCCTCCTCCGGACGCACTGCCCCGGTCTGTATGGCCAGCACATCGCGGTGATAGGCGGTCAGCTCCGTCAGGACGCGATCCAAGGCGTCCCGCTGAAGTCGCTTCGACCGCGCGGCCTGCTGCTTCTCCAGATCCCGGATGGCAGCCTGCGCATTGCGCGGACGAGCCCCCGAGGAACCAAATCCCAGGGCCTTCTCCAGCTCGGCGCGCTCGGCGGCATCGGATTCAGCGGTGGCAGCGGCGGCCTCCTCGCTGGCCTGGTTGACGAGGTCCTCGGCTGCTTGCAGGCAATCCCCCAGGCTCCGCAGCCGGGTAGGGAGCTCACCGATGGCGTTGCGGCGCGCTCGAGCCTCCTCATCGCGAGCAAGGCGGCGTGCCCGGCCGATGTGGCCCTGGCCAGCTCGAGCAGCCTCGGCGGCCATCTCAGGGGGGATCCCGTCACGTCGAGTCAGCAGATCTGCCACGGCTTCGTCGCGCGGGGTGGCCAGATGGAGACGTCGACACCGAGACCTGATCGTCACGATGACGTCCTCGGGAGTGGGAGCGCACAGCAGCCAGACGGTCTTCGGCGCCGGCTCCTCGATGGCCTTGAGCAAGGCGTCCGCGCCTCTTTCGGTAATGCGATCCGCGTCCTCGACGACGACCACCTGATGACGACCGTGCGCCGGGTTCATCGCCGCTCGTCGCACCAGTTCACGCACTTCGTCGACACCGATGGACAGCGCCTCGGTGCGGACCAGGGTGACGTCCGGATGAGCGCCTGACAAGGTGGTTCGGCAGGCATTGCATTGTCCGCAGCCGTGCTCGGCGCACTGCAGTGCAGCCGCGAAGGCCTTCGCCGCGTTGGACCGGCCCGATCCTGGCGGTCCGGTGATGAGCCAGGCATGGCTCATGGCGTGGGAGGAGCGACCCGGTTGCGACTCCGCCGCACGGCGCAGCACCTCGACGGCCTTCTCCTGACCCACGAGATCGGCCCACACACCGGTCAACACATCACTCACGGGATCATCGTTGCAGATCATGCCGACACCTTCGTGGTGACGGCGTTCGATTGCTCACCGGCCGAGGAGTTCGCTCACCTGCTTGCTGATGGCATCGCGGATCTCTTCACGACGCTTCCGAGCGTTGAGGACGAGATAGCGCTCCGGGTGAGTGTCGGCAAGGTCGAGGAAGTGTTGACGAACCCGCCGGTGGAACTCCTCACCGGCCGCCTCCATACGATCCTTGGCGGCAATCTTCCCGGCCCCCTCGGAGGGATCGACGTCGAGCAGCACCGTCAGATCGGGGACGAGGCCGGCCGTCGCCCAACTCGCGAGCTGGGCCACCTCCTCAGGATCGAGGACTCGCCCGGCCCCCTGATAGGCGATCGTCGAGTCGATGTAGCGATCACAGACGACGACCTTGCCCTCACGCAGAGCCGGTATGACCACCTGCTCGACGTGTTGCGCCTTGTCAGCGTTGTAGAGCAGGGCCTCCGCACGCGGGCAGATCTCCGCCGAGTCGGGGAACAGCACCAGTTCCCGAATCCTCTGCCCGAGGCCGGAACCACCAGGCTCACGGGTCATGAGGTGCGAAATGCGCTGACTCGTCAGCCACTGGTCGAGTAACCGGGACTGAGTCGTCTTGCCGGCACCGTCCCCACCCTCGAGGACGATGAAGAGGCCGCCCAGATAGCGTCCGGTACGAGTTTGCTGATCAGTCATGGAGGGCCTTCAGGATCTTGCGACGATACTGTGGCCAGTCGTCCCGGAACGATTGCCGGGCTGCGGACATGGCCGCCCGAGTTCGCTCCACCTGACGTCCAGCCTCGAAGGCCTGCTCGGGAGACATCCCGGAGACGTCGACGTCCTCGGTCACGTTGTTCTTGGTCCGGGCAAGTTCCTTGACGACCGGGCGCAGCCGCTTGGCCACCTTCTCGGCTCGACCGGTGTCAAGGATGCCGGCGACTGCGGCAGCATGACGGGCAGACGTCTCGGCGGCCGCCCATCCCTGGGAGTCCTCGATGTCGTCGCAGACTGCCACCGCATGAGCGACCGACTCCTTGAGCATGCGCTTCATCGTCGAACGGGCGGGCAGATCGGGATCAACAGTCACACGCGGCGACCGCGCCGCCGCCGTCATCTCCTCGAGCAGCTGGTAGTACTCACGGGGCAGGCTGTGGATGCTGATGTGGCTGGGGTCCAGCTTCATCATCCGCAGACACAGATCCCGGGCACGATCGACCCATGGCGGATCGAGCAGACCCGACATCGCGTCAAGGGCCTCCGACAGCGCATGAATCTCCTTCTGGACAGGCCGAATGGACCCATGAGTGCCGTCGTGGATGCTGGGAGCCGAGGTCGTCACCGGGTCGTACCCCATGCCAACCAGGTCAGTGCGGTCCGGGGACTCGGGAAGGACGCGCGGCTCGGTACGTTTCGTCTCAGTCGACCCGAGGTCCATTCCCTGGCACCGCGCGGCCAGGTCCGCCTCGACGACGTCGCGCAGTCGCCCGGCCAGCTGGGCCGACACCCACGCCTGCGTACCGGCGCCGTCATGCAGATGAGGACGTGGGTAATCGGTCAGGGCTCCGGCACCCGGGCCCAGGCGGCGCAGCACCGAGGGATGACGGGTGACGGGCACCCCGCCCAGAGCGAAGATGCGGTTGGTGAGCCATTCCCGCTGACCCTCCGTGAGACCCCGACGCGGGTTGATGGTCAGCTCGCGAACCCTCGACGTCGTCACCCCGGATTGGACGACGGCAATCCGGTCGTCGCGGATAAGGGCCAACTTGGTGGAGTCAGGGGCCTCCAGCATGGTCTCGTTGCGCTCCCAGGACAGGGCCGCCACCGGACACAGGGTCGCCCCACGCAGGAACGGACGAGCCAGGCAGGCGAAGTCCCGGGGCAGCTCACCGGCCGCGTCGAGGGCCACCGACCGAGCAACCGGAAGCCATGACGACCATTCCGGAGCGTCCATGTACCACTCCCCCAGCCCGTCGACGACGCGGTGAGCGATGACGATTCCCGATCTCAGCAGTCGGTGGTCCGGGGAATCGAGCAGGGTGACCTCGCACTCGATGGTGCGACGCGCCCCGACAGTGGCGACGGTGGTGTGCAGGTCGGCCGGAACCGGTCGAGCAGCCGTCCACGCCAACTCGAAGTACAACGGTTCGGTGCTTCCCGAATGCCACGCCGTGGTCATCTCAGCTTCCTGACGACGACTTCGCAGCTGCCTTCTTCGTCGTGGTCGACTTGGAAGACGTGGACCTCGAGGTGGACTTGGTCGTCGACTTCCTCGCAGTGGTCTTGCGGGTGGTCGTCTTCCGCGTCGTCCTCTTCTTGGCCGGGCCCTTGGCCCTCTTCTCGGCCAGCAACTCCTGTGCGCGCTCGGGGGTGATGGCCTCGACCGAGTCGTCCCTGCGCAGGGTCGCGTTGGTCTCGCCGTCGGTGACGTAAGGGCCGAAACGGCCGTCCTTGACGACGATCGGACGCCCGGAGGTCGGGTCCTCGCCGAGCTCACGCAGCGGCGGCTTTGCGGCCGCGCGACCGCGTTGTTTGGGCTGGGCGTAGATGGCCTCGGCCTGCTCCAGAGTGATGGAGAAGATCTCCTCCTCGCTGCCCAGGGAGCGCGAGTCGGTGCCCTTCTTGAGGTACGGGCCGTAGCGTCCGTTCTGAGCGGTGATCTCGGTGCCGTCGGCGGCCGTGCCCACCACGCGTGGCAGGGAGAGCAGCTTGAGAGCATCGTCGAGGGTGACGGTCTCGAGATTCATCGACTTGAACAGGCTGGCGGTGCGCGGCTTCACCTTGCGCTTGGTGCGACGCTTCTTGCCGTCCTTGGTGGTCGTCTCGACGACCTCGGTGGCCTCGTCGTCGTCGAGCACCTCGGTGACGTAGGGACCGAAACGGCCATTGCGGGCCACGATCGGACGGTGGCTGTGCGGGTCCAGCCCGAGCTCGCGATCCTGACCGTTCGGGCTTGCCAGCAGCTCCTTGGCAGCCTTGATGGTGAGTTCGTCGGGGGGAAGGGCGTCGTCGACGTTGGCCCGGTTGCCCTCGGAGTCCTCGACGTAGGTGCCATAGCGACCCACCCGGACGACGACGGAGTCTCCGATCGGGAAGGTGCAGATGGACCGGGCGTCGATGTCCCCGAGCTCGGTGACGAGCTGGTGCAGTCCTTCGTGGCCCTCGGCGGGCGTCGGGACGTCACCGTCGTCGGACTTGGTCTGGCCGAAGTAGAAGGCCGAGAGCACCGCGACGCGGTCAGCGTTGCCGCGTGCAATCTGATCGAGGGTCTCCTCCATGTCGGCGGTGAACTGGTAGTCGACGAGGTTGGAGAAGTGTTCCTCGAGCAGCCTGGTGACGGCGAAGGCCAGCCAGGTCGGAACAAGGGCCGATCCCTTCTTGAAGACGTAGTCACGGCTGGTAATGGTTCGGATGATCGAGGCGTAGGTCGACGGACGGCCGATCTCCAGCTCCTCGAGTTTCGCCACCAGACTGGGCTCGGTGTAGCGGGCCGGCGGACGTGTGTCGTGACCGTTGGCCGTCACCTCGCGCGGATCCAGGTCCTGGCCCTGCGAGAGCTGGGGCAGGCGCTTCTGGGCGTCGTCGGAGGCTCCCTCGTCGACCGACTCGACGTAGGCGCGCAGGAAGCCGTGGAAGGTGATGGTGCGACCGGATGCCGTGAGGGTGGCAGTCCTGACGTGACCGTCGGCAACGCTGATCGGGGAGGACGGGGTGGCGCCGATCGTCACCGAGAGGGTCTCGCCCTTGGCGTCAGCCATCTGGGAGGCCAGGGTACGCATCCAGACGAGCTCGTAGAGCTTGAACCTGTCGCCGGTCAGGCCGGTCTCGGCCGGGGTGCGGAAGTGCTCGCCGGCGGGACGGATGGCCTCGTGGGCCTCCTGGGCGTTCTTGACCTTGGAGGCGTAGATGCGCGGCTTGTCCGGGACGTGGTCGGGACCGTAGAGCTCGGCGGCCTGGCTGCGGGCCGCACGGATGGCCTCCTGGGACAGGGCCACCGAGTCGGTACGCATGTAGGTGATGTAGCCGCCCTCGTAGAGCTCCTGGGCCACTGACATGGTGCGCTGGGAGGTGAAGCCGAGTTTGCGGCCGGCCTCCTGTTGCAGGGTCGTGGTGCGGAAAGGAGCGTACGGACGACGGGTGTACGGCTTGGACTCGACCTTGGTGACGGAGAACGAGGCCTTCTCCAGGGCCTTCGCGATGGTGGTCGCGGTGGCCTCGTCGAGGCGACGCGCCTTGGAGGTGAGGTCGCCGTGGGAGTCGAAGTCGCGTCCGGCAGCGATCTTGGTGTCGTCCAGGGCGACGAGACGAGCGTTGAACTCATCGGACTTGGCGGCCAGAACGGCCTCCATGTCCCAGTAATTGGCGCTGGTGAAGGCCATCCGCTCACGCTCACGGTCGACGACCAGACGGGTCGCCACCGACTGCACACGACCGGCGGACAGCCGCGGAAGCACTTTCTTCCACAGCACTGGGGAGACCTCGTAGCCGTAGAGACGGTCGAGAATGCGTCGGGTCTCCTGAGCGTCGACGAGGTCGGTGTCAAGTTCACGGGTGTTGGCGACGGCCTCGTTGATGGCCTTCTCGGTGATCTCGTTGAAGACCATCCGGCGCACCGGAACCTTGGGCTTGAGTTCGTCGAGCAGATGCCAGGCAATGGCCTCTCCCTCGCGGTCACCATCGGTGGCGAGCAGAAGTTCGTCGGACTCCTTGAGCAGGCCCTTGAGCTCACGGATCGTCGACCGCTTCTCCGGGGAGACGACGTAGATGGGGGTGAACTCGTCGTCAACATTGACGCCGGTGCGTGCCCAGGACTGACCCTTGTACTTGGCGGGCACCTCGGAGGCGCTGGTGGGCAGATCTCGCACGTGACCCTGGCTGGCTCGCACGGTGTACTTGGGCCCCAGGTACCCGGCAATCATCGTGGCCTTGTGGGGTGACTCGACGATGACGAGGCTCTTGGTCGGTGACATTCCTGCCTTCTCCGTTGACGTGATGTGGGCTGCCCCGAGGAGGACGGTCCGCGGCCCAATGTAGCGGCACCGTCGCCGGTGGTCGCGCGTCAACCGTAACAACAGCCGTCGCATCGAGCACCTCGAGTTCGCTCGCAACGAGAACACCCTGCCCCCGACGAGCCTGTTCGGCCAGCCTGTTTCGGGCTGGACGGCAGGAGGTCGGAGGCAGGGCGCGTTCACATCCTGTGAGAAGGCCTCAGGCCTGCTTGGTGAGCTTGATGTGCCACTCCTCCGGGCCCTCGGTGAGGTACTCGATGCCGAGCGATCCATTGATCTGCTCGAGCTGGCTCAGCAGGGGCAGCGGATTGTGTGGGGCGATGAGGACCATCGAGGCGCCCGGCTGTAGCTGGGCGAAGGCACCGATGACGGCACCGTGGCGGATGGCGTGTGGAATGGTGCGCACGTCGAGCTCGGGCAGTCCGGCATTGCTTTCACCACAGCTGCAGTGATGGGTCTCGGTGAGGGGGATCTCCTGGTGATCGGTCATCAGTTCTCCTTTTTGATGATTTACTCACCAAAAATAGCGCACCGAGGAACACCCCTGCCACCGGGGCTAGAGTGGTCATCGTCCACCGGTTCTGAAGGACTCAGGCAGCCTCGAGGATGCCGTGACGCAGGCACTCGCGGACCAGCGGGAGCACCTCGGCGAGGACGTCCTCATGGTCGACCTCGAGGATCGCCGAGACGGCGCCGGTGATCTGTCCCAGGGTGAGTTCCCCGTCGCAGGCTCCCAGCACCCCACCGGAGGCCGTCGTCATCTCCACGGCACGGCACAACCCTCGACGCTGACGCAGCACGATGTGCTCCGGATCGGTGGCCCCGGGGCGTCCGGTGGTCTCGTTGTCGACGTCAGAGGCAATACGCCAGCGCCGGGCCACCAGGTCCTCGTCACTCAGACGAGCCCAGGTGACGGCCTGGGCTCGCTGGGCCATCGTCCCTCCGATGGGTTGTGCGACCTGCCAGGGCCATTCCTCGAAGGACAGATCCGGCTCGTCGCGACCAGCCTTCGTCAGCGTGATCCAACCCAGGGAGACACCGGTGACGTCGAGGGTGTCGAAGTAGGACAGCCACTCGTCGTAGCGAGGACGCCATTGAGGGGATCCGTCGAGGCCGGCGTCAGTGAGCCACGTCTCGATGTATTCGCAGACGTCGAGGTGTTCCCGCTCGACAGCCCACAGGTCACAGCCAGTCCCCTCGACCCAGGTGGCCAGTCGCTCGGACCACGGCTGATCTCCGATGTGGGCCCAGTTGGCGAGAACCTGAAGCATGCCGCCGTCGTTGAGGCGGGCTGGGGCGCCACGGACGACGGCTTCCACCAGGCCGTCGCCGGAGAATCCGCCTTCTCGGTAGACCAGACGCTGACCGTCCGGGCTGGGAGGGGCCATGACGTATGGCGGATTGGTGACGATGAGGTCGAAAGTGTCATCTCCAGCAGGGTCGTAGAGGGACCCTTCCCGAATGTCCACGTCCGCATGGGAGAGACGGCACGTGAGTTCGGCCATCTGAAGGGCTCGTGGATTGATGTCAGTGGCAACGACACGGTCGGCGTGGCGAGACAGGTGCAGGGATTGCACGCCACATCCACAACCCATGTCCAGGGCGCTCCCGACATGGGTGGGAACGGCCATCTGGGTCAGGGACACCGATGCCGGCGAGACACCCAACACGTAGTTGGAGCGGGTTTTGGTAATGACCCTGTCCAAGCCCGGGGTGAGGTCGGAGACAGTCCAGCCGGAGCCGCCGTCGTCGGGAGAACCGTAGGGACGCAGGTCGACCAGGGCGCGGACCACCGACCCGTCGACGCTCACGATTCCTGCCTCGGCGAGGGTCTCCAGTGGCAGTGGCGAGAGCTGCTCGGCGGGGACCTGCTGTTGAAGCAGCCAGAGCCGGATGGCCCCAGCCAGCGGATCGGTGCGACCCACGAGGGCCCGGGCGGCCGGGGTGGTGGTGTTTCTCGTCAGTCCGAGCTGCCCGAGGTCCCCGATGGCGGCCATGACGGGGTCCGTGAGGAAGCCGATATCAATGAAGGTGTTCCGCAGCTGTTCGATCTCGTCGGCGGTGAGGTGTCTGCCCATGGTGGCAATCTTGGCGCGTGGCCGTTCCATCTGTCCCGTCGATACCCGACGGCAGGACTGTGTCACGACTGCTGGCCAGCCCCCAAGTGGTGCACGTCGATCATCGTGACGCTGCGTCTGGGCGCACCTGTGAGTGGCCGTCATGGCTGCCCGAGGATTGTCGCAAAGCCGTGGAGAAGGCCGGCATCTCACACCCGTGGGAGCATCAGGCGCTGCTCGCAGAGTTGGCGAAAGCCGGACACCACACCGCCATCTGCACCGCAACGGCATCTGGCAAGACCTTGGCCTACCTGTTGCCTATCATGGCGGCGACGGCGTCGACGACTCCGGTGCTGCCTGACCCGCCCACCCCGAATCTGTCGGCCTCCCTGCGCGATTCCCTGAAACGCAACAGCGCCTTGTATCTGGCCCCGACGAAGGCCCTGGCCCACGACCAGGACCGGATCTGCCGCGAAATCGGGCCGCGCAACTGGTTGGTTTCCACCCTCGACGGTGACTCCGACGACGCCGAGCGCCGATTCGCCCGGGAGCAGGCCCGGTACGTCCTCACCAATCCAGACATGCTGCACCACACAGTGCTGCCCTCCCACTCCCGGTGGGCCTCCCTGCTGGGAAGTCTGAGGTATGTCGTCATCGACGAGGCACATCGGTACCGCGGGGTCTTCGGGGCCCACGTGGCCCAGGTCATCCGTCGGCTTCGCAGGCTCTGCCGGATGCACGGGGCTGATCCGGTCTTCCTGCTGTCGAGTGCGACGTCGACGAATGCGGCTGAGGCCGGGGCGCGTCTGCTCGGGGTGGAGAAGGTCGATGTCGTCGACGAGGACTGCTCTCCTCATCCGGGACGCGACGTCGTGCTGTGGCAGCCGGCCGAGTCGGTGTCCAGTGACGCCACCGGATTGGTGGCGGACCTTGCCGACGCCGGGATGCAGACGATCTGTTTCGTCGCCTCGCGGTCGCTGGCAGAGGTCATCTCTGCCCACGCCCAGGACCGGGTGACCGGTGGGGCGCGGATCGCGTCCTATCGCGCCGGATACCTGCCCGAGGATCGTCGAGCCATCGAAGCCGGGTTGCAGAACGGATCCGTGCGAGCCGTGGTGGCGACGAACGCCCTGGAGCTGGGGGTGGACGTCTCGGGGATGGACGCCGTCGTCATCGCCGGATATCCCGGACGACTGTCGTCCCTGTGGCAGCAGGCCGGTCGCGCCGGCCGGTCCGGACGTGACGCCCTCGTCGTCCTCATGGCCCGAGAGAATCCGCTGGATCAGTACCTCTTCAACCACCCAGAACTGTTGTTCTCCTCGTCGGTGGAGTCGACGGTCCTGCATCCAGACAACCCTTATGTCCTCGGTCCGCATCTGGCTGCGGCTGCCCAGGAGGCCTACCTCTCCCCTGCCGACGAGGAGTTCTACGGGTCAGCCTTCGCCGGAATGTGCGAGATGTTGGCAGCCCAGAAGGTGCTGCGACGACGTGGGAATCGGCTGTTCTGGACCCGCCCGGGGCGAGCTGTCGACGCCATCGACCTGAGATCGGCAGCTGGCAAGGGGATTGACATCATCGATCGGTCCACCGGTCGAGTCATCGGGGTGGTCGACGAGGCCGCCGGGGATCGAACGGTTCATCCGGGAGCGGTGTACCTGCACCAGGGCGACCAGTGGTTGGTCGACGAGTATGACCCCGCCGAGCACCACGCCCTGGTGCACCAGGGTCTGCCGGGCTACTGGACCCAGCCACAATCGGCGTCAACGGTACGCATCATCCAGGAGGAGAAGCGCCGAGATTTTGGGCCGGGCTATGTGGCATGCGGGCAGGTGGAACTGACCGAACAGGTCGTCGGATATCTGCGTCGCGACGAGATCACCAATGACGTCTGGGACTCCACAGCCCTGGACATGCCCACCCACACCATGATCACCCAGGCGTGCTGGTGGGTCATCCCTGACGAGGTCGTCGACAAGCTGGGACTGGATGCGGTTCATCTGGCGGGGGCGGCTCATGGTTGCGAGCACACCGCGATCGGGCTGTTGCCGATGTTCTCGCCGTGCGATCGGTGGGATGTCGGCGGGGTGTCGACGGTCATGCTGCCCGATACCGGGGCGTGCACCATCGTCATCCACGATGGCCAGGCCGGTGGGGCTGGTTTCGCGCAGGCCGGTTTCGACAAGGCCGAGGAATGGTGGCATGCGACCGCTCTGCGGCTGGCCCAGTGTGAGTGCGAGTCGGGGTGTCCTGCCTGCGTCGTCTCGCCCAAGTGCGGTAACGCCAATCAGATGCTCGACAAGGCATCGGCGGCCGCGTTGACAGCGGAGATGGATCCGCTGGGAACCTGATCCCAGTTCAGACGTCGCCTGCCACCCCTGCAATACCTGTCGGATCGCTGGACGATGACCGCCGGTGCGGCGATGGAGTCATCCCCCAGGGTCTTCGACCCTTCCTTCGCATGAGCGAATTACCTACTGAGAATGGCACGCAGTGACGACGGTGATCCGCCCCAGCTCCATGACGAGGTCACGAATTACTGCGGTATCCGTGCACGATCACCTGGCTGATCATGACCCCGACGTTGGGGACGGATCACTGACGGTCTCGACGTCACACGTGTTCTTCCTTGCCAACCTCCTGTTTCCGGCTCACTCGATCGGGCCGGCTCGAGAGGTTTTCACCACCGTCGTGGGCATGCCAGGCAACTCCCATCCGCGGTGGGGCCTCATCCCCACATCGACGATGACGGTGAACCCCGTCGGTCCACCACGCACCTCACAAGCCATCAGCTGAGCTCCGTTCGCCCGCACCGTCTGATACGCGACCGGACATCCCGACTCGCCGAGGGCTTCAGCTCGTCCGGCCGCCAAGGAAGCCATGTCGGCCACCTCCTCAGCGCGATGACCGGCCGACCACCATCCCGTCACCAGGATGGACAGCCAGACCGCCGCGATGAATCCCACCCCGGCAGCCGCCAGTATCACGGTTCCCGAGCCTCGTTCCCGGCGCGCATCGCGACCACCGGACGAGCGGCGATGACACCACCTCCTCATGACTCCCCCGGTTCCATCGGCGAGCGCGCCTGACCGCGCAGATGAACCGGTCCGAGCCGTCCCAGGGACCGATTAACCTGGACCGTCACCTCAACCCAGCCACCCGAGGACCTGGTTGACACCTGCGCCCCGGTCGGGGCGTGTCTCTCGGCCTGACGTGCCGAGGCTGTGTCGCCACGAGCCACCTGGCGGGCCACCTGGGCAGCCGTCGTGCGACAGGCATCCTCGACGACCACCAGCCCCACCACCCAGCAGCTGGCCACCACGACCAGGGCTGCCGTGATGAGACTGACGGCCATCTCGACCGTCACCATTCCCCGCGACGCGTTCTGTCCGGATCGCCGCGAGGAGCGACCCGGCGTGGCGGACGCCCGTTGACGCCCACCACGACGAGTCAGCCTGATCACGGCAGCATGCCTCCGGCCTTGCCGATGATGCCGACGACCAGCTTGAGCAACTTAGTGAAGACCTCCTGGTGAGTGACGATCTTCAACATCACCAGGGCGAGGGCGACGGCAGCAAGAATGCCGACGGCATACTCTGCGGTGGCCATGCCGCGGTCGATGAGTTTGTTGCGGGCTGCTCGGTATCGTCCCCGAGCTGATGGTTCCACCGCAGCTTCGGTGGAACCAACCAGGTCGAGGGACCTCGCAGAGATGACGGGTTCAGTCGTTGGGTTCTTCTCAGACACTGTCGTCTCCTGTCTGTTCTTGCGGCCGGACCACTCCCGACCGAGGTGAGGCCCACGCCTCACAACTTCAGTTGTCGTCTGAACCCCCGAGATCCGTCACCTTTTTCATTTCTGTGGACAACCTCCGCACGGCCGTCTCAACCCCCTTGTGGATAACCACTTTTGCCATGGACGTGACGATGCCGGCCGCGCCCTCAGGCACGGCCGTCACCCCCGTCACAACACCCCGAGCACCATCCCGGCGATGATCGGCACCACCCCAACCAGCAGGAAGGCCGGAAGGTGACAGCAGACCAGCGGGCCGATGGCGTCGACGCCGGCCTTGCGTGCCTTCTTTCCCGCCTGCTCGGCCGCGGCGATCTGCAATTGCGCGGCGTGGGCCGACAACAGCTCACTGACGCCCTCGCCCGAATCAACGGCTCGTGAGACGTCCTGAGCCGGATCTCTCCACACCGGCGCCGAGGCGAGGACGCTCCAGGCCTTGGAATCCGGAACCCCAGCAGCCAGGGATGACGCCAACCGGCGCAAGTCCTCAGCACAGGGCCCGTCCAAGGATTCCGCCACCGTCGTCACCGCCGATCGCAAAGGCAGGCCGGCCTCCATCGCGCTGGAGAGCATCATGAGGGTTTCTGGTAGTTGGGCCGCCCGCCGCTGCTCCTCCCGCCGATGCGCAGAAGACTCCAGACGCCCAGATCCCCACCACACCATGGCTCCGGCAGCCCCGGCGACCACTACTGCCACCGGGAAGGGCCAGGAAACTGCGGCCATGACCCCGCACCCGGCCGCCAGGCCCGCCACGACCCGAACCTCGGGAGCGGGGGCACCGCTGCGAGGGGCAAGCCAGGCAGGGGAACGGTTGCGAGGTTTCGTTCGAGATTCCCCCGCTGGTAGGACGATCAGCCAGGCCGCCACTGCAGCCATCACCATCGCTGGAATCAGCGTTCCGCCCACATCGATGTCCGTCACGGCAGGGCCTCCCTCGCCACACGATCCGCCAGGGCCTCACTCCACAGCACCCCGACACAGGCCAGCAGGGTCGCACCCACCAGGCAGGCCCTCCCCAACCAGGTGGTCGTCAGGAAGACCGTCGGGCGTGCCCCGACGAGATGCCCCATGAGCAACCCGACGAAGGGCAGCAGGCCCATGATCCGTCCAGACGCCCTGGCCGCGGCGAGTTCGGAGTCCAAGGTGGCTTCCAGGCGAGCCCGCCGAGCGGTTCCTTCCGCCACTGACTTGGCAGCTGGAGCGAGTGGGGCACCCGTCGTCGCGGCCAACTGCCAGGCATGGGCCAGGGGCACCAAACCCGCCATTCCCGGTTGACGGGCGGTCGCGATGAGGGCGTCGGGAACGCTTCCTCCCACCGCTTGAGCCCTCTTGGCCCGGGCCAGCACCTCGACATCGTCAGCAACGTGGTCCAAGGCCATGGACGGGATCTCCCCGACCGACACTCGTCCTGCCAGGGCCCTCGTCGCGCGGGCCACTTCCTGTCCGCCTCTGAGGGACTGGGTTCGTCGTCGCTGCCTCCGCACGACGACGAACACCGTCCCTCCGACTGCAGTAGCCATGACGGCCCACACCACACCGCTGATGCCACACACCAACCCGACGGCCACAATCCCGGCCGGCACCACTGACCAGGCTGGCGGGCGTCGTCCCTCTTGCCGTCTCATGGGCGGCGGGACCACCACCCACACCGCCACACCCATGAGGGCTGCGGCCATCACGATCATCATGGGGCCACCTCCGTCCCCAACAGCTCGGACAATCTTCCGGCACCCGCACCGAGGCTCGTCGCACCATCCGCGTCCCATCGCACGGCTGGCAGCACAACTGCTCGACCGTCGACGTCAGTGAAGACGCCGATCTCAGCCACCCGTCGCCCTGACGATCCCCGCTCCAGGTGGATGACGGCATGCAGGGCCGCGGTGATCTGGGCCGAAGCCGCGTCTCGCGACAGGCCGCCTAGGGCGGCAAGGGCCTCCAGACGAGCTGGCACCTCGGCCACACCGTTGGCGTGCACCGTCCCGCATCCGCCCTCATGACCCGTGTTGAGAGCCATGAGAAGGTCCCGCAGTTCGGCACCTCGCACCTCTCCCAGGACGATCCGATCGGGCCTCATGCGCAGGCACTGACGCACCAGGTCCGTGAGGGTGACGGAACCCTTGCCCTCGGAATTGGCGGCCCGAGCCTCCATCGACACCCAGTGCGGGTGGTCTATCCAGATCTCCCGGGAATCCTCGACGATGACCAGCCGCTGATCCGCTGGCAGGCTCGTCAGCATTGCCGACAGCAGGGTCGTCTTGCCGGTTCCGGTGCCTCCAGTCACCAGGAAGGCCAGCTTGCGGATGAGGATCTCGTCGACGATCTGTCGGCACCCCGGGGTCATCGATCCCCAGGCCACCCAGTCGTCGAGGGACAGGTTGCGTCGCGACGGCACGCGCAGGCTGAGACAGGTTCCTGGTCGGGCCAGGACGTCGAGGACGGCATGAACTCGGGTGCCGTCAGGCAATCGGGCATCCACCCACGGGTTGCCGTCATCAAGACGACGTCCCACCGCAGCTGCCAAGCGCACCGCCAACGCCCGCACTTCCTCCGGTCCACTGAAGGTGACGTCGGTCAGTTCCAGCCCCTTGCCGCGGTCGATGAACACCTGATCCGGGCCGTTGACCAGGACATCCGTGACCCCATCGGTCACCAGGAGAGGCTCCAGACGGCCCGCCCCGGTACTGGTCCGACGCAGCTCCTCGACGACTGCCAACACCGTCTTGTCGGAGGCCACCTGACCGCAGTCGAGGATGGCGTGGGCGACGTCCATCGGCGTCCAGTCGCGGCCAAGGCCTGCCAGCCGGCGACGCACCTGCTCGACCAGCTGACGGTCTGGCTCGTTGCCGCTCATGCGCACATCACCACCTCAGCCAGCTCCTGGCACCGGCGACGCCAGCGTCGAGATGCCACCACCCACGGCGCCTCGGCGTCACCCTGCCCACGAATCAGACGGCGGTCATCCCTCACCACGACATCTGGTCGGACCCCCAGTACCGACTCGATGTCCTCGTCACGCATCGATCGCCCAGGGCCACGCCTGGCCACCAGCAGGTTGGGCAGGTCCTGGCCTCGCGCGGTCATGACAGACCTGAGATCGGCGGCGACCACACCGACCCTGACGTCAACCGACACCTCCGGGGCCGACATGTGTCCTGGATCCACCACGACGAGATCGTGATCCCCCGCCAGGGAATCCACCACGGCCCGGCGCGCTGCTGGAGGCACCTGGACGCCCACCCTTCCCGCGCTGACCACCTCGACGCCGTCAATCGATGGCAGGTGGGACCCCAGATCGGTCGTCACCCCGCGTGCCGAGGCCAACTCAGGCCACCGCCACCCGTCCGTCCTCTCGATACCCAACAACAGATCGACCCCGCCGGCATGAGGATCGAGTTCGACCAGCCCGACCTTCATCCCTGATCTCGCGAGAGCCCATGCCAGTCCAGCCGCCAGGGTGCTCACCCCGGTGCCGCCACCACTCGAGTCCACCTGCACCACGGTGGCCTTCGAGGTCGCAGCCATTTCGTCATGGAGGATCTCGGTGAGCACCTGGTTGGCCTGCGGCACGACGATGACGCTGGCCGACAGCCCCGCCGACCACCGTGCAGCCTCCTCGGCGTCGAAACCGACGACATGGATTCCCAGCCGAGACGACAGACCCCAGGCCATCACTGTCCCAGCCATGTCGGCACCCACGAGCAGGGGACCGTGGCGCGACCATACCCTCGCCACGGCGTCCCGATCTGCCACGACCTCGACGACCACCCCACCACTAGCCGCCACCGAGCCGACGACTTCGGACAACCGGCTGTCTCGACTCACCAAGGCCACGGAGTTGGCGTCCGGGGCAGCGTCCTCGACGGGCGGGCGCGGCGCCGTGTCCTGTCTTTCTCCAAGAATCCTCATACCTTCAGTTGTCGTCACAGGACGCGAAATCTGTCACCGAATCCTGGATCTGTGGAAAACCGTGGCGAACCGCCGAGGAACCCCTGTGGACAACCCGGTCTCAGCAGTTCCCCCTACAATCGGGCCCATGGCAGTCACCTCCACTCCGCGTTTCCCCAGCGGCACGCTCGAATGGCTGACTGCCGGGCGCCTGGAGCCGGGTAGTCGGGTCATCGTGTTGTGCCCGACTGTCACCTATTGCCGGGCCGTGGCCTCTCACGGGGTCGACGTGCTGGCCGTCCATCGCGACCCTGAGACGGCAGCAAAGCTCAACCGGACTCCCGGCGTCATGGCCGTCTGCGGATCGCCCGAGTCCTTACCGCTCAACCCCTGTAGCTTCGATGCCGTCCTAGTACATCAGCGATTCCACGAGCTCGCTCCCGGACTCGTGCTGCCCGAGGTCGCCCGCGTCCTGCGACCCGATAGCGTCCTCGGTGTCTCCTGGCTGGTGCGCGACGACACCGTC
Source organism: Cutibacterium avidum ATCC 25577 (assembly GCF_000227295.1). Classification (GTDB taxonomy): domain Bacteria; phylum Actinomycetota; class Actinomycetes; order Propionibacteriales; family Propionibacteriaceae; genus Cutibacterium; species Cutibacterium avidum. The sequence goes on along the minus strand of NZ_JH165054.1, from coordinate 1,422,248 downwards.
CCATGGGTCAAGAGGTTGGCAGCCCTGTTGCGCACTGTTGACGAAAGAGCCATGAGTGGCGATTACGGCACTGAATCGGTGCAGGAACTCGTCTCCAGCAAGTACTTCCCCGACGACGAACACACCACGAAGCGCCTCTGGGTTCCGGTCGATCGGGATTCCCTCATCGCCATGGCGTCCAACCTTCCTGCCGTCCAGGACCTCGACACCGACTCTCGCTCCGAGCTGCTGACCAAGGTCGCTGCCCTTGCTGACGATTCCGCCGGCATAAGTGGTCTGAGGCTGCCCTACCAGCTGGAATGCTGGCGGGCCTGGGTCGATCACGACGAGCTCACCACCCCCATCCGTCCTGACGACAACGGGCTCACCATCACCCTCTGACATCCACCTAGGACGTAACGACACCGTCAGTCCACGAAATGAACATCGATGGGTGACGTCACACCCACTTGGTACCCTTTTCAATGAGGTGTGCCGGGAAGTCTGGTCGGCGTGACCCTGTCCCCTATCCCCGCTGAGCCTGTGGCGCGGGTATGCGAAAGGCATTTATGACAGATTCCCACAAGACCAAGCGACCTCGCATGAGCATCCTGCGGCCAGTGACGGGCCCCAACGCCCTTCACCTGTCCGACATCTTCCGAAACGAGACCACCGGCGGCATGCTCATGCTGGCAGCCACGGTCGCAGCCCTCTTGTGGGCCAATTTCGGTCAGCACTCGTACCACTTCTTCCGCGAATTGACCGTTGGTCCTCTCACGATCGAGGGGTGGGCAGCTGACGGTCTGCTGACGATCTTCTTCTTCATCGCAGGCCTCGAACTCAAGCGAGAGTTCGTCGAGGGTTCACTGTCACGACCCGCCGACGCCCTGGTTCCCATCGTCGCCGCCGTCTGCGGAATGGTGTTCCCGGCCGGCATCTACACGTTGTTCAACGTACTGTCCACCGAGGGACATCCAGCAGGTTGGGCCATCCCGATGGCCACTGACATCGCCTTTGCCCTGGCAGTACTGGCCATCGTGGGATCTGGGCTGCCACAGGCCGTGCGAGCATTCCTACTCACACTGGCCATCGCCGACGATCTCGGGTCCATCATCGTCATCGCGATCTTCTTCTCCAACGGAATCGACATCTGGTGGCTCCTGGGCGCGATTGCCTGTATCGCCCTGTGGGGGGTCATGCAGCACTTCCACGTCGACAACGGTTGGTGGTACGTCCCGATCTTCATCGTCGGGTGGTGGTGCATGCTGCACTCCGGTGTCCACGCCACCATCGCCGGTGTCGCCTTCGGTCTGCTCACCCGCACCGAGGAGGACGTCCTCGACGACCCCGTCGACCGTTGGCAGCACAAGGTTGAACCGTGGTCCGCTGGTGCCGTCGTCCCCTTCTTCGCCCTCATGAGCGCCGGAGTGCAGGTCAGCAAGGAGACCTTCCTCGGTCTGTGGACCCACCCCATCTCCCTGGGCATCATCTGCGGCCTCATCGGCGGCAAGGTCATCGGCATCACGTTAGGCTCCTGGCTGACTGCCCGGTTCACCTCTGCCGAGCTGGGGCGAGGCGTCGTGTGGCGCGACATCATCGCGGTCGCCATGCTGGCCGGCATCGGATTCACCGTCTCGATGCTCATGACCGACCTGTCCTTCCCGAAGAACCACGACTTCGCCGACGAAGCCAAGGCCTCCGTGCTCGTGGCCTCCTTCCTGGCAGCCATCCTCGGAGGTGCCCTGCTCCATCATCGCGGCAAGAGGCACAGCTTGTGGGAGGAGAAGCATCCTCACGAGGTTCCGGTGGCTGCCGGTACCTCGAACAACACCGACTGACCCTGTTCCCTCGACGACAACTCGACCCGAATACAGCAGATCGGACCGATTCCCGTTAGGCTGAGATCACCATATTCATGACGCGGAGGCATCCCATGGCAGACAAGCTCCCGGTTGGCGACACGATCGACAACCTCAAGACGGACGGCCAGAAGTTCGTCCAGGACTCCAAGGCCTTGGTGACGGCGGAGATCAAGCCTGCAGCCAAGCACGCCGGGATTGGTGCCGGCATGTTCGGCGGCGCTGGCTACTTCGGCATCGTCGGCGCACTGCTGCTCTGGCTGTGCGGTGCCTTCGCCTTCTCCCTCATGTGGCAGCACATCGGTGACTGGAGCATCCTGCTGTCCTTGGTCGTTGGTTTCGCGACAATGGCCGTCGTCATGTTCATCCTGGCCGGCATCCTTGCCCTGGTCGGCAAGGGCCAGATCTCCCAGGTCAAGGCCCCTACCGGCGTCGTCGACGAGGCCAAGTCGACCCTCGAGGCCGTCAAGTCGGCCGTTGCCCGTGGCAAGTACAACGCCACTGCCCGCAGCAGCATCGACGCCAACGAGGTGTCCTCGCATGCCGCGTCAGCAGCCACTGGCGTTGCCGCCCCTCGCCGCGCCAGCGGCGCCACGGCTACCCGCCACTGAACTCAGGTTTGACGCTGACCCTCCCACGGCACTGTGGGAGGGTCAGCGTCGTTTTGTGCACCTTGATCTCGTGCTCTGACCTCGAGGATCAGGGGATGTCGTCGGGAGTGGTGCCCTCCGGCAGACGACGAGCCCCCAGATAGCCCTCCGGAATCTCCACCACGCGCTCTCGGTCCCACGGACGCGACCAGCCACCGCGGTCGAGCAAGGACTCGAGGACGTGAGCGGTGAATCCCCAGACGAAGAGGTCCGGCAGCACGAAAGCCGGCCCGCGATACCCCGACGGGTGACGGGTCGTGGCCCGAGCAGCCGGATTGGCCAGGTCCGCCAGCCTGACGCGCTGCACCAGGGCGACCTCGGCGGGATCCACGACCCCGACGGCCCCTTCCCCTCCCCAGGTGGCCACAACGGTGGTGACGTCGGACTGGCTGGCTGCTACGTGGGCCGTCGGGAGCACTCCCCTGACGGTGACGAGACCTCGATCCAACCCGACCTCCTCACGAGCCTCCCGCAGGGCTGTGTCGACGATGGTGTCATCAGCCTCCTCCGCGCGTCCCCCCGGCAGGGCGACCTGGCCGGCGTGGTGACGCAAGGACAGCGGGCGTCGCGTCAGGATGATGTCATTGTCGGTCTCGCTGACGAGGGCGAGTACTGCTGAGGACCGTCCACCACCGGGACGACGTCCCACCGAGAAATCGGGGTCGTCGCGGCCCAGGCTGGCGATGAGGGTACTCAGATGACTCATGACGGCCTTTCGAGAGCCTTGTCGATGGCGGAGTCGAGTTCCTGCTGGGAGCGCCACTGACCGCTGTGACGGGTGACGATGATGCCGTCCCTGACGATGAAGGTGACGGGGACCCCGCTGACCTGCCATGCGCCTCGGATGGTGCTGTCAGGATCTTGAAGCTGCGGGAAGGCCAGGCCGACCTCGCCGGCGAAGGAGATGACCTCGGATGCGTCGGACTCGGCGTAGTCGACCCCGAGGAAAGCGACCTGGTCGTGATAACGACGGTAGGCGTCTGCGATGAGAGGGGCCTCGCTGCGGCAGGGCCGGCACCACGACGCCCACACGGTCACCAGGGTGACTCCCTTGGAGGTTACCCTGGCCATCGAGACCGTCGGTCCCTCGCCGAGGCATTGCAGGCCGACGTCAGGCATCGGCCGACCTTCCGCGGCCGTCCCCGAGGTCTTGGAGATGGGCCCTGAGGACAGATGGGAGCAGTCCGGGACGCCGGCCTTGTTGCGTCGATGGGCCACGTCGGCGTCTCCACCGCAACCAGCCAGCATGGCGACGGCCATCACCGCGCCGAGAATGATCGTCTTCTTCATCGTCGCGGCTCCCTGACGAGGGCGGCAGCCTCCCCGGGGTCGGTCGGTCCCTCGCCGTAGGAGGGACACCATTCGGCCACTGGGCAGACCCCACATGCTGGGCGTCGGGAATGGCAGCGACGACGACCGTGCCAGATGAGGCGGTGGCACAGCATCACCCAGTCATTCGGGTCGAAGAGGCCGGCGAGATCGGTTTCCACCTTCGCCGGGGTGGTCGCGTCGGTCCAGCCGAGTCGTCGCGACACCCTCATGACGTGGGTGTCCGGGGTGATCCCGGGGACTCCGAAGGCATTGCCGAGGACGACATTGGCGGTCTTGCGGCCCACGCCTGGCAGGGTCACCAGGGAGTCGAGGCCTTCCGGGACGTCGCCGTCGAACTCGTCAACGAGTTTTGCGGCCATCGAGACCAGCCGCACCGCTCGGGTCGGCCCGAATCCCAGGGGTGCCACGACCGTCTCGACCTCGCCGACGTCAGCGCTCGCGAGGGCCTGTGGGTCGGGCCAGCGGGAGAACAGGGTGGGAGTGACGGTGTTCACCCGTCGGTCGGTCGTCTGGGCTGACAGCACAGTGGCGACGAGGAGCTGGTAGGGGCCGTCGTGGTCCAATTCGCATCGCGCATCCGGGTAGGCCTCGGCCAACAACCTGGCCACCTCGTCAGCGTGCTCCCTACACTGATCCCGACGCACTAAGGTGGTGGATGTGGCTGCCATGATTCCAAGCATAGAAGGAGAAAATGACCCCCGTGCCATCACAAAATGTGACACCTGCCACAATATAGGGACATGCATACGGTGACCCGACCGCCGATGGCCGGACGATGCAGGTGCTCATGAGGGGAGATGTTCGGATGGCAAATGTGGTGGCAACAGCGGCGACCCAACCGTTCTTCGCAGCTCTCGGCCCCGCCTCGGCCGCCCGGATCATGGCGATGTGTGAGGCCTTGGTCTGTCCGCGAAACACGGTGATCTTCGAGGCCGGCGACCCAGCCGACAACCTCTACCTCGTCGTCGAGGGCAAGGTGAAACTCACCCGTTCCACCACTGCCGAAGACCTCACCCCTCGAGACTCGCTGCTGTGGCTCATGGGCCCCGGCGACATGTTCGGGGAACTGTCACTGGTCGACGGCGGCATGCGCTCCACGACGGCCACTACCCTCACCCGCTGCAGCTTGCTCAAGGCACCTGGCATGCAGATGCGCGAACTCGTCGAGACCCGCCACGATGTCGCCCTGGCCATGCTGGGTCGACTCTCGGAGCGACTGCGTCGGGCCGACGACAACACCGCCCACTTCGTCTCCGGTGACGTTCCCAGCCGTCTGGCCTACACCTTGCTCGACCTGGCACGCCGGTTCGGCACCGCGAACCCGTCGACAGGTCACATCGTCGTCCGTCATGACCTCACCCAGCACGAACTCGCCCAGGCCGTTGGTTCCTCCCGTGAGACCGTCAACAAGGCTCTCACCGACTTCACCGCTCACGGCTGGATCGCCGCACGTCCCAAGGTCGTCACGATCATGGAGCCGGAGAAGCTCACGGCGCGCGCCAACTGAGCCCTCAGAAGGCCGCTCCCCCAAGAGGATCCGAGACCGAGAAAAGCGTCCGGGGCCAAGTACGAAACCTGACCTCGGACGCTGTGGTGATCCTTGGGTGATCAGACCTCGACGGTCAGCTCAACCTCGACGGCCGATCCGAGCGGCAGGGTGGCCACACCGACGGCGCTGCGGGCGTGACGGCCGTGCTCACCGAAGATCTGTCCGAGCAGCTGGGAGGCGCCGTTGGCGACACCGGCCTGGCCGGTGAAGTCCGGAGCGGAGTTGACGAAGACGACAACCCGGACGACGCGCTTGATGGCATCGAGTCCACCGGCAACGTCAGCGGCAGCCGCGATCGCGTTGAGGACCGCAGTACGTGCAGCCTCGGTGGCCTGCTCCGCGGAGACGGTGTCCCCCACCTTGCCGACGGCGGTGAGCTCGCCGTCGACGAAAGGCAGCTGGCCAGAGGTCAGGATCTGTGACCCAGTCTGGATGGCCGGCACGTAGTCGGCCACCGGAGCCGCAACCGACGGGAGAGTGATTCCCAGTTCAGCGCACTTCGTCGTGGCACTCATCGGGACTGCTCCTGGTCAGGCAGCGGGCGCTTGAAGTAGCCCACCAGTGATTCCGGATTGGGGCCGGCGACGATCTGGACGAGTTCCCAGCCGTCGGCTCCGAAGTTGTTGAGGATCTGCTGCGAGGCGTGCACCAGAATCGGTGCCGTGAAGTACTCCCATCGAGTCATGACTTCACCCTAGCGGTTTTCGGTTGAGAGCCCTGATCGGCGAGCAACACGTCGCGCCAGCTCGTCACGTCCGGACGCTCGCGCAACAGGCGTCGCCTCTCGCGCTCGGTCATGCCTCCCCAAACTCCCCACTCGAGGCGGTTGTCCAGGGCTTCGGCAAGGCACTCGGGACGCACGCGGCAATCAGTGCAGATCCGCCTGGCGCGGCGCTGCTCCTTCCCGTCCGGGAAGAGGGCATCTGCCATACCGCGGCAGTTCGCGAGGAGTGTCCAATCGTCAGCTTCGTTGCTTCCCACGAGCCTCACGGTACGCGGTACGGATGCCTTTTGACAAGGCACAGCGCCCCCGAATCGACTGCGCATCGGGGCAAATCGTGGTATTGCTCACACCGACGTCTAGAGTTGTGTCATGGACACCACGGCCACCATTGGTTGGGGAATCGCGGGCACTGGACGCATCGCCCGCACGGTTCTCGACGACTTCGCACACGTCCCTGGAGCACGCATTTCCGCCGTCGCGTCGAGGTCGATCGCGCGCGCCGATGCCTTCGCCGATCTGGTCTCCCAGAGCCTCGGCACACCCCGTCCCAACGTCCATGACTCGTATGCCGAAATGATCGCCAATCCCGCCGTTGACGTCATTTATGTGGCAACTCCACACCCTCAGCACCGCCCGATCGCCCTGGCTGCCATCGAGGCAGGCAAGGCCGTTCTGGTCGAGAAGTCCTTCGCTGCCACCGCCGAGGCAGCGACCGAAATGGCCGAGGCTGCTCGGGCTCACGAGGTCTTCGCGATGGAGGGGATGTGGACCCGATTCCTTCCCGTCGTCACCGAGATGATCGACGCCGTCAACAGCGGTGCGATCGGGGAGCCGACAGGTGTTCAGGGGGACTTGTTCGCCCTGCGCGATTATGACCCGGAGGACCGTCTCTTCTCGCCTGCGCTAGGTGGCGGAGTGACCCTCGACCTCGGTGTCTACGCCCTCGATTTCGCCATCCGGCTCCTCGGTGAACCCACCGAGGTCATCGCTCGTGGCAAGCACTTCCCGAATGGCGTCGACTCCGATGCCTCCATGCTGCTGACCTTCCCGAAGGACAAGTTCGCCACACTGGCGATCTCCCTGACCTCCGACGGCCCAGGACGCATGACGATCCAGGGCACTGACGGATGGATCGAGGTGGAGCCCCGGTTCCACCATCCCAGCCGCATCCTCATCCATCGTCGCGGGGCCATCCCGGAGGTCCACAACACTCCTGCCCTGGGACGTGGTTATGCCCACGAGCTCATCGAGGTCTGCGAGTGCCTGCGGGCTGGGCGCACCGAGAGCCAGACAATGCCGCTGGATGCCACCCTGGCAGTAGCTCGCACGATGGCCAACATCCTCGACCAGCTCGGCGTCAAGAATCACGACGACACCGAGTTGCCGTCCTGATCCTGACCCCGATTCTCCCCCTGACAACGTGCATCGGGCGGCCACCTTTGAAGGGTGGCCGCCCGATGTCATGGGTCCATCAAACCTTCTCGACCTTCACGGCGAGGCCGAGCTCCTCGTCGCGGGACCACTGCTCGTCAGCCTCGCCGCGGTTGGCCGAGGTGGCCAGCACCTCGCCGGTGATCTCGTCGAGGTGCTCCTCGATTGCCACCGCCAGCTCACCGTCAGCCTGCCAGGACAGGCAGATGCGGTCGGAGACGTCCAGGCCGGCCTTCTTGCGGCTGTCCTGGATGAACCGGATGACCTCACGGGCCTGACCGGAGCGGGCCAGCTCCGGGGTGATCTCCAGATCCAGGGCCACCGTCTCACCCTGCTCGTTGAGGACGCTCCACCCCTCACGCGGACGCTCGGAGACAATGACCTCGTCAGCAGTCACGACCGCCCTGCCGCCCTCGACCTCGGGCACCTCCAGCTCGACCGAGCCGTGGGAGGCCAGCTCGGAGGCCAGCCATTCCGGATCGGCAGCGGCGATGGCGGCAGCGACCTTCGGGGTGGCCTTGGCGTACTTCTTGCCGAGTGCCCGGAAGTTGCCCTTCGCGGAGTGGTCGACGAGGTCGCCGGCCGCGGTGAAGGAATCCAAGGCCATGACGTTGAGCTCGGAACGAATCTCGGCCTGCAGATCCTCGTCCAGCTTGGCCAGGGCGGCACCCGAGATGAGGGCACGCGACAGCGGCTGACGGATCTTGGCCCTGGCCTCGGCGCGAGCGCCACGACCCAACTCGACGATGCGTCGGGCCAGATCCATCGACTCGGTCAAGGACTCGTCGATGACGGACTCGTCGGCAACCGGCCAGGTCGACAGGTGCACCGACGTCTGGCCCCCAGGATTCGTCGTCACGAAGAGGTCCTGCCAGACGCGCTCAGTGATGAACGGGACCATCGGGGCCATCAGACGGGTGAGTGTCTCGAGGGTCTCGTGCAAGGTCCACAGGGCGCTCTGATCGCCGTCCCAGAAGCGACGCCGGGAGCGACGCACATACCAGTTGGACATCTCGTCGACGAACTGGGCGATGAGGGTTCCGGTGCGCTGGGTGTCGAAGTTGTTCAGTGCCTCGGTGACCTCACGGACGAGGACGTTGGTGGCGCTGACCAGCCAGCGGTCCAGGACGTGGCGCCCGGCGACGGCCGGAGCCGCGGGAGCGGTGGCCGGGGACCAGTCATTGGCGCGGGCGTACAGGGCATGGAAGCTGACGGTGTTCCAGTAGGTCAGCAGGACCTTGCGGACTGTCTCCTGGATGGTCTCGTCACCGACGCGACGAGCGCTCCATGGGGAACCGTCAGCGGCCATGAACCAGCGCACCGCGTCGGCACCGTGCTTGTCCATGAGTGGGATGGGCAGCAGGATGTTGCCCAGGTGCTTGCTCATCTTGCGGCCGTCCTCGGCGAGGATGTGGCCCAGGCACAGCACGTTGCGATACGAGGACTCGTCAAGGACGAGGGTTCCGACGGCCATCATGGTGTAGAACCAGCCACGGGTCTGGTCGATGGCCTCACAGATGAAGTCGCCCGGGTAATGGGCCTCGAACTTCTCCTTGGAACCGGGAACGTGCGGGTAACCCCACTGGGCGAAGGGCATCGAGCCCGAGTCCAGCCAGGCGTCGGCCACCTCGGGGACGCGGTGGTAGGTGTGACCGTCACGGGTGAGGGTCACCTCGTCGATGAACGGACGGTGCGGGTCCATTCCGGTGAGGTCGCGTCCGGCATACTGGGACAGTTCAGCCAGGGACTCAACGCAAATGACGTCGGAGGGATCGTCGTCGTTGCGCCACAGTGGCAGCGGGGTGCCCCAGTAGCGCGAGCGGCTGACGGCCCAGTCAATGTTGTTCTCGAGCCAGTCGCCGAAGCGGCCGTGCTTGATCGTCTCGGGGTACCAGGTGGTGCCCTCGTTCTGCTCGAGCAGCTGCTCCTTGACGCGGGTGGTGCGGATGTACCACGACGGTTGGGCGTAATAGATGAGGTGGGTGTCACAGCGCCAGCAGTGCGGATAGGAGTGCCAGTGCATCTCGAGTCGGAACAGGATTCCGCGCTTGTCGAGGTCGTCGCACAGCGGCTTGTCAGCAGTCTTGAAGAACTGCCCACCGACCATCGGGACCGACTCGTCGAAGGTGCCGTCGGGACGGATCGGGTTGACCAGCGGCAGGCCGTAGCGACGGCAGGTCAGCAGGTCGTCGGCGCCGAAGGCCGGAGCCTGGTGGACCAGGCCGGTACCGTCCTCGGTGGTGACGTAGTCGCCGAGGACAACGAAGTTGGCGTCAGCAGGGGTTGGACGGCCGTCGGTGGTGACGCGCTCGGTCCTGGGCCACTCCAGGAAGTCATAGGGACGCTCATAGGCCCAGAACTCCATCTCGGTACCCATGAAGGACTCGCCGGTCAGGCTCCACCCCTCACCCAGCACCTTCTCAAAGAGCGGCTCGGCGATGACGAGGTCCTCGGAGACCGGGTCGTCCCCGGAGATGGTGGCGACGGCGTCGGAACCTTCGGGAACCGGATTCTGGTGAGCGACGACGTAACGCACCTCGGGATGCACCGCGACCGCGGTGTTCGAGATGAGGGTCCACGGGGTGGTCGTCCACACCAGCAGCTTGGCGCGACCGGCCAGTGGGCCCGAGGTCACCGGGAAGCGGACGAAGATCGACGGGTCGCGGTCGTCCTGGTAGCCCTGGGCCAGCTCGTGGTCGGACAAGGTCGTGCCACACCGCGGGCAGTACGGAGCGACGCGGTGGTCCTCGCCGAGCAGACCCTTGTCCCAGATCCGCTTGAGGCCCCACCACACCGACTCGACGTAGGACGGGTTCATCGTCCAGTACGCCTCATCCATGTTGACCCAGTAGCCCATTCGCTCGGTGAGCTCGCTGAAAGCGTCGACGTGGCGGGTGACGGATTCACGGCACTTGGCGTTGAAGGGCTCGACGCCGTACTTCTCGATGTCGGGCTTGCCGGAGAACCCCAGCTCCTTCTCGACGGCCAGCTCGACAGGCAGGCCGTGGCAGTCCCAGCCGGCCTTGCGGTCGACGCGGAATCCCTGCATGGTCTTGAAGCGGGGGAAGACGTCCTTGAAGACGCGAGCCTCGACGTGGTGGGTACCAGGCTGACCGTTGGCGGTCGGCGGACCCTCGAAGAAGGTCCACGGCTGGCCGTCCTTAGTGGCCTCCAGGGTCTTCTCGAAAGTGTGTTCCCGGGCCCACAGATCCATGATCTCGTGGTCCATCGCGGGAAGGTCAATCTGCGGCGGCACGCTGTTGTACTGCCGGCAGTTGTCAGGGCGGACTGAGTTCACATCGGTCATCGCGGCGGGTGGATCCTTCGTCTCGGGTCTCCGAGGGACGAGCACACCGGATTCTCCGGGTACCCGCGGTACCACCCTCCTTGCGCGACGTCGACGACGTCGGCCTCTCGGTTCGTCGATCGCTGCCGGTTCTACTGAGGTGGTGTGTGCACGTACCCGTTCTTCCGGCGACTCCGGGGTGATCGCCCCATCACTGCCTTGCGGTCGCAAGCATCTTACTCCAACTGGAGAGAATTGTGGCGGGTCTCCGGGCACGGTGGCAATGACGTCGCTCCACGGCGTCTTTGCCACCACCGACGCCACGAACGACCATCATGTACCGAAATGCCACACACCCGGGATATCCGCCTGCCCGCACGTAGACACGTGATCGAGGCGTCGTACCACAAACGCCGGTGGCACGCAGGTTTCAGAGTCAGCCACGGACCCCGGAGGAACCCTACCTGCCCATACCGGCCAGTTGGCCCCGTCCAAGCGGATCACCCACGGCTACACCACATGGCGAGACCTCACCAGCGAAGTAGAGATCCCCAGAAGGCAAAGGGTCCCTGAGAACACTGCAGACAATGCATCTGTGCGATCCTTCACCGGCCAAGACCACAGAGCTTCGAGACTCGTGGTGCTCCCCGCCACAAGACTCATGAGGACCCAGATAGTGGCAGGTAGGGCTGACAGCCTCTTGACACCAAGTGCGTTGGCGAAAAGGGTCACCCCAGACAATCCGACAATATTTCGCGTGGCAACCATTCCGACGGGAAGATCTCCCACATATGCCACGGTTCCAAGAAGCACGGCCGACGTCATTGACAAGAGGCAATCGGCAAGTGCAGTCCGCCGCCCCGATCCTACTTCCAGCCGCGTGTCACGCCGCGAAAGACACCAACCTTGCACGATGACCACGCACAAGGGAACTACGGCGGCATTAGGAACGTCAACACCGCTCCCGGTCAAAAACGGGGGGATCGTGACCATGACCTCGGAAGTGAGCCCGATGAGGACACAACAAACCACAGTAGCTGCAAGCAAAGATAACAGGGACCGATTTCGCGCCCATGCCCTCCAGCCCAGCACCACATTACGGCTCAACATGTCCGAAGCCGGGCTCGATCTTGTTCAATAATGCTGGCCTGTTTCTCGATCGGCAATCGATCGATGGATTTCAACCACTCACGAGTCTCTGGGGACAATGTCGCGTCTCGCGCCTCGATGCCGGAATGTTCCACCAACCAAGCGACAACACGCTCCTGGACATCTTCCACCCAGATCTCCACTTGGTCTTTACGAGCTTGGCATGGAGCAACAGCCATGCCATCTGCGACTGCTGACAGTGCGGGTCCTGCCGATCCAGACGCATTCTCTGCTGACGCCGACCACCAAACGGTTGTTTGAGTCGATTGTCCAGTGCCCTGCCGATATTCCCTTGGAACATGAATCCCGTTAGCCCTCCACGCAGCATCTGCCTTCTGCACTATGGGACCCAGGAGTTGGAGGTCCTGCGGCCCCCAGGTACACACCGTGGGATCCTTCAAACACGTCTGTGTTCCAGTTCGAGGCACGGCAGGGAGAGCACCCACACCCTCCACCTCACGGAACCCAATTAACACTGTTGAGACCAGCCCGATAATCAAGACCACGGTCACGATGGCATTTGGATGACGGCGCTCTCTACCCGCAATGAGCGCCATCATCGACACGACAAGAACGCCGCATGCCATCGTCATACCGGCCACAAGGACTCGCGGATCTAGCATCTCCCCCACATTGCAGCAGCTCATGTAATAGCCAACCAGATACCTCAATTCCAGTACCGATACGGCCGGGCCATACAAAACGAGCACAAATGGGATCCCAAGAGCTGTCGGTGCTGCCAATGCCAATGGCCATGACACTCCAATCACGGCACCAAAGACACCCCACGCGAGCATCCAGACAACACCAATCAATGACATTCTTACAATTTGATCCCCAGATCCTGAAAGCAGAACTGAAACACCTACAGCCATTGCGGAGGGAAGAACAGCAATTGCCCACCACGGCGCCACAATTCTCAACCGAGACCGCTTGGATAATCTCTTTAGAATCTGGCCTTCGGTAAATCTCCGAAGTTCCAAGCAAGTGCTCAGTGCGACGGGCCCCGCAACCATCATGAATGCGTAAAGTGTGCTGGAAGCTCGCTCAATAGTTGAGTGTGCCTGAGGATTCCCAAATGCTCCATAGCACCACATGAGCAGCATTACCGGCAAAAGACGCACACCATAAGATCGCCGGAGCAGGAGACGCCACGTCATGATGCCTGCTCCGATGCACCCACGACATCGAGAAATGCCGCCTCTGCTGCATGAGAAGATCCCGCACCATGCATCAGGAACTCATCGGTCGATCCGTCGTAGACAATATGCCCCTCATGCAATATCACGACCCTGTTGTACATTGAGTCAATGTCGGAAGTGTCGTGAGTGGACACCACAAAACTACGAGTAGCGCCGAGTTTCGTGAGCAGATTCCGAAATACGTGCTTCTGCGCTGGATCAAGGCCAGCGGTCGGCTCATCGAGCAAAACAATCGGCTGTCCGCCTACCAGAGCTTGAGCCAGACCAACTCGACGCAGCTGTCCTCCGGACAACTGATTGGGCTTGTCCTTAAGGTGGTCTTCCAATTGGACTGCCTCTAGCGCCATAACTGCCCGCTTCTCGCTCTGGGATGAACTACACCCGCCAAGCCAAGCTGAATATGCGACTTGTTCAACCACCCGGAATCCAGGAATTGGCCTGATCTGCTGGGGCATCAGAGACACAACAGAGCGGGGATCCTTGCCTCCATCCACAGCAATTAACCCCGCAGAGGGCCGAAGTTCGCCCGCACATAACCGCAGCAGGGTGGTCTTCCCCGCTCCATTAAGGCCCAAGAGAACCGTCGGCCCCATATCACCCAGAATCAAGTTCAGTTCAGTAAAAAGCCGGGATCTGCGTCGCGGATAGGAGAAATGAACCCCTTCAAGCTGTAGGGTCCGGGTCACCATCGGATCCGGAAATCACGAACAGAAAGCTTCAACCACGTAGTAGATCCCCCCGTCAGGCCAACTAGCCGGAATCTGTAAGTTCCGGCAGGCAGGCGCCCATAGTAAGCGGAACCTGTCTTCGCGCACGACAGCGCCTTGTCACCGAATTTTACATCTGGTCTAAAGTCCCTTACCTGACGCAGATTGTACGTTGCGGTTTTAGGAATCACACCGGCACTATCGGGCGCGGGCGAACACTTCGTGTAGTGCGAGAGGCTAGTCCTGCCATCATGCCGGTTAGGATCATTCCACTTAGACGATTCATGTCCCACCGCCCAGTTGGAGATGTACGTGTTCTTAGCCCCATCTGGAGTTTCTGCCCATGCCGTAGCGCACCCAATTACGCCGAGACAAGTGGCCGCTATTGTCACGCCTGCAACCGTTCGATTCTTCATACAGCTAGCCCTCGTAGCCTAGTGCCCGCCACCCCTCGGCGGATCATCGCTAGGCGAGCGTATTCGCAGACATTGGTTGCAGTCAAGACGGTGACGACACTCATGGGTTCCCGCGTACGAGGGACCGTGCCTCACCTCATTTTCCCCGCGAAACGGTGTAGGTCAGTCACGGCGGAGAGCCGGTGGTGGTGGGGTGAGACTGCCGATGCCAGCACGGACAGAAGCCATGACGAAAAGGCACGAAACCGGGTATGTGGCTGCCCCACGAAAAAGGGCAAGAACCCGATCCCCGACACCGCCGTCGAGATCACCGGCCCAAAACTCAGGATTACGCTCGCCAACTGCCATTACGAGCGTCGAATCGTTCGTCACCCTGTTCTCTCACCGCCAGCAACTCCTCGACGACCTTGGCAACCCCGTCCTCGGCGTTCGACGGCGCCCGGTGGCGGGCCGCTTCGACCGCCACCGGCACCGCATTGGCCATCGCGTAGGAGTCCCCTGCCCACTCCAACATCTCGACGTCGTTGGCCCCATCCCCGAAGGCGACGGTGTCGCGCTGATCGATTCCCAGGTGATCGCACAGCATCGCCAGACCAGAGTCCTTGGTGACCCCCTTGGCACTTATCTCCAGCATCGGCTTGCCGGAGGTGGTGACGTGGACCTCGTCGGTCATCCCGACACCGGCGGCACGGGCAGCGAGCTCCTCAATGGGCAGGCTGGGGTGACGAGCCACCATCTTGAGGCAGTCCCCGTCGAGGACCTCGTCGAGGTCCAGGGCCGGCATATCCGAGGGGTCACGAGAGTGGTCGGCGAAGGTCGTCAACCCTGCGTAACCACGCTGGGACGCAAAGGTGAGACCGTCGTCCTTAATCGTCAAGAAGCGGATGCCAGGAGCAGCAGCAAGGAGACGGTGGGCGAACTCATTCGCCACGGCAGCCGACATCAGCTGGCGGAAGAGCACCGTGTGGGCCTGGAGATCCCAGCAAATGGCGCCGTTGGAACACAGCGCCCACCGGCCCAGGTCGTCCCGCCATTTCTCAATGCCGTAGATCTGCCGGGCGGTGACCGGCACCACCGGCACCCCGACCCTCTCGGCAGCACGGATGGCATCACGGGTACGAGGGCTGATGGTGCCCTCAGGGGTCAGCAGGGTCCCGTCGAGATCTGTCGCTATCAACACACTGCGAGATTATCGGGATGCCAAGATCTTCTCGACGACAACGGCGAATCCGTCTTCGACGCACGACGGTGCCCGCAGATCGGCAGCGGCGACGGCCTCCGGCTTCGCACCACCCATCGCGTAGGAAGTTCCAGCCCACTGCAGCATTTCGACATCGTTGGCACCATCACCCAGGGCGACGACGTCGGCGCGGTCCTGTCCGAGGACCTTGCAGATGTGCTCCAGGCCACTGGCCTTGGTGACGCCGGCGGGTCCGGCCTCGGTCACCGTGAATCCCGCCCAGGTGGAGTGGACTCCAGGGGTGTCGAGAAGCCTGGACCGCTCGTAGACCTCGCCTGCGGGAACGCTCGGGTGCACGATCATGAGCTTGACGGCCTCGGTGGAACACAGTTCGTCGCGACTGACGAGGACATGCTCGGCGGGGTCGTTCTTGGACTCGAACGGCGGGACGATGTCGTCATACCCGTCCTCAACGAGGAAAACCGAGGAGTCCCCGATCTCCGCGCAGAAGACGGTACCCGGGATCTCGACGGTGAGCCGATCGACGTAAGCCCTGACGGTCGAGGCCGACATCGTCTTGGTGAAGAGGGTCGCACCGGCCGACAGGTCCACCCCAACGGCACCGTTGCTGACCAAGGCGTACCGGCGGAAGATCGGACCAAGGATCCGTAGCCCGCCGATGGCTCGCCCCGTCACCGGGACGACGTGGATCCCGGCTGCTTCGGCAGCTTCGAGAGCCGCGAGATTCCGGGCAGAAACGGTGGCGTCCGGGCGTAGGAATGTTCCGTCGAGATCAGTGGCGATGAGCACGTTCCCACCCTATCGGCCCGTGCTGAACCCGCCCGGTCACCCACACGGTTTGGGTACCGTCGGTGGGGACCATCACAATGGTTTCTGCGGGGCGTTTTGTGCGGAGGGGGTACTGGCCGATGGCGAGGAAGCAGGAGGGCGCTCGTAGCGGGTCCGCGTCGTCTCGTCGTTGGCACGGGGACGAGCCCATCCCGCTCACCGCTGACGGTATCGACGCTCGCATCTTCCGCCCCGGCCAGGCATCCGCTCAGCCGACGTCCCAGACCCATCCGACTCCGCCGGAACCTCCGGTCGAGGATGACAGCCCGACCCGGCTCGGCCCGGTGCGCACCGCCTCGACGTCGTGGACCCTGCCGCCGTCGGCGACGACCTCGCCGGAGACGACCGCTCCGCAGAGCCGTCGATCCGGGCCTCCCAAGGTTCACCGTGCCCGTCGCGTCCCCCTGGAGCGGTTCTTTCGAGCCGCGACCCCGATGGAGACCACCCTCGCCCTCAACCCGGGCAACTCCGACATGGCGACGCGGCAGGCTCGACGGGTCGTCGATCTCGTGACGAGGGTCTCCGTCATGGCGATCTCGGTCGGAGGTTCGGTCTCGGAGGCCATCGCGATGGCCCTGCGCATCACCGCGACCTACGGGGTGACAGTCCACATCGACATCACCAACACCTCCGTCATCGTCACCCAGCATCGAGGCCTGGAGGAGGACCCCATCACCGCGCTGCGGGTCGTGCGCTCCCGCAGCAACGACTACCAGCGTCTCGGTGAACTCCAACTCCTCGTCGACGACATCTGCGCCAGGACCGTCGGGCTGGAGGAGGCCGCTGATCGCCTTGCCGCCATCACCCGCAGCCCGCGTCTGTACCGGCAGTGGTTCGTCACCCTGAATGTGGGCCTCATGGGGGCCGGGTTGTCGACTCTCTTCGGTGGCGCCCCGATGGACGGTGTACTGAGCTTCTTCTCCACGTGCATCGTCGACGCCACCGTGCAGGCCATGGCGCGCAGGAGGATCACCAACTTCTTCACCCAAGCTGCCGGCGCGGGCATCGCCACTGCTTTCGCCCTGCTCGTCATGGTGTACATGGCGGCCTCCCACAACCCCATTCCGCTGTCCCCCTCTCTCATCGTCGCATCCGGAATGGTCTCCCTGCTGGCGGGAGGTTCCTTCGTCGCTGCTTCCCAGGACGCTCTCGATGGCTACGTCGTCACCAGTTCGGGACGATTCCTGGAGGGGTTCGTGCAGACCGGCGGGATCATCCTCGGTGTCATCACCGTCATGTGGGTCGGACTGCGACTAGGCGTACCGGGATACATCTCGCCATCCCTGGGATTCTCGACCGATCCCATCCTGCAGATGGTCTGCGCGGCCGTCATCGCCGTCACCTTCGGTATCTCCTCCCACGCCGGTTACCGCACCCTGGCCATCTGCGCGGTACTGGGAGCTGCCGCGTGGGGCGGCTACATCATTGGCATGCAGCTCACGGGATCGGTGTCTGCTGCCTCGGGACTCGGCGCCATGGTCGCTGGCATCATCGCCGCCCTGGGTGCCCGACGTTGGAGGGTGCCACAACTCGGTCTGGTGACGATCGCCATCGTCCCCCTGATGCCTGGTGTCATGATGTACCGAGCGCTGTACATGATCGTCAACGCCCAGAACGGGACCGGTGTCGCCACGGGCGACGGCTGGACCCTCTTCCTGGAGGCCCTGCTGGTGGGAGTGGCGCTGGCCGTGGGCGGCAGCTTCGGAGCCCTCATCGCTCGCCCGTTCACCTTGCCGAAGGATCTGCGCTCCCGGCTGGCGACCCTGGCCTCCTGGGGTGCTGGTCAGGCCGTCCCGCGCGAGCGGCGTCGTCGTCGGTCCCAGCCCCCGGCTGATCCGCATCATCCGGCCCTCAACAATCCCGACAACGACCCGTCCATGACGGGAACCTGGGCGCGGTAGCGCGCCCCCGCGGGTGCCGTCGTCAGTCCACCCGGGGCATCCGGGCCTTGGGCACCGGGACACACCACCTGGCCACAATGGCCAGCAGTACCGGCGGGGCGACCACGATGAGTGCCAGCCAGCCAACTGGCCACGGAACAGGCTGCATCGTGTCGGCACACCCAATCATGATGACGACGGGCACGAATCCCACGATCAATCCGAGCACCTGGCCGATACCTGTCGTGACGAAGGCCTGAGCCGCAACCATGCGTCGCAGCGTCGCGGTGGATGCTCCCACCGATGCGATGGCAGTACGCGAGGCGTTCGAGTCCGACAAGGTCAGGGCAAGTACCACGGCACCCACGAAGGTGGCCAGGAATGCCCCAATGATCGCCGCCCAGCGCACGAAGGTTCCCGAGGAGTCCGAGAATCCCTCTTCCCACTGGAAGTCGGAGGTACTTCCGGTGATGTCCATGAGGGAGTTCTGCAGACGGTCTCCCTCTTCCGAGGTCGGGGGGTGTGGCAGACGAAGCCACATGTCCGTCGCCTGGGTCTTCATGGCGTCGGGGCTGACTCCCAGCGCCTTGGCAGCGGTGTTGCGCCCGATGAGGGCTGGCATCTGGAGACCGAGAGAGCTCTCAGGGGCCTTGATCGCCGTCACCTCGAGCTCATGGGACCCATTCGGTTCGTCGTCCCGGAAGACTGATACCTGGGATCGTCCCCGTGCATCGGGCTGGAAGAGGATGATGCCCTTGTCAAGGGCCTTCATGACCTTGCTGCCGGCCTTCTGGCCGGTCAGTAGCTCGTAGAGGGTGCCATCGTCAATGACCGCCGAGGCGACGGACAGGTTGCGCTCCATCTCGTTGTCACGAGGAGCCGAACTCGGCGCATCCACACTGAGACCGTTCCTGCAGTTCTGTCCGCCCTTCTCACGGGTGACGGGTTCCAGCGCACGCTGGTATTTCACGGATGGCCCGAAGACTGCCTCAACCTGCTCGACCTCCTTGCTCATGCGTTTTTCAGAAGCAAAGTGGTCGTGACCGTCATCCCCGGTCAACCTCGCCACGTTGGCGGCGTAGTTGGGCTGGTAGCTGTTTCGATCCTGTATCGCGCTGCCATCCGCCAGGGTCACGAAGACACCGGCCAAGACGGTGATGGCCATGGACGCCGCGGCTCCCGCGACTGCTCTCCCCCGGTTCCGGTTGAGATCGCGCAGCGCAAAGCGGATCGACAGCCGCGATGACGGTGGTATGGACACCTTGTTGACGAGCCATGGCAGAGCCAAGACGGCAGCCAGGTACAAGATGACGATGGTCACGACAATGCCGATGTTGAGAGGAACGACGTCGTAGGGGTCGGACGTGTTGACACGGTCACGGATGACCCACCCGATCCCGACGAGTGCCCCGATGATCGCCACGACGATGGCTGCCATGGGACGCCGCACTGGTGAGGCCGCTGCCTCAGCGTGTCGAACCCCCATGAGGACGTCCTGGCGAGCCACCTCCCGCGCCGGGAGCCAACATGCGACCACCGCCGCCAACAGACCGATGACCAGACCGACGATGGCGTACTCCCAGTTGACACTGTAGGTCAGGAGGTATCCGGGATTGGCGCGACGTCCGATGACCACGAAGACATTGGCCGCTCCGATGCCGAGCACCACTCCTAGCACCGCGCCGGTCGAGCCGAGCAACAGTCCTTGGCCGATCATCACACCCATGAGGTCCCGGCGGGCGGCACCCGTGGTTCCCAGCAGAGCGAGCATGCGCCGCTGCTGGCGAGCCCCGATGGAGAAGGCGGCGGAGGCGATGGTGGCGGTGACGACCGAGGAGAGGACGACAGCGGCCAGAACCAGGGCGAACATCTGGCCCGCGACGACACCGTCATCGTCAGAAGCACTGTCGAGTTGCCGCTCCTCGACCCCCAGGCCCGAGGCGTTGAGTTTCGCGATCTGTTCCTTGGCGAGCTGTGGACCCTTGACGTAATAGGTGAGAGCCCCATTCCTGACGAGTGGATCCTCGGGGCCCACCCAGAAAGTCGGTTCGTAGCTGGACGACCGCTCTCGCATCAGCCCTGTGATGGTGCGTTGACGGCCGTCGATGGTGACGTGTGAGCCGGTTGACCAGCCATACTTCTTTGCAGCGCTTCCGGAGGCCCAGACATTGTTACCACGAGGCATCGGTCCACTCGGGAGTTCCATGCGATCAGGGCGCACGGCTGTCAGGTCAATCCCCTTGACGGCGCCCTCGAGGGTGGCGGATCGCCATGCCACGTCAACAGTCCTGACCCGCAGCGGATACAGCTCGTGACCCGCGACGTGGAGGTTCTCCATGGCCTGCCGCTGGCGGGCGCGCAGCTCGGGAGTCGGCGATCCCTGGACGTCGCAGTAAGCGAAATCCGGACTGTCCTGGGAGCAGTGACCATCCCAGTCCTCAATCGGCATGATGAGCATGTCGGCGTCGCCATACTTCGAGACGGTCTCACTGTCCGTAGTGGTTCCGTCGGCGTCGAGGATCGTGCCCAGCCCGGACATGATGGCCACGGGCAGAGCTATCAGCAGCACGATGAGCAGGGAACGCGCCTTGTGTCTGCGGATATCCCGGGCAGCCAGCCGGGTGATGAGCCGGCGGTGGGATCGTCCATGTGCGACGGCCTCTCCGGAGAGTCGGACGATGGCACCGCCGTAAGGGCTGTCGGGGGTGTTCCCGGATCCCATCACCACTCCCCGCGCTTCGGGTTGTCGCTGAGGAGTTCCATGGGGTCGCTGACGACCTGGGACTCGTCGACGATCTTGCCGTCACGCAGGAAGACCACGCGGTCTGCCCAGGCTGCGTGGCGTGCCTCATGGGTCACCAGGACGACGGCAACCCCCTCGTCAGCAAGTGCCCGGATGAGGGCCATGATGTCGTCACCCGTCGCAGAATCAAGGGCACCGGTGGGCTCGTCGGCGAGGAGGACCCGGCGGTCCCCGACGATGCCGCGCGCGATGGCGACCCGCTGACGTTGTCCCCCCGACATCTTCTCGATGTGCCGATCGGCAAGTCCGGGCAGACCGACACGTTCCAGGGCGATCGCGGCCGCATTGCGGGCACGCTTGGCGGAGACCCCGTCGAGTTCAAGGGGCAGGGAGACGTTCTCGACCGCAGTGAGGGTGGGGACGAGGTTGTAGTCCTGGAAGACGAAGCCGAGCTGACGGCGTCGGACTCGTGCCAGGTCGTCACGGGACATGCCCCCCAGCGGCTCTCCGCACACGGAGACCGTGCCGGAGGTGGGCTGATCCAGTCCTCCGGCGAGGCCGAGCAGGGTGGACTTGCCCGAACCTGATGGCCCCATGACGGCTGCAAAGATACCGGGATTGACGCCCAGACTGACGTCTTTGATGGCGTCGACCTGTCGCTCGCCGTCACCGAAGGAGCGACTCACGTGGTCCAGGGACAGGACGGTACGAGGCGTCGGACGAGTGATCTCGCCAGCGGCACGCGGCGGGGTCGACGTCATGCGGTTCAGGCCTCCTGGACGACCTTGGGCTCCTCCGCCACGGACTCGTCGCGGCGACGGCGAGAGGTCTGGATGGCCTTGGACTCACAGTGGTCGAGCCAGCGGATCTCGGCCTCGGCGACGAAGATCATTCCCTCAACGAGGAGCTGACCGGCGAGGTCTTCCTCGGCGACACCACGGCGGGCCTGACGGTATTCCTGCAACTGGTGCATGGTGGCGCGGCGCTGATCCTGGATGAGGGCAGCGACGTCAACTTCCTTCGAGGTGGCCGCAAGGGCAATCTTGATGGCGAGCTCGTTGCGCGGCGGATTCGCCGGGGTGATCGGGGTGGCGAACCACTTGCGCACCTCTTCGCGGCCCTCGGGGGTGATGGTGGCGATGACCCGACCATCGGGGGTCTCGTCGCCCCGGAAGCACAGCCGATCACGCTCGAGGCGGTCCAACGTTGTGTAAACCTGTCCAATATTTAGGGGCCAGGTGTGATTTGTGCGGCGATCAAACTCATTTTTGATCTCATACCCATGACGGGGCTTCTCAGCCAACAATGCGAGGATGGCGAACCTTATGGACATGTGACCTCCGGGTGCCGTGGTGGAATCTTGGCCAAGATTCGCATACGCGATATCCACCAGTCAAGGAATCATCGGTTTTGACCACATAGTAAGACACAGTGCAGATCAGGCGCCGACACCGACGTGGAGACGCCCCTCGAAGGCGCGCCCCAAGGTCACCTCATCGGCGTACTCCAAGTCGCCACCGACGGGCAGACCGGAGGCCAGACGCGACACCGTCACACCCATGGGGCTGATGAGACGGGACAGGTAGGTCGCCGTCGCCTCCCCCTCGAGGTTCGGGTTCGTGGCCAGGATGACCTCGGTCACCGCCTCGTCGGCCAGACGCTGGCACAGCTCGCGGATGTGAAGGTCAGCAGGACCCTTGCCGTCCAGCGGGGAGATGGCCCCACCCAGGACGTGATAGAGGCCACGGAACTGCCGGGTTCGCTCCACCGCGATGACGTCCTTGGACTCCTCGACGACGCAGATCATTGCCTGGTCCCGGCGCGGGTCGCGGCAGTACTGGCACACCTCGTCGGAGGAGACGTTGAAGCAGATCTTGCAGAACTTGGCCTTCTCTTTGACCTCGCGCAGGGCGTCGGCCAATTCGTTGACCTCCTCTGCCGGGGCGTCGAGGATGTGGAAGGCGATCCGCTGTGCACCCTTCGGCCCGATCCCGGGCAGCCGGGAAAGGGCGTCAATGAGTTCCTGCAGCGGACCGTCGTACATCAATTCTCCTGTCTGACGTGTGGGGGTGGATCAGAGCCCGAGGCCCGGCATCTGTGGCATGAGGGACTGCTGCATGGCGTGGGCCTGCTCGGTGGCGTCCTTGACGGCAGCCACGACGAGATCGGCGAGGGTCTCGGCATCGGTGCCCTCGAGGGCCTCGGGAGCGATCGTCAGAGCATCGAGATCACCGGTTCCGGTGACGGTGGCACGGACAAGTCCGCCGCCGGCAGTACCCTCGAAGCTGCTCTCCGCGAGCTGGGTCTGGGCCGCCTCGAGCTGGCCCTGGACGGACTGGGCCTGGGCGAGCAAGGCGCCCATGTCGATTCCGCTGAGGTCGAATCCTCCAGTGGTCATGATGTCTCCCATGTGTGTGGCCCCTGGTCCTCGTCGGTGGGGCGGCCTGGTGTCGCCAACCACAGTAGCCGCTGATGACGACGAGTTCGCGAGTCAGTACGTGCCGTGAGCGCAATCACCTGGCAACTGAGTCACGGTCGTCCGAGGTGTCGATGACGATCCCGCCCAGCTCACGCATGATGAGGTCCACCGGGCTCTCGTTGGACTCCTCCAGGACGGTGTCGTCCCACACGCCATCCTCCTCAGGAGGCTCCTCGATCTGAGCTGGACGATGATGAGCTGTCTCGAGGGGGCGCACACTTCCCTTGGCACGCTCACTCCAGCGGTGGGTGAGGCTGTGGGACGCCTGCACTGCAGCGTCCTGTGAGGATGCCGTGGAGGTGTTCTGCTCCCGGCCTGCGTCATGGGACTCACCGCCCTGCGCTGCCTCGACGTGATCCTCGGCGGGCACCAGGTCGGGCTCGGGATCGGCAGCCTCGCCACTATCGGGGTCGGGAGCGCCAGCCACCGGGCCGGACCCGACGATCTCATCGCGGACGTCCCCGGACTGATCCTCGGCGATGGAACCCGGGGCCGAGTTGTCGTCACCCGAGTCGGTGGGATGGGAACTGTCGATCGGCGAGTTCGAGGGCTCCTCCGAGGCATCAACGAAACTCGACTGACGGTCACCCGGTCGGTCCTGGGAAGCCCGACCGGGACGAGTAGGGTCCGGCTGACCGTCACCCCGTCCCGGGCCATGATGTGTCGGACTCTCACGGGTGGCCCCATGATCGGGAGGTTCCGGAGCCCAGGAATCCTCCGTCGGGGGTTCCTGGGCACCCGGTTCCTCATGAAACTGAGGACGTACCGCCGCCGGAGGTTCCCCGATCACTGCGGTGAAGGTCAGGTCCGCTCCCAGCACCTTGACGACGGCGTCGTGGAGGATCTTGGGGTAGTTGCCGTTGGCGAACCGTTCCCGCGCTCCAGGGTTGGAGAACCCCAGGGTGGCTTGGTTCCCGTGGACCTCCAGTACCTGGGCGTAGCTGCTGAGGACCATCCACGCGACACGTCCGCCGTCCTTCACGGCCTCAAGCACCTGCGGCCACTCGCGACGCAAGGCCGTGATGTCGATGGCACCCTCGGCACGATCACTCTGGTTCCCAGAGGGTTGCTGCGGCGCAGCCGGGGAGGGACGATCACGGCGGGTCTGGTCAGAGGTCTGCTGTTCCTGAGGCTTGGGCTGTTGGCGCTGTTCGGTCGCCGGGCCGCCATCAGCCGTCCCCTGCGGTCCCTGGGCATGACCTTGGGGGCCATTCTGGGCGGGGTATGGCTGACCGCCCGGTTCGTTGCCGGGTTGGTAATCCCTACGGCTGGGGCGCGGGCGCCCGGATGGACCCTGTGCCGGCTGGGAACCGCCACGAGGCGCGACCGACTGCTGGGGAGGTCCGAACTGCTGAGGACGTTCGGCAGGGCGGGAGACAGGCTGGCTGGCGGTAGGGCTCTCGACGCGGTCGGCCTCGTCCACAGGACCCGAGACGCCGATCCTGCGCTCCAAGCGCTCCAGACGGGCATGGATGCCGCGGCCCCCGGTGTCAGCCGCAGGGAGCAGGATCCGCGAGCACATCAGCTCCAGGTGAAGCCTGGGAGCAGTGGTGCCGCGCATGTTCGTCAGTCCGGTGGCCAGAACCTCCGCGGCACGGGTGAGCTCGCCGGCACCGAAGCCGGCTACCTGGTGGGTCAACCGGGTGGCCTGCTCAGGAGAGACGTCGATGAGGCCGGTCCGGCATGCGTCTGGGACGGCCGAGATGATGACGAGATCACGCATCCGGCGCAGCAGGTCCTCGGCAAAGCGGCGCGGATCTTGCCCCACCTCGATGATCTTGTCAATGGTGGCGAAGACCTCGTGGGCGTCCCCGGCTGCGAAGGCGTCAACGATCTCGTCGAGGAGGGCTTCGGGGGTGTAACCGAGCAGGGCTGCCGCCTGCTCATAGCTGACGTGGCCATCGGCGGCGCCGCCGAGTAACTGATCCAGCACCGACAGGCTGTCTCGCACCGATCCGCCACCAGCGCGCACCACGAGGGGCAGGACGGCGTGGTCGACGTCGATCCCCTCCTTAACGCACAGCTCAGCCAAGTAATCGACGAGAACCTTCGGCGGCACCAGACGGAAGGGATAGTGGTGGGTCCGGGAACGAATCGTCCCGATGACCTTCTCCGGCTCGGTCGTCGCGAAGATGAACTTGACGTGCGGCGGGGGCTCCTCGACGAGTTTCAGCAGGGCGTTGAAGCCCTGAGGGGTGACCATGTGGGCCTCGTCGATGATGTAGATCTTGTACCGCGAGTGCACCGGGGCGAAGAAGGCCCGCTCACGCAGATCACGGGCGTCGTCGACGCCGCCGTGGGAGGCCGCGTCAATCTCGATGACGTCGATCGATCCGGGGCCGCCACAGGCCAGGTCGCGGCATGACTGGCACTTCCCGCACGGGGTTGGCGTGGGGCCCTGCTCGCAGTTGAGCGCTCGGGCCAGAATGCGGGCGGTCGTCGTCTTGCCGCAGCCGCGCGGCCCGGAGAAGAGGTAGGCGTGGTTGACGCGGTTGTTGAGGATGGCCCGCTTGAGCGGCTCGATGACATGGTCCTCACCGATGACCTCGTCGAAGGTCTCCGGACGGTAACGTCGATAGAGGGCCAACGGAGGTTCGAGCGGATCGTCGTCAGGACGGCTGTCGGGGATGTCGATGTCGGGGTCCTCCACGGTCAACTCCTGAATCCGTTCGATGGTGTCGGCATCGTCGACGTCACCCTCGTCCTCGTCGGTCTCCAGACCGTCGGGCTCGCCGGGAGTCTCAGGACCGTCCAGCAGACCCGGATCACGCGAATCCGGGGGAAGGTCGTCGTCAGGGGTGGCTTCGTCAGGGGGCATGACGGGGCGCGGCGGCTCCTCGTCGCCGAAAAGATCCGGACCGTCCTGTTCGAAGGCCTCAGGCTCGACGACCTCGTCCTCCATGCCCGGCTCAGGCACCCTCTCATCCACGGGAAGAACCCTAGTTGACGACCGCGACACAGTCTCATCAGTCCGACGAGCTCTGCGTGGAACAGCCTCAGCCGAAGAAGACCAGCAGGAGGCTGATGACCGTGACGACGGCGAAGGTGGTCCACGCGATCTGCACCGCAGAGCGCACCGGATGCCCCAACCGCTTGGCCTTGCGGCCGCACGAGGTCGTCACCAGCGGAGGGATGAAGAAGGCGACGATGTCCAGCCCGATAACCGTCCAGGTCAGCCATGCCGGGACCCCGCTGTCGTGGAGTTGGGGGTAACCGAGATTGGCCGGCAGCATTGTCTGGGCCATCATCCCCACGATGCCCGCAACGATGAACAGCAGTAGCGAGCACCAGGTGATGCCTGCCCAAATGGAGCCGGCTCGGTCGGTCGTGATGATGCGTTGCTGATCGTTCATGACGACCCTCCTTCCGGGCATTGACGAATGCCTGACGGGGGCGCGGCTGCCGCGGACATGAAAAGGGCTCCCCGCGCACCCGGTAGAGCCAACCTACCCTTGCTACCTCTCGGTCCTGGGGGAGTTCAGTCAGGTGCCGCCGCACGAGGAACCAAGTTCAAGTCTAACCAACGACTGGCTGCAGGGACAACTGGCTCCGGCTCCGAACCGTAGCCCACGGTGTGGTGGGATCGCGTCGGACGGCACCGGCTGCAAGGACCGATGACGGGTCATAGCATTGCCACCACCTTTTCCACCCAGATCTCCCGACGAGGACCCCGGCCCTGGGCAACGACAGTATCGGAGCACAAGGAGGCATCATGACGAGGATCGACGTCTGGCTGTGGTCGGTGCGCGCGTACAAGTCGAGGTCGCTGGCCACCGACGCCGTCAAAGGAGGACACATCCGTCTCAACGGCGATCCGGTCAAGCCTTCCCATGACGTCAAGCCCGGTGACGTCGTCACGATCCGCACCCCAGGATGGGATCGGGTGCTCAAGGTCGTTGACCCGATCTCGAAGCGCGTCGGCGCGAAGCTGGCCGTCGAGGCCTACGAAGACCTGTCAGTTCCTCGGCCCGCCTACCTGTCCGCTCCCCTCGCTCGTCGTGACCGTGGAGCTGGACGACCCACCAAGAAGGACCGTCGCCAGATTGATCGGCTTCGAGGCCGTGACTCTCACTACTAGGGCCACCCCGCTCCCCGGATTGGCGCCGCGCGCGAAGTCCATGTATGTTACTCTGCGGAGGATTCGCCTAGAGGCCTATGGCGCTCGCTTGGAAAGCGGGTTGGGTTCACGCCCTCACGAGTTCGAATCTCGTATCCTCCGCGGACAGCCCGCCTCCTTGGTTCATCCGAGTGGGCGGGCAGTGTTTTCCCGCGTGCTTTTTCTCCTTGTCAGGGTCCGGTTCATGACTTTCTGCCCACACTGTGGTATTTCGGTTTCTGATCAGGGATGCTGCCACCTCACGTGACACGAGCCTCATTCCCCGCCGTGGTCACCGCTACGTCATGATGCTGCGGTGATCTAAGGTTGCGAACAAGGCCACGAGGAGGCGTCCATGAAACCTTCACGAGTTCGCTGGGATGAACTACCCAAGTCGGTCCACGATCGCGTTGCCGAGATCCTGGGCTCCCCTGTCTCCGTCGACACCGTCCAAGCCCATGGCACCACTCCGGGGCTTGCCTCCCGAGTCGTCACCGCCAATGGCATTCACGCCTTCGTCAAGACCAGCCATTCCGACATCAATGCGGACATCCCCGACCTCAACCGTCGCGAAGCCACCGTGCTGTCCTTCCTCCCCAATGCCGCCCCTGCGCCGCGGTTGTTGGGTCAGATCGACGTGGACGGGTGGGTCGGCATGGTGACCTCCGACATTGAGGGACCCCATCCCGAACTGCCCTGGTCCGACGAGGGCATCACCCCCACCTTGGCCGCACTGTCCCGCTTGGCCGAGGTGACGGCTGGTTTCTTCCAGCCGTGGGAGTCGTTCTCGGCACGCCTGCACAACACACCATCTGTGTGGGAAGAATTCATGACCGACGCTCCAGCTGACCTCGACCCTTGGCTCATTGAGCGCCTGCCCGACCTCGCCGGGCGGGTCGAGCGACTCACCCGTCACGCCAACGGCGACACCGTCATCCACGGTGCCGTCCGATCCGACAACGTGCTGCTACGCACTGACGGAGCAGTCCTCGTCGATTGGTCCCACGCTCTGATCGGCCCTGCGTGGGTCGATGCCGCTGGGCTCATCGTCGACATCATTCACACTGATCCCATTGACGCCCCGCGGTGGAATCGCGCCGACGCCCTCGTCAAACACGTCGCAGCCGAGTTCTCCCCGTCCACTCATGGCGAACCAGCCGTCGAACCCATCGTCGACCTTCTCGTCGCCGTCTTAGGGATCTCAGAGCGCGAATGCCGCAAGCCTGACCCCGCTGGAATGCCGCAACTTCGCGAATTCCAGCGCGAGCGGGCGAGCAGGCTGCGCGCCTGGTTGTGGGCCTCCGAACATCTCGCGTGATCGCCGAACAACCCCTCAGTTCAGAACACGGAAGGGCTCCGATCTGTCGGAGAGCCCCTTTAAGGTGGGGATGTGACGACTTCCACTCCCCCGTCCGCCGCACCCGCCTCAACGTACCGGCTGCAGTTCAACGAGGACTTCACCTTCGCTGACGCCATCGGCCAGGTCGGCCACCTGGCTGCCCTGGGAGTCAGCCATCTGTTCTGCTCCCCCATTTTGCAGGCCGCACCTGGGTCCACCCATGGCTACGACGTCGTGGACCACACCCGCATCTCCCATGAATGCGGTGGCGAGGACGACTTCCGTCGACTCTGCGAGACGGCCCATCAGGCTGGACTGGGCATCGTCGTCGACGTCGTCCCGAACCACATGGCGGTGCCGACACCGCTGTGGCACAACTCGGCGCTGTGGAGTGTGCTGCGCGACGGCCCTTCCTCCCCGTACGCAACCTGGTTCGACGTCGACGTCTCGAAGTCCCTGTCGATCCTCATGGCCATCCTCGGCGATCGCATCGGCACGGAACTGACAGCCGGCACCATCCACGTCGAGACCCGGGACATCCCGGACCAGGACGGCACCACCCACCCCGAGGACGTCGTCGTCTACTACGATCACACCTTTCCGGTGCGTCCCGGCACCGAGTCCATGCCGCTGGCCGAACTGCTCGACCAGCAGTGGTACCGGCTGGCGAGCTGGAAGGTCGCCACCGAGGAGCTCAACTACCGCCGCTTCTTCAATGTCGACACTCTGGCAGCTATCCGCGTCGAGGATGACGACGTTTTTGCCACCTCCCATGCCAAACTGCTGCAGCTCTACCGTGACGGGCTCATCGACGGGTTCCGCATCGATCACCCGGACGGTCTGGCCAACCCACGCAAATACCTGGCGGATCTGCAACGAGCCACCGATGGCGCATGGGTTGTCGTCGAGAAGATCCTGGAACCCTCCGAGACCCTCTCTGCCGAACTTCCGTGCGCAGGCACAACGGGTTATGACTCCTTGCTGCGCGTCGACGGGCTGTTCATCGACCCGACCGGATTGGTACCCCTGAGCACGCTCTACGAGCGTATCTGCGCTGACGACGATTCGCAGGCATCCTTCCCTGCCGAGCTGGACAAGGCCAAACGGGAAGTCCTTGACGACATGCTCGTCACCGAACTCAACCGGCTGGCAAATGTCGCTGTGGACATTTGCGCTTCCGACATCATGCTGCGTGACCACACCCGCCGCCAGCTGACAAGGGCCATCACCGAGCTCCTCGTCGCGATGGATCGGTACCGCGCCTACCTCGAGCCCGGTCGCGTTCCGGGGCCCGGCGAGGTCAAGGTCATCGAAACCGCGGCAAGCCTCGCCCGTCTAGAGCTACCAGAAGAGGAGCACGACACCCTCGAACTGATCGTCGACATGGTGTGCGGACGCCTTGGGCCCTCGAGTGACCCGGTGGCACAAGCCAGCCGGGATGAGTTCATGGTCCGTTTCGCCCAGACCTGCGGGCCAGTGATGGCCAAGGCCAAGGAGGACACCGCCTTCTACCGCTACACCCGCTTCACCGCGGTCAACGAGGTGGGCTGTGACCCAGAACTGGCCGGGATCTCGGTCGATGACTTCCACGACTTCGCGACCAATCTGGGCGAGAAATTCCCGACGACGATGACAACCCTGTCAACCCACGACACCAAGCGGTCGACCGACGTCCGCGCCCGCCTGGCCAGCCTGACGGAGTTCCCGCGCGAGTGGGAGCAGACGGTTGCGGCCCTGGAGAGCGTCACCGCTGACCAGCGTTCGGAGTTGCTCGACGGGGCGACGATCAACCTGCTGTGGCAGACCCTGGCGGGGACGTGGCGGCTTCCCGGGACCGCCGCTGGCTCCGAGCCGATCAGTGCGGACAGGCTGGTCTCCTACCTGACGAAGGCGGTACGCGAGGCCAAGTCCCACACCACCTGGACCCATCCCGACGAGGACTACGAGTCGGCGCTGACGGATCTGGCGAAGTTCTGTCTGAGTGACGAGTCGGTGGCTGAGGCGCTCGACGAATTCACCGAGACGACTCAGACGGCGGTCCGTGCGGCGATCCTTGGACGCGTTCTGGTGCAGTTGACGATGCCTGGGGTGCCCGACACCTACCAGGGCTGTGAGGTCGTCGATCTGTCCTTGGTGGACCCGGACAACCGTCGCCCGG
Source organism: Cutibacterium avidum ATCC 25577 (assembly GCF_000227295.1). Lineage (GTDB taxonomy): Bacteria > Actinomycetota > Actinomycetes > Propionibacteriales > Propionibacteriaceae > Cutibacterium > Cutibacterium avidum. Next base: position 1,391,240 of record NZ_JH165054.1, on the reverse strand, counting down.
TCGATCATGACCGGTCAGCTCGGCTGCTCAAGGTGGTGGCGTCCAATGGCCTTGACGCTGTGGCTGACGAGGATCGTCTGGATGCCGAGAAGTTGCTGGTGGTCCATCGGGCCCTGGACGTTCGCCGTCGCCATGCCAACGCCTTCCGTGGTGAACATGCGAGCTACCGCCCCGTCGCGACGACCACCGGTCACGCGGTCGCTTTCGCCCGCGGAATTGACGATGAGCCCCCGACGGTCATCACCGTCGCCACCCGCCTGGCTGGAGCGCTGGAAGGACGCGGCGGCTGGGCCGACCACCAGATCGTGCTGCCCGAGGGCACGTTCACCGATGTCATCACCGGAAAGACGATTGAGGGAGGCATGGTGAAGCTCGCCGATCTGCTGGACGAGATGCCAGTTGCCCTGCTGGTCGAGGAGGAGAGGTGATGACGAATCAGTTGACGGTCTGGGCCCCCGCTGTCACGAAGGTTCAGACCCTTCTCGATGGAGACCTCCTGAACATGACCCGAGCCGGGGGCTGGTGGACACTCCCCCGACCAGTGAAGGCCGGTCAGCGCTACCAGTTCGTCCTGGACGGCGGGGACCCGCTGCCCGATCCACGCAGCCGGTACCAGCCCGAGGGGGTCGACGGACCGTCGCAGGTGTACATCCCGAGCAAGCCGGCCCCCTGGGAGGGCATGGATCTCAAGGGACGAGTGCTCTATGAGATGCACATCGGCACCTTCACCGAGCAGGGCACCTTCACCGCCGCCATCGATCGCCTCGACGACCTCGTCGAACTCGGGGTGGAGGCCGTCGAGGTCATGCCAGTCGCCCAGATTCCCGGCACTCGCGGCTGGGGATACGACGGGGTGGATCTGTACGCCACCCAGAACACCTACGGCGGCCCGGCCAGCTTCCAGCAGTTCATCGACGCTGCCCATGCCAAGGGACTCGGGGTCATCCTCGACGTCGTCTACAACCACCTCGGACCGGAGGGGAACTACCTGGCCGAGTTCGGCCCCTACTTCAATCACCATCACCCGACCCCGTGGGGCGACGCAGTGAATTTCGACGGGAACGACAACCTGCCAGTCCGCCAATTCGTCATCGACAACGCTCACCAGTGGCTCGTCGAATACGGGGTCGATGGGCTCCGTCTGGATGCCGTCCATGCCCTCGTCGATGACTCCGAGACCCATATCCTCGCCGAGTTGTCCACAAAAGTCGCCGAGTGGTCCGAGGAGATCGGTCGCCCACTGACCCTCATCGCCGAGTCCGACCTCAACCAGGCCGACATGGTCACACCGGTCGGTGTCACCGAGGCGGCTCGCGGCATGACGATGCAGTGGGACGACGACATCCACCACAGTCTGCATGCCTTCTTCACTGGGGAGACTGACGGCTATTACTCCGACTTCGGGAGCGCCGAGACGCTGGCCAAGGCCTTCACCAGCGTCTTCGTCCACGACGGCGGCTGGTCGTCGTTCCGGGAGCAGAACTGGGGAGCCCCGGTTGACGTCAGCAGTGCTTCCTACGACGCTACGTCTTTCGTGAGCTTCATCCAGGATCACGATCAGATCGGCAATCGCGCCGTCGGAGACCGTCTGGGCCACAACGGAGCCGACCCGAATCTTCAAGCGGCAGCCGCCGCACTGTACCTACTGGGGCCTTTCACTCCCATGATCTTCATGGGCGAGGAATGGGCGGCCTCAACCCCATTCCCATTCTTCAGCGACCTGGGCCCTGATCTTGGCCCCTTGATCACTGCTGGACGCCGTCAAGAATTCCAGAAGATGGCGTGGCACGGGGCCATCCCAGACCCTCAAGCCATGATGACCTTCCGGTCAGCGCGACTGAAGTGGGATGAGCGTCACGACCCAGAACACGCACGGATGCTCGGCTGGTACCGCACTCTGCTAGGGATCCGCGCATCACTTCCACCCCACGTCGCTCATAGCCTGACGGCCACGACGATGACCGTGATCTCCCCCGATGCCGTCGTCATGAGGCGTCCCGGTGTCATCGTCGTGGCGAATCGAAGCGATGCTCCTGTCACGGTCGCGGGTCTGGTTGACGATCCAGCCCACACTGTGGCGAGGGGAAGCTGCGACGTCGAAGACAGCTCGCTCACCCTGCGTGGCCCAGGGTGCGTCGTCCAGACTGATCTGGGGATCCATGCCCAGTGGGCAGTGTGAGCTCACCCTGTGACGCCGAGACGCAGAACCACATCCCAGCTCAGCGGGCGAAGCCATCATCGCTATGCGCGAGCTTTACCTGTACTGAGCGAATCTCTTCAGCCGCAACGACAGGACAAAGACAGAAAGACGAGGGCATCCCTCGTCTTTCTGGCACCAATTCTCATATCCGGGGCCATCCCCGATCAATGATGTCGGCCCGATGCCTCTCACACCTCGCAGCCGCAGGGATCCTTCGACCAGCGGATGGTACTAAGAGCTATCTGCTGGTAATTGAGGTCGGTATACTTGAGAGTGTCCTCATTTAGGTACAGGATGGAGAAACGATTGATCGGACCCTTGATCGTAATGAGCACGGTCCCCTTGGTGTCGCTGTCCATATCCCACTCATGAGTTTTGTCGAGCCCCCCGTGCTCGAAAGGAGACTCAACCTTGACACGATTACTTCCATTACCACTGACGCGCAGGTACTCTGGCTCAAGAGGCGACGCCGTGATCGGTGCACCATCAGCTGTAACGGTCACAGAATCCCGATAGTGATCTCTCTTGCCTGAGCCCTGTGAATCGATGTCATGAAGCAAGAACTGCACACAACTGGCCGGGCCAGGGAAGTTAACATGCAGCAAACTACCAGCAGTCCCGTCACCATTCTGAGCAATGGCAATCATCTCAGAGACCCAAGGGTAATCACTCTTAACCTTGGCAAGCTTCCTCGGGCTAATGATGTCGCCATCCAAATTGGATGCATAGATACCGCCGGTGGTAATTTTCGCACCCGGGCGTGCTTCCCTTCGTGCCACCAGCTCGGGGGTAACGAAGCTCTTCTCCCAATGCGCCCCCGTGTACACGCAGTCCTGGCTGGCAGCTACCGAGGGCAGCGCAGTCGAGGCAGTTACTGCAGGTACAGCCCACGCCACACCCTTGACCATGTTACGTCGACTCAGGTTGTTGTTCATTTCTCTCCCATGGATGCGAGATAACGCTGTCGGGATCGGACGCGACGCGCCACATACCGGGAAAATCCTCACATGACCACTCCGTGACTGTCAAGTCACGTGCCCAGTGACAGCTGCTGGCCGCTAGCTTACTGCACACGAAACTGGTAGCCGAACTCTCCATCGGACCCGTCACGAGAGATCCCCGTTGACACTATCAGCTCTCAGACCAGCTACACACAGGTCTGAAGCCTGGTCCTGATGCGCGCGGCGCACGGCCTCAGCCTTCAAGCAGAGTTGTGGAAAATCGACATATGATGATGATCAGCAGCCAGGTGATACTCTGCGCCTGAGAGGAATTGTGCTGCCAGCAGCACATGACACCCCGAACGGTGTGCCCATCACGAATCCCGTCCACAGCATCAGAGAGGAGATTCTTGGCTGATGTCATCACCGAGCCTCCTCCCTCCCAAACACGCAGTCGCTCCGCATCCAGCCGGTAGTCCCCGTCCACGACAGCGACACCACAGCCGAGACAATCTTGGTCAGTACCGGGTGCGCATCGTCGTTGCCGACTTCATCATCATCGCCTTGGCGTCGTTCATCGCAGTGCGAGCACGAACGGCAATGACTATATTCCCAAAGAACACCGACGTGCAGGACAATGTCCTTCCATGGTCCGGGGGGATCATTTTCGCATGGTTGGTCATCATGGGACTCGTCGGCGCGTACCGGACAAAATACTTGGATTCAGGCGCGGCGCAGTACCGCGCCGTTTTTGAGGCTTCGGCCATCACAGCTGCCCTGCTCGGGGTCTCAGCATACCTGTTCATGTATCCACTGCCCCGTGGCTTCTACTTCCTACTGTTCCTCTTCAGCATTCCCGCGCTGCTCCTCGAACGGTTCTTCATGAGGCGCTGGTTGCACCACGAAAGACGCCGTGGCCGGTTCCGCAGCAGCATCATCATCGCCGGTGACTGCACTCATATTGACGATCTGGCCAAAGTACTCCAGCGTGAGAAATGGCTGGGGTATGACATCGTTGGCGTATTAACCCGTGGGCAAGAAAGGTGTCACAATGTCAACGTGCCAGTCCTGGGGACGCCTGAGGATGTCGTGGCCGCGTGCCAATACACTCGCGCTGCGGCGGTGATTTTCACCGAAGGATCATTCTCGCGGTCCTACCAGTTCAATCGGCTGGCCCGCACTCTCGAGAGCCAAGACACCGAACTAATCATCATTCCCGCTCTCTCCGACATCTCCACACAGCGCATGCATATCCGCCCAGTGGCCGGCCTGCCTCTGGTGCATATCGAGAAGCCTCAGGCCGAACGTGCAAGTGGCTGGTTCAAGAGGACCTTCGACATCATCGGATCGCTGCTTCTACTCATTCTCACCTCCCCGATTGTCCTTCTCGCTGCTATCGCCATCAAACATGAGGATGGCGGTCCTGTGTTCTACAAGCAACGTCGAGTCGGACGCAAAGGCCGAGTCTTCGAGTGCTACAAACTGCGCTCGATGGTTGTCAACGCCGACGAGATCAAGGCCAAGATGCTGGCCGACAAGAACGAGTCCGACGGTGTCCTGTTCAAGATGAAGGACGACCCTCGAATCACCAAATGCGGCAAGTTCCACCGACGCTACTCCATTGACGAGATTCCGCAGTTCTACAACGTGCTGCGTGGCGACATGTCGCTGGTGGGACCGCGCCCCGCTCTCGAGAACGAGGTCGCCGCTTACGAGTCTCACGTTCGCAGGCGCCTGGACGTTCGTCCCGGCGTCACGGGTCTGTGGCAGGTGTCCGGTCGCTCCGACTTGTCCTGGGAGGACACCGTTCGACTGGACCTCTACTACGTGGACAACTGGTCGGTACTGCAGGACATCACTATCCTCGCGAAGACATTCAGCGCAGTCTTCACCTCCTCGGGGGCGTACTGATGGTCCCTCGAACCCAGCAGGTCGCACGGGCCCTGACATGGTTCTACCTTCTCATCGCCGCGGTCGGGGTCGTCGTACCCATGGGAGTTCGAATTGGGACCCTGAAATGGCGGATCGGCTACCGCCTCACCGGCGGAGTCACACCTATCGGGGCACGCCCGCTTACCGGCGACCAAGTTGCCATGGTCGGCGATCACACCCTCAACGTTGTCATGCTTCTGCCCCTGACCCTGCTAGCCACCCTCGGCTGGCCGACAGTGCGCTGGTGGGTGTGGGGCATCGCCGCCACGATCATTGGCATCTGCTCCGAATCATTCCAATACGCCCTGCCCCAGCTGGGGCGTCGTCCTCTCATCTCCAATGCCTTTGAGAACGCCGCCGGCGGCTGGTTAGGGGCAGGTATCGCCGCTGGTCTGCAACGGGGGCTCAGCCACCAATCGCACTCACCGTCTCATCCGCCCCATCGCAAATCATCCGAGAGGTATACACGCCAGTGAACATTGTCATCACGGGAGAGGCCGGGTTCATCGGCCAGTATGTGACTCGTCGGCTGCACGGTCATGATCTCATCGTCCGCCTCGTATCAGAAACTAGCACCGCGCAGGAGGTGCGATGAGTCCGACAACCCTCGCGATTATCCCTGCCAGGGGTGGGTCCAAAGGGATCCCCCGAAAGAACCTCAAGGACTTGGCCGGGAAACCCCTGTTGGCATGGACGATCGAGCAGGCCCTCGCCACCCCCGGCCTTGACGTGTACGTGTCGACCGAGGACGCCGAGATCGCTGCAGTCTCCCGCACGGCTGGCGCCGGGGTCATTGAGCGCCCCGACGAGCTGGCCCAGGACACCACCGCGACCGAGCCGGTCGTTGAGCACGCCATTGACGTCCTCACTGAGCAGGGCCACCGCCCTGACCAGGTGATGCTCTTGCAAGCCACCTCCCCGCTTCGTCTTCCCGACACGATGGGGCGCGCCTTGAGACAGTTCGCATCCTCCGGCGCCGATTCCATGGTGGGCGTCGTTCCCGAGCCGATCTTCATCTGGCAGAAGGAACCGAAGGTCGTCGCACACTACCCATACCAGAACCGTCCACGTCGCCAAGACATGACACCTGACCAGTTGCGTTACCGCGAGACCGGCTCGCTCTACCTGACGAAAACCGAGGTCTACCAGAACAACCACAACCGTCTCGGCGGCCGCATTGAGTTGTTCGTGATGGATCCGGTCGAGGGAATCGACATTGATTCCCCACATGATTTCGACATCGCCGCCACCGAGCTTCGACGCCTCGCACGCTAAACCTCACCGATCCCCAATCCCAGAGAAGGTTATCCGCGCCCATGATCGTCAACCGTCAGACCACACCCTTCGCCGTCTTTGGTGAGGACACCATCCTCACCGCATTGACAAAGATCACCGACAACAAGTCGGGCATCGTCTTCTGCGTCGATGAACACGGCATCCTCACCGGGTCCTTCTCCGACGGCGACTTCCGCCGCTGGATCACCTCCGAACCAGACGGCGACATGACGACGCCGGTGCAGGCAGCTGCCAATCGTGAGTGCATCCATGCACCTCTCGATGCCGATGCTTCGACCATTTCCCAACTCTTTCGCCCCGGCGTGGAGGTGATCCCCCTCGTTGACGAGCGTGGCCATCTCACGGCGGTCACCACTGAGGGTGCCGCCGAGATGACCATCGGTCGTCACACCATTGGCGATGGCCACCCTTGTCTTCTCATTGCTGAGATCGGCAATAACCACCAAGGTGACGTCGCGTTGGCCAAGCACCTCGTCGACCTTGCCAAGGAGGCCGGGGCCGACGCCGTCAAGTTCCAGCTGCGCGACTTGAATGCTCTCTACCGTCAAGCCGACGGTGCCACCGCGGGCGAGGATCTCGGCGCTCAGTACACCCTCAACCTCCTGTCCCGGTTCTCGCTGAGCCCCGAGCAGATGATCGATGTCTTCGACCATTGCAAAGCCGTCGACATTGACGCTTTCTGCACGCCGTGGGACCTCCCCAGTCTCACAGTGCTGGCCGACTACGGCGTCCCAGCCCTCAAGATCGCCAGTGCTGACATGACAAACCACTCCCTGCTACGGGCCTGTGCCGCTGAGCACCTGCCGATGCTGATGTCGACGGGCATGTCGACCGAGGACGAGATCCTCGGATCAGTCGACGTTCTGCGCAGCGCCGGGGCTCAATTCGCTCTGCTGCAATGCCAGTCGACGTACCCAGCACCCTTCAAGGACGTCAACCTGCGTTACATGGACCGCCTCGCTGCCCTGGGTAACTGCCCAGTGGGTTATTCCGGGCACGAACGTGGTTATCATGTGCCGATTGCCGCAGTAGCACGCGGTGCCCACATCATCGAGAAACACTTCACCATTGACAAGACCCTCGAGGGCAATGATCACCAGGTCTCCCTGCTCCCCGACGAGTTCGCGGAGATGGTCGACCGCATCCGCGAGGTCGAGCTGGCGCTCGGCTCCGACAAGGCCCGCTCGGTGTCGACCGGCGAGATGATGAACCGCGCCAACCTCGCCAAGTCCTTGGTGTCCACCCGAGCCCTGCACAACGGCGAGGTCATCACCCGGGACGCCGTGGCCGTCAAGTCCCCAGGCCGCGGGCTGCAGCCCAACCACCTCGACGAGCTGGTCGGTCGCACCATGCGTCGCGACATCGACGCCGGTGACTTCTTCTATGACACCGACCTGACCGACGCCGTCGCCCAGGGTCGCAACTACACCTTCCGTCGCCCGTGGGGCCTGCCGGTGCGCTACCACGACGCCCGCAAGCTGCTGTCCCACTCCGAGACCAACCCAAATTTCCTAGAGTTCCACCTGTCCTACAAGGACGTGGAGATGACGGCCGAGCAGATCGCCGAGGCCTTCGAGCACCGCAAGTTCGACGGGATGACCTACACCGTCCACTGCCCCGACCTCTACGCCGGCGACTTCATCATCAACCTGGCCTCCCCCGACGAGGACATCTGGGAGCGCTCGATCGCCGAGGTCCAGAAGGTCATCCAGATCGCCCGTGACCTCGACACGTGGTTCGACGCCGAGGAGCCCCCGGTCGTCATCTGCACCATGGGCGGGTTCACCAAGGACGCCTTCGTGGCCCCCGAGGAGCGTCCGGCCATGTACGCCCGGATCGCCCAGGCCCTCGATCGGATCGACGAGGACGGGGTCCGTCTGACCTCGCAGACCCTGCCGCCCTACCCGTGGCTCATGGGTGGACAGCAGCACCACAACCTGTTCATGGGTCTCGACGACACCGTCGAGTTCTGCAACCAGTACGGACGTCGTCTCACCCTCGACCTGTCCCACTCCAAGTTGGCCGCCAACTTCAACAAGATCCCGTTCAGCGAGTACATCGCCGAACTGGCACCGCTCAGCGACCACCTGCACATCGTCGACGCCGAGGGGGTCGACGGCGAGGGCCCGCAGATCGGTGAGGGCGAGATCGACTGGCCGGTGACTGCCAAACAGCTAGACGAGCTGGCCCCCGAGGTCACCTTCATCCCGGAGATCTGGCAGGGCCACGTCAACAACGGTGAGGGATTCTGGACGGCCCTCGAAAGGCTCGAACAATGGTTCTGAATACACCGCAAGTCTGGTGCGTCTTCCCCACCACCACGCCAACGGGATGGGCACCCGTCACCGAATTAGGACATCTCGTCGCCCAACTGTGGGAAACCGATCTGACGATCGTTTCCAGCGAGTCGGCAACGCCAATGTGGCGGCAGGCCTTGGCCATGTCACCACGACACCGAGGCAAGGATCCTCTCCTTGTCATCTGCGCCAACCCCGGAGACCTACTCTCTCTGGCTCGCTCAAAGGTTCTCGCCGGCCGATATGGAACGATTCATGGGTGGATCATTGACTCCTTTTGGGACCACCTACTACCCCGCTTCGCCCGCCAAGGACATATCCTCGACCACCTGTGGATCACAGATGGGGAACTGATTGACGACTACCAGACGAGAGTCAACATTCCGGTGTCCTGGGCGCCGTGGGGGACCGACGCACTGCGTTGGTCCAAGATCAAACCAAGGGATCGCGACATTGACGTGCTCCGTCTCGGGCGTCAGCCCAACGCCTGGAAGGATGACGACATTTCACGGGACGTCCTGAAAGCGGCAGGCCTGTCCTTTCAGGGGACGTTCCCCGGACAGCCGGACAGCGCGTCGAATGAAGCAGCCGTTACTTCCCATCTACTGCGATCAAAGATCGTCCTCGCATCTGGAAACATGTCCAGCCCAGCGAATTATACCCACCCGACTCGCGAATACATCTCGGCGCGATTCACCGACGCCGCTGCATGCGGCACCCTCGTGGCAGGAACCCCCCCGCATTGTCAAGCCGCTGAATTACTTCCTGAGGAAGGCCTCATCCGCATGCCGGTATCCTCGCGGGAGAAAGGCATCACCTTCCTCACCGACGCCGCCACGTCGTGGACTCCCACGCTGTCGCGTCGCCTGCAAGCCCATGCCCTGACACACCTGGACTGGCGCCACCGGATCGCTGACATTTCCACGTCCATGGGAGTCTCGACACCGACCCTTGAACGGGCGATGGCCGAACTCGACACGCAAATCACAACGATCCAGGGGTGAGGCCCGTCCATGAATGACACGACAGCCTTGTGGGTCTGTCCGGTAAGCAATCTTGCCGGCGTAGCTCGCCATGTCCTTGACGTCGCCTCGGTTGGGATTCCCGGATGGCGCATGGTCATCACGTGCCCCGCTGGACCGTTGGCCAACCGGCTGCGCGACATGAACGTCGAGGTCGTTGATCTTCCCACTGAAAACAGCACCACAACTGCCGTGACCACCCTGCGCTCCACGATCTCGCGGCTCAAACCTGCAATCGTGCATTCCCACCTGGCCAAGGCCGATTTCCTGTCGGCAATGGCTTCGGTGGGCACCGGAGTCAAGCTCGTGTCCACCGAGCACACCATCCCGTCCGACCGGTTCATGTATCACCCGAACCGGGCTTCGGCAGTCTTCATGGAGACAGCCCACCGTGTCCGGCTGCACCGATTCGCCCATGTCGTCGCCGTGTCTCAGGCGACAGAACGGGAAATGCGTCACCAGTGGCATGCGAAGGGGCCGATCACGGTCATGCTCAACGGCATCGACCGTCCCACCACCCCGCCGTCCCGCGAGCCTGGTCTGCGGTTGCTGTCCCTCGCGCGACTGTCGAAGGAGAAGAACATCTCCGCGACGATTCGTGCCTTCGAGCACATCACCCGTGAGCATCCGGAGGCGACCCTGACGGTGGCTGGGACCGGGAGTGAGGAAGCCTCTCTCAAGACCCTGACGCGCCGCTTGGGCCTCGATGACAAGGTGAGCTTCCCCGGCTTCGTCCGTCCCGGCGAGGCGATGACCAACCATGACGTCATCGTTCAGCCCTCAAAGTCGGACAACTGCTCCTACACCCTGCTCGACGCCCTCGCGCAGGGAATGGGCGTGGCCGCGAGCCCGGTCGGGGGTAATCCCGAGATCCTTCCTGCCCGGTGCATCGCCGAGGCCGATGACGTCGAAGCGCTGGCGGAGGTGGCCATCCGGCAGGGACTCCGCCTGGACAACCGTCCCACCCTGACCGACGCCATTCCCACCGTGGCGAGAATGGCCGAGGGCATCTCGCGGGTTTACCAGCAGGTGATCGAGGGCTCCTCCCGGCGGTGGGGGAGGAGGAACTGACATGACCGTCGCCCTGCACATCATCACCGCCGCCCTGCTCTTGGGCGGCCTGTACGGCCTACTGTGCCTCATGGCCCGCATCTGGACGATAGCCCTGGCCGTCCCCATGACTTTCGCGGCGGCCGCGATACCCGCGATCGCAATCGGGGAGGGACTCTCGGCACTGCACATCCTCACCGAGGTGTGGCTCACAGTCATCGCGTCGGTGTTGTCGATCGCGGTCATCATCACCGCGGTGTTGACGCGCTCCTGGCGGCACCCCGAATACTTCCTCGCCGCCGTCGGCCGGCAGTGGCGTGGCTCGTCGTGGGTCGGACGCCTCGCCCTGCTGTTTATCGGCATCCTCGCGATCGTGACCTTCGTCACCGGGGTCGCGACGGCGCCGAACAACATCGACTCGCTGGCGTACCACTTACCTAAGGTGGAACAGGCGTTCCAGAACAGCACCCTCGGCGACTTCGCAACGCCCTACCCGGCCCAGTACTACCTGTCGGCCGGCGCGGAGATCATGACGGCCTGGCTGCTGGCGATCTTCGGATCCGACCACTTCATGTTCCTCGGGCAATGGACGGCAGGACTGGCCACCGCGCTGGCGATCTTCCGTGCGTCCCGCAACCTGGGGGCGTCGACGACGTCCTCGTGGGTGGCCGGGGCCTTTCTCCTGTCGGCCCCGCTGGTGATCGGCGAGTCCGCGACAACCCAGAATGACCTCGTCGCCACGGCCTTCGTGGCCCTGACGGTCGCCCTCATCAGCCATCGGGCCGAGGATCACGGCCGCGCAGCTGCCCTAGCTGTTGCCCCGGCGACGGCGTGTGCGACCCTGGCTGTCAAGCCCACCGCGGCCCTCATCCTGGCCCCCGTGATCGTGTGGGCCGTGGCGAGGATCATCAGCCACGGCAAGGAGGCGATCATTGGGGCCCTCATCGTCTCGATCGTCTCGGTGGGAGCCCTCAACGTCGGCTGGGCGATTCGCAACGACGAGACCTTCGGACGCCTGACCGGGCCGGACCTCGGACTGACCGTAAGCGGGAACCCGGGACGCGCGCTGGCAGCCAACTCGATCAAGAATCTCGGCCCCAACCTCGCCCTACCGCTGCCGGAAGGCAAAGGGTCCGCCCTCGGATCGATCAACTCGTATCTCTCCGAAGGCTTGAAAGAGGCATCGGAGGCCGTCTCCGGGGTTGACGTTGACGATCCCCGATACTCCTTCACTCAGGGATACTCACTGGATTCCGAGCGTAACGAGGACCGAGCCGCGAACGTCGTTCAGTTCGTCGTCACGATCGTCATACTGTTCCTCGTCGCCCTCCATCCGAGATCCCGGCGACTGGCATGGATACCCGCGGTCCTGCTACTGGCCAGTTACGCGCTCTTCTCAGCCGTCGTGTGCTACCAGACTTGGATCGGGCGGCTGATGCTCCCGCTGCTGGCGCTCTCCTCCGTCGGTCTCGCCCTGGCCATAACACCCCTAAAGCCCAAGGTACGGGGAGTGCTTGCCCTCCTCGTGGTGGCCGGCTGTGCGCTCCAGTGCCTCCCTTGGCTGGTGGCACAGAAGTGGCGCCCGCTGGTCGGCGGAAGCTCCGTCATCAAAACCGATGACGCTCGGGAGCTCCTCGCGTCAGTTCCACCAGAGGAGAGAGCGGGCTGGATCGACACGGCCGCCCATGTCCGCTCCCACGCCCGGGAGGACAGCGTGGTCGCGCTGGCCGGCGAGCACTCATACGTCCACGAGTACTGGTGGTGGCGGATGGCCTGCCCCGACGAGACATGCCGGATCATCCACATCGACGTCGACAACGCCACCCGGAAGTACGAGGACCGGACCAAACCGGACTTCATCATCGCTCCGACAGACAAAATAAAGGTCCACGACGGGTACCAGGTCTCCAAGTTCGGGACGGTGACCCTTGAGAGGGCTCGATGACACCACCGGCGGGCGCCAAAACCTCCCGAGACCGCAATGGCGCCGTTCAACCAATGCCCTCCGGGTGGCCCCACACCGACACTCATCCACCGTCAACATCCTCATCTCGTACTTGTCTGGAGGTAACTGACACAGTGACCAGTTTCACCATCGCCTCGAACCAAGGCACGATGGGCGGCGGTGAGGTCATGATGTTCGCCATCGCCGAGGCCGCCCGTGAATTGGGACGCGACGTCACCATCATTGCACCCCAGACTCCCGGCGACGTTGTTGCGGAAGCCCGCAAGCGGGGTTTCCGGGTCATCGCCATCCACGGCGACACCACCGGGAAGTACCTGAAGAATCTGCGTCGCTGGGACGCGAGTGAGCGCACCGGGCTGCTGTGGTGCAACGGGCTGCGCCCGGCCTTCGCCACCTCGGGGCACCCCGACCGGGTCGTCCACCTGCACCAACGCCCACTCGGAAAGCTGCGCGCCCTGGCTGTCGTGGCCCGTCATGGGACCCTGGCAACGGTCGTCCCCTCGGCATCGATGGCAGAGGCGGTCTCCGACGCCCGGGTGATGTGGAATTGGAATCCCCCAGCACGCCACCGTGCTCCTCGCCCGGTGGAGGGCACCGTCACAGTCGGATTCCTCGGTCGACTGTCATCCGACAAGGGAGTCCCGCGACTGTGCGAGGCGATGGCCGAGTTGAAGCGCCGGCACCCTGGGCGATTCAGGCTACTGCTGGCCGGGGAATCCCGGTTCGTCGACCCGGCCGACGCCCAACTCGTCGCCCGTCGCATCGCGAGTCTGGGCGACCTCGTCGACCACCGCGGCTGGATGGACCGTGACGAGTTCTTCTCCTCAGTCGATCTCTCGGTCTTCCCATCTGTATGGCCCGAGCCCTTCGGCCTTGTCGTCTCCGAGGCAATGTCGGCGCGCTGCCCCTTCGTCCTCACCGATGCCGGGGCACTGCAGGAGGTCGCCGGCCCCGATCATCCCTTCGTGGCGCGAGCGGACGACGCCACCAGCCTGGCCGATGCCATCGAGAGGGCCGCCGAGGGCTACGACAAGGGTCTCCTGGACGCAGCTCACGACCGCTGGCAGGAGAACTTCTCCCCCGAGGCCGGACGCGCCCGTCTCGCGGAGATCCTGGCTGACGTCGATCCGGAGCCCGACCAGGGCGCCCCGCACGTCGCCATCGCCCACGACTACCTCACGCAACGAGGTGGTGCAGAACGTGTCGTCACCCAGTTCGCCAGAATGTTCCCGGAGGCCCCGATCATCACATCGGTGTATGAATCGGACCTCACCTACCCTGAGTTCTCCACTCATGAGGTCATCACCTCTCCGCTGAACAGGATCGGATGGCTCCGTCGCCACTTTCGAGCCGGTCTTCCGCTCTACGACTGGGCCTTCGACCACACCGAGGTGCCGGCGGGGACGGACACCGTTCTCGTCTCGACGACCGGTTTCGCGCACGGGGTCAAGACCCCACCGAACTGCCGGAAGGTGGTCTACTGCCACTCCCCCGCCCGTTTCCTCTACCTGGCCGACGACTACCTCGGCGGACACTGGTGGCGATCTCCCAAGGGGATCGTCCTCAAGGTGCTCACCCCGCCGCTACGACGTTGGGATCGCCGGGCCGCCGCGTCCGCGGACGAGTACCTGTGTAACTCGACCGTGGTTCGCGACCGTATCCGTGACGTGTACGGGATCGAGGCAGCAGTCGTGCATCCGCCGTACTCCCTGGATCCCACCGGCCCCCAGGAACCACTTCCCGGGTTGGAGGGGCACCCCTCCTTCTTCCTGACGGTGAGCCGGCTGATGCCCTACAAAAACGTCGACGTCCTGCTGCGTGCCTTCGCGGACCTGCCGGACGAGCATCTCGTCGTCATCGGGTCAGGGCCGCTGCGCGACGAGTTGCATGCCCTCGCCCCCGCCAACGTATCCTTCTTCGAAGGCATCAGTGACGCCCAGCTGCGTTGGGCCTACGCCCACGCGTCGGCAGTCATCGCGCCGAGCAAGGAGGACTTCGGGTTGACGCCCGTGGAGGGCTTCGCCTTCGGGACCCCCTGCTTGGCGCTGCATGCCGGCGGCTACCTGGACACCGTCGTGGACGGCGTCTCCGGACGATTCTTCGACTCCGCAACCCCCGGAGCCGTAACGCAGGCCGTCCGCCAGTTCCGCGAGAACCCTCTCGAGGAGCGCACCGTACTGGACCACGCGGGGAAGTTCTCCCCAGAGACCTTCGCGAGGGCCATCAGGTTGCACCTACGACCGGCACCCGAACGCGGTGCCGTACCTTCCCACGACCAGGTGTAGACGGGCGTCCCCGACCCGTTGTGCGCACCGGGTCGGGGGGGGAGAGAGAGGAGCTCCGACCCGGAATGCCGCTGTCACCGGTCGGACGCGGGAACACCCCGCTCCCCGTCCAAGACCCATCGGGTTCCCCGCGGTCGAGGACATCACTCACAACCGAACTCAACCAGCGATGTCGCCACCGACATCCCATCAGGAACGGGAGATTCCAGCCTCATGGCATCAAGGACGTTGGCCAGGATTCAGCGCCGCCTGCGCGCCTCGAGGTCCGCCGCGATGACGGCGGCCAACAGCAGACTCCACCCCTCGGCACCCTGCACCACCGTGTACCAGTGGACCCATGTGAAGAACTTCGGCGACCTCATGTCGTGCCGTATCCTCGCCGACGGCGGCATCCTCGCGTTTTCCAGGCGCATCTCCCAGGCCGACCTGCTGTGCATCGGATCGCTCTTCAACCACCGTCCGACCAAGCCCCATCCCTGGATCTGGGGCTCGGGCATGCTGACTCCCGACGACCCGGTCCTCGAGGATCGCAAGGTTTTTGGTGTCCGCGGCTGTCTCACCCGCGACGTGGCCGGGCTCCCCGAGACCACTCCGCTGGGAGATCCCGGGCTGTTGTACACCGACCGGATCAGACTGCCACGGGCACGTAGACACAGGTGGGGCGTCGTCTCGCACTTCGAGGACAAGCGTCACCCGTTCATCAGGGAACTCACCGAGCACGACGACACGATCGCGATCGACGTCTGCCAAGAGCCCCGCAAGGTCGTGAGTGCCATCAACAGCTGTTCCCACATCTTCACCACGTCGTTGCACGGCCTGATCGTGGCTGACTCGTTGGGGATCCCGGCGTGTTGGGGACGTCCCGACGCACAGTCCGACACCAGAGACTTCAAATTCAACGACTATCACACGGCCTACCGCACGATGGCCTGCGACCAGCGTCGGGCTGATCTCACCCGCACCGCCAACCTCCGGGAGCTCAAGGACCTCGCGGCATCCCCGGAGGTCTATGATGTCAATCGTGTGAAGAACGACCTCCGACACTCCCGAAAGGATCTCGCCAAGGCCTTGGTGGTCCACCACGGGAGGACCTTGACTGTCCGGAACGTGGCACGCAAGGTTGGCCTGACCATGTGGCGCGGTCACGTCTGAGCAGAGATGACGGAAATCCGAGTGTCCGCGCCGGCCCTGCGGAAGTGGCATCGTAACGAGGTGGAACAACCAACTCGAGGCAGCGTATTCTTCTCTGGGCGTACGATGCCCGGTTGCACCGGCTTCACCGCTCCCGCACCGGGTTGCATCGCTCCCCGGCAAGGAGGACCTCGGGTTGGCCACGGTGGCGATCGCCGGACGTGGAATCCGTCTCGCCATGAGACCCTCAACCATAACCGTACGGCCTCGCCGCACTTCCCTGAGGTCATCAGGGCCCAGCGCCCAGCCGCTCGAGAACCAGAAGGACTGAGATGACGACTGCATCGATCATTATCCCGTCGTATCGGGGGGCACAGCGACTGCCGCGTCTGCTGAGCGCACTGGCGGCACAGACCGCCAAGGACTGGGAGGCCATCGTCGTTATCGACGGGGACATGGACGGCTCGGAAAAAGTCGTCGCCAAGTATTCCCACCTGCCGATCCGGTCCTTGGTGTTCCCGCAGAATCGTGGACGTGTCGCGGCTCTCAACGCCGGTCACGAGGCCGCCGAGGGCGACGTCCTCATTCGCTGTGACGACGACCTGGAGCCGGCGCCCGACTACGTCGAGCGTCACGTCGCCAGCCATGCCGATCGCGAGCAAGGAACCATCGGCATCTGCCTCAACGTCCTTCCCGACAACCGCTACACCGCCGTGTACGGAGCTGAGGCGGACGAGCGGGTCCGGGCCGGCGCCTACCGGGCCGATGACAACCAGACTTGGCGCTATTGGGCCGGAAACGTGTCCATCACCAAGAAAATCTGGGATCGCATCGGCCCCTATGACGACCACTACCAGGCCTACGGATGGGAGGACGTCGACTACGGCTGGCGGCTCCACCAGGCCGGCATCCCAATCGTCGTCGATCCCGCCCTCGCGACAAGACACCATGCAGCGGCGGTCTCGACGCTTGCCCGCGTCAGCCGAAGCTATCGCTCTGGTCAAGCCCGTCGGACCTTCGACGAGATTCACGGACCGGGCACTTCTGGCGCCGTCCGTCCGGTAGATGACAACATGTGGAACCAGCTTGTCTGCTCCACCGTCCCCCACCTGTCCTACCGCCGGAGCCATGCCCTTGCCAAGAGCGTCGACGCTGCTCTGCCCGGTATCCCGGCTCCGGTCGCACGAAAGGCCATTGCGCTGCTTGTCGAGGCGTCGGGCATCGCGGGATACGAGACCACCGAAACCGCGGAGAGAGACTTCTGACACATGGGCAAGATCGAAACCGCCCCCAAACGTGGAGGCGTCCTGAAGAACCTGTGGTTCCTCATCTCCACGTTTTCCCGCCCGACCCAGGTCAGGCTCGTCCTATACCTGTGTGCGCAGGCCCTGATCTCGCTGATGGACATGGTCGGGATCGCCATGGTCCTGCCCGTGACCCAGGTCCTCATGGGGGCCGACCTCGACCAGGGCAACCTGGGAGTGGCCCACAGAATGGTAGGAAACCCGTCCACCAGAACGTTCACGATTGAACTCTGCGTGGCGATGGTGCTTGCCTTCCTCATCAAGGCAGTCGTCGGAACATGGCTGTCGTGGTGGTCCACCGGATTCGTCGCACGGCTGTCCGCGGGAACCTCGTCCCGACTGCTGAGGGCCTTCCTCCACGAGGACTACCTGTCGCACAAGGGAAGGGACGTCGCTGAGGTCATTCGCAATGTCGGTCCGGCCGTACAGTCCGCGCACACCCAGTCACTAGGCGGAATGATAAACCTCTCCGGACTGGTGTTCTCTAGCGTCACGGTGATGATCCTGCTGCTCATCATCACCCCGCTCCCGACGCTCCTCGCGATCATCTACTTCGGCATTCTCATCCTCTTCATCCAGAAGGCCCTCGGCCGCCGCAACGCCGACGCCGGCCATCTCGCCCAGAAGACGGGGTGGGAAGCCGGCAAGGCTCTCGTCGAGGCCATGAATGGGTTCCGTGAGATCAACGTCCAGGAGTGCGACACCCAGTTCATCGCGCAGTACGCTGAGAAGAACGCCGAGAACGCCAATGCCAGCAGGTTGGCGAACTTCTACACCGGTCTTCCGAAGATCATCCTGGAATTCCTCACGATCATGTTCATCGCGATCGTCCTCATCATCGTCTCGATGACCTCGGATCCCTCGTCGGCAATGGCAACGATGACCGTCTTCGTCGCCGCTGCCATCAAACTGCTGCCCAACATGTCCGCGATCACGGCCAGCATCGGGATGGTCCGCTTCGGCGCCGGCGGTCTCGACATCACCGTCAATACGCTCAAGAACATGAGCGGCAACAAGGAGTTCCGATCGGACAGTCCCCTGCCCACGCACGAGGACGTCATCAAGCAGGTGCACCGCATCGGATACGGACAACCGCATCCGGTTCCCGTATCCGTAACCGACCTGTCCTTCACTTACCCCGACGGGACGGACCCGGTGCTGCAGAACATCACGATCGACATCCCGGCCGGCACCTCCCTTGCACTGTGTGGGTTGAGCGGTTCCGGCAAGACGACCCTCATCGACATCCTCCTGGGCCTGATCCCGTACCGCCACGGGGTCATCACCTTCGACGGGGTCGACATCCAGAACAACATGAGGTCGTGGCACGACCATGTCGCATACGTTCCCCAGGACGTCTACATCCTTGATTCGTCGATCGACGCGAACATCGCCTTCGGAATCCCCGAGGACGCGTGGGACCGACAGCGCATCGTCGAGTGCATCAAGGCAGCCCAGCTTACCGACGTCGCCAGCGAGTTCGAAAGCGGGCGTCTGGCCAGCGTCGGAGAACGTGGTGCCAAGCTCTCGGGAGGACAGCGTCAGCGCATCGGAATCGCTCGGGCCCTTTACCGGAACCCGTCGGTGCTGGTCCTCGACGAAGCGACGTCGGCACTCGACAACGAGACGGAGGCCGCCATCAGCAACACGATCCACTCCCTGCAGGGAGAGGTCACCACCGTGCTGGTGGCACATCGACTGTCCACCGTCCGCGACGTCGACCAGCTCGTCTACCTCGAGAACGGGCACATCGCCGCTCGGGGAACCTTCTCCGAGGTCCAGAAGTCGTCGAGATCCTTCACGCGGCTGGTCGAATTGGGCTCCCTCGATCGTGAGGTTCCTCGTGACGAACGATGATCGCGGGCCTCACCACGGTCCCCGGACCCACGGTGAACCATCGCTTCGTTCAACGCGCAGCTGCCAGCACACACCGATGGGAGTGATCCATGTTTGACGCTAGCGTCATTATCTCTGCACACAACGCATCGAAGACTCTCGGTGCCCAGCTGGACGCCCTGTGCGAGCAGGAGACGGACAAGCACTTGGAGGTCATCGTCGTCGACGATCGGTCGACCGACTCGACCGCCGAGACGGCAAGGTCGCGTGCTGCCAAGATCAGGAGCACCATCGACGGCCGACTGGACGTCATCTCCACAAGTCCTGACGGGCCACACGGTCCATCGGCAGCGCGCAACGCGGGCGCCGAGCGCGCTTCGAGCGACAAGCTGCTCTTCTGCGATGCAGACGACATCGTTCCCCCAAACTGGGCGGAGACGCTGATCGCGGCCCTAGACCGTCACCCCTTTGTCGTCGGCCCGCTCAATCCCTTCATCGACGACCCGGAGAAATCCGACATTCCACAGCTCCCGAACTTCTAGATGTGGAACAACCTGTGCCCGACCGGGGCGTCGGCGAACATGGCCATTGATGCCGGCCTCTTCCACTTCCTTGACGGGTTCGACACTCGGCTGCCCATCGCCGAGGACATTGACCTGTGCGTTCGCGCTCATCTGGTGGGCTGGGACGTCGCTCCGACCGACTGCGCCATTGCCTACCGTTCCCGCAAGACGTACTGGCAACAGGTACGACAGTCCATCGGATGGGCAGGTTACGATGCGCTCCTGCGTGCGGGCTACCGCGATCTCATCGTCGCGTCGGGCGGCCGCGGTGTCCGCCTCTCGGACCTGACGTCCGACTTGGTGAAGACGGTGGTCAACCCGAAGAGGTGGCCGACGAACGTGCCGGACCTCAAGGTGTGGGCCCAACAGGTCGTCATCAAGGCCGAACGCATCCGTGTCGTTCTCGACTACTGGGCCAGGCACGGCGCACAGGGCTGACGACGAGTTACGGACGGACGCACCGTCCGCGCGAGACGTCAGCTCTGTGTCCGGGCGCGATCGATGATCTCCATGAGGTGATCGCTGAAGTGCTCGTGGTCGTACCCGGTTGCCCTTTCCCGAGCGGCCTGGGACGCAGCCTCTCGATCGTCCTCCGAGAGGTGGGCAATACGGACCGTCTCGGCCCGCAGCTCCTCGACCGTCCGCCACAGGCCGGCATGCTGGAGCCCTTCCGCGACCTCACGAGGTCCTGCCGTCGCATAGACAACGGGCACGCACCCGGCTGACATGGCCTCCACCGTCGTGATCCCGAAGTGCTCCTGGGTCTTGGGATCAGCATCAGCGTCCTCGCCGCAGCCCTGCGCATGCCAGTACATCGTCGCCCGCGAATAGAGTTCCCGCAGCACTTGGAAGTCAACATTCGGGTGGAACTCGACGGGTGCCGAACCAGCCCGCCTGCGAAGTCCGTCCAAGACCTGCTGCTTGGCCGGTGGACACGCTCCGACGACGTGGAGTTTCCAACCCTCGCGATGGAGGTCCTCCATACCCGCGAAGGCATCGACGAGCACGTCGAACCGCTTGTTCGGCACCTTCGGAACAACGGGCTCGAAGCGCCCGACCGTGATGATGTCGCGTCCCTTCGCCACACCGTCAACCGCCATGGTCGGGCACGAAGGAGGAAGAACCATCGAGTCGACGTTCCAAAGCCGGCTGACATGTCCGGAGGTGAAGTGGGAGTTCGCCACCACCATCTGGTAGTTGTGAGGGAACGGTGTCCAGGTGACGAGGACCTTCCGCGCAACGGTCATGACACCCATGTACAGGCGGTGCAGGAAGGTCGTGCACTGGTATTCCCGTCTGTGCGGGAAGTGACAGACGTAGATGTTCGTTCGTGCCGTCCCCGGGGTCTCATTGCCGGAGGCACAGTTGATGAAGAGGTCAGCATGGAATGGACGGAGCTGTAGTTTCCAGATCCAGTCCTCGATGAGGCGACACAGTGCGACCGGTAGCTGCCGCTCCATCCGGCTGAAGTCCTTGATTCGGTGGATCCTCACCCCGGACAGGTCAAGGCCGTAATGGTTTTCCAGCCAGGTGTGTGTGGCGTCGACGTTCGCGAGGATGACGTCGTCGTAGCCGCGTTCCGCGAGAGCAGCCGCGGTCACAACGGCGTAGCGCTCCGCTCCACCACCGGGCTGCAGATACGGCATGAAGACGATGGCTGGCCCACGCGAGCCCGAACCCTGTTCCCCCGCGACACTGGCGTTGCGTCGGGGACCCAGGACCGGCCTCCACGCGGAGACACCGGTTCCGGGGTGGTGGTTCCTCAGGAACTCCCGGCCCTTGTCCAGTACGCGGCCGATCAGAGTGGGAAGAGGTCCCTGCGCGATCCGTGTGTCCTTCACCATGACTCAACCTCCGTCGTGCGAACGTGACGCGAACGGCCCGTCGGTGACCCGTTTGGGTTCGACAGCGCCGACAGTCACCTCAGCCTGCGTCCCTTCCTTGACCGGACAACGCCTTCGCAATGATCGAGGCGGGCTCGTCCCCCGATGAATCAATCGGCGCCGTCGGCTCGTCGCCCCACCTAGAAAGATTGTACCGACTCCAGAAATCCTCGATCCAAGCCGGCGGGTCGGGATGGTGAACCCACGACGGCAAACCTCGGCACGCCGCCTCGAGGGTCCCGGTGGAGAAGATGGAGACGACCGGCCGCCCCTCCTCGACCAAGGACTTACCTGATACCTCGATGACGACACCGGCCCTCGTCATGGTGCGATGCTGGACACGCGAGATGACGTCCGCCTCGTTGGGATGGGGGCGGTAGATCGCACCGGTCGAGGTGCAGAACTCCGTGTATATCCGTTGTTTGGCAGCTCGGCCCAGTTCGGCACCGTGCAGCTGTCCCAGCATCACGGGCGTCTCGTCGAGGACCTCCACCTTGGGCAGCCTCGAAGCCTTCCACAGCATCTGGGAGCCGATCACCTCACTGGTGACGTCGGAGCGACCCGCGCACTGGTATTCGGCGTCGGCCTCGGACCACGCGAACAGGTGATCCCCCGGGCTCAGCGGAGGAGCCCAGGGCGTCAACAATCCGTGCTGGATGACACAGAACCGAGCATTGTGTCTCGTGGCCCAGGGCTTCACCTGGCGAGCCAGATGATTGAAGGTTCCCAGGGTGAGTACCTGTTCGATCGATGGTGGCAGCCACCCACCCTCGTTCCACTCCATGACGCGTACTGCCCCGGTCGCGGCCTCGCGGGCCTCGGAATGCGCCGAGAGAACGGCCGTACGATCAGGGTCGAGGTGCTCCAAGGGGTCGAAGGTCGCGTAGCGGCAACTCACCGAGACCTGGTCAAGCACGACCAAGGCCGTGGGACGTTCCACCGGCAGGTACAGCTTCGCCGGAGTGACGGACGGCTGATGTCCCACGAGCCTCTTGACAGCTGCCAGTCCGAACCGCACCCGGTTCCGGCTGTCGGACCACCGGCACCACGCATCGAGGTCGTCGGGGAAGACGAGTCCTGGGCCTGTCATGACCACAACTCCTCGATGACAACAGCACGCCGATCCAAGGTGTGCTCGGCCAGCGTGCGGGCCTTCGCAGCCCGGCGCATGGCAATCATGCGAGTCCGATCCGAGAGGACCTGTCGGGCGAGCTCAATCGTCTCCTCAGCACTGTGCTGGACGAGTACTTCCTTGCCCGGTTCGTAGAACTCACTGACGTCGTCACGATCGACGATCTGGATCCCACCGACACCACACGCCTCGAAGGTACGCATGGTGAAGCCGTCCTGGTCACCATGGACATTGAGCGTCGCGGCCGAGTCCCGCATGATGCCGTAGGCCTCACCCAGGCTGACGTCGCGGTGAGAAGGGATCCCGGTCGACCTCAGGCGCCACGTTCGCAACCGATCAACCGGATGATCGGACCAGTCGCGCCCATAGGCGACCAGTGGCAGGCCAGCACTCACCAAGGACGTGAAGAGCTTCTGTCGACCGGGCAGGCTGGACCCGACGAAGGTGATGTCGCTCTTGGGCCAATGCCCCTCAGGCTTCGTCGAAAGGTTGAAGCCGGTCGGGACGTAGTGGGCATCGATCCCCTTGCCCTGCAGCTCCGCGGTGTCGTCACGGCTGTAGGTGATGATGGTCGAAACGGTCGACGCCATCTCAATGTCCAGGGTCATACGTCGCAACTCGTCATAGAGCCACGCCACCGAGTGCTTGGTGGTGCGGTTGACCTCGTCCCAGTAGTCGGCTCCGAGGACGTCACCCCGGACTGTCAGGACCAGGTCCGGGTGGACGGCGCGGAGACGCTCGATCGCCCTGGCCGTCACGACCTCGGTCGACAGGTGCCCCTGGGTGCCGCGGATCTTGGCCGGCAACTCATATCTGAGCTTGTTCCACGTCTTCTCGACGCGCGGAGCCGCGTCATACCGATGCACGACGACGTCGTAACCGGTCCTCTCAAACGCGTCACCAATGGCATCCCCGTAGCCATGGAAACTGGGGGTTACGACGAGGAGCCGCATCATTTCACCATCCTTAAGGAATCATGTCGGTTTCGCGTCCACCCAAGCGGACCACACCTTGACGGCTGCACGACATCGAGCGGGCTGGCCATCACTGCGCGTCCTTCGTCGTGGGAACCACAGCCATGGCCTGGCCAGTATCAAGAGACAACTGCTCCTGCGCCCTGATGGGCGAACCGTATCGCTCGCACAGCGCAATCCCGATGACGCTGAAGGCTGGGACAGCGAAGAACACCTCACCCAGTTTCCACGCACACACCAGGATGACGATTGCTGCGCCCTCCACGACCCGTTGCTCGTCGGAGACTTTCGTTCGCTGGTCCATGAGGCCCCAGACCACGAAAACGAACAGACCGACGACGGCGACCAACAGCGGAATACCACCCTCAACCCGGAGGGCTGCGTACGAGTCGTGGAACCACATCCGGCGGTCATCGACGACCGCCACCCATGCTGTACCCAGACCCCTGCCGTACCAAGGAGTTGCATGCTCCTTGGCCACCGTCGCGACGTCGATGACACCACGGAACCAGTCAGTCCCCGCCCTGTTGGCGAAGATACCGGCCTCGGCAAGGTCCTCCTCGACATAGCGAATTCCGATCCAGCCAAGGAACGCCAAAACAAGGCGCAGGGTTAAACCAAGACGGTCACGGATAAACACCCAAACACAGCCCGCCGCAAACCCCATCATTGACGTCCGCGACCCCGTCGCAAAAAGAGCCGCACTGAATACCACGAATGCAATCGCGCGGGTCGTCGTCGTACGCAGGATGGCCAAGGTCATGATGCCGATCGTCGCATAGACCATCCCGGCCACGTTCTTGTCGCCGAGGAAGCCAAGCAAGAAGCCCTCGTATCCACTGCCTCGCAGCGATGTGAAGTTCGCCGGGGTGTTGATGAAGATCAGGGCGAAAGCATAGCCAGCGATGAAGGAACGCCACAGCAGACGCCCCTGCGCCAGACAGACCGAGAACAGAACCAGGAGAAGGCACCGGAAGGACCTTTGCAGCCATGGCTCACCCTCGTGGATTGAGACCGCTATGACCCATGCGAGCGCCGTGACCCACATGAGCAAGTAGAAACCAAAACCTCGCACCTTGACGGTTGGACGCACGAAAGCACAGACGAAGATCGTACCTGCGGTGAGAATGACGTCAACGGGAATCGGCAGACCCGTGTGGTACCTACCGAAGATGAAGCTGCACCCCAACAAGAAGTCAGGCACCCGCGTACTGCCGACACGATCGGCAAGACTACGGGCCTTGGCGCCCATACCCGTACCCGGGCCCGCCACAGTGGCGGACCCGGTGCGCCCTTCAGCAACCAGCCCGATCATTTGGCTCGACGTGGGGTGATTTCTGAATCCGTGTCAACACGCTCCGTCTTCTGGGCTCGGACCAGCCTCTCCTTCGGCTGGCGATCGTCCTTGACAACGGCGATTGATTCCTGGCTGTCCTGCTCCTCCGTGCCATAGGAAGAGTAGTATCCATATTTTCCGTAGTCACCGTGGTAGGAGCCATATCCATAGGTCGAGGCTCCATAGCCATAGAGCACGTCACCCATCTTCTTGCGAGGCACACGAGCCAGGACCGAGCCCAGGAGCGGGGCGCCAACCTGTTCCAGACGCTTGGCCACCAAGGACACCTGATCGCGGTGAGTCTTCCCAACCACGGCTACATAGATCGTGCCGTCCGCTATCGTGCCGAGCAGGCCAGCATCCGTGACGGCCAGTAACGGCGGAGCGTCGATGACAACAAAATAGCCTCGCCTGCGCAACTCGGCTAGCAGATCCTTCATCCGCTGGGAGCCAAGCAGCTCGGACGGGTTCGGCGGGATACGCCCCGCGGCCAACATCTGGAGACGCTTGGTCTCGGTTCGCATCAGTGCGTCATCGAGGCTCACGTCGCCGGCAAGTACCTGCGAGAGCCCGACGCCCGCTTCGGTGCCAAAGGCCTTGTGCTGCACCGGACGGCGCATGTCGGCATCAATGAGGACAACCTTCTCGCCAGCTTGAGCCATTACCACCGCGAGGTGAGTCGAAACCGTCGACTTACCTTCTCCCGGATTTGCGGAGGTGATGACGACCGAACGAGGAGGGTTGTCAACATTGGCAAACCTCAGGTTCGTACGAAGTTGGCGGAACGCTTCACCAGTCACGCCGGAAATATGGACAATCGACCTCTCACGCTGTTCCGCAAGCTTCTTGTCATCTGGTACGACGGCAAGAGTTCCCGAACCCGTAAGCTCTTCGACCGTCGCCTGGTCCCTGACCCTGACGTCGAACTGCTTCCGAACAACTGCTATGACCGCACCGATGAGGAACCCAATCACCAAACCAGCGGCAAGGAATAATGCCAGCGACTTCCCACGGTCACCGGTTGGAAGGCCGGCGGACTCATAGCCGAGAACATGCACCGAGGTCATCTTGGCCAACTGGGCATCGCTCTTGTTGCCTGACCCGGCAGTCTGGCCATAGGTCTCCATTCGCAGGGCCTCGGAAATGAGCGCCTCCAGCCCCGCATTGGCAAGGGCCTGAGCATTCTTGGCAGTGCCGCCAGTCGCTTTGATCTCGATAAAGGCAGTGTCACTTGGGGCGGATGCTGTCAGCTGGCCACTCGCAGCCTCTGACATCCCCTGTTTCTTGAGGATCTCGGCTGTCTTTTGAGCCATGGTTCGCGTCTCGACGAGCTTCGTGTAGGTCGTTGCGCGCTGCTGGGCGATCGTGTTGCCCGACATGGCCCCGCCGACGGAGGCGGAGTCACCGGCCACCACCATGCCTGTCGCTTTGGCCGTAAACACCTCTGGGCGGGTCAACTGATATGCCGCGCCGATCAACCCGCCTATCACGGTGCAGATGATCAACAGGGCAAGATTGCGCCGCAGAATGCGGACTACGTCAACGACTGTCACGGGGATTGAACTCCTCTAATTCTGGGACTGCAGGCGCTGTGATGCCTCTCAAACGGCAAAGGACAGCCTACGGCCTGGCGTAGGCATCGAGCGAGTTGGGAGCAAGGCCCCTTGTCACAAGGCCCCGGCGTGCTGAACAGCTTGCTCCGCAGTCTCCGTACAGCCAAGAACGGCACGCTCCTCGCCTTCAGCACCGGGAACATGGCAACCGTCATTTTCCCTCCACCAAGATCGAGGTCGTCCACGCCAATGGCTGGTTCAAGTCTCCCGCCCTCGCAGCATCCACTTTTTCACGGAATTGGTCGAGCCGATGACCGAAGGCACTCGTCAGGAGAATCTCCTTCGAAACCTCGCTGGGACGGCCGCCGCCTTGAGCCACCTTACGAGGCGCGAGAGATGCACTCACCACAGTGGCACACAAGCCAATGGTCAGTAGGAGGCAGAGAACCTTCCGAACGATCCCTTCGGCGCGTTCGACGCGTGTCCCCACCATGTCCGGCCACATCAGAATCAAGACGACAATCAAGGTGGGCACGACTCTCTCCCCTGGATTGACGATGCCCAAGAAGTAGGGCGGAAAGATGGCTGCGATCGCTCCGAGGCTGACGAGCGCGAGAAGCTGCCACCTGGAGGTTCGCCACAGCGTGCTCCAACTCACCAGCGACAGGACGACCAGTACGACAAGGAGAACAGCGAACAGGAAGTTCAGGATGGCACCGCCGTAGAACAACCACGGGGCGATCTGATGATCCCCGACCGATGACGCGATGATGTTCTGATACCCCCCTGATTTCGCCAGCGTATAGCCCCGGTACTCGACGAAGTGCGTGATGGACTCGTAGCCAGTCTCCCGCCCCTTCGCCTCGTTGGACTTCAGGAAGTACCACAACACGAGTGCCATGGCCGGGACGACCCCGACGATGAGGTCGCGGATTCTCCGGAAAGTAAGGGCTCGGACACCGGCTACGAGCCCCCAGCAACCGAAGATGATGCCGTGGGTGAAGAAGGTGGCCAGAGCGAAGGCCATGACGACAGGCCATCGAGTGGCATTACGGTCGCTCACCGCGAGGTAGCCGACAATGATGACCATCCCCCAGTACGAACCCACGTAGCCGTTCCAGTACTGCGAGCCGCCGAGCACACAGATCGCAAGGACGCAGGCCGTCATCACCGGTGGCAGCGCGCGCCGGACGACCAGCAGATCGGACACCCACGCTGCTGCCGCCGCGTGAATGAACAGGAACACAGTCGAGCCGCCCACGGCCCCGAAGATCAACTCACACAGCGACAGCAATGCCTGCGGAAGGAAGTAAGGCACCGGGTAGGTGATGAGGGTCCCAACATGCGGCTCTTCACCGGCAAGGATGCCAGCCACGACACGCGCTTGGTAGATCCACTCCCCAAAGTCCTGGAATGCCGGGAAGCCCATCGAACACGTGACCACCAGGAACTGGACACAGAACGCTACAAACACCATGGCTCCAGCCACGTGTCTGCCAAGAAAACGCTTCATCAAAGACCTTTCGGGGAACATGCTCGCTGAACGGGATGAGCTAGGGAGCTGAAGGACCGGCGACACTCGTCGGATCGGAAACCCCCTGGGCTTGATTTCAGCTGGTCAACAGGCCACGCAGGTAAGCACCATATCCAGATTTCTCGAACTGCCCCGCCCTGGCGAGGAGATCATCGTCTGACAGGAACCCACAACGCCATGCAGCCTCTTCTGGGCAGCCCACCTGAAGACCCTGCCTGGCTTGAATGGCACGCACGAAGTTCCCGGCATCGTTGAGGGAGTCGAACGTCCCGGTATCCAACCAGGCGGTGCCGCGCGGCAGAAGCTCGACATGCAGACGTCGCTGTTCCATGTAGGTCCGATTGACGTCGGTGATCTCCAGTTCACCACGTGCCGAGGGCCTGAGACCACGAGCGACCTCAACGACATCGTTGTCATAGAAATAAAGCCCAGGCACCGCCCAATGTGACTTCGGATGCTCCGGCTTCTCCTCAATCGACAGTGCGAACCCATCATCGTCAATCTCGACGACGCCGTAAGCGCTCGGATCGGCAACCCGGTAACCAAAGACGAGGGCTCCGTCCACTGATTGAGCCTTGGCCTGGAGGCGAGTTCCCAACCCCGGCCCTGAGAAGATGTTGTCCCCCAGAATGAGGCACGATGAATCACTCCCGATGAATTCGGCCCCGATGGTGAACGCCTGAGCGAGACCCTTGGGTTCGGGCTGCACTGCGAACTCGATGGATATTCCAAACTGGGAACCATCGCCGAGCAAGTGGCGAAAGGCCTCGGCCTCATGAGGGGTGGTGATGACCAAGACATCCCGGATGCCGGCAAAGATCAAGGTCGTCAGTGGGTAGTAGATCATCGGCTTGTCGTAGACAGGCATGAGCTGTTTACTCGTCCCCAGAGTGATCGGGTGGAGTCGGGAGCCAGTACCACCGGCCAAGATGATGCCTCGCATGCCCCCCATCATGCCAGACATGATGAACACGACACGGCGCACGTTACACCGGCTGTACGTTCTTTCCGGGCATCATCGACATGAGCAACCGGATGAACGCGACACCGTCAGAGCACAAACCGAACAACTGCATGAGGGAGCTGTTCACACTGTGGCCGGCACGCTTCATGTGGACCATGTGCACGTGCTATATTCTGACCAATTCTACCGTAGCTACCGACAGACCCCCGTAACTCTCTGCAGAACCTTTGCCACTTCTCAAGGAGCAAACATGGACAGCAAAAACAGGCAAGCCCACGCAACTGAGCCATCGCAAGTATCGCGTCGGTCAGTGGCCAAGGGCACTGCTTGGGCAGTGCCGGCGATTACCAGCATGACTCTGGTGCCAGCCTTTGCGGCCAGCGCGCAGCGCAAGCAGGTCATCATCACCTTCGACGCAAAGAAACACAAAGAGACCATCCAGTGCGTACGGATACCAGCCGAAGCCACCGACATCCGCTATTCCATCCGCGGCGGAGCGGGCGGCGCAGGCCCCAAGGACAGCTGGGGCGAACGGGGCGGATCCGGTGCCGAAGTACTAGGCCAGATCCATCGGCCCGGCGAGGGTACGGCCGCCGCACAGGAGTTCACCATCTGGGGTGTGGCCGGTGGCTACGGGCCCACGGCCGCATGGAACGATAATGCCGTCGAGTTCGCAACCGGCTACGGCAACGGCGGTCCGTCAATGGGTGTGCCCTACCACACCAGTACCGTCTCAACTGAGCAATGGTCTGAACGTTGGTGCCACGGTGGCGGCGCCGGTTCGGCAATAGCCATCGGCGGTGACCCCGAGGGGCCAGGCCAGCTCGTGGCGGTGGCCGGCGGCGGCGGAGCCGCCGGTACAGGCACGTATTCGCGGGAGGCGGCGAATATGGGCCCCAACGTCTGGCCCGTCCGAGAGGGTGGCAACGGAGGCAACGGAGGCAAGAGCTGGGACGGCGCCGATGGCGGCCAGTCCCACTACGAGACGAAATATGCCCAGGTCACTGCAGCCGGCGGCTCGGGAGCCCGTGGCGGTCAGGGCGGCAACGGAGGTAGCACGGCAAATACCTCGTACGTCCCCAAAGACCTCGAGTTCGACAAGATCATTGCGGGCCAGGCCGGCGGCAACCACGGCAGCGGCAACCACGGTGGTGGCGACGGGGGTGCGCCTGTCAAGTTCGAGCGCAGGCGTAGCGTCAAGGGGGACGGTCACATTGATGACTACATCGCGCTGTCCTCGGCTGCGGGTGGCGGCGGCTACGCCGGCGGTGGTTCCGGGGCACTCGTCGTCATTTCACGCGATCCGATCTTGAAGTGGGCGGCCAGCGACGTCCCTGGACAGTTGGGGGCCATTGGTGCCGGCGGCGCTGGCAGCAGCTACCTCGCACCCAGCCTGGACGGTGGTTTCAGCGCGACCGGGGAGATCAACTTCCCCGACACTGGTGGCGTGCGCACCAATGGCACAGTGCACATGGCACCCAGTCTGCCGAAGAACTACGGCAAGCCCGGAAACGTCACGATCAGTTTCTGGGTCCCCGAGGACATGTCTTCAAAACCCAGGGACTACACCGACAAGTGCTGAGGCATTCTCGGATGCCCTCGTGACAGGGAGGGGAAGGTGAATCTGATTCACCTTCCCCTCCCTGATCTTTGAGGGATTGACCAACGACTGACACCTGCTCACGACACAAAGGACAGTCAGCGAGCGAATGTCAAGCACCTCGTGGCGGGATGGCGATGTTGGCTCTCACGTGCCGGGCCACCAACGGGGGACGTGGTACTGCATGAAGACGGTTTGATGTGAGGACGGTTCCGCCGCGAAACCATGCCGCCCCAGCCACGGGTGAAGCCATCAAGCATTGCTTCCTCTACACTGCCTGTTATGCACTCCCTTCTCGTCACTGGCGGAGCCGGATTCATCGGCAGCAACTTTGCCCACTGGATCATCAACAACACTGACGCCACAGTGACGGTGTTGGACGCCATGACGTATGCCGCCAGTGAGGCCTCCCTGGAAGGACTGCCGCGCAACCGATATCAGCTAGTACGCGGATCGGTGTGTGATGCTGATCTCGTCGACGAGCTCGTCTCCCATCACGACGCCGTCGTCCACTTCGCCGCTGAATCCCACAATGACAATTCCTTGGACGGCCCGGCCCCGTTCATCCAAACCAACATCGTCGGCACCTTCACCCTGTTACAAGCCGTCCGCAAACACGAAAAGCGGCTACACCACATTTCCACTGACGAGGTCTATGGCGATCTTCAACTCGACGACCCCACCAAGTTCACCCCACAAACTCGATACAACCCGTCGTCGCCCTACTCAGCTTCCAAAGCCTCCTCGGACCTTCTGGTACGTGCTTGGGTACGCTCATTCGGAGTCCAAGCCACCATCTCGAACTGCTCGAACAACTATGGCCCACGCCAGCACGTCGAGAAGTTCATCCCCCGTCAGATCACCGAAATCCTTGAGGGACGACGCCCCAAGCTCTACGGCAGCGGTCTCAATGTTCGCGACTGGATCCACGTCGACGACCACAACTCGGCCGTGTGGACGATCCTCGAACGCGGCACGATCGGCGAAACGTACCTCATCGGAGCCGACGGTGAACTCGACAACAAAACCGTCATCGAACTCATCCTTGAACTCATGGGCCAGCCCATCGACGGCTACGACCACGTCAACGACCGCCCCGGCCACGACCTGCGCTACGCCATCGACGCCACCAAGCTGCGCCAGGAACTCGGCTGGCAGCCCGAGTACACGAACTTCCGCGACGGCCTGGCAGCGACCATCGACTGGTACCGCGGCAATCAGTCGTGGTGGCTCCCCCAGAAGGAGACCACCGAGGCCGCCTACGCCGCGAAAGGGCAGTGATGAGTGACCTGAGCATCGACACCACCGACATCCCGGGCCTTCTCGTCCTGCACCTGCCCCTGCACGGTGACAACCGCGGCTGGTTCAAGGAGAACTGGCAACGCGAGAAGATGACCGCTCTCGGCCTACCTGATTTCGGACCAGTACAAAACAACGTGTCGCACAACGCCCAGGCAGGCGTCACCCGAGGCATGCACGCAGAACCGTGGGACAAGCTCGTCTCGGTGGCAACTGGGCGCATCCTCGGCGCCTGGGTGGATCTACGTGACGGGAACTCCTTCGGCAACGTCGTCACCGTCGAGATGGGTCCGGAAACCGCCGTGTTCGTCCCCCGGGGCGTCGCCAACGGCTACCAGGCCCTCGAGGACGGCACGACCTACACCTACCTCGTCAACGACCACTGGTCGGCCGAGGCCAAGAAGTCCTACACCTTCGTCAACCTCGCCGATCCGGCGTTGGGCATCAATTGGCCGATCTGCGTGGACCAGG
This sequence comes from Cutibacterium avidum ATCC 25577, assembly GCF_000227295.1. Classification (GTDB taxonomy): domain Bacteria; phylum Actinomycetota; class Actinomycetes; order Propionibacteriales; family Propionibacteriaceae; genus Cutibacterium; species Cutibacterium avidum. Next base: position 1,358,671 of record NZ_JH165054.1, on the reverse strand, counting down.
CCGAGCTGTCCGAGGCTGACCGTCATCACCCACCGCTGAGCGGGGTCATCCCCTTCCGTAAGCCGCGCACCGTCGTGCTGGGATCCAACGGCCAGCTCGGCAAGGCACTGCGCCCACTCCTGCCCGACGCCGAGTTCACCACCCGAGAGACCCTCGACCTGTCCAACCCGGCCAGCCTAGGCACCTTCGACTGGAGTGGGGTCGGCACCATCATCAACGCCGCCGCCTACACCGCCGTTGACGCCGCCGAAGACCCGGCCAACCGTGCCACAGTCTGGGCCGCCAACGTCTCCGGCGTCGCCCAACTCGTCCGGATTGCCTCTGACCGACGCGCCACCTTGGTCCACGTCTCCAGTGACTACGTCTTCGACGGCACCAAAACCCTCCACAACGAGGACGAGGCGTTCAGCCCGCTGGGCATCTACGGCATCACCAAGGCCGCCGCCGACGAGATCGTCACCGCGTACCCCCGCCACTACGTGCTACGCACCAGCTGGGTCGTCGGCGAAGGCAACAACTTCGTCAACACCATGGCCAGTCTGGCCCGTCGCGGCATCAATCCTCAGGTCGTCTCCGATCAGCACGGTCGTCTCACCTTCACCCGTGACCTTGCCGCCGCAATCATCCACCTGCTGACGACCGGGGCACCCTTCGGCAGCTACAACATCTCCAACGAGGGACCGACGCAGACCTGGTTCGACATCGCGAACGAGATCTTCACCCTGCTGGGAGCCGACGGCACCGTCACCCCGACGACCGCCGCCGAATGGGGCAAGGGCAAGGACTTGGCACCGCGTCCCGAGCATTCCACCCTCGACCTGTCCCGCATCGAGGCCAGCGGGTTCACCCCGGCCACGACTGCTCATCGGCTGCGCGAGCACCTGGGCGTGACCAAGTGATGAATTTGGCAGCCCTCGGCACCACGGTGCAGATCGACGCATCCGGGACCGGGCTGGACCAGGGGGAGCTCCGCCACGCGTGGGCACGTTGCCTCAGCGCCCCGGATCCCGAACCGGTCCTGCTCACCCCCGGACCGATGACGGCATCCTCCCTGACCCAAGAGATCACCCGGAAACTCATCTCACGTCAGATTGGCCGCCTCCTCATGTTTCACGCCGGCGCGGTGTGTCACCCAGCCACTGGGGACTCAGTTGTCTTCATCGCCCCTGGCGGCACCGGGAAAACCACCCTTGCCACGTACCTGGGGCGACGATATGGATACATCAGCGACGAAACGGTTGCCATCGAGCCCGACACCTGGCGGATCTTCCCTTACCCCAAACCGCTGTCTACCCGTCGTCCCGACCTCTTGGGGGAGAAGGCAGAATTCAGCCCCGACGACCTGGGACTGCAGCCCTGCCACCCCGACCCCCACGTCAGCCACCTCGTGCTCCTGGCACGAGACGATTCCCACGACACTCTCACCACCCCCGTGCGGCGTCTTGACGCCATGGTGACGATGGCCGAACAGTCCTCGTCCCTCCACAAACTCCCCAAACCACTGTGCCTGCTGGCCGATCTCATCTCGCACGCCGGAGGGGTCTGGCAAGCCCAATACGCGGAGCACGACACCCTCGGACCATTCATTGAGGACCTTTTGGGGGCACCATGCTGATTCAGCGTGCCAACGTCACAGACATCTGGTTCGAGGACGACGAGGCACTCGTCATCGTCGATGATGCCATTTTCCGGCTCTCCCCCCTCGCCGTCGCGATATGGGACGTTCTCGAGACCCCACTCGAATTCGACGAGTTGGGTCGCGAACTCGAGGCCCTTGTCGGGCCACCGCCCGACGGTACATTGACCGAGGCGCTCACGAGTTTCGTCGGCACCATGACCCTCAACGGGATATTGATGAAAACATGACGCCACTTCATTGATAAGCTCCAGAGCGATGACTGGCGTAATCGAGGGGACACTTCGCACCGCGAGTCGCATCGAGCTGACACATGGCGTCCTACAACGGCTGGCCGACCGATGCGGCGCCGACGTGCTACACATCAAAGGCCCCACTGTCTCCCCAGAACTTCTGGAGCACTGCATCGTCAATGACGAGGACACCGTCATCCCACGCGGCTCCACGGACGCAGACGTCCTCGTGCGTCCTGAGCACCTCGCCCAGTTCGAGACCACACTCGCACATCACGGCTGGCACAAAGTGGTTGACTTCCATGACGGCTCGGCCTTCGGTCATGCGGCCAATTATTGGCACGAACTCCTTGGCTACGCCGACATCCACCGTCAATTCCCTGGCATCAACATCGCGCCCTCACCGGCATTCCAAGCCCTGTGGACCCGTCGTCAAGGAATCGACATCGCCCACACCCCCATCCACACTCCCAGCGTCACCGACCAGCGTCTCATCCTCCTGCTGCATGCCGCCCGCAGTGGCAACCCGAACCATCCCGACAAGGTGCGGTGCTGGGACGACGCCAGCGATCAGGAGCGCCAGACGGTGCGCAGCCTGGCCCGCGATCTCGACGCCCAGGTCGCCCTGGCCGCCGCCATCGGCGAACTGGAGCAGTACCGCGAACACCGCACCTATGACCTGTGGCGACAGTTCTCGACCGGCGACCCCAGTCGTCTGCACGAGTGGCGCGCTCGAGTCCGCGCCGCTCCCACCCGCAAGGAAGCCGTCAAGGTAGTTCTGAATTCCCTCGCTCTCAATCGACCGCACCTCCGCATGGACCTCGGCCATGACCTCACCTGCGCCGACATCGTTCGCGGCTACTGGGACCGCACCGTCAGGGCCTCTCAGGAGATCCTCCAGGTAGCCCGGAAACAGCTCAGGAAGCAGCTGGACCCCCGACACCGGAGGGGACACCGATGACGTGGCGGATCAGCCCCAACGTGGCCTGGACGTACGACGAGGATGGCGTGGCTGTGGCTACCGTCCCGGATACCCAGGTGTATCGCCTCGACAGCAGCGGCGGAATCATCTGGGACGCCGTCGCCGAGCGCCCGGGAGCGACGACCGACGAGATCGTCGCGGACGTTGCCGCCCTGATTCACGTGCCTGCCGACCATATCTGTGAGGACGTCATCAGCTACCTCCACCACCTGGAATCACTCGGTATCGTGATCGCGAGAGGTTGACGATCATGACCGAACACGCACAGTCGACGGCCCCGCTGCGAATCCATTTCGTCTGCACGGCCAATATCTGCCGCTCGGCGTATTGCCATGCCCGGGCAGCTCGCCTGTTCAATCCCTCGCGCTTCGAGGTCTCCAGCTCAGGCATCCAGGCCGAGGAAGGCCTGCCGATGTGGGAGCAGATGCGCCGCGAGCTAGAACGCCATCAAGCCGAGGCGGCCGCGACCTCCTCCCACCAGATCGAGATCGACGACGCGGTGGAAGCCGACCTCATATTGACGATGACGGCCGGACAACGGGACGCCATCGTCGAATGGTGGCCGCAAGTGATGAAACGGACCTTCACCCTGCCGCAATTCGTCGCAATCGCCAGTGAGCTCACCTGGGACGACCCCACTATGGACCCTCGACAGGTCATTGGCAAGGCATTTCAGAACCGTTTCGCGGCTGGCTCGACGGACGACATCGAGGACCCCTACCGTCGCAGCAGCGAGATCGTACGGGCCTGCGCCGACGAATTGGACGGACTTCTCGAGGATCTAGAACACATGCTGACCCCCGTGAGGCCCCGTCGCGCGGCAGAATGAGCACCATGCACCTCGATCTCGGCCTCGCCCAGACCATCAACCGCGCAACCCACGTCACCCGCGGATTCCGCCGCATCGTCATGGTGACCGCCACCGGGGACAACCGTCCCAATCGCCTCGTCGCCGATCTCACCGACGAGTTCTCCCGCCGTGGAATCGAGGTGTCACAGCTTCCGATCGAAGAATCCAAGGACACCACGGCCCCCTCGTCGGTGCCAGCCCCGGCCCGCAAGGTCCTGAAAAAGTGGTCACTCCACCGTCAGGAGAAGGCTCGCCAGGACCTCGGCGAGAGCCTCGACCACCAGTCCGCGATCATCGTGACCGATCCCAGCCGTCTCGACGAGATCGCTGATCTCCCGGTCGCTGGTCAGGCCGACCGTCCGGTCGTCGTCCTGCTCGTCACCGACCCCGACAAGGCTCCTGATGAGCTCCCCCAGCTCGTCGACCTCGTCGTCACCCCGAACCCCGACACCAATCCCTGGAAGCACCTCGGTGTTCCGGTGCACTCCATCGGTGTGCCGGCCGCAGGCGCCAGCCCGACCCCTGGTGACCGTCCGAAGCGAGTCGCCCTGCTCGGCCCATGCACCGATGAGGAGCTCTCGGAAGCCCTCGCCACCTTCGACCGAGCCTGCCAGGTCGTCCCCGGCTGGTCCCTGGAGGTATGCCTCGACGACGAGACCCGCATCCACTCCGCAGTGGCAGCCCGCCGTGACGTCGGAATCCACCCGGCCGGATCTGAGAACACCATCATGAACCAGAGTGAGTTGGCCCTGGTCCTGACCCGCGAGGAGGACCTAGCCTCCCGGATCCTCGACGCCGCTGGTGCCGGACTGCCCGCCATCGCCTACGCCGACACCCCTGCGGCAGCTGACATCCTCTCTCGCAGCGGGTATCCGGCCACGAACATGGAGGAACTGGCCAGCGCTCTCTCCCAGGGCATGGCTGATGCCCCGCTGCGTCGTATCCAGCGCGAGTCTGCGGCCGAGGTCGTCTCCGGCCATGGCAGCTCGAAGATCGGCGACGCATGGCTCGACCTCATGTTCACCGTGGGGCGCAGCCGCCGCTGACCTTCCCACCGGCCCCGGTGGCGCTTCCGAAGCCGCTTTCGAGTGCAACGTCCGCCACGCGGAACACGGCCGTCACAGGGTATCGTCAGACCTTCTGGGTACACTCGCATGGTGGTAGTCCGTGTGAAACGGACGACCAGCCTGACATGTCAGCCGGAAGGAGGAGCCGGGTGGGTTTCCTGGACAAGGTCGAGAAGTCGATCGAAGGCGCCGTCAGTGGCGTCTTCGCGCGCGCCTTCCGTGGTGAGGTTGAGCCGGTGGAGATCGCCGGTCGGCTGCAGCGCGAGCTCGACTCCGAGGCGCAGATCCTGTCCCGCGACAAGTCACTGGTTCCCAATGATTTCGTGGTCCGGCTGTCCAGCCATGATTACGAGCGTCTCGTCCCCTACACCAAGACCCTCAATGCCGAGATCATCCCGACTCTGCGTGATCACGCCAGCGAGCGTCACTACGTGTTCAACGGACCCATCCACATCCGTTACGACCTGGACGGCTCCCTGCCGGTCGGCAAATTCACCGTTCTGACGGGCGAGAACCACGCCAAGGCCACCGCTGGCCGTCGTGCGCCGCTGGTACTGGAGGTCAACGGGGTGCGTCATCCCCTCACTCCCCCGGGCCTGACGATCGGCCGAGGTTCCGATGCTGACATTCGCATCAACGATCCGGGCATTTCTCGTCTCCATGCTCGTGTCAACGTCTGGCCCCAGGGCGACGGAATCGGCCTGTCCATCGAGGATCTCAACTCCACCAATGGGGTGTCGGTCAACGGAGTCAAGGTCTCCAGCGCTGAGATCAGCGACGGGTCACGCATCGAGATCGGCTCCACACGGATGCTGGTCCATTCTCCGACGGGGATGTGATCGTGAGCGAATTCCTCGTCACGCTGTTACGCATTGCCTACTTGGCGGTGTTGTGGATCTTCATCCTGCTCGTCACGAACGTCATTCGTACCGACATCTACGGTCACCGGGTACCTCACAATGCTGAAGCCGCTGCCGTGGGTCCTGGGCGAGGTGGTAAGGGCCGCAAGGCTCGTCGTCGTGAGGTCGCCCCGGTACCGACTGGTCTGCAGGTCATCTCCGGCAGTGGGGCCGGCACATATGTCCCGCTGGCCAACGGCGTCACCGTGGGGCGCGGCAACGACTGCACCCTTCCCATTGACGACGACTACGCCTCCACCCGCCATGCCGAGTTCAGCCCCGGCATCGACGGCGCGTGGTTCGTCGAGGATCTGGCCTCGACGAATGGCACCCATGTCAACGGTGAGCGCATCGAGAACCCGACGCGCCTGTCGGTGGGGGACGAGGTGCGAATTGGCAGGACCGTCATGACCGTCACCGGCGGGCGGTGAGCGATGGCCTTCTCCCTCGACGTTCGATGCCACTCCGAAATTGGCCTGGTGCGACGCAACAACCAGGACTCGGGGTACGTCTCCCCGAGGATGCTCGTCGTCGCCGACGGCATGGGCGGTGCCGCCGCAGGTGACCTCGCCTCCACCGTCGCCGTGCGTCACGTCACCCGAGCTGACGAGAGGTTCTCCGGGGAGGACTCCCCGTGCCGCCCGCAGGGAGAGGAGATGCTCACCGTTCTGGCTGGTGCGGTGGCTGACGCCAATGACGAACTGGCCGACCTCGTGGCGTGGGACTCCTCCCTGGAGGGCATGGGGACGACCTTCTGCGGAGCGATGTTCTCAGGCACCCAGCTCGGCGTGGTCCACATCGGTGACTCCCGCGGCTACCTGCTGCGTCAGGGCCGCATGAAGCGGATGACCCACGACCACTCGTGGGTGCAGTCCCTCATCGATGATGGTCGGATCACCCCCGAGGAGGCCGCCGTTCATCCGCATCGGTCTCTCCTTCTCAAGGTGCTCAATGGCCAGCCCCAGCACGTCCCGGACACCCAGATCGTGGATCTTCGGTTGGGAGACCGCATTCTCTTCTGCTCTGACGGACTGTGCGGTCTCGTCGACGACGAGACGATCGCCGAGCACCTCAGCACCACCAATCTGGACGACGTCGTCGATCTGCTGGCGACGGACGCCCATGCCGGTGGCGGCACCGACAACATCACCATCGTCGTCGCCGAGGTCGTCGGGGCTGATCCCGTCCTGGACGCCTCCGAGCCCCACATCATCGGGGCAGCGACGACCCGCAAGGTTCCCGAGCACGAGGTCACCGCTCCGCTCTCCGTCGAGCAACCGTCCTCCGCGACGAAGGACGCCGGCACGTCGACCGTGCTCTTCGACTCCGAGGCGGAGGAGTCGATGCGCTATGCGCCCGTGGATTCCCGGACCCGCCGTCGTCGCCACTGGCTGTGGCCCGTGGTCGTCCTCGCCGTCGCCGCTGTCGTCGTCGGCGGCATCTTCGGCACTCGCGCCTACCTCAACACCCAGTACTACGTGGGTACCGACGGCAACGCGGTGGCGATTTATCAGGGATCACCGGACAGCCTGGCGTGGATCCAGCTCTCCCACGTCGCTGAGACGACGGACGTCAAGACCACTGATCTTCCGCGCTACTACCGAAATCGAGTCTCGGAGAACATCCGCGTCTCCTCGATGGAGTCCGCCCACTCCACGGTTGCTGAGCTGCGTACCGGAGCCGAGCATTGCAAGGCCGTGCGCGAAATGGCGACGACCCCGCCTGCTGCCCCGACCAGACCCTCGACGACCCCGTCGGCATCACCTCAATCGTCCGCCAGCAGTTCCGGTATTCCTCACCCGTCCGCAGTACCGACCCCCGCGATGCCCTCACCGAGCGCCTCGGGGCATGAGGTGAACCTCCCCGCCGTCAGTTCGGGTGATTGCTGATGAGTGTCGTACCGGAATTCGATGACGGCACCGTCGTCGTCCAGTCCAAGAGACGCTGGACGGAACTCTTCATGCTTCTCATCGCCTGGGCCATTGGCTTCGGCGGCTGGGTACTCACCGAGCTCAACATCAACCATGAGTTGCCCGAGACCTGGATGACGGTCGGCGGTGTGTGGCTGGGGATGGCTGTCATCGCGCACATCTTCGTGAGGATCGTCATTCCTTACGCCGACCCCGTGATTCTTCCCATCGTCTTCACCCTCAATGGGCTCGGGCTCGCGATGATCCACCGCATCGACCTTGTCCCCGACCCGAACAAGAACCGGATGGACACCCAGGCCATGTGGACGGCCCTGGGCCTCATCTTGTTCCTGACGACCCTGCTCGTCCTGCGGGATCATCGCAAACTGCAGAAGTACCCCTACGTGCTGTTCATCGTCGGCCTGGGATTCCTCTTGCTGCCCCTGGTCCCCGGCCTGGGGATGTCAGTGCTCGGATCGCGAGTGTGGATCCGCATTGGCTCCTACAGCTTCCAGCCTGCCGAGGTGTCGAAGGTGGTGCTAGCCATCGCCTTCGCGGCTTACCTTGTGGACAACCGCGACGTCCTCTCCCGCGCCGGCCACAGAATCCTGGGCATCACCCTGCTGCGTGCCCGTGATCTCGGCCCGATCGCAGTGATGTGGGTCGCGACGATGCTCGTCATCGTCTACCAGAATGACCTGGGCACCGGAATGCTCTTCTACGGCATGTTCGTCGTCATGCTGTACCTCACGACCGAGCGTGTCGGATGGGCGATTCTGGGAGCGGTCAGCCTCGTCGGTGGCGCGGCGCTGGCGTACGCCTTCTTCGGCCACGTCCGCATCCGTTTCGATTCCTGGCTGCACCCCTTCACCGATTACAGCCAGAATTACCAGATCATCCAGGCTCAGTTCGGGCTCGCCTGGGGTGGTCTCGCCGGACGCGGCTGGGGGCTGGGACGTCCCGGGATGGTGCCCTTGGCATGGAGCGACTTCATCGCGACTTCGATCGGAGAGGAACTCGGCGTCACTGGCCTCATGGCCGTCATCATGATGTTCTTCATCCTCACCGCTCGCGGTATGCGCACCGCCCTCGGCTGCCGTGACGAGTTCGGCAAGCTCATGGTCGCTGGACTGTCCTTCACCCTTGCTCTCCAGGTCTTCGCCATCATCGGTGGCGTCACCCGGCTACTGCCCCTTACCGGTCTGACGACGCCATTCATGAGCCAAGGCGGGTCGTCCCTGGTGGCCAACTGGATCATCGTCGCGATCATCATGATCGTGTCGCACCGGAACCGAAAACCTGACGACGACTTCGTCGCCACTGTTCCCGCCGACCCCCAGGCCCAGAACGCCACCGCCGTCATCCCGAACGGAGGCACGCGATGAACAAGCAGATTCGCGGAGTCTCCCTGCTCGCTGGGCTGATGTTCCTGGCCCTCATGGCCAATCTCACCGGATCGGCCATCTTCCGGCAGGCCAGCCTCAACAACGATCCTCGCAACGTTCGAGTGCGCGACGCCGAGTTCTCCCAGAACCGGGGCGACATCCTCGTCGGTTCGATGCCCATCGCGACCACCAAGTCGAGCGACGGCAAATTCGCCTACCAGCGCGTCTACCCCTCCGGGCCGGAGTACGCTCCCATCACCGGGTACTACTCCTACTACTACGGGCGTTCCATGCTCGAGCAGACCCAGAATGCCCAGCTGACGGGTACCTCCGACACCCAGTGGCTTTCCCGAATCACGGGGACGTTGTCCGGTCACAAGCCTGAAGGTGGCTCGATCACGACGACGATCAACGCCAAGGCCCAGGACGCCGCATGGGAAGGCCTCAGAGGCAAGAAGGGCGCTGTCGTCGCGATGGACTACACCACTGGCGCGGTGCTGGCCATGGCGTCCTCCCCCTCCTACGACCCCAACGATCTGGCCTCCCAACGCCTCAACGACACCAGCCAGGCGTGGAAGGAACTCGTTGCGGACAAGTCGTCTCCGTTGTCCAACCGCGCCAGCCGTGAGATCTACCCTCCCGGTTCGACCTTCAAACTGGTGACGGCCGCTGCGGCCCTGCAGAACGGTTACAACCCGAACTCCACAGTGGATGCGCCGGAGAATTGGACCCTACCGGGCACCCGCACTCCGTTGACGAACGAGACCTATTGCGGGGGCAAGCAGATCACTCTCACCCGTGCCCTCGACATCTCGTGCAACACCGCCTTCGGCAAGCTCGGAGTGGGCCTGGGCCAAGACAAGATCAATGCCCAGGCTGAGGAATTTGGATTTGGCAAGGTCGTCGACTCCGACATCTCGTCGGTCGCCTCGAAGTTCCCCAAGGACATGACCGATGCTCAGCTCGCGCAGAGTTCCATCGGCCAGTTCGACGTCGCAGCCTCCCCTCTCCAGATGGCGATGGTGACTGCCGGCATCGCCAATGGCGGCAAGCTCATGACGCCGTATCTCACCGCGCAGGTCCGGGCATCGAACCTTCAGGTGGTTTCCGAGCATCGTCCCAAGCAGATGTCTCAGCCGATGACGAAGGAGTCGGCCGAGCAACTGAAGTCGATGATGGTCTCGGTGGTCAACAACGGCACTGGTAAGAGGGCACGCATTGACGGGGTCACTGTGGGCGGCAAGACCGGTACTGCGCAGACGATGAAGGGGAAGGCTCCCTACGCGTGGTTCGTGGGGTGGTCGGACAAGCCACACGTCGCAGTGGCGGTCTTCGTCCAATCCTCAGACACCGCCATCGACGAGGTCTCCGGAGGCCGACTCGGGGCTCCCATCGCCAGAGATGTCATCGAGGCGATGAGATGACAATTAGACAGACAACCAGCACACTTCACCACGTCTCACCACAAAGGGGATCCCTCAATGAGCACTGAGAGTTGGCTCTCCGGGCGTTACGAACTGCAGAACCTCATCGGCCGTGGCGGCATGGCCGATGTCTGGAGGGCCCGCGATCACCGTCTCGGTCGCGACGTCGCGGTCAAGAGGTTGCGCGCCGACCTCGCCAGCGACGACACCTTCCAGGCGAGGTTCCAGCGTGAGGCACAGTCGGCTGCGCGCCTCAACCACCCGAACATCGTCGCCGTGTATGACACTGGTGAGACGCAAGATCCGACAACCGGCCTGCAGGTGCCTTACATCGTCATGGAACTCATTGACGGTCACACCCTGCGCGACGTGCTGCGCGACGGCCGCAAGATCCTTCCCCGCCGCGCCCTCGAGTTCACCCAGGGTGTGCTCGATGCGCTGAGCTACTCCCACGCCGCCGGCATCGTCCACCGTGACATCAAGCCGGCCAACGTCATGCTCACCCGTGAGGGGTACGTCAAGGTGATGGACTTCGGCATCGCCCGCGCGGTTGCCGACACCTCTGCCACCATGACCCAGACGGCAGCCGTCATCGGCACCGCCCAGTACCTCTCCCCGGAGCAGGCTCGCGGCGAGACAGTCGACAACCGAGCCGACATCTATGCCACCGGCTGTCTGCTGTACGAGCTGTTGGTCGGACGCCCGCCGTTCATCGGTGACTCCCCCGTCTCAGTGGCTTACCAGCACGTCCGCGAGATCCCGGCACCGCCGTCCTCGCTGGATTCCGAGATCACTGGCGAGATGGACGCCATCACCCTCAAGGCGCTGGCGAAGGAGCGGGCTGATCGCTACCAGACCGCCAAGCAGATGCGTGACGACATTGATCGCCTGCTGTCAGGGCGCGAACCGCTGGCGATGCAGGCTCACGCCGATCCCGATGCCGACACGGAGGAGCAGACCCACCTCATCCCCGCTGCTGCGGCAACGGCCGCCGCGCCTCCTGCCGCGCCGGCTGCCGCTGCACAGCGAGACGAGGCCACCCCCGCTCAGACCGAGAGCCCTGCAGAACCGGAAGAGCCCAAGCGCAAGCGTTGGCCGGTCGTCCTCGTGACGATCCTGGTCGTCGCGTTGCTCGCGCTGCTCGGATTCGGGTTGCACAGGATGCTCGGGCCTTCCTCGGCCCCCACCTCGTCGCCGACGCCGTCGAAAACCGTGAAGATGGTCGATGTCCCGGCGGTCACTGGTCTGAGCCAGCAGGGAGCCACGTCGACCCTCGAGAATGCCGGCCTCAAGGTGAAGGTCGAGCACGTCCAGAAGGACGAGTCGACTGCCAACCAGGTTGTCTCGCAGAATCCTGCTGCCAACCAGAAGGTCCATGAGGGCAGCAAGGTGACGATCACCGTCAATGACGGGCCAAAGAAGTTGACGATCCCGCAGAACATCGTCGGGATGCCGAAGTCGGATGCCGTCAAGGCCCTCAAGGACGCCGGATTCTCGGACAACCAGATCAGGGTCAACGACGATGACCCCAAGACCGAGGCGAATACCGCCAAGGCGGGCACCGTTGACTCCGTCCGCCCGAGTGCGGGTACCTCTCTGACCCCTGAGCAGCAGGTGACGCTGACGGTCGCGACTGGTAAGTCGGTCGTCCCCAACCTCAAGGGCATGAGCGTCAAAGAGGCCTACGCCGCTGCCAGCTCGAACGGATTCTCCATCTCCGTGGAGCGTCAGACGACATCCTCGGCTGCCCCCGGCACGGTGTTCAGCCAGGACCCGGATTACGGGGCCACTGCCAAGAGGTCGACCGCCATCAAGGTGCTCGTCGCCGTGAAGCCGTCGGAACCGACCCACGAGGCCCCGACGAGCCCTACTCCGAGCGAGGACGACCCCTCACCGGTTCCGACGTCGACGGCCAGTCCGTCGTCATCTCACGGCTGAATCAGCGGTCCGCCGCGCTCATCAGCGGGCTCATCTGGCTGGCGCGGGAGGGGGCTTCCGGGTCCCCGCACTCCATCAGCCAGGTGGCGAGCATCTGGTGACCGTGCTGGGAGAGTACTGACTCGGGGTGGAACTGCACCCCCTCGACCGGCAGTCTGCGGTGACGCAGGCCCATGACAACACCGGTGTCCGTGCGTGCTGTCACTTCCAGCTCGGCCGGGATCTCGTCCACGGCCAAGGAGTGGTAGCGAGTGACGACGAGCGGGTCTGGCAAGCCAGCGAAAACCCCCTTACCTTCGTGGTGAATCGGCGAGGTCTTGCCGTGCAGCTGTTCCTCGGCGCGTCCGACATGACCTCCCCACGCAATGGCCATAGCCTGCATGCCCAGGCACACACCAAAGATCGGTCGGCGGGCGCCGCGCAGGATGTCCACGCACACTCCGGCGTCCTCCGGATGTCCGGGGCCGGGTGACAGCAGGATGCCGTCGAAGGGATCCCACCACTGCGGATCCTCGAAGAGAGGATCATCGTTGCGAACCACCGTGGTGTCTGCCCCGATCTGTCCCAGGTAGGACACGAGATTCCACACGAAGGAGTCATAGTTGTCGACGACGAGGATCCTGGCTGTCATGGGATCATTGTGTCGTAGGCCGGCGTCGAGACGCCATCATGCTCAGGTTGTGTCAGGCGCACCGACTCAGCGGGGAGTGGCGTGGCCCATGGCGACGGTGCCGGTGTAGGCCGGCATCGTGACCGTACCGACCCGCTCCACCGACCATCCGAGCTGGTAGGCACTCACGTACCCCTTGTAGATGCGCACCGCCTCGGAGGTGTCGAGAGCTTGCTCCATGGCGGCGCGGTCCCCAATCGCCTCGATGACGTAGGGCGGGGCGTAGGCGACTCCGTGCAGGACGACGGTGTTGCCGACACATTTCACGGCTGTAGTGGAGGTCACTCGTTGTCCCTGGATGGTCATGGCTTCCGCTCCCCCAGCCCAGAGGGTGTTGACGACCATCTGGATGTCCTGCTGGTGGACGACGAGCATGTTGGCGTCGACCCCATCGGGATTCTCGCTGAGGGGAGCGTCATCAAGGGTGACCCGCAGTGCCTTGCCGCTGACAGCTCCCAGACCCACCGAGGGCGCCAAGGCTGACGCCGAGGGGACGGTCGAGGAGGTGACGCCCGGGGTCTGATCGGCCTTGGAGAGCTCGTCAACCTGGGCTCGCAGGCTGGCTGCCTCTTTCTGCAGGGCGGCATTGTGACTGGCCTGATTACGGACGAGGGTGGCCATGTCAGTGTCCCGTTCGGGACGAAGGTCATGACCACGCGAATTGACCGCGGCCGTCGTCATCATGAATCCGGCCGTCACCATGACGAGCACCGTGGCGAATCTGGCCAGCCGTGGATGACGAGAGTCCGAGCGGATGTCCTGGATGAGGGGGCCACCGACGACGTCCTCACTTGCCTCTTCGGGCGTGTCAGCCCCGTCAGGCGCAGGGTCAGTGACGGGAGAAGGATCGGAATGCTCAGGGGTGGAGTCATCACGACGGACGTCCTCGGCGTCGTCGTCGCTCATCGTCCCCTCCTCGCAGCCCGACCCGTGTCGCCGGAATTGGCGATCGTCCTCTAGACTAGCCAGGTAACACTTGTCCCAATCACGCTCGGTGGGCGTGTCCTCGAAACCCCAGGAGTAGTCACCGTGCCCGAATCCAAGGTCAGACCGGAAGCCAAGGAGAAGGCCCAGGCCAAGAACCGGGCCAAGGTCGAGGAGCGCCGGGCCGAGAAGAAGGCTGCGCCGGTTGATCGTTCCTGGGTGCCGAAGGTGTTCGTCCCCCTCTTCCTACTCGGTGTGCTGTGGCTGATCGTCTACTACATCGCAGGTAACCAGATCCCCGGCATGAAGGATCTCGGCGACTGGAACGTCCTCATCGGCATGTGTCTCATGGCTGCCGCTTTTGGCGTCGCGACGCTGTGGAAGTGATCCAGTGAACCAGAAGCGGCCAAAATGTGGACGAATTGTTCTTTTTGAGGAAAACCTGGGAAACTTCGGTGGAATCCATACGGTGACGCGCGCTCTACACTCCGGCTTTTCTTCACAAAACGCACCGGTTGAATTTGCCTCACTGGAAGAACCTGTAGGTCATTTCAAAAACGCATTCGTCATCAACCGAGGAAAGTCTTCTACTTCACTTCATCGGTTCGCATCGGACTATCCGGGGCCACTCGGCATCAAGTACGGGTTAAAGCGCCTTCACACGCCGATATGGAAACTTTGGCGACATGTTCGCATATTTGCATACCTTATCCGCCTCGGCGCAAACGGTGTGATTATTTCGACTACTCCTGAAATCGTCAAATCGTTACACTTTCACCTAAAGGCCCTGAAGCATTTCCAGCTTTCCCCGATAGTGCTCCAGCAACTCCACTCTTCATTTGACGGGATAACAAACCATTGGGACCTCGCGGGCCCTCTCAAGGCTACACTTGATGTCACAGACAGGCTTGTACTCCTCTCGGATTCCGACAGTGATGCATTTTCACGCATGAGCATAGCAAAGTGCACTGTCATTCCAAATCCTTGCACCATACCAATACACTACGAGCGCTCTCTGAAACCTAAAAAAACCGACAAGCCGCATCGCATGGTTTTCGTTGGACGACTCAGCGGTGAAAAGCGTGTGGACCTTATTATATCCGCCTTCGATGCAGCGCTCGCCAAACGGCCAGATATCCGCAAGTCTTGGGTTCTTGAAATTTACGGCGCCGGCGTGGACGCTAAATATCTCACTCAGGTGCGAGATAAATCACACTACGCTACTAATATCCGTTTCATGGGCCGTATCGACAATATTGAGCAGGTCTTTTGTGGGGCCGATCTTTCTGTCTTGGCATCGTCTTTTGAAGGTTTGCCAATGACACTCATTGAATCAATCCGATGTGGCACGCCACCGATTACTACTCGCTGTTCGGATGCGACCACGCAAATCACCACTAGGTGCGGCTTCCTGTGTGACGGGGATGACATTCGCACAATCTCTACCGTGATGCTAGAGGCCATGGATGAGATCATCATCTCGCCCGCAAAGCGCTTGGCATGCTTCGAGGTTGGACGCGAATTTGACCTTAAACCTATCATGGACTCATGGTGGGCGCTCATTGATTCATGCCGTAGTGAACGAAACCGCCAGAGATGTACTTCGGCGCGATGATGGCAGGGCCGAGATCTCATGGAGCCCAGAGCGGATAAGGCTCTAAGACTTGGTTCGCAGTCTTGGTCCAGATGAGAAGTTCGAGGTGTGTTCGAGGAGTTCAGTCTCCGAGCGCCCCACTCCATCTGCGCCGCGCGGTCCAGGCCTCACTCACGACAGCGGTCCACGCATGCGTCGCGGCTGCCAGCGTACGATCAACGCTCCTTTTGTATCGTAGTTGCTCGTCGGCCATCGCACGCAAGAGTTCTGTTGACAGTGCTTCAACACTGCCGTCACATGAGGCGTAGCCGCATGTACCACAGAACAACTCTCTGACCCCAGGCGACGAAGGTGTGGATACGGTCGGGACCCCGCACGAAGCAGCTTCCATCATCGGCATCGAAAATCCTTCAAACATGGAGCCCATGAGGCTTAACTAACTTTTCTTGAAAACATGACACGGATCATCAGTGGTGCCACAAAATCGTATTCTATACCTGCTTTTTCTGAATTTATAGTCTCAATTACAGATGGCACATCAGGGCCATCGCTATAGATTTCAAGTTCCCAACTTGTTTCATTATGAAATACTCGAGTCATGTACCATCCTTCTGTCGATTTCTCGATCGAGCTATGCCCACCAACTTGGTTACGACGGTCAGCGCTTCAATGCGAATCCGCAACAAGATGCTAACGCTCAGGCTTGAGCAGCGGGAAGAGGATCGTCTCACGGATACCGGCGTCGGTGAACAGCATCACCAGACGGTCGACGCCGAGTCCCAGACCGCCCATGGGCGGGCAGCCGAACTCGAGGGCTTCGAGGAAGTCCTCGTCGAGCTGCATGGCTTCCGGGTCACCGGCCGCAGCGGCCAGGGACTGCTTGGTGAGAACCTCGCGCTGGATGACGGGGTCAACGAGCTCCGAGAACCCAGTGCCGCGCTCCATACCGCCGATGATGAGGTCCCAGGCCTCGACCATGCGCGGGTCGTCGCGGTGCGGGCGGGCCAGGGGCTGGGCGATGGCCGGGTAGTCGCAGACAAAAGTGGGGTTGATGAGTTCAGGCTCGACGAGCTCGCCGAAGAGCTCCATGACGACCTTGCCGGCCTCCCAGGACGGATCGAGTTCGATCTCGTGTTCGGCAGCAATGGCCTGCAATTCCTCCAGCGGAGTGTCGAGGGTGACCTCGCGTCCCAACTTCTCCGACAGGCCCGGGTAGACGCTGACCCAGCGCCACTCCCCATCAAGGTCGATGGTGCCCTTGGGCGTCTCGATCTGGTGGATGTCGAGGGCGTCGGCCACCTCCATGATGATGTCCTTGATGACCTCGGCGATGGTGAACTGGTTACCCCAGCTCATGTAGGCCTCGAGCATGGAGAACTCGGCCGAGTGGCTGGAGTCGATGCCCTCGTTGCGGAAGACACGGCCCATCTCGTAGACACGGTCGGTGCCGCCCACCATCGCGCGCTTGAGGTAGAGCTCAAGGGCGATGCGCAGGCTCATATCGATGTCGAAGGCATTGAGGTGGGTGTTGAACGGACGAGCCGCGGCACCACCGTGGACCAGCTGCAGGATCGGGGTCTCGATCTCCAGGAAGCCACGCTCATCGAGGGCGTGACGCACTGCGCGGGTGATGATGGCGCGGGTGCGCACCATCTGACGGGACTCGTCGCGGACGACCAGGTCGGCGTAGCGACGACGCACCCGGGACTCCTCCGAAAGCTCCTTGTGGAGGGTCGGCAGGGGACGCAGAGCCTTCGATGCCATCCGCCACTCCGAGGCCATGATGGACAGTTCGCCACGGCGGGAAACGACGACACGGCCACGCACCCACACGTGGTCTCCGAGGTCGACGTCGGACTTCCATGCCGCCAGGGCCTCGTCGCCGACCTCGGCCTTGGAGAGCATGACCTGCAGACGTTCGCCATTGGAAGTCTCGGTGAACCCGTCCTGGAGGCTGGCGAAGCAGAGTTTGCCGGTATTGCGGACGAAGACGACACGCCCGCCGATGGTGACCTCGTCGGTGGTCTCCTCGCCGGGGGCCAGGGTCAACTCGCCGAGGTCGTCGGTGTACTTCTGACGGATCTGGGCCAGGGTGTGGTCGCGCAGCAGGTCAACCGGGTAGGCCTGGCCTCCGTCGGCAATGATCCGGGCCCGCTTGTCGAGACGAACCTGCATCTGCTCGGAGACCTCAGGGGACTGGCTGGAAACGGTGTCAGAACTCACCGGGAAATCCTATCGAAGAGGAGGGGAGGGAACGATTTGGCCAAGCCATGTTTTTCGTGCATCCCCTCGGGACACAATGATGACGGATCAAGCTACCCCTCAGCCACCTTCAACCCACCAGCGGCCAAGGCACCTCTGGCCCTCGATGCCAACGCAGGCAACGTCCCAGACACTTTCGTCTTCGTCGCCCAGAGCTTCGCACTGGGGCGCCAGGCCGCCGCGACCTCGTCCCACACCGGCGAGATCGAGGAGTCGTCGTCAATCTTGCGACCCAGATCAGCCAGGTCCCCGACGACGTCCTCGTTGCCGACCAACGTCTTGAAGGACGTCGGCGTCGTCATTCTCTCGGCCTTACCAGCTGGGATGAGACCACGCCCCGTCAGCAATTCGGGCTGGTCGTCGAGGGCGTCAGCAAAGTCCAATGCCTCACTCGGCGTCTTGCATCCCTTGAGGACCACCCACGACGAGCCCTGATACGACGCCACCCGTGAATCACTGCCCTCGAGCGGAGGAATGGTGGTGACCTTCCAATGGTGCCGCCCAGCCCCGACGGCAGTCGTGAGATCCGGAAGATCAGCGGGAGCGCCAATGTGTCCGACAATCTTCCCGGAGGAGAAATCGGTCTGCACCGACTCCCATCCATGAGATACGACGAGTTGCTTGGCCTCGACCATCCGCTGCAACTCGTCGGTGAGCTTGCGCACCCCGTCAGAATCGATCCCAACCCGCCAGGTCGTGTCATTCAGCGGGACGAACCATGGCGATCCTGTGGTGTCGGACACCGCTGCCAGCCACCCGGTTTTCTCAACCGGCATATCTGACACCGCCTTGCCCGTAGACGCCAGAATCGTGGCCGCGGCACGGAACTCCTCCCAGTTCTTGGGAGCTGACACATGGGCCTCGGACCAGGCGTCGGAATCGTAGAAGAGGACCATCGGGGAGGTGTCCATCGGAAGTCCGTATGTCCGCCCCTGGTACGCAACCCGCGACATCGGGCCGCGGTCGTACTTGTCGCGGTACTGCTCGGCGTACTGGGTGACATCCTCCAGCACCCCGTGATGGGCCAATTTCGCCACCGACGTGCTCGGCACCTGAGCCATGCAGGGAGCCTTGCCCTCCTCAACCGACGTCTCCAAGGTGTTGAGGTACGTGTCGGTCGTCGAGGAGATCGCGTGCAAATTGAGTGTCACACCAGGGTTACGACGCTGGTACCCGTCACCGGCGCTCTCCAAGCTCGGCAGGTCAGATGCCATGGACATCCGATGCCAGACCTCGACCGAATCGTCACGACTAGGCTTGGCAAGTGGTGTCGACGTCTGTGAACACGCAGCTGTGCCGACGAGAAGCACCCCCGCCACCACAAGGGCCAGCTTGCGTCTCATCGTCACCTCTCACGGCACAGCGGATTCAGTGTCTCACAGCCTACCGACAAGGCCGACCCGTCTGACGACATGCGGACAACACTGCCCATCTCCTCTAAGGTGTCGATCGTGCCGCTCGCGGCCGCCCGGCAGATCCTCTGACGCCGGTTGCACATGTCCCTGTCCGAGGAGCACTCGTGCTGACACAACTCGTGGCCCGACACCTTCGGCCCTATCGCCTGCAGGTGATCGTCATCGTCGTCGCGCAGATTTGCGCCCAGATCGCCGCGCTGACCCTCCCGACGATCAACGCTGACATCATCAACCAGGGAGTCGTCCGCGTCGACACCGGCTACGTCACCTCACACTCCCTCCTCATGCTGGCCGTCGCCCTGGGACAGACGATCTGCCAGGTCATCGCAGTGTTCCTGGCCGCCCAGGTCGCCATGGGAATGGGACGCGACATCCGCGACGCCGTCTTCACCCGCACCCTCGACTTCTCGGCCCGTGAGGTCAACCAGTTCGGAGCTCCGTCCCTCATCACCCGCACCACGAACGACGTCCAGCAGGTGCAAATGCTGGTCTTCATGACCTTGGCCGTCCTCATCGGAGCACCGATCATGATGGTCGTCGGCGTCGTCATGGCGATCCGAGCCGAGGTCTCCCTGTCGTGGATCATCGCCGTCGCCGTCGTGCTGTTGGGCATTGGAGCGGGGCTCATCGTCTCCCGGATGGGTCCGCTGTTCAAACGCCAGCAGAAACGTATCGACGACCTCAACCGCGTCGTTCGCGAGCAGATCACCGGCATCCGCGTAGTGCGAGCCTTCGCACGGGAACGCCATGAGGCGGCCCGCTTCGACGCCACCAACTCCGCCCTGCGCGACATCCAGGTCAGTGTCGGACGAACCATGGCCGCGATGTTCCCGCTCGTCATGCTCATCATGAACCTGTCCCAGGTCGCGGTGTTCTGGTTCGCGGCCCACCAGATCGACAGCGGCAAGACCGAGGTCGGCGTCCTCGCCTCCTTCACCACCTACCTCATGCAGATCCTCATCAGCGTCATGATGGCCGTACTCCTCGTCGTCATGTGGCCGCGAGCCTCGGTCTGCGCCAACCGCATCGCAGAAGTGCTGCAGACCTCGTCGTCCCTCTACATTGACCCCGAACCGGTGACGACCTTGCCCGACAACCCCACCCTGCTGGAGTTCCGCGACGTCACCTTCAGCTACCCCGGAGCCTCCGCACCGGTGCTCCACAAGATCTCCTTCGAGCTGGAGCGCGGAACGACGACGGCCATCATCGGCTCGACGGGCTCGGGCAAATCAACCTTGGTCAACCTCATCCCGCGCCTCGTCGACGTCACCGACGGGCAGGTCCTCGTCAAGGGTGTCGACGTCCGCCGTTACGGCCCCGAGATCCTGTGGAGTTGCATCGGGCTGGTGCCTCAGCGGCCCTACCTCTTCGGCGGCACGGTGGCCTCCAACCTGCGCGACGGCCGCTCCGACGCCACCGACGACGAGCTCTGGGACGCCTTGCGCATCGCTCAGTCCGACGACTTCGTCTCCCGAATGGACGGGGAGTTGGACGCCCCCATCTCCCAGGGCGGCACCAATGTCTCCGGCGGCCAGCGACAGCGACTGTCCATCGCTCGGGCCTTGGTCAAAGCCCCCGAAATCTACGTCTTCGACGACTCCTTCAGCGCCCTCGACGTCACCACTGATGCCCGGCTCCGGGCTGCGCTGGAGGCCCATCAAGGCAGTGCCGCGATGCTCATCGTCGCCCAGCGGGTCTCGACGATCCGCAATGCCGACCAGATCCTCGTCCTGGATGCCGGACGCATCGTCGGCAAGGGAACCCATGACGAGCTCATCGAGTCCTGCCCGACGTACATCGAGATCGTCGACTCCCAGCTCTCCACCGAGGAGGCGGCATGAGAGGCAAGGTCGAGAAGGCTCCCGCCCGCAACGAGCATGCCGAGCTCGCCCGAGCCTCGTCACGACGAGGCGGCGGCCGGGTCGCCGAGAAGCCCATCTCCTTCGGCCCGTCCCTCAGGCGGCTGCTCGGCCAGCTCAAGCCTCATCGCCTCGTCCTGACCACCGTCGTCATCATGGCTGTGATCTCGGTGACCTTCAACGTCATTGGCCCCAAGATCCTGGGCCGGGCCACCGACGTCATCTTCGGCGGCATCGTCGGAAAACAGTTGGGCAGACACGTCCCTCAAACGCGTGGCATGACGGCCGGCGAATTCATCGACAAGTTCGGCCAGCCCGGTCAGAGTGGCGATCGCGGGAAGATCATCACCCTGCTGCAGCAGTACCCCGATGTCATCATCGGTTCCGGCATCGATTTCCACCGGCTCGGCGTCATCATGGCCTGGGCCCTGGGCCTGTACGCCTGCGCCGCCCTGCTGATGTTCCTGCAGGGATTCCTGCTCAACACCGCGATCCAACGATCCATGTACGACCTGCGTCGTCAGGTCAGTGCCAAGCTGGAGAGACTGCCGCTGTCCTACTTCGACGGTCAGCCCCACGGCGAGCTCATGAGCCGGATGACCAACGACATCGACAACGTCTCGCAGACCTTGCTGCAGACCCTCCAACAACTCCTCAACGCCTTGCTGACCGTCATCGGCGTGTTGATCATGATGTTCTGGATCTCCCCGTTGCTGGCGGTGATCTCCCTGGTCATCATCCCGGTTGCCGGAGTCATCGCGGGAGCCATCGGCAAGAAGGCGCAGGGGCAGTTCGCCCAGATGTGGAAGGCCACCGGAGAACTCAACTCCCACGTGGAAGAGGCGTATTCGGGCCACGCTCTGGTCAAGACCTTAGGCCGCACCCAAGCCGTTGCCCAGGAATTCCACGAACGCAACGAGGAGCTTCGTCGAGCCACCGCCAAGGCCCAATTCATCTCCGGACTCATCCAGCCGGCGATGTTCCTGCTCGGCAACGCCAACTACGCCGTCATCGTGCTCATCGGCTGTCTGCGGGTGGCCAACGGCCAGATGCCACTGGGCAATGTGCAGGCCTTCATTCAATACTCCCGAATGTTCACCCAACCGATCACCCAGATCGCCTCCATGGCGAATCTGTTGCAGTCAGGAGTGGCCTCGGCAGAGCGCGTCTTCCAGGTCCTTGACGCCGACGAGATGTCCACAGAGGCCGACGACAGTCTCCCTGCCACCAAGGGACGTGTCGTCTTCGACCACGTGCGCTTCTCCTACAGCCCTGACAAACCTCTCATCACCGACCTCTCATTGGTCGCCGAGCCGGGCCAGACGGTGGCGATAGTCGGGCCCACCGGTGCTGGCAAGACGACGCTGGTCAACCTGCTAATGCGGTTCTACGAGATCGACGGCGGGGTCATCACCCTCGACGGCTTCGACATCTCCACGGTCCCCCGCACCGAACTGCGCTCTCGCCTGGGAATGGTGTTGCAGGACACCTGGCTGTTCAGCGGGACGATCCACGACAACATTGCCTACGGCCGCCCGGAGGCGTCCGAGGAGGAGATCCTCGACGCCGCCCGGGCCGCTCACGTCGACCACTTCGTCAACACCCTGCCTGACGGTTACCAGACCGTCATCGACGAGGACGGATCCAACGTCTCCGTCGGCCAGAAGCAGCTCATCACCATCGCTCGGGCCTTCCTCTCCGCCCCGGACCTGCTCATCCTCGACGAGGCCACCAGCTCGGTGGACACTCGAACCGAGATGCTCGTCCAGGAAGCCATGGCCAACCTGCGCAAGGGACGTACCAGCTTCGTCATCGCCCACCGGCTCTCGACCATCCGTGACGCGGATCTCATCCTCGTCATGGAACACGGCGACATCGTCGAGCAGGGGACGCACACCGAGCTCCTCGAGCGGCGCGGCCACTACCACGACCTCTACCAGTCGCAGTTCAACGCGGCGGACGCCGACGGGGCGACGACGGCCGGTCCCACGTGGTGCCCTGGCCGCCGACGCGACCGGGGCGGGTGGAACCGAGGATGATGCCGATGCGTGGGGTCGCCGACAGGGGATCCTCCGATCGGGAAGCCTGACTGATTGACGCTTCAATCGTCATCATGGGCAGGCTCTTCCGCGGCGACCGGTTCACGGACAGCTCTGCACCTGCCCCACGACCCATCCAGCCGACTGGTAGGCGACCCCCCGAAGATTGACGTGCCGAGAAGCCCGGTCCGTCGCCTCGACGACGGTGACGGGGATCGCCGCACACCTGTCCATCCACACGCGCGTGCGTGTGACGTGCGGGGGATCGGTGAGCACCACGGCGTCGGACCAGTGGTGCCGCGCCGCCAGGTCACGCAGGGTTGCCGCCTCACCCCGAGTGGTGTACGGGTCGGGCACCAGACAGATGACCTTCCAATGGGGGGACGGGTCGCAGAAATCCTTGCGGTACTCCTCGCCGGTCCTCGGGTCGACGCTGATGGTCACGACGAGTGTCGAAGCCCCCGTGCGGCGCATGAGGTCACGGGCCTGAGCCATGTGGAAGTCCGCCGGTCCGATGGCGTAGACGACGTCAGTCCTCCTCGGGACCGGCTCGAGGCGTGGCCGAAGAACCCCGATCGCCAGCGGCACCTCGGCGACGACGAGCAGGACGAGCACCCCGACGACGACACGCCACCACCGACGACACGATCGACTCACGCTACCCATTTTCACCCATCGGGCAAATCGCCGACCAGTACCGCCGTGACGACGGACGTTGGTACAGGATTTTTCATCCGTTTTGGCGCAACGCGACCCCGAGCGCCAAAACCGGGGCCGCCGAATAGTAGGGTGCGCGCCATGGATGCCCAACTGATCGCCCGATGGCAATTCGGGATCACGACGGTCTACCACTTCTTCTTCGTCCCTATCACGATCGCGCTGTCGATGCTCGTGGCAGTGATGCAGACGGTGTGGTTCAAGACCCGCAACGACCGTTATCTTCGCCTGACCAAGTTCTACGGCAAGCTCTTCCTCATCAACTTCGCCCTCGGCGTCGTCACCGGAATCGTGCAGGAGTTCCAGTTCGGTATGAACTGGTCGGAGTACTCGCGATTCGTCGGCGACATCTTCGGCGCCCCGCTGGCCCTCGAGGCCCTCCTCGCCTTCTTCATGGAGTCGACCTTCATCGGCCTGTGGATCTTCGGGTGGGACAAGCTTCCCAAGGGAGTCCACCTGGCCTGCATCTACCTGACCGCCCTTGGCACCATGGTTTCCGCGGTGTTCATCCTCGCGGCCAACTCGTGGATGCAGAACCCCGTGGGGGCCACGTACAACCCCGCCACCCATCGCGCCGAGTTGACCGATTTTGGTGCCGTTCTCACCAACCCGGTCTTCAAGGCAACCTTCCTTCACCAGATTTCCGCGTCCTACATGGTCGCAGGAGCCCTCATCGCCGCAATCGCCTTCTGGCACCTGGCAAAGGTCGCCAAGGGTCGAGCCACCTCTCAGATTTCTGACGCCGAGGAGGCCGAGACCGTGCGCACCTGGCGTTGGGCCTCGAAGTTCGGCGCCTGGATCCTCATCGTCGCCTGCGTCGGCATCGTGCTGAGCGGTGACTACCAGGGCAAGGTCATGACCGACGCCCAGCCCATGAAGATGGCCGCTGCCGAGGGCGCCTACAAGACGACCTCGGACTTTTCGGTGCTGACCATCGGCAACCAGGACGGCTCCGAAGAGGTGTGGGCCATCAAGATCCCCGGCATGCTCGGCTTCCTCGGCAACGGCAAGTGGGGTTCAGAGATCAAGGGCATCAACGAGCTCAAGAACTACCAGGTTCATGAGTACACCTACCACCGCAAGGACGGCACACAGACCTCTCTGCAGTCCTCCTACCAGGATGCGCTGCGCCAGAAGATCGACGCCAACGGCATCAAGTTGGAGCCGAACATCCCGGTTTCCTACTGGACCTTCCGCATCATGATCACCCTCGGCATGATCGGCGGCCTCGTCGGCCTCATCATGCTCATCGCGATGCGCGGTGACCGCAACCCGAAGCCGCACGGCTGGCTGACCTTCTTCATGATCTGCCTGCCGCTGTTGCCGCTGTTCGGCAACTCCTTCGGCTGGATCTTCTCCGAGATGGGACGGCAGCCCTGGATCGTCGCGGGTGTGCTGCCCACCACGGCGGCTGTCTCACCCGGTGTCTCCGCCGGCAGCGTGCTCTTCTCGACCATCGTCTACACGGCGGTGTACGGCATTTTGGCCGTCGTCGAGGTGAGTCTGTTCTGGAAGACCCTCAAGAAGGGCCTGCCTGAACTGCCAGAACGTCGTCAACCTGCTGTCGAGGGCGAGGACACTCCGCTGTCCTTCGCATACTGAGGAGGTCACCGACATGCTTCCTGTGCTTGAAACTGCTGCTCATTCGCCCCTGACGATCGTCTGGTTCATCCTGATCACCGTCCTGTGGGTTGGATTCTTCTTCCTCGAAGGCTTCGACTTCGGTGTCGCCATGCTGCTTCCCTTCATGGGACGTGATGACAAGGACCGTCGCCTCATGGTCAACACCATCGGCCCGACCTGGGACGGCAACGAGGTGTGGCTGCTCACCGCTGGTGGTGCCACCTTCGCGGCCTTCCCCGGCTGGTACGCGACGATGTTCTCCGGCCTCTACCTGCCGCTGCTGCTAGTGCTGCTCGGCCTCATCATCCGTGGTGTCTCCTTCGAGTACCGCTCGAAGCACCCGTCCTCGAAGTGGCGCAACACCTTTGACTGGATGGCCACCATCGGATCCTTCCTGCCCACCTTGGTACTCGGCGTCGGCTTCGCGAACTTCGTCCGCGGCCTGGCCGTCGGCCCGCACCCGACTCCTGACGGTGGCGTCGCCCCGCTGGTGACGACCTCCTTCTGGGGCCTGTTCACCCCGTTCGCCCTCATCGGCGGCATCCTGTTCGTGGTGCTTTTCTGCGCCCACGGGGCCAACTTCGTCGCCCTCAAGACGCTGGGTGACATGCATGACCGGGCTCGCAAGACTTCGGCCAAGCTGGGTTGGATCGCGACCGCCGTTGCTCTGGTGTGGGCCCTGATGTTCAACATCATGTACGTCACCAATGACGGACGCCAGGTGTTGACCTGGATCCTCTGCCTGCTCGTCGTCGTGCTGCTGGCTGCTGGTTCGGCCGTCGTCGCCAAGGGACGCGAAGGCCTGGCCTTCCTGTGCACCGGCCTGGGTATCGCCCTCATGATCGTTGCCTCCATGGTCGCCATGTACGGCAATCTCGGCTACCGCCCGTCGGGAATCCCCTTCGACATGTGGATCGCCTCGTCGACGCCGTACACCCTGAAGATCATGACGATCAGCGCCTGCATCTTCGTGCCGATCGTGTTGGCCTACCAGATCTGGAGCTACTGGGTGTTCCGCAAGCGCCTCACCCGTGAGGCCATTCCGGACACTGCGGTGGCCGCCTGATCCGTGGCAGCTCCGCTCGACCCGCGCCTGGTTCGCCGGGCGCGGGCCACTCTTCCCTTCCTCGCAGGTCTGTGCATGGTGGGCGTGGCTACGGCCGTGCTCATCCTCGCACAGGCCTGGTTGTTGTCCCGGGGCATCTCCTCGGTCTTCACCACCCACCGTCTCGACGGCGTGGCTGATTGGTGCGGACTGCTCGCCGCGGTGTTCTGTGGCCGCGCTGATCTGGCGTGGCTGCAGGAGTCCCTGGCCCATCGCGCCTCGGCGTCGGTGAAGTCCCAGTTGCGACGCGACATCCTGAGCGCCAGGTTGTCGCGTCCCACCGATGCGACAACGCCGTCGGGAACCCTCATCAATCTGGTGACGACGGGTCTTGACGCCCTGGACGGGTACTACTCGAAGTATCTACCTCAGCTCGTGCTGGCCGTCATCGTTCCGGTGGTGTTGGCCACCGCGATCGGCTTTCAGGACATCAAGAGCCTGATCATCGTCGTCGTGACGATCCCCCTCATCCCCCTCTTCATGGCCCTCATCGGTTGGCGCACTGAGGCGGCCGTGGCGAAACGGTTCAAGGTCGCCACCCGACTCGCCAACCACTTCGCCGACCTGGTCGCCGGCCTGCCCACCCTGCAGGTCTTCGGACGGGCTCGCGCCCAGCTCGAGGGCCTGCGCCGCACCGAGTCGGCCAACCGCGACGAGACGATGCGCACCCTGCGCATCAGCTTCCTGTCCTCCTTCGCCCTCGAGTTGCTGGCAACCCTGTCGGTGGCCTTGGTGGCCGTCACCGTCGGTTTTCGGGTGGCCGCCGGTGGCATGGATCTGCGCACGTCCCTCTTCATCCTCATCCTCGCCCCCGAGGTTTTCCTCCCGGTGCGGCAGGTGGGCGCCCTCTTCCACGACGCCGCCGACGGCATGGCCGCTGCCGAGGTGTCCTTCGGTCTCATCGAATCGGGACGACCAATGGGTTCCGGCGGCGACGTCGACATGCCCTCACCGAGGGACGTTCCGGTGGTCATCAGTGGGTTGACTCACACCTACGAGGGCGCCGATCGCCCGGCGCCGGATGGGTTGTCCCTGCGGATTGATCCAGGGAAGCTCGTCGCCCTGGCCGGACACTCCGGTGGTGGCAAGACGACCGCCCTGTCATGCCTGTTGGGATTCATCGACCCCGATTCCGGGTCGATCCTCGTCGGTGACCACGAACTCGTCGGGGCTGACGAGTCCGTCTGGCAGGCGTGGCGTCGTCAGTTGGCCTATGTGCCCCAAGCTCCCGCGATGATGGCAGGGACGGTGGCGCAGAATGTGCAGCTGGGATACCCAGAGGCCCCCGACGCTGTGATTCGCGATGCCCTGAATCGTTGTGGTGCCGTGTCCATCCCGTTGGACAAGCGGGTTGACGACGACGCCGAGGGTTTGTCGGCCGGCGAGCGACGTCGCGTCGCCCTGGCACGTGCCCTGGTCAGAGTCGAACAGGCCGAGGCCGGTTTGCTGGTCCTCGACGAGCCAACCGCAGGTCTCGATGCCACCACCGAGGCCACGGTCCTTGACGCGGTGCGAGCCTCGGGAGCGTCAGTGCTCGTCGTGACCCACCGTCACAACGTCCTTGAGGCCGCTGACACGGTAGTCGAATTAGGGGCGGAGGTGGTCGCATGAACGCACGAACCGCCCAGTTGTTGAAGACCCTGCTCAAGGATGTGCCGCTCGGCCGTTGGTTGCTCGTTCTCTCCACCGTGCTCGCCGCTTGCGCATCGGGCGCATCGGTGGCCCTCATGGGTGTCTCGGCATGGTTGCTGTCACGGGCCGCGGAGATGCCGCCAGTGCTGTATCTGGAGGCCGCGGCTGTCGGGGTGCGATTCTTCGGTATCTCCCGAGGAGTGTTCCGCTACGCCGAACGTCTCGTCGGCCATGACCTGGCCCTGCGGATGCAGGGGGCCCTGCGGATGCGGGTCTACGACCGGCTGTCGCGCACGACCTTGTTGGGGCGCCGACGTGGCGACCTGTTGGTCCGGGTGACCGTCGACGTCGACGCTGTGTTGGACATGGTCGTGCGGGTGATCGTGCCGGCGTGCGCGTCGAGCCTCGTCATCATCGGGACGACGGCTCTCCTGGCTCGGTTCTCGCTGGCCTCGGCGGCGGTCCTGTTGCTGTCGGCACTGCTGGCTGCCGTCGTCATGCCGGCAATCACCAAGCGGATCTCGAAGGCGGCCGACTCTTCCCTGGTGCCGCTGCGCGGTGAGCTCGCCGACCGCGCTCGCGAGCTGGCCCACTGCGCTCCTGACCTCGTTGCCTATGGGGCTCAGGACGCCATCCTGGCCGACGTGCTGGAGGTCGACTCCCGGCTGCGAGCGGCAGAGCGCAAGGCAGCCTGGGGACGCGGGCTCGGCACGGCCGGACAGATCCTGGCAGCCGGTCTGGCCGTCGTCTCCGCTCTGTGGATCGGTGGCAATGCGGTTGCGGACGGCCGGATTGGGGCACGGACGCTGGCTGTGCTGGTCCTGACCCCGCTGGCCCTCCACGAGGTGTTCGGTGCCTTCACCGGGGCTGCCCAGACCCACACCCGGGCCAAGGCAGCACTACTGCGGGTCGTCGAAGTGTTGGACGCCCCGCAAGTCGGGACAGGAGACTCCCCCACCGCCGGGGCATCTGAGGAGGAGCCCTCCCTCGTCATCGACGGATTGACGGTCGGGTGGCCGGGTGGCCACCCCGTGCTGTCCGATGTGAATCTGACGGTTGCTACCGGGGAATCGGTGGCCGTCGTCGGGCGGTCGGGTATCGGCAAGACGACCCTCGCCGCAACCATCATGGGACTCATCCCGCCGCTGGCCGGTTCCGTGACGACGACCGGACGGGTGCGGTACCTGGCCCAGAACGCTCATGTCTTCGCAACCTCGATCAGCGAGAACGTGCGCATCGGATGCAAGGACGCCACCAAGTCCGAGGTCGTCACTGCTCTGGATCGGGCCGGATTGACCATCCCGCCAGAAAGAGTCGTGGCCGAAGACGGCGGAACCTTGTCCGGCGGCGAGGCACAAAGACTCGTCTTGGCTAGGGTGCTCGTCAGCCACGACACATCCGAAGACCCTTCGGCCCATGATGTCCTCATCCTCGATGAGCCGAGTGAGCACCTCGACGTCGAGACGGCCACCGCCATCATGGATGACCTGTGGGCCTCGACCCCCCATGCCGCCAAGCTCGTCATCACCCACGACCCGCTCGTGATGGCCCGATGTGACCGGGTGTGGGACGTGGGCTAACTTACGCAGCAAACTCGCCGGGGACCGCCAACGTCGGACACACCGGGAGCATCTCCCCGGAACCTGCAACTTGCATTGGCGTCTCGACCTACCCACACCGTAGGTTCCTAGAACGCAGCAGATGCCCTTGCCCACTAGGCTCGCTGGCCATTAACCCTCGCTTAAGTCAGTGCAAGCACGGGTTTCCGACGCCCCAATGCGTCCTCCCCGGTCTCCCGAGGCAAACCTTTCCCGGCCCCAACGACGGGAGTCACTCAACCTCACGAACCAGCTGCAGTGGCGACCTTCAGCATTAAATGAGACTAATCTGAAATCTACACGGTCGTTACTTAATTGTGACACCCTCCACGTTATGATTTCGGCTGTGTCGTCCACACGCCCCTCTCTTCAGATCCCCTTCGTCTATCTCACTACTGTCTGCCTCCTCGCAACAGCCGCACCTGCCTCTGCACATTCCACAACCTCCCTCAGTGCAGACGACAGTGCAGCACTCACCCGCAGTGCAGCCGCCTCCGCCAGTGTCGCACCAACAACATACCGAGGGTTCGTTAGTGATAGTCCTACGACTGCATCAACAGCTCAGGACACCGAACGTACTGAAGTTCGTGCCTCTAACAGCGGTAATTCAATTACTCACTTCTCAAACAATGAGTCTTTCTCAGTTTCCCTACCCGGGTCCTCCAGCACCGTCACGAGGAGCAGCGATAGCACAGTCGCAACTCTCGGCGACGGTGCCAGATCGGATAACTTTACACTAGCTATCACCAGCCCTGCTGAAGGTGAAGCAGCAGTCCACTCAATCCTCCTGACTGAGAGCGCTCCTCAAACGTTCTCCTACACCTTCCACGACATCACTCGGATCAGCAGCGACGGGCATGGCGGCGCTGATCTGTTTTATGCGGATTCGAACGACGAACTCGTTCAAGTTGGGCACGTCGAGCGTGCATGGGCTCGCGACGCAATCGGCCGGCCTGTGCCAACGCATTACGAGATCCATGGTAAAAAGCTCACCCAGGTCGTTGATCACAGAAGCGGTGGCTACACCTATCCAATCGTCGCCGACCCATCGTGGTCGGAAATCTGGTCCGCAATCAAGCATGGCGGATCGAAGGTCGCCAGCGCAGCCAAGTGGCTTGGCTCGAAAGCTGGATGGGTCGTTGGCAAGAGTTGGTCAGGCGTCAAGGTAATGGCCCCAAAGGGACTCAAAGCGGGGAAGTTCCTCGCGAAGAAGGTCGGACCGGGGGCCATTGTGCTCTGTGCTGCGGGAGCTGGCTGGGCTTGGTACCGCTCCGACGCACACGGCTGGGTCCGCGTTGGTGACACTGTCAGCGGCTGCCTATTCTAGTCTAAGGATATTCATCACCATGTCTCAACACTCTTTGCGCAACGCCTTCCTGGCCTTGGTCGGCTGGCTTGTCGCCGGTTTCATCGTCGTCAAAATCACCGATGCGCTCACCCACGGCACGCACTGGTGGATCTACATCCCGTTCGCTGTGATCGGCCTCGCGTCAGGGGCCATTCATGCTGCCACCGCACGTAGTAGAAGCTCGGACTCTCATTGACGCAGGCGCCTCCCGCCAGCCCCGCACGCAATACGCCCCCACCCCACGGCCCTGCCCTGCTCCCACCCCCGTGTGGTATTCGCGCTCCTGACACGGACCCGTGCCACGAGAGATGGCACCACCGGCACGCAGAACCCGCATCACCACACGCCGACACACAACCAGGCGGCCCCGGTCAAACCGGGACCGCCTGGCCTGGACGCGTGTGAACTACCTGGCGTGCCTCATCACGCCAGGGTCCGAATCACTGATCGTCCACGACGATGACGTAGAGCTGACGGGGCCCATGCACGCCATCGACACGTGCCAACTCGATGTCGGAGGTCGCCGAGCCACCGGAGATGAAGGTCAACGGGTGACCATCGTGAACCGCGGGCTTGACGATCTGTATGGCCTCCGGGACGTCGGAGACGACCTGGCTGGCCTTGATGACACACACGTGGCGGTCCGGAACGAGGGTAATGGCCCGACGTCCCTGGTCCTCGACGTGAGTCAGGACGATCGAACCGGTGTCGGCGATTCCAGCCGCCGAGGCGGTGACGACGGCGTCGGTGTCGTTGAGCTCCTCCTTGGACATCTGGGGCTCGTCGACGCGGGCGTCGATACCGGCTCCCTTGATCGCCTCGACCCAGGACTCGTCCAGCCCAACCGGCACGACGGCGCTGTGCTCGGCGCCGGTGACCTTGAGCCCCTCAACGACGGCCTTGGGAACGTCAGCCCCCTGAACCCGCACGACGGTGGCCTTGTAGTCGATAACCTTCTCGACGAAGGTTCCGACGACGTCGTCCATCTCGATGCCGGTGCCGTACTCCCACTCGACCGGCACATCAGCGACCGGGTCGGAATTGGTGATGTCCGAGCTGGCGCGACGAATCCGGGCAAGGATCTCGGTACGCGCCACCGGATCAGTGCTGATGGTGGTCATCGCTTTTCCTCCCTGTTCTTCTTCCACCAGGTACGGAACGTGTCGGTCGGCGGCGCATCGACGTCGCGGTACTTCAGCCACCGCTCGGCCACCGGC
The DNA here is from genome assembly GCF_000227295.1 of Cutibacterium avidum ATCC 25577. Taxonomy (GTDB): domain Bacteria; phylum Actinomycetota; class Actinomycetes; order Propionibacteriales; family Propionibacteriaceae; genus Cutibacterium; species Cutibacterium avidum. The sequence continues at coordinate 1,326,344 of NZ_JH165054.1, read as the reverse complement.
ACCGGAACCGGTCCCATCTTCTTTCCGCGCAGGACACGTCCCACGCCGCGCGAGCCGACCTGGATAGCCTCGAAGTGCTTGTAGTCACTGAACGCCCACGACGCGGTCTTCATGAGCCCCATCTCGCCGGCAACCTCGTAGTCCTGCGGGATCTTGTCGGCCTTCTCGGACTTGACGACCTTGTTGCGCAACTCGAGGAGGATGTCGGTGAAGGGAATCTTCACCGGGCAGACCTCGTTGCAGGCGCCGCACAGGGAACAGGCGTACGGCAGACCACGATCAACCGGGTGTTCGACGCCACGCAGCTGCGGGTTGAGCACCGCACCGATCGGCCCGGGATAGACCGAGCCGTAGGCGTGACCGCCGGCCCGCTCGTACACCGGGCAGATGTTGATGCAGGAGGCGCAACGGATGCACCGCAGCACCTCACGGCCGAGGGTGTCGGCCAGGACGTTGGTACGGCCGTTGTCGAGGAAGATGACATGCTGCTCCTGCGGACCGTCACCCTCGGTCACGCCGCTCCACACCGAGTTGTACGGGTTCATCCGCTCACCGGTGGCCGAGCGCGGCAGCAGCTTGAGGAAGACCTCGAGGTCGTCGAAACTCGGCAGCACCTTCTCGATGCCGACAACGGACACCAGGGTGTCGGGCAGGGTCAGGCACATACGGCCGTTGCCCTCGGACTCGACGATCACCAGCGAACCGGTGTCGGCAAGGACGAAGTTGCCACCCGAGACCGCCATCTCGGCACGCAGGAACTTCTCGCGCAGGTGCAGACGAGCAGCGTTGGCCAGCTCCGGCGGGTTCTCCGAGATGTCCTCGGGTGCCGGACGACCATAGTTCTTCATCTCATGGAGGAAGATCTCGCGGACCTCAGCACGATTGCGGTGAATGGCCGGCACCACGATATGGGAGGGACGGTCATGTCCGAGCTGCACGATGAGCTCGGCCAGGTCAGTTTCCCAGGTCGCAATGCCCTGCTCCTCGAGGTACTCGTTGAGGTCGGTCTCCTGGGTGGTGATCGACTTGATCTTGACGACCTCGTCGACCCCCTTGTCCTTGGCGATCTGGGCGACGATGCGGTTGGCCTCCTCGCCGTCACGGGCCCAGTGGACGTGGACGCCGTTGGCGGTGAGGTTCTTCTCAGCCTCGATCAGGTAGTGATCCAGGTGACGGCCGACGCGGTTCTTGATGGCCTCGGCGGCGTTGCGCAGATCCTCCCAGTCCGGGGACTCGGAGACGCGCAGGGCGCGCTTGTTGCGAATCGTCGTGGTGGCATTGCGCATGTTCTTGCGCTGCACCGACAGATTCAGCTCATTCTTGGCGGCCTTCGAGAACTTCGGCATACCCATGTACGTACCGGGCTTGTCGGGGGCCGGGGTCAGCCGGGCGACACCGTGATTCCCGTAGGTGACGCGACGTAGTTCGGTGCTCATGGGTCAGTCCTCCTCAGTGTTGGCGAGGATTTCGGCGATGTGAATCGGCTTCACGCCCGAGTTCTGACGGGACAGCACACCACCGATGTTCATGAGGCAAGAGTTGTCGCCTGCGACGACGTACTCAGCCTCCGTCTCACGAACGTGGCGAGCCTTGTCGCTGGCCATTGCCGCGCTCATGTCGGGGTTCTTGATGCAGAAGGTTCCCCCGAACCCGCAGCACTGCTCGGCCATCGGCAGGTCGACCAGGGTCATGCCGCGGACGTTCTTGAGCAGCTCATGGGGACGATCTCCCAGCTTGAGCAGACGCTTGCCGTGGCAGGACGGGTGGTACGTCACTCGGTGCGGGAAGTACGCGCCGACGTCGGTGACCCCGAGGATGTCGACGAGGAACTCCGGCAGGTCGTAGGTGATCTGGCTGGTGTGCTCGACCTCCTTGAGCAGTCCGGAGTCGCCGGCGTGCTCGGCGAGCATCGGGTGCTGGTCGCGGACGGCAGCGACACAGGATCCCGACGGGGCGACCACGTAGTCGTAATCCCCGAAGGCCCGCACATACTGACGGACGGTGGGAATGCCCTCGTCGAAGTAACCGGTGTTGGTCGTCATCTGGCCGCAGCAGGTCTGCTCCCGCGGGAACTCGACCTTGCAGCCCAGACGCTCCAGCAGGGTGGTGACGGCCACGCCAGTCTGGGGGAACATCACGTCATTGATGCACGTGATGAACAGCCCGACGGTGATGCCCGCCCCAGGCAAACCGGGCGAGGCAGCCCTGGTACCAGGGCTCGTAGTGGTTGTCATGGTGACCTCCATTGAGGATGAACGGATGCCAGGCGGTGTCAACCGTCAGCAGAATCAGGGGACCATCCATCCGAGCACCGGGGTCGACATGAGGCCGACGATGATGCACATCAGGACGAGCAGGATGATCGAGAACTTGAAGACCTTGCGCAGGATGACCGACTCGCCGCCAGCCAGGCCGATCGCGGTGGCCGCGATGGTCAGCGACTGCGGGGAGATCATCTTGCCGACGACACCACCGGAGGCACCGGCACCGACCAGTAGGTGACGCATGCCCTCGACACCGAGGTGGGACCCGGCACCGACCTGCTGACCGACGCTGCTCTGCAGGCCGGAGAACAGGATGTTGGCGGAGGTGTCAGATCCGGTGACGTAGGTGCCGATCCAGCCAAGGATCGGGGCGAGGAACGGATAGAGCGCTCCAGCGCCAGCAATGAACATACCGAGAGCCAGGGTCTGGCCGGAGTCACCCATGACATAGGCGAGGGCGACGACCAGGCCGATGGTCAGCATCGAGAACTTCATCTTCTTGGTGTTGACCCACAGCTCCTTGAAGACGTCGGAGAGGGACACCTTGTAGATGAGGCCGACGAGGATGGCGACGACGGCCAGCAGGAAGCCCGGCTGGGACAGCCACTGCCAGGTGTAGGACTGGTGGGCCGCTGCCTTGCCACCAGTGGTCATGAGGCCGGACAGGCCAGGCCAGGCCATCTTGGTGTCGGCAGTCTTGAGGCCCTCTTTGACAGCCGGGATGGCGGCGATGCCGAAGACCACGATGACGAGGATGTAGGGCACCAGGGCCATGAAGATGCGGTTACCGGTGAGGTCGGAGGTGTCGACCTCCTGAGCCTCCACGGGCTCGGTCTCGACGGCCGGGTCCATCGGGATGCCGATGCGCTCGGCGGCCTCGCGGCCACCCTTCGGCTTCCAGGCCTTGAGGAAGAGCAGGGAGAGGGCGACGGTGACGACGGCGGCGAAGATCTCGGTCAGGTTGTAGACCGGGGTGCCACCGACGATGATCTTGGTGACGCCGAAGACGATGCCGACGAACAGACCAAAGGGCCAGCACTCACGCACACCCTTGCGGCCGTCCATGATGGCCAGCATGAGGAAGGGGACGACGAGGCAGAGAACCGCGCAGATACGGGCGGACACCGGGGCAACCATCGAGACGTCCAGGCCGCCGGTCTTGGCGGCCATGAGCACCGGCAGGCCGACGGCACCGAAGGCCACCGGGACGGTGTTGGCGACCAGGGCGGTGACGGCACCGCGAAGCTTGCCGAAGCCAATGGCGATCAACATGGCAGCCGCGATGGCGACCGGGGCGCCGAATCCAGCAAGGGCCTCGAGCAGACCGCCGAAGCAGAAGGCGATGAGGATGCCGAGGACACGCGGGTCGTCACTGATGAGGAAGAAGGTGCGGCGCAGGTCGTCGAAACGACCGGAGATGACCGTCACCTGGTACATCCAGATGGCGCCCAGCAGAATCCACGAGATCGGGAACAGACCGTAGAGGAATCCCTGAGCACTCGAGGAGATTGCCATACCGATCGGCATGTGGAATGCGGTGATTGCCACGATGAGGGCGACGCCCCACGAGAAGAGGCCAGCCAGATGCGCCTTCCAGCGCAGCGCACCAAGGGTGATGAGCATGGCCAGCACCGGCAGCACGGCAAGGAGGGCCGAGAGCCACTGCGACCCCAGCGGGTTGGCCGATGGGGTGAAGGTCTGGAGAAGAACCATCGAAGAACTCCGTTGTTCAACCATTGCCTCCGGTCGGCGAACCGTCGGCAAGGTCGGGCCGATTTGGTCCGACCAATAGTACGGTAGGACCATTACTTACAAACGTCAAGAACTCCCGTTCAATTGGCGAACGGACGATCAACCATCTGTGCAACAAATGAGGGTTGCCTAATTTCGGACCCTTTTCAGAGTCCTTTCATGTACTCAACCCGCTTCACAAAGTTGTTGGGCATACCATGCATGTTCGGTGACAATGAAGCGACTCACCGATGAGGATCTCAGCCATGACACAGACCCGCGACGCGGACGCCAGCCAGCCAGGCGCACATCCCGGACACTGGGTGTCAGAGTCGCACCCAGAATCAGGCGCTGACACTGATACGAGATCCCGCGGATTCTCGGTCGTCATGCATCACATCGATGACGAGATCCTCACCGGGACCTGGGTCAATGGTTCGCGCCTCCCCCCGGAACGAGAACTCGCCGCCACCCTGGGCGTCAGCCGGGGAGCAGTCCGGGAAGCCATCCGCGCCCTGGAGGCCCTGGGAATTCTGACCTCGGGCGCCGGTCGAGGCAACGGAACGCGCGTCGATGCCCATCCTTCCGACGCCATGGGCCGCATCCTGCGCCTGCAACTGGCCCTCGACGTCGTCTCCTTCGCCGACCTGACCGAGACCCGCGTGGCCCTGGAGAAGGCTGCCTGCGCGGCGGCAGCAAAGGTCCGCGCCCCCGGGCCACTGGCACGAGCCACCGACCTCCTCGGTCAGATGCATGACGCCATGCAGCCGGACTCCTTCAACACCCTCGACACCGCTTTCCACGTCGCCCTCGCCGAGGCTGGGGACAACCGCCTCATGAGCGATCTGACGATGGCCATCCGCGAGGCGGTACACCTGCCCATCCTGGAGGCAGAGCATTCCCTCATCGGGTGGGACAACTGGCGTGACGGCTTCGTCTGCGACCACGAGGAGATGCTCACCGCGATCGAGAACGGCGATCCGATTCGGGCAGCCGAGGTCACCGAGGCGCACATTCGCAACGCCTACGAGACCCTGCTGCTCAGACGGGACTGACGCCGCGCCAGTCCCGCTCGGCCAGTGTCCTCAGCCCTGCTGCTTGTCGAGCTGAGCCTGCAGGCGCTCGAGCTTGGCGTCCATCTCACCAGTGCGTCCGGGGCGGATGTCGGCCTTGAGCACCAGCGACACCCTGGTGCCGTACTGGGCAACCGCTTCGGTAGCTTCCTTGACGACGCCCATGACCTCGTCCCACGAGCCCTCGATCTCGGTGAACATGGACGAGGTGTGGTTGGGCAAACCGGACTCGCGAACGACGCGAACGGCAGCAGCCACGGCATCGGAGACGCCACCGTTTTCCCGCGAAGCTCGGCCACCGCTGGGTACAAGACTGAAGGCAACGATCATGCCCCTAGTCTTGCACCGCTCACCCACCACCCAACCAACCTCGCCGGGAGCACCACACCGAGCGCCGCAGAGCGTGAACACCATTAATTTTCGATACGCCAAACGTGCGTTATTACGTCATTGTCACAAGGTTTAGGAAAACATTCCTGCACCAAATCTCATTCCTCATACCCTGCCGTGCACGACCTTTCACACGTGGTCTAACATCGATTGCAGGTTCGTTTGTGAACCCCACATTCACGATCCGAAATGCCGCATTTCCAACAGGAAGAGCCAGGAATGAGCGCCGAGACCACGACGAGTGACACGACCGTCACCGACGACCAGAACGGGTACGTCATCAGGGAGAACCAGGACATCGCCGCACGTCCTGACCTCGCCCGCACGACAGGTCGCGTCACCCCGACCCGCACCCGCAGACCCGTCTACCTCGACATGCTCCCTCCTTGTAATGCCGGTTGCCCGGCGGGCGAGAACATCCAGGAATGGTTGCGTCTCATCAAGGCCCATGAAGAGGAGAAGGCATGGCGTCAGCTCACTGCCGACAACCCCTTCCCTGCCATCCACGGTCGTGTCTGTTACCACCCCTGCGAGGTGGCCTGCAACCGCGCCGACCTCGACGGCGCAGTGTCCATTCACTCCGTCGAGCGTTACCTCGGTGACCTCGCCATCGAGAAGGGCTGGAAGTTCATCAAGCCCGTCGACGCCTCCGGACACCGCGTCCTCGTCATCGGGGCCGGCCCCGCCGGCCTGTCCGCCGCCTATCACCTGGCCATGCTCGGCCACGACGTCGAGATTCACGACGCCGGCGACAAGGTCGGCGGCATGATGCGCTACGGCATCCCGGAATACCGGCTACCCCGCGAGGTCCTGGATGCCGAGATCGAGCGTCTCACCGATCTCGGCATCCAGATCGTCCTCAACCACCCCGTCAACGACCTCATGGAGGAGAAGGCGAAGGGACGCTTCGACGCCGTCTTCGTGGCCATCGGCGCCCACCTGTCCAAGCGCGTCGACATCCCGACCGTGGACGCCTCCCGCATGGTCGACGCGGTGAGCTTCCTGCACAACGTCGCCGCTGGCGAGAAGCCCCTCATCGGTCGTCGCGTGGCCGTCTACGGTGGCGGCAACACCGCCATGGACGCCGCTCGGGTGGCCAAGCGACTGGGTGCCGAGGAGTCTATCGTCGTCTACCGCCGCACCGCCGAGCAGATGCCGGCCCACGCCGAGGAGCGTGAGGAGGCCGAGCGCGAGGGCGTCCAGATGAACTGGCTGCGCACCATCACCGACGTCGGGGACGACCTGACAGTCGAGGTCATGGAGCTCGACGAGAACGGCAAGCCGCGTGGCACCGGACGTTACGAGAAGCTCGAGGCCGACACCGTCATCCTGGCCGTCGGACAGGATGCCGACACCGGATTCCTGCACAAGATGCCCGGCATGCGATTCCGCAACGACGTCGTCGACGTCAACCCCTCGACCCTCATGACCGACGTTCCCGGTATCTTCGCCGGTGGCGACACCGTCCCCTCTGAGCGCACCGTGACGATCGGTGTCGGCCACGGCAAGCGTGCCGCCCGCCAGATCCATCTGTGGCTCAACCGCGAGTCCGGCTATCCGGCCCCCAAGAACACCACAGTCGGTTTCAACGACCTCAATCTGTGGTACTTCGGTGACCACCTGCGTCGTCACCAGCCCGAGCTCGACCCGACCCAGCGTGTCGGATTCGACGAGGTCGTCGGCGGTCTCGACGACGAGCAGGCCCACTTCGAAGCCGGACGATGCCTGTCCTGCGGAAACTGCTTCGAGTGTGACGGCTGCTTCGGCTCCTGTCCCGAGGACGCCATCATCAAGCTCGGCAAGGGCCACCGCTACGAATTCGACTACGACAAGTGCACTGGATGCGCCACCTGCTTCGACCAGTGCCCGGTCCATGCCATCGAGATGATCCCCGAAGGCACCGATCCGGCAACCGTGCAGGGGTCCGGCAACCCCACCCCCGGATGGGCAGTGCGTCCTGAACCCAATCCACAACGGTCAGCTTCGATGAAGTTCACCGTCGACTCCGAGAACTGAGAAGGAGGACTGACCATGGCAACTAGCTCCGACTCCCGCGTCCGCACCATTGCCGACGGCAACACCGCCGCCGCCTCGGTCGCCTATCGCTGCAACGAGCTGTGCTCGATCTACCCCATCACCCCGTCCTCCCCGATGGCCGAGACCGCCGATGAGTGGTCCGCCGCCGGACGGAAGAACATCTGGGGCGACATCCCCACCGTCATGGAGATGCAGTCCGAGGGTGGCGCCGCCGGCGCCATGCACGGCGCTCTGCAGGGCGGCGCCCTGAGCACCACCTTCACGGCCTCCCAGGGCCTGCTCCTCATGATCCCGAACATGTACAAGATCGCCGGTGAGCTCACCAGCACGGTCTTCCACGTGGCCGCCCGGTCGCTGGCTGCCCAAGGCCTGTCGATCTTCGGTGATCACCAGGACGTCATGGCTTGTCGTCAGACCGGATTCGCCATGCTGTGCTCCTCGACGGTGCAGGAATGCCACGACCTGGCCCTCATCGCCCAGGCCGCGACGATGCACTCCCGGGTGCCCTTCATGCACTTCTTCGAGGGCTTCCGCACCTCCCACGAGCTCAACGTCCTCGAGATGTTGTCAGACGACGACATTCGTCACTTCATCACTGACGACCTTGTCCACGCCCACCGGGAGCGCGCCCTGTCCCCGGCCCACCCGTTCATCCGCGGCACCGCCCAGAACCCCGACACCCACTTCCAGGCCCGCGAGGCCGCGAACAAGTACTACGAGAGCGTGCCGGGCATCGTCCAGTCCCTCATGGACGAGTTCGCCCAGGTCGTCGGACGCCAGTACCACCTCGTCGAGTACCACGGCGATCCCGAGGCCACCGAGGTCATGGTCTGCATGGGTTCCGGCGCCCGCACCATCGAGCACACCATCAACCGTCTCAACGCCCAGGGACACAAGCTCGGCCTCGTCGAGCTGCACCTGTTCCGTCCCCTCCCGGCCGCCGAGATCGTCAGGGCCATCCCGGAGACGGCCCGCACCGTCGCCGTCCTGGACCGCACCAAGGAGCCCGGCTCCAACGGCGAGCCCCTCTTCCTCGACGTGCTGGCCGCCCTGTCCGAGGCCCACTCCCGTGGCACCCGCAACAACATGCCGATCGTCTCGGGCGGCCGCTACGGCATCTCTTCGAAGGAGTTCACCCCCGGCATGGTCGCCGGCATCGCCGCCGAGCTGGAGCTGGAGCAGCCGCGTCCCCGCTTCACCATCGGCATCGAGGACGACGTCACCGGCCTGTCCCTGCCGTGGGAGCCCCTCGACATCGAGGATCCCAAGACCATCCGCGCCGTCTTCTACGGCATGGGTTCTGACGGCACCGTCGGCGCAAACAAGAACACCATCAAGATCCTCGGCTCAGACCCCAACACCTACGCCCAGGGCTACTTCGTCTACGACTCCAAGAAGTCCGGATCGAGGACGACCTCCCACCTGCGCTTCGGACCCGACCCGGTCGAGGCCCCTTACCTCATCAGCCAGGCCGGATTCATCGGTATCCATGCCTGGGGAATCCTGGAGTCCATCGACGTCCTGACGATGGCTCGCGAGGGCACCACCGTCCTGCTGAACTCCCCCTATGACGCCGACGAGGTGTGGGACAAGCTGCCTGACACCATGCAGCGTCAGGTCCTCGAGAAGCACCTCGACCTGTGGACCATCGACGCCCTGTCCGTGGCCCGCAAGGTGGGTCTGCGCAACCGCACCAACACCATCCTGCAGACCTGCTTCTTCGCGATCTCGGGTGTGCTGCCCAAGGACGAGGCGATAGCCAAGATTAAGGACTCGATCCAGAAGACCTACGGCAAGAAGTCTCAGCAGATCGTCGAGATGAACCACGCTGCCGTCGACGCCTCCCTGGAGCATCTGCACCAGGTCAAGGTGCCTGAGCGGATGACCGCCAACCACAGCCTTATCCCGGCCGTGCGCGAGGACTCCCCGGAGTTCGTCAAAAACGTCACTGCCCGCATGATCGAGGGATTCGGCGACCTGCTGCCTGTCTCGGCCCTGCCCGACGACGGCACCTACCCCGCCGGCACCACCAAGTACGAGCAGAGGACGCTGTCCGACGTCATCGCAACCTGGGAGCCCGAGGCCTGTATCCAGTGCGGTAACTGCGCCTTCGTCTGCCCGCACGGCGTCATCCGCGCCAAATACTGCTCACAGTCCCAGCTCGAGGGAGCCCCGGAGTCCTTCCAGTCCGCCGAGCTCAACGCCGCGGGTCTGCCGGAGTCCCGTTACACCCTGCAAATCGTCCCCGACCAGTGCACCGGCTGCGGCCTGTGCGTCGAGGCCTGCCCGGCCCACCCGGTGGGCGAGCCCGACCGCAAAGCCATCAACCTCGAGGAGCATCTCGACAAGACGGTCCAGCGCGAGAACGTGAGGTTCTTCGAGACCATCCCGGTCAACGACCGCTCCCGTGTCGACTTCGCCACCGTGCGAGGCACCCAGTTCCTAGAGCCGCTCTTCGAGTTCTCCGGAGCTTGCTCGGGTTGTGGCGAGACGCCGTACGTCAAGCTCATCACCCAGCTCTTCGGCGACCGCGCCGAGGTGGCCAACGCCACCGGCTGCTCCTCCATCTACGGCGGTAACCTGCCGACGACCCCGTGGGGCAAGAACGCCCAGGGCCGTGGCCCGGCATGGTCGAACTCCCTGTTCGAGGACAACGCCGAGTTCGGCCTGGGCATGCGGATGGCCGCCAACGTCCAGACCGACCTGGCCAGGCGTCGGCTCCAAGAGGTCTCCGACCAGCTCGACCCTGAGTTCGTCGACGACCTGCTGCACGCCCCACAGCTCACCGAGCACGATCTGCAGCGTCAGCAGCGTCGGGTCAAGCAACTGCAGGCCAAGCTCTCCGACATGGAACAGACCCCGGCGGTGCGCGACCTCATGAGCGTCGCCGATCACCTGCTGCGTCGCTCGGTGTGGATCATTGGTGGTGACGGTTGGGCCTACGACATCGGTTCGGGCGGCGTTGACCACGTGCTCGCCTCCGGACGCGACGTCAACGTTCTGGTTCTCGACACCGAGGTGTACTCCAACACCGGTGGCCAGGCGTCGAAGTCGACCCCGCTGGGTGCCGTCGCGAAGTTCGCGTCCGCCGGCAAGCCGACCGCCAAGAAGGACATGGCCATGCAGGCCATCGCCTATGGATCGGTGTACGTGGCTCGCGTCGCCCTGGGAGCCGATCCACAGCAGACCCTGCGGGCCTTCCGCGAGGCGGAGGCCTACCCGGGCCCGAGTCTCGTCATCGCCTACAGCCACTGCATCGCCCACGGCTACGACCTGCGCAACGGCCTCGATCAGCAGTACAAGGCCGTCCACTGTGGACACTGGCCGCTGATGAGGTACAACCCGGTGTTGGCCGATGAGGGACGCAACCCGTTCCTGCTCGACTCTTCCAAACCCGACAAGACGTGGCGGGAGTACACCAAGCTGGAACTGCGTTACCGGATGCTGGCCAAGGCCCACCCGGAGGAGGCCGAACGTATGCTGGATCTGGGTCAGCGCCAGGTGGAGCGTCGTTATGCCGAGTACGCCGAGATGGCTTCCCGTACTGCCGAGGACTTCGCCGTCGATGCCCGTATGTCCCAGCTCGCCGCTTCATCCAACCGCGCCTGACAGCCCACGAAGGAATGACGTTTCATGAGTGATCTTCACACCAGGTACATGGGGCTCACCCTGAGGTCACCGCTGGTGGCCTCGGCCGGCCCCATCCAGCAGAAGGTCGACGGGGTCAAGGCCCTCGCCGACGCCGGGGTCGGAGCCATCGTCATGTACTCCCTGTTCGAGGAGCAGGTGAGGCATGAGGAGGCCCGACAGGCCGAGATCGAGTTGGAGTACATGGACTCGTTCGCCGAGTCGCTGAGCTTCTTCCCGACCGTGGCCAGCAACGAGGGCGGTATCACCGAGCGCTACCTCACCCATCTGGAGGCCAGCGCCAATGCCGTCGACATCCCCGTCATCGCCTCGCTGAACGGCGCGACGAACGGTGGTTGGGTCGACACCGCGAAACGGATGGAGGATGCCGGCGCCGCGGGCATCGAGTGCAACATCTACATGGTGCCCGGTGACCTCGAGCAGTCCGCCGAGGAGGTCGAGGACCGTCACGTCGAGATCGTCCAGGCAGTCAAGGATGCCGTGACCGTCCCGGTGGCCGTCAAACTCTCGCCGTTCTTCTCGGCCCTGGGCAACATGACCACCCGTCTGGACGCCGCCGGGGCCGACGCCCTGGTGATGTTCAACCGCTTCCTGCAGCCCGATATCAACATCGAGAAGATGCAGGTCGAGCCCGGTGTGTGGCTGTCCTCCCCGGCCGACGCCCGCCTGCCGCTGACGTGGATCGCCGCCCTGTCGGGTCGTATCAATGCCTCGTTGGCTGCATCGTCGGGTGTCGAGACCGCCGATGATGTCGTCAAGTACCTTCTTGCCGGCGCTGACGTCGTCATGACCACTTCGGCGCTGGTGCGCCACGGTGCCAGGTATGCGGCCGAACTGCAGAAGGGCCTGGAGTCCTACCTACAGCGCAAGGAGCTCGGCCTCGACAAGCTGCGCGGCATGCTCGCCATCCCAGCCGACGCCTCGACCGCCGAGTACGAGCGCAACGGTTACGTCGCGGCCCTTGAGAAGGCCAAGACGACCTACGGATCCTGATTCGCGAATTCACGGCTGAGGGGCCGGTGGCCAATGCCACCGGCCCCTCGTTCTGTGCCATCCCTCGTCGTCGCCACCCACACTCGTGTGGTGATCGGGGTGTTGACAAGGCCAGCTGCCACCTCACATAGCAATCCCCCGGGTCGTAACCGCAATTACCACAGGCACGTCGGGTGTCGCCCACTCTGCTGCCAGATCCCATCTGACGAGGCCATATGTCGTCGTGACATGATCGGGGCCGGCGACAACAGTCACCGGCCACGGTCATCCCACTATCACGGGTGGAACGAGCATGACAGGGACGCGGATGAACGCCCGGTAAGGTTGTCCGCACGAGACGTCCAGGAGGAACGATGCCCCAACGCAAGGTCAGCGTGATCAACCACTACGCCTTCCCACCGGGGTCGGGTGGCATCACCCGCAACTTCGACATGTTCTCACGATTGCGCGGCTGGCAGCCCCACTTCTACGCCGCCAACATCAACCACACCTCTGGCGAGAGGATGACCGTTGACGACCCGCGTTACACCCTCGTCCCGATTCCGGAGTACAAGGGAAACGGGGCCAAGCGTGTCCTCGGCTGGATCGCCTTCGCCGCCGGTGCCGGCGCCCGGACGCTGGTACGCCCGGCCGACGTCATCTTCGCCTCCTCCCCACAGATCTTGGCCCCAGCCGCTGGCATGGTCGTCGCCGCTCTGCGTCGCAAGCCCTTCGTCGTCGAGGTGCGCGACCTGTGGCCGGATTCGCTGGTCTCCGGCGGCGCCCTCAAGGAGGGATCGGCCCTTCACAAGGTGCTCCAGGGGCTGGAAAAGACCATCTACGCCCATGCCCGCCAGATCGTCGTCGTGACGAAAGGCTGGGAGGACCACTTCCGCGAGCTCGGCATCAACGTCGACAAGGTCACCGTCGTCCCCAATGGCGCCGACCTGGCCGAGTACGAGGTCAACGAGTCCCGCGAGGACCTGCGCAAGGAGTTCGGCATCGAGGGATTCACCGCGGTGTTCTCCGGCACCCATGCCAACTACGTCGGGCTGGACCTCATCGTCGACGCGGCCCGTCGTCTGCCGGACGTCAACTTCCTCCTCGTCGGTGCTGGAGCTCGCAAGCAGTGGGCCATCGACGAGGTGAAGAAGCTGGGACTGACGAACGTCAAGTTCCACGACCAAGTACCCAAGTCCGAGCTGGTGCGCATCCTCTCGGCCTGTGACGTCGGTTTGCACACCGTCTCCCCGCAGTCGGTCTTTGACAAGGGCATGAGCCCCAACAAGCTCTACGACTACATGGCCGCCGGACTGGCCGTCGTCTCGAATGCCAAGGTGCCGATCCGCGACGTCATCAGTGACGACGAGGTGGGCGCCTGCGTCGATCCGACCGAGCTCGTTTCTGGGATCGAGCGGGTGCGTGACGCCGACGAGTCCACCATGAAGCGTTGGCACGAGCGGGCCCGCGAGCTCATGACGAACAAGTACTCCCTGCAAGCATCGGTCGACAAGCTCGAGACGGTGCTGGAGAAGGCGCTGTACCGATGACGTCGGAAACGAGCGGCTGGGGTGGGCAACCCCAGCCGCTCTGCATCGTCGGAGTCCGTCACCCCAGCAGTGCCGCTGCAATGGCCGGGACGGCGATGACGAGGACAGCCAACGCGACTCCCCACAGGTCTCGTGTTCGCCAGCGCGACTCGACGGCGTAGGTACGACGAGTCGCCGTCGCGAAACCGCGAGAGTCCATGGCCCGGCTGAGCACCTCTGACGACCTCATGGCGTACAGCACCATCGCGAATGTCATCGAGGACAGGTACTTGACCCGAGATGACAGGGAGTACGTCGGCCCCATCCCGCGCAGGCGGCGCACATCGGACTGGACGCGCCACTGGTCGCCCAGGTGACCCATCCGGATCACACCTGCCACCGACGCCACCACCGGGCGCTGCGGAAGGTGGGTCTGCTGAGCCAGGGCGTCGCCGAAGCGGGTGGGATCGACCGCGGCCGAGGCCAGTGCGCCCGGCAGGACGAAGACGAGGATCCTCAGCCCCTGACGGGTCGCCTCACTCCACACCGCTGGGTTCGTGAACCCGTTGTGGAGCAACAGGGTCGTCCAGACCAACATCACCGCAGCGATGAGGACCGGAATCGTCCGAACCGCCAGGGGCTTGACGCGGCGGGAACACATCGGAGCCATGGCGACGGCCGGGATGAGCCCGATGGCGCCGATGAGCGGAGATCGCACGAAGAGGGACCCGACAATGCCCGCGACGGCGATGAGGAGGACGACGAGAGGGTTGACCGTCGTCAGGAATGCCGACTTCCCCTGGGGGTTCTCGTCCGGGGCAGGATCCGGATCGCGGTACGAGGCGACGTCAACGACCTCGTCAGCCATCTCGATGAGCTGGGGGTCGTGAGCGGAGACGACAACGGCAACCCCGGAGTCCGCCGCGGCGCGGATGGCCGCCAGGACACTGGCACCGCGGTCGTCGTCGAGGCCGACGGTCGGCTCGTCGAGGAGCAGCAGGTCGGGTTTCTGAGCGAGTGCCGCCGCGATGGCGAGGCGCCTCTTCTCCCCGCCCGAACAGGTCATGGGGTGGGAGTCAAGGATCGGCTTGAGCCCGAAGGTCCTGACGAGGTCCCGCAGATCGGCATCCTCAGGGACCATGGGCGAGGCGAATAACTCGTCAGCAGCTGTGCGGGCGACGAGGTAGTTCTCCGGGTTCTGCGGCACCCAGGCGGTGTGCTCGGGCTGGGGGAGGGCGAGCACACCGGCAGCAGGGTCATCAAGCCCGGCCAGCAGCCTCAGCAGGGTGGACTTGCCGATCCCGCTAGGCCCTGACAGGACCGTGACGTAACCGCGTCGGGCCGACATCTCGACGCCACGAAGCAGCACGTCGTCAGACTGCGGACGGTGAGCATCGAGGGCGACGGCCCGAGCGACTGCCTCGCCGGGAGTAGCGGGGTGCCACGGCACTTCGGTGGGCTCGCGCGAGTCGAGGTAGTCCTCGAAATCCCAGATCCGTTTGAGGGTGCCGTGATCGGTCAACTCGACAACCTGGTCGAGGATCCCACGCCACTGGTCCGGATGGTGGTCGACGACGAAAACCGTCCGGTCGTGGGCCATCCTGGCGACCTCGTCGCGAATCGCGCTGGCCGATTCCTCGTCGAGCATCGAGATCGGCTCGTCGAGGAGGAGAAGACCGGGGTCGGTGGCCAGGATTCCGGCGATGACGAGACGCTGCATCTGCCCGCCCGACATCTTCGTGGTGGAGTGGTCACAGGGAATGGTGAACCGGGCACGGCGTCGGGAGTCCTCGACGATCGGCCAGATCTCCTCGCGGGGAACGCGATGATTCTCCGGACCAAAGGCGATGTCACGTCCACAGGTCGCGGCGACGACGGAGTGGATCGGCTCCTGCTGCAGCAGACCGACGCTGTCGTCGCCCCACGTACTCACTTGACCCGTCAGGTCGTGACTCTCCTCCTCCAGCAACCCTCCGACGGCGTGCAGCAGGGTCGTCTTGCCAGCACCCGAAGGCCCTGTGACAAGCACCCTTGCGCCAGCCGGCAGGTGGAGGTCGATGGGCCCGAGGATGGGAGCGTCGCGGCCCGGGACGCCGACAGTCAACCCCTCGACATCCACTGGCACCGCCCGCCGAGCGGAGACGTCGTCAGCCTGGTCAGTACGGGCCAAGACGTCAGTCATGACAGATTCCGTGCCGACGCCGTACTCCGCTTTCCTCCATGCAGTTCACGAGAAACCGCGAAGGGGTTGAGGGCGCCGGCGGCCGCCAGGCCGCGGACGATACCCCACGCCAGCAGACCGCCGAGCAGGGCTCCGGAGACGACCATGAGGATGAGGTAAACGACGGTGTCCCCGAAACGGAACATCGGGTAATAGGAAATACGTTCGTAGATACCCTCAGCGATACCGGTGAGAGCTCCGGCAACCATGGCGAGCTTCGGTCCAGCCTTGCGATAGGCGACGGCGAGCAGGCACAGCTCCATCGGCAGAGCCTGGATGAGACCCGAGATGAGGGTCCCGGCTCCCCACTGACTGCCAAGGGCGGCCTCAATGGATGCAGCGAGGACCTCCGCGAGAAGGGCAGCGCCGGGTTTGCGGACGATGAGGCCGGCGATGAGGGCGGGTAGGAACCAGATGCCGGCGAGAATACCCTCGGCCGGCAGGTACACCGAGGCCACCGGCTTGAGAAGGCTGTAGAGGGCGCCGTAGCCGAGGAAGATGACACCGAATGCCACCGCAATCATCACCGGAGTGACGATGTCAATAGTGCGGTACCGCATGGCAGGTTTGTCGTTGGTCATGGAAATCCTTCCGTCCCTTCGGAAGGGGGCGCACATGCGCGAAGAGCCCGACTCCCTACGCCGGTCCTAACCGGTTCAGGTTCGAGGGTCTGGGCGGTGCCCACTCTCAGCATCCGATGATGCTCCCCTGTCGTTGAGAGCCATCGTAGTCGCGGTTGGCGGGAAGTCTCCACCCACAACGGGTTCGGCGATCCTTGCGCGGGGCTCGGATGTCGTCGGGCGGGGTCCGTAGCCCGGACCTCGACGATGTCGGATCCCGACTCCTGGTGGAAATCGGGGTCATGAACCCCCGTCGTGCCATCTCCCGTAGCAGCTTTCACCGTCAGAACCCCGATCTCCACAAGGTTGCGGGTGGACCGGGACGGGAAGGGACACGTTGCTTGGGAACACGTCCTCAACTCCCGGGCTCAGCGTGGGTGCTGGACATGGCCCGCCGTCAGCTATGCCCCAACGCCCGATTCGTGCGCTTCGTGGGCATGGCTGTCAGTGGGTCCTCGGGCCAGGAATGTTTGGAATAACGTCCACGATTCTCCGCTCGCACCGAGGGGTAGACGTTGGCCCAGAAACTGGCGAGATCGTCGGTGACGGCCAACGGACGTCGGGCTGGGGACAACAGATGGAGCACCACCTTCACGCGGCCGTCACAGATCATCGGGCCGTCGGTCCACCCGAAACACTCCTGGAGCATCACCGCGAGCACCGGAGCAGCGTCACTGCCGGGTTCCGGGTAGTCAACGCGGATTCGCGACCCGCTGGGGACCGTGATCGTCTCGGGGATGACCTCGTCAAGACGTGCCGATTCCTGCCACCCCAGCATCCCGCGTAGGCCAGAGGTGGCGTCACTCCCCTGCCCTGCGGCCAGGCCATCCAGATCGAGCCATTCCTCGGCGCGGGAGAGCAGAGCCTCATCACTGACGTCAGGCCAGGGGTCTCCGAGTACCTGGTGGGCCAGGGCGAGCCGACGCCTCAGGGACTCACCGTTCTTCGTCAGGCCTATAACCTCGAGCCCGCGGGATCTCACTTCTTCCAACACCGCTCGACGAACCTCATCACGCCCTGGCCGGACCGGGGTGGACGACAACTCGATGGCACCAAGCCGCGAAACGCGTCGACCGCGAGCCTTGCCGCCATTCCAGGTGACCGTGGTCTCGGTCGCGAGCATCGCTGCACCGGCATCCAGAGCCGCTGATTCCGCCAGCGGGACCGCTGCCCGGATGAGGGCGCCGCTCGTGACGCGGGAGGTTCGGGCAACGGCCAACCAGGGCTGCCCAAGCAACCCGGGTGGGCAGTTGCGGGGTAGTTCAACCCCGGTGCCACAAGCCAACAGATAGGACGACGACCCCTCACCACGGCTGCGAGCGATCCAACCTGGGCGAGCCAGGGAGACGACCGTGGCGACAGCATCATCGTCGGTGATGTTGGTGTCGGGGAAACCGTCAGTGAGACGCGAAAGCCGGTCAGCCTCGCGACGCCACACCCTCCCATCGGGGTGACGACCAGTCCGCAGCTGGCGCCACTGCCCGACGAGGTCGACCTGTCCGTCGTCGAGGCCGAGCATGGCGACGATCTCGGCGCAGCGACGAGACCCGACAATCGGTGCGCCGTCAATCAGGGCCCTTGCCAGACGCGGGTCCACCGGAACCGTCGCGAGCTGACGCCCTCTCTCGGTGACTCGACCGTCAGCGTCAACAGCACCCAGGTCACGCAGTTCCTCCTCGGCCTCGGCCACCCGGTCCTGTGGCAATGGGGTTGGTAGGGCCATGCCTTCGCCACGAGGCGAGCCCCAGACGGCCAGCGCAAACAGCGGCGCCACAAGGTCGGCATGATCAACCTCGGGGGCCGGGTCGGCATCCATCCCAGACCAGTCCTGGGGCCGCAGGCTCCGCACCGCGACGCCAGGGCCGAGACGAGCTGCGCGTCCGGCACGCTGAATTGCCGAGGCTCGAGATTCCCGGACTGTCACCAGGCCCGTCATGCCGCGATCACGATCCAGGCGCGGTTCCCGGGACAGACCCGAATCGACGACGAGCCTCACCCCCGGCACCGTCAGGGAAGATTCCGCAACCGCCGTCGAGACGATGACACGGCGCGCATCACCTGGGTCCGACAAGGCATGATCCTGCTCACGCACCGACATCGCCCCTGACAGCCCGACGATCTCGACACCGTGGAGCCGGGAGCGCAGATCCGCGACGACGTGATCGACCTCACGCGCCCCCGGCACGAAGACCAGCGCCGAACCATCCGGGTGGCGATCAAGGGCCTCGACGGTGACACTGCCAAGGTGACTGAGGAATTCGGGAGTCACGCCCCGAGAATCCACAGGGGATCCCGAGGCTGGGGCCCACTCGATCTGGAGCTCATGCAGGGCCGAGGGCACCTCGACGACCGGTGCCGGCTCGTCCGCACCGAGGAGGCTCGCCCACCCAGAGCTGTCGACGGTGGCCGACATCGCCAACACCATGAGGTCCTCACGCAACCGGGCCACCTCGCACACCATCGCGACGGCGAGGTCGGCATCGAGATGACGCTCATGGACCTCGTCGAGGATGACGGCGTCAACCCCTGTCAGGTCAGGATCGCGCATCAGGCGGCGAAGGAGAACCCCGGTCGTCACGAACTCAACCCTGGTGTCGCGGGTTGTCGTCGACTCCCCGCGCACGGTGTGGGAGGCGAACTCGCCGGGGCGGGTCCGGGTGAGTGTGGAAAGTCGGCGTGCGGCGGATCTGGCTGCCACCCGTCGTGGCTGGGTGACGATGACCCGACCCGAACACCGCGATGCAACCAGCGGCGGGACGAAGGTCGTCTTGCCGGTGCCCGGTGGGGCGACGATGACCGCCCTCCCAACGTCCAGGGCTGTGATGATCTCGTCGCAATGATCGGCAACCGGATGCCCGGAGCCTATTGCGTCGAGGTCGGGACTCCGCGTCACTGGGCCGTCCTCCACCCCTCGGTCTCCCTCTCGTCCAGGGGATCAGGGGCAGTGGCCTCGGCGACCGTGCGGTTCGTCATTGCCTCCGTGGGGGCATCCTCCAGCGACCAGTCCGTCGCCCGGATAGGAATCCAGGAATCGGCCACCCGCTCGACGATCATCGTCATGATCATGACGGCATCGGGCTCGGCCCCCGGGAGCGCGGCGAACTCGTCAGGGCTGACCCACTGAAGCTCCAGAGACTCGCCAGGACGCGGTTTCTCCGCCGGATCACCATCAGCAACCATCGCCATGACGATGTCGGAGTGGAAGTGCCCTGGGTAGGGGCTGTGGGTGTTGAGAAGCACCGGCGTCGGGTGCATGAGGTCATGGACCCCGTCAGGAAGCCGATTCCAGGGCTGCAGGACGCTCAACTGGTCAATGTGATAGCCAGTTTCCTCGTGAAGCTCGTGAACAAGGGCCTGCCAGGGGTTCTCGGTGTGCTCGACGTGTCCGCCCGGCTGAATCCACAAATTCATCTTGCGGTGTTTGTGCACGAGGGCCTTCCACTGCCAGCCACGTGAGCTGTCAGATGGAAACCTTCTCAGGATCCACGCACTGATCGTGACGTCGTGTCCATGTGGCTGGGTGTGGAGATGTGGCATGGTCCAAGCCTGTCACGCTGCAAGCTGAAGTGCCCGGCCCCAACCTACCCATGGGGCTCACATTATTGCGAAATACAGCACATTTTTGGGACAATCAGTATGTATCACCATCATTCGGAGGATCAGATGGACATCAATACCCTGTTGTCGGACATTGGCCTGCCGGGCCTGGGTCGCAAACCGGTTCTGGCGGACTCCAAGCCTCGAGTCGTGATCGTTGGTGCTGGTTTCGGTGGCTTGGCGGCCGCTGAGAAGACTGCCGAAGCAGGGTGCGACGTCACCCTCATCGACCGCAACCCCTACACCACGTTCCAGCCGCTGCTGTATCAGGTCGCGACCGGTGGTTTGAACCCAGGTGACGTCACCTACCGCCTGCGTTCCTTCGCCGCTCAGAACGGTTCTCGCACCCACTTCCGTCGTGCCTCTGTGACCGACGTCGACACCGAGAACCGCATCGTCAACGTCGACAACGGCGACCCGATCTCGTACGACTACCTCATCCTGTCCCAGGGCGTCGGAGCCAACTTCTTCGGTACCCCCGGTGCCGCCGAGCACTCGTACACCATCTACACCCGCGCATCCTCGCTGCGCGCACGCGACGCCATCTTCACCTACCTCGAGGACCTCGACACCCAGCGTGACAAGACCTTCGACGTCATCATCGTTGGTGGCGGCCCGACCGGCGTCGAGATGGCCGGCACCCTGGCCGAGATGAAGTCGATCGGCATCCCGGCAATCTTCCCAGACGTGTCCACCGACCGCGTCCACGTCACCCTCGTCGAGATGGCTGACCACCTCCTCATGCCCTTCGACCCGGCTCTGCGCCACTACACCCGTCGCCAGTTGCAGAAGCGCGGCGTGGACGTGCGCACCAAGACCGCCATCGCCGAGGTGCGCGAGGATTCGGTGCTCCTCAAGGACGGTCAGACGCTTCCTGCGGACATGGTCATCTGGGCTGCTGGCGTCGGTGCCCACAAGTCCGTTTCCGACTGGGGGTTCGAGCAGGGTCGCGGCGGCCGTATCGCCACCGATGGCACTCTCCGCGTCAATGGTCACGATCGCATCTTCGCCGTCGGCGACGGTGCCATCAACACCGAGGACCCCAAGCCTCAGCTGGCTCAGCCCGCCATCCAGGGCGGCGAGTGCGTCGCCCGTCAGATCGTCCACCTCGAACTCGGCGAGCCGCTGGAGAAATTCGAGTACCAGGACAAGGGCACCATGGCGACAATCGGCCGCAACTCAGCCGTCGTCCAGCTGTCCGAGAAGCTGAAGTTCACCGGTATCAGCGCATGGCTGACCTGGGTGATGGTGCACATTTACACCCTGTTGGGCGGTCGTAACCGTCTGCAGGCCATGATCAACCTCGGCGCTCGTTACATTGCGTTCCATCGCGAGGCCGGAGCCATCGTCGGCGATGTCCTCACCGAGGAAGGCAAGGAAGACAAGAACAAGAACGCTCTTCGCGACGATGACGAGAAGGGCGCCAAGCCCATCGACGGGAAGAAGTGATGCGCATGAGCAAGCTCGAGATCAATCCTGAGGAGATCGACAAGGGAACCCTGATTGCCGTCACGGTGGCTGCAGTCGCCGTCGCCGGGATCGCACTGGTGGCAGTGCGCAAGGGACCCAAGGACAAGAAGACGGGATCCCACGATCCGTCCTTGTTCGAGAACCTGTCCAAACGCAAGCCTGCCGGCGGACGGAGGGCTCGCCGTCGCGATCCGCGAGCCGACGGCCACGCCACCCCAATGGGTGGCACCGGGCGTGTGTCGACCGCCCCGGCCTTCTACTCCTACAAGTGACGATTCACTGACGGTGGGGTGACGCGAGAGCGTTGCCCCACCGTTATTCGTAGGGCCGGTAAGTCCGGGTCCCTCGCTCCCGTGCCTCGAGCCATGAGATGAGCGTTCCCCCTCCTGTGGCAATGGGGTTCCTGATGGTCGGCGGTGCAGCGCCACATTGCAGATGGGTTCATCGAAACCCCATTTTCCACAGCGGGACAACGCGAAGGTCAGGCTGGGCTGGGGACGCATGGGTCAGCGAACGGGACGAATCAAGACCCATCAGGGGGTAGGCTGCCCTCCTTCGCCGTTACAAGGTTGGATCCGCGAGCCTCAGGCTGGCGCGACACCACCCATGATCTGCCGCAGGACGGATTCACTGAACATGGTTCTTGGCCGATGCCGCCGATGCAGGTGGGAGGCGAGCCAGTCCAGGACGAATCTCGGGGTCTTACGGAGCATCGTCGGGGTGACGTGGAGCACCTTCCAGCCATGACGGTCCAGATGAGCCGACCTCATCATCGTCTCCTCATAACCCCCGGCGGTGCCGTGAACTGACCGGCCATCAATCTCCAAGGCGACCTTCTCGGCCTCGAAGGCTTGGTCCAGGTAGTAATGACGACCTCCCACCCGGACCTTGTGGTTGGGCTTGTGACCGGTGATCCCGGTGGCGCGAAGCAACCTGCTCATCTCCAGTTCCGGGATCGACCATGCGGCCAGGAGAATGTCAGCCAATGCGGCATCGACCTCGGCCTTTGGGTATCGGCCGGTCAGGCTCTTGCGTGCCCGACGACAGGATTCGGGAGTCACGAGGCGTTGTCGCAGGGCCTCGCAGACCCACTCCCATTCCCCCTGAATGGCGAGGACGAGGACCGATACCTCAGCGGTGGCAATCCGAACCCGCTCCCGCTCGGTCACGAAACGATGCGGCACGTGCCAGCGACGTACCCGAATACCCGGTCGGACCAACCGACGGGTTGAGGAAAAGGCCTCCACTTCATTGATGGTTCGGAAGTCCATGGGCCTGTTGGCGCCAGGAGCGGTCATCCCGAGCAGCAAGAGAGCGGTCTTTCCGACGATCACGGCATCGCGGTGCCACAACAGCAGCGCGCGAAGGATGGTCTTGGGGTCTCTGGCAAGGGCTGTCGCAGCAACCACTCCTGGCAAGATGCGGACTGCGTCTCCTCGGGCCACCGCCCGGTCGGCCTGGCCTCGGATGTAGCTGTGACGGTGGATGCGGGCAACGCCACGGTGATCGAGTCGTTCTTGAAGGTTCCTCACACCCCAATTTGTCGGCGGGACCCGCGATTTCTGTCAGGCAATTTCAATTCTGTGGACAACTCTGGTCGGGGTAGCCAAATCTTCTGTGGAAAACCGTCTTCTGAACCCGATCCTCGCCAGGTGAGATGGCTCACCGCATGTTCATCACCCCAATCACCACAGGAATGGGACAAGGTGGGTCCCGGGCGGGGAGGAACTGCGGGAGAAGCAGACACGGGGCAGGTTGGACCTGGGGCCAGGGTTGGTCAGGTTACGGAATCAATGGTAGGGAAGGTCCGACGTGCACCGGTAACCCCAGCCACGCGCTCGCTCCCGAGTAATCAGCCCTCAAGCAGGCGAGAAACCAGCCCCGTCAGCGCCTCAGCCTGGGACTCAAAGTTCAGCCCCGACTCGACGGCCCGACGTCCCGCCTGGCCCATCTCATGGCAACGCTTCGGATCGGCAAGCAACGCGCCAACGGCATCAGCGGTCGCGGCGACATCCTCGGTGTCGACGAAGATCCCGGCACCATAGCCGTCGAACATCTCCCGCCATGCCGGGAAATCGGATGCCGCGAACGGTACCTGCGAGGCCATGTACTCGAACAATTTCGTCGGCAGAGAGGCGACGTAGTTCGGTAACGGTTTGAGGAATACCAACCCCAGCTGGCCGCTGGCCAACACCTTCGGCACTTCGTTCGGGCCAATAAGGCCCAAGTGCTCGACAAAGCCCTCGGCCACCGCGCGGTCAACGGTGTCCTGACAACGCGGCAGCACCCGTCCGGCCAGCACCAGATGGGCCCCTGGCACCCGCTGACGAGACCGACGCGTCACGTCGATCATGAAGGAGAGCTTGCGCTCCTCCGACAGGTCTCCGACGTACACCAGCCGCCCCGGCACCGGAGCCGGAGTCGCGTCGTAATTCGCCAGCCAGGGATAGTTGCGCACCACCGTCACCGGGGAGTGGTGAAACCTTTCCCCGACCGTCGGTGTCGCGGCAACGACGGCGTCGACCCCGCGGTCGGCCAGCCCGACGAGTCCACGCGCTGCCAACCGGGCCAGCGGCCGCGTCACCCTACCCAAGTACGGCTTCGTGTCGACCTGGCCGATGAGGTCCTCGTGAGCGTCATGGATGACCTTGCAGTGGTGACGACGTCCCCACAGCAGCGCCAACGGGATGAGCTCGGGATCATGGATGTGCAGCACCTCAGGTTGAAGGGCCTGCAGGTGGTGCCACGCCTCCCGCTGACTGACGACCAGCCGACGGAGTCGTCCCTCCTCGCGGTGCAGAGCGACGACCGGAATCCCCTGGTCAACCCCGTCATGCTCGGCGGAAATGACGAGGTGATAGTCATGGCCGACCCCGACCAGGGCCCGCGCCTCCTTGTTGAAGACCCGGTTGTCGTGGCCGTGATGCACCGTCGACAGGGACACCACCCTGCCGAGGCAAGGGGAATCGGTCATCAGTCCGTCTTGCCGGCCTCGAGCAGTACCTTGGCGACATTGGCAGCAGCATTGCCGTCACCGTACGGATGTCCCGGATCGCCCTCGGGGTGCGGGCGGGTGGCGTACTCGGCGAGGTGCTCGGCGTCGGGATCGAGCACGTTCCAGCCATTCTCGACGGTCTCCACCCATTCGGTTTCGGTACGTACCGTCGTGCAGATGGTGCCGAGCAGGAAGGCCTCCTTCTGCAGACCGCCCGAGTCGGTGATGACGCCGACGGCATTGGTGACGGCATTGACCATGTCGGGATAAGCCAGCGGGTCGATGGTGGTGAGGTTGCCGCGGCCGATGGTGATGCCGTCGGCCTCGGCGCGGGCGCGCAGACGCGGGTGCACCGGCAGGATGACCTTACGGTCCAGGCCGCCGAGGGCATCAAGGATATGGGCCAGACGCTCGGGATCGTCGGTGTTGTCGGCGCGGTGGATCGTCGCCATGACGTACTTCTCGCCCTTCTCCACGCCGGGTACCGGGCGCGGGTTGGCAAGGACGGAGTCGCGCACCTGCAGGCAGACATCGGTCATGACGTCACCGACGAGCACCGATCGGGCAGCCAGCCCCTCGTCGGCCAAGTGACCCATGGCCACCTCGGTCGGAGCCAGGCAGAGGTCAGCAGCGTGGTCGGTGAGGACCCGGTTGTGCTCCTCGGGCATGCGGCGGTTGAAGGAACGCAGACCGGCCTCGAGGTGGGCCACCGGAAGGTGCATCTTGACGGCGGAGAGAGTGCCGGCAATGGTCGAATTGGTGTCGCCGTAGACGAGCACCCAATCCGGGTTCATCTCCTCCAGCACCGGGTCGAGCTGCTCGAGCATGCGACCGGTCATGAGGCCGTGGGAGCCGCCACCGACACCCAGGTGCAGATCAGGATTCGGGATGCCGAGCTCGATGAAGAAGGAGTCGGACATGTTGACGTCGTAGTGCTGGCCGGTGTGGATGATCTTGTGATCGATTCCCTCGGCCGCGAAGGCCTTGGCCACCGGGGCCAACTTCACGAACTGGGGACGAGCCCCGACGATGCTCACGACGCGCATTGATGAACCTTCCTGCCCGCGTACCGTACGTCGACCCAGCCTATCGTCCAGCGCCGTCAACTCACGCCTCCTCGCGAACAGCACGTCGCGCCATCACGGTATCTCGCGACCCGACCACGGTGTCGAGCAGGACGAGCACGGCCATCCACAGGGCGACGACGTTCGGCCCGACGAAAACACTGTTGGCCATCATGAGCACTGGGACCGCGAACATCATCGCGATGTACAGCCTGGCGATATGGCGGGTCTGTCCCGAGCGATGCGCACACCGCTGGAACGCCCGGACGATTCCCCACACCCACGCCACGACGAGTACAGCAGCGACGAGAACACCGTAGTCGGAGGCCACATGGATGAGTCCGTTATGGGGATTGGTCTTGTGGTGCAGGGAATACACCGTGGAGTCACGGGACAGGTGGGCGAACCCACCGGGTCCGACCCCGACCAGCGGGTGCGTCGCGATGAGGTGCAGCCCGAAGCCGAGCAGGGACAGCCTGACCGGCCAGGAGCGTGAGCCGAGATTGGCATGCTGCACCAGCACGGCGATGACGTCATTCCACGCCGAGAGCAGCGTCGCCCGACCTGGCCCGAGGACCAGTACGACGGCGGCCACGGCTCCCGCACCGACGACGATCCGACCGTATTTCCACGTCAGAGCCGCGCCGATGGCCATCAGTACCGCACCCATGAGGCAGAGCTTCGACCCGGTCAGCCACAGCAGGTAGAAGCTGGCAAGGGCCACGACGACGTGGCACCAGCGTTGCCAACCGCCCTTGACGACGGCGTGCCACGCGATCAGACCCAGACCCAGCACGAGGAACAAGGCGTAGTAGTTCGGGTTGGGGAAAAAGGTTCCCGGCAGCGGGTACACCAACGGCCGCCCCTGCCACTGGCCGTCGATGAACTGCGACAAGTGTCTCGTCGTGTGGTGTTCCCATACGGCGATCGGCAGGCTGATGAGGATGGCCACTTCCCACCCACAGGTGAGGTCACCGAGAACACCCTCGCTGCGCAGCCGTGACAGCGCCCACGCCAGCACGAACCCAATGACGAGGTTCGCGAGGTCACCCCAGGCAGGCGTCCAGGACACCATGAGCCCGGACACCACACCGACGACCACCCATGCGAGACCAAAGATGATCAGCGGCCACTGTCGCGGCCACGACGTCCCCTTGATCAGAGCTATCACGGCCAGGGCGGCCACGCCCACCCGGAAGGACGTCAAGGGCCCCACCGCCGCGTAGGTGCCGAAGAGCACCGTCAACGGCAGCAGGGCCACCAGGACACGGGTGAGGATCCGGGTCATGCCTCGACGATCTGGGAGTCCTGACGCTTGAGGGCACGCTCCTCGACAGTGACGAGGGCGTCGACGTCAGCCTCGAAGTTGAACTCCTCGGCGATGGCGCGTCGACCGTTCTCCCCGAGACGCTTGCAGCGCTCCGGGTCGGCCAGCAGCTCCTTGGCCGCCTCGGCCGCGGCCTTGGCGTCCCTCGAGGTGTCAACGAAGACTCCGCAGTCCCACTTCTCGAGCATGTTCACCAGGAACGGCAGGTCGGTCGAGATGAACGGGATCCCGGCCGCCATGTACTCAAAGAGCTTGGTGGGCAGCGAGTTGACGTAGTTCGGCAGCGGCTCGAGGAAGACCAGGCCGATGACCGAGGAGGCGAGCAGACCGGGCACCTCGTCAACCGGGATGGATCCGCAGTAGTCAACGCGCGGATGCTTGTCGAGCTCGTCGAACAGGTAGGCGACCTCGGGATCCTGCTTGCCGGCGATGACGAGGCGGGCGTCACCGTCCATCAGGGCCATCATGTCGAACATCTTGTCGGTCTGACGTCCCTTGGACAGCATGCCGACGTAGACGATCTGGCCTGGAACCTTCTCCCCCTCCACCGTGGTGTCGAAGCTCGACAGCAGCGGGTAGTTGTGGACCAACTTCTGGTTGCGGTGTCCGAAGTCCTCGGCAACCCCGTCGGTTACCGCGACCACACCGTCGAACCCCTTGTCAGCCATGGTGACCAGGGCCTTGGCGACCGTGCGGGCGACCGGCTTGATCTTCGGTGACAGGTATTCCTTGCCGTCGATCTGTGCGACGAGGTCCTCGTGAGCATCGAAGACCGCAGCCCGCCCGCGCAACTTCTTCCACGCCAGTACCAGCGGAATGAGCTCGGGGTCATGGATGTGGACGAGATCGGGGTTCACCCGGTCGAGGGCCTTCCACACCTTGGCCTGACGGCGGGTCAGACGGTCGATGCGGTTGGTGGCCTTGCCGATTCCCACCACATGTACCCCGTCGACGATCTCGTCACCGTCCTGGGCGCCGATGAACCAGACATCGGCGCCCCGCTTGGCGAGGCTGGCGCACTCCTTGCGGAAGATGCGGCCGTCGCGGGGGTTGTGAACGGTCGAGACGTGACAGACGCGGGCAAGGGACATACTCAGGCCTCCCCGTCACCAACGACGATGACCTCAACGCCGTCCCACTTGGCCGCGTCGACGACGTGACGACCGTCGACGAGGACCTTGATGCCCGGAAGATCGGCCGGGGTCAGCTCGGCGTACTCGGGGTGGTCGGCCTGCAGCAGGGCCCCGTCGACGGGCTCACCGACGTGGTAGGCCTTGAAGCCGAACTTGCCGAGCTCCTCGTCGGTGAACATCGGGTCATGGACGCTGACGTCGGCGCCGGCCTTGGCCAGGATCTCGACGGTGGGGAAGACGCCGGAGAAGGCAGTCTCCTTGACCTTGCCGCGGTAGGAGGCACCGAGGACGACGACCTTCTTGCCGGACAGGTCTCCCAGCACCGAGGCGGCCTGGTCGACGCAGTACTGCGGCATCGTCATGTTGGCCTCGCGGGCGGTACGGACGATGGTGGCGTCCGGGTCGGTCCACAGGTAGAGGCGCGGGTAGACCGGGATGCAGTGTCCACCGACGGCGATGCCGGGACGGTGAATGTGGGAGTAGGGCTGCGAGTTGCAGGCGTCGATGACCTTGTAGACGTCGATGCCGTTGGCGGCGGCGTACTTGCCGAACTGGTTGGCCAGGCCGATGTTGACGTCGCGGTAGGTGGTCTCGGCGAGCTTGGCCATCTCGGCGGCCTCGGCGGTGCCCATGTCCCAGACGCCGTTGACGCGCGGCAGGTCGTCACGATCGTCGAAGTCCAGGACCTGCTCGTAGAACTCGATGCCCTTGGCAGTGCCCTCGTCGGTCAGGCCGCCAACGAGCTTCGGGTAGCGACGCAGGTCGGCGAAGACACGGCCGGTGAGGACGCGTTCCGGGGAGAAGACGAGGTGGAAGTCCTTGCCCTCGGTCAGGCCGGAGATCTCCTCGATCATCGGCTTCCAGCGGTTGCGGGTGGTGCCGACCGGCAGGGTGGTCTCGTAGGAGATGAGGGTGCCCGGGGTGAGATGCTCCGCCAACGACTTGGTCGCGGCCTCCATCCAGCCGAAGTCCGGCTCCCAGGTCTCGTCGTTGACGAACAGCGGGACGACGAGAACGATCGCATCGGCGCCCGGAATCGCCTTGGAGTAATCGGTGGTGGCGGTGAGCTTGCCGGCCGGGACGAGTTTCTTCAGCTTCTCGTCGAGATAGGCCTCACCGGGGAAGGGCTCGTTGCCCTTGTTGATCTCGTCCACGACGCGCTGCTGCACGTCGACGCCGATGACGTCGTGACCCTTCTCGGCGAACTGCACAGCCAGGGGAAGCCCGATCTTGCCCATGGCGACGACGGCAATTTTCATTCCTGAACTCCTTGGGATTCGCGAATACCCCCGTCAGTCTAACCGGGCAGAGCGCCGCAATGAGTTCGTGTTATGCTCCCGCCATCACAGTCATCCCCGCACCATGCGCCTGACTAGGGATTTAGCCTGTTTGCGCTGGGGGCTTTTCGTTGAGGAGGGCCGGTGTATCCCGCCGAGAGACACAAGTGGCTCATCAACACCGCCCGTGAGACCGGTCGGGTCTCGGTGTCTGATGCGTCAGCCTCCCTGGGGGTCGTCCCGGAGACCATTCGGCGCGATCTCGATCAACTGTGCACCCAGAAGATGCTGAGACGCGTCCACGGTGGCGCCATCCCGATCGAGTTCGACCTGCTGGGAGATCAACCCCTCGACACCCGTGATTCCTCCGCGGTGAGCCAGAAGGAGCAGATAGCCAGGGCTGCGCTGCCCCACCTGCCGGCTGACAACGGATCGATCATCCTCGACGCTGGATCGACGACCGGTCGACTCGCGGCGATCATACCTCCCACAAGGCGCTTCACCGTTTTCACCAACTCATCACCGATCGCCAGCGCCATGGCAACCCACAGTGCATGCGACGTCCATCTACTGGGCGGGCGCCTGCGCCCGACCACTCAGGCCACCGTCGGGAATGTCGATGCCATTTCACGGCTGCGTGTTGACGTCGCCTTCATGGGCACCAACGGCATCTCCCTGGACCATGGTCTCTCCACCCCCGACGCCGATGAGGTCGCAACAAAGACAGCGATGATCGCAAGCGCCCACCACGTCGTCGTGTTGGCCGACTCCCGGAAGATGGGGGCAGAGTCAACGATGAGGTTCGCGGAGTTGGGTGACGTGGACGTCATCATCACCGACTCCGGGGTAACCCCACACCAGGTTGAGATGCTGCAGAAGTCTGGCGTCGAGATCGTCATCGCCTGAGGTCGGCCGCAGCCAGGACCATTTCAGTCTCCCCGGTCACTGCGCACGCTTCCCCCGGCACGCACTTCCACCGTGTGTGGTGTTTGGGTTGCTGACGTCAGCACGTGCAACCACAGGTGGCAGCAACCCCATTCATAAGACCGATCACCACACCGACGCCTGTCGCCGGATCAGCCCGTCAAACAGTCACCCCGAGGCATCGCGGCGCCCCGCATCACCAAATGTCCGTTTTAGTGTTTTATTATTGCTTTTCCAGCTTTTATGTTTTAGAGTGTCACACATCCCAACATTGAAGGGTCGCTCATACCTGAGGGACCGTTGGGAAAAGCGACGAAGGAGTCCCCCCGTGATCGTCACAGTCACCCTCAACCCGAGCATCGACCGCACTGCATCCCTGCCTGGGCCGCTGCAACGCGGCCAGGTGAACCGACTCGGCAATTCCACTGAGGTCTCCGCTGGCAAGGGAGTCAACATTTCCCGAGTCCTCTGCGGAGCTGGGGTCGACACCTGTGCCGTCGTACCGGCCGGAACCAAGGACCGGCTTGTCACCGGCCTCGCCAATGACAAGATCCCACACATCGCCGTCCCGATCTCGACGCCGGCGAGGACCAACCTCACCATCACCGAACCCGACGGCACCACAACCAAGATCAACCACCCCGGAGCCGCACTCACCACCGCCGAACTGACCGCCGTCGAGGAGATCATCCTCGAGACGTCGACCGACGCTGAATGGGTCGTCCTGTCCGGGTCTCTCCCTCCCGGCGTCCCTTCGGACTGGTACACCACCATGACCCGTCGGCTGCACGAAACCGGCGTCAAGGTCGCTGTCGACACCTCTGACAAGCCCCTGCAAGAGCTGTCCGGGAAACTCCCCGAGTCAGCTCCCGAACTCGTCAAGCCCAACTCCGTCGAGCTTGGTCAGCTCTGTGGGATCGACGGCAACTCCCTGGAGTCCGCCGCCGAGCAGGGCCATTTCGACGACGTCGTCGCTGCCGCCCGACGTCTTCGCGGCATCACCGAGGTGTTGGTCACCCTCGGCGGCGCGGGGGCCCTACTCGTCACCGAGACCGATGCCTGGCACGCCTGGCCGGAACCAGTCGAGGTGAGGTCGACCGTTGGCGCCGGGGACTCCTCCCTAGCCGGATTTCTGCTGGCCCGTACCCGCGGCGACCAACCCGAAAACTGTCTGCGCACCGCCGTCGCCTGGGGCACGGCCGCCGCAGCCCTCCCGGGGTCGACCATGCCGACCCCTGCCCAGGCCGACGCCATCCACGTCAGCCTCACCCATCTGTGAGATCGGAGAACCGATGAACGCCCCTCTCATCATCCCAGAACTGGTATCCCTCGACGCTGACCTGGGCTCGACCAAGGCCGAGGTCATCACCTCGGTCGCCGGAATCATCGCCAGGGCCGGACGCGCCGACGCCGACGGCCTGACCCGTGACGCCCTGGATCGTGAGTCCAAGAGCCCGACCGGGATGCCCGGCGGATTCGCTATCCCTCACTGCCGCTCCGCCGCAGTCTCCCAGCCCTCACTCGGCTTCGCCCGGCTGTCCCCCGCAGTTGACTTCAACGGACCTGACGGCCCTGCTGACCTCGTCTTCATGATCGCCGCCTCCGAGAACGGTGGCGCCGACCACATGAAGCTCCTCACAAAGTTGGCTCGCGCCCTCGTCAAGCCCGAATTCGTCGAGCAGCTGCGCCAGGCCCCCGACGCTCAGACGGTCGTCGACCTCATTGGCGGGGTCGTCGGACCAGAGGAGGGCGCGCCTGTACCGGCACCCGCCACCGCCGCCGCGACAGACGAAACAGCTCCCGAACAGACACCCACCACCCACGTCGTCGCCATCACAGCTTGTCCGACCGGCATCGCCCACACCTACATGGCCGCCGACTACCTCACGGCCGCGGGCAAGAAGATGGGGGTTGACGTCAAGGTCGAGCCCCAAGGTTCCACCGCCACCGAGCCCCTCGACGCATCCGAGATCGAGGCCGCTGACGCCGTCATCTTCGCCACTGACGTCGGTGTCAAGGGCCGAGAGCGATTCGCCGGCAAGCCGGTCATCGAGTCAGGGGTGAAGCGTGCCGTCAACGAGCCCGAGAAGATGGTCGCCGAGGCTCTCGCGGCAGCCAAGGATCCGCACGCGCACCGTGTTCCGGCGGGCCACGGCGAACACCAGGAGCCCGAGCAGGCCGGTTCCCAGATCGGTTGGGGCAAGCGCATCCAGCAAGCCCTCATGACCGGGGTGTCCTACATGATCCCGTTCGTCGCGGCAGGTGGTCTGCTCATCGCCCTGGGATTCCTCTTCGGCGGGTACGAGATCGCCAAGGACGGCATGGACATCGCCCTCCACAACACCTTCAACAACCTTCCGGCGCCTACCGCTCATGCCCTGGGTGGATCGGCCACCATGACCTACATCGGCGCGGTCCTCTTTGCCGTCGGCCAGGCGGCTTTCGGCTTCCTGCTTCCCGCGCTCGCCGGCTACATCGGTTTCGGTCTGGCTGATCGTCCCGGCATCGCCCCGGGGTTCGTGGCTGGTGCCGTCGCCGGAGTTACCGGGGCCGGATTCATCGGCGCCATCGTCGGTGGTCTGTTGGGTGGCCTGGTTGCCTACTGGTTCACCCGTCTCAACCCGCCCCGCTGGCTGCGTGGTCTCATGCCGGTCGTCATCATCCCGCTCGTCGGATCCCTCATTGCCGGTGGCCTCATGTACGTGGTCCTCGGTCGACCGCTGGCCGCCCTCACCAACGCCCTCAACAATTGGCTGGGTGGTATGAGCGGAGCATCGGCTGTCATCCTCGGAATCATCCTGGGCCTCATGATGTGCTCCGACCTGGGCGGCCCCATCAACAAGGCTGCCTACCTCTTCGCGACGACGAACCTCGCCGTCACCAATGTCGGATCCCTCAAGGTGATGGCCGCCGTCATGGCAGCCGGGATGGTCCCGCCCCTGGCGATGGCCCTGTCGACGACTCTGCGTCCGAACCTCTACCAACCGGCAGAGCGCGAGAACGGCACCGCTGCCTGGTTGCTGGGTGCCTCGTTCATCTCCGAAGGTGCCATCCCCTTCGCAGCTGCTGACCCACTGCGCGTCATCCCCTCGATGATGGCCGGCGGAGCCGTCACCGGGGCCCTGTCGATGGCGCTGGGTGCTGCGTCCAAGGCTCCCCACGGCGGTATCTTCGTCTTCTTCGCCATTGACCGGGTCTGGGCCTTCATCCTGGCCATCGTCGTCGGCACCATCGTGGCAGCCTTGCTCGTGACCATCTTCAAGGCCTCAGCCAAGCGTAAGGCCGAGGCCACCGCCTGAAATTTCCACGCCAAAACACACAACCCTGAAAGGGACACCATCATGGCCAGCAGAATCGTCAAAGTCGGATCCTCCGTCGGGCTTCACGCCCGTCCCGCCGCAGTCATCTCCCAGGAAGCTGCCAAACTCGGCTCCACCGTCACCCTGGCCGCAGAAGGAGGCGAGCCGATCGACGCCAAATCCGTGCTGCTCATCATGACCCTCGGTGCTGGCGCGGGCGATCCCGTCACGGTCGCCGGTGGCAACGAGGATGACGTCAACACCATCGCTGATCTCATCGAGTCCGACCTCGACGCCTGATCCCGCTCCACGCACGACGAGGGCCGCTGTCATGACGACAGCGGCCCTCGCCCATCTCCACGTGGACCCGAAAGTCGTCAGAACGTCGCCACCGACCCGGAATCAACACGGTAGTTCGACCCATTGACGAAGGAGGCCTTGTCGGAACACAGGAATGCGATGACGGCAGCCACCTCCTCGGGCTCTCCGCGGCGCTTGAGCTCCATGTAGGGGCGCTCCTCGTCGAGGAAGGACTCGATGGCGTCGTCGAAGCTGACGCCACGTTCCTCGGACCGCTTGGTCATCATGGCGTCGGTCATCGGGGTGTGGATGAAGGCCGGGGAGACAGCGTCGACGAGCAGCCCCTCCCGGGCGTAGGTGCGCGACAGCCCCTTGGCCAAGGCCAACACACCGGCTTTGGCGGCGCAGTACGGGATCTCGTCGTCATAGGGCTGGACGCCATCCTCGGAAGCCAGCAGCACGACACGACCCCACCCGCCGGTACGCAGGTCGGCGATGAACTCCCGCAGCACCCGCACCGGGCCCATGAGGTCGATGTCGAGGGTGGAGAGCCAGCCCTCCTCGTCGATCTCGTGGAACTTTCCCTGGGCGCCGGTGACCCCGGCTGACTGGACGAGGATGTCGATCGGCCCGAAGGCCTCCTTCACCTGTTGGTGGAGCTCGGCCAAGGAGTCGGCGTCGGTGACGTCAGCCGGGAAGGCGACGAGACGGTCCTCGGCCGCGTCGAGGCCCTTCGCGGCCTTGGTGAGCTCGTCGGCGTCAAGGTCGGTGACGGCAACCTTCGCTCCCTCCGCAAGGAGGAGTTTCGCGGTGTTCCAACCGATGCCCGAATCGGCACCGGTGATGAGGGCTACCCGCCCGTTGAGTCTGAGATCCATGATGTTGTCTCCTGTGGTAGAAGTCAGTTGATGGCGTCCGAGAGGTCCTCGGGCGGGTCGGCAAGCACCTTGACGGCCTCGTCGGTTCGCCCAGGCAGGTTCCACAGCAGGACGCCGACCGGCTTTCCGTCCTTGAGGTAGTAGACGACCTGGCCGTCCCCGACCTCCACCGAGGTGGTCTGAAGGCTGGCGTCGAGAGCGCCAACGGCCTCCCAGCGAACCCCGAACACCTGCGAGTACATCATCGGGGTGTGGGTGTAGGGGGTGTCCGAACCGGCCATCGAGCGGCCCGCTGCCTTGCCCATCATGGTGGCGTTGTCGACGTGCTCGACGCGGGTGCGGCCCAGCACCGAGTCCGGGTAGTTCGCGATGTCGCCAGCTGCCCAGATGGCGGGGTCGTCGGTGCGCAGGTACTCGTCGACGACCACGCCGTTGTCGACGGTGAGACCGGCGTCCTCGGCCAGGTTGGTGACGGGAGTCGCCCCCAGACCGGCGACGACGTCGTCAGCCTCGAGGATGATGCCGTCGTCCAGGGCGACCTCGGCGTTCTCGTGCTTGCGCACCGAGGAGACACGATGCCCGGTGACGAGGTGGACTCCGGCATCGGCGAAGAGCTTCTGGTACTCCGACGCGATCTGGGCCGGGAACTGGGAACCGCCCAGGATCGGGTCGGGTGTGACGAGGCTGACCTCGCAGCCCTGCTGGACGAGGGCGGCGGCGAGCTCGGCGCCGATGTATCCGCCACCGATGATCACCAAATGATGACCAGGCTGGGCCAGGGCACGCAGTTTCTGGTAGTCACGAGCGGATCGGAAGTAGAGAACGGCGTCTCCGTCATCGTCGATGCGCGACGGGGTCAGGCCGGTGACGAGCAGCAGCTTCTGGTAGCCGAAAACCTGACCTGAACCGACCAGAACGGTCTTCGCATCGCGATCGATGCTGAGGACCTCGGTGTCGAGGCGCAACTCGGCACCGGTGTCGGCGGCAGTGGCGAGGTCGGTCTTGTCCCAGGTGAACTCGGGATCGGTCCACAGCTTCTTGCTGAGGGCAGGGCGGGGGTACGGCGAATCAACGTCGGCGCTGAGGATGGCGATCGACCCGTCCTTGTCAATCTCGCGGATGCCGTGGGCGGCTGAGTCGGCGGCCATTCCGCCGCCGATGATGAGGTACTGGTACGTCGTCATGTGTGCTCCCAAGGTTGGGTTCATCGTCGAAACGATGCGTACACAAACCACGTTTATCAGCCCTCAGCGTCCCTTCGAGGGTTCACGGCTGGCTTTCGCACCGAGCCAAGACGCTGGTGGAAGATCGGGTTCTGAACCCGTCGACTGCCACCTGGGATAGCACCAGGAGCTGTCAGCAACCCGATCACCACACACGGTGAAAGTACCTCTGCCAAGGTGCCTCTGACACAGAACCGGGTCGACACGGACCACCAACACGACGTGGGACCCGCCCCACCGGACGGGCCCCACCGACGAATCAGTAGCTTTCAGATTCAGTGGCCTTCAGATTCCGGGGTGACCCCGGCATCCTCGTGGCACACCTGATCGACGTCCTCCATCTTCGACTGGGTCCACGGGGCGATGGCGAAGAGCACGGCCGCGACGACGATCGTCACGATGCCCAGACCGTAGTAGAACACCACGTCACCAAGATTCTTCGTGCGCTCGATCGTCACCGATGCCAGGCCCTGACCGCAGGCCGCAGCCAGCAACCACAGAGTCATGTTCTGGGATGCGAACTTCTTCGGGGCCAGCTTGGTGGCCGTCGAGAGGCCAATCGGGTTCATGAACAACTCGGCGACGGTCTGAATGACGAAGACGACGGCCAGGAACCACCACGGCGCGAGCTTGTCCCCGCCTGGCCAGCTCTGGAAGCCGAATCCCATCATGAGGGCGGTCAGCCCGATGATGAACACCGAGATCGCGAACTTCTGCGGGGTGTTGGGGAACTTCCCCTCCCTCCTTCGGAACCACATGCCCAACAGACCGGCAAGGATGAGTACGGCGGCCGGGTTGATCATCTGGTACTGCTCCGGCTTGAGAAGGGCGGAACCGGCGATGTGACCGTCGGTGTTGGCCTTGGCGAAGGTGGCCATCTTCCCGGCTGCCTGCTCGAAGATCATGACGAAGAGCACCTGCCCCACCCACAGCGGGACGAAGGCCCACAGGTGACCACGCTCCCGCTCGGTGACCTTCGAGGAGCGGAACATCGTCAAGAAGTACCCCAGGGCTGTCACGGTGGCGAAGGTGAACAGCGAGTAAGCGATGGCCGAAGTCCACTCGCCCAGCAACGCCTTGAACCCGATGACGAGCACAGCACCAATCGCGATGATTCCCAGGGTCCTGAGCACCATCCGGCGCCCCTCACCTGGGGCGAGCGGATTGGGAATGTCAAAGGCGAAGTCGCGCAGCTTGGAACGACCATGGATGAAAGCCACGAGGGCCAGGGCCATACCGATGGCTGCCGCGATGAATCCGATGTGGTACCCGTAGTGGTCCTTGAGCAGACCGGTGATGAGCGGAGCGATGAGGGAGCCGATGTTGATCGACATGTAGAAGTACAAGAAGCCTTGGTCACGACGCGGATCGCCATCGTCATAGAGGCCACCGACGACCGTCGACAGATTCGGCTTGATGAAACCGGTACCGATGGCGATGCAGACAAGGCCGATCCACGACGTCACCGCCTGAGGTATCGCCAGGATGACGTGACCGGTCATGATGATGAGACCGCCCCACAGGGTGGAGACCCACGGCCCGAGAATCCGGTCGGCGAAGATACCGCCGGGAATCGTCATGAGCAGCACCGCAGCGCCATAGGAGGCCATGACCACCTGACCGGCATTGACCGGCAGCCCGAGGCCGCCATTTGCCAAGGTGTCGGTGATGAAGTAGACGAGGATGGCCCGCATCCCGAACCAGGAGAATCGCTCCCACATCTCGACCTGGAGCATCCACGGCAGTCCGCCCGGATGTCCGAGGAATGACTTGTCGTCGCGTGAGGGGCCGGTCACCAAGTGCTTGGGTCTGAACCCCCTCGCTCTTCCAACTGCGGTAACGCCTTCGGCATCGGCGGCGAGCGGCTCGAGGGACATCTGATCCTTTCCTTTCCCCATGGTCCGGGCATCACGAATCCGTCCGGATGGCGGGTTCAAAACCTCCCGGCAACCTGGAAAACTACCTGCCCGGGCGCGGCATCGACATCCATGACCTGGCGACGTCATCGTCACTAATATGGATTGACGACGGGTTCAGGCTAGTACGCAGCCGTACCATCCGCTGACTCGCCCCGGAAAGAATCACGGCTGAGCACACAATTTCCCGCGCGAATCAGTGGTCGACGGACACTTCCTCGCGGTCATCCTTCCCCGTGGTCGTCACGAGCCGGCAGACGACCAGCGTGAAGAACCACCAGAACAGCGCGATCGGGAAGTTCTTGATGAGGTAGGTGTCCATCAGGAAGGCCGGGATCGTCGCGAGCACCCCGAGGCACAACACCGGGAAGTGTCCGCGAATCCCCTTGATGCACACCGCGATGACAGTGCCCAGGGAGACCAGCAGCAGGATGAGGCCAATCGCCCCGAGCTCCCCCAGCACCTGGGCGACCAGACTGTGAGCGTGCGGAAGACTGTAGCCGTACAGGGTCTGGCGCATCCCATGGGAGGACCCGGGCATGAAAGTGGACTCAAGGACGAACCACGGCCAGATGGTCCCATAGCCGGTTCCCATTAGGAAACGACCCGGTGACTCGAGGACGACGTGTCCCGCCAAGGCCCAGGTCCTCGCCCTCGCCGGATCCACCAGAGACCCCGTCCGCACCGTCGAGACGAACCAAATGGCAACTCCGGCCACCACTATCCCCAGGGCCGCGAGGATGGTCCATTGCTCACGGCTCCTCCTGCGGTGAGAGCGTCCGAGGAGAACCAGACCGAGGATGAACAGGGCCAGGCAGATGATCCCGGCACGGGACCCGGACACCGCCAAGCAGGCCAGGTGACTGACGACGGCCACGCTCGAGATGATCCGGTGACGGTTCCGGATGACGGCGTCGACAGCGACAGCCACGGCGAGGATCAGCACCACGTGACAGATCGCGGCCCCACCGAGCTTGGTGGCAACCCGCCATCCCGTCGTATGACCTGCTGAGTATTCGTTGACGAGCCCAATTGGGTTCGCGATCGCCATCAGAACGGACAGTCTCCACAGCGCTCCCTCGAGGTTCTCCACCACGATGAGTCGGCAGGCGAAGACAGCGACGAGAATCGTCATCGTCGCCTCGGCCAGGGGCACGACGAGGGCATAGAGCGGCAGGCCCCTGATGACCCCCATGGAAAAGTCATAGACGACATGGTCATGGAAGGGGATCGAGGCCGCAGCCCAGGCCAGCAGTGCCAGGAAGCTGCACACCACGATGGTGAGGGGACGGGTCCACTCCCGCGGAGTCGGTATCCCCCGTGCATCCCTGACGATGCACAACACTTCCAGCGCCACGGCAGCCACCGCGAAGAGCGGGAGCACCAGTGGGCACGCGCCATTGTCGAAGAGTGGCTGGTCCACCGTGACATAGGTACACGTGAGGAAAAGACATGCGACGACGACCTCGGCCGCCCCGCTGAACCACTGAGCGGGGTCTACCGAGCGCGATGCCACGGCCCGCAGGCCGTGAGGGAATTCGTGGTGACCAAAGATGCCAGCCATCCTACCCTCGAGGCCGTTGGAGACTCGGCCGCTCGACCCAGGCCGAACGCGTCGGTGAACGCAATCGGGCCGGGCCTCGACGGCCCGGCCCGATCATGACCGATGTGTCAGGAGATCTTGACGAACTCCCCGGAGGCGGCGGAGTTGATCATTGCCTCGCAGACCTGGACGACCTTGGCGCCCTGGGTCATCGTCACGATGTCGGACTCCTTGCCCAGCACGGCGTCACGGAAGTTCTCGTGCTCGGTGCGCAGCGGCTCGGGCTTCGGGATCGCGAACCTGGTGACGTCACCCTCGGCAACGCCACGGAAGTTGGCGATGTCATCCCACACCGTCGCAACCTTGGCGTTGGAGTAGAAGGTGAGATCAGCGGTCAGGGTGTCCGCGATGAACATGCCCTTCTCGCCGGTCACGAAGGTGCGACGTTCCTTGGTCGGGGTCAGCCAGTTGACGAGGTGGTTGCTCATGAGCCCATCGGAGAGCTGGCAGGTCGCCGAGACCATGTCCTCGTAGTCCCGGCCAGCCTTGAACATGGTACGGGCGGCAACCAGCTCGAACTCACGCTGGGTGACCCAGGCGGTGAGGTCGATGTCGTGGCTGGCGAGGTCCTTGACGACGCCGACGTCGGCGATACGGGCCGGGAACGGACCCTGACGACGGGTGGCCACCTGGTAGAGGTCGCCGAGGTCGCCGTTCTCCAGACGCTTGCGCAGCGACTGCAGGGCCGGGTTGTACCGCTCGATGTGACCGACGGCACCAATGAGACCCTTGCTCTCGAAGGCCTTGGCCAGACGGGTGGCGGCGGCCGTGTCGTAGGCCAGCGGCTTCTCGATGAGGGCGTGGACCCCCGCCTCGGCCAGCTTGAGACCGATCTCCTCGTGGAACTTGGTCGGGGCCGCGACGACGCAGTAGTCGACTCCGGCCTCGATGACCGCGTCGACGTCGGGCAGGACGGGCAGGTCACCGGCGACCCCGAATGGGTCCTTGCCGGAGGCGTCCGCAATCGCGACCAGGTCGACCCCGTCGATGGCGCGCAGGTTGCGGACGTGGTTCTTGCCCATCGACCCGATGCCGACCATGCCGGCACGCAGATTCGCCATCAGGCACCTGCCTTCGCGCAAGTGTTGACAGCGGCGACGATGCGCTCGAGGTCGGCCTGGGACAGCGAGGGGTGAACCGGCAGCGAGACGCACTCTGCGGCAACCTTCTCGGTGTTCGGCAGCTCGAGGCCCGGGGCGTACGGGGCCAGCGAGGGCAGACGGTGGTTCGGAATCGGGTAGTAGACCCCCGAGCCGACCTGGTGCTCCTCCTTGAGGGCGGTGACGAAGCGGTCGCGCTCCTCGCCGGTGGCTCCCTCGAGACGGATCGTGTACTGGTGATACACGTGCACGTAGCTCTCGGGAACGACCGGGGTGACGGCCTCGGTGATGTTCTTCGACAGGAAGGCCGCGTTCTCCTGACGGGTCTTCGTCCAGCCGGCCAGCTTGGTGAGCTGAACACGACCGATGGAGGCGTGAATGTCGGTCATGCGGTTGTTGAGACCGACGTACTCATTGGCGTAGCGCTTCTCCATGCCCTGGTTGCGGAGCATGGCAGCCTCGCGAGCGACCTCCGGGTCGGAGGTGGTGATCATGCCACCCTCACCCGAGGTCATGTTCTTGGTCGGGTAGAAGGAGAAGGCGCCGAAGGTACCGAAGGTACCGACGTGCTTGCCGTCGATGCTGGCGGCGTGAGCCTGGGCGCAGTCCTCGAAGACCCTGAGGCCGTGCTTCTCGGCGATCTTGAGGATCTCAGGCATGTTGGCCGGCAGTCCGTAGAGGTGCACCGGCATGATCGCGGCAGTCTTGTCGGTGATGGAGGCCTCGATGGAGGCCGGATCCAGGTTGAAGGTCACCGGGTCGACGTCGGCGAAGACCGGCTTGGCGCCGGACAGGGCGACGGAGTTGCCGGTGGCGGCGAAGGTGAAGGAAGGGACGATGACCTCGTCACCCTCACCAATGCCGGAGGCCAGCAGACCAATGTGCAGGGCCGAGGTGCCCGAGTTGACGGCCACGCAATGGACCCCGTCGACGACCTGGGAGGAGAACTCCTCCTCGAAGGAGTGGACCTGGGGGCCCTGGGCGACCATGCCGGAGGCGATGACCTCGTCGACGGCCTTGCGCTCGTCATCACCGAGGATCGGCTTGGCAGGTGGAATGAACTGGGCAGTCACGTTGAAAGCTCCTAACTGTTCGGACACGATGTCCGGTTTGTGGGCGCCGTGGCACCCACGAAGGGGTACTTGGGTTGGGGGGACGACGACCTCAGGCCTGCTCGCCCTCGCTGACGAGAGTCAGCGTGTCGGTCTCGGGATCCTCGACGAACCGGTCCCCGATTCGCGAGTCGATCCACTTGTTCTCACCGTCGGGATCCAGCGGGAAGCCGGAACGACCCACCCACTTGACTCGACGAGCTGGTACACCAGCCACCAGGGCATAGGCCGGAACATCCTTGGTGACGACCGATCCGGCCGCCACCGTGGCCCACTCACCGATGGTGACGGGGGCGACGCACACAGAGCGGGCACCGACGGCGCAGCCGCGCTTGCAGGTCACGCCCACCTGCTCCCAGTCGTCAGCCGACTTGAGGGAGCCGTCGGGGTTGATGGCGCGGGGGAAGTGGTCATTGGTGAGGACCACCGCCGGACCGATGAAGACCCCGTCCTCCAGCTCCGCCGGCTCGTAGACCAGCGCGTAATTCTGAATCTTGCAGTTGTCGCCGACGCGGACACCCTCGCCGATGTAGGCACCACGGCCCACCACGACGTTGCGTCCGAGGACAGCTTCGCTGCGGACTTGGGAGAGGTGCCAGATCGACGAACCGTCGCCGATGGTCACACCGTCGTCCAGATCGGCGGTGTCGATGATCCGTGGTTCACCCATGTGGGACGCCTTTCATGCCGGTTGCATCGGGTCCAGCGTACTCGCGCCCAGGACAAGACGCCGACAGGCCCGCTCTCAGGAGGCCGAACACGCCACAGGACATTGGCCCTCAGATGTGGAAGGGGCTCACTTCTGGTCGGCAGAGATGGCTCGAGCCAGAACTCGGCGTCGACGGGGAAGCCGCCGGTCGTCGACATGGTACTTCACAGATCTGCGCGGAGAGAGGCTGGTCCTGAGCAGGTACTGGCACCACAGCGCAATGGTGGCCATCTGGCACCAGACCGCCGGGGCCTTGAGGTACGAACTGTTGGCCATGGCCAGCACCGGGCAGAGGAGCAGGCTCACGCCCACCGCCTGCAGCAGGATCGTCTCGGTGTAGCCGGGATGCCCCCCGGCGCGGCGAATGGCTGCGATGAGAGCAGCCAGGGCCAGGGCGACGAGGACCACGCCGACGAGCAGGCCGTAACCGACGAAGACCTCGGTGAAACCGTTGTGCGGATCGATGGCGCCGTAGGTCCGCCACGGCGCAGCGGTCACTTCCACCGTGTACCGACCCGGTCCAATGCCGACGCCCTTGGTGTTCACGAACAGCCATCCGGCGTTCTGGTACAGGTGCAGACGGGTCTGACCGGAATTCGAGTTGAGGTTGACGATGAAGGTGTTGTAGGCGTCGATGAGTTGGGGAATCATCCCGGCGGCAATGACGAAAATGGCGCCCACGCACACCCCGATGGCTGCGATCATCGTCAGAACTCGAGAGCGCACGCACATCCAGGCCAACAGCACCAGACAGGCTGCCATGCAGAGTCTTGACCCGGTGAACCAGGTCACCGGCGCCACGAGGAGAGCGACGATGAAGTACGTCCACTTCAGCCAGCCCTTCTCGAGCTGCCATCCGACGATGAGGGCAACCATGCCGGCAGTGATGAAGTAGGCAAAGAGGTTGGGGTTGACCATGAAGGAGGCGATATCGGTCGCCGTCCTGCGGACATAGGCCGAGGCACCCAACCGATAGTTGGGCATGTGTTTTCCTGTAGCAATCTCGAACAAGCCGGGCAGGATCGCGATGATGACGCCGCCGAGCCAGGCCCGGCACATGAGGATGATCCAGGACAGCCCGTGGCCGACGAGGGTCAGGGAAATCATCGTCAACAGGCCGACGAGAACTCCCAGATTCTCCTTGAGGCTCTCAGCATCCCTCATGAGGAACAGGCCCATCGCGATCCAGAACATGCCGACGGCGATGAGGACCTGGGAGACGATCTCCACCCGTGGGCGCGCCGCCAGAGCGGCCAGTACCAGGACGACGACCAGCAACCGCACCGGAGGCAG
The DNA here is from genome assembly GCF_000227295.1 of Cutibacterium avidum ATCC 25577. Lineage (GTDB taxonomy): Bacteria > Actinomycetota > Actinomycetes > Propionibacteriales > Propionibacteriaceae > Cutibacterium > Cutibacterium avidum. The sequence goes on along the minus strand of NZ_JH165054.1, from coordinate 1,282,639 downwards.
ACCGGCGATGGTGATCGTCGAGGCCCATGCCGACGCGAAGGGCAGCAGGATGAGGAAGAACTTCACGAACCACACTGCGACCCGGGAAGGCTGGGAGCTCGGAAGATCGGCCCGCTGAGCCAGCGTTGTCATGCCTGCGCCACCGTCACCATTCGGTCGACGAAGACGTCGAAGTTGTGGTCGGCGTCGTACTTCTCGGCCACCAAACGGGCCACCTCCTGACGAGTCCGGTCGGACTTGGCGTCATCCATCCGCGCCGCGATGAACTCGGCCACCTCCGATGCTGACGGATCGGACGGCATCAGCCAGTCCGGAGGAAGGATCTCACGAACCCCGCCCACATCGGTACCGATGACCGGTACGCCGCGCACCATCGCCTCCATCATGGACACTGGGATGCCCTCCGAGGAGCTGGTGTTGACCAGGACGTCGGCCTGGTGGGTGCGATACCAGGTGAAGAGCTCGTCGTGTCCGAGCTGGCCCAGCCATTCCACCTCGATCCCGCGAGGCTGGAGTTTCTCGGAAACTCGGGCAGCAAGCTCGTCATGGAGACGCCCCTCACCAGCGTGAACCCAGCGCAGGGTGGTTGATCCGCATCGCTGGGACAGATCCGCCAGGGAGTCGATGAGCAGGTCGAGCCGCTTGAAGGGGGTCATGGTGCTGACGGAGAAGACGGTGAAGACGCCGTCCGGGCTGGGTCGGCACCACTCCTCGCGCGAGGGGATGTCGACACCCAACCGACTGACGACCACGCGATTCTCGTCGAACCCATAGCGATCAACACAGAATTCGGCTCCATCGGCGGCAATCGGGGCCAGCAGGTCGACCTCGTCAACGATCTGGCGCACCGCGGGATGATGGCGCAGGGGGTGACGATCCTCGTAGATATCGGCGTTGTGAGCCCGAGACGCCACACGGCGCACTGCCCCCTGCTTCTTCGCCAACGCAGCACCCACTGTCGAGACGGCCAGCCAGTAGGTGTAGACGAGATCGATCCCGCCGTGTTCTCTCGACAGTTCGGCCAGGCTGCGTCGGACCATGGTGATCTGGGCACAGGACCGCAGGGCGAAGACGAAGCGAGAACGGTTCAGACGGCCCAAGTTGGCGAGATCGCGAATTTCTCGCCAGAAGACGCCGGACGTCAGGGCGTCAAGAACTGACAGCGCACGCCCTTTCTGGCTTCCCCACTTCCTCAACAGGCGGGTGTCGAGGGTGACGCCCGCAGGAAGATCACGGGGTTGGACATTCGGCGCGTCGTTCTTCTCCGGCAAGACCACCATGTCGATGCCGCGACCCGTCCAGTGGGGCAATTCCGCGACAATGAACTGCTCGGCAGATCCGTAGGGGAACCGGGACGTCACCAGGACGACCAGCGGCTTGTCATGGTGCCGACCGGTTGATTGGCGCGAAACCCCTTGGGAAGGGCGGACACGGCGGACCCGCTGCGCGAGCCAGCGCTTCGCGCGTCCCACCACGCCGGAGAGTGCGCCTGATCGTTGCATGGCCGATACTCCTTGGTTGTCCTACGGGCTATGGTGGTTCCAGCCTATACACACCTTCACCCCTGACAGATCGGTCGTTGGATGCAGCTACGTACAGTGTTCCGGAACGCGCGCCATTTCTTGGCCTCATCGGCGATTGTCGCCGTCATCGTCGCGATCGTCGCTGGGGTCGGCCACTACGCCATGTCCCATGCGAGCTACGAGGCCGAGGCCGACGTCTTGTTCACGTCAGAGGCCTTTGACACGTTCCAGAATCCGGCGGCGGCCTCGGAATACACCACCCACCTCGTCGCTTCCTATGCCGATTACCTCAGTTCCGCCGCGGTGCTGGAGCCCCTCGGCGCCAGCCTGGACCCGAGGGTGTCGTCAAAGTCGTTAGAGCAGGCCATCAAGGTGACCCCTTCCCCGATGTTCCTGCAGATCATCTACTCCAGCGACAATGAGGCCGACACCAAGAAGGTCGTCGACACCATGGTCACGGACCTCAAGAAGGCCGTTGCCCGGGTGCCGCATGCCAGCAACAACAAGCCGGTACTGTCCATCTCCAAGGCGACCGTCATCATCTCTCCGGTGCAGGGAAGTGAGCGCTCGGCCACCAAGAGCATGGTCGTCGGTGTGCTCATCGGCATCCTCGTCGCTCTCATCTACCTGTTCGTCCGAGCCATCCTGAACACCAGGATTCATTCGCCGGAGGACGTTGCCGAGGTCGTCGATTCCTCGGTTCTGGGCTGCGTTTCGGCATCCCCGACGACCAGCGAGATCACACCGCTGGCCCACAACATCTCCTTCATGCCGTCACGAGACGGCATTCGTACCGTCTCCTTGTGCCCCAGCTCCGGACCCACCCAGGCCGGAGTGATTGCCGCGGCTGTCGCCGACAGCCTCGCCCGCACCGGTACCAGGACGGTGCTCGTCGACGCCGATCTGGCCCATGGCAGCGCAACCCAGGCACGTGGTCTGGACCGTACCACCGCGGGGCTGTCTGATCTGCTCGCCGGACGCGCTCATGAGGCTGACGTCCTCGTCACCGGCAAGGGTGACGAGGCCGACTTCGTCCCGGCCGGAACAGCCACCGATAACGGCGGCGAGTTGCTCGGCGGTGAGGCGCTGACGGCCCTGCTGCACGAACTGGGCTCCCGCTACGACACCGTGATCGTCAACGCCTCTGCAGGGTTCGAGGCCTCTGACTCCCTCACGGTTGCGTCCAAGACCGCCTCGACGATCGTCGTCGTAGGCGAGGGAGTGACCTCACGGCGTGAGCTCAGCGATCACCTCGAACTGCTGTCGATGTGCCACGCTCACCTGGACGGCGTGGTGCTGGCTCGCAAGAAGTAAGCGCTTCTGGAAGATCTCTTGAGTGACGGTTGCCGGTTTCCGGCAACCGTCACTTTCCTTGTCACAAGAGGATCGTCTCATCAGAGGGCCGCGGTCAGGAGCTGCCATCGCGACGTCGTGCAGCCTCAATCAGTACGACTCGAAGTGCCCGATGCCTGATTCACCAACTCATGATTCAACAGTGCCGGGGCTTTCCAGCGAGGCTGCCACCGGACCAACCCGTTCTCCATCACAGCCGTGAGAGGCCAGCACACAACCAGCAATGAGCCACCACCACGTCGACACGGCGAAGTTCTTCAGCAGGTAGGTGTCGAATACCCAGGCGGCCGTGGTGGCAGCCAGAACCATCGAGGTCACCGCCCAGGTGGAGCGACGACGCACGTCATGCCAGGCATTGGCCCACACCAGGACGACAGACGCACACAGCACCAGGAACATCAGGACGCCCAACTCCGTGAGCACCGCGACGAAGACCGAATGAGCAGAGTTGAGGGCAACCCCGAACGGAGTGCCGATGATGCCGGCTCCCGGGGCCGCAATGAACTTGTCCTCGATGGAATACCACGGAAAGACCCGACCGGATCCCACGCCGAGAAGCAGGTACGTCCAGGAGCTGGAGACCGCGTCCCATCCCACCGAAGCGGCATGAAGACGGGCCGGCGAGGTCCATGTGGCCAGACGTTGCAGAGCGGGTACACGGATAACGAGGGCGACCAGCATCACCGCTGCGGCAGCCGCAACACCCCCCGCGATGCGCGGATGGTGTCGTCCCCAGGCTGCCAGCGCCCAGGCGCCGAAGATGAACAGCACGATGAGGGCGGCGCGGGAACCGGTGGCGATCGTCATGCCGACGGCAAGACATCCCACCATGGCCAGGGCAAGTTGCCGCGGACGCGTGCGAGCCATCCGAGAAGCGTCGAAGAAGACACCGGCCGCCAGGAGGATCGCGACGTGGACAACCGCCGAGCCACCCATCGCGCTGGCAAGCCTGGGACTGCGGTGGATGGACGCCTGAACCGGCCAGTCCACGAGAGCGCCGAGAAGCACCGCAGCAGACCCCCCCAGGGTCGCCAGCCGACGAGCATGGCGAGACAGGACGAGTACCGTTGTCACCGCCGCCATCAAGGTGACCAGGGCTGTCACGGCTGGCATGACCTGGTGGATGCGTGGCACCGTCGTCCGCCACACGACAGCTTTCGGGGCCACCATCGCCGAGATCAGGGACCAGATCATGATGGTCGTGATCTCGGCGATGAAGATCCAGCCGGTTCGACTCATGGAATGACGTCGTCGCCATGCTGCTGGCGCCAGACACATCGTCACGACGGCGCATCCGACAAGCTGGATCGAGACGGTCCAAGGGGTCCACAGACCATGCCGGGTGTCGATGAGCTGCATCGCGAACAACGCGACCACGACGCCAATCACGACGATCTTCTCAAGGGTCGGGAGAGTCCAGACCTTGCGCGCGTATACGAGCCTCAACTGGCCCACCCCCCGGTGAAGAATCGCCAGCCCCACCACACCACGACGGCGAGATCGACGACAACGACAATGCCCATGATTCCGCGCCACAGCAACACCAGACCGGGCGGTTTGGACGGGCCACGAGTGAGCTCAGCCAGCGCGACGAAGAGCGGGAACCACAACAGAGTGGCACGGTTGACGCTCATGTACCAATAACCGATCGAGAAGGCCACGACTTGGATACCAACCCACGCTGCCGAGGCCCAACGGCGACGGATCAGGCAGTAGATGAAGACGAGGATACCCAGGACGACCGAGACCAGCTCGAGCCGAAACACGATCGCCACTCCGGCTGCCCCCGAGCCGTAGGTGGCTTCCCAGGTCTCGGGGTGGGTCGCGGGCAAGGTGTGCCGCAGTGTCTCGACCGGGGTGGTGAAACCGCGTCCCCAACCCTTGGTCTGCGCCTGGGACCAGGCCGTCCACGACCCTGTCAGCCGATGCAACCACACCGCGAAGGCCACGAGAACAGCAGCTGGCACCAGCAGGGTCGAAAGCCGATTGACGATCTCGGTATTACGGCGGCGTCGAGCGGCTTGGCTGGTGGGACGACGCTGGTCCCCGTCGCCAAGGACTGCCATCACAGCCAGGGCACCGACGAGGAAGAGCCCTGACACTCGGAAGGTGCATGCCAGTCCGGCAAGCAACGCGGCTGGCCACCATTTCCCGGCTCGGGCACGCTCCCAGGACCAGAATGCGGCGGCGCAGAACGGGGACTCGGTGTACCCGACGACGGTGAAGACCGCCGTCGGGGCGATCAGCCACAAACACGCCGGGACCGTGCCGCCGATACGGAACAGCGCCCAGGCCGCCAAGGCCGACCCGACCAGGCCGAGCAGAACTCCGGTGACCTCCATCGGTAGACCGATGAGGCTGCCGACCTTGAGCAGTGCCGGAAGGCCAGGAAAGAAGGCCATTTCCAGGGGATCGGCGTACCCATTGCGGGCGATGGACATGAAGTGCTGGACGTCCCAGTTACCCGTCACCTGGGAGAAGGTGCGGTGGTACCCGGCCATGCCGACCACGGCGACGATGAACAGGATCGCTCGACTCCCCAACCATGTCTGGGCCACCAGGCGTCCGTCATCGGCGGGGGTGAATGACGTCGCGACTCGCGTCGACCTCATTGCTCCGGTGCGCGTCACCGGGCAGCCTCCGCGACGGGTTCACCTTCGGGCGCTGGGTCTGGTGCGTGGTCGAGCACCCCACCGGTGGGATCGTCGGCATACCCCACCCTGACGACGTCATTCCACGGCCGTCGGATGTCGTCGACAACTCCCCACGCGAACCAGATCTCACAGGCCAGGCGCAACACGATGGAGGCCCAGTAGACGATGTCGGCATCGGACCCGCCCGGCAGGGACAGCCCGCCGAGATGGGCCCAGACGGCCAAGGAGTAAAAGCACTCCCCCACCATGAGGACGGCCCAGTCGCGGAAATCGGGGCGGGCCAGGGCAGCCAGCGGAACGAGCAGCAGCACCCATTGCGGCGAGTACACCTTGTTGGTGATGAAGAGGATCAACAGGGCCACGCAAGCGACCTGTGCGATCCGCGGACGTCTCGGGACCGTCATCGACAGCCATGCCAGACCGAGCAGGCCGCCAATCGTCAAGGCGCCGGTGATCCAGCCGATCCCAGGGATCGTGCCGCCCGAGGAGTCCTGGATGACGTACCACATCGTGCCCAGACCGGTGCCTGACCAGAAGGCCGAACGCAGGTAGGTCCACCAGGTCGTCAGACTGAGGCAGCACGCGATGACATGACAGGCCATCAACACGAGGAACCCGGACAGCAGGTATCGCCCCAGCTCCGGAAGCCGCGTGGCGCGCAGACAACACACCAGGACGGCGAAGGCCACCACGGCGGCCTGCAGGCTTCCCGCGCAGGCCAGACCGACGAGGATCCCGGCCAACCATGGACGGCGACGGGACCAGGCCAGCATCGACGTGGTGGCCAGGGCGACCGGGACCATGGAGAAGTCGATGAGACCGGCCAGGTAGACCGCTGGACACAGCACCACCCAGAAGACGTCCCAGGAACGGCGTCGGACCTGGGTGGGACGGCCCTCCTCATCGACGGGAAGGTTGGTGTCCGAGCTGCGCCCCAGCAGCATGACCGAGATGACGACGGCCAGGAAAGCCACGAAGAGCACGACCTGGGCGACTCCCCAATAGGCGTTGGCTGCGTCGAGAACCTGCTGGTCAGTGGCCTTCGGGGAGACTTCCGCACCGAAGACCCACACCACACGGCGACAGAAGGCCATGAGAACAGTCACGAGAGGGGTCTGGGCGACGTCGGGGTTCGAGAAGAGTGATCCGCCGTGGCCCATTCCCGAGGACCGATAGATCGTCGGAATGTCCGAGTAGCACTGCCGCTGGTACGGATCGACGGTCTTGGACGCGACATGCTGCACGCACGGAGTGACGCGGTAGATCGTGAGCAACCACACCACGATCGCGCTCATGACAGCCCACGGACCTGGGTCGAAGAAAATGCCGCGTGGCCAGGCATGACGCCCCATGCGCCCACCAATACGGCGATCCAGCCCCAGCTGAGACACGCGGGATCGCCTCGGGACGTCAAGGGCACGGCGACCTGCGTAACCCGTGGATCCGCCGTTCGGGCGTGCGACCGCATGACTGTTGGCCGCCACGGCGTCGTCGTTCTGATCGGGGATGGTCACGTCGTCAGGCTACCCACTGTGTGCCTGATCACCCGGTTGACTCCCGCCGCGCGTCGTCTCTCCCGAAGTGGGATGGCTAGTGTGTGTCGGTCTGGCGGTGTGCGTCGGGCGCCGGGTGTGGGTCGGCTCAGTCCTCGTCATCGTCGAAGACGGCTTGGGAGGCTCCTGGCTGGCCGTCGACGACGGCTTGGAACTCGGGGTCGTCGATGCTGCAGGGACCGGCGCCGACGACTCAACCGGCGACTCGGGATCGTTCGAGTCCGAATTGTCGGAGGTGTCCCGAGAATCCTCTTCAACTGGCACTTCCGGACGCTTGGCCTCGCCGTAGTGCTTGCCGGACAGATTCACCCAATCAGGGTCGGCAAAGGACTCATCAGGCATCCCCTTCATCGCCGTCTCCATGTAGTCGCGCCAAGTGCGCGCCGGGTAATCGCCGCCATGGAAGCCGGTAGCCCCCTCGCGAGCGTAGGGATCGAGGTTCTCGTTGCCGCTGTCACCTGCGACGAACATGACGGCCGTCGAGATCTGCTTGGTGTAAGCGACGAACCAGGCAGCCGTCACCCCGTCCCCGACGCCGGAAGTACCCGTCTTTCCAGCGACGTGATGGTCGAAGTCGGCCACGATTCGACCGGTGCCTTCCTCGACCACAGACTGCAGGGCGTAGCTGACATCGTGGCTGATATCAGCCTCAATGGTCTGCTTCGACGGTTTAGGAGCCTGATAGACGACCTTTCCGGACTGGTCAACGACCTTGCCAACGACGTGAGGGGTGGCCTTCTTACCGTCATTCGCGATCGTTGCGTAGCCGCCGGCCTGGGCCAGTGGGCTCACCTCGGCGGTGCCCAGGGCGATGCGGTTGTTGAGGTCCCATCCGGTGCCCTTGGGAACCCCGGCGGCATTGGCGGCCTGGACAACGTCCTTCGGGCCGTCCTTCATCCGCGAGACCATGTCGACGAAGGCGGTGTTGATCGACTTCGCAATGGCTCGCCGCATACTAACGGTGCCGTAGTTCCGGTTGTTCTCATTGCGGACCTCCGTCGTGTCGCCGTCGGGAGTGAAGGCGTCGCCTTCCAACCGGGAGCGCAGGCTGAAACCATGCCGCATCCCAGCCACAGCCGCATAGGTCTTGAAGGTGGACGCCGACGGGCGCGGAGTGCGAGCCCAGTTACGAGTGTTGGAAATGTAGTCGTCACCACCGTAAATGGCCAACACACCACCGGTCTTGACGTCGACCGAGGCGAGAGCCGGATGAAGATTCTCCGCCCCCTTGGAGCCTGCGTTGCGACCTGCGATCCTCTTGTACTTCTGGCCGGCCGCAACCGCTGCCTTCTGGTCGTTGCGATCGAGGGTGGTCATCACCTTGAGCCCGCCACCCTTGATCTGCTGGTCTGAGAATCCCCTCGCGATGAGCTCGTCATGGACCATCTTCATGAGGTAGCCGTCGGTTCCCGCCCACCGGTTGTAGTCGGGGACCTTCGGGAACTTCGGCAGCTGCCGATACGCCTCGTCGTGCTGGGCCGGGGTGATGTTTCCGGCCTCGAGCATACCGTCGAGGACGTAGCGGTAACGCTGCAGCAACCTCTCTCGGGCGGCCACTCCGCCGTTGGGGTCAAAGTTGGCAGGGCTGTTGAGGACCGCCGCCAGCACTGCCGACTGAGACAAGGTGAGCTTGGAGGCGTCGGTGTAGAAGAACGCCTTCGCGGCAGCCTGGGCTCCGTAAGCTCCGCGACCGAAGTAAATGGTGTTGAGGTAGCCGGCGAGAATGTCCTGTTTGGACACCTCCTTGCCCATCTTCACCGCGAGGAGGAGCTCCTTGAACTTGCGGCTCATGGTGCGTTCCTGGGACAGGTACAACACCTTGATGTACTGCTGGGTGATCGTCGAGCCCCCTTGCATTTCACCACCTCGGGCAATGGCCCACGCGGCGCGAACCATGCCCTTGACCGAGATGCCAGGATCCGTCCAGAAGGTGCGGTTCTCGGCTGAGACGACAGCGTTGCGCAGGTCCTTGGGCATCGACTCATAAGGAATCGACTGACGGTTCTGCACCGAGAAGGATCCGAGCCGGCTGCCGTCACGGTAATAGATGAACGAGGTGTTCGTCTGGAAGTCATGGTTGGGGTCGGGCAGCTCGGTGCGTTCATAGGCGACGAAGACACCAATGACGGCGATGATCGCCAGCGACAGGATCGTCACCAGCATGCCCCACAGGAACTTCTTCAGCTTCCCGTGGCGTCCGCGCCTGGGTCTGGCTGCGGGGAAAGCCGATCGAGCGCCACCCGGTGCGGGGGCGGCTCGGCGTGCTGGCCGCTTGGCAGGTTTGTGATCAGCCATAGATATCCTCCACGGTCGGCTGATGGCGAGGTGGGCGACGACGTCGACCGTCCCCCAGGACGTAATCGACGAGGATGTGGTTCCACAGGCAGTCGGGACAGACCTCGACCTCATAAACGTGGAACTCACCGAACTGGTGCTCCATCTCCTCCAGTTCGTCAACGGTGCGGATGCGTCCCGAGTACTGGCCCAGCTGGTGGCCGAAGACATGGCGCAGCAGGACTAGCCGCGGCGACTCGCAGACCGGACAGTCGTGGTCGAGGGGCTCGCCGTGGTGCATGGCGGCACGCACCAACATGGGGTCGGCGTCGCATGCCGTGGGGGCATTGAGGTCGACCCGGGGGCTGAGCAGCGCCTCCAGGGTGTGACGGCGTTGCAGGGCGTGGGACACCACGTTTCGCTGCGTCTGCATACCCTCCAGAGTACGGCGCGATAAGGACGGATCGGCGCAGGTGGTGTTCCGCAACGGGTTGTGGGAAAGATTTTGAGGGTCCTTCTGCCCGCCTGTGGTGATCGGGTTGATGATCGTGGGCAGTGCTACGGAAGGTGGTGGCACCGAGCCTCAGAAACCACTTCGCCACCGCGAGCCGACCCACGGCGTCATCGGCTGCCCCTATGCTCGAACCCATGTCAGAAGGCCTCCAGCTACACCGCACGACCCTTGACAACGGGATGCGCGTGGTCGTCAATCCGGACGCCACCTCCCCCGGTGTCGCCGTCAACATCTGGTACCAGGTGGGATCGGCCGACGAGGAGGTCGGCCGTTTCGGATTCGCCCACCTCTTCGAGCACCTGATGTTCTCGGGTACCACGAGCGGCATCGCGTCAAGCGAACACCTGGCCACCGTCGAGTCGGTGGGAGGGTCGGCCAATGCGTCCACCAGCTTTGACCGCACCAACTACTACGAGACGGCTCCCGCCGGGGCGTTGGAGCTGGCGTTGTGGTTGGAGGCCGAGCGGTTGGCCCATCTGGCCGTCACCGAGGAGAACCTCGCCACCCAGCGGGAGGTCGTCAAGGAAGAGAAACGGCAGCGCTACGACAACACCCCTTATGGTGACCTGCTCGATCTGCTCCTGGACGGACGGTTCGGGGAGACGCATCCGTACGGGCATCCGACCATCGGTTCGGTGCCCGATCTCGACGCTGCCCGCCTCGACGACGTGACGGCCTTCCATTCCACCTGGTATCGACCCGACAACGCTGTTCTCGTCATCTCCGGGTGCGTCGAGGCTGATGAAGGTCTCCTTCTCGCCGAGAAGTACCTGGGAGCGGTGCCCACCGCCACCGGTGACCTCCCGACGCGCATTCAGGGACCAGTTCGCCACGACAACCCGCGGGTGGTCGTCGAGCGCCCGGTGCCCCGGACCGCGGTGACCCGATCCTGGGCCACCCCGCCCATCACCGATCCTGACAACCTCGCCGTGGCGATGGCCATCGATGCCATCGGATCCGGGATGAGTTCGCGTCTCATCCGCGCCCTCGAGCGGGAGCGTCACCTGGTCGACGGCGTCGCGATGAACGACTTCGGGCTGTCCCGGGGGTCCTCGGCCGCCTTGGTGTCGGCCCACCTCAAGCCGGGAGTCCCCGAGGAGGAGCTGACCGGAGCCGTCGACGAGATCATTGTCGAGTTCGCTGCCAACGGGCCGCGGGAAGCCGAACTGGAACGGGCCCGGGCGCAGGTGGAACGGGACTGGTTGGAATCCTTGGCCGTCGTCGACGAACGGGCCGACCTGCTCAACATGCACGAGACCCTGTTGGGGGACGCCAACCTCGTCAACACCCACCTCGACCGGGTGCGTGCGATCACCGCTGACCAAGTCACCGAGGCCGCGAAACGGTGGCTCTCCCCTGAGCAAGCATCGACCGTCGTCCACAAGGAGGTGGCGTGATGAAGACCCTCAATGATCGTCCACACGTGCAGCCCGGCTCGCCGTGGTCCTTCCCGACGTGCATCGTGGAGAACTTGTCCACCGGACTGACGGTGGTGCGCGTACCGATGCCCGGTCAGCACATCATCACCATGGAAATCGGGTTGGACGCACCCTTGGGTGCCGAGCCCGCCGGTCTCGAGGGGCTGGCCGGACTCGTCGTCCGCACCGCCGACGAGTCGACCGCACCTCACCCCGACGCCGCCTTCGCCGAGGCGATGGAGTCGATCGGGGCCAGCTATGACGGGTCGGCCGGGTTGGCCGGCAGCCACGTCGGTGTCGACGTACCCGTGACAAGGTTCGACGCCGCAGCCGAGCTCTTCGTCGAGTTGTTGCGGACCACCAGTCTGGCCCAGACCGACATCTCCCGTCAGATCGACATGGCACGAGCCTCCCTGGCCCAGACCAGCCAGCGTGGATCGGCCTTGTCCGGGCTCGCAGCCGCCCGTGCCCTCTGGCCGGAAGGGTCACGATCGGCCCTGCCCACCATTGGCACCCTGACATCGGTGGAGAAGCTCGATGCCGAGGCTGCCCGGGAGTTCTGGGCAGCGCATTGGACCCTCAGCGACGCCGTGCTGGTGGTGGCCGGTGAAGGGGTCGAGGACCTTGATCTGTCGGTGTTCGAGCGGTGGATGGCCACCGGGTCAGCGGCGGAGGTCGTTCCGGCCACACCTCGGGTCGGTGGGCCACGAGTGATCCTCGTCGACCGTCCCGACGCCGTGCAGGCCGATGTGCGGATCCAGCAGGCCACGGTGGGGAGGGCCCACCCTGGATGGGCAGCCCTCAAGGTGGCGTGCGGTGCCCTGGGCGGAACCTTCGGGTCACGGCTCAACCAAGTGCTGCGCGAGGACAAGGGATGGTCCTATGGGGTCGGGATGTCGGCCCGTCCGCTGCCTGACGGCGGGGTCACGACAGTCGCTGGGTCCTTCCGGACCGAGGTCGGGGCCGACGCCGTCGCCGAGGCGTTGAGCATTCTCACGTCCGCGGAGGACCTGCGTAATGACGAGGTTGATTCCGCCCGTGACCATTTGGTGGGGATTGCTCCACTGCAGTACGACACCGCCGGTTCGGTGGCCCATCAGGTGGCTGCTCTGGTGCGGGCGGGTCTGGCGCCGACCTGGGTCGACGATCACCTGGCTGCAGTGGCCTCGGTGAGGGTGGATGGTCAGGAATGGTCAGCCAACACTGCGTGGCGCCAACTTCTCAACCCCGACGACTGGCGGATCGGGATCTGTGGTCGAGCCGAGGACCTGGCTCCGGCGTTGGCCAAGCGTGGGTTGGAGCCAGTCGTCGTCAACCCCACCGAGGTGCTGTCATAGGCGGCTTGTTCTACACGGAACTGCCAGAAAACCGGGATGGTGACGTCATCATCGGGTTTTCAAGCAACTTTTTGGCAGCTCCGTGTAGCAACGCGCCCGTACTCGACTCGCCGAAAGGGGCTGAGTTCCCCTAGACTGTTCGGGTCCACGGGGCATTGGCGCAGTTGGTAGCGCGACTGCTTTGCAAGCAGTAGGTCAGGGGTTCGAATCCCCTATGCTCCACGTAAGAAAAGAAAATCGAAACCTGCCCCGCCTGATGGCGGGGCAGGTTTGTTTCTGCGGTGACTTCGGCCGGGGCGTCGGTGAGACTGACGAGCCTTACCGTGATCTTGGTCGAGACTGTCCGGCGGTCTCTCGTCCCGCCACTGTGCCGGGGCTCTGAAGAGGTGCACACGGAGTGAGCACTTGGATGTTGACGTCGATTTGGTGTCAGCATCCAACCTGCTTTACGCCACCAGCGTTAACGAGGGATCTGTGTGCCCGCGCAACGACGATCGTAGTCGGGGACATCTCCTCGAACGTCACCAAGGCCAACCACTCCACGGATGGCTACCGTGACCAGTACTGGGATGCTGTGGGCTTCAGCCAAACCCCGAGCGGGATCGTGAGCACACAGCATGGCAGTACGACAACCGAGCAGACCGGTGCGGGTACGCTTGCGTCCCCGCTGCAACGGAGCGGTGCCAACCACCCCAGCGCCGATGGGCCGTGGGTAGACACCTTCACCTTCGGCAGCGTGTCCTCCAGTGGACTGACGATGGAATACACGAACCGCTTCCTCAAGGAAGTCTCGCTCGGCGGCGGCACCTACGTTGGTAAACCAGGCGAGCCGCTCTTCGGCTGGCAGGCCATCAACATTCAGTCGATCTCGTTCACAAGCAACTGCGCATGATCGAAACAGAGATGATGGTCAGCTCTGTTCAGGGCTGACCATCATCGTTCCACGACCGGCACGCTGAATCTCCGTCAGCGATGGTCGGAGGACCCCGGCCAAGTCCGAGGATCAGTCGTGCGGATCAAGCACCAATCGATACCCCATCCCCGCATCGGTGATGAGATACCGAGGATTACTCGGCTCGGGCTCCAACTTCTTGCGCAACTGGGAGATGTACAACCGCAAATACCCCGTGTCGGTGACATGCTCCGACCCCCACACCTGGCTCAGCATCGTCTGTCGAGTCACCAACCGACCCTCGTTGTGGATCAACAGCTCGAGCACCCGCCACTCCGTCGGCGTCAACCGGACATTGGCCCCGTCACGAGTGACGGTGTGCGACGTCAGATCAACCCGCACCGACCCGAAAGCGATAACCGGCTCGGAATCCCCCTCGTCCTGGCCAATCCTCCTCGTCAGGACCCGAATCCGCGCCAACAACTCATCCATCGAGAAGGGCTTGGTGACGTAATCCTCAGCCCCGGCGTCGAGGGCCTCCACCTTCTCCGCCGACCCCGACCGTCCCGAAATGACCAGGATCGGCGCCTGGGACCACCCCCGCACCGCCTCGATGACCTGCACCCCGTCCAGACGCGGCATGCCGAGATCCAGCAGGATGATGTCGGGCTTGTGATCGACAGCCATCTCGAGGGCGTGCTGACCATCGCGGGCCAGCAGGATCTCGTATCCGCGCGCCCCCAGGGTGATCCGCAGCGCCCGCAGGATCTGCGGGTCGTCGTCAGCAATGAGAATCTTCATCGAGCACTCCCCTCCTCAATGTCATCGTGATCCACATCATCGTGGCCAGCCGCCGCATGGCCCACCCTCGGCAGGCTGATGACCATCGTCAGGCCACCACCAGGAGTGTCCTCCAACGCGAGGGTGCCATCCATCCCCTCGACGAAACCCTTCGAGAGGGCCAGCCCCAGTCCCAGCCCGACGGTCGAGTCGGCGTCCCCCAACCGTTGGAAGGGCACCATGACGTCATCGCGACGATCCTCCGGAATCCCCGGACCATGATCGATCACGCGGATCTCCACCCGGTCGGCGAAACTGCTTGTCGCGAGCCGAACCCGGCCACCTGCTGGCTCATATCTCAGCGCATTCGACAACAGGTTGACGACCACCCGCTGCAATAGGGCCGGATCGGCGACCATCTCGGGCACGTCGGCTCCCAGATCGATCTCGACATCCGCCGGCCCCAGGGACAACTCATCCAAGGCCGGCATGATGACCTCGGCCGGGTCGACCGGCATCACCGAGACCCCGAGCACGCCGGACTGCAGCCGGGAGACGTCGAGCAGGTCGGTGACGAGGTTGGCCAGTTTCCCCAGGGCGTCATCGGCGGTCTCCAACAGGTCATCACGATCCTGGTCGGACAGACCGGCTCCCTCGCTGCGCAGACCTGAAACGGCAGCGGTCGCGGCCGCAAGGGGCCGACGAAGGTCGTGTCCCACCGCCGACAACAAGGCCGTTCGCACTCGGTCCGTGGCGGCCAGTGGCTCCACCGCCTTGGCCGTTTCCTCCAGTTGCCGCTGGTCCAGGGCCGTCCCCAACTGGGTGGTGATCACCGACAGCAGGCGACGCTCGGAGGCGTCCGGCTCAGGCCCGTGGAACTCGACCACCGAATGATCGTCGATGTGCTGCTCGGTGACTTCATCGCTGGTCGTACCCGAGCTTGCCACGACGCGTCCGTCGGTCAGCACCCGGGCCCCCGACAGCCCGAAGGCCTCGGTCGCCTTGGACAACAACGACTCGACGGCGTCCTCACCGTGCAGCACCGATCCGGCCACCGACTCCAGCAGCCCTGACTCGGCGGCCGCGCGACGTGCCACCCGGGTCTTGCGGGCAGCGCGGTCGACGACGAAGCTCACCAGGGCGGCCGTGAGCAGGTACAGCAGCAGAGCCACCATGTGCAGCGGCTCGTTGACGGTGACGGTGTAGAAGGGCTTGGTGAAGTAGTAGTCCAGGGCAATACCCGAGGCCAGAGCCGCGACGAAGGACGGCAGGGCACCGCCGACCAGGGCCACCACGACAGCCAGAAACTCATAGGTCAGCACATCCGTCGTCAGGGCCTCGGGGCTGCGCGTCGACACCAGCAACCAGGTCAACAGTGGCCCGAAGACCGCCAGCACGACGAAACCGGCGATGCGGCGACGAGTCGACAAGGACCCACCCATCCGTGGCAGCCGGATTCCCTTGGCCTGGGCACCATGACTGACGATGTGGACGTCAATGGCACCCGAAGCCCGAATGATGTCGGACTCGACGTCATGACCCGTCAGCAACCGCGACAACTTCCCACGCCGACTCGCCCCGATGACGAGCTGGGTGGCGTTGACCGACTTCGCGAACTCGATGAGAGTCTCCGGGATGTCGTCGCCGACGAGCTGGTGGAAGGACCCTCCCAACTGGTCCACCAATCCACGCTGACGAGCCAGTTCACCCGGGTGCGGGGAGCGCAGACCGTCCTCGGTGGTGACGTGGACGGCCAACAGTTCACCGCCCCCGGCTCGAGCGGCGATACGGGCACCGCGACGCAACAGGGTCTCCCCCTCGCGTCCACCGGTGAGGGCGACGACCACCCGCTCGCGGGCCTCCCAGTGGGAGTCGATCCCGTGCTCACTGCGGTAATCGGCCAGGGCGTGGTCTACCTCGTCAGCAACCCAGAGCAGGGCCAGCTCGCGCAGGGCGGTGAGGTTGCCCAGTCGGAAGTAGTTGGACAGGGCGGCGTCGATCCGCTCTGCCGGGTACACCTTGCCGCCCGAGAGCCGATCGCGCAGGGCCTGCGGGGCGAGATCGACAACCTCCACCTGGTTGGCCTTGCGCAGCACGGTGTCCGGGATGGTCTCGCGCTGCGGCACCCCGGTGATCTGTTCGACGACGTCATTGAGCGACTCGATGTGCTGGATGTTGACCGTCGAGATGACATCGATCCCGGCGTCCAGCAGTTCCTCGACATCCTGCCAGCGCTTTTCGTGACGCGACCCGGGCGCGTTGGTGTGGGCCAGCTCGTCGACCAGGGCGACGTCGGGATCGCAGGCGAGTACCCCGTCGAGGTCCATCTCGGACAGCTCGATGCCGCGATGTTCGACGAGGTGGCGGGGGACGATCTCCAGCCCCTCAGTCATGGCCGCGGTGGCTGCCCGGCCGTGGGTCTCGACGACGGCGATGACGACGTCGGACCCACTCTTGCTCAGGTGCTTGCCCTCATCGAGCATGGCGTAGGTCTTGCCGACGCCCGGTGCCGCGCCGAGCAGCACCCGCAATCGTCCCCGAGCAGCCACCTCGTCCTCCTTCAGGCCATGATCACGAACTGATCACGTCAGTCAGTGCTGACGATCCAGTTCGGCATTGAGGGTCACGACATTGACCCTAGTCGCACCGAGGAATCCGAGCTGGCGTCCGTCAGTGTTGTTGGCGACAATCTCACGGACGACACTGGGATCGAGGTGACGGGCCTTGGCGACCCGGCTGACCTGGATCTCGGCGTAGGCGGGGCTGATGTGCGGGTCCAGACCAGAGGACGACGCCGTCAGGGCATCGGCCGGAACCCTACCGGCATCCACCCCGTTGAAGGTCGCCACCTGGCTGCGACGCTCCTTGATGGTCTTGGCCAGGTCCGGGTTCTCAGGCCCCATGTTGGAACCACCCGAGGAAGACCCGTCGTAACCGTTGTCACCGGCGGCCGACGGGCGCGGCTGGAAGTACTCCGGCAGCGGCTTGCCGTCCTTGTCGGTAAAGGACTGACCGATGAGGGTCGAGCCGACCACCTTGCCGTTGACCTCCAGCTGGGAGCCATTGGCCTGCCGATGAAGGACGAGCTGTCCCAGCCCGGTCATGACGCCGGTGTACACGACGCCGACGATGACGGTGAACAACAGGATCGAGCGCAGCCCGACGAGGAGGGTACGAGTCCTGGAGGAAATGATCATGATGGGCTCCGATCAGAAACCGGGAATGAGACGGACGAGCAGGTCGATCAGCCAGATGCCGATGAATGGCGCGACAACTCCGCCCAGGCCATAGATGCGCAGATTCCGGGCGAGAATCTTCGACGCCCCGGCAGGCTTGTAGGACACTCCCTTGAGAGCCAGCGGCACCAGGATGACGATGATGATCGCGTTGAAGATGATCGCCGAGAGCACCGCAGACGCCGGGGAGTGCAGGCCCATGATGTTGAGGGCCGACAGGCCCGGGTAGGTCGCCATGAAAATCGCGGGGATGATCGCGAAGTACTTGGCGATGTCGTTGGCGATGGAGAAGGTCGTCAGGGCGCCGCGCGTGATGAGCAACTGCTTGCCGATCCCGACGATGCTGATGAGCTTGGTCGGGTCGGAGTCGAGGTCGACCATGTTGCCGGCCTCCTTGGCGGCCGAGGTACCGGTGTTCATGGCGACACCCACGTCCGCCTGGGCCAGGGCCGGGGCGTCGTTGGTGCCGTCACCGGTCATTGCGACCATCCGGCCGCCCTCCTGCTCCTTGCGGATGTAGGCGAGCTTGTCCTCCGGGGTGGCCTCGGCCAGGAAGTCGTCGACCCCGGCCTCCTTGGCGATGGCGGCAGCCGTCAGCGGGTTGTCACCGGTCACCATGACGGTGCGGATGCCCATCCGACGCAACTCGGAAAACCGGTCGGTCAGGCCTTCCTTGACGATGTCCTTGAGATGGACGACGCCGAGGACCTTGCCGACATGGTCGGGGGTGCGCACTGCGACGACGAGCGGGGTGCCACCGGACTCGGAGACGGCGTCGACGCGACGATCCATGTGGGCGAGGGTGTCGATGTCCATGTCGATGTGGGACTCCGTCAGCCAGGCTCGCACGGCCGAACCGGCACCCTTGCGGATCTCGGTGCCGTCGGGCAGGTCGATGCCGGACATCCTGGTCTGAGCGGTGAAGGGGACAACCTCCCCCTGGTCACCCCAGGCATCGGCGTCGAATCCCTGCTCGCGAGCCAGGTCGACGATGGAGGTGCCCTCCGGGGTCGGGTCGGCCAGGGAGGACCGGGCGGACACGTCGCGGATCTCCTCCTCACTGACGCCGGGCATCGCGATGAACTCGCTGGCTCGACGGTTTCCGTAGGTGATGGTGCCGGTCTTGTCGAGCAGCAGGGTGGTGACGTCACCGGCGGCCTCGACGGCTCGGCCCGACATGGCCAGCACGTTGTGCTGCACCAGGCGGTCCATACCCGCGATACCGATGGCCGAGAGCAGGGCACCGATGGTGGTCGGGATGAGGCAGACCAACAGGGCGACGAGAACCGTGATGCCCACCGGCCTGGCGGCCAGGGAGGCGATCGGGTTCAGGGTCAGGGCGACGATGACGAAGACGATCGACAGGCTCGCCAGCAGGATGTTGAGGGCGATCTCGTTGGGGGTCTTCTGGCGTCCGGATCCCTCCACCAGTGCGATCATGCGGTCGACGAAGGACTGGCCGGGCTTCGAGGTGATCTTGACGACGATGCGGTCGGAGAGCACCTTCGTGCCACCGGTGACGGCGGAACGGTCGCCGCCGGACTCACGTACCACGGGGGCGGACTCACCGGTGATGGCCGACTCGTCGACCGAGGCGATGCCCCAGATGATGTCCCCGTCTCCGGGGATCGTCTGGCCTGCCGTCACGACGACGACGTCGCCGTACTTGAGGTCCGAGGAGACGATCTCGGTGGTCGTGGTGTGCTCGGCCGAGGGATCGTTCTTCTCGTCCCAACCATCGACGCGCAGCGCGTTGGTGGCGGTGCGGGTCTTCCTCAGGGTCTCGGCCTGGGCCTTGCCGCGGCCCTCGGCGATGGATTCGGCAAGGTTGGCGAAGACCACGGTGAGCCACAGCCAGACCGCGATGACCGCGGAGAATCCGGTCGGCACACGGCCGTCGGTGATGTGGGTGAACGGCTCCATGACGGCGACGATCGTCGTCAGGGCCGCGCCGACCCACACCAGGAACATGACCGGGTTGCGCCACTGGGCACGCGGGTCGAGCTTGCGGAAGGCACCGGGCAGGGCCTGGCGGACCTGGGCCCCGGTGAGGCCGCGGGAACGCGAATTCGAGGTGATGACGGTCATGATCAGATCAGTCCTTCGGCCAGCGGTCCCAGTGTGAGGACCGGGAAGAAGACGAGCGCCGTGACGAGGATCGCCGTGAAGACGACGAGGGTGATGAACAGGGCGTTGTGGGTGGGAAGGGTGCCTGCGGTGACCGGGACAGGCTCGCGTTCGGCAAGGGCTCCGGCGAGGGCGAGGGCGAGGATGATCGGCAGGAAGCGACCGAGCAGCATGGCGACGCCAATCGCCGCGCACAGCCAGTTCGTCGAGGCATCCAGACCGGCGAAGGCGGAACCGTTGTTGTTGGCACCCGAGGTGAAGGCGTAGACGAGCTCGCTCAGTCCGTGCTCACCCGGGTTCGAGATCGAGGTGTTGACGACACCATCCCGAATACCGGGGATGGCCAGGCTGAGGGCCACCCCGCACAGCACCAGGGCCGGCATGACGAGGATGTACAGGGCCGACAACTTCATCTCTCGCGGGCCGATCTTCTTGCCGAGGTACTCGGGGGTACGACCGACGAGGAGTCCAGCGATGAACACCGCGATGACGGCGATGACGAGCATGCCGTACAGGCCAGATCCGACGCCGCCAGGGCTGATCTCACCCAGCATCATGTTCAGCATGGTGAACATGCCACCGATGGCGGTGTAGGAGTCGTGCATCGAGTTGACGGCGCCGGTGGAGGTCATCGTCGTCGCGTTGGCGAAGAGGACCGACTGGATCAGGCCGAAGCGCTGCTCCTTGCCCTCCATCGCGGCGCCGGCGAGGCGCCCGGCGGTGCCGTGTCCGGAGAACTCGGCAGCAGCCATCGCGAAGAGGTTGATGAGGAACAGCACGATCATTGAGATGAGGATGGCGCGGCCCTGACGCACGTCCTTGACCATCTTTCCGAAGGTGCGCGGCAGCGAGAATGGGATGAGCAGGATGAGGAAGATCTCCAGCATGTTCGTCCACGGCTGGGGGTTCTCGAAGGGGTGGGATGAGTTGCCGTTGAAGAAGCCGCCACCGTTGGTGCCGAGCTCCTTGATGACCTCCTGGGAGGCGACAGGCCCGCCCGGGATGATCTGGTCCCCACCAGCGATGCCGGTGACGTGCATGAAGCCGATGAAGTTCTGCGCAGCCCCACCGACGATGAGCAGGAAGGCTCCCACAGCGGCGATCGGCATGAGGATGCGAAGGGTGGTGCGGGTGAGATCGACCCAGAAGTTGCCGATGGTGTGCTCACCACGTCCGACGAATCCACGCACCAGGGCGATCGCGACCGCGATGCCGGTGGCTGCGGAGACAAAGTTCTGCACGCACAGGCCGGCGAGCTGGACGAAGTGCCCCAGGGTCGCCTCCGGGGAGTAGGCCTGCCAGTTGGTGTTGGTGACGAAGGAGACCGCGGTGTTGAAGGCCACGGCTGGGTTCACCGACCCCTTGTCCATGGACCAGGGCAGCCACGACTGCAGACGCTGGAGGGCGTAGAGGAGGACGACACCGCAGAAGCTGAAGGCCAGCACCGAGCGGGCGTAGGACTTCCACGTCTGTCCGGCACGGGGGTCGACGCCCATGATGCGGTAGCAGAAGGCCTCGACCTTGGTGTCCTTGTCAGAGGTGAAGACACGGGCCATGTAGGAGCCCAGGTGATGCTGGGCGATCCCGAGCGCGAGGGCGAGAAGAGCAAGGCTCGCCAAGAAGTAGAACCACGTCATCAGAAACGCTCCGGACGGATGAGGGCGATCACGAGGTACACGACAGCGGCAATGCCGAGAATGGCCGCGACGATGTTGAGGACGGTCACAGCGCGTCGACCCCCTTCACGCACAGGGCGAGTAGGAGGAAGAGGACGACGACACCGAGCAGCCAGATAACGTCCAGCATGACAAGGCTCCTTGACGATGACCCGGGGTTTCCGGAGTGCCGGTTTTGGCACCAGGAACCATCGAAATCGTGTCGTAAGCGGGTTGTCGCGCTCCCCTACGGATCCCATACGGGGGTGAGCGGGATCCTAACGATTTGCTAACAGGCGAGTCCCGAACGGTTCAGAAAGTGTGACGTGCGTCACCGTTCGGCTCAGGGGAATCAGCCCTCCCGGCCACGATCGAAGGCCGCGATGGCCTGCGCGACCACCGCGGCGGGATCGTCAGCGGCCATCACGGCGCGCACCATGGCAACCCCTGCGATGCCGGTTGTCGCCAGCGCAGCCACGTCGTCAACCTGGACGTCCCCGATGGCGACGACGGGCCGAGAGCTCGCCTGCACCAGGGCCGGGTACCCCTCCACCCCCAGCGGTGGGCGTCCGGAGTCCTTCGTCGGGGTGGGTCGGAAAGGCCCGGCACCCAGGTAGTCCAGGGCGTCCGCGAGGGGCTCGGCCGACCTCACCAGGTCCAGGGTTCCGGTGGTGTAACCCACGATGGCGTCGGGCCCGAGCATGGCCCTGGCGTCACGTACCGGAAGGTCCTCGACCCCCAGATGCACCCCGTGGACGTTACCGCGGGCGCGCATCGCCGCCCAGGCGACGTCGGCTCGATCATCGACGACAACCCGCGTCTCCGGGTTCGCACGACGCACCGCCTCGCCGACCTGGAGAACCAGCGACAAGAGGTCTCGGGTCGCCAGGGTCTTGGCTCTCACCTGGACGATGCCGGCGCCTGCCCCAGCAGCCAACGCAGCCGTCTCGACGGTGTGACGGTCGGTTCCCGAGGTCACCAGGTAACAGCGCAGGTCCAGGGTCATCTCGTCTCCTCCACTCCGGTTCTCGCGACCTCGTCGAGGGCGTCGAGCAGTTGCACACGAAAAGTACCGGGTCCGCCGGCACGGGCCGCCGCGACCTCACCGGCGACGTCGAACCAGGTCACGGCCGTCACGGCGGCCTGCACCGGATCATCGGTGGCCACCAGGCACCCCGCGGTCAACGCGCCCAGTAGGCAGCCGGTCCCGGTCACCCGGGCCATGAACGGATGGCCTCTGGAGATCTTCTCGGCCACCCCATCGGTGGTGACGACGACATCCGTCGGCCCCGACACCACGACGACTCCCCCGGTCCGTCGCGCCACCTCGACAGCTGCGTCGACGGCGTGCTCGGGGGCATCCGCCGAGTCGGCTCCGCGTCCCCCTCGTCCTCCCACGAGGGCGAGGATCTCGGAGGCATTCCCCTTGACGACGTCAGGTCCCTCGTCCAGGAAGTCGCGAGCCATCCGGGTACGCACCGGCGCCAGCCCGATCGCCGTCGGGTCGAGGACCCACGGGACGCCGTCAGGACGAGCGGCGACGGTGGCGGGGATGCCGACCATGCCATCGGTCGACAGGGTGCCCAGGTTGACCGACAGGGCGTCGGCGGCCGTGACGACGACCGGGGCCTCCTCGAGGGTCTCCGTCATCATCGGACGCAACCCCGCCGCCAACAGGCCATCGGCCACCAAGGACATACTCACCGTCGCGGTGAGGCAGTGAACCATGGGCGGATTGCGTCGAGCAGCCGCCACCACCTCGTCAATCGTCATGCCACCCTCGCCACCTCGTCGATGTCAGCGTCGATGTCAGCCCCCGACAGCCGCGGGCCGAGGACGGCACCGAGCACTACCAGCAAACCACCGAGGACGACGAGCACGAGCACTGCCCCGAGATGCCCGAACACGCCCTCCAGCCCCGGCAGGTAGAACGGGTACAGCGCCGGCAGGATGAGGGACAGGCTGTACCCCATGCCGTAGCCGGTGGAGCGCACCTCGGTGGGGAACCTCTCAGACAGGTAGGCCGAGATGGGACCGTAGGCCGACACCGTCGCCACCTGGAGGGCGACGGCGAAGACGGCTGCCCTGCCTGCTGATGCGGAACTGATCGCTCCCCACCACAGCAGCGGGCCGAGCACCGCGGCACTGATTCCCCAGCACACCAGCAGACGGCGTCGTCCCACCCTCGTGGACCAGTGCCCGGCCAGCGCCATGAAGATCGCCTGACCAACGGAGGCGACTCCCATCACCCAGGAGGTCGCCGTAGCCGTCAGCCCGGCGTCGGTGCGCAGTCGCGCGGTGAGGATCAGCACGGTGGTGTCGGTGAGCAGCCACAGCCCCGTCATGAGGGTGAAGACCTGCCAGAAGGCCGGCGCCCACGCCCCGGCGATGACCTCACGCACACCGGGAGTCGGGGTCTTCCAGGCATCCCTGGAATCATGGGTGCGGTGGAGGAGAGGAGCGTCGCAGACCCGCCGGGAATAATAGATGATCATCCCGATGCTCATCGCAGCACCGATGACGAAGAGGATGCGCCATCCCCATGCGGCGTAGCGGTCCGGCCCGAGAGCGGCCAGCATGACGGCGACGGCGAAGGCGATTGACGCCTGGGCCCAGGGAGCCATCGACAGGATGACCCCGGACGCCAAGCCGCGTTTCTTGGGAGATGACCATTCCATCGCCAGCGGGATGGCGGCGGAGTACTCACCGGCGACGAAGATCCCGCCCAGGAATCGCAGCAGCAGGATGAGCCCGATCGTCCACGGCCCGATGAGCTGGTGGGTGGGCATGACGGCGATGAGCCCGGCGCAGGTCGCGGTGCCGGCAATGGCCAGGCGGGTGGTACGGGTGCGTCCCAGCCGGTCGGAGATCCGTCCGAAGATCATCCCGCCGAGGGGACGTCCCAGCAGCATGGCGATGACGACGAGGGCGCCGACGGAGGCGCTGGCCGAGGGGCCGGCGAGCACCACCATCGCGGGGGCGAGGGCCGTCAGGGGTAGGAAGACGTGAATGTTGTCAATCCAGTTGCCGACGACGCCGGCCCGCAGAGCGGCCCGTCCTTCGGGTGGCATCGTCCCCTTCGACGAGGTGTTCGGAACGGTGGGCAGTGATGTTGCCGTGGTCATGAGGGCAAGTCCTTGAACAAGTGTGGATGGTGCGGTCTGGAGCGGGGCGATGGCGGCTCAGACACGCATCGCCTGGTCGAAGAACTCCAACTCATGACGACAGGCCGTCAGATAGGCATGGGCAGCACGTGCCCGAGCAGTCGGACCAGCTTGTTCGAAGGCCTTCTCCACGACGACGAGGGTGTGCGAGGTAGCCTCGACAAACCCCGGGGCCCGGTAGGTGTCGAGCCACAACGCATAGGGATGGCCTTCCGGAACCTGCGGCAACCCGGCTCCCACCTGGGCATACAGCCAGAAGCAGGGCAGGACGGACGCCACCCCGACGACGTAGTCGTCACCCAGAGTGTGTGCCAGCAGGAAATTCGTGTACGCCGTCGTCACCGGGCCGGCCGGAGCCTGATCGCGTCCCTCCAACCAGGTGCGGTGCAGGGCAGCCTCCTCGACGATGCAGGTCTCGGACGACTGCGCCCACCACGCCGCGTCCTGCGGGTCGACGGCGCGAGCAGCCAGAGCGGCCAGGGCTCGTGAATAGCAGGCCAGATATCGGGCGTCCTGACCGAGGTAGAAGTTGAAGGCGTGACCCGTTAAGGTGCCATCGACGAGGGCAGCGACGAAGTCCGATCCCTGGATCTGACGGGCCAGATCCGCGCTGGCCTGCCACAGGGCCGTCGTCCACGGACCAACCGGGTCCACCGCAGCAGTGGGTGCTGACCCCGCCGAACCGACGAGGGCCTTGGGAGACTCCAGCGGCTCGATCGGCCCGAACCAAGCCACCGCCGAGGCATCGGCGGACAGCCGTCGTGCCCGGTGGGAGTGGTCGACCGGACCGTGTCCCCGGCCAACCTTCAGCTCTGACCCGTGCAGAATCGCCTCGTGCAACCAGTCGGTGACCCATCCCAGGGCCTCGCCGGGAGCATCCCCTGCACCCAGCCGGGTCGCCAGAGCCGAGGAGAGCGAGCATCCGGTGCCGTGGGTGTTCGTCGTCTCCACCCGGGTGCTCTGCGCGGTGTACGTCGTCCCTTCCGAGCCCACCCAGATGTTGTCGACACGCCGGGAGTCGAGATGGCCGGTCTTGACGACGACGGCGACCCCGGTCTCCTTGGCCCAGCCGCGCGCCTGTTCCAGGGCTTCCTCGGCGCCCTTCGCCGGTCCGGTCTCGCACAGCACTGCGAGCTCGGGAATGTTCGGGGTGACGACGGTTGCCCGGCGACAGAACTCGCGCATGGCAGCCTCGGCGTCAGGGGCGAGGAGCCGGTCTCCGCTGGTGGCGACCATGACCGGATCGACGACGACAACGGGCGGGCGGTGCTCGTCGAGGAATCTGGCGACCGTGTCGATGATCTCGACCGTTCCGAGCATGCCGGTCTTGACGGCGTCGATCGCCACGTCATCGCTGACTGCCGCCAACTGCTGCCTCAGGAACTCGGTGGGTGGGGTGTGGATCGCGCGCACCCCTTGAGTGTTCTGGGCAACCAGGGCGGTGACGACGGCCATCGCGTACCCACCGGCCGCGGTGATGGACTTGGTGTCGGCAGCAGTGCCGGCACCCCCGGAGGGATCCGTTCCCGCGATGGAGAGGACGCGCGGGACTGAGCCCTGCGACGGGTTTCTGGGGGTGGAAGAAGCCATCTCGGACATCCCTTCGCCAGTACGAACTAGATCAGGTTCCACGGGTGTGATCTCAGCGCCGATACGGCGCACCCCGTGTCCAGCGATAAGTATGGCACCCGACTGCGACAAGGCACTGCACCCCGAGTCCCGACGACGAAGAACGCTCAAGAAAACTCTTACGAAAGTCTCAAAAAGAGGGCATTCCATCACACCCTTCCGGCGCTATCGTGAGGCTAGTCGAAGTTCACCGGAGAACTTCCGGCGAAGTCGTATGAGGAGTGAATCATGACGAACTGCCAAAAGATTTATCAGCGCAGCTTCCCGGTCAGCCCGGATGGCAACTCGTTCGTTCACAACGACCTCGGTCGTTACACCATGAACCACCCGGTGCCCCCGGACGACATCGCTGAGCGCAAGGCATACCTGGTCGGCTCTGGTATCGCTGCACTGACGGCAGCCGTCTTCCTCATCCGTGACGCCAAGATGCCTGCCGAGAACATCACGATCCTCGAGGAGCTCCACCAGCCCGGCGGCGCCTTCGACGGCGACGGCGACACCGAGAAGGGCTTCATCGCCCGTGGCGGTCGTGAGATGGAGCAACACTTCGAGTGCTTCTGGGACGTCATGAAGGACATCCCGGCCCTCGAGATGCCCGAGCCCTACAGCGTCATGGACGAGTTCCGGATCGTCAACGAGAACGATCCGAACGTCAACCACTGCCGCATCATCAACAACCAGGGCCAGAAACGTTCGGCCTACAAGATGGGCATCAACAAGAAAGGCCAGCTCGCCGTCCTAAAGCTGCTGCTGGCCAAGGAGTCCGACACTTACTACAAGTCCATCGAGGACTGGTTCGACGAAGACTTCCTGCACTCCACCTTCTACACACTGTGGAAGACGATGTTCGCCTTCGAGCAGTGGCAGTCCCTGACCGAGTTCAAGCGCTACATGCACCGCTTCCTCCACCTGCTGCCCGGATTCTCGGACCTCTCCTGCCTGCGGTTCAGCCGCTACAACCAGTACGACTCCTTCGTCGTCCCGCTCATGAAGTGGCTGACCGAGCGCGGCGTGAAGTTCCAGTACGACACCTTGGTCTACGACGTCGACCTGGAGATCACTGCTCACCGCAAGGTCGCCCGAGGCATTCTGTGGCGCGACAAGGAGGGCGGCGAACATCGCATCGACATGACCCCGAAGGACCTCGTCTTCGTCACGAACGGTTCACTGACCGAGTGCACCGGCTACGGCGACATGGACCACCCCGCCCCCTACAACAAGGACGAGGTCGCCGGCTGGGAGCTGTGGCGCAACCTGGTCCGTCGTTCCGCCGTGTTCGGTCGTCCCGACGTCTTCTGCAGCGACGCCGACAAGACGGTGTGGCAGTCGATCAGCTTCAACTTCATCGGTGAGGACCATCCATTCCTCCAGAAGATCAGGGAACTGACGGGCAACGATCCACTGTCCGGACGCACGGTCACCGGCGGCATCATCACCGCCGAGGACTCGTCGTGGTGCATCTCGCTGACGATGAACCGTCAGCCACAGTTCCACGATCAGCCGAAGGACTGGGGCGTCGCCTGGGCCTACGGCCTGTACCCGTTCGAGAAGGGCGACATCGTCAAGAAGCCGATGCTGGAGTGCACCGGAGAGGAACTGCTCAAGGAGTACTGCTATCACTTCGGTCTGCTCGACCAGTTCGAGGAGATCAAGGCTCGCACCAAGGTTCGCATTGCGACGATGCCGTGGATCACAGCCTTCTTCATGCCTCGTGGCAAGGGAGATCGCCCGGAGGTCATCCCGGACGGTTGCGTCAACCTGGCCTGCCTGGGCCAGTTCGTCGAAACCCCGGACGACTGCATCTTCACCGTCGAAGGATCGGCTCGTACCGCCATGATGGCTGTCTACGGGCTGCTCAACCTCGACCGCGACATCCCACCGACATGGCCTGCTCAATACGACATCCGTTCTCTGCTGGCCTCCGCCAAGACACTCAACGACGGGCACCTGCCCGGTGGTCGACTGTTGTCGGTCCTGCTGCGCAATACCTACTACGAGGACATCCTGCCGTGACGTGCTGACGTCATGACGTCCTTCCAGTGCAACTTCGGGGCGGTCGCGGTTGAATGACACCGTGACCGCCCCGAACCATCTCCCCTCATCCCCCCTACCCGTCACGAGGCTGCGTGACCTGCTGGTGGCTGATGTCCCGGCTTCTCGTCTGGTCATCGCCTGTGACACCATCGGTGGGATCGGCCCGCGTCCTGACGACTCCTACCCAGCTGACCCGGTGTGGTGCGCTCATCTGGGAGCGCGGGTACCCCTCCTGGAGGTGATGTGCGCCGGTGCGCGTCCTCTCGTCCTCGTCAACACCCTGTGCCAGGACTGGGAGTCAGCCCAGCCCATGATCGAGGAGTTCCGACGCTGCGCGGCCGCCGTCGGGATTGACCCCACGGCGGTCACGGGCTCGACGGAGGACAACGTCGCGACGACCCAGACCGGGATTGGCGTGACAGTCATCGGCGTCATGCCAGAGGGAGAACTCCCCCGGGCCCATGACGGTGACGTGCTGGTCTGCGTCGGGACTCCCGTCTCGGCCCCTGATGACGACGTCGCCCCTGGCCGGCGCGAGATCGTGCCACTCGCGGAGGTGCGAGACCTGGTGGCCTCCGGGAAGGTTCACGACTGCGTCCCGGTGGGTTCACACGGGGTGGCGTGGGAGGCCGCACAGCTCGCCTCCACCGCGGGGTTACGGGCCGAGTTTCGGGACGTGGAGGTTGACCTGGCTCGCTCCGGAGGGCCCTCGACCTGCCTCGAACTGGCCTGTGATCGGGGCGACGTCGAGGAGCTACACGGTGTGGTGGCCCCGCATCGGCCGTGGGAGGTCATCGGTCGGCTCGCATCGGGATCCTGAGGACTCGATACCTGAGGATTACCACACGGAGCTGCCAAGAAATCGCGATGGTGACGTCACCATCGTGATTTTGGGCCAATTCTTGGCAGCTCCGTGTGTCATACCCCTTGCTCACCGCCGTTGACACGGGGTGTTAATGTGCGATTGCCTCGAATCGGACTCGGTCCGGGGTACTCCTTAGTGAGCGAAGTCGGTGGGAATCCGACACTGTCGCGCAACGGTGATGCCTCACAGCTCAGTCCGGTCGACTCCCTACGGAGTGGCAAGTAACGACTCTCGCCGTAGGAGTCTGCCGGGCACACGACGCGGGTGCCACCGTGAGTCCTGCGGCATGACCGCAGGGAGAACCGCGTGAGTACTCCGAAGACGAAGACTACGCCGAGAAGGATCTCGGCCCTCATCACCCTCCTCGTTGCCCCCAGCCTCGCACTGGCAGGATGTTCGGGCTCCGAGGACAGGACCACTTCAGGCGACAGGCCAACGACATCCTCCTCCGCCAACACCGGCGACAGCATGCCCGGCTGCATCAAGGACTTCGACTCCTCGAAGGACTACTTCCCCGACAAGGCGACCTTCAGCGACGCCCGCGGCCTCACCGTCACCTACCACAAGTCCTACAAGGTGGTGACGGTCAAGAACCCGTCGAGTACCTCGTCCAAGGAGACCAAGTACGTCCTGGTGCAGTGCGGCGCTCCGCAGCCGAAGCTGAACGGTGACCTCGCCAAAGCGCAGAAGATCACCGTCCCCACCACCAGGGTTGCTCTTGGATCAACGACCGAGCCGATGAAGTTCCAGATGATGAACAAGCTGGACGCCGTGATCGGAATGGCCAGCGTGGACATGGTCGGTGACCCAAAGACCCGTCAGGCCCTCAAGGACGCTCATGTCGCTGACTTCGGCGTCGGGGACGGCACCACTGAGGTCAACACCGAGAAGCTGGCCGCCCTACGTCCTGATCTGTTCATCATCAGCGGCCACGACGACCCCAGCAAGTTTGCCAAGGTCAGGGAGATGGGCACACCGGTCGTCGCCGAGCCCGACTTCCTCGAGAACACCCCGCTGGGACGGGCCGAGTGGATCAAGTACGACGCCCTCTTTGTCAATGCGGAGAAGGTCGCCAATGAGAAGTACGACGAGATCGCCAAGAAGTACCACGAGACGGCCCAGCTCACCTCCAAGGTCAAGACGCGACCCATCGTGCTCTACGGCTCCCAGTTCAAGGGGGTCTGGTACATCAAGTCCAACGAGAACTACTCCATCCAGTTCCTGCGTGACGCTGGCGGTGAGTACGTCTTCAAGGACGTCCACGGCGTGGTCTCGTCGAAGCTGGACACCGAGACGGTCCTCAAAAGGGCCCATGACGCCGACTTCTGGATCGATGGCCAGATCAATGAGTCGCAGAAGGCCTCCATCCCGACCATCGTCAAGGACGACCCGCGCATGAAGGCCCTCAAGGCGGTACGCACCGGCACCGTCTGGAACGCCGTCCTGCGTGCCGACCCGAAGCACGGCAACGACTACTGGCAGACCGGCGTCGTCCGTCCTGATCTGGTGCTGGCAGACCTGTCCGCCATCCTGCACCCTGAGCTCAGTCCGAACCATGAGTTCACCTTCTACAAGAAGGCCCCGACCAAGTGACCGCAGCACACCGGACGACGCAACGGCGGCGTGGACTGCCGCTGCCCGTCCGCTTCGCGATCCTCGGAGTGATCTTCATCCTGGTGGCGATGGCCGGGCTGACCCTGGGATCGGTGAACATTCCCCTCGACGACGTCATGACGATCATCTCCGGGGGCACCGACGTCGACCCGGTGTCCCTGACGATCGTCCAGGACGTCCGGGAGCCACGCACCATCACCGCCCTGCTGGTCGGGGCGGCCCTGGGGATTGCCGGCCTGGAGATGCAGACCCTGTTCCGCAACCCGCTGGCTGATCCTTATGTGCTCGGCATCTCCTCGGGTGCCAGCCTCGGCGTCGCCCTCGTCGTGCTCGGCACGACGTCGTCGGCGGGTGCGGCAACTTTCGCCTCCGGACTGGGCATCGGTCCCGATCTGTTGATCATGGTTGCCGCCGCGCTGGGGGCGGCAGTCGTGCTGTTCATCGTCATGCTGGCCGGCCGGTTCATCCACTCCTCGACGATCCTGTTGCTGCTCGGCGTCATGATCGGCTACTTCGTGTCCTCCGGGGTCACCGTCCTGCTGTCACGAGCCAGTCCTGAACTCGTCGCCCAGTACACCCGCTGGCAGTTCGGCAGCTACCACGGCGTGACATGGGAGAACCTCAAGGCGATGGCTCCGATCATGGTCATCATGATCCTGGCCAGCATGCTGCTCGCCAAACCGCTCAACGCCTTGTTGCTGGGAGAACGGTATGCCCAGACGATGGGGATGAACCTCAAGGTGGTGCGCACCCTGTTGGTGGCGAGCACCGCCATCCTCGCCGGTGCCGCCACCGCGTTCTGCGGGCCGATCAGTTTCCTGGGCATCGCGATCCCACATCTGACGCGTGGGGTGCTTGGGAGGGCCGATCATCGTCATCTGCTGCCCGGATGCATCCTCACCGGCGGTTCCCTTGCGTTGATGGCCGACATCCTGGCGCAGTTGCCCGGCGACGACGTGCTGCCCGTCAACGCCGTCAACGCGGTGTTCGGGGCGCCGGTCGTCATGGTCATCCTGGTGCGCTGGTATCGAGAGGCGGAGGCGACATGACCGGTCTCACACTGTCGAACCTGACGGTCGGGTACCGTTCGGGCCGCCACGTCACGACGGTGCTGTCGGGGGTGACAGGGTCGTTGGAGGCCGGTCGAATGATCGGGCTGGTCGGCCCCAACGGGGCCGGCAAGTCAACCCTGCTGCGGTCGGTGGCCGGCTTGCAGCCCGTTCTGGGTGGCGAGGTATCCCTCAATGGCACATCGACGTCAAAGATGTCTCGCCGTCAGATCGCCCAGACCCTCTCCACGGTGCTGACCGACCGGGTCTCGGTCGCCCGCCTCACCTCCAGGGATGTCGTCTCGCTGGGACGTCACCCCCATTCCGGAATCGGAGGTCGGCTGCGCCCCCATGATCAGGCCGTCATCGACGAGTCCTTGGCGGCGGTGGGGGCCACCGAGTTGGCCGAGGACTTCGTCGGCGAGTTGTCGGACGGACAGCGTCAGCGGGTCATGGTGGCTCGGGCACTGGCCCAGGAGCCGTCCGTCCTGCTGCTCGACGAGCCAACCTCCTTCCTCGATCCGCCGGGCCGTATCGCCCTGCTCGGAATGCTACGCGAGGTGTGCACGGCGAGGGACATCGCCGTCGTGGTGTGCAGCCACGACATCGAGCCGGTGATGCGTTACGCCGACACCCTGTGGGTGGCTGGGCACGGCACTGACGTGACGATCGGCGCCCCGGAGGACCTGGCCCGTACCGGCGCCCTCGAGGAGGCCTTCCGCACCGAGGGGATCACCTTCGACCTCCACACCCTCACTTTCTGGCAGTCCGACGACGGATGCCCCACGGCGCGGGTTGTGGGGTCAGGGGTGGATGCCGACCTTGCTCATCACACCTTGGCACGATCCGGATACCGGGTGGTCCAGGACCCTGCGGACGCCAGCGTCACGGTGAGCGTGACCAACGGTGGCTGGGTGGTGGATGACCGCGTCGTGCCAACCCTGTCACAACTCCATGATCACCTCGTCGGACGTCAACAGGAGGTCAGCAGGTCATGACTGTCCGCTACCTCGTGCTGTGGCCCACCGCCGCCTGCGACCTTGCCTGCCCCTACTGCTACCGCCGGGAGCGCCGGGGCGGTCGGATGCCGACCGAGGTCGCCGATGCCTCCCTGGATCTTCTCGCCGAGGGGGTTCGTACGACCGGCCAGCCAGCCCATGTGCAGTTGGCCGGTGGTGAGCCCACCCTGGTGCCCTCCCTCATCGAGCACGTCGCCGAGAGAGTTGCGGCCATCCGAGGTGGACGGGTCACCTGTGGCATCCAGACCAACGCAGCACGCCTCGACGACGAGATCATTGCCATGTTCACACGCCGTAACGTGCGTGTCGGGGTGAGCGTCGACGGTCCACCGCAGGTGCAGGAGAGAGCCCGCGGTTCGGCGGCCCCGACCTTCCGGGGTCTGCTCGCCCTGGCCCGAGCCGACATCCCGGTACGAGTGACGACGGTGCTCTCGGCCCTCAACATCGACCACCTCGACGAACTGGCCGTCACCCTGGGGGGACTGCCCAATGTCACCGGGTTCGGCCTCGACCCACTGGTGGGGATCGGCAGCGCGGCGGGCAGAGGCGATCTCGTCCCCTCCGATGACGCCGTCGTCGGAGGGATCACCGCCCTGTACCGACGCCTGACCCAGGTCAACGCGATGCGGGCGAGACCCCTGGTCTGGCGGGAACTGGAGACCGTCCGGGCTGCTATGCATCGCTCCCCGGCGAACACACCCACCACTGTCGACCCCTCCGGTCGCACCCTGCTTCCGCTGTCGGTGTCCAACCGTCCCTACTGCCACGCAGCTGTCGGGGAATCCATGGCGGTGGTCCCGGACGGCAGCGTCTACCCCTGCTCCCAGTCCGTCGGGGACCCGGCATCCCGGGCCGGAACCGTCCACGACGTCGACTGGGACCGCCTCAAACACCGTTTCTCCCAGGACGTCCACACCTTGCGCGGACCATGCCATCGCTGCGCCCTGGCCGGCCGCTGTCCCGGCGACTGCCCCTCCCGTGTCGAGGCCAACAACCTCGCCGACCCGGAGCAGGCTCGCACCCCACTCACCTGCCTCATCGACGACACCCTCGCCCGTCTGGAGACCGCATCATGACCACCCTGTGTTTCTTCTCAGCCACCGGAGGCGAACTCACCCTCGTCAGCCAGGCGCTCTCACGGATGAGGGCTGACGGCCTCGACGTCACCCTCTTCGGCCGCACCAAGGAGCAACTCATCGATCCGGAGCTGTCCCGCGCCTTTGCTCGAGCAGCCGCTCGCAGTGACGCCGTCGTACTGAGTTTCCATGGCGGGACGGGGTCCTGCCCGGCGTGGTCGGACCTGGTCGAGGCCTGGCAGGACCGTCGCGACTCCGGACTGTCGCTGCCGTGGATCCACATCCAACCCACCTCCGGTGACGACGACGGCCTGCTCGCCGCCCAGAAATGGGCCAGCGGCCTCGCCGACGGCACCTGGAAAGGGCTCATCGGTCTGCTGGGGATGAGCGGTCCGGACAACGTCGAGGCGGCGCTACGAGTCCTCGCCGACCGGGTGACGGGTGGGAACGTGCCCGTCCCCGAGGTCGTCCGTGCCCCCACCGAGGGAATCTGGCATCCGCGTCACGGCCTGTTCACGAGCTTGGCCGATTACCAGCACCACCTGAACCCCGACCGTCCCACCATCGGGATCACCTTCCCGCGCAGCTACTGGTTGGAGCACGACACCGCGCACATCCGGGCCCTCGTCGAGGCCGTCGAGGAGCTTGGCGCCAACACCGTCCCCTTCTTCTGCCTGCGTCTGCCCGACTCCCGGCGCGGGAACATGGGTATGGCCCAAACTTTGGAGACCCTGCTGCACGACGAGAAGGGCAACCGGATCATCGACACCCTCGTCGACGTCCACGGGATGTCGATGACGGCCGGCGTCCCCGCCAATGCCAACGCCTACCCGAACCTGGGCGTCAGTGTGCTGCATGCCCTCACCTCCTATGCACCGCGGGCCGTGTGGGAGGCCACCGCCCAGGGCATGGGGTCGATGGACATCGCCACCCAGGCCGCCCAACCGGAGCTCGACGGCGCCCTCATCACCAAGTTCCTCGCCACCCGGGAAACCGACGAGGTCGACGAACTCACCGGAGCCATCGTTCCTCGCATGATCCCGGTCCCGGGACGCCCCGAGGCGATGGCCGAGCTGGCTCTGTCCTGGGCTCGCCTGGCCCGCACCCCGGCCAACCAGCGCAAGGTCGCGATCGTCTTCCACCACCACCCGCCACGCAACGACCGCATCGGCTGTGCGACGGGGCTGGACACCTTCGAGTCAGTGCGCCAACTGCTCATCCGGATGGCCGATGAGGGGTACGACGTCCCGGAACAGTTCGACCATGCCGACGACATCGCCCAGGTGCTGCTGTCCTGCCTGACCTGCGACCAGCGCTGGCTTACTCCCGAACAGATGCACGACCGCGCCGAGGCCCACGCCGATCTGGAGACTTCCCGCCCCTGGTACCGGGCACTGCCGGAGTCCGTACGGGAGTGCATGGACCGCAACTGGGGGCCGCACCCAGGAACCCTCTTCGTCCACGACGACGAGTTCTCCTTCGCCGGTCACCTCGACGGCAACGTGCTGCTGACGATTCAGCCGCCGCGCGGGAACTTCGAGGCCGTCACGGATTCCGTCATCCACGACCCGGTGTTGCCTCCCCCGCACCACTACCTGGCCCACTACCGCTGGATCCGTGACGTCTTCAAGGCCGACGCCGTCATCCACGTCGGCACCCACGGCAGCCTGGAATGGCTTCCCGGCAAGGGGCTGGGCCTGTCCGAGGAGTGCTACCCGGAACTCGCCTTGGACCGGTTGGTCAACATCTACCCGTACATCATCAACAATCCCGGCGAGGGCACCCAAGCCAAGAGACGCAGCGCCGCCGCCCTCGTCGACCACCTCACCCCTCCCATGCGTCAGGCAGGTCTGTACGACTCCACCGCCGAGATCGACCGGATCCTGCGCGAACACGCCGGGGCGGAGTCACAGAGCCCGCAGCGCGCCCGTCTCGTCGCCGAACAGGTGTGGGGCGCCGTCGTGGAGGCCGGTCTGGACACTGATCTGGGGCTGGCCCCCGAGGACGTCGACACCGACCCCGTCCAGCTGCTCGACAAGGTCCATCACCACCTGCTCGAGCTGCAGGACCGCGAGATCTCCGACGGTCTGCACGTGCTCGGACAGCTCGTCGCCGACCAGGACGACCCCGCCGCGGCCGAGGTGGAGTACGTCGCCCAGTTGACCCGTCAGTCCAACGGCCACGTGCCGTCCCTGCGGGAAGCGGTGCTGGACGCCTGGGGGACGAGTCTCGACGAGGTCAGCGCGAAGGCTGGCGAGCCGGTCACCGTCACCGCCGACCTGCCGGATGGCCTGACCGGACGCGGGATCATGGAAGCTGCCCACCAGCAGTGTGTCGACCTGCTGGCCCCGGTCATCGCCTGTCACCACGGCGGATGCTTCGACGCCAACAAAGCCCGAGACCTGGCGGTCCAGATGAGTCTCGAACAACTCGGCGCCGAACGCGGGGATGTCGTCGAGACCCTCACCTGGGTCATCACCGACCTCATGCCGCGTCTGGACGCCACCCGGGACGAGATCGAGTCGATCATGACGGCTCTGGACGGCGGATTCGTGTCTCCTGGACCGTCGGGGGCACCCAGCCGGGGTAACGCCCACATCCTGCCGACCGGTCGGAATTTCTTCTCCCTGGATCCCGAGGCCATGCCGACACCAACCGGATGGCTGGAAGGGGTCGAGCTGGCCGACCAGTTGCTCGCCGGGTACGCCGAGGCCCACCCCGACCAGCCCTGGCCGCGCACCGTCGGGGTCGTGGTGTGGGGGACGGCCAACATGCGCAGCGGCGGGGCCGACATCGCCGAGATCCTGTACCTCATGGGGGTGCGTCCGATCTGGGAGTCATCGGGCCTTGTCAGCGGGCTGCAGATCATCGACCCGGTCGAGCTGGGGCGCCCTCGCATCGACGTCTCCCCGCGCATCTCGGGGCTCTTCCGGGACACCCTCCCCAACCTCGTCGAGATAGTCGACCGGGCGGTCCGGATGGTCGCCGCCCTGCCGGAGGCCGACGACGACAACATGTTGCGCGCCCACGTCGAGGCCGACGTCGCCGACATGATCGCTCGCGGGATCGAC
The DNA here is from genome assembly GCF_000227295.1 of Cutibacterium avidum ATCC 25577. Taxonomy (GTDB): domain Bacteria; phylum Actinomycetota; class Actinomycetes; order Propionibacteriales; family Propionibacteriaceae; genus Cutibacterium; species Cutibacterium avidum. The sequence goes on along the minus strand of NZ_JH165054.1, from coordinate 1,245,802 downwards.
GTCGAGCAGGCTCGTCGCAAGGCGACACTGCGGGTCTTCGGTTGCCCACCCGGCGGATACGGCGCTGATGTGGAGGAACTCATCGAGACCAAGGCGTGGCAGGACAAGGCCGATCTGGGTCGGGCCTACATCGCGGCCTCCTCCCACGCCTACGGCGAGGGGGTGTTCGGGGACGTGGAGCCCGAGAGATTCACCGCTGCGTTGTCGCGGATGGACGTCACCGTCAAGAACGAGGACACCCGCGAGTACGACATGCTCAGCTGCACCGACTTCTACAACTACTACGGCGGGCTCATCGCCGCTGCGACGACGGTGCGCGGTGAGGCACCGATGTCGTTCGTGGGTGACTCCTCCGATCCCGCCCGGATCGCCACACGCACCACCACGCAGGAGGCCCGGATCATCCTGCGCTCCCGAATCCTCAACCCGTCGTGGATCGAGGGTCTGCAGCGCCACGGGTACAAAGGGGCCGGGGACCTGTCCAAGGTGCTCGACATCCTCATCGGCTGGGACGCCACCGCCGACGTCGTCGACGACGGCCTGTGGGAGAAGGTGGCGCGTCGTTATGCCCTCGACCCGGCGATGCAGGAGTGGTTCCACGAGGTCAACCCGCACGCCCTGCACAACATCGTGGACAAGCTCCTTGACGCCGCCCAGCGCAACATCTGGCAGGCCGACCCGGGCACCGTCGAGGAGTTGCAGGACACCTACGCCGACATCGAGGGGACCATCGAGGAGGTCTCCGACGACCCGCACCCGTCCGCCGCTGCGACGCGCTCTGCGTCCGTGACCGCTGATGGTGGGCTCGACCTGGCCGGGCTGGGGTTGGCCTGATGACCTACCCTTTCACCGCCATCGTCAGACAGGACGAGACGAAACTTGCCCTGCTGTTGTGCGCGGTCAACCCCCGTATCGGCGGGGTCGTCCTCAGTGGTGAGAAGGGGACGGCCAAGTCGACGGTGGTCCGTGGTCTGGCAGAGCTGCTGCCGAGTCAGGTGATGAGGACGTTGGCCCTGGGCGCCACCGAGGATCGTCTCGTCGGAGGACTCGACCTGGAGGCCACCCTGACGTCGGGCCGGCCAGTACTCCAGCCGGGCCTGCTGAGCGAGGTCGACGGCGGGGTGCTCTACGTCGACGAGGTCAACCTCCTCGACGACCACCTCGTCGACCTCGTCATCGACGCCTGCGCCGGTACGTTCCGGGTGGAGCGGGAGGGCCTGACGGCCACCCTGGCCAGCCGATTCGTCCTGGTCGGGACCATGAACCCGGAGGAAGGTGCTCTGCGCCCCCAGTTGCTGGACCGGTTCGGACTGTGCGTCGAGGTGCACGGCGAGTCGGACCCGGACACTCGCGCCGAGATCATCCGGCGTCGGCTCGACCACGACGCCGACCCCGCTGCTTTCCTCTCGACGTGGCGGGAGGAGCAAGGTCGTCAGGCTGATGTCATCGAACGGGCCCGCGGAATGGTCAACGGGGAGCGCCTCGACAACGTCGTCACCGAACTCATCTCCTCACTGTGCCGGCAAAACCACGTCGCCGGCCACCGGGCCGACATCGTCATGGCGGAGGCCACCCGAGCCCACGCCGCCCTGGCCGGCCGCGGGGTCGCCACCGAGGACGACGTGCTTGCGGTCAGCGAGATGGTGCTGCGGCATCGCCGCCGCGACGAGACCCCGTCGGACCCGCCACCGCCACCGGAACCGCCACAGCAGGAGCAGTCCGAGGACCAGCAGCCCAACCAACCAGATCAACGGCCTGATCAGCCCGACCCTGGCCCCAGCGACGATGTGGAGAACGGGTCGCAGGACGAGGATGATGCTCCCCCAACCAGTAGTCAGGACGACCAGCAACCCGATGACCACGCAGATCCTGATGACCAGACCGACCAGCCGAACCAACAGCCCAACCCCGGGGAACAGGTCGCTGCCATCGGAGATCCTTTCGCCATTCGGCCTCTGGAACCCGGTCAGGATCGTCTGGCGCGCCGCGCCTCCGGACGACGCCTGCGTACCCGCAGCAAGGATCGACGCGGTCGTTACATCTCGGCCCGCCTCACGACCGTCCCCGACGACCTTGCCCTGGACGCCACCCTGCGTGCCGCCGCGGTGCACCAGAGGTCACGCCGAGCCGACCCGAATCGCCCCGCGATGGCGGTCCACGTCGAGCCGGTTGACTGGCGGGCCAAGGTGAGGACCGGACGGTCGGCCTCCTGCGTCATCCTCGTCGTCGACGCCTCCGGGTCGATGGGGTCACGGGGCCGGATGACCGCCTCCAAGGGGGCCATCCTCTCCCTGCTGCTCGACGCCTACGTCAAGCGTGACCGGGTCTGCCTCATCGGTTTCCGCCGCGACCGGGCCGAGGTGCTCGTCCCGGTGACCTCCTCGGTGGAGGTCGCCCAACGCGGCCTGGCCGAGCTTCCCGTCGGCGGTCGCACTCCTCTGGCGGCTGGGCTCGTGACGGCCTGCGAGGTCGTCCGGCCCCTGCTGCTCAAGGACCCCGGTCTGCGTCCGCTGTTGGTGCTCGTCACCGACGGACGCGGCAACGTCGATCTGGACGGCAAACCCAACTCCCGCGCCACCGACGAAGCCCTCAAGGTGGCGGACGAGATCGGTGCCGACCGGCGTCTCAGCTGGGTCGTCATCGACACCGAAGACCCCCGCGGCATCCAACTGTCCAGGGCCAACGACATCGCGATGGCCCTGGGCGGACCCTGCCTGCGCATCGACGACCTACGTGCCGACGACCTCGTGAACGTCGTCTCCCAACTCGACCCGACCCAACCCCGAAAGGACCGCTGACATGGCACAACGCCCCGTCTACCCCTTCTGCGCCATCGTCGGACAGGAGGAGATGAAGCTGGCCCTCATCCTCGCCTCGATCAGCCCCGATCTGTCCGGGGTACTCATCCGCGGCGAGAAGGGAACCGCGAAGTCCACGGCGGTGCGTGGCCTGGCAGCCCTGCTCCCGGAGCACCAGGAGGTTCCCGGGGCCTACCACCTGTCCCCCGAGGAGTATCCGGTCCACGCTACCGAGCTCGGGCTGCCCGAGACCATACCCGAGCCGCGCACCGTCCGGGTGCCCGTGGTCGAGCTGCCGGTGGGAGCCACCGAGGACCGCGTCACCGGAACCCTCGACATGGAGACGGCCCTGCGCGAGGGGCGACGCCGCTTCGAGCCCGGTCTGCTGGCCGCGGCCCACCGCGCGATCCTCTACGTCGACGAGGTCAACCTCCTCGACGACCACATCGTCGACCTGCTGCTGGACTCGGCCGCGATGGGGGTCAACACCGTCGAGCGCGAGGGCGTCAGCGTGACCCATCCGGCGCGATTCACTCTGGTCGGCACCATGAACCCCGAGGAGGGAGAACTGCGTCCCCAACTGCTCGACCGGTTCGGACTGTGCGTCACCGTCGGAGGTGAGGACGACCCCGAGAAGCGCATCGAGGTCATCCGGCGCCGTCTGGCCTTCGAGGACGATCCGACCGGCTTCTCACGCAAGTGGGAACAGGAAGGTCACGAGACCAGCAAGAGGATCGGACGGGCCACCGAGCTCGTCAAGGAGGTACAGATCGACGACGAGACCCTCATGACGGTCGCCCGCACCTGCATCAACGCCCATGTCGACGGCCACCGGGCCGACATCATGATGGTGAGGGCCGCACGCACCCTGGCGGCGTGGAACGGACGCACCGAGATCACCACCGACGACCTCACCCAGTCCGCCCGGCTCGTCCTGCCACACCGCATGAGGCGGCGTCCCCTCGAGTCGGTCGGCGGTCCGGGAGCAGCGTGATACGTACTCCCCGTCGGCACTGGCAGCCGAGGCTGAGTTGGCTTCCACACATCCCCAGACAGACCCCGCCGCCCATCGACGTCCCTCTCATCGACCTCGACGAGGTCCACGACGGGCGGGCCGTGGTGCGTCAGATGTCTCACGACGGGAAGCGGTGGCTGCTGCCGGGGTCGATCGCCTCAGCCTTCGTCAGCCTGGTCAACATCGGGGTGCCGATGGCCCTCGGCCGCGCCATTGATGACGGAGTGGTCGCGGCCAATGCTGCTGCCCTTGCCGGCTGGCTGACCCTGGTTGCGCTGGCCTACGTGGTCCGTGCGGTGGCCCAGACGGTGCGGATGCAGACCAATGTCGGGGCCGGGCTGGCCGAGCACGACCTCCGTGTCCAGGCCCTCGATCGGATCACTGCTCCGGGGGGAATAGGTGGGACGTCCCGTCTTCCCGGTGATCTTCTCGCCGTCGTCGTCACCGACGTCCGGGCGGTGTCGCGAGCCTTCATCGCCCTGACCTCGATCCCCGGCAACGCCGTCACCCTGCTCGGTTCCCTCGTCGCGATGGCTCTCATCAACGGGTGGTTGGCACTGGCGACGGTGTGCATCGTCCCGCTGCTCATCCTGTTGTCGGTCAAGGGGGTCGCCCCGGTCAAGCGCAGCACCCGCCGAGAGCGGCGGGCCGAGGCCGCGGTGGCCGGGTCCGCAGCCGATCTCACCAGCGGGCTGCGCGTCATCCAGGGACTGTCGGCCGAGCACCGCGCCACCGAGAGATTCCGCGCGGCGAGTCGGGAGGGGCTGGCGGCCACCCTGCGCAACCGTCGGATCAAGGGGGTCTACACCGGCACCATCAACGCCTCGGTCGGCGTGTTCATCACCGCCCTTACGGTGCTGGCCGGGTGGCTCGCCCTCACGGGTCACATCAGCGTCGGGCAGCTCGTCACCGTGGTGGGTCTGGCGCAGACCCTTGGGCCGCCGCTACGAGCCCTGGGCGTCGACGCCGCAACGATGCTATCCAGCGCCAACGCCTCCGGGGACAGGCTCTGCGAGCTGCGTGACAGCCCTGCGGCCTGGCCGGTCCATCCCGACGACGGGGCCCGCACCACTCCCGGAGACGGCCCGGTCTGGCTACGGGTTCCAGTCGAGGAGCCGGACTTCTGTCTGGACGTCCCGGCCGGGACACACCTGGGGATCGTCGCCCCGCAGCAAGTCTGCGACGCACTGGCTGACGCCATCGACCACGGGCCGAAAACCCTGCTCAACGGGGTGCCGGCCAGTCGTCTCAACCCGTCCCAGCGACGTCGTCTGGTCCTGGTGGCTCCACGCGCCCCGGAACTCTTCGACGACACCGCGCGGGCCAACATCGTGCTGGATCGCCAGACGACGGTTGCCAAACTCAATGCTGTCGTCAACGCCGCCGCCCTGGACGCCGTCGCGAAAGCGCTGCCGCGCGGTCTGGAGACCGAGGTCGGGGAGGGCGGACGCCATGTCTCCGGAGGTCAGCGTCAGCGCCTGGCCCTGGCGCGAGCCCTGCTGCACTCCCCTGACGGTCTGGTGCTGATCGATCCCACCACCAGCATCGACGCCGCCACGACCGCCACCATCGCTGAACGGCTGCAGGAGTTGCGGCGGGGACGCACCACCGTCATCGCCACCACGTCCCCGGCCCTGCTGGACTGCATGGATGAGGTCGTCATGCTCGACGGTGACGGCCACGAAGTCGCCCGCGCTCCACATCGCGAATTGCTGACCCGCGAGGATTACCGGGGGATGTTGTCATGAGCACTCCTCGTTGGCTGCCACTCGCCTCTGTCGCCCAGGTTCGTCACGAGGTCCACCGGGCGGCACGCGGCGTGCGCGGGTACTTCGTCGGCGCGATCGTGGTCATCACGGCGGCGGCCCTGCTGGACCTGGCTGTACCGATGGCGACCGGATGGATCATCGACGCCGCTCGGGCCCGCCGTTCGCCCTCGTCCCTGCTCTCCCCGGCCCTCGTCATGGCCGGCGCGGTGATCGGGTCGGGAATCTGCAACGGCGTCGCCCAGGCACTGACGCCGTCCTTCTTCACGACTATCGTCACCCGGTTGCGGGAGTCGATGATCCGGGCCGGCCTGGGGCTGGACCAGCAGCGGGTGGAGCGGGCGGGTACCGCCGACCTAGTCTCACGCGCGTCCGACGACGTCCAAGCGGTACGCGACGCGGCGAATGGCGCCCTTCCGCGCCTTGTCAACACCATGATCATGGTGATCGTGTCAGTGAGTGCATTGGCCAGTCTGCATCCGGCCTTCTTCATCCCGGTGCTCCTCGCCGCCGTGCTCTACGGCCTGGCCATCCGGGAGTTCCTGCGGACTGCCCCGCCCGTGTATCGCGCTGAGAGGCGGGCCTCGACAACCCAGTCCCAGCACATCCTCTCGACCATCCACGGCCTTGACGTGGTGCGGGCCTTTGGGCTGGAGAATCTGCGTATTCGGACGGTGGCGGGCGGATCCTGGCAGGCCATCCGCTGGAACCTGCGCGGACGGTTCCTCGGGAACAGGCTCGTCATCAGACTGCTGGCCGGTGAGGCCGTGGCGACCATCGGCGTCGCCTGGACGGGATACCTACTCGTCACCAGCAACAAGCTCAGCGTCGGTGCGGCGGCGACGGCAGTCCTGGTGCTGCTGAGGCTGTTCTCCCCGGTACGGTTCCTGCTGATGTTCCTCAACAACCTGCAGGCTGCCTGGGTATGCCTGCAGCGGGTAGTGGGTGTGATCCACGCCCGTCACGAGGAACCGACCGTCGTCGAGCACACCCACCAGGGCCCGTCGTCGGTTCACGTGGAGGGGCTGAGTTTCGGCTATCAGGACGGTCCGGACGTGCTGCACGAGGTGAGCTTGGACATTCCTGCCGGGCACACCATGGTTCTCGTCGGGGAATCCGGTGCTGGCAAGTCGACCCTGGCAGCGCTCGTGGCAGGGTTGCTGGAACCTCGGGCTGGTGAGGTCGTCATGTCCCCAAGCCAGGCTCGAACCGTGCTCATCAGCCAGGAGATCCACACCTTCTCGGGCAGTCTTCTCGACGACGTCGCCCTGGGGTTGCCGGCATCGGCCGACGACTGGCCCGATGACCAGGTTCGCGATGCAGTGCTGAAGGCTCTGGAGCAGGTCGGTGCCGACTGGGTTGGGGCATTGCCCGATGGCGTCGACACTGTGGTGGGACGGTTGGGAACTCGACTCTCCCCGGCCCAGGCTCAACAGGTGGCGCTGGCACGGGCCTTGCTGGCCGATCCCCCGGTCATCATCTTGGACGAGGCGACGGCCGAGGCCGGAAGTTCGGGAGCGGCTGCCCTCGACCGAGCCGCCGCCGAGGCGGTCAAGGGACGCACGGCCCTGGTGGTGGCTCACCGACTGTCCCAGGTGGCCATGGCTGACGAGGTCGCGGTCATGGAGGACGGGCGGATCGTGGAGGTCGGGCCTCCTGACCACCTGCGCCGTGGGGACGGGCCCTTCGCCCGCCTGTGGCAGGTGTGGTCGAGCCAGCACTGAGCCGCTGCCGAGCATGCACCTGCGCCACCGTCTGACAGCTGCGCCACCGAATGCCACCTGCGCCCTGAAAGCCCGGCGGCTGGCGTGGCCGAAAAGAAATGGTACCCGGGGAACCGCAAATTCCCCGGGGACCACCTGTGAGTCACAGTGGCGTCACATCGTGGATTCGACCCTGTCGGCGATACCAGCGTCGATATTGCGCCAATAGGTCAGGGTGTTGCCGATGACCGGCTCCTCCATGTCGAAGTTCGTCAGCAGATCGACGAGGGTCTCCACCAGCTCGTCGCGCTCCTGCTCGGAGAAGACGTCGTGGACCAAGGTGTGGGCCTGGCCGAAGTCGTCGTCCTCGGAGTGAAGGGTCTGAGCGGCACGAACGAGCTCGCCGTCGGTCTCCCAGGTGACCTCCGACCCGGCACGGTAGCCGGTGGCGTGGTCGCGACCGTAGGAGTTCGGGGCGTAGGTCGGGGCCGAGCCGGCATGCTCGTAGGTCATTTGGCCGTCGAAGGTGTACTGATTCGTCGCGACGGTCGGACGGTTCACGGGAAGCTGCTCGTAGTTGACGCCCAGACGGTTGCGGGCGGCATCGTTGTAGGCGAAGGCGCGGCTCAACAACATACGGTCGGGCGAGAGGCCGGTGCCCTCGACGGTGTTGGACGGGGAGAAGGCCGCCTGCTCGATCTCGGCGAAGAAGTTCTCCGGGTTGCGGTCCAGGGTGAACCTGCCGATGGTGTGCAGCGGATAGTCCTTGTGTGGCCACACCTTGGTGATGTCGAAGGGATTAAAGCGGTAGTCCTTGGCATCGTCGTAGGGCATCAACTGCACCTTGACGGTCCAAGACGGGTGATCGCCGTCAGCAATGTGATTGAACAGATCCTCGCGGTGGAGGTCCGGGTGATCCCCGACGACGGCCTTGGCCTGATCGGCGGTCATGGTGTGGACGCCCTGGTCGCTAATGAAGTGGTACTTCACCCAGGTGATCTTCCCCTCGGCGTTCACCCACGAGTAGGTGTGCGAGGAGTAGCCGTTCATGGTGCGGTAGCTGAGCGGAATGCCTCGCGGGCCCATGAGGTAGGCGACCTGGTGGGCCGACTCCGGGGAGAGGCTCCAGTAGTCGTACATCATGTTGGGGCTGCGCAGGCCAGAGTTTGGCAGGCGCTTCTGTGAGCGAATGAAGTGGGGGAACTTCATCGGGTCGCGCATGAAGAACACCGGGGTGTTGTTGCCAACCATGTCGAAGTTGCCTTCGTCGGTGTAGAACTTCAGCGAGAATCCACGGACGTCACGCCACGTGTCGGGGCTACCGAGTTCACCGGCGACCGTGGAGAAACGAGCCAGCATCGGGGTTTCCTTGCCCTTCTGCAGGAAGCCGGCCTTGGTGTACTCCGAGACGTCAGCGGTGGTCTCGAAGTGTCCGAAGGCCCCCGATCCCTTGGCGTGCGGCTTGCGCTCGGGGATGTTCTCGCGGTTGAAATGGGCCAGGGTGTCAATCAGGTGGGCGTCGTGCAGCAGCACTGGGCCGTCGGCACCGACGGTCAGGGAGTATTCGTCGCTGGGCGCGGGGGAACCGTTCGTATTAGTTGACGGCTTACTGGGATCAATGGGCATGACGACTTCTCCGTACGGGTTGAGTGATCGTCTCCACACTGCCCCTTGACGCGGTCGCTTCCAAGCAGATGACGCCATCCGTGAAAGCACCTGCGAAGGCCCTGGCAATAGGGCCGCAGTTGCCCGACGATGGGAGTATGAGCGACACTATCGTCACCAAGAACGACCAACAGTCACGCTACGAGGCTCATATCGACGGTGAGTTCGCCGGATTCGCGGATTTTCGACGCGACGGCGACATCGTCGTCATGCCTCACACCGAGGTCTTCGACGCCTTCGGCGGCAAGGGAGTCGGCAGTGCCCTGGCCCGATCTGCCCTCGACGACATCGCCTCCCAGAACCTGACGGTACGCCCGGACTGCACCTTCATCAGGGGATGGCTGGACAAGCACCCCGACCACCCGGTGAACGTTATCTAAAGGTGTGTGGGTGAGACCATGCCTTTTCCAAGACTCAGCCCCACCCACACGCTCTCACACTGGAAACTTCGACGGATTGTGCAAGGGCGGCATTCAGCCGACTGCGAGCATCACCCCATAGGAAACCATGCAGGCAACCGATATGGAGACGATGCCGGGAATCAGGAATGAATGGTTGAAAATGTACTTTCCGATCCTCGTCGTCCCGGTATCGTCCATCTCGACCGCAGCCACCACGGTGGGATACGTAGGTAGCAGGAACAGTGCCGAGGCCGCCGCAAAACATCCGACCAGCACCGACACCGGAAGCCCGAGGGCCGCCGCAACCGGCATGAACGTAACCGTAGTTGCGGCTTGCGAGTAGAGCAACGATGCGGCCAGGAACAGCACCACGAACAACAGCCACGGCGCCGAGTGAATGACTCCCGATCCGGCAGTTTTTATGGTGCCGATGTTCGAACTCACGAAGGTATTGCCTAGCCAAGCAACCCCCATTACGCAGATGGCGGCAGAGGTACCACTTCTGTAGGTTGCCTGGGAGGTGATCTCGTTGAGCGGGACTTTACACAGGGTGGCTATGACGAGGGCGGCAGTCATCATAAAGGTCATGATGGCGGCACCTCGTGGCAACGGGGGCTTGTCCACAGCGGAAATGGCAGCGGCATAGACCATCACTACGATCAAGGACACCACGAAGATTATCAGTGACCGTCTTGCGTATGGCTTGATGTTGTAGTTCTCCGCCCCGCGGTGCGAGACTTGGCCCTTTTCCAGTCGCTGCAGATAGACCGGGTCGAGTTCCAACTCACATCCGAGTCTTGAGGAGACAACCGCACCGATCATCGAGCCCGCGTAGCCCCCAATGATCGAGACCAGGACCAGTTTCGGATACGAGACGCCCAGAGGGCCAACAATGGCCGCCATCGCCACCATCGCCGCCGAAATCGGCGAAGCACATATGCCGATCTGCGAGGCCACCGCAGCTACGGATAGTGGGCGGGAGGGCCTCACCTTCTGTTCCTTGGCCACTTCCGCGATGACGGGGAGAGTGGCGAATGCGACGTGTCCGGTACCACACAAAACAGTCATGAAGAACGTCACGGTGGGTGCCAGGAAGGTGATTCTCCTCGGATTGTGCCGCAATATCCGCTCGCTGAGCATCACCAGCAGTTCCAGACCGCCGGCTACTTCCATCGCCGCCACGCAGGAAATCACCGAGATGATGACCCCAATGACATCCCACGGAATACCAGTACCTGGGTCGACCTTGCAACCAAGTATTCCCAGGGCGATGACGCCGGCACCCCCTGCATAGGCGATGCCAAGTCCTCCCTTGCGTGCCCCCAGGAAGATGAACAGTAGGACGACGGCCAGTTGAATGAAGAGCATCATCGCGTTCAGCGATGCTCAGACACGAATGTCCTGGGGTCCTCCGGGAGACCGCGGTCTCCCGGCTCGTATGTGCGTCCTGAGTATCGAGGGTGCAGGAAGTTCTGGGTCGACATGATCTCATCCAGCCTTTCCTCCGGAATTAGGCCGCGTTCGAGGACGACATCACGAACTGATTTTCCGGTACGGGCAGCCTCCTCGCCAATGAGATCGCCCTGATGGTGTCCAATCACATCGTTCAGGTAGGTCACAATGCCAATGGAATTGGTGACATACTTTCGGCACCGTTCCGCATTTGCAGTGATCCCGTCAATACATTTGCTACGCAAGGTGTCGCAGGCGTTGGTCAGAAGGTGGATGGACTCGAACATTGCTTGTGACAGGGCCGGTTCCATCACATTGAGTTCCAGCTGACCAGCTTCGGCGGCGAAGCAGACGGTGACATCGTTTCCGAATACCTTGAAGCAGATCTGGTTAACGACCTCGGGAATAACCGGATTCACCTTCGCCGGCATGATGGACGATCCTGCCTGCATCTCTGGAAGGTTGATTTCCTTGAGCCCAGCCCTTGGTCCAGATGAGAGCAATCGCAAATCGTTGCAGATCTTGGAGATCTTCGCCGCCAGGCGTTTGATGATGGAATGGACAGCAATGTAGGCACCGTTGTCGTAGGACGATTCCATGAGGTTGATGGAAGGGCGAATCGGGTACCCGGTCACCTTGGCCAGCTTCTCTGCGGCAAGTTCGGCATATCCGTCTGGGGTGTTGATCCGAGTGCCGATGGCGGTGCCGCCCAGGTTGACCTCTACGAGAAGATCGCTTCCGACATCAAGCCGGTCCAGTTCAGCACGGATGTTGTGCGCGTACCCGTCAAACTCCTCACCCAGAGTCATGGGGACAGCATCCTGCAACTGGGTGCGTCCCATCTTCAGCACATCGGCAAACTCCTTGGCCTTGGCATCGAAACTATCTGCAAGGTCGGCGACGGCCTGTTTCAGCCCCTCCAGCAGGGCGTACACCCCGAGCCGGAACCCGGTGGGGTAGGCGTCATTGGTCGACTGGGACTTGTTGACGTCATCGTTGGGATGGATGACGTCATAGGTACCCTTCGGGTATCCCAACATTTCGAGAGCCAAGTTGGCGATGACCTCGTTGGTGTTCATGTTGATCGAGGTTCCCGCTCCCCCCTGGAAGGAATCAGTCGGGAATTGGTCCATACAGCGCCCATCATTCAAGATCGCATCGCATGCGGCGACAATGGCGTCAGCGACATCACTCGGAAGAACCTTCAACTGCTTGTTCGTCAGAGCTGTCGCCTTCTTCACCTGAACCATTCCACGAATGAAGTCAGGCTCGTCGTTCATGCATCCGCGTGACATTTGGAAATTCTCTAGAGCACGCAACGTATGGATTCCATAGTAGTACTCATTCGAGATTTCCCGTTTTCCAAGAAGATCCTCTTCGATCCGACTCTCAATCACCTTTACCCCTAACCGATAGATTATTTTTGTTATCTAGACTTGCGCGCATCCTTCGAAACCATATTTAATAATTGGAGAAATCGAGGGAGAAGAAATGATTCGTAAATTAGGAAAATGGCACCCCACAGGTGCAGGAATTAGCCATCACTCCGAGTACCACACAACCGTAAATCACAAATTTATACGAAGTTAATAACGATACGCCCATCTCCTTATGGACACCAGATATACAGGCATACTAACACCCTTCCACATGCTGGACAACCTGACTCCCGACGAGCGCAAGATCACCATGTCTGCACACTCCGAACCACGTCATCCGAGAGACCTGCTTGCTCCTGCCGTCCCGGGTGGGATAGGTAGAAAAGACCTCGACGCACGTAGTATTTTGAGGAATCGATCATCGAAAAGAGGACTCCCCGTGCCCACTTCCTCCGTCGGATCGCGCCGAGCCTGGCTCATGGTCGGGGCCGGAATCTCCCTGTTGGCGGGCCTTGACGGCGCCTTGTTACTTCTTGGCGTCTGGTCCCCGGTGATGTCGTCACGGCTGTCGGACTGGCACGGACCCCTCATGGTGCTCGGCTTCGTCGGCACCGTCATCTGCCTGGAACGGGCCGTCGCCCTGGGGAAGAAACCTGGCTACCTCGTCCCGTTGGTCTCGGGACTCGGCGTGGTCGCCCTCCTCGTGCCCCTCATACCTCCCCGGTTCGGCCTGGCCCTGCTCACCCTGGCGCAGTTCGGCCTGCTGGGCATATATGTCCCGCTGTGGAAACGCAGCCACGACGACGCCACCGTCATCCAGATTGCCGGCGCCTTCTGCGCCGCCGGTGCAGCCGCCCTGCTCACCTCAGGGGCCGACGTCCCTGACGTCATCGGATGGCTTGCCTGCTACCTCATCCTGACGATCTGCGGCGAGAGGCTGGAACTCTCCCGTCTGACGATGACTCGCAATCGCGCCCTCCCCGCTCTGTGTCTGACCGTCGTGGCCGCTCTCTTCGTCTCGGTCGCCAGCCCCCAGATCGGATACCGACTGCTCGGACTCGTCCTCATTGCTCTGGCGGTGTGGCTGTGCCGTAACGACGTCGCCGGCGGCGGGCTGAAGCGTGGTGGGCAGGCGGCCTACATCGGCCTGTTGCTCATGATCGGTTACCTGTGGCTCGGTCTGGCTGGTCTCATCTGGACGGTCAATGGCCTCCTCACCACCGGACGGGCCTATGACGCCGTCGTCCACTCAGTCTTCCTAGGATTCACGATGGGGATGATCCTCGGCCACGCCCCGATCATCCTCCCCGCGGTACTGCGCGTCAGACTGAACTGGACGACGTGGTTCTGGCTGCCGGCCTTCCTGCTGGAGGCCTCCCTGCTGGTGCGCATCGGCATCGGTGACGCCTTGGATCGTCCCACCGCCGTGCAGGCTGGCGGTGTCGTCAACGTCCTGAGCCTGCTGACCTTGGTGGCCGTCGTGGCTACCCATGTTCGTTCGCGAAGTCGGCCCGACACCCGTCCGAAGCCTGCAACCCCACACACGACACTCCCCCTCAGGAGGGACCATGGCTGAGATCACGTCCGCGTCGGCCGGCCGCAAACCGGACACGAACAAGCGCAGTTGGCACCGCAAGGCGTCCCGTCCGGTCTCCGGGTGGCTGGCGGCCCTGCTCATCGTGGCGATCGTGAGCCGGTGGATCCCGCAGTCGCGCTGGCTGTTGGTCCACATGGTCACCCTGGGCGTCGCGACGACCTCGATCATGGTGTGGGGCCAGTACTTCACCGAGGCGATCCTGCACAACAACCTCACCGAGGCTGATCGCAGTCGTCAGGTCTTGCGCATCCGTCTGCTGACGGCCGGCATCATCGTCACCTGTGTCGGCATGGTGGCGGACTGGCCGTGGGTGACGGTCGTAGGAGCAGTGATCGTCGGCTCGATGCTCACCTGGTACGCCTTTGACTTGGGCCATCAGGTTCGCCACGCCCTCCCCGGTCGTTTCGACTCCACGGTGAGGTTTTACTGCGCGGCCGCCTGCCTGTTGCCCCTGGGAGCGACTCTCGGCGCGATCATGGCCTTCTCCCCCGTCGAGCCGTGGCGAACCCGTCTGCTTGTCGCTCACCAGGCCCTCAACCTGCTCGGATTCGTCGGTCTGACCGTCGTCGGCACCCTCATCACCTTGTGGCCAACTGTGCTGCGCACCAAGATGCAACCCGCCCAAGATCGCCACGGCAGGTACTCCCTGTACGTCATGATGGCCGCGGTCGCCGTCACCACCGTCAGCGCCCTGTGCGGGCTGTGGTGGCTCGCTGCCGTCGGCATCACTGCCCACATCATCGGCGTCTGCATCGTACTCGGAGACCTCGTGGCCTGTGCCGTCCACAAGCCGCCGCGTGACTTCCCCGGATTCACCATGGGGGCGGCCATCTGCTGGATGCTGGTGTGGCTCGTCTGGCTGGCCTGGAAACTCGCTTCCAAGGGCACCGGGCTGCTGGCTGACGACATCTTCACCCTCTCGGTGCCCGTCATCGTCGGTTTCCTGCTCCAGCTCCTCATCGGCGCCATGAGCTACCTCATGCCGATGGTCATGGGTGGCGGGCCGAGGATCGTCCGGGCGACCAATGCCAAAATGCACGCCTTCGGAGCGCTGCGAGCCACCATCACCAATGCCGGGCTGTTGCTGTGGGTGCTCGCCATGGGTACCTGGACTCGTCGCCTCGGCATGGTGATGGCCGTCGTCGGACTGGCCACCTTCCTGCCTGCCACCGCAGCGATGGTGCGCACCGGCGTCCCCCTGCTCAAGGAGAAGGGACGCCAGATGGCGGCTCGGACGGCTACCCCCGCCGAGAAGGGAGGAACCCCTGGGGCCTCCCCCGAGAGGGCAGCCGACTCACCTGCCGCCAAGCCCACAGCCACCACATCCACCGAATCCGACGCCCCGAACCGTTCCGCCGTCACCGGCATCACGCCCAAGACCGTCGACCCGGCTCCCACCGCTCCGACTGATCGTCGCTCCTTCGTCGGGGCCTTTGCCGGTGCTGCCACCGCCCTGACGGCAGCCGCCGTTGGTCACCGACTGGACCAGAACGCGCCCACCGAGGGCACCGACGGCCCCGCTGCGGTGGTCGGGAAGGTCTCCCCCACCGGACACACCACGACGGCCAACGTCACGACCGAGGGGATGAGGTACCACCCCAGCACGATCAGCGTGCCGGCCGGTGACGAGCTCGTCGTCGAGATCACCAACAAGGATCCCAATCAGGTCCACGACCTACAGTTCGCCAATGGCGCTCATTCACCACGCCTCGACCCGGGGGCCCATGCCACTGTCAAGGCGGGAGTCATCACCGGCCCGACCGAGGGCTGGTGCACCATCGTCGGCCACAAGTCGATGGGCATGGTGCTCAAGGTCCAGGTCAATGGCATGCCAGGAGGTGCCGAGCACGACGACCACATGGGTTCGGCCGATCCTCGCCGCAAGATCGACCTCACCAAGGCTCCTGGCAGGGGATTCACGACCCGTGACGCCGTCGTCCCCCCACTGCTGGCCGGACGCGTCCACACGATGACCTTGACCGCGAAGGAATCCGTGCAGGAGATCGCCCCGGGGACGACCATCGACGCCATGACCTACAACGGTCGCTACATGGCACCGGTCATCCACGCCCGAATCGGCGACGAGATGCGGGTACACCTGGTCAACAGGGGGACGATGGGTCACTCCCTGGACTTCCACGCCGGTACCGTCTCCCCCGACGAGGTGATGCGCACCATCGCGCCGGGCCAGGAACTGGACTACAACTTCACCCTGCGTCGCGCCGGGATCTGGCTCTACCATTGCTCCACCATGCCGATGTCGGCCCACATCGCGGCCGGCATGTTCGGTGCCGTCATCGTCCCCCCGCATGACCTGCCGCGCGCCGATCGCGAGTACTACTTGGTGCAGTCGGAGACCTACCTCAGCGAGCACAACGGGGCCGAGGTCAACATGGCCAAGATCGCCAACGAGACCCCGGACCTGACGATATTCAACGGTCACGCCAACCAGTACGTCTTCGAGCCGCTGAAGGCCAAGGTCGGTGAGCGGGTACGCATCTGGGTGCTGGCAGCCGGCCCGAGTCGCGGCTGCTCCTTCCACGTCGTCGGCACCCAGTTCGACACCGTGTTCAAGGAGGGCGCCTACACCCTCAAGCGTGGCAATCCGGAGGGCGGCGGCTGTCAGGCCCTCGACCTGTCCAGCGCCCAGGGTGGTTTCGTCGAGATGGTCTTCGAGGAACCGGGCCATTACACCTTCGTCAACCACTCCTTCGTGGAAATGGAGCGCGGAGCCCGGGGCATCATTCAGGTGACGGCATGAGAAAACGTGACGGGATGAGTGACACCAGCCTGGTAGACCCGGGATCCGAGAAGCGGATCGACGAGGTCGCCGATGCCCTGCAGAAGCGTGGCGGTTCTGCCACCAGCGCCGACGTGGCAGCTGACCTGGGGATTCACCCCTCGACGGCGCGATTCCACCTCGATCGTCTCGTCGAGCAGGGACGAGTGGAGACCACCCGCCAACACCGGACCACTCGGGGCCGACCCCACACCGTCTTCACCCTCGTCAACGACGAGGGACCGCGTGCCTACCGACTGCTGGCCCAGATGCTCGTCGAGGAGATTGCCACCAGCGACGATCCGGCAGGGACCGCCACGCGTATCGGTCAGCGCTGGGGACGTCATCACCCCGGGAACCTCGTCGCCGTCCTCGACGAGATGGGCTTCTCCCCCGCCCCCGAGGATGAGGGAATCGTGCTTCGACACTGCCCCTTCCTCGACCTGGCCCTCGGTCACCCGCAGGTGGTCTGTGCCCTGCACTGCGGGGTCGTCGAGGGCGTGACGGGGAAGGCGACGACCATTGACGCCAACCCAGGGGGAAAGTGCGTGATCCACACCGCAGCCTGAAGGACGGCAGACAGACGAATGCCCCTGGCCGAGGCCAAGGGCATCACAACTCAATCGCCGAGGCCCGTTCCGACCTCGCGAGCTGCCTCGACCCACGGATGGTTGGAGGGCACGTACTTGACCTTGCCAGCGACCTCCTTGAGCGGAACGGTCATCGTGTCCCCACCCTTGGCAGCCACCATGACGCCGAACTCACCGTCGTCAACGAGCTTGGCGCCCATGGTTCCCAGGCGAGTGGCGAGCAGCCGGTCATGGGCGCACGGGATGCCGCCACGCTGCACGTAGCCGAGGATGGAGACTCGCGATTCCAGCCCGGTGGCCTCCTCGAGCTGGGTCGCCAGCTTGAGGGTGTTGTCGCGCATCGAGTGTTCGAGGTCCTTCTTGGCCTTCTTGGCAGCAGCCTTCGTCTCTGGGGTCTTCGAGGCATCGACGAGGGCCTGGGCCCCAGCCATCGCAGCGGAGTCGGCCTCGTCGCGGGCTCCCTCGGCCACCGCGATCACGGAGAAGTTGAGGCCCTGCTTCCGGCGCCTCTCCACCGCCTCGACGATGGAGTCAACCTTGTAGGGCACCTCGGGCAGCAGGATGACGTCGGCGCCGCCGGCGATGCCAGACCCCAGGGCGAGCCAGCCAGCACGGTGGCCCATGATCTCGGCCAGGATGATGCGGTGGTGGGAGTGGGCGGTGGAGTGCAGCCGATCGATGGCCTCCGTGGCGATCTCGAGTGCCGTCGAGAATCCGAAGGAGTCATCGGTCCCGACGATGTCGTTGTCAATGGTCTTGGGCAGATGTAGGACGTTGAGTCCGGCCTTGGCGAGCTTGTAGGCATTCTTGGCAGTGCCACCGCCCCCCAGGGTGACCAGGGCATCCAGTCCCAGCTTCTCGTAGTTGTCGACGATGGTGGGGACCATATCCTTTTCCTCACCAGCAATGATCATGCGATTGACCTTGTCACGGCTGGTTCCAAGAATGGTTCCGCCGACAGTCAGGATGCCGGACAGAGCGCCCGGACCCAGGGTGACGGTGCGGTTCTCCGCCAGTCCGAGGAAGCCGTCCTGAACACCAATCAGCTCCATGTCGTGCTGTCGGATGGCTGCCTTGCCAAATCCACGGATTGCGGCATTGAGTCCAGGGCAGTCACCACCAGCGGTGAGGATGCCGACCTTCTTCTTCTTGGACATGACGACTCCTGATCTGTGTCGGGTGCGCTCCATCCTCCCACGGATGACGTCACCAACAGACTCGCCGGATGTAAGGGTCCACCTCGTCCCATGATCAATCACTTCAGCTTTTTTCCTTAACGCTGTTATGATTAAGGCAATGACCTCAAGTGCGAATGAGGGGATGTGATCATGCTCGCCTGGGTGATCCTGGCCGATCAGCTCGAAAGCCGCAGTCATGACGACGAGGTCCCCACTCTCCTGGATTCCCTCACCTCCCCGGGACTCCTCGTCAGCCCGACGGATTACCGCGTCGGCACGCCACACTGGACCCTTCCACCAGAACGCACCTCCGGGGACGAGGTCCAGGCCCTCTCGACCGACCCTGCCACCCTCATCCATGCGCTGTGGACAACCGGTTGCGGGCCGTGGCGAATTGGCCTCGCCCATGACGAGGTCGTCACTCCCCTGCCAGATTCCACGAGAGCTGCGCGCGGACCGGCATACGTCAAAGCCCGTCAGGCCATCGAGGAGTGCAGACGCCGTCGCGCTGGTGTCCAGGTGGCCGCTGACGGGACCGACGCCATGCGACGGTTCTCCCAGGTGGCCAGTGTCGTCGTCGACCTGGCACGCGGATTGCGCCCAGCCTCTCGCGACATCGTCGCGTCCTACGATCTGTCCATGACCAACGAGGAGACCGCACGAGCCTTGGGTATCAGCACCTCAGCCGTCAGCCAACGTCTCACCCGTGCCCACTGGGAGTACCTGGTGCAGACTCGCCAACTCGCCGTCGACCTGGCCCGGGATGTGCAATGACCATCGCCATGAGGATCGCGGCCGTCCTCGTCGTCATCGCCGCGGTGTGGGCCGGGAAGTACGTCGTCTCCCTGGTCTTCCACGCTGCCGGGGTCCACACTGACGGTGACAAGGGCCTGCTGCGTGGCGGGCTGTGGATCGGCTATCTGGAGAGACTCGGCATCGTCACCGCCATTCTCACCGGATATCCAGCCGGCATCGCCGTCATCCTCGGCGTCAAGACCCTCGCCCGCTATGCCGAACTGAAATCCCAACCCACTCCGGGTACCGGGGCTCAGGAGGCCAACGAGGAATCCAGCGCGGCCATCGAGCAGTTCATCATCGGGACGATGGCATCGGCCTTGTGGGCCGTCCTGCTGGCCCTGGCCACCAAGGCCCTGTGGCGCTGATCCCTTCTCACCGGCGTATCAAGGATCCCGAGGCACGAGTCTCGACACACGAGGAGATGGAGAAGCCGGGCCACCCGTAGGCAGCCCGGCTACCGCCGTCGTCAGTCAGCCGACGCTCGCTCAGTCGATCGGAGCCGGATCCAGCTTCCACACCTGCTCGGCGTAGTCGCGGATGGTGCGGTCCGAGGAGAACCGGCCGGACTGGGTGATGTTCACCCACGCCTTGCGGGCCCAGCCGCGGGCATCGGCATGGTCGGCAGCCATGGCGTCCTTGACGGTGCGGTAGGACTCGAAGTCACCGAGCACGTAGTAGACGTCGGGGCCTTTCCAGCCGGGCTCCATGAGGCTCTGACGCAGGTCGTGGAACCAGCCGGACCCGTTGTCGTCGAGGGTGCCGTCGGTCAGTGCGTCGACGACTCGCTTGAGACCGGGCACGTTCTCGTACTGCCAGCGCGGGTCGTATCCGCGCTTGAGGGAGGGCAGCTGCTTCTCGGTGGCACCGAAGATGTAGGCGTTCTCGTCACCAACGGCGTCGAGGATCTCGACGTTGGCCCCGTCCAGGGTGCCCAGGGTGAGCGCGCCGTTCATCATGAACTTCATGTTCGAGGTGCCCGAGGCCTCCTTGCCGGCCATCGAGATCTGCTCGGAGACGTCGGCGGCCGGGATGATGTGCTCGGCCGGGGAGACGTTGTAGTTGTGGACGAAGACGACCTTGATGCGGCCGTTGATGTCCTCGTCGTCGTTGACCAGGCGAGCCACCTCGTTGATGAACTTGATGATCGCCTTGGCGAGGATGTAACCGGGAGCGGCCTTGGCTCCGAAGACGAAGACCCGCTTGGGGACGTCGAGGGTCGGGTCGTCCTTGAGACGGAAGTACAGATCCAGCACGTAGAAGGCGTTGAGCAGCTGGCGCTTGTACTCGTGCAGACGCTTGATCTGAACGTCGAAGATGGCATCCGGATCGATCTCGACGCCTTCGCGCTCGGCCACCCAGGCCGCGAAGTCGACCTTGTTGGCGTGCTTGATCTCATTGATGCGGTCGTAGACCGAGTCGTCCACGGAATCGGTGTAGTTGGCGAGCACCGAGAGGTCCTTGACCCAGGCGTCGGACCCGGTGACCTCGGTCAGCAGGGCTGCCAGACGCGGGTTGCACTGGTTGAGCCAGCGACGCGGCGTGACGCCGTTGGTCTTGTTGTTGAACCGCTCCGGCCAGATCGCGTGCCACTCCTTGAGGGTCTCGCGCTTGATGATCTCGGTGTGCAGGGCGGCGACACCGTTGATCGAGTAGGAGGCGTAACAGGCGATCCACGCCATCCGCACCTGGTTGCCCGAGACAGGAGCCATGTACTCGATGGTCTGGCCGTCGAGGCCGCGCTTGCCCATGTCCTCACGGAAGCGACGATCGATCTCGCGGACGATCTCGGAGATGCGCGGGAAGATGCGATCGAAGATCTGCATCTCCCACCTCTCCAGGGCTTCAGCCAGCACGGTGTGGTTGGTGTAAGCGAAGGTGTGGGTGACGATCTCCCAGGCCTCGTCCCAGCCCATGCCGTGCTCATCGAGCAGGATGCGCATGAGCTCGGGGATGGACAGCACAGGATGGGTGTCGTTGAGCTGGATCGAGTTGTACTTGGCGAAGTCGGTGAGGTTCTCGCCGTGGTGCTTGACGTAATTGTCAACGATCTCCTGCAGGGAGGCCGAGCAGAAGAAGTACTGCTGACGGACCCGCAGCACCTTGCCCTCGAAGGTGGTGTCGTTGGGGTACAGCACACGGGAGATGTCGGAGGTGCGCTCCCGCTCGACGATGGCGTCGGTGAAGCGCTGGGAGCTGAAGGCCTGGTAGTCGAACTGCTCCATCGGCTCGGCCTTCCACAACCGCAGGGTTCCGACGTTGCGAGTTCCGTAACCGGTGATCGGCATGTCGTGGGGGATGGCACGCACCCACATGTCGGCGTAGCGGACGATGCGCTGCTGCTCCTCGCGGCGGATGACGAAGGGGTAGCCCTCCTCCATCCACGGGTCCGGGTGCTCGGTCTGGAAACCGTTGTCGAAGAGCTGCTTGAACAGGCCGTAACGGTAGAGGATGCCGTAGCCGGTGACGGGTAGTTCCAGGGTGGCACAGGAGTCGAGGAAGCAGGCGGCCAGACGACCGAGGCCACCGTTGCCGAGGGCTGCGTCCGGCTCCTGCTCGAGCACCTGGGACAGGTCGATGCCGAAGCTGGCCAGGGCCTCCCGGGTCTCGTCGACCAGGCCGAGGTTCGACAGGTTGTTGAGCAGGGCTCGTCCCATGAGGAACTCGGCGGAGAAGTAGTGCTCCTGACGTCCTGCCTTGTAGACGGCGTCAGTGGTCTCCCAGTCGCCGGCAATGCGGCCCACGACGGAGGCTGACAGCCCCTGCCACACCTCCATGGGGGTCGACGCGGTGACGGAACGTCCCGAGGTCGATCGCACCTGGAATGCGATTGCTGAAGCCAGATCCTGAGTCATGTGCCCTTCCTTGGTTGGGAGGATCGCCGCGCGGCGGCTGGTACATCCAGGTCAGACTATCGCGAACCTGATGTATTCCCCGGAGCGCGACCGATCCCTCCGTGGAACCCCGGCCCTCGTTTGCCGATGAGGACGAAACCAGCCCACCCGAGCAGCACCGCGACGACAACGACCGGAACACCCAGTGCCCCGGCACGGGTCAGCTCCAGGGCGAAGGCGGCCGCGAACAGGGGGGCACGCTGGGTCATGGACAGCACACAACCGGCTCCCACAATGGCCATCATCGTGACCTGGGAGGGGGAATCAATTCCCGCCGCTGCCGCGATGAGAGTGCCGATGAGAGCACCGGATGCCAGGGACGGGGTGAGCAGACCGCCGGCAGCGCCGGACCTCAGAGCCACCGTGGTGGCGAGGATCTTCCCGACGAGCAGAATCGCCAACGTGGCCGGGGCGACGGGGTGGGCCAGTACCAGATTGACGATGACCTGACCGTTTCCGACCACCTGGGGAGCCATGAGGGCGATGGCCGTCACTCCGATCGATCCGAGCGGCACCGTCCACCACAGTCGGGAGGTCACCGGGACGCGACGTTTCATCTCCCCGAAGAGCACGCCCATCCCTGCTCCGATGGGGGTGGCTACTGCGACGAGGAGGACGATCCATCCCAGACCGAAAGGGGTGACCTCGGCCACCGGAGAGCGGTAGATGGGCCGATCATGGTTGAAGATCCAGGCCGTCACCGTCGAGAGCACCGAGATGACGACGGCAATCCCAACCTGTCCCCAACCGCGCCGGGTGCGCAGGTCGGGACGCACCGTCAGTTCCAAGGCATAGAGGGCACCGGCGACCGGCACGTTGTAGACCGACGCCAGACCAGCCCCGGCGGCACTGGCCAACAGCACTCGTCTCGTCGAGCCGTCAACGCGGAATCCGTCGGACAGCCCCTGGGCGGCCAGGGCAGCCATCTGACGAGGCGCGGCCTCTCGGCCCAGGGAGCTTCCCGACCCGACGACGACGAGCTGGGCCAGGGCGTCAACGATGGTTTCGATCGGCCGCAAACGTTTCGGGGAGTCGATGTCAACAGCCTGGCGTACCGAGATGATCGAACCTGACGGACGCGGACGCAACCACCACCACGTCAGGCCCGCGATGACAGCGCCCGCGATCGGGGCGACCAACCGTCGCCACATGACGACCCCGCCGACGCCGGTCGTCGAGGAGGAGAAGGGAGCACCGAAGGCACAGGCCTCGATGAGGTGGGACAGCTCGCCGATGAGGCCACCGATGAGTCCGGACACCAGCCCCGTCAGGAGGACGGCGGTGATGAGTCGGAGACGTGAGGTGCCCACCCGGCAGACGCTACCGTCCCACCCTCGAGATCACGTCCTTTGAGTCACGCCGGAAGAGCGACGTAGATCGTCTCCAGGAATTCCTCAATGCCCTGGTAGGAACCTTCTCGGCCCAGACCGGACTCCTTGACACCACCAAATGGGGCAGCCGCGTTGGAGAAGACACCGAGATTGGCACCGATCATGCCGGTCTCCAGCTTCTGACCCATCCGCAGGATCCGCGCGGTGTTGCCGGTGAAGACGTAACCGGCCAGTCCGACGGGGACGGAGTTGGCGATGGCCAAGGCCTCTTCCTCGGTGCTGAAGGTGGTGATCGGGGCGATCGGTCCGAAGATCTCGGTCTGCATGATCTCGGCATCGGCGGACACACCGGAGAGCACCGTCGGCGGGTAGAACCAGCCCTTGCCCGCAGGGATCTCGCCGCCGCAGCGAACAGTCGCACCGGCCTCTACCGCGGAACGAACCAGGTCGTCGACCTTCTCACGATCCTTCTCGGTGATCATGGGGCCGACCTCGGACTTCTCGTCCAGACCATCCCCGACGGTGAGGCCGGACATCATCTCGACCATCCGGTTGGTGAACTCCTCGGCCACCGACTCGTGGACGATGAACCGGTTGGCAGCGATGCAGGCCTCTCCCATGTTGCGCATCTTGGCGCCCTTGGCACCGGCAATGGCCTGGTCGAGGTCGGCGTCGTCGAAGACGATGAAGGGAGCGTTGCCGCCCAACTCCATCGAGGTGCGCAGCACGTGCTTGGCTGCCTTCTCCAACAGGTTGACGCCAACCCCGGTGGATCCGGTGAAGGAGAGCTTGCGCAGCCGCGGATCCTCCAGGACGGCGTCCGTGACGGCGTGGTCACGACCGGTGATGACGTTGACGACCCCGGCGGGAAGACCGGCGTCGACGAGGGTCTTGGCGAAGAGCAGGGTGGTCAGCGGGGTGGCCGAGGCCGGGCGGATGACCACCGTGCAGCCAGCGGCAAGGGCCGGGGCGATCTTACGGGTGGCCATGGCCAGCGGGAAGTTCCACGGGGTGATGAACAGGCACGGGCCGACGGGTCGCTTGGTGACGAGCTGGCGGATCTTGCCCTCCGGGAGCAGGCCGTAGTCACCGCGAATGCGCACTGCCTCCTCGGAGAACCAACGCAGGAACTCCCCGCCGTAGGCGACCTCTCCGTAGGACTCGGCCAGCGGCTTGCCCATCTCGAGGGTCATGAGCTTGGCGAAGTCGTCCTTGCGCTCGGTGACGAGCTCGAAGGCCTTGCGCAGGATCTCACCGCGCTCACGCGGGGAGGTGTCGGCCCAGGACTCCTGGGCACGGACGGCGGCGTCGAGGGCGTCAGTGCCCTGGTTGACGGAAGCATCGGCGATGGCGACGAGTGACTTCTCGGTGGAGGGGTCGAGGACGTCGAAGGTGCGGGACGCCTCGGCGTCCACCCATTCTCCGTCAATGAGCAGCTGAGAGGGCAGATCTGATGGGAGCGAGCGGTCGTTGGTCGTCATGGACACACCATACGACGGGACCTCGACGATCCGAGGGGTTCGAGGACTGTGCGGTCGGGACCGGTGCCGATGGGGATCTGCCGACGCGGCGGGCCATGGCGAGGCCGATCAAGATTTTTGCCTTTAATCTCTTCTAGTCTCTTCATTGCTCCCGGAGGTGTACCTTTTTAATCCAAAGGGACCTTATATATGCCAGGAAGTATATCTGTCGGCTCGCCGATCCATCCGATTCCATTATTTATTACTTGTATTTCACTAGGTTCGCGAATATCTATGGCGAGCATCATCACCATATGATGAATCGCGTTGTTTGCGGGGTCAATATGATCAAGTACTCTTACGATGGAATCTGGATCCATCGTCTCTAGTTTTGGTGGATTCGGGATCTTGTCTCCCCAGTCCTCTACTGGCTCGTAGCAAGCCCTACCGCGCAGGAGGTTACTTTCCTCGATTCTGTACACTACTTGCACTATATCTAATGGGTCACTGACCCAGAATCCCAGTACCATGTTGCGTAGTTCGGATGAGATCTTGAGGTAGTACTTAAAATAATAAATGTAAGCATCGCGTGGAGACATCAATTCCATTGCTACAGCCTATCGCAGGGCGCCGTACAACAACTAGAGGATAGGGATCTATTCAACTCTGGTCACGGCACCAATCTGAGACAGCGAACAACCCTGCGCGCTGATCTTCTTCCTCGACGCTCCCATGATCATCGGAGCCGAGCCCGTGACACCACCGTTCTCCCACTACAGGAGGACCCTCCAATTCGTCCGCCAGCACGATGTGCGACGAGGGGCCCGGGCAGCACGGTGGATGACATGTTGACGCCAACCCGACCCAACCCTCACGCCGTCGCCGAACCTGTCCCCGGCGCTCACCTCCGCACCCTGGGACTGACGAAGACCTACGGGACGACTCGTGCCCTCGACCACGTCGACATCGCCATCCCGGCCGGCCAGTCGGTCGCCGTCATGGGGCCGTCCGGATCGGGAAAGACCACCCTGTTGCACTGCCTGTCCGGGATCCTCTCGGCCGACTCCGGCAGCATCGAGCTGGGTCTGCCCGACCGCGTCGTCAACGTCGAGAGTCTCTCCAGCGAGGGACGGGCCCAACTGCGTCGCCAGTCCCTCGGGTTCGTCTTCCAGCAAGGAATGCTCGTCCCCGAGCTCACCGCCGTCGAGAACACCGCCCTGCCTCTCATGCTCAATGGCGCCTCTCGGTCCCAGGCCGTCGGGTACGCCGTCCAGTGGCTGAGCTCGATGGGACTGGGAGGCATGGAGGAACGACGCATCGGTCAACTCTCCGGCGGCCAAGCGCAGCGAGTGGCCATCGCCCGATCCCAGGTCATCGACCCGGCGATCGTCTTCGCCGACGAGCCCACCGGAGCCCTCGACTCGGCCACTGCCGTCGAGGTGATGTCCATCCTGCTCTCGGCGACGACCGGGAGGGGACGCACCCTCATCGTCGTCACCCATGACGAGGGCGTCGCCCGCCGCTGTCAGCGCATCCTGCGCCTGCAGGACGGCCGGATCGTCTCCGACGAGATGCGCCATTCCGACGGGAGGTGGTGACCATGACCACGAAGTCCACCATTGAACCGGGAACCGCGGATCAGCAGATCCCGTCGATCTCCGTCCCCGAACCACTCGCGACCAAAGCGGGACGCCCGGCGACCTCGTCGATCCTCAGCATGACCCTGCGCACCTCGGCCGCTGATCACTCGACCTGGCGGCTGCCGGTGGTCGCCTTCGCGGTCATCACGACGATCATCCTCGACGTCACCGGCGGTGCCGTCATGATGTGGCACCTGTCCGGTGAGAATGCCTCCTTCTACAAGCTGACCTCGTCAATCGCCGTCATCCTGCTGGTGTTGCCACTGATGACCCTGGCCTCCTCGGCCGCGCGGTTGTCCGCCCGACGTCGCGACGATCGGCTGTCCTCCTTGCGTCTCATCGGGGCGTCATCCCATCTGTTGCGGGTGGTCACACTGGTCGAGGCAGGCCTGCAAGCTCTCGTCGGGTCCCTGCTCGGCATCGTCGGCTACCTCATCTGCGTGCCCCTACTGGGACGACTGTCCTTCAACGGCAGCCAGATCGGTGCGAGCTCGGTCCTGCTCGGACCCGCTCCGGTGGCCGGGGTCATCCTGGCCCTGGTACTCCTCGCCCTCATCAGTTCCGCCATTGGTCTGAGACGGGTCGACGTCTCTCCCCTCGGAGTGCGAATGCGCAGTCAGCCTCGCTCGGTGTCATGGGTTCGGCTGGCCATCGGAGGAGCCATCGTCCTCGTCCTCGTCTCCTCGAAGGCTGTACTCAGCGTCCTCGGACGTCAGACCGGCGTCGTCGGTGTGTACGTCTTCCTCGCCATCCTGCTGGCAGCCGTCGTCGAGCTCGCCAACATCATCGGCCCCAAGCTGTTGTCGATGTACTTCAAGCACCGCCTCAACAAGGCCAGGAATGCCACCGATCTGGTCGCTGCCCGTCAGGTGCTGGAGAACCCGCGGGCTGCCTGGACCCAGGTCGCCTCCCTGGGAGCGGTGTGCGTGGTGGGAATGCTCGCAGGAACCGGGGCCGCCATGATGCAGGCGGCGGGCAACGGCACCAGCGCCGACCCTGCTGCCCAGATCATCGGGCAGGACCTGCAGACCGGCACCATCCTGCTCATTGTCTTCGCCTTCGCCACGGTGGCCTGCTCGGTGGGCGTCAACCAGGCCTCTGCGATTCTCGACCGCCGCTCGGTCGAGGTGGGTCTGGACATCGTCGGGATGGATCTGGCCACCCAGGACAAGGTGCGACGGATCACCGTCATCTCACCAATGAGGTTCGCCATGGTGACAGGCCTGGTCGCCACGGGACTGCTGATCGTCCCGATGGTGGGGGTGGCCCTCGTCCTGAGGCCGGTGACGATCCTCGTGACGGTCGGCACCATTCTCATCGGTGCAGGCATGGTGCGGCTGGGTCTGTGGGCGACCCGTCCGACCCTGAACCGAGTGCTTGCCGACGGGCTGGCTCGGACCGAGTGAGAGAAGACCCGACAAGACCGGACCTGGCGAGGGACGAGGTGGTCTCGACGATCAGCTCCGCTGCTCGTCGTCGGGGCCTTCCTCAATCCCCTCCATGCCGAATCGCCACACCTCGTCGATCCAACCCCTCCGCACCGAGCGGATCCGGCTGGCCACTGCAACGACACTGGCCAGAACGGCAAGACTCGCGAGGAGGGGTTTGTTCATGGTGCCACTCTAGATCGCTGCCGCACGCTCAGGCTGCGCTGGCGGCCAGCAGTTCCCTGGCACTGGTCTGACGCCGTCGCGCCACTGCGAGCAGACTGGCGATGAGGGCCGCCACCGCCCATATGACAACGGCCAGCAGGGATCCGAAGC
This sequence comes from Cutibacterium avidum ATCC 25577, assembly GCF_000227295.1. Taxonomy (GTDB): domain Bacteria; phylum Actinomycetota; class Actinomycetes; order Propionibacteriales; family Propionibacteriaceae; genus Cutibacterium; species Cutibacterium avidum. The sequence goes on along the minus strand of NZ_JH165054.1, from coordinate 1,217,596 downwards.
TGGGATTGTTCCCGGCCACCACAGCCTGCTCCGCCTGCAAAGCAGGTCGCAGCGGGGAGATAGCGTCGACCCAGTGCACCAGGGCGGGGACGGTGCTCGCCAGCCCGGCAGCAACACTCGCCGTCACCAGGACGACGCTGATGAGCCGCCCCAGGCCATGCAACCAAGCGGCCAGGGCGTGGTTGATCAGGCCGAACATCGCCCCGATGAGGAGCAGCAATCCTCCCAATCCGATCGACCGTGGTACCGAGAGACCCAACACCACCCCGCCGATGACCGCCAGGCCAATACTCACCGCGACGGTCACGATGGCGCCGACCGACATCGTCCGGGCCAGCAGGCCCAGGGTCGAGCGCGCGGAGCTCAGCGCCCGCGAGGGAACTGTGCGAGCCACCAGCCAGGTCGCCAGAGCAGCGATCCAGGCACCAAGGATGAGCAGAACCGCCACCGCGGCCACCGAGGTCGCAATGGCAGGCCCATCCCCATTGACGGGAGCGGACACGACGTCAGCCAGCTTGGTGCGGTCATTCTGAGAGTAGGTCGGCACCTTCTTGGCCCCGGCCGCAAGCTCACCGGAGAACTTGCCAGTGCCGTCGGTGAGTCTCTGGGCCCCACCGTTGAGTTTCGTCATCCCGGACGCAAAGGTGCCGACCCCCGCGGAAGCCTTCCTCACCCCGTCAGAGAGGTGATTCACACCGCCGACGTACTGATTGACCCCCTGCTCGAGCTCCGAGGTCGAGGCGGCCGCCTTGGAGGCCCCGCCGGTGTAGGCGTCAACACCATTGGCGAAGGTCACAGCCCCCGCGGAGAGCTTGGCCCCGCTTTCCTTGAGTTGCTGGGACTTGGCGGCCAAGGTCTGGGCGCCAGTGGCGGTCTGATGGATGCCATCTCGCAGCTGGGCAACCTGGCCGACCACCTTGGGCAGTCCGGTACGTATCTCGACCGTGAACTTGTCGACACCCTGGGACAGCTGCGAGGAGCCGTCAGCCAGCTGGTCGATGCCGTCGTCGATGCTCATGCCGGAGTTGGGGTCCTTGACGGACATCGCCTTGACGGCCACCGCCGATCCAGCCCTCACCCCGAGAGCGTACCCGTCGGTCATGGCGTCGCGGACGAGGGGCCGCAGATTCTGGCAATCCTGTGCGGTGTGCCTCTGGGTGCAGCGTGCCATGAAATCCGCCTCACCCTTGGACAAGGACTCCTTCTTGAGTTCGGCGGTCTTCTCCCCGGAGGCGTACTGACGAATCTCGGTGCGATATCCGACCAGGCCATCGGTGAATTGGTCGATGCCGTCCGCTAATTGGCTTGCCCCGTCGGTGAGCTGGTTGAGCTGGGAGGTGTCGATCTTGCCGGTGGCCGCGCTGACCTTCTGGTCCATCGTCGTCAGGCCGGCGGACAGCTGACCGATTCCGTCGACGACCTTGCCGGTGCCATCGGTGTAGGTCGCCACCCCGCTGGCCAGACCGTTCGCACCGTAACTGAGTTGTTTTCCCTTGTCGGACAGGATGTTGAGGCCACCCGAGAGCTGGGAGACGCCGTCGGTGAGCTTGCCGCCACTGGTCTTCAGCTGCTGGGTTCCCCCGCTGAGCTTCGTCATGCCAGCGGCCAGGGTTCCCGCCCCGGCGGCTGACTTCTTCGTGCCGTCGGCAAGTTTCGTCGCCCCGTCATCGAGCTTGGCCGCGGCGTCGGCCATCTTGCCCATCTGCTGGGCGAAGCGGTTGAAGCCGATGTAGACGTTCTCGAGGTACCCCGAGGTCAGGGTGGTGTTGAGGGAATGCCGCGCCACCTGGGCGGTGAGGGCCGCGATGGTGGTGTCGGAGACCGGGGAGGTTTGGGAGGTGGTGACGTCGATGAGGGCTGGCTTGGCCTTGGCCGCGTCATTGGCGGAGTAGGAGGTGGCGTCGGACGAGAAGGACTCCGGGATCGTCACGACCGCCGAGTAGGTGCCGTCTCGCAGCCCCTTGGCGGCCCCGTCGGCGTCGGTCAAGGTCCAGTCGACGGTGTGGCCGTCAGTGGTGTGAGAGCCAGAATCGACCAGTTCCGCGGTGAGCTGGCGTCCGATGGGAACCAGTCGTCCACCGACCTCGACGGCCTTGTCCTCGTTGACAACCGCCGCCTTCACCTGGCCCAGCCGGTCAGTGGTCCGCCAGGTGGTGCCGACCAGGCCGGCCACCACCACCAACGGTACGAGGATCAGGGCGACCACCGCCGGCCACCGCAACCTGATCGTGGAGTGGGAACGTTCGGTCATCATCGGGTACCTCCGAGGGATGGCTCGGGTTGGTGTTCGGTCAGGTCATGAACGGCCTGTGGCTCCAGCCAGTCAATGCGGCCGGCACGCTGGGCTCCCAGGATCACGGCGGCCTCACCGGCCTGATTCACCTCGACAATGAGGGATTCCAGCTGGTCGCGGTGGGACTGCTCGACGATCTGATCAGCGTGGTCAATGAGGAACAGACGCGGTGGGCGTCGCGGCGGATGGGTGAGGGCTGCTGCGGCTGCCTGCAGTTCCTCGGTGAGGTTCTTGTCGGCGGCATCGATGAGCCATGCCACCCGACGCACCACGGAGGCCCGCTCGGGGAGGAGACGGCCGCCCGACCTCATCCGACCGTGGTCGATGGCAAGTCGTCCCCCGGCCGCCAGCAGCACGGCCGTGACCGAGCCCGGTGACCCCACGACGGCCTGCACCTCATGTGGCTCGACGTGCAGGTCGAGGTCAGCGAAGAGACCATCGACCCCGATCCCCTCGGCGTGCAGGGCCTCGGTGTGGTCAGGGGTGGGCCATTCGGCGAGTCTCTCCTCGTGGGCAATCCCCTCCCCCTCGATGTCGAAGCGGGGCAAGCGGCGATCCAGCCATCCGGGCAGCCACCAGGCCTTGTCACCGAGCAGGGCCATGCCGGCCGGGACGAGGGTCATTCGCACCAGGAAGGCGTCGGCGAGAATGCCGATGGCCAGGGCCAGGGCGATCTCCTTGATGGCGTTCATGCCTTCTGGGACGAAGAAGGCGAAGACCGAGAACATGATGACGGCTGCTGCCGTGACGACCTTGCCCGAACCGATGAAGCCCCTGATGACGGAACCACTGGCGTTGCCGGTGTGGACGTACTCCTCGCGCATTCGCGACACCAGGAAGACCTCGTAATCCATGGCCAGACCGAAGAGGATGCCCATGACGACGATCGGCATGAAGGAGATGATCGGGACTGGACGGTCGAGGTTGACCACCGACAGGCCGATGCCTCGGTTGAAGACCAACTGCGCAGCTCCGAAGGCAGCCAGCACTGAGAGCAGATAGCCGACAGTCGCTTTGATGGGGACCGCGATCGATCGGAACACCACCGTCAACAGCACCAGACACAGCCCGACGACGAAGACTCCGAAGGGCAGCAGGGCGGCTCCCAGACGGTCGGAGACGTCGAGTTTGATGGCCGTCAGTCCGGTGACGGCGGTGTCGACCCCGTACTCGTCATGCCATTCGGCCTTGTGGTCGCGCAATTCGCGGACCAGGTTGTTGGTCGCCTCGTCGGTGGGACCCGTGGTCGGCAGCACCTGGACCATGGCGGTGTCGGCGTTCTGGTTCGGTACTGCCAGAGCGACGGTGTCGACGCCGGGGAGCTTCTCGATGTCGGCCTTGAGCCCGTTGACGATCTTCATCGGGTCGGTGGAGGTGACGATGTCGGCGGTGACGATGACCGGGCCATTGAATCCCGGCCCGAACTTCTTCTCCAGGGCGTCGTAGGTCTGCCGGGCCGTGTTGTCTGCGGGCAGTTCTGCGGCGGTGGGCAGGCCGAGGTGGAGGTCCTTCATCGGAACGGCCAGCGCTCCCAGACCCACCACGACGACGAGGATGGTCGCCAGCGGGAAGCGGGTGACGGTGCGTACCCACCACCCGAAGATGCCGCCGGAACGTTCCCCCTTACCAACCGCTTTGGTGCCGGTTGACGGTGTCTCCGTACCGGCTGTGGCATCGTCGTTCCTGCTCGCTCTGGCTGTCACCTGGGCTGGTTTCGACCCCCGTCCGCGACGAGATTTCCGCGGACGCAGTCTCTCCCCCATCAGGCCCATGAAGGCCGGCAACATCGTCAGGGCGATGACGACGGCGAGAGCGACGCCGACGGCGGCGAAGACGCCCATGACGGTGAGGAAGGGGATCTTGGCGATGGCCAACCCGATGAGAGCGATGACGACCGTCGTCCCGGCGAAGACAACGGCCGACCCCGACGTCGCGACGGCTCGAGCAGCCGATTCCTGCACCTCGAAGCCGTCACGCAACTGATCGCGGTGGCGGGAGAGGATGAACAGGGCGTAGTCGATCCCGACGGCCAGCCCCAGCATGACGGCGAGCATCGGGGTGACGGAGTTGACCGTCGTGAACCGGGTGAGGATCGCCATGATCGCGTAGGTGATGCCCACCCCGAGGACGGCTGTGATGATCGGCATCCCGGCTGCCACCAAGGATCCCAGGGTGACGGCGAGGACGACGAGGGCCACCCCGACCCCGATGACCTCGGTGATCGACAGGGAGGGCAGCATCGCCTCGAAGGCCGGGCCACCGACATAGACATGTGATCCCGACGGCAGGTCGGCCTGGATCTCGTGCCCCAGCCGTTGCAGATCATCACGTCCGGAGTCGGGAAAGGTCACCGAGCTGACCTGCCCCAGTTCAACCTGAATGACGGCCGCGGTGTGATCCTTGTTGATCATCCCGGTGACGTGCTTGCTCCAGGGCGAGGTCGCCCCCGTTACGTCCTTGAGGTCCCTGAGCTCCTCGACACCTCTCTCGATCCGGGAACGAATGGGTTTCGACGAGATGTCGGTGCCATCGGGCACGGTGATGACGACGTTGGCGCTCAACGCGGAGGCCTGCGGGAAGGTCACCTGGAGGTTGTCGTAGGCCACCTGGGAGGGGGCGCCCGGGATGGTGAAGGAGTCGTCGTAGTCGCTCTGCAGGGCGACCATCCCCACCCCGAGCAGGACCAACAGGCCCAGCCACAGGGCGACAACGGTCTTGGCCCTGCGGAAGCAACACTCCCCGACATCGTGAAGGAAGGAGGACATCATCACCCCGCAATGAACTCGCCCGAGCACCACTCGATACAATTTTGTATTCGATGCAGTATCGTATCCGATACACTGTCGTATTCAACCCGCGAGGCCTCCAGGAGCGTCATGTCCACCACCACAGTCTCTGCTCGTCGCGCAGTCACCCAGGCGCGACTGGCCGACGCCGCTGTCGCCGTCTTCGCCCGCAAGGGGGTACCGGGGTCGACCGTCGAGGAGATCTGCGAGAAGGCCGGGTTCACCCGCGGAGCGTTCTACTCGAACTTCGATTCCAAGGACGAGCTGTGCATGGCGGTGTTGAGCCGCTACGCCGAGAAGAATCTGGCTGTCCTCAGCTCCTCCTTGGACTTCCCCAATGACGGCCAGGACGTCCTGCGGGATCGAATCCACGACATCATCGCCCTCTTCTCGTCGGCGGTCGGCTCGGACCCGACGACGGTTGTGGCGATCCTGGAGATCACCCTCGAGGCAACACGAAATCCACAACTGCGGGAGGCATACCAACACGTCGAGGCAGCCATTTCTCCCGCCCTGCGCGAGATGGTGGAACAAGCCCTGCGCGACCACGACGTCACGACGACGATCAGCGTCAACGACCTCATCGAGGTCACCCGCGGGGTCTTCGACTCCCGGGTGCTGGCGACCATGGCGTCAGGGCGAAAGGCCGACATCGACCGGATGACCAACCAGCTGACGACGATGGTGCTGGCCTTCATCCGTCCACTCTGACACCGTCACATCGCCCCCCGGAATCACGCAGCCCGGGAAAACACCACCGGCCCCGCACGAGTGCGAGGCCGGTGACGGGTCGAGGGTTCGGGAGATCAGTAGCCCAAGATCTTCTTGCGCTCGGGCAGCCACGCGATGGCGTCACGAATGCCATCGGCCGGGGTCAGCTCCGCACTCCACCCGAGCAGGTCCTTGGCTCGGCTGGAGACCGTGTAGGCGCCGGCGACATCGCCGGGGCGCGGCGGACCGTAGACGACGTCGAGGGGTTTGCCAGTGCCCTCCTCGAAGGCCTTGACGAGCTCCTTGACGGTGACGCCATTCCCGGTGCCGATGTTGAACACCTGATATGGGTCCTCGGTGGTGACCTCGTCGAGGTGTTCCAGGGCGGCGACGTGGGCACGGGCCAGGTCCCAGACGTGGATGAAGTCCCGGATGCCCGAACCGTCACGGGTGGGCCACTCAACACCGGTGACGGTGAAGGTGGAGTCCTCCATCCAAGCGTCGATCATCTTGCCGAGCACGTGGGTCGGGTGCTCGATCTGCTGGCCGGTGCGCAGCTTCGGGTCCGAACCGATCGGGTTGAAGTAGCGCAGACTGAGAGCCTTGAGGTCGGAGGCGTGGGCGGCGTCACGCAGGATGAACTCCACCATGAACTTGGTGGTCGCGTAGGGGGAACCGGGGTCCAGGGCGGACTGCTCGGTCACCTTGAATTCTTCGTCGGTGGCATAGATCGAGGCGGAGGAGGAGAACAGGATGCGGTGCACACCGTTGCGCTCCATGCCCTTGAGCAGGGCGACGGTCTTGCCGACGTTGTTGTCGTAGTAGGTCAGCGGCTCATCAACCGACTCCGGGACGATGATCTTAGCCGCGCAGTGCACGACGGCGTCGATCTGGTTCTCGGTGAAGACGCGGTCGAGCAGGTCCTGGTCGGCGATGTCGCCCTGGTAGAAGGTGCGGTCGCGGACAAACTCGCGGCGTCCCGCGGACAGGTCGTCCAGGACGACGACCTCGTGGCCTGCCTCCTCGCATGCCGAACCGACCGTCGATCCGATGTAACCGGCCCCGCCGGTGATGAGAATCTTCATGGGAACCTTCCGTGTCGCCGTGATCGTCAGTCCCAAGTCTAGGGGGCGGCTCACCGACCAGCCGGCGGGCGAGCTGTGTGTGGCGAAGTGGTCACCGACCGTGCGCGTTGCCATTCCACACACCGTCACCCGACATCAGAAACCAATCCACCATGGTTGGACGGTCTTCCTAGACTGGCGGTCATGGAGGAGACCGGATCGCAGACCTCGACCGCGGACAACCGTTCCAACGGATCCCTCGGATCCGGTGTGCGTGCCCGCCTCAACCGGTTCAACCCGACCCGCAACAACGTCCCGCAGATCTCCATCCCCGGCATGGAGGAGGTGCTGGACCCCAAGCTCGACGACGGTCGTCCGGCAGACACCGAACGGGCCTGGTGGGGAGACGTCACCCTCACCCTCGTGATGGCCGTGGTGACGATCGTCCCCTATCTCGTCAGCCTGATCGAACGACCCCATCCCGAGTACGCCGCGGCCCTCGTCTCCTCCATGATCATGGTGGCCTCGCTGCCGATGCGCCGTGAACATCCCCTGCTCATGATGACCCTGGTGGCCCTCGGCGGGGCCATCCAATTCATCTTCGTGCCCTTCCCGGTGCTGAGCATCTTCATCGTCCCCATCGCCTCCTACTCGGTGGCCAGATGGGTGGACGGCCACGAGTCTCGCTGGGTGTTGTGGGTCGGAGCGCTGGGTTCAGTCATCGGCCCGATGAGATGGCAGCTCACCATCGCCGCTGGATATGACCCCACCTCGGGGACGCCGTGGGTACTGCTGATCCTTGCGATGGCGGTCTGTGCCGGCTTGGTCCTGACCCCCTACGCGGTGGGACGACGACTGCGCGAGTCCGCCCTCATCGACTCCCAACAGCGCATCGCCAAAGCTCAACGCTACCGAGCCATCCTCGCTGAACGTGAGCAGCAGGCCAGGGTCGCCGAGGAACGCACCCGCAACGAGATTGCCCGCGAGCTCCACGACATCGTCGCCCACTCACTGTCGGTCATGATCGTGCAGGCGGAGGGCGGCAAGGCCTTGGCGACGAAGAAGCCGGAGAAGGCCCCCGAGGTCCTCGACACCATCGCCGAGACCGGTCGCGAGGCCCTCGTCGAGATGCGTCGCATCGTCGGGGTGCTGCGACAGGACACCGACGCCGACTACTCCCCCTCCCCCGGGCTGGCGGAGATTCCCGAACTCGTCGAGAAGTCCGGGGTGAAGGTCACCTTCACCGTCACGGGACAGGAGCCGGTCGTCTCCCAGGCCCTCGGTCTGGTTGCCTACCGAGTCGTCCAGGAGGCCCTCACCAACGTCCTCAAACATGCTGGCCCAGGCGCTCACGCCTCAGTGACCTTGGCCTATTCGCCTACCGCAATCCATGTGGAGATTGTCGACGACGGGTATGGGGACGCCGTCCAGGGAGACGGGCGCGGCCACGGGCTGCAGGGCATGCGTGAGAGGGTGACGTCGATGGGCGGACGACTGTCCGCGGGGCCTCGCAAGGAGGGCGGGTTTTGCGTCATAGCGAAGCTGCCGGTCCAGGCTGATTCCCGCCAGAGATGAGCTCGGTTCCGTAACCACTCACCTCAACAGTTCAGCAAGGAACTCGAACCGCTCTGGGTCTCGCGGTACCCAGGCGAGCAGGTCTTCGGGTGTGAGCGGATCCGTGGTCCCGTGCGCTCGCGACGTGACGATGGCTCCCACCAGGGCTGCAACATCGAGCTTTCGGGCCAACGAGACCTGCCATTCCCAGCTCCAGGCCAGGCCAGCCACGGTGGCGTCTCCGGCGCCTGTGGTGTTGACCGGATCAATGGCCACTGCCGGAACATGGACCTCCTCACCAGTGCGGGAATCCACACCGACGATCCCGTCGCCGCCACATGTGACAATGACGACCGGCACGTGCTCGGCGAGGGCTCGCGCCGCACGCACCGGGTCGTCGGTACCGGTCAGTCGCATCGCCTCAGCTGCGTTAGGCGTGTAGCAGGTACATCCTGACACCGCCTCGAGCACCCCGGATTCCTGCCCCTCCTCAAATCCATGGTCTGCAATCACCGGGATTCCGGCATCGGCGGCTTCGTACAGCCAGGCGTCAGCGGGAATTGAGACATGGGTGATTACTGCGTCGACTCCGTCAAGACTAGGAGCGGGGAAAGGGACTGGTAGCGCCGTTTCCACGGTCGTCATAGCCCGCTCGGTGCCACACGCCTGGCTCATCGTCACCGGGAGCGCCCAGCCCGGGTTGATCGGGCTCGGGGCCAGATCGATGCCCCAGTCGATCAATTCACGACGACACACCTGCGAGTTGAGGTCGTCACCTAGACCCGTGAGCAACTGCACCCGTGCTCCCAGGCTTGCTGCAATCCGAGCCGTGTTGGCAATCCCACCCCACGTGGCGACGAAGTCCGTGCCGTAGCGTTCCTCCCCCAACGCAGGCAGCTGCCCGATTCCAGAGATGACGAGGTCGCGGTACGTAATACCTGCGGCGAGCAGCCGAGGATGGCGGTTGACGGGCATGGGCGTAGCTCCTGTGCGCGATTGGTCGTCCCCCAGCATAAGTAACTCCAATCCCAGATAAGCTGTGGAGCACCCCATTGGCAGGCGATGCCACGAGGAGTAGAGATGCCCGTCCCCTCCAACGACACCCTGATTCGGGGCTTGTGTCCCCAGCCCCGCCACGTGCAGTTCACCGAGGGACGATTCCCCCTGCCAACCGTCCTCTCCTGGGCTGGCCCCGACGAGGTCACCGATGCTGTCACCACCCTCGCCGAGCGACTGGCCCCGGCGCTGGACGTCGTGCGCGTCACGTCACACACCGACACCGCTTCTCTCATCGTCACAGTGAATCCCGCCTTGGAGGCAGAGGGATACCGCATCGAGATCGACACCCAGATCCGCATCACCGCCGGCGACCCAAATGGCGCACGATGGGCGGTGCAGACCTTGCTGCAGCTACTCCCCCCGTGGGTCCACGGGCCCGGCCCGCTGGCCCGAGAGCACCTGCGCCTTCCGAAGGGTGTCATCGCTGACGCGCCACATTACAGTTGGCGAGGTGCGCATCTGGATGTCTCGAGGCACTTCATGCCTGCCTCGTTCATCACGCGCTTCCTGGACGCGCTGGCCATGCACAAGCTCAACCGGCTGCACCTCCACCTCACCGACGACCAGGGATGGCGCCTGCCGGTACCGGGGTGGCCACGTCTGACCACGGTAGGGGCCTGGCGTCCGGGAACGGTACGAGGGCACCAACCACCACCCGACGACAACGATTGTGACGACGTCGCCGAGCATGATCACGTACCTCACGGAGGCGCCTACACCGTCGAGCAGCTGAGCGCCATCACCAAACGGGCCGGACTGCTGGGTATCACGGTCGTGCCAGAAATTGACCTGCCGGGCCACACCGAATCGGTAGTGGCCGCCTACCCCGCGCTGGGCTGCGGAATACCACTGGATCACCCACGTACTGCTTTCGGGGTGTCGGAGCATCACATCAACCTGACCGACGATTCCTTGGGTTTCTGCCGCGATGCCTTAGACGCCGTGATGGAGATCTTCCCGGACTCACCAATCCACATCGGTGGTGACGAATGTCCCGGAAAGGAATGGTTCAACCACCAGCAAACCCGAGCCCGGCTTGCCGAACTGGGGATCACGACACCACACCAGGCCCAGGCTTGGTTCGAGCGGCAGATCTGTGATCACGTGGTCGCCGCAGGCCGTCAGATCATTGCCTGGGACGAGGTGTTAGAGGCCGGCGCCCCCGAGGAAGTTACGGTGATGGTGTGGCGAGACGCCGACGACATCTCCCGCGCCGTCGCCGCAGGCCACGACGTCATCGGCGCACCCGCCCGGCACACGTACCTGGATCACGGCATTGAAGCGGGTCCGGAGGCACCGGTGACGATAGCTGCCCCGATGACCATGGACGACGTCGCCGGGCTGCATGATGTACTTGCCGCAGTGGACTCACCACACCTGCTGGGTGGGCAATTCCAACTGTGGACTGAATACCTGCGCACCCCTGCCCAGGTCGAAGACGCCGCCTTCCCGCGCGGCACATCGATCGCTGAACAGTTGTGGACCGGCGATCCGGCTCGGCCGCAATCAGAGTTGGAGGCCCAGTCCCGCCGGCTCACCGCAATGGGGATCAATTGGCACCGGTGATGGCGTCGATACCGGCCACCTTCATCATGAGCAGGCAAGCCATCGAGTTCGACCAACTGAACCACCCGCGCGTGTACCGGGTGGGGTCATGTGGATCGAAACTCTCGTGTGTCCAGCCAGTGCCACCATCGGTGGCGAGGATCGTCCTGAGGCAATCACGCGCCTCGACGTCGTCCCCCGTGAGCCCCTGCACCGCCAAACCGATATGCCAGATGTAGCCCTCGGGGCTGTGCGGGCTGCCAATGCCCCGTGCTGCCGGGCCGCTGAACAGGTAGGGGTTGGCCTCGCTGAGCACCCAGTTCCGGGTGGTCTGGTAGAGCGGATCGTCACGGGCAAGGTCGCTGGTTAGGGGCAGCGACAGCAGCGACGGCATGTTCGCGTCGTCCATCTCCACTACTGATCCGAGCCCGTCAACCTCGTACGCAAGGTGATCTGTCACGACGCCGAATTGCCTCACCCCGGCGTCGATGTCAGCGGCCAACCTCGCGGCGCGTTCAGCAAGGCTCTCGTCGCCCCAGACACGGCAGAATTCGCCAATCTGCCGCAACGCACGTATTGCCATGAACTGTGCCGGGATGTTGTATCCGTAGCGGCAGGCGTCGTCGGAAGGCCGGAACCCGCTCCACGTCATCCCGGTGGGCGCTACCGGCCCTCCCGAGCCGTCAGCGCCAAGGGTGTCGACGGGTTCGCTGGGGCGCACATGACGATAGGTGGAGCGGGTGGCATGGTCCTGCTCCAGGCTCCAGACGTCGACGATGCGTTGACACCCCTCGTGCACCGCACGGTTGAGGTGGTCTGGACGTCCCGTGGCCTGCCACAACCGCCATGCGAGATCGACGGGGAAGGCCAGCGAATCAACCTCGTACTTGCGCTCCCACAACTCATCGAGCAGATCAACATCGTCGGGGTCGAAATGTGCTCCGGTCGGACCAGAGTTAAAGGCGTTGGCGTAGGGGTCGACTCCGATGCAGTGCCATTGCCGAGCGACGACGTCCCCGATCTGACGGGACACCGCAGGCAGGTCGCACAGTGCCAGGAAGGGCCACAGCTGAGCGGAGGAGTCGCGCAACCACATGGCCGGAATGTCGCCAGTGACGACGAAGACCCCGTGGTCGTCGCGGGTCATGGTGCGAGTCCACGTGTCCGTCATCCAGGCCACGAATCGGCCTGCAGCCTGTCGGCCCGATGCCTCATCAATGTGTTCACTGACACTCGAACCGATCTGAGCACCGACCTCGTCCAGGCGCCGCTGCAGGGCGGGCGTCAACTCGCACGCCGTCATCGGTAGGGCTCCCATGAGGTCACGCGCTCATCATCCAGCCCCGGGACCCACATGTCCCCCTGGCCCTTGAGTCGATCGCCGAGCGCGAGAACCCACGCCCCGGCGGCCCGTCCAGCACGCAACCCGAAGACAGAGTCTTCGATGACGACACATCTGGCCGGGTCGACTCCCATCCGCCTCGCTGCTGCGAGGTAGGGGTCGGGGGCTGGTTTGCCGGCAGCGACGTCGTCGAACCCAAGGACGGTGTCGAAGAGGTCCAGCCAGCCTTGCGAGGCCAGTCCGTCACGCACGAGGCGGGTGGGGGAGTTAGAGGCCACCGCGATGGGCACGTTCCCGGCCAGCTTCCTCACCAGACGGTCCGCCCCGGGCATCGGCTCCGTGTTGTCAGCCAGGCAGGCGTCCAGAAGGTCGACGAGACGCTCACTGGTGGCCTGCGGATCTGCCTGTGGGTGGTCCCGCAGATACAGCTCGACGACATCGTCAACGGTGCCCCCGTCAACGTCGGCGCTGACAGCGTCAGCCAGACAGCCGCCCCACAACCGTTCGGAGGCTGCACGCCATGCAGACAGGGTGTCGAGCAGGGTGCCGTCCATGTCGAAGAGAACGCCGTCAACCCTCTCAGGCAAGTGCGTCGTCACCATTCAAAATCCATCTCTCTACTCGGGCCGACTGGCTTCACATCGCGCAAGACGCCGACATCGCTGGCGTCCATGTGACCAGGGTGCACTCCGACTGCCCTGAGCAACAGCGGCGTCAGTTCGTGGCTGCGAATGGGATCGGTACGAAGCAATGGATCGGGCAACGCCCCACCGATGTGGTGAGCTGCCAGGAAGCTACGACGCACCTCGACCTCATCCTCGCCGTGGCCTCCCTCGGGTTTGTGCCCGTGGTCGGTGGTGACGGCGACGAGCCATTGCTCGCCGAGCTGCTCGTGACGCTCTGCGACGGCCTTGACGAGGTGACGGGTGAGCTCATCGGCGTGACGCACGGCTTGGCGATACTGCTCGGAGTCCGCTCCGTAACTGTGCCCAGCGTTGTCGACCCCTTCGAAGTAGACGACGGCAGCGTCCGGGCCCTCGTGCAACAGGTGCCAGGCGGCCCACGACGACACCTGCTCGTCGGCCCTGTCAATACCCTCCGCCAAGTCGGGACTGAACAGCTGGTGCTGGCCGGTGCGTTGCTGGTCCACCCGCTGATGAATGATCGGTCCGGGCCCGTAAGGGCTGACGAAGGCGTCCCAGGTGGCTGCTGCGATGGTGCGCGCCAATGGGTTGGCGAAGAAGATTTGGGACAGGATGTCGGGGTGACGGGCCATGTCATGGCCGACGAACTCGTTCCACCACACGTTGCACTGTTCATGGGTGGCGCCGGTGAGGATCGTCGTCCAGCCGGGAGCGGAATCGGTCGGCGGAGTCATCCACATGGGGATGATCGTGCCCTGGGAACGGTCGTCACCTCGCACCAGGCGAGCGAGGGTGGGGGCCAGCCCGACGGGGGCCTGGTCAACGGGCAGGGTGTGGTCCAGGGCTGGGGCGGGGTGTGCGGGAACCGGCTCCCCCTCACCCACCCCGCGCACGAATCGCGGGTCAGCGGGATGATCGGGGTGGATGAATCCAGGATTGTGCTGCAGTGCCTCGGGTAGTGCCATGTCAAGGCGCATCCCATCGATACACACCAGAAGCAGTTTCATCGTTGACTCACTCTCAACGTCAAGATCTGGAAAGGACGCAGGGCGAGGTCCACCTCGCTCACGGCGACCGTCGGAAGCTGTTGGGTCGGATCACCGATTCGTTCCTCGAGCAGGTCCACCTCGCTGAGGTAGCCGCCCCGGTCTAGCAGCAGGCGCACTCGGCTGCGGGCGCCATCTGCCTCGTGCATACGGATGACAAGATCACCAGAGCCATCGAAGGCCTGCTTGACGGAGTCGATGACGGCGAAGCCTCGTACCGGTTCGATCCGGGCCAGACTGTCCAGGTGCAGCGCACCATCTCGCATCTGGAGCGGCTGGTTGAGCCGTGCCGCCTCGACGTGGGCAGACGCAACCCCGGCATCAGCGAGCAAGCTGTAGACAAGGTGGTGATGACCTCGGTCGGGGTGCGGGTCTGGGCTCTGCGGAGCACGCAGCAGGGTAAGCCGGGCCATCACCCCCTGGGTGGATGTGTGCTCGTCCCCTCCCGCTGGACTCACATCATGACCGTAGGTGGACTGGTTGGCCAATGCGACGGCGTAGCCGGGTTCGCCCAGCAACATCCACTGCTGCCCACAGCTTTCAAAGTGGGCGTCATCCCATGACGTGTTGGCACCGATTGGTCGCTTGATGTGACCGAACTGGATCTCGTCGACACTGGTGTCAGCGGCCACATCGAGGGGGAAGTCGACCTTGAGGACTCGGGCCTGCTCGGTCCAGTCAACGTCAAGGCTAAACTCGACCGCTCGGCTGTCGGCGTCAAGGGTGATGGCCTGAATGAAGCCGGACTCCCCGCGTTCAACTCGCACCGTGCTCCGTAGCGGGCCCTCGAGGACGTCCACCCCGGTGAGGTCATCCACCACAACAGCACTGTGACGGTACTGGTGCTGCAATTCCCATGCGTCGAAACAGTCGGGATAGTCGGGGTGTAGGACGAGTCGGTTGGCGCGCTGCCCAGGAAGCAGGAGCTCGCGGTCGGCCACCAGGTCAACAACCGAGCTCACCAGTCCGTCGTGCGTGTCGATGCACACCTCGACCAGTCCGTTGGACATTCGGATCGAGTCGAGCTCCCGCTCCACCCGTACCGGGTGCTCAGGGTCAACCACCGCATCGGCGAGCGGCTGCGCCGCCATGGCTGGCACCTGTACGAGTGTGGGCCGACCGTCAACGGTGACTACCTCGCGACGGTCACTGTGGGATGGATTGATTAGACTCGCCCCGGTGATCTCGCCTTCAGACGCCTGTGACAGTGCCTGCCAGGCCTCATCCATGAGCTGACCCAACTCAGCACGAATAGCGGTGAACTCGGCGATGGCCTCCCGATTCACCCACGCGATCGACGAGCCGGGCAGGATGTCGTGAAACTGCAGCAACAGCGTACGTCGCCACAGCTGTTCCAACTGCTCATGGGGGTAGGGATGGCCGAGGCGAGCTGCCGCGGCGGCTAACCACTCGGCGGCGGTGAGAGCCTCCTCGGCGCGCCGGTTGCCGTCTTTGAGGGCATGGACAGAGGTGTAGACGCCCCGGTGGAACTCCAAGTACATCTCGCCGCGCCACACCGGCGCCTGGGGGTAGTCGTCGCGAGCCTGGGCGAAGTAGTCGTCAGGTGAGCCCAACCGAACCTGAGGCGCGTCCTCCACATCGGCGAATCGGTGGACGCGTTCCACCTGCTCAGCTGTGGGCCCTCCACCGCCATCGCCATACCCGAATGGCAGGATCGAGCGTCGCGCCACACCTTTCTCTTTGAAGTTCGCCTCAGCCTTCTTGACCTCGTCGGCACTGACGATGGAGTCGTAACAATCCACCGGCGGGAAGTGCGTCCAGATACGAGTCCCATCGATGCCCTCCCACCAGAACGTGTGGTGGGGCAAGGTGTTGGCCGTGTTCCAGCTGAGTTTTTGGGTGAAGAACCAGTTCATGCCAGCCAGTCGGGCGATCTGGGGCAACGCACCGGTGTAGCCGAAGGAATCCGGTAGCCACAGGCAGTCCGGGCGTACCCCAAGCTGTTCACGCATCCAACGCAGACCACTGGTGAATTGACGCACCAACGATTCCCCCGAGGGCAGGTTGGTGTCGGATTCCACCCACATGCCACCCACCGGGTGCCACTGGCCACGTTCAATGGCGTCCCTGACGCGCTCGAAGAGTTCTGGCGAGGAGTCCTGGAGCCAGGCGTAGTGCTGGGCGCTGGTGCAAGCGAAGTGGAAGTCGGGATATTCCTCGGCCAGTGACACGACGTTGGAGAAGGTACGCACTACCTTGCGGCGGGTCTCACGCAACGGCCATAGCCATGCCGAGTCGATGTGCGCGTGTCCGATCGCCGTCATCTGTTGAGCCGATGAGTTCGCCCCCGAGCCAAGGTGCCCGGCAAGGATTTCTCGGGCCTGTCCGGCACCGGCGAGGATGCCATGGAGATCGACCTCGTCGGCAGCCTGCTCCAAACCGTGAAGCAATCGGGCGCGGTGGGTGGAGTCGGACGGCAGCTGGCGCATGAGCCCGTCGAGGACATCAATGTCGAGCCACAGGTCCCACACCTCCTTGCGACGCACCGAGAGTTCCGCTCCCCTGAACTGCCACAGCGGTTCATCGCCTGCAGTGCGACGATCCCCCAGCTCAGTGGGTCCGCCCAGATGCAAGGTCATGTCGGGGTTACCAGCGGCTTCCACCCACAGCTCGATGCCCCCGTCGGTCCCGATGAGCGGCTCACCCTCGTCAGCGAATCGTTGGGTCAGCGTCCCGTGGTTGAGTGCGACCCTATGGTTGCGTGGGTTGAGGGCTTTGAGGGGGCGTCCCGAAGAGGTGTACACCATGGCTTCGGACTGGTTTCCGGCCCAGTCGCCGACGAATCCGAGGTCCATCGAGAGGTCGATCTCGTCGCCGGCGTGGCCTTCGGGCAGAGTGCCGGTGACGTGGAGCCACCAGGTACTCCATGGAGCACCCCACCAGGTTCCGGGCGGGAATGGACGGTAATCGGCGACGACGGCTTCCTCGAAGCTCACCGGTTCTCCGGGAGCTTGCCAGGCCGTCACGTCCAGTGGACAGATCTTCTTGGTGATTTCTCGCTCGAGACGCTCTTTGAGGTGACCAATGCGGTCTTGGGTGAGCTCGGTGTGATCATGCATGGTCATCCACAAGGTAGTCCAGGCCGTCGAAGGCATCGGCGAAGTCATTGAGAAGTTGCTCGGCAACGTACACGGAGTCAACTAATGGGTGGTGGCTCAGGGCTAGCAACGCGGCGGTGCGGCTGTGGTTGACAGCGGCATCGATAGTGCGTTGCTCGACGTATTTGGCGTTGACGACAAGCCCGCGAGCGTGGTCGGGTAGCTCCGGTGCAGGAAGTCGGTGAATCCCGGAACCGTCCACTCGACACGGGATTTCCACGACGGCATCATCAGGTAGGTCGGGGAGAGCCCCGCGATTGGCAACATTGAGGATGAGTTCAGCGGGCACGTCGTTGGCGATGGCGTGCATGATCGCGAGGGCGACCTTGTCGTATCCGCCAGTTTCCAGATCGGCCTCGTCGCGCTCGAACTCCCCCGAGACCTCGCGATTGGTGGCCATGTACGTTTCTTCGCGCTCCAGGCGAGTGGCCTCCCACAGCCCGGCAACGTCGTCAGTGTCCTGGGCCTTGGTGTAGAAGCGACGCTGCTGGGCCTCAAGGAAAGCCCCACGCGGAGCCTCGGCATCCTGGTCGACGGCGAGGTCGTCGCGAGAATAGTAGTAATAGTGCAGGTACTCGTTGGGTACGGCGCCCAAGGCTTGCACCAGATCAGGACCGAAGAGTCGACCTTCCTCAAAACTCCCGATGAGGTCGGGGCGCTCCATCAGACGCGGCAAGACGTCGGTGCCGTCGACCTCCAAACTGGTCAGCCAGCCCAGGTGATTGAGCCCGCTGTAGCCGATGTGGACCCGTCCGTCAGCGTCGAACAGGGAACCCAGATCGGCCGGTGCCAGCCCGGCATCCTGCAGGGTAGACAGAACGCGACGAGCCAAGCCGACCGGGGAGTCACAGATACCGACCACTTGGTCTCCGAGGCGGTGCTGCATGACCTCGGTCATCACCCCGGCAGGATTAGTGAAGTTGATGACCTTGGCATGGGGGGCGTATCGCGTTATCTGCTCGACGAGGTCGAGCACCACCGGGATACCCCGCAAGGCATATGAGATACCGCCAGCCCCGACAGTCTCCTGGCCGATGACACCGCGCGCCAGACACATCGACTCGTCCAAGGCGCGTCCACGCGTTCCGGCGACGCGAATGGCCGAAAAGATGAAGTCGGTTCCCGCTAAGGCAGTGGGCAGGTCAGTGGTCGCCACGACGGACGGCGCGTTAGGCAGGCCGGGAGCCAGCTGGGACAACACTGTTTCGATGACACCTAGTCGGAGGGAGTCGGTGTCGTAAAGCCGCAGCTCGGTGACTCGTTGGGGTGAGACGTCGCGAGCGAGGGCCTTGAATACCAGTGGAACGCGGAATCCCCCGCCACCGAGAATGGTGAGTTTCATACCGTGACGACCTCCATGTCTGTTGATTCGCAGTGTGCGTCGAAGTCCGGCGGCAGTGGCCCAGTCGTAATGACCCCACTGACGTCCTCGACGGTGAACGGGGAGTGCGCCCCGACACCGGGGAATTTCTCGGAGTCGACGAGCAGGTAGCTTCGACTCGCTGCAGCGACAATCGCCTGCTTGATCTCAGCCTGGGAGCGACTCGTGTCACGCACCCGCCCGTTGGCACTCACCCCGGAGCAGCCCAGGAAAGCCAGGTCGGCTTGATGGTGAGTCAGCGCATCGGCGACGAACTGACCGTCAAAGCACTGGTATCGCTCCGACCACACTCCCCCAAGGACGACCACGGTGACGTCCGGGGCGCTCCGGAGAGCCTCGAAGACGGGCAGGGACGCAGTAAGGACGGTGACGGAGCGCTCGGCAAGCAGGCCGGACAGATGGTGGACGGTGGTGCCGATGTCCATGATGATGGTGTCGCCGTCGTGGACAAGCTCGGCGGCCCTGCGGGCGATCGCAGCCTTGGCGCGAGTGTGGTGGTTCATCACGTCACCGAAGTGATCGTCCACGCTCGTGACGAGCTGGATGCCTCCCCAAGAACGCTCGATGATGCCTTTCTCCTCCAGAGCGATGCAGTCACGCCGAGCCGTGGCCACGCTCACGTCGAGATTCTGAGCGATGTCGACGGTTCGCATGGCAGTTCGGCCCCGGAGTAGTTCGACGATCGCGTCATGACGAGCGGCCTTGAGCATATGCCCATGATAGCGATCCAGAGTCACCGATCAGAATATTTCGTCATTTCGATCACTTTGCATCATCCCCTCACTCACCGGACGCTACAGTGATCTCACGAGCTGTCTCCCGGTCAGCTCAGGCATACTCGAATCAAGCATTGACAAGGTTGTTTTCTGGATATCACCTACAGTTAACCTCAGGTACACACAGTCGTGACACCCTGAACCACTGGCGGGTAGAAGAGCCCAAACTCCCCTTGCATGACGTTCACATCATCGAGAGTCAGTTCGGAACCCACCTCCATAATGAACATTATTGAGCGATTTTGTCAGTGACGATTTCCGTTCAACCCCAGGAGGGATCTCATGAATTTGTCGCGTCGTCGTCTGCTCACCGGCAGCTTTGCCGGACTGAGCATGTTGGGAATGTCGGCATTAACCGGATGCTCGACCTCCGCCGATCCCACGTCCGGCAAGGGTGCCGGTGACGCCAAGAAGCTCGTCCTATGGATCTGGCCGGAAGGATTCGACAAGCAGACGCTGGCTGCCGTCTCCAAGGCGCACTCGTCCTACAGCGTGCGTCAGGACATCATCGGCGGCGATTTCAAGCAAAAGCTCACCACGACGTTCACTGCTGGCTCCGGCCTGCCTGACATCACCGGCGTCAAGGGTGAGGACATCGCCTTCTTCCGCGACCACGCCAAGTACTTCGTCGACCTCAACACTCTGGGTGCCAAGGACCTCAAGCCCACCTTCCTGGATTGGAAGTGGGACCAGGCCTCCACCACCGACGGCAAGCAGCTCGGCATTCCTTCCGACATTGGCCCGACGGCCCTGTTCTATCGGGCCGACATCTTCGAGCAGGCCAAACTGCCCGCCGACCCCGACAAGCTCGCCGCCCAGATCACCAGCTGGGACGCCTACATCGAGCTCGGCACCAAGCTCCGGGCGGCCAAGGACAAGACCTACCTCGTGCGTAACTCGGCAGGCTTGTTCGACACGATCTGGCCGCAATCGGGCAAGGGATTCATTGACGAGAAGAAGACCTTCATCGGCGATCAGGACCACGTCCGCAAGGCCTGGGACACCACCGTCAAGGCGTTCAAGGCCGGCATCATCGCCGGAATCCAGTCCGACACGTCCGATTCCACCGCCGCCGTCAACGAGGGACGCCTACCCGCCGACTTCGGTGCCTCCTGGCACCTGGCCGACCTCATGGTTGACGCTCCCGAGACAAAGGGCAAGTGGCGAGTCTGTGCTCACCCCGGACCAGCCATCAACCAGGGCGGCTCGTTCCTGTCCATCCCTGCTGGGGCATCCGATCCCAAGGCCTCGTTCGAAGCGATCCGCGAACTGCTCAGCGTGGAATCCCAGGTGCGCGAGTACGTCCACAACGGCAACTTCCCCGTCTCTCCGAAAGCCTACGATGATCCGAAGGTGTCCGGGCCAGTGGAGTTTCTCGGTGGGCAGCATGCCGCGAAGGTCTTCGGAAAGGCTGCTGAGTCGGTACGTCCGATCTACGAAGACTCGCACTCCGATGCCGTGTCCGCTCCGTTCCGGGCCCAGTTGGAGCAGGTCGAGTCCTCGCACAAGAACCCGGAGACCGCCTGGAACGACGCCGTCTCCGAGGCCAAACGGATCGCCAAACAGCTCCATCTCACCGTCAAGTGAGGCAGCTTTCCGAATGAGTTCTGTGACGAGATGAATTCTGCGAACACCACGATTGAAGCCGTGCCCACAGACGAGCTGCGCCGCTCGTCCGTGGGCCGGCGGATGCGCAAAGCCCTACCGATCTACGCCGCGCTGAGTCCGTATTTCTTCTTCTTCCTCATCTTCGCGGCTGTACCGATGATCTTCACCCTGCTGCTCGCGTTCACCGACTGGTCAGGGTTGGGCAGCGCGAACTTCGTCGGTCTGGAGAATTTCAAGTATCTGGTCAGCGACCACCTGTTCTACAAGTCACTGGGCAACACGCTCATTCTGTGGGCGATGGGCACGATCCCGACGCTCATCATCGCCACGATCGTCGCCCTCATGCTGAACAAGACAATGCGCTTCTCCACGACGTACCGGGTCATCTACCTCGTGCCGAACATTACGTCGATGGTGGCCATGGGCATTCTGTTCAGCTCGATCTTCGCCAGCCAGTTCGGGCTCGCAAACGCTATCCGCAACATGCTCGGCCAGTCGAACATCGCCTGGTTGCAAAGCGAATGGGGCATCAAGATCGCGATCTCGTCGCTGACGATCTGGTCATTCGTCGGGTATAACGCTCTGCTCATCCTCGCCGGACTGCAAGCTATCGACAAGAGTCAGTACGAGGCAGCCGCCATCGACGGGGCGAACGGGTGGCGCACATTCTTCCACGTCACTTTGCCGCAGCTTCGAGCCATCGTCCTGTTCATCACCCTCATGTCGACGATCGGTTCGTTGCAGAGCTTCACCGAAGCCCAGGTGATCACCAGCTCCGGATCCACCGGGGCAGCCTCTGCGGGTGGGGTGAACAACTCTGGTCTCACGATGGTGCTCTATTTCTACTCGGTGGCTTTCCAGGAGAACCGGTACGGCTACGGCGCGACAATCGCCTGGGGAGTGTTTGTCGTCGTGCTGTTCTTCTCGATCATCAACTGGCTCGTCACCCGCGAGCATGATCGCGAGGTGGCGCGATGAGACGGCATGTGGGTACGGCCCTGAGGCACATCTTCCTCGCCTTGGGCGGGCTGGTTTCGCTGTTCCCGTTCTATTGGATGTTCGTGCTGGCCAGCCAGCCTTCCTCGGTGATCTACAAGTACCCGCCAGTGCTCACCCCTGGCGACCGTCTGGGCGAAAACGTCCACACCATCACTGACAAGATCAACATCTGGGCGGCCATGACCAACACAGCCCTGGTGGCGATAACGGTTTCGGTACTCGTGCTGCTCATCTCCTCACTGGCAGCCTTCGCCTTCGCCAAGTTCAATTTTCCCGGTAGGAAAGTGCTCTTCGCTGTAGTCCTGGCGACCTTCCTGTTGCCCATCCAGCTAGCGACGATCCCGCAGTTCGTCCTCATGAGCAAGATCGGGTGGGTCGGCGATCTCAAGGCCGTCATCGTGCCCTCCCTGGCAAGTTCGTTCGGAGTGTTTTGGCTGCGCCAGTACGCCACCAACGCCATCCCGAAGGAACTCATGGAAGCAGCGACCCTCGATGGCTGCGGGTTCTGGCGCCAGTACGCGCACGTGTGCGTGCCCATCATCCGTCCTGCAATGGCGTTCCTGGGGATCTTCACCTTCATCGGCTCGTGGAATGACTTCATGTGGCCCCTCATCGTCCTCAACGATCCCAGCAAGCTGACTCTGCAGGTGGCACTGAGCCAGCTCAAGACAGCACACGGCACCGACTACGGCATGCTCATGGCCTCCTCGCTCATCGCCGTCGTCCCGCTGTTGCTCGTGTTTGCCGTCGGCGCCAAGCAACTCATCGCCGGTATTTCGGAGGGAGCAGTCAAGAGCTGAACCGCATCGAAACACGACCGACTGCGGCCGCAGCTCTGTTGATCGAACCGCGCGATGGCCATAGTGGGGCTCCTCCTTCTTCGCTCGACCGATGAGCGTCTGGAGCGATTCGCCGAGACCTGGTGTGGCGACGATGACAACCCAGCGAATCCGGAGATCGACAAATTCCTGCACGGCACGCAATCGGTAAACTCCGACTGACGAACAACTGGAGGTGCCATGCCTGATCCGATCCGCGTCATCCTTGTCGACGACCAGTCCCTCGTCCGCTCGGGATTCCGCATGCTCATCGAGGCCGAGGACGACATGGAGGTTGTCGCGGAGGCGTCCAGCGGCGTCGAAGCCCTCGACGTGCTGCGGCGAATGCCGGTCGACGTTGCCCTCATGGACATCCGGATGCCACAGATGGACGGTGTCGAGGCCACCCGGCGTATCACTGAATCGCCACTGGACACCAAGGTGCTGATTCTCACCACCTTCGACCTCGACGAGTACGTCTACGCCGCCCTCAAGGCTGGCGCATCCGGATTCCTCCTCAAGGATGCCCGCCCCACTGAGCTGTTGAGCGCGATCCGCAACGTCGCTGCTGGTGACGCGGTCGTCGCCCCATCTGCCACTCGACGCCTGCTCGACCACGTCGTGCCCACCCTGCCCAGTGATCCCAAGGCTGCCGACAAGAGGCTGGCGGTGCTGACGGACCGCGAGCGGGAGGTGTTGGTGGAGATCGCCAAGGGGGCGACGAACGCCGAGATCGCCCAAACTCTCTACATGGCAGAGGGGACCGTGAAAACTCACATTGGTCGGCTACTATCGAAATTGGAGTGCCGGGACCGGGTGGGCCTCGTGTTGTTTGCCCATGAAGTCGGTCTCATCTGACAACTTCAGACCGGACATATATTCGATATTGGATGCTCCCAGCGTCCACATTATTATTCACGTCACCTAAGGCGTGAGGGGCATCGTCCACCTGTCGATGCCCCCCTTCGGGAACCATGAAAGGCATCATGAGCGACCAGAACCGACCTTACGAATCTGACGAGCCCTGGCAGCCGAGCCACGCCGCCCCCGGCGAGCCGGGATCCCTCGAGTCCCCGCAACACGGTGTCCCCTCTGAGCAGGGCGCCCCATCGGCCTGGGCCAAGCCCTCGCCCCAGCGCGGCGGGGAGCAGGACCAGCAGCTGAGTCAGCCGCGGGTACGACCACAATCGCCTGATCCTCAACCGGCTCACGCCACCGGAACCTTCCCGACACGGGCTGAGTCCGCCCAGCCTTCCCGCGCCACCAGCTCAGCCCGTTCTGACGATCTGGCTCCTGGGATGTTGAACACCCCCGTCGAGACGGACGCTGCCGCTGGTATCGACCTGACCAAGGTCTATGGGGACGGGGAGACTCGGGTCACCGCCCTGGATTCCATCAACGTTCGCTTCACCCGCGGCACCTTCACCGCGATCATGGGCCCGTCCGGATCCGGCAAGTCAACCCTCATGCACTGCCTCGCCGGCCTGGACCGAATCACCTCCGGTCGAGTGTTCCTGGCTGGCCAGGAGATCTCGGGCCTTCCAGACCCCAAGTTGACGACCCTGCGCCGCGACAATGTCGGCTTCATCTTCCAGTCGTTCAACCTGCTGCCGATGCTCACCGCTGAGGAGAACATCCTGCTCCCCCTCGACCTGGCCGGGCGTAAGCCTGACAAGGCCCTGTGGGATCAGCTCATCACCGGTCTGGGCATCGCTGATCGCCTCAAGCACCGTCCCTCGGAGCTATCGGGTGGTCAGCAACAACGCGTCGCCTGCGCCCGCGCCATGATCACCAAGCCGCATGTCGTCTTCGCTGACGAGCCCACCGGAGCCCTAGACTCCAAGTCGGGAACGAACCTGCTGAGCTACCTGCGCCACTGTGTCGACGACCTGGGTCAGACGATCATTATGGTCACTCACGACGCCAAGGCTGCCTCCTATGCCGACCGCGTCCTCATGCTGCTGGACGGTCGCATCGTCGACGACATCGCCTCCCCCACCGCCGAGGCGGTCAACGAGGCGATGGCCGGGTTGGAGGGCTGATGTTCACCGAGGCTTTCCGGGAGTTGCGTCAGCGTCCAGGCAGGATGGCCGCAACCCTCATTGCCATCGCGGTCTCCGTCGGGTTCCTCGTCGGCATCTCGATGTTCGTACGGACCCAAGGAACGGCCTTGGGCAAGGAGCAGGCGGTCGCCACCTCGAAGGCTGACGTCGTCGTCTACAGCGCCGACACCGAGACCAATCCCAAGGACATCACTCAGGGGATTCGCGACACTCCCGGCGTCCGGACCGTCGACATCGTCCAGTCCACCACCATGGCCGCTTCTCATGGCCGGGACTCCACGATGATTGATGTCCACAAGACGCCGGCAGAACCGTTCCGTTGGTCCTCGGTGACCTCGGGCAACTGGCCATCAGGACCCGGTCAGATCGCGCTGTCCAAGGCGGCGGCCGAGAACCTGCACGTCAGTGTCGGGGACACCGTCGACATCACCGGTAAGAACATCAAGGTGGTGGGAATCACCGACGACGCGGACGCCCTGCAGACCGCTCCGGCCTACAGCAGCGAGGACGTCAGCCAATTCCCTGACACCTGGATCGTCAAGGCCAAGGACGGGACGACTCCCGAACAGCTCGTCACCAACCTTGAAAAGACGCTGCCCACCGTCAAGGGCACCCCCGAGTTCAACGTCACCAAGGGGCAAGGATCGACGATCGAGACCGCGGCTGACCATCAGAAGAAGACCGTCACTGACCTGGCTCAGGGATTCGATGTCACCAAGTACCTGCTGATGGTCTTCGGGGCCATCGCTCTGCTGGTGGGCGCGATCATCATCACGACGACCTTCCTCATCCTGTTGGCCCAACGACGCCGTCAGATCGGTCTCATGCGGGCTGTCGGAGCGTCGAGCAGCCAGGTGAGGAGACGAGTTCTCGGCGAGGCGATCCTGTTGGGTGTCATCGGCTCGGCCTTGGGTGTCGTGCTCGGAATCCTGCTGACGGTAGCTGGCACTGCCTACACGGGCGCCTTGGCCTTCGGGCTGGAATGGCCCTGGAAGGACATCGTCATTGAGTTCTTCATTGGCATCGTCATCACCGTCCTGGCCGCCTTCCTGCCGGCGCTTCGAGCCACTCGTGTGGCACCTCTGGAGGCGCTGCGCCCGGTTCCGACGGTGGAGCAGAGGCGCCGGGTCGGACTGGCACGGATCATCATCTGTTCCCTGCTTACAGTGATCGGAGTCATCACCTCCGTGGTGGCGATCACCGGGCACGGCAACGGAATCATCGGTTGGGCCGTCCTGTCGGCCGCCTGCCTGTCGCTGGCCTTCCTTATCGCCACACCGTTGTATGTGCCGTGGCTCATCAAGGGGTTCGGGCT
Source organism: Cutibacterium avidum ATCC 25577 (assembly GCF_000227295.1). GTDB lineage: Bacteria > Actinomycetota > Actinomycetes > Propionibacteriales > Propionibacteriaceae > Cutibacterium > Cutibacterium avidum. The sequence continues at coordinate 1,191,473 of NZ_JH165054.1, read as the reverse complement.
CCTGTTGCGTCCACTGGGGTCAACAGCCCGGCTGTCGACCTCCAATGCCACGCGCAACCCGACGCGTACCTCCCTGACGGCGGTGGCCCTCATGCTGGCCATCGGGCTGTCGGTGACCCTGCAGGTCGGCATCTCCACGACGCGGACGACGGTCATGGACCAGATCGACGAGCACTATCCGATCGACATCACCTTCACGAACAGTCCCAGCCATGACCCCAACAGCGACGAGCCCAAGGTGGGAACCCTCGACCCGTCGGCTATCAAGTCAGTGCAGAACCTGCCGAACGTCAAGGACTCCGTCATCCTCAAGGGCGGGTTCGTCGAGACGGATGTCTCTCCTCAGACCCACATCGTTTCCGCCGACAAGGACAAGATTGCCAAGGTCGCGCCCTCGATTGCCAAGGAGATGAGACCTGGGGTCGCGCTGATGACATCGATGGGCAACTCACCGAAGACGATGGACTTCTCGTCCTCCAAGGGAAAGGTGTCTCTCGATGTCAAGGAGGTCAACGGACTCCCCTACAACGACATCCTGGTCACCGAAAGGGACATGAATAAGATCGTTCCCTCCGTGGGCGACCAGGCTGCCTGGGTCCACCTCGAGGACCGGAGCAATCTGGCCTCGGTGCTGACGGTGATGATCTCCCCGTCGACGAGCATCGATTCGCAGCACATGGATGTTGGCGGCGGTGCCCTCATCGGCGGCATCGTCGAGCTGATCCTCAAGGCCCTGCTCATCGTCATGACGGCTCTGCTGGGTGTTGCCGTGCTCATCGCCCTCATCGGTGTGGCCAATACCTTGAGCCTGTCGGTACTGGAACGACGGCGCGAGTCGGCGCTGCTGCGGGCCATGGGCATGCAGCGGCGCGGACTACGGCTGATGCTGCTCTACGAGTCGATCCAGGTCGGTATGGTCGGTGTCATCGTCGGAATGGTGGCAGGGTTCTACTTCGCCTGGCTGGGCATCCGGTCTATATTCCGGGTGGCCTCGGACACGATTCCGGTGCACTTCTCGATCGACTGGCCCTGGACCCTCGGTCTCATCGCAATCTGCTTGGCGGCGGCTTGCCTCGCCTCGGTCCTCCCGGGCCGACGCGCCGCCATGGCTGCCCCCACTGAGGCGTTGACAGACGAGTGAGAGTTTCCACCGCCCGATCTGCGTGACGACGACCGGCCGTGTCCTTCGGGGCACGGCCGGTCCTCTTGGTGGGGAGTCTTGTCGTGACGCCCACCGGACAACACTCACGTGAAGACGGACAACACTGAGCGTCACATGGGCAACACCCTGACCCCGGCAGGCAACACCGTGGGCAACGTCCCGTCGATGGACTTGGGTCATCGCCGATCCCGAGAGGTGCTGCCATGACAATGATGATCCACCGCCGTCTGGACTCCCACTGGGCCGAGATGTGCGCCCACCCCCGCGCCGAATGGCGTGCCAATCTCCTCTGCGCCGGGTGTGAGCCCGAGGACCTGCCCCGGACGCTACGTACCGACGACGCGGCTGCCATCCGAGCCCTCATCGCCGCTCGCAGTGGCGCTGGCCAGACATCGGAATTCGCCGGGATGGCGCTGATCCAGGCGATCCTGCCAGCCCTCGTCGTCATGGCAAGCAGGAATCGGCGGGCATGTCTGGACGATTACGTCGGTCAGGCGTGGCTGGTCATCGTCAATTTCCCACTGACGCGCAACTACAAGGTGTGCACGAATCTGGCCTTGGACTGTCTGCACGTCGTCTCAGCGAGGCTACGCGGGACGAGCAGGGAAACCCCGGTCGAGGTCGTGGACATGAGTGCGCCTGAGATGCCGGACGACCCCGGCCAGGTCGCCTCGGAACTGCTCACCGCCGCCGAGGAATTGGGAATCATCACCTCAGTCAGCGCGCCGGTCCTGCGCAGCGTGTGGGTGGACGCTTTGGATTCCGCGTCCGCAGCACGACGTCACGGGATGAGTCCAGAGGCAGTGCGTGCCCGGTGCTCGCGAGCGAGTCGAGCCATGAGGAAGCGCCGTGACGAGTTGCTCGCCGCGTCATGAATAGGATTCTTATGCCTGCGACGTATGCTGTTCGCCGTGACGAAGTTCAAACGTGTCATGGCCCTGTTGGGGGTCATCTACCTGACCACGGTGGGCTGCCTGTACCTGGTGCTGGCCGAACGCAGTGACGATTTCATTCGCAACAGTCAGGTCATCCAGGGAACCGTCACAGCCGTGTACCTGCACGACCCCGTCAATACCGGAGCCACCAGGTATCTCATGCACACCGAGGGCGGCAACGTCGCCGCCATCAAGTACACCTATCACGGTGTCACCGACACCGTGCCGTCGAATCCGTATCGCAATGTCAGGAAGTACCAGGTCGGGCAGCAGGTCGATCTGGTCGTCCGATCCACCTCAGGAAATCCCGAGGATGCCATTGTCGCCGTGCGTGATCACACCATCCTCGGCCTGCGCCTCGTCCCGTGGGGATTCCTGGCCTGTGCTGTCCTCATGGCGGCCTGGTTCTGGCGTGATTCCCTCAGATCCCAACGCCGGCGTCGCGCTAGGTCACACCGACAGACGACACCAGCCGCCGTCGAAGGGTGACCGTAATTCCGAGGGAGTCGCAGCAGCGACGGCCTCTCGTCCACCAGAACAGCTCAATCGGCCAGCAGCCAGCCCAGAAACTCCTTGAGATCGCCGGTCTCACCGTCACGTCCGCCGCGACCAATGTGCATTGGCGGTGAGGAGGGCTCCAGCTTGACCCCACGCACCCGCTCCATGAAGCCACCCGGGACGACAAGCTGGTAATACTCGCCGTTCTCGCCGATGGCCAGGGAATGCTTGGCGTTGAGATACCAGCCTCGTCTGTCCGTCCGCGCCTCATGGCCATCCATGAGCTGGGCCCGCAACGGCTCGGGTGTCATGCCCCTGGCCCGAGCCGCAGCAAGGAAGTCGTCGATGAGTCGCTGAGCCTGAGCAGCTTCCTGACGCCGCGCCCTCTCCTCGAGTTCGATGCGGAGTCGGGCGTCCTCGGCGCGTTTGCTGGTCACGGATTGAGGGTACGGCACGGCGACCGTCTACAGGTCAGATGGTCGGTACCCCTTGAGCAGGGCTACGCAGGAAAACTACGGATCCCATCTAGTGCCTACTTTTTCACACTTATTCAATCGTTTGATTCAAACGATTGACTCAACTGTTCTGGGGTCTCTACTCTGAATCTCGGACACAGTCGGACACACAGGCGTGCCCGATTACTCACAGGAGAGACACATGGCACGACATGTCGGACTCGTTGACGTAGCTGCCCGAGCAGGGGTCTCGGTGTCGACCGCCTCGTAGGTACTGTCCGACAGTCACCACTCCGAAAGATTCACCCCAGAAACCCAAGAACGGGTACGTAAGGCTGCCCGTGATCTCGGGTACGTGCGAAACCGCGCAGCGAGGTCATTACGGCTGGGCAAGTCCCGCACAGTCGCCTTGTTCCATGACGCTCCGCTGGACCGGTTCGTTGAGCGTTTCCAACTCCGCGCATCGCGCAGGTTGTCCGAGCACGACCACCAGCTCGTCAGCGTCGCGATCGCCGATGGCGATATCAGCCCCATCAACAAGCTCATCCGAGCGGGCGCATGTGATGCCGCGATCGTTGCCTTTTCTCGCCCGGGAATCGCCCAGGTCCTCAAGACCCAACCAGAGGCACTGATACCGACCCTCCTCGTCGGCGGTGAACCCGGCGGCAAAGGATACGACCACGTCGTGATCAATGAGCGCGAAGGCGTGTCGTGCGCTCTGACTACCCTTGCCGAGACTGGTAGAAGTTCCGTGGCTTTTGCTGGGCAGCTCCCGACGCGCGAAGAGTGCGAGCTCGATCCCCGCTGGGAGATGTACCGGGACTTCCAGGCAAGTCATGCACGCACTCCACAGCTCCTCTTCACCTCCAGCCCCTTCCTCGGGGATGTCTTCCGCGCAGCACTTGAGGCACTTCAGACGACGAGTTCTCTTCCTGACGCTGTTTACTGCGCCTCAGATCGCACCGCCATCGGCCTCATGCTGGCGGCCCAATCCCTCCATATCGACGTCCCCAACGACATCGCCGTCGTTGGCACCGGACATTCGGCCGAGTCGCTGGATATGGACCCTTCCCTGAGCTCGCTCGGTCTCGACACCTCAGAAATCGACGATATCATGCGCCATTTCTGGCACCGAATCGACGGGACAGCTGACGCCAGTCAGATTCCTGTTCCCTGGAAACTGTTTTCTCGAGGAAGCACCTCGAACTAAAAATCACCACACCAAGAAAGAGAGATTGCAACGATGCACACCCCTCTGTCCCGACGATCCCTCCTCACCGGAGCAGTTGCGCTTGGATCGACTGCTGTCGTCAGCAACCTCACCGGATGCTCGCCTTCCTCTGGCGTAGGCTCATTCAACGATTCCTCCTCACACTCAGGCGAGCGGACAGGGAAGGAAATCCTGTTCTACCTTTCTGCGGGCCACGACTTCGCACCGTACAAGCGAGTCATTTCCAAGTTTGAGCAGGAACACAAGGTCAAGGTGACCATCCAGACCTTCCAATGGCCTGATCTGCAACAAAAGCTCACTGCTGATTTCCTCTCCGGCACCACCCCGGACATCACAGAGGAGCCGGGCGGATTCTGGGCTACGCGATTCGGCAACGACGGCAACATCATGGCCTTCGACGACTACATCAAGAAGGACAAGGGATTCCTGGACGACTTCGTTCCCGCTGGCCTCGATGTGCGCCAGGCCAGCGGAAAGACCTACGCCGTCCCGATGCACCTGACCATGGGCGGGCTCGTCTTCGCCAACTCGGAAATGCTCGCCAAGGCCAAAGTTCCCATGCCTACTACCTGGGAAGAATTCCTCGAGGCCACCAAGCGCATCCAAGCATCTGGTGTTGAGCACGGATGCGCCCTCAACAACGACAGCTCGTACGGCACGCCTTGGCTCCTGCAGAACGGGGTCAAGTACACAGCCGATAAGTCAACACCGATGCAGCCAGCGGACGCCGCCGTTGAGGCCATGGTTTTCCAGCGCGACCTCGTCTACAAACACAAGGTCTCCCCTACCCCGGTCGCATCCAGCGAGTATTCAGGCCCCCGCAAGCTGCTCACGTCCAAGAGGTGCGGCTTTATCATCACGGGTCCTTGGGACATCTCAGCCGTCCGCACTGAGGACAAGAATTTCCCGCTCATCATCGGGGCTCCCCTCAAGCACAAGGAGCAGAAGACCACCATCACCGGCTCCGGCCTCATGATCCCCACCAAGAGCCAGAACGCCGATCTGTGCTGGGAACTCATCAAGGTTCTCACCGATGCCGACGTTCAGGCGCAGGTGACCAAGGAAGTCGGAATGGCATGTTCCCGCAAGTCGTGGGCCAAATCAGACGTCGTCCAGAACGACCCCAACATGCGCGTCGTCGCAACCGCCCGAGATCTCGCCGTTGCTCCCGACCGGGCATATTGGCCGAACCAGAACATGGCCAAGATCGCCGATGCGGGAAAGGTCATGTACGAGAACGTCATCCTGTCCAACAAAGATCCCCGTTCGGAGGTTGCCATCTACAACAAGACGGTGGGAAAGCTCCTTAGCAGGTGAATGTGATGACAAAGACATCCCCGGAGCCATACGGGCGCAAGTTCTCCTGGCGTCGCTATCGGACAGCGTACCTGTTCATAGCTCCGGCCCTCATATATTTCGCGTTGTTCTTCTTCCTGCCAATCATCGATGAGTTCAGACTTTCTTTCACCACGGGTTTCACCAAGCTCACCCCGGTGGGCGGAAGAAACTACGTTAATATCATTCACGACTCTGAAATGTGGCATTCATTTGGGATCACGATCATCTACGCGGCCTCCTGCCTCATCTTGTCCTCGATCATCGGCCTAATCCTGGCCCTGGTGCTCAACCAGAATTTCAAGGGCCGTACCATCGCAAGGACAGCAATCCTGACGCCGTACATGACCTCGGTCGCCATCATTGGCTTGATGTGGAGGAACATCCTCGACTCAAACACTGGCATCCTCAATGCCGTTCTCGGCGATCTCGGACTACCCCAACAGAACTGGCTGACGACCGCCCCACTGGCTACCCTCGTCGGTATCACGGTGTGGCAGGAATCCGGCTACGTCATGCTGCTCTTCCTGGCCGGTCTTCAATCCATTGATCCTCAGCTTCACGAGGCTGCCAGAATTGACGGCGCCTCAGCATCGAAGCGGTTATGGAAAATCACTCTTCCTATGCTCGCACCGACGACATTGTTCGTTGTCCTCGTCGGAATGATCGGTTCACTCCAACAATTTGGACTACCATACATCGTCACCAATGGTGGCCCCGGGAATGAGACATCCCTGTATGTGTATCAGGTATACTGTGAGACCTTCACTAGTGGAAACCTGGGATATGCGTCTGCGATGTCATTCCTACTGCTCGTTGTGATCGTCGCTCTCTCAATAATTCAGTTGCGGGTGGGACGAATGAAGGAGGCGATCTTGTGAGCACCACATCTGCTCAGGCCAGGCATCGATCCGAGCAGCTCTTTCCCGGAGCGAGGGTTGTCTCACTCGTCCTCGTATGGATTGCAGCGCTTATTGCGATAGCCCCCCTCGTATACATGGTGAGTCTGGCTTTCCAGTCGGACGCGGAGGCAACGGGAGGAAAAGCCGTTCTCATTCCGTCATCATGGCAATGGGTCAACATCACCCGCCTCTTCGAGGCTGCCCCATTCGGAAGGTTCTTCCTCAACTCTGTCCTCGTCGCAGGCCTCATCACGCTGTCACACCTCATCTTCGCGCCGTTGGTCGGGTATGCCTTCGCGAAATTTGAGTTCCCAGGCAAGAACGCTGTCTTCGTCCTCATACTCTCGACGATGATGATCCCGTTCTTCGTTCGAATGATTCCGCTATATGTCAAGTTCAGTCAGATTGGATGGTTGGACACCTACCAAGGGCTCGTCACGCCATTCTTGATGAGCGCATTCTCGATCTTCCTGATGCGTCAGTCGATGGCAGGTATCCCGGACTCCCTCGTTGAAGCCGCACGTGTCGACGGTGCGGGGGAACTCCGCATCTACCGATCGATCGTCCTGCCTCAGAACAAGCCGGCTCTGACGGTATTGGGACTGTTCACATTTGTCTTCCAGATGAATGAGTTCCTCTGGCCGCTCATCGCCACTCAGTCCGAGGCCATGAGAACCCTCACCATTGGGTTGTCGTCGTTCAACCGCGAGAGCTTCACACTGTGGAACCTGACGGCCATGGGATCCCTCATGCTGTTCGTCCCAGTGTGTGCCCTCTTCGTGGCGACCCAGCGCTACATCGTAACGGGCATCACCATGACTGGAATCAAGTGAGAATATGCAAGACGCATCATGAACGACCAACACGAACAACCAGCGATTGACCGTCCCAACATCGTCCTCGTCTGTACTGACCAGTGGAGGGGTGACTGCCTCTCCGGGCTGGGCCATCCTGACGTCGAGACACCGTATCTCGACCAGCTGGCGAGTCAGGGGGCTGTCGTGGAAAGGGCCTACTCGGCCACGCCCACGTGTGTTCCGGCAAGGATGTCCCTCATGACGGGGCTCTCTGCGGGAACCCATCGTCGGGTCGGTTACCAGGACGGAGTCACTTTCGACGTCGAGGACACTCTGCCGTCGACCCTGTCGGACGCCGGTTACCAGACCCGTGCCATCGGAAAGATGCACTACTGGCCCGAGCGCAATCGCATCGGATTCGACGAGATCGAACTTCACGACGGGTACCTGCACTACTCCCGACAACGCCACCGCGATCCGGCTTGCTATGACGACTATCTCGTGTGGTTGCGCGACCAGACTGGGACGGCCAGTGACAAGGATTACATCGATGACGGAATCGAGTGCAATTCCCTAGTTGCTCGGCCCTGGGACAAGGCCGAGCGGCTGCACCCGACGAACTGGGTCGTCAACCAGGCGACCCGGTGGTTCTACCGCCGCGACCCGACTACCCCATTCTTCCTCTACCTGTCCTTCCACCGTCCCCACGCCCCCTACGATCCGCCGCAGTGGGCCTTCGACCGCTATGACGGGGCTCCGCTGCGACCGCCGGCGGTCGGGGACTGGTCGGACACCTTCAGCGACTGGCGCAATGACGCCGATCCGACGAGTCTCGTCGCTCGGTACCGGCCACGCGACATCAGTCGGGCGATGGCTGGTTATTACGGTCACATGACCCATATCGACACCCAAATCAGCCGACTACGTCAGGTCTTGGGCGAATTCGGGGTGGCTGACAACACGTACATCGCCTTCATATCGGATCACGGCGACATGATGGGAGACCATCACCTGTGGCGAAAGGGTTACCCTTACCAGGGATCGACCCACATCCCGTTCCTGCTTGCCGGGCCTGGTATCACCCCTGGTAGCCGAGTAGATGAACTCGTCGAGCTGCGCGACGTCATGCCCACCTTGCTGGACTGTGCGGGAGTGAACACCCCCGATAAGGTCGAGGGCCGCTCGATCCTTCCACTGTTACGCGATGGGGAGTCGCCGTGGCGCACTCACCTGCATGGCGAGCATGTCCTGCTCGGCCAGTCACTGCAGTGGATCTGGTGGGACGACTACCAGTACATCTGGATGTCCGGATCTGGAGAGGAGCAGCTTTTCGACCTTGCGGCGGATCCACACCAACTCCATGACCTGTCGGACGACCGTGCGGACCTACTCGACAAGGGGCGTCGTCTCCTCATCGGCGAACTCACCGGCCGCGAGGAGGGATTCGTCCGCGACGGGTCTCTCGTGACCGAACGCCCGGTGAGTTGTGTGCTGACCCATCCCACTCCCCCGCCCACCGAGGGACGCTGAGTCGTCCCCAGGACAAGGATCACGACAGAAGCGGGGCGAGGAATGATGTCCGCAGCCCCGCGGATCACACTCGATCAGAACAATCCGATGGTCTCCCCGGTGTCATCGATGTCGATGCGCTCGGCCGCCGGGTGACGTCCCAGGCCCGGCATGGTGCGCATGTCACCACAGATCGCGTAGATGTACCCGGCGCCCACAGCGGCCCTCACCTCGCGGACAGGCAGACGCCATCCGGTCGGGGCCCCCTTGAGGGAGGGGTCGTGAGACAGGGACAGGTGGGTCTTGGCGATGACGACCGGGAAGTTCCCGTAGCCGAGATCCTCGAAATGGGCGAGCTCCTTGGCCGCGGCCGGAGCGATGTCGACCCCATCAGCCCCGTAAACCTTGGTGGACACCTTGGTGAGCTTGTCGACCAGGGAGTCCTCGAGATTGTAGGTGTAGCGGAAGTCGGTGTTCTGGTCGCACGCCGCGACGACCGCGCGAGCCAGATCGACGGCGCCGTCGCCACCGTCGACGACATGGGTCGAAGCGGCGAAGTGAGCACCGGCTACCTCTGCCACCTTACGGACGGCGTCGATCTCGTCGGGATGGTCGCTCGGGAAGACGTTGAGGGCCACCACCGGGGAGACGCCGAAGTCTCGGACGATCTCGATGTGCTTGCGCAGGTTGGCAGCACCGGCGAGGACGTCGTCCGGATTGTCCTCGAGCATGGCCGGGGGCAGTGGCTTTCCAGGAACGACCTTGTAGCGACCGGCATGGGTCTTGAGGGCACGCACGGTGACGACGAGGACGGCGGCGTCTGGGCGCATACCACCGACGCGGCACTTGATGTTGAAAAACCGCTCGGCGCCCATGTCGGCGCCGAATCCGGCCTCCGTCAGCAGGTAGTCACCGCAGCCGATGCCGATGCGGTCGGCGATGACCGACGAGTTGCCCGTGGCGATGTTGCCGAAGGGGCCGGCGTGGACGAGCACCGGGCTGTTCTCGGTGGTCTGCAGCAGGTTCGGCTTGATGGCGTCCTTGAGGATGACTGCCATCGACCCGGCGGCATGCAGGTCCTCCGCGGTGACTGGCTCCTTGGAGCGGTTGTAGCCGATGACGATACGTCCCAGCCGGGCGCGCAGGTCTGAGAGTGAGGTGGCCAGGGCCAGGATGACGCCCACCTCGCTGGCCGCAGTGATGTCGAATCCGCTCTGACGGGGGATGCCGTCAATTCGCGATCCGAGGCCGACGATGGTGTTGCGAAGGGCCCGGTCGTTGATGTCGACGACGCGACGCCATGAGATGGAGTGAGGCTCGATGTCGAGCTCATTTCCGTGGTGCAGATGGTTGTCGATCATGGCGGCCAACAGGTTGTGAGCCGCACCAATGGCGTGGAAATCACCGGTCAGGTGCAGGTTGAGCTTCTCCATCGGCAGCACTTGGGAATACCCGGCGCCAGCGGCACCGCCCTTGATGCCGAAGGTCGGGCCCATGGAGGGTTGACGCAGAGCGAGCACGCTGCGCTTACCGATCTTCTCCAAGCCTTGAGCCAGACCGACTGCAGTGGTCGTCTTGCCTTCGCCAAGGGGTGTGGGGGTGATGGCCGTGACGACGACGTATTTGCCGCGCGGACGATCCCTGTTCTGCTTGATGACCTCGAGATCAACCTTGGCGACATCGCGCCCGTAGGGCTCGATGCACCTTTCCTCGATGCCAGCCCGAGCTGCCACCTTTTCGATGGGGTCAAGGTGGGCCTCACGAGCAATGTCCAGATCCGACTTCATCGCCATGGCCCCAATCATGGCGCGTTGTCAGGCCCTTTGCACACCTTTACGGACAGCAACATTGCAATCACGCCGTCTCCCGCCCCATGAGCGCGACGTCATGAGGCAGGAGGGCCCGACGAATCGTCAGCTCCTGGCCGGGGTCTGCTCCACCTCACCCAGGTTTTCCTTGAGGCCATCGGCGTAGGAACCGAGCAAGCTGCCGAGGGCCTCGTCCTCCCCCATGGGCTTGGCCAGCCGCCACAGGATGAAACCGATGACGGCCCAGACGAGCAGGACGAGGTACTCACCAGGCCACACCAGCGAGGTGTTCGTTCCCGGCCAGATCGCCATGACGACCGTGACGAGGGCGCCGACAGCTCCCACCCATGGCAACCATCCGGCATGGTACTTGGAGCGCAGGTGGGGGTACTTCTTCGGAAGGGCGGACAGGGTGATGACGACGATGATCCACACCAGTCCGAGGTAGATGCCACCGGTGTCGAGGAACCACAGCATGGCGCCCGGGCCTAGGGCTCCCAACAGCAAGGTCATGACAGTGGTGAGCAGGATGGCCCTGCGCGGGGCCCCACTCTTCTCGTCCACTGCGGCGAGGCCCTCCGGAAGGAGCCTGGCCCTCGCCATCGCGACGACGATGCGGGAGATTGCCATGAACAGGCCGAGGAAACTCGTCAACAGACCACAAATGGCAATGATCCAGGCTCCCCAGCCGAGGATCGGGAAGCCGGCAGTGGTGTAGGCATCGATGGTGCCCAGGTGCATCTTGGCGACGTCCTGCCAGGGAAGGATCCAGGCCGAGGAGGCCAGCACCAAGCAGTAGAACAAGGTGGCCGTCAGGACGGTGAGAACGGTGATGCGACCGATCTTGCGGGCAGGGATGTCGGCGTCCTCGGCCAGTGCTGCCACCAGCCCGAAGCCTGCCATGTAGGTCATACCGGGCACGACGAAGCGGAGGGTGTCGCCGAGGGCATTGGCGTCGGCTCGGTAGGGCGGGATGAAGTTGCTGGGGCTGCCAGTGACGAGCGCCGTGACGACCAGGGCGAGTCCGATGACGACCATGGCGACGAAGAGAACGGTCTGGATCTGACCGGAAAGGCTCACTCCGAACCAGTTCATTGCCGCAATGATCAGGGTCAGGACGACGCCGATTATCAATACAGTCATATCGACTGATTCCCTGTTGACTGAATACAGGGACACGGATCCCAAATTCGGCCAAATCTTTTCCAAAAGATACCCGAAAGCTGTCACATAAAAAGCAGTGGATGAAAGATAAGCGCCAATGAGGAGCCAACCAGTGGTAAAGGATGCCCTTCTGCCGAGGCCGACGTAGGAGTAGACGACTTCGCCCCCAGCTCGGGGAAACAGCGTTGTCAACTCGCTATAAGCCAGAGCCACACAGGATGCCAGCAAGCCTCCGAGGAGCATGCCGAAAATCATGCCGCCAGCACCGTACTTGTCGAAGAATTTCGAGTTCGTGTAAATCCAACTCGAGCCGATCAACCCGGCCACCCCGAGGGCGAGGAGCTGGAAGAACCCTAGGCCCTTCTTGAGTTCAGCCATGGCACCTCCTTCATTGTGAGCCCAACGCCGCATTGCATTGCAGGGCATTAATTATGCTACATAAAACGATATATTGTTGCGGGCAGAACGATGAGTCATCCGTGGGGCGGCTGTGCATGCGGTGGACACAGCCCCGACGTCGATCCAACGCCGACCGATACGAGTGGTTAGAAGCTAGCCGCTCTACCTTCCCAAGTCCACACCCCCTGTTGTTGAGCTCCTCATGAAATGGCGTTCCAGGGCCTTTTCAGGCTGTCCCCCACCGGCCATGCGCGCGCAACCAGCGACGGATCCGCCCAGGATCTCCTTCACACGACCCTCTAGGATCGAGGCAGGCCGGCCCCGAAGGAGACCATGTGTTCTGGCAGAACCTGCGCCACCTGTGGCGACGCCACGGTTTTCGAAGGATTCTCGGAGTCCGCGTAGCGACACAGGCGGCCGATGGCACCCTGCAGGTGGGAATGGCCTCCTACGTGCTGCTCTCTCCCGAGCAGCAGCCTGACGCATGGTCGATCACGATGGTGCTGGCTATCACCTTGCTGCCGTTCAGCATCATCGGGCCCTTCATCTCTGTCGTTCTCGACCGTTGGTCACGTCAGCGAATCCTCGTCTACACCGACGGCCTGCGCTGCCTCATCGCGATCGGGCTGGGGATCCTGGTCTGGGACGGTGCACGCGACAGACCCTCTCACCTGGCCCTGCTCGTCGGATTGCTCATTGCAATGAGCCTCAACCGCTTCCTTCTCACGGCGTTGGTGGCAGGGCTGGAGTACACCATCGACAAACGCGACTACCTGACGGCTTCCTCGATCATGCCGACGATTGGTCCCCTGGGACTCATGATTGGTGCCGTCGTCGCGGCCGCCGTTCGAATGATTGCTGGACGCTACATGCCAGTGCACCATGCCGACACGATCATCTTCTGCATCTCCGCGGTACTCTTCGCGATTTCTGTGGCACTTGGTCTTCAGTTCTCGCGCCGAGAACTCGGGCCACCATTGCTGGACCGCTCCCAAACGCTGCGTACTGTCGCCGAGGAGGTCGTCGACGGCTTCCGTTACCTGGGAAAGGTGCCCCTGGTGGGCAATTCCCTCACTCTCATCGGCGCCCAGCGGGCACTCTTCGGCGTCTATTCGGTGGCCATGATCCTGGGTTACCGCAACCGTTTTCACGTACAGTCCGACATCAACGGGGCCATGGCTGACATGACGATCTGGGCGGTGGCGATGGGTGCCGGCTTCGTACTGTCGGCCGGATTCATGCCGATGCTGGTACACGGGCTGGGCATGAGGAAGGCCCTCATCAGCCTGCTGGTCGGCACCGCCGTCATTCAGGCCTTCCCAGGGGCCCTCCCGAACCGCTGGGGTCTGCTGGTCGCCGGCTTCCTCATCGGCCTTTTCGCCCAGTCCCTGAAAGCCGGGGTCGACACCATCTGTCAGGCCCATGTTTCTGATGGTTACAAGGGCCGAGTCTTCATCGCCTACGACATGGTCTACAACGCATTGTTCGTGGGAGGCTCCGCCCTGGCGGCCCTCGTGCTTCCGGTGCACGGACTGTCTGGCCCGCACATGATTGGTCTGGCACTCTCTTACCTCGTGGTGGCCGGAATCTTCATCCTGGCCACCCGCGCACATGGTGACGATGTCTTCGACAAGGGCAGCGCCATGGGAGGTCTTCCCACCGGCAGTCCTGAGGAGTGACGCTCACACCACCCGGGCCCGCACGTGGCCTTCCATCACCTCCTGGAGGACCGAAATCGTCTCCTCCGACAAGTCGACGCCAAGACGGCGAGCCTGCCGCGACAGCACGTAGACCAACCGTTCGACCTCGCCACGATCGTCGAGTTCGTCAGCGAGTTTGATGCGCGCCACCAACAGCACTTCGTCCTCAGGGCAGGCGACGGTGGCACGTGCCAAGGCCCGGGATGCCAGCTCAAGGTCGCGGGTCTCCATGGCTCGACGGGCCACCTCGACCCCGATGTCACGGATCATCTGAATCATGTCGATGCGCCATTCCTCGGCCCAGTGCCACTGACCGGGAGCGGCGTCAGCCAACGGGGCACCGCGAACGAGGTCCAGGGCCGAGATGAGATTGGCCAGCGGGGCCGTCGAGACCCCTCCCGCGACAAGCAGTTCAAGCCGTTCCCAGTCACTACTGACGACATCTGCCAGACGCAGGGACCCGTCATACCCCTCGGGCAGGTAGGCCCGACCGTCATCACCGGCACCCAGCCACCGCCGCAGTCGGGAGACGTTGGACCGTCGGGTCGGTTCGGCGACCATGAGGGCGTCAGCCATCTGCACCGATCGCGCGCCAGGATGGCACAGCAACCAGGCGCAGTACTCAAGGCATTGCCGCCGAGCCTTGGTCGGCGGATTCCCGCGAGCTCCCACAAGGTCGACCGGACCAAGGAGGCGCAGGACAGGAGAGGATACTGCGCCGACGGGGACGGGCAACTGAGCGACATCACTCAGTGCAGTTGGCGTGAGCACGTGTTCCTCCTCGACGGTCATATGGGCATCACTGGGCGGCAGTACTGCGCAGGTTTCGGCCACCATCGTCGGAGGGCTGGACGTCTCCTCCCCTCGCCGTGGCTCCCACCAGGGGGCAGGCTCGGTATCAGTTCGAGCAGTGGTTTCGAGCAGCTCGACGACGGCACGGCGCATCGGTGCGGTGACGATCTGGGGTGTGAAAGCCTGACCATCCAGCTCGGCATGATCGGGGCCGGTGACGATGACCCTCCGGCCACATGTGCCTGGCATGACGACGACGACTCCCGCCTCGACCACGGATGACGGGTTCGGAAGCTCGAGGGGTTGAGACGACAACACGATCCTGGTGATCGATGGGTGCTGACTACTGGGACCGTCAGGCAGATCCGCCAGTCCCTCGACGATTTCCTCGGCATCAGCACACTGCACATCGTCACTTCCGGTCCGTGACAACCACGCGAGGTCGTCACCGACGGCGACAATGTCGATTCCGCCGGCCCATGGCGCTGCGACGAGGGACAGACTGATCGATGCCACCACCGCGGAGGCCAACTCAGCAGTGGCGTCAATACCCAGGAGACCGCCAATATCGGCAAGGTCCAGCACGACTGGGGTGTGTGGGTCAGTAGTTCCCAGGACGACGGTCGTGGGCGTCAGGGTGTCGACGCTGACAGGGTCAGTGCTGACGGCGTCGTCACCGCGTGACGTTGCTTCGTCCCCGTGATCGGCCACGGTGTCGAGCATCCTCTTGGCGCGACGCGGCGGTCCCGACACGGTAGGAATTCGTCGGCCCAGCGGGCGGGTGAAGAGCTGCTGCTGCCGTCGAGCAGCGATTGTGCCGGCCACTCCACCGGCCAGGAATAGGCTCAGGCCCGCCAACCCGGTACGGAGGATCTCGGCAGGGTCCTGACCTAGCCCGGCGGCAGCCACCGCTTCCTCGGGGCGAGGAGTCGGGACATCTGTGGGAGGCGCATCTGGCTGCAGTGCGCTCTGAGCGATGTCTGCACCGGATGCCTCGTCGTCGTGGCCGGGGAGAGCCTTCTCCGGCTCGGTCATCGCAGCTTCGTCCATGTCGGGCACTGACGTCGACGTGGCCTGTTCAGGTTCCGGGTTAGGCACGACGAGCTCCCAGCCGGGCTCGATGTGGTCAGGGTCTGTGATGATTCCCTCATTGAGATGCCAGAGGGACGGCCAGGCTGCGGCATCACCGAGCCAGGTGCGTGCGAGCCCGCTGAGGGTGTCCCCTTCCTGAACGGTGACAGTTCGGACGTCATGGTCGTCAACGGACGGGGTGAGCCGATCGAGCTGGTCCGCATCGAGGGGATGGCCAGCACCGGTATTTCCACTGGGGATGGTCATGGTGACCCCGGGAAGAGCGAGTTCCTGACCGGCGGCCAGGTGGTCGACGTCGATCCCGGGATTGGCGGCCGCGATACGTCGCCATGAGGTGCCGTCTCCGTACCAGGTTTCAGCTATCGTCCACAGGTCGTCATGGGGGCCGACGGTGACCGTCATGGCATCCTCGTCCGGGGCCGGCTCAACCTCAGCACTCGCCTGCACCTCGTCTGCAGGCTGCGGCGTCGCGGCAGCCGTCGCCACGATCGGCACCGGGGTGGGAGGAGCGGCCGAGCGTGTCAGAGGGGACAGGACTGTCAGGCTCGCCACGAGTAGTCCGGCCGCGATGCTCTGAACTGTGCCCAGCCCAGGAAGCTTGATGTGGCGACGCTGACTGGTCGCCAGTCCGACGGCCTCCGAGACCACACAGACCGTGAAGACCGCCCATGCCAGCCAGCCGACGACGGTGGCAATCCCGAGAAGGATCGTCCCGTCATCAGGGGTGAGCCAGCCTGACGGACGCAACAGGGTGGTGGCGTCGAGACGTCCCCATGCCACCAGGGCAGCTGGGGAACCGAGGACAAGGATGATGAGGGCCACGAAGGCCGCGAGACCGCGCATTCGGGCGCGGAGAGATGCGTCATTCATACGTGTCGCTCCCGATGACTATCGACGGTGGAATGTGCCGTCGACTCGACGTGGAAGGCGCCCGGCATCCCCGGAACGAGAAGGTCGGAGAGCCGGACAGTGCACCTCACCCGGGCGGAGGTGACTCCCGTGGACCCTACTGGCAGGGCAAGGGCCGATGAGTCGATGATGATCGCAGGATCGCTGCACCTGGTTCCGGCAAGTTCGGTCATGGCGACTCGCTGGCCTACCGCATGGCCTTCACCAACCGTCGAGGCGACCGATCCCGCGCGAGCGGCTACCTCGGCAGCCGACTGGGCATCGGCCCGTACCTCGGACAGCCGCCAACCCCCTGTCGTCATTGCGGCAATCATGAGGAGACTAGGCAGGATGAGCGCAGCCTCGACGGCGACTGCACCACGCTGGTATCCCCGAAATTGACCATGCCGAATCATGTCCCCTCCTCAACGGCAACGGCGTGACCTTCGACGGGGACGACGGCACCAAACAGGGTCGCTGCCTTGCCCTCGAGGTCAACGCGTACCAGGGAGTCAGTGGTCGACACCCGTACCGTGACATCGGCCAGTTTGGAGGTCTGGGCCACGTCCCGAGCGACAGCTTCGGCATCACCAGCATGGGAACCACGTAAGGCTTGTACCCTGACTGCCGCCCGAGCCGCCTCGGTGGCTGTGGCCCGAGCCTGCAGCACGACCGAGGTCTGGACGACCCCGACCACCACGAGCAGGACCACCGGCCACACCAGCGACCACTGGAGAGATTCAGAAACCCCACGCTCCCGGCCTCGTCGATACGCCTGCCTTGACCTCACTTCGGCAGGTTCGACGTCACGTACCCCTTGATCACGGTGACGACCACCGTTGCGATGGACACGGCCCCCACCAGCAGGATGGCGTTCTCGGTTGATTGGCTGAGTCCCCTCTCGTCGCGCTTCTCGCCGACCGGCGGGATGCCCGCCATCATCGGCAGGACAAGGGACGCGACGGTGTTGACATGTTTCATGGCGACCTCCTTGGTCATTCGCACCGGCCTTTCCGGTGACGTCACTGGCCCCGTTGCAGGTTGGGGTGTCGAGGGTGCGAGGCATGGTCATGACACCACCCCAGCCATGATCAGAAGCGGCGGAGTGATGAGCACCAACCCCAGGACGAGAACCGGGATGACCATCCAGATCGTCAAGGATTCGGAGGTCGTCTGAGCCTCGATCTTTTCCCGGTTGAGATGGGCGTCCCTCATTTCGTTGACGCGTGCTCGCAGAGTTCCGGCCAGGGAGGCCCCCTGATCGTCGAGGCGAAGTACCTCGACGAGCTCAGCAAGCTCGGGAAGTCCCAGTTCCTCGGACAGACTCTCCAGGCCAGCCCACGGCGACTGCTGCTCCAATCGGGAACGCTCCAGCGTGGTGCGAATCCGGGCCAGGACAGGGTGATCACTCATCTGTGCGGCCTCGACGAGGGCTCGGGGCGCTGACTGATTTGCCAACCTCGCCAATGTGACGAGGTCGATGTAGACCAGCACCGCTTCGGCAGCATCCTGACGGACTGCCTTGGATCGTGACCTGATCCGGGTGTCAGGAATGAACCATCCAAGAAGGGCAAGCACAACCGCCAGTCCGACAGGAGTCACCGGGAGGGCGCCACCCCATATCGCTGCGACGACCCGGGCGAGGACGGGCATCGCCATTCCGCCCACCGCCATGACAGCCTTCTCGGCGACCAAGTCACCGGGAGTCCGGCCCTGTAGCGCGAGGGTTCGACGAGACTTCTCACTGATGAGACGTGGCCACCGTGTCGCAGCGCGTGCTCCCCATCTCTCCAGCCGTCCGTCCTCGGAGGCTGGATCGACGACGGAGTCCTGCCGGATGGACCCGGACAACCCTGCCAGCGCGTCGATCAGCCTCAGGGGAGCACCGCGCCTTCCAGCGATGACGAAGATGGGTGCGGATGCCAGCAGAGCCCCACAGATGGCGGCGAGGACAAGCGTGGACTCAGTCATGATCGGCCTCCCGCCTCAACAGGATCCGGGCGCGGCGTCGAGGCTTGCTGCGTTGCGACAGAGCGACGAGCCCGACGAGGTACAACCCGGCGTAGCAACACAGCAGCACCTGGCCGACGCCGGTACGGTAGGGGGCCAGGTACTCTCGTCCCAGAGCAAGAGCACCAGCCAACACGACGGCGATGATGATGCTGACCTGGCGGACGACCACTCGCGGTTTGGCACGCTCGGCCCGGATTCCTCGGGCTGCCCGAATCCGCTCCTGGAGGGATGCCGCCAGCGCATCGAGGGTGCTGGTGGCCCCCGTCCCCCCTCGTTCTGAAGCCATCATGATCGCGGCAATGACCTGGTCGGCGTCGGCACTGTCCAGGTCGTCAGCAAGTCCTTGAAGGGCAGCCCGGGTGTCCCATCGTGAATCCAGCCGTGCCACCATGCGAGTAAGCGGTTCCACAAGGAGCGCCGGGGCCTGACGACGCGTCGCCCGGATGGCGTCGATGACGGACTTGCCCGTCGACGCGGAACCGCTGACCAGGCGCACCCACCGTTCCAGGGCGCGCATGACGTCGAGGTCGCGCCGGGGCGGATCGGCCAGCAAGGCGGGGACGACGACAGCCAGGATCGGCACGATGAGAATCAGGACCGCCCAACCGGTCACCAGGTAACCAACGGCACCGACACCCAGACCAGTCAGACCGTGCACGCGACTGCGGCGGGACAACCGGGAGAACCAGTTGTCCACCGTTGTCCACAAACTTGTGGATTGTCCTGTGGACAACTGGTGGATGGGGGCTGACCCGATGACGATCATCGTCAGTCCTCCAATCAGGAGAATCCCCAGCAGTGCCGCGACCGGTGTGCTCATGCCCATCTCGTCACCTCCGGCTCGTAATGGGAGAGTTCGGCGACAAGGGCAGGATCGGGGTGGAAGACACCGGGGCTCGTGGATGTCGGCGCGGCATAGGTGAGATGGGTGATGGGACGGCCGTTTTCCAGTGCCCCGGTCAACTGCCGAATTTCCGTGACATGACGGGTCCGGGTCCCTCCTCGCCAGGTGTCATCGACCAGGGCGACGTGGACGAGGAAGGTGATGTTGTGAGCGATCTGGCGATAGGCCTCGTCGATCGTCATGACACCGCCCATGGCAACTCGTCCAGCCAAACGGTCCATGGTCGAGGTCGCGGAATGGGAGTGGGTGGTGCTCATAGTTCCAGCTCCGGCCTGCATCGCCTCGAACATGGCAGCAGCCTCGACACCACGCACCTCGCCGACGACCAGGCGCGACAGGTTCTGACGCAACGCCTCCGGGATGAGATCGGCAACCGTGAACTCGCCGAGGGATCGACCATCCACCTTCTCCCCCAGCCCGACGGTGGCCTGCAGGGCGACCATGTTGTCGCGATCCGGGTTGAGGTGGGTCAGCAACTCGTAATCGGTTTCGAGGGTTCCGAACCGCTCAGTCGGTGGGATCGCGTCGACGAGGGCCCGCAACAGGGTCGTCTTGCCGGCTCCCTGGTCTCCTGCAATGACGATGGATCGTCGAGCCAAGACGCCCGCGCGCAACAACACACCTACGTGATGGGGCATCATCCCGCTGGCAACGAGGTCGCCGATCGTCACCCTCGTCAGGGTGTGGTGACGGATGACGACCGACGGTCGGTAGGACAGCCCGAACCCAATGGCGTGCAGGCGGTACTCCGAGCCGAGAGCCACCGTTATGGTGGGATGGGCGTCGTCAAAGGGTCGCGGAGGGTTTGCGGACTCCCCCAGGAAGCGGATCGCCTCCACCAGTTCGTCATCGCTGTCAGCAACCGGCGGGCCCGGTTCACGTCGTCCGTCCCCATACTGGATGAAGACCCGATCACAGCCGTTGATCTCAATGTTCTCGGCATCGGGGATCTCGAAGAGCGGCTGCAACCGTCCGTACCCGAAGATCGCATCCACGACGGCGCTGGCGTAGGCCTCTTTGGTGGGCGTGCTCCACAACGCCTGGCCCTCGGCTGTCAGTTTCTCGGCATGGGATTCAACCACCTGACGCACAACCGACCGGCCGAGCATCCTCACGTCATCGCCGCTGAGATCAATTCCATTGCGCTCTCGATGCGATGCACGTTCCGAGGAGATACGCTCCGACGCCTTGCGACGCAGCGCGACGACTGTGCTCCAGTCAACGTCGGTCGTCTCAAGTCGCCTCGGCGTGGGTCCAGGAGCCGCAACTGGAGACGGCGTAACCGACGGGGACATCCGAGACAGCAGACCAGCAAGGTCCTCTCTGCTCTCGATGGTGCCTGCCGGGGTGTCATCGGCGTATCGGCACACTGCCGGAGCGGTCTCGTTGATCGTCATGGCGCTACCCCCACGGCCAATGACGTCGCAGCCCGCGGCCCGTTGATGGTCTCGGTGGAGCGACGGAGCTTGAGTTCCATCGCATTGGCCAGGGTTCGCAGACCCGTGACGTACCGTCCCCGAGCCCATCTCTTTCCCGCTGGGTCACCATCGGACAGAACGGCCGCAGCCTGAACGTCACGAGTCACTTCTCCCAACACTGGCAGGCCAAATTGGCGTCCGATCTCGCGCGAGCCGTACGGATGGCCAGGGCCCACGACGACGAGTCCCACAGTTCCGGTGGTGGTCGAGGAGATGGCCTCGACCTCCTTGGATCGCATGGACAGCCCGGCAAGCTGTCGCAGCCGCGATCCCGTCACGATCCCGATGAGTGACGAGCGCGAAATGAGGCTCTCGGGTAAGGCTTCCGGACCCAACCGCCCACCGTCGACAATGACGTCAACCCCAGCCTGACCGAGATCGATCATGGCGCTGACAAGACCTGACCACGCAGCACCCATGAGAGAAGCCTGCCCAAGATGCCCGTAACCGCTGATGAGCCCGACCAACTTGTTGTCGTCATCGTGGGGAAGTGGGATGATCTCCTCCCACATCGCCTGCACCGGATCAGCACCGTCACGACAGGCTGCGGCCAATCCGATCAGTCCAGCCCGCGGTGGAATGCGACCAGCGAGAAATCCTGATTCGATGGCGCGGCCTGGGCACGGGTCAGCGTCGACGAGGATGACGTCGCGTGGCCAGCTCAATGCCAAACCAAGAGCAGTCGTCGTCAGTCCTGGGGCTCCCCCAGGGCTGGTGAGCAGGAGCATCGCCATCATCGTCCCCTCTCGACTAGGGCAATGCGGTCCAACGAGGCCAGGTCAGCAAGCCGGGCCGCATTGCCGGAATCCACCTCCACGTCGACCAGCCAGCCCCCATGGTCGTTGGTGCCTTTGGGGGCTGCGACAACGACGGCGTCGAAGGTCGAGAGTTGAGATGCGGTCTCCGATGCCTTGTCAGAGCTGGTTTCCACCAAGATCACGCGCGCTCCCGCAGGAAGGGAGACGGTGGGTATCCGTCCGGCAGCCAGCTTCAGCCCAACTCGAGAACGCCCCGGTGCCACCCGAAGCGCGCCGACTGAATGGGATCCGAGCAGCTGACCGGCTGAGAGATCGACGAGGGCATGGCGGCCGACAATCTCGTCGAGCTGAGATGCCGGGATGGTCGTCACCGCCCGGTCGACGGCCACGGATGTCAGACCGACATCGGTATTGCGGACGATCTCGCCCTGCCCCACTGCCCGCGTCATGACGAGAACCTGGTCTGTGTGGGACGCGCTGTGCCAGGCAAATGCTCCGCCAAGGCCGCCCAGACAGGCGCAGAGCACGCCGATGGCGATGAGACGGGGCGAGCGACGTAGCCGGGGTATCGGCGTCGCAATGTGTGCAGAAGTCGTCGCGGACATGGCCGTGAAGTTATGGGCGCGCCTCGGCCCCTCTCAAGGGACACACAGCACATCTGTGGACAACAATTTTAAGGGTGTTCCAGATCACATCACCCGCGAACGTTGTCCACAGTTGTCCACAGCCACTGTGGACAGTCCTGTGCACAACACACCGCCCACCACGAGATGATCGCCCCAATGGCACGCCCACCACGTGGATTCAGCACGAGGCGCCCGGATCAAATGTGTCATTCGTTTTTCGGGCTCCTCGACAATTCGGCCGTCCTCCTCGCTGAGGCTCTGCCACGGATCTTCGACACCCGACAGAACCGTCATACTCAGCACTCCCGGGCGCGTCATCTCACGTCAAATGCACCTGACCGGTGAGGGTCCATCCCAACCCCGGATCCACGGCCCCTGCCGAGTCGCACACCACGATTTTGGCCGTCACATCGAGTTGCTCAGCCGTCTCATAGGGATAATTCGCCCCCACCATGAATGACTCTCCGGGCCCCAACACATACGGCGGCCGGGCATTTCCGGGAGCAAAGGGAGTCGTCACCATCTTGTGCGTGGCATCAGCCTCCGGAGCCGGCACCGATACCAGCGGCTGACGCCAACTCCAGTCCGGGTAACGCGCAGTGATCGTCACCGTCCCCAGACCCAGGTTGATCGGCGCCTTCGAGACATTCGTGACGACGTAACGAACCAGCGCAATCGGCGATCCCTTGCGCACGACCGGCGTGCCGTCATCCGGATCAACCATGACGGAGTCCTTGGGAGCCGTCGCGATGGCGGCCTGCTCGACCTCGATACGGATGCGGTCGTCGCTAAAACTCCCCAGTTTCTTGCCCGATCGTGTCACTGGAACAGCCCAGTCCGGATGAGCGTCAGTCCCGACAGCCGGCCAACTCGCCGAGAGTGTTGGAGTGGGTTGCGGATCCGTCAAAGGCTTGAGAGTGCTGCACCCGGAGACGAGGACACAGGAGAGCAGGGCCCATGCCACCACACCGCGGCGCATCAGCTCACCTCCACCTCTTGCCAGATTCAACCCGTCCAGTCAGCACGCAACAGGGCCATCGTCACCGAATCCCAACGACGTCCTTGCCACGACCGTGCTTGTGGAATCCTGCCACATTCTCGGTATCCCACAGCATTGGCACAGTGAATCATTCTGCCATTGCCACCCCAGGTCGTCAGAGTCACCACCTGAGCATCGGTGGCTGCGAAGGTCTCCTCGGTCCACAACCGCAAGGCTCTGCGTCCCACTCCCCGCCCCCACACGGCTGGTTGGAACAACACGATCCCGACCTCCCACCAACCACCTCCAGCTGGCGGCTCCTCAAACCGGGAGACGAATCCAGCACGCTTTCCATCCACCGTCGCCACAGCCCTGTGGCCAGTCATGAGACCCGAGCGCCATTCCTCGGCGAATTCCTCGAAACCACGGCCATCATCGACCCCGAAATACGGTCCGTCCCAGTGCTTCCATTGCGGATCGACGACCTCAACGTTCCAGTGCCACAGCCATTCCAGGTCCTCCTCGACGAGTGGCCGGACATCAACGTCCCCGGCCCGTTCAGGGTCGCCACCATGGGGAACGTCAGTCGGAAAGGTCACTCCCCCATTCTGCCCGCCAAGATCAACTCGCACCGTGGCAGGCTGGACACATGACCACTCCCATGGAACGCACAGCTCTGATCCTCGAGGGTGGTGGGATGCGCGCCTCGTACACCAGCGCCGTCGTCGTCAAACTCTTGGAGATGGGCTGGAAATTCCCCCACGTCTCCGGCATATCGGCCGGGGCAACCCACACTGCCAACTACCTCTCTCGCGACCCCTGGCGTACCCGGCAGTGCTTCACCAACTTCGCCGCCGACCCCCGATTCGGCAATGTCGGCACCTGGATCACCGGGCGCGGATTCTTCCACGCCGAGTACATCTACCAGCGCACCGGTGAGCCCAACCAAGCACTTCCCTTCGACTTCCAGACCTTCTCGGAATCCACTCAGCAACTACGTATTGGCGCTACCCGCACCGACAACGGCGAGCAGAAATGGTTCACCCGCGACGAGATGTCCACCATGGACGATCTCATGGTGCGAGTACGGGCCTGCTCGACGATGCCGGGGTTCATGCCCCCGGTGACCATTGACGGCGTCGAGTACGTCGACGGTGCCATCGGTGACGCGGGTGGTATCCCGATCGACGCCGCCCAGCTCGATGGCTATGACCGGTTCTTCGTCGTCTGCACCCGAACACGCGACTACGTGAAGAGTGAGATCAAACGTCCCCGAGCGATCAACAGGCTCTTCCGGCGTCGTCCTGCTGTCGCCGAAGCCATCATCGCCCGGCCGGCCAAGTACAACGCCACCCGGGAGATGCTGCGTGACCTTGAAACAGACGGGAAGGCATACGTCTTCTACCCGCGAGTCATGCCCGTCACCAACAGGGAGAAGGACGTCACGAAGCTGCGTCAGGCCTATGCACTCGGAATGGCACAGGTCAACGCCGAGCTACCGAAATGGCGGGACTTCCTGGGGATCTGAAACTCAGCCCCTGACCGCAGCAGCCAGCGCGTCGATCGCTCGATCGTTCTCCTCGGGCAACCCGATCGACAAGCGAATTCCCTCGCCACTCCAGCACCGGGCATAGACGCCCCGGGACACCAGGACCTCGTCAACCCGGTCGGTGTCGTCCCCTGTTGCCAGCCACAGGAAGTTCGCGTGGGAGGGACTGATCCCCCACCCCTGCTCGACCAGCGCATCGAAAACCCGGGTGCGTTCGGCGATGATCTGCTGGATCCTCTCGTCGAGCTGGTCCTCGACGGCCAGCGACGCGACCGCAGCTTGCTGAGCGAGAGAGGTCACCGTGAACGGGGTGGCGACGCGACGCAGGTCGTCGCTGATCTCGGGACTGGAGATGGCGAAACCAATGCGCAGGCCTGCCAGGCCGTACGCCTTGGAGAAGGTCCGCAGGACGACGACGTTCGGGTGGTGGTCGAGAAGGCCGATCCCGTCGACGGCACCTTCATCCTTGTTGAAGTGGCAGTAGGCCTCATCCATGACGACGACAACCTCCTCGGGCACCTTGACCAGGAACTCCTCCACCTCGTCGGTGTGCAGGACCGTCCCGGTCGGGTTGTTGGGGGTGCATAGGAAGATGAGCCGGGTGCGGTCGGTGATCGCGGCGGACATCGCGTCGAGGTCGTGACGCAGATCCTCCGTCAACGGCACCGGGACCGGAGTGGCCCCGGCGACTTGAGTCAGGATCGGGTAGGCCTCGAAGGAACGCCAGGGGAAGATGATCTCGTCACCGGTGCTGGCCAAGGCATGCATGAGTTGGCTAGCGACTTCGGTCGACCCGGCCCCGAGGGCCACCTGGCGCATGTCGACGCCGACGTGCTCGGCGATGACCGAGCGCACCTCCTCAGCACTTATCGACGGGTAACGGTTGAACCCGGCGAGCATCCGAGTGACGGCCTCGACGACGCTCGGCAACGGCCCGAACGGGTTCTCGTTGGACGACAGCTTGACGGCCCCCTCACCGGGAGCGGCCCCCGGCTTGTACAGCGGCAGTCCTCGAACAACATCCCGTCGATCCTGGCTCACATCGTCCTCCTATTGTCGTTTCGAGAACTCTTTCATACCTTGACGCTGTTCCGTCTGGCGTCACCCACCATGGTGGTGGAGAACGGGTTCATGATCGGTCCCCTGCCACCAGGAGTAGCAGCCCCGACGGTCAGCAACCCGATCACCACACACGATCCGGGTATATCTGGCTCGCCGACCTAGCGCAACACCACGGACGTGGCGACGCCTTGGAGCGTCGCCACGTCGGATCTCAGGGTGTCTCACAACACCTTCGACAAGAAGTTCTTCGTCCTCTCGTGCTGGGGGTTGGAGAGCACCTCGACCGGGTCTCCCTCCTCCACGAGGTAGCCATCGGACATGAACATCAGTTTGTCGGCGACCTCTCGGGCGAATCCCATCTCGTGGGTGACGACGGCCATCGTCATACCGCCCTCGGCAAGGTCCTTCATGACGTCGAGCACCTCACCGACCATCTCCGGGTCGAGGGCCGAGGTCGGCTCGTCGAAGAGCATGACATCGGGGTCCATGGCCAGGGCGCGCGCGATCGCGACACGCTGCTTCTGACCACCCGACAGCTGCGAGGGACGGGCGCCGGCCTTGTCGGCCATGTGCACCCGCTCCAGCATCCGATGGGCGCGCTCAGCAGCCTCTTTCTTATTGGTCTTCTTGAGCTGCACCGGGGCCAGCATGATGTTCTCGGCGACGGTCATGTTCGGGAACAGGTTGAAGTGCTGGAAGACCATTCCCACCTTCTGACGCACCTTGTTGATGTCGGTGTCCTTGGCGGTGAGGTCCTGTCCCTCGACCTTGACGGTGCCGCTCGTCACCTCCTCAAGCAGGTTGAGGCAGCGCAGGAAGGTCGACTTTCCGGACCCGGAGGGGCCGATGATGGACAGCACCTCACCCTTGGTGATGGTGGCGGAGATGCCCTTGAGCACCTCCAGCTCCCCGAAGGACTTGCGCAGGTCGATGACCTCGATCATGGGGCCGTCATAGGTAGTTGCGGTGGTCACTTGTTCACCTTTCTGTCGACGAAGTTCGACAGCTTCGTCAGGGCGAAGATGACGATGAAGTAGATGATGCCGACCATCAGCCAGATGTCGAAGGACCGGAAGTTCCGGGCGATGATCTGCTGACCCTGATACGTGAGCTCGGCGAATCCAATGACAGCCAGCAGGGAGGTGTCCTTGAGGCTGATGACGAACTGGTTGATGACAGCCGGGGTGCTGATCTTGACCGCCTGCGGAACGATGACCTTGCGCATCGACTGCATCCAGTTCAGGCCCAGGGACCGGGATGCCTCCATCTGCCCAGGATCAACGGACTGGATGCCGCCGCGAACGATCTCGGTCATGTAGGCACCAGCATTGAGGGACAGGGTCAGGACGCCGGCCGTCAGCACGCCGATCTTGATCCCGGTCACCGTAGGTAGACCGAAGTAGAAGAAGAAGGCTTGGACCAACAACGGTGTCCCTCGGAAGATGTCGACGTAGATGGTCGCGATGGCCTTGAGAATCCCGATGCCGGACACCTTGCAGAACCCGAAGATGACGCCAAGGATCGACGCGAACAGCAAGCTCAGCGCGGTGGCGGCCAGGGTCATTCCCAGACCCTTCATGAGGGCGGGGAAACTGCTCACGAAGAGCTGCCAGAAGGATTGATCGGCCTCGGAGTCGGAGGCCTTGAGGTACTTGTCGACGATCTTGTCGTAGGTGCCATCAGCCTTGACGTCTGCCAACCCCTTGTTGAAGGCATCCTTGAGGGCAGCATTGTTGCCCTTGAGGACCGCGAAACCGTAGGACCCGCCAGCCACCTTGGGCGTGACGGTCTTGAGGCCATTGCCCTGGGCGATGCCGTAGGCCAGTACCGGGTAGTCGTCGAAGACAGCCGCTGCATTACCGGTCTGCACCTCGGAGTACATGGTGTCGGCCTTGTCTAGGGCCTTGACGGTGAATCCGTACTTCTTCGAGATGGACTTGGCGTAGGCCAAGCCCTCGGCGCCGGTCTTGCCGACCACGGTCTTGCCCTTGAGGCCCTCGTATCCGGAAATGTCCGAATCCTTCTTGACGGCCATCTGCACGCCAGACTGGAAGTACGGATCCGAGAAATCGAAGATCTTCTTGCGCTCGTCGGTGATCGTCATTCCCGAGAGCACAGCGTCGGCCTGTTTCGCCTGAACCGCTTGGAGGGCGGCGTCGAAGCCAATCGCCTTGATGTCAACCTTGAATCCCTCACGGGTCGCAATCTCATGGATGAGGTCCATGTCGATACCGACCATCTCACCGGAGGCGTCACGGTACTCAAACGGTGCGAAGGTGGTGTCAGTGGCAATGATGAAGGTCCTGCCCTTGACCGACGAGGAGTCGTCGGCATGTGCCTGGGCCATTCCGGGACCCACGAGGGTCACCAGGCCCACGAAGGCAGCCACGATGACACTCATGAGACGTCTGACCCGCTGTGACACGTGAATCATGCGGTTTCTCCCAACTTGACGCCGCTATGGCGTCATGGCGGGCATGGTAAATGATGTCGGGAGCTTTCCCGCATTCGTCCCACAGGGCGCACCCGCCCGGGAAAACCCGAGCGGGTGTGTCTTCGCCCATTCCGACGGGGCCTTACAGCGCCCTGATCAGGAGACCAGCGCGAACACTCCCCACGTCAGCAGGAAGCTTGTCAGGCTGAAGATCGTCGACAGGACTGTCCAGGTGCGCAGGCCGTCCTTGACGCTGAGCCCAAGGTACTTCGTGACGATCCAGAAGCCAGAGTCGTTGATGTGCGACAGGCCGAGGCCACCGAAGCCAATCGCGAGCGTGACGAGCGCCACCTGGGTGCTGCTGTAGCCGACGTCGGCGATTGGCTGCGCCATCAGACCAGCGGCCGTGAGGATCGCGACGGTGGCCGAGCCCTGCGAGGCGCGCAGCGCAGCAGCGATCAGGAAGCCAGCGAGGATGACCGGCATGTGGAGGCCGATGAGCACTTCGGAGAATGCTTTACCGATACCCGACGTGACCAGCACGTTCGCGAACACTCCGCCCGCGCCGGTGACGAACACAATTACTGCCACGTCCGGTAATGCCGAGTCGAGCACCAACCCTCGCTTCGCCAGCCCCCACCGCTGCTGATGTCCGACGACGAGGTAGGCCACGATCACTGCTGTGAGGAGTGCGAGCGGGGCGGCACCGATGACTGCCGCGAGTTTCTGCGGCATCGAGCCTTTGGCGAGCATCATGTTGCCCACAGTGCCGATCATGATTTGCACGATCGGCAGCAGGATGAGCGCGACGACGGTCCCGGCCCCCAGCGGCTGGCGAGTTCCGCCGTCGACGGGCTCCGCCGGCTTGGTGGCCGGCGACTCCCCGAGCGTGACGCTCTCCAGCTTGAACAGCTTTGCGGCCATGAAACCGATCACCGTGGTCACAGCCGCAATCGGCAGGCCGATGAGCAGTGACATGCCGTTGTCGGCACCCGTGATACCCGCAGCAGCAACCGGGCCCGGATGCGGAGGCAGGGCGACGTGCACCGTCAGCATTGCACCTGCCACGGGGAGGCCGATGCGCAGGGGATTGATCTTGGCTGCGCGAGCGAAGCCGAAGATGATCGGAGCAAGGATGATGAACCCCACATCGAAGAACACGGGAATGCCGAGGACGAATGCGGCCGCAGTCACGGAAGCGACGACGCGCTTCGGCCCCAGCGCGGCCGAGAAGCGCTGCGCGAGTGAGTCGGCACCGCCGGCCGTCTCGATCAGGCGCCCCAACATCGCGCCGAGGCCGACGACGATCATCACGCTGGACAGTGTGTTGCCCATGCCCGTGGTCATCGTCGGGATGATGTCGAGCAATGGAATACCCGCTGCCAACGCGGTACCGAATGACACGAGCAGCATGGCAACGAATGCTGGAATCTTGACTTCGATAACCAGCAACAACAGCAGCACGATGGCACCGAGTGCGATGCCGAGCAGCGCTCCGGCTCCCATGTCAGCCCCGTTTTGGGGTGACGACGTCGATGATCGACGAATCGTCACGCGCAGCCTGACCGTTCGCGTAGCCGAGCAGGTAGAGTTGCTCGGCTGCGGCCGCGACGGGAACGGCCATGCCCACCGACTTGGCGGCGGCCGTCACGATCCCCATGTCCTTCACGAAGATGTCTTCGCGTGACTTCACCTCCGCCTCCTCGCCACGATAGCGTTGAATGGCGCGGGGACCGCGGTCGCCCAGCATGAAAGACGCGGCAGCGCCGGACATGAGCGCTTCAAGGGCCTTCTCTTGGTCCAGGCCAAGTTGGCCCGCGAGCGCCAGCGCCTCGCCCGCGGCGGCGATATGTACGCCGCAGAGGAGCTGGTTGACCGTCTTCATGGCCTGCCCCTTGCCGGGCGTTTCACCGACGAGCACCAGGTTGGAGGCCATGGCCTCGAGCACAGGAAGGGCGTGGGCATACACGTCGGGGTACGCTCCGACGACGACCAGCAGGTCACCCTTGCCCGCGCGGACGGGGCCTCCTGAGACGGGCGCGTCGACGAGGCCGATGCCGTCGTCCGCAAGCCGTTGCGCGACCTGCTCGACAGCAGCAATACCGACGGTGGAGGTGAGGATGATCGCGCTGCCCTTCGGCAACATCTCGACGATGCCCGCGCCGCCGTAGAGGAGCTCTTCGAGCTGGGCCTGATTGCGCACTGCGACAAGGGCGACGTCCGCGTCGGCGCAGGCCTCTCGCGCGCTGGCGCGGCAGGTGACCCCCTGTTCGGCTGCGAGCTGGACGCGCTCGTCGGCGATGTCGAAGCCCGTCACGGTGAATGACTGAGTAAGCCAGGTGGCCATAGGCAGTCCCATGGCACCCAGACCGAGAACGGCGATGTTCATGGTAAATCCTTTCGGTTGGAGGGGGTGGGATCAAGCTTGGGTGAGTTTCACGACGACCTCGGACAGCGAATCGGCCTGCCCAACGTTGCCAGCGAACACGACAAACGGAATGCCGGCTGCGGGGCCGTCCTGGGCGGACCAGAGCGACACGATGCCCGGCAGCATCGGACCGACGACGTTAGCCCGCCGGAAGCCGAGCCCGTGCGTCGCCACGTCGGATGAGGTGATGCCACCCTTGGCGACGACGAACCGCGGCAACGTCTTCGCCAGCACCTGCTGCACCACCTCAACGACGGCCTCCGAGACTCTCCGAGCGATGTCGAGCGACGCCTGCCCGTCGGGGCCCGTGACGAGGGCCCGGGAAGTGCGGACGACCACATTCCCTTCGGCGAGGTGCTTTGCCGCGCGGGCAGCGACATCACGAACATGCTCATCCCGACGGCCCTCATCGACGATCTGCGCCACCTCAATCTCGAGCTCGAACGGCTGTTGCGTCTCGCGGAGAAGGTTGAGCTGGTGAGTGGTGAGATCCACGTGACTCCCAACGACGATTAGTCCGCCCGGCGTAACGTCACGACCGCTGCGGGAGGCGCGGATCTCGTCGACGCTCACAGGCTCCTTGACAGCCTGTCCGATACGGCCGCGGAGAAACGGCGGACCTACGCGATACACGAAGTGCGAGCCAGCGGACTCTGCCGCGATGAGGGCGAGCGCCAGAGCGCGCAGGTCGTTCTCTTCCACGATGTCCACGACGATCGGCTGCCGGTTTGTCGCCGAGCGCAGCAACGCGATGGCGCCCTCATGGTCGGCGCGGAGCGTGGCGAGATCGAGCACCAGCACGTCGGCGGCGGGGACGGCGCCGTCGGTCTTCTCCTCCACCCAGCGAGGCAAGTACGACGAGGAGTAGCCGAACGTCGCGTCGCGCGCGAACTGCGTCTCGCCGACGGGTGAGAACCCCTCGGCCACGGATCCGGCGTAGTGGGTACCGCGTACCGTGATTCGGCCCGCGTCACCGAAGGCAGGGACGATGACCACGCCGTCGACAGGGCGCGCTCCATGCCGAGCTAGCTCGTCGGCGATAGTGTCGGGCTCCAACGGGAAGTGCCCGCGCAGCGTGGAGTCCGAGCGCGAGACAAAAGCGACGGGGTGCCCTTGACTGGCCTCGAGCGCGGCGGCTACGACCTCCCTGTTGACGCGCGCTGCGTCGTCGGGGGCCAGCGACCGCGAGTTGGTCATGACGTAGACGGCGGGTTTCCCGCTCGAGAAGGCCCAGCGGAAGTCCTCGACTTCCCAGTGCGTGAGCACCGGAAGATCGGCGACGGACTGCGTGCCGGTGGGGTCGTCGTCGAGGACGACGTAGGTGGTGGTGTCGTTCGCTCTCGTACGCGCCTCGACGACGTCCGCTGCCGTCAGCTCACGCGCTGGGGGCATCCCGTCCAAGAGTTCGGCCAACAGGGAAGCCATGCTCTCACTCCTTTGTGCTCAGACCTCTGAGGTCTTTGCTTGATGGTAGACACACCGAAGAATGTTGCGCAAGGGATCGTCGGAGATTTGGCCGGCTCAGTGGTCCGAGGCAAACTTCACGATGTCGTCGCGCGTCTGCGTCATGTGTGCCCGCATGGCGTTCTTAGCTGCCTCCGCGTCCCTGACCTTGATCGCCCGGAGGATGTCGCGGTGGTGGCGCGTCGCGCGCTCCCGCACCTCAACCTGCGCCGAGGTGACCCGACGGGAACGCTGAAGGGCATCGGTCAGCGAGTGCATGACGGGGGCGAGGAAGGGATTGCCTGTCGCGCGGAGAATGCACTCGTGGAAGTCGAGGTCGAGGCGGACGACCTCTTCGATGTCTTCTCTGGCGGCAGCCCGATCATAGTCTGCGAGGCATGTTCGCAGGGCGTCGAGGTCCTCGTCTGTACGGTGCTGCGCAGCAAGTCCGCAGGCGCCAACCTCGATCATCCGCCGCACCTCCGTGAGCTGACGGCCGAGTTCCCGGGGTGAGGTGGTGCGGGCGACGACGTTGATGAGCGTGGGCAGGTCGCGCCACTCGCGCTGCTCGGTGACGTAGGTGCCACGGCCGTGCACGACGTTGAGGATGCCACGGTCGGTGAGCGCACGGACCGCTTCCCGCATCGTCGGGCGCGAGACACCAAGGAGATTCGCGAGGTCCTGTTCCGACGGCAACGCCTCGCCGGGCGCAAACGTGCCGTCGACGATCTGGTCCAAGATCGCGTCGATGGCCTCGTCGGCAAGGGGTCGTCGGGCCATACTCTCCTCCGTCCTCCCGGCATGACCAAGTATGGCCAGCCGGTGTGTAGGGACGAGTCTAGTGGTGGAGGCCCTTTCCTCACCTGATCGGAGGGAGGCAGCCGCCCACAGCATTGCTTGGTGCAGGATGCCGCCAAGGTGGCTGTGGCGCGTGAAGGTCACCCCGTCGCAGTCGAGCGTGACCGTCGGCTACCTCGGTGCAGCGATCGCGGGCACGGCCGGTCAGGTTCCTCGTAGTGGTGTAGTGGTGTGTTCTTTCGCTTGGGTGGGGCGGGCGGTAAGTGCAGGATCACACCGCTACACCACTACGAGGAACCTGACCGATGGACGAGGGACGACACTTGTCAGAAGAGGCCAGAACGGCGTACGACAGCCGGTGACAAGACGACCCAAGAGGCGCCTGATCTTCTAGGAATGACAACACTCCCCGACACGTTTCCTTGTCAGAGGCGGTTTTGATGGTGGGCCTAACTGGACTTGAACCAGTGACCTCCGCCTTATCAGGGCGGCGCTCTAACCGACTGAGCTATAGGCCCGAACCTCGACCGGTTTCCCGACCGCGAGTAAAGACTCTAATGGATACTTAATGTTCGGAGCAAGTCGGGATCCAATCGAGGTGTCGTGCTCCACTCAGAACGCCACACCACAATGAACGATGACGTTGGAGTATGGAGTCGTCTCACCGGTTCGCACCACGAAGGAGACACTCGGAAGTGCCTTCTTCAGGTCTTCGTGACTGACGGCTTTGACCTCGTCGATCCGATTCCTCACCCACTCCTCCGGCTCGTGGCCGACAGCCTCGGTGGCGATCATGGCCCCCTCGACGGCGACCTCGTCCAGGATGGCGTCGAAAACCTCCTGGAACCTCGGAGTTCCCAGCACCAGCGCGAGATCAATCACCGGGACGTCCGCGGGAATCGGCAACCCGGCGTCTGCCACGACGAAGGTCTGGGTGTGCCCCAACCTGGCTACCGCCGCACACAACTGGGTGTTGAGCAGTCCGCTCTTCTTCATGCTTGATCTCCTTGGCGAATGTTCTCGATCTCCCCAATGCTCGGGTAGGAGGCCTGTGCTCCTGATTTGGTCACCGTCAGAGTCGCCACCGCAGTGGCGAAACGGCAACCCTCGACAAGGCTGCGTCCGCGAGCCAGCTCAGCAGCCAAGGCACCGACGAAGGCGTCCCCCGCACCGACCGTGTCGACAGCCACCGTTTTCGTTGCCGGCACCGAATCGAACCCTTCCGGTCCGCCGATAATGCAGCCGGCCGATCCCAGGGTGATGACGACACTGCGACATCCCAGATCCAACAACTCGCGCAGGGCGGCGTCAGGATCCTCTTCAAGGCGAGGCGTCGTCGACCCCAGCGCGGCAGCGACGAGAGCCGCTTCGTGCTCGTTGACCACCAGTGGATCGGCCATCCGAATGACCTCCGGGTCAACGTTGATGACCGGAGCCAGATTGAACACGAACCGCTCGGCGCATCGAGCTGCCTCGGCTATCCCGTCACGCGGGATCTCCCCTTGGCAGACCACGACGTCAGCGTCCCCGACCCTCTCGGCCTGCGCATGCACGCTCGCGGCGTCGACCGACCCGTTGGCGGCCGCGATGACGATGATCGAGTTCTCTCCGGAATCGGCCACCATGACGACGGCAGTCCCCGTCAGGATGTCTCGCCGCACCACACCGTCAAGGCCGACGCACTCCGAGAGCAGGGAGAGGGCTGTCTCAGCCGTCGGATCATTCCCGACAGCACCAACCATCTCCACCTGGGCTCCGCAACGTGCCGCCGCAAGAGCCTGGTTGGCTCCCTTGCCGCCGGGGGTCAGGGTGGCCTCTCCCCCGGCCAGGGTCTCCCCCGGCCCGGGGAACCTCTCCACACCGACTCTCATGTCGGCATTGATCGACCCGACGACGGCGACCTTCCCGGATGCTGTCACGCATCGATCACTCATTCGTAGTCCTTCGCGTTGTCCTTGGTCACCAGCACCACCTTGATCGGGGTGGTCTTGGAAACCGTCTTGCCGGCCAGAATGTCGGCGGCCTGGTCCACCGCGGTCTTACCCAGCAGGGCGGGCTGCTGAGCGATCGTCGCTCCCAGGGTTCCAGCCTTGACAGCCTTGATGCCGTCAGCAGTGCCGTCGAAGCCGACAACCTTGACGCTCTTGCCAGCCTTCGATCCCAGAGCGGAGATGGCGCCGATGGCCATCTCGTCATTCTCGGCGAAGATGCCAGCAGCCTTCGGGTGTGCCTGCAGGAGGTTGGTCGTCACGTCGAGGGCCTTGGAGCGATCGAAGTTGGCGGTCTGCTTGGCGACCACCTTGATGCCCGGGTGTTTGGCGATCTCCCCGGTGAATCCCTTGCCACGGTCGCGGGATGCCGAGGCTCCCGGGGTTCCCTGCAGGTGGATGATCTCGCCTTTGTCGCCCATGATCTTGGCGAGCTCCTTGGCAGCCTCGACGCCACCGGCGACGTTGTCAGAGGCGATGAAGGAGGCGACGTCACCGCTGGAGGAGCTGCGGTCGACGGTGATGACCGGAATCTTGGCCTTGTTGAGGGCCTTGACCGAGGGGGCGACGGCGTCGGAGTCGGTCGGGTTGACGATGACGACCTTGGCTACGGTGGACACCGCGTTGGCGAGTTGGTTGGCCTGAGTGGCGGCATCGTCAGAGGCATCCTGGACCTGGAGGTTGACCCCCTTGGCCTTGGCCTCCTTCTTGGCGCCGTCAACCAGCTGGACGAAGAAGGGGTTGGTCTGGGTGGAGACGGCCAGCACGACCGTCCCGGAGGCGGCCGATCCGGATCCGCCGTCGCGGTTGCAGCCCGCCAAACCGGTGGCGGCCATCGTCGCGACGACCGCCGTCGCGAGCATCTTGTGAGCAGTCTTGAACTTCATCATTCTACCTTTCGTCTTTCAACAGGGTTTTTCTGTTGCCAATGTTGTGTTCAGGACTCTTTCTTGGATCTGAAGACGTCGAATCCGACAGCCAGGGCGATGACGCAGCCAATGACGACCTGCTGCCAGAAGGAGGACACGTTGAGAATGTTGAGACCATTACGAATGACGGCCAGAAGGACAGCGCCAATGAACGTACCGCTCGCCTTTCCGGAACCTCCCGACAGGGAGGCGCCACCAATGACGACGGCGGCGATGGCATCCAGCTCATATCCCAGACCCGCCTGCGGCTGAGCCGAGGACAGTCGACCAGCCAGAACCAAGCCGGCCAGACCAGCGAACAGACCGGCGAGGGCGTAGACGGCGACGAGGATGCGACGCACCGGGATACCGGAGAGGCGGGCAGCCTCCTCGTTGCCACCGATGGCGTAAAGGGAGCGGCCGAGCACCGTGCGCGACAGGATGAACCAGCACACCACGCCAGCCAGGGCCAACATGATGACGGGAACGGGGATCGGCCCCAGGTCAGCGCCCAGGTGGTTCACTGCACCCGAGGTGGCAACCGGCGTTCCACCGGAGATGACGAGTGTCAGGCCACGAGCGACGCTCATCATGGCCAGTGTCGCGATGAAGGCCGGCAGCTTTCCGTAGGCGATGGCCAGACCGGAGGCGGCCCCGGCGAGGAGACCGATGAGCAGGCCGATGATGAGGGTGAGCCAGCCCGGCAGACCGACGTTGGAGAACATCCACGCCGAGACCATGGCCGACAGCGCGGC
This sequence comes from Cutibacterium avidum ATCC 25577, assembly GCF_000227295.1. Classification (GTDB taxonomy): domain Bacteria; phylum Actinomycetota; class Actinomycetes; order Propionibacteriales; family Propionibacteriaceae; genus Cutibacterium; species Cutibacterium avidum. Next base: position 1,154,683 of record NZ_JH165054.1, on the reverse strand, counting down.
GACGGAACCGACCGACAGATCGATGCCGGAGGTGACGATGACAAAGGTCATGCCGAAGGCCATGATGGCCACGACGGCTGCCTGAATGCCGATATTGATGATGTTCGGCACGGTGAGGAACACCGGGGTGGCAATGAATAGGGCGATACACAGAATGATGAGACCGACAAGGGCACCATGATTGAGGGCCCAGGAACCAATTCTCCTACCGACCGACGGTTTTTGAGTGGTGGCTGTTGTTGCTGTGGTCACGATGATATTTCCTTTCCCGATCATCGCTGATCGAGACAAGACGACATTGTTTCAATACTTTTCGGATTCAGAAATGGTCATTCTGGTTTTTCATCGACGGGATCGACGGAGGCCACTGCCAACTCCATGACGGCATCCTCGGTGGCCGTCATGGCGTCCAGGGTTCCCATCGCCCGTCCATGGGCCATGACGAGGATTCGATCGCTCATCCCGATCACCTCTGGCAACTCGCTGGACACCATGAGGACGGCTCCCCCGGCTTCGGTGACGGAGTTGATGAGCTGGTAGATCTCGACCTTCGCACCGACGTCAACACCTCGGGTCGGTTCGTCGAGCAGCAGGATTGACGAGTCCGCGAGGATCCAGCGACCGATGACGACCTTCTGCTGGTTGCCACCGGACAGGTTGCGCACCGGCTGATCCAGGCCGGCCATCCGCACCCGCAGTTTCTCGGCGACGTCCTGAGCTCGTCGTCGCTGGCCGGATCGATCAACCAGACCGGCGTGGGAGGTCGACTTCATGGTCGCGTAACCGAGGTTCTCGTTGACCGAGGCGTCCAGGACCAGTCCCTGGGACTTGCGCTCCTCGGGCACGTGGCCGATGCCATGGGCAATCGCGCGGGAAACCTTTCCGCCCGGAAGCTCCTTGCCATGAACGCGAACGGTGCCGGAGTCGTACTTGTCAGCCCCGGCAACGGCTCGCAGGACTTCGGTACGTCCGGCTCCCACCAGGCCGGCCAGGCCCAACACCTCGCCGGCATGCAGCTCGAATTCGACGTCCTGGAATGCCCCTTCACGACTGAGTCCCTTGACTGACAGCAGCACCTCTCCGACCTCACAGCGGTGGCGCGGGAACTGGTCGTCAATGTCGCGGCCGACCATCATCTTGACCAGCTCGCGCTCGGTGGTGGAGGCGGGAACCTCACCGACGAGGGTGCCGTCGCGCAGCACGGACATATCGTCACCAACGCGCGGAATCTCGTCGAGGTGGTGGGAGATGAACACCATCGCCACGCCCTTGGCCTTGAGGTCGTCCATCACCTCGAAGAGCTGACCGGACTCCTTGCGAGTCAAGGCGGCGGTGGGCTCGTCGAGGATGAGCACTCTGGCATCCATCGAGAGAGCTCTCGCGATCTCCACAAGCTGCTGGTGCGCAATACTCAGCGACCCGACGAGGCGATCCGGGGAGACGTCCAGGCCAATCCGCTCCAGAGCGGCACGGGCCTGGGCTCGCATCGGGCCCCAACTGACGAGTCCACCACGGCTGGGAGTACGTCCCAGCATGATGTTCTCAGCCACCGACATCTGTGGAACGAGGTTGAGCTCCTGGTGGATCGTCGCGATGCCCTCGGCCTCAGCAGCCTTGACGGTGGGAAGGTCGACAGGGTTGTCATCAATGACGATGGATCCCGAATCTGGGTGGTAGATACCGCTCATCATCTTGATGAGGGTGGACTTTCCGGCTCCGTTCTCGCCGAGGAGGACGCGCACCCTGCCCGGGATGACGTCCACGGAAACGTCCTCAATGACCTTGACGGGCCCAAAAGCCTTACTGACGTGGTCCAGTCGAAGTACTGGCGATGTTGTCACTGGTCCTCCTTGACCATTCGGGTTGATGCCCTAACGATGAGATGGGTGTCCAGTCGAGCGGAGCTGGTCGGTTCACCAGCCATGGCATGGTTCAGCAGATCAACGGCCACCTTTCCCATGGCGTCGATGTCCTGGGCAACGACGGTGAGGGCCGGATTGGTGAGACTGAACACCGGAAGGTCGTCGAAACCGACCAGGTCGATGTCCTCACCGATGCGAACTCCCCTGTCGAGGCAGGTTCGCAGGGCTCCCATCGACATCAGCGAGTCGGAGGCGAAGACGGCGGTAGCACCGCGATCGAGTAGTTGTCCGGCACCGACGCGTCCCGACTCCTCCTGGTAGTCACCTTCCACCACGAGGTCATCGACGACGTCGACATCATGCTCGGCCAACAGCTGGCAGTAGGCTTGGTAACGCTCCAGACCAGTCGACGTCTGCTGGGGGCCGGTGATGAAACCGATCCTGCGGTGCCCACGTTCCAACAGGTGATCGACGGCCTCCCCCATCCCGTTCCACGGATCGGAGGTGACGGAGGGTAGTGATGACCCCGCGACCTCACGGTCCACGCAGACCACCTGGACCCCGTCGTCGACCAGGTCCTTGACGGCATGTTCTCCCAAGCCGGTCGGGGTGACGATCGCACCGTCGACTCGCTGACGACGAAGGGTGTCGACGTATCGGTTGAACTGGTCAGGGGACTCGTCGGCATTGCACAGCAAGGTGGCCCAACCATGGGCCAGGCAGGCGTTCTCCACAACTGATGCCAGCTCGGCAAAGTATGGGTTTCGAATGTCCGGGACGACCAGACCAATGACGCCGGTGTGGGCCGAACGCAGCGACCTGGCATGAGCGTTCGACAGATAACCGAGCTCCTTGGCCGCCTTGCGCACTGCAGTACGCGACGCTTCCGAGGTCGCGGAGCTGCCATTGAGAACGCGAGATGCTGTCCCGAGGGACACACCGGCCAGCTTGGCAACGTCCTTGATCGTCGATTTGCGATCCATCTTTCCCTCCTCTCGTCGTCGAGTCCGAGGTCGCCGGGGCCTGTCCCCGACCTCACCCATGGAAACGTTTCCACAGATGTATGGCATAAATGAAAGCAAACGAGGAACCCGGTGTCAAGGGAATTGGCAACGGTCCTCGTCAAACCCGTGTGGTCGGCATATGACGACGCGGCTGACAACGCAAAACGTCCCCGGATGCTCACACATCCGGGGACGTTCTCCACGCTTTCAGGGCCCTCAGTCCTCCGCGAGGGTCACCTCCAGACCACCCATGATCTCCGCAGCCAAGTTGTACAGGAAGCTGAACAGGGTCGAGATGGCTGTGAACAGCACCGCGTTGATGGCACCGATGAGGGCCGTCAGACCCAACACTCGGCCAGTGTTGACGTAATCGGACAACTGGAACTTCGAGTTCGAGCTCGGGGAGCTGATGAGATCATTGGCCACCTTGTTCATCGAGTCAAAAGCACCCGAAGCACCGATGATGCCCCAGATGATCCACGTCGCGATGAAGAAGATGATGGCACCGGCGACACCGAAGAGCAGGGACGTCTTCATGACCGACCACGGGTCAACACGCGTCAGACGCAACCGGGCTTTACGAGTACGCCTGGCAGCACGGGCGGGCTGATGCGCCTGGGCGGGACGGGAATCCGGCTGATGGGGCGCCTTCTCCCACTTCGTCGCTCTCGCGTCGGCGCGCTTCACCGCAGGGGTCGACGCCGTCGTCCGCTTGCGATCAGACTCTTGACGTGGATCGGGGCGCTGCCGGCCCTTCCCCTGGAAGGTACGACGAGCGTCACCGGCAGTCCAGTGCGTCGCCTCTGGATCATCGGGACCCGGATGCGTCACCTTCTTCTCGTCACTCACCGTTGTCCTCCGGCTTCATGTCGCTTTCCGCCGTATTGACGGTACGGTCGTCGTCCACAGTATCGCCTTGCGGAAGCACATCCCCGGATTCGGTCTGCGTGGCACCACCTTCAGCGGTTTCCACAGCCTTTTCCTCGACGTCCTCCTCGACCGCGTGCTCAGGATTCACCGCGATGATCGAGACGGCGTCGTCACCGTGCACGGAGACGAACTTCACCCCCATCGTCGAACGTCCCTTGGCGGGAACCTCAGAGACGGCCGACCGTGTGATCTGACCCGAGGTCTTGATGGCGATGATCTCGTCAGCCTCGCTGACCACCAGGCCACCGACGAGGGAACCACGCTCCTCGTTCAGGGCCATGGCCTTGATGCCGAGGCCACCACGTCCCTGCTGGCGGTACTCCGAGACGGCAGTGCGTTTGGCATAGCCACCGTCGGTCGCGGTGAAGATGAAGCGGTCGTCCTCAGGCATGTCGGAGTGAATGATCGACATCGACAGCAGCTCGTCGTCATCTCGGAACTTCATGCCGGTCACGCCGGAGGTGGCACGACCCATCGGCCGCAACTGGTCATCACCGGCGGAGAACCGAATCGCCTGACCCTTGCGACTGATGAGCAGGACGTCGTCCTCGGCCGAGCACTGCTCGGCACCGATGAGCTCGTCGTCCTCGGTACGGAAGTTGATGGCGATGACGCCTGCCTGACGGGAGGAGTCGTAGGCCTTGAGGGCAGTCTTCTTGACCAGGCCCTTACGGGTCGCCAACAGCAGGTACTCGGCGTCCTCGTAGGAGCGCAGGGTCATGACCTGGGCGATCTTCTCGTCGGGCAGGAAGCTCAGCAGTCCGGCGACGTGACCACCCTTGGCGTCACGGCCGGCCTCCGGCAGCTGCCACACCTTGGTGCGGTAGACACGGCCCATGTTCGTGAAGAAGAGGATCCACTGGTGGTTGGTGGTCGTGAACAGCTGGGCCACCTCGTCGTCAGCACGCAGGCTCGCACCGCGAACACCCTTGCCACCGCGCTTCTGCACGCGGTAGAGGTCGGTGCGGGTGCGTTTGGCGTAACCACCACGGGTGATGGTGACGACGACATCGTCGTCGGGGATGAAGTCCTCCTCGGAGAAGTCCCCGTCAGCCGCGATGATGCGGGTGCGACGCTCGTCACCGTACTTCTCGACGATCTCGGCGAGCTCGGTCGAGATGATCTCGCGCTGACGATCCTCGCTGGCCAGGATGGCCTTGTAACCGGCGATGAGACGCTCGAGTTCCTCGAGACGGTCGATGATCTTCTGACGCTCCAAGGCGGCCAGACGACGCAGCTGCATGTCGAGGATGGCGCGAGCCTGGATCTCGTCGATGTCGAGCAGCTCCTGCAGGCCGGTGCTGGCGGCCTCGGTGTTCGGGGAGCGACGGATGAGGGCGATGACCTCGTCGAGCATGTCGAGGGCCTTGACGAGGGCCCGCTGGATGTGGGCGTCCTTCTCGGCCTGGGCCAGACGGTACTCGGTACGCCTGCGGATGACCTCCATCTGATGGTCGATCCAGTAACTGATGAACTGGTCCAGACGCAGGGTGCGCGGCACGTTGTCCACCAGGGCCAGCATGTTGCAGCCGAAGGTGTCCTGCAGAGCGGTGTGCTTGTACAGGTTGTTCATGACGACGCGCGGCTGGGCATCCCTCTTGAGGACGATGACCAGACGCTGACCGGTACGGGCCGAGGAGTCGTCACGAATGTCGGCGATGCCGTTGATACGACCGGAGTTCACCAGGTCGGCAATCTTGGTTGCGAGGTTGTCGGGGTTGCACATGTAGGGCAACTCGGTGACGACCAGGCACTGGCGTCCCTTCTTGTCCTCCTCCATGTCGATGACGGCACGCATCGTCACCGAGCCACGGCCGGTCCGGTAGGCGTCCTCGATTCCCTGACGGCCCACGATGAGCGCGCCACCAGGGAAGTCAGGACCCTTGATCCGCTCCATGCACGCCTCAAGCAGCTCCTCCTGGGAGGCCTCGGGGTGGGTCAGGGACCACTGCACGGCCTCGTTGATCTCACACAGGTTGTGGGTCGGGATGTTGGTTGCCATACCGACCGCGATGCCCGAGGACCCGTTGACGAGCAGGTTGGGGAACCGGGCGGGCAGGACGACCGGCTCGGTCTCCTTGTTGTCGTAATTCGGCTGGAAGTCGACGGTGTCCTGGTCGATGTCGCGGACCATCTCCATGGCCAGCGGAGCCATCTTGCACTCGGTGTATCGCATGGCGGCCGCGCCGTCATTGCCCTGGGAACCGAAGTTGCCCTGGCCCTGGACCAGCTTGTGGCGCATGGCCCACGGCTGGGCCAGACGCACCAAGGTGTCATAGATGGCCGAGTCGCCGTGCGGATGATACTTGCCCATGACGTCGCCGACGACACGGGAACACTTGTTCCAGCCGCGGTCGGGACGGTAGCCGCCGTCATACATCGCGTAGATGACGCGACGGTGCACCGGCTTGAGGCCATCGCGCACGTCGGGCAGTGCTCGCCCGACGATGACGCTCATCGCGTAGTCGAGGTAGGCATTCTGGATCTCGTCGCGAATCTCTACCGGCTGGATCCCGACGTGGCGGCCGGTCACCAGTCCTTGACGGTCGGCCTGGTTCTGCTCGTCGGGCTTCTCATCGTCAGCCATGGAGTGTCCTTTGAATGATCAGTGGATGAGGGGAGGGTTCGAGGGGGTGCTCAGATGTCGAGGAAGCGGACGTCCTTGGCATTGCGCTGGATGAAGGACCGGCGCTGCTCGACGTCCTCACCCATGAGGATGGAGAACATCTGGTCGGCCAGGGCGGCGTCCTCGAGGGTCACCTGGAGCAGCAAACGCTTGTCGGGGTCCATGGTGGTGTCCCACAGGTCCTCGGCATCCATCTCGCCCAGACCCTTGTAGCGCTGGATCGGGTTGACCTGAGGCAGCTTCTTGCCATGGGCCAGACCGTCCTGACGCAGCAGGTCACGCTCCTCGTCAGAGTAGGCCAACTCGTGAGGAGAGTTCGTCCACCGTAGCCGGAACAGCGGCGGCTGGGCCAGGTAGACGTGACCGGCGTCGATGACTGGGCGCATGAACCGGAACAGCAGGGTCAGCAGCAGGGTGCGGATGTGCGCGCCGTCGACGTCAGCGTCAGCCATGAGGATGATCTTGTGGTAGCGCAACTTATCCAGATCGAAGTCCTCGTGGACGCCGGTTCCCAGCGCGTTGATGATCGACTCGATGGTCTCCGAGCTCAGCGCGCGGTCGAGACGGGCCTTCTCGACGTTGAGGATCTTGCCTCGCATCGGCAGGATCGCCTGGATCCGCGGGTCACGACCCTGGGAGGCCGAGCCACCGGCGGAGTCACCCTCCACGATGAAGATCTCGCACTCCTCCGGGTTGGTCGAGGAGCAGTCCTTGAGCTTGCCCGGCAGGGAGGTCGAGCCCAGCAGACCCTTGCGGTTACGGGCCAGGTCGCGGGCCTTGCGAGCTGCGACACGCGCCTGGGCGGCCGCCTGGGACTTGCGGACGATGTTCTTGCCCTCGTTGGGGTTCTCCTCGAACCAGTCGGAGAGCTTCTCGTTGAGAGCCTTCTGGACGAAGGACTTGGCCTCGGCGTTACCGAGCTTGGTCTTCGTCTGGCCCTCGAACTGCGGTTCGGTGAGCTTGATGGAGACGACGGCGGTCAGTCCCTCGCGGATGTCGTCACCGGAGACGCGGTCCTCACGCTTCTTGATGAGTCCCCAGGTCTCGCCCCACCGGTTGACGGTGTTGGTGAGAGCGGCACGGAAGCCCTCCTCGTGGGCGCCACCCTCGATGGTGTTGATGGCGTTGGCGAAGGTGTGGACGCTGGTGGTGTACGAGGTGTTCCACTGCATCGCGATCTCCAGACCCATGCCCTCCTCAGGACGATGGGACTCCAGGGAGATGATGGTGGGATTGATGACGTCGCGGGTGCCTGTGAGGAAGCGGACGTAGTCCTTGAGGCCCTCGTTGTAGAGGAAGTCCTCGTGGATGGGATTGCCGTCCTCGTCGACATGACCTTCACGGCGGTCAGTCAGCATGATCCGCAGTCCCTTGTTGAGGAAGGCCATCTCGCGGAAGCGGTTCGACAGGGTCTCGTATTCGAAGACGATGGAGTCGAAGATCTCGTCGGAGGGCTGGAAGCGCACCGTGGTGCCCTCGTGCTCGTCAGGGCCAAGGGCCTCGAGCTGCTCCAACGGGCCGTCCGGCTCGCCCAGGCTGAAGGACTGACGCCAGTGGTAGCCGTCACGCCGCACCTCGACGACGAAGTGGGAGGCCAGGGCGTTGACGACCGAGGAACCGACGCCGTGCAGACCGCCGGAGACCTTGTAGCCCCCGTTGCCGAACTTGCCGCCGGCATGCAGCTTGGTCAGCACCAGGGTGACGGTAGGGATGTGCTCGACGGGGTGCTCCTTGACCGGGATACCACGTCCGTTGTCGGTGACCTGGCACCAGTTGTCGTCGAGCAGCTCGACCTGAATGGTGTCGCAGTAACCGGCCATTGCCTCGTCGACCGAGTTGTCGACGATCTCGTAGACGCAGTGGTGCAGACCGCGCTCACCGGTGGAACCGATGTACATACCGGGACGCTTCCGGACGGCTTCCAGACCTTCCAGGACAGTGATCTGACCGGCGTCATAGGATCCGTCGACGGTCGTCGGGGAAAGATCCGAGTCAAGGACGTCAGGATGATCGGTGGCGTCGATGAGAAGGTCCTCGGGGGTGTCCCCGTCGGTCACGGACTCGGGCATCTCGGGCTGGCTCACGGGCAATGCGCTCCTGTGTCTCTGCAGAGGTCACGGTGACCTCCGGGGTTGGCGTCACCGTCGGATGTCATGCGCCGACGGAGAGCCCAACGCCCCGATGTTACCGCAATCCTGAGCGGTACCGGACACCGGAACCCGCGAGACGGACGTTGAGAGGGTCTGTGAGCGATTCGACCCCCATCCCCGACCACGGGGTCCGGGATGGGGGTCACGGCGTCTGCAGCGGTACGCCGCCTCTCACACCTCTATCAGCTCAGGAGTGGTCAGCGTCAACCCCGGCGCCTGCCAGGAATCCACGCCCCTGGCCAGTCACCGTCACCTCCCCGCCTGCCGGCAGCCATGCCGACTGACCACGATTCAGTTCACAGTCCTCATCGTCGCAGTGAGCAACCAGCTGCCCCTCCGTGACGAGGAGAATCCGGCCCAGGTCGGTAGCCGGAAGTAAGAGGGTGTCGTCGTGTCCTTGCAAGGCCCACAACCGGAATTCCGGGAACTCGGTGCGGTAGAGACCCACTCCTGGGGACACCTGAACCGCGTACTCACCGACGCACGGCTCGGGAGTCATGATGGCATGGTCGAGCAGGGCATCGACGTCGACGTACTTGCTCGTCAGGCCACCACGCAGGACATTGTCGGAGTTGGCCATGATCTCAACACCGGTGCCACCGAGGTAGGCGTGCATGGTGCCGGCTCCCAGGTGAATCTGCTGACCAGGTGCCAGTCGCACCCGGTTCATGAGCAGGGCGACGAGGATGGACGGGTCACCGGGATGGTCCTCGGACAGCTCGACGGCGGTGCGCGCCAGGCCCCGAACAGCCTCGTCAGTGCCCTCCTCAAGATACGTGCGGGAGGCTGCCACGACTCCTTCCACGACGGTCACGACCTTCTCGTCACCCGAGAGCACCGTCGCGACGACCTTGGCCAGTCCGTCGTCCTGGCCCAGCGGCGCGAGCACCTCACCCAGTCCGTCGAGCTTCCCCAGTCCCGACAGCAGAACCAGGGAGGAGGACGGGTCACGGAAACCACACAGAGCGTCGAAATCCGTGAGAGCGACGATCATCTCGGGCTTCGGCCAGTCGTCACGGAAGATGCGATTGGGATCACCCGGGCCCACTCCCGCCTCGTTCTCAGCGGCGAATCCCCTCTCGGCCTGCTCACGCGACGGATGGGCCTGGATACTCAGGGCATGGGAGGCCGACAGGATCTTGAGCAGGAAGGGCAAGCGATCACCAAAGGCGTCGCGGCTGGCCCGCCCGAGTTCCTCGGGGTGGTCAGCCAGCCACTGATCCAAGGTGACGCCGTCGGCCAGAACTGACGGAGCCTTGGGGTGAGCCCCCAGCCAGTACTCAGCCCACGGCTGTCCATTCGGCTGCTCGCCGAGAATCTCGGGGATTGCCTGATCCGATCCCCAGTCGTAGTGCTGAACCTCACCGACCAAACGCTGCATCTGACCTCCTCATGGTCGAGTACAACGTTACGGGTATCACCCTATGTGAGCCATATTCTCGCGGGTTCTTCGCTCAATGCCGACGCCCTCAAGGGTCAGTGATCTCAGCCATAGGTGTCGCGCGGCCCACGACCCGGCACAGACCTGGAACCGTGTTTCCAACTGGGAGCAGTGGGGCCCTCGATGATGACCCTGGTGACGGTCCCCTCACCCAGCCGACGATTGAGTTCGGCAACCAGCTGTGGCGCGATGGTGCGCAAGGAGGTCGCCCACACCGTCGCCTCGGTACGGACGGTCAGGACCGTGCCCTGATACTTGACCGGACGGGAGTGCTCAGCATTGGTCGGACCGACGAGTTCTGGCCAGCGTGAGAGGACCAGGTGCAGGTTGACCTGACGTCCCCATCCCTTGGACTTCACAAGGTTGGTGAAGGCATCCCCCAGGGCCATCGGGTCGCGGGCATCCTTTCCCGGGCCAGACCATGTCGGGGTACTGGGAGGACGACGACGTCTCCTCACCATGGAGCGTCGAGGTGGTGGCAACAACACCTCACCGGCGTCGTCACGACGCGGGGTTCCCGCCGGTTCACCACGGGAAGCTCGAGCGATGGCCAGGGCGACGTCGACCCCTTCGTCGTCATGGTCGGCTGCCAGGCGACGGTCCTCGTCGGAAGGGACGACCGGGTCGCGCGGATCAACTCCGTCAGTCATCGTCACTCCCCTCATGGGGCAGCACCTGGCCGCCACCGACGTCGAACCTCTCCCCACGCAGGATCTCGGGAACATCCGAGGCTACTGCGGTCGTCACCAGGACCTGATCAGCCTCGATGACTGAAGACGCCAGCCGTCCACGTCGAGTGACGTCAAGTTCGGCGAAGACGTCGTCGAGGACGAGAACAGGCTCGATGCCGTCGTCCCGCAGCAACTGGAAGGACCCCAGCCGCAAGGCCAGCGCCAATGACCACGATTCACCATGGGAGGCATACCCCTTGGCCGGCATTTCCCCGATGTGCAGGACGATGTCGTCGCGTTGTGGACCGACGAGGGTGACGCCACGGATGAGCTCGTCGGCTCGCCGTTTCGCCAGGGCGTCGAGGAATCGGTTCGCCAGCTCCTTGCGGTCGATGGGCTCGGGGATCTGGCCCTCCTGGGGAGGTGACCACAGTCCGTCGAGGTCGATGGTCGACTTGTACGAGGCGGTCACCAGGTCATTGACCGGGGCGATCTCACGGTAGGCGGCCGAGGTCAGTGGCATGACAGCCGACAAGGTGTCAAGCCGAGCTGACAGGAGCTCGGCACCGATGGTGGCCAACTCGTCGTCCCAGATCTCCATGGTCGCGCCGATCTCGGCTCCCGCCGACGGTCCCCTTCCAGCCAGGGACTTGAGCAGGGCATTGCGCTGTTTGAGGACGCGCTCATAGTCCGACTTCACCCCGGCCATCCGCGGCCATCGTGTCATCACCAGCCCGTCGAGGAAGGTGCGACGATCTGACGGATCACCACGGACGATGACAAGGTCATTGGGCGAGAACACCACGGTTCGCAACACCCCGAGGATCTCGCGAGGTCGGGTCAGTGGAGCGCGATTGATCCGTGCCCGATTGGCACGCCGCGGATTGATCTCGACCTCGAGGAGCAGACTACGGGAATCCTCGGCCCCGGCACGGACTCGGCCGCGCACCACGGCCTGATGAGCTCCCAACCTCACCAGCGGGGTGTCATTGTTGACGCGGTGTGACGACAGGGTGGACAGGTATTCCACGGCCTCGACGAGATTGGTCTTTCCCTGACCGTTGAAACCGATGAAGGTCGTCACCCCCGCTGTCATGGGGACGTCGGCGCGGACGTAGGAGCGGAAATCGACCAGTTCGAGACGCTCGACGAACATCCGGACCTCCCTCCGACCGCTGTCAGGCCGTCCGAGTCAGGTTACCGGAGCGAGTTGTTCACAGCCATGGCCTGCCGTGCAGGACGACGCAGCCCTCGGGGAGGAGTGGATCATCACCGCTGCGAATGGCATCGACGACGGCTTCCGGTTCAGACAACGGCGCAGGACCGTCTCCTCCCCACTCCAACGCACAGCGTCGGCTGGTGGCCACCAGCCGGAAGGCCGATCGATCCGCGTCCGAGGGGGCGACGATGGAGACGAGACTGCCGTCGACGAGGGCCGTCATGTCGTCGTCGAGAACGGCCAACAGGTCTTGCGACCCGGAGTCACAGGCATCACAGGCACAGTCGGGGACGATGTCGAAGGGGTCGGCGTCGGAGGTGACGGACAGCCCGACGAAGGGAACCTGGTCGAAGGTGACGACGGAGACATGCAGCGGCAGGGTGTTTCCGTGCGGGCTCGACCAACGCTGCTGCAACTGGTCCTCCCCCTTGGCCATGGTGTCGACGCCGACGTCGCACAGAGTGGAAAGGGCCTGCTGCCAGGCTTGCAGACGCAGCACGAGAGCTCGATACCGCTGTGGATCGGTAACCCTGCTGTACTCCTCCTCGGCCGCTATCTGGTTGTCAGCGTGGGGATCGGGCCAGGAAGGCGCGTTGAGGGCATCGAAGACGCGGTCGACCTCGGTCCGGACGTCAGCGATGGTTGTCATGCCAACAGTGTGGCAATCCCACTGACTGGACGATCCAGCACCCCATGCCCCTGGTCCACAAGTCAGAGTGCTATGGAACCTTCACGAGTCGGTCTTGTCGGATCATGCCCGTCGACAAGGCCCATTAGTGTCGTGGGATCGGTCAGGAGGGAAGCCTCATGAGCATGATGACGTGGCGGTAATCCGTCTCCGGCTTACCGTCGAGATCATTGAGTCCGGTCACCAGGCAGGGCTTGCCGGGAGCGGTGAAGGAGAAGTGGACGTAAGGGGTGTCCAAGGCACCGAGGGCGTCGGACAGGTAGTGCGGGTTGAATCCAGCTGCCGTGATGGTGGGTTCTCCGTCAACGTGGTTGGTGACGATGGCCTCGATGGCCTCGGAGGCCTGGGCCTGGTCACCGGTGGCGGCCGACAGTGCGACCGAGTCGTCATTGATGACCATGCGTAGCGGGGTGTTGCGCTCGGCCACCAGGGAGACACGACGCACCGAGTTGATGAGCTCGTCGGTACGAGCGCGCACCGATCGGGTGGCCTTGATGTCCATGAGGTGACGAACCTTGGGGAATTCGCCACTCAGCAGACGGGTGGTCATCCGACGCACACCGTTGGCACCATCACCCTCGAAACCAACCAGACCCTCGCCGCTCTCGCCCGAGGAGAGGTTCACGGTGACGTGCTCACCGGAGGTCATGGAGCGGGCGGTCTCGTTCATGACCTTGGCCGGCACCAGGGCGGTGGCCTCGGCGTCGGTGGCGGCCGGGTTCCAGGTGATCTCCTTGAGGGCCATGCGGTAACGGTCGGTGGCCAGCAGGGAGAGGACCTCGCCGTTGATCTCGACGCGCACGCCGGTGAAGACCGGCAACAACTCGTCGCGTCCAGCGGCCACGACGACCTGGGCGACAGCCCGGGAGAAGACATCGGCCTCAACGGTTCCGGTGGCAGCCGGCATCTGCGGCAGATCGGGGTACTCGTCGACCGGCAGGGCCTGCAGGGTGAAGCGGGCAGATCCACAGACCAGATCCATCTTGGCGGGATCCGTGGTGATCTGGACCGGCTTGTTGGGCAAGCTGCGCGCAATGTCGGCCAGCAGCTTGCCGGAAACCAGGGATTCGCCGGGCTCGTCAACCTGGGCGGGAAGGGTGATTTGGGCGCTGGTCTCGTTGTCGGAGGCAGACATCACGACGGAGTCACCCTCGGCGCGTACGAACAGTCCAGCCAGGATCGGCACTGTCGGCCGGTTCGGCAGGCTGCGGGCAGCCCAGGCGACAGCTTCGGCCATGACATCGCGTTCCAGACGGATTTTCACTGCGTCCCCTTGACTTGGCGTCTTGCACCCCATGGTGCTTGCAGGTCGATCATATCCATGCCACAGGACGAATCGCACCCACGTGATGCCAACGTTGAGGGTGTGGTCGGCGATGTCGGGGAAAATTCCGTCAGTAGATCTCGTCGGGTGAGCAACGGCGAAGGAGGCCTTGTCCCCAAATCCACACCCACAGATTTTTAAGAGATGGAGATGTATGTCCTTTCTTCATCGTCATAACCGCTGTGGATCTTGTGGATAATCCCTGAAACCCGTTGTCACAGAGTTTTTGGTGATGTGGATGACGACGTGGACCGGATGTGTGTGCCGAAGGGGTTCCTGTGGACGGCCGACGTTGTCCCATGGTTGTCCCCCGACTATCCACTGGTTTTCCACACCCGAGTGTGGGGATGGGGACGAACGCGTCCGTGCACGGGTCAAGACGGTGCCTGGGGGGTGGGAATGGGTCCTGCGCTCATGGTTTCAGGCCGGGATCGGGCAGACAGCAGCATGACCGGAGGGACGGCCGATGGCGGTCCTGGAGGCGCCCAGAATTGTGGAGAACCGCTCAGTACTGCTTGATGCGGTTGGTGATCTCGGAGACCTGGTTGAAGATCTGACGCTGCTCCCCCATGAGAGCGCGGATCTTGCGGTCGGCGTGCATCACCGTGGTGTGGTCCTTGCCACCAAACTCAGCACCGATCTTGGGCAGCGAGAGATCAGTGAGTTCACGACACAGATACATGGCGATCTGGCGAGCAGTGACGAGAGTCTGGGCGCGCGAGGTGCCCAGAAGGTCGTCAGTGGAAATGTCGAAGTAGCTGGCCGTCTCGGCGATGATTCGCTCGGGAGTCACCGGGGTCTCTCGTCCCTCCGGAATGAGGTCCTTGAGGACGACCTCGGCCAGGGAGGTGTCCACCGGTTGTTGGTTGAGGCTGGCGAAGGCCGTCACCCGGATGAGGGCGCCTTCGAGCTCACGGATGTTGGTCTGGATGCGGCTGGCGATGAACTCCAGCACATCCGGCTCGACCTCGATCTTCTCGGCCGCAACCTTGCGTCGCAGGATGGCGATTCGGGTCTCCAGATCCGGAGGCTGAATGTCGGTCAACAGACCCCACTCGAATCGGCTGCGCAGGCGGGGCTCGAGGGCCTCCAACAGTTTCGGTGGCCGATCGGAGGTCATGACGATCTGCTTCTGGGCGTTGTGGAGCGTGTTGAAGGTGTGGAAGAACTCCTCCTGGGTCTGGATTTTCGACTCCAGGAACTGGATGTCGTCGACCAGCAGGACGTCGACGTCGCGGTAGGAGCGACGGAACTCCCTGGTGCGGTTGGTGCCGATGGCGTTGATGAAGTCGTTGGTGAGTTCCTCGGTGGAGACGTACTTCACCTTGACGTTGTCGTAGTACGACATCACGTAGCGACCGATGGCGTGCAGCAGGTGGGTCTTGCCCAGTCCGGAGCCGCCATAGACGAGCAGCGGGTTGTACGACTTGCCGGGAGCCTCGGCGACGGCGACGGCAGCCGCGTGGGCGAATCGGTTGGAAGCGCCGATGACGAAGGAGTCGAAGGTGTACTTGGGATTGAGCCGGGTGCTCTCGTCATCATCGACACTGGGGACTGGCTGGGTGGAGGGTTCAGTCGCTCCGACGGTGACCTTGGGAACGAATTGGGCCGGTGGGACGGGAGCCTCTTCCTCCTCGTCGTCATGTTCGGGGGCACCGAGGGCCAACTCCAGATCGGGGTCGATGGTGATGGCGAGATGGATGCCCTTGTGGAACTGGTCGGAGAGGAGTTCCTCGAGCTCATGTCGCATCTTGGACTCGACGCGTTCACGGGCGAACTCGTTGGGGACGGCGATCATGACGGTCGAGCCGTGCATCGTCACCGGTGTGGTGTTGGACAACCACGCCCGGTTGGGTTTGGAGACCTTCTTGAGGATTTCGTCCCAGGCCGCGTTGAGTGCTTCGGTGGGATCACTGTCAACCGGCTGCGAACTCATCGGTGGGGGCAGCACGGCGTCCGGATGGATCGGCGCGGGACGGGGGTGGTCGGCGTCGCCGAACGGGGTGTCGGACATTCCACCACCTGTTCCCTAGAAGTCGTCGAGAGTTGTCCACACAGTTTTCCACAACCCGTGTGTCAAGGCACCGGAGGGGCACCGTACTGTCGAACGCTAGTGAGTCACGGGTCCATCCGCAACCGGTTTGAGTGGCTTGTCAAGCGGGTCAGAGGACTACATGACTGTGGTTTCATGGGTGTTGTTCGATGACTACTCGTTGCGAGGTTGTCAGTTTGCCGATGACGGGGTCGACAACGTACAGTTATCCGGTCGCTGTCTTCAGCGTCCACTTCCCCTGCGCCCATCCGGGCGCCCCGGACACATGGGATCGGCTCGTGTCGATCCCCCGGGTGATCCCCGAGACACAAGGGAGAACATCCCCGTGAAGCGCACTTTCCAGCCCAGCAATCGTCGTCGTGCCCGCAACCACGGTTTCCGTTCCCGCATGAGCACCCGTGCCGGCCGCGGCATCCTCGCCGCTCGTCGTCGCAAGGGTCGCGCCAAGCTGTCGGCCTGAGTCCCCATGCTGCCCGCCCGGTCGCGGATGCACCGTCCCGGTGACTTCCGCGCCGCGGTCCGCGGGGGCGTCAGATCAGGCCGTCCTACTCTCGTCGTCCACGCTGGACGATGTGCACAGGTTCGGCCCGATCCGACCGACATCACCGAGTTGTCCACAGCCGCTGTGGACAACTGTGGTACCGGTGGGCCATCAGCGTCCGACGGACCGATCACTTCCCGATCCGAGCTTGCGCCCCGGGTCGGTTTTGTCGTCTCCAAGGCCGTGGGTAATGCCGTCACCCGCAATCGTGTGAAGCGGCGCCTGCGGCACCTGTGTCGTCCCCTCGTCGACGAACTCGAGGACGGCACCGTCATCGTCGTGCGGGCTCTGCCGGCTGCCGCAACCGAACCGGGTCGAGTCGCGAAGGATCTCGACGGCGCATGGCACCAGGCACTGCGGAAACTTCGATGATGGCTGCAGCGGTACCGGCACGGCGACCGGATCACAGCAGTGGCGTGTGGGGCACGCTGCGGCGGTTTCGTCCCCTCACGTGGCTGGTCATTGGCTTCGTCAAGGGCTGGCGTGCCTTCATCTCGCCGTTTTACGGAGACGTCTGCAAGTACGAGCCGAGCTGTTCCGCCTACGGTCTGCGAGCCCTGAGGGTGCACGGAGTGTTCCGGGCGACGCCGATGATCATCTGGCGGATCCTACGATGCAACCCATGGTCCAACGGCGGGTACGACCCAGTGCCGGGCACCCCCGAGGCAAGACAATGGCGTGAACTCCACCCCGAGCTCGCGCGTTCCACAAAGAAACCGACCGATGACCTGACGGGTGATGACCCGAGGGATCGCGGATCGGTCCCACGAACCATCCCCGGACACACCGATCCGGGGAGTACCCACATGGGTACCCCTTCCCACACCCGAGGTGAGAACTGATGCTCAACCCGCTGGTCATACTCGGCCTGGGCGGCGCCCTCCATGCGATGGGTCACGCCATCATGGTGCCGCTGTACTGGGCGGTGTCCGGCCTGCTTGTCCTCTTCCACTACCTGTGGTCGCCGCTGTTCGGTCGCGACTCTGGCGTGTCGTGGACGTTGGCCATCATCTGTCTGACGATCTTCATCCGCCTGCTGTTGGTGCCGCTGTTCGTCAAGCAGATCAACTCTGCGCGATCGATGCAGCTCATCCAGCCGAAGATGAAGGCCATTCAGGAGAAGTACGGCGACGACCGGGAACGTGCCGGCCAGGAGATGATGAACCTCTACCGCGAGGAAGGGGTCAACCCGGCGGCGTCTTGTCTCCCTGTGTTGCTGCAGATGCCGATCTTCCTGGCTCTGTTCCGCGTGCTCGACGGTGCCTCCCGCGGTATTGCCCGCGGTCACTTCTTCACCGAGAATCCGGGGCTCATGGAATCCCTGCAGCACGCCAAGTTCTTCGGCGCTGAGCTGGCCGGTCGCTTCCTGCCGATGAACGACGGCTTCGGCGGCACCCAGGTCGTCGCCCTGGTTCTCATCATCATCATGGTGGCGACGCTGTTCTACACCCAGCTTCAGCTGATGCGGAAGAACATGCCGCCGGAGTCCCTGACCGGCCCGATGGCACAGCAGCAGAAGATGATGATTTACCTCTTCCCGCTGATGTACCTGTTCTCCGGTGTGAGCTTCCCGATCGGCGTCATGCTCTACTGGTGCACCTCGAACCTGTGGACTCTCGGTCAGCAGGAGATCCTCATTCGTAACAATCCGACGCCGAACACCCCGGCCTACATCGACTGGCGTGAGCGCATGATCGCCAAGGGCAAGGATCCCGACGAGATCGAGCGTGCCCGTCGTGAGAAGCGTCGCCGCAAGGTCGTCGCCCCCACTCCGGTGGCAACTGCTGAGGATGGCGAGATGCCGATGGTTGCCCGTCAGGGTGTCACCCGTCAGACGGTACGCAAGGACGCCAGTGGTGGTCGTCAGGTCGTCCGTCGCCAGCAGCCTGCCAAGCAGACGCGAGCCCAACGCAAGAAGTGAGGCCGGGCCCCGGACCCGTCATGAACCATTCCACTGACCAGTATGACTGGTTGATTTTGAGAGGTAACGAACAACGATGAGCGAGAGCAGCGAGCGCATCGAGGAGCTCGACGTCGATCAGGTTGAGAACCGCGGCGATATCGATGTCGAGGAGATTGAGGACGACGACGTCGACCTCGAGTCAGGGGATGACGTCGAGGACGAGGACGATGAGGAGAGTGACAACAAGGAGCCTGGTGACCCTCTGGATGAGGAGGGTGACATCGCCGCTGACTACCTCGAGGAGCTGCTCGACATCGCCGACCTGGATGGTGACATCGACACCTATGTGGAGAGCGGGCGGGCCCACGTCTCCATCGTCACGGATTCCCAGACCCTCGTCGGCAAGGACGGTAAGGTCCTGGAGGCCCTGCAGGAGCTGTCCCGCCTGGCCGTCATGACCGAGGTCGGGCATCGCTCCCGCCTCATGCTCGACATCGCCGGGTACCGGGAGTCGCGTCGCAAGGAGCTGGTGGCCCTGGCAACTGAGGCGATTCAGTCGGTCAAGGAGACCGGTGAGCCGGCTCACCTGGCTCCCATGAACCCCTTCGAGCGCAAGATCGTGCATGACGCGGTTGCGGCCGCGGGACTCGTCAGCGAGTCCGAGGGTGTCGAGCCCAAGCGTCACGTGGTCATCACGCAGGAGCAGTGACGCATACGCAGTGAGTCATGGACGTGGAGCCCGGTGGGTGTGATACTCGCCGGGCTCTTCTTTGTAGCGGGCCCGTCTTGACCACGGGGGTCCGTCCTCGCTGACGCGAAAGCGGTGCCGGAGTTGGGTCGATCAAGCCGGCAGACACGGCTGGCGCCTTTGATGAGGGGATTATTTCGACGTTATAGTCGGATGTGTGACGATTTCCGTTCGCCCTATTTCCGTCCCTACGATGCTCGAGTTTATTGCGGCCCGAGGGTCAGCCTCTTTTTTGCAGACCCCGGCTTGGGCGCGGGTGAAGTCGGAGTGGCGAGGTGAACGGATCGGGTTCTACGACGGTGACGAGCTCACCGGTGTCGGATTGATCCTCTACCGCAAGCTCCCCAAGCTGCCTCGTTACCTGGCCTATCTGCCGGAAGGACCGGTCCTCGACTGGTCCCGCGACGACATCGCCGGGCACTTTGACGCCCTGGTTGCCCACGTCAAGAAACGCCAGGCCTTCGCCGTGCGCATCGGTCCGGCCGTCGTACACCGCATCTGGGGTACCAAGACGATCAAGGACGCCATCGCCGACGACAACGTCACCTCACTGACTGAGGTGGAACCGGACGTCACGACCCCTGAGGGTGAGCGCGTCTTGTCGGTGCTCAAGCAGGGCGGATGGGTGACTGACGAGAGTGGCCACGGATTCGCCGCCGGGCAGCCGCAGTTCAACTTCCAGCTTCCGTTGCGCCACGAGGATGGCACTCAGAAGACCGAGAACGAACTCCTCAAGGGCATGAACCAGCTATGGCGTCGCAACATCAAGAAGGCCAACAAGCTTGGCGTCGAGGTCAAGCTCGGAACCCGTGAAGACTTGCCGCGATTCCACAAGGTCTACTTGGAGACCGCCGAGCGTGATGGGTTCACGGGACGTCCGCTGGAGTACTTCGAGCAAATGTGGGACGTCCTGAATGCTGAGGAAGACGGCCGGATGAAGGTCTTCCTCGCTGAGCACGAAGGCGATCTCGTCGCCTCGACGACCTTCGTCACCGTTGGTGAGCACGCCTGGTACTCCTATGGCGCATCGACCACGGCCAAGCGTGAAGTGCGTGGATCCAATGCCATTCAGTGGGCCATGATTCGCACCGCCAATGAAGCGGGATGCGCTGTGTACGACATGCGTGGCATCGTCGCCGGTGTGGGTGCTGATGATCCGGAGATCGGCCTCATCCAGTTCAAGGTCGGTAGTGGTGGCCAGGCGGTGGCCTTCCCCGGAGAGTGGGACAAGCCGATCAACCCCATCCTTTACAAGGCATTTGACCTCTACATGAAGAGACGCTGACATGCTCAAACTCACCGTTGATGCGCAACGCTGGCACAACTACCTGACGGCATTCGTTGATTCCTGCCCGGGAATCGTGCCTGTGACCAAGGGAAATGGGTACGGATTCGGACACGCATTGACGGTGCAGGAGTCCCAGCGCCTGGGTGTCGACGTCATTGCTGTTGGCGTGGCCCAAGAGGTGGCGTCGGTCCGTGAGCATGGTTGGGACAAGGACGTCGTCGTCCTCAACCCGTGGCGACCCGGTGACCAGGTGGCCACTGAGCTGTTGAGTGATCCGAAGGTCATCACGACGATCTCGCGGGTTGAAGACGTCGCCGCTGTGCGTGAGCTTGCCCCGGACGCGCCGATCCTCGTCGAGGTGGAGACTTCCATGCACCGCCACGGCGTGCGCGCAGACGAGGTCGCGGCCCTGGACCTTGACGGGTTGAACGTGCGTGGATGGACGATTCACCTTCCGTCAGGCGCGACTCTGGATGAGGGGCGCGAGATGGCCCGAACCGTCATGCGTCATCCGATGGCGTCCCGCGGTATCTGGTTCTCCCATCTCAGCTGTGACGACTACGTCACATTGTCGAAGGAACTCGACGTCCCGGTGCGGATGCGTGTCGGGACCCGGCTGTGGCTGGGTGACGTCGACGCTTACCGGGTGACGGGAACGGTTCTGGACATCCACTGGCTGCCCAAGGGAACGCCGGTTGGTTATCACCGAATAAAGACCCGTGCTGACGGATACATTGTCGTGGTGTCGGGAGGAACGGCTCATGGCGTTGCCTTGTCGGCGCCGATCTCTGCCGGGTCCTTGCGGCAATGGCTCATCCCGGGGGCTGAGGCTCTGCAGCAGATGGTGGGACGGGTGACGAGTCCCTTCACCGTCGCGGGACGACGAGCGGTCTTCGCAGAGCCTCCTCACATGCATTCCTCGCTTGTTTTTGTTGGGGGCCCCGGAGAACCTGCCCAGGTTGGCGACGAGGTGCCGGTGAACGTCCGTATGACGACGGCGACCTTCGATGAGATTCGCGTGAAGTGACGTTCGGGGCCATGTGGCCCTGGTCAGCGCCATGTGGCCTTGGTGAGCGCTGGCGCCTGTCGCCTGTGTGGCACCGCCGGGGTGTTAACGCCCGGTGTGTTGGGGTGACGAGCCGTGTGGCACCGCCGTCGGTTGAGTGCTCTGTATGCGCTGTGATGCCGAGCTGTGTGTCAGGTGCGCTGGGCAGCCGCGTGGTGACGTGGTGAGGCCGTATGTTTTGTCGCGCTTGCGTGGATTTTGAGGCGTGACGGTGCTGTGAGATGCATGGGTCTTTGACACGCATGTGGTGCCCGTCCTGGAAGCGTTTCGCCGTGCTTCTGTGACGGCGCGTCTTGCGACGGGGCCACTACCCTGCTGTCATCCCTTGGCTTGCAGGTGAGTTTGATGAGCTGTGCGTTCGTTGGTGGTGACGAGGTGAGGTCTTGGTTGCCGTTTCGTCGTTGACGCGTTGAGGCATTTGCGTGAGGGGCTGGCGTTTGGCGACGTGGTGGGTGGTCGCTGCGTGACGGGGACGACAGACGCTATAGGTATTAAGACATATATCGATAAAAAGATAAATAGGCCCGGGGTGTGTTTCACGTGGAACAGATGACCCCATGGATGGGGGTGTTTCGGGCGGGCGCGATCGGTTGCTGGGATCCGTTTAGGTGCCTGGAGCTTGGGCGTTGCGGCGCGGCGCTTCGGGGACATGCTGAGTGTCCTCAAAAGGACCCATGTGAGCGAGCGACCCCGGCGCCGATGCGGACAAAACAAGATATACGAGCTCGATCTGGTCGATCCTAAGCCTGGCCGCCGTGGGCTGGTGAGCTCGACCGATACGTCAAGGAGTGAGCATCGTGTGAGCAGGCAAATCGATCAGTCACTGGAAATGGCAGCCGGGATTGTCGTTGCGTAGAGGTCGGCGGACCGAGACGAGGGTGGAAGAGATTGTGTGGGATCCGTGCAGCTCATCCACAATCAGAGAATAAGCTGAGTCTAGATGACTCAATGATGTCGTCACCTAAACCTCGTTCTGGACGGCAGCGCCGGAAGTACGCGAGATCGAGAGGTGAACTATATCGCTGGTTTTCCACCCTGCACAAGTTGTTGAATACCGGCGGTATCTCTTTCTTTGGGGTGGGGAGGGTTGACGAGAGAACAAAAACGACGGCTTGAGCCTTATGGGCTCCGCATGCTGTGTGACTCACCGAGCGCGCTCACGTCCGGTGAATTAGTGGCTACGCGCCAGGGTTGTGAGGCGACGGATTGAGCACGATCATCGGAGTCGCCGGGTAATGGCGGCCCTGGGAGGATCTCAGCTCTCCCCCGCCGCGGTCGGTGGGGTTGACGCTTGAGCCGCAGAAGCATGTGCCCCCGGAGGATGCCAACTCTCCCCCCTGCGGGTCGGCCCCCATTGTGGTGTGGTGACGGCATACAGAGTGGCGAAGAAGAGTTACGACGGATCGACGGCTGTACTGCGGAGGTCTCGTGAAATCCATTTCGGGGTATTTGTCATCATGGTGTGGCGTGCCTGTCAGTGCTGTGATCATGGACGTGGCCAGGCCCGATGGCGGTTGACGGCGGTCACTGGTCGACCGGATCGAGGGGGCAAGCGGGGGCTTTTCAGCTGCAGCACGTCGGGAGGTGAACAAGGTCGAGGTGAGGCGATCAAGGATCGTCGCACACGTCCGGGACGATTGAGACAGGGGGTGAAGCAGTCAGCATGCCCCCACCTAAGCTCGGCATGATTCGACAGGTCGCGACGGCGCGGGAATTGGTGATTCAGGCACCCAAGAGATGGTGGATGGGAGAGCCAGCCGGATTACCGAACGTTGACATGGCAGGATGTCTGACATGACCCAGGTGACTGACGACGCGATAGCCGAGCGACTGTACGGCGGCAGCTATAAGACGATTAAACGCTATGTCGATATATTGGCTAGTTGCGGGGTCGAGTGGGGACTGATTGGTCCTCGCGAGGTCGACAGATTGTGGGAGCGTCACATCCTCAACAGTGCGGCCCTGGCAAGCCTGATTCCCCAAGGATCGCGCGTCGCTGACGTTGGTAGTGGTGCAGGTTTGCCTGGAATCCCGCTCTCGATTTTGCGGCCGGACCTCGAGATCACACTGATCGAGCCGATGTTGAGACGCTCCAACTTCTTGACCGAGGCTGTCGATGAGTTAGACCTAGCAGGCCGCGTGTCGATTGTGCGCGATCGCGCCGAAGACGCCGGAATCTCCGCTGACGTTGTCGTCTCCCGAGCAGTTGCGAAGCTGGGCACGCTTGTTGGATGGACGGCCGGGCTGTTCGGGCAAAATGGATGTCTCCTCGCCCTGAAGGGGCAGTCAGCCGAAGAGGAGGTCGTGAAAGCGAAGAAGGAGCTTTCTAAGCGTCATCTTTCTGCCGAAGTACTCCTCGTTCGTGCTGACCCATCGTCGGAGGTCACGCGCGCAGTGCGCGTCTGCCGATCTGAGAATGCATGAGGTGCCGTCCGGCCCACCACCGAGACCCTGGATCAGGTCGCTGAGGGGACACCCAGTCGCGACTGACTCGTAGAAGTCACAATTCAGAGGCGGTCGAATGTATCCGCGGCCGCTGTTCCTGGTGGTTTGGCGGCCACCGGCCGACGTGGTGATCATGGGCGGGTATTGCGAGTGTGCTTCTTGTGACGGCTCGAAAGGCGTAGAACTGGCTGCCATCTTCGTATGGAGCGATGGTTTGCCTAGGAGGACGAGGCCGTAACGGGACCTAAGTGCACGGGTCTGCTCTCCTACGGAAAACGATGCCGGAACGACGTAAGAGAGCACGACGAACTCGGCGATGAGAGGTGCTTTGGAGTCGTCCCTGGCGGTGACGATGAAGTGCGCCGCCGTGCTCGACGTCACAAGCGGCTGGAAGTTTCGCCTCACGTCGATCGGGCATGGGGGGAGGTGTTTCACGTGAAACATCGGTCTCGGTGTGGATCCTTGGTCCGACCAGGGGGACTCCATCAGTCTGGGTATCGAAGATTTAGACCGGGCGGCTGCGATGGCAGCACAGGGCAGTACCGCTGACTCCATCGGAAGCGTTCATCGGCGCATCTGGTACTGGCCTGGAGACGGCGTCGGTGCCGCTCCGAAGGGAAAGCCAGTCGCATCAGAAGGGCACCTGCACCCTTCCGACCTTTCGGCTGGTCGCATTTCACATTAGCCGCGCTCCACATCGGCGCCGCGCCTCACATCGGCACTGGTTCCGCGGCGTCTGGACTACGTGGGGTCCGCTTCCCGGTGGGTGTGTCTTGCCCTAGCCTCGTTTCATGCCAGGGCTGCCTTCCGCTGATCGCGTTGCGCACTGGCACGTCTCGCGTTTGGGTCCGTTTCACGCTGGCTACGCTTCACGCCGGGGTGGGCTACGCAAGCGCCGCGTCCCCGCTGGCCGCGCTTAACCCCGGCTCCGCTTCCCCGTTGAGTCCCCATTGAGTCTGTGTGGCCCTGGTCCGGTTCGGCACCGCGTCATCTCCCGCCACCTTTCGTGTCCCGGCTTTCACCTCCGGTCTGATTCCGGCCAGACGTGACTTCCGGCCGGACGCGAATTCCTGCCTAGTGTGGGCTTTCGCCGGACGTGTGTCCGCTGGGCTGAGGTCGGAGAAAGGTGCCCATGTCGATCACAGAATGCGATGCCAGCGATTGATCCGGCAGTCGGGTACGCACGCGTCGCGGGCTGTCAAGGCCTAGGTGATGTCCGACTGAACATGGGTATTTGGCACGGCCATGACCACCTCGGATCGATCTGATCATGGTTCGTCGTCATCAAACTATAGGCTCTCGGGATCCCACATGGTGTTCCTCGGAGGCTATTGAACCCGCACCTAGGGGCTGGCTGTGCGCACAAGTAACAGATACGTGGGGACGCGTGCTTTGATGAGAGCTTCTACGTGAACTGCACCATGATCAGATGGGTAGCCAGGTTCGGCGATCCTTCATGTCGGTGGGCCGTCCTACCAGACAAAAGCTAGCCCGAGACGAGCGCGGATCATGAGGCTATACGGCACGGGGTCCGCGCGCGTGGGTGCCAAAGGCTGAGTTCCTCGTTGTGCTCTCTGTTATCCACCACATGGAGTTGGTTATCCACAGGCGTGCACGTCCCGTCTCCGTAGTTATCCACAGAAAGGAAAATGTCTCTGGATCTGGGAGGCGTGCCCGGTAGAGTGTCCAACCGACGGTGTTTCACGTGAAACATCATTCCCGCTCGCAAGTGAAAGGATGCGTATGACCGACGAGGTCCCCATCTATGACGGAGCACCTAAGCGGGCGGCCTTTGATGGTCCCGAGGTGCCTGACGCAGCGGATCCAGCCGCCGACCGCGTTGATGACGCTACGGCCTCTGCCATGCCATTGACTCTCCCCCGTCCCGCTAAACCCACCACGATCGTTGTCGCCAACCAAAAGGGCGGGGTGGGGAAGACTACGACAGCAATCAACTTTGCGGTGGCATTGGCTATGAGCGGGCTCAAGGTGCTTCTCATCGACACCGACCCCCAGGGCAACGCCTCGACGGCTCTTGGGATCGATCACGAGGCAGGGACGCCCGGCACCTACGAAGTCCTCATTGACGAGGAGGACATCGCACTCGTCGCCAAGGAGAGCCCGGAGGCACCCGGTCTCGAAGTTGTACCGGCGACGATTGATCTGTCCGGAGCAGAACTACAACTAGTTGATGTCAAGGGGCGAGAGCGTCGTCTACGGAAGGCCCTTCGCAAATATCTCAAGACCCACGCCGTTGACTACGTCATTCTCGATTGCCCCCCGTCTCTGGGCCTCTTGACCCTCAATGCACTTGTCGCGGCGGATGAAGTCTTGCTGCCGATCCAATGTGAGTATTACGCCCTGGAGGGCGTGACGCAGCTCATGCGCACCATTGACGCTGTGCGACACGCAATGAACAAGGATTTGAGCCTTGCCTCGATCCTCATGACGATGTTTGACGGCAGGACCAGGTTGTCCACGCAGGTGGATGAGGAGGTTCGCACTCACTTTGCACGGGAAACTATGACGACACGGATCCCAAGGTCCGTTCGTGTGTCCGAAGCACCGAGTTACAGCCGTAGCGTCTTGACGTACGATCCGAAGTCAGCCGGTGCTGTGGCATATCGTGAGGCGGCTGCAGAGTTCGCCAAGCGGCATGCTCCGGCCCCGAACGCGGCTGCCTCCGGAAGAGAAACGCCAGTTGATACCTCCGAGAGCAAGGAGTCATGACGATGGCAGCAAAGCACAGCGGGTTGGGACGCGGATTTGGGGAGTTCTTCCAGAGGACCGATCTCGACGAGGAGGATGACGAGATCCTGGAGGAGGATTCTGCTGGCTCCCTCTCGGACGATGAGGTTGAAGGGTCACGGTTCGCGCTCATCGGTGTCGACAAGGTGCGACCCAATAGCCATCAGCCACGACAGATCTTTGATGACGATGAGCTGACCGAGCTGTCTGACTCCATCAAAGCTGTTGGGGTCCTGCAGCCTGTGGTCGTCACTCCCGTGGACGACGGATATGAGCTCGTCATGGGCGAGCGACGGTGGCGTGCGACCCGGAAAGCTGGGCTGACGACGATTCCCGCCATCGTACGTACCACGGCCAGCGAGGACATGCTGCGAGATGCTCTCCTTGAGAACCTCCACCGCGTCCAGCTCAATCCGCTGGAGGAAGCCGCTGCATACGAGCAGATGCTCAATGACTTCGGCTGCACTCAGGACGAATTGTCGGAGCGGGTTCAGCGGTCTCGATCGCAGATCGCGAATACGATCCGCCTGATGAAGCTGAGTGCTGGTGTTCAGAAGCGACTGCTCGAGGGTGATATTACCGCTGGACACGCTCGTCCTCTTCTCTCGCTCGAAGATGCTGACCTCCAGGGCAACATTGCCGATCGCATCGTGGATGAAGGTCTCTCGGTGCGTGCAACGGAGGAACTCGTCCGGCAGACGCTCGACGACACGACCGAGGTCAAGCCGCATCAGCGCAAGAAGCCTCGACGGGATGCCGAAGCGGCGAAGTGGGGGGATGAGTTGTCCCAGCGGTTCCGTACCGCGGTGAAGGTGAAGCGTCGTAACGGTCGAGGGACGATCACCCTGGAGTTCAGTGACAATGAGGAGTTAGAGCGACTTATCGACATATTGTCAAAGTGATAAGTGATGAAAGAATGCCCCTGGTTGACGCTGTAGCGCCAGTCAGGGGCATTGCCATAGGTCAGCAGCCATCGTGCGACCGACTCTCGCACAGTGGGCGGGACGGCATTCCGTATTAAAGACGTCCGCAGGGACGAGGTCGACGAGAAGTCCGTGGTCTGACGCAAACGGGGAACCAAGTCTGCCGTCGGAGTCGGGCTCACGCGGTCTCGTCCTGAGTTACGGGCTCATTCGGCGGGCGGTTGGTGGCCAGCCCAATAGGCGTTCGCGGAGTCAATACGGCGCTCGACGTCCTTGCGCGCAAAGTATTCGGCAACAAAGGACAGGAACGGCACGGTTCCTGCCAAGGCAATGATCAGCAGCCTCGTGAGCGGCCATCCTGCCTTGCGGCCCAACACGTACGCGGTGATGAGGAGGACGGGATAGAGCCACCCATGAGAGATGCCGACGACGTTGACCATGGTCGGCTTCCCGGCGGCGTACTTCAGTGGCATTGCTACACACACCAGGACGACCAAGAGGGTGCCCACGACGTACGCCATGACTCGATAGGCAATCAAGGCCTTGCGTACCCCAGGAATCTCGTCGGGTTCAATCCACGGCTCCTGTTCGGCCTCAGCCGCATCCACAGGCGAACTTGGGTTCGACCCATGGTGATGGGCACTGGTATGCGCTCCATCTCCCGCTGTTGGCGCGCTTGCCGAGGGGACAGCGTAGAACTCATCGCTGGTCACGTCGTCGGTATGTTGCACGTGAAACAGAGTACTGACGCCGGCCAACCGCCGCGGGACCTGATGAGGATCAGTCCTTATGTTTCCCCGCGGCTCTGGCAAAAGCGATGGACATGGCGATGGTGAAGATAGCGAACACCCACCACTGAAGGGCATAGCCGCGATTACGTTCACCGCCGTCTCCCTTGGGAAGGACCGGTTCAGCAGGGGCCAAACCTTGGGCACGTGCACCGTCCTCGTCAAGGGTCAGTGTCGCCGGCACCAACGGCTGCGGCCATGTTTGGGTCAACACCTCAAGACGCAGCGAGGGCAGCACAGCTGCTGGCATCTGGGGGTTGCGGTGCTCATCGTCGGATTCTGAGGCCGCCAGGACACCCGTCAGCGTCACGGTGCCCTTGGGGGCCGGGGGAGTGTTTTGGCCCTCGGAGACCATTCCCCGGACGACAGCGATCGTCTCGCCCGACCTGAGACGTACTCCTTGGACGGCCCTGACTGGCCATGACGTCCCCACCATCGTAGCGGTTGAAGGTTCGAAGGTGCCGGTAATCCTCACCCGGCGCCCGTACTGGGCCATGACGTCAGCTCGCTTGGGAGTTTTGTCCCACGTGATGACAGGCTGATCTATACGGGCTTGGGTGGAATTGTTCTGCTGGGATTCGAAGACATTCATCTGCCACAGGCCGAGGATGACCATAACCCCGGCCAGCACTGTGCCAATCAGCATGATCAGCGCCTGCTTGACGCGAACGGCAGAGCTGGTTCCTGACGTCTTGTCGCCCTCAGTCATGGTTACGGGCGACGTCAGCGACAAGGTGCGAGCACACTTGGCCGAGATCCAGGCCAGCGGCTTCCATCGCGACGGGCACGAGGGACGTGGCCGTCATGCCGGGAGCAGCACCAGCCTCCAAGAACACCGGACGTCCAGACCCGTCGACGATGGCGTCCACACGGGAGATGCCAGAGAAATCCAACTCCCGCTGGACGATCTGGGCCATCTGAGTTGCGGCTTCGGCAGTCTCATCACTAATGTCGGCGGGAGCCGTCAGACGGGTCTCGCCCCCGGTGTACATCGCCGAGTAGTCATAAACCCCACCGACGGGGCGGATCTCAACGGCAGGGAGCACTCGCGTTCCCTCAGAGCTTGTGATCATGCCAATCGCAAGTTCGGTTCCGGTGACGAACTCCTCGACGACCGCCATGTCGTCATAGGCGTAGGCATTGGCAATGGCCTGGGGGAGGTCAACGGCGTCTTCGACCTTCATCACCCCCAAGCTCGAGCCGCCGCGAGCTGGCTTCACAATGACTGGAAGTCCGAACCGTTCCGTGATGGACCGGATCACGGTTTGAGCTCCGAGTTCTCGGAAGACGTCGTGGGGGAGAGCCGCCTGCTGAGGGATGGCGACACCCGCGGCAGCGACGGTTCGTGACGCAATGGACTTGTCGAAGGAAATGCGGCAGGTCGCCGGCCCCGATCCCA
The DNA here is from genome assembly GCF_000227295.1 of Cutibacterium avidum ATCC 25577. Taxonomy (GTDB): domain Bacteria; phylum Actinomycetota; class Actinomycetes; order Propionibacteriales; family Propionibacteriaceae; genus Cutibacterium; species Cutibacterium avidum. The sequence goes on along the minus strand of NZ_JH165054.1, from coordinate 1,124,866 downwards.
CATAGGGGATGTCCATGAGCTGGAGGACTTCAAGAAGAGCCCCGTTTTCTCCTAGACCACCATGCAGCATGGGGAAGACGACGGCTCCGTCGTTGGCGCGCAGGGTCTCGATGAGGGAGGAGTCAATATCGGCCTCCACGACCTCATGTCCGACTCGTCGCAACGCCTGGGCAACGGTGCGACCCGACTTCAAAGAGATGTCGCGCTGATGGCTGAGCCCTCCGGCGAGGACGACGACTGGTTGCAACATGGCCCCATTCAACCAGCGTCGTGACAGTGACGGGGACACCGACTCTCCCAAGACAGCCAGACAGGACCCACAGGCTCAATCAGAAGCAGCCATCTCTCATCGATTCACAGATAAATCGACAAATCGCCGAATTCATACTCAGCGACCAGTTGAATCCCGCAGTCTCACGAATCACGCCCGGCCATCCCGACATGGCGCCGGGCTCACGTCGCAGGGTCCTCACAGACCGCGTCGCCGCCGAGGAATTCAGGCGAGATCCGGTCCAGGCCCCAGATCGCGAACATGGCGTCGCCCGTCGCCCAGCTGGAAGGTCTCTGCGATGTCGAGTTCGTCGCGCATCACTCCGGCCAGCCTCTCGACGCCGACCTTGATCCGCTCAGGCGTCGGATAACAGAACGACAGCCGAATATTGCGCTGTCCTCGTCCGTCACTGTAGAAGGCTGTTCCAGGGGTGTAAGCAACGAGCTTGGTGACCGCCCGAGGAAGCATGGCGGCCGAATCGACCGCTCCCGGCATCGTCAACCAGACGAAGAATCCGCCGGACGGACGGGTCCACGTCGTCCCCTCGGGCATGTGTTCGGCCAACGAGGCCAGCATGGTGTCGCGACGAACGCGGTACATGTCGATGAAGCTGCGGACCTGCCCGCGCCAGTCCCAATGAGTCAGGTAACTGGAGATGGCGAACTGGGAGAAGACCGGCGGGCACAAGGTCGCGGATTCCTGCGCGAGGACCAGCTTGCTGCGGACGAAGGACGGGGCGAGCATCCAGCCGACGCGAAACCCCGGAGCGAAGGTCTTGGAAAACGAGCCCAGATATATGACGTTCTCGGGATCCATCGACTTCAAGGTCGGCAAGGGATCCCCGTCGAGATTGAGCAGACCGTACGGGTTGTCCTCGACAACGAGCAGGTCGAGCTCATCCGTCACGGCCAGGATCTCGCGTCGCCTTTGGGTCGACTGGGAGATTCCCGACGGGTTCGAGTGGTTGGGAATGGTGTAGAGGAACTTGACCGACTTGCCGTCGCGACGCGCAGCCGTCACCTTCTCGCGCAGCGACTCCGGCACCAAGCCCTCGTCGTCCATGTCGACGTGGATGACCTCAGCTTGGTACGAGGTGAAGGTGTTGAGAGCCCCGACGTAGGACGGTGACTCCGCCATGATGACGTCGCCTGGGTTGCAGAAGATTCGGGTGACGAGGTCGAGCCCCTGCTGGGAGCCGCAGGTGACCGTGACATTGTCGGGGTCGGCGATGAGACCCTCGGCGGCCATGACCTCGCAGATGTGCTCACGGATCTCTGGCTCGCCCTGGCCGGATCCGTACTGCATGACGACGGCGCCGCGGGTGTCGATGAGTTCCTTCAACGACTCGCCGACGACGTCGAGGGGAAGGTCGGCAATGTTCGGCATGCCACCGGCCAGCGAGACGACCTCGGGACGGTTCGCCACCGAGAAGAGGGCTCGAACCGGGGATGTCTTCAGGCCAAGGGTCCGGACGGAGTAACGATCATGGAACTTGTCGAAGGTGGTGTCGACGCGACGGTTCGTGGTGGCCTCAGCGGCCTTCGGAGCAGCGGCGGCGTCGATGCGCACGTCATCGGTCGAAGGGACAGGCTGCCTGGTGCTGTGGTCTGTGCTGCTCACCCTCCCACTGTGCCCCACCTATGCGTCGGAAACCTAGAATGACACTCATACGAGTGTGGTCTATTTCACGCACAGACCTCGCAGGAAGCCCTGTCAGTAGTGTTCATCGCTGCGGGCCGCACTCGGGCACATCTGAGGAGGCATCATGCGAGTCAGGCACCTGACAACTCTGACGAGGAAAGATGCCGCACCCCTTGGCGTTTCCGGAAAACTCCGATCCTGGGGAATCGACGCCGGTTCACCGCTCCCGGAATGGGCCGACGCTGCATGCCAGGCCTGGGGGTTCTTCGGGGTCGCAAGTCGTCATGGTGACGAGTTCGACGGGATCATCCTGGTTGCGCCCGAGTCCTGCCTTCCTGACGAGCACCCGATGTCGAAAATCCCCCGCACACCCGGGGGCGCAGTCCTGGTGGGCTTCCTGCCCCATCGAAGCGACGTTTCTTGGGGGCGAGTGCGCACTTCGTTCTTGGCTGCACGCCTACACAGTTCGGTTCCGGTGATTGAGGCCGGCGGCGTCGTCGGACCATGCGTTGATCGACGGCTTGCGCCGGTGACCTGGTTGGAGTCGTGGGGATTCCAGGAGGTCGATTCCATGTGCGCGGGTCCCGTGCGGCGGATGAGGCTGGATCTTCGCAGATCGATCAAGAGCGACGAGAGCTGGGTGGAACGCTGGTTCGGGTGGTTGCGGGGCGACGGCCTCGCCCCGGCCGACGTTGGACGGTTGCGATGGCCGACGGGCTCAGCGCGCCATGATCACGAATCGACGGCGAGCGCCACTCAGACCAGGACGCAGTCCCCGCAGCAGGCGATCCGCGAACCGCTCACCTGATAGTAGAGACAACAGCTGCGTCGATGGAACCCTGGACCGGCGGTGATCCCAGGGCGAGGGTCAACCATGATCAACATCTCGGTTGCAGCGTCGATGGCGGCCTGGCGTAGATCGGGACGGCAGCGGGAAATCATGATGACCGAGGTGCTCACGGCGGAGGCCACGTTGTCGAGAGCGACGATTTTGCTCAGCCCGGCGGCGATGAAGGCATCGGTGATTCTCTCCACGGCCGAGTCGGTGATTTTCGCTGGTCCAGGTTTCCAGGCCACTGACACTGGAACGGGTGCCTGAAGCACGTCCCGGAACCAGAGATCCTCCAGGCGAGGAAAATCGACATCGTGGCCCAGGGTCCGCGCCGCGACCACAGGTACGACGAGCCTGGCGACAATTCCCAACTGGGTGGCGGACACGGCGACGCGACGGGCAACCGTACCTGGGGCAGCCGCGACATCGTGTCCGTGACCGGCCTTTCCCTCGTGGCGTTGGGCCAAAAGGGCCTCGTGGGTGTGGTTGATGCGACGATCCATGACCTCTGGAGTCATCAAGTGGGTAGCGGGGAGCCAGGAATTAGCGGGAGTCTCGTTGGGCTGATGGTTTTCGACACTGACCCACTCGTCGAAACCCGCCGCCGTCAGATCGATGAAGTCCACGCCCCCATCGTGCTTCGTAACAGTAGCCAGAGGGGCTGGTTTGGGTTTTTTGGGCAGCGGCGCGTCAAGACAGGGCTGGTCCCGAGACATGGCCGGTTCTTGGCGGCAGGCGGGCTCGTTGTGACTTCCTCGAGCCAGGGTTCCGTCAGTCGTGTGCACGTCTCAGGTGCGAAAAACCCCGCCTCGCACCTGGTTGAAGCATTTGGGTGCTCCGACCCTTCGCGAGGCGGGAGTTTTTGTCACAGGGTAGGGGAGCAGCCAACTGGCGTCAGTGACGCAGACCCAGCGAGGAGGCTTCCGCCGACAACCACGGGGGCAAAACAGAGACGTCGCTGCACAAAACCCGCTGCAGGCAGAGATCGGCCCCGGGTGGTGTCACCCGGGGCCGTCTATCTCAGCGGAAGTTAACCTGTCGGCCGAGGGTTCCCACCAGCTGCTGGCGGTACTCCTCGGTCACGGCCCGATCATGGAACCGGCGGACGTGATCCAGGCGAGCCTGGACGTCAATCTCCTCGCAGGCGGCGGCGTTGCGCGGGTCAGCCATGAACTCCTCGAGTTGCGCAATACCCATCTCGGAGCGTCGCGCATCCTCGGCCTGCTTGGCGTCGAGGCGTTCGGCGTACCAGTCGGAGGCCAGCACGGACTCGCGAGTGAACATCTCACGCAGCTCAGGATCGTCAAGGGTCCAACCCTCTTCGCAGGTGCCGGTCGCCATGATCTCGAGCAGGGCCCGAATCGGCGGCACGGCAAGCGAGATCGTCCCATCAGCGAAGTAAGCCTTCGCCACCCGGGCGTGAGTCATCGAGATCGTCCGCACCGAATCGGCGAAGATCTCGGCGTCCTGTAGCTCCGGACGCAGCATCTCCGGGGTGAAGACCGTGTCGGGATGCAGGAAGATTCGACCGAAGTAGGCGCGCATGAACTTCTCGGTCATGCGGTAGCCCAGACGGGACGCGAGGATGAGCTCGCCGTCCTTCTCGAAGTCCTCCATCTTTTCCAGGTATCCGCCCTCGATGAGGGTCTTGGCATCCCTCTCCTCCGGCGACATCCGGCAGAAGATCTCCGGTACGAGCAGGGAGATGTCGTGGGCCACCTCGACGTTGGGGCCGATGAACCCCGCGGAGGACAGCCAACCGTCGTAACCGGACAGCACGAAGGACAGGAAGGAGGAGTTGAGGTCGAAGACTGCCGGGAGGGCGTTGAACGGGGCCTTCGTCAGTGCACCCTCCGAACCGGCGCCCGTCGTCGAGGGGCTCTTGCCGGTCATGGAAGAGATGAACTCCATGAACAACTCCGGCAGCTCCATGTAGTGCAGCGGGTTGTAGGCGCACAGGGCAGGGATCTTGTCCTCGGGCGGGTTGTTGCGCCGACCGGCAGCGACGACGTCGACCGGGAGAGGCAGCGGTTCGTTGACCCGCCGGCCGTGGTACAGGTGGCTGGCCAGGTTCGCGATCGCCGTTTCGCGCGGCTTCGCGATGTCGGGGCGAACCTGCAGGTAGCGCGGGTTACGCGAGCGCACCCCGTCAATGAGACGCGGATCGGCACTGGAGACAACGTACTTCGGTTCCTCGGAAGGATCGGAGTCGGCGAAATTCGACAGGGCCTCGCGCATCGGCTTGGTGAACTTCGAGAAGGCCACCACGTCGTCTCGCATTGCTCTGACGTCATCGCGGGTCAGAGGCTGATAGTTCGAGATGAACAGGTCGCGCTCGCTCATGTCGCGCTCGGTCTGGGTATCGTAGCCGCGGTGAATAGCGTCGTCAGGACGCTGGAAGAGGAGCGCCTCGCAGTTGGCGACGACCTTGCGCGACAGGCCCTCTGGACCGGTGACCATGCCAGGAGAGGTGACGATGGAAGCCGTCATGTCGTCCTCGGTCTGGACCTTGATGGCCGGGGCGTAGTCGTGGCGCAGGGTGAACAGACGCCAGGAACCGTCGGGCTGGAAACCGACGCGAGCCATGCTCACCAGGATCTTCTGACCGTCGAGGCGCACCATGTTGCCGTGGCGGCCGTTCGTCGGCGCAACCGTGAAGTGGGAGCGCCAGTCGTCACCCCATTCGGGCTTGTAATAGCGCTTGATGGTGAAGATGAGTTCCTTGCGGAACGACGGGATGGAGTTGATCCAGTCGTTGTACCAGTCGGTGAAATCTGACGACGGGGTGAGCAGCTTGATGACCGACCCGACGGAACGCTCCGCCGACAGGATCGGACGGTGGTCCTTTCCGTTGAGCTCGGGGTCAGCGAATCGGGACGAGAAATCCCGGTGCAGGATGTCCTCGACGGCGTCCATGTCGGCCTCGAAGTCCGGGGCGTAGGCGTTGCCCTGCAGGAAGGTGTCCGAGATTGCCTTGGAGATCTCCGACTTGCCGCCGCCGGACACTGTGCAGCACTTGTGCAAGGTCGTCGATTCGCCGTACGTACCCTCGAGGTACCACTGGTTGTCGGCCTCGTTGTGGATCATCTTCATGCGGTAGCCGTCGGGCGAGACGTACTCGGTGTCGGCGCGCATCGGGATCGACTGTGCGCCGTCATCCCAGGAGACGGTGCCGTCGCGCAGGCTGAACTTGGTTCCGCCGGGTACCAGCAGGACGTTGTCGATGCCGAGGACCTTCGCGTGACCCTTGTCGAGCATCTCGAAATCGTCTGGGTCTTCGGCAACGACGTCGGCAACCGTCCGCTCGCAGGTCGGGGTGGCGTACTCCTGGCCCTGGTTGTGGGAACGGTAGGCGCGGGCACCACCGGAGTGCTCCTCCTCGGCCAGTCCGAAGAGGTTCGCGGAGTAGGAGATCTGGGTCTTGACCTCCTTCTTGCAGTAGCCGAAGTAGTTGTCGGCGACAATGGTGAGGATGACTCCGGACTCGTCACGGGCGCACAGCTTGAACGGCTTGCCCTCGTTGTAGAGCTCCGACTCGTCGGACCAGCACATGCCGTCGCGACGCTGGCGGTCGGTGGCCTGGTCGATGTGAGGCAGACCGAGGTCGACCTTGCGGACGAGATTGAGGTGCGGGGCCAGGATGACGCAGCCGCTGTGGCCGGTCCATCCCGAGGGCTCCAGAGCGGAGTCGTTGGCGGGCAGCAGCGGGTCCCCGGCATTGCCGAAAATACCTTCGACGAAGTCGAGGTTGGAGACCAGACCGCCGGGAGCGAAGAAGCGGGTCTCCATGCGACGTTCGGAGACGAAGCCCGGGATCCACGGCACCACGAGGGGACGCAGCAGCAGGGACACCCAGGTGTGGGCCTGACGCTCAACCGGCTGGGTGGACGTGTAAGGAAGCAGGGTGTGCTCCGGCGGGGCCTGGAAGGCGAGGTCAAGGAGACGGGCGAAGACGTCGATCGGGACGGCCTTCTTGTCGTCGGGGATAGCCAGACCGCCCTCCGCGACATGGAAGACGCCGGCGGTGGTGCGACGATCGTTGCGCGGGTTGTGGAGCACGCCGTTGGCGACCCGGTAACTCGCGACCAGGTCGGAGGTGAACTCGTCACCGTCGACGGGGAGGGAAAGGGCTCGGGCCAGGCCGGGCTCATCGAGAGTCAGGGTGGTTTCGGGCAGGTGGGGATGGACGGGGGAGTCCTCGCCGAGGTAACGGTCGATGAATGCTTGGATGCGTCGGTCAGCCGGGCAGAGGAGCTCAGGGATCTCCCGTCTGAGTTCCCGTTGACGAGCAAGTACCGGGGCGACGACGTCGATGTCGGAGGCGCGCGCGGCTGTCGGCAGTGGCAGGCCGTTGAGCGCCAATCTGAGGTTCACGGAGTCGGTGTGAGCTTGGGTGGCCATGAATCCATTGTCCCCTGAAATTGTGAAGTTTCCATGAGCGTGGTCAGACGGGCATCCAAGAGGGGTGGAGTTGGGCGTCAGGGCACTCGGCCTGCGTAGGTGTGGATGGTTCTCGACGTTCGGTGGGTCGAGACGTGGGCTCCCTCCACGTCAGTTGCACTTGTGTGGGTGTGGGCGAGATGCTGCCGAAGGCCCACGCAGCGTGGTCCTTGCACCGCAACTTGTCGTCAGGGAGTCCACCATGCGCGTTTAATTTTAGTCCCTCACCATGGGGAGGCCGCCGATCACTGCTCCGTACCGCGCCACCTCCTGCGAAGGTGGAAGGCGGCCATCTTGGGCTGGCGATCCCGGGTGAAGATGCCCTTCCGGTTGCCACCGACGCGCATGATGCCGCTGGTGGTCGCGAAGTCCGCGAAGTTCCAGATTTGCTCGCCGATAACGGCGTCGAAGGAGTCGAAGACCCGCTCGTTCATCTTGAGGACCTCGACCTGGTACTCCTCGCTCCACGGTTGAGCGGGGGTCTGGTGCAGGCCAGGCATGGTGTCGGCGCCGTACTCGGTAATGATGATCGGCTTGTTCTCGCTAGCCCAGCCCTCCATCTCCTCGCGCCAGTGACGCTCGGCCGCGGCGAGGTCACCGGTGTCGACGTACCAGCCGTAGTAGCGGTTGAGGAGAAGGACGTCGGAGTACTGCGAAACCCGGCACGCCCCACACGGGGCGAGCATGACGTTGACAAAGCTCACCGGACGAGTGGGATCGGCGTCACGGGCGACGTCGAAGAGGGGGCGGAAGTAGTTTTCTGCCGCCTCGGTCTCGGACTCGGGCTCGTTGGCGATGGACCAGATGATGACGCTGGGGTGGTTCTTGTCCCGGGCGATGAGGTCGCGGATGACCTGGGTGTGAACCTTCTGGGTCTCGCCGTTGATGGTCTCCTCGGAGAAGGTGGTGTAGCCCTGGGCACCAAAAATGCCGCCTCCCAAGCCCATGTTCATGCCCACTGCGGGAGTCTCGTCGATGACGAGCAATCCGTGACGATCAGCGTAGTCAAGGACGTGTTCGGAGTAAGGGTAGTGGGAGGTGCGCAGGGAGTTTGCGCCAATCTATTCAAGGCATGCGGCGTCGCGCAGCATGAGGGCGTCGTTGTGGGCTTTTCCGATGGTCTGGTGATCCTCGTGCATGCCGAATCCGGTCAGGTGGACCGGTTCTCCGTTGACGAGGAGGCGATTTCCGTCGACGCGGACCGTGCGCACACCAATAGCCTGACGGTAGGAATCGACGACACGCTCCCCGTTGAGCAGGGAGATTTCGGCCTCGTAGAGGTAGCCCTGACCCGGCTGCCAGAGGTGGACCGAGGGGATGCTGGTTGTCGCGGAGGCGCCGATCCCATTGGCAACCTCATTGCCCTCGGCGTCGAAAATCGTCACCTGGGTCGTCAGGGAGTCAGAATTCCGCGAGAGGACCGTCCAGCTGACGATTCCGTCATCCCCGTTGAGATCGGTGGTGATGGTGACGTCCTCGACATGTGAGGTCGGACGGCTGCACAGCCAGACATCGCGGTGAATGCCGGCGTAGTTGAAGAAGTCGTGCCAGTACTTCTGCTTCGGGCCCTCGGGCGAGTCGACGACGATGCCCGGCGGAATGGTCTGGAAGGACAGTCGGTTGTCGACGCGCACCGTCAGTTGACATTTTTCGCCGGCGCGGACGTGGTCGGTGATGTCGGCCTCGAAAGGAAGGTAGCCCCCGACATGGTTGGCCACCTCGACATCGTCGACCCAGACGGTGGCGGTGTGAGTGGCGGACTCGAAGTGGATGACGACGCGATCCTCGGCCCAGCCGCGCGGGATGCGGACTTCACGCTGATACCAGACCGGGCCGACGTGATCACGGACTGCGGGGTCGGTGGAGAGGTCCTGGTAGGAGGCCGGAACTGCCATCTCGGCGCACTCCGGCAGCAGCTGGGTGAACCATCCCTCAGCCTGGTCGCGGTCCTCGGCGTCGAAGGCGAAGTGCCAGATTCCCGACAGACACTTTGTTTCTCGGGTAGGGGTGTCCTGTGGTCGAAGCATCATGGCCTCCCAGTGTTTTCTACTGTGGGATGCTGATTTGAGGCTGAGGGGGTGAGCTCGGAGATGACCTTGATCGTGCGGTCGTCGCTGGGTCGCAGGGCGAAGTCCATGGCTCCCCATGGTGGCTGGTAGTCGCCTTCGACGTGGGTGTGGACGGTGACGGTGGTGGCGTCGTGGTCGGCGGTCCAGGTCAACCAGTATCCGTGCCCATCGCGGTAACCATCGGTGTGGCCGTCGTCGTCGAAGAAAAACCCCTCCGAATGGCCCTCGCCATCAGGAAGGTAGAGAACGATCCGGTGCGGGGAGTTTTCGACAGTCTGCGTCGTGATGATCTCGTCGGTGGGCTCGGGAAGGGTGCACTGTGGGATCCCCGCTCCAGCGCGAACGAGTAAGGGAAGACGGTCGAGCGGGGCATCAAGGGTGACCGTGCCGGGGTCGTGGTGGATGCCGGTGTCGAATTCGAACCAGCCGCCTGGGACGTCGGGAAGGGTGACGGTACGGGTGGCCTGACCTTCCTCCACCACGGAAGCGACCAGGAGATCACGTCCGAGGAGGAAGTCGTCGGACTCCTCGAGGAGGGAATCATCGAGGCTGAACACCGGATTGACGATGGGTTCGCGTCTCTCTGCCGCCAGGTAGGACAAGGTGTAGAGGAACGGAATGAGCCGGTAACGCAGCCGGATCATGTTTCGGACGATGTCGGTGATCCCCGGATACATCCACGGTTCGTTGACCGATCCGTCGTCATGCCAGGAGTGGATGGTGAATCGCGGGTGCATGACGCCGTTGGCCACCCAGCGGGCGAAGAGCTCGGGGCTGGGGCGAGCGGTGCCGGCGAAACCGCCGACATCGTGGCCGAAATTCACCAGGCCGGACATGCTCATCCCCACGCCCATCCGGGTGTTGTACCTCAGGGTGCGCCAGGAGGTGGAATTGTCACCACTCCAGGTCTGGACGTAGCGCTGCAGCCCGAGCGGTCCGGACCGGGAGATGAGGAAGGGGCGCTCGCTGGGAGCGGCCTCGCGCTGGGCCTCGTAGGAGGCGCGATTCATGAGCAGGGCCTGCACCGGACGGATCCGGTCGAGTTCCACCGGGTGACCAAAACC
>NZ_JH165054.1:1034876-1113613 GCF_000227295.1 Cutibacterium avidum ATCC 25577 | reverse complement strand
ACACTTTTTCGGTGCGTGATGAATGGGTGAGGTCGGTCGAGAGGATGATCGCCAGGGATTTATCAATACGCTATTCTCACTGCCACACATCATGATGGATATGCGTTGTTCGAGTCTGTATCTTCGCTACACGACGGCCAAGATATTAGGTTGAGAATTCGTTGCTGAGTTTCTCGTAGCCGTTCGGAACCGTGGGACCTGGGTGGGCTTGTACTTCTCCCTAAGTGACTGGTCACGACCGAACTTCCTGCACCATGACGACCGTCATCACCCGATGCGGGGCGTCGCCCCTGATCATGTGCCAGATCTCGAGTCCTATCGGCAATTTTTGCATGGTCAGGTGAGGGAATTCCGGTTACGGACCGCTCGACGTCCTCTGGTTCGACTTCTCCTCCTCGGGGACGGGTCCGTAGCAGTGGGGTGCTGACGATCCCATTCGGATCGTCCGTGAGTTGCAGCCTGACGCGATCGTGGTCAACTGCCAATTTCTGCGCTTGAGAACAGCATGCGACTATCTCGCAGATAGGATTCTTGCGAGCTGGACATGTTGGGAGGCGATGGGTGATGGCCGGCAGTGGGACCACGACTCTCAAGGGCCAGAACGGGCCGCGGGCACGTCAGCTTGCGATTGCCGAGGCGGTCGTTCGAGCGGGGTCGGTTACCGTCGAGGACCTCGTCGAGGCCACCGGTGTATCTGCCATGACGGTTTATCGCGACCTTGCGACCCTCGAAGCCAGTGGAGTACTGCAGCGCCACCGCGGCCGGGTGGTTGCGGTTGCCAACGGTTTGCACGAGGCGGACGCCACATTTCGGCTGGAGCAGAGTTCGACGGACAAGCAGGCGGTAGCCGACCTTGCCGGCGACCTCATTGGCCCAGGATGCTCGATCATGCTCGACGACTCGACGTCGGGAGTGTGGCTGCTGCGGTCCCTCGGAGACCACTCACCACTGACGGTTGTTACCAATTCCCTCTTGGTGGCCGACGAGGTCATTGCCAATGGCTCGGACAAGCTCGTCGTCTCAGGTGGCGAGTACCAGTCCTGGGCGAAGTCGTTGATGGGCCCCGCGGCGGTTCGGATGATCCGTTCCATGCACGCGGATCTGTGCTTTCTGTCCGCTTCGGGGATCTTCGAGGCCGGCTGTTATCACCCGTACCAGGAGGTCGTCGAGGTCAAGCGGGCCATGCTCGAGTCAGCCGAGAAGCGGGTCCTGCTGCTCGACCACACCAAGTTCGGACGACGCGCGCTGTTCAAATTTGCCGATCTGACGGAATTTGATCACGTCGTCGTCGATGCCCACACCCCACACGGGATTCTTGACCAGCTGCGCGATCTTGGCGTCCACCTCATGGTCGTGGGGGATGATTCGTCAGGGTCCTGACGACGATCGTTTCCGCTTCGCGCCCCCGCGCCGATCACACACCGCACCGCTTCGACGGGGTTTTCACACGCGTGGTGTGAATCTGTCCGTGCCTCTCCGCACCCATTCACCAGAAGTCATGGTGATTCTGTCCGCTACGGACACTTTTGATCGCTGACGTCCCGTTCACACCCGAATGACCGCGCCCGACTGTGGCGAAAGTCACACCTTAATCCCTTACTTTTCACATCAACAGTGTTAATATCAACACTATGAGTCGTTGCTTCTCGCATTCGCGAGTGAGACTCCCCAACGCACGGCAACGAAGCATGGAGGGATCATGGGACTGAGAATCGTTGTCGCCGCAGATCCGGCGGCAGTGCAGTACAAGGACGCCATCAAGGCCGATCTCGAGGCTGATGCGCGAGCCGACGAGGTGATCGACGTCGGCGTCCAGGAGGGTGATGACACCCTGTACCCGCACATCGGCGTCAAGGGAGCCCACGTCATCAAGGATGGCAAGGCCGATCGAGGCATTTTCCTCTGCGGCACCGGAATGGGCATGGCCATCACCGCCAACAAGGTGCCGGGCATCCGAGCCTGCACCGCCCACGACTCCTTCTCCGTGGAGCGCCTCATCATGTCCAACGACGCCCAGGTCCTGTGTCTGGGACAGCGCGTCATCGGGCTCGAGCTCGCCCGTCGTCTGGCCCGCGAGTTCATTGGGTACACCTTCGACCCGAGCTCTCACTCCAAGACCAACGTCGATCTCATCAACGCCTACGAATCAGGCGACATCGCCGGGGAGACTGCCCCGGGCAGCTGCTGCTGACACCGGTGTGGCGCGGGCGCCGATGACCGCGCCACCCACTTCACACCTCACATCTGAGCCACCCTATCCCCTGGGGGACGACCTCCAGGACGCCCAGAAAGACCGTGTGCAGCACCGTCGTTGCCCACGGACATCCGATCGCGGGTAGATCCCGCCCTCATGAAGGAACACCGATGTTCACCACCTCTGTTGGAGTCTTCATCTTCGGGCTCCTCGCCGCCATCGCCGGCGGCGCTGTCGGAGCTGCCATTGGCGGCAACTATGCCTTCGTCCTCACCGGCTTCTGCGTGCTGGCCTCCTGGGGAGTCTTTGCCGCAACCGGAAACACCTTCGGCTTGGACTACCTGGCCTTCGGTCCCTTCATGGGACCGCACATCGCCTTCGCCGGCGGCGTCGCGGGAGCCATTTACGCCCGCTACCGTGGCCGTCTCGATGACGGCAAGGACGTCAACACCCCGCTGGCCGGCATCGGCCGCCCTGACATCCTCCTGATCGGTGCCCTCTTCGGCGTTTTTGGATACCTGTGCCAGATTGGCATCTCCAACATCCCGTGGTTCGGCAAGCACACCGACTCCGTTGCCCTGACGGTGCTGATCTCCGGTCTGCTCGCCCGCCTCGCCTTCGGCGGTCTCCCCGGAAAGGGTCTGTTCCATGGCTCCCTGCACAACCCGGAGCTCTTCCACGAAGACGCCACCACCTTCCCGGCCAAGATCAAGCCGGGTCCCAATGGACGGTGGCTGGAGTGGCAGGAGAAGCCCAGCCAGCTGCTGACGATCGGTTCCCTCTTCGGCATCTTCGCCGGTGGAGCCTCGCTCTTCCTGGCCGCCAACGTCGGCGCCCGCCTCACCAAGATGGGCTTCGACAACAACCTGGCCGCCCTCAACGCCAACAGCTTCTGCTTCGGAATCTCGGCCGTCATCATCCTGTTCCTCATCACCAACCGGAACATGCCGGTCCAGCATCACGTGACAAACATCGCCGGCCTGGCCGCAGTGCAGTTCTTCCCGCTGCTGATGGGCAAGAGCATTGGCACCTATACCTGGACGGCCACTTCGACGTGGGATTCCCACACCTGGGGAATGGCGGCGGTCGCCCTGCTCATCGCCGCGATCTTTGGCATCTTCGCCGCTGGTCTCGGTGAGTTCTGCGCACGGCTTTGGTACGACCGCGGCACCAGCCACATCGATCCGCCTGCTGCTGCCATCTGGCTGAGCAACACCGTGGTCGTCACACTGGTTGCCCTGTTCGCCTGACCTGACCCAAGGAAGTAGCAAGTATGAATGACGTCATCGACGCACCAACCGCATTCGCCAATGCCTATGTCTTCGACATGGACGGCACCATCTACCTCGGCGACCACCTCCTGCCCGGTGCCCGCCGCATGATTGAGGAGCTGCGTCGTCGCGAGATTCCCGTGAGGTTCCTGTCGAACAACCCGACGAAGGATCCGAGTCAGTACGTCGAGAAGCTCGAGAAGCTGGGCCTGCCGACCGCTATCGAGGACATCTCCAACACGGTCGTGACGACGACGCGCTGGCTGGTCAACAACCACCCGGACGCCAAGGTCTTCGCCATCGCGGAGGAGCCCCTCAAGCGGAGCTTGCAGGAGGCCGGTGTCGAGCTGTGCGAGGATCCCGAGAAGATCGACATCGTCATCGCCTCGTACGATCGCACCTTCGATTACCGCAAGCTGCAGATAGCCTTCGACGCCATCTGGTTCCACAAGCGCGCCTTCCTAGTCCAGACCAATCCGGACCGGTTCTGCCCCTTCCCGGGCGGCCGCGGCGAGCCCGATTGCGCTGCCATCACAGCAGCCATCGAGGCGTGTACCGGACAGCAGTGCAAGGTCAGCCTGGGGAAACCATCCCCGGTCATGCTCACCGAGGCGCTGTCCGGGCTTGACGTCGATCCGTCGGATTGCGTCATGGTCGGTGACCGACTGCAGACCGACATCCAGATGGCCCTCGACACCGGCATGAAATCAGCCTGCGTGCTGACCGGTGAGGCCACCGCGGATGACGTCGCAGCACTGGATGCCGAGCACCGTCCGACCTGGACCCTGGATCGCATTGACCGGCTGATCCCTGCCTCGGCATGGCAGGAGCTCGGCTGGACCGAAGACAACGACTGACACGACGACGGGGCTGCGAGCATCGCGGCCGCAGCCCCTCAAGACACACTCACAGGAGACAACGATGTTGAACAACGGCCCTTACCTCTTGGGCATTGACTACGGCACCGAGTCGTGCCGAGTGGCAATTTTCGACCTCGAAGGACGTCCGCTGACCTTCGCAGCGACCCCGTACAAGACCACCCACCCCCGTCCGGGCTGGGCCGAGCAGGATCCCGAGGAGTGGTGGAAGGCCCTTCAGGCGTCCTGTCATCGTGCCATCGCGGCTGCCGGGATCTCCCCGGCTGCCATCGCCGGTATCTCCTACGACGCCACGACGCTGACGATGGTTGCCATGGACGAGCGTGGCAACGAACTGCGTCCGGCCATCATGTGGATGGACGTCCGCGCCACGGAGCAGGCCGCTCGCGCGGAGGGATCTGACTCGGTCGCCCGCCTCTACAACGGCGCCGGGACCTCCCCGGCAACCGCCGAGTGGTATCCCTTCAAGGCCGCCTGGCTGCGTGAGCACGAGCCGGAGACCTATCGCAGGACCGCTCACCTCGTCGACGCACCGGACTGGGTGACCTACAAACTCACCGGCGAGTGGACGACCAACATCAACTCCGCCGCCATCCGGATGTACTACAACCGCGACAAGGGCGGTTGGCCGGAGGACTTCTACGAGACCATCGGCTGTGGTGACGTTTTTGACAAGATCCCGGAGCGGGTCCTCGATCTCGGCACCCCGGTCGGCACCCTCGGCACAATTCCTGCTCAGCTGCTCGGTCTGCGTCCGGGAATTCCGGTCGCTCAGGGTCTGGCTGATGCATGGGCCGGCCAGATTGGACTGGGCGTGCTGTCCCCGGGTTCGATGGCTCTCATCACCGGTTCCTCGCACGTGTTGACCGGCCAGTCCGACACCGAGATCCACGGCCAGGGATTCTTCGGCGCGTACACCGACGGCGTCATGCCCGGCCAGTACACCGTCGAGGGCAGCCAGGTCTCGACCGGTTCGGTGCTCAAGTGGTTCAAGGACAACTTCGCCGCCGACTACACCGCTGCCGCAGAGAAGATCGGTCTCAACCCCTACGACGTCCTCAATGAGCAGTCCCGGAACATCCGTCCCGGATCCGACGGCCTCATCATCAACGAGTACTTCCAGGGCAACCGCACCCCGTACACCGATTCGAAGGCTCGCGGTATCATCTGGGGACTTTCCCTCATGCACACCCCGGCGCACTTCTACCACGCCATTCAGGAGTCGGTCTGCTACGGCACGGCCCACAACCTGCGCGCCATGAAGGCTGCCGGTTTCGAGGTCGACCGCATGGTCGCCTGCGGCGGTGCCACCAAGAGTCGCGACTGGATGCAGATGCACGCTGACGTCGCAGGCGTCCCGATCGCACTGACCGAGGTTGGCGACGCCGTCGTGCTCGGTACCTGCATGGTCGCCGCCGTCGGTGCTGGCCTGTTCGAGGACCTGCCCGAGGCTGCCAAGCAGATGGTTCACGAGATTGACGTCATCGAGCCCGACCAGGAGCGTCACGAGGAGTACGAGTACTACGTGGACAAGTACTGCGACACCTACCCGCAACTGCGCCCGATGATTCATGACATGGTCGATCACGAGGCCGACAAGAACTGACGATCACACCGATCAGAGGAGAAGTAATGTCCGAATTGATTGACAAGGCATTGGCCGATTGCGACGACACCGACGTCGTGATCATGGGTCACGACGTGCTTGATGAGACCGGGCGCGTGTTCAAGGAACTGTTCGGTGGCGCGAAGGCGATCATCATTGCCGACGAGAACACCTGGGCCGTTGCCGGTGAGCAGACCAAGGCGTCCTTCGAGACCCACGGGGTCGAGACCGTCGAGCCGATGATCTTCCCGGGACGTCCCACCGTCTACGCCTGCTATGAGAACATCGAGAAGATCCGTGACCACATCCGTGACCTCGACGGGGTGATTGCCTGTTCCATCGGTTCGGGCACTCTCAATGACCTCACCAAGCGAGCCAGTGACGAGCTGGGGCGGCGCTACATGAACGTCTGCACGGCCGCATCGATGGATGGATATGCTGCCTTCGGCGCCTCCATCACCGAGAACGGTTTCAAACACACCATGAGTTGTCGCGCCCCCCAGGCTCTCATTGCCGATCTGCCGATGATGGCTGGTGCGCCCCAGCGCTGCACCGCCACCGGACTGGGTGACCTCATCGAGAAGATCCCGGCCGGAGCTGACTGGATCGTCGCTGACGAGCTGGGTGTCGAGCCGATTGACCAAGAGGTGTGGGATCTCGTCCAGGGTCCGCTGGCCAGCGCGATCAGTGACCCGGAGGGCCTTGCGAATGGAAAGCCGGAGGCATTCAACGGTCTCGTCGAGGGTCTTGTGATGTCCGGTTTGGCGATGCAGAAGTACCGCATCTCGTCTCGTCCCGCGTCTGGTGCCGGCCACCAGTTCTCCCATGTGTGGGAGATGGAGCATCTCGGTATGGATCAAGAACCCCCGTTGACTCACGGGTTCAAGGTGGGCCTGGGAACCATCTCGGTGCTGGCCCTGTGGGAGAAGGTGTTGGAGCATGACTTCACGACTCTTGACGTCGACACCGCCGTCGCCAAGTGGCCCACGGCCGAGGAGATGGAGGCCAAGGTTCGCGCCAACTTCACCGGCGACATGCTGGAGCCGGCCGTCAAGCAGACGATGGACAAGTACCTCGACGCGGATGCCCTGCGCGAGCGTCTGGAGGTCGTGAGATCGAAGTGGCCGACCATCCAGGAGCGCTGCCGCGCTCAGGTGATGCCTGCGGCCCACGTGGAGAAGATCATTCAGGCCGTTGGCGGCATCTACCATCCGGCCCAGATCGGCTTGACCCGGGAGCGCTTCCACGACACCTACTACCGGTGCCAGATGATCAGGTCGCGGTACACCCTGCTCGACCTGCTGGTGGAGACAGGGACCATCAGCGACTTCGTTGAGCCGCTGTTCGAGGCTGACGGATTCTGGGGTCAGCGCCCCTGGCCGCAGGACTGACAAGGTCCGTCAGAACTGACACATAGACCGTCGTGGGGCGCGGGCCGGCTTACTCGCCCCGGCCCCAACCCACGACTGCATCGAGGAGAGGGTCATGGCCGACAAGTTCGTGGTGGGACTGGATTTTGGCACTCTGTCGGGACGTGCTGTCATCGTCAGAGTTGGCGACGGTACCGAAATGGGCACTGCTGTCCATGAGTACCCGCATGGCGTCATGGACCGGGTGTTGAGTGCGGCGGACGGACAGGAATTGCCGCCTGATTTTGCGCTCCAGGACCCTGCTGACTACATGGAGACACTTGAGGTCATAGTTCGCAAGGGCATCGAGGATGCCAAGATCGATCCCGCGCAGGTTGTCGGGATCGGATTGGATGTCACCTCGGCGACGGTCGTGGCCGCGAAGGCGGATGGCACCCCCATGTGTCAGCTGTCTGAGTTTCGTGATGAGCCTCACGCCTGGGTGAAGCTGTGGAAGCATCATGGTGCGCAGGATCAGGCGGATCGCATCGTGAAGCTCGCACAAGTGCGTCGGGAGCCGTGGCTCGCTCGCTACGGAGGGATTCTCTCCTCCGAGATGCTCATGCCCAAGGTCCTTGAGACCTTGGAATGGGCGCCGGGCGTCTACCATGCCACCGATGTCTTCTGCAATGCATTGGACTGGTTGACGTGGAGGCTAACCGGAGTTCTCGCCTTTTCAGCAGGGGATTCGGGATATAAACGTATGTATCAAGATGGCCAGTACCCGTCCCAGGAATACCTGACCAACCTGAATCCTGAATTTGCTGATGTCTTCGTCGAGAAGATGAATGCACCTGTGTTGCCGTTGGGAGCGCGAGTCGGTGGATTGACACCTGAATTCGCCGAGCGTCTTGGCCTGCCGGCAGGAATCGCCGTCGCAACCGGAAATATCGATGCCCACGTCACGGCAGCAGCTGTTCAGGCAGTTGAGGATGGCCAGATGACGGCCATCATGGGAACCTCTGCCTGCTACGTCGTCCCAGGGCCGCAGTTGAGGGAAGTCCCGGGGATGTTCGGCGTCGTCGACGGAGGGATAGTCGACGGCTCATGGGGCTTCGAAGCCGGTCAGACGGCCGTCGGGGACATCTTCGCCTGGTTCGTCAACAATTGTGTCCCAGGTTCCTACCATGACGAGGCCACGCGTCGCGGTATAGGTATCCACGACTTGTTGACTGAGAAGTGCGCGGGTCAGGAGGTTGGAGCCCATGGGCTCATCGCACTGGACTGGCACAACGGCAACCGATCAGTCCTGGCGGATGCGAATCTGTCTGGAATGATTCTTGGTCAGACCCTCACGACAACCCCGGAGGATCAGTACCGAGCCCTGCTGGAATCAACAGCTTTTGGTGCCCGCACCATCATCGAGTCGTTCCGTGATTCAGGTGTTGACATCGATGAGCTCGTCGTCGCTGGCGGGTTGACCAAGAACACTTTCCTCATGCAGCTGTTCTGTGACATTTGCAGGGTGCCTCTGAGCGTCGGGACCGCGCAGCAGCCGGGTTCACACGGATCTGCGGTCTTTGCGGCAGTGGCCGCCGGTCTCTACCCAGATGTCAAAGCAGCCTCTGCTGCCATGGGAGCGAAAGAGGATGGCGTCTACCAGATCAATGAGGAGAGAGCCGTTCAATATGACGCCTTGTACGCCGAATACGCTCGTCTTCACGACTACTTCGGCCGCGGCGGAAACCAGGTCATGCACCGGCTCAAGGAGATCCGACGCCAAGCACGTTCGCGGGCCCGGGAGGTCAAGAGAGGGTGACGAAGGAAGGCATCCTTGCACATTTGTGACATCGACACCCCCACAAGTGCATGGCGATGGGGTTGCGAATAGGATTCCCAGTGAGGACCTGAGCCCCCACCCATCGCCATGACGAGCGACAACACATCACACAGATCAGGCCAACAAGCCAATACGAGAGGAACATCGTGGCAACCGAACTGACGTGGACCGACACCGACAGGCTCGCTGTCGACACCGCACGAGTGCTGGCGGCCGACGCCGTCGAGAAGACCGGTAACGGGCACCCCGGCACCGCCATCTCCCTGGCCCCGCTGAGCTACCTGCTCTACCACAAGGTCATGGCCGTCGACCCGGCCGACCCGAACTGGCTCGGCCGTGACCGCTTCATCATGTCCGCAGGACACTCCTCGCTGACCCAGTACACCCAGCTCTACCTGGCCGGTCTGGGCCTCGAGCTGTCCGATCTGGAGTCCCTGCGTACCTGGGGATCCCGGACTCCTGGCCACCCCGAGTACGGCCTCACGAAATTCATCGAGACCACCACTGGCCCGCTCGGTGCTGGCGTTGCCAACGCCGTCGGCATGGCGATGGCAGCTCGCCGTGAGCGTGGCCTCCTCGACCCGGACGCCGCTCCCGGAACCAGCCCCTTCGACCACTACGTCTACGCCATTGCCGGTGATGGCTGCATGCAGGAGGGCATCGCTTCCGAGGCGTCGTCCCTGGCTGGGACCCAGGAACTGGGCAACCTCATCCTGTTCTACGACGACAACCGGATCACCATCGAGGGCGACACCACCATCGCCTTCTCCGAGGACGTCGAGGCTCGTTACGAGGCTTACGGCTGGCACGTCCAGCACGTCGACTTCACCAACGGGGGCACCACCTACGAGGAGAACGTCGAGGCCCTCATGGAGGCCATCGACAACGCGAAGGCCGTCACCGACAAGCCGTCCTTCATCCGTCTGACCACCGTCATCGGCTGGCCGATCCCGGTGCTCGCCGGCCTGGCCCAGGTGCATGGTGCGAAGATCGGCACCGAGGGCGTCAGCGCCCTCAAGGAGAAGCTCGGTTTCGAGGACACCCCCTTCGCCATTGACGTCGAGATGGTCCAGAAGGTGCGTTCCGCCTTCGCCGAGCGCGGCAAGGGTCTGCGCGAGGCATGGGACAAGAAGTTCGTCGCTTGGCACGACGCCAACCCTGACGGCGCCGACCTCCTTGAGCGGATGCTTGCCCACAAGCTGCCCGACGATCTCGAGATCCCGACCTTCGAGCCCGGCAAGATGAGCACCCGCAAGGCCTCCGGAGCCGTCCTGAGCGCTCTCGGTCCTCAGCTTCCCGAGCTGTGGGGCGGATCGGCAGACCTCGCCGGCTCCAACAACACCACCATGAAGGGGGCCGACTCCTTCCTGCCCGAGGATCGCTGCTCCGAGAAGGATCCAGGTGGCCCCTACGGTCGCACCATCCACTTCGGTGTGCGCGAGCACGCCATGGGTGGCATCCTCAACGGCATCACCCTGTCGGGCCTGACCCGTTGCTACGGCGGAACCTTCTTCGTCTTCTCCGACTACATGCGTCCCTCGGCCCGTCTCGCGGCCCTCATGAAGGTTCCGTCGATCTTCGTGTGGACCCACGACTCCATCGGCGTTGGTGAGGACGGCCCCACCCATCAGCCGATCGAGCACCTGGCTTCCTACCGTGCCATCCCGGGCCTCGACATCGTCCGTCCGGCCGATGCCAACGAGACTGCGGTGGCGTGGCGCACCATCCTGGAGCACATCGACCGTCCCGCCGGACTGGTGCTGTCGCGTCAGGATCTGCCGACGATCGACCGTAACGAGTACGCCTCTGCCGAGGGTGTTGCCAAGGGTGCCTACGTCGTGTCCGAGGCCGGCGCAGAGCCCAAGCTCATCCTCATCGGCACCGGATCCGAGCTGTCGGTGGCCCTCGAAGCGCAGAAGAAGCTGGAGGCTGACGGGGTCCCGACCCGGGTCGTCTCGATGCCGTGTCAGGAGTGGTTCGACGAGCAGGATGAGGAGTACCGCGAGTCGGTTCTGCCCAGCTCGGTGACCGCTCGTGTCAGCGTCGAGGCCGGTGTCGCCATGGGATGGTCGAAGTATGTCGGCTGCAAGGGTGCTTCGGTCTCCCTGGAGCACTTCGGTGCCTCTGCTGCCGGAACCCTGCTGTTCGAGAAGTTCGGCTTCACCGCCGACCACGTCGCAGAGGTCGCCAAGTCCGTTCTGTGACGCGGACCGAGGCATGACGATGTCGAACCGACGCCGGGCGAGCCAAGACGAGGAGATGCTCCACGTTGCGGAGATGTACTACTTCCAGCAGATGACCCATGCCGCGATCGCCCAACGACTCTCCATGAGCCGTTGGACGGTTGGCAGGATTCTCGAGGAAGCTCGCCGCACCGGGATGGTCAAGATCACCATTGATCACCCACTCGCCCGGCATCACCGGCTCGAGACCGAGTTGGTGGAAACCTTCGGGTTGCAAACGGCCGTCGTCGTGCCCGTCCAGGCCAGTGACGAACTGACCCTGGACCTTGTCACTCGGATGGCAGCTCAGCGGCTGTCCGAGTGGCGACCCCAGCCGCAGGTGGTCGCGGTGAGTTGGGGACGGACGACGGCTCATCTCGCTCAGCACCTGGGGTCTGGTTGGGATCCCGATGTCGTTGTCGCCCAGACCAACGGCGGTGTTGCCGTCACGAGGAACGACCTGGTGGGACGCTCCGTCGTGCGGATGGCCGAACTCGGCCCGGGCAGATCGCTCACCCTGCAGGCCCCGACGATCGTCGGATCGGCGGATCTGGGGGAGATGCTCCGCAAGGACGCGTCGGTCTCACGCCCGCTGGAGGCTGCCCACAAGGCTGATCTCCTCGTCTACTCGCCCGGAGCTGTCAGTACCGATTCGATCCTAGTGACGGCGGGCCACGTCACGAAGGACGGTATCGAGGAGCTGCGTCGCAAGGGTGCCAGCGCAGACATCATGAGCCACTACGTCGACGTCCACGGCGAGGTCGTCGACGAGGAACTGGATTCGCGCACGATTTCAGTGGATTTGGACTGCGTCAGGGTAGCAGGCGACAACCACAATCCTTCGCGTCCTCGACGAGTCCTGGCCGTTGCATCGGGAGTCGAAAAGGCCGAGGCCGTGGAGACCGTTTTGCAGGGAGGATTGTGCACGGACCTCGTTGTCGATGCCCATGCTGCCGAGCAGGCTCTGCAGTGATCCTTTGTGTGGTCCCAGGGTCCGGACCCTCATTTCTGCACGGAAGTGCAGACTTCTGACGAATGTGGGATTCGCGTGTGACCAGTGGTTAGCGTGAATGGTGTCGGGCCCATTGCCGGGCCACAACCCACCTTCGGAGGTACGAAGATGCTCAAGATTGCAGTGCTCGGTGCGGGCGTCATGGCCACCGCATTGACCTTCCCCGCCGTTGAGAACGGCAATGACGTCCGTCTCATCGGCACCCACCTCGATGACGAGATCATTGATTCCATTCAGGCCACCCGGGAGCATCCTGTTCTCGAGCTCAAGGTCGACGAACGCGTCAAGGCCTATCACTTTGCTGACGCTGCCGAAGCCGTCGAGGGGGCCGACGTCATCATGAGCGGCGTCAACTCGTTCGGTGTGGACTGGGCCGGTGAACAGCTGGCCAAGCTGGCGAAGCCGGGCCAGACCATCCTGTGCGTCACCAAGGGCATGCAGGCTGACGAGGACGGTACCCTTCACATCCTTCCTGATGTGTTGAAGAAGCACATGGGCGACCTTGCCAACGAGGTTCACTGGGCAGCGATCGTCGGACCGTCAATTGCCGGTGAGCTGGCTGTACACCGCAACACCTGTGTGGTGTTCTGCGGTGAGGAGCAGAAGGTGCTGGACCGGCTAGCTGCGGCGTATCGCACCGACTACTACCACGTCTGGACGTCCACCGACTTCATCGGACACGAGGTCGGTGCCTGCATGAAGAACATTTTCGCCTTTGGAGGCGGATTTGCGGCTGGCATGCTCGAGAAGGCCGGCCAGACTGATGCCAGGTACGTCATGTACGACTACACGGCAGCCTTGTTCGGTGAGGGAGCCCGCGAGCTCAAGCAGATGGTTTCCTTCATGGGCGGCGATGCCGAGGTGGCCACCGGTCTGGGCGGTGTTGGCGACATGTTCGTGACGACGATGGGCGGACGCAATGTACGCGCCGGCACCTATGTCGGAGCCGGAGTGCCATTCTCGGAGATCCGCAACGTCAAGATGAAGGGCATCACCCTCGAGGGGGTTGCCGCCATCGGTGTCGTCGGCGAGGCGATCGGAAAGATGACCGAGCGCGGGGTCATTGCCGAGACCGACTTCCCGCTGGTGCGGGCACTGTACGAGATCGTCGCCCACAATGCGCCGCTCGACCTGCCTTGGGAGAAGTTCTTCGGTGGGGAGAGGTGATCCCTGGCCCGCCTCGGTAGGGGGTGTGAACCCAGTGCGGGCGTGACGATGCCCGAGAGCCGTGAGGCTCTGCTCACCTTTCCACGGCCACGAGCACCCACCGTCACTGGTATCTGCCGTCGGCACCCACCGCCGCGGGTTCAAAAACTGCCGACTCGAGAGGGTCTTGAGCACTCTGGTGTTTCACGACCCCGCAGGTCGGCGTTTTTGTGCACCGGGACTGGATTGCTGGGTGCTTCCAGTGGTTTGCCTGGATGGGCCGGGTAACCGCTCGGTGGTTGTGAACCGGAGGTGCCCTTCGAGCCACCACGACCTAGACTCATCTGGTCGAACTAGAAAGGCTGTCATGAACAACGTCATCGAGGTCACCGACGCGACCTTCGCCTCCGAGGTTCTCGGGGCTGCCAAGCCCGTCCTCGTCGACTACTGGGCTGACTGGTGCGCCCCCTGCAAGCAGCTCTCCCCGATCATCGAGGAGCTGGCTGGGGTCTATGGCGACCGGATGGTTTTCGCCAAGGTCGACACCAACGCCAATACCCGGATTGCGGCCGAGCAGGGAATCATGTCCCTGCCCACGATTCAGGTCTGGCAGAGCGGCCAGCTCGTCAAGTCGCTGCAGGGCGGTAAGACGAAGAAGGCGCTCGTCAAGGTCATCGAAGAGTTCGTGCGCTGAGGAGGAATCATGCCGTCCGCCACCAAGAAGGTTTCCCTGGTCCGTCGTAGTGAGGGCCATTACACCGCCACCAACGCGCGTGGCGGTCAGATCCGTTTCGGCTCCGGTCAGGATGCCGAGTTCACCCCCGTCGAGTTGCTGCTGGCAGCCATCGGTGGATGTTCGTCCGTCGATGTCGACACCGTGACGAGCCGTCGCGGCGGGCCGACCCAGTTCACCGTGTCCGTCATGGGCACCAAGGTGAGCGACGAGGAGGGCCGAGCATCCCTGGGGGACGTTTCGGTCGACTTCCAGCTCAGCTTCCCCGACACCGACGAGGGCCATGAGGCGGCGGGACTGGTGAATCGCGTCGTCGCGATGTCGCGAGACAAGAACTGCACCGTTTCTCGCACGGTTGAGGCGCAGACCCCGGTGACCTTCAGCGTCGCTGGTGAGCCCTTGAACTGAGGCACCTCACGCGGAGGTCCTGGGAATCCACACAGACGTGACGACGGCCGGGCCCGGTGACGAAAATCCCCGGGCCCGGCCATCGTATGTCAGCAGGAGATGAGATCGCGCAGCCAGGCGATCATGTTGTCCTCAGCCTCTTTCGCCTGGGGGAAGGCGAGGGTGAAGCTCTGGGTGGCGTGGGCCATCCCCGGGATCGTC
This sequence comes from Cutibacterium avidum ATCC 25577, assembly GCF_000227295.1. Lineage (GTDB taxonomy): Bacteria > Actinomycetota > Actinomycetes > Propionibacteriales > Propionibacteriaceae > Cutibacterium > Cutibacterium avidum. Next base: position 1,098,753 of record NZ_JH165054.1, on the reverse strand, counting down.
GTCAGCTGCACCGGCACCCCGGCTGCTTCCAGCTTGTGTTGCCACGCGAAGGAATCGTCGCGTAGCGGGTCGACCTCGCAGTTGAGCAAAAACGTCGGCGGAAGGCCGGTCGCATCCTCCAGACAGATCGGATTGCTGCACGGGTCGTCAAGACTCGCCCCATGAGACAAGTAACGAACATGGCTGTGGTGCAGCACGGCCGCGAGACCGGGGGCGTCACGCTGGGCCTCGGCCATCGCGTCGGAAGTGTCTGAAAGGTCGAGAACCGGCACCTCGAGGACCTGACCGAGGATCTTCGGGCCACCCTCGTCGCGGCAGGTGATTCCTGTCGCAGCCGCGAGATTTCCGCCGCCTGAGTCCCCGCTGACGACAACCCTGGATGCGTCGAACCCCTCAGCTTGGGCATTTTCTGCAACCCATCGTACGACATCGACGACGTCATGCAGGTTCTCGGGGTAGTTGTGCTCGGGCAGCAGCCGGTAGTCGACGCTGACGACGCACATGCCGGCACGCCGGGCAATGTTGGCCGTGCGGGAGAGCACGGTGCGCGGAGAGCCGTGAACAAAAGCCCCGCCGTGGGCCCACACCAGTACTGGAGTGGGGTCGGGGAGGCCCTCCGGACGCTGGATCAGGACCGGGATGGGGCGATCGCGGCCTGGCACCATGCGATCCTCGAGCTCCAGTGAGTCGGGAATCTCGGGTGTCAATTTTCCCCGTAGGCTTGCTGCGAAGTCATTTTGCTGCGCCCGTTGCTCCGCGAGCGTCTGTTCCTTCCGGGGCTGACGCTCCAGGATTTCGGCTAGTCGTGGATCCAGTTTCATCTCATTTCACCCTTGTCACTCGTGTGATGCACAACGATCCGAGGACGGCCAGGACGATCGTTGCGATGAAAAGTCCGGGATAGCCGGTCGTCTTTACCAGCGTCGCGCCGATACCGGGGGCGAAGACGATCGGCAAGGAGTTGGCGGCGTTGAGGAAGCCCAGGTCACGAGCCGAATCGTCACGGTTGGGCAGAACCTCGACCATGAGCGCGCCATCGACGGCCATGTACGTACCGAAAGCGGCGCCGCCCATGGCTGCAAAGACGGTGAGGGTCCAGGGCTCGTTGACCAGGAAGAGAGGGATGACACCCGCTCCCGCGATGAGCGGGGCGATCATCGTGAAGGGCTTGCGACGCTTGACCTTGTCGGACCATGGCCCGGTGATGACGTCGAGGATGACGGCGGTGACGGCGAGAACCGCTGAGTTCATGGCAATGAGCTTTCCGGCGGCTGCCCGTGTCATTCCCATCTCGTCAGTGGCGATGTAGAGCTGGAACTGCATCACCATGAACAGGGAGATGACGAAAAGGAACCGGCCAACCAGAATCCACCAGAACTGTCCATCCGCGGGCGGCTTCATCTGGGATGCGAACTGACGCCAGGTGACCGGCGGCCGTGGGGAGTGATTGCGCAGCGGGTGAGGTGGCAGGAGGAAGACCACGATGATGCTCGAGATCAGCATCATCCAGGCTGCGACGAGGAATCCTTGGGATGGTCGGGTGACAAGCGCCCCTGCGATAACCGCACCAATGATCTGGGCCAGAAGATAGCCCGCGCCGCCAAAGGCGGACACCTTGCCGAGTACGGAGTCGGGGACGTAGTCCGGGGGAACGGCGTTGAAGGCGCCGAGCATGCAGTTGAGTCCGCCTTGGTAGATCATGTGCGCGATGACGAGGAGGGCGGGGTTTCTGGTCAGGCCGATGGCGGCGAAGGCCAGGGTTCCGATGATTGCGCCGCCGATGATCCAAGGGTTGCGCGGGCCGAACCGTGACCTCGTGCGGTCTGACAGGGTGCCTGCCGTGATCATGCAGATGACAGCTGCGATGGCTCCCGTGGTGGTGAGCAGGGCGAGGAAGTCGACCTTGTCCTCAGGTTTCACTTCAGCAGCCAGTGCCGCGAGCAATGTTCCACAGGCTGCGCCGACGGCGGCCCAGCCCAACTGTCCGATGAACATGACTGCGCCAAGACGGCCGGTACTCGCGTACTGCTTCTGCTGAGGCTGGGCAGCTTCGTTCGGGGTTGTCGTCATGGGCTTGCTCCTTTGCCGGGGAGGTGCAGGTGAGCCGACCTCCACAAAACCCTAGTGGTACTAGGTATTGTAGGACATGGTTCCCGGCGTGGTCGACATCTGGGGTGGCTCGGACACGTCGGAGAACCCAAAATCCCGCCTCGCGGCCGGTGTGAAACACTGCCTTGAGCTGTAAGTCCGCGAGACGGGATTCTTGTGAACCGGAACTGAGGGGAGTGTGGGGTCGGCGTCGGCTTACCCGTAGGCTGACACGGTGCCCCGATCGCCTCTTCCACAACGTCACGGCCTGGAATCGGCATGGGTCCACACTCCCGATCACGGAGAATGTCGCAGGTTGGCGACCGCACGGGGGATTGACGGCTGGCCCTGGCTGACGATGCGTGACTATCTGGTCGAAAAGCTCGTCAGAGTGGGTGGGCAGCGAGTTGACGAGATGCTCGACGAGGGGAGGTTCGTCGACGAAGCCGGATGTGTCTTCACGGGGAGCTCCCCCTTCGCTCCGCAGACATTTGTCTTCTTCCACCGCGATCTTCCTGAGGAGACCTCTGTCCCAGCTGGTATCGGGATCTTGTACGCCGACGATCGGATCCTGGTCGTCGACAAACCGCACTTCCTGTCGTCAATTCCGCGAGGCCGGCACGTTCTCGAGTCGGTCGTTGTCCGGCTGCGGACCCAGCTGGGGTTACCAGAACTGACCGTGGCCCATCGTCTCGACCGGGTCACTGCCGGAGTGCTTCTGCTGACCAGGGAGAGGAGGTGGCGTCGGCCCTACCAGGAGATGTTCGAGCGCCGGAAGGTGTTCAAAAAGTACCGGTTGGTCGCCCCTGTGGTGCAACACCGTGCCGGGGACGGGGTCGTGGTGACGAAAGACGGCTGGCAGGTGAGGTCGAGAATCATCAAGGAACGAGGCATCCTGCAGGCTCGTGAGATTCCGGGCGAGCCGAATGCCGTGACTGGCATCACTTTGCTGGCCGAGCATGATGGGCTGGGCCTCTACGAGGCTAGACCGAGGACTGGTCGCACCCACCAAATTCGTCTCCACATGCAGCGGTTGGGAGCTCCTATAGTCAATGACCCCTTTTACCCGGTACTTCTGGATACCCCGGTGGATGACTTCAGCCACCCGTTGCAGTTGCAGGCCTGGCAGATGGGATTCACCGACCCCGTCTCCGGGGAGCCAAAGGTCTTCACGTCGAGGTTGGGTCTGTCTGCCTGGCAGCAAGTGGCATGGACCCGCCCAAGAATGAGGTGACGAAAAACGGCCGCCTCCCCGGAGCTCGATTCGTAGGAGTGCTTCCCGCTGTGCCAGAGCGGTGTCTCTCGGTGTTGGGGCACCCACTGCTATTCCCTGAAACAGTGGTTCGCCGCATCGCCTCGTACCTTCACGAAGCGACACGGCGAAAACTGACGAGAGACTCAGCGTCCCAGCTCGGCGAGGAACCTCTCCGCGTCGAGGGCTGCACGACATCCGGATCCGGCCGCGGTGATGGCCTGCTGGTAATGGGAGTCAACCAGGTCACCGCAGGCGAAAACTCCCGGCAGGTTGGTGCGGGTGGACGGCTCGGCGCACACGACGTATCCGGCATCGTCCAGGTCGACCTGGCCCCGGAGCAGCTCGGAACGCGGGTCGTGTCCGATGGCCTCGAAGACTCCTGACACCTTGAGTCGACGCTCCTCACCGGTCTTGGTGTCACGCAGGGTCACCGACTCCAGTTTGGACTCGCCCTGCATGGCGACGATCTCGCTGTTCCATGCGAAGGTGATCTTGGGGTCGGCCTCGGCACGGTCGGCCATGATTTGGGAGGCGCGCAGCTTATCACGACGGTGAACGAGGGTCACCGAGTTGGCGAACCGGGTGAGGAAGGTGGCCTCCTCGACCGCGGAGTCACCGCCGCCGACGACAGCGATGTCCTTGCCGGTGAAGAAGAACCCGTCACAGGTGGCGCACCAGGACACGCCACGACCCGACAGACGGACCTCGTCCTCGAGACCGAGCTTGCGGTAGGCCGATCCCGTGGCGAGGATCACCGCGCGGGCGTGGTGAGTGTTTCCATCGGTGTCGATGACCTTCTTGATCTCACCGGTGAGGTCGACCTCGGTGACGTCGTCAGCGACGAGCTCGGCCTCGAATCGCACGGCCTGGGCACGCATCTGAGCCATGAGATCCGGGCCCATGATGCCCTCGGAGAAGCCGGGGTAGTTCTCGACCTCGGTGGTCTGCATGAGGGCACCACCGGCATCCATGGATCCTTCGAAGACGAGCGGCTTCAGCCCTGCGCGGGCGGTGTAAACGGCTGCGGTGTATCCAGCCGGACCGGAACCGACGATGATGACGTCACGGGGCTCGTCGTCGCCTCGGGTGTCGGTGTCGATGGTCTCGGTGGACGGTTGAACGGTGTCGGTCTCCGAGGAATCGGACAGCGAGATGTTGCCGAGGATGGTGTTGGGTACAAGGGGCTGAGTTGTCATGGCGTCTCCTGGTCGGTGACTGGTTCAGGGATCAACCTATCCAGCACACAAAGGGTTCAGGACATTCCCGGTGGGGATTAGGGGCGGACGGCGGGCCCTCCGGTGCTCTCACGAATGACGAGGTGCCAGGGTACGGGGACGTCGGTTCCTGGTTGGTGCGTGTCACTGCTGGATTGGCCGATGCGTTGGGTGAGGATCGTCAGGGTCTTGTCAGCGAGCGCGTTCAGATCAGGAGCGATGGTAGTCAGGGTCGGGGTTGAGTAGACACCCTCTTCAGTGTTGTCGAATCCCGCGATTGCAATGTCTTGCGGGACTCGCACCCCAGCTTCGTGACAGGCGCGAACCGCACCGATAGCCATTGTGTCGTTGAAGCAGAAGACGGCGTCAGGCTTTTCCGTGAGGCCGAGTAGATGGTTCATGGCATCAAACCCAGCTGATCGCGAGTAAGTAGGTACGCCCACCACCAGGTCGTCGTCGAGGGGAATGGCTGCTGTTTCTAGCGCCTGACGATATCCGGTGAGCCGCGTCGATGCAGTGCCCTGATCTGGGACGTGACCTATGGCGGCGATCCGCTGGTGCCCAACTTCGATGAGATGCTCGGTCATCCGGCGTGCTGCGTCGACAGATCTCACTGCGACATGGTCATGATCGGGTGGAGTTGCCCGCTCACCGAGTAACACCATGGGAACATTGGTGGGATGGTCGGAAATCTCCTCCGAGGTCAGAGACAGGGGTGAGAAGACAATCCCATCAACGACGCCCCGGCCGAACCGAGTGAGTACTCGATTTTCCATGACGGGATCCGCGCCAGTCAGCTCCATCAGAGCGATGAGCCCCTCCTTCTTGGCCCGCTCTGAAATACGAGAGGCGAGCTCTGCGAAATAAGGGGTCTCAATTTCCGGGAGAGCCAGAGCGATGAATCCGGTTCGTCCGGCTTTCAACTGGCGCGCTGCGCGATTGGGTTGGTAGCCGAGTTCCTTGATGACCTGCTCGACCCGAGCTCGGGTGTCAGGGCGGACGTGGGGGCTCTCATGTACAACGTTAGAAACGGTTTTGACGGACACTCCTGCAGCTTCGGCAACATCCACGAGGCGCGCTGTCATGATCATGATTTTAGATCCTCGTGATGGTTCGAGCAATGTCGCAGGGCTGACGTCTCGGCGTGCACCTTGCATGTTCCGTTACATCGTTGTAAAAATGGATTACAACGTTGTCCAGGAGCTACGGAGACGGCACCGACGTCGTCGCATAGAGGAGACATCCATGAGGACAACGACTGTCCACGTCCATCCCGCCTATCAGGTGGGAGAAGTAAACCGGAGGATCTTCGGCAGTTTCGTCGAGCACATGGGTCGCTGTGTCTACACCGGCATCTTTGAGCCGAATCATCCCGATGCTGATTCCCGCGGATTTCGGCGTGACGTGGCAGCGCTCATCAAGGAACTGGGAATTACAGTTCTCCGCTATCCCGGTGGAAATTTCGTCTCGAACCACCGTTGGGAGGATGGCGTCGGACCGCTCGAGGAGCGACCGAGGAACCTTGATTTTGCGTGGCGGTCGGTTGAACCCAACACCGTTGGGGCCAATGAGTTTCTCGCATGGTGTCGACGCATGGGTATTGAGCCGATGCTCGCAGTCAATCTTGGGACACGTGGGCTCAACGAGGCCATGGAATTCCTCCAGTACGTGAACGGAGATACCGACACCCGTCTTCCCCAGTTGCGTAGGAGCCATGGGTGGGAAGATCCGTGGAACGTCGAGACCTGGTGTCTGGGAAATGAGATGGACGGACCTTGGCAGATGGGCCACAAGACGCCCGACGAATATGCCCGGACGGTGACCGAGGTGGCCAATGCCTTCCACCGCTTCGACGACAAGCTGTCCCTCATTGCGTGCGGTTCCTCATCGCGGTCCATGCCGACGTTCGGACGCTGGGAGCGCGTCGTCGTCGATGCAGCGTTCGACAACATCGACATGGTGTCAGCCCACGCCTACTACGAGCCCATAGATGATGATGTCGCCTCCTTCGCCTGTTGCGCAGAGGACATGGAGAGGTACATCCGCGATGTCGTCGCCACCCTCGACCACGTCGCGGCCATGCATCACAGTGACCGTCGACTCAAGATCTCCTTCGACGAATGGAACGTCTGGTATCAGAGCCGGTTTGGTGGGGAGAATGCTATCGGCATGGAGCATGCGCCGCACCTCATCGAGGACACTTACTCGGTCTTGGACGCGATGGTCGTGGGCTCCCTCCTCATCACCCTGCTACGTCATACGGACAGGATTGGTGTCGCATGTCAGGCACAGCTTGTCAATGTCATCGCTCCGATTCGTACTGAAGAGGGTGGTCGCGCCTGGCGGCAGACGATCTTCCACCCATTCGCGTTGATGTCACGACACGCTCGCGGGGTGGTCCTTGATACTCGCTGCGAGGGACCGGCAATCTCCACACAACGGTGGGGAGGAGCCGGTCAGGTGTGGACCGTGGCGACGTGGGATGCCGAGAACCATGATCTCGTGGTCTTCCTCGTAAACCGTGACCTTCACGAGAGAGCTCGGGCACGGATCGATCTGCGGGCCTTTGGTGACTGCAAGGTTGTCGAGTGCCTCGCTCTCGACGATGAGGACATTGCAGCCGTCAACACCGCAGACCAACCAAACCGCGTTGAACCGCGCAACGCTACCTGCGACATCACGTCAGGAATTCTCACTTTCGATGCCAATCCGGCGAGCTGGAATTGCCTGCGGCTGAAGACCTCGTCTAATGAGGACAGCTGATTTTCGGAATGGGTGGATCGATGTCGATCTGACCAACAAGGAAGGAAGAACACAGCATGATTGAAAATCTGACACGACGGGGTTTCCTCTCTGGCACAGTGGCGGCCGGTGCGATAGTCGGCCTGACTGCTTGCGGTGGCGGCAAGTCTGCCGGGGGTACGGCGAGCGACCAGGCATCGGGCAGTGGCGGAAAGACTTACGACGGTCCCAAGGTTGAGCTCACCTTCTGGAATGGCTTCACCGGTGGTGACGGTACCTTCATGAAGAAGCTCGTTAACAAATTCAACTCCAGTCATGACAACATCAAGGTCACCATGCAGTCCATGCAGTGGGCCGACCTTTACAAGAAACTCCCGACCGCTGTCACAGCAGGCAAGGCCCCTGACGTGGCTGTCATCCACCTTGACTCGGTGGCGACCATGGCGGCCCGCAAATCCATCCAACCTCTCGACGACGTCGCCAAGGCACTTGATCTGAAAGGCCCCGACTTTGCGAAGGTGCCGTGGGTAGCTGGAATCTACCGCGATGTACGGTACTCGATTCCGCTCGACGTCCATCCCATGGGCATGTTCTTCAACAAGACCGTCATGGACAAGGCTGGGCTGGATCCCAATAAGCCGCCGCAGACCCAGGGCGATTACATGTCTGCATTGGAGACACTCAAGTCCAAGGGGGTTGCTGGGCACTGGGCATCACCGTTCCAGTTCACCGGAGGAATGAGCGTCTACAGCTTGGTGGCCCAGTTCGGTGGAGGACTCTTCTCGGAGGATGCCTCCCATGCGACGTGGCACGAAGAGCCGGGCATCAAGGCCATGACGTGGTGGATGGATTTGGTCAAGAAGGGGTATTCCCCAGCCAAGGTTGCCCAGGATGCGGACTTCGTCGCCTTTCAGAACGGGAAGACCGCTTTCAACTGGAATGGCATCTGGTCGCTTAACACCTTGGCTGAGAACAAGGCTTTGGAGTGGGGGGTTGCCCCGTTGCCACAGATCGGTGAGCTTAAGGCTGTCTGGGCCAACTCTCACCAGTTCACGATCCCGACGCAGCGCAATGGGAACTCAAACCGTGTGGATGCTGCCAAGGTGTTCGTCAACTGGGTTTCCCAGCAGTCGCTGGAGTGGGCCAAGGGCGGCCAGATCCCGGCACGTAACTCGGTCCGCGAAAGTGATGGTTTCGCCAAGCTGACTGGACAGTCAACCTTGGCCAAGCAAATCAACGACGTGGTGTTTCCCCCAACCGTCCCTGGCATCAATGATGTCATCGGTGAGTTCTATCGCGCTGTCAACGAAATCGTGCTTGGTGGCAAGGGAGTTGAGTCGACGTTGAAGGAATCCGCCAGCAGAGCCGACAAGATTCTCGAGGAGAACCGAAAGAAGTATCAGTGATGTCGGTCTCAGTGGAAGGAACTACAAGGAGGAGACGTAAGAGCGTCGAGGGTTCTGCGGGGGTTGCGTTAGTCTTTCTCGCTCCCTACCTCGTCGTGTTCACGGTCTTCGTCGCCGTCCCCGCAGTGTACGGTATCTGGATCAGTCTGCATGACTGGGACTTCACCCTCCCGGCGCGTCCTTGGGTGGGGTTGCAGAACTATGCGGATCTGTTTGACCCACAATCGGTGCAGTACGAGCAGTTCTGGCGAGGCATGGCGAACACCGGTATCTTCACGGTGGCGAGTGTGCCTTTCCTTGTAAGCCTTCCGTTGGGGCTCGCAATCCTGCTGAACATGAAGTTCCCAGGGCGGACGTTCTTCCGGGCAGTGTTTTTCGCTCCCTATGTGCTCGGTGTTGCTGTCATCGGTGTCATGTGGAGATACCTGCTGGACGGCAACTTCGGTCTGGTGAACGCCATTTTCCACACAAACATACAGTGGACCACCTCCCAACCCTGGGCCTGGATTGGTCTGGTCGGTGTCACGGTCTGGTGGACGATCGGGTTCAACGCAGTGATCTACATGGCCGGCCTGGCCAATATCCCTCAGGAACAGTATGAAGCCGCGGCCATCGACGGTGCTGGACGGTGGCAGCAGTTCAAGTACGTGACCATGCCAGGGCTGCGGCCCGTGCTGATCTTCGTTCTTGTCACAACGGTGTTGGCCAGTGCCAACATGTTCGGCCAGTCCTACACCATCACCCAGGGTGGCCCGGCTGAGTCGACACGGACCGCAATCATGGTCATCACCGACCTGGGATTCAGCCAGAACCGTGCCGGTCAGGCCGCCGCGGAGAGCTACATCCTTGCTGCCATCCTCATTGTGATTTCAATCGCGCAGTACTACGCCACACGCGATCGCAAAGAGGCGAAGGACCGACGTCGGTTCCGTCATACTGCCCGGTCCAGGAAGGGCGAACTGTCATGAGGAAGACATGGAGGAATCCGTTGTTCTGGGTAATGATGGTAATTCTTACCGTCATCTTCCTCGGGCCTCTCGTGGTCATGATCCTCACCTCGTTCAAGACGAGCATCGAGGCAAAGCAAGTTCCTGCCACATCCTTTCCACACACCTGGACGTTGCGTGCCTACCGGCAGTTGCTGTTCGTAGATGATGCGAGTCCGGTTCTTCGATGGGTACTGAACTCATTTGTGGCTGCGACGGTCAATTCGGTACTGACCTGTTTGTTTGCCGCGATGGCTGCCTACGCCTTTGCCCGGCTGCGGTTGCCCGGGAAGAACGTCCTGTTCGCAATCGTCCTGTCGACGATGTTCGTGCCGGGGTTCATCTTCCTCATGCCGAACTTCGAGTTGATGTCGAAGCTTCAGTGGTTGGACTCGCTTCCAGCGATCATCTTCCCGGGAACCGCAGGAGCTTTCGGAGTGTTCTTCCTCAGACAATTCTTCGTGGCGCTGCCGAAAGAGTTCGAGGAGAGCGCGATGATTGACGGAGCCGGACCATTCACGACCTTCTTCAAGATCGTGCTCCCCAACGCCAAAGGAGCCTTGGCGACCCTGCTCGTGCTGTCTTTCCTGGGCAACTGGAATGACTTCGTCTGGCCAATTTATGTGTTGTTCAGCGACGCGAGTCTCACGCTCCCAGTCGGTCTGACCCGCCTGCAAGGAAGTTACACAATTGACTACCCGGTCATCATGGCTGGTGCGACGATGGCAGCCGTTCCGGTTCTCGTCATTTACGTAGTCTTGCAGCGGTACATCATCGAAGGCGTTGCCAGCTCCGGCCTCAAGGGGTGAGGATGTGATGTCGAAGCGGCCTTTCGCAGCGCTTGTGCTGGGGTTCTGTCTGATCGTGATGGGTTGTGACGCCGGTAACCGACCGGAACCGACTCCCCGCGTGACTCCGGGGATTGCTGCCGGCCAGATCATCACCCCAGTGTCGCGGAGCTTTGCCGACACCTGGGCCGACCCGTCAGTCATCAGGGGTGTGGATGGCTGGTGGTACGTCTATGCGACGTCAGACCCGCTGCGTGCCGGAGGGGCCCCTGCCCTAGGGCATGTTGCCAAGACAAGGGACTGGCAGCACTGGACGTATGTCGGACCGCTTCTCACCTCGGAGAACATGCCCGACTGGATCAGTCCGGCAGCCGGACTCTGGGCCCCGGATGTTCGTCGTATCGGTGACCGATATGTCCTTTACTTCGCAGTGACGGAGACAGCTCTCAACGCCGGGAAGGACGACTCGGCGATCGGCGTTGCGACGGCTCCCTCTCCAGTAGGGCCGTGGACAGTGAAACCGGAGCCGCTCGTCCCTCCTCACTCCGATGGACACGACGGGTGGTTCTCGACCATTGATCCAACTGGATTCACGGATGTCGACGGTACTCATTACCTTTACTGGGGTTCGTACCGTGGCGGGATCTTTGCTGCGCGAACTGCTCCGGACGGCCTGTCTTTGGAGACAAAACCAGTACAGGTTGCCCATTCTGACCGGTACGAGGCTCCCTACGTCGTCAAACATGGCGACCATTACTACCTTATGGCGTCCTCGGCGAATTGTTGTGCCGGGCCGAGTACCGGGTACTCGGTCTTTGCGGGACGTGGTCAGTCGCCGTTGGGCCCATTCCTCGATGCTGACGGCATCGCCATGACAAAGTCGAACTCAGGTGGGAGCATCGTCGTGACCCAGAACGGTAACAAGTGGATCGGTGCCGGCCACAACGCCGTTTTCACGGATTCGTCAGGACAGGACTACCTCCTCTACCACGCACTGGATCGGGTACGGCCGTGGCTTGGGGAGGCCGGAGGGATCAATCGACGTCCGCTCCTGGTCGATCGCCTGGAGTGGATTGACGGTTGGCCGATGGTTAACGGTGGTGCGGGGCCCTCTGACACACCCAGCTCCGCGCCGTTAACAGCCTCTCTACTAGGTGGAGAACCGTGGAATGCCTCGTCGCAATTCACCAATGCTCATCCGATCGACGCTGGAGGGGTCAATCAGGCCATGCGAATCGAAGGCGAGCGCGTCGTCTCACGAAAGAGACTTCCGGCGGACGGCGTGCGCCTGGAGATGGATGTGCTGCCTAAAAACTCGATCTCTGTGGAGCTGGCGGATGACGTCAGTGTCGAGGTGAACGCGGACTCCGGTGTGCTGAGGGGGAGACGAGATTCGTGGACTGGGTCAATGGAGTTCCCGAAGGACGGATCGTGGCGAACCCTTGTTGTCACCATTCATGGGCCGCAGCTGCGCGTGGCACTGAGACCGGCGGGATCAAGCGATGCATCGGCCTCCTTGGTCTTTCCGAAGGGTCGTCAGTTCGAGGGCGGCCCCTTGAAAATCTCCGGCCACGGTCTCGTGACCAACGTCGTCGCGGCCCGGATCCACAGCATCCATGACGACAGGGCACCCCAGCCAACTCCCGTCGGGACACCGCAGCGGGTCGATCTGGTGGCCGCTGTGAACGGAAGCAACGTCGAGTGGGCATGGATTCGCCGGCCTTCTGGCGTTCATGCGAAGGGTGGCGCGATCATTTGGCCAGTCACCGACGGAGACCTCGCGGGGGAGGGTGCCTCAGGTGGATTGCTGCTGCGTGATCCACCGGAGGGAGACTGGATCGCTCAGGTGAAAGTCGGTCTGGACCTTGGTTTGGACATGGTCCGTAATTATCAGCAGGCCGGGATGGTGGTCATCAACGGTGATGACGACTTCATCCGTCTTGGTGCGGTGGCTGTCGAGGGAACGCGCATCGTCGAATACGGACGCGAGATTACCGATGCGGATGGGTTCCGCAGTTACGGTGGGGCAGTGGTCGGTCGACCTGCGGGCGTGACATGGCTACGTGTTGCCCATCACGTCGACCATGGCGGTGAGCACCTCTACCGATCGGCGCTCAGCCATGACGGTCGCCATTGGACGTGGGGCGCCACGTGGACGATGCCTGCGGCCTCTCGCCCACGAATTGGGCTGTACACCGGGGGAGGGGAAAGCCCAGCAGTGGAGGCCCACTTCTCCGATCTCATCTTTGTGAATGCGTCGTGGCCTTCCTGAGCACCTCCTGTGGATATGAGGGGTGGCAAGGCCGATTGGACGGCGGGTTCCCTGACTGGGGGTTGACGCGATCCCCGTGGCGCCTGACCACGGTCGGATCCGACCCCGTTGGAGGGTGGGACTGCAGCCTCAAACCTTCTCCTCTGAGGGGAAAACGTTGCTGGACAGTGCATCGACTACTTGGCGCGGTCGTGGAAACTTGGAGTCATGAGTGAGTCGATGAATGGTCCCCGTGAGCCGCGTGAACCCAATCCCTTCCAGCGTGGTGGTGGGGAGGGAGGCTATCCTTCTCGCCCTGACGACAATCGCCAGAGCTGGGCGCAGGATGCCTACTGGTCGCGCAGTAACGATTCCTGGGCGACCCAGGGAAATCCGTCAACCACCCAGCCTCCTCCGTGGGAGGCTTCTGAGCAGCCGGCCCCGAGTGCGGGTGACAAAAACCCCGACCCGGCGGAGGGCTCGTCGCGATCGGCCCGTAAGGGCTTTCGTGGCGGCACAGTTGTTCTCGTCGCCGTGCTGGCGGCGGCTGTTGGCGGCGTTTCCGGGGGCCTTGTCGATCGCTCCCTGACAAGGAACGACGCCCCGGCTGTGACGTCGAGCCCTGCAACCCCCAACAGCGTCACCAAGGTGGTTCAAGGCTCATCCTCCGCCCCGGACTGGACGGCCACCGCCTCCGCCGTGTCGAACTCGGTAGTCGCCATCACCGTGAGGACGGGCAATGGCGGAGACGAGGGGTCGGGAGTCGTCGTCGACACGAACGGCAACATCGTCACCAACAATCACGTCGTTGCCGACGCGGTTTCGGGCGGCCAGCTGACGGTTTCCATGGGCAACAAGACCTACGAGGCCAAGGTAGTTGGTACGGATCCATCGACGGACCTTGCCGTCATCCGGGTGACGAACCCGCCGAAGTCCATGAAACCGATCGGTGTTGCTGACTCCAGCAAGTTGACCGTCGGGTCTCCTGTGATGGCCGTCGGCAATCCGCTCGGCCTGTCGGGGTCGGTGACGACCGGAATCATCAGTGCCCTCAATCGTCCGGTCACCACCATGAATCGCAGTAACTCACGGGATCTGCTGGGATCTCGAGATTCGTCGTCGGGCGTGGTCGTCACGAATGCCATCCAGACCAGCGCAGCCATCAATCCGGGCAACTCAGGTGGTGCTCTCGTCAATGCCAATGGTGAGCTCATCGGGATCAACTCCTCCATTGCGAGCCTTTCGTCAAGCCACTCCGAGCAATCGGGCAATATCGGAATCGGCTTTGCGATCCCGTCAAATCTCGCCAAATCGATTGCCGATCAGATCATTGACACCGGAAAGGCAACTCACGCCTTCCTGGGCATCTCCGTGCGTGACGTCGCTGGCAGCAAGGATGGTGTCCAAGTCCTCGGGGCCGGGATCGCCACGGTCTCACCCAACTCGGCAGCTGACAAGGGCGGGCTGCAGCGTGGCGACGTCATCACCAAGATCGACGACACCGATATCGTGTCCGGAGAGTCCCTGGTCGGTCTCGTGAGGTCGTTCAAGCCTGGCCAGAAGGTCAAGATCAGCTACATCCGTGGTTCGCAGCAGGCCACCGCCGACGTCACCTTGGGTACGGCGAAGTCCTGATACGGGTTACGCGACGTGGGAAGGGCCCCACAGCTGCTGTGGCTTCGGCGCTCTTCCCACGGGCGCAGGACTGGCGAGTCACATCAGATCGAGGACTGCACGAGCAGTTGCATCGTCGACGACGAGGTCCGTCGCCACCCTGGCACGCAGTGCGGCCAACAGCCCGACAGCCTTGGCGCGGCCAGCGACGACACAGAGCCGACGCGGTATGCGCTGCAACTGGAATGGGGCCAATCCGGTCGCTCTCTTGTTGAACTCGACGTCATAGGCGCCGTCAGCCTTGAGGAGGACGGTGTTGACGTCACCAACAACTCCGGACCGCATCAAATTCGCCTTTTCCTCATCGGTGATGTAACCGGCGGAATAGACGTGGGAGGGGACTGGGCTGTCGAGGGCTCCCACGCCGAACACGGCGAGGTCGAGCTCGCGGTGTGCCTTGAGTACTGCCTGAACGGAGCGCTCCTGCCACATCGCGGCCTTCGTCGTAGCATTGTCGAAGAATGTCGGGACTGGGAAATGAATGACCTCACCCCCAAACGCGGCAGCCATTCTGGAAAGGATTGATCCAACGTAAGGAATCCCTGAACTGGTGGGGTTGGCCGACCCATTCATCTGTACGACGCGCACTCCCTTGACGTCCTTGGGGACGACATAATGGGTGACGGCATCCAGGGTCGTTCCCCAGGCAACTCCTATCGCGGAATTGTCCTCGACCATGTCCGTAACCATCTGTCCGGCGATCCTGGCCACCTGGTCCAGGCGGTGAATCTCGGTCGTTCCTGATTTCACCGGCACGACAGTGGTGTTGACCCCGAACATCCTCGTCAGGGTGGAATCCAGGCCGTTACGTAACCCAGTCGGCTCTGACAAGGTGATACGCACAACTCCGGACTGACGTGCCTGTTTGAGAAGACGAGACACGGTTGAGCGGGATGTGCCGAGATGGCTGGCGATGGCATCCATTGTCTCGCCCTGCATGTAATACATGGACGCTGCTGTCCATACGTCATTGGACAATTCGTTCATGCCTCTCCCCTTGCCATGCACATAAGTGCAGAATTGCGATTCTCCGGCGCCGTAGATGTTTGACTGAGCCACGTCCAGCCCCCACAGGGTCGGGACGACGGTCCCCGTTTGCTGAATCCTACGGGATCGACCGCCACCGGCGAGTAAATCGGTGTCAATGGATGACGCCACGACGAAGGAGTCCTCATGCTTCTCGAAACCGCGGTGCCCGCCGCGACGATCTTCGGATCTGAGTTCTTGGGCACCATGATCCTCATTCTGCTGGGTTGTGGCGTCGTCGCCAACAATCTCCTTCCCAAGTGTAAGGGCAATCCCGCTCCCGGTTCCCTCCAGATCAACTGGGGATGGGGCTTCGGCGTGATGTTCGGTGTCTACGCAGCCTACAAGACCGGCGGGCACCTGAACCCGGCCGTCACCATCGGCCTCGCACTTGCTGGTAAGGACCTGGCCAAGGGTATCCCCGCCACCGCGAGCAACATCATCATCTACATCCTCGCCCAGTTCGCCGGTGCCTTCGTCGGTGCCGTGCTCTGCTGGCTGGCCTACAAGCAGCACTACGACGAGGACTGCGACCCGGCCCTCAAGCTCGGTACTTTTGCCACCGGCCCTGAGATCCGCAACCCGCTGTGGAACACCATCACTGAGGCCATCGGTACCTGGGTCCTCGTGCTGTGGGTCATCATTTCCGGCTTCACTCAGGGTGTGACCGTTGGCCCGCTCGCCGTCGCCCTGCTCATCGTCTCCATCGGTGCCTCTCTCGGCGGCCCCACCGGATACGCCATCAACCCGGCTCGTGACCTTTCTCCTCGTATCGCCCACGCCGTCCTGCCGATCAAGGGCAAGGGTGGCAGTGACTGGGGTTACTCCTGGGTTCCGGTTGTCGGCCCGACCATTGGTGCCGTTCTTGCCGCCCTCACCTACATTATCTTCTGGCACTGAGTAGGTTTCTCACTGTCACACCAGAGCTGATTTCGTATCAGTCGCAACCTCTCGGACAAGTCAACGTAGACAAGAAAGGCAACAATCATGAGCGACGAGAAGTTCGTGCTCGCCATCGACGAGGGCACCACCTCGACCCGGGCCATCGTCTTCAACCACTCGGGCCAGATCGTGGCCGTCGGCCAGCAGGAATTCGAGCAGATCTTCCCGCGTGCCGGATGGGTTGAGCACGACCCGATCGAGATCTGGGAAGCTGTTCGCGATGTCGTCGGACTCGCGCTGACCAAGGCCAACATCAACCGCCACCAGCTGGCTGCCGTTGGAATCACCAACCAGCGCGAGACCGCCGTGGTGTGGGACAAGAACACCGGCGACCCGATCTACAACGCCATTGTGTGGCAGGACACCCGTACCCAGAAGATCTGTGACGAGCTGGCTGGCGACGAGGGTGCTGACCGCTTCAAGCACATCTGTGGCCTGGGTCTCGCCTCGTACTTCTCCGGCCCGAAGGTCAAGTGGATCCTCGACAATGTCGAGGGTGCTCGCGAGAAGGCTGAAGCCGGCGACCTGTACTTCGGCAACATGGACACCTGGGTGCTGTGGAACCTGACCGGAGGCACCGAGGGCGGCGTGCACGTCACCGATCCGACCAACGCTTCCCGCACCATGCTCATGAATGTCAAGACCCTCGAGTGGGACGACTCGATGTGCGAGGTCATGGGCATTCCGAAGTCGATGCTCCCCGAGATCAAGTCCTCCTCCGAGGTCTATGGCTACGGCCGCAAGAACGGCCTGCTGATCGACACCCCGATCTCCGGCATCCTCGGTGACCAGCAGGCTGCCACCTTCGGCCAGGCCTGCTTCGAGAAGGGCATGGCGAAGAACACCTACGGCACCGGCTGCTTCATGCTGATGAACACCGGTGAGGAGGCCATCTTCTCCGAGAATGGTCTGCTGACCACCGTCTGCTACAAGATCGGCGACCAGCCCACCGTTTACGCCCTCGAGGGCTCGATCGCCGTTGCCGGGTCCCTGGTCCAGTGGCTGCGTGACAACCTCAAGATGTTCGAGACCGCCCCGGAGATCGAGGCTCTCGCCAACACCGTCGAGGACAATGGCGGCGCCTACTTCGTGCCAGCCTTCTCCGGCCTGTTCGCACCCTACTGGCGTCCGGACGCCCGTGGCGCCCTCGTCGGCCTGACTCGTTACGTCAACCGCGGCCACATCGCCCGCGCCGTGCTCGAGTCGACCGCCTACCAGACCCGTGAAGTCCTCGAGGCGATGAACGCCGACTCTGGTGTGCCGCTCACCGAGCTGCGCGTCGATGGTGGCATGACCGCCAACGAGGCCCTCATGCAGTTCCAGGCCGACCAGGTCAACGTGCCGGTGGTTCGCCCGGTGGTTGCTGAGACCACTGCTCTGGGCGCCGCCTACGCCGCTGGCATCGCTGTCGGCTTCTGGGAGGGTGAGAAGGACGTCACCGCCAACTGGGCCGAGGACAAGCGCTGGGAGCCCAAGATGGACCAGGATGAGCGCGAGCGTCTGTTCCGCAACTGGAAGAAGGCCGTCACCAAGACCTTCGACTGGATGGACGACGACGTCAAGGAGTGATCCTGAGTTGATCCCGATGGACCGATGACACCTGGTGCCCCGTGCTTTCGAGCACGGGGCACCATTGCGTTTTTTGGGGGCACTCGCTTTCGCGGGTGACTCTGCAGTTGTCCTCTGCGGGGTTCTCGCGACGGGCTCCTGTCACACGGACCTTCCTTCACCGGCCCCTCATGTCAGACTGCACGACGACCAGACTGCACGACGACCAGACTGAACAACGACCAGACCGCACGACGAAAAGTGTCAGCTCGAGCGAAGGTCGTAAAATCCTGGCCTCGGAGGAGGGACGAGTTGGGGGTTTCGTCACTGAGGTGGTGCGGCGGCAGAGAAGGTGCCTCACTTGACGATGATTCCGTCGGAAACTGTCGGTCGGCAGTTGGGTCGCTGCCAGAAAGCACATGTCGGAGAGCAGATGGTCGCCAGCCCCGGGCGTCGAAAAACGTCGTCAGGACCCGGTGACGGTGATATCTGCGATCCCACCCTGGAACCGCGAGGTCGATTTCGGAGGAAGCTCCGTCAGATAGATCAGGAGATGACGGGCCTTCGTCTTGCCGGATGGTTTCAACGTGACCGTCGATCCGGCCCCCGGCACCGCCGCCACCTGGGTCCACTCCTTGATCGTCGTCATGGGAGCTTCATCGGAGGAGACATCACTGGTCGGCTGCCACAAGGAAATATCCGTGCCGGATCCGACCAGTTGCACCTTCACCGATGTGACCTTGGTGACGCGTCCCAAATCAATGACCAGGCCGACGCCGGGCTTCAGGTTCCCGAGCTTCGCAGAGTTGTGATAGACGACTGTGTGCCAAGCCGTCGACGGGTCGCCGTCGATCGCGTGTCTGACCTCGTCGTGGTTCTCCTTGGCGTCGCCACCGTCCTTTTCGGGATCAAATTCCTGGACGCGCGTCACCTCGACGGTGGTCGGCTCGCTGGATGCCTCCGGGACGTTGCTGCCAGAATGACGCACCCCTGCGATGATAAGACACACGATCATGACCACGCCAACGGCAGCCGTGAGTACCGGTGGCCATCGACGGTTGTGAGGGCGCGGTTTGGCCAATACCAGCTCGGCACTGCCGTTCTCCGAGGACTCCTGCCCAGCGGGGGAGAGCTGTGTGGTGTGGGGGTCGTTGTTGCTCGTCCACGGCACTGGCCCTGCCTGACGCCCCCACTCTCCGGCAGCCGCGTCCGGGGACCAGTACCCCTCGTCGTCAGGTCCGTACTCCTCTGCCCGTTCTGGCTCATCCTGGTCCGGCGCAAGAGCGGCGGATTCGTCGGAGCGCCATGGCTCCTCCCCGGCACGGGAAGCCGGTCCTACCGGGAACCGGATGCGACGCTCGAGGTCAGCGGCGGCGTCAGCTGAGCCGAGGGTCCGACGCAGGGAATGCGCAATTTCATTCGCGGTGCGCAATGGCACCTCGTCATAACGGGGAACCTGCGAGAGGATCTGGTCGCAGAGGACATCGAGGGCTGGGGAGACTCCGGCGCGGACCTCACGTGGGGTGAGCCAGCCGTGGGAGTCAGTCGGGGCGGGCGGCAGTCCCCAGGACATTGTCGAGGCTGGCTCGACGGACGGGCGGTGGCCACGTCCGACTGGCCAGCGCGAGACCAGACAGGCATAAAGAACCCGTCCGATGTCTGTCACGTCGGCGACCTCACGGTCCGGCCAGGGACGAGAATTGTCGCCCGGCCGAGGATGCAACGCGGCTTCGACGAGCAAGCCACTGATCTTGAGATTTCCGGTCGAGGTGACGAGCACCGTTCTGGGGTTGATGCGTTCGTGGAAGACCCCTTGGGCATGCAAGGGTGCCATCGCGTCGGCGATTTCATGGGCAATCCATGCCGCCTCCAACGCCGAGAGGGGCCCGGTCTCCAACAGCTCCTCGACTGACTTTCCAGGGGCGTATTCGCTGACAACCCATGATGCTGGTTCGCTTGGTCCGGCGACGATGGCGTCGAGGACTCGCAAGAAGCGCGAATCGGTGGCCACGGCGGCTCGCCGGGCCGCGTCCAGGACAGCGGGTGTGCGACGACCGTGCGGGGCCAGAGCGTGAATCAGGACCGGGCGGTGCAACTTGGTGTCGAAGGCTCGCCAGGTCAGTGAGGACTCGGGATGGGAGAGCTCCTGGTCGAGACGGTAACGCTCGCCCAGAAAGGACCCTGGGAGAAGGTCGGGGAGGTCATCCGCGGCATGGAGACCCGAGTCATACCGACCGCCGTGACGATCGGCGGGGTCTTCGAAAGACACTGCCACCTCCTGCCCGATCGATCCGAATGTGCATCGTCAACGATACCGATCCGTGCCGCGAACCCCAGGATTGTCACTCGGCGAGGTTGCCCTCACCGGTGGGGAGGTGATGCTCAGAATCGTCGTCCGAGGCCGTGTCAGGATCCTCTACTGTCGAAGGGGAAGGTGTGGTGTCAGAAATGTCATCGGAGGTCGAGCCAGCGGTGGGGCCACTGGTCTGGGACTCACCGTTGGATTCGGCCTGACGCCGGGAACTCGCGGTCACCTGACGAATGCGCAGCACCGTGGCGATGATGAGCACCAGCGCCGACACCACAATGATGATCCAGCCGACATCGTCCATCTGAGTCGCCTTGACAACGAAACTGGTCTGGGACCCCAGGATGCGTCCTGATGGAGTCGACAGGTGTGCCTGCATCTCAACGACTCCATTTGAGCTTGCTTTCGGGGCGAACCTGATGGTTTGCGTTTCCCTGGGCTGGATCGTGACGACCTGGGTGTCCGGGATGTCGATGCGCTGCGGGTTTTCTGAGAAGACGACGACCTTGACGTGAACCGTCTGTGCGAGCGAGTTCGTGACCGTCAGGGGAAAGTCATTGGTCGAGGAGGACATCACGAACTGCGGGGCTGAATGCAGGACCAGGCCCTTGCCGGCCATGGCGTCCGCCGCTGGGCGCATGACGTCAGTAGCCCATGCCTCACGATCCTGGAGTGACGACGACAACGACCTGCTGACAAATTTCGCCGAGGTCAAGGAGGTCGCCTCCGTGGGGGCTCCCACGAGGTCGGACCAGTCGTCTGAATCGATCCCGACGTCGTGCTGGACGCGCCACCAAGGGTCCTTCAGGGTGATGTCACCGGCGCGTGTTCCCGGTAGCCGAAGGCCCGGCTTGGCTCCAGTGAGAACTGCCGAGAGATTCTGCAGGTGCAGCCAACCGACCGGCGCAGTGGCTTGAACATCGTTGACGGTGGTGACGAGGGTGACCGCCGGAATCGACTCGTGAGTCATGAGGAGGGCCTGGGACAGCAGCATCCCGCGCCGCTGGGGATCGCTGTTGGACTGTGGATGGCCGTCGGTTCGGGCGGTGTCGGCCAGACCGATCACCTTGACTCCGGACTCCTCCCGGACGCCGTCACGAGCCGATGCTGCACATGTCAGAACCAGTGCGGGGGAGAGTTCTTTGGTGAGGGTCTTGAACGAGGACTTGTCGAGCTCAGCCGCTGGGTCGACGACTGCCAACGGTAACTTCGCGGCTGGATTCGAGGGGTCGAGTGCGTGTTTCACCGTCAAGAGGACGTTGGGGCGGCCCTGCCGAACCGCTCCAATGACATCGGCATTTCCGTACGGTAGGCGATATGCCTGGCCGGTGGTCAGTAATGGTTCGACGAGGTCGAGCCATTCTCTGGCTGTTTGCTGGCCCTTGCCCTCGACGGTGGTTGTGCCCTTGCCAGCCACGCGATATCCCGAGGCCATCGCCCTGACCTCGTCGATGAGACTTGGATCGACGAGAACTGTTGCGTTACGGGTGTGTGCCGCTTCAGCAAGAGGCTTCAGTCGATGGGTGATGTCATCCGCGAGCGACTCGTCGGTGAAGGTGCCGTCGATCCTGCGGGTGGGCATGGTCGAGAGCACGATGACGGGGGCGAGGTTCGCGCTGGTGTGAGCATCTGAGAGCACCGTGAGTACTCGTGCTCGTCCGACAGTTCTGCGCGACTGGTTCTCGGGGGACGCCTGCACGTGGACGCCGATCGCGTCAACGGCGTTGGGTGAAGTCAACCCCATCTGGGCTGGTGTTCCAGTCACGGTGAAGGACTCGCTGTCGCCTGGTTTGAAGGTCTGGTTGGCCTCTGGGTCAGTGATGTTGAAAATTGACGCCTCGTTGGGCTCCCGATACCACCGCATGCCAACCGGCACGGTGGCGGGGGATGCCAGCAGGTCAGAAAGGTCCCGGGTGTCGTTGATCTGGTCCTGGGAGCGCCAGAACGACGCTTGAACCCATGTCATCGACACCGAAGAGGTATTTGTCACCGTCCCCTTGATGGTGATGGGAGTTTTGGGATCCCCTGTCGGTGGGCTGACAGAAGTAATCGTCACCTTGACCAATTCTGTCGCAGTACGTGCCTGGGCAGGGGAAGATCCCGCGAAGACGGTCGTGAGGACCATCAACAACCCCAGCAGCCAAGCGGCTGGGCGAAGGCGGGAAACAGGTGACACGTTTGTCATGGTAGTTGGCCGGGGACGGGATTGAACCGTGGTCCGCGTGAGGTTCAGTGCTCTTGCTCGGCCCACCACGCCAGCAGTGCGGCCTTTGCCTCGCCAGGAGTGTGCGGGCCTTCGTCGAGGCGGAGGTTGAGGAGGAACTTGTAGGCCTTGCCGACCGCTGGGCCGGGCTTGATGCCCAGGGTGGCCATGATCTCTTCGCCGTCGAGGTCGGGACGAATCGCAGCCAGCTCTTCCTTGGCGGTGAGGTCGGCGATGCGCCTCTCGAGGTCGTCGTAGGCGAATTCCAGCCGCTCGGCCTTGCGACGATTCCGGGTAGTGCAGTCAGAGCGGGTCAGGATGTGCAAACGCTCCAGTTGGTCGCCAGCATCACGGACATAACGACGCACCGCCGAGTCCGTCCACCCCTGGTCGCCGTAGCCATGGAAGCGCAGGTGCAGTTCGACGAGTTTTGACACATCCTTGACGACCTGGCTGGGATAGGTGAGGGCCTTGAGACGTTTGCGGGCCATCTTTGCTCCCACGACGTCGTGGTGGTGAAAGCTCACCTTGCCGCCGGGCTCGAACTTACGTGTCGGCGGTTTGCCGATGTCATGCAGCAGAGCAGCCAGACGACCGGTGAGGTCGGGCTCGTGACCGCGGCGCTTCTCGAGGTCGATGGACTGGTCTAGAACTGTCAGGGAATGCTCGTAGACGTCCTTGTGACGATGGTGCTCGTCGCGTTCTAGACGCAAGGCTGGCAGCTCGGGGAGCACATGGTCAGCGACGCCAGTGGCGACCAGGAGGTCGAGGCCCGCACGCGGGTGGTCAGTGAGGAGGGTCTTGGAGAGTTCGTCATGGACACGTTCGGCGGAGATGATCTCGATGCGTGGGGCCATGTCAGTCATGGCGGCACGGACCTCATCGGTGACGGTGAAGCCGAGCTGGGAGGTGAACCGTGCAGCTCGCATCATGCGCAGCGGGTCATCGCTGAACGACCGCTCTGGCGGGAAGGGAGTGCGCAAAACTCCCGCCACGATGTCGGCGAGTCCGGCGTAGGGATCGGAGAATGTTCGAGTCATGGCATGCAATGCCATCGCGTTGACCGTGAAGTCGCGACGGATGAGATCGTCCTCGAGGGTGTCTCCGTAGACGATCTCGGGCTTGCGGGAGTCAGGGTGGTACGCGTCTGCGCGGTAGGTGGTGACCTCCACCACCCAGTCGTCGATCTGGGCGCCGATAGTCCCGAAGGCTCGGCCGATGTCCCATGTCGCATGGGTGCAGCTGCGAAGAATTGCCTCCGTCGTGTCGGGGCGAGCGTCGGTGGTGAAGTCAAGGTCGTGTCCAAGACGGCCCATGAGGGCGTCGCGGACGGACCCCCCGACGAGATAAAGGTCGTGACCCGCCTGCGCAAAGACCTTGCCCAGTTCAGCGACCAGCGGCACCTGCTCAAAAAGCACATCGATGCGGTGTTGGAGCAGCTGCGGCACGGTCATCCCCGACTCATCGGGGGTTGGGTGCAGGGCGGTGGGCAGCGTCGAGGGGCTGTTGACGTTTTTTTCAGGCATGGCGGCAGACAGCCTACGCGACATTGGCTTTTGCGGCGGTCACGAAGCTGGCGAGCTGGAAGGGAAGTGCTGAAGCCAGCGTGATCGGAAACCGTGTCACGGGGATGGTCAACAGCCTTGTCAGGACAACTTGCGACCGCGTGAACTCTGGTGGTTGGTGCCGCGGGACTTGCCAATGCGGGCCAGGGTGCGCACTCGGGACCACTCGCAGAACAGGGAGAACAGCACGACGCACGCCAGCGTCACTCCAGCCGCCCAGCCGGGTAGATGACGGTACGCGGCCACCCACAACACGAGGGCAAGAACGCTCAGGGACAGGTAGGCGCGATTCACCATGACACCGAGTTTACGGGGTGTGACGAAAAGTGCCGACATCATGTGTGTCGGGCAGATCTCGTGACGAGGATCGATGCGACGCGGCGAAAATGTTCAGCGAAGGTCATGGGGCCAGTTTCGGGAGCCAACATGTCCGCATGCCATGCTGAGACCATGCGTCCTGATCCGAATGCACCTGTGGTTGTGGCCGTTGACTCGTTCAAGGGCTCTCTGAGCTCCGGCAAGGCGTGCCGGGCGGTACAGCGAGGGTTTTCCGCAGCTGACCCGAGGCGTGAGGTCATGACGATTCCAGTTGCTGACGGCGGTGAGGGAACTGTGGAGGCTGTTCTGGCAGCTGGGTTCCACGCCGTAACCGTCAAGTGCCACGGGGCGACCGGTGACCTTGCCGAAGTCGACTATGCCTTGCGCGACAACCAGGCAGTCATCGAGATGGCCACCTGTTGTGGTCTGGAGAGGGCTGACAGGGTGTCCGGACCACCGACCCCTCGACGCGGGTTGGTGGCATCCAGTCGCGGCCTCGGGGAGGTCATTGCGGCTGCGCTGCGCAGTGGAGCGACTGACATCACCGTCGGGGTCGGCGGCTCGGCCTCCACCGATGGCGGTGCGGGGATGCTGGAAGCCCTCGGGGTGCGCTTGCTCGACAAGAACTTGGCGCCCATTTCTCCCGGCGCAGCGGGGTTGCCGGAACTCTCGCGCCTCGATCTGTCCGGGTTGAACCGAAAGCTGTCGGGAGTGAAGCTGACCGTGGCATGTGACGTCACCTCACCGCTGCTGGGGCCGAGCGGTGCAGCAGCAGTTTTCGGTCCGCAAAAGGGACTGGACGAGGAAGGGATCGAGGTTGCTGAAGCTGGTCTGACCAGGCTCGCTGATCTCATGGAGGCGGCCATTGGTAGCGCGTACCGGGACGCCCCTGGCTCTGGTGCCGCTGGTGGAGTTGGCTGGGCGCTCCGTTGTCTGGGCGCGAAGTACCGTCCAGGAGCAGCTGCAGTGCTCGGATGGGCAAAGGCGGTGTCAAAAATTTCCGAGGCAGGGTTGGTCATCACCGGGGAGGGACGGATCGACCGGCAGACTCTCCTGGGGAAGCTCCCCGACACCATCCGCAAGATTGCTCTCGATGCCGGGGTGCCGGTGTGGGCAGTCTGTGGAAAATGCGACCTCCCCGGGGACAAGCGCGGGGCATTCCAACGAATCATCTGTTTGTCGGACATCGAGCCGGATCCGGATGAGTCGATGGCTAAGGCCGGATTGCTGCTCAGCCAGGCTGTGGAGCAGGCGGTGCGGGAGGAACTCGGACGCTGACCCTCTCCCCTGCTGACGACGCACGTTCGGCAGAGCCATCCACGACCATTCCCAGGATTTCGGTCTCACGGTCGGTGATGAGAGAGAGTGACCCCTTCACATCGCGGTGGCGGCGAGCCCCAGATCGATGTCCTCGGCAATGAGAATTCTCATCGTCATGCGCGTTCTTCCGTCACCCCGGTGACGGCGTTGGTGCCTTGAAGGGGAAAATCGCACCGGAGCGGGAAGTTGTTCTGGGATCGTTGGAAGAACCCTCAAGGAGTCGTGGCCACCGCCAATGTCCATGCCGTTGGTCAACGGGCAGCGGGCAAGAGCCGTGATGTCGTAGGCGGGGCTCCATCGTCCGATGGTGGGCATGGTGTCGCTCAATGGGATGAAGACGTTGTCGAAGAACGCCAGTCCGGTGATGACCAGACCAGGAACGTGCATGGCGACCTCGAGGCGTACGTTGTCCGGGCGGGTCAGGCCCAGGGGCATGTCGATGGTGGTCGACGGTGAAGGAGATGTCGTTCACCGCGTGAACAATTTCCCTGGCTGAGCGACAGAATGATTTCGACACGCCCTTGATGGTCAGCGGGGTGTGATTTTTCGTCATCAGCCGTTCCTGCCCTGTCGTTCCATTGGGAAGGACTCTTGCCGAGGGAGAAGTCCAGGACCGCATTTGAGAGTCGTTTCGGGGCACGGTGTCACACCATGGTGATGGCAGGTGTCATGTCGTGATGAAAACGGCCCGCCGGATCAAAAGGCTCCACGGATTCTCGCGGCGTCGAAAGCGTCCTTGCACTCACGGCGCAGGGCGCGCAGCACGTCATGATGCTGGTTCGCGATGCACTTCGTCATCACCTGGAAGGTCATGGTGTCGCCGGTGATGTCGCCGACTCCCAACACCAGGGGCTTGTCGAGCAGGGTGCCTTCGAATTCGACCGCAATATCGTCGAGGACCTTCCGGATGACCCGGATGACTTGATTCGGGTCCTCCAAGGCGTGCACCTTGATGTCGGTGAACGAGGTCGTCCATCCTTGAGTCACATTGCCGACCTTGGTGATTTCCCCGTTTCGAAGGTACCAGGCGGCACCGTTCCAGTCCCTGATTCGGGTCACGCGCAGGCCGACGTCCTCGATCAGGCCCTCCACCTCGTTGATCTTCACCGCGTCACCGACGCCGTACTGGTCCTCGAAGATGATGAAAAGTCCCGCCAGGACATCCTTGACGAGCGTCTGCGCGCCGAAGGCCAGGGCTACGCCGACGATTCCGGCGGAGGTCAGGATTGGGGTGATCTTGATGCCAATGGTGCTGAATCCCGACAGCAGGGCGACGATGATGATGATGGCAACGCCGACATTCGAGAGCAGTCCGCCGACGGTCGTCGTGCGCTGATTCTGCCTGTCGAGAGTCGCACCTGTCGCTTCGGCGAGGATGCGGCGGGTGCGCCCGGGCATGGTGGCCTCGCGCTTTTCCGAGCGCGACACCATGAGGCGAATCGTCCAGTCGACGCCCTTGCGTAGCAGCCAGCGGGCAACTATCGCAAGGGCGATGATGATGAGGATGTGGATCAGCGTGTCCCAGGTCCACACGTCGGATTTCAGCGGAGGCATGGTCTCCCTTCGCGGTCGGGTTCAGGTGACAGATGTGCTCTTGGTAACACTTCTACCTTCCCACTCCGGGCAAGAAAAAGCCCTCCCTAGACGCGTCCGAGCCATCAACATGACAGGATCAAGGCATGAGTGACGACAACGTCTCCCCTGCAGCACGCCTTCCCGGCGGTGATCAGCCGGCCGCAGAGCGACCGCTGGATCCGCAAGACCTGCCCGAGCATCTGGCCGAGCCGACACAGATGCCTTCGACTGGCCCTCAGGTTGCCCAGGCCGTGGTCGAGGCCGTCGGCGGCACTCCGCGCGCCGACGGCATGGTCGATGCCGCTGAAGAAGTTCGTATCGACGTCCTGTCCTTCGCGGACGCGCCTGCACCGGGATGGTCAACCTGGTCGACGGTGAGCTTGCACGCCGAGCCGAACTCAATAGCCCTTGTCGACGGGACCAGCAGTGACATTCGCGCCGAACTCATGGTCGTGGGCGCTCCCGGCTCCGACGTCATGGGCAAGGTTCTGGGGTCATGCGCCTTTGCGGTGCTGCGTGACCACTGGCCGATGGCCCCGGGAATTGTCTTCGGCGACGTCGTGTCGATGTACGCGCCGAATTCCACCACCCCGCACCTGATGTGGTGTCATCCATTCACCACCCCTCAACTCGACCGGGTGGAAATTGGTGATCTCAAGGTGCACTGGCTCCTGGGCGTCCCGATCACCGAGGCCGAACGTCAGTGGCTGGAGGTCAACGGCTTCGACGATTTTGTCGATCTGCTGGATGCCAAGGCGGTGAATTACACCGACCTGCAGCGTCCGTCGGCGGTGTGACGTCTCAGGCTGACTCCCGCCAGAGCACTTCGTTCGGTATGACGAGGTGGCGTTGGGGGAGTTCCTGACCGCGAATCTGTGCAACCACCATGTCTGCCAGGGCGGCTCCGGTCGCCCTGGCATCACTTCGTACGGTTGACAATGGCGGATCGCTGAGGGTCGCAGCCGGCGCATCGTCGAACCCGACGACGCCAACATCCTGCGGTACTCGCCGCCCAGCTTCGTTGAGGACGCGGATCGCACCGGTGGCGAGTAGATCGGAGGCCGCGACGACTCCGTCGAGATCCGGGTAGCGCTGGAGGAGCTCGGACATTGCCCGTTCGCCTGCGGTGAGGGTCCACCCATCGACCGTGGTGTGCCCGAGCGCGGCATTTCTCGCACCTTGGTGGAACCCGTCGAGACGCAACGGGGTGACTGGTGCCCAGGAAGGCCCACCAATGGCGACCACTTTCGACCGACCAGTGGCCACCAGCCGTTCGGTAATGGCTCGGGCGCCTCCGACGTTGTCCGTGTCAGCGGAGGGGATGTCCGATCCCGGGAATGGCGTCGATGCGGTCACGAGCGGGATATTTGTCGCCATGAGGCGTGCAACGAGCGGATCCTCGTTGGTCATGGCGACCAGAATCGCCGCGTCGAAGGATCCTCCGGCAATCAATGACCCCACACGTTCTGCCGAGCGAGGATCATCGACGAGGGCAAGCAGCATCTGGTAGCCGTGCTCCGACAAACGAAGATTCGCGCCGGATGCCATCGGGGACAGGGTCGGCTCGGTGTAGAAGACATTGACGTTCTCGCGAGCGACGAGGACCACGGTGTCAGTTGACTGAACCCGTAGTGACCTTGCTGCCCGATTGGGTACGTAACCGGTGGTGATGATCGCGTCAGCCACGGCACGAGCAGTTGCGGGGGCCACATTGGTGTGACCGTTGAGAACTCGTGACACCGTCGCATGGGATACGCCGGCCACCCGAGCCACGTCATGCATGGTGGGCCGACCCGTGTCCTCGCTCATCGGCAATCCTCCTTTTGTCCCCGGATCGTCATCGGCGACGCTCCGATTGTGGGCCCCCACTTGTCGGAGTGGGGTGACATGTCGTAATGTACACGTGTACACGACGTTTGTGGCGGACTCCAAGGCGGTCTCCCCCACACGCCGGTCAACATCCCGAGGATGCGGGCTCTCCGCGTCCCGACGCTCAAGGAAGAGGGTTGACATGATCACACGCCGTACTCGTCGGGTGGCCTCTGTGGCTGCGATGGTCGCCGGAACGCTCGTTCTCGGTGCCTGTGGCAGTTCTTCGGAGGGATCCGGGTCGTCGAGCCAGAGCGCTTCGCAGGCCGCTGCCACATCTGCGTCCGGCCCGGTCACCATTAAGTACCTGCATCGTCTTCCCGACGGCGAGGGCATGACGAAGGTTGCTGACGTCGTCAAGAAGTGGAACTCCGAACACCCCGACATCAAGGTCGAGACGACGAAGTTCCCGGGCAAGGCCAACGAGCTCATGCCGAAGCTCGAGGCCGACGTCAAGGCCGGAACCGCCCCTTGCCTGGTGCAGGCCGGATATGCCGAGGTTCCGGACATGTACGTCAAGGGCCTGGTCCAGGACGTCACCAGCGAGGCTGAGAAGTACAAGGACCACTTTTCCGTCGCCTACGGGCAGATGTCGGTCGGCGACAAGGTCGTCGGTCTCCCCCAGGACACCGGCCCGCTGGTCTACGTCTACAACGAGGCTGAGTTCAAGAAGCTCGGCATCGAGGTTCCGAAGACCTCCGATGAACTGCTCGCCGCTGCCAAGAAAGCCGCTGCCAAGGGCAAGTACATCCTCGGGTTCGAGCCCGATGAGGCCCAGAACTCGCTGTCCGCCCAGGCGGCTGCCGGTGGTGCCGTCTGGTACTCCGCCGAGGGTGACAAGTGGAAGGTTGACACCAACGGCGACAAGACCAAGGTCGTTGCTGACTTCTGGCAGAAGGCCCTCGACGACAAGAGCGCCCTCACCGACGCCCGTTGGAGCGACGCCTACACGAAGGCTCTCGTCAACGGAAAGCTCATCGGCAATATTGCTGCTGCCTGGGAGACCGGCTTCATGCTCGACGCCCTGGACAAGACGCCTTACAACGGCCAGTGGCGTGTGGCTCAGTTGCCGCCCTTCGGTGGCTCTGAGCTGACCGGTCCTGACGGTGGTTCCGGCGTGGCGGTGGTCAAGGGCTGCAAGTACGCCGCCCAGGCGATGCAGTTCAACGACTGGTTCAACACCCAGGTCGATGACCTTGCCACCCAGGGGCTGGTTCCCGCCGCCAAGGGCCAGGTAACCACCCCCGAGAAGATGAAGAAACAGTTCGGCGGACAGGACGTCATGGCTGAGCTCGCCAAGGCCAACGAGAAGCTCGCTCCTAAGTTCGGCTACATCCCCGGATTCGCCGTTGTGGGCACAAAGATGAATGAGAAGGCTGCCGATGCCGCAGCCGGCAAGGCCAAGGTCTCGGACATCTTCCAGACCGCTCAGGACACTTCGGTCAAGGCGCTCAAGGACGCCGGCCTTCCGGTCAACGAGTGATGTCGACTGGGGTCGGGATCAATTCCCGGCTCCAGATCCCATCTGTCGCATGACGAGCGCGGATCGGGAGGACGATTTTCGTCAGCTCGGGGCCTCTCGAGCTCCAAGAGGCCCC
The DNA here is from genome assembly GCF_000227295.1 of Cutibacterium avidum ATCC 25577. Taxonomy (GTDB): domain Bacteria; phylum Actinomycetota; class Actinomycetes; order Propionibacteriales; family Propionibacteriaceae; genus Cutibacterium; species Cutibacterium avidum. Next base: position 1,068,077 of record NZ_JH165054.1, on the reverse strand, counting down.
GACCCTCACCCCAGCAGACATTTTTGGTCCGCCACGGACGCGGTTCCCGGTGGTCGGCAATTGGCCACCTCACGAACGGTGCGAGACGATCCACACCGTGACAATTCCTCACAGGAGACGTCATGTCCTCAACCACGATGGCCAGTCGAAAGGCCAGACACGAGGCGCTGACCGGCTGGCTCTTCGCGTTGCCGTTCACCGTCGTCTTCATCATCGTGTTCATTGCCCCCATCATCGAGAGCATCCGGGCAGGCTTCCACAAGCAGGTTGCCGAAGGCGGTGGGCTGTTCGGTGGCGGCCAGACGGTGGAGAAATTCGTCGGTCTGCAGAACTTCCAGGAGGTGTGCACAAATCCGGCCTTCTGGCACGGTATTGGTCGTGTCATGCTCTTCGGAATCTTCCAGATCCCGATCATGATCCTGGCGGCGCTGTTCCTGGCCTTGGTCATCGACTCCCACTTGGTGCGCCATCCCGGATTCTGGCGCCTCTCCTACTTCCTGCCCTACGCGATTCCGGGCCTCGTCGGCGCAATCATGTGGACCTACCTCTACCTGCCCGAAATCTCCCCGTTCGCCGGGCATCTCGGCTTCAGTCTGCTGAGCTCCCACGTCATCCTGGGCTCAATGGCCAACATGACGACGTGGACGTTCACCGGCTACAACATGCTCATCTTCTTGGCCGCCTTGCAGGCCATCCCGTCGGATCTCTACGAGGCAGCTCGCATCGACGGTGCTTCCGGATGGCAGATCATGACGAAGATCAAGATCCCGATGGTTCGCGGTGCTGCGCTGTTGGCCGTCCTGCTGTCGATCATCGGCACCGTCCAGCTCTTCAACGAGCCGACGGTTCTGGCCACCGTGGCAACCTGGATGCCGCGTGACTACACCCCGATGATGATGGCCTACAACACCATGAACGGAAATATCAGCCCGAGTGGTGCCGGACCGGCCTCGGCAGTGTCCATCATGATGGCGTTGGTTGCTGGAGTGCTCGCAATGATCTATGCCCTCGTCCAGAGGAAGGCGGACTGACATGGCACACGACAAGACCGCCGTCACCAAGGACGGCATTCGCTATCGTCCGTCGCTGGCGGGGCTGCCGCCGCGCTCCATTGCTCCCTCCAAGACAGCTAGGACGATCACTTTCGTGATCCTGGCCTTCGTGGCCTGCTACTTCTTGCTTCCCATCATCTGGTTGGTCGTCGCATCAACCAAGAACAACACCGATCTCGTGAGCACCCCCGGATTCGCCTTCGGCGAGTTCAACTGGGCCACCAACTGGCATTCCCTGATGGCCTGGACCAAGGGGATGTTCCCGCGTTGGGTCCTCAACTCGCTGGTCTACTCGACCGTGGCAGGTGCTGTTGGGACGATCATTTCTGTCGCCTGCGGGTATGCGATGGCAAAGTTCCAGTTCCCGGGGCGCCGGGTGCTGCTCGTCGTCATCATGACCGGCCTGCTGATGCCGGTGGCACTGCTCACCGTTCCGCTCTACCTGTTGTTCATCAAGATGCATCTGGTCAATACCGTGTGGGCGATGATCATCCCGTCGATGGTGAGCCCCTTCGGGGTCTTCCTCGGCAACGTTTACGCCGATTCGTCGGTTCCGACTGAGCTTCTAGAGGCTGCTCGCATCGACGGGGCTGGCGAATTCCGAATCTTCTCCACGATGGTATTGCGCCTGCTGGCTCCTGCCATGGTGACGATCTTCCTGTTCATTTTCGTCGCCACGTGGAACAACTTCCTATTGCCGTTGATGATGATCACCAACGAGAGTCTGCAGCCGGTGACCCAGGGCCTCTACGGCATGATGGCCTACTTCGCCCCGGACAAGGGTGCCGTGATGCTGGCCTCTGTCATTGGTGTCATTCCGCTGGTGATTTTGTTCCTGGTGCTCCAGCGTTACTGGCAGTCCGGACTTGCCGCCGGCGCCGTCAAGGGCTGATGCCAGCTGGGGGCCGATAGGACTTCAGCAGCATGGATTCCATCCTCGGTGGGGTTCCCCCTATGGGGACCCTCGGACCGGTCAAGGGCAGCGTCGCGCCCTGAGGACGCTTGCTCCACCTGTCCCTTTCCTGCCGTGTATAAAAAACATCGGGCCGGTCACTGTCAATGCAGTGACCGGCCCGATACGTCGTTGGGGCGGCGAAAATCACTCAGCGGCGCTGGGGTGAGTCATGTCGGCGGGAACGACCCACTTGTCGAAGTCCTCCTCGCTCATGCCACCGATCGTCAGAGCGGACTCACGCAGGCTGATGCCCTTGTGATGCGCGTTCTTGGCGATCTTTGAAGCCAGGTCGTAACCGATGTGACGGTTGAGAGCCGTGACCTGCATGAGGTTCTTGTCGAGATTCTCCTTGATCTTGTCGGGGTTCGGCTCGATGCCGTAGGCGCAATGCTTGTCGAAGCTGATGCACGAATCGGCGATGAGGCGGATCGACTCCAGGCAGGCGTGAGCCATGACGGGCTTGAACACGTTGAGCTGGAAGTTGCCCTGAGAACCGGCGAAACCGACCGTCGCGTCATTGCCGAACACGCGGGTGGCGACCATCGTCATGGCCTCGCACTGGGTCGGGTTGACCTTGCCAGGCATGATCGAGGAGCCGGGCTCGTTCTCGGGGATGAGGAGCTCACCGATGCCGTTGCGGGGGCCGGATGCGTACCAGCGAACGTCGTTGGCGATCTTCATGAGAGCGTCGGCGAGAACTCGTAGGGACCCGGAGACCTGCACCAGAGCGTCGTGGGCGCTCAGTGCGGCGAAGAGGTTGTCGGCCTGCTTGAACTCGATGCCGGTCTCCTCGGTCGCATGCTTGGCGACGGTCGGGCCGAAGTCGGGGTGAGCGTTGAGGCCGGTGCCGACAGCGGTGCCGCCGATGGCCAGCTCGCGAGCGCGGGAGTCGGCGTAACGGATGCCGTCGAGGGCGAAGTCGATCTGGGCGACCCAGCCGCTGATGACCTGGCCGAGCCGGATCGGGGTGGCGTCCTGCAGGTGGGTGCGGCCAACCATCACGACGTCGTCGTATTTCTTGGCCTTCTCGTCGAGGGTGTCGCGAAGCTGCTGGACGGCGGGGTACAGGCGCTCATTGAGAGCGCAGACGACGGCGATGTGCATGGCCGTCGGGAAGGTGTCGTTGGAGGACTGGCCGCGGTTGACGTGGTCGTTCGGGTGGACCGGCTTCTTCGAGCCGCGCTCGCCCCCAGCCAGCTCGATGGCGCGGTTGCTGATGACCTCGTTGGTGTTCATGTTGGACTGGGTGCCCGAACCGGTCTGGAAGACGACCAGTGGGAACTCGTCATCGAGCTTTCCGGCGATGACCTCGTCAGCGGCCTGGACGATGAGGTCGGCGACGTCGCCCGGCAGCTCACCCAGTTCCTTGTTGGCCAGTGCCGCGGACTTCTTGAGGGTTCCGAGAGCACGGATCATGTCTCGGCCCCAGACGAAGGTGTCACGACCGATCTCGAAGTTGTGAAGGGAGCGCTGTGTCTGGGCGCCCCAGTAATGCTCGGCGGGTACTTCGACCTCGCCCATGCTGTCTTTCTCAATGCGCATCTCTGCCATGCCGCAAGCCTACTTTGCAGGTGGGTGACGGGACTGGGTGGGGTGTCGGGATTTTTCGTCAATGAGTACTGGTGGCGGGAATGACGCAGGGTGTCTACTCCTGACAAATGATCTGCCGGAATGTCACGGTTCCGTGGGGGGCACGGACGAAAACTGTCATCTCGCTGGAGCCGTGAGCATTGGGGTGCAGGCATCACGTTCGGATCGACGGTTTTCGGTGGGACGGGACGAGGCCCGGGCCGTCGACTTGGGAAGATGCCTGTGGATAACGCCGAATCCCGATCGCAGGGTTATCCACAAATTTCACATTGGATGACTGAAACGCCCGCCCGGAAACGACAACTGAAGATATGGAACTAGTTGACATCCTTGAGGCCAGCGGTGGCGTGGCGAAAATCAGTTCAGTGGGCCGAGTTGCGCGACAGGCGCGTAAAGCCGCACGAGAAGGTTGGGTCATCAGGCCCCTGCCACGCATCGTCATGACAACGGATGCAGTGCGGCGACCTGATGCCTGGATGCGGGCCGTCATGCTGTGGCGACCAAATGCAATCTTCACCGGGCGTGCCGCTCTCTACTTGGCGGGAATGAGAGACGTTGATGTCACGGAGATCGACGTCATAATCCCGCATGCGATGCCCCGGCTGCCAAGGAGGAGTTGGCTACGTTTTCACCGAGCCGGACGCGAGTCGATCATTGACGACCGTAATGGATTCAGGACGACTCATGCCTATACGTGCTTCTGGTTGGCCCTTCGGGGGGACTGGGAAGCGGCCACGGCATCCCTCCGCGCAGGATGGGTGAGTCCTGAGGAGCTCCGAGATGCCCGACGTCGCTTGGCCCGTAAGGTGTCGCCTGGAACCACCAAAGAGGTTTTGAGGCAGCTCCTCGATCGACCCTGGTCGGTAGCTGAACGGGAGCTTCATGCGCTCTTGCACGAGTATCGAGTCAACGGGTGGAGGGCGAATGAGAGGTTGTGGATCAACGGACGCGTGCTCTTCCCCGATCTCTGGTTCAAGCACGAGAAGGTGATCGTCGAGGTTGATGGCTACACCTTTCATGGGAAGCCCCGGGATTACGAGATGACTGCTCGGCGTCATGCGCTCCTGGCGGGGGCTGGGTGGCGTGTCATCCGCGTGACACCGATGATGATCCGCGAAGCTCCGGAGCTGGTTCTTGACACCATCAGGTCAGCATTGTGGCGTCGACATCAGGGGGTACTCGTCCCGGTGTGAGGCGCGGCTGCCGGTGCTTGAGCTGGGAGCATTGCAGCGTGCCCTAGATGGGTTGACGCGGGTGCGAAAACTGTCATCTCAAGAAGGGGCGGAGCAGGTTCGTGTAGATCCCCTGGAGCACTGGAGACTTTTCATGCTGCACAGTGAGAATCGGCCACATGTCGAAGGTTGTCAGTCCTGAGAGAAAAGGGACGAGGCGGACAGACACGAGCCGTGGTCCTCCGAGGCGTCATGAAGGGGCATGGTCGATGATTCGCGGGTCATGGAAATGGCAGCCGAACCGCGATGCATGTCGTCAAAACGACGATCCTTGACGAGTTTTGCTGTGCCAAGGCTGCTGGGGGATTTCGTGCCTGCGGTAGAGGAGGTCTTCCGGGGATTAGAGGAAGTTTTCGGGGATGTCGATGGATGCGCGCCCTGCACAAGGAGAGCGGAGGGTGCGTCGGGAGCTGGAAGACTCGCTGCGTCGAAACGAGGGGCAGCGACTTCGGACGGAAGGGGTTCGTAATTGTCAATCCCCGAGGATTCGGGGACGTCTTCACCTGAATCTGGGGCAGGAGGCGACGAGCACTGCGAATACGACGGTGTCGGAAGGGTCTGATGAGGGTGAGGACGTGCAGGTTCGTCGTGCTTCTCGGAGTCGTCAGAAATACCTGAGAGCGCGTCGGTCAGGGCGGTGAAGGAATCGCTGAGCAACTTGTCAGCTGAGAGGTCCGACAGCGGGTCAGTAACTTTCGCCGATGTGTGAGGCCGCCGCTCGATGACCTTCTTCTGCCCCAAGGAACCAGGACTCAGGATCCGCAGTTCTTGGTCGTCCGAGCCAGATTCGTGTTCGTAATCCCAACCGGTCTTGCGTTTTTTCTTGTCCTTCTGCGCCTGGACGATCCACATGATCACCGTTGCGAACAGCACCAAGCCGATGATCCCATCGAAGGCGCTGTCTTTCATGATGAAAAGGAGAATGGTGAGGAAGACTATCGCCGACGAGTGTCTGCTAGCTGACGAGCCCTTGCCCGAGGTGCCCTTGCTACCGGTGGCCATGTCACGAGGATACGTGATTGGTGTCCCCGACACCCTGCCGGCAGAAATGGGAAAGGATCACCTGAAGTGACCGTGTGCCGTCCTAGCTGCGTGCGAGAACGAGACGATTCCTAGGATTACTCACATGACACACGATCCCGTGACACAACGAGCTCCTCGCAAGGCCGTCATCATGGCTCGAGGCTTGGGAACCCGCATGCGCAAGGCCGCTGTGGGCGTCTCCCTCACTGCAGAACAGGCAAGCGCCGCACAGGCAGGCGTCAAGGCAATGATCAGTCTGGATGGCCGTCCGTTCCTCGATTATGTGATTTCTTCCCTCGCAGATGCCGGGTTTGACCAATTCTGTCTGGTGATCGGTCCGGAGCACGATCTGATTCGCAATTACTACGACTCTTGCGAGAAGTCACGAGTCGAGATCACATATGCGATTCAGGAGCAGCCGCTAGGTACTGCTGATGCGGTTGCAGCCGCCGAGGACTTCGCCGGTGATGACAGAGTCCTTGTTGTGAACTCGGACAATTTCTACCCCGAGGACGCTGTTGCCAGGCTTCGCGAAGTACCCGCATCTGCGACGCTCGGCTTCACGAAGCGTGCCATGATCGATCAGTCCAACATCGACCCGGAGCGTATTCGTGCCTTCGCTCTGCTGGATTCTGACGATTCTGGTCAGCTCACCGATATCATCGAGAAGCCGGCCCCCGAAGTTGTTGACGCTGCTGGGGAGACCGCGTTGGTCTCGATGAACTGCTTCCTGCTTACCCCGAGAATTTTCGAAGCCTGTCGTTCCATCGAGAAGTCTGCGCGTGGTGAGTACGAGATCGTCGATGCGGTGCGGTGGATGGTCGAGCAAGGCGAGCGGTTTGCCGTTGTTCCCGTCGAAGCGGGCGTTCTTGACATGTCGAACCGTGGAGACATCGCCTCGGTGGTTGACGCGCTCGGTGGTCGCGAGGTGAAACTATGACGCGGTGGTTCGTTCCAGGGCGTATCGAGGTCCTCGGGAAGCACACCGATTACGCCGGTGGGTCGACGTTGGTGGCCGCAGTGGATCGCGGCGTTACAATTTCGGTGGAGCCAGGGGACAGGGGGCTCACGGCATCGACCGACGCAGCTCCCGGTGAGTTGTCGTTGAAAGCTGGCTACGATCCAAAATTGCCGGCAGGGCATTGGGGCAGGTACGCCCAGGCCGTACTCGATCGCCTGACGGCCAATTTTGGAGACCTGGCCCCGGCGAGGATCCGGTTGACCTCCGACCTGCCGCTTGCCAGCGGGATGAGCTCCTCGTCAGCTCTGGTCAGCGCGATTGTGCTTGGTCTGGCCGATTTCAACGGGCTGTCGGATACCACTGCTTGGCAAGACAACATCACCGATGACGTTGACCTGGCAGGATACCTGGCCTGCCACGAGAACGGCATGACCTTCAAGAACCTTGCTGGTGCCGCTGGCGTGGGAACTTTTGGCGGCTCAGAGGACCACACGGCGATGGTGTGCAGCGAGGACGGTCAACTCGGGCAATTCCGCTTCTGCCCGATCCGACTGGAGAGACGAGTCCCGTTCCCCGAGGACATGTCGTTCGTCGTCATTGTTTCTGGGGTGGCGGCTGAGAAGACCGGAGCTGCGCGGGATCTCTACAACGCAGCGTCCCTGGCAACTCGGGAGATCGTCAGTCGGTGGAATTCGAACACTGGTCGTCATGACGCGGTCATCGGCGATGTCCTTGCCGTTGATCCTGACGCCGAGAAGCTTTACGAGGTGGTGCGGGATCGAGAGGACCTCACCCGACGCCTGGATCATTTCCTGACCGAGTCCGAAAAGATCATCCCGGAGGCGTCCAAGGCGCTATCGTGTGGCGACCTCGAGGAGTTCGGTCGAATGGCCCAGGAATCTCAGCGAGCGGCCGAGGATCTTCTTGGCAACCAGGTTCCGCAGACCGCCGTCTTGGCGCGCATCGCGCATGATCTCGGAGCGGTTGGTTCAACCTCCTTTGGTGCTGGTTTTGGCGGCTCGGTGTGGGCGTTGGTTCCGTCCGCGGAGGCGAAGGAGTTCGCCGAAAAATGGATCACCTCGTATCGCGACGAGTACCCGGAAGAAGCGTCCCAAGCGACGACTGTCGTCACCCGTCCGGGACCCTCTGCTCGGCGCCTGGACTGAAAAGCCGGGAGTCCGCTCATCGCCATCTCGCCATCGCGCAGGTGTGGTGAGCGGATCTTCGCGACCGCGGTCGTCCTGGAACCTGAAGGCGTTTTCCAACTTATTCTTGAGTCGTGGCGGACGAGATCGAATTTGGCACTGGCGGCTGGCGAGCGATCATCGCGGATACCTTCACTCGTTTCAATGTTGAGCGAGTCGCTCAGGCGCTTTCAGACCGTATACATGACGAGAATCAACAGCAGCGCCCGGTCGTTATTGGGTACGACCAACGCTTCCTCTCCCCAGAATTCGCATGGTGGGCGGCAGAAGTGCTCGCGGCCAATGGGCTCACCGTTCGGATCATTGACCGGCCTGCCCCGACCCCGATGATCATGTGGACTGTCCGCGACCTGGACTGTGCCTATGGCATGGCGGTCACGGCCTCCCACAACCCCGCGACGTACAACGGACTCAAGGTGTTCACGGAGGGCGGTCGTGACGCCAAGGTGGAGATCACTGAACCCATCCAGCGTCGCGCCAATTCCATCGGCCCAGCCGACATCAAGCGCGTACACCGCGCTGACGCCCTTCGTGACGGGTTGGTCGAGGTGCAAACCTCGATGAACTGGTACATCGACGCGATCCTCGACCATGTCGACCTCGAAGCGATTCGACACGCCCACCTCAAGGTTGTCCTCGACCCGATGTTCGGAGTCTCTCGCACCTGCCTCCAGACCATCCTCATGACGGCTCGTTGCGACGTCGACACCATTCACGAGCGCCGCGACACCCTCTTTGGTGGGCGTCTCCCCTCCCCGAACTCCAAGACTCTGCAAGCGTTGACCCAGGAGGTCGTCGAGCGGGGAGCCGACATCGGCATCGCCACCGATGGTGACGCTGACCGACTCGGTATCATCGATGATCAGGGACATTTCCTCCACCCCAACCAGATCTTGGTCCTGCTGTACACGTACCTGTTGGAGGACAAGGGCTGGAAGGGCGGGTGCGTGCGCAACCTCGCGACGACACACCTGCTCGATCGCGTTGCCGAGGCCCACGGGCAGACGTGCTACGAGGTTCCGGTCGGTTTCAAGTGGGTGTCGTCCAAGATGGCTGAGACCGGCGCTGTGATCGGCGGTGAGTCCTCGGGTGGTTTGACCGTCAAGGGACACATTGCGGGCAAGGATGGCGTCTACGCGGGCACCCTGCTGGTGGAAATGATCGCCAAACGGGGCAAGAAGCTTTCCCAGATCTACGCCGACATCGAGGAGCGTTACGGTCGCCTCGAGATGGTGGAGGATGACTTCTCCTTCGCGTCCGAGGACAAGGAGGCGCTCAAGAAGCGCATCTACGAGGAGAAGGATCTTCCCGACTTTGGCCTCGAGATTGACCACATCAGCGACATGGACGGAGTCAAGGTGTACTTCGCCAACGGTGGGTGGATCATTGTTCGCTTCTCCGGTACCGAGCCCCTGCTACGAGTGTTCTGCGAGATGCCGGACGCTGAGATGGCCCGTGCGTGCATCGACGAGGTCGTTGAACACTATCAATTCGAGTGACGGGGCGGCCCTGCTTACGCCAAGGGGCTGGGCCCGGCGACCCGGGCAGTTGGCCTGGTGCTGGGTTTTCCCGCTTGGTGTGTGGTTGCGACAGAGGTGTGACGTGACCACACACCAAGCGGGGATTTTGCCCGGTATGGGGCTCGGGGGCAGGGGGCACGACGCGCGGATGAGGTGAGGATGTGGCTTGTTGCTATCCACGCAGCCCAGGGACGATCAGCCCATCATTCCCCGGTCCAATGACGATCCACCCGCTTCGAAATGTCACAGGTGATCTCGTAACTGATGGTTCCGAGCTGCTCGGCCATGTCGTCGGCGGTCAGGACCTCGTCTTCCTGGGTTCCGATGAGAACCACCTCATCACCCACGGTGGCAGTCGGATCGGGGCCGAGATCGACCATGAACTGATCCATGCACACCCGACCGACGATGGGGTGGACAGCGCCTCCGATGAGCACGCGCCCCTTGTTCGACAACGCCCTCGACAGCCCATCGGCGTATCCGACAGGCACGGTGGCGATTTTTGTCGTCTCGCCTGCGGTCCAAGTCCTTCCGTAGCCAATAGTGTCGCCCGGATTGACAGTTTTGACGAAGGTGACGTGACTCACCCAGGACAAAGCAGGGCGCAGTTCGGCGCGATCAGCGTGCGGGTCGGGGTCGTATCCGTAACCGACGATGCCTGCGCGCACCATCGACGTTCGTCCCAGGTCATGCCCAAGGATGGCGCCGGAGTTGGCAAGGTGCACCAATGGGAAGGGTCCGCGCTCCGCCTCGATCCGGGATACAGCATCCATGAAGGTGCTTATCTCGCGTCGCGTGAAGTCCTCTCCCTCGGGGACGTCACTGATGGGCAGGTGAGTGAATACTCCCTCGACCTCGACGTTCTCGGCACGATCCGCGGCGGCCGTGAGTTCGCCAAGTTGTTCCGGCCGCAACCCAATACGCCCCATACCGCTATCGACGGCAATGTGGATCTTGACGGTAACTCCCCGTTTCCCGGCGGCAAAGTTCACTGCATCCAGGGTGTCGAAATCCACCACCGTGAGACGCATGCCGGATTCGATAGCGGCATCGAGGTCCCAGGGGTCAACGGGGGAGAGCTTGAGGATGGGGAGTGTGATGCTGGCTTCCACCAGCTCTTGGCCTTCCGCGACAGTGGCGACGGCGAGCCAGTCAGCGCAGTGATGTTTTTCGACATAGCGGGAGACTTCGACGGCGCCGTGCCCATAAGCATCGGCCTTGACGGCGAAGAGGACCTTCCGGTCACCAGCCCGTTTCCTGACGACGGCGAGGTTCGCAGCGATGGCAGACAGATCAACAATGGCGTGTGAGGGCGACGGGCATCTTGACATGTGTCATAACTCCTTTGAGCTGTCAGAAATTGCGATGCGGTCAACGGATAGGGGAGGGCGGCGCCGGCAAGCATGACGGAATGATGGAACTGTCCACGTCCGCGTGGCTGGCGGACGGCCCCATTCCGGGCACTCCATTGCGGGACGGTTGCACCAGTGTGTCATCGTGCCTCGCACTCGGGTCCAGTTCCCTACCAGCCAAGATTTGGTGCGACCCCGATAGAACGTGCTGGTCATCATCGTCGCTCAACTGTCCCTCTCTAATCGGTATCGTCGGTCCCCGCGTCGTCGCGGATGGCGTGGTGACGGTCGAAGAACCAACCGATTCCGAGAATGAGGAACCAGAGAGGCGTGAGTGCGAGAGCACGGGCGGTGTCAGGTTCCTGGGCCAGCAACACGAGGGTGAAGACGAAAAACGCCAGGATCGCCCAGCACATGCCGCGCCCACCAGGCATGGGGTACTTCGACGCTGAATGGGCGTCCGGAGCAATCTTTCGGTACTTCATGTAGCTGATGACGATCATGCTCCAGACAAAGATGAACAGCACTGAGGAAATTGTCGTCACAAGAGTGAAAGCCTCGACGAAGGATTCTGACGCCGCCAGGATAAGCGCCGTGCTGAGAACCAGGACGGTGACGACGAGCCCCCATCGCGGGACGCCATTTTTACTGAGGCGCCCAAACTGTCTCGGAGCCATCCTCTTATGCGCGAGGCCAAAGAGCATCCGTGAAATGGAGTAGATCCCGGAGTTCGATGACGATGCGGCGGACGTGAGTACGACGAAATTCATCACGCTGGCGGCCCCAGTGAATCCGACGAGTCCCAAAACCTGTACGAACGGGGATGAATCCGGGCGGACCTCGTTCCACGGCACGGCCGTCATGATCGCGGCCAGAGCGCCGATGTAGAAGATGAGGATTCGTGCCGGAACAGCACTGATGGCTCGGGGAAGCGTCTTTTCAGGGTCTTGGGTCTCGGCTGCGGTTGTGCCGATGAGTTCAATCCCTACGAATGCGAAGGCCGCCATCTGGAATCCAGCGAAGAACCCACTCCATCCATTTGGCATGAATCCACCGTGATCCCACATGTTGGTGAATGATGCGGCGCCCCCAGAGGGGGACTTTAATCCAATGATTGCCAGCACGATGGCAAGAATGATGAGTGAGATAATCGCGATGATCTTAATCAGTGCGAACCAGAACTCCAGTTCACCGAACATTTTAACAGTGAGGAGATTTAAACAGAGAAGCAGGAAGAGCGTCGCAGCTGCTAGTAAGGTAGCAAGGCTATGGTTTTTGATCCAGAAATCCCAGTAAGTGGTGATTCCAATGAGTTCGGCCATTCCAGTGACAATCCAGCAGAGCCAGTAAGTCCATCCCAGGAAGAATCCTGCCCAAGGGCCGATCAGATCGGCTGCGAAATCCTGGAAGCTCTTGTAGTCAAGGTTGTACATGAGCAACTCGCCCATGGCTCGCATGACGAAGTAGAGCATAGTTCCGATGATGAGGTAGGACACGATAATGCTTGGTCCGGCAGCGTGGATGGCTTTGCCGGATCCTAGGAACAGGCCGGTCCCGATGGCGCCACCGATCGCGATGAGCTGGATGTGGCGGTTGCTCAGATTGCGGTGGAGGTGCACTTCGTCGTGCTCCTTGGGATGTGGTGAATCCGCAGTCAGGGAAGCCTCACTCGTCGGCGCTTGAGGGTTCCCTGAAGCGTCTGGATTTTCGCCAAAACCAGTCATATGTCGCCTCCGTGAAATGGACGTCAGAGTCGCGCGGTGAGGGTGAATCGACAGTGTCTCAGCCTTCCACGATGCAATTTGTTTGCAGCATAGCACCGGCCGGTCGGCCCCTGGTGATCGTCATTTAAAGGATGGCCAAATAGTCGTGGTTGGAGTGCGGTGCCATGCTCGTCGATTTCTAATCATTATGATGGTCAATTCGCCAATGAGATGGCTATCAACCCATATCAACAACCATTGACCCCGTCAGGACAGCTACCGTGTCTGTGTGGTCAAGAACCTCGATCGAGGCTGGCCGCTTCCAGAGAGCATCTCTGGCCCGCGGGGCGTGTCTGCTCTGCGGACCAGAGGTCGATGACGGTCAGCGTAACCCCTCCTTGCGCTGCGTGCGGTGGCGGTAGACGAAGTACATCGAAGCGATGAAGACGAACCAGATCGGCGTGATGAGCACTGCAATTCGCGTCGTCGGATCCAAGGCGAGGATGACGAGGCTGATCGCGAAAAATGTCAGCACGACCCAGCACATCGGGACGCCACCAGGCATCTTGTACACCGAGTCCTCGTGCAGATCGGGGCGCTTATGGCGGTACACGATGTAACAGACGACGATGAGGGACCAGCTGAACAGGAACAGCAGAGCGGCAACGGTCGTCACGAGGGCGAAAGCCTGCATGATCGAGTCCGAGGTGTACAGGAAGATGATGCCGCAGAGCAGCAGCAGGCAGGATGCGACAAGTGCGTTGCGCGGGACGTTGTTGCCCGACAGTTTTCGGAACTTTGACGGAGCTTGACCATCGAGAGCCAAGCCGTACATCATCCGCGATGTGGAGTACAGCCCCGAATTGTCTGACGATGCCGCGGCGGTGAGCAGGACGAAATTCATCACGCTGGCGGCAGCTCCGAAACCGGCCAGGCCAAACAGCGACACGAACGGGCTGACACCAGGCACCACCTTGCGCCAGGGGATGACGGTGGTGATGGCCAACAGGGCGAGCACGTAGAACAGGGCCAACCGCACAGGAATGGCGTTGATCGCCTTGGGAAGGGTAGTGCAGGGATCCTTCGTCTCGGCGGCGGCGGTGCCCACGAGCTCGATGCCGACAAAGGCGAAGAAGGCAATCTGGAATCCGCCGAGGAATCCCATCACTCCGTTGGGGAAGAAGCCACCGTCGTTCCAGAGGTTCGCAATCTTGGATGGTCATGCCGGGACTCCTTCCTCGGATTCCGTCGGTGCCGTTGCCGGGGGCAGTGGGCTGCCGTCGAACAGTCCGTCGAGGGACTTGGGGTCCTCGGCGATGCGGGTGACGGCGTCGCGCAGGTCCATGCCGTCACGACGGGACAGTCGCAGTACGGCGTGGCCGGCCCCCTTGCCGCCCAGTCCTGCGGCAAAGACGTTCTCGACGACGGCGTGGGTCGTCACGGAGTCGATCCCCATGCGCAGCAGGACGGACCGTTCGATCGATGGTGTGGTGTGGGTGCGGGCGAGGTCGACGACCGGGGTCATGACCTGCTCGCACAGCTGCCAGAAGCGTTCCTTGAGAGCAGCGTCATCGAGGTCGGCGAGCTCGGCACGCAGGGCCTCGTAGCGTTCGACGCGCTCCTGATCCGGGTCGGACATCATGCTCCTTCCTTGGCCAGATCAGCGCCGATCTGGCGGACGGCATCGGTGGTGGTGTTGGTCTCGTCGGCCAGGAACTCCAGCTCGGCGTCTCCCCACACCTCCGGAGCCATCACCTGGCTGGCGTGGCGCAGGTAGCTGCGACGCAGCTTGTCGAGGTCGAGGGCACGGGTGCCGACCTGGTCGAGACGTTCCGGAATGACGATGGCCTTGCCGGGGATGTTGCCGGCAGGGTCGCCACGACGGACCTCGATACCGCGCGAGCGGGCGAAGGACAGCTGGCTGTTGTGGTGCTTTCCGGCGCCGGTGTACTCGGTCTCCTGGACGACGACGATCTGGTCGCGATCCATCTGACGAGCCATGGCGACCGCGGCCGTCAGGCTGGTGTTTTCGGCCGGGCCCCGCTCCAGACCTTCGATCTTCGTCAGGAGCTCGGTCATGTAGAAGACCTCGCCCTGGGAGACCAGCTGGTAGCCGTCCATGTACCGCAGCGGACGAGCGGCGTTGCGTGGGACGTCGACGCGGTCGGGCCAGGTGGCGAAGGGCACGCCGAAACCGGTGTGGCAGGTGGTGAACGACTTGTTGTTGAAGTCGTGGTCGGAGGCCATGTGCAATCCGGTGAGATCCACCGAGACGGCGACGACCTGGGTCTCGTCACAGCCCACCTTGCGCAGGCCACGGGCAGTTCCGGTGATGTTGCCGCCACCGGCGTTGGTGACGACGACGGCGTCGGGCTGGCGTCCGTAGCGCTGCTTCACCTCGTGACCGATCTCGGCGCCGAGGGTCTCGATGCCCGCGATGCCGTACGGCGTGTAGAGGCTGGCGTTGAAATAGCCAGTGTCCTCCAGTGTGCGCAGCAGCACGTAGAAAAGTTCCGGTCCGACCGTCAGTTTGATCACTTCAGCGCCGTAGGCCTCACAGGCCCGGGATTTTTCGACAATCTCGGGTTGGCCGACGTGACGGGAGTCGTAGATCTCCTGGATGACGATGCACGCCAGTCCGCGCTGAGCGGCCTGGGAGGCGACGGCGGCACCGTAGTTTCCGCTGGTGGCCGTCACCATGCCGGCAAATCCCTTGACCTCCGCCTCGTGGGCGCTCAGGGACGCACGACGAGCCTTGAAGCTGCCTGACGCATTGGCGGCCTCATCCTTGAGAAGGATCCGAGCACCCTTGCCGGGTTCGGCGATCTCGCGGACGGCGTCGGTCAGACGATGCAGCTCGTACAGCGGGGTGTGACCCACCTTGGTCTCGGCCTGGATGCGAGCGACGTCGTCGAGGTCATAGCCAGGGGAGGGCATCAGGGCGTCGTAGTCGAAGACCAGGTCACCGCGCTGGAAGCTGTCGTAGTCCAGGGCGAGGGCACGCCGCATGATTTCGCTGCGGCGAGCCATGACGTCGTCATAGGAGTTGCTCATGACCGGTCCTCCTTCCCGTGGGACGTGATGGGTTCGTGCTTGGTGCCGATCGTCAACAGCTCGGGCACGGTGTTGCCAAAACTGTGGCTGTAGCTGGGATTGACGCAGCCGAGGACACCGGTGTGTTGCCGACCGATGATTGACGTGATCGTGACCTCGTCCCCAATGCGTGCCTCCTCGTCGAGGAACCCACTGATCCACTGGACGAGGGGAGTGGCGGCGGTGTCAGCCGGCACCGCGGCGGCGCGCTCGGAGGGCTGCAGGATGATGGTGCGAACCTCCACCCAGGAGCCCTTGGGAATCGGGCCGTTCGCCTGCGGGGCGGTGTTGGGCGTGTCTGTCATGGTGACCTCGCTCAGCGACGCTCGTAGGCCGACGGTCCCATGAGGGCACACGGCGAGGGCAGGTCGATGATGCGCTTGAGTCCGGGGGTGGCGGCGACGATGCGTGGGATGGTGTTGACGCAGATACCCGCGGTGGCCTTGCCGCCAGCGATCTCCGGTCCGGTCGACATCGAGATGTCCGGGACGCCGGTGATGGTGATGAAGTCGCCGGTCTCCTGTCCCTCGGCCTCCGGGGCGACCTGCTGCGGATGGATGAGTCGGATGACCTCTTGGTCCCCGCAACGGCCGACTGCCGTGTGGTTGCACCCGGCGACCTGACCCGGCTCGACGGTGCGGTCGCGGGCAGGACGGGCAACCTTGGCGATGATGGGCTCGATGTTCTGCTCGACCGAGTCGACCCCGAGGCCGAGGGCGTCGCTGAGGAGTCGGATGGATTCCGGGAAGCCGACGTGGCCGACGATGGAGCCGTCGGCGACTCCGGCCTTGAACTCCTCGGGGGTGTGCCGACGCCCTGGGTGCGAAGCACGGCCTCGCCGTAGGGGGCGAGGTCGTTCACGCGGCGGGCCTCGATGTGAGTGACCTCCTGGCCGCCGGAGCACAGGGCGACGACGAGGTGGTCGAGGACGAATCCGGGGTTGACGCCAACACCAACAGCTGAGACGCCGTGCGACTTGGCGAGTTCGTCGAGTTCCTTGGCCATCTCGGGGTTCTGGGCCTCGGGGCAGGACATCTCCTCGGCGATGCTGACGACGTTGATTCCGGCAGTGGTGATGGTGCGAAGGTCAGCAATCTGGTCGCGTACCCACGAGGTGGTGGCGATTGTGACGACGTCGACCTTGTCGGAGTCGAGGATGGTGGAGGGATCGGTCGTGACATGGACTCCGAGGGAATCGATGCCGAGCACTTCGCCGACATCCTTACCGTCCAGGGCCGGGTTGACGTCGATGGCCCCGACAAGATCCAGTCCATCCTTGGACGTGATGAGTTTGGCCATTCCCTGGCCCATGGCTCCCAGACCCCACTGGACGACTCGGATGGGATTAGTGGCGGTCATTGTGGTTCCTCCTGACGACGATGTCTGGTGCTGAAGCGAGCCGACTTCCTTACTGGTCACTGTCTGGCACCGTGCATGCACTGTGCTGGCGGCATTTCTGCAGTCGAAGGGGGCCTGCCCTGGCCTGCGTTCGTGCAGGTCGACGGTTCTTCGTTGATCCGTCCGGGCTCTACTTTGTCACTGGATGTTTGTGCAATGTCTCCTGCTACAGATGTGCGCAGAGCTGGACCGACGGCTTGTCAATGTCCTGCAGATCGACCCGCGTGCCACCTGGGCCAAGGTGGGCAAGGTCCTGGGCATGTCACCAACGACCGTTGCCCACCGTTGGCAGCGTCTCGTCGATGACGGAATCGCCTGGATAACCGCTTGTCCGAACCTCGATCAGCAGATGACGGCCATCGTCGAGGTCGACTGCCACACCGAGAGCCTGCCCCAAGTCATCAAGACCTTGTGCGCGAATCCCATGATCGTCAGTGTCTACGAGACGACGGGGGATCGTGACCTGTTGCTCACCGTCGTGGCGCCCGATCTTCCCACTCTCTCCGACATGGTCATCGACTGGATCGGCGGGCTGCGCGGCGTCCACGGGTCACGTAGCGCGCTGGTGACGTCGGTGGTCATCGCTCGGACTCTTGGCGCATCAATGCTCTCACCAAGTCGGAGAGAGCCCTTGCCAAAAGCCCCCGGCCACGGGAGCTGTGGATGCTGCCGCCAGACGATTTGGATCGTGAGCTGGCCCAGTTGCTTGCGGCTGATGGACGTGCCAGTGCGACCTCCCTGGCCAGGACCTTGGACATTCCGGCCAGCACCCTGCATCGCCGGTTGCAAAAACTGCTCACCAACCGGAAGATCCAGCCCAGATGTGATGTCTCCCCGGAGCTGGGCGGGTGGAATTTGGAGTGCACCTGGACGGCCACCATCCCCCTCAATCACAAGACGAGAGTGCTGGAGTTGCTGCGTCAGCAACCGGCGCTGCGGTCGTGCATGTGGATCACTGGCAACAACAATTTGCGAGTGAACTTCCGGGTGGAGCGCCAGAACGGGATCGGCATGATCGAGTCGGCGATCGCGGAGGCGATACCAGGTCTCGCTCCGGCTGAAACCATCGTCTACATGCGTAGTCACAAGTCGATGGGATGGATTCTGGGCCGTACCGGCCGTGCCACCGGGGAGTTCATCTGCCCTCCGCTGATCGGGGATCACGAGAGAGGCGATCACTAACAGTGCCAGCTCCGGATGAACGGATCTCGAGGTTTGCAGGACGATTTTGAAAGAGTCAAGAGCTCGCCTTGCTGACTGCTGGGTTGAGCCGTGCAAGTGCTTATTCTCTAGGTGTTACCCGCAGCTGGTTGGCGATGACGTCGACGAGCACACTGTCAAAGGAGAAAGTGCAATGCGTGTTGGTATTCCCACGGAGATCAAGAACAACGAGTTTCGTGTGGCTGTTACCCCTGATGGGGTTCATTCGTTGGTGAGTCATGGTCATGAGGTGTTGGTGCAGGCTGGCGCAGGCTTGGGTTCGGGGATCCCGGACGACGAGTATGAGGACGCTGGCGCAAAGATCATCGACGACGTCGACAAGGTGTGGGACGACGCAGAGCTCATCCTGAAGGTGAAGGAGCCCATCGAGGACGAATATCATCGCATGCATGAGGGGCTGACCCTCTTCACCTACCTGCATCTGGCCGCGGATCGTCCGCTCACCGAGGAGCTCTTGAAGCGCAAGGTCACCTCGATCGCTTATGAGACGGTCGAGTTGGATGATCATTCGTTGCCGTTGCTGTCCCCGATGTCGGAAATTGCCGGCCGACTCGCAGCCCAGGTCGGCGCGAACTGTCTCATGCAGCCTGCCGGCGGAAATGGCGTGCTCATCGGCGGTGGCTCCGGTGTCCGCAACGGTCGAGTGACGGTGCTCGGCGGTGGCGTCGCCGGATTCTGCGCTGCTCGCGTTGCTGACGGCATGGGCGCCGACGTCACCATTTATGACGTCAACGTCGCCCGAATGCGCTACATCGATGAAGTGACCGGCGGACGTATCCGCACTCAGTTCTCCAGCCCGCTGGCCGTCAAGGAAGCCTGCAAGGAGTCGGATCTGGTCATCGGATCCGTGCTGGTTCCTGGCGCTCGTACCCCGCACCTGGTCGACAACGAGACCGTCTCGCAGATGATGCCGGGCTCGGTGCTCGTCGACATCGCCATCGACCAGGGCGGCTGCTTCGAGGATTCCCACCCGACGACCCATGCCGAGCCGACCTTCAAGGTCCACGACTCGGTGTTCTACTGCGTCGCCAACATGCCGGGCGCTGTCCCGCACACCTCGACCTACGCACTGACCAACGCCACCATGCGTTACGCGGTCCTCATCGCCGAGGAAGGTTGGAAGGATGCCTGCAAGAAGCGCAAGGAGCTGGCTCGTGGCCTGACGACTCACGACGGCAAGCTCTACACCGCTGGCGTAGGAAAAGCTCTCGACATGGACGTCTCCTGCATCTCCGAACTTCTCTGAGGTGCTGAATGATCATGGGGCGGTATCTTTAAGATACCGCCCCATGATCATGTCCAGGTGTGGGTCTCACACCAGCAAGGGTGTGAGGGACTTCTTATCGGCCGAGGTGCAGAAGGCCGCCTGCAAGGCACTGCGCTGCACCGAGAGAGCATCGTCGCGATTCCAGCTGAGAACCTGGGACGCCAACGCCACTTCCCGTGACGTCGTGGTACGACTCATCAGACGATTATCGCAACTGACGGCCACATTGAACCCAGCCCGCCACAACACACACAACGGATGATCAGCGATGCTGCGGCAGATGCCGGTCTGGGTGTTTGAGGATGGGCAGACCTCCAATGGCACCCGCTGGGACAACACCCGTTGGGCCGTCGGACCCCAGCCGGATGCGTCGCGGTCCTCAACGATGCGCACCCCGTGACCGAGACGCTCTGCCCCGTGGTCGAGGGCGTCGCGAACCGACTCCGGGCCGGCTGCCTCGCCCGCATGGACGGTGAGGTGGATTCCGGCCGCTCGGACGCGCTCCAAAGCATCGGCGAAGGGAGCAAGTGGGAAGCCGTCCTCGGGTCCGGCGATGTCGACGCCGACAACCCCGGGAGCATGGTTGATGGCGAGGTCGACGACATCGTCCGGGACGTCGAGATGTCTCATCAGGCACAGGATCTGCCGCACGATGATGGTTTTGCCCGATTCGGAGGCGGACGTCATTCCCTCCAGGAGGCCGGCCTGGACTGCCTCGGTGGCCTCCGCGGCGGTCAGACCACCTTCGAGATGCTGCTGGGGAGCCCATCGAGTCTCGGCGTACACGACTCCGTCGGCAGCCATGTCCTCGACGAATTCTCGCGCTATGCGGCGCAAGGAGTGAGCATCCTGCATGAGGGCGACCGTCTCGGTGAAAGTGTCGAGGTACCGCGCCAGGGAACCCGAGTCGGCGGCCTCGAGGAACCAGTCGGCAAGCCCCTCAGGCGTGTTGGCAGGGACGGGTCGGCCGCGCTCGGCAGCGAGGTCCAGAACCGTCGCCGGGCGTAACCCGCCGTCGAGATGATCGTGCAGCACGACCTTGGGGAGACTCATCGCTTCAGCCGAATCCATGCGACGGAGTCTATCGACGGTGCTTCCGTTCCGAAGTCGCCTTCGGCAATCCCAGAGCTGATGCGCGAAATTCCCCGCCACAGGGGTAGTCCTGGATCTGGACTGACGTGCGGCTCGGGGAACTGACGAAAATCGTCATGGGGGGCGGGGAGTGGCGTCAGCCTGGCGGAGGAAACTGGTGGTCCGGGTGGGCGCCGGTGCCGGGCAACGCTCCAAGAGTTGCCGCTTGCTGGAACATCGGGGCATGAAATGGCTCCGGGAGCCGAAGCCCCGGGGCCTTTTGCACAGTCAGGCGCGCTGATCCAGCGGTACGTAGTCGCGCAGGTCAGCTCCGGTGAAGATCTGACGCGGACGCCAGATCTTGTTTCCGCCGGTGGCCACCTGCTCGCGGTACTGGGCGATCCAGCCGGGCAGACGACCCAAGGCGAACAGTACGGTGAACATGTTCATCGGGAAGCCCATGGCCTCGTAGATGAGACCGGTGTAGAAGTCGACATTCGGGTAGAGCTTGCGTTCCTTGAAGTAGTCGTCGCTCAGTGCGGTCTCCTCAAGCTCCTTGGCGATTTCGAGAAGATCCTCGCGACCGGTGTGGAGCTCCATGATGCGATCAGCGTGCTTCTTGATGATGGCGGCACGCGGATCGTAGTTCTTGTAAATGCGGTGGCCGAAGCCCATCAGTTTGATGTCGGATTGCTTGTCCTTGACCCTGCGGACGAACTCCTTGGTCGTCATGTCGGAGTCGCGGATGTACTGCAGCATCTCGAGGACGGCCTGGTTCGCGCCACCATGCTTCGGCCCGGATAGCGCATTGACGCCGGCGGCAACTGCGGCGTACATGTTCGCACCCGACGACGCAACCATGCGGACTGTCGAGGTCGAACAGTTCTGCTCGTGATCAACGTGCAGGATGAGGAGAGTCTCCAGGGCCTTGGTGATCTGGTCGTTGAACTCGTAAGGCTCGGTCGGGAAGCCGAAGCTCATCCGGATGAAGTTCTGAACGTAGCTCAGCGAGTTGTCAGGGTACAGGGTCGGCTGGCCCATCGAGTTTTTGTAACCGAAGGCAGCCAGGGTCGGGGCCTTGGCGATCAGACGGGTGGTGGCAGCCTCGATCTGCTCCGGATCAGTTCCCGACGACTTCTGGGAGAAGGTGGACAGGGCCATGATGCCTGCGGCGAGCACCGGCATGGGGTGGGAACGACGGGGGAAGCAACGGAACAGGTCGCGCATGCGCTCATCGATGAGGGTGGTGCGACGGATTCGCTCCTCGAACCCCTCCAGCTGGGCCTTGCTCGGCAGCTCACCGTAAAGAACGAGGTAAGCGGTTTCGAGAAAGGTGGACTGTTCGGCGAGCTGCTCAATGGGGTAGCCGCGATAGCGCAGAATGCCCTTCTCACCGTCGATGTAGGTGATCTGAGACTCGCAGGACGCCGTGTTGACGAATCCGGGGTCGATCATGACGTTGCCGGTCTTGTTGAGCAGACCCCCGATGTCGTAACCCACCTGGCCGTCAGTGGCGACGACCTTGCCGAAATCGAGTTGGGTGTCTTCGTCGACAAACCTTGCACTCGAACCCATCGTGCGATCCTTCCTGGCGGCCGCGTCCGGACATCACCGGTGGCCGGGTATACGTGGACGGGTGGCACTACGGGTTCGTTCCCGAGCGTCACCACGGTGTGAACTATGGCACAGCCAAGGCTACGGCTCGCCGGTGCAAATCACCAAGAAACCGGCATATTGGTCGGCATGGTTGAGGGTTCCCCGGGTCGGGTGACAGTTTTCGACACCGGCCCGACGGACCCCCGGCTGACGAGACGCGCGTGGGGGTGGCCCGCCCATCGGCGAGCCACCCCCACACGGAGTTGGACTCAGTCCCTCGTCATCAGTCGAGGACGGTGTAGGTGATCGGGGTCGTTCCCTGTCCGAGATCGGCGATCTCGGCGAAGGAGGCACGAGAAAGGTCGACGCAGCGACCGGCGACGTACGGGCCGCGGTCGTTGATCCGGACGACCACCGAGCGACCGTTACGGACGTTGGTGACGCGGATGTGAGTACCCAGGCTCAGGGACTTGTGGGCAGCGGTCATGGCGTTCGGGTTGAACTGTTCACCTGAGGCGGTCGACTGCGGCTCGTCGTAGAACGACGCGATGCAGCGTCCGCCAACGCGACCCGAACCCTTGTTCGAGGCGCCGTCCTTGGCGTGGTGACGCGACGGACGGGTTGTGTCGCGGCTGGTGTCTCCACCCTTGTGCTTGACCGGTTCGGCGTGCTTGATGGGCTGGGCGGCGGGCACCTTGCCGCTCAGGTGGGTGCGGTAGACCCAGCCGGTGTGGCCGTTGGCGCGGACCTCGACCCAGTTGCCGCGGGCGTTGCCGGTGACTTTGACGCCGGTTCCTTCGGCCAGGGAGGTGACGATGCTGGCCTTGGGGGTCGGGGCGGTGCGCACGTTGACGCCGCTGGTGGTGTGGGTGGAGGCGCCGTCCTTGGCGTGGTGACGCGACGGACGGGTTGTGTCGCGGCTGGTGTCTCCACCCTTGTGCTTGACCGGTTCGGCGTGCTTGATGGGCTGGGCGGCGGGCACCTTGCCGCTCAGGTGGGTGCGGTAGACCCAACCAGTGCGGTGGCCGGCGCGAACCTGCACCCAGTTCCCGTGAGCCTCGCCGGTGACCTCGACGCCGGCGCCGTCAGCCAGCTGGTCAATGACCTGCCCGGACGGAGACGGAGCCGTGCGCACGTTAACGCCGCTGGTGGTGCGGGTGGCAGCGTTGTCGAGGACCGGACGGCTCTTGTCACGGCTGGTCGAGGAGCCGCTCGTGGCGTCAACCGTCGGCTTGGAGGGGGCCGGAGCCACCTTGCCGGTGGTGAGGTAACGACCGTAGATCCAACCCGACTTGCCATTGACGGAGACAGGGAGCCAGCCGCCGTCAGGACGACCGGTGACCTGGACCTCCTGACCACGCTCGGCAACGGTGAGGACCTTGCCGGCATTGGCGGAATTGTCACGAACGTTGACCGGGACGGTCGCGATCATGGTGTCGGGGAGCGGGTCGGACCCAAAATGTACCGGGCGGATGCTCTCCTCAGTGAGGAAGCGCTGGTAAATCCAGCCGGTGGTTCCGTTCACGGCGACGGGGATCCACCCGCGCACCTTCTCGCCGGTAACCTGCACCGACTGGCCACGGGCCACGACGGTGAGGACCTTGCCGGAGTTGGAGGATGCAGAGCGCACGTTGACGTCCGTTGTCGCGTACATCGTCTGCGTGTTAGCTGCGTGTGCGACCGCACCGATGACGGCGGGTGCAACAACGCTGATACCGGAGGTGAGGGCGATGGTGGCGGCAGCACCTCGGACTGAGCGCTTGGGGCGGATCACGGTGTGACTTCCTCTCGCCAATGAAGGCATCGGGGCTTTCGATCCCGGCGTTTCCGGGACGGGTGGGACATTAGGAATTGCCGACCGGTGGACTCAAAGACATCGAGGGTTTGAGCGTGTCGCGTCAACCGCTGTCAAGGAGCTCTGATTGCCGGAGAAAACCGCCCTATGGAGCCAAAAACGGCGTCAAGGAGTGAGGGCGCCCTGACATGGCAAAACCCTCTACCTCGAATCGAGGTAGAGGGTTTTGCCATGTCAGGAGGACTGACTCAGAGCGCGCTGAGCTTCTGCCAGCCCTTCCAGTCGTAGCACCAGCAGCCGATGCCTTCGGGGGGCTTGAGCTGGCGGTTGGATCCGGTGCAGATGACGGGATCCCCGGCCGCGCAGAGATTGAACAGCCACTTGGCGCTCTCGGTGGACATTCCGACGCAGCCATGCGAGACATTGGCACTACCTAGAGAACCTGCGGACCATGGGGCGGCGTGAATGAACTCACCGGTGTAGGTGAGACGCATGGCGTACTTCACCTTGAGGTGGTAATAATCAGAACTCCCTTTGGGGAAGCCGACCGTCGAGGAGTCCATGACCCTGGTGCGATCACGCTCGATGATGACCTTGGTGCCAGATCGGGTGGTCGTGTTCCCGCCGGGCCTGCCCGTCGTCACCGGGATGGAACGTGCCACCTTGCCGTTGACGACGACATCCATCTTGTGTTTGTTGATGTAGATCTTCAGGATGTGGGAATCGCCGACGCGGAAGGAATCGTCGATGTCGCGGGTGATCCAGCGATGGCTTGATGTGGGTAGCCCCTTGAGCTTGCCGCGCACGCTGACCTTCGTGCCGGCCTTCCAGAAGTCCTTCGGGCGCCACATGAGCTGGGACTGGTCAAGCCATCCCCATGACCCCTCCTGTTTAGGGGAGACGTCGATCTCCATCGCCTTCTGGATCTTGGCGCGCATGCCGGCGTCAATGACGTCCTTGCGGAACTTGATGATGACGGGCATACCGACGCCGACGGTGGCGTCGCTGTAGGGCATCTCGACGACGTTGACATCCCCGTCGAGGCTCTTGATCTTCTTGGTGACGGTGGTCGTCGGTCCGGCATGGGAATCCGTGTTCGTCAGGGTCGCCGTCACGGTGTAGTGGGTGTTGAGGCTCCAGGGTTCCTCTGGGGTCCACATTCCGTCCTTGAGGGTTCCCTTAACCTCGTCGTCATCCTTGTCGGTGACCTTGACGTCCTTGAGAGCACCGTTGACGACGGCGAGCTTCAGGGTGTCACCAGGTTGCAGCTCGGTGATCGGGTGGTCCGAGGTGAGCGTCAGAGCTGCTGGGGTCGGGGTCGGAGTGGGCGTCGGGGTCGCGGACGACCCACCGGCGGTGCCGCCGGAACCAGAACCGTCCTTGTCCAGGGGCGTCTTGGCGCAAGCTGCAACGGTCATTGGCAGAGTCACGGCACCTGTGGCCAGAACCGAACGCCGGGTCAGTCTCGACGGCACAGTACCTCCATGTTTTGTGTGTGCGAAATGAGAGCCATGGTCCATTTCGATGGGAAGACGAACGGGTTATATCGTACAGCGCCGGACCGGCGACTTCCCAAACGTCAACTGGGCCGAAACGGGAACGTTCACTGCCCGCTGATCAGCCTCGGACGGTCCTTTCACGAGGGGCAGTCATGGCCTCCAGATACTCTTGCATGGACATCACCGTGTGAAACTGACCTGGAGGCATCTCATGTCTGACGGCGACCCGACCCCGCCCCGCCAGCACCCCGACTGGCTGACCTGGCTGATCGTCGTCATCGTGACGATCATTGGTATGACGATCCTCGGGCTGTGGGCGTGGGCCATGGCTCGGTGATCTGTGGTGGCAGTTGGAGCTTGTCTGTGCGGTTGTAATGAAGTGAGAACGGATCCCGCCACGACGCATTCCCGTAGTTAGTATGCCGACAGGAAGGCCGGCACCCTCCCAGCCGGAATGTGAAGATGCGATTTCTTTCAGGTAATCCCGTGAAGACCGCTGTTGTCATTACGATTGCTGCGGCCAGTCTGTCCTTGACCGCCTGTGGTGGGAATTCCGACACCTTCAAGGCTGCCGACAAGGCAACAGGCGTCGCCACCAGTGCAACCCCTACTCCTGCACCGGATCCGATCTTCACGAAGGGAAAAGTCAACAGGGATGATTTTTCTCAGGACCTCACCGAAGGTGTGAAGAAGATGAGGACGTATCACATGGAAGGCTCCATGGGTGTCGCAATGTCTGGTGAGAAGCACACCATGAAGCTGTCCTCCGACTACGACGGCCATGATCAGTCGGCTCCGAAGGCGCATGTCCTCGTGTCTGCTCCCGATGAGGGGAAGGATGCAGACGTTGTCATCCTGGGCAAGGACGTCTACCAGAAGAGCGGATCGAAGTGGGTCAGGAGCTCCAAGACTGGTGTCAGTATGGGCCAGGCCGATGTCGCGAAGACCGTCCGCGAGTCCACCAATGCGATGGAGTCCGTGACCTATGTGGGTGAAGACTCCCGCGGGCATCGGTTCGACGTCGTGCTCGATCCGGCCAAGATGAGCGGGGGAGAGGCGGCCGCCGCCATGAATCAGAAGGTGAAAACGACGTACTGGCTCGACGATGCCAAGCGGGTCGTCGGGATGAAGATGTCGACGGGTGCCGAGGGGGCTGGCGTCACGATGGACATGACTCTGTCGAAGTTCGCGGAGCCCGTCAGGATTCCCAAGGTGTCATGAAGAATCAGTGATTCTGGGTCGTCCTGCCGTCAGGGTGGGACCATCCAGTTGTGCCTGGGAGCGCCTAACATCGAGGGTGGAAAGGCCGGCACACCCCCAGCCGGACAAATGCATGCGAGTGTTTTCAGGTACCCCGTTGAAAGTTGCTGCCCTGGCCCTGGTCACAACGATGAGCTTGTCTCTAGCTGCGTGTGATGGCGGATCAAAGGCGGATGACAGTCACGCCAGCTCCGCAGCAGCTGATCCGCTGTTCAAGAAGGGGAAGGTCGACAAGGCGAGGTTCATCAAGGAGGTCAAGACCTCCATGGCGACGGTGAAGACCTACCGCATGGAGACCTCTCTGGACGGCTCGATGAATGGCCAGAAGATGAATATGAAGGCCACCACGGACTACGACGGCACGGATTCTTCCAAGCCCAAGGCTCACATGGTCACGACCAACCCTGAGTCGAGCGGGACCCTCGAGCAGGTGATCATTGACGATCAGACGTACACCAAGCAGGGGTCGAAGTGGCAGAAGACTCCCTCTCAGACCAAGAGCAAGAAGAACGATCCCGGCGACATGACGGTTGGATTCACCCAGGGGATCGACAACCTGACTTACGTCGGCAAGGAATCCCGAGGTCATCGTTACGACGCCACCGTTCCGGCGGCCTCCGGTGGTGCCACCCCGAGCGCGTCGTCGAGTACTGACCAGAAGAAGACCACTGGCAAGGTCACCTATTGGCTTGACGATGCCAAGCGGTTCAAGGGCATCAAGATGTCGATGCCGTCAGGGCAGGGCGGGGACATGGCTGTTGATGCCACCTTCTCCAAGTACAACGAGAAGGTGGAGATCCCGAAGGTCGCCTAAGTGCTGCCTCCCGACCCCCTGACGATAATCGTCAGGGGGGCCGGTTCGATCAGACAAGGGTCGGCCGGGTCGATCCTGCTCACCGAGTTGACGCGACGATCGACCTGGTCGACCTTCAGTTCGTTCGCGATCAAGTCACGTGCCTTGCTGATGTGGGCGGCCAGTCCCCGCGCCTGGGTCGCGTCGAGGCGGGCAGGATCGAGCCACTCGTCGAGGTCGTCGGTGAGGAAGACCGGCATCCGATTGTGGACCTGGCCAGCGGCGTCACGGGAGGGAGCGGTGATGATCGCTACCGTCGTCTCGAAGCCGGCGTCGATTTTTCGCGTCGCGGCGATGGCTGCTGCACTCAGGAGTCCGGACCCATGTATGTAGTGGGGAATTTTGTCACCGCGCTCCCCGGTCCACTCGAAATACCCCGTCATGGGAACGACGCAGCGCTGGGAGGCCATCGCGGTGCGAAACATCCCATTGGTGGCGATGGTCTCGAGGCGTGCGTTGATGGGGCTGGGCCCTGGATTCTCCGCCCAGCCGGGCCGGAACCTCCCACCTCGCGGGGGCGAGGACCCGGGTGACGTCCTTCTGGTGGAGGGTAAGAACGATCGTCGACGGGGCGATGGAGTACCGCGGCTGCCAAGGGATGGCGAGGTCACCGCCATAGAGGCGCGCGACCTTGTCGCCGTCCATTCCGAGACTGAAACGTCCGCACATGTGAACCAGATTGCCACGGGCTCGGCTGGTCGGACCTGCGCGTCACGAGGAAGCGTCGCGTAATGAACCTGGCTAGGTGTCCGGGATCAGCGCACCTCGTCGGACACCGTTCGTCCCACCGGCGACATCGTCAGCCACCACTGCTCGCGGGGACGACGGTGAGCGGAGTCGACGAGGGAAGGCATCGTCTCCATCTTGCTGGGGCGCATGTCCGATTCGTTGACACCGATGAACCACGGCCCGTCCTGGTGGGCGGCCAACTCGTCGTCAATGAGGTTGAGAGCGCGATACGCGAGACGATTGGCCAGCAACCGGTCGAAGGGAGAGGGCGACCCACCTTGCTGCATGTGCCCCAGCACCACCTGGCGCACGTCGTACATGCCGTGGGATTCCTCCTCCAGCAGTCGAGCGATGAAGTCGGTGGTGTAGTTGCGAGAGGCGTTCTCGTTGCGAACGGCCAGGAAGAGACGTCGCCCGTGGGCGAAGGACTCCCGCAACCAGTGGACGTCATTGGCCAGATCGTCCAGGGAGATGCCGTCCTCATTGGTGTAGATCCGCTCGGCACCGGCGGCGATCCCGGACATCAGGGCGAGGTATCCGCAGTCGCGCCCCATCGTCTCGACGACGAAGCACCGACGCGAGGCGATGCCGGACTCCTTGATCTTGTCCATCGCCTCGACGATGACGTTGAGGGCGGTGTCGGCACCGATGGACAGCTCGGAACCGGGGAGGTTGTTGTCGATCGAGGCCGGGATGCACACCGTTGGGATGCGGAAGGCGGGGTAGCGGTCCCGTTCCGTCGTCATGGTGTGGATGCCTTCGTAGGCCGAGTATCCGCCGATGACGAGCAGGGCGTCGATGTGGTTGTCCTCCAGTGCGCGGCTGACGGCGTAGAGGTCACGGGTGCTCGGGGTTTCGCGGCGGGTGCCCAGCTCAGCGCCGCCTTCCCCGGCCCAGCCCTCGACGTCGCCCCAGGCCAGTTCCGACATGTCCCCGGCAGCCAGGCCGACGAATCCGTTGTGGATTCCGATGACGGTGTGGCCGCGAGAAATGCCCAACCGGACGGCCGCGCGGGCAGCAGTGTTCATGCCCGGGGCAGGGCCGCCGGCATGCATGATCGCAATCCGCTTGCGGTCGGCGTCCTCGACTCCCTCGGTCTCGGTGCGAGCCGGCTCGCTGAGCTCGGTGAAGATGGCGTCCATCTCGACGAAGGAGCGTCCCCTCATCCTCATGGCCTCGTTGTAACGCCCCTGCTCGATGAGACCGGGCACCGACTTGGTGTCGGCGACGGCCTTGACCAAGGGTAGACGGTGGATACGGTTCGCGCCGGTTCCGATGACGCGTCCCTCGGCCTCCGGGGTCGTCGAAAGGACCTCGTGAACGGCGTGGTAGCCGAGCCAGGTGGAAGCCCAACGGTCGTAGGCAGAGGGGCGTCCGCCGCGCTGGACGTGGCCCAGGATGGTGACGCGGGCGTCCTCCCCGAGCTTGTCCTTGAGGACCTGACGGACGTACTCGGAGGTGATGCGGTTACCGGCGCGATCGGTGGCTCCTTCGGCGACGATGACGATCGAGTCCCGGCGCCCCGACTGTCGGCCGCGCTTGAGCTCGGCACACATCCGATCCTCCCAGCCGTCCTCCGGTGGGCGCTCCGGGATGAGCACATAGTCGGCTCCACCGGCGACTGCCGCCATGAGGGCGAGATAGCCGCAGTGACGACCCATTACCTCGACGACGAAGGATCGCTGGTGGCTGGCGGCGGTGGAGGTGAGGTCGTCAATGGCATCGACGATGCGGTGCAGAGCCGTGTCCGCGCCGATGGTCATGTCGGATCCAACGAGATCGTTGTCGATGGAACCGACGAGTCCCGCGATCATGAGGGAGGGGTGCTCGCGGGCCACCTCGGGGCTCACCCGACCCGTGTCGACAAGTTCGGCGACGAGATCGGTCCACTCGGTGCGCAACACGTCCAAACCAGTGAGCGAACCATCGCCACCAATGACGACGAGACGATCGATTCCGTGCTCCAAGAGGTTCTGAACGGCCTTCAGCCGACCTGAGCGTTCACGCATCGCCTTGCAGCGGAAGGTGCCGATCACGGTGCCGCCACGGTTGAGGATCGAACCGACGTCATCCCATCCGAACTTCCGGATGCCGTCGCCTCCGTCGATCATGCCTTGGTAGCCCTCGTAGATCGCATAGACCTCGGCTCCCACGCTCAATGCAGAGCGCACCACGGCGCGGACAGCGGCATTCATGCCCTGGGCGTCGCCACCGCTGGTCAGGATGCCGATGCGCAACCCACGACCGTCGGGGAGGGTGGGGGTAAGCCTCAATTCGTCATCAACACGCACAGTTCAATATTGCCGCGTCAGAGTGGCCGGAGGGTGAACTGTGACGGTGGGGACGGTGAGTCGGGGATTTTCGTCATCGGTGCGGTGAGCGTTCGGTGTTGCGGCGGGGAGGGGAACCCTCGGGCTAGCCATTTTCCCCAGGGCACAGGTCGTCAGGACTCAGGAGTGCTCGTCGGGAACCGTCTCGAGGTCGTCCATCCAGGCCCGGGCCACGGCGTCGGACGGCATTCGCCAGTCACCGCGCGGGCTCAGGGACCCACCGGCGACGACCTTGGGTCCGTTGGGCAGGGTGGAGCGCTTGAACTGGTTTCCGACGAATCGACGCAGGAACAGCCGTGTCCAGTCCTTGATGGCTGACAGGTCATAGGAATGGCGGTCCTCGTCATGGAACCCGGGTGGCCAGGACCCCACCGAGGCGTCACGCCAGGAGTGGTGGGACAGAAAGACGATCCGGCTGGGACGCATCCCGTGGCGCAACAGGTGGTAGAGGGTGAAGTCCTGCAACTCGTAGGGGCCGATCTTCGCCTGGGTGGACTGGATCTTCTCTCCGGGGCGAGCCGGGACGAGCTCGGGGGAGATTTCCGTCCCCAGCACGGACTCCAGGACGACATTGGTGGCTTCGTTAAACTGGCCCGACGAAATGCACCACCGGATGAGATGCTGGATGAGGGTCTTCGGCACGCCGGTGTTGACCCCGTAGTGGCTCATCTGGTCGCCGACGCCGAAGGTGCACCACCCCAGGGCCAGCTCGGACAGGTCTCCGGTCCCCAGCACGATGCCGCCTCGCTGATTGGCGATGCGGAAGAGGTAGTCGTAACGCAGACCAGCTTGGACGTTCTCGAAGGTGACGTCATAGACGTCAGCCCCGTCACCGGCCGGGTGCCCCATCCCCCTGAGCATCTGGGTGGCTGCCGGGCGGATGTCCAACACCTCGCAGGGAATGCCGAGTGCCTGGCACAGGTCCAGGGCGTTGTTCTTGGTGTGGTCGGTGGTGGCGAACCCTGGCATCGTGAAGGCGAGGATGTCGGTGCGGGGACGGCCCATCTGGTCCATCGCCTTGGCTGCGACGAGCAGGGCATGGGTGGAGTCCAGGCCACCGGAAACACCGATGACGACTTTGGGTGACCCGATTGACTCGAGGCGACGACGCAGCCCGTAGACCTGGATGTTGTAAGCCTCGTAGCAGTCCTGGGCGAGCTGGTCTGGCTCGTTGGGGACGAAGGGGAACCGGTCGACGGGTCGCTCGAGACCGATGTCCTCATGAGGCGGGGCGAGGGTGAAGGTACTGGTCCGCCAGCCCTTGTCACGAGAATGGGAGAGGGCATTGTCGTCGAAGGAACCCTGACGCATCCTCTCCTGACGCAACAGATCGAGGTCGATGTCAGCGAGGCAGTACCCCGGCTCGGGGGAGAACCGGTCGGTGGCCGCCAGTAAGGAGCCGTTCTCGTAGATCATCGTCTGGCCGTCCCAGGACAGGTCGGTGCTCGACTCCCCAGGGCCAGCGGCCGCATAGACGTAGGCCTGTAGATTGCGCGAGGACGTCATCTTGCACAATTCGTGACGCTGGCGCGATTTTCCGACAGTGATGGGAGATCCCGAGAGGTTGACCTCGAGGACGGCCCCCGCGAGCGCGGCCTGGGACGACGGGGTGACCGGAACCCACAGGTCCTCGCAGACTTCCACGTGGAAGGTGAGATCGGGCAGGTCGGAGGCCTGGAAGAGCTGGTCCGTGCCGAAGGGGACATCGATCGATGCCACGTGAGATTTCTGTCGCCCCGACAGGTCGATGATCCCGCTGGTGCCGGCGCCGGCGGCGAAATGACGCTTTTCGTAGAACTCCCGGTAGTTGGGGAGATAACTCTTGGGCACCACGCCGAGCACCTGGCCGCGGTGGACGACGACCGCACAGTTGTACAGCCGGTTTCCTCGCTGCAGGGGGGCCCCGACGACTACCACCGGGAAGAGGTCGCGGGATGCCTGACGCAGGGTCTCGATGGCGTCGAGAACGGCGTCCAGGAGGACGTCCTGGAGCAGCAGGTCGTCGATGGCGTAGCCGGTCAGGCAGAGTTCGGGGAAGACGGCGACGGCCACGTCGCGGGAGTCGAGCTCCCGGCAGGTGTCGAGAATACCCGCCATGTTCGATGCCGGGTCACCAATGTGCACCGTCGTGGTGCATGCTGCGACTCGTGCGAAGCCTTGGTCATATGCCGAGTGGAAATTCCCCTTCATGGGGCCAGTCTCGCAGACGCTGGGGTGGGAAAGCCCTGTTCACCCCAGCTCGTTGTTCCGCGGGGGTTCGCGTCGGCTCCGGAGACGGTGATGCGGCAATGGGGGCTCTCTGCGTCATTTGACGAAGGATGTCAGGTTGGATGCGGCCGAGATCCATGCGATGTTCTGCCCCCCAACCCCATCCAGCCGGTGAGCATTTCGACCCGCTCGGCGACGTACCGACGGAGGGATCCGACCATCGTTGTGCAACGAGCGTTGCACTCGACTAGCCAGGATGCGGCCTCTAAACTCAATACCGTTAAGTTA
>NZ_JH165054.1:1030900-1033033 GCF_000227295.1 Cutibacterium avidum ATCC 25577 | reverse complement strand
CCAAACACAGCATATCGGCTTCAGCCGAATTGCTTCCCATGAGTACTTGCCGCTCTCTAGGAACTTGACCCCTGATCTTGGACACGGTGATTCCATCACGATGCTGGGGAAGCGAGAATCCAAGGGATGGTTAGGAAGAACTACACCGACGAGTTCCGGCAGCGGGCGGTGGACTTGTACGAGTCCACTCCCGGTGCGACGCTCAAGGCGATCGCAGGCGACCTCGGGATCTCCCGGGGTGCGTGAATCCGGCTCATCTGCGAGCCGGGACGAACGCTTCCAATCGTGCCGAGTACAGGGCCCGGGCTGGCACCCCGGGCTCAGCGCTCAACGACACCCGCGGGTCCCGAGGTCGTGCCGAGGCATTGCGCGCGGCCGCACGCTCCGGTATGGATCTGGGCGCCGCGATCACGGCCGGCCTCTCCCCCCTCGACCGCGACCAACCCAGACTGTGGTGATCCACCTCACGCCGCTCATATACGCATGAGAAGACGGAGTCGACCATCACCCGCTCGGCCCATGCCCGCGATCCGACTCTCGGAATCGCTCGCTGTCAGCGGTGCTCGAACTCAACGGAATACTCTCCTCGACGTAGTCGAGCACCCGATCGAACTGAGCCTCGGCCGCCTTCGTGTTGGACTGGTTGTCAACTGAGTTCAAGCATCACCTTGGCGACCCACCACATCGACTCGGAGTAGTGCCCCTTATGGTGGTGTAACCCGCTGGTGACCAGCTTGTCGGCCTCTGCGACTTCGTGGTGGACGGCAGCGCGGTCACCGTGTGATCCTTCGAGAAAGCTCTCTACTTCTCACTCGAAAGGAACAACCACGATGACCGCTGCCCATATTGTCGACCCTGCCCGGGTCCTGGACCAAGCCCTGGGCCAGGCCTCCCCGGACCTGCTGCGCTCACTGCTGGCCACGATGATCAACATGCTCCTGTCGGCCGACGCCGACCAGGTCGCCGGCGCGGAGTACGGCCGCCCCGATCCCGACCGCCTCGTCCAGCGCAACGGCTACCGTCACCGCGACCTGGACACCCGGGTCGGCACGGTGGACGTGGCAATCCCCAAGCTCCGCCAGGGCAGCTACTTCCCAGAGTGGCTGCTGGAGCGGCGCAAGCGCGCCGAGTCGGCGATGATCACCGTGGTCGCCGACGCCTACCTGGCCGGGGTCTCCACCCGCCGGATGGACAAGCTCGTCAAGCAGCTGGGTATCGACTCCTTGTCGAAGTCCCAGGTCTCGCGGATGGCCGCCGACCTCGACGCCCAGGTCGAGGCCTTCCGCCACCGACCGCTGGGCGAGGCGGGCCCGTTCACGTTCGTGGCCGCCGACGCCCTGACGATGAAGGTCAGGGAAGCCGGACGGGTCATCAACGCGGTCGTGCTGACCGCGACCGGGGTCAACGCTGACGGCCACCGGGAGGTCCTGGGCCTCCAGGTCGCCACCGCTGAGACCGGGCCGGCCTGGAACACGTTCTTCGCCGATCTGGTGGCCCGGGGCCTGTCCGGGGTGCGGCTGGTCACCTCGGATGCCCATGCCGGGCTGAGGGAGGCGATCGCGGCGAACCTGCCCGGGGCGGCCTGGCAGCGGTGCAGGACCCACTACGCGGCCAATCTGATGAGCGTGTGCCCCAAGAGCCTGTGGCCGGCGGTCAAGGCCATGCTCCACTCCGTCTACGACCAGCCGTCCCCGGCCGCCGTGGATGACCAGTTCGACCGGCTGCTGGACTATGTGGAGGCCAAGCTTCCCCAGGTCCATGCCCACCTGGACGCCGCGCGGGCCGACCTGTTGGCGTTCACGAGTTTCCCGGTCGACGTGTGGCGCCAGATCTGGTCGAACAATCCTCAGGAGCGGCTGAACAAGGAGATCCGGCGGCGTACCGATGCCGTGGGGATCTTCCCCAACAGGGAGGCCGTCATCCGGCTCGTCGGGGCCGTGCTGGCCGAGCAGACCGATGAGTGGGCCGAGGGCCGGCGCTACCTGGGCCTGGAGGTCCTGGAACGCTCACGAGGCACTCAGACCCCCGACGGCCCGGACCGGACTCACCTGGAAGGAGCAGACCCCATCCCACCCGAACTGACAGCCTGACCCCATATCGAAAGATCACGAAACGGATACACCACTACAAGGG
>NZ_JH165054.1:1022068-1027695 GCF_000227295.1 Cutibacterium avidum ATCC 25577 | reverse complement strand
ACTACAAGGGACTTGACCCGACTCGGATGTCATGAGGTTGCTCCCCAGTAGCTGGGGAGCCTGCTTCCGTCTACGAGATGTCCTGTACTCGCGTTCGACGGTCGTTGTGGTAGAAGCATTTTTCCTTGTCAGGCCGTAATCTCCTCACTGAAAGCCTTCCGAAACAGCATCGGACGACGGATCAGAGTGAGATCCAAGACCTAGCAGAACCACGACCAAATCTAGAGGATCCCCAAGGAACGGTCTACTATCGTCGGTACGGGGTGAAAGCCCGCTCCACCAAGGAAAAGATCAAGCGATGTCGGATTTTATCAGCAAGCCTGAAAGCTCTCCCCACAAGAAGGTCTCGATCAAAGTGAAGGAGGTTCCCGAGAAGACCCGCGACGAAAACATTCTTGCCCCCAACGGAAATCACCATCCGTCTCCGACGCAGGGCTGAGGACACTGTGAACAGTGAGCCTGTCCTTAACAGAGTTGTCTATGCGTGGGGATCTGGGCAGAGCACTTTCCTACGCGCAACTAATGGGAAACTCTACGAGGCTGAGGCCG
Organism: Cutibacterium avidum ATCC 25577; assembly: GCF_000227295.1. GTDB lineage: Bacteria > Actinomycetota > Actinomycetes > Propionibacteriales > Propionibacteriaceae > Cutibacterium > Cutibacterium avidum. The sequence goes on along the minus strand of NZ_JH165054.1, from coordinate 1,027,146 downwards.
CCGTAGAACAACTACAGTTGCCTGCGCTGAACGAGACAGGCTCACTGTTCTCTCAACGAATCGAGGTTGATCTGTCAAATCGACCTGAACTCGTAGTATCCACTAGCACAGCCTCTACCGAGCTGGCCCACCGACTTGGCTGCGCAGTGTGGACCACTGCTAAATTTCTCTCAGAGCCTTCCGAGGCCACCTCCGTACTATGGCTAAGCGATTGCCCTGACGGAAGTGCAGGTGTCCTTGCGGAAAAACGCGCAAGAGAGGGCGGAATCGAGTTCGCCGCAGTTGAACTCAGATATCCAAACCTTTACATCGTTCCTTCAAATGGCTGGACCTACCGAGACCTAAATCTGCGACGGATAGCAGTTGCGGCTAGACCAGAAGTTTTTGATAAGATCTCAGTTCACCCAGATCTCAATAATGCAACACCAATTCTTGAATCGATAATAAAAAGATCGTTCTTTAAGTTTCATCGAACTCGTGCTTGCGAGATCACGAATTACTCAATAGAGAGTAGTGACAAGGAACGCTCGATAGTGGTTCCTTGGAACGGCAACCCTCAATTGCACGAAGACGAATCGATCGGGGATCTTGACGAACTTGTAAACGAGGATCACGGAGTTATCTCTCGTCTAAGAAAGATTCGTCATTCACCAACCGTACCTCCGTGCTTGAAGACAATCCAAAGTGATGTTAGTAACACTCGCCGCATCTCTCAGTGGACTAACAATACGGTTTGCCAAGGAAGCACATTCAACGACACTGAGGCATCCAGGTATGCCGCAATCGGCGAGAGCATAGAGAGGTACTGCATAAATCTTCTCGATACTCTTCCAATAACGACTGCTACCGCTGCAGATATGATCCATCAAGGTAAGTCAGTTATTGATTTCAGACGCCTGATACTATTTTCGGAAGAACAGTACTCGAAACCAGGGTTTCCTTTCGTTCCATTCGCAGAGGACCTAGCCCTCCCCTGGATCCCTGGAGTCAACCTGATTACCGGGGTTGAGACTTGGGTTCCGATGTCGATGGTGTATGTCAACTTCAAGCGAATGACACAATTAACGTTCCCCCCAATTGAGTCGGTCCCGTACACAGGGGTCGCAGCGGGCTCCACGTATGAATACGCAGTGATGTCATCCCTTGAAGAGATCATTGAACGAGATGCCACGATGATCTGGTGGCATAGCCAGCCGATTATACCATCAATAAAAATTGATGACTCGACGGTCAATAAGGTAGTTGAATTTGCAGAGTCTCATGATAATGAAATCTCATTTCTTAGTCTTCCAAACGAATTTCGAGTGCCGGTAGTAGCCGCCGCACTTCGGAGCACGGAAGAGCAGATCACTAACGTCGGATTTGCCTGCCGTCCGACGATCAAGGAATCTGCGCTCAAAGCGCTAACCGAGGCCTACACTCTACAGGACGGGAGTCGAGATTTGCTTTGCGAACGTGGCCAGCTCAGGCAGGCGATTGAGCGTAAGGAGTTCCTCGCCACAGCGATTCATCCGTATCGCGAGGATCGCAGATACCTAGACGACATCTCCGATGATTTTAGCGACGTCGATGACCTCATGATGCAACAGCAGATCAACTTGGACCCGCGTTCTGCGCCGTATCGAGATCCATGGCTTTACCCAAATACTACTAATGACCCCTTGCCGCCCCATCAGTTGGAGGAGCGGAGTTTGGACGCCTACCTCAAGCGCATCACGGACCGCGGGTACGAGCCAATTGTAGTGGACGTGACATCTCCCGATGTTCGCATGATGGGGGCCAATGTCGTCAAAACTATCGTGCCAGGGTTGGTACCCAATTTCCCGGCCGCATATCCCCACCTTGGACATGGACGAATCCAGAACGAGTATGAAACATTGGGGATCTTGAACCATCACCAATCGCCAGAGTCTCTGCACTACTTCCCTCTTCCCCATGCCTGACGTCCCCGAGAGCGAAGCATCCGCAGCCGACAGGGTCGCGGACACCATCGGGCCAGCTCAGATTGCTCTGGCCGGCGGACTTCTGGTGGTGGAGCTGCTGACCGGGATTCAGACCTACCTTTCGCAGACGGTGATGCCACTGATGGCAGCCGAGTTGAAAGCGCACTCGTTCTACGGGGTGGTCACCGCCACCGGCGCCGTGGCGAACTTCGCAGGGCTACCGCTGGGAGTAGGGCTCACGGCACGGTTCCGGATCCCCCGACTGCTGATGAGCTTCACTGCGTTGATCTGCGCTGGTGCGATCCTGTGCGCAGTCGCTCCAAGCATTGTGTGGTTCCTGATCGGCACCGCCATCCGGGGATTCGCGGCCGGCTGCATCGCAACGGTGTCGATGGGCGCCGTCGTCACCGGCCTGGCGGGACGAGTGCGCCAGATCACCTTGGCAGCGATGTCTGCCATGTGGGTCATCTCGGCGCTGTTCGGTCCGGGCTACGCCGCATGGATCTCGCACGCCCTGAGCTGGCGATGGGCGATGGTGCTGTATCTGCCCCTCCTGCTCGCAGCTCGCGCGATAGTGGCGCGCCACCTGCCCGATCGTGAACCCTCTCAGGACAGCCAGATCAGCTGGGCAGACGCCGTGTTGCTGGCCCTGGCGATGGGGTGCATTGCCGCGCCGGTCAACTCGCCGTGGCTGCGAATGGTGCTGCTGGGCACCGGCATCGCACTGCTGGCAGTGGCGGCACGCCGAGTCCTTCCCAACGGGACCTTCAGGTTGAGGTCACGACGCCGGACGGTGATCGCCTTCATGTTCGGGCTGTGCGGGCTCTACTTCGCCGTCGACTCGGTGGTCGCGATCATCGCCCACGACGCCTTCGGCGCCAGCGCTGGAGCCATCGGGGTCGTCATCATGTCCGGTGGCCTCGGATGGGCCCTGACGGGCCTGTTCTGCGGTTGGAGACCGGCGGGCAGCACGGCTGCCTATCGGCGCCGCGCGGGTCTGGGAGTCGCAATCCTCGCTCTGGGTGTGGTGGTCATGAGTTGTGCCTCCAGCCGCTGGTTCGGCACCACCCCGATCACGATTCTCGCGGTGGGATGGGCCCTGGCCGGTATCGGGATGGGCCTGTGCTACGTCGACACCCTCAACATGCTCTTCACGCCACCTGGGGATCCTGACGGGTTGTCCGATATGGATGTCAGCAATGCCGCGGTGATGGCCGAGTCGATCTCCGGGATCGCCACCACGACCGCCGCAACCACCTTCCTGGCGACCAGCCTCGGCGGCGGCCTGGACATTGGTTCGCGCTCGGTCGTCCTGCTGGTGATCATCGCTGTGGCGGTGCTGGCCCTAGCCTTTCCGCTGCTCAAGATCCGTTCAGATCAAGTGGTCGGGCAGTGAAACCGCCCACGTGTTCAGCATCCAGAGACATGCATCTTGGACCGGGCTGGAGGCCGCAGATCCATACCTCAGGATCCGGAGTGCAGCCGGTTCTGAATCCTCCATGTCCTGTAGAAATCGTCTGACGTGGGGTGTGAGGATCCCAATCCCCAAGCCGATCCCGCGCAGATCCTCGGGATAGTCGCCGAATCTCCTGCATTGCAGAGTGATTGAGAATCGGGTGCGGCGCGTTATCAGAAGATGCCGAGCACATTCGCTGTGATCGGCTCACGCCGTCGGGCCCGCGCGTCACAAAGCTGATGGGGTGAACGCCAGTCAGGCGGCGAGCGACGAGATCGGCGAGGATTTCGTTCTATGCGGTCCCACTTTCGGCAGCTGCCATGCGCATGCCGAGGAGCTCGCGGCGCCATCGTTGTTCATACCTGTGGCCAACGCCGGGACGGCGTCGATGACTCGACCGCCTTCGCGGATCCTCATGGTGGGCGCCCGCGGTGACGAACGTGAATGAGCCGACATCGCCTAGCGGGTGATGTTGGAAGTCGTCGACGCGCTCGTCGAGATCGGCTGCCATCCGGAAGACCTGGGTGTTCACGGGGCACCGTACTCGGCGCCGACGACGATACGACTGTTGACAATCGGGCTCATCGCATTTGAGGGCTCTTCGGTGCACCGGAGAGCCCTTTGACTTACGCCCAGTCCACTTGCATCGACCTCATCGGCCTCCACATTTGATGGGCTCAATCCCAGCCGGTGCTAGTAGCCGACCGAGACCAGGCTATCTGATACCCGTCTGGTGGGGTATACCCGATTGGACGTATTGGCCGGTGAGTACTTCCGGTGTCCATCAGGGCCGTTCCCGATACTGTTGGACGCATGAGTGCAAGCAGTCTTAATGTCGTTGGACAGATCGTGGGCTACGTACGGGTCTCGGCGGCCGACCAGAATCCCGCCCGGCAGTTGGCGGCGATCGGCGACGTGCACCGGCTCTTCTCCGAGGCCGCCTCCGGCAAGAACACCGACCGGCCGAAGCTGGCCGAGATGATCGCCTACGTCCGCGCCGGCGACACGGTGCGGGTGAAGTCGCCCGACCGGCTGGCCCGCTCCACCCGCGACCTCCTCGACATCGTCTCCCGGCTCCAGGACAAGGAGGTCCAGGTCGAGTTCGTCGACAACCCGGCACTGAACACCAACACACCCCAGGGCGAGTTCATGCTCACCATCCTGGCCGCCGTCGCACAACTGGAGCGCGCCACCATCCGCGAACGCCAGGCCGAGGGCATCGCCCTGGCCAAACAACGAGGCATCTACGACCGCGGACCCAAGCTCTCCGCCGACCAGATTGCCGAAGCGCGCACCCGGAGCGGCGAGGGCGTGCCGAAGGCCAGGATCGCACGTGACCTCCACGTCTCCCGGCAGACCCTCTACACGGCCCTGGCCGGCCAAGGCCGCTATAGAAGGAGTTCACGGTCCTGAACCGGCGAGGTAGCCGGCATACTTCGAGGTGCCGACGCGGTCGAGGTATTCGCCGACCGCATCCCTGGCCATGGCCCGGGCTCACCGTAGCTCGGGATGGTCCTCGATCAGGCGGGCCTCGATGTCAGCGCAAATAGCCTCCGGGCCGATCTCCTCGGGTGTTCCCTGAGCCCATGCGGTCTCGGCCACCGCCCAGTTCAGGCGGTTGATGACCCGGGTGGTCTCAGCCATCTCGGCGTTGCATCGGGCCACTTCCAGCCGTAGAT
>NZ_JH165054.1:798947-1021068 GCF_000227295.1 Cutibacterium avidum ATCC 25577 | reverse complement strand
GAACTTAACGGTATTGCCTCTAAACTGGATTTGATGACCGGCTCCGGAACCACCCCGACCCCGGAACCGCGCGCCGACTCTGGCCTCTGGCGCGGCGGTGGTTTCCTCGCTGCCCTGGTGGCAATGGTGTGCTTGGTCGCTGGCTGCGGATCATCCACGCCGGCAGTGACGACGTGTATCGATTCCGTTCCGGGCGCGGGTGATCTTCGTGCTCGTCATCGCTATCCCGTGACGTGCCCGACCGCTTCTCCCGAGTTGACGGCCAAGGCGTCCCCGAGTGAGGAGGCCCCGGACGGACCGACTGACAAGGACGGTGCCGACGAGCCCGAGGACTCCGCCAGTCCCCAGACCGACGAATCGAGGCCCTCGATTCCCGGCCCAACTCCACGTCCCGCATCCCTGGCGGTGGGTGAGAAATCCTCGGCAGGCGCTGGAACCTATGTGCTGTGGATCAAGGCGGAGAATCACGTCTACCTCGTTGAGGACGGTGTGGTGAAGCGCGCGATGCTCACCACCGCGGAGCCGTGGAAAACCCCGGTCGGGGACTATGAGATCGAGTACAAGGTTCAACATGCCGCATCAACCGAGGATGGCATTCGCTGGTACATCCCCAATTTTCTGGCTTTCTATCAACGCCCGGGAGCGATCGGCCACATTGGCTTCCACCAGATTCCGTGGGACGAGAAGACTAAGAAACCTGCTCAGCCTGTCTACACCCTGGGCATGCCGGGGTACTCGAGTCACGGCTGCGCGAGGTTGGCTCCGAAGGACTCGGAGGCCCTCTACTCCTTCGCTCACGAGGGTACGAAGGTGAAGGTGCGGTGAGCCGTCGGCGCGACGAGGAGAACACCCTCGACCTGAGAGCGCGGCTGGGCCACGACGTCGATCAGGGCGATCCAGACACCCTGGGGTCGACGACCGAATCTGCCCGGGTCGGTAGGTCTGCCGGTGCTTTTGTCGCGGTAATGGCCATCACCGGACTGGTGTGGGGTCTCAGCCTGGCGATATGGGCCGTCACACCTGGGGCCAATGGCACCAGCGGAACGATGCCGGTACGCGGCTGGTTCGGCAGCCTCCTCGTCGGTCTGCTCTACGCGATGGGCGTGGCAGTGATCCTCATCATCCCAGTCGTCCTGCAGGCAGCTTTGCTGGGTGCACGGCTGGAGCAGCGGAGGAGCCAGCGTCTTGCAGGTGGAATCGTCGGGGGAGCGACGGTCCTCCTGGGGGCAGCCGGTCTTTTCGCCTTGATACCGATGCTCTCAGCGGTGGCCGAGGTGACGTGGCCTGCCCTCCTGGTAGCGATCGGGCTGGGGGTCTGGTGGGGGCCGTGGGCCATAGAAGGGCACCGTTCGCGACGAGGTCGTGACGGCAGCGGTGGCCTACAGTGTGAGTCATGACACAGAACACCCCTGTCGTTCCCACCCCTCCCAAGGCCCTGACGATCTCTGCTTGGATCGCGGTCGCGTCCGTGATCATTCAGGCTGCGTTGGCCTGTTTCATGCTCTCCGGTGTTCACGGGCTCGGCGACGTGCACATGGGATTTGGAATTCTGACCTTGGTGGCCGCCATCGTGGCTGCGGTCCTCGCCGTCATGTGGAAGCGTCGCGGTGGGGCCTCGTCGATCGTTGGTCACGCGGTTGGTATGGCGGTGCTGATCCTTGTCCAGTACGGCCTCGGCGAGATGAGCAGCGGCGGTGCGGTCAAGTGGATCCACGTGATCCTGGGTGTCGTCATCGTCGTCGGGCTGCTCGCTCTGCCCCAGTCGATCGCCAAGTCTTCCCGGAAGTGACGCAGGCTGGCGTCAGCAGGTTATTCTCGCCGTCGAGGCCCCGGTGACAGCCATCAGGTCTGATGGTGACAATTCCACCGACAGCCCGCGACGCCCGCCTGACACCAGCACTCGCGGCTGCTCCATCACCGATTCATCGATGCACGTGGGCAGCCGCTTTTTCTGTCCAAGTGGCGAAATCCCCCCGACGATGTACCCCGTTGAGCGCTCGGCTGCCGCGGGGTCGGCCATGGCGGCTTTTTTCGCACCCATCGCGGATGCGAAGGCCTTGAGGTTGAGCTGGCCACTCACGGGGACGACGGCAACGGCGAGTTTTCCCGAGGGAGTGAGTTCGACGACCAAGGTCTTGAGCATGATGGCCGGGTCGAAGCCGAGCTTTGCTGCTCCCTCCTCGCCGAAGTGGTGGTTCGCAGGGTCGTGGTCATAGCTGTGCAGAACATGAGCCACCTTGGCCTTGACAAGGGCTTTGGTCGCGGGCGAGGCCGAGTCGGAGGCGGGCATCACTCCTCGAATCCGGCCCACACCCGCAACCGGTGGGTCATCTCGTCGTCCTGGGGAGCCGGGCGGCCGTCAATGCTCAGGATGGGGACGACGCCACGAATGGACGACAGCAGCCAGACCCCTTGGGAGCGCAGCACCTCGTCGCGCTTCATGAGACGGGTGGAAGTCTCGACCCCGTCGTCGTCAGCGGCTTCGAAGACGGTATTGACGGTGATGGAGCTGAGGATCCCAGTTGCGCCGGTGGGGGTTGTCCACAGTCCGTCGGCAGCCTCGACGACCAACCCAGAGGTGGCCCCTTCAAGCAGATAGCCCTCGGTCGAGGTGAAGATGACGTCGTCAGCGCCCTGGGACTTGGCATGACGCAGTGCCGCGACGTTGACGGCATAGGACAGGGTCTTGACACCGCCGAGAAGCCACGGTGCATCGGCGAAGGATTCGCTGGTGACCCCACGCGAAAGGCACAGCACGTCGATCCCTTCCCGCTCTTCCTTGTGGGTTTCGGAGAGGGGAACGATGATGAGGAACCCTCGTGGAGGTCCCGGGACCACCTCGCGACCGGTGGTGTAGACGAGTTTGAGGGCGGCCTCTCCGGGGATGCGCCAGCTGCGCGCAGCGTCCTCGATGAGGTGATTCCACGAGTCCATGTCGGGCGAGGGTCCGTCCACGCCGGAAATTGATCGAGCGAAGCGGGAAAGGTGTTCTTCGAGATGATCAATTCGGGACGTTCCATCCTGGGCGGTCACGATACGAGTCGTGTCGAAAACTCCGTCCCCACGTAGCAGTCCGAGATCGTCTCCATGGCACACCATGGTCGAGGGCGGTACGACCCCTTCGCCGAGTATGGCTAGTAGATATGGAACACTTGAACTCATGCGTTCAGCCTAGTTGAGTGGAAGTTGGGTGGTCACAGAGGTTGCCCTTCGCGACCACAGGAATGTCACGTATGGTTGGGCGTCGATATTCAGCCAGTTTGGCTGATGTCATATTACTAACGGACTGGGAGATCATTAATGACGGAGTCGTATCGCTCGTCGCAGACACGTCAGACCTACCATCACGGCCATCTGCGTGAGGCCCTTGTGGAAGAGGGCTTGGAGATGGCTCGCAGTGGTGGCGCCGAGGCGGTCGTGCTCCGTGAAGCGACTCGCCGAGCTGGCGTGTCACCCAACGCGGCGTACCGTCACTTCACGAACCGCGAGGCCCTTCTCGATGAGGTGGGCTTGGCGGCTGCCGACCAGATCGGCCGTAGGATGCGTGAAGCTGTGGCTGAAGCTCAGCCTGAAGACGATGAAGCTGAAGCAGTTGCCCAGCTGGTGGCTGCGTGCCGCGCGTACCTTGATTTCGCCCTGGCAGAGCCGGGATTTTTCGACGTCGCATACCGCATTTCGGATGCCGGCCTCGACATGATCGAAACGGATCGGTCGAAGGCACCGAATTTGCCCGACTCGGTCATCAGAGATGTTCTCGCCGACCCCGACATCAAGCTCTCGGAGCGAGTCGATGTGCGCGACCTCGCCATCCTGCTGTGGTCGTTGCTTCACGGGTTTGCCTCGCTGTCGACCTCCGGTCCGTTGCGTGGTGAGAAGGCCTCCGAGCGAGCCGAGAACGTCCTCAACATCATTCGTGCCTCCCTACGTGGTGCGATTGCTCGAGCCTGATGGCTCGAGCGAGTCGCAATACGGATTTCCAGGCTGAGACCGGGTATCGCCAGATCCTGAATCTGGCGATACCCGCTTTCTTGTCCTTGGTGGCTGAGCCGCTATTTCTCGTCGCGGATTCTGCGGTCGTCGGGCACCTGGGCACTGCCCAGTTGGCCGGCCTCGGTGTTGCGTCGGCAGCCCTGACGACGTTCACGGGTCTCTTCGTTTTCCTCGCCTATGCGACGACGGCCACCTCCTCGCGCCGGATGGGAGCGGGGGACCGCCATGGTGCGGCTCAGACCGGTGTTGACGGACTCTGGCTGTCCCTCATCATCGGAATCCTCGTCGCGATCATGCTGGTGGTCATTCCGACGACGGTTGCCGGGTGGTTCGGTGCCAGCGGCGTGGTCGCTGAACAGGCCGGACGGTATCTGCGCATTACTGGTTTTGGTGTGCCCGCCATGCTCGCAACGATGGCCGTCACCGGGGTACTGCGAGGATTCCAGGACACCCGGACGCCCCTGGTCGTCACCGTCATCACCTTCAGCCTCAACCTGGTGCTCAACCTGTGGTTCGTGCTCGGAATGGGTTGGGGGATCGAGGGATCAGCAATTGGCACCCTGATCTGCCAGATTGCCATGGCGGTGGCCCTGGTATGGGTGTTGTGGAGACGTACTCACGGTCTCGACCTGAGCCTCGTGCCTCATTGGGGCGGTATCGCCTCGAGCCTGCGCGATGGCATCCCGCTGCTCATTCGTACCCTCGCGCTGCGGGCTGCTCTCTACGTGACGACGTGGGTGGCGGCACGAGCGGGAGCTATCACCATGGCTGCCTACCAGGTGACGATGACGATCTGGAACCTGCTCCTCATGACGATGGACGCCCTCGGTATCGCTGGTCAGGCCCTGACGGGAGCGAGTTTGGGAGCTGGCGACATTCGCCGCACACGGTTGTTGACCGGCACCATGACTCGGTGGGGAGTGTGGGCCGGAGTTGTCATTGGGGCGCTTCTGGCGGCATCCCATCAGTTGGTTCCCGCCATCTACACGAATGATCCGGCAGTTCACCGGGCGGTGGCGGCTGGTCTTCTCGTCGTGGCCGTTGAGCAGGTCATCGCCGGGCCGGCTTTCATTCTCGACGGAGTGCTCATCGGAGCAGGTGACGGCCGCTGGTTGTCGAGAGCCCAGGTGGTGATGTTCCTGGTGTATCTGCCGATGGCATGGGCGGTTCATCTTTGGGCGCCAGCTGACCCGGCTGCTGCGGTCGTCTGGTTGTGGATCGCCTTTGGTGGGTTCATGGCCGTGCGCTGCGGGATTCTGGCCTGGCGGGCTCACGGGGATGCCTGGATGCGGACCGGGGCCTGAGCGAGCCTCGATTGGCTCGTTGGTCCGAGGTCGACGGGCTTCGGACCAGCCTCCCCACGCGACGGAACGGCTCAATCGAACCGAACCTGCTGGGCCCCAGGAACCGAGTCGTACCTCTCAGGAGCACTGGTGAGCACCACGATCTGACTCGTTCGAGCCCCTTGGGCAACCTCGGTGAGGATGTGCCTGACCCTCACTGGGTCCGAGTAGACCAAGGCATCGTCAAGGATTACGGGAACTCCGTCATCGGGGTCAATGAGGCGGGCCGCGGCCAGTCGGACCACCAGTCCCAGCTGTTCCCGGGCTCCCGATGACAGCTGATCCCACTCCAGGCGTGCGCCCCTCAGTTGGCGAGCCACCACCGTCAGAGTGGAGTCGATCTCGACGTGGAGGTCTTGACCAAACACGGCCCTGCCGATCCGGTCGATCTCGCTGGTGAACGGGGCCACGTAGGACTGACGCACTTGGTCGAGGTGACGGCTGAGGGTTTCGTACAGCAGCCTCGTCGATCGTGCTCGGCTTTCCAGCCCGGCGACACGTCGGGAGAGCTGGTGTTTCTTGCTGGCCAAGGTGTCGACGTCGGCCTGGCGTTCCTGGCGGCCCAGGCCAAGCAGCTGGCCCTTGAGCTCCAACTGACGGTCGGTGTCCTCCTTGAGACGAGAGGTTGCCTTGCTGAGGGCCAGCTGGCTTCCCTCTGCCTCGGCATGGACCTGGTCGGGGTTGCGTTCGGCAAGGGCAGCTGCGGCGCGTTCGGCGTCGGCCTTTGCGACGCGATCCTCCTCCTCGGCGATCGTGAGAGCCTCGGCCAGGTCGCCGTCCGGGATGGCCTCCCGTGCGGTGGCAAGCTCCTCGACGAGTCGGGCGACGGCCTTGGCCGCGCTGTCGAGGTCGATATTGGCGCGGAACGCCTTCTCATGGGTCTCGCCGCGACGTTTGTCCACCGCTTTGAGGCGGGCCTGGGCCTGGCGTTCAGAGTTGCGCGCTTCGTTGGCCTTGGCGACGGCGTCGTCCTCCAGCTTCTGGGCCTCTGCGGCCGTGAGGGTAACTTCCTCGCTGGCTTGATCGGCGAGCGCCTCGAGCTCCTGGATGGTGTTCTCGCCCTGCTCGCGCTCCAGCTGCTCTTTCCAGGAAGCGAGGTTCGACTGGAGGACCTTGCGCTCGGCCATGCGGGCCTCGGCCTGTTCCAGGCTGGCCACGCCGAGCTCCGCGAAGAGGGACACGACCGCTTGGTGCGCCGTCTCCGCGTCGCGTGCCAGGTTCATGACCTCGGAGGTGGGGGAGATTCTCAGTCGCCACGCATCGCCCATCTCCATGACGAGCTCACCGTCGATGCTGCGCTGGCTCGTCTGGCCGACAGGCAGATCAAGTGTGGCGCCGTCGATCCGTAGGGGATCTCCCTCGTCCCGATGCTCGATGATGAGCTGGGTGCTGGCCAGCGCCGCTGCTTCCTTGGCGATGGCGTCGGTTTTGGCGGCTTCCTTGAGTTTGGTCAGCAGCTGGCTCGTCACCTTCTCGGATTCGAGACGTTGCTGTCCGTCGGAGAGGCGCTCCCTGAGCTCGATGACGCGGTCCAGTTGCTTGCGCGCCTTTGCGGCCTCCTCACCGGCTCGTACAGCGGCGAGGGTACGTCGTGCTCCCTCCTCCGCAGTCTCGGCCTCGGCGACCTTGGACGCGGCGTCGTCGAGGGCGCTCTGGGTCTCCGCGAGTTCAGCGGCTAGCGCTCGGTCCTTCTCGGCATTCTCGACGGCCACCTGCTTGCACTGTTCATGCCTCTCGCGAGCCTCGGTGAGGCTCTCAACGAGTTTGACTCGCACCCCGTGAGCGGATGTGGCCTCGGCGTGATGCTGCGCCGCCTCCTTGGCAACGCGACTGGTGGTCTCAACCTCCTTCTCCAGCTCGGTGAGACTGTCGAGAGCAGCTTTGGTCTGCTGACACTCGGCCATCTTCGATGCCACGACGTCGTGGTCGTGGCTGATCTGCTCATTGATCCGAGTGAGAGCCTCGACGACCTCGTCAACCTCCTTGAGACGTGTCGAAGCCTCGTCGAGTGCATGGCTGACGGCCTCCAGCTGCTCCCGTTCCTGGAAAGCTCCCTTCCGTTCCTTGCCGGTGGTGGGTTGGTAGTACACCTCGTACTCGGCACGCACTCGGTCCATGAGACCGCCGATCGAACCCTCGTCGGGTTTCTGACTGCCTGTCTGCTCGAGCGCTGCTGTCAGAGCCTTGGAGGAGTCCAACCGCAGTGGCGACAGACTGCTGGCCTGCATGAGTCGCAGGGCATTCCACAGCGTCATGTCCGCTCCGGCCAGCAGGGTTTCCATCGTTTCGACGGCCTCGTCCCCGGTGACGATCTGTCCGGCCCGCGGACCTGAGATGAACCTCAACCAGGATTCCTTGTCCCTGAGGAAGCTCTTGCGGTGGGCAAAACGATGCTCACCGATCGTCATCTCGGCCTCGACGACCACCGGAAGTGAGGTTCCGTAGCGCTGGGCCTGTCGAACCTCCTGTGCCCGGGAGGAAGCCTTGTACTTGGTGCCGAGGACGAGGTCCAACGCTTCAACCATTGAGGTCTTTCCGACCTCGTTGGGGCCAGTCGCGACGACGATTCCAGTATCGGGCAGTTCAAGGGTGCGGTTCTCGATGGCCTTGAAGTTCTCGACGTGGATGCGATGCAGCTTCATCGTGTCACCTCCGCAGCGCGTGTCGACGGGTTCTTCGCGTTCACGAGCCGGTGCAGGAGGGTCAGGGCTGAGACGGCGTCCTCATTGGTGGCACACATGGCCGACAATTCCTCAGCAGCATCCCTCACCCAGCTCGGTAGGTCGGCATCGGCCAGGCTGGCGTCGTCTTCGACGACCGTGAGATCGTGGCGGTTCTCACTAGGCTCCAAACTGGCGAAGACCGTCTCGTGGTCGGCGATGATCTCGTCGAGCTCGGCCTTCTGGGAGATGGTGAGCTGGCCGTGCAGGTCATAGCGGATGATGGTGCGGTCCCGGTGATCGAAGGAATTGAACCGGTCCCTCAGAGCTTCCAGATCTGCCTCGCCTGCGACCTCCTGACTGACTCGCGCGTGCAACCAGGTGCCAACCTTGATCGTCTTGCAGGTGAGCGGGTCGTCGAGGTCTACGACGACTGCGGTGCCGACGGTGTCCTCGTTGAAGCTCGTCGTCTCCTGGGTGCCGCTGTAGCGAATTGCAGCGTGGTCATCGCCGACCGGCCATGCGATGTGGCGGTCTCCCAGAGCGACGTAGGTCAATGCGCCACGGGCAGTGGCATCGTCCAGGGGAGCCCGCGAGATGAGAGCCTCCCGGGTGTCACCGGACAATCCCTCCAGCTGGCCGTGGCCAACCAGGATGCGAGGGGTCTGAGTGGGCTCCAGGCTGGTGGCGAGTTCTGCCAGCGGATCCGTCGATGGATGCCGAGTTGTCAGGGGAGCGGCGACGATCTTCGCGATGACGGAGCCATTGGCGTCAGTGACGTCGACTTCTGACCGGTCACGCAGGACGCAGACATTGTCAGGGCAGCGACGGGTGAATTCCGTTCCATCCCACAGACATCCGGGCTCAAGGCTGTCGTGGTTTCCCGGTAGTAGATAAACAGGCAAGCCAATGGAGGCCATCGCCTCACAGCTGCGGGCGATGATTTGAGCAGAAACGTTCTGGGTCTCGAAGACGTCGCCGGCTACGACGACGAAATCGCACTCTTCCTGCCGGGCGACCTCGCCCAGCCTGCGCACCGTCTCGATGCGATCGGCAGTGAATCGTGCCTGCGGGTCATCATCGCCCCGCTTGGACAGGTAGTGCCGAGTCATCCCCAGCTGCCAGTCCGAGGTATGGAGGAATCTCGTCATGGCAACACGATAGGAGACGACCTGGACACTTCTGTGCGACGAATGTTCTGGCTTGTCAGGTGAGGATTTAGTGGAGTTCTGGCAATCAGTTCTGCTTGACAGCGTTGATGTCAGTCATGTGATTCTCCTTGTCCTCCATATGCTCCGGTTGATATGGCAACTCTCATGACACGAGAAAGGTGATACGTCAACACGGGACACTTTCGGTAGGCCCAAGGGTGCCTACCGGGCTCCTATACTCAGGAATGAAGGAGGCACAGTGACAGAGGATCGCACCGTTTGGCTGGATGACCACCAACAGCGGGTTTGGCGCCTGTGGTTGGAGGTGACGACCGCTCTGCCAGCCGTGCTCAATCGTCAACTGTCGCGCGACTCACAGCTGTCCGTGCAGGACTTTGAGGTCCTCGTCCGGCTGTCGGAGACCGACGACGAGGAGATGAGAGTCGTCGCACTGTCTGAGCACATGGGATGGGAACGGTCGAGGCTGTCCCATCACCTCACTCGTATGGAGAAGCGCGGTCTCGTCGAGCGTCGCATCTGCTGCTCCGACGGCCGAGGAGCCATCATCCACCTCACCGATCAGGGGAGGACAGCGCTGCAGCAGGCCGCTCCAGGTCATGCGGCCTTGGTGCGTCGGGTTGTCTTCGGTGGTTTGGATCATGGTCATCTCAACGACCTGGAGACCATTCTCAGCCGCATCTGCGACGGCCTCATCGAGGAGGAGAGGAACCAGCTGGCCGACCCCGAATGACCGCAGCAGATGTGTCGAGTCAGTCGTGCCCCGTCCCACCTACGGAAACAGCAATCTCCAGACAGTCGACCCGGCCTTAACATCAGCCCCACCCACACGTAGGTGAGGAGCGACCATGGCCACACAGATGACGGGCGTCACGCGGACGCCCACGGGCCCCGCAGAAGGCAAGCCCCGGATGAAGGGCCGTCATCTCGTGATGATGAGCCTGGGATCGGCTATCGGGACCGGGCTCTTCGTTGGCTCTGGCAAGGGGGTTGCGGCGGCCGGTCCGGCCACCTTGATGGCGTACGTCGTCGCCGGTCTGCTCGTGATCGCCATCATGTACATGCTCGGCGAGATGGTTGCGGCCCATCCCGATTCCGGTGCCTTCTCGGTCTACACCTCGCGAGCCATGGGCCCGGCCGCCGGATTCGCAATGGGCTGGGTCTGGTGGATCGAGTTGGTCATCGTCGTCGCGGCCGAGGCGATCGCAGCGGCGTCAACCCTCGTCGCGATGTGGCCGGTAGCACCGGTGTGGCTACTCACACTCATCTTCCTGGTCGTCCTGACGGCCGTCAACCTGCTCGGGGTCGACCGATTCGGGGAGTTTGAGTTCTGGTTCGCCCTGTTCAAGGTGGCCGCAGTCCTCGTGTTCCTCGTCGTCGGCGTACTGCTCATCTGTGGCGTATTGGCAGCCCCCGCGGCCGGAGCGTCCAACCTCGTCGGACACGGTGGATTCATGCCCAATGGGTGGTCCGGTGTCGCGGCCGCCCTCCTCATGGTGACCTTCAGCTTCGGTGGCATCGAGATCATGGCCGTGGCCGCCGCGGAGACCGAGGACCCGGCGCGCAATGTTTCCCGCGCGGTGCGGACCATCGTCTGGCGAATCCTGCTCTTCTACATGGGATCGGTGGCCGTCATGGTCATCGCAGTTCCCTGGGACGACCCCAAACTCGGCACCTCCCCCTTCGTCGCCGTGCTTGATCGCGCCGGTATCCCAGCTGCTTCCGAGATCATGACCCTGGTCATCGTGCTCGCCCTGCTCAGCTCCCTCAACGCCAACCTCTACGGCGCAGCCCGAATGCTCGGCTCCCTGGCTGAGCGAGGCATGGCTCCCCGCGCCGCGATGCGAACGAGGGGACGTTCGGTGCCTGCAACGGCCGTACTCGCCAGTGTGCTCTTCGGATTCTGCTGCGTGCTGGCGACCTTCAAGTGGGGTGACACCGTGCTCGACACCCTGCTCAACATCGTCGGCTCAACGATCATCGTCACCTACTTCTTCACCATTTGTTCCCAGTACGTGCTGCGTCGTCGGGTCGAGCGCGAGGGCACTCCGTTGCCGATGCGAATCAAGGGATTCCCAGTGGTGTCCTGGGTCTCGATGATTCTGTTGGCGGGCATCGTCGTGCTGGGGATGTTCGCTCCCGACGTGCGCGCCCAATTGCTGTCAACGGGGGCTCTCGTCGTCGTGCTGTACCTCGTCGGAATCGCCTGGTCGCGCCATGATGGACGCAGCCCGTTCCGCCCCACGACTGACTGAGATCAGACTGGCGTGCCGAGAACCGGCTTCTACGGCAGGGTGGTCGTCTTTCCGTCGGTTTTCTTGGTCGCCGGCTTCTTGATGGACGGCTTCGGGCTGGCCGCCTCGTCCTCGGACCTGGCTTCGGCCGGCTTCGTGACACGACCCATGGCGTGGACACGACGACCCTCCAGACGGTCCTTGAGCTGGGAGGTGTAGATCGAGGTGTCTCCGACGACCCGTCCAGCCACGGCGACGGCGATCATGCCGGGGGCCAGCATCGACAGGTTTCCGGTCATCTCGCCAACCATGAGAAGCATGCCGAGCGGGGCGTGGGCCACCGATCCGAAGCAGGCAATCATGCCGACGATGACGAAGCTCATCGGGGAGGAGGGAATGCCCGGAAGCCCCTCGAGAAGACGCCACAGCGCAGCTCCGGTAGCGCCGCCGATGACCATGCCGGGGCCGAAGACGCCACCCGAACCGCCTGAGCCGATCGACAGGGTCGTCGAGAGGACCTTGGCGAACGGGATGGCCAGCACCATGAGCAGGGGCATACGCATGAGGTTGTCGGCGAACATCTCCTGTTGTACCGATCCGTAACCGGTTCCCAGAGCAGCCGGAATGACCAGGCCGAGTAGGCCGACGCCGAGGCCACCGATGGCCGGGACGAGCCAGCCGGGAACCTTCTTGAGTCGGTCGAAGAACTTGGTGCCGCCGTAGAAGACGTTGACGTAGAACTTGCCCATGAGACCGGCAGCCAGACCGAGCAGGACGTACCAGATGAGCTGTAGGGGCTGGGAGAACTGCACCCCACTCAGCGATCCGAAGATTGGCTCGAATCCGTAGACCGATCCGAAGACGACGAAGGCGACGATCGAGGACACTAGGGACGGCATGATCGCGTCGGACTCCATGTCGTCGCGATAGAGCAGCTCAGCACCCAGCAGGGCGCCACCCAGAGGAGCGCGGAAGATCGCTCCGATACCCGAAGCGGTTGCTGCCGAGACGGCGATGCGGGCGTCCGGTGTGGCGATCTTGAGCTTCTTGCACAGCGAGGAGATGGCGGTCGCACTGATCTGGGCGGTGGGGCCCTCACGTCCACCAGAGCCTCCGGAACCGATCATGAGCGACGAGGCGATGATCTTGATGACCGCGACCTTGCCCCTGAGCGCCGTCGGGTCGTGATGGACAGCGTGAATGGCGTTGTCAGTGCCGTGGCCCTTGGCAGTGGGAGCGACGAAGTACACCAGGATGCTCGAGACCAGCGCGCCACCGGTGACGACCAGTGGGATGGCCCAGGGCCGGGTGAGGCCGGTTCCCGGATTACCGTCTCCCTCACCGAGGGTGCCCGGCGGGGTGTATCCGCCCAAGGTCTCCAGCAAGTAGTGGGTGCCGGTTTCCAGGCAGAAGAAGAAGATGATGGCACCGATGCCCGAGACGATGCCGATGACCGTGCCCATGAGCAGCCATCGGTTGAGGGAGTCTCGGAAGGCCTTGGGCCGGTGCGGGACGAGGGCACGGCGCAGACGTCTCAGACGCTTGGCCCACGCGGCCCGTGCCTCGGGATGGACGGCGGTCTCGGTCATTGCTGGCTGGAGTCCTCTGCACAGGAGCGGTTGGAAGTGGGAGTGCCGTGGCCACTGGCCTCGGCGGCGCGGGTGAACAGGGTGAACCCGGTGACGACGGTCTCGATCTCTCCCGGCTCCAGCTGGCTGAGCAGGTCAATGAGCTGACGTCGACGATGTTCGTTGACGTCTTGCACCAGCTTCGAGCCACGTGGGGTGAGGGAGAGCACGTTGGCGCGACGGTCATCAGGGTCGGGGGAGCGGTCGATGAGGTTCTTGGCGACGAGGCGTTCGACCATCCGCGCGATGGTCGAGGAGTGGACCTCCAGGTCGCGAGCCAGGTCGACCCCGCGTGTCACCCCTGCGTCGATGAGAACGAGAAGTCGGTACTGGGGGGCACTGACGTCCTCGGCAAGCTCGGCGAGGGACCGGGCCGCGACGTCGACGAGGGCCCATGACGCCTGCAGTGCCTTCTCGACATCGGCATGGTTGGGGTTCAGCCCCTCCGATTTCGTTGCACCCTGCGACATCTGCACAGCGGAATTGTTGCACACTGCATCAATTTGTGCGACGCCCTGTTTCGATGGGTCGTGTTCACCTACAGTGATGCCATGGCTCGCATCATCGTCACCGCACCGCAGCTCATGTCCGTTGTCAACGAGGAACTCCCCGGTCACGAGATCGTGGGCGGCGACCATTTCATGGATCGCCAGGAAATCGCCGACCAGATCGTCACCGCCGACGCACTCCTGACCAGCTTGTCCGACCCCCTCGACGCCGAGATGATCGGGAAGGGTGAGAAACTCAGGGTCATCGGACAGTGCGCCGCAGGGTTCAACAACATTGACCTTGACGCCGCCAGGCAAGCCGGAGTGGTCGTGACCTCAACCCCAGGTGTCCTCCATGAGGCCACTGCTGATCTTGCGTTCACCCTGCTGCTCGAGGTCACCCGCCGCACCGGCGAGGCGGAGCGTTGGGTGCGTGCCGGCAAGGCCTGGCGTTACGACCACACCTTCATGTTGGGCGCTGGTCTGCAAGGAGCCACCCTCGGCATCATCGGCCTGGGACAGATCGGCGAGGCGATGGCCCGACGCGCTGCTGCATTTGGCATGAACGTCATCTACAACGCCCGTCACGAGAAGGATGTCGCAGCGATCGACGCCGTCAATCCGAACACCCAGCCGACTCGTCGTGTCGAGCTCGACGAGCTCCTCGCCGCCTCTGACGCCGTCTCCCTGCACTGCCCGCTCACCGACCAGACCCGCCATGTCATCAATGCTGACGCCCTGGCCACCATGAAGGAGACCGCCTACCTCGTCAACACCGCACGTGGTGCCTGTGTCGACGAAGCTGCTCTCGTCCAGGCTCTCAAGGCTGGGTCGATCGCCGGTGCCGGCCTGGACGTGTTCGAGGACGAGCCGACGATCACTGGGGGTCTGATGACGATGGAGAACGTTGTGTTGTTGCCGCACATCGGATCAGCTGCCCTGCCGACCCGTGAGGTCATGAGCCGGCTGGCTGCGCGCAACATCGCAAAGGTGCTGTCGGGGGAGTCGGCCGAGACTCCGGTGGAGTGACCCGTTCGCTCACAGCGTTGCGGCAGCAAGCCCGATTTTCGGCGGCAGGACCCTGCTGTCGGGAGACCTGGCCCAACTCTGTCCCGTGACAGCGAGGAGACCACGTGATGACGCGGTAGGAATTGTCCCAAGGTGAGGATGGGTGGTTATTCACACAATTGTCCTTCTTGTCTTTCTGCTATTTAAACAAGTTATTTTTTGCCTAAATTGCGACGCTGGAGGCGAGGTGTAATCGGGTGAAAACCGCGCCATGAAGCCGTTTGCACGTCCGTTCCCAAGAGTCTGCGCGAACATGCACAAAAGCCGGTTCTGGTGGTTGTGGCCCATTGTTTTCCCTAACCTTGAGAAGTACCTGGCAACGGTGGCGGGGCACCGAGAACCCCTTGCGCCACACCCCACATGCCGGATGGTTTCGAAGGGAGCATTCAATGAGGACCATGGACGCAGACGTCGTCGTCATCGGTGGCGGTGCCACCGGTGCGGGCGTCGTGCGGGACGTCGCGATGCGTGGATACCGCGCCGTTCTGTTGGACAAGGCCGACCTCGGCCAAGGGACGACCGGTCGGTACCACGGCCTGCTCCACTCCGGTGGCCGTTACGTCGTGTCTGATCCCGGGTCGGCGACGGAGTGCGCCGAGGAGAACGCAATTGTCACTCGCATCCACGCCGACGCCGTGGAGAAGACCGGTGGACTCTTCGTGGTCACCCCGGAGGACGACCTGGAGTTCTCCGATCAGTGGATCGAGGGTGCCAGAAAGTCGAAGGTTCCCTTCGAGGAGATCTCCACTGCTGAGGCGCTGCGCCGCGAGCCCCGCGTGAACCCCGGCATCAAGCGTGCCTTCGCCGTTCAGGACGGTTCGGTCGACGGCTGGCAGATGGTCTGGGGAGCTGCTCACTCTGCCATCGAGTACGGCGCCAAGGTGATGACCTACACCGCCGTCACCGAGATCATCCGTGAGGGAGACCAGATCACCGCGGTCGTCGCACACGACCTCAAGCACGACGAGCAGATCCGCATCGACTGCAAATTCGTCATCAACACCGCCGGCCCGTGGGCCGGACGTATTGCCGAGCTCGTCGGCTGTCACGACGTCGATGTCGTCCCCGGCCGCGGCATCATGATCGCCATGAATCACCGTCTGGTGAACACGGTTGTCAACCGCTGCATCTACCCGACTGACGGCGACATCCTCGTACCGGTGCACACCGTGTCGATCATCGGCACCACTGACGTCAAGGCTGACGATCCAGAGCGTCTGTCCATCCCGCGCAACGAGGTGCAGCAGATGCTCGACTCCGGCGAGGCCCTGGTCCCCGGATTCCGCGAGGCCCGTGCCGTGCACGCCTGGGCCGGTGCCCGCCCGCTGTTCAAGGACAAGCGAGTTGCCGCTACCGATACCCGTCACATGTCCCGCGGTATGAGCATCCTCGACCACGGTTCCCGCGACGGTGTCAATGGCATCGTGTCGATCATTGGTGGCAAGCTCACCACCTACCGTCTGATGGCCCAGAACGTCGTCGACGTCATGTGTGAGCAGCTTGGTGACGACCGCCCCTGCCGTACCGCCGAGGAGGCCGTACCCGGTTCGACCGTCGGCAAGAACTACCTCATCACCCATCGTCTGGGTGAGAACGAGGAGCGTCGCGCCAGCACCGGCCTGGTTCGCGGTGGCGATCCCGAAGCCGTCCCGATGTCCGAGAAGCTCGACGACCAGATCATCTGTGAGTGTGAGCTGATGAGCCGCAAGATGTTCACCGACTTGCTGGCCGAGCAGCCCGACGCCACCTTCGACGACCTGCGTCGTCAGCTGCGTCTGGGCATGGGCCCCTGCCAGGGCGGCTTCTGCTCGATGCGCGCCACCGGCGTTGCCGTCGAGGAGGGTAACATCGACGCCGAGCGCGCCACCGGCCTGCTGCGTCTGTTCCTCAAGAACCGTTGGATTGGCCTGTGGCCGATCCTCTACGGCGAGCAGGTTCGTCAGACTGTCCTCGACGACTGGATCTTCCAGGGCACCTTCGACGTCGAGCACCTTCCCACCCCGCAGCAGGAGGTCGAGCTGTGAGCACCGCAACCGTTACCACCTCATCGCCGACCTCCGACCGCTTCAAGGCGCCGCACGTCGTCGTTGTCGGATCGGGCCTGGCCGGCCTGATCACCGCCCTGCGTCTTCGCCGTGGTGGCGCCCGTGTGACCCTCGTCACCAAGGGTGTCGGCGGCCTGCAGCTGGGCCAGGGCACCATTGACGTCCTCGGTTACACCCCTGAGCGCGTCGAGAAGCCTTACGAGGCCGTCAAGAAGTACGCCTCCGAGCACCCCGAGCACCCCTACGCCAAGATCGGCGTGGAGGCTGTCAAGGAGGGCATCGACTTCCTGCGGGAGGTCGTCGGTGAGTCCTTCCTGGTCGGCGACGCCGAGTCGACGATCAATTTGCCGACCGCTGTTGGCGCGATCCGTCCCACCGCCCTGGTCCCGCCGTCGATGATCAACGGCAACCTCAAGGACGGCGACAAGGTCGTCGTCATCGGTCTGGCCCAGTACAAGGACTTCCACGCAGGCCTCATCGCCCAGAACATCGATCGCACCGAGCTGCCCGGCGGTGGCCACGCCTCCGCCCGCGCCGTCGTCGTCGACTTCGAGCCCCGCAAGGGTGAGTATGACGCCACCGGCCTGAACATGGCGCGCTCCCTCGACAACGCTCGTGCCCGTCGGGTGCTGGCCGAGGGCGTCAAGGGATTCGTCAACCCCGGTGAGATCGTCGCCCTGCCGGCTGTCCTCGGCATCGACAACCACGCCGAGGTTCTTGCTGATTTCAGCAAGATCCTCGGAGCCAAGGTGTTCGAGATCGCGTCCCTGCCGCCCTGCGTGCCAGGCATGCGTCTCAACAACAAGCTCGTCGTGACCGCCAAGAACGAGCGCGTCGATTACGTGCTCGGCTCCAAGGTCACCGGTTGCAAGGTCGTCGACGGCAAGGTCGTTTCCGTGCATGTCGGCACTGCCGGCGCCGGCAAGGACATCAAGGCGGACGCCGTCGTCCTCGCTGGTGGTGGCTTCGAGTCCGGAGCCCTCAAGCTCGACTCCCACGGCAAGCTGCACGAGACCATCCTCGACCTCCCGGTCACCATGCCGGAGGGCGTCGAGGAGGAGGGCCTGGTCCACGGCGACTACTGGGGTTCCCCGCAGCCGCTCTTCTTGTGTGGCGTCGAGGTGGACGAGAACATGCTCGTCACCTACCAGGGCAAGCCCGTCCATTCCAATGTCTACGCTTCCGGTGGCGTGATCGCCGGCGCCACCAGGTGGCAGGAGAAGTCGGGTGAGGGCATCGCCCTCGGCTCGGCCATCAAGGCCGCCGATGCCATCCTGTCGTCGGTCGGGGCAGCTGCTGCGACCAAGGAAAGGAACTGATCATGGGTGTTATCGAGGAGACATTCGCCGGACACGAGGTCTCGCGCCAGTCGCTCGACGCCTGCGTCAAGTGCACGATCTGCGAGACGATGTGCCCGGTCGCCAAGGCCACCCCGCTCTACACCGGTCCGAAGTACAACGGCCCGCAGGGTGAGCGTTACCGTGACGGAGCGTCCGTTGACCACTCCCTGGAGTGGTGCAACTTCTGCGGCATCTGCACCCTGCACTGTCCGCAGGGCGTGAAGATCGCGGAGCTCAACGAGCAGGCCGCCATGAAGATGAAGCACCAGAATGGTGTTCCGCTGCGTGACCGCCTCATCCCGCTGACCACCCTTGAGGGACGCGTGCTGTCCCCGATCGCTCCGCTGGCCAACTGGGGCCTTAAGCAGAAGCCGATCCGTATCGCTGTCGAGAAGATCATCAAGGTCCATCGCGACGCCCCGATGCCGATCGCTCAGACCGAGACCCTCAGCAAGTGGATGCGCCACCACAAGCCGGCCAAGCCGGCCACCAAGGGTCCGATCGTCTTCTTCCAGGGCTGTGCCGGTGGCTACTTCGAGACCGAGACCTCCAAGAAGTCCATCGAGGTGCTCGAGCACCTGGGCTACGAGGTCCTCGTCCCGAAGCAGGGCTGCTGTGGTCTGGCGAAGCAGTCGAACGGCCTGTTCGAGGGTGCCACCAAGGACATCCTCAACCTGTGCGACAAGATCATCAGCCTCGGCAAGGGACTGACGATCGTGTCCTCGTCGGGTTCCTGCGTCGGCATGATGAAGCACGAGGCCCACGAGATCATGGGTGTTGACGATCCTCGTCTGCACGACGTGTCGGTGCGCTCCCGGGACTTCTCGGAGTTCCTCATGGACGAGTACCGCAATGGTGAGCTCGATGCCTCGCAGTTCCGTCCGATCGACATCACGGTTCCTTACCACCAGCCCTGCCAGGTCAAGAGCCAGGGCATGGGATTCCCGGCCGTGCAGCTCATGGAGCTCATCCCGGGTGTCAAGGTGCTGGAGTCCAACGAGCCGTGCTGTGGCATCGCCGGTACTTACGGTCTGAAGGCCGAGCGCTACGAGGTTGCTCAGAAGATCGGTGCAGGTGTGTTCAAGCACATGCAGGATCACAACGAGGGCATCGGCGTCTGCGACACCGAGACCTGCCGTTGGCAGATCTCGAAGTCCTCGGGAGTCAAGATCGTCCATCCGGTGTGGCTGCTTCACCATTCCCTCGGACTGTCGGACAACCTGCTCGACTGATCGAGACCTACTGAGTCGGACCGCTCTTCGATGGCGTGGGGCTCAGTTTCGCCGGACCTCCTGTGATCCGGAGTCGGCCGGGACCTGCTGTGGGGGCGGGTCCCGGCCTTTTACGTGCTCGTGGTGGTGACCTTGGTGTTTGGGATCGTGACTGGCGCGCTTCGTGCCCCTGGTGGGGCCGGTGTCCTTGACCCGCGTTTATACCCTGTGTCGAAAATTCCCGGCTCACGAAGGGTTCCATCACTCCAGTGATGAGGCCCCCGGTGGGTCGGGATTTTTGTCATCGTGACCGAGGACCGTGGGCTCGGGGTGGCCGACGGGCCCCGATCGCGGTAAGCCGCAGGCGGATTCCTACTTCCGAGGCCCAGAAACAGTGGGGTCCTCGGGGATCCACCACCGCCAGGGGGCGTCGACATTTCTGCTGATCCCCACCCGGGGGCCTTGACGAAATTCGACGGGGTGGTCCGCGGGTTGGAGCCGCCAGCCGGACGTCGATGTGGCGTCGGGGTCGATGAGTTCCACCGGATCCCCCGACTCCTCGAGGGTTGCTCCCAGGGCCGAGCCCATATTTCCCGGTCCGCAGGCGAGACGGTTCTCGGGGACCCCTCCGCGGCGAAGGCGAGCATCTTCCTCGCCGGCGATCACTCGTCCGCCGCGCAGCAGGACCGCCGAGGCCACACCGTCGGGGGAGCAGACGAGGTTCACGCAGCGATGCATACCATAGGACAGGTACACGTAGACGTGTGAAGGCGGTCCAAACATCACGCGGGCGCGTGGAGTCGGTCCACGGAAGGCATGGGACGCGGGATCGTCGAGCCCCGTGTACGCCTCGACCTCAGTGAGACGAACTGCCACCGGTCCGTGCCAGATCGTCGCCCCGAGGAGCAGCGGGGCAACGTCGGTGGCTGGGGCCGAGAGGTCGATCACTCCTTGGTGTCGCACAGGAAGTGGCAGGCGGTGCACGTGGCAGCAGTCACAGTGATGACGGCGGGCCATGCGCCGATCTTCTTCGCCAACCCGTGGGAGGCGCCAAAGGCACCCAGATAGGTCGCCCCCAGAACGCCGGCGATCGTCGGACCGCTCTTGGCGAGCCAGGTGCGTCCGGCCCAGCTACCGGCAGTTGCGAGCACCACTCCGCCGAGTCCTCGGACGCCGGTGGCGCGGGCGGTAAGCCAGCCTCCGACCAGTCCCAGGCAGGCGACCTCGGCGGTGTTGACGTCTTCAGCCTTGTTTAACTTCATAACCCGAGTCTAGGTACCGAACCGGGCGGTGCCACCCAGATGAAGATGAGAATGATATCCATCAAAATAGTTGTATATATAAATCTCCTGATATACAGTCGTGGACATGAGCAAGGACGTGGAATCGGGGGAATTCGACCCCGTCGTTCGGCTGTTCTCCGCCTTGGCGAATCCGATTCGGGCACGGATCGTCAATCGCCTCACTGATGGTGAGGCATCGGTTGGAGAACTGTCGGAGATCGTCGGCGTCAAGCAGCCGCTGGTCTCCCACCACCTCAAGGTGTTGCGAAGCGCGCATCTCGTATCTGCGCGTAAGGACGGGCAGAAAGCCATGTACTCGCTCATTGACGACCATGTGGCGTCCATCTTTCTGGACGCCTTCAACCACATGAAGGAGCACGACCATGACTGTCACCACTGAGCATCGTCCCGCTGAGACCCACCACCACACCCACGGCCCGAACTGCGGCCACGAGGCTGTCATCCACCACGATCACGTGGACTACATTCATGGCGGCCATGCTCACCATGAGCACGACGGCCACTACGACGAGTGCATCACCTGTCAGTGTGGTCACTGCGACGATTCCTGTGCCAACTGCACTTGTGAGGATTGCACCTGCCCGACCTGCGATCACAAGACGTGCGAGTGTGGCCATTGCAGCGATTCCTGCGCCAACTGCACCTGCGAGGATTGCACCTGCCCGACCTGTCAGCACGCTGCCTGAGTTCTTTTTCTCCAGTTACGCAAGTCAACTGAACCCCCGGTGAGCCGGGGGTTCAGTTGTGTTCTGAGCCATATGCAACGGTGCGAGTGACTCTCGCGGAGCGTCAGAGGGTGATGACGACCTTGCCGATCATGCCGCCGGACTCGACGATCTCGGTGGCCTCGCGGACGTGCTGAGCCGTCAGTCCCTCGATGTGGCGGGTCATCGTCGGGCGGATCTGGCCGTTCTCCACCAGCTGTGCGATACGAGCGAGAGCCTGGCCCTGCTTGGCGACGTCCGCGGTGCCGAACTGCGGACGGGTGAACATCGACTCGCTGGCCACCGACAGCGATTTCGGCTTGAAGGCCATGAGGTCGAAGGAATCGGTGCCGTCAATCATGACGAGGTGGCCGAAGGGGGCCATGATCTCGGCCAGGGCCGATGCCGGCGGCGTATAGGCCGACAGGATGCCGTCGAAACCGTCGATCCCGAGGTCCTTGACCTGCGGGGCCAGAGGCTCGCGGTGGTCGATGATCCCAGTGGCGCCCATGTCCTGACACCACTGGGCGGTTTCAGGACGCGAGGAGGTCGCGACGACCGGTCCGCTGGTGATGGCGCGGGCCAGCTGGATGGCCACGGACCCGACCCCGCCGGCCCCACCGATCATGAGAAAAGCCTTGTCGCTGCGCTGGTCAAGGGTCCCCAGGCCAATGTGATCGACGAGGGCCTCCCAGGACGTCAAGGAGGTCAGCGGCAGGGAGGCAGCCTCGGCGATCGTCAGGGACGACGGGCGCTTCGCGACGATCCGCGCATCCACCAGGGTGAACTGGGAGTAGGTGCCTGGAAGGTCTCGGTTCCCGGAGTGCCACACCTCGTCACCGACGGCGAAGTCGTGGACCTCGGAACCGACGGCACGCACGACGGAAGCGGCGTCGAAACCGAGCACCAGGGGCGTCGACGGGGTGCCAGCCCCCTTGCGCAGCTTGACGTCAATGGGGTTGACGGAGATCGCCTGCACCTCGACGAGGAGGTCGTGCGGGCCCGGTTCGGGCACCGGCAGGTCAATGTCAACGAAACACTCGGGATCGGTGACGGGGAGGGAGCGTGTGACGGCAACGGCATGCATGCTTTCCATGCCCCCACGGTAATGCCGAGCGGGTTGGCTGAGTACTGGGTTTCAACCGAGTCACGGTCTCAGCGCTGCATGTCGACGAAACGCGAGTAATGACCCTGGAAGACGACCGGAACCGTTCGCGTCGGTCCATTACGGTGCTTGGCGACGATGATGTCGGCCTCACCGGCGCGCGGGGACTCTTTGTCGTAGACGTCCTCGCGGTGCAGAAGGATGACGACGTCAGCGTCCTGCTCCAGCGAACCCGACTCACGCAGGTCGCTCATCATCGGCTTCTTGTCATTGCGCTGCTCAGGTCCACGGTTGAGCTGGGAGAGGGCGACGACCGGGATCTCCAACTCCTTGGCCAGTAGTTTGATCTGGCGTGAGAACTCGGAGACCTCGAGCTGACGAGACTCCACCTTCTTGCCGGAGGTCATGAGCTGCATGTAGTCGATGACGACGAGTTTGAGGTCGAACTTCTGCTTCATCCTACGGGCCTTGGCACGGATCTCCATCATCGTCAGGTTGGGCGAATCGTCGATGAAGAGCGGGGCCGACGAGATCTGCGTGGTCTTGTCGACCATGCGCTGCCAGTCCTCCTCGGAGAGACGTCCGGAGCGCATGCGCTGCAGCTCGATCCCGGCCTCGGCGGACAACAGCCTCATGACGATCTCGTTGCGCCCCATCTCGAGGCTGAAGATGGCTGCTGCCAGGTGGTTCCTGATCGCGGCGGCGCGGGCGAAGTCGAGGGCGAGGGTGGACTTACCCATGGCAGGACGGGCGGCGACGATGATCATCTGGCCGGGCATGAATCCATTGGTGAGCTCATCGAGGTCGGTGAATCCGGTGGGGATGCCGGCCATGGCGTCGCCACGGGCCTCGATGGCCTCCAGCTCGTCGAAGGTGTTCTCGAAGAGCTCCGAGAGCGGGTGATAGTCCTCGCTGGTCTTGCGGGTGGAGACGTCGTAGAGGGTCTGCTGGGCGGCGTCGACGATGTCAGCGACTTCTCCCTGGCCCTGGTAGCCCATCTGGGCGATTCGGATCGACGCCTCGACGAGGCGACGCAGCACGGCCTTGTCGGCGACGATCTTGGCGTAATAGGCGGCGTTGGCGGTGACGGTGACGTTGCTCAGCAGCTCGGCGAGGTACAGACGTCCGCCAGCGCGTTCGAGTTCCCCGCGCCGATCGAGCTCGTCGGCGGTGGTGACGGTGTCCGCCGGGTCGCCGCGACCGTAGAGGTCGGTGATGGTGTTGAAGATGAGCTCGTGTCCGGGCCGGTAGAAATCGACACCCTTGAGCTCCTCGACGACGTCGGCGATGGCGTCCTTGGAGGAGAGCATGGCCCCGAGGACGGATTTCTCGGCGTCGATGTCCTGGGGAGGGTTGCGGTCCAGGGATGGTCCGGGTTCGGCGGGTGCGCTGGACATGGTTGCTCCTTCAGGGTGACACGGCGTGACGGATGTGTCGACGTTCGTCGTCGGGATGGGGACAACGTTCCCACCACGGTCCGACACTTCCCCGAGCGGGAGTGTGCCACGATTCGAGATCGCCTGCAGAAGAGTTTTCCACAGCCCTTGTGGGTAAGGAGTGGATGTGTGGGGACTGCCTGGGGAGAACATGTGGATAACTCGGTGGATCTGGGGATACGGAGTGGAATATTCACCCAGAAACTGTGTTTGGCTAGGGGTTATGGGTGTGTTGTGAGGAATTGGACGAAAATTTTCGGCGTGTCGGGTTGGGGGATGGGTCACGTTACGGTTGTGAGTGACGGTGGTGTCACCCGCTCGGAAGTCCCCTCGAAGGTGAGTTATCCACAACGTCTGTGTGAATCGCCCCGGTGGGTCCGGGGACTCAGTGGTGTGACAGTTCCAGCTCCTTCTGGGGCTGGGTGTGGCCAGCGTAGTAAGTCTGTTCCAGTTCGGCGACCTTGACCATCGGGGGCCAATCTCTGTCATAGTTCGGGCGGGTTTCGTGATACATCCGCGCCGCCCGGGTCCTCAACTCGGCGGGGTAGCGCTTGTCTGTGTTGCCTGGCATGACTCCGCCCTTCCCCAAGTACGGAGTCTCCAGACATCTCGGGGCGATTCAGCGGATGGTGGACAGCGGTTTGTGGGGCCGGTCAGGGCGGCATTCGGGGCCACGGGGTAGTGGGCGTTGCCGTGTTGCGAAAACCCCTGATCCGGGAAATCGTGAGTCACGAGGGTGCCCCGGGGAAGGGCAGCCGACAAAAATGATCAGCTGGTGTTGAAGTGTCGTGGAGGCGGTCGACATCGTGTTATCCCTGGCGTCCTGAAATGGGAGGCTACCCTCTTGCCCCATATACCCCCAGAGGGTATATTTTCATGTGGAGGAGGACCTATGAACCACTCGGATGACTGCTGCCACGCCTCTGAGGCGCCCCCCGCTCATCCTGATGCCGAGAAGTCGGTGTCCAGCGAGGCGCGTGGAGCCTGCGGTTGCAATGACCATCCTCAACACGGGTATCTCGGTCACAAAGAGATGCACCTACGACGCCTCAAGCGGATCGAGGGGCAGGTGCGAGGCCTGGAGAGAATGGTCAATGAGGAAAAGTACTGCATCGACATCCTGACCCAGGTCTCGGCAGTCACCTCGGCCCTGAAGTCCGTCTCCCTGGAGCTGCTGGCCGAGCACATGAGTCACTGTGTGGTTCGTGCCGCACAGGCCGGCGGGCAGGAGGCCGAGGACAAGATCAGCGAGGCAAACCAGGCCATCGCCCGTCTCGTCAAGGCCTGATCCCAAGCACACTGGAGGAACAATGCACAAGACGTACACCATCAACGGAATGACCTGCGAGCACTGCGTCAAGGCCATCACCGAGGAGGTCTCGGTCATCGACGGTGTCGACAAGGTCACCGTCTCCCTGGAGTCCGGCTCCATGACGATTGACTCGGCCGAGGAGATCCCCTTCGGTCAAGTTGCCGACGCCGTTGACGAGGCCGGCGAGTACACCGTCGCCGAGGCTGCCTCCCTCGACACCGCCGGGCACCCCGGTGGTCAGTGCGGATGCGGTGGTCATGGACATGGCGCTCAGAAGGCCGAGGAGTCCGGTTGCGGCTGTGGAGGCCACAAGCACTCCGACGAGGCCGTCGCCAAGCATGCCCAGCACGCCGAGAAGGGCGGCTGCGGCTGCGGCGGACACCGGGCCTGAGATTGCTCGGCTCGTCGTCTCATTTGGGACGACATCCACTCGACCTCGGGCCCCGGGGTCTGATCGCACATCGCCGTCAGGTCCCGACCCCCGAGGCCGACCTCCCCCCCCACAGCCCGTCGGCCTCCGAAGCCACTCGAGCGGTCGGATGATCCCGCCTGCCCCCGACGCCCAGGACTCCGACGGGTGGTCCACGAAGGAAGAACATGTCCACCCTCACCCACTCGGGAACCACGCCTGAACCGGACGAGGAGACGGAGCCCACCTCCGTCGACCTCGACATCACCGGGATGAGTTGCGCTTCCTGCGCCGCCCGGATCACGAAGAAGCTCAACAAGGTTGACGGGGTTCAGGCCACCGTCAACTACGCCACTAGCAAGGCCCACGTCCTGACGACCGGGCCGGTCAGCGTCCACGACCTCATCGAGGTGGTCGAGGCAGCTGGATACGGCGCTGCCATGCCTGAGCCGGCAGCACCTCCCGAGGATCACGCGGCGAAAATCCGCAACAAATTGATCGTTGCCGTCATCCTTGCGGTGCCGGTGATGCTGCTGTCGATGATTCCCGCCCTGCAGTTCGACGGCTGGCAGTGGCTCGCGCTCGCGCTCACCCTTCCGGTCGTGTTCTGGTGCGGTGCCGGCTTCCATCGAGCGGCATGGACGAATCTGCGACACGGTGCCACCACGATGGACACTCTCATCAGCCTGGGGTCGTTGGCCTCTCTGGGATGGTCGGTGTGGGCCCTGGTGTGGGGCAACGCCGGCGCGATCGGCATGCGACATCACATGACGTGGGCACTGCAACGCCCCGATCCCTCGTCGGCCATCTACTTGGAGGCGTCAGTCGGCGTCATCACCTTCATCCTCGTGGGTCGTTGGATCGAGGCTCGGAATCGTGCCGAGGCCGGATCTGCCCTGCAGGCCCTGTTGCAGATGGGCGCGAAGTCGGTGCGTGTCGTCCGTGACGGCCAGGAGGTCACGGTTCCCATCGAGGCCCTCAAGGTCGGTGACCATTTCGTGGTGCGGCCGGGGGAGAAGGTGGCCACCGACGGCCGGGTGGTCGAGGGGAGCTCGGCCATCGACGCATCCCTGGTCACCGGCGAATCCCTGCCGGTGGAGGTGGCGCCTGAGGACGACGTCGTCGGTGCCACCGTCAACACGTCAGGGCGTCTTGTCGTGGAGGCCACTGCGGTTGGCACTGACACCGAGTTGTGCCGCATCGCTTCCCTGGTCGAGGCTGCTCAAACCAGCCGTTCCGAGACCCAGGACCTCGCCGATCAGGTCTCCTCGATCTTCGTGCCGACGGTTCTCGCCATCGCCGTGTTGACGATGATCGTGTGGGGTCTGTTGGGGCAGGGGGTCACTGCTGCATTCACCGCGGGTGTCGCAGTGCTCATCATCGCCTGCCCCTGTGCGCTGGGCCTGGCAACCCCGATGGCTCTGCTCGCCGGTACCGGTCGAGGAGCAAGGTTGGGCATCGTCATCAAGGGGGCCCGATCCCTGGAGAGGGCTCGCGACATTGACGCCGTTGCGATGGACAAGACCGGAACCCTCACCACCGGGCAGATGGCCGTCACCCAGGTGTGGGACGAGTCCGGACGCGCGGTGAGCATTTCCGACAACCCGCCCGTCCTCGGTGTCGCGGCTGCGCTGGAGGCTGGGTCGGAGCACCCGATTTCGCGGGCTGTCGTCGAGGCATGTCCCGGAATCGCCCCCGCAAAGGACTTCCGGGCCCTGCCAGGACTCGGTGTCAGCGGTGTTGTTGACGGGTTGCCGGCGAGAGCCGGCCGAGTGTCACTTTTCGACGCCATCCCCGACGAGCTGTCGAAAAATGTCGAGCAGGCCCAGGCGGAGGGTCGCACGGTGCTCGTCGTGGGCCGAGGTGACGACATTCTCGGCGCCATCGCGGTGAGCGACGAGATCAAGCCGGAGGCCGTCATCGCCGTCAAACGCCTCCTTGGTGCCGGTGTACGTCCGGTGCTGGTGACCGGTGACAATTCCGGCGCTGCCGCACGCGTGGCCTCAGAACTGGGTATCGACGAGGTCATCAGCGAGGTCATGCCCGAGGACAAGGTTGACGTCGTCAAGAGGCTGCAGGCTGACGAAACTCGCGTCGCGATGATGGGCGATGGCGTCAATGACGCCGCTGCCCTTCAGGCGGCAGATCTGGGGGTCTCCATGGGAACCGGGACCGACGTTGCCATCGCCGCCAGTGACATCATCTGCACCCGAGGAGACCCGAGGCTCGCCGTCGATGCCCTGTCCTTGGCACACGCCACGGACCGCACCATTCGGCAGAACTTGTTCTGGGCCTTCGCCTACAACGTGGTGGCCATCCCGGTTGCCGCCGTGGGCCTGTTGAGTCCCGTCATCGCTGCCGCGGCGATGGCCTTCAGCTCGATTTTTGTGGTGACGAACTCGATGAGGCTGGTGCGCTGGCACCCGGAAGTGAGCGATTCAAACTGAGAAGCTGAGACGGGTTGGCTGGGTGCGATCGCAGTGAGGCGGGGTCACAAAAACCGCTACATGACGCGGTTTTTCATGGGTATGCTTCGGCTCGTCGCCCCGCCTGGACCTTGCGAGACGCACGTGAGGAACGAGCGAATCTTAAGTTTCTCAGTAAAT
The DNA here is from genome assembly GCF_000227295.1 of Cutibacterium avidum ATCC 25577. Taxonomy (GTDB): domain Bacteria; phylum Actinomycetota; class Actinomycetes; order Propionibacteriales; family Propionibacteriaceae; genus Cutibacterium; species Cutibacterium avidum. The sequence continues at coordinate 993,016 of NZ_JH165054.1, read as the reverse complement.
CTTTGGATTCTCCGGGGGAACTGTTCTAGGGTAAACCCCGTGCCTCCCACCGGTGGCACATTGGCGCATGTCAGATTTGGCTGACGCTGATCCCCGTACCGGGCCCTCGAGCCCCCGATACTGAAGTGGTCGAATGTCGAAAGTTGTAGCCTCCGCGATTGCCGGAGCCCTCAGCCTTACCTCGGCTGGCGGTCTCACGATGGTCCAGGCACTTGATCGAGACACCGTGACCTTCTCCGTGGACGGAGTCTCCGAGCAGGGCAAGGTCAAGCCGGGCACGGTCAAGCAGGCCCTCGCCCAGCATGGGATCACTGTTGGCCCCCATGACGATGTCCAACCCTCGCTGGACTCCGAGATCCACGACGGTCAGGTCATCACCGTCAACTACGGACGCCGTGTCGTCGTCACCATCGACGGCAAGAAGGTGGTCCGGTGGACCACCGCCAAGAACGTTTCCGAGGTGCTGGATCAGCTGAACCAGTCCGATCCGGACAACCTCGTCTCGGTGTCGCGCTCCTTGGACATTTCCCGCGCCGGTCTGTCCTTCTCCATGCAGACTGCCAAGGACGTCACCGTCACCGCTGGTGGCAAGACCCAGAAGGTCAGCGCGGTCGGGACTGTCGCCGATGCCCTCAAGGCGGCCAAGATTTCCGTCGACTCCAGTGACGTCAGCAAGCCGGGTCTCGGCACCCCGCTGGCCGATGGCATGAAGATCACCCTGACCATGGTTGATCAGAAGTCCCAGAAGCGCCGCGTGGCGGTTCCCTTCTCCACCAAGAGGGTTGAGACCCCCTCGATGGCCAAGGGTGCGACCGAGATCGCCACCAAGGGCGTCAAGGGCACCAACGAGGAGACCTGGATCGTCGTCTACAAGGACGGCAAGAAGGTTTCCGAGAAGAAGGTTTCCACCAAGGTCGTCAAGGCCCCGGTGACCCAGGTCGTCAAGGTTGGTACGAAGAAGGCTGAGTCCTCGTCCGCCTCTTCCCGTTCGAACGCTGGATCTCGTTCGAACTCCGGATCCACCTCGAATCCGGTGACCAGCGGTAGCACCTGTGTGGCCTCCACCTACGGCGAGGGAGACGGCACCGCCGGTGGCCCCACCGCTTCCGGTGAGACCTTCGATCCGTCGGCCCTGACCGCCGCTTCACGGACCCTCCCGCTGGGATCCACGATCCGCGTCACCAACGTCAACAACGGCCGTACCGTGACCGTGCGTATCAATGACCGCGGTCCCTACGTCGGTGGACGTTGCCTCGATCTCTCGACCGCTGCGATGAATGCCATCGCTCCCGGACAGGGTCTGGTGACCGTCCGCTACAGCTGATCCAAGGCTTCGTGCGAAAGGCCCCGTCATCTGACGGGGCCTTTCGCATTGGTTTTGGGCTCGGACGAGGATGCCCGTATCCGGGTGAGCCTCAGACGATGGGGAAGCAGACGTCGCAGACCGGATCTTCCATGCCGGTGGTGTCCCAATTGGCCCAGTAGACCTCGCGAGGGGCGTCAGTACGCACCATTCCGGCTTCCTCCAGCCAGGCGTCGAGGTCGTCGTAGATCTCGTCGATGTCGGGGTACTCGAGTTCGGCCTTGGTGACCGTCACCCAGGCCTCCCGATGGGTGTCCACGGTGCGTACGGTGACGTTCCCCGGCAGCACAGAGTCATCAATGGAGCCCTGAATCGGCTGGCACACCTCGACGGTGCCGTTTTTCTCGGCGGTGAGGCCGTCGTGGTAGATGACGAAGGGGGAGGCCTTGTCGAGAGTGGGATCGCCGGGGGCGAGACGTTCTAGAGCCTTGAAGGCCTCATCCATGAACGGATCGAGTTCGTCGATGGACACCACCCGGGTCATCGAGATGACCCGGCAGGCCTCGACCTCCCTGATCTTGACCGGTCGATCCATCATTGACCTTCATTCGGCTGAGATGACTCAGCCGTCGAGTCCTTGGTCTGGGACGTCGCGTGACCGCTCTCAGATGTTTGGCTCAAGGCGCGGTGGCGTCCGTACTCGTCGAGGGTGGGCATGCCGTAGGCGCGGGCGGTCTGGTCGTGCAGCTCAATGACCTGACGACGAATCCGCTCGGAGAACTCGTGAGCGATCTCCCCGGGGACGGGGTCCATCGGGTGTCCGATCGCGACGTGGACCGGGGGACGACCCTTGGGGAGGCCCGCCTGTTCGGAAGGCATGGCAGCCCAGGCGCCTACCAGGGCAATCGGGATGACGGGAACCCCGCGCGAAATCGCCAGCGCGGCAGCGCCCGGCTTGAAGGTACCCATCGCTCCGGTGCGCGACCTCGTCCCCTCCGGGAAGATCAGCAGTGGGACGCCGTCAGTCAGCAGGGAACCTGCCATGCCGCGATGGGAGCGTGGGTTGCGAGCCCCTTGTTTGGTCTTCCCCTTGCCTCGGTCGACCGGGAATGCGTTGAAGAAGAGCACTGGCGCGACGGCCTTCCACCATGCGGTGAAGAAGTAGTCGGCTGCGGCTCCGGTTGCCAGATACTTGGAGAGTCGCTTCGGCAGCGCCCCGAAGACCAGCGGGGCATCGAGGTGGGAGGAGTGGTTCGCGACGGCCACGTAGGCACCGTCGAGCCCGTCGAGATTGTCCGCACCGTGCACGGACACCTTGACCAATTTCCACACCAGTGGCCGCAGCAGGAGCATGTTCGCTGCCTGCCGCGTTACAGCGGAAAGATCGTTGGTGTACCGGCCTCGGTCCTTGGTGGGCTTGACGCTGGCCATCTCAGGCCTCGCCTCCCGACGTGTGCTGTGGGTGTTCGTCCTTGTCCCGCGATGAGGACAGGGTTCGTGACAGGAATCTCATGGCGGAGCGTGGGGTGTGAGTGGCGACTGCGATGAAGAACTTCCAGAGTGGGGTGGGGATGGACACCACCTTGCCATGATCGAGGTCATTGAGGGCTTCGCGCACCAGGGTCTCGGCGTCGATCCAGAAGAAGTCCGGCAGGTGGTTGGCGGTGACGTTGGCGCGGGAGTGGAACTCGGTGTGGACCCACCCTGGGCACAGGGCCATGGCCTTGACGCCGGTGCCGGCAAGTTCATTGGCGAGGCCCTCGGTGAAGGTGAGCACCCACGCCTTGACGGCCGAGTAATTGCCGGTGTTGATCCAGGCGCTCGAGGAGGAGACGTTGAGGATGGCTCCGTGGCCGCGGGACTTCATGGCTCGCCCGGCTGCGGCCGAGAGCACCAGAACCGCCCGAATCATGACCTCGAAGGCTCGGTCCTGCAGTTCGAGGGCGTCAGGATCGAGGATCTTGGCGTGTACCGCGAAGCCGGCGTTGTTGACGAGCAGATCGACGTGGTGGGCGGGATTCTCGAGACGTGCGGCTATCCGATCGACGTCCTCGCGCTGCGAGAGGTCCGCCTCGATCGTCTCGACGGACACCCCGTAACGGGCTTCGACGTCCGCCTTGATGGTGGCCATCCGCTCGGTGTCGCGGGCGACGATCACGATGTCGTCGCCACGGGCAGCCAGTTGGGTGACGAACTCGCGGCCAATACCTGATGTTCCACCCGTGACCATGCTCGTTGCCATACCTTCCAATCTACGGCACTCGGGGGACGGTCACCATCTTCAGATGGACTTTCGTTGGCGTTCCGCTAAAGCGAACAGCGTCAGTCACGGAACGGTCGGTTCCTCGTGGCACAGTGTTGGCATGACCAAGTGGATCATTGGCGGTCATGTCGACACCGCCGACGCCGTGGCACAGGCGGCAGCACGCGGAGCCGACATCGCCCAGATCAGCCTGGGGGACCCGCAGTCCTGGAAGAAGCCGGTCTGCGGCTTTCCCGGAGGTGCCCAAGCCCTCAAGGAGGCTGCTGAGGAAGCCGGGTTGAAGCTCGTGGTGCACTCGGCCTTCGTCATCAACGTTGCTTCCCTCAACAACCGCATCCGCATTCCCAGCCGCAAGCTGTTGCAGCAGACCCTTGACGCCGCCGCCGAGGTGGGGGCGACAGGCGTCGTCGTCCACGGTGGTCACGTACGCGCCGGGGAGCCGATCGAGAAGGGGCAGGACAACTGGCGCAAGGCCATCGACGGCTTCGAGTTCCCGGTGCCGCTCCTCGTCGAGAACACCGCTGGCGGGGACAACGCGATGGCTCGCTTCCTGGAGAGACTGTCAGGGACCTGGGAGGCCATCGGTGCCGCGTCAGGTCATGAGAATGTCGGGTTCTGTCTGGACACCTGTCACGCTTTCGCGGCTGGTCTCGACATGACGACGTTGGTTGATGACGTCCGTGGAATCACGGGTCGGATCGACCTCGTGCATGCCAATGACTCGCAAGGACCGGCTGGTTCCGGACGGGATCGCCACGCCAACCTGAGTGAGGGGGAGTGCGGGGCCGACGCCCTCGTCGACGTCATCCGTGCTGCGGACGCTCCGGTCGTCGTCGAGACACCGGGGGATGCCGAGGGTCAGGCGCGCGATATCGACTGGCTGCGGGAGCGCTTGTGAGGGCTACCTGCGTCGGACGATCAGAGAACATTACGATGGGGGTGTCAGGTCTACACCGGCGAGGGGGAACGGTCATGACATCGAGCACACATCAGTTCCACAAGGCTGAACGCGACCCAGCCGGGGAACTTCTCGGCCAGCCGACACCGGGCGAGAGTCTCGTCGAGAATCACCTTGCCCACATGTTCCGTGGCACGGTAGCGAACCATGGTTTTCGTCCCGCGACTCGGGTTCGTCAGGATGGCCAGTGGATCATTCGCACCTACGCTGAGACGGGTCGACGCGTTGCTGGTTTGGCGCGAGCATTCGTCACCCCCGGGGTGCTGACCGAGGATGGCTTGCAGCGGGGGGATCGTATTTCCCTGTTTGCCGGCAACTGCCCGGAGTGGATCGAGGCTGATCTTGCGGGCATGACGATCGGCGTCGTCCCGGTGCCGATCTACCCGACGTCAACTCCCGACCAGATCGTCCACATCGTCACTGATGCTGGAATTCGGGTCATCGTCACCGCTGGACCCAAGGAGCTTGATCGCATTCTCGAAGCACGGGACCAGATGCCCTGCCTGGAGACTGTCGTGCTGATCGACCCAGCTGATCGCGTTGGTGATCACGATGGGCTGACGGTGCTCTCCTTGGAACAGGTCCGCCAGGCTGGGGTCTCTGAGGAGATGCAGCCCGTCGTCGAGGAGCGCATGAGGCAATCATGCGCCGACGACGTCGCCGCCCTCATCTACACCTCGGGGACCACCGGGGAGCCCAAGGGAGTCATGATCAGCCATCGTGCAGCTCTGGCTGAGTTGCAGGCTCTTGACGCCTTCTTCGACTTCACCCCGGCCGACCACTCGCTGAGTTTCCTTCCCCTGTCGCACGCCCTGGAGTGGGGCTGGTCGATGGTGGTCATCCGACACGGCTGCCTCAACACCTTCGTGCCGAATCCCAAGACGATCTCGGAGATGCTGGCAGAGGTTCGTCCGACCCTCTTCGTCTCGGTGCCGAAACTCTATGAGCAGGTTATGAAGGTGGCGCGGGAGAAGGTCGCCGATTCGCCCGCCAAGCTCAAGATCTTCGAGTGGTCGCTCGAGGTCGGGCGCGAGTGGTGGCAGACCAAGCAGGACGGACGTCGTCCCAGCGTCTCGCTGGAAGCACGACACAAGGTGGCCGATCGTCTCGTCCTGAAGGCCATTCGTGACGCCGTCGGAGGGCCCAAGACCGTGCTGGCGGCCGGTGGTGCGCCATTACGCAAGGAGGTCGAGGAATTCTTCGCCGCGTGCGGTCTGCTGGTGTGCCAGGGTTATGGCCTGACTGAGGCATCCCCACTGGTGAGCTTCAATTCCCCTGGTGGGTGCAAGTTCGGCACTGCCGGTAGGCCGCTGGTGGGCAGCCGGATGTCGACGACTGACGACGGGGAGATCCTCTACCGCGGACCGAACATCATGAAGGGGTACTGGAAGGCCCCGGAGGAGACGGCTGCGGCGATCGAGGACGGTTGGCTGCACACCGGCGACATCGGGTACATCGACGACGACGGCTTCCTCGTCATCACCGATCGGCTTAAGGACATCATCGTCACCCTCAATGGCAAGAACATCTCTCCGCAGCCGATCGAGAACTCCCTCATGAAGGATCCGCTCTTCGAGCATGCGGTGCTGCTGGGCGACAATCGTCCGTGCCTGACCCTGCTCGTCAAGCCGTCTCTGCCTCAGGTGGAGGAGATCGCCGAGAGGCTGCACATCTCGTCGATGACCGGGCCGGAGATGCTGCGATCCGAGGAGCTGGCCGAGGAGATTCGGCGTCGTGTGGCCGAGATCACGGAGAAGCTGCCTCACCAGGAACAGATCCGTGACCTACGGGTGCTGTGGGACGAGTTCACGATGGACAATGGCCTGCTCACACCGACCCTCAAGGTGCGACGTCGTGAGGTGGAGAAGAGATTCACCGAGATCGTCGAGGAGATGTACAGCAGGATCGCGGTGCGTCGGAAGGCCGGTAAGGAGAACTCCAAGGACTGAGTTCTCCACAGCTCGCGTGGTAAATCGGTGTGACGAGCGGGCATGCTGTCCTGCCGGTGTTGGCGCGTGTGAAAAGACAGCGGAGGGAATAATGGCACCCCACGCATCGGCCAAGGGCAGCTCCAGGCCCTTCGTACGTCAGCGTCTGCCCTTGTCAGTGGTTGCAAAGTCGACAGGTGCAGCATGCAATCTGGACTGTGAGTACTGCTTCTTCCTGTCGAAGGAGTTGCTGTACGACGCGCCGCGTCAGCAGATGGACGACGACACCTTGCGCGATTACATCGTGGAGTTCCTGGCTGCCAGCAACGACGGTGAGGTCATGATGTTGTGGCAGGGCGGCGAGCCGACGTTGAGGGGGCTGCCGTTCTTCCGCCGGGTTGTTGAACTTGCTGACGAGTACAGGCGACCGCGTCAGAAGGTGACTCATGCCATTCAGACGAATGCCACCCTCATTGATGAAGAATGGGCGGCTTTCCTGGCTGAGCAAGATTTCTTGGTCGGTGTGTCCATCGATGGCCCGGCCCATCTCCATGATGCGTACCGCAAGAACCGTGGTGGACGTGGCACTTATGACATGGTTGCGCGCGGATACCGTCTTCTGCAGAGAGCGGGAGTTCTGACCAACATCTTGTGCACCGTCAATGCCGCCAATCAGCATTCAGGGGTCGAGATTTATCGGCATTTCCGTGATGATTTAGGGGCTCAGTACCTGCAGTTCATCCCCATCGTCGAGAGGGTGAACGACAAGGATCTTCCAGTTGCTGAGGCGGGATGGCGGACGGCGTCCGGCGAGCGGCTGCTCTATCGCCAGGAGGGGCCTATGGTCAGTTCCTCACCGAGATCTTCGAGGAATGGGTTCAGCATGACGTCGGGGCGGTGTTCATTCAGGATCTTGACGCTGCGCTGTCGGCCATGTTCGGCATTCACCCGGTGTGCGTTCATGCCCCGCAATGCGGCAACAACGTAGCCATGGAATTCAATGGAGACGTCTATGCATGCGATCACTGGGTTGAGCCTGATTGGCGTCTTGGGTCCATTCGAGAGAAGTCCTTCGCGGAGCTGGTCTCAACGGACACGATGCGAGAATTCTCCAAGAAGAAGAATCTTCAGCTGACCCAGCAATGTCGCAGGTGTCCGCACTTGAGAATGTGTCAGGGTGGGTGTCCCAAGAATCGTTTCATGACCTCGATTGATGGCGAAGAGGGGCAGAATTATCTTTGCCCTGGATACTTCCATTTCTACTCTTCAATTCGTCCTGACCTCGTTGTCATGGCGCGGCTGGTGCGCGCCAATCGAGCCCCCGCTGAGATTCTTGATCCGCAGGTGAGGAACAGGTTGCGCCCGTCGGCTCGGTGACCCTTTCATCGGGGCATATGTCACGATCATATTTCTGTGGGCCATTCGATTGCCGATTTTATCGCGTGATAATTTAGCTTGCGACGCGCAGCGCTGCGTATCTCTAGACGTGCGTATCTCGAGATGAAGGAGTCCATCCGCCACGAACCACAACTCGACCGGCGCGATCTATGTGGGTGAAGATCGCGCGAGATTCATCAAGAAGTGGTCGTCCCCTCTCATTGCATTCAGAGAGTTCATTGATGGCTATAACCTCTCCATTTTCAACGTGGCCATGGTGTTCCTCTCCGACACCTTTGCCCTTACCCCCAATGACAAGACCTCTCGTTGCCATCTCCTTCATCGGCGTCGCAATCGGCCTGGGCCTGTCAACCTCGTCGGTATTCCTGGCCCAGGACGCCCCAAGGCGCGCCGAGGACGTCTCGCGGGGTCCCTTCCCCACATCACCTTCATCCTTGGAGTGATTTTCTCCATCGTCCTGATGGTGAGAAAGGAGCTGCCAGAGTCGACGCGACATATGTCCAGAGGCCCGTGACCTCCGATCGCACCCGAAAGGGCTGAAGGTCACCAGCGGATCGGCAAGCCGTGATGGAGCCTGACCTATCCGTCGGTTCTCCTTGGCGTTTTTCGTCAGTACGGGCACGGACCAGGCACTCCAGTGCGTAGGTGCCTGGTGAGGCGGAGATTTTTGTCACCGGGAGGCTCTCACCGCGTGCTGGTGGGGTCCCGGGGGAACTCGGCTCGAGGACAGCTCAAGGTCGATGGGGATCGTGCAGGGGGCGGCAGGTAGCATGACCGAACGTGCCTGGTCTGGTGAGGAGATTCGTGGGAATCCGCTCGTTGTGGTGTGGAGAGCCCCAGTTGCCTGACGGATCTGATCACGTCGGACATTGGTGCCGACGACGATGTGTCATCCCAGTGCCCGACAAAGACGGGCGAGCGCACCCCCACATCAAGGAGAACGATGAAGAAATACATTGGAATCACAGCGTGTCCGACCGGTATTGCCCACACATACATGGCAGCCGAGAAATTGGAGGAGACGGCCAAGGAAGCCGGTGACCAGATCAAGGTCGAGACCCAGGGGTCGATCGGCGTCGAGAACGAGCTGACCGCCGAGGACATCCGTGAGGCCGATGCTGTCATCATCGCGGCTGACACCGAGGTCGACCTGTCCCGCTTCGACGGCAAGCGCGTCCTCGTCACCGGTGTTCAGGACGGCATCGCTCGTCCGGCCGAGCTCATGGAGAAGGCCCTGTCCGCCCCCGTTCGTGGCGGGGCCAAGGAGGACCTCGAAACCGAGCCCGCCGAGGTCTCCGCTGGAGTCACCCCTGCCAAGCCCGGCAAGGACGACAAGGGTTCCGTCGGGCATACCCTCTACGCCGCTTTGATGGCCGGGGTCTCCCACATGATCCCCTTCGTGGTCTGTGGCGGCATCATGATCGCCCTGGCCCTGGGCATCGGCGGCAAACCCACTGCTGGCGGCGTCGCCGTCCCCGAGGGCAGCTTCTGGCAGACCATCCTGCAGATTGGAACTCTGGCCTTTTCCCTCATGATTCCGGTGCTCGCCGGTTTCATCGCTCAGGCCATCGCTGACCGTCCCGGCCTCGTCGTCGGCATGGTGTCCGGTTTCATCGCCAACAGCGGCGACCAGTTCCCCTACCTGACGACGACTGCCCCTGACGGCGCCAAGACCGGCCTCAATACTGGTTTCATCGGCGCCATCATCATCGGCATCATCGCCGGTTACGTCGCCAAGTGGATGCGAAAGATCCCGTGGCATGAGTACGTCAAGCCAATCGTGCCGATTCTCATCATCCCGATCTTCGGCACCGCGGTCGTCTCGCTGCTCTACGTCTACGTGCTCGGCCGCCCGCTGGCGGCCCTGTTCAACGGCCTGACGAACTTCCTGGCCAGTATGACGACCTCCTCGATCGTCATCCTCGCCATCATCATCGGCCTCATGGTCAGCTTCGACATGGGCGGGCCGGTCAACAAGGTGGCCTTCCTCTTCGCCGGCGGCATGATCGCCGTCGACCAGGGCAAGGTCATGGGTCTGGCCGCAGCCGCCATCCCGGTCGCCCCGCTCGGCATGGGCCTGGCCACCCTCATTGATCGTCATCTATTCACCAAGCAGGAGCGTGACGCCGGTATTGCCGCTCTCTTCATGGGTCTGTTCGGCATCACCGAGGGTGCCATCCCGTTCGCCGCAGCTGACCCGGCCCGTGTCATCCCGTCGAACATGGTGGGTGGAGCCGTCGCCGCTGTGCTGGCCGGCATGTTCGGGGTGCACGACGTCGTCATGCACGGCGGACCGATCGTCGGCGTACTCGGCGCGTGCAGCCCCATCCTCGGCTTCTTCGCCGCGATCATCATCGGTGCCCTGGTGACGGCATTCATGTCCTTGGCCCTCAAGAAAGCAGCAGCTCGGAAGAAGGAACGTGCCGTCGCGGCGTGACCTTGACCCCACAACGACATCGTTAGGAGAAACAACATGGCAACGATTGCAGATCTGCTCGCCGAAGGATCGATTGATCTGTCCCTGAGTGCAGGGAACAAGAATGACACCATCGAGAGGATGGTTGACCTCATCGGTGCCAGCGGTGCGCTGGTCCACCGCGATGTGCTCCTCAAGGCCGTCCGCGCCCGTGAGGATGTCGGAACCACCGGTCTGGGTGACGGCATCGCGATTCCGCACGGCAAGTGTGATGGCGTCGATCGTCCGGCCCTGGCCTTTGCTCGCAGCGACGAGGGAGTGGACTGGGGAGCCCCGGACGGTTCCCTGGCCAACCTCGTCTTTCTCATCGCTGTTCCCGCGGCCGCAGCTGGTAACGAGCACCTGCGTATCCTGGCCTCCCTGGCACGGAATCTCGTCAAGGCTGATTTCCGCAACCGTCTGATGTCGGCTTCGACTCCGCAGGAGGTTCGCGCGGTACTGGAGGGCATCAACGCCTGAGCCACAGCCCGCTCGTCGACAGACAGCGTCGAGCAGAGAGTGACCATTTTCGTCAGCAGGCCCGGGGAACGCGCATTGACGCTTCCCGGGCCCTGCCATGCCGGGATTTTTCGCCATCGGGTGAGTCGCCACCCAGTACGAGACGGTGTGAATCACCGTTCGGTCACTTTTCCCTAGACTGTGCAGACATGGGACTGCGCGACCTGCTGATGAATCATGGAATGGCCGAGGGAGGCCTTGAGCTTCCCGACGTCCTCAACATCCTCGCCAAGGGAGGAGTTCTCGTCGACGTCAGGACTCCTCGCGAATATGAGGCCGGCCACGCCCCTGGGTCGCGGCTCGTCAGTCCCAAGGAGTTGATCGCCGACCCGTTCACCGCAGTCTATGGCGATGACCCGTTGGCTGAACCCGATCCGCAATTCGTCCTGGTGTGCGACACCGGTTTCCGATCCGGTCACCTGGTGGACCGGGTACGGGAGAAGGGCTACACCTGCGACTTCCTCGCATCGGGCCTGCGCGCATGGCGGGCTGGCGGGGAAATTCTCATTCCCGGCCCGCCGCGCGGCCGCTGACACGTCGCCGCTGCGGCGCACCGTCATCAAACCCCTGGCGGGACAGCCCCACGACAGGCCTCGATCTCAGCCCTTTCAATAACCCCCGCAACGAACGTCGCCCCCTCACCAACAGGTGAGGGGGCGACGTGTTGCCAGGCGTCAGCGACGCGACTTGCGAATGACTACAACTGCCATGCTGGCCAGCGCTCCCATCCCGACGAGTCCGGCGAGACCGGTCAGGCCAGTGGCGGGGTCACCACCGGTGGAGGGCAGCTGGTAATGGCGGTGTGGGGTCTTGGAACCGTTGTTACCCGGCCTGGTGCCATGACCCAGCTTGGTGTCGTGTCCCGGCTTCGTCCTGCCCGGGATGGTCGGCTGGGTGTCACCCGGGTCGGCCTTCGTGGCGACGAAGTTGAGAGTGATCTTCGACGGGGAGTTGAGGACGACCTTGCCGTCAACGATCTGACCCTTCGCGGTGCCGATGACCCTGCCATTCTCGAGAACGAGGATCTTGCGATCGGTCGGCACGTTCAGGGTGAGGGTTCCGGCGACGGCCGGTCCGGCGTTCTTCACGGTGACGATGACGTCTCCATTGTCGTCGGCGCGGCAGGTGATCGAGATCGAGTCACCCTTGGCGAAGCGGCCCCTCATCGTCCCGCACTCACCGGCCAGGGTCCGCTCCGGACGCTGCATGGTGATCTGCACGGTCTTGGTGACGACGTGGCCAGCCGAGTCGACCGCAGTGAGGACAACCGGGACGGCCTGGTCCATGACGAGCCCGCTCAGGTTGGCGTTGACAACGATGTTCTCGTCGAGATCGTCAACCACCTTGTAGGCGTCGCGGATCTGGTCGAGGACGTTTCCATCGGGGTTGACGACCAGGGCAGCCGGTCCCTCGATTCGAGGAGCAGCGTCCACCGTGAACGGCACGGCGACGTCGGTACGGCGGTCAGCGCGGTCGGTGGCGGTGACGGCCAGCTGGTGCGCGCCAGCAGACAGGTCCTTGGTCGATAGCTCGACCGTCAGCTGGGTGTAGCCCTCACCGGTCTTGGGCGGCTTGGCGTCACCCTTGGCGGCTTCCTCGTCGACAGTCTCCTGAGCAGCAGCGGCCTTGGCAGCGACCTTCTCAGCCTGAACAGCCGAGCCAGTGGTCGGAGCGCTGGCGGACGGAGCGGCGGAGGCCTCAGTCGACGGAGAGATCGACGGCGCGGTGGCACCGGTGTCGTCCGGCTCTCCCTCGAAGGCAACCTCGGCACCCTCGGCGGGAACCACCTTCGTGGCCTTGAAGGCGGCCTGCTTGCCGTCCAGAGTCACCTTCATGTTGTCAAGGTGAGCGTCAGAAGCCTTGACGGTGATCGTCGTCGGCTCGGACACCACGTCACCAGCTTTGACGCCAGCAACCTCGACGTCAGGGGCGTCGGCATCGCTGATCACCGGGATGATCTGCTCCAGGCGGTTGCCCATGAGGTCGTAGAGACCCAACAGGATGCGGTCGCCATCAGAGGCGGTGACATCCTCGGAGAATCCGCGCTTGTTGATGGTGGCGCCCGGATCCCAGATGTTGGTGAAGTTGCTGACGATGTTGCCGTTGATGGCCAGGTTGTAACCGAAGGCGTTGTCCCACACTCGGCCGGCGAAGGTGACGTCCTGCGACGGCTTGGTGACGTAGATGGCGCCGTCCTCGGCGATACGCGGACGATCAAGCTGGATACTGGGGATCCGGCTGTCGTAGAACACGCGCCATGCACTCTCGAGGGTCTTGGCTCCCCTGGTGGTGTCGGTGACGGTGTAGCCGATCTTGGTCAGACCCTGGTTGATCGGAACCTTGACGGAGAAGTGCAGTTTGGAATCGAGCTGGACTTCCTTGCCCTCGATGGTGAAGGACTTCGGAGCACGGTTGAAGGTGCCCGAGAGCGTGTAGGTACGAGGGCTCGTCTTGGTGCCAATGTTGGGGTCCTTGCCGTCCAGGAAGACGTTCTGCTGGCCGAACGGGGAGTTCGGATCAGCCATGGCCGGGTCGTCGAAGGTGATGTGCAAGGCGTTGTCCTCGGTGACCGGGCGGTCGAGAGGCAGGGCGACCGTGGTGACGTTCACCCCGTCATTGGCCGTCACGACGATCTGGGTGGCCGACTTGCCCGGTGTGACGGTCGCCTTGAAGGTGCCGTCGGCATTCGCCTGGACCTTCTTGCCGTCGATCATGACCGTCAGCGGGCGACGTTGGTCGCCAATCTTGGTCTGGTCGTCGGAGACGGCGCCGGAGACGTCGACGGTGCCGTCGTCCTTGACGGTGACGAGGCTCTGAGAATTGCGAGCGGCGTCAGCGGTCAGCTGCGGGCCCTTGAGGTCGACGTCGATCCACGTCGTGGAGCGGTCAAGGACTTTGCCGGCGGCGTCGTAGGCGACGATCTCGTAGGTGTTGTGACCCTCGGCCCATCCGACCATCGCGGTGAAGTGATGGTCGGCGTCGATCGTGGCGTCAATCTCGTTGACGGTCACCTTGGCGACCTCGGCCGAGACGACACCACGGACCGGCAGGGTCTTGTCCTTGCGCAGGAAGGGCTGGTTCTCGATCTGGAACAAGCTCGAGGAGTCGGGGGTCTCAGCGTTGACGACGGCTCCGTTGAGGATGGGGTCCGGGGTCGCCAGGGCCGTCTTGTCGAGCATGACGACGGAGGTCGTGGTGTTGAAGGCGCGGTCGACGCCAGTGATCTGCACGTACTTGGCCTCAGCCGGGTTCGAGACGGTGAGGACGGTCGAGCCGGGCACCGACGTGGTGTCGGCGGTCAGCATCGTGCCCGAGCCGTCGCGAGCGGCGACCGGGCCGGCGCCGGAACCGGCGTCAGTGACCTTGACGATGACCGAGGCGGTGCCGTCAGTGTTGCTGCGGACCGAGGTGGCCAGCTTCGGGGCAGTCACGTCGAGGACGAAGGGCATCTCGACTGTCTGCCAGCTGAAGTTCGGCGACAGACGGGCCTGCACCTTGAAGGTGTACTTACCCTCGGGGGCAGTGACGAAGGCACTCTTCTTGGCGTCCCACACCTTGCCGTCCCAACCCCGGTCGGGATCGCTGTCGGCGGCGTTGGTCGAGATGAGAGCGAGCTTGTTCAGCAGCATGTGCTGCAGGTCGCGGTCGGAATCAAGCTCGCGGACCGTCTTGCCGTTGGCATCGACGACGGAGAACTTGAGCTCCTGGGCGGAACGCAGTAGCAGGGTCTGGGCGAAAATGGTGTCGAGCATCCCATCGCCGTTGGGGGAGAAGAAGTTGTGCCCCACACCGCGCTCGACGGTCATCGAGCCGAGGGCCTTGCTGGCCAGCACGGTCTTGTGCGGGTTCTTCTCACCAAAGACCTGCGACATCACCGACGGGGTCTTGGAGTAGATCGGGGTGTCGATGATGCTCTCGGCGTTCCAATTGCCGACGAAGCCCATGTACGGCAGGGCCAGGTCAGGCTGCGACGGGTCGGTGGACGAGAACTTGAACCAGCCTTCGATCCAGTGGGAGTCACCGCTCTTCGGGGTGATGGTCCAGGAAACATTGGCGGTCCCGTGGGCAGGAACCGTCACGGTGCTGGTCTCGGCGGAGGCCTTCTCCCCGGTCGAGCACGAAGTCAGCGGGTTGTCGCCGCTGTGGTCTTCGTTGATGACGCAGGTCTGGCTGGTGGTGAAGGTCTGCGGCTTGTCACCGAGGTTGGTGAGTGCGATGTTGACCTTGCGGGCTGAGTTGACCTCCTTGAGAGCAGCGTTGGGTTTGCCGTCGACGGTCGCCAGCACATGGGTCTTGGTGGCGCGGTCAACCTGGGCGAGCCCAGCACCGATCTGACGCGGAGCCAGCGGTACACCGCTGGAGTACTTGAGGATCTCAGCGGTGTTCGACATCGCGGTGCGTAGGGTGGAATCCGCTGCGACGCGAGACAGGCCGGGGTTGGTCTTCCTGAGGGACTGCAGCATGAGGGCCGACAGTCCGGCGACGTTAGGGGTGGCCATCGAGGTACCCGACATGACGCCGTACTTGTTGTCGTTGAGGGTCGAGTAGACGGACCCGCCGACACCGGCGATCTCAGGCTTGAAGTTGAGGTCCGGGGTGGCTCCCCACGAGGTGAAGCTCGAGGCGAGCAGAGGGTCGGGGTTGTCGACCAGCTTGTTGGACGTGGTGAGCTGGATCGACACCTCCTTGCCGGATTGCATCACGTCGGCGAGCTTCTGTCCGTCGTCGTGGCCCATGCCGGAGACCGGAACCTTGGAGCCGTCGATGCCTGCCATGCCGGGGATGCCGTTCCCGCCATCGGCATTGTTGAAGATGATGACACCGGTCGCGCCCTTGGCGGTGGCGTTCTTCACCTTGTCGGCGAAGGAGATCTCACCGCGCTCGATGAGGGCCCAGTTGCCTTTGACCTCAGCCGGGACTTGGGCGGGCTTGCCGATGCCGGCAGGCCACAGCTTGTGGACCTCGAGGTCGGCGGGGCCAGCCTGCTGCTGATATCCGACCTCGGCCGAACCGCCCTCCCAGGTGGCTTTCGCAGCAGTGACGATCTTGTGGGCGTTGTTGATCGAGGCGACCGACCAGGCGGCCGGGGCAGCGGCGGAGCTGCCGAGGGCACCATTGTCGAGGAGCCCGAGGGCGTCGACCTCGTCACCCCGGGTGGAGGTCGACAGTCCGTCGTTACCAGCGGCCGCGATGACCTGAACCCCGGCATGCTGAGCGTTGGCAATGGCGAGGGCCTCACCCTGGTCGGCGGAGTCCACGCCGTCAGGAGAGCCGAGAGACATGTTGATGACGTCAGCCCCGCGTCGCACCGATTCCTCGATGGCAGCGACGATGTCATCGGTGTACGCCGATTCGGACTTGGCGGGATCGTTGGAGAACACCTTCATGGCGAGCAGCTGGGCCTCGGGGGCGGCGCCGTTGACGCGTCCATTGGTGACGGCGTCGGCGTCAGCCCCACCGTTGGCAGCCACGATGCCGGCAACGTGCATGCCGTGCTGGGAGGCAGTGGTGTCCTTGGCGTTGTTGTTGCGGTCGGCGAAGTTGTAGCCATAGGGCACCTTGTCGGTGAATCCGTCAGCAGCCTTGAGCTTGGCGGCGGCCTTGCCCTCGGCGTCGAGACGCATGTCCTGGTGCTTGATGTCGATACCGGTGTCGACGATGGAGACGACAGTGCCTCGTCCGTCGAGTCCGGTCTTGCGAGCTGCGGTGGCCCCGGTCTCCAGGTTGGCGTCGTCATCGACCGGCTTGTAAGCGCGCACCGGCTTGACGGAGGTGACGCCTGGCTGGGCCTCCAGAGTGGGGATGTCAGAGGTCTCCACCCAGGCCGAGAATCCCTTGAGGAGCATGCCGAATCGGCGGTCAACCTTGATCGGGGCCTTGGACTGAATGGCACTGATGGTGCGGCTCAGCTCGGCGAGATTGGTCTTCTCGACTCCGCGTCCGGAGGGCTGCCCCTTCAACAGCACCATGACCTTGACCTTCTCGGACTGTTTCTGAGCCGCGGGAGGGGAAGAGAGGGGCGGTGGTGTTGGACTCGGGGCGGCCATCGCGGCCGGAGTAGCTGCTAGCGCCAGCGCAACAATGCCTGCGAGCAGTCCTCCTCCTCGAGATGTACGCATGTGTGTGACCGTCTTTCCTTGACACTGCGGCCGGACCTCCCGGGCTCGCATACGTGGCAGACAGATTGTCCAAAGATCTGGCACAACAGACATGGTGCCCGTATGTCGGACCCTCGGGTGTAGTTCCGGCCGCTTTGGGGAGAACTCTGTCGGATCGCCCCGGTGGGCGCGAGACCTCGAAGAAGAAATTGATGAAATCGTTACCAACTACTTAGGGCAACCTAAGTGGCCTCGCGCTGCGCGGATCATGGATTTTGGGCGCCATGGGGGTAAGGCGGTCGGCGATGAGTCCCGAGGATTCGGAGAACGACGACCCAGCCGGTATGCTGTTTAATTGGCTGTCCACAGTGGCGGCTGGCCGGTCGGGCAGACCCCGACCGGTGGCATTCGCCCTCCTGCCACGGGATGTACTCGTGGCCGCTGAGACCAGAGGAGGTGGAGTCAGCGTATGCGTAAGTACGAGGTCATGATCATCATTGATCCGACCGTCGAGGAGCGTCAGGTCGATTCCCTCATGGAGAAGTACCTGAAGGTCATCACTGACGAGAAGGGCACCGTCGACAACGTCGACGTGTGGGGCAAGCGCCGCCTGGCCTACGACATTCAGAAGAAGTCGGAAGGCGTCTACGTCGTCATCAACGCGACCTGTGAGCCCGCGACCATCCAGGAGATGGATCGTCTTCTCGCCATCGACGAGAAGGTCATGCGCACCAAGGTCATGCGTCCCGAGATCCACTGAGGATCGAGGACCCGCGCTGTTCGCCTCAGTTCTTCGGGAGATTCCGAAGACTGTCCTAGGTGAGCGGCACACTGGAACCATTGATTCGCAAAACCCCGAACCGCGGAGAGTGACATGGCTGGCGAAACACCCATCACGGTGATTGGCAACTTGACTGCTGATCCTGAGCTGCGCTTCACCCCTAATGGGGTGCCTGTCGCGAATTTCACGGTGGCATCGACCCCGCGAACCTTTGACCGACAGACCAACGAGTGGCGCGACGGTGAGGCAATGTTCCTCAACTGTTCCGTGTGGCGCCAGTTCGCCGAGAATGTCGCCGAGTCCCTCTCCAAGGGCATGCGTGTCATCGTCAACGGCAACCTCAAGGCTCGCTCCTACGAGGACCGCGACGGCAACCGTCGCACCTCCTACGAGATCGACGTCAACGAGGTGGGCCCGTCGCTGAGGTTCGCCTCGGCCAAGGTGGCTCGCAACCAGTCCTCCGGCGGAGGCAACTGGGGTGGCAATGCTGGTGGCGGCCAGGGCGGCACCTGGGGCGGGAACCCCGGTGGCGGCCAGGGCAGCTGGTCCGGCGGCAATGGCGGCCAGAGTGGTAATTGGGGCGGAAACTCCGGTAACCAGGGGTCCTACAACAACGGTGATGCCAACCGCGGCGGCGGAGTCGATCCCTGGGCCTCGGCCCAGACCGATGAGCCCCCGTTCTGATCGGTAGGTCTCTGATCGGGAGATCCGATCCGCCGATCACCGGCATCATCGATACAAGAAACATCAGGTTCGGTGCCCCGCATGGGGCCACGGACAAGGCACATTCCGGCGAGAGCCGGGCTTTCACACGAAGGAGAGCACCACAATGGCCGGTCCACAGCGCAAGTCTGTGAACAAGAAGAAGGTCGTCCCCGTCAAGACCGTGCACATCGGCGCGGTTGACTACAAGGACACTGCCCTGCTGCGCAAGTTCATCTCTGAGCGAGGCAAGATCCGCGCTCGTCGCGTCACCGGGCTGTCGGTCCAGGATCAGCGCAAGGTCGCCATCGCGATCAAGAACGCCCGCGAGCTCGCACTGCTCCCGTACGCCTCGACGGCTCGCTGAGAAGGGAGAAAGACATGAAGCTCATTCTCACTGCTCCGGTGGCCAAGCTCGGTGTCCCCGGTGACATCGTTGAGGTCAAGGACGGTTACGGCCGTAACTTTCTGCTGCCGCAGAACTACGCCATCAAGTGGACACGCGGTGCTGAGGCCCAGATCAAGGACATCACCCGCGCCCGCGAGGCCAAGGAGATCAACTCCAAGGAGGAGGCCGAGCAGGTCCGCTCTCAGCTGGAGCACCTGGTCGTCCAGGTGACCGTCCAGGCCGGCGAGAGTGGTCGTCTGTTCGGTGCCGTCACCCCTGCCGACATCGCCCTGGCCGTCAAGAAGGCTGGTGGCCCCGCCCTCGACAAGCGGACCATCGAGATCAGCAAGCCGATCAAGACCATCGGCAAGCACACCGTCGGCGTCAAGCTGCATGACGCCATCAAGGGTCACGTCACGGTGGAGACCGTTCCTGCCGCGTGATCTGACGCACACGCAGACATGAGGGAGGGCACCCTGTGGGTGCCCTCCCTCATGTTGTGTCACCACCGGCGAAAGTCATGACGAAGCCTGACTCCATTGTGCGCCGCGCGGGGGCCACCGCATGGCCACTGGGGGTCAGCGGGCTGCCGGTGGGGGCGTTTCATCGTTGTGTGTCCAGGCGTGCCCCTGCTCGTGATCGAGATGGGTGGCCGTCTTGTTCTTGAGCCCGAAGACGTAGATCAAGGTCGAGATGAAGGTCAGGGTCGTCACGTAGACGATGAACCACGTCACGTTGCCATGTTCCTTGAAGGCCTCGTAGATGAGCGGGGCAGTGCCACCGAAGCAGGAGTTGGCGAGGCCATAGCCGAGGCCGACACCGAGGGCGCGAATCTTGGCCGGGAAGAGCTCGGACTTCACCAGGGCGTTGATCGAGGTGTAGCCGGTCAGGATGATGTAGCCGACGAACAGCAGGCCGAAGGCGCCGAAGGGATTGGTGGCCTTGGGGAGGAAGGTGATGAGCACCCACGTGTAGCAGATGGCGCCCACGCCGAAGAAGACCAACAGCGGTTTGCGGCCGATCTTGTCGGAGATGAGGCCGCCGACCGGCTGCAGGCACATGAGGAAGATCAGCGCGATGAGGTTGACGGTGGTCGCCGTCATTGCCTGCTCCTTGAAGGTGGACTTCACGATGGCGGGGGCATTCACCGAGTAGGTGTAGAAGCAGACGGTGCCGCCCATGGTGATGAGGAAGACCAGCAGCAGCGGCTGCCAGTGATCGACCAGCAGGGTGCGCATCGTGCCGGAATCGCGGTCCAGGCCGGTGCGGATGTTCTCCAGATGCTCCTCGGTGAGGGATTCGTCCATGGTGCGTCGCATCCAGAGCACGACGACGGCCGCGAGGCCACCGATACCGAAGGCGATACGCCAACCCCAGGTGGCGATCTGGTCGTGGGTCAATGTCGCGGTCTCGATGAGCAGGACGGCCTGGGCGATGACCTGGCCACCAACGAGGGTGACGTACTGGAAGGATGACAGGAAGCCGCGACGATTAGGAACAGCCGCTTCCGACATGTACGTCGCCGAGGTGCCGTACTCGCCACCGGTGGCGAATCCCTGGACAATGCGGCAGATGATGAGGAGCGCTGCGGCCCACATACCAATCTGGTCGCGAGAAGGAAGGATCGCCACAACCAATGAGGCGAAGGCCATCACCAGAACCGAGAAGGTGAGGGCGGAGCGACGTCCGTGCCGGTCGGCCCATCGTCCGAAGAACCAGGAACCCAGCGGACGCATGAGGAAGGTGATGGCGAACACGGCATAGACGTAGATGCGCGAGTTCTTGTCCTCAGGGCTGAAGAACTGGTTCTGGAAATATGTTGCGAAGACCGTGTAGGTGTAGACGTCGTACCACTCGACGAGGTTTCCCAGGCACCCTTTGAGGGTGTTGAGTGCAGCCCGTCCGAGACTGTGTTCTTCACGGACCAGTTGTGTTTCACTTGCCACCGTTGGCGCCTCCTTTGGCATCGTGATTGGAACTATGCCGTAAATGGATGAAAAGTGTGACATTGGTAACATATTTGTAACAAGATCGGGGTGAGGTATGACAGAAGATAGCGACTGGCAGCCCGGCGTTGTGTTCACTCACACGTTGTCCCTCACCCTCGATGACGAGGCCCAGGAGGTTCTTCGTGATGTTCGGAACCGGCTCATGGCAGCGGGGATTCCGGTGCTGCACGAGCCTGCCCACGTTACGGTGGCGGCGGTCTCGACCATGAACGGTGTCGATTCTGATCTCGTCGACGTCGGGTGGCCGGAGCGAGTGACGCTGACGACCTCGTGCCAATTACCGAATTCTGACGGTGTGGTGGCGCTGTGCCCTCACCACCCAACTCGCCCCGACGTCACCCGCCCTGAGGTCGCCTGGTCGGACACCAACGCCCCCGTCCCCGCCGCTGTCTCCGGCCCCCTCACCCCCACGACGATTTCTGACACCTCGCCGGGGGAAGGTGCCGAATCGTGCTCCTCTCCGGCGGCGGCTGACGTTTTTCGCGCCTCGCGGGTTCCGGAGGCGCTCCGGAGACCCCATGAGGCTCTGCATCGTCGGCTGGCCGAGGTGGGCGTCACCGCTTTCAACTATTACGGGCCACGGTGGTGGAATCCCCACGTCACGATGGGGTACCAGGTTCCGCCTGAGCTACGGGGCAGAGCAGTCGAGCTCCTGGCCGATGTCGTGCCTCTCGAGGTCGGGGTGATGGGGATTTCCGTCTGGTGCGTCGGGAATGGTCAGACGTACGCCCTGTGGTCTTGATCCGGCGGTGAAAATCGTCGAGGAGTGTCAGTCGTCGCCTTGGACGCCTTATCAGATGACATACCGGGGCAGGCCTCTCCCTGAGGGCTCTCACCGCCGAGAGCGGCAAGGGGGCCGGTCCAAGAGGCCGATTCATCCAGTCCGCGTGACCCGTGAGCACGAAAATTGTCGCGTCGGGTGGGGGAGATTCACAGCAGTGATGTCCCTTCATCTGGGGTGCCATTCTTCGTCACCCCGGAGTTTTTGGGTGCCCCTCGTAGGCTCGAGACATGAACATGTCCGATGACATCGTCAACGCCTTCAACGATCAGATCACCCTCGAACTCACCGCTGACATGAGTTACCGTCAGCTGGCCATCGAGGCCGACGCCCAGGACCTCTCCGGCGTGGCTACGTGGCTACGCCACCAAGCGGACGAAGAGATCGTTCACGCCAACAAGTTCATCGACCACGTCCTCGATCGCGGAAACCACCCGCGCATCGGCACCATCGAAGCTCCCGAGGTCGAGCCCGGTCTGTCCCCGCTCGAGATCTTCCAGACGGCCCTTGCCCATGAGGAGAAGGTCTCCGAGGCCATCCGTGAGCTCTACCGTTCCTGCACCTCAGCCGGCGACATCGACGCCATTCCGCTGCTCCACTGGTTCATTGACGAGCAGATCGAGGAGGAGTCGACCGTCGGCGAGATCGTCGGTCGGATCGAGCTCATCGGGGACGACGGCCCAGGCCTGCTTCGGCTGGACGCCGAGCTCGGCTCTCGCAATGTGGATTCCACCGAGAACGCTGAATGACGTCATGTCATACGGGGTTCGCCCGCATGACATGACGATGCGCGTGGGCCCATGCTGTTGCAGCTCATGGTCGCCACTGTGAGGGAGCTGTGCGCATGAGGACCGTGGTCGTAGTTGGGATGTCTCAGCCCCGACCACGGTCATTGATGTCAGGCGACCGGGTACTTGTACCGCAGAATTGTCGGTATCTCCGTCTATGGTGTGAGCCCGGATGCAGTGACGTGGATTAGCGCCTGCCGCATCCGCACGACCCCCAATCGAGAGGTTTTCATCCGTGAACTGGCTGCACGCCGTCATCCTTGGCATTGTCGAGGGCATTACCGAGTTCTTGCCTGTCTCCAGCACCGGCCATCTCCGTATCGTCGAGAAGCTGCTGGGGTACGACATTCAGGGCGCCGGGATCACTGCCTTCACCGCGATCATCCAGGTCGGCGCGATCATCGCCGCCATCATTTACTTCTGGTCTGACATCGTGCGTATCGTCGTCGCGTGGTGCAAAGGTCTGGCCCACAAGGAGGACCGCAGCGATCCGGATTACACTCTCGGTTGGGGCATCATCCTGGGTTCGATTCCGGTGGGCATCGTTGGCCTGTTGTTCAAGGACGCCATCGAGAACACCCTGAGCTCCCTGTGGGTGGTCGCCATTGCCCTCATCGTCTGGAGTGGCGTGATGTGGCTGGGTGACCGTCAGTCGGACCTCGACCGTGGCATGAAGAAAGTCGGCATCGTCGATGCCATCGTCATTGGCTGCTTCCAGGCACTGGCTCCGCTGTTCCCCGGTATCTCCCGATCGGGCGCGACGATTTCTGCCGGTCTGTTCCGCAAGTTCGATCGCGCGACCGCAACTCGCCTGTCGTTCTTCATGGGGATCCCGGTGCTCGTGGCTGCCGGCATCTACGAGACCATCTCGGCTGCCAGTGACATTTCCGCCGCTAGCGGAGGCGGCAATGCGATTGGTTGGGGGCCGACGATTCTGGCGACGGTGGTCTCCCTCATCGTGGCTTACGTCTCCATCGCATGGCTGCTGAAGTTCGTCTCCTCGAACAAGTTCACCGGCTTCATCTGGTATCGCATCGTCGTGGGTCTCGTCATGATTGGCCTCATTCTGACCAACGTGGTCACCGCCTGATCATCATCTGACGCATCGAGGGCCGGTCTGCTTCAAGCAGGCCGGCCCTCGACGCTGTGTGCGTAGATCACCCAGGTTGAACCTCCCTCAGTCTCCCGACTCAGCTTCCATCGAGCGGTTGAAGTCCTGCTTCATGGCGCGCCATCCGTCGGCGTCGTGCCCGGCGAACCAGTAGGCCGACAGCTGCACCCTCTCCCTGGGCAGTCCACGCTCGAGGCGCAGATGACGGCGCATGGGACGGACCATCGCGGCCTCTCCATGAACGAAGGTGTGGGCGTCGTCGGGTAGGGCAAGGCCTCGGACGGTGGCGACAATTCCCACGGGATCGCGGGGAGTCGGCACGATCGTGATGTGGTCGTTCTCGGGGAGGGGGTAATGGTGATGCCCGTCGACGAGGACGACGGTGGCGCGGGCCGATTCCGGCAGGGCAGCGAGGGTATTCGCCACTGCTGGGAGAGCGACCGCGTCGGCGACGGCGAGCAAGTGGGTGAGGTCCGAAGGCATCTGCCAGTGGCCTCCCGGTCCCCTCACTGCAACCTCGTCCCCGGGCTCGACGATTTTCGACCACTGGGATCCGGGGCCGTCATGGGCGTCCGCCTTGGTCTCGGGCCCGAACTGCAGGACATCTATGCCCCACGACCCGTCATCGGACCAGCGGCGGCGGGTATACGTGCGCAGCAGAGGATGGGAGTCGTTGCTGACAGGCGTGCGGAGGTCGGATCCATCGGACGGCAGAGCGATCTTGACGTGATCGTCGACCGAGGTGATGGGCGGCATGTCGCACGGCTCGAAGTCGATCGAGATGACGTTGGGAATGTCGTGGCGAACCTCGCGGACCCGCGCCAGACGCTGGACTTTGACCATGCGGCCAGGCTACATCAATTATGAAAATATGACGTTGCCAAATATGTGTGAGTTCGGTATCACGGAGTGAGAGGCCGTCATCGGGGGGTCCGACACCGGCATCCCCCGGGAGTTATCCACAGGTTTATCCACCAACTGGGGACAACTCACACAGGTGTAATTCGGCCAGTGTGGTTCGTCGTGGGCCTTGCCGAAGGTACGAAGACTGTCCTCCCGGACAAGGATCACAGCCCCGAGGCATCCCTTGCTTCCCAAAGCAGGCCCTTCGTTGCCAAGTGCGAAAAATGTCAGCCGAGATAGGGGAGGGAACACCGGAGTGCTTGGCCTGGACCCCGGCTGACAAAAATTACCGCGCAGTCAACGAGTGCAGGCAGTGGGCGTGACCACCTTGGGCAATTGACGCGCACGACGGGCTCGGGCAACCGACCCGTGTGACCAGCTCGTGCGAACAAACGGGCAACCGACAAGGATCGTCAGTCGCCCGGCGTGACGTCAGGACAGTACAGCGTCGGGGACCGTCTTGGTCGACACTGCCCGACTGTCGCGAGGATGAACCTCGGTCGGGGCTGGTTTCTTGGCCAGGGAACGCTGTCGAATGCGCGTCGCGATGTTCGTACCGGCCAGCACAACCAGGAACACCACACCGGAGACCGCCGACATCATGGACGAGGTCGCCAGGTCCCAGATCTTTGCCAGCTCGAATCCGACAACGGCCGAAACCACCGCCAGGACGATGGTCCACCCCACCATCCGACGCAGGGTCCTCGCCATCAAGAGTGCGGTGGCCGGCGGAGCAATCATGAGTGCGACGACGAGGATCGACCCCACCGCGTCGAAGCACACCACCACCGTGAGGGCGATGAGACACATGAGGATTCCGTTGGTCAGCCGGACCGGCAGGCCCATGGTGCGAGCCAGCTGCGGGTCGAAGGTCGCCACCGCGAGCACCCTCCGCATCGCGAAGAGGACGATCGTGGTGATGGCGCACACCACGATCTCCTTCCACATCGTGATGGGGCCGATGTCGATCGTCCCGAACACGATGTGATTCACCGATAGTGCCTGCAGGTTGATGTTGCCAGCGAGAATCGTCGACTCGTCGATGTGAACCTCTGCCAGCACCGTCGACAGCAGGATCACACCGATGGAGAACAGTACCGGGAAGATCAGCCCTTGGTTGGCATCGCCAGTGACCAGTCCGGTGCGGGCCAGGCACTCGGCACCAATGACGACCACCAACCCCATGAGGGTGGCGATGACAACCAGCAGAGGGGAGTTCAATGACCCTGAAAGCAGCGCCCCGATGGCGATACCCGGCAGCACCGCGTGGGACATCGCGTCGACGAGCATCGACTGGTGGCGCAGCACGAGAAAGATCCCGGGCACCGAGCAGGTGACAGCCGTGACGATGGCCAACAGTAAGATGGACGTGATGAGTGGCATGTCAGTTCCCCTCTGCCTGTGCTGCTAGTGCGCGGCGCCGCGACACCCGGATCTGGGTCAGCGACCGATGCGGAGAAAAGAGCATCGAGAAGGCGAACACGACGAACAGCACGACGACGATCACCGGTCCGGTCGGCACCCGGCCCATGCACACCGCCAGGTATGAGCCGGCAGCTCCGCAGACCGCTCCCAGGATCGCAGCGAGGACGATCATGGTGTGCATGTGTCGCACCCACAACCGAGCTGCGGCCGCCGGCATGATGGCGAAGGCGATCATGAGTACGAGTCCCACGGTCTTGACCCCGATGACGATGGATGTCGTCGTCACGAGGAACAGAATCGTCGAGACGGTCCGTCCGGAGTATCCGGACATCGTCGCGAAGACTGGATCGAAGATGAAAAGTGTCAGCCCACGCCAGGTGAATGCTGCCACTCCGACCGCGATGAGCCCGAAGACGAGGATGACGATGTTGTCCTCAGTCGTCAGAGTGGCTGCGTTGCCGAAGAGGTAGGTGTTGATCCCTTGGCGGTTGGGCAGAGTGGACTGGGCGATGATGCGCAGCCCGACCATGCCACCGCCGTAAAAAAGTGCCAGGCAGATTGCCATCGCCGCGTCGATACTCACCCGGGAGTGGGCGCTGATGACGTTGGCCAGCAGGGCTGCCAGGGCTGAGGAGATGACGGCGCCGATGGTCAAGGTGGCCATGGAGCGGCCGTTGACGTTGAACACCGCTGTCGACACGATGAAGGCTCCGACGACCCCGGCGATCGCGGAGTGGCCAATGACGTCGGCCAACAGGGACTGCTTGCGCTGGTAGAGCAGGCACCCCAGCCCGCCAGAGAACAATCCGATGAGGACCGTGCCGATGAGCATCGTCCGGTAGGTGTAGCTGCCGAAGAACTCCGAGGCAGGCACGATCTCGGCAAGAACGAGGGCGCTCATCGTGCCCCCGTGAAGATGTCGTCGCTGATGCCGTAGGCGGTGTGCACCGTCTCGGTGGTGAAGGCCTCGGCGAGAGGGCCGACCGAGACCACCTTCCCCTCGGCCAGCAGGCACGCCCAGGTACAGATGTCGGCCACACTGGCGAGATTGTGATGGACGATGACGAGTGTTTTCCCTTCCGAGACGAGCATGTCAAGAACTGACATCAGGGTGCGTTCGCTGGCGGCGTCGACCCCGGCGAAGGGCTCGTCCATGAACAAGAAGTCGGGATGCTGGGCCAGGATGCGTGCCATGAAGGTCCGCTGTTTCTGTCCACCGGAAAGTTCAGTGATGTGCCGGTCGGCATATTTCGCAATGCCGACGGTCTCCAGCGACTCCCGGACGATCTGCTTCTCTGCAGTTCCGGGACGTTTGAACCACCCGAGCCTCCCGAAGGTTCCTTGAGCCACGACGTCTCCCACCGTCGCCGGGTAATCCCAGTCGACGTCAGCGGCCTGCGGCATGTACCCGATGTGGCGACGCATCTGGTTGAGGGGCTTCCCAAAGATCTGGACGGATCCGGTGAGGGTGGGGATGAGTCCGAGAATGGCCTTCATGAGGGTGGACTTACCAGCCCCATTGGGGCCAAGGAGGGCCAAGGCCTCACCTGTGGGCAAGCTGAGGCTGGTGTGGGACAGAGCGATGTTGTCCTGGTATGCGACGGTGAGGTCGTCAACCTCGAGGGCTGCTGATTTGGGTGAGGACATTGGCTTCTCCTTGTGGACAGGTGCCGCCCACGTGCTCATGGGCGACACCGTTGCGCTCACTTGAGGGCGTTGGTGATGGTTTCGGCGTTGTACTGGAAGACGCCCAGGTAGGTGTCGACTGGGGCCTTCTCGCCGAGGGAGTCGGCGTACAGCGGCTTGTCGGAAACGGTCACGGATCCACCCTTGGCGGCAACGGCCTCCTTGAGGTGTTTGATGGCCTCAGGGTTCTTGAGGTTGTCCTGGAAGATTGTCTTGATCTTCTTGTCGGCGATGAGCTTGGCGAGGTTGTCCATCTGAGCAGCGCTCATCTCGGACTCCGAGGAGACGAAGTCGGTGGCGTGAATCTCGATGCCGTAGGTCTTGCCGAGGTAGTTGAAGGCGTCGTGACCGGTGACAAGGATGCGGCGATCCTTGGGGAGCTGGTTGAAGAGTTCGCCGGCCTTCTTCTTCCCCTCATCGATCTTCTTGTTGTAGGCCTCGCCGTTCTTCTTGTAGGTGTCAGCGTTGGTCTTGTCGATCTCGCCCAGTTTCTTGGCGGTGGCGGTCACGACGTACTTCCAGTTGTCGGGGGAGTTCCACACGTGGGGGTCGTGGCCCTCGATCTTGCCGTCCTCCTCCCAGGGGAGCAGATCAGACTTGGGGATGGATTCAGCGGCGGGGACCTGCTTGTTTCCGAGCTTGTCGAAGTGGTCCATCATGTGGTGTTCCATGTCATGGCCGGTCCAGACCACGGCGTCGGCCTTCTCGATGGCCTCGATGTCACCGGTGGAGAGCTCCTGGGTGTGGGGGTCGCCGCCGGGCTTGACGAGCACCTTGACCTTGGCGTCAGGGGCGATGTTGTGGACGGCGTCTCCGAGGTATCCGGTGGAGGCAACGACGTTGAGAGCCTTCTTGCTGGAATCGCCGGATCCAGAGTCGGACTTCTCGGTGGAACAGCCACCGATGCCGGCGGCCATGGTCAATGCTGCGACGACGGCAGCCGCCGATCGAAGGATGGAGGACTTCATGAGCCTGGCTCCTAGGTTGTGTGAGATATCTGCTCGTGCGTTTACATGAGCAGACGAGACTCTAGCAAAGGTAAGCCTTACCTAATAGCAGGGGGTGGGGGTTTCGTCAGGTAAGCCTCTGTTGTCGTTCGCGCTCGATGTCGTGGTGAGGGTGGACAATGGACCCGCGGCGACGACAGGAGGCCAGGTCAGTGACGGTTCCAGAGCTTTTCGGAGATCCGGATCAATGGCCTGACGATGACCTCATCGCGATCACCGGGGCTCTCAGTCCCCACCTGGTGCTGGCGGCACTCCATGAGGGTGTCTTTCCCATGCCCATCACTGACGAGGAGGTGCCCCCGGAGTTCCAGGGGGCGACAGCGTGGTGGTCTCCCATGTATCGAGGTGTTCTGATTCCCGGTCATCTCAAGGTCGCTCGCAGTTTGCGCAAGACGACCAAGCACCAGACGACGACCGTCGATCGCGCCTTTGGTGACGTCATCACACGATGCGCTGACCCGGATCGCCCCTACGCCTGGATCGATGACCGCGTCATCGAGGCGTATGGCTACCTCCATGAGCGAGGCTGGGCTCATTCGGTGGAAACCTGGGACGACAAGGGCCGCCTCGTGGGCGGGCTCTACGGCGTCAGTGTGGGCGGATTGTTCAGTGGGGAATCGATGTTCCACGACCCTCGACACGGGCGCGACGCCTCAAAGACTGCTCTGTTGAGGTTGGTGTGTGAACTCGGTTCGAGATTGCTGGACGTGCAATGGAGCACCCCGCACTTGGCCAGTCTCGGCGTCACCGAGGTTGACCGGGCGGAATACCTTGACCTTCTTGATGATGCCCTGGATCGTCCGGCTCCGCAGTGGACGAGTCCCGATGATCCGGCGTGGAATGGCGTCCAGCTCCTCGATCGGCTGCGAGAAATGCCCGCCTGACGGAGTCGGGGCCACTGTGACGACCACGTGGATAGTCTGACGGCGTGTACGGATATTTCGGCCCCGCAGGCACTTTCACCCATCAGGCCCTCAAGACTCTCGGCCGCGTCGACGCTCGCCCGTATGCGACGGTTGGCGCCGCATTGCAGGGCGTTGTCGATGGCGACGTCGAGGCGTCGTTGGTTCCCATTGAGAACTCCGTCGAGGGTGGTGTGAGTGCGACCTTGGACACTCTCGCTGCTCTGGGTGGTTTGCAAATCGTTCGCGAGGTCGTCATTCCGGTGCAATTCAATCTTTACGTTCGACCTGGGACGTCGTTGTCGTCGATCCGTCGCGTCGTGACCCACCCTCATGCCGCGAATCAGTGCCGGGACTGGCTTGCCGCCAACCTCCCGGAGCACGCCGAAATCACCCAGGGTGGGTCGACTGCCTCCGCGGCGAAGGAGGTGTCGGATCCACGGTCCCGTTTCGATGCCGCCGTCTGCGCCGAAGTTGCCGGAACGATGTACGGATTGACAGCTGTGGCACAGGGAATTGCGGACAATCCGGATGCCGTCACGAGATTCATTTTGGTTGCGAGAAGTGGGCAGATGATTGCTCGAACGGGGGATGATCGCACCACTGTTGTCGTCGTTCCCCCGAGCGATCACCCAGGTGCCTTGTTGGAGATCCTGCAGCAGTTCTCTTTCCGCAAAATTAATTTGTCGAGAATTGAATCGAGGCCAACCAAGGATCGTCTCGGTGAGTACTGCTTCTCCATTGATGCCATTGGCCACGTCGCGGATGGGAGGATGGCTGCTGCGCTCAAGGGATTGTACCGGATCAGCCGTCAGGTGATCTTCCTCGGGTCCTATCCAAACGGCTCTACAAGGGGTCTTGCGTCGCCTGAGGGCCCTGACGTCATCCGCGGCTTCAGCGATGAGGATTACGTGGCGGCGGAGAAGTGGTTCCAGGGGGTCATCGGGAAATGGTGACGTATGCGTCCTCGCCGCGGTCAGGGATCGTAACATACCTAGGTTGCCAGAACAAGAGTTTTGGTTAAAAGCGATTAACGCAACATGAGCCGGTTTGATTGTGGCCCTCAGGTTCGTATCGTTGAAGATATCAACCGATTCTGCTCGGCTCTCCGAATGGGATTTGGTAGAAATCTAAACGAAAGGAATTAAGAATGCCGACTGACAAGACGCCTACGAACGCCAATATCGACGCTCTTTACGACCGTACCGTTGTAGACCAGTCTGGTGACAAGATTGGCGAGATCGGCCAGGTCTACCTCGATGACGCCTCCGGCCAGCCGGCTTGGGTGACCGTCAAGACCGGTCTCTTCGGACGCAACGAGACCTTCGTCCCGTTCAAGGGCCTCGAGACCTCCGGTGACGAGATCCGCGCTCCTTACACCAAGGACAAGGTGAAGGACGCCCCGAATGTTGACCCGGACGGCCACCTCTCCGAGGATGAGACCGACGAGCTGTACCGCTACTACTCCGATGCCTTCGCCTCCGAGAAGGACACCACCAAGGACGCCAACCCGGGTTACGCGGGCAACGGTGTGTCCGGTGGAGCTGCTGGTGGCGTTGCCGGCCAGAAGGTCGTCGACAAGGAGGGCAACCCGGGCGTTGCTGGAAATGGTGTTTCTGGCGATCGTATTGCCGACGCCAAGACCGAGAAGGTCGCCGACACCACGCCGCAGACCACTGCTGACCAGAAGTCCCCGGTGGCCGAGGATGGCTCCGTCGTTCGCCACGAGGAGCGCCTCAACGTTGGCAAGGAGCGTGTCGAGACCGGTCGTGTGCGCATCCGCAAGCACATCGTCCATGACACCGAGACCGTCGAGGTCCCGGTCGAGCGCGAGGAGATCCACGTCGAGCGCGTTCCTCTCGACGAGAAGGTCGCCGGTGACGACGTCAAGCTCTCCGAGGGCGCCCAGGACATCGTGACCCACGAGGAGCGTCCGACCATCGACAAGGAGACCGTCGCCGCCGAGAAGATCAAGATCGGCAAGGAGACCACCCAGGACACCCAGACCGTGTCCGGCAAGGTCGCCAAGGAGCAGATCGACATCGATCAGGCCAAGCAGCCGAAGAACAAGTGACGTCGAGGACTCAGGCGATGGCGTGATCGCTTGACGACAACGTCGGCAGGGCCCGGGTGGAACCACCCAGGCCCTGCCGCGTCTCTTGGCCTCTGACTCCTCGCAGGCTCCCGACCGGTAGGATCGGCGACATGATCGATCCCAAGCTCCTGCGAACGGATCCGGATGCCGTTCGCCGCTCCCAGGTCGCCCGCGGCGAGGACCCCTCGGTCGTCGACGACATCGTCGCCGCTGACGAGGCTCGTCGTGAGGCCATCGCCGCCCACGAGAACCTGCGCGCTGAACAGAAGGGGCTGGGCAAACGCATTGCCAAGGCGTCCGGAGACGAGAAGACCGAGTTGCTGGCTCGCACCAAGTCGATTGCCAGTGAGGTCTCCGACCTCAAGAAGGCCGCTGACGAGGCTGACGCCAAATTCATCGAGCTCGCCAAGACCCTCGGCAACATCGTCATTGACGACGTTCCCGCTGGTGGCGAGGACGAGGGAGTCATCAAGGAGACCGTCAGCACCCCACGTGACTTCGTCGCGGAAGGATTCGAGCCCAAGGACCATCTCGAGATTGGCGAGGCCCTCGGCGCGATCGACATGGAGCGAGGCACCAAGATCGCCGGCTCTCGCTTCTATGTCCTCACCGGCGTCGGCGCCCAGTTGGAATTCGCCCTGCTGAACCTGGCGATGTCCAAGGCGGCGCAGTGGGGATTCACCCCGATGATCCCGCCGGCCCTCGTCAAGCCCTCGGCGATGGAGGGAACCGGGTTCCTCGGCCAGGCCGCCGACGACGTCTACTACCTGCCCAAGGACGACCAATACCTGGTGGGAACCTCCGAGGTTGCCCTGGCCGCGTTCCACTCCGACGAGATCCTTGACGACGCCGAGCTCCCGAAGCGCTACGTCGCCTTCTCCCCGTGCTACCGACGCGAGGCCGGCTCCTATGGCAAGGACACCCGCGGCATCTTCCGCGTCCACTGGTTCGACAAGGTCGAGATGTTCGTCTAC
The DNA here is from genome assembly GCF_000227295.1 of Cutibacterium avidum ATCC 25577. Lineage (GTDB taxonomy): Bacteria > Actinomycetota > Actinomycetes > Propionibacteriales > Propionibacteriaceae > Cutibacterium > Cutibacterium avidum. The sequence goes on along the minus strand of NZ_JH165054.1, from coordinate 960,542 downwards.
TGCCTGCCCGATGAGGCGGAGGGCTGGCACGAGAAGCTGCTGAGCTTCGAGAAGGACTTCATCTCGGCCCTGGAAATCCCGTTCCAGGTGCTTGACGTTGCCTCCGGTGACCTGGGCCTCTCGGCTGCTCGCAAGTACGACTGCTACGGCTGGTTGCCGACTCAGAGCCGTTACCGCGAGATCACCTCGACCTCGAACTGCACCACCTTCCAGGCGCGTCGTCTCTCCATCCGCCATCGCGGACCTGACGGGGTCGAACCGCTGGCCACCCTCAACGGCACCCTGTGCGCGATGACCCGTATCATCATCATGCTGCTGGAGAACCACCAACAGGCTGACGGTTCGGTGCGCGTGCCCGAGGCGCTGCGTCCCTACCTTGGTGGGCGTGAGTTCATCGAGCCGCCGAAGTGAGCGACGAGCCGTACTACCGGGAACTGCCCGACGGCACCATCAAGCAGGTCAACCCGTTCACGGGTACGAAGGTGTGGACGGTGCCTGGTCGTGGGGCCCGCCCGCTGAGCAAACCGGCCACGCAGACCCGGGAGCTGACCGAGCACGATCGTCATGCGGCCTGCGCCTTCTGCCCGGACAACCTGCTGTCGACCCCTCCGGAGAAGACTCGGTTGGTGAAGCGGGAGGGCGGTCTGGTGCGGGGCCATGACCTCATGCGTCGTGTCTCGGCTGATCAGCTCGGTGACACCGTCCCGGAGTTCCGACGGATCCCCAATCTCTTCGAGATCCTGTCCTGGCAGTACTGGCAGCTCAACTGGGGAATGGACCTTCCACGGGCCTCGCGCGACTGGCAGGAGGAATACCTGTCAAACCCGGGGGGAGAGGCTCATGTCCGGTCGGTCCTCAACGCCGAGTTCAAGGCTGTGGGGTCGGACCAGCGCGGTGAGGACCTCGGCCCGAAAGAGCTGCGGGAGGCCTCTGCAGCCTTCTTCGCCGGGGGACACGACGTCATCGTCGCCAGGCGGCACTACACCGACGAGGGGACGACGACAGCCGACGTTGCCGGATCGGCGAGCCTGACCGTCGACGAACACCGGGCATTCATGGCCCTGACCGTCGACTCGATGGTCCAGCTGCACCGACACAACGAGCACGTCCGATACGTGGTGGCCTTCCAGAACTGGCTCAAGCCGGCCGGGGCGTCATTCGATCATCTGCACAAGCAGCTGGTGGCCATTGACGAAGTGGGAGCCGACAACGAGTCGGTGCTGCCCAAGGCCGTCCTAGACCCGGGCATCTTCAATCGCTGGGGGCCAGATTTCGCGGTCGAGCACGGACTGGTGCTGGCCCGTAACGAGGGCGCTGTCATGACCGTCGGTTTTGGTCATAGGTACCCCTCGGTCGAGGTGTGGTCGACGGGCCGCGCCGACCAGCCGTGGCGCGTCGACGATGACGGGATTGACGCCATGTCGGACCTGTTGCACGCTGCCCACGTCGCCGTCAGCGATGATGTGCCGGCCAATGAGGAGTGGCATTACCGTCCGATAGGGACCGGGGTACCGGTGCCGTGGCGGATCATCCTCAAGTTGCGCATCTCTACCCTGGCCGGGTTCGAGGGCGGGACGAAGATTTACGTCAACACCATCTCACCGACGACTCTGGCCGCGATGCTGTTGCCGAAGCTCTTCGAGGCGCGGGCGGCCGGACGGATTGCCCCGATGGACCTCGGGGCGGAGTGTCACGTCGAGCCGGGGGTGCTGCGGGCAGGGCGGATCGACTGAGGTCGGTTCCCGATGATCGAGGGCAGCCGGCCTGAGTGACCGGGAGACGATTTCAGAACCAGCGCTCCAGCTCAACCGCGGTGCCACCGTCGGCAAAGCAGGGAGCGACGTCATCGGCAATGGCCTTGACGGAGTCGGGCGCATCGCCGACAGCGACTCCGCGTCCGGCCCACTGCAACATCTCGACGTCGTTGTTACCATCGCCGATGGCCAGGACGTCCTTGGGATCGATGCCCTTGAGACGGCACAGGGTGTCAAGGGCAGAGGCCTTAGTCACACCCTCCGGAGTGATGTCGAGCCAGGCCGACCAGCCGATGACGTAGGAGACGCTGTGCAGGTCGAGGCTGTGGGCCAGGTCGCGGAAGGAGTCGGCATAACCGTTCGGATCGCGGATGATGACGCGCGGGGCCGGGCGGGAGCGCAACTCGTCAATGGTCTCAATGTGGAGTTCGCCCTGCAGTTCCCCGACGGGGAAGAGCTGGTTGAGGCGGTAACCGACGCCGACCTCCTCGACCGCGATGAGCGCCTGCGGGTAGACGTCCATGACGTGATCGATGATGGGTCGCGGATCAAAGGTGACTTGGGACTCGATCTCGACGGGGGACATCGTCGCGGTGACAGCTCCGTTGGACACCACCGCGTGTCCCCCCTGCAGACCGAGGGCTTCATGGACGGGGATCGCTCCGAAGAGCCCTCGCCCAGTCGCCAGGACGACAGGGACGTCGACCTTGGCGACCGCCTTACGGACCGAGTCCGGAAGTTCGCCCTCAAAATCGACGAGGGTCCCGTCGATGTCGAGGGCCACCATACGAGGATTGAATGTCATGTCAGCCAGCCTGCCACCGTGCGATGATCATGCGGTGAACAGAGCGTGACTTTTTCTCAGGCAGCCAACCTCGCGCGGCTCGGGTACGGGCGCCCGGTCACCGACTCGTATGCGGCGGCCAGGCTGGTTGTCTTGGCCTTCGCAGGAGTCTTGCGGCGCGGGGCCGAAGAGGTGTCGCGAGCCCGACGCAGGTGCCGCTTCACGGTGGACAGCGAGCAACCGAGACGGTCTGCGATGAAGCTCAGTGGCTGACCGGGGTGAGCCTGACGGAGGCTAACGACGTCCTGGGTGGCCACCTGATGCCCGCGAGCGATGACCCCGGCGAAGGATTCGAAGTCGTCGGGACGAACCCGAACTCCCAGGCAGGAGCGAATGCGAGAACGCTGACGCGGGGTTGTGCCAGCAGCGAATCCAGCGACGTCGTGGTCGAGGATGGCGTTCTCAAGGCACTGTTCGAAGAGAGGGCAGACGGAGCAAGCAGCTCGAGCGCGAGCCTGCAGAGTGCGTTCCAGGCGCTGTTCGTCGGGTGTGGCGGCAGTGCTGTCACCCTCGAGCAGGGGATGCTGGAAGACCGTTCTGAGGTTGGCGCAGGACGGGAGGGCGCAATCGTTCGTCCGATTCACGATGGCTCCTTTCCAATGGGCCAAGGCGGCGTGTTTCAACGTCAACTGGCTGTGATGTTACAAGTGCTTTTCAGGCCTCGATCTGACGTTGACGGTGACCAAATTGGACGTCAAAAAAGGCTTGTCAGGCGGATGTGCACGTACTCATTTCAGGGTTATTCGTCGTTGGGGATGGATCGCGGAGGAGATTTCCGGGACAGCCAGATCTGTACTTTCGGACAGCTTGTCGTCGATCCATTCGACTTTCGTCTACATCCCCACGGCATCCACGGAGTTGCTGGCCCCGGCGCTCAGTGCCCACGCTTCCCGCGTGGGAAAACCGGCACTGTGCCGGTTAGAGTGCCCGGGTGGATGCAGCAACATACATGGCGCTCGTACTCGCACTTGCGGTCGGTGCCCAGTGGCTCGGATGGCGTTTACGCCTACCCGCGCTGCTGTTCCTCCTGGTGATCGGTTTCGCACTTGGACAGTGGGTCACTCCCGATGAGATCTTCGGAAGGCAACTCCTGTTTGACGGTGTCAACCTCTCAGTCGCAATCATCCTCTTCGAAGGGTCACTCGGGCTCAAGCTCCGCGAAGTTCGTGACCTGGGACGGCCAATCCTTCGGCTGTGCACCGTCACCGCAGGGATCGCGTGGGTTCTCATCACCCTGGCTGCGATGGCATTGGGGTTCGACGGTCGAGTTTCCTTGCTGCTGGGCGCGATCCTCATCGTCACCGGTCCGACGGTCATCAACCCGATCCTGCGTCAGTTGAGGCCCACCCGACGGGTGAGCGCCCTGCTGAGGTGGGAGGGCATCGTCGTCGATCCGCTGGGCGCGATCCTGGCCCTGTTGGTCTACCAGGCCATCAGCAGCATCGGTGGGTCCTCGATCGGACGAGGTGTGCTGGACCTGGCGCTGACCCTATTGGTCGGGTTGCTGTTCGCAGCGCCGATCGGGTGGATCGTTACGGCCATGATGAGGCGTCACCTCATCCCGGACTTCCTGCAGGGCGTGATCTTCGTCGGGGTCGCCGTCGGTACCTGCGTCGGGGCGAACTTCCTGCGCGAGGAGTCCGGGCTGGTTGCCGTGACGATGTTGGGCATCTACCTGGCGAACCAGCGCAATCTCGAGCTCGAGCCCGTCATCGAGTTCAAAGAGCATCTGCAGGTGCTGCTCGTCGGGGTGCTGTTCATCATGCTGGCCGGACGAGTGACGCCATCCCAGATCGGCGACATCCTTCCCACTGGCTTGATCTTCGTCGCCCTGCTCGTGCTGGTCATTCGGCCGGTGTCGGTGATGTTGGGGCTGACGCGAACCGAGACGACCCGGCAGGAACGGATCCTGATGGCTTTCATGGCTCCGCGAGGAATCGTGGCTGCGTCGGTGGCGTCGATCTTTGCGATGGAGTTCAGCGAGTCCGCCAACCATGTGCGCGAGCAAGCCAAGGATATTGCTGGGTCCGACCCCGAGCGGGCCAAACAGTTGGCTTCGTTCGCCGACCAGATTGCGGGCATGGCGAGTCAGGTCGACCGGCTCGTGCCGCTGGTATTCCTCGTCATCGTCTGCACCGTGGCCATCTACGGCCTGGGCATTGGTCGGCTCGCCGAGAAGCTGGGGCTTGCGTCGGCAAGTCCGCGCGGCGTCATGTTTGCGGGGTCGCCGGCCTGGAGTATTGACACCGCGAAGACCCTGCGCGACTTGGACGTCCCCACCCTCATCGTCACCCGGAGGGCCTACGACCTCTACGCGGCCCGGAAAGCGGGGCTCCGGTGCGAGGCGGCGGACTTCTTGTCCGAGTACGCGACCGAGGACATGGACCTTGCGGGGATCGCGTCGATGGTGGCATGTACGCCTGACGACGACACGAACTCCATCGCGTCAGTGCATTACCGGCGCGCGTTGGGGCGGGCGAACGTCTTTCAGCTTGAGCGTCTGGATGAGGGTGACGCCGGGGACTCGACGACCGGCACCGCGCAGATCCTCAAGGCGAGGACCGCCTTCGATCCGCCGACAACCCACTCGGCGATGGACAAGATGTGGCGCAGCGGTAAGCGGGTGCGTCAGATTGAGTTGGACGAGAATCACCACACCTGGGAGCAGTTCCGTCAGGTCATGCCCGAGGCTGTCGTGATGTTCGTCGTCAGGCCGTCGTCGGTGAACGTCGCGAACGTTGACATGAACGAGCCGAAGGACGGCGACACGATCATTTACCTGGGCGACGAGTGGAAGGACACTCCGGAACCAGCTCCCGCCGAGGATGTGGAGCCGAAGCGCCAGACGATGTCTGTGCCGTCGTCGGAGGAAGCCGTCCGGGATCGCATCGACGCCGATCACAAGGCGGCCGTGGAGAAGGAGAAGGCGGCTTTGGGCGTGGACGAGGGCGTCCCTCGTCCTGCTGGTGCCGCAGCCGTTCATGCGGAGAGGGCTGGGCTCAAGCCAGAGGTGCGCGACGAGGAACCCGTTCGACCGCATTTCGACGAGCTGAGTCCGGGAAGGCCGTCGCCCATGTCGGCGGATTCGCCGAGCGAGTGGTAAGAGGAAGGGCCTGAAGGCGATGGTGTCGCTTTCGGGCCCTTCTTCGTTGTGGCGATTGCGTCAGCGAACCAAGCGATTACGCGGCCTGACGCTTCCGCACCATCCTGACCGTCGTCCACACGATCGCTCCGACGACGGCGCTGGCGATGCCAGCCACGAGGAACCCCCACTGCCACCCGTGAGAGTCCATGATGGCGCCGATCAACGGAGCGGCCATGGCCGTGCCGCCGTTGAGGCATGACCCCTGCCACCCGATGATGGTTCCTCGAGAATCCGCCGGCACCAGATCGGTCAGGGCGTCGATGGACGACGTGATCGTCGGGGCGCAGAAGACGCCGCCCAGGAACAGCAGGATGGCCGCCGAGCCGGGGCCGCTCGACAATGCCGGCAACGCGGTCAGCGCGCCAAGGAAGACGAGGAGAAGCGCCGTGGACGCCCCTCGCGGCAGGGCGCCGTACAGCACGCCACCGATGGCCGACCCCAAGCCGGAGGCTGCGAGCACCCATCCGATCATCTCGGGACGGCCCATCGACCTCATCGCGGCGACGGTCGTCAGCTCAATACCGCCCAGGCAGAATCCGGTCGCGATGACTGCTAACAGGATGGACGCCGACCGGGGAGACAGCCATGCCAGTTTCCGGTTGCGAGGGGCCTCGACGACCGGGGCCGCCGACGCTGGGGTATGTGTGGCGGGTGGCACCGGGTCGACTGCGGACGGCTCTGTGGTCGCCGGGTCCAGGATCATGAGCCCAGCCGCGCCGATGGCAGCGATGAACCCACACGCGGTGATGGTGATCCGGGTTCCGACGGTCGTCGCTGCGATGATGGCGACCGTCGGGCCGATCATGTAACAAATCTCCACGCTCACCGAGTCCAGTGACAGTGCGGCCCGACGTCGGGACGTGGGCACGGCGACCATCAAGACCTGACGTGGGATGGTGAAAATCGGGTAATTCCACAGGCCGCCTATGGCACACAGCACGAGCAGCGGGAAATACCCTAGCCAAGGCGATAATCCCCACGTTATCGTCGTAATGATCAGAGAGGGGAGCATGGTTCGCAGCAGCCCTTTGTGGTCGACCATGCTGCCTCGCCATGGCCCGGAAATCATGGTTGCGACGGTGACGACGGTCGTGACGGCTCCGGCTCGCACGTAGTCCAGATGCAGCGAACTGACGACGTGGACACTCATGACGATTCCGAGGCTGAAAATCGGAATCCGGATGAGAGCAGACAAGAGGAGGGTCGTCCACACCTCCCGGATGGCGATGACATCCCGGTAACCGCGCATTAGAGCAGTCTATAACGTCCTCGCTGGCTTGCAGCGGTTGCGAGTCCGGGCACGAAAAGGGCCGCATACCGTCAGCGATGTGCGGCCCGTCGAGGCTGAGTCAGCGGGTCAGCCTCTTGCGGAGGATGGAGGTGTTCTCACTGGTCTTGATGAGGGCGATGATGAACTCGATCTGCATCCTCACGCCAATGATGAACAGGAACGCCGGGATCCATCCCAGCAGGATTGCGAGCACGGCGAGCAATCCCTTGCCACCGGAATCGCCGCCGCCCAAACAACCAGCGATCATGCCTAGCCACATGACGGCGGCACAAATGATCGCGAGGATGTAGACGAACTTCGCAATCTTCGGCGTCACGTAGTAGTCGAAGGACATGTCAAAAAGGGATCCGAAGAATCCCTTCTTGTCGTCGTCGTACGGCGAGGGGCTGGAGTCGACAGACCCATAGGGGGACGTCGGCTCGTAGCTCTGAGGGTAGGACTGCGACGAGGGGCTCGTCGGCTGGTAGGGAGAGTCTCCGTCCGGGCTATTCCAGTCACTGGGCGGCGTCGTGTTGCTACTCATAGGAGCAGTGTGCCAGCACGCGAGGTCATTGTGAATAAGATCTCATTCTGCGCAACGGGTAACGGGAGGGGAACTCATTCGGGCCGCCCGGTGCATCCCGGGCGGCCCGAACTCAAGGACTGATGATCAGTCGACGCCGAACTCCATTGCGGCAGCGTCAAGAGCCTTCTGGCTGTCGTCATCGTCGTCATATCCACTCGACGCGATGGCCGCAGCACCGCCAGACTCCAACTGCCCGACGAGGTCGGCATGGCTGGTGAGCTGCCCCTGGTCGGAGTAGAGCTCCAACTTCTCGCGGGTGTCGGCGATGTCGAGGTTGCGCATGGTGAGCTGGCCGATGCGGTCGGTCGGGCCAAATGCGGCGCCTTCGACACGCTCCATCGACAGCTTCTCGGAGTGGTACGAGAAGTTCGGGCCGGTGGTGTCGAGGATGGAGTAATCCCAGCCGCGACGCAGCTTGAGGGTGACCGATCCGGTGACGGCGCTGGCGACCCAGTGGGTCAGCGACTCACGGATCATGAGGGACTGCGGGTCGAGCCAGCGGCCCTCGTAGAGCAGCCGTCCGAGACGACGCCCCTCGTTGTGGTAGGTCGCGATGGTGTCCTCGTTGTGAATGGCGTTGACGAGCCGCTCGTAGGCGATGTGGAGCAGGGCCATGCCGGGGGCCTCGTAGATGCCGCGGGACTTCGCCTCGATGATGCGGTTCTCGATCTGGTCGCTCATGCCGAGTCCGTGGCGGCCGCCGATGGCGTTGGCCTCCAGGACGAGGGCGACCTTGTCGTCGTATTCCTTGCCGTTGATGGCGACAGGCATGCCCTGCTCGAAGGAGATCGTCACTTCCTCGGTGTCGATCTTGACGTCGGGGTCCCAGAACTTGACGCCCATGATGGGCTCGACGGACTCCATCGAGACGTGCAGGGACTCGAGGGTTTTGGCCTCGTGAGTGGCGCCCCAGATGTTGGCGTCGGTTGAGTAGGCCTTCTCCTTGGAGTCGCGGTACGGCAGGTTGTGGGCGGTGAGCCAGGCGCTCATCTCGTCGCGGCCACCGAGCTCGGCTACGAACTTTTCGTCGAGCCAAGGCTTGTAGATGCGCAACTGCGGGTTGGCGAGCAGGCCGTAGCGGTAGAACCGCTCGATGTCGTTGCCCTTGTAGGTGGAACCGTCTCCCCAGATGGAGACGTCGTCGGTGTGCATGGCGCGCACCAGGAGGGTTCCGGTGACAGCGCGCCCGATCGGGGTGGTGTTGAAGTAGGGACGCCCGCCGGAACGGACGTTGAACGCACCGCATGCGATGGCGCTCAGGCCCTCCTCGACCAGGCCTGCCTTGCAGTCGACGAGACGCGAGATCTCGGCGCCGTAGTCGAGGGCGCGGCCCGGCACTGACGCGATGTCGGGCTCGTCGTACTGACCGATGTCGGCTGTGTAGGTGCACGGGATCGCGCCGTTCTCGCGCATCCACGCGACGGCTACCGAGGTGTCGAGACCCCCGGAGAATGCGATGCCGACGCGCTCGCCGACGGGAAGCTGAGTGATGACCTTGGACACGTCCTTCACTCTAGCGCATAGATATGCATGCGTACAAATGGATATTCGGTTCGGTGTGTGGTGGAGAGGTGCGTGGTGGAGATTCGGGTGCTGACGGTGGGTGGTGCCGCCCGAGATGGCAGGGCCCACACTCATGACCGCGATAACCACACGTGGAGTCGTTCGTCGGCAGGGGGGTGGATTGGGGTGGAGGCGGCACCACATGGCCGCGCGCAAGAACGACCTGCCGCGGCCGAAACCGAGACAGGTCGTTCTTGCGCCGAGGGGTCAGAGGGTCAGCGCGACCTTTCCGAGCACCTCACCGGACTCCAGGCGTGCGTGAGCCTTACCGGCATCGGGCATGGGGAAGGACTCGACGGGGGCGGGCTTGATACTGCCGTTGGTGTAGAGCGGCCAGGCGACCTCACGAACCCGCTGGCAGATCTTGGCCTTCTCCTCAAGAGGGCGGGGGCGGAGGCTCGTCGCGGTGACGAGGGCGCGTTTGGTGAGGAGCTTCCCGATGTTGAGCTCTCCCTTGACACCGCCCTGCATTCCAATGATGTCGAGGCGTCCACCGGTTGCGAGCACATCGACGTTGAGCCCGAGGTACTTCGCACCCATGACGTCGAGGATGATGTCGACGCCGCGGCCATCGGTGGCTTCCTTGGCGCCGGCAACCCAATCGTCGTGATAGTCGAGGGCGACGTCGGCGCCGAGGCTGCGGCAGAACTCCTGCTTCTCGGCGGTGCCGCAAGTCGTGATGACCGTGCAGCCGAGCGACTTGGCGTACTGGATTGCGAACTGTCCGATGCCGCCGGTGCCACCGTGGACGAGGAAGGTCTCGCCCTTGGCCAGGCCGACGTGATCCATATTGGAGATGACGGTCGCCGAGACCTCGATGAGGGTTGACGCCGTAACCGGGTCGATGCCGTCGGGGATGGGGAGAAGCTGGCCGGCTGGGACAATGACGTACTCGGCGTATCCGCCGCCGGCGAGCAGGGCGACGACCTCGTCACCTTCGGCCCAGCCATCGACGTCGGGGCCGAGGGAGGAAACGGTGCCGGTGACCTCGAGGCCCATGGTCTCGGAAACGCCCTTCGGCGGCGGATAAAGGCCCTGGCGCTGCAGGAGGTCGCCACGGTTGATGCCTGCTGCCTTCACCTTGACGAGGACCTCGCCCTGTCCGGGCTCGGGAGTGGGGATTTCGGTCCATTCGATGCACTCGGGACCGGGACGATGACGGCCCTTGGAGTCTGTCTTGTCGGTTGGGCGGACGGTGATCGCATGCATGCTTCAAGCCTGCCACAGGGCGGGAGTGATGCTGGGATTCCTCACATCACCCATGGGCCGTATCCACAGATTTTTGGGGTTATCCACAGATTTTGGATGCGGGGGTTCTCAACGGGTGCGCGGACCTTCAGGATGGTCGCCATGGTGATGAATGGTGAGCACGGCGGACGCTGTCGATGGTGTGTGGCGACAGCAACAGCCCTTGTTGTGGTGGTTTTAGGGGCGGCTGCGTGTGGCGGCGCTGGGGACACTTCTGGCTCGATGGGCGGAGTGACGCCAGCCCCGAGCGTGGTGACGACGAATTCGCCCGCGACTCCGAGTTCGGATGGGCCGAGGTTTGTGAAGGCGACGGCGACACCGGTCCCGGGGACGAAGGAGGATGCGTTGTTCCTGGAGGCGAAGAAGGTTTATGAGACGTACTTGGAGCAGTCGCTGCTTTTTGAGCAACAGGGTGGAGGGGAGGTTCTACCCGCGGGGCTGAAAGAAGTGATAGACGGTCTGTGGGAGGAAGTCCTGCAGGAGTACTACACCAAAGTCAAGAAGCGAGGCCACCATGTCACTCCGGAATCGGCTGGTTTTGGAGACGTGACTCTGTCTCGGATTAAGACCGAACCGGGGCACTTGATAACGATGAGGTCGTGTGCCGATCAGCGGCAGTTGGTCTTTGTCGATGACGCTGGCGAAGAGATGGCTGAAGGGACTATGCGTCGGAACATCGTTTCAATGGATCGAAAGAACGGCAGGCTTGTGATGACTGCCGCGAGTTCGAGGCGGGTCGACAAATGCGAAAAGTGATGTGTGCGTCTGTGGCCCTCGCACTTCTCCATGTTGGCTTCATGCCGATGCAGGCGTTCGCGGAGTCCGGGGCGGTTAACGATGACTGGGAACAAACTGGCAAGGTCACTGTGATCTATCACAGACAAGGCACCCACCGAAAACCCGGCATCAACCATCATCGGGGGCACAAGCACGGCACCCCAGGGCACAGGGGCTCCCATCACAAACACCGTCATTCCCATGCCGATCCGCACCGTGATCACGCGTCGCCAAGATCACCCGAACCGTCTAAGAGCCAGCCGGCTCCGGGTTTCAGTGATGCACCTGTACGGACCATCACCTGGTATCAGTACTTGCCGGGGCTTAATTCGCACGATCGCAAGTCGAAGCCCGCTCATCGAGCCCCACGCCCTGCACCGACGAAACCCGCCGGCCCCACACCTGAGCAAATTAGCGCTTGGTCCGTCGACATTGCGACGAGCATCCGATTGGCGAAACCCGTCGTCGACGTCCAACCGCGTCCCTCAGCCAACAAGTGGAACATCACGGCGGTAGGGCAGCCATTGTGGTTCCACAACCCGGGGGCTGGGCATCACACCGCGAGTGGATCTGCACATGGAATCGTCGTATCACTCGACGCACAGCGAGTGGATACCGTTTACGAAACCGGCGAGAAGACCATCCGCTGCACCCACTCGACCCCTCGTCCCGCAAACGCCGATCCGCGCGCCCAATCTCCACATTGCGGCTACATCTACCAGCATCCGGGCAATTACACCCTTCGCATGACTGAGGTCTGGAAGGTCGGATGGCAATCGGGTGACCAGTCAGGAGAGATCGTCACGACGCGGTCGTCCTCCAAGCCACTCAAGGTCAACGAACTCATTGGAGTGCTGACGAAACCGGGAGCGCAGTGAGGCCAGGACTCGGGGGCATGCGGCTTCGATCCTCGCGTGTTCCGATGGGTGGGTGCCGCCGGAGCTGGGCCTCACATCCCGCCCCTGGCCGAGACGGTGGATAATGCCGTTGAGTCATGGTCGAGAATCATGGCTAAGATGTGACCACCGGGCCGAGCCCGGTTGGCGAGATCGCATAGTGGACGAGTGCAGCCGCCTTGAAAGCGGCCGAGGGCAACCTCCGTGGGTTCGAATCCCACTCTCGCCGCCATGAGGTCAGCCCCTCAGGCCTGGCACCCGGGGGCCGAGCCCTCACAGATCAACCTTGCAGCGACGGGAGATGGGGATGGCCAAGAAGAACCTCACGGATCTTCCGCCTGGCACGACCCGGCACGTCATGTCGCCGGAGCCTCCGATCCGTGGCTTCGTCATCGCCGGCATCCTTTCGATCATTGGTGCTGTCCTCATGATCGTCAGCATCGCCAACAACTGGCATGAAGCCGTGACCATCCTCTTTATTGCCGTTCTCGCATGTGGCATTGCCCTCGCGGTGACGGCGGCCTGGTCGATGCTCCATATGAAGCTGTACGTCGACCTCGATGACACGGGCTACCACATCCATGGTGCTGGGCAGGATCGTCGCGGCACCTGGGACAAGGTCACCAAGGCAGCCCTCACGGAGTCGCGATCCCGTCTCACCCTCTACCACGGCCAAGTCGGGCGCACTCACATCGTTCGTCCCGGCGTCGGGAACCCTCAGGAAATGGATGATTTGGCCGTCGACGTCGCACACCGCCTCGACAACTCACGCGGTTACCGTCAAAGCGTCTGACCCCGATCACCGCCCAAGAAGGCCGTGGCATTCCAGAAGTAGTTCGGTATGCCGCGGCACTCTTGCGTGTTCAACGTGTATGTGGCGAGGAGGGGACGGGGACGTGCGATGCATGCCCCGGACCAGGACGGGGTCGGTGGTGTGCGAGGAAAGCGATGGTAAATGACGACGTGGCCGGACCGCGTCACCCACGGCCCGGCCACACCTCAGCACGAAGTTCAACCAGCTGGTGTCAGCTCTCCTCATGCTTGCCAGCATCTGCCTTGCTGAGATCCTCCGGCACCTCGATGGGGCGAACCTTCACCCACAACAAGAACGCTGCCCCGGCGATGAGCAGGCAGATCCCCGCCCAAACGTCAGCTCGAGCGTCTGCCCCCCTGACCAGACCAGTGATCGTCAGAATGGCTCCGTAGAGCGCAAGCAAGTCACCAATGACGGTACGAATATCCATCGCGCGGGCTACCTTGCGACGATTGCGACGGGCCGTGGAAGTTCCGTTCGGCATGACAACCTCCTCAGAAAATGATGTTGAGAACGACAGTGATGGCAAGCACGGTCATGCCGAGCGGAACCGTGCGTCGATACCACGGGAGGCTCTTCTCGTGCGGATCGACGAAGCTCTCCTTCGGCGTCTCCGAATACACCAGACCGACGAGTTCCGCAGCCGGCTTCGGCGTCGTGAACAGCGAAACCACAACACTGACGATGATGTCGGCGAGGAAGCCGACCGTGGCAGCAAGGAACGCGGTTCCCTGACCTGGCAAGGTGAACACACCAGTCAGGCTCATGACCCACACCGTCACGGCGCTGAGAGTACCGACGACGAGTCCCGACCAACCGGCGTGAGGTGTCGACTTCTTCCAGAACATGCCGAGGACGAACGTCGCGAACAGCGGAGCGTTGAAGAACCCGAAGAGGGTCTGGAGGTAGTCCATGATGTTGGAGAAGCCGGACGCCAGGAACGCGGTCCCAATCGCGACGACCGTGGCGACGACCGTGGCGATTCGGCCAACCTTGACGTAGTAGACGTCAGCCTTGTCCTTGATGACGTAGTGCTGCCAGATGTCCACGCTGAAGACGGTGTTGAACGCCGAGATGTTGGCGGCCATACCGGCCATGAACGCCGCCAGCAGGCCCGTGATCGCGACACCCGTCAGGCCGGTCGGCAACAGGTTGCGAATGAGGAACAACACCGAGTCGTTGTATTGGACGACGTTGCCCGACGCGCCACCGGCAATCTTCTCGCCCGCCTTCATCCGAGCGATCTCCGGCACGAGCACCGCAGCCAGCATGCCTGGCAGCACGGTGAGAAACGGCACCAGCATCTTCGGGAAAGCGCCGATGATCGGAGTCTTGCGCGCCGACGACAGCGAGTCGGACGCCATGGCGCGCTGCACCTCGACGAAGTTCGTCGTCCAGTAGCCGAAGGACAGCACGAATCCGAGGCCCAAGGTGATGCCGATGACCGACATCACCGGGTCGGTGAATCCCGACAGCGCCTGTCCAGGCCAGGAATGCAACTGTTGGGCAGCCGGGGTCACGGCGTCAGGATGGGCCTCCGCTGCGGCGGTGATCTTGGCCTTGAGTCCATTCCATCCGCCGACACGGTGCAGACCAATGATGACCAGCGGCAGCAGGGAGGCGACGATGACGAAGAACTGCAGCACCTCGTTGTAAATGGCTGCCGACAAGCCACCAAGGCTGATGTAAGCAAGTACGATCACCGCAGCAACGATGAGGGCGACCCACAGCGGCCATCCCAGTAGGGCGTGGACGATCGTCCCGAGCAGGTAGAGGTTGATACCGGCAATGAGCAACTGGGCTAGTGCAAAGGAGATCGCGTTGACCAAGTGCGCAGCCGGCCCGAATCGTTTGAGCATGAACTCCGGCACCGAGCGCACCCCAGAGCCGTAGTAGAAGGGCATCATGACGATGCCGAGGAAGACCATTGCCGGGATGGCTCCGATCCAGAAGTAGTGCACGGTCGGGATGCCGATCTGGGCTCCATTTGCCGACATACCCATGATCTCCACGGCACCGAGGTTGGCTGATACGAATGCCAACCCCGTTACCCACCCGGGCAGGCTTCGCCCGGACAAGAAGAAGTCAAGGGAGTCGGACACCTGGTGTCTGGCAGCCAGCCCGATTCCGAGAACGAACACGAAATAGATGAGCAGGATCAGGTAGTCAACGAATCCCGCGTTGATGAGCGTCTCCAACGGCATTGTGTGGGGTGGTCCTTTCTGTCATTACGAGGGCAGTGACGGCGTTGTGGGCACCGCCCCCTCGGGGAACCATAGGCTCCCGACGTGGCAGGGTCACACCCCGACCCGCTATTTTTGAGTACGTAAACATTATGAGTGAGCGAAGTGCCCACCGAGCCGTTGCCATCGTCGGCAGCGGCGGTACGGTCTTCCTCACTGACAACGGTTTTGACGGGCAAAGGAGCCACTTATGTCGCAGACAACTGACGCCTTCGCGGCGGATCCCGAGGCCACCACGATTGGCACGGCGTGGTCGACTGAGGATGGCGCAGGCCGCGCCCGTGACCTCTTCGCTGAGCACATCGGCGGCACTCCCGACGGCGTCTGGGCCGCTCCCGGACGTGTCAACGTCATCGGCGAGCACACTGACTACAACAATGGCTTCTGCCTGCCGATCGCCCTGCCTCACCGCACCTACGTCGCCGCCCGACGTCGAGACGACGACAAGGTTGTCCTCGTCTCCCAGCTTGCCGACTCCATCCTCTCCTGGGAGGGAACCCTCGACGAGATCGCTCCCGGGTCGGTCAATGGCTGGCAGGCCTACACCGCCGGCGTCGCATGGGCCCTGCGCGAGGCTGGCTACGGGATCGGCGGGTTCGAGGCTGCTCTCGTCACCTGCGTCCCGCTGGGGGCAGGTCTGTCCTCGTCGGCAGCTGTCGAGTGTGGTGTCGGGCTGGCTCTCGCGGATCTCTACGACCTCGGCCTGTCCGACTCTGACGCTGGCCGCACCGACCTCGTCAATGCCGCCCGCGCCGCGGAGAATGAGGTCGCCGGAGCTCCCACCGGGGGCCTCGACCAGACGGCGTCCCTGCGTACCACCGACGGCCACGCCCTCCTCCTTGACTGCGACGACTGGTCGGTTCGTCAGGTTCCCTTCGACCTCGACGCCGCCGGCCTGGAACTCCTCGTCATCGACACCCGAGCCTCCCACCGCCTCGTCGACGGTCAGTACGAGGCACGACGTCGCGCCTGCGAGAGCGCCTGCCGCATTCTTGGCGTCGCCAGCCTGCGTGAGGTCGGCGACCTCGGCGCCGCATTGTCAGCCCTCGACGACGAGGAGATGGCCAGCCGCGTCCGTCACGTCGTCACCGAAAATGACCGCGTCACTCAGTTCGCCAAGCTCGTCGACGCCGGACGCATCCGCGAGGTCGGACCGCTCATGGACGCCTCCCACGACTCCTTGCGTGACGACTACGAGGTCACTTGCCCCGAGCTGGACACCGCCGTTGACGCAGCCCGCGCTGCCGGGGTCCTCGGCGCGCGGATGACCGGTGGTGGATTCGGTGGTTGTGCCATCGCCCTGGTCGACCGCGACGTTTGCAACGACGCTGCCAGGCAGGTCGTCAAGGCCTTCCGTGACGCAGGATTCACCCACCCTGATCTCTATGTCGTCACCCCGGGTCCGGCCGCGCTCCGGGTGCAATGATGTGGGCCAGAATTCGCCAGTTCCACGCCCGTCCGACGGTGGACGCGGTGGCGAGCCGGATGCGGGCAGATGGCCCACTGTCGTGAAGGGTGTTGTGATGACCGAGCAACAGCGTCGTGGATCATCCCGACCCTCGATGGGCGATGTCGCCGCAGCTGCCGGAGTATCTCAGCAGACTGTGTCACGCGTCGTCAATCACTCTGACGCGGTCCGACCGAAGACCGTCGAGAAGGTTCTCCAGGCCATGGCCGAGGTGGGGTACTCGCCCAATTTCGCCGCTCGCAGCCTCCGCTCGGGGCGCACGAGTGCCATTGGCGTCCTTGCCACGGATCTTTCTCGCACCGGCGAGCTGCGCACTGTTCAGGCCATCGTCGACGCCACCCGGCGTAGTGATTTCGCCGTCGTCCTGGATCGCCTCGAGCCCACCGATGACCTCGTCGGGGCCTACGGGCACGCCATGAAGCGGATGTCGGGGCGGGTCGACGGTTTCATCATCGAGGGTCTTGAGCTCGATCGACTTGACGAGCTCGAGGTGCCGCCAGGCGCCCCGGTTGTCGTGGCCGGTCCGACGTGCAGCCGATTCTCGACCGTGGGGTGCGACCAAGCCGCTGGGGTGCGCGCTGCTGTCGACTACCTCCTGGCGTTGGGGCACCAAACCGTCCACCTCGTCAGCGGGCCGGCCTACTCCCGCCAGGCCGCGGTGCGTCGTCAAGCCTGGCACGAGTGTTTGGAGACCAACGACTGTGATGTTCCCGACGTCGTCGTCGGAGACTGGACTGCCTCGTCGGGATGCGAGGCCGCTCGCCACCTCAAGGCCGCCGGCGCGACCGCAGTGGTGGCCAGTAATGACGAGATGGCGGCAGGCCTCATCATCGGTCTGCTGGACATGGGGGTCCGGGTGCCTGAGGACGTGTCCGTGGTGGGATTCGATGACATCCTGGGCAATCTGGTGTGGCCGACGTTGACGACGGTGCGTCAGGATTTTGCCGCAATCGGTCAGCGTCTTGCCGAGGAACTCATGGCTCAATTGCAGGGGGCTCGTCATGAGCCCACCTCGGAGATGGTGTCGGCTCCGCTGGTCGTTCGAGGGAGTACTGCGGCCCCACACCACTGACGACGGCGGGCCTCACCTGCTCAGGTCACCCGCCTGCGAGGCTCTAGCCGACTCACCCGCCTGCACGGGGGCAGCCAGCGAGGTGTGCAACCCAGGGAGATCCTGCCCAAGCGCCGCTCGTCACGGCTCCTGAGGGTTGTAGGCGCAGGCGTCAGTCACCGACTGCGAGACGTCACGGTTGGTCGACGCGGAACTTGGGGTGGCGCTGTGCGAGGACTTCTTCGACTCGCTCCGGGTCGGTGTCGGTGTGGCCGTCTTGCTGGGCTTGGCTGCCGAGGCTCCCGTCACCGGCTTGTTCTTGTTCCTGGACTCTGAGACGCCGTGGATGGCGGCATCCACCTGCTTGCGGACGAGGTCGTAATCCGGATTGGCCGAGACGAACCCGTGCTTGCCATTGGTGAAGACGACGCGGTTGATGTTGGCGTCACGCATGTTGATGGCCAGGTCGACGAAGGCCGGCAACATGCCCTGCGGGATGTCGGAGACGACCATCTGACCGGAGGCGTCAGCAATCGACTCGAAGCGCGTCAGGACGGTCTGCGGGCTGGCCTGGTCGAGAACAGCCTTCATGAGGCAGGACTGACGTCCCATGCGGTCGTAGTCGGTGCTCTCCGACCGTGACCGGGCGTACCACATGGCGTGGTAACCGTCGAGGTGCTGGTCAGGGCCAACTTTGAGGTAGCCGTCGGGCTTCTTGCCCTCGGTGTTGCCAGCGATGGGCAGACGCTCGTTGACGTTGACGGTCACGCCGCCAAGGGCGTCAATGAGCTTCTGAAGGCCGTCGATGTCGAGCATGACGAAGTAGTCGATCTTGAGGCCGAGAGCCTCACCGGTGGCCAGCTTGAGGGCGTCAGCGCCGGGGTAGTCGGTCTCGCCCATGCGATCGACGTGGTGGGTCGACACCGTCGACCAAATCTCGTTGGCCATGTAGTCGGGGTTGCTGCCGTCGCCGTCCTTCCCGACAAAACCATCAGGGAAGTCCTGGTGGAGTGGCGAATCAGCCGGGAAGGGCATCTTCGCGGTGTTGCGGGGGATCTGGAAGATGGAGGTGTCACCGTTGGAGGTGTTGATCGACGCCACCATGATCGTGTCGGTGTTCATGGAATTATCGGCGCTGTAGTTGCGCGCCTTGGTGTCGTCAGCTCCGACGAGCAGAACGTTGACCCGTGGTTTGGAGGCCCAAATGGCCTTGACGTCCTGGTTGTAGTCGATGGAGGGACGAGTGCCGGAGCGCTGGTCGGTGAAGATCCGACCGAGCATGTGTGCCCCGTCGTAGGCATAGCGCCCGGCGACGGCCAAGGGGGTCGCGATGGTGGTACACAACGCGGTGACGAGGACGGTCGAGAGCCATCGCTGGCCCTGGGTGATACCGCGGGGGCGGAGGTCCAGGTGGGAGAAGGTGAGCAGAGCGACCAGGACGATGGCCAGGATCGGCAGGCCCCAGGTCAGCGCGGTCAGCAGCTTTGGACGTGCAACGACGGTTGCTGCGACCGTCGGGTTGGTCAGGATGAAGAAGACGGCGATGGTTAGCGCGATGAGGAGGAAGCCGGTAACCGTCAGTCCCGCGACCCGGCGACGTGGGGTGCGGCTGCGAGACAGGGTCAGGCCGGGAACGATCGCTCCGAGAACGGTCCATCCCAGACAGGTGCGGAAGGCATGATTGAGTCTGGCCTCCTCGTTCCACCGCAATGGGGTGTGCCGACCTCTACTCGCCGGTGATGACGACGCGGCGCGTCGGGCCGGGGTGGGACATGGTCTTGGCTCGCGGGGCGGCTGCGGGGCATTGATGGGGGGCTCGGTGGCTGAGCGACGTGGACGAGGAAAGGACACGGGTCCTCGCGCTGCGGCCTCGAGGTCCGCGCGACGCAGGACATGGGTGTCCTCGTTGGCCTCCGGGTCGTCCATCCAGTCCGGTCTGGCGGCGTGACGTGGAGACGGCGAGTTGGCGCCGTGTGACTCGTCAGCCATGCTCGTGCCTTTCCGCAAATGTCGATGGGGCGGACCCCATCGTAACCGCTGGCACCAATGGGACGTGGGACCGGCTGGCCAAGGGTCTGCAAATCGCGACACGCGGGGAGACAGCCGCGAGCGGCTGCTCTTGTCTGGGGCGCCGTGGTGTTGACGCGGATGCGAAAAGGGGCCGGAATTGGAGGGATGGGGGTTGAGACGGTAGGCTGACACGGCACTTGGAGGTGTCGCCTAGTCAGGTCTATGGCGCCCGCCTGCTAAGCGGGTTTGGGAGGTAATCCCATCGCGGGTTCAAATCCCGCCACCTCCGCGGATGCCCGGTGACTCCTTTTTGGAGGGCGCCGGGTGCGGTGCTTTCCTGGAGTGCTACTGCCAGGTGCCTATTGGGGCGCCAGACGGCAGTTCGGGTGCCGATGGCTCTCAGATCCGTTGTTTAAGCGGGTTGGATGGGGTTGGAGGTCCTCAAGTTTGCGTTGCAGGATCGAGCGTTGTAACGTTTAGCAACGCGCGCAGCGCCAAGCGCCCGTGGCTCAACGGATAGAGCATCTGACTACGGATCAGAAGGTTGGGGGTTCGAATCCCTCCGGGCGCGCAAGATCGAAACCCCGCCCTCGTGGCGGGGTTTCGTGGTTCTTGGAGGAGTGTGGCAAGGACGCCGGATCAATGCTCCACGGACGTCCATTGGCACGGCGTGTACACCATGTTCCCTGGTTGGGAACTCAGCTCAACGCCATGTTCTTCCCGGCGATGAACCACACGATCGGCCCGATGATCGGGAAACAGAAGCACACCACGATCCAGATCAGCTTCCCGGCTCCCGTCAGCATGTCCGAGCTGAGGATTGACAGCAGGGCGAGAATGAACAGCGCGAGTGGGACAGCGACGGCCAGGATGCACAGAATGGTGAACACGATACCGGTCATGACCATGCCATCCAGCGTACTGGCGCAGGCACCCTGGTCAATGCCCGTGGCATCATGACCACATGACCACCGTGTGGGCCCACCGCGGCTCGAGCATGCAGTTCCCGGAAAACACCCTTCCCGCCTTCCAGAACGCCATCGACCTCGACGCCGACGGCATTGAACTCGACGTCCAACTCACCAGCGACGGCCACGTCGTCGTCTGTCATGACGAAACCGTCGATCGCACCACCGACGGACACGGCCCCATCGTCTCCATGGCCCTTGACCAGGTCCGTTCCCTCAACGCGGCCGCCAACACCGACCACCCGCCCGCCCAGGTCCCCCTCCTCGACGAGGTCCTCGACCTGCTCGTCCCCACCACCCTCGGCCTCAACATCGAGCTCAAGAACAGCGTCGAGCGCTACCCGAGCCTCATCGAGGCCGTCGCCCGTGCCATCGACACCCACCACATGGCCGACCGCATCGTCATCTCCTCGTTCAACCACCGCTGCATGGCCGAAGTCGCCGAGCGCACTCACAACCGGGTCGAACGCGCCATCCTCTACGCCGACGACATCGTCGATCCCTGGGACTACGCCCGCCACCTCGACGTCCAGGCCGTCCATCCAGGAGCCCATCTCCTCGCCGACCGCGATGACGTCCCGACGTTCCACGACGCCGGCCTCACGGTGCGCACATGGACCCTGGACACCCCCGACCACCTGCGTGCTGCCCGGATCCTCGACGTCGACGCCGTCATCACCAATGACCCGGCAACTGCCCAGCGAGTCCTGGCGGAGGACTGACCCCAGCACCAGCGCGCCATAACCGAGAACCCCTCCGACACGTCACGATCCGCACACGGTTCGCAACAGCTCTGACACACGGCGGTGACAGAAAATCCGTAGTCTTTCCGCCATGACGCGGATCCTGGTCATCGTCCACGAGTCCTCCTGCAACCTCGGCAGGCTCGGACAGCTCTGGCGCGACGCCGACGCAGACGTCGTCGAGGTCAATGCCTGGGACCACCCGGTGCCACCCACCGTTGACGCCGACGCCCTCGTGGTGCTGGGCGGATCCATGGGCTGCCTGGATGACGTCCAGGCTCCTTGGCTCGCGCCCACCCGAGAACTCATCGTGCGCACCGTCCACGCGGGCATCCCCTTCCTGGGTGTCTGCCTGGGTCACCAGCTCGCCACCGTCGCCCTGGGAGGCCGGGTGTGCACCTCAGACCATCTCTGCCTCGGACCGGCCGAGATGCACCTCACCCCGGACGGGGAGAAGGACCCGTTGCTGTCGGTCTACTCCGGCCACCGTGGCATCCACTTCAACAATGACGTCGCCGTTGTCCTGCCCGAGGACGCCGTGCTGCTTGCCCGCGATCCCTCCGGACAGATCGAGGCGGTCCGATTCGCCGAACGCGTCTGGGGAGTCCAGTTCCACCCGGAATGCACCCCGGAGATTTTCGACGGCTGGACCATCGGCCACACCGAGAAGGAGTGGAAACAGCGTCTCCCCTGGTCAGAGGCCATCGCGGCTGCCGAAGCAGTGCGTCGTGACGAGGACGTCGTCACCGCCGAGAAGGCCTTCGCGGCGCGGTTCCTGGAACTCATCGCCCCCACAACGGCGTGATTCCCCTGGGGCCCTCGAGCCCCGGGAATCACACCGTCGTCAGCGCCGCCGGATCGTCACAGATCGACGGCCTCACCCATGACCACTGCACGGGTGCGCGGAATGCGGAACACTCGCGTCCGGTCGGCCTGGTTGCGTGCTAGACCCACGTAGAGCACCTTGCGCCAGGCGGTCATCTTGGCCCCCTGCTCCGACTCGGAGCGCTTCACGTCGACCAGCGACAGGTAATAGATCGCGTCGTCAAGGTGCTCCTTGAGCACCGGGCACTTGTCTGCCGCCAGGGCCAGTGCCTTCGGGACGTCCTGGGAGTCGGCGAATCCGACGTGGCAGGCGATGTAGACGATGCCGTCGGTCGGCTTGCCGAGATCGACCTTCTCGATGCGATTGACGTGACGCACGTGTGGGACGTTCTCCACCACCATCGAGATGATGACGTTGTGCTCGTGGAGCACATGATTGAACTTGAGGTTGTTCAGCATGGCCAACGGGGTCGTCGCCCGTCCCGGATGTGGGTAGATCGCCAGTCCGGGCACGCGGGTCGGCTCCGTCTCATGGACCCAGTCGAGGAAGTCGTCCAGCGGACCCTCGTCGTTCTGCCGCTGCTTGGCGATGTAGGCGGTACCGCGTCGCCAGGTCGTCATGATGGCGATGATGATGGCCGCGAAGACCAGCGGAATCCAGCCGCCGGACGCGATCTTCAGCAGGTTGGCGGCGAAGATCGACAGCTCGACGCCACCGACGACGACACCGAAGAGGATGAGAGCCCACATGGGCCAGTGCCACGCTCGGTGGGCCAGCACCAGGAACAGGCTCGTCGTCAGCAAGAAGGTGCCGGTGACGGCCAGGCCATAGGCGGTGGCCAGCTTCGTCGAGGTCTGGAAGATGAGGATGAGCGCCAGCACGCCGACGAAGAGGATCCAGTTGATCTCCGGGATGTAGATCTGGCCGCCCTCGGACTTCGAGGTGTGACGCACGCTCAGACGTGGCAACAGTCCCAGACGGGTCGCCTCCGAGCTCATCGAGAAGGCGCCGGAGATGACGGCTTGGGAGGCGATGACGGTAGCCATCGTGGCAATGACGACGAGCGGGATCGTCGCCCAGCCGGGTGCCAGCCGGAAAAAGGGATTGTCGATCCAGTCGGGATGCTCGAGGATCATCGCTCCCTGCCCCAGATAGTTGATGAGCAGACACGGCAGCACGACGGCGAACCAAGCCAGTCGGATCGACGGGGCGCCGACGTGACCCATGTCGGCGTAGAGGGCCTCGGCGCCCGTGATCGTCAAGACGACAGCGCCCATCGCGATGAAGGCCATCCCGGGTCGCTCGATGGCGAAGAGGATCGCCCAGTGCGGGGACAGGGCCGTGATGATGAAGGGCTTGCTGATGATCCACGGGATGCCCAGGGCGGCCAGGGTGAGGAACCAGATACCCATCACCGGCCCGAAGGCCTTGCCGATGACTGCCGTCCCTCGTCTCTGCACGATGAACAGGATCGTCAGGATGACGACCGAGGCTGGCAGAACGATCATCTCGGCGCCCGGATTGGCTACCGTGATGCCCTCCACCGAGCTCATCACCGAGATCGCTGGGGTGATGAGGGAATCTCCGTAGAACAGCCCGGCGCCGATGATGCCGAGCAACATTGCCGTCATGCCAGTGCCCTTGCGGCTGGCCATAAGACGACGCACCAAGGCCATAAGCGCGAGGATGCCGCCCTCACCGTCGTTGTCAGCACGCATCACGAAGATGACGTACTTGACGCACACCACCAGCAGGATCGACCAGAAGATCATCGAGATGATCCCCATGACGTCACCGTGGGTGGGGCGAACGGCATGGTTCTCCATCGAGAACATCGTTTGAAGGGAGTAGAGCACCGAGGTTCCGATGTCACCGAAGACGATTCCCAACGCAGCCAGGGCCAGCCCCGGCTTCATGGCTCGGATCGGTTCAGGATCACTGATCGGTTGGGTGGCCTTTGCCACTGCCTGCCGTCCATGTCTGCGACTCACTCCAAAAAGTATGGACCTCGTGGTCCCAACTACAAATCGAACAGAGAAGGAAGCTCGGACGCAAGAAGGGCAGGGAGAATCGTCGTGACGTCCCTCCGCCCCGGCGACGCTGTTGTCGTCGCACGTATCGGTGTGGTGACGGCCTTAATCGCGCGACAGGATGATCGCGCTGTACGGCGGCAGGACAAGGGTCGCCGAGGCCGGGTGGCCGTCGTAATCGTCCTCGACGGCGTCGAACCATTCGGGGACGTCGACCCCGTCGAAGGCGTCCGAGTACACCTTCGCGTCGGAATTGAACCTGGTCACCCAGCGGCCGGCAGCCGGCATCCCGATGGTGTACTCGCCCCAGGCCTTGGAGTCGAGGTTCACCGCCACCACGACGTCGTCGTGCGGACCACCGTCAGCCCAGCGGTGGAAGGCGTAGACGTGGTTGTCCGGGTGCAGGTGCAGGGTGTCGACGTTCTGTCCGGTGAGGCCCTTGGCGTGGCCCTCCTCGTTGAGACGCAGACTGACGAGATCGCGGTACATCCGGAAGATGCCCTTGAACTGAGCGCCCTGATCCCAATGCAGCGGGACGGTGTCGCGGAACCATTCGCCCTCCAGGAGCTCCTGGCCCTGGAAGATCATCGGCAGACCCGGCGAGGTCAGTACCAGGGCCGCTCCCAGGGTGGAGCGCTTCTGGGCGTAGTAGCCGGTCGGATCGTCGTCGTCGACCTCCTGGGGGACGCGGGCCGAACCGTTGGCGACCTCGTCGTGGGACTCGGTGTAGATGACGCGGGAGAAGGCGTCACCGTAGGAGAACTCGACGGCATCGCGCACGGCGTCCATGTCACGAGCCTCGTCGGAGGCGGTGATGACAGCAGCGCGGATCGGGTGGACGAAATGGTTGTCCCACTGGGCGTGGAAGGCGGCACCGTCGTCAGCGGTGGAGACGACCTTGGGCTCACCGTGCAGGTCCTCGGCGATGGTGATGGCGCGTGGGAACTTCTCGCGGATCTCGGTGTTGATCCAGTGGGTGAGGCTCCAACCGTCGGGGATGTTCATCTCACCGGCATCGACGCTGCGCATGTACGGGGTCATGTCGTAGCGCAGGCCGTCGGCGTGAAACTCTTCCAGCCACATCATGGCGTTGTCGCGAATGAACTCGCGGACCTCGCCGCGGCCGTAGTCGGGACGGGTGTCGCCCCACGGGGTCGAGGACTTCCAGTCGTTGTAGAAGTAGATGCCGCCCTTGTCGTTCTCGCTCCATCCGTCGAACTGCCACAGGTCGAGGTCCGAGGGGCCGAAGTGGTTGTAGACGACGTCGATGATGACCGCCAGGCCGTGCTTGTGGCAGGTCTTGACGAGGTCGCGCAGCTTTTCCGGGCCGCCGTAGGCGCTCTCGACGGCGAAGATGTGGGCCGGGTTGTAACCCCACGAGTAGTCCCCGGCGAACTCCATGAGAGGCATGAGCTCGACGGCGTTGACGCCCAGGTGGACGAGGTGGTCGATCTTCGACTCGACGTCGGCCAGGTCGGCGGGCTTGTCGTCGTCAGGATCCTTGTCGAAGAAGGTTCCGACGTGCATCTCGTAGATGACGAGCTCGTTCAGGGTCGGGGGAGTGAAGTCGTCACCCTCCCAGTCGTAGGCGCCGGGATCGGTGATGATGCCATTGCCGACCGAGCTCGTCACGTGGCGGGCGTAAGGGTCGATGCGGGAGATCACCTGGTCACCGTTGATGAGGACGAAACGGTACTCGTCGCCCACCGTGGCACCGGCGGCCTGGCCGTACCAGTAGCCGTTGTTCTCGCTGACGAGCTGGAACTTGGCCGAGCGAACCTTCTCGGCGTCGTCATTGTCTCCCCTGGGCTGGGCTGCCCAGTCGTCGAAGGTTCCGGTGACGGCGACTGTCTCGGCGTGCGGGGCCCACACGCGGAACGCGGCGCCACCGTCGATGAGCGAGACACCCATGCCCTTGGCACGGCCGGCGTAGTCGGTGGGAATTGGATCGTTGGCATTCGGGCGGGATTCGCCGGTCGCTTCCTTCGTATCGTCGGTCATCGTTCTCCTTGTCGTCGAAACAACCACGGTCAACGGTATCCGTCCGTGGTGTGAGAGGTGGTCCCATCGTGTGATCACGGTGACTACGGTGGGTCGCATGTACGACTCCGTTGAACACCTGCCTGCTGCCGATCACCCTGAGCTGCTGGCCGCGACGGTCGCCGGACGAGCCGCCGAGTTGCCCTCGGCAGTCGTCTTCAGCATTGATCCCGAGATCGCGGACACCGACGCCTTGTGCGAGGCCTTCGGTGAGGGTCCCGAGACGTGTGGCAACTGCGTCATCGTCAAGGGAAAGCGCGGTGACGTCGAGAAGTACGTCGCCTGCCTGGCCCTTGCCACGACGAGGGTTGACGTCAACAAGGTGGTGCGCAAGAAGCTCGACGTCCGCAAGGCGTCCTTCGCGCCCATGGACGAGGCCGTCAGCCTGTCCGGAATGGAGTACGGCGGGATCACCCCAGTGGGCCTGCCCGCTGAGTGGCCGATCTGGATTGATCCGCGCGTCGCCGAGGCCCAGGCCGTGTGCATCGGATCGGGGCTGCGCAGCTCAAAGCTCATCGTCAGTGGTGCTGATCTGGTGTCCCTGCCAGGAGCTGAGGTCGTCGAGGGACTGGCGAACTGAGTTCGCTCCCTGCCTCATGGGATTGCGGCCCAGGAAGTCCGAACGGGGCGTCTGGGTCAGAACTCCTCGAGGGCTGCTGTCGCGGTGACCGTACCGTCGGGGCGACGGACTTGGGTCTCGCCGTCCTCGATGCCGACCGTCAGTCGGGTCGGGGCGGTCACGGAGGCGCGGAAGCGGTAGGAGAACTCCTTCCCGACGAAGGTCTCGCATGGGAAGGCTTGCGCCATGAGGAGGGCCTGCAGCGGTCCGTGGACGACCAGTCCGTCGTGACCGTTGCGACGGCAGAAGTCGCGGTCCCAGTGGATGCGGTACGGGTTGGCCGTCAGGGCCGAGAAGGTCACCAACAGAGGCTCGGTGGCCAGGAACCCGTCGCCGTCGGTCTGCCCGGCACCCGCGGGTGAGGGATCGGAGGACTGGATTGGCAGGAAGACGTATTCCTGCTCGTCGACCAGGCAGTCTTGGCCGTCCTGTGCCCAGGTGGATCTCATCGTCACGAAGTGAAGAGGGCCGCGACGCCCCTGCCTGTCGGTGACCGAGGCGACCTCAGTGGTGCGGGTGGTCTCGCGGTTGAGGGCCAACGGGGCCGTGGTGCGCACCCGACCGCCGGCGAACATCCTCGTCATACCCGGTTTCGGGGTGATCGGGGAGCCGATGGTGTACCCGTCCTCGTCGAGGCTGGCGGGGTTGACCGGGTCGAGGAGGAGGACCCAGTGCCAGCACGGCGGGACGACCCTGTTGGGTTCGGGGGAACCCAGCAGGGTTGCCAGACCGCGCAGGTCGTCGGGGCGCAGTTGCGTCACTCGGCCAGGCCGTACAGACGGTCGCCGGCGTCACCGAGGCCGGGGACGATGTATCCGTGCTCGTCGAGGTGATCGTCGACGCCAGCCACGACGAGGTGGCAGGGGACTTCGAGATCGCTGACGAGCTTGCGGAAGTTCTCGATGCCCTCTGGGGCGGCCAGGATGCACAGACAGGTGATGTGGTCGGCGCCGCGGCGCACCAGGAACTCGACGGTGCCGCCCAGAGAACCACCGGTGGCCAGCATCGGGTCGAGGACGTAGCACTGACGGCCGGAGAGGTCCTTGGGAAGACGCTCGGCGTAGGTCATCGGCTGGAGGGTCTCCTCGTCACGGGTCATGCCGACGAAGCCGACCTCGGCCGACGGGACGAGGCGCATCATGCCCTCGAGCATTCCCAGGCCAGCGCGCAGGATCGGGACGACGAGCGGCTTGGGGCGGGCCAGGGCGACACCCTCGGTGGTGGTGAGCGGGGTGGTGACGGTGGTCGGCTCGATGCGCACCTCGCGGGTGCCCTCGTAAGCCATGAGGGTGACGAGCTCCTCGACGAGCTGGCGGAAGACCGGGCTGGGGGTGTCCACCGAGCGCAACAGGGTCAGCTTGTGGGAGACGAGGGGATGATCCATGACATTGAGTTCCACGAAACCAACCTTGGCACATGAGGAGTAACTGGCGGCACTCGGCCACCAGATTCGGGGGCCGAGGAGTGAATGGGTGGGGGATGTGTGGCGCCGGTGTACGGAAGCAGCTGCTGTCGGGGAGCCTGTCGGTAGGGGGTGACGCTGCCATGGCAAGATTCGGCCAATCCTCGGCGAATTTCGCCGATAACGGCAGGTACAACACCGTCCACACTGCCCCGGACCTTCCTTCCGTCGAGAAGTTCGCGCTCAAATCGGCCCTGCGACTGTTTCCGCGGCCAGATGTCTGCAACGATGGAGACGTTCGCCCCCAAGGAGGTCGTCATGTCCCGGTTCAGCGATGACGAGTTTGTTCCCGACGATGACGTCGATGACTACGACAATCTCGATGAGTACGACGAGTTGCCCGATGACGAGGACGACTACGACGACGATGATGACGATGACTATGACGACGATGATCTCGAGGACGCAGGCGAGGACGAGATCGACTTCGTCGTAGCTCTCTACAACGATGATGGCGAGCGGACCGCGGTCCCCATGGAGCCGATGCTCGCCAACGATCTCGACGAGCTCATCACCCAGCTGCGCCGTCTCCCTGGCGACGCAGGAGCCGTCGGCATGGTCTCGATCGACCACCAGTTCTACGTCATCGTCCGGGTTCGCGGCCGCAACGTGCAGGTCTTCCTGTCCGACTCCACCCAGGCCAATGACTGGCCGATTGCTCGCGACGTCGCTGACTTCTTGGGCGAGGACATTCCTGACCCCGACGACGACCCCGAGACGATGGGCGACGGCGACATGCTTGCCGACGCCGGAGTGGGTGAGTTCGACATGGAGGCCTTCGCCGAGGCCGACGAGGACTCCGACGAGATCCTGGCCGACATCGCCGCCCGGGTTCACTTCGGGCCGCAGTTCGAGCGGGCCTCCAACACCTCGGTGCGCTGACCCGTGGCTGGCCCGATGCCGGGTTGGCGTCAGGCCATGGCCCAGGCCCTCGCCGTGGCGCGTCGTGCGGCGCAGTGGGGTGACGTCCCCATTGGTGCGGTGATTCTCGGCCCTGACGGCGAGGTCCTCTCCGAGGCGGGCAACGAGCGTGAGCTCACCGGTGACCCGACCGCTCACGCCGAGGTGCTCGTCATCCGTCGAGCTGCGGAGGCCAGGGACGGGTGGCGTCTGGATGACTGCACCCTCGTCGTCACCCTGGAACCGTGCACCATGTGCGCCGGGACGATCATCGCCGCGCGGATCCCGAGGGTGGTGTTCGGAGCCTTCGATCCCAAGGCCGGAGCTGTCAGTTCCCTCTTCGACGTCATGCGCGATCCGAGGCTTCCGCACCGTCCCGAAGTGGTCTCCGGCGTCATGGCCGACGAGTCGTCCGCCCTGCTGCGCGAATTCTTCGGCGGTCATCGGGCCTGTACCGTGGACGGGTGACCAACACCCCAACGGAATCGACGCCGTCGGAATCCGGGGAGCAGACGCCTTCCGGAAATGCCGCGGCGGCCGAGGAGAAACGAGTGCGCTTCCCACGCGCTCACGCCTACATCCAGAGTCATGAGTTTCTCGCCTCGGTGACGAAGGTCATGAGCGGGACCGGCCTGGCCCAGTTGATTGCTGCCCTGGCTACCCTCTACGTCACCCATCACATTGACCCGTCTGACTGGGGCATTTATGGCGCCATCATGGCCGTCTCCCAGTTCGTCATCCCTGCTGCAGCCCTGCGCTACGAAATGGCCATCGTGCTGCCGCGGGACAACTCCGAGGCCAAACGGGTGCTCCGGTTGGCGACGCGGATCAATGCAGTCGTCTCGACGTTGGCGATGCTGTCGATGATTCCCCTGGGCGGATTCCTCAGTGGGCTGCTCGGCAAGCCGCAGGCCCGGTGGTGGTTGTTGGCGGTTGGCCCGATCGTCTTCGCCTACACGCAGGTCAACGTCGTCAATTACTGGGCGAACCGACGCAAGCAGTTCGGCATCATCGGCACCAACGCGCTGTGGTGCCAGTCGACGACGGCGGTCGGACGTATCACCTCGTGTGCCATCAATGCCGCCGCCTTCGGTCAGGTCATCGCGACCTTCCTAGGCAAGTGCTTGGCGCTCAACAACTTTCGACGCCGTTTGGGTCCTGACCTGCGCGCCATCGAGGAATCCGACATGCCGATGCGTGCGGTGATGCGCAAGTATCGGCAGCTCCCTCTGCTGACGGCTCCGAACGCCATCGTTGACGCCATCCGGCAGCAGGGCGTCAACATGATCATCATGGTGAAGTTCTCGACGGCTGGCTACGGTCGATTCAACATCGCCTGGACGTTGATGCAGATGCCGGCGTCCGTCATCAACCAGGCACTCTCCCAGGTGTTCTTCCAGAAGCTGTCGGTCTCCGACGCAGGGAAGTTCTACCAGACCGTCAAGAAGTCGGTGGTGAGGTCGTTCCTCGTCGGCATCGTGCCTTTCGGGTTGCTGTATGTGCTCATCCCGCCGGTGCTGCCGTGGCTGTTGGGCGCGAAGTTCCAGCAGTCGGCTGACATTGCGGTGGCTCTGGTGCCGTGGCTGTACGTCAACTTCGTCACATCGCCGATCTCGAACATGTTCATCGTGACCCGCAACAACGGGATCGCCTTGGTCTTCGCGATCATCTACGCGGTCGTGCCACTGACCTACCTGAACCTCAGCGACCTCTCGATGGTCGGGACGATCTACCAAATGTCCTTCATCATGGCTGGGCTGTTGGTGTTCTACATCGGGCTGGCACTCGTGGTCGCCAAGAGATTCGACAACAAGAACACGAAGGTGGACCCGGCGGTCGAGGCAGCCGAGGAGGCTGAGGTCAGCAGTGAGGACGAGGACAGCCGCCCCTGACACGCTCTGACACCTGATCGTCGTGTCCCCGACACTCGAATTTTGGCCAGAGGTGATGGATTCGCTACCCTTGCTCACGGTGACGTGTCTGAGCGGCCGAAAGTGCCCGCCTCGAAAGCGGGTGTAGCGAGAGCTACCGAGGGTTCAAATCCCTCCGTCACCGCCGAGAAGGTCCCGGGAGCTGGGAGGCTCCCGGGACCTTGTGTTTAGCGGGTTGGGGCATAGTCCGAAAGAGAGACCGCCCCGGTCGGCTTCGGGAGCAATCCAACACCGAGCAGTACCCTCCGGAGTTCACGACCGTCAACGGCCCCTCCGGATGTCCGCTTCTCGCGAGACGGCGTTCCCCATGGTGTCCAGATCCATGACGGACGTCGTCCTGCTGGAATAATGACCTCGTGCAACCCTCTGACCTCGCCCTGTTCATCGGCGCCGTCGTCGTGTTGCTGGCCGCCTTCGCGGCCCGGATCGGCACCCGTCTGGGACTGCCGGCGCTATTGCTGTTCCTCTTGGTCGGTATGCTGCTTGGCCCCATCGGTTTCGGCATTGACTTCAACGACCTGGGTGCCGCACACGCCATTGGTTTCGCTGCCCTCGTGCTCATCCTTGCCGATGGTGGATTATCGACCAACTGGAAAGACATCCGACCGGCCCTGGGCCCAGCTGCCTTGTTGGCGACCGCCGGGGTTGGCGTCTCCTTCGGCGTCATGGCTCTGCTGGGCCACTACGCGCTCGGCCTGCACTGGAGCGTTGCAGCCCTTCTCGGCGCGGCCACCGCCCCGACTGACTCTGCTGCCGTGTTCTCCGTGCTTCGGGGGGTCTCCCTGCCCAATCGGCTCAGATCCGTGCTCGAGGCTGAGTCGGGCCTCAACGACGCCCCGACTGTCCTCGTCGTCATCGCACTGACCGGGGTCGCAACTGGGGAGTCGACGATCGGCGTACTCCCTCTTCTTGGGTCCATTGCCCTTGAACTCATCGGTGGTATCTGCGTCGGTCTGGGCGTTGGGTGGGTGGCTGTCAGGATCGGGCGACGCATCAACCTGCCATCCGGAAACCTCTACGCCATCGCTGCGATGGCGTGGGCCGTGACCGCCTACGGTGTCGGTGTGTGGATCGGCGTGTCCGGATTCGCCGCGGTTTACGTCGCCTCCGTCATGATTGGCAATGGCGACCTGCCCTATCAGCACACCACCCGATCCTTCTCTGAGGGCATCGGCTGGATCTGTCAGATCGGCCTGTTCGTCATGCTCGGTCTGCTGGCCAACCCCGACCGTCTCACCTGGGTCTCCGTTGGCTCCGGTGTTGCTGCCGGCCTGCTGTTGACCTTTGTCGCGCGCCCCTTGGCAGTCCTCGCCTGTACGACATGGTTCGGGTTCCGCCGCAACGAGCGGTTCTTCCTGTCCTGGGCCGGTCTGCGCGGGGCTGTGCCGATCATTTTGGCGACGATCCCGATGGCGTCCCACATGGAGCGCGCCGACAAGTTCTTCGACGTCATCCTGGTGCTCGTCGTCGTCTTCACCTGTATCCAGGGCCCGACCCTGCCGGGCGCGGCGAAGCTCCTCGGCGTCGTCGATCCGCAGATGGCCAAGGACGTGACGATCGAGGTTGCGCCCCTTGACGAGATCGCTGCCGACCTCCTGCAGGCTGACGTTCCCGAGGGATCGAGACTGTCCGGGGTGACGGTCCGCGAGCTGCGGCTGCCGCGTAACTGCGTCGTCTCGCTCATCATCCGTGGCGACCGTTCCTTTGCTCCGCGCGCGGAGACCAAGCTGCAGCAAGGTGACGAGCTGCTCATCGTCGTCCCCCAGGGGCAACGGCGGTACGTTGTCGAGAGGCTGACCGAGATAGGCCGGGGAGGCCGGTTGGCGCGCTGGCACGGGCTACGCATTCAGGCCGAATAACCACGCGGACGGCGTCGCTGGACAAGCTGACCAGAACCCACTGAGAAGGCCACGGATGCACATGGATCCATGGCCTTGACAGGGTTGATGGTCAGGACTACTTTTCCCCCGGCGTCGCCAGCATCGATGGGGTCGGTGACGGTGACGGCAGGCACACGGGCCCACCAACCTTCACGAACTTCGGTGCATTCGTCTTGAAGTTCGGGTCACGATCGCCGAGCACCACTTCAACCTCATGGTCGACGCGTTTGGGATCCGACTTCAGCACTGCTGCCGGGAAGTAGCCGGCAACCAGCTTCACCTCAGGATCCTTGGCGTTGTGGCCGATGACCGTCACCCCCTTGACCATGGGCTCACGGTTGGCCACCGAATCAATGACGAACCCAACGTTGGCAAGCTGCTTCGACACGCTGCTCGCCAGCCCGCGGGTGTGGCCGGAATTGTACACCGAGACCGTGACATCCTTCGTCGTCAATGTGCCCTTGACGTCCTGATTGACGCAAGGGGTGATCGGTGGCGGGGGAACGGGGGCACTGACGGCCTTCCACCCGGCGCGGATGGCCACCGCGATGAGGATGACGAGGGCCAGCAGGGTGATCGGGGTGCCTGCCATCCTCAGATAGTGGCGACGTTCATCAGGAGTCATGACGGGGCATCAGTCCAGTTCGAGGACACGGGCATGGAGGGTTTGACGCTGCTGAAGGGCAGCACGAAGCGCGCGGTGCAGGCCGTCCTCAAGGTAGAGGTCGCCGTGCCAGGCCACGACGTGGGCGAAGAGGTCCCCGTAGAAGGTGGAGTCGTCTTCGAGAAGGTTGGCCAGGTCAAGGTTGCTCTTCGTCGTGACGAGCTGGTCCAAGCGCACCTGCACGGGCGCCAGCTGGGACCACTGCTTCTGCGTGTACCCGTGGTCAGGGTATGGGCGGGAGTCACCGACACGTTTGAAGATCACACGACGATCCTACAAGCTTCTCGACGGCAATCCCGGCAGACGTGCCCGGTGGTGTGTGACAAGCTGAGACGAAAGGGCATGTGGTTTCATGTCACCGACCTGCAGCCACATGCCCGGTGAACGGGCGTTGCACCGGGGCAACGCCCCGGTCGAGGACTATGGAAGGACGGCAATGACTGGTTTCGACTTCGACAGCCCTACTGTCGAGTGGTTGCGTTCACGCGGAACGGCCAGGTGGGAAGACGTCGCCGAGGGGGTCATCCCGCTGTGGGTGGCCGAGATGGACTTCCGGGTTGCCCCGCCCATCCAGCAGGCCATCGAGGACATGGTTGCGAAGCACGCCTACGGATATCCGCGCGACAACGGACTGCGGCACTCATGGGCGGCATGGGCGAAGAAGGTCCAGGGCCTGACGGTCGATCCGCTCAAGGTGCGTTATCTGCGCAATGTCCTGTCCGGAGTCCAGCTGGCCATCCGCACCTATAGCGCTCCCGGAAGCCCCGTGATCGTCCCTTCCCCGGCATACATGCCGTTCTGGAAGGTGCCGGGACTGGAAGGACGCGAGATCATCTCGGTGCCGATGGTCGACTCCGACCTGGGCTGGACCCTCGACCTTGACGGCATCGACGCGGCCTTCACCAAGGGTGCCGGGTCGATCATCCTCTGCCAGCCCTACAACCCGCTGGGTCGCGTCTTCACTGCGGACGAGCTGCGCGGACTGGCCGAGGTCGTCGAGCGTCACCACGGGTTCGTCATCTCCGACGAGATCCATGGACCTCTCGTCCCGGTCTGCGAGAAGCGCAAGGCCTCGGTGCCCTACGCCAGCATCAGCGAGCAAGCGGCCGCTCACTCGGTGCTGGTGTCCTCGGCGTCGAAGTCGTTTAATATCCCCGGGCTCATGACGGCCTTCATCTCCCTCTTCACCGATGAGCAGGCCAAGCTGTGGGATCAGAAGGTCCATCCGCTCGACGCCGAAGGGGCCACCACGATCGGCATGGCTGCCAACAAGGCCGCCTTCGACTCCGGTCAGGAATGGTTGGATGCCGCCAACTGCTACATCCATGACAACGCGGTGTGGCTGTCGGAAACCTTGGCCGATCAGCTGCCGGGAGTGTCCTACCGGATTCCGGAAGGCACCTACCTGGGCTGGCTCGACTTCTCCGCCTACGAGCTTCCGGCCTCGCCAGGGGAGTGGCTGCTGCGTCACGCCCGTATCCGTCTCAATGACGGTCCCACCTTCGGCCCCGGGGGTGAGGGGCACGCACGTATCAATTTCGCCACCCCACGCTATCTGCTCGAGGAGGCCGTCGACCGGATGGTCAGCGCGATCAACGACCGTTGACTCTCGGACTGCTGATCGTCAGACCATTGGCTTGACGAGCTCTGATCCTCAGGCCAAGGCATGTCGACCCGATCCGGCCAGGTGCTCAGTTCGAGACGCGCCCGGATGCATTGCGCCAGTTGGCGCCTGCACTGTGAAAAGCTGAAGCGAAGAGTGCGTGTATGCGCGTACGTTCCAGCCCCCTAGCGAGAGGTCGATACATGGACATCAGCGCCATGGATCCCAAGGACATCCCCGGACTGTTCGACGCCGAGGTCGTCGGACCGGATGGTGAGAAGGTCGGGACGATCCAGCAGATCTTTGCCGACGAGGTCACCGGTGCCGTGACTTTCGTGACCGTGCTTTCGGAGGGCCACGAGCACTTCATTCCGGTACGCGGCGCCGATTACTCCACGAGCCACGTCAGTGTGCCGTTCAACCGCGACATCATCGAGACCGCCCCTGAGGCGTCCGAGGAGGACGATCTCTCGCGTGACCGTGAGGCCGAGGTCTACGGCCACTACGGCATGGAGCCCGCTCGTCGTTCCGGACTGGAGATCGATGATGACGACATCATCATTGCCCAGCCAGGACGCGGTGCCGACAGCGATCCTGACATCGTCGACGCCGCAGAGGTTGACGACGACTCCCCCGAGGAGGTCGGCGAGACCCAGCCCGTCGACGATAACGAGGTCGGCAAGGACACCACCGTCACTCCGGTCATCGTTCCGGCGGCTCCCCGTGACGAGGACAACGTGGGCTTCCCGGTTGCTGAGGATGGCGAGGAGGACGACGAGAACCGTCCTGAGGCGCTCAGCGATGATCACTCCGAGGAACACTCTGATGATGAGGTTCTCCCGGTCGCCGAGCCCGTGCCCGCCATGGGTCTGCCGGCTGGTGCCAAGCTGCGCCGCTACGTCGTCACTGATCTGGTGACCGTGCAGATCCCGGTGCGCCGCGAGGTGGTGTGCTGGGAGGATGCCGAGGGCAATGTCCACGAGCTCGACAAGGTCGAGGCACCGGAGGAGGCCAAGAAGGCCGGAGTTCCCGGACAGGCCACCTGGTGGTTCAACGACGGCCCGGAGGCTCCTGCCGGTTGATTCCTGGGCCAGAGATCTTTGGCCTGGCCTGAGAAGTCTTGAACATGACGTCAGCCCCCGATCCGCAGTGGATCGGGGGCTGACGCTGTCATGATCGATGTCTGGTGAGCTCAGGAGACCTTCTCGTAGGTGACGTCGGCAACGCCAGCGCTGGGCGACGAGATCTGGTTGAAGGCGGCCGGAGTCAGGTCGAGGCAGCGACCGGAGACGTAGGGTCCACGGTCATTGATGCGCACGACGGTAGAGCGTCCGTTGGCCCTGTTGGTCACCTTGAGGCGGGTGCCGAAGGAGTAGGTCTTGGAGGCAGCCGTCATGGCCGAGGAGCTGAAGGGCTCACCGGAGGCGGTCTGCGAATCGGTGTAGAAGGAGGCCCCGCAGCTTCCGGCGACGCCACTGGTGGAGACGTCGGCGGCGCTACGGTCCGAGCGCTCGGAGGAACGGGAGGTGCGCGAGGACTCCTCGGAGTGACGCTGCGTCGGCTCCGGAGCGGCGGCCTTCTTCTGAGCTGCCTTCTCGGCCTCGGCGGCGCGCTTGTAGCTGGCCTTCGAGCGCAGCAGGCTCATGGTGACGGCGTCGGTGACGCCGGTCTGCTTGAGAGCATTGGCCTTCTGGAACACCTTGACGGCGTTGGTGGTGGATGGGCCGTAAGGCAGTCCGACCCACTTGCCCGGGAAGTAGCTGAGGGTCGAAAGGTCGCGCTGAACAGCCTTGGTGCGGGCATTGTGGTCGCCTCGCTGGGCGAAGATGCCGACCGGGCGGGTGACCTTGTTGATGTAGCGGGTGGCGACCCAGGAGGTCTTGCCGCGGTAGTTGACGGGGGTCCAGCCCTGGACGTCCTTGCCAACGATGAGGAGACGGTCGCCGGGGTGGATGAGACCGTGACGCTTGTACGCGGTGCCACGTCCAGAACGAACGTTGAGGTGGGCACGGGACTGCGCGAACTGGGTGGTGTACGGGGTGGCGCGCTTGGCCTGCTTGGTCGGCGCCTTCTTGGTCTGCTGGGTGGGAGCCTTCTCCGCATGGGCCCCAGGGGTACCGGTGGGGGCGGCGTGGGCCTCCTCGGCGATGGTGCCCATGACGGCGAGTCCGGCCGCAGCGGTCAGAGCGACGGTGCGCTTGAGAGCCGTCCCGGCGTTGGTCGAGGTGTTGGTCATGTGATGTTCCTTCCGAGCGTTGCCGCAGGTTCAGAGGCTCGTTGAACTGTACGTGTTCCTGAGAGATTCTCAAAATCTGTTCAGTATAGGTGAGTGGGTGTCACCTCGGGGATGCGCTGTTGATGGACCCCCAAATCTACGGGACAAGCCGTGACGATAGTTGCGGAGGATGGGGGAACATCATGGTAAGGCTGAGAAAATACTGAGGGTTCTGGATATGGCAAGCCTCGCGCCGCTGGGCGAGGAGTGACGGAGTCGACTCGGTTGGCGTCCGGACCTCGTAGGCTGATGCTATGACGTGGAACCGCAACATTCCTGGCCTGCTAACAGATGACATTCGCCTCAGGGTCCCGTTGGACCACAACAACCCCGAGGACCTGCGCACCATCGAGATTTATGCGCGTCTGGTTGCTGCTCCTGACGGCACCGACAAGCCGTACCTCGTCTTTTTGCAGGGCGGCCCGGGGTGTGAGTCTCCGCGGCCGACGCTGAGTGATCCCGGATTCCCGGGCTGGCTGGCCCGGGCCCTGCAGGACTACCAGCTCGTGCTGCTGGACCAGCGCGGCACTGGACTGTCCTCGCCAGTGAGCGAGCCGATGGGGGATCCGGCCAGCCAGGCGGAGTACCTCACTCACCTGCGTGCCGACGAGATCGTCGAGGACTGCGAGGACATCCGTCGTCACCTCGGTGTTCAGAGATGGGCGGTGCTGGGCCAGTCCTTCGGCGGATTCACCCTGCTGAGGTACCTGTCCACCTACCCGGAGTCGCTGTCGGCGGGTTACTTTACGGGTGGTCTGTCGGCGGTCGGACGTTCTGCTGACGAGGTCTACACCGCCTGTTACGACCAGCTGCGCGCAAAGTCGCTGGAGTACTACAAGCGATTCCCGGAGGATCGGGTGCGGCTCGCAGAGCTCATGGCGCTGGCCGAGAAGGGCGAGATCACCATTCCGAACGGTGACATCGTGACGCCGTCGCGGCTGCGGTCGTTGGGACACCTGCTGGGCGCCTCGGGTGGGGCTGAGAAGCTGCACTACCTGCTGGAGTATCCGCACACCTCACGGTCGTTCCGCCATGATCTTGCCGGGCTGCTGCCTTTTGGCGGACGTAACCCGCTGTACGCCGTCATCCACGAGTCATCCTATGCCGACGGTGTGGTCACCGACTGGTCGGCCGCGCGGATGCTGCCCGAGGACTTCCAGCAGGATCCGACCCTGTTGACCGGTGAGCACGTCATGCCAGAGTGGTTCGACACCGACCAGGAGCTGCGGCCGTGGAAGGAGGTTGCCAATCTCATTGCGAACCATCCGTGGCCGAAGCTGTATGACGCTGACGCCCTCCGGGCTGCCGAGGTGCCCTGTGCTGCGGCGGTGTACCACGACGACGCCTATGTGCCGCGCCAGTTTTCCGTCGAAACGGCGGCCTTACTGCCGCAGATGCATGCCTGGGTGACGACTGAGTACGAGCACAACGGGTCGAATGCCTCGGGTGGTGCGGTTCTCGACCGTCTCATCAAGCTCGTCAAGGGAGAGCTCGTCAGGTGAGGCTGAGGGGCGTCCGGGGTACCGGGCGCCCCTTCTTTCCGTGACCTTCATTGTCAGCTGTGCCAGCTGTGTCCCCCCTGTCAAGATCTCTGGCGCAGGGGACACAACTGGTACGGGTGGACGTGGCAGGGGCGGGGATTGGTCCAGGTGGCCCAACTGTGATCCCAGGGGCGCATTCCTCTCGCAGCCTTGCTGCACGGCCTCCACCACACGGAGCTGCCAAAAAACGCTCCGAAAACCCGATGGCAACGTCACCATCCCGGTTTTCTGGCAGCTCCGTGTAGTACTAGCCGGTATTCGAGGTTCAGGGGATGCCTTCATGCTCTCCCGATACCGTTGACCCCATGACTGACCACTTCGCAGGGGACCCCCGCACGAACCGGGAACGGATGCTCGCCGGGGACCTCTACATCGCCGACGACCCGGAGAACTCCCGGATAGCCGACCGCGGGGCCAGGCTGGCTGACGCCTACCACCGGGCCTTCCTCAACGATCCGGACAGCGCCAGTCCCCTGCTGGCCGAACTCCTCGGCGAACTCGGAGAGGATGCCGTCATCAAGCCGCCGCTGTACGTCGACTACGGTGAGAACATCCACTTCGGCGCGCGCAGCTTCGCCAACTACAACCTGACGGCTCTCGACGTCACCGAGATTCGCATCGGCACCGACTGCCAGATCGGCCCGAACGTCCAGTTGCTGACTCCCACCCACCCCATCGACCCGGACCTGCGTCGGGATCGCCTGGAGGCTGCCAAACCCATCACGATCGGCAACAATGTCTGGCTCGGCGGAGGTGCGATCGTCTGCCCCGGTGTCACCATCGGCGGGGACAGCGTCATCGGAGCCGGAGCGGTCGTCACCAAGGACATCCCGGCCGGATCCATCGCCGTCGGCAATCCGGCGCGCGTCATCGGATCGGTCTATGACAGGAAAGGCGAATGACCATGAACGACATCCCGGAGATCCCGGCCAACTGGTGCGATCCTGACTCTGTCGGCGCTGAGCTCCCGGAGGCCGACGACGTCGAGGCCGACCCGCAATCCGTGCAGATTCCGCCGGCCGAGTCCTTCGAGGTGTTGCGCCGGGCCAGCGAAGAGGAGCTGCGAGCCCAGGAGGGTGGTGAACAGATCGACCCACTCGAGTCCGGACGAGCCGCTATCGCCATCGCCCTCACCCCGCTCTGTCAGCTCGAGGGTGCGATCATGCTCGGTGTCAGCCTGCTCGACGCCGTGGTCAAGCGGGTCGAACAGGTCGACGACGACGCCGTCGAGGTGTACCTGCCCGACTGGCTCTTCGACCACAAGGGGCTCACCTCCGACGAGGTCCCCGGCCTGCTGGTTGAGCGGGTTCGTCGTGACATGGCCGACCCGGTCGTCGTCTCCACCATGGGGGAGGAGGCCGTTGAGCAGCTGCGCAGTGGTTTGTCGGCGATCCTGGCGGCCCAGCAGCACGACGCCGCCGAGTTCTCCCGTCACGTCAACCCGGGCGTCGACCCCGAGTGGATCATCGACGGCTGTCAGGAGATTTGCGTCGCCCTGGCCGCCCACGCCGCGACCATCGGCTGGCAGCGTCCCGAGGTGGATGTCTCCAACGTCTTCGCCACCCTTGACATGGCCGACGATCCCGACCGCGTCCGCACCCTGCTGAGGAAAGCTCGCCGATGACCGGGCCGCTGGCGACCGCCGCCCGGTGTGTGGAGGACCCGCCGGCAGACCTCACTCGGTGGCGATCGCCTTGAGGATGTTCGTGCGGGCGGCTCGGCGCGCCGGCCACAGCGCGGCGAGGACCCCGACGAGCGCCGCGGCCACGAGGAAGGCCACGAGTTGCAGCCACGGGATCGAGAGCTTGTCGATGCCCTGGTCGGCGAGTAGACGTTGCAGCACCATGCCGAAGACGGTTCCCAGACCGACCCCGACCACCGCACCAAGCAGGGCGATGACGACCGACTCCAGGGTGATCATCCGGCGCACCTGCGGGCGGGTGAGGGCGATGGCACGCAACAGGCCCAGTTCCCGGGTGCGCTCGATGATGCTCAGACCCAGGGTGTTGACGATGCCGAGCACGGCGATGACGATGCTGAGTCCCAGCAGTGCGTAGAGCAGCGCCATGGTCCGGTTGACGTTGACGAGGACCTGGTCGGTGTACTGGCCAACGTCCATGACGCTCACCAACGGCATGTCGGCCAATGCCGCGTCGAGGGCCCTGTGGGCCTGCTCGTGGTCGGTGCCCGCCTTGAGGTAGATCGACAGGAAGGCGTCCTTGTCGCCCAGACCGGCCGAGGTGAGGGTGCTCGTCGAGACCCACATGGTGGCGATGGGCTGTCCCTTGCCGGTCGTGTAGATGCCGACGACGGTGAGCGTCATGGGACGCTGGGCATCCACCGACCACAACCGGTAGGACGACCCCACCTTCAGGTGGTATTTCTCTGCCGTCTTCTCGTCGACGATCATCTCGCCGTTGGTGTGGAACATGCGTCCCTTCGTCACCTTCTGGGGGAACATCTTGTCCAGCGAGGTCGCCTCCATGCCTGCGATGGCGCGCATGTGACGTCCCATGGCGTCGGTGAAGTACTCCTTGGGCGGGGTCGCCTGACCGGCGGGGATCTCGAGCATCTGCGCCATCTTCATGGCGTGGACGTCCTTGACCTGCGGGACGGCGGCCACCTTGGTGCGGACCTGGTCGGGAAACCCCTCGAATCCCTGTCGGCCGACCATGAAGTCGCCACGGAGCGTGTCGGTGACTTGGCTGGTCACCGAGCGCGTCGAGGAGGCCCCGAAGACGGCCATGAGGGAGACCAGGGTGAGCCCGATCATGAGGGCCGATGCGGTCGCGGCGGTGCGTCGGGGCTGACGGATCGAGTTGAGTTCGGCCAATTTGCCGACCTCGCTGAAGATCGCTCGGTACACCTTGCCGACGATCCAGATGACCGGACGGCCGAGCAGGGGCGAGGCCAGGGCGACGCCGATCATCGTCAGGGCCATGCCGGCCCCGGCCCAGGCCACCGGCTTGGGAACGACGTCGAGCACCCCCACAACGATCCCCACGACGCCCACGGTGGCCATGACGGAGCCGATGACGGCCCGCTTGCCCAACCCGACCTCGGACTCGGTTCGGGCCGAGGTCATGGCCTGGACCGGAGAGATGCGGGTGGCCCGGGCTGCCGGCAGCAGGGCGGCGACGAGCGTGACGAGGATGCCGGTGATAAGTGAGGCCACGATGGCCTTGACGCCCAGGGTGAGGGTTGTCTGGCCGATGTCCCATCCGGTTGCGGCCATGATCGCCTTGATGGCCACGGCCAGACCGAGGCCGCCGAACAGCCCCAAGACTGACCCGACGGCGCCCACGACGAGGGCCTCGACCAGGACGGTCGCCCTGATCTGACCGCGGCTGGCTCCCATGGCCCTGTACAGCGCCAGCTCGGAGGATCGTTGGGCGACGAGGATGGTGAAGGTGTTGACGATGAGGAAGCTCGCGACGAGCAGGGAGATGCCCGCGAAGACGAGCAGGAAGATGTCGACGAAGCCGAGGGCCTTGCCGATGGCGCTCATCTGCTCATCGGCGACGACCTTGCCGTCCTTGGCCTGGTATCCCTTCGGCAGGACCTTCTGGACGGCCTTGGCGACGGTCGCCCGGTCGGCGCCCGGTTCGACGACCGTGGCCACACCGGTGAACGCGTCGTGGCCCTTGAGGAAGAGCTGCTGGGCGCGGTGCGTCGTGAAGAACACATAGCTGGCCCCGGCGGACCCACTCTGACCGACGGTGGCGGTGCCCACGAGCTTTGCCTGAACGGTGCCAGCTCGGCTCGTGATGACTTTGACCCTGTCGCCGACATGATGGCCGGATTTGTCGAGGGTTTGCGGATCGACGACCACCTCGTCGTCGGTACGCGGTTCGTGGCCCGACACGACGTGGACGCCCTGCTGGCCGCCGAGGGCCGGGGTCGTCTGCCAGCTGAAGCCCAACTGGGGCGGCCCGAAACTGGTGATGGCCTTGCCGTCGCGGTCGATGAGGACGGTTCCCGTCTCGGTGACGGTGCCCTGGGCGTCCTTGACACCGTCGACCGTGCGAATCCTGTCGACGACGGCCGGTGTCAACGGGTACGGTGTCGTCACGTCGCCCTGCACCGCGTCCTCGGTGTTCTTGGACACCTCGACGTCCGAGACGGACCCCGAGACGATGGAGTTGAAGGTGGACCGGAGCATGTCGCCGAAGACGAACGATCCCGAGACGAAGGCGACGCCCAGGACGATGGCCAAGGTGGACATGAACAGCCGCAGCTTGCGGCTCCACAGGGAGGTGAAGGTGGCCTTCCACATGGTGGTTCAGGGCCTTTCGACACGGCGGGCGGCCGGCACGTGCTCGCCATCGGTTGTCTTCGCCCGGCGCGGGTCCAGGCGGCTCATCGTCGTGAGCACGGCGTCATGGGTGGGGTGGCAGATGTCGTCGACGATGCGCCCGTCGGCAAGGAACAGCGCCCGGTCGGCATACGAGGCCGAGACGGGGTCGTGGGTGACCATGACGATGGTCTGGCCGAACTCGTCGACCGACCGGCGCAGGAAGCCGAGCACCTCGGTGGCACTCATGGAGTCCAGATTGCCGGTGGGCTCGTCGGCGAAGATGATCTCGGGCCGGCCCACGAGGGCGCGCGCACAGGCGACGCGCTGCTGCTGCCCACCTGACAGCTCGGAGGGCTTGTGGTCGAGCCGGTCGGCCAGGCCGACGACGTCGATGACGGTGTCCCACCACTGCGGGTCGGGCTTGCGTCCGGCGATGGCCAGGGGCAGAAGGATGTTCTCGCGGGCCGTGAGGGTTGGCACGAGGTTGAACTGCTGGAAGATGAATCCGACCCGTTCACGTCGCAGCAGCGTCAGCTTCCTGTCGGTGAGGGTGGCGACATCGGTCTGGCCGATGAAGGCGCGACCCGAAGTGGGGCGGTCGAGCCCGGCCATGCAGTGCATGAGCGTCGATTTACCCGATCCCGACGGACCCATGACCGCGGTGAGGGCACCGGCCTCGACGGTGACGCTCACCCCGTCGAGGGCCTTGACGACGGCATTTCCGGTTCCGTAAGTCTTGACGAGTTCATCGGCGGCAGCGGCGGTCGGCGCCATGACGGTCTCCTGTGACTGGATGAATGACGTGGAGTGACGTCAGGTCACAGTGTATACGTGTGTTACGATGAGCCCACGCATATCCGTGTTCACGCTCCCATCAACGCTGTTACTCTCGGCAAGAGCGGGGAGCGCAGTGGTTTCCAGCGTCAGGCCCAGGAGGGTCGTGGTGATTACTTGACGTCGCATGAGGGAACCTTTACTGAGTTGAATGCGATCATTTTGACGGTGCCTGCCTTGTCGCGGGTATACCAGCTATCGACATGGATGATGTGTCCATGGTCAGTCTTTCCGTGGCGGTCCACAGTCCGGATGGAGCTGTAGTCTTCGCACGATTCCAGGGCGATGGCAGCCTCAGGATGGGTGGTGTCACCCTTCTTCTCCCGCACCGCGGTAACGGAGGAGTTCCCTGATGTGATCTTGATGCCCAGCCCTGAGATCTTGTGGTTGAAGGTCATGTAGTCCTTGAGGGCTGACCCGCTGGCGTAGTTGGTGAGCATGAGCGGGGCCGGTTCGCCAGGGGCCAAACCTCCCATCTTCTCCAACTCGAAGTTATTTCTGTGGATGGTGCGGTAGACCTTTTCGGCTTCGGCGGCACTGACGGCCCCCGCCGATGGCGTTGGGGTTGCTGAGGGTGTTGACGAGGAGGAGGCGCTTACCGATGA
Organism: Cutibacterium avidum ATCC 25577; assembly: GCF_000227295.1. Lineage (GTDB taxonomy): Bacteria > Actinomycetota > Actinomycetes > Propionibacteriales > Propionibacteriaceae > Cutibacterium > Cutibacterium avidum. Next base: position 915,655 of record NZ_JH165054.1, on the reverse strand, counting down.
TGCCGATGTTGTGGTGGGGGTACTCGGTGTCGGCGTGGGTGCCGACGTTGATCCTGCTGAGTGGCAGCCGGTGAGGGCTGCTACGGCGGTGAGGGCAGCGATACCACGATGGTGCATAGGAACCTTCCTGACAGAGATGAGTGCAGAAGAGATCATGACGCTCTCCTGCCTGTATGGGTGACCGTATCGATGATCCGGGTGGTGTCCTCGTTGAGGTCGACGCCCAGCCGTCGCGCGGTAGTCGACAGGTGATCGACAGTTTGTAAACATGACAATCGAATGGTATATAGGAGTGGCCGAGTAGAACTATTTCGGGCATATGTAGTTGAACCTGAAAGGGCACACGGAGATGAATGGTGACCTCTTCCAGCGGGGGCAGCCCTCTCGGCGCTCTGTTGTCGCAGCATCGGCTTGGTCTGTGCCGGCGATCGTGGCGAGCAGCGCGCTATCAGCGTATGCGACCAGTGAGTGTGTAACCACTGTCGGCGTCTGGAGGCCGTCCTCGGCGCTCTCGGAAGGCGCTACCTACAACCTCGAGAAGACTCGAGATGTTGACACCTGGAAGGATAACAACGTCATAGCGGATTACTGGCACAAGATGCCGGACGACTATGACCTCACCCCAACCGATAAGGATACGCTCAAGTCCACATGGCTCAACCTTGCTCAGGCGGTCAGGGCCGATGACAAGGATGGCTTGGGGCAAACTCTGACCATTACTTTTTCAAGACCGGTGTACGGGCTTGCCTTTTACATCGGTCAGATAGATTCATCTCATGATGCTCCTGCATGGTATATCGATAAGGTGACCGTGACGGCCACTGGCGACGGAACGTCGCATCCTGTGTTCAAGACCCGTCATGACTACAAGTACGGAGCACTCAAGAATTCTCTGCAGGTTGATGGTGAGGGAACCAACAGGGTGACAGCGGTGTCAGATAGCCGCGTCGCACAGTTTACGGATAATGGAGGCAACCACCGTGGAACGATACGGTTCGAGACGTCCGCAACTGAAGCGGTGACGCAGATCACCGTCTTCTACGGGGATACCCAACCGGGTGGCAACGCATCCAAACATGGCATGGGTAGACAGTACGTCTCGATCAGCCCCATGCGTTGGAGCACCTGTCCTCAGTGAGCCTGGAATTCCATGTAGGCCACTCGAGTCGGCTTCATGTGACGTGTCAAGGCATAGGTGATTGATGGGACGATCAAGTTGTCGGGGTCTTTCCATGAGGGAGATTTTGTGTCGATCCTCATGGAAAGCCCCCCGATTTGTGTCACGCCACGATGAGGCTTGAACCTGATGAGCCTCCTTGCGGTATTACGGGGATCATCTGGTCGTTGACGCAGCGCGAGCCTGTGGACCGCCGATCGTGGCCCTCGAAGCAGTTCCTCACGTCGGTCATGCTCGAGTGGAAGGACGAACCATCAATGGAACCAGGCATAACCACCGCCTTCCTTCCCTGCGTTGTCCGGTGGCATCGGGGGCGGCGCGGCGTCGGCAGGGTACTCGAACCACCCCGGCCGGTACTTTCGGGGTGGTTTCGGCTTTTGGTGTGGGTAATCCGGGTACCAAGTTGAGCTACCGCACGATTGGCTCGTGTTCGTGGTGGATTGAGGATCCTAGCCAGCGTGATTACAACCGGTGGCGTGAGGATTGTTCGCACTTGTCGACGTCTGACAATGAGCGTCTGGCTGATTATGCTGGTTCGTTGTATCGACAGGCTGCGGTGCTGTCGTACAACTATGCTTCTCCGACTCGTCATGGCGCGGGTTCGGGTGCGGGTATCTTCATGCATTACGCGACTCGTTACACCGGTGGTTGTGTGGCGGTCAATTCCCATATCTGGGCATCGACATCAACGCCGACTACCATGACGCGGCCGCGCCCATTCTCGCAGCTTATCTGCCCCCGTGCGAGCGTCATTAGGAGACCATCTCATGCTGGACAAAGTTCTTCCTTGGCTTCGTGACGGAGTCTTTGATCGTCTCTACTCGCTTTTGGGCTCTTTCGTCGGGGTGCTCTCTGTGTTCGCCATCGTCGACCACGTTCGGCCACTTGACATTCTGCGGGGTTGGTTGGGGGCTCTCGTGGTCCCTGTTGGTTGGTTGGGTCGGGTGGATGCTGTTCTTGCTGGCGGTACTCCGTGGGGTCGGGTTGGTGTTGTCGTCGCGGTCGTTGGTGTGTTGGGCGTGGCGACTCATGATGTGTGTCGGGGTCGTTCCGGGCCGACCTTTTGGTGTGGTGCGGGTCTCATGGTTACGGCTGGTATGAGCTGGTTGTGGCTGATCTTGCTCCTCGCTGTCGGATTCGTCGTCTCTATGACGGACTTGATTACGGCCTCCTGGAAGGAGGAGTTCTCCTTCGGGGATTCCTTGATCAGGGAGGCCTTGGGGGAGGCTCTGTGGCGGCTCTGGGGGACTCTTTTTGTGACGCTGTTCTACAGTCCGCTTGAGGTCGTAGAATGGCTCACCGGTGAGCCGTCTGGTGGCACCAGGCGGCAGATCATCAACCCGGCTGGTCGTCCGCTCAAGGTCGAACTTGTCGAGCCCAAGCCGGAAGCAACCAAGGCCCACCGCAATATCTAGCCCGAAAAGTCCCCCGGCTTTACGTTGAAGAGACGAACAGATACGGCTGAGAGCCGCCCGTCGAGTGGCCCAGCGTGAGCGACTTCCTCGCCCCCTGGTCCCGCCTCGTGAATCCTTAGCTGGCTTTGAGGGTCTGGGCGACCTCGCGGGTGAGCGCTTGACGGGTCCACGCGGATACGGTCATGCCTTGCCGGGCCGCGTCTCGTTCGATCGGCCTCCACACGCTGGGCTGGCACTCACCCGGATCGTGCGAGGCTCCAGGGGCTCAGTCTCCGCTTCCTCCCAAGCTCGACCCTCGAACGGCTCGACCTGCAACCCCTCAAAACCCGACTCAGCCTCACTCGCCCACTGGCGAACCATCTCGTCGGTCACTCGGACACCATTGTCGGCAACAAACTCACTCATCTCGCCCTCCTCATCTGAGTGAGAAACCCCGGCTTACCCCCGCGTAGGCGGGGAAGACCGGCTGGCGGGGTTGCCTCCACAGAATGTGTCAGGTTGATTATCCTGGCTGGTAGGATCGGAAGGGGATGGCGATGTCGGCGCTAATACTCACTCTTTTACTCACTCTTTTCAACTTTATTGGCTTTGTTCTACAGCAGGTATGGAACTTTATCGCTGGGTTCTTCCATGCCCTCTTCCTCTTGGTCGTGTCGCCGCGTGAGGGGGCGATGCACCTGGGAATGTGGTTCTGCCGCTACGGGGGGTTGGTCTGCATCGGCTATGGGGTCTGGGTGATTGGCCGTCACGCGCACCTGTCCGAGATTGCTACACGAGAGTGGGTCTTGGCCGGTGTGCTGGTCGGCGGTGGCTTGCTGCTGTGGTTCATTGCAGCTGGTATTGACGGTGAGCTGGAGAACCGGGCCGAAGAAGAGGCTTTGGAGAGGCAAGCGCGCAAGCTGAAAGAAGTCATGCTCAGAGATGATCTGTGAAGTGCTGTGGCGGCGGGCTTTGTTAGCGCGCCGCCGCAGTGCTTATGCAGATTTGAGCCCGTAGAGGTTCAGGTGCCCTTGGTCGTCGTCGCTGATGACGATCAGGTGGTTTTGGGCGAGGCCGAGGGGGCGTGCCGGGGTTGCGGTGACGGGGCTGGTGGTGGTGGTTCCGGTGCCAAGGTCGATCATGGTGGATGTGTGGGCTTGGGGGTCGTGAGTCCATGCCCAGTGGTCGATGACGGCATCAAGGTTTCCGTCGATGGGGACCAGTGATCGGTTTTGCCAGTCGATGATGACGCTTCCGGCTGCGGTCCATCGGCCGCGCTGGGGGTCTGTGAGGCGGTGATGCCGGCTCACCCCCGCGTAGGCGGGGAAGACGACCTCAATCAACGGCCCTTGTGGTGAGACCTAAGCGCTTCATCGGCGTACCGGCGACCCCTTCTCCTGGCCCGCGCAGACAGGTATACTTCGTGGAAGGAGGGGACCCGGCCCCTCTGTGGAACCGGGTCCCCGTTGTTTACCGGCGTTTGCCACCTCGCCGCCTCCGAGTTGCACCTCGGGGGCGGCTTTCTTTGCGGAGCTTGCGCACCGCAATCACGGCGGCTGCGAGGTTGACGACCGCTGTCGCCAACTGCAACGCCTGGATAACAAGGTCAGCCATGCTGACCTCCGGCTCACCCCCGCGTAGGCGGGGAAGACTGACCCAGCATTACCGCAGCCTTTTCACGGGTAGGCTCACCCCCGCGTAGGCGGGGAAGACGTTGGTGGGCTTGCTGGTGCTGGTATGGCGGCCGGCTCACCCCCGCGTAGGCGGGGAAGACGCCTTCCTTGAATAGGGAGGTGTGTGGTTCAGCGGCTCACCCCCGCGTAGGCGGGGAAGACCGTGAATTGTTGGGGATGCCATGTCATCAGTCCGGCTCACCCCCGCGTAGGCGGGGAAGACAGCCCAGCCTGGCCCAGCGCAGGTTGGCCCCGCGGCTCACCCCCGCGTAGGCGGGGAAGACCCGACGGTGTCGATGACGCGGGCGGCGGTGGCCGGCTCACCCCCGCGTAGGCGGGGAAGACGTCCTAGCCAGCGGCACATACCCAGATATCACCGGCTCACCCCCGCGTAGGCGGGGAAGACATTGGGGACAAAGCAGTGGCTCACGATGGGCAAGGCTCACCCCCGCGTAGGCGGGGAAGACGGGTTATCGACATCCCGATCAACAAGGGTTTGAGGCTCACCCCCGCGTAGGCGGGGAAGACGTGGATCGTCATACCCCATGCGCCCTCTAGTCGGGGCTCACCCCCGCGTAGGCGGGGAAGACATCTCCTCATCAGGCATATACCGGATAGCGCCCGGCTCACCCCCGCGTAGGCGGGGAAGACTCCCGCATCTGGGCAGACACCCACCGGGGAGGAGGCTCACCCCCGCGTAGGCGGGGAAGACCCTCTGCTGCTCACGCCCGCATGGTCGGGGCGAGGCTCACCCCCGCGTAGGCGGGGAAGACACGGGTTCGTTCAGCGATGAGGTCACGCTCGAAGGCTCACCCCCGCGTAGGCGGGGAAGACCGCACACCTCCCTGTTCAAGGAAGGCCGCGACCGGCTCACCCCCGCGTAGGCGGGGAAGACAGGGGTGGTGCTCATGCTCGCTCTCCATTCAGCGGCTCACCCCCGCGTAGGCGGGGAAGACAGGGAGTCGACCGGGCCAATGACCTCGGCGTTCGGCTCACCCCCGCGTAGGCGGGGAAGACACTCGACCAGGGCCTCGGGGATCGCGGCGTGAAGGCTCACCCCCGCGTAGGCGGGGAAGACGAATCCGGCGAGGATGGTGAACAGGAGAGCGCCGGCTCACCCCCGCGTAGGCGGGGAAGACCGGGTTTGCGCCGTGGTTGAGTGCGGCTCGGACGGCTCACCCCCGCGTAGGCGGGGAAGACCGAGTCGTCGGGACTCGAGGACTGCGCCGAACAGGCTCACCCCCGCGTAGGCGGGGAAGACGTTATGCCTAGTCAAGTGGCCCTTTTTCATGTCGGCTCACCCCCGCGTAGGCGGGGAAGACGTTATGCCTAGTCAAGTGGCCCTTTTTCATGTCGGCTCACCCCCGCGTAGGCGGGGAAGACATTTCACTTATTGGCGGCTTAAGGAATGCAACCGGCTCACCCCCGCGTAGGCGGGGAAGACACGAATCAGAACTGTTGCTGGCACTATCATCAAGGCTCACCCCCGCGTAGGCGGGGAAGACTGGCTCAGCAACGTGACGAGGGAATGGAGAGTCGGCTCACCCCCGCGTAGGCGGGGAAGACACCAGCCGACTACGGTTGATGCAGGAGCTTTGCCCAGATACAAGTGTACTCGATCTAGCGCTTGGCCGTCCTACGTCGCCGCGCAGCCGAGCTCCATCCCGGCCGCAGTGTCGAGTTGTGTGCCCTATTGTTTGGCCTCTGCATGAGTTTCAGCCCGTCGAAGTCGACGACGTCCCAGTCATGTCGATGCACGCGGAACTCGAAATGCTGCTCGCCGCGCATCGAGTACACGAGGATCGCCCGCCCGTCGTGGCACATTTCAACGACTCGGCTCCACAGGGCATCCCTGATCCGTGCAGGCAGATGCCCGACGAACACCCCAGGGCTGATCTCGAGCAACCACCTCGTGAGGTGGCCACGCAGTCCCGCGGGACAGGCGGTGAGGACGAGCACGACCATGGCTATGCCCACGATCTTCCGCCGGCGACCGTGCCAGTGCGGTCGTCCCACAGGTCGACAACATCCCACCCGTATCCGTCATCGGGATCTCCGGGGGCGTCGAGAAGTGTGTGGATGTCCTTCACACACGTGCTCAGCAATGTCGACTCATGAATGGCGTCGCGCATGGCTCGTCGTGTCGCGCCAGGGATGTCGTCAACGTCCCCGTTCGCTGCACATTCGAACGCGACTGGTACCGCCAGCGACGTCTTGTACAGATCTGCGACGTCGTAGACGAAGGATCGGTCCTTGCCCGTGTGCACGAATCCCAATCCGGCCGACAGTCCGAGTGCCGCGATGACGGAGTGCACGACTCCGTAGAGGCAGGTCGTCGCGGCAGTGAGCGCCTGGTTCGTCGGGTCGGACGACTCGAAGTCCTCGACTTTGTAGCTGCGCTTGTCCCAGGCGACGCCGAACCTGACGGCCGTGTCCCGATACGCCTGCCGAACTCGGGCCCCTTCATGTCCGCGCAGTTGTTGCAGGGTCAGGCCCGTCGCGACGTCGTCGGGAAACCGCATCTCGTACATGCGCCGAGCGACCGCCAGCCGCTTCGTGTGGTCGGTGACGGCTTCGGCCTGCAGGTCGAGCAGTCGGGTCGTCCGGGCCAGTGGTCGGCCATGGGCGTAATACCGCACACCGTGTTCGCCCACCCATAGCGTCGTCGCGCCGGACTCGGCCAGCAGCACCATCGCCTGGTGGGTGACGTTCGTTCCCGGGCCCAACAACAGCGCTCCGATCATGGACGCCGGAACATGCACGGTGCCCTGCTGATTCGACGCCGTGATGGCATTCGAGTCGCGGTTGACGATGCAATGCTCCATGTAGATGAAGCTGAGCCGATCCTGGGCGCGCGCCAACTCCTGGACCTCGGCAGGTCTCGCGCCCGGGATCGATTTGCCCATCGCTCAACTCACGACCGGTGCCAGAGTCATGAGGCCACAGCCGTATCCCTTGGCCGGACCAATCCCGCAGGTCAGTGCCACACGGGCGGCATCGGCGTCAGCCACATGGATGACGCCGTCCACCTGTGTCACCGCCAGTGTCACCATGGACCCCCGACGACGGAATCTCAGGACCTCCCGACGGGTCACGCGCGCGGACGGCGTCCCGTCGGGTGTGACGGGCACGGACAGTCCGTGGCCTTCGGCACGGCCGAGGAACCAGGCCAGTTGCTGCTCGGCCGTCACCTCTGCAACTCGCTGGCCGCGTGACCCGGCCGTCCTGCGCACTGCGGTCGTCGGGTTGACAGCGCACCTGAATCGCCAGGTTGAGCCGGATCGGAGGCCCTGCAGGAAGGGGTCGTAGTCAGCCGACCGACCCGAGACCCCCGTCGACCATCCAGCCTGCTCGTTGAGCACGGTGAGGTCAGGTCTCAGCGGGCTGACGATCATGAGTTTCGCCTCATGGGGAGTCGGCCCGCGATCCAGTCGCCACAGGGTTCGGCCGTCATCGGAAGCGGACTGACCAGGGGGAAACGAGCTCAGCACCGCGGCGTGGAGTCGCTCCGGAGATGCCAACAGACGCACGGCGTCGCGGCGGGCGACGTTGACGTCGAACTGGGTGAGAAACATCACGCTCCTTCCAGGCCCGCGAACCAGTCGGGCTCGTCGTTGCCGTCGGGGTTGTCGACGACAACAGCCGTCGAGGCGACGTCGCGCCACCCGTACTCGCGCCGCTCCGGGTTGAAGCTCAGCGGAAGGTCTCGGACGGTGTCGCCGAGCTGGCCGGGGGCGGCGTCGTAGGTGATGGGCAGGTACACCGAGCGGCCCAGGCGACGTCGATGCCAGGGCTTGGCATGCCACGGTTCGGTCTCCAAGGCAGCCAGCATCTCGTCGTCATGGATGCCCAAGGACACCTGTCCCTCCGTGGGACATGCGCGGCGGCCTAGGTACAGGGGGAACGCCGGTTCTCCAATGGCCTCGTCGAGTGCCTCGAGCAACGACCGATCTCCTTCGACTGCGGCGACGAAGACGGCGTCGGCCAGGTAGTAGCGGTTCGACAGAGGCATCGCGTGGATGCTGCCGTCCTTCTTGGGGTGCGCCCAGTCCATGGCCGTCTGGAAGTCACGGACGACCGAGCCGGACTGGTCGGTGCGTACGCCGAACCGAAGCGTGAGAAGGTCCTCGATGCTATCGGTACGACGTCGCCCCTGCGCCGCCGCCAGCAGCCCGATGACACCGGATTTCGTCGGTTCGCGGCGCGTCGCACGAGTCGTGAATCGGCTCGAGTCTCCCCAGGACTGCAAGGGCCCGGCGAGCCGCAACAGCAGGACGGTCACGATTGCGCTCGCAGGACGGTAGCGACCTGGTCTCGCACCGATGAGACGAGCTCGTCGATGGGCATGGCAGTGCCCATGTCGCTGACGGCCTCGGTACGCGTGCCGACCCGGGTGACGAAGGAGGCCACTGGTGCCCCGAGGAAGGCCTCCTCGCAGTCGTGCGCATAGCTGGCCAGCGCCTTGCACGATGCCTCGACGAAACCACCTGTGGTCGAGGTGATGGCGTCCTCGAACGCGCCGACGAAGCTGGCCGACCTGCCCTTGCGGATCTGGACGACGACGGCGTCGGGCAGGGTGTTGTTGGCGAAGGTGTTCTGCTTGCCGGTGGGCATCGACACGACGAACCCACGGACGAACGCGGCGGCGGCGTCGGCGGTGAGATCAACGTCTCCCAGGTTGTCCTCGAGGGTCGAAACAGCCACCGTGGCGAACCGGTAGAGGGTTTCGGAGGTGAACTCGACGGTTCCGATCATGCCGGCTCCGGCGTCGTCCTCATCGAGCTTGTAGTCGTCGACGGCGGTGAAGTAATCGGACTCGATCTCGACGGCATGGGTGCTCAGCGCGTGGGCGACCTGCACGGCCGAGTCGACGTTGAGGCACTTGGAATCGGCGACCATGCGACCGAACAACGCGACCTCGACCCCATGATCGGAATCGGCGGCCTTCTTGGCGTCGGAACTGGAGATCTTGCCCTCCGAGGTCGCCGCGAGCTGCGCCAGGCGATCGAGCTGCTGGTTGGAGTAGAAGACGAGGTACTGGGTGCGCTCGACGCCCTCGGGGCCCGAGCCTTCCTTCACTCGAGGTTTGTCGGCCTTGAGACCGAGCGCCTTGACGACCGCGAGGGCCTTCTGTCGAGCATCCTCCTGCGCCAGTCGGTAGGGATCGGCGGTGAGGCGGTTCATGAGCAGTTCGACGGCGCGCAGTGTCCGCGCGCCGGTCTGGGAAGCGGGCAGGAAGTCCTTGAAGGACGTTCGCACGGCCTTCTTCCATGCCTGTGAGCTGACCCGCGCCCGACGGACCCCGCCGTACAGAGCTGATTTCGGCGACCCGGTGTCGTCGCGGTTGACGTTGGACGGCGGGACGCTCTGAAGGACGTGGATGTCGACGTAGTACGAACTCATCGGGATTCTCCTTGGTCTGTGCTCTCGGTGGTGGTGGTTGGGGCGTCGGATGGGAGGTGGTGGAGCTGGCGTCCCCAGGACAGGAGGACGCGGTCGGATGCCGAGGTCTGCAATCGCCACAGGTCGGCGGCGAGTCGGCCGTAGTCGAGCGGGACGTCCTCGGATCGCATGAGAGTGACGAGCTCTCGGAGGTTTTCGAGGCGGATGGCCCACTGCTGGGCGCGGCACAGGTGCTGGAACCGGGAGACCGTGCCGGGGTCCCACTCGGTGCTCGTCGAGCGTCGCGCCGAGAGCATCCGAGCCGCCTGGCCCAATCCGATGCCGGTGGCGTGCATCGGCCCGGGCCGGGACTGCTGATGGATGGCGTAGAGGACGACGGCGGCGTGGACGGCTCGTTCGGCGTACGTCGCCGGCGATGCCCCGTGGCCCACCAGATCGTCCGGAAGGTGGCCCAGGGTCACCTCCCAGAGATTCGGGTCGGTTCCCGGGCGGGTCGCATCGGCATGGCGCAGGGCTGCCAGAGTCCGTACCGCCCACGGATCGCGCGGTGTGGCGAGATAGCCCCGCTGCAGGTGGTTGACGGCGCCAAGCGTCGCCGCGCTGACGTCATTCCATGGTTCTGGCATCACTGCTCCTTCGAGGATGACTTGGTGTCGCGTTGAGGATCGTCAGGTAGGGGGGCGCTGGCGCGCATCCGGGAGAGGAATCGCTGCCAGGCGCGGGCGAGGTCCATGAGGTCGTCTCGCTCGGTGTTGGGCACCGGGACCATGCGTCCGGTGAGGGCTGCCGACCCGGCGTCGCGGCAGAGCTGGAGGCCGACCTCGCACATGATCCGCCGAGCCGTGCGGCGCCATGCCAGAGTTGCGGCATCGACGTCGGTGGTACTCGTGAGGCGACTGAACCACTCTCGGTAGGCGGGATCGAGGGCGGAGAAACCGGCTTCGGCGGCTCGGGGGCGGACCCCCTCCGACTCATCGCCGGTCGCGGCAGCCAGATCGGAAGCGAGGTTCTGCAAGGCGAACACCAGGGACTCGGCGGTGTGCGCGCAATCGACGGCGAGCCGTCCCAGTTGCTCGTTGGCGATGACTGCCAAGGACGTCGGCAGGGAGTCGTCGATCGTCGTCGACACCACTGCGCTTTGCGATCCATATTCCATGCCGATGGTCCGCATGCGAATGAGATGATCGTCAGGCAGGGCGCCATCGCTGGTGAGGATTGCGAGTTGCTCGAGAATCTCTGGCCGTAGCCACGCCCTGTCGGGCTCTCCGGCCTTCTTCCTGCGCCTGTCTTCGGGTGATGGTTCGCGGGCCAGTAAAGGCTCCAGTCCTCGCCACATGGCCCTGGAGGAGTCGTGGCTGCGGGGCATGTAGACGATCTCCCCGGCCGCCTTCGTCTGGGGTGCGCTGAAGCGCCACGCGGTCGACGGGTCCTTGTGCAGCAAGTACTTCCATTCGACCTTGTCGCCGTTGCACAGCAGGACGTCGACGACGTGGTCCGCCTCGGCGATGAGACGCACCCGGCGGCTCTGCCAGGTGAAGAGATCGGCGCAGCCGGTGGGCACCGGGTGCTCGGCGTCGGGGGCTGCCGTCTGCGGTGGACGCTCCCAGACCGGGACATCGGTCTGCGGATCGTCCTCGAGGAAGAGATTGAGCAGGATCGTCTCGGCCAGACTGGTGCCTTCGATGACGACGATACCCATGGGACCACTGATGCCCGTCCCGATGGGGTACCCCTTGCCACCGTTGACACGCGGATCGCCGACGGCCCCGGATTTGATGCCCGAGATGTCGAAGGCCTGGGCGTGGACGAGCCACCGGGCGGCCTCCGCGTAACTCAATGACGCAATACCAGGCCCGTCCCTTGTCGTGAAGAACTTGTCGTTCGGGGGGACTTCGCTGATGATCTTGATCAGGCCTGAATACCCTCCTTTGCTGGTGTGCAGACCGGCGACTTGCATGAACGGAGCTTTGTCGTCAAAGAGGTTGAATCGATCGTGACAGCGGCCCAGGTAGTCGTCAATCTGCTGCAGCGGTAGTCCGGACTCCCACCACTGCGCCCAGTCGTCCACCTTTTCGTCGTCACTGCGGTACTCGGCGGTGGCCCGGATGGCGATGGCGAGGAGGAGGCGCAGGACGGCGGCCTCCTGGGTGGGGATTTCCCCGGCCAAGCCGCGAAGACTGCTCGCTTGATGGAAGGCGTCGTGGATCGACACCTCGATGACGACGTTGTCCGGACGTCGCACCGCGATCCATGGCTCGTCGATGAGGTTGAAGGCGCTCGTCATACCGGTGCTCCGTTCTGGGGAAGGGGCTCGACGATGAGCCCCTGATCGTGATCGTAGTGGAGTGGATGTCCCAACAATGTGGAATTGCCATGGGCATCGAGGACGAGGACGAGTTGTCCCCGAAGCCACGGGGATGTCTGCCATGAGCTGAGGTCGATCGGCGCGGCCTCCAGCTCGGCGATGGTCCTGTCGATGTCCCAAGGGTTCGACAGCGATCGGGGAAGGGTGACGGTGCACGATGCGACGGCCCGGGCCAGATCGCCGTCAGGGGCACCGAACAGCGGCAGCTCTGTTCCGGAGTATTCCCCGATGTCGTCGAGCAGCCGATGTCCGGAGTCGGATTGTTGGACGACAATGACCTCGATGGAATCCTCGGAGTCGCGCACCGACGCGTGGCCGCGGGTGTTCTCGGGATCGGAGGAAGCCATGTCGGTGAGCCCTTTCATGAGGCTCGATGCGCCGAATGGATCGGTCAGACGGAAGGCCATGGCGCGAGTCGCTGCCAACTGACGATTCGACCTGGCACCGAGTGCGGCTTTTTCTCCCCTGTCCGTCCAGGTGTGGGGCCAGGGGAAGGGCTCCTGATAGGCCTGTCGGACGAGTCGAGGGATGTCCCGCGGGATCGAGATCTCACCGGACGGCAGATCCTCGAGGATGGCCGCGGTGCGCATGAGGGCGTCCGGTTCGTAGACAAGGTCGATTCCACGGCCGAACCTCGGACCGTCGTCGTCCCAGCTGTCGACTCCGGTGACCAGACAGACGGCGTCACGAAGTCGGGGCGGACGCTCGCGGTCGTGTCGATGCAACCGGCCGATGCGCTGGAGGAGGAGGTCCATGGGCGCGATGTCGCTGACGAGCAGATCGAAGTCGACGTCGAGGGACTGCTCGAGCACCTGGGTGCCGACGACGACGATGCGATGAGGACGGGCCTGGCCAGAGCGTCCAAGACGCCTGACGAGGTCGGACTCCCGACGGGCACGCTGTGGCGCGACGAACCTGGAATGGACGAGGACGACCTCGCAGTCGAGACGCTGCCGGAGTACGTCGAAGGTCTCCTGGGCCCGTGCGACGGTGTCGCGGATGACCCCGACACAACCGCCCTCGGACATCTGCTCCTTGAGCCGAGCCGCGAGATCGTCAAGGGAGTCGGTCATCGTCTCGATGGTGATGCCGCGCGCCGGGGCCGTGACCGATGTGCCGCGTTGGATGACGTCGTCGGTGACGCAGGTCATGAGCGGGTACTCGTCCGAGGTGGGCAGCGCCATGGTGGCACGCTTTCCATGGCGTCCTCTGGCGTAGGCCAGAGCAAGTTCCTCGCGCTGGGCGGGCGGTAGGGTCGCGGACATGAGGATGACGGGCGTGCGGTAGGCGCCGAGCCACTCGAGGACGACTTTGAGGTACTCGCGCATGTAGACGTCAGCGGCGTGGACCTCGTCGATGATGACGACCTTGCTCGCCAGACCGAGGTGGCGCAGGACGACGTGCTTGGCCTTGAGTCCGGTGAACAACGCCTGGTCGATGGTGCCGATGACGTGATCGGCCAGGATCGCGCGTTTTCGGCCGAGGAACCACTCGTGGACGATCGCCGAGGCTTCGCGCTGTGAGGTGCCCTCGTCATAGACAGCCATCGACGCATTCCAGGGCATGAGCTGCTGGTAGTCCTCGTTGAGCCCGGCCTTCGAGTGGGCCAGTGTGATGCTCGATGGGTTGGTGGCCGGGACGGCGTCGAGCCACTCGCGCACGCGTCCGAACATGGGGTTGGACGTCGCCATCGTGGGTAGTCCGAAGAAGATGCCGCCCTGCCCGAACCTGCGGGCCAGCACCTGGGCGCACATGAGCGCGGCCTCGGTCTTGCCCTGACCCATGGGGGCCTCGATGACGAGCAACCCGGGGCTGGTCATGCTCGCCGCTGCCTCCACGGCCGCGCGCTGCATGGCATTGGGGGAGCCATGGGCCAGTGCGGGAAAGCTCCTCGCGAAGAGGTCGTCGGCAGTGTCCGGGCCGGTATCTGGCCGCCAGGGCCGAGGCAGACGGAGTCGAGCGATGGCTCTGCGGACGCGGTCCGGCGTCGGATCGGTGAGGTCGTAGGGGAAGAGGGATTCCGAGCTGGCGATCCAGTCGGCCATGATGACGAGGCCCTCGGAGAGAACCTGCACCTCGATCGGGATGGGAGAGCTCATCCAGTCGCCAAGAAACTGATCGGCTCCCGTGTGTGCGGCCATGGTGTCGATGACCTCGTCGCGGGTGGTCCTCCAGAGGTCGTCCTCCCTGGCCAATCCACTTCTCAACTCCTCGATGTCGCCCTCCGTCGGGTTCGTCCCGTGATGGCCCCCGATGATGGATGCAATGTTGCGGGCGCACCGACGTGCCCGTGGTGACTGGTGGCGGTAGCGGTCGAGCAACCAGGACTCGATGTGGATCTGGCCCACCGTGCCGTGAGGAATCGGGCGCTCGGGCGTCGGTATGACGAATCCCTGATGTTCCATCCGGTCGCACAGGTAGCTCGTCGACGTCCCGTTGCGGCGGGGAAATCGTGCCATGTGTGCGAAGTCGGCGCTGATCTTGCCGACGTCGTGTACGCCCGCCAGGAAGCATTCGAACGCCTGGGCGGCTTCCGCGCCGCCAAGACTGTCCGACAGCAGTGATCTGATGGATCTCGGTTGGAGTCTCCACACCTCGGGCATGACGCCGGCGGCGTCCTCCAGATGTTGGACGACGGGGAGCCAGTCGGCTTCCTCGTTCGTCTTCCCCCAGCAGGACCGTGCTGGGGGAAGACCACGTGTTGAGCATTGTCGCTTCCTCGCGTTTGGTGTTGGCATGCATAGTATCAGAAAAAATGAAGCTAACCTAACAAGTTAGGAATTAGATTTCAGTCACTTCAACCATGTCGATGTCAACCCCCGCAGCGGCGGGGAAGATGCCCCCGGTAGGGACGTCACGTAACCGAACAATGGCTCACCTCTGCATGGGCAGAGCACATCTCACGCTACCGGGGCCACAAACGCGGGAAAAGTCAGCCCATCTCCACCTTCTGTCGCACGACCTCGAGGAGCTCACCAGAAGCCACCAAGCGATGGGCCTCGTCGATTTCGGGGGAGAGGAAGCGGTCCGGTCCGGGGCCAGGGATCGTCTGACGCATCCGAGCAATGACGTCGGCTACCGGCTTCGACGGCTCCACACCCCGCATCTGAATAGCCTTGGCGGCGGTCAGGATCTCGATGCCAATGACGGCTCCCAGGCCGTCAATCCCGCGGCGCAGCTTGCGGGCCGCCGACCATCCCATCGAGACGTGGTCTTCCTGCATGGCCGACGTCGGGATGGAGTCCACCGACGCCGGGACGGCCAGCCGCTTCATCTCCGAGACGATGCCGGCCTGGGTGTATTGAGCAATCATGTGACCGGAGTCGACACCGGGATCCTCGGCTAGGAAGGGATGAAGGTCGCGGTTGCGTGCCGGATCGAGCATACGGTCAGTGCGGCGCTCGCTCATCGACGCGAGGTCGGCTGCGGCAATTGCCAGGAAATCGAGCACATATGCCACCGGTGCACCGTGGAAGTTACCGTTGGACTCCACGCGCATGTCGTCAGTGATGACCGGGTTGTCGACGGCCGAGGCCAACTCGACCGTCGCCACCTGAAGGGCGTGGGCCATGGTGTCGCGCACGGCTCCGTGAACCTGCGGGGCGCACCGCAGCGAATAGGCATCCTGGACGCGCTTGACGGCACCCTCCCGACCGGCCTGGATGAGGTCGGACCCCTCCAGCAGGGCGAGGATGTTGGCAGCTGAAACCCCCTGTCCGGGGTGGGGACGCAAGCTCTGCAGATCGGGGGCGAAAACTCGGTCGATGCCGCAGAGAGCCTGGACGGTCATGGCGGTGGCCAGGTCAGCCGTCGGGACGAGGACGTCGAGGTCGGCGAGGGCCATGATCAGCTGGCCGAGCATACCGTCGGTCCCGTTGATGAGGGCCAGCCCCTCCTTCTCACGCAGCGCGATCGGGGTCAGCCCGGCCTGGGCAAGACCGGTGGCGGCGTCGACCTCACCACCGTCGGGGGTCAGGACAGTCCCTTCCCCGGTGAGGACGAGGGCACAGTGGGCCAACGGGGCGAGGTCGCCCGAACACCCAAGGGACCCGTATTCCCCGACGATCGGCACCAGCCCAGAGTTGAGCAGGTCAGCGTAGGCAGTGACGACCTCCGGGCGCACTCCGGTGTGGCCAGATGCCATGGTCTTGAGACGCAGAGTCATCATGGCGCGGATGACTTCGGTCTCCACCCGTGGCCCGGTCGAGGCGGCGTGGGAACGGATAAGGGAGTGTTGCAGGGCCACGCGATGGTCACGGGGCACTCGGGTAGAGGCTAGCGCGCCGAAGCCCGTGGAGATCCCGTAATGAGGGGCAGGGTCGTCGGCCAGACTCTCAACGAGGTCGGAGGCTCGCTTCACCCGCTCCATCGCGTCGTCTCCGACCGTCACCTGGGCCCCTGACCGGGCGATGGCGATGATGTCGTGGGGAGTGAGTGGGGCACCGACGTCAATGGTGGCTGGATTCATGGTCGTCACTTCCTTGTCGTGAGTGCCACGGTGTCGTGGCGATCGCGTGTATTTGGGTATGTCTTCTGGGCCGTCGCCATGACTGACCCCGTGTCGAGCACGAAGGGGATCAGGAGCGACGGTGGTCGTGCCGGTCAACCGTCGAGTCTCAGCCGTGGTTGGGTCAACGTGAGCAGTCGTCCGCCCCGGCAGACCTTGTCGATGAGAGGGACTCCTGGGCGGTACATAAGGTGCAGCCACGACGGGGCCGCCAAACCCACCAGATCCGCACGGGCTCCCGGCTTGATGACGCCGACGTCGTCGCGTTGCAGGGCTGCCGCACCTCCTGCCGTCGCCGCCCAGAGAGCCTGCTCGGGCGTCATGCCCATCTCCCGCACCGCGATGGCAAGGCAGAACGGCATGGACGAGGTGAAGGCGGTTCCGGGGTTGCAGTCAGTGGCCAGAGCCACCGTCACCCCGGCGTCGAGAAGACGTCTGGCGTCGGGGTAGGGCTGTTTGGTGCTGAACTCGGCGGCCGGGAGCAGGGTAGCCACAGTGTCGGTGGCCTTCATGGCGTCGATGTCCTCATCGCTCAAAAACGTGCAGTGGTCTACTGAAGCCAGACCCAGCTCGCAGGCCTGCGGAATGACCTCGGAGGGCCCCAACTGAGCGGCATGGAGACGAAGCCCCAACCCGGCATCCTTGCCTGCGTGCAGGATCTCCATGGTTTGGTCGGGGTCGAAGGCGCCGGTCTCGCAGAAGGCGTCTATCCAGCGCACATAGGGACGTACGGCTTGCAGCATCTCCCCGCACACCAGACGGACGTACTCGTCCGGCTCGTACTCGGGTCCGACGACGTGGGCGCCCAGGAAGGTCACCTCGTCGGTGTGAGAACTGGCCACTCGCGCCAGCTTGACCTCCGTCTCGACGTCGAGCCCGTACCCCGTCTTGGCCTCAACAGTCGTCGTTCCACCGAGCGCCATTTCGTCGAGGATCCCGGTCATGACAGCATCGAGCAGCCCGACGGACGCCTCCCGGGTGCGTCGAACGGTGCGCAGGATCCCGCCGGCCTCGTATTTCTGACCGTTCATCCGCGCGTCGAACTCGTCACTACGATCCCCCGCGAAGACCGGATGGCTGTGGGAATCGACGAAACCGGGGATGATGCAGGCTCCCGTCATGTCGGCCTGGTAATCGGCTGCGGGAGCCTCGGCACAGCGCCCCACCCAGACGATTCGATCTCCGTCGATGACGACGGCTGCGTCACGGATCTGTCCGAGGCCATCACCGCTGACGGATGGATCGTTGGTGACCAGCAGACCGATGTTGTTGATGACGACGCTCACGAGTCACGACCTCTCAGCTCGTCCAGTACATGGCGCAGATCCTCGGCGGTGGCGTCGTCGCGTCGGATCCACTCGCCCGCGATGATGGTGGCGGTGACGTCCTCGGCGGTTGCCGCCAGCGGCCAGCGTGTCGGGTCCACCCCGGCCAAGCGAGCCGACGACGGATCGACGACGACGACGTCAGCAGGATCACCCACGCTCAGCCCGGCGAGGTCGGGAGCGGGTGTGGAAACCCGGTGCGGGCGTGGTCCCGCTGTCGGGCGCAGGCTCTCCACCCCGTATCGAAAACCGACCTTCCACAGGGAGTCGCAGCCGACGACCCCTCGGGTCCCGGTGGCCAGCCGAGCGGTGGACTCGAGCAGGCGCAACTCGGCGAAGGGGTCGGTGACGACGTCCTCGTCGGTGCCGATCGTCAGACGCACCTCGGCGTCGAGCAGATCCTTGACCGGCGCGATGCCGTCACCCAGATCGGCCTCGGTGGTCGGGCACAGCGAGACGATGGTGTCCGTGCGAGCAATCATGGCGATGTCGTCGTCGCTCAGGTGCGTGGCATGGACGACGGTGGTGCGATCGGAGAGCACTCCGGCACGTTCCAGGACGGCGGTGGGCGTCAGCCCGTGGGCGGCCAGACACTCCTCGTTCTCACGGGGCTGCTCGGAGACATGGACGTGGATCGGGGTGCGGTCCGGCAAGCCCGAGACAGCTGTGGCCATCTCGTCAGGGCTGACGGCTCGCACCGAGTGCAGGGCCGCTCCCGGCGTCACCAGGGGGGAATCCGGCAGGGCGTCAGTGAGAGCATGCCAGCGCTCCAACCATCCCTTGACGCTGCCGTCACCAAACCTCGTCTGGTCCTCACCGAGTGGAGCTCCCGGTCCGGCGTGCAGGTAGCAGGTGTCGAGCAGGGTGATCCGGATACCCACGTCGATGGCGGCGTTGACCAGGGCCAATTCCATGTCGTGGTGCGGGTAGGGAGTGCCGTCGGGCCGGTGGTGGACGTAGTGGAACTCGCCCACGCTGGTGTACCCGGCAGCCACCATCTCGGCGAAGGCCGCTCGTGCCAGGCGGTGGTAGGAGTCCGGGTCGAGGCGGTTGGCCAGCCGGTACATCTCGGTCCGCCAGGACCAGAAGTCCTCCCCCTCCCCGGCTCCTCGCAGCCCGCGGTGGAAGACGTGGGAGTGCGTATTGGCGAATCCCGGGACAGCGACGCCGCTGAAGCTGTGGCGATCTTGCTGGGCGTCAACCGTGACTTCGGTGATGACGCCGGCATCACTCGAAACGCGCACATTGTGCGCAACCCGCCCCTCGACGAGAGCCTTCGGGAAGAACCACTCACTCACTTGACCAGCTCCTCCAACACGGCCCGCAGAGCCTCCGCTCCCGCCTCGCAGTCCTCGTCGCTGGCTGATTCGGCCGGGCAGTGGGACGCTCCGGTGGGATTGCGGACGAAGAGCATCCCGGTGGGCATCGTCGCGGCCAAGGTGGCAGCGTCGTGACCCGCTCCCGTCGACAGTTGCGGGGTCTCCTCACCGAGGACCTGCAGCATCCGATGACGCAGGTCGTCGTCGAAGGCGGTGCGGTCGGTCCATGACTCACGGGCCCAGACGACCTGGCACCCCTGCTTGTCAGCAGCCTCTGCTGAGATCTTCTGGATCTCCTCGACGACTTTGGTGACGGTGTCGGGATCCTCGGCTCGGCAGTCCAGCCACATCGTCGTGGTCGAGGCGATGACATTCGTCCCGCCTGGCTCGACGTTGATCCGCCCAACCGTCGTCACGCAGCCCTCCCGCTCAGCGGCCTCGCGGGACGCCAGAATGGTTTCGGCCACTGGGATGACGGGGTCGTGGCGATCGGGGATGAGGGTGGTCCCGGCATGGTTCCCCTGCCCGGTGAATTCGGCACGCCAGCGACCGTGCGGCCGCACCGCCGTGGCAATCGCGACCGGGTGGCCGAGGTCAGCCAGCCCGCGCCCTTGCTCGACGTGCAACTCGATGAAGCAGGAGGCATCGAGCAGGACATCGTCAGGCTCGATGAGATCAGGATCCAGGCCGGCCTCCCGCCAGGCGTCCGGCAGACTCTGTCCGTCCCGGGCGACGAGCCTGCGGGCGTCGTCCTTGCTGAGCTTGCCCGAGGCCAAGCGTGACCCCAGACAGGGCATGCCGAATCGTGCGCCCTCCTCGTCAGCCATGGCGACGACGGCAAAGGGTTTCGACGGCTCGACCCCGGCTTCCTTCATCTTCGCCACGGCCACGAGGGAGGAGACGACGCCGAGCGGCCCGTCATAGGCGCCGCCGCCAGGAACTGAGTCCAGGTGGGACCCCGTCAGGACGGCCTCCGGGCCCGGCATTCCCCACCAAGCCCAGATGTTGGCATTCATGTCCGTGACGATCGTCAGAGCCAACTCGGTGGCCTTCGCGACGAACCATTCCCGCAAGGCCACCTCGTCAGGGCGAAAGCAGAACCGCGAGTAGGACCCGTCTTCGTTGCGTCCGATCCCGGCGATCTCGTCGAGCAGGGCTGCCGCTGTCCAGGTCGTCATCACTTCACCAATCCGTCGATGAGGGCGTCATCGACCAGGTAGGGCAGGGTGATCTGGGCGTCGTCGTGTTCCTGGTTGAACTCGGTGGCCGTCTCGATGGAGTGGTCGTTGCGGGCCCAGCCGCGTCGGGCCACACCGCACATGACGTCCCACAGCAAGGAGCTGCGGATGACGGCGTCGACCCGCTCGGAACCATCCAGGACCAGCCCGAACCCGCCGTTGATGGCATTGCCGATGCCGGTTCCTCCGCCGTTGTGCAAGGTCACCAGGCTCATGCCGCGAGCGGCATTGCCAGCGAAGCACTGGGTGGCCATGTCCGCCATGACGTTGGACCCGTCCTTGATGTTCGCGGTCTCGCGGAAGGGGGAGTCGGTGCCCGAGACGTCATGGTGATCCCGCCCGAGCATGACCGGTCCGATCTCGCCGTTGCGCACCATCTCGTTGAATCGCAACGCGATGTCCCTACGGCCCTTGGCGTCCTGGTAGAGGATGCGCGCCTGGGTGCCGACGACGAGGTCGTTGGCCTCGGCGTCCCGGATCCAGATGTAGTTGTCGCGATCCTGGCCGCGGCGATTCGGGTCGATGCAGTCCATGGCGGCATGGTCGGTGGCGATGAGGTCCTCGTGCTTGCCGGAAAGACAGACCCAGCGGAAGGGGCCGTAACCGTAGTCGAAGAGCTCGGGTCCCATGATGTCCTCGACGTAGGAGGGCCAGATGAACCCATTTCGGGAGTCCCCGTCCTTGGCGATCTCGGTCACCCCGGACTCGAAGACGGTCGCCATGAAGGCATTGCCGTAGTCGAAGAAGTAGGTGCCACGCTCGGTGAGGGTGCGGATGAGTTCGAAATGCTTGCGCAGGGTCTTGTCGACGCGGCGGGCGTACTCGTCACGGTCACGGGCCAGCAGCTCGGTGCGCTCCTCGAAGGTCAGGCCCTGCGGGCAGTAGCCGCCGTCATAGGCGGCATGGCAGGAGGTCTGGTCGGACAGCAGCGGGATGTCGATGTCGTTGTCAACGGCGTACTGCAGCAGATCGACGATGTTGCCGTGGTAGGCGATCGAGATCGGGGTGCGCTCGTCGATGTGCTTTTTGGCCAGGGCGAACACCTCGTCGAGATCCTCGGAGACGTGACCCACCCAGCCCTGGTCGAGACGGGTCTGGATGCGCGACATGTCGACCTCGGCGATGATTCCGACGGCGTGGGCGATCTCGGCAGCCTTGGGTTGGGCCCCGGACATTCCGCCCAGTCCCGACGACACGAAGAGCACTCCTGAGAGGTCACCGTCAGCGGGGATCCCGAGACGGATGCGCCCGGCGTTGAGGATGGTGTTGAAGGTGCCGTGGACGATGCCCTGCGGGCCGATGTACATCCAGCCGCCGGCAGTCATCTGGCCGTAGTTGGCGACTCCCATCTCCTCACAGATCTCCCAGTCCCTCTGGTTGTCGAAGTGGCCGACCATGAGGGAATTGGTGATGATGACGCGGGGTGACTCCGGGCGGGAAGGAAACAGTCCAAGCGGGTGGCCGCTCATGACGACCAAGGTGGTGTCCTCGGTGAGCTGGGCGAGGTATTTCTTGATGAGTCGGTACTGCAGCCAGTTCTGGCAGACGCTGCCGGTTTCGCCATAGGTGACGAGCTCGTAGGGGTAGAGGGCGACGTCGAAGTCGAGGTTGTTGTCGATCTGCACTTGGAAGGCCTTGCCCTCGGTGCAGCGGCCCTCGTACTCGTCGATCGGACGGCCCTTGAGGTGACCAGCCGGACGCCAGCGGTAGGCGTAGATGCGGCCGAAGGTGCGAAGTTCCTCGAGGAACTCGGGTGCGGCCTTCTCGTGCAGTTCCGGGGGAAGGTAACGCAGGGCATTGCGCAGCGCGATCTTGGTCTGATCAGGGGTGAGGTGGAATCCACGTGAGGGTGCTCGTCGTATGCCGGGCCGGAAGACCGGGTCGGGTGGGAACTCGGCGTCGAGCTTGATCGTCATGGCTGCGGCAGTGCTGCTGTTGTCGTACATCGGTGGTGCTCCCAGATGCGTACTCATGCGGATGTGGTGTCGCCATGGCGCGATGACGCCTGCGAGGGAGCACGCGCAATTGCCAGGGCTGGGGCGAATCGCGTCGGTGTGATCGCCGTGGGTCGTCTCGCCAAGGAGACATACCGACGGTATCACCACGGGTGGTGCGCAGGGTGAGACGTCGTCGTCAGTTCATCAGGACGACATCATCGGCACGGGTCCTCGTCGTACGGATGAGCGCAGCATTGCGTTCGTCGGGGCCATTGGCCCACGTCAGGGCGTATTCCGGGGGTTTTCCTGCGGCGACGTGTCGTCGGACGAGTCGTTCCATCCGTAGTTGAGGATCGACGTCGACGTACCAGGTCTGGGTGAACATCGGCGCCAGCAGGGACCACGGCTCCTCGTCGAGGAGGAGGTAGTTCCCCTCGATGATGACGAGCGGCACCTCCCGTGCCACTGGGATCTCTCCGGCGATGGGTTCGCCGAACCCGTGTTGGTACATCGGTGCGTAGACCACCGGTTCGTCGGCGGTGGCCAAGCGACGCACCAAAGACAGGAATCCCCACCCGTCGAAGGTGTCGGGAGCTCCCTTGCGGTCGGCGCGGCCGAGTCGTTCGATCTCGGCTTGGGCGAGGTGGAACCCGTCCATGGGGACGACGGCGCATGTCTCGCCCAATTCTTCGCCCAGAAGGTGGGACAGGGTCGTCTTGCCAGCGCCCGGTTCACCACAGAGTCCGAGCACGCAACGATGCCCGGACCCTACGAGGGCCCGGGCACGAGCGACTGCTTGATCCGGGGTCACGTCAGATGGCGCTGTCGAATGACGCCGTCAGATGACGTTGACGAGGTCGCAGACGAAGACCAGCGTCTCACCGCCAGCGATCACGCCGGGAATACCCTGCGGACCGTAGGCGAGGTGGTGGGGAATGACGAGCTTGCGTCGTCCACCGACCCTCATGCCCTGAACGCCTTCATCCCATCCGGGGATCACCTGGCCGGCTCCCAACTGGAAGGTCAGCGGTTCTCCGCGGTTCCACGAGGAATCGAACTCGCGACCATTACTCAGGGCCACTCCGACGTAATGCACCTCGACGAGGTTTCCGGCGGAGGCCTCGGGGCCGTCGCCCACCGTGATGTCCTCGATGGTGAGGTCGTCGGGGGCGGAATCGGGCAGGGGCACTTCGGGCTTGCTCATGACGACAACCCTACGGGATCAACGCTTCTCGGGTGATCAACTGACCCGAGCGGCCACATTGGACCGCTCAGGCTGCGAGGATTCAGTCCTCGGCGTCGATCAACCCAGAGTGGTAGGCCTTGACCAGATTTCGAGGGACCCGCAGGACCTTGCCCTCAACGCGGATCTCAACCAACTGTGTTGGCGTGGTCTTCCACTGGGCCCGCCTATGACGCGTGGTCGAACGGGACTTCTTACGCTTCGGTACTGCCATGGTCTCACCAGCTTGACTTCGTGATTCCGGGGAGTTCGCCGCGGTGGGCCATCTCACGGAAACGGATACGGGACACACCGGCCTTGCCGACATAGCCACGAGGACGTCCGTCGACTTGGTCACGGTTACGCAGCCGCACGGGGGATGAATCGCGCGGCAGGGTAGACAGTTTACGCGATGCCTCCATGCGTTCGTCCAATGAGGCGGTCGGAGACTTGATGATGGCCTTGAGCTCGGCGCGCCGTTCGGCGTGCTGAGCGACCAACTTCTCGCGCTTCTTTTGGGCAGCGATCTTGGACTTCTTGGCCATCAGATCTTCTCTCCTCGAGCGAGCATTTCGGCGATGACGACGTCGACGCCACGGCGATCGATTTCCTTCATCGCCTTCGGGGTCAGGGTCAGGGTGACTTGCCTACCCAACGACGGCACCCAGTAGCGCTTCTTCTGGATGTTCGGATTCCAGCGGCGCTTCGTGTGGCGTTGGGAGTGCGAGACGTTGTTACCGAATCCCGGCTTGGTGCCGCGGACCTGGCAGCGTCGTGACATTGGTATCTCCTGTCATGGTTTGCACGTGAGAATCATTATCATATACTGATGCTGACGAGATGCGAACTCGTCGTTTGGACAGGCACGCGCCAAGGCCGGAAGGAAACCGATGAAACAAGGCATCCACCCCGACTACCACCCCGTGGTCTTCAGGGACATCTCGGCGAACATGACCTTTTTGACGAGGTCCACCGCCACCAGTTCCAAGGAGATTGAGTGGGAGGACGGGAACACCTACCCGGTCATCGACGTCGACATCACGTCGGCCAGTCATCCCTTCTACACGGGCAAGGCCAAGATCGTCGACACCGCTGGGCGCGTCGAGAAGTTCAATCGCCGCTACGGCAAGAAGTGAGACCGCGGGGTCGCGCACAGTGCGTATCCCGGAATGAACGACGAACAACGAGTTGGAACTGGGGGTGATTCATTGACTCGCTGATGACGCAGGTCGACCTGGACCCGATCGGCAGTGACGAGTGTGCCGTTGCTGATCGATGTGCCGACTGATCCCTGGCATCCGTCCGGTCCCTGAACGCGGCACCCGTCACCCTGGTGATCTTCGGGGTGGCGGGTGCCGCGCGTTGTCAGCAGGTTGGTGGATCAGGCTGCCAGGGTCCAGGATCAGTCGAACTTGCGGAAGACGGGGATGTCTGAGGAGGACACCTCGTCGCAGTACTCCCAGCCGTCATGGAAGTCAGTGAGTGCCTTGACCGTGCGCACACGGTTACGGATCATCCATCCGGCCATGAGGCCGCGGGCCGTCTTGGCGGTGAAGGAGATGACCTTCCAACGTCCTTGACGGTCCCGGGACTCGAAGCGCGGGGAGATGATCTTCGCGTCGATCCCCGCGACGGCCTGGAAATACTCGGCCGAGGCCAGATTGACGATGGCCTTCGGGCCGGGGGACTCCTGGAGGTCGGCGGAGACGAGATCACGGAGCTGGTCTCCCCACCAACTCACCAAGGTGTTGCCGCGGTGGGTACGCAGGGCGGTACCCATCTCGAGGCGGTAGGGCTGGATGCGGTCGAGGGGACGGAGGACACCGTAGAGACCGGACAGGATACGTAGTGATTTCTGGGCCTCGGTCCAGTCGCGGGTGTCGAAGGACTGCGGGTCCATGCCTCGGTAGACGGCCCCGTCGAAGGTGACGCCGGCGGGACGCGCGGTGTCGGGGATGCCGGTTTGGAAGTCGCGGTAGCGCTCGACGTTGAGGGTGGCGATGTCCTCCGAAACCCCCATGAGTTTGCGCAGGTCAGCAACCGATTTGCCGGCCATGATCTCGGCGAGCCTGGCCGTCTCGTCGAGCAGGCGAGGCTCGGTGGACTGGCTCCTGGGAACAGGACTCTCGAGGTCCAGAGACTTGGCGGGAGAGATGAGGGTCAGCACCCAGACAGCCTAGCCGGGCGGTGATATCCGGAGGCGTCGACGAGCTCTGTCAAGGAATCGGCGTCGTGACGGTGCCGTTGGGATTCGGAGGCCAGGCCTTGGCAGAACTCGCTGGATTTTTGGGGGTGGGGGATCCTCGGCGTTCCGAGGCGTCTCGGGGTGTCGCGGGGCGTCGTGGGGGAGCTGGCGCAACTGCATAAAACCGGCGCAGCTGTACCGAACAGGCGCAGCTGGCAGATAGCGGCGCGATACCCGTCCCCGTCTCTGCGGCAGGCGTCCTCCGGCCGCCAGGAAAAGCCCATGGCGACGAGGACATCGCCACGTCCAGGCAGTTCTTGGCAACTGCGTGTCGTAGCCCGGATGGCTGACCCAGTCAACGGACAACTAGGCGGTCAGGTCACCGGGTTTGACGTCGTCCGAGGCCTTCTCGAAGATCTCCGCGAAATGGCATCGGCAGGCATGCTCCCCTTGTCCATCGGCGTGCATGTTCAAGGAGGTCTCTTTCTCCGAACACAGCGGCTGAGCCCGCCAGCACCGCGTGTGGAAGCGGCAGCCGGTCGGCGGATTGGCGGGGGAGGGCACATCTCCGTGCAACAGGATCTGATGCCGCTGCCCGCGCAAGGACGGGTCGGGTACCGGAACTGCCGACAGCAAGGCCTGGGTATACGGATGGGTGGAGCGCTCGTAAATCTGCTCCTCGTCACCCATCTCCATGATCCGCCCGAGGTACATCACGGCCACCCGGTCGGAGATGTGACGCACCACCGACAGGTCGTGGGCGATGAAGATGTAGGCCATTCCCAACTCCCGCTGCAGCTTCTGCAACAGGTTGACGACCTGGGCCTGCACCGAGACGTCCAGAGCCGACACTGGCTCGTCACACACCAGTACCTTGGGCTGCAGCGCGATGCCGCGGGCAATACCGATGCGTTGACGCTGGCCCCCGGAGAACTCGTGCGGATAGCGGTTGATGTGCTCGGGGTTGAGGCCGACGAGGTCCAGCAGTTCCTTGACCCTCTCGGTCCTCTTGCCGCGCGGAACGGCGTCAGGGTGGATGCGGAAGGGCTCGCTGACGATGTCTCCGACCGTCATACGCGGATCCAACGAGGTGTACGGATCCTGGAAGACGATCTGGATGTCACGGCGCAGCTTGCGCATCTCCGATCCCCTGAGGTGGGTGACGTCACGCCCCTCGAAGGTGATCGTCCCGGAGGTCGGTGGCTCGAGGGCCACCAACAGCCGCCCCAGGGTGGACTTTCCGCAGCCGGACTCCCCGACAACACCGAGGGTCTCGCCGGGGTAGAGATCGAAACTCACGCCGTCGACGGCCTTGACATGGCCGACGGTGTGACGCACCACCCCGGACTTCAGCGGGTAATGCTTGGTGAGGTCGCGAACTGACAGGATGGGTTCTGGGCTCGTCGCAGCGGTTGCGCTGGTCGAGGTCGTCGTCTCAGCGGTCACGGTGGAGCACCTCCTCGGTGTGGTGGCAGGCAGCCCAACGTCCGGGCTCGACCTCGACGAACTTCGGTGCACCGCCTGCGCGGCATTCGTCGGTGGCCCAGCGGCAACGTGGGTGGAAGGAACACCCCGACGGCAGATTCGTCAGGGATGGCGGCAGGCCGCCGATGGCATACAACTCGCTGCCCCTCTGGTCCAGACGCGGAATCGAGTCCAGCAAACCCACGGTGTACGGGTGAGCCGGGTTGTCATAGAGACGGTGGACGTCAGCATGCTCGACGAACCGGCCGCAGTACATCACCGCGATGTCGTCAGCCACGTCCGCCACGACGCCGAGGTCGTGAGTGATGAGGATCAGACCCATCCCGGACTCGTCCTGGAGCTCCTTGAGCAGGGTCATGATTTGTGCCTGGACGGTGACGTCGAGGGCAGTCGTCGGTTCATCGGCGATGAGCACCCACGGGTTGAGCGCGATGGCCATCGCGATCATGATGCGCTGACGCATACCGCCGGAGAATTGGTGCGGGTAGTTGTCGGCGCGCTCCTTGGCCGCCGGAATGTGCACCCTCTCCATGAGGCGGATGGCCTCGGACATCGAGTCGGAGCGGTTCATACCGCGGTGAATACGGAACATCTCGGCGATCTGCCACCCGACCGGGAAAACCGGATTCAGTGACGACAAGGCGTCCTGGAAGATCATCGAGATGTGCTCGCCGCGGATCTGACGACGCTTCTTTTCGGGCATCGTCAGCAGGTCAACCCCGCAGTACTCGATCTTTCCGCCGGTGACCTTGGCCGGAGGGGAGTCGAGGATTCCCATGATCGCCTGGGCCGTCACGGACTTGCCCGACCCGGACTCGCCGAGAATCGCGAGGGTTTCCCGTTCGGACAGGGTGAAGCTCGTGCCGTTGATGGCCTTGGCGACACCGTCTCGGGTGCGGAATTCCACGTGTAAGTCGTCGACGTTGAGAAGCAGCCCGTCGACCGGCTCCAGGTGAAGACGGGCGCTGGTGAGTGTCTTTCGTGCCATGTCGAAACCTCAGTGCTGTTTGGGGTCGAAGGCGTCCTGTGCCGCCTCGCCGAGGAAGATGAATGCCAGCACCGCCAGAGACAGGAACAGCGACGGGAACAGCAGCATGAAGGGCGCCGATCGGACGTAGCCCAGACCCGAGGCGTCGGAAATCGACACACCCCACGAGATGGCCGGTTCCTGCAGACCGATGCCCAGATAGCTCAGCGTCGCCTCGATGGCGATGTAGGCGCCCAGGTTGATGGTGGCCACCACGATGACCGGGGCAATGGCATTGGGCAGGATGTGCTGACGGATGATCCGCCACGACGAGGCACCCAACGCCCGAGCGGCCTGGATGTAATCGTGGGGCAGAACCTGCAAGACCGACGACCTCATGAGTCGAGCCAAGGACGGCCAACCCAGGATCACGATGGCTCCCACCACTTTGAGCACCATGACGAGATACGGAGTGCCCGGCTCATTGGGGAAGGTGTACAGAATGATGATGCCGCCGAGCAACAGTGGGATGGCGTAGAAGACGTCACCAGTCCGGCTCAGCAGAGTGTCGAGCCAGCCGCCCCGGAATCCGGCGATCAAGCCGATGAAGGCACCAAGGAGGGTCGTCCCCAAGGTGGCGAGCACGCCGACGAGGATCGACGATCTGGCTCCGTAGACAGTCCGGGCGTAGACGTCACACCCCTGGATGTCAGTGCCGAACCAGTGCACACCGGAGGGGATGTGACGAGCGGCTGACAAGTTGCAGTCGGTGGGATTCTTCGAGGTGAAGATTGCCGGGACGGCCGCCATCAACAAGAAGATGACGATGAGGGTCACCGAGATCCAGAACAGCGGATTGCTCTTGAGGGAGTCCCAGGCGTCATTCCACACCGAGCGTGGCTTGGAGTTGCCGAGGACGTCGTTCTCGCGGGGGGCGGCAATCGGCTCGGCCAGGGCCTCTGGGCCGTCGGCCCCCAGCGGGGAATCGGGAAGGTTCGTGCGTGGTTCAGTCATGGCTGATCCTCGGGTCGAGCACCCCGTACAGCAGGTCGACGAGGAGGTTTGCGAACAAATACACCAACACCAGGCAGGTCACCGACCCGACCACCGAGACGCCGTCGCGCTGGTTGATCGATCGATACACGTAGTTGCCGATTCCATTGATGTTGAAGATCCGCTCGGTGACGATCGCACCACCCATGAGGGCGCCGAAGTCGTATCCGATGAACGTGATGACGGGGATGAGTGAGTTGCGCAAGGTGTGCACGTTGACGATGCGGCCCGGTGACATGCCCTTGGCCTTCGCGGTGCGCACGTAGTCGGCTCGCTGATTCTCCAGCAGGTTCGACCTCGTCAGACGCGCCACATAGGCCACCGACAACGCTCCCAGCACCAGGCCCGGCAAGATGAGTTCACTCCACGATCCGTCGCCGGCCGTCACCGGGAACCATCCGAGTCGCAGGCCGAAGATGAGCTGGGCCAGCGAACCGATGACGAAGATCGGGATGGAGATGACGATCAGGGAGGACACGAGGACGAAGTAGTCGACGAACTTGCCGCGTCGCACACCGGCCCACACACCGGCCAGGATGCCGACGATGATCTCGATGAGCACGGCGATGAGAGCCAGCTTGATCGTCACGGGGTAGCGAGCACCGAGCTCGGAGACGACGGTGTTGCCGTAATAGTCAACGCCGAGATCGCCGTGCAACAGCTTCGACAAGTACAGGCCGTACTGGACGAGGAGTGGCTTGTCGAGGTTGTACTCGGCTCGGAAGGCCGCGACATAGGCGGGCGGACAAGGACGTTCACCACATCGACCGGCCGTCGGGTCGCCCGGCAAGGCGAAGACCAGACAGAAGATGATGAACGTCGTCCCGATAAGCACCGGGATCATCTGAAGTGTGCGTCTGACGATATATCTGAACATGGTGTTCCTCACGACACCGTCGGTCCGCTGGGCAACTTCAGCGGACCGACGGATGCGTCATCAGGGATGGATCACTTCACGCTGACCGACTGAAGGTCAATCGAGCCGAACGGAGTGAGCTTGACGTTGGCGACCTTGTCCGACCACGCGAACGGGATCGAGGTCGTCCACAGCGGGACGGTCGGCGGGGTGTCCGCCAGCATCTTCTCGGCCTCCTGGTAGAGCTTGTTGGCCTGCTGGGAGTCCGTAGCGGCAGCGGCTTCCTTGAGCTTGGCGTCGAAGGCCTTGTTCGAGTAGTCGTTGTCATTGCTGGAGGCGCCGGTGGCGTACATCGGCGTCAGGAAGTTCTCGATGGACGGGTAGTCCATCTGCCATCCGGTACGGAAGAAGCCGTCGACGGACCGCTTGTTGACCATGTCGCGCAGGGTCTTGAAATCCGGGGTGACCTTGAGCTGGCACTTCAGACCGAGGTCGTTCTTCCACCCGTTGCAGATGGCTTGCGACCAGGCCTTGTGGTCGCCGTCACCGTTGACCGCAATGGTCAGGACGCCCTTGTACCCGCCGGACTTCTTGTAGAGCTCGAGAGCCTTGTCCTTGTCGTACTTGCACATCTCGCCGCACTGGTCCTTCTTGTACCCATCAACCACGGGGGAGACCCAGCCGTCGGCGGGGGTGCGGGAGCTGGCGAAAATCTGCTTGGTGATCGTTTCGCGGTCGATGTCCATGGCAAGGGCCTTGACGAGGTCCTTGTTGTCGGCCAGCTGCTTGTCCTTGCCGGAGTAGGTCAGGGTTTGGGTGACACCGGACTGACGGATGCCCCAACGGTTGGCCAGGTCGTTCTTCCACTGGTCGTTGGTGAGCTGGTCGGTCGGGATGAGGTCGTTGACGTCGAGGTGGTTGGCGACGGTGTCGTTGTAGGCCGGGCTGGCGTCGTTGTAGATCTTGAAGGTGACCTTGTCGACGTGGCCCTTGTACTTGCCGGCGTAGTGGTCGTTCTTCGAGACGGTGATGGCCGTGGCCGTGTTCTCGGTGACCTTGTACGGTCCGGCGCCGATCGGCATCTTCTCCCACTTCTTGGCGGTCGGATCCTTGAGGAAGGCATCCGGCAGCGGGGCGAAGGCGGTGTAGCCCAGACGCACCTCGAGGTTCGAGACCCTCTCGGTGGTCTTGATGGTGAAGGTGTGGTCGTCGACGACCTTGAGGCCGCTCATCGTCGTGGACTTCGGCTTGGTCTTGCAGGCTTCATCGTCACACTGCTCGTCGGCGTAGCCCTCGATCGGCTCGAAGAAGTAGCCGGACTGCTGGGCGTTCGGGCCGTAGGCAGCCCAGTTCCAGCCGTCGACGAAGTTCTTGGCCTTGACCTCGGTGCCGTCGGAGAACTTGTATCCAGGCTTGATCTTGACGGTGAAGTTCTGGTTGTCCTTGGTCTCGATGGACTCGGCGATGTCCATCTCCGGCTTGGCGGTGTCGGAGTTGTAGTGGATGAGACGAGCGGTGACGGCGTCGAGGACGTTTCCGCCGCAGGTCTCGTTGGTGTTGGACGGAATGAGCGGATTCTGCGGGGTGCAGCCGCGAACGGTGATCGAACCCCCATCCTTGGCGGGGGCGCTGTTGTTGCTGCCTCCCGTCGCCGACGAACCAGCGGCCGAGTCATCCTTGGCCGCAACGTCCTCGCCACAAGCTGACAATGCCATCAAGCCTGCGAGGGACAGCGCAATGAGTGGGCTCATTCGACGCATGGTGCCTCCTTCTCACGTCTCGTCGGCAGTTACCCGACGATCCCAGGTTGTTCGGGACACCATGCCACCCGTGAGACCCATTCAGCGCTCGTCTCATGACGGTGAGACGACATCGTGACCAAATTGAAACATAGGCAGAGTCGTCCTCATAAGTGGACGCGAGTCTCACGATGCGGCGAGAGTGGGGCCTGTGGACCGCTGTCTGACGCGGTTTCCTCCCTCGCCGTGCCGCCAGAATGGACGCAGCAAGGGCCCCACCCGAGGGTGAGGGCCCTTGCCACGAAGCTGATGTGAGGATCAGGCGACCTCGTCAACCAGCGCCTTGGTGAAGGTCGGGAGATCGTTGGGGTTGCGCGAGGTGATGAGCACCCAGTCGTTGCCCGGGCAGCGGACGAGCTCCTCGTCCACCCAGTTGGCCCCGGCATTCTCGAGATCCGGACGGATGGAGATGTAGGAGGTCATCTTCTTGCCCTTGGCCACGCCGGCGTCGATGAGAACCCACGGCCCGTGACAGATCGCTCCGACCGGCTTGCCTGCGGATGAGAACTCCTTGACCAAGCGACGACCGTCCTCGTCGACACGCAGGGTGTCCGCATTGACGGTGCCACCAGGGATGACGAGCAGGTCGTAGTCGGCTGCCTTGGCGTCAGCCAGCTTGGAATCGGCGTCAACCTTGGACGCCCAGTCCTTGTCGCCGGTGACGGCCTGAATGGTTTCGCCGCTGTTGGAGGCGACGGTCACCTCGATACCAGCCTTCTTGAGGGCGTTGAGGGGCTCGACGATCTCGGCCTCCTCAACTCCGAAGTCGGTGACGGCAATGAGTGCGCGTGCAGCCATGTTTGTCCTCCTTCAGTTGCGTCCAGTGGTGGAACAACTCCGGGGGCCGAAGTATTCCGAGGGGTTGGAAAACAAACGTGCCACCCTGGGGCGGTTCGGTGACCTGGAGCGTGGGGACGGTCACGGGCAGGTGTTCAGCGCTGGGCATCTGTCCATGCGAGACCGGAAGCCGTGCAACCCAAAACTGTTGTGCAAAATCCACGGATTGCGGCATGTGAAAGGATGTTCTGGGGGGAACCCGTCTGGGCTACGGTGAAAAGTGACCCACGATCAGAGGATGGGAGAGGATACGTACTGACGATCATTGTCAGGGGAAGAAACCGGATGGTCGGGGTGACAGGATTTGAACCTGCGACCTCTTCGTCCCGAACGAAGCGCGCTACCAAGCTGCGCCACACCCCGCGACCACGGTCATCCTCCTCAACAGGAGGACCGACGGATACTCTAACGCAGCTTGATCGAAAGCGCCAAGCCGATCCCCGTCAGGACCGGGGGACAAGCGTCAACAGCGTCACTTCCGGCTGGCAGAATGTCCGGTACGGGGCGAAAGGGGAGGACCCTACTCCGGCCGAGACATGAAGCCATCCGGTGCGCCCACCGCTGCTGTGCCGTGACAGCCCCTTGACGCGGTCCGTGT
Organism: Cutibacterium avidum ATCC 25577; assembly: GCF_000227295.1. Classification (GTDB taxonomy): domain Bacteria; phylum Actinomycetota; class Actinomycetes; order Propionibacteriales; family Propionibacteriaceae; genus Cutibacterium; species Cutibacterium avidum. Next base: position 882,315 of record NZ_JH165054.1, on the reverse strand, counting down.
CGAGGTCACAGTTGGTGATGATGGCGCCCTTAACGGGAAGGCACACCTGGCCACCATGGGTGTGGCCTGCGAACACGATGTCCATGCCATCGCTGACCATGGCGTCGAGGATCTTGAGGTAGGGCGCATGGGTGACGCCGATGTTGAGGTCTGCGTCATCATCTGCAGGTCCAGCGACCTCCTCGTAATGGTCACGGTCGTGGTGGGCGTCGTCAGTTCCGCGGAAGACCAGCCGATGACCAGTCACCTCCAACGTTCCCGACTTGTCGTTGAGGTCCAGCCACCCTGCCGAGATGAACGCCTGCCTCAACTCCTCGTGGGGAAGCTCCGGAACGGGCCCCTCCGAAGCGTGTGAACGTCCCAGCAGCAGATACGAGAACGGGTTCGTGAAAGCCGGCATCAAGTAGTCATTCGACCCGAAGACGAAGGCTCCCGGACGTTCCAGCAGCCCTGCCATGTCGTCGAGGAGGGGTTGCAGGGAGTCAGCCGAACAGAAATTGTCACCGGTGTCGATGACGAGATCCGGCTCGAGGTCAGCCAGTCCACGGATGAACTCCCGCTTGGCCTTCTGGTGAGCCAGCATGTGGAAGTCCGAGAGGTGTAACACCCTCAGCGGCGAGCTGCCGGGCTTGAGCACCGGTACCTCGACGTGGCGTACCGTGAACCGACGGGCCTCAATGACGCCATAGGTCAGTCCGGCGACGCCGACTCCAAGGACCCCAACAGCTGCCTTCATGAAGGTTTTCATGTCAGCGAGGCCTCGTCGTACCAGGTGGGTTCTGCTGACCGCCGCCATGTCCCCGCCCATTGCTGCCACCGGTGTTGTCTCCGGGCTGGTTCTGATCGCGCGGCGGATTCGGGTTCTGTCGATTTCCGGGCTGGTTGTCGCCCGGGTTGTTCGGCTGATTCTGTTGCGGTGGCGGCGGAGCATAGGTTGGCTCAGGTGCGGGCTCGGGACCCTTCGACACCTTCAGCGCGACGGCTTCTCCGGAATGGGCCTTGCCCTCAGGATCCGAGCCGAGATAGGTCCCCGGCTCCGAGTCGTCCCAGACACGCCACATCTTGGTACGGAATCCAGCCTTGCGAATGGCAGCCTTGGCCTGGGAATAGGTCATGCCGTCGGTGTTCGGGATCTGGATGAGCTTGCCATAACGGATCTCGTCCGTCGGTGAGACGAAGTCCGTCGGAGGCTTGTCCTTGAGGGCGCCTGCCATAGCGGCGCGATAGATCTTGCCGGCGTCGCTACCACCGGAACCATTGAGGTACACCCCGGTGGAGGTCCGGATTCCCTTGATGGAACGAGACTTGTCGCCGCGGAAGTAGGGGTTGCTGCCGTCAGCGGCGATCATCGCCACACCAGCGGCCTGTGGGGTGTAACCGTCGAACCAAGCAGCCTCGTGGGCGTCGGTCGTACCGGTCTTACCGGCCTGCGGGTAGCCCCCGGGAATGGTGGCAGGCATGCCGGTGGCGTCCATCACCCCGGACAGCACTGAGTTGACGCCGTCGGCGACCTTCTGCGGCATGACCCGCTTGCAGTTGCCGGTCGGCACCTTGATGGCAGAGCCGTTACGGTTCTTGATCGATTTGAGGATGATCGGATCGCACCGGACACCTCGAGACGCGAAGGTTGCGTAGGCCGAGGCCATCGACAGCGGGGAGACGTACGCAGTACCGAGGGTGAACGACGGAACGTGCTGGAAGGCGGTCACGATGTCCTTGCTGCTGGAGAGCTTGACTCCTGCGTTTTGGGTCATCTTGGTGACCTCACACATGCCGACGTCCTGCTCCAGCTGGACGAAGTAGGTGTTCACCGACCATGCCGCGGCCTCACGCAAACCGATGTTCCACGAGTGACCGGTGGAGTTGCGTACCCGGAAGGGGCCTGACTTGAAGGCGCCCTTGCAGTTGGTGAACCTCTCTCCCGTGAAGTCCATGGGGGACGACGCGGTGTAGTGCTTGTTGATGGCAATGCCCTTCTCGAGGGCTGCGGCTGTCGTGAAGGCCTTGAAGATCGAACCTGCCTGGAAACCAGTGGCACCACCCATCGAGGCGGGCGCCATGTAGTTGTAATAGGTCTGGCCGGACTTGTCGCCCATGACAGGACGCGACTGCGCCATCGCCAGGAGCAAGCCGGTGCCAGGCTGGACGATCGCGGTTCCGGCGAGAACTGGATCCTTCGGGCCGACGACGTCGGAAACAGCCTTCTGAGCAGCGTCTTGGACCTTTGGGTCGATATTCGTCTGAATCGTCAGTCCGCCACGCTTGACCATCTTGGCCCGTTCGGACGGGTTCTTGCCCAGGCTCGGCATTTGGAGCAGGCTCCGGTAGGCGTAGTCGCAGATGAACGGGTACTTCGAGGAGATGCAGCCATTCTTCGGGTAGACGACCTTCGACTTGTCGAAGACGACCGCCTCCGCCTTCCGGGCCTCGTCAGCGCTGATGAGGTTGAGCTGAGCCATCCGGCCAAGCACGATGTTCCGGCGGTTCATGGCGGCCTCAGGATGGTTCACCGGGTCATAGGCGACTGGGTTCTGCACCAGGCCAGCGAGCATCGCCGACTGTGCGAGATCGAGGTTGGCGGCCGTCGTCCCGAAGTAGTGACGGGCCGCGGACTCGACGCCGTATGCGCCGTCACCGTAATAGGCGATGTTGAGGTACCGCTCCAGGATTTGCTTCTTGGAGAGCTTCTTCTCCATCGCCACCGCGTAGCGCAGTTCCTGTACCTTTCGGGTGATCGTCGGCTCCTGGGCAGCCTGCGCGCCCGCCTCGTTGCCAGCTGCGACGGCGGCCTCGATGCGGATCTGCTTGACGTACTGCTGGGTCAGGGTCGAACCGCCCTGACGAGCTGATCCGGAGACATTGCCCACCAGGGCTCGCGCGGTGCCCTTGAGGTCGATCGCGCCATGGGAGAAGAAGCGGTTGTCCTCAATGGCCACCTGGGCGGTCTGCATCTCCTTGGAGATTTTCGACAACGGGACGTACTCGCGGTTCTCGTCGTAGAAGGTGGCCAGTACCGACCCATCTGCCATGAGGATGTGGGACTTCTGGGCCTGCGGGGTACTCATCAATTCCGCAGGCAGGTCCTCCATGCTGTCAGCCACCATCGTCGCGGTGCCACCAGCCAGAGCAGTGACGGGCACGACGAATCCGGCTACCAGCAATCCGGCCAGGATGCTGACGATTCCGAACATGGCTAAGGGGTAGAGCTTGCCGTGCCTGTCTGAGCGCATGGCCCCAAGGATACGTGAGGGTCCGGACATACCCGAGCGGCACAGGCCGTTGCGGTGGTGTTGACGATGTGGTGAGGCTGTGAATTGTGACGTTGCGGACTGCATTGGAGGGGGCTTGGGATGCGATGCCGCCTCGATGCCGCTCCACAGGCCGGTCCTTCGCTGGTTTACCCCTGTGCTCCTACTATCGTGGCAGTCGCGCCTGACGGTCCCGGTCTCGTCACGGTGGTCCAGCAGCAGGCCGGGGCGCTCCCGTCCTGACCACGGAGGGGTCGCTATCTGACGCCGGTTAGACTTTGGTCTGCCGAGCCTGGCAGGAGGGTTGATGACGCGAGTCGTCCAGAAATTCGGTGGGTCCTCGGTGGCCGACGCAGCATCGATCAAGCGCGTGGCGCGCCGGATTGCCGCAACCAAGCAGGCTGGTAATGACGTCGTCGTCGTCATCTCCGCCATGGGTGACACCACTGACGATCTCATGGATCTAGCCCTTGAGGTTTCCCCCCAGCCGGCTCCGCGAGAGCTCGACATGCTCCTGACGACCGGTGAGCGTCAGTCCGCTGCGTTGCTGGCCATGGCCCTGTCCGACCTGGGCATCCCGGCCCGCTCGTACACCGGCTCCCAGGCTGGTGTCATCACGACCGCCGCCCATGGCAATGCCCGCATTATCGACATCACTCCTGGACGCATCGAGAAGTCCTTGGAAGCCGGTGACGTCGTCATCGTCGCGGGATTTCAGGGTGTTTCGCAGACGACGAAGGACGTCACCACCCTCGGGCGTGGAGCCTCCGACACCACCGCGGTCGCGCTCGCGAGCTCGCTGGGTGCCGATTTCTGCGAGATCTACTCCGACGTCGACGGGGTGTTCACCGCCGACCCGCGCATCATCACGGGGGCTCGTCGCATCCCCGAGATCTCCTACGAGGAGATGCTCGAGATGGCCGCCTGTGGCGCGAAGATTCTCCACCTGCGTTGCGTCGAGTACGCCCGCCGTGAGGACGTACCGGTTCACGTGCGCTCCTCGTTCTCCGACAAACCCGGCACCTGGGTCAAGGACCTTGCCGACATCACGAAGGGATCTGACATGGAAGAGGCCATCATCTCGGGTGTGTCCCACGACCGATCGGAGGCCAAGATCACCGTCGCCGGGATCCCTGACGCGGTGGGTCGGGCTGCCCAGATCTTCGACATCGTCGCGCGCGCCGACATCAACATCGACATGATCGTCCAGAACGCCTCGCGAGTGATGAACGGTCGCACCGACCTGTCCTTCACCCTGCCGATGAGTGATGGCCCGACCGCCGTCCATGCGCTGACGGCTGCCAAGGACGAGATCGGGTACGAGCAGATCCTCTACAACGACCAGATCGGCAAGGTGTCCGTGGTCGGCGTGGGCATGAGGTCCCACCCCGGCGTCACCTCGACCTTCTTCCGTGCCTTGGCCGACTCCGGCATCAACCTGCAGATGATCTCGACCTCCGAGATTCGGATCTCGGTGGTCGTCGATGCCGATCAGGTCGACGAGGCCGTTCGCGTTGCCCACACTGCTTTCGGACTGGACGCTGAGGGTGAAGCCGTCGTCTATGCCGGGACCGGCCGCTGAGGCGACGATGCCCCAACCCCACGACGACGTTTACGATCTTCTCCACCTTCCGGAGGCAGCCCCGCCGGTCGACGTCTACGACAGTCTCGACATCGACGCCGTCACCTTCGGCGCCGATGTTTCGACCCGCGCACTGACCCATCTGGACGCCGATGAGGACGTCGATCGCACTCGAGCTATTCCTCGGATCGACGCCCAGGTTCGACCTTCCACCGGCAATGTCCCCGCCGAGGGGTCGCTGCGTCGCGTCAGCATGGTGATGGCGGCCGGGACGATGGTCTCGCGAGTCCTCGGATTCGTGCGTACCTACCTGCTCACCGTCATCGCCGCTGGCACCTCACTGGCTCTTGACGCCTTCCAGGCCGCCAACACACTGCCGAATGTGGTGTTCATTCTGCTCAGCGCAGGAGTTCTCAACGCCATCCTCATTCCGCAGATCACCAAGGCCATGAAGCAGCCTGACGGTGGCCAGGAATTCGTCGACCGATTGCTGACGGTGTCATTCGCGTCGGTCCTCGTCGTCACGGTGTTGGCAACCGTGGCCTCGCCGTGGCTGCTGGATCTCTACTTCTCCTCCAGCGGGGCGACTCGCCACCTGACGGTCTTCTTCGGCTTCATCTGTATGCCGCAGATCTTCTTCTACGGCCTTTACGCGATCCTCGGGCAGGTCCTCAACGCGCGAAACCAGTTCGCCGCGTTCATGTGGAGCCCGGTGCTGGCGAATGTGGTACAGATCGCTGGTCTGGTGTGGTTCCTGGTGCAGTTTGGTGCTCACCCGGATCCGGCCACCTGGACGTCGGAGATGGTCTGGGTGCTGGCTGGTACGACGACCCTGGGCATCGTCATTCAAGGGTTGTTCCTCATCATCCCGTTGCACCGCGGTGGTTTCCGCTGGCGGCCTCGCTGGGGTGTTCGTGGCTACGGGCTGGGAGCGGCCGCTCGTATCACGGTGTGGACCTTCACAGCACTGGTGATCGCCCAGCTTGCCGGCATCATCATGAAGAAGATGCTGTCCCATGTGCGCCTGGTGCACCCCGAAGTGTCGTCGTCGATCAGTGCCTACGACAACGCCTTCCTCATCTTCATGCTGCCGCAGAGCTTCATCACGACGTCGATTCTCACCGCTCTGTTCCCGCGGATGAGCCGGGCCAATGCCGATGGCAATGACACCGCTATGAAGAAGCTGCTGCGACAGGGATTGGAGATGCCGGCCCTGGCGATCATTCCGTGTTCCCTGGCGATGGTCGTGCTGGCTCGCCCCGGTATCCAGACGGTCTTCTCCCTGGAACCCAGCCAGATCGATGCGCTCGCCTGGGCCGTGGCGATCATGGGTATCGGCCTGTTGCCCTTTGGTATCACGACCCTGCAGCAGCGCTACTGCTTCGCCCGTGAGGACGGCAAGCTCAACCTCATCATGCAGACAGTCACCACCGTCACCCAGCTCGTCATCCTGGTGACGATGTTCATCTTCCCGCCGCAGGGAGCCCTGCTCGTCGTGGCAGCGGCCCAGACCATCGCCAACCTCGTGGGAGCGACGGCGTGGATCGTCGTCGCCTCTCGTCAGCTTGGCGGGATTGGCATGGGAGAGGTTCACCGACTGTGGCTCAGGCTGTCCCTGGCCTCCATCATTGCCGCCATCCCGACCTACTTCGTCGCCCATGGCATCGACGCTGCCGGACACGGCGCCTGGATTGGCCATGCCGGTGGAACTTTCGTTGGTGGGGTGCTCTTCGTCGCCATCGTTCTCGGGATGGCAAAGGTGCTGCACATTGACGAGGTCATGGACCTGCTCAGGCCTATCGTGCACAAGGTTCTCCGCAAGGCCTGAGCGGATCAGAGGGGTGCGAGGGAATCCGAAAACTCGCGCCTCAGAGATTCATGGCCTCAACCAGCGGTTGATGGTGGTTTGTGCCTCAAGAGGCTGCGCAGCCGAAACCGCTCTGGTTGACGGCAGTGCCTCGGCAGTAGGTCTTGCCGGCCTCCAGGCCACCGGTGTTGACCGTCAGCTCGGAGACGGTGACGAGGGTCATGCCCTTCTTGCGCAGGGCGTCGATGAGGCCGCTGGTGGCGTCAGCCGTCGAGGGATACGTGTCGTGAAGCACGATGATCGGCTGGGTGTACGTGGTCGCATATTCGGTCACGGTCTTGGTGATCCTGGTCGCGTCGCGGTCCTTCCAGTCGTTGGAGTCCGCCGTCCAGTTGACCATTGCGAGGTTCTGCTCGGCCATGGTCGCATCGACCCGCTCGTTGTGCGCGCCGTACGGAGGACGAAAGAGCATCGTCGGACGGCCGGTGAGCTTGCCGAGGGAGGTTGCCGCGTCAGTGATCTCGGAGGCTCGTCCCTTGGGACCGAGCTTCGTCAGGGTCTGGTTGCTCGTCGAGTGGCTGCCGACCTCAAAACCTGAACCGGCAAGGAGTTTGGTGGTGTCCGGGTGCGCGTCGACGTTGGTTCCCAGTTGGAAGAAGGTGGCTGTCGCCTTCGCTGACGACAAGCTGTTCGCGACCTTGTCCGTGGTGTCGGCGGGGCCGTCGTCGTAGGTCAGTGCGACGCACTTCTCGACGATGCAGTCGACGCCGATCGCCGTCGAAGGATGCGTGGGCGTACCGGTCGACTTGGTGCCCGGGCCGCCCGGAAGGGGTTTGGTGTTGGGGGAATCAGCCGGCTTCGGGCTGGTCTTGAGCTTGGCGAACCAGGTCACGTCCGCGGACGCCGTGCCGGTGAAGGGAGTCGGGTGCAGGGATGCTCCCAACGCCTTCTGGCCGAGCCCGCTGAGCATCGGGGAGATCGTCTTGGAGTCGATCATGACGGTGCGCTGCACCGCGTCAAGGGCTCCGGCGGGGAAGCGGACGAGCATGTCTCCCCTGCTGTCGAAGGACAGGGCGGGTCCAGTCCCGTAGGGAGCCTGTGGCTGCTGAAGGGCGACCTCTGCCTTCTTTGCGTCGAGCCCGTCAGCCTTGGCTACCTTGACGACCTGCTGACTGAACTTTGGCCAATCGGGCCAGGAGATGAGAGCGCTGGCCGACAGGGTTTGCTTCATCGTGGCGTCGTACCACAGAGTCGTTGTTGCCTTGGAGGTCTTGTTGTCCTTGGTGATCTCAGCTTGGAGTTCCACTCCGAGCAGATCAGTCGTCGACGAGATAAAATGACCGGTCATGGTCACCTTGGAGGCTGACTGCCAGGCGGATCCGCGCAGGGTGCGCTCCCGGACGACCTCGATGGCCTGGCTGAGATTGCGTGCCTTGGTGATGGTGGGCACCTTGACGGAAATCTCGGACGGCTTCTCCAAGGACGTCGTCGTCATTGACGCCCCCGACACGTTGCCGGTGGCGATTGAGGTGGACCTCAAGCTGGAACGGACGTCCGAGGGCGAGGACTCGGGTGTCCCGTCATCGTGAGAGCAGGCTCCAAGAGGGAACAGGGCCACCAAGGCGATGGCCAGGGCTCGAATCGAGCGGCGCGGGGAGGCACTCACGCTCTTAGATTAGGGCGGACTTCATGCGGGAAAGAAACACAACGCCGGGCGTGCCTGACATTCTAGGTGAGTTCTTCGGATTCTCAGCTGATCTCGCCTCCTTGTGCACAGTGTCCCGTTCGGAAGAGGCTGCGGTGAGCATCAGCGCAAGGCCCTCAGGAGGGGAAAAGCACTGTGCCGATGAGGAGAGCCGAGAGGAAGCAGCAGCACGCTGCGAGGGGGACGAACCGCCTCAGGAACCCGGCTCCGAAGGCTCCACCCTCCATCGCCATGAGTTTGACGTCGACGACCGGCCCGATGGCCAGGAAGGCTAGCTGAGCGGTGGGGGAGAAGCTCGTCAGGGAGACGGCCATGAAGGCGTCGGCCTCCGAACACAGTGCGACGATGACGGCCAACAGGCTCAGCACAGCAGCCTCGAGCAGGACATTGCTCGTCAGGGCCTGCATCCAGGCAGTCGGGACGAAGACCTTGACGGTGGCGGCGATGGCGGCGCCGATGACGAGGAATCCGCACGACTGGATGAAGTCATGGGCCAACTCGCTGCGGAAGGTTTCGGTCATCGTCGACAGTGTGCGACGTCCCGGGGCATGGCCATGGATTCCGCAGGAGGCTTCCTCCACAGCTGATCCTGCTGACCCGTCGTCGACTCCGCGTAGTGGACGTCCCAACCAGATCCATCCCAGGCCGATGAGGACGGCAGCCAGCAGCCCGGCCATGAATCGAGCCAGGGCCATCTTGGGGTTGACGGTGTAGGCAATCGCGGTTGCGGTGATGACGACTGGGTTGATGGCGGGGGAGGCCACCATGAAGGTCAGCGCGGCGGCGGTCGGGACCCCTGCCCTCACCAGGGACCTGGTCGTGGGTACGGAAGCGCACTCACAGGCAGGAAGAGCAGTACCGGCGAGACCAGCGACCGGAACGGCCATGGCGGTGCGGCGTGGCAGGAAGCGGGCCAGGGTGTGTGGTTTGAGGAAGGCCGTCAGCGTCGACGAGATGACCGTCCCGAGCAGCAGGAAGGGCAGCGCCTGCAGCCAGATGCCGACGAAGATGACGAGCCAGGCATTGGCCTGGGGTGGCAGCTCGCTCATATGTAGGGGTTCTCCGGGACGGGGATCTTCTCGAAGCGATCCACCTTGAAACGGGTGTCACCGTTGGCAGAACTGGGCAGATAGGTGCCGGTGACGCGGATCCACGAGCCGCCAGCAGGACGCGACGGGGCATCGACCATCGTCGTCATGAAGGGCAGGGCGTCGGCGACGCAGCACCACATCTTGAGCCGGGCGAGGACCCAGGCGTGGTCGGGGTCCTCAGGTGCGGCGCTGACGAAGCCGATCATCGTCAGCTTGCGGCCCTTGAGAGTGGCGATGCCGCGAGAATCGTCAGCTCGTTGCACGTAGTCATAGATGGTGAGCTCGGCCGGATTGCCCTTGAGAGCAGGCCAATGCTGTGGCGGTGGGCCCATCGGGCCGTTACGGTCCGAGCCGATGTTGTCGCCGCCGTTGTCGTATCCGCCGACGGTTTTTCCGGTCTTGGGATCGATGGCCACCGGGGACACCGACTTGGGTGCCTTGGGCGGTCCGTCGTTCCACGAGTCCGAGAAATCTTGGTCCGGGGATGGGCTGGCACTGCGGACTGCCGGACGGTAACTGGCGGCCCCCAGCAAGGACAGCGGCTGCAGCGGGACGAACATCCCCAGCGCGACGGGGGCGACGATGAGCATGCCGATCCGATTTCTGTGGTGCCCGGCAGTGTTCGGGTGGCGCACTGCCCGGACGAGGGTCCACAAACCCATGATCGTCAGGATGGGGCATGCGATCCACAGCAACGTGGTGATGATGGTGCCCACGAAGAGGTGCACCCGGCCACTGATGAGCAGCTGGAATCCGAGCGCGGCACAGGCCAGCAGGGCGAGGCCCTCCCAAGCCGTGCGCGCTCCCGGTTGGATTCTCATCCCTTGCAGTTGTAGCCGCTCTGTTCCTTGACCGTGCCGTTGCAGTAGGCATGGCCAGCCTGGTAGCCGCCGGTGTTGAGGGAGATCTCGCTGACGCTGACGATCGTCTTGCCCTTGGCCTCCAGATCCTTGTAGATCCGCGGGGCGGCGTCAATCGATGCCTTCTGGATGTCGTGCTCGAGGACGATGGGTGCGGTGTAGGGCAGAGCCGTCATGACATTCTTGTACGTCATGCCAGGGTTACGGTTCTTCCAGTCCTCGCTGTCGATCTGCCACTGCATGATCGCCATGCCGTTCTCCTTGGCGACCTCGTCAACGGTGTCGTTGTGGGCGCCGTAAGGCGGACGGAAGAGCAGCGGGGTGGCACCCGTGAACTCCTTGATGAGCCGGGAGTTGTGCTCCAACTCGCGACGAATACGGTCCGGGGTCTTCGCCGGAAGATTCGGGTGGGTTACTGTGTGGTTGCCGATCTCCATGCCTGCGGCGGCCACCTTTTGTGCAGTTTCCGGGAAGGCCTTGATGCTGTTGCCCATCTGGAAGAAGGTGATCGAGAGCTTGAACTTCTTGATGGTGTCGAGGAGTTCCGGGGTCATCGCGCTGGGCCCGTCGTCGTAGGTGACGGCGACGCAGTGCAGTACCCGACAATCCGGACCGACGGCCGTAGAGGGGCGAGTCGAGGTGTCGGTGGACTTGAGGGACTCGTCGACTGGCTGCGACGTCGTCCCAGTGAACTTGCCGGGATTCGTCGATGCCTTCTGGGCCTGGGTGCCGAAGCTGCTGAGCATTCCCCTGGCCTTGTCAGACGATACGACGAGGGTGATGGGATGGTCGCTGAGGACGCCTGAGGCGAAGGTGGCCAGGAGGTCACCGTCATGGTCGAAGCCGAGGGCGGGGCCGTTGCCGTACGGGGCGGACTTGGCCTTGGCGGCCGCGGCGATCTTGCCGCCGTCGAGGGACTGGTCCTTGCCAGCTTCCTGCAGGGCCGTTGTCAGGTTGGCCCACTGGTCAGCCTTGACGAGTGCCGGGGAGGAGTACGACTGCTTGGCCCCAGTCGAGTACCAGACGCTTGCCGGGATCGTCTGCTTCTTTCCCTTGACGGTCGTCGTGTTGGTCACCAGAACCCCCAGGACGGCGTCGCTGGAGGCGATGATCTGGGAGGTGACGTTGACGTCAGAGGCGTCCTGCTGCCAGGAATCGCGCAGCATACGGCCCTTGATGACCTCGACCGCCATGCTGAGGTTCCGTGCCTTCGCGAAGCGGGGGTAGGTGGCCCTGACCTTCTCCGGGGCGGCCTTGAAGGTGATGTCAGTTGCGCCGGCCCGTGCTGCGGGGATCTTCGTCAAGGTGGCGTCGACCGAGCCGGAGCTCGGGGATCCTCCTGACTGGGCAGAATCCTTGGGCCCATCGTTCGAGGAGCAGGCACTCAGGGTCAGGCATGCCGTGAGTGCGACGACAGCGACTCTCCGAGTAAGGGAAGGCTTCAGCAACATGAGGGAGACCTTACAGCGTATGTTCGGATCCCCGAAAATGGGCTTGCCGTGTCGCGAGGGAAAAGGACCAGACTGCGCTGTGACGCCACTGTGAGGGTAATCCGTCACTGGCTTATGGGCTGCACAGACACAGCGGTTGGGTCGGTCTTGTTCCGGCCCAACCGCTGTCAGGAAATCACAGGATGAAGGTCACTTGTTGTGGGCGTCGATCCAGTTGATGATCGTGTCGTCGACCTGATCCTTGACGGGCTCGTTGATGGTCTCGTGCATCAGGCCCTTCCACTGGATGACCTTCTTGTCGGTGGATCCAATGGCGTTGTACCAGTTGGTGTCGAAGTAGGCCGGGACGATGCCGTCGTTTGCGCCGTGCATGATGAGGGTCGGCTCGGTGAAGGACGGGGCGTTGAAGGCGTTGTAGGTCTGGGCCACGCCCATCTGCTTGACCATGCCGAGGCTCATGTACTTGTTGTTGTACGGATCCTTCTTGTAGTCCTCGACAACGGCCGGGTCGGTGCAGACGCCGCTCGACAGCGGGTTCGTGAACTGGATGAAGGCCTCAGCGACGGTCGAGGGCAAGTGAATCGCCTTCGGGTTGCGCACGGCCTGGGTCAGCAGGATGCCGTTGAAGCTGGTGAGCTTCTCCATGGGCAGCTTCTGACTGATGGTCGGATCGGCGTTCTTCTCAGCCTCGGTGAGGTCGTGAGCCGTGATGATCTCGGGCTCCTCGGTGTCATGGCCCCACGGGTTGACGGCGATGCCGCCACCGTTGCTGACGATGCCGTCAACGGTTCCCGGGTACTTGGCACCGTAGGACTGAACGGCGAAACCACCCATCGAGTGGCCGAAGAGGAAGACCTTCTTGCCCTGGTTCTCCTGGTGGGCAGTGCTGACGAACTGGTGGACGTCATTGACGAGGTTGTGCCAGTCGTCGATGTTGCCGCGCGGGATGGTGTTGTCGACGTAGGGACGAGCGCTGCGTCCGTGTCCGCGGTGGTCGAAGCGGTAGGTCGAGTACCCGGCGTCATTGAGGCGTTTGGCCAGGTAGTCGTAACGGCCGGAGTGCTCAGCGGCGCCATGGACGATGACGACTGCTCCCTTGGCGTTCGGGACGATGTTCTTGCGGAAGAAGAGCTTGGTACCCCAGTGATCGGTGCTGGTGACGTAGCCGGTGATGAGCTTCGGCTGGGCGGAGACCGCGGCCACCGGAGTCGAGGCATTGTCGGCAGCGAGGGCGGGAGACGCCGTCATGGAGACCCCGGTGATGGCCATGGTGCCGGCGATGGCCAATGCGCTCATTTTCTTCATAAAGATCATGTCCAAGCTCCTTTGCTCTGAAATGGCTAGCCGTACGGCTCGTGTCGTGAGACTAGGGGGCGCGGGTTCATTCGGCAGACCTGTGAACGTGTGCACGTCTGGAATTGGTCAGATGGTCGCGGAGTAAATGTGATTCGTGCACAGCCGTGCGGACGCTGGACGGTTGAGCCCTTGGCGGGCGGGGATGGTGGATCGGCGCGACGATATCGTCGATGGCAACGGGTGGTGATGCGACCAGATGGGGCTGCAGGATGATCCTGCAGCCCCATTAATGCCAGGCGACATGAGTCACACGGTTGCCTGGCTCAAGTTATTCACAGTTTGGATTCAGCGCACCTGGTTGGCGGGAACCCAGGCAGCGGTCTGGATGTCACCGAGATGGCCGACGTGCTTGGTCTTGCCGGGCAGGTTGATGGTGAAGCAGACCTTGGCCTTCTTGAGGTTGGCGACGATCTCCTGAGCCAGCGGCTTCAGGTCGCCAAGGTCGGAGGTGTCGCCGAAGGCCTTGCGCGCATTGTCGGCGACGATCTTGACGACCTTCTTGACAAGGGCGGTCTTGTCGGTCAGCAGAGCCGGGTTCTTCAGAACGGTGCTGACGATCTCCTTGGCGGAGTCGACGGCCACGGCCTTGGTCTTGGCGGTGCCATTCTCGATGAGGATCTTGGCGATCTTGATCTCGGTCTGGTGACGCTCGTGGGCGTTGTTCTTGAGGCAGTCGAAGTCGATCTGGACTGGCAGCTTCGAGGTGTCGATGGCGGTGGCGGACGGAGCAGGGGTCGGGGCGGGGGTGGCGTCGGCCGCGTGGGCCGGGGCGGCCATGAGAGCGGTTCCGGTGGCGAGGGCGGCAGCTGCGCTAGCGGCGACGAGTCGATTCTTGATCATGGGTGTCCTCCTTGCGTTGGTCGGCACCTGGTGGGGGTGCATGTGCCGGCTGAGTCCGGCTGACAACAAAAAGGTAAGAAGTCACGCCTCAGTCGGTCCACCGCGCGGCGAGGTTGTTGCACTTTCGTCTGATGAAAGGAAACGAATGGTCACTGTGATGGGGAACCTGGACAAGTGGCCGTCAGGAAGGATCCTCCGTCCCTGAAGCGAGAGCCGCGAGGTGTGCCTGGCCAATGGGTTCGTTGGCGAGGGCTGGTACGACAGCCCAGCGGGTGGCCTGTGCGGTCACGTTCTCAATCTGGGTCACTTCGTCGCGGGCCCGACGTCCCAGGAGGGCGCTCGTGGGGTGGGCGGCTGCCAGCGAGTTGTTGACGACCCATGCCCAGGGGTGGATGTCGGCGCGAGCAAGATCCGTCACGAGAGATGTCGCCTCGAGGACAGGTGTGGTGTCCGGCAGGGTGACGATAATGATCTTGGTGTGCTCTGGATCCTGCAGGCACATGAGTGGGGTCGTCGTATGGAGACGCTGCGCGGAATCCATGTGACGCAGGACGTCCCGGTGATACGAGCCGGTGGCGTCCATGAGGAGAAGGGTGTGGCCGGTTGGGGCGGTGTCCATGATGACGAACTGATGACGGGCCGTGTTGACAGCGTGGCTGAACTCCTGGAAGACCGCGATTTCCTCGGTGCAGGGGCTGCGTAGGTCCTCGGCAAGTGCGGCTCGTCCCTCCTCGTCGAGGCTGCTTCCTCGGGTTGCCATGACGCGCTCGCGATAGGCCTGGGTCGCCCTTTCGGGGTCAATGGAGTCAACCGTCAAGCCAGCCATCTCTCCATCCAGTGTCGCGGCAAGATGAGTTGCTGGGTCACTCGTCGTGAGAAGGACCTTCTTCCCACGACGAGCCAGTTCCGTCGCGATGGCGGCAGCGATCGTCGTCTTTCCGACACCGCCCTTGCCCATCGTCATGACGAGGCCGTGATCCTGGCTGGCGAGGTCGTCGACGAGTTCGTCGAGACCAGGCTGCTCGGGCAGGTCGACGATGACGTCGTCGGGGGAGCGATGGGCCTCGTCGCTGGTGAACATGCGGGAAAGAGCGTCGACGCCGATCATGGTCGTCGCCTTGAGGGGTATGTCGTCGCGTCGAAGGGCAGCGAGACCGGCTGGCATGGCCTCCAGGGCCGCGTGTTCGCGTTCCTCAATGGCGTGGCGGAGGGGATCGGCGTCGTCGGCATGGGGGAGAAGGCCGTTGATGACGAGATGGGAAGCCTGGATACCGATCTCAGCGAGCTCTGCGAGAGTGCGGTTCGTTTCGCGCAGGCTTGACGGCTGGGCGCGTGCCACGAGGACAAGTCGGGTGACGTTTGAGTCCGTGAGGGCCTCGACTGCAGCTCGGTAGGTGTTTTTGCTCTTGTCCAGACCAGACATCGGGCCCAGGCAGGAGGCATCGCCCTTGCCGGCATCAAGGTAGGCGGTCCAGTCGCCGGGTAGCTGGAGGAGGCGAATGGTGTGGCCGGTGGGTGCGGTGTCGAAGATGACGTGGTCGTAGCCGGCGGTACGAGACGGATCAACCAGCAGGTTGGTGAACTCGTTGAACGACGCGATCTCGACGGTGCATGACCCGGAGAGTTGTTCGGTGATCGTGGCGATCTCGCTGGCGGGAAGAATGGCGCGCACCGGGTCGATGATCCGATTGCGGTAGGCCTCGACCGCCTGCTCCGGATCAATCTCAAGGGCGTCCAGTCGGGCGACGGCGTCGATGGGGGTCATGCGGTTGCCGATCGTCTGGCCAAAGACGTGGCCGACATTGCTGGCAGGGTCCGTGCTGACGAGGAGGACTCGTTTGCCGCGGCGCGTCAGCTCGACGGCGGTGGCACACGCGACGCTCGTCTTCCCCACTCCGCCCTTCCCGGTGAAGAAGATGTGACGAGGGGCATCGTCGAGGAACTGGACCATCGTGACCTCCTGACGTTCTGGTGTGGTCAGCAGCAACCGGAGGACCGCTGAGAGTCCCCGCAGCAGGACGTGGATGTGCCTTGATCTGAGCAGCAGTCCTCGATGACGGGAAGCTCGATACGCGGCGAGGCGTCGGTGCGACCGGCCCATCGAAGCATCTCGTCGCGGCTGGGGTGACGACCGGTGAGGACGGTGACGTCGTCGACGAGGGTGAGGGGGAGGGCCTCGGAACCTGCGGTCTGGAGGAAAGTGACGACGACTGGGTTCTCGGTGAACCGAGTTGAGTCGGTGGCGAGGTTGGCTCGCTGCACGTCGATTCCCTGTGCCTGGAGGGCGTTGACATCGGCGGTGAAGGTCACGAGTTCCTGGTCGACATCGGCGCCGCATACCCCGGTGTTGCAACACAGTGCGGGCTCGTAGACACGGATGGTGGGCATCTGGACCTCCTGCGATCACATTGATGAACGTCTATATGTTGATAGTAGGAGGTCGTATTGATGGGTGTCAATATGGCGACGGTAGGATTATCGGCATGAAGACGACGCTTCCAGTTGTGTCGGCCGACGATGTGTGTGAGCCCGACTCGTCACCTCTGCCGGTTTCGCGTGCCGAGGAGCTCTCCGTCGTGGCAAAGGCGTTGTCGGATCCAGTGCGGTTGCGCGTCTTCCACCACATCGCGGCGAACAGTGGCGCCAGTGTGTGCGCCTGCCATCTCGATGGCCTGTTCGGGGTGAGTCAGCCGACGCTGTCCCATCACCTCAAAAAACTCGTGGAAGCGGGGCTCGTCGACAAGGAAATGCGGGGACGATGGGCTCATTTCACGGTGCGGCCAGAGGGGTTGGAGGCCTTTCGTGCCTTTCTGGCCGATCTTCCCTGATCCCGTTTGAAGAACCCTCATGGCAAAGAGTGTTGTGGGTAGGCCACGGAGGATGTAGCTCATATTTCCCTCAGCGCACCGTTGCCGGATGGACCTGATTGGTGCCCTGGGGCTGGCGGTCGTTGTGACTGGAAGTGGGACGTACGTATACGGGGGCGCCCATGACGGGACAGAGGTCACCCTTCCTGCCAAGTATCAAAGGGGAATGGATCGTTTCGAATCGTTGGCTGCGTGCAAAAAACCACTCAAGAATGTCGATGGATCATCTGATCTCGCAGCATCGGTTGAATGTGATGTCGCCACCGGGCGACTTCGTCTTGTTTTGTCGAGCGACTCTAACTATTTGTCCTCGCTGCAGGAGTATCTATGTGCGCTCGCGGATGGAGATCAAAATCACCCAGTAGCCCTACCGGGGATCATTCACATGCTATATCCGGGTCGGCAACTATCTGCTCGTCTCGCTCGCTCCAAGTGGCAGTGGCGGAAAGATGGATTCTTCCGATATTCCGTGTCTACCGAAAAAATTGTAGAAACAAGAGATCATGAAACTGGAATGATGTGTCCTGGCCGTACGTCAGGATGTGTTTTGTCGTGCTCAGTAGTAGCTAAGCATGCTCTGTTCTGTACTTTCGGACGCATATCGTTGTATTTTCGGATATATATCAAAATCTCTCACTTTCAGGGTGAGGGTGTTCTATTAAGCTCTGCGTATGGGAGAAGGCCATTCTCATCAATGGGATTCCCTAGAAAGAGAGAATTGTGAAGGTGGATAAGGTCGTCCTCCATGGCGTTGGGGCTGGCTGCTATATTTCTGAGCCACGAACGGTTCCTGCTGAACAGGTTTCGAAGGGACGAGAATGATTGCTGCGGTTGGAGTGTCCAAATCCTTCGGTGTTGGTGCGGGTCGGGTTGAAGCGCTTCGAAGCGTAGATATTGAGTTTTCGTCGTCGGGTCTACACGCCCTCATGGGGGAGAGCGGATCGGGGAAGAGCACGCTGATCAATCTGCTCGCCGGTCTGGACGTCCCCGATGCCGGGGAAATTGAGGTGAACCGTAAACGTGTCTCCGAATTGGATGAGGCGGCACGGGCTCGGCACCGGCTTGAACATGTGTCGGTCATTTTCCAAGACAACAATCTCATCGCGGAGATGACAAACATCGAAAATGTGGCCTTACCACTGTGGGCACGTGGCCAAAACCGTGCCCAAGGTCGCAGGGCTGCTGAGGACGCCTTGGCCCGCCTTGGGATTGACCAACTGGGTGACCGTCGGCCGTCAGAGGTGTCGGGGGGTCAGCGCCAGCGCGTGGGTGTCGCCCGTGCGTTGGCTGGGGGCAACGGGCGCGGATTTCCTCTCGCCGTTCGAGTTGTGCGTGTCGCCCGTGCGTTGGCTGGGGGCAACGAGTTCTGTTGGCCGACGAACCAACCGGGGCGCTGGACTCGGCTAACTCGCAGGAGCTCTTCAAGCTCTTCGCCGCTCTGGCGCACGAACGGTCAATGTGTGTGGTGGTTGCCACCCATGACCCGATCGCGGGCCGATTCTGCGACTCAATGACAGTGCTGCGCGATGGGCAGATCATCAAGTGAGTCACAGTCTGAACATCGCACTGTTGAGGATTTGGAGTCGCAACCGCAGCCGCTTCACCGCGGCAGTGCCGTTGCTGGCTGTGATGGCAGCGGTCGTGGCGTTGTACATCGCTGTGTCGTCTTTCGCGCTCAGTGGTGCTCAGGTTGCGGATCGCGAGCTTGGCCCAAGTGGCGCCTCCGTCGTCATCAATCAACCGCGGTCCACCCGCTACCCGGATCCTGCTGTCTTGAAGGCGATGACGGGGGCGGGCGCCAAGAATGTGCGCCTCGCCGCGTACTGATCAGATTTCCAGATTGACGGCCTTCGCACCACGGGGTTGTCGACCGGTCTGCAGGGTCCTGACCAGCTCAGGCCTGCACGTCGCCCCGTCCGGCTACTACGCCGCCCGCAACCGCCCGCCCTCGCACAGGGCCGTGTCGGACGCGGTGGTCGAGAAGCGCCTGCAGGCGCTGCGCGAGCAGCCCTTCAACGCCACCCTGGGGTCGCGCAAGACCTGGCGCCTCCTCAACACCACCGAGCCGACTCTCCCAGTGGCTCGCTGCACCGTCGAGCGGCGCATGCGGGCCCTCGGGATGGTCGGCATCGGGCCGGGACGCTCGATCCGTACCACTCGGCCCGCGGCCTGCTCACGCCAGCCTGCGGACCTGGTCCGCAGGGACTTCACCGCCGAGCATCCCAACCTGCGGTGGGTCGTGGACTTCACCTACGTCCGCACCTGGTCGGGGTTCTGCTACACAGCCTTCGTGATGGACCTCTACTCCCGCCGGATCGTGGGGTGGTCGACCTCCAGCCGGATGGACACCGACTTCGTCCTCTCAGCTCTCGAGCACGCCGTGTGGCAGCGCAAGGACCGTGACGGGCGCAGCCTGGCCGGGCTGGTGCACCACTCGGACCACGGATCGCAATATCTATCGATTCGCTACACCGGCCGCCTCCTGAGTGAAGGCATCGAGGCGTCCACCGGCGCTGTGGGGTCCTCCTACGACAACGCGGCCGCCGAGGCACTGAACAAGTCCTACAAGCGTGAGCTCGTCTGGACCCGATCATGGAAGGGCCGAGACGATCTCGAGGCCGCCACCGCCTCGTGGGTCGAGTGGTACAACCACACCCGACCTCACCGCACCAACCCCGACGAGCTACCACCAGCCACCGTTGAGGACCGCTACTACGATCACACCACCACGCCGGCGAGCGCCGCCGCGTGACTACTCACCCTCCACAAAACCCGGGACGATCCACTCGTCATGCCTTGTGCGGTGCGGTTCAATGACATTTTTCTGTCATCACTGTGACGGCTGTCTGCCACGTCGGTGCTGACGTCGGGCGGGGCACAGCGGGGGATCGGGGGAGCCCGATCCGGGAGAACGACTGGATCAGCGCTCATCCGAGCCCGTTCTGTGTTGTTCCACTCTGTTCTGTCATCCCAGGAGATCACCATCATGGACACCCGCACGACCAGCTCCACTGCACCGTCCGCATCGACCACCTCTGAACTCGACGCGCTCATCGTGGCCACCGACATCCTGCTCGACGACGCTCTGCCGACAGGTGTCCAGGGCCTGCTCGTCGCAGGAGTCCTCACGCGCGTCTGAGATCGTGCGGTATACCGACAGCCGTGCCTGTGGGGTCCCAGGAGCACCGATCGTCATGACTGTCCTTACTGGCGCTGCTGGCCACACCACCCTCACCGCTGCCAGCTGGGACCAGGTCCGTCGCGACCCGGAGCTGGAGGCCGTTGACCTCACCCTGCACATCCTCGGCGGGAGAATCCCTCAGCACGTCGTCCGCGCCGAGCTGTCCCCGACCGTCTGGCTGGCAGTCCTGGCCCAGACCGATGCCGGCATCGCCACCATCGAGCGCGCCGTCATCGGCGGGCGCTCGGTCCCGGTGGCCCGCTGAGACCCGTCCCGACCATCATCATCAAGGAGCACACCATGGCATTCATCGGATCGTCACTGCTGGAAACGCGACCGATCCCACCGCCCCCGACTGGGACCAGATGGCCGACTGGGCTGAGTCGCGGGCTCCACTGACCGACGACTCGAGCCCCACGCTGACCGGGGAACCAGCCCGGCAGGCCCAATGTGGGGGCCGACCACGCCACCGGCGCCGGCCAGTCCTGTGAACGCGCCACCTGACTCGACGAGCAGACCGACGTCGCACTGGTCGCCCGGGCCCGCCGCGAGCACAAGAGCGTCTCAGCAGTCATCCGCGACGTCCTGCGCACCGAGCTCGCCAAGTCCTGAACCTCAGAAGTCCCAGCAGGGACCTCCGGGATCGGCCGGCGAATCGGGACCGCGGGGATGGTCGATGTCGCCTTCGCCGGCCAACTCGTCAGCGGCATGTCACATCGCCTTCATGACCTCCTCCAGTGGTCCCCGTTGCAGCAGGGGAGAGTCACCCCACTGAACCTGCCAGTGCCCACATCTAGTGTTTGTGCCCCAGGGACAAGGACAGAAGTGCGGCATGGTGATGCTGTTCAACGATGAGGAGACGGTGGCACTGCCCGAGGGCGTGCACCTGGAGCACATTTCGGTGATGACGGTGCGCGCCAGGGGATCGAAGGCGTCATGGAAGGTCTTGG
This sequence comes from Cutibacterium avidum ATCC 25577, assembly GCF_000227295.1. Classification (GTDB taxonomy): domain Bacteria; phylum Actinomycetota; class Actinomycetes; order Propionibacteriales; family Propionibacteriaceae; genus Cutibacterium; species Cutibacterium avidum. The sequence goes on along the minus strand of NZ_JH165054.1, from coordinate 861,377 downwards.
CCGGCGACCAGATCATCGGCCGCCTGGACCGCTGGATCACCGCCAGGGGTATGCGGTTCTACTCGGCGATCGCTTGCCATCCGACCACCGGGACGCCCATCCGACTGGAGGCCTCGTCGGACATGTCTGAGCGGATCGAGCTCATCCTGCGAGCGTGGCACGACCCAGAGAGCTGTACCCCGCACTCGCCCTGGTGAACATGTCTGATCCACTTTCCCCTTGACACGCTGAAGCGGAGCGCTCTAGTCAATTTCGCATTGACGGACAAGGGTTGTCCACGGAGGCTAAGATTCAGCTTGATTAAAGGGGCTCTTCGTCATTCAGCGTGGTTTGGTTGTCCTTGCTTGACGAGTTTCGGGGGTTGGCGGTAAGGGCGTTGTCCGGAGGCTGAGGCGAGGATCCGCAGGCGGTAGTTGTCGAAGTTGCGGAAGCCGCGGGCGATGCGTCGGGTGGTCTCGATGACGTTGTTGATCGCCTCGGTGGGGCCCGCGTTCGAGCGGTCGGTGTGCCAATAGGCCAGGATCTCCCTCTTCCAGGCTTTCAAGGTGCGCCCCAGCCTGGCGACCTCAGGAATCGGACAGTCCTTGAGAGCATCGATGAGGGTGACCATGTCATGGGAGTCGCTCTGCTGGTAGGCATCGATCAGCTTCTGGTAGACGGTCCAAGTGATGGTCACCTCCCAGTTCGGGTCGCCTTCTTGGAGGAGGGCATCCAGCTTGGTCGCCATCTTCTCGGTGAGGTGGTTGGCGCCGGTGAGGAGGAGTCTCCGAGCCCGATACAAGGGGTCTTTGGCGTGTCCCCTGCGCCCCAGGGTGTCCTGCTGGACTCGGCGACGCACCTCGTCCAGGGCCTGACTGGCCAGCTTTGTCACGTGGAAGATGTCGACGACCATGTCCGCCTCTTTCAGGGTCGCTGAGATGGCGTTGGCGTAGCCCCTGTAGGGGTCGATGGCAGCGATGCGGATCTTGCTCGCGAACTCCTTGCCTTGGGAGGCCAACCAGTCCTCAGCGACCGCTCCCGAGCGCCCGACCTGGACATCCAGGAGCCTCGCGAACGGCTTCGTCTTCCCGTCCTTGCCTCTCTTCGGTCTGGTGTGGTCCACGACGCCGGTGATCATCCGATTCTTGTGGGGCCCGGAATGACGCCACACGTGCTCGTCGAGGCCCGGGGCTTCCACGCTGGCCTGGTCGCTGATCTCCTTGAGGCGCTCCTGGAGGGGTCCCTCGATTGCCTTCCACAAGGTGCGCCACCCCACCCGGAGGTCCCGGGCCAGGGCGGAGATGACAACGTCTCGGGTGAGAAGCTGGTTCACAGCCCAGGTGATGGCTCGGGTCGTGAAGTGCTTGCGGGGTGGAGCCAACTGCGTCTCTTCCCCCCACGAGACCTGGGGGCAGGAGTGTTGCCTGCACCGCCAGGTGCGCCTGGACCACACGAGGAGGACAGGGACACCGAAGACACCGATGTCGTGGAGAAGACGTTGTTGGCGACCATCCGCCACAGCCTGGACCCCACAGGCGGGGCAGAGCACTCCCCCAGGGTCGGTCTCGACGTTCAGACGCAGGCCCGCAGGTGAGCGGTCCACACGCGTGACGTGGAAGCCGGGGAGGTCAGCGATGGCATCAGCGAGCGTGCAGTAGCCGGGATGAGTGCAGGTAGTGTGGAACACGGTCGGGGTCTTCTTCGAACGGGTCGTTTGAGCACTTCCCATTCAAGAAGGCCCCGACCCTTCTCACCAGCACCGACACACCCCTCTCACCACCCCACGACACTCAGGCCAGCCTCACCAAACCACGCGGAATGACGAAGAGCCGTCAAACCCAGCCCACGCCCTCGATTGTGATGAGCTCCGAGATCAGCCAGTGAGGACAGTGGTGCAGTGGATGTACGGGACTTGACGATAGCCACACCTCCGATGGAGGATGACATGGTGAACAACGCAAGTAAACTCTCGGTCATGGCGATCGGATCTCTTGTTGCCATATCGATCTATTCCACTCCCGCATAAGCCGCGCCCGCAACTACTCACAACGCGTCCCCCGTGGCAGAGTCCTCCACGATATCGGCGGTTGCCGCGAAACCATTACCAGAGAGTGTCTCTCCGGCTGAAATCAATCGTCTCAATAGTACGCTCAATCCCTCGACCCCTAAAACCATGTCAGCATCTGGCGTCCCAGGAGGGTACCATCGCCCACCTGGGCAGCGGCTCAATAATTATCGATTCAAGTCTTCCAACATTTACTTCGGCAACTATCATTGCGTGAACAAAAACTGCACGCTTAGTTCGGAAGTTCAGGCAGTGTGGCAAGAGAACATACAGGGAGGCTCGTCAAAGCGATGGACTCTGACCACGGTCGCCACGACATTCAAGGCCGGAGGTCCTCGATGGTCATTGCGGTACGGGTATTCTTGTGGTGTGAATGTCTCCCTTTCCACTGATCATACGTGTCGTTACGGTGCGTCAGCGTCGGGAGTGTCGGGCGCACTGACATCTAGGAAAAATTACTCCTGGAATTTCGAGAATCGGAGTTCTGGAGTGAATTATCCAATGTTCGCGCTTACGGTCAAGTGGACTGACGGCGTCACTCAAACGAACCGTATTCGTGGGTGGGATGTCTGCAACGGAAAGTCGGTGACGCTGTGCTCCAGCTCTGGAACCTGAACAAGGGTCGGATCTTCTGGTTCAGAGGGATTGATGGACCGGTCGAGTTGTCCGACAGTGATCCAGCCATGACCGCTGTGGCGCGCAACGCCTCGGGCCGGTGGGCCATCGCAGCGCTAGGGCCCATCAGTGATCTGGCCGCGCCGGCCTATGAGCATCAGGATCGGGACGAGTTCATGGGCACCATTGAGGGCCTGCTCGAGTGGCTTGATCTCGAATGCGATGATGCGGTCATCGCCGAAGTGGCGCGCTATTTCCACCGGGACAACGTCTCCTGTGCCGAGCAGTGGAATCGCACTCCGCCACATGCGACGACTGTCGTCTCCATGGACGGGGAACCCATTCAAGCCCATGTGTGGCGATTCCCGGGTGCCTCGGTGCTCGCCATGGACTATCACACCCTCGTCGTCGCTCTCCTCGTCGAGCACGAGTAGAGATCCCCGATAGTTTATCACAATCGAGGGTATGAATGGGGTGTGAGCTCAGCCGGCGCGTCGGTTCTTACGTAGGAGTCGAGGCCCTCCGAGGATGAAGATTCCTCCACCGCTGATCGGGAATGCCTCAACGTGTATAACCCTGCCTTCGCGGCCCCTGATCTGATGAGCTTTGCCGTCGTGATGAACTCTGGATTGTGGCTGTCGGGCAGCGCCTCAAACCGCGAATGGTGGTGATTGAGTGTCGTATCGAAACGCTGGACCAATGGGTGCGTGAAGGGCGTGACGCGGGACTCGGTGGTGAGTCGGCTAGCACGAGCCGTTTGGACATCGGCGCACGACGCTGCTGATCCGTGTGCGGCACAACAAGTACTCCGGGTGCGACAGCAGGACACCACGGCTATCGCACCAATGGAAGCCGGTGCTGACACAGTGGCTCGCCGCCCGTCCCAGGTCGTGGTCGAAGCGGATTGAGGTGGTCGCCACCGCCGGTTTCGCAGGATTCAAGACCGGTGCGGTCGAAGGGCTCCCCAACGCGTCCCGGTCATGAACCCGCTCGACCGCATCGCCACGATAGTGCGGCGCATCACGGCCTTTATCGCCTCCGTCGGCCCCGTGGTCGCCGACGGGTTCCACTTCGATCCCGACGGTTACACCGAGACCGTCTCCCAGGGCGACGGGGACCTGCCCACCGCCGACACCCTGTGGGACATCAAGGTCTCCAAGAACCCGCCGACGAAGGAGAACACCCTGCAGCTGCTCATGTACTACCTCATGGGCCACCACTCGGGTCAGGACATCTTCGGCATCGTCACCTGCATGGGCATCTTCAACCCTCGGCTCAACACCATCTACCGGCTGCCGGCCGCCGACATCGATGCGGACACGATCGCGGCGGTCAGCCACGACGTCATCGGCTACCGGTGAGGTCGGCGGCATCGGGCATCACCGGCTCCTGACGAGCCCCTGGCCCCGCCGGGGGAGAGGCATCCGCACCGAACCTGTCAGTGCCCGCATCTAGTGTTCGTGCCCCAGGGACAAGGTGAGGCGAGGACTGGTCAACATGGTGATGCTGTTCGACGACGAGGAGACGGTGGCGCTGCCCGAGAGTGTGCACCTGGAGCACATGTCGGTGATGACGGTGCGCGCCAGGGGGTCGAAGGCGTCATGGAAGGTCCTGGCCGGCGACCAGATCATCGGCCGGCTGGACCGCTGGATCACCAGAGGGGGCATCCGGTTCTATGCCGCGACCGCCTACCACCCGACCACCGGGACGCCGATCCGGTTGGAGGCCTCCTCAGACATGACTGAGCGGATCGAGCTCATCCTGCGGGCCTGGCACGACCCCGAGAGCTACACCCCGCACTCGCCCTGGTGAGACCGGGCCGGACCCGAAGACTGCGGTATGTCGGTGTACCGGCACAGCCGGTCCGGGTGATCGGGGGACTGCGCCTGCTGGCGCACCATCGTCCACCAGGAAGGGGGACCGCCCCATGACATGACCGGACTGACCACCGACGACCCCGACAGGGTCGCCCGCCAGATCCTGGAGACCACCATCGCTACCGGAGGGGCGGTCCGGGTGCCCGTCGACGTGACCCGCGTCGCCTGCCGCCTGGGTCTGGCGGTGGAGCGCAGGCTCCTGGAGCCCGGCGTCGACGGGCTGCTCGTCAAGCTCGAGGGTCAGACCCGGTTCCGGGCCGTCGTCAGCTCGCGCTGCGACCTCGATCGTCGCCGGTTCGTCCTGGCCCACGAGATCGGTCACCACGTCCGCGAGCACCAGGGCCCCTGGACCGGCGAAGCCGTGCTCGGCCGCGTGGAACGCCACCGGGAGCTGTCGATGATGCCGGTGACCACGACGGATCCCGATGAGAGATGGGCCGACGACTTCGCCACGGCGCTGCTCATGCCGGCCGGGGTGGTGGCCACCCTGTGGTCGACCGGCATGGACCTCGACGTCCTGGCCCGCAGGCTCGGTGTGACGCCCGCGGCACTGACCCTGCGCCTGACGCGCCGATGAGTACGCGTCCGTGAGACAGGGGTCCGTCATACAATTGGTATTGAGAAACGAGTCCGACGCTCGAGAGGGGGGATCATGGTCACACCACGAGACGTTGCCGACTACATTGCCGGGACGGGATTCACCCTCACCGGTGAAATGCAGCTGCAGAAGCTGCTCTACTACGTCCAGGCATGGTCCCTGGCCTGGGACGGATCACCAGTCTTCGACGAATCGATCGAGGCATGGACCGACGGCCCCGTACTCCGGTCGATCCGCCACGTGGATCTCACATCGCTCGGTCACCACGTCCCGACCGATCTCACGCAGTCGCAGCGGGCCACCGTCGACGCCGTGCTGCGCCACTACGGCAATCACGGTGGGAAGTACCTCAGTGGAGTCACCCACGGTGAGAAGCCGTGGAGACAGGCCCGCCAGGGACTCGCCGCTGATGAGCCAGGAAGCACACCGATCGATCCGGCGACGATGATGCGCGAGTACAGCACCCAGGCCGCACAGGGCAGGGGACCCACACGCCGGGCCACCTTCACGGCGGCCGATCATGACCGTGCCGATCTTCTCCACCGTGGTGCTCGGATCAGCAGGCAGTGGTCGCGAGCCATGGCGCTGCTCGCCCGGTGACCGAACAACTGACGTATGAGGACTGCTGCGACCTGTACGAGCAGGACATTCTGCAGGAGCACTGCTGAGACCCGATGTCCTCTCGTCGGCGGTGGCTGCTCCATTTGCAGTGTTCGATGGCCACGAGGCGTTCCCCACGTTGGCGGCGAAGGCCGCTCGTCTGGCGTTCGGTGTCGCGGAGGCCCAGACATTCGAGGACGGCAACAAGCGGTTGGCTCTGGAGTCAGCCCTGCTGTTCCTGGAGATCAGCGGAGCAGTGCTCGACATGAGTCAGGACCATGCCGCACACCTCATATGGTCGGTGGCGACAAAAGACGTCAGTCTGGATCAACTGATCATCGAGTTCAGTTCCTGCATCACGATCAGCACTGTATGACCCACATGACATCAGCCCACCAGCACATGTGCTGGTGGGCTGATGCGTCTGTGCCGGTATCCAGTCGCCGGTACGGGCCGCCACCAGATTGTTCTTCCTCGACAAGCGCCTCCGGAGGGTGGTCGCATGCCGATGGAGACCAATCAAAAGAGGGGGACATAGCTCCGATGACCAGAGAACTCGACACCGAGGAGACCACGGAGCTGTAGGGCGGTGCGGGTCTGGCACAATCAGCGGCGACCCGGGAACACGCTCGTGAGCCACGGGCATCGTGGACAGTGCTGCTAGACGGGGGTCGGAATCGGGAACGTGGACCGCGCTGGACGACAGACTACGCTCTGAGATTCTGCCCGGAGATGGCCGAGTACATCGCACTCGTTGTGACGGGGACATCAGGATCCTGACAGGTACACGCCGCACTCGCCCTGGTGAACATGTCTGATTCACTTTCCCCTTGACACGTTGACGCGGAGCGCTCTAGTCATTTCGAATTGACGGACAAGGGTTGTCCGCTGAGGCTAAGATTCAGCTTGATCAAGGGGGAGTTTATGAAAACAAAGGCCCTGTTTGTACCAGTACTATCTCTGTCAATTGCCTCGCTGTTTGCATTCACGGCAGCGCCGACATCGACAGCAGCACCCGCGAAGTCAAGTGACTCATCTGCTAGCACTAGGGGTATAGAATCTGCTCCGGCCGCACTCGTTTTGGCGGCTCGTGGTGCTGGTGTGGACGTTGATAATGCTCGTGCGGAGTCCCATGATGGCTACATGATGATCTGGGACAATCACTCATGGGTCATCGGATCAGATGACAGTTCCTCGTCTTCTGGGGCGTCCACGCGTAGTGCAGACTTTGATGCCGGTATTTGCACAGGAAAGTTCCACAATCCGCAGATTATCAAGAATCGTCTGGAATGGGGCGATCAGTCCAGCTGTAAATCTACAGCCACCCCAAACGACCTCTATAGGCATTCTATTCATGTTGACATTCGGCAAGGCAATCCGAAGATTACATCATTTGGTATCATGCACAAAGTCAGTGAGTACACATCACTGAACGGTCCATATTCGCGGGTCGCCACTGCGGTAGCGACGAATCCCTGCAAGAAGAACACAAAAGCCAACTATGACGTGGTCGCGAGAGTCACCGTGCACAGCGTTCAGTTCCGAGCCGTGGTCTCGAAGACCATGACCAACCTGAGCTGTAACGTGGCACCATGACCCTACGAGCCAGGCTGTTCATATCGGCTGCGACCACCCTTCAGGCCTCCGAGGACTCTCTTGTCGCCACTCTGGATCTCCTGCGAGTCGAGCTGACGGAGCAGGGAGTGAGCGCCAACGACGTGGCGCTTGAGCTGGGGGTGTCCCTCGACTTCGCCACCCGTCTGCTCGAGGGCACCGCGGTGCCCGAGGAACTGGCGGCCTGGCGGGCCACCGAGGTGACTCGGCTCGTCCAGGACATCTATCAGGACCTCGACTCATATCGCAACGGACTGCTGTGCTGCCGCGCGCAGGACCCGGTCACGCTCATGATCTCGGCGACCCATCCCTGCGATGAGTACCGCAGAAAGTACGAGACGCGGGCCGAGGCCCTGGGGCTGACGGTGTCCTGGCCAGAGGCTGCATTCAGCCTGCTCGAGATGAAAGAGCATCTTGCCGAACTTGATCGTCAGGCCGCGGCGACCCATGTGGACCCGCAGGCCGGGAGGATTGACGACACAGACCTGGCTGTTACGGCAGAGTCCGTGGCTATGCAGGACTGGATCGGAGATCACCTTGGCCAGTGGATACATACAGATCGGAGAGGCGAGGATTCGTGAATTTCCGGATCGGCGCTGAGTTCCCAAGACGACCCACCGGCGGATGCCGGTGGGTCGTCATCGTCTGACTGGTCCGGTCAGAGCTCTCAGCGCCCTGGATGTGATGGGGTCACACCACCACCGAGTCGTTCCTCCGCGATGAGCTCTTCTTGGTGGTGGCCGCCCGCTGCAGGGCCGAAGCCATGAGGTACAACCCCTCCCGGTTGAGATGGCGGGAGTACCGCGAGTCCAGGCAGAGCACCGGGATGTCGCCGGCCACGGTCAGTGGTGCGGGGTGAAGCTGTTCCTTGATGGATCCGGCACCCCCGCCGGTGCCCCAGCGGTCCAGCCGACCGATGACCTGATCTGCCGAGTGAGTGGCATTGGCGAGAATCATCCGTGGATCCTGCTGGTCTGGTATGCCGACAGTGCCATGCCGCTGGTCGCCTTCGCGGTGCTCGTCGTGGCGGCCGTGACCACTCAGAGGACATGTGGTGCACGCCGTCGGGGGCAGCAGACCATGGTGGCGGAGAGTTCCCGGGCGCCCCTGGCGCGGATCTGATGGGCCTGTCTGGAGGATGGTTACCAGATCCACCGCAGTCGGTACAGACAATCCCCCACACCGGGATCTCGCTGGCCTCCTCACTCTAACCTGGGGTCCGGGCGGTGTGGTGCCTCTACGTGCAGAACCGCAGGTGCTACCAAATACACTGGGTTCATGGTGAACCCGGCAGCGGACCACAGGGTCAAGTTCTACGGTCCGCTGGACCTCGCGAGCACCTCGACCGCAGGGCGAGCCGTCGCGGTTATCCGGGGGGCAGTTGGAGCAGCCCACTGGCGACTCCCTGAATGATGTTCTTGAGCTTCACAACGCGCTCGCCTTCGCAGAGCACGGCATTCTTCCGATCGATCTCACACAGGGCGAGCAAGACAATCTCAAAGTGGCAGCTTGCACGCTGCGGGGAATGATCGCGAGCTACTTCTCAGGACTCGATGCGTCGAATCTCGACGACTGTTTGACTGGGTTCGACTACTTGTACGCCGAGGATCTCCTCATGCTCCTTGGCCGGCACAGCGTCGCGGAGAAGGTGGGCGGGCAGACGCTGTTCGACGCTCTTCTCGGAGCAGGCATGCCGCTTCAGGTCATGCTCTCCAACAAGCAGTTCGTGAGCCAGCATGACCGACGGCTTCGTGACGCGCTGCTCGCCGACCCGCGCAACGGTGAGCTCCTGGTCGCCAGCCAGTTGGTCAGAACACCGTCCACCGCCTGCTTTTTCCCCACCAGCTTCGGCGAGGCGGAGCGGCAGCAGCTCCTGGGCGCATACATCGACAGCGAATCGCCCCACCCCAATTGTGTAGAGGCCATTGCGCAGGCGCGCGACAACGAGGCCCTTGGTATCACGCCGAAAATCCGTCTACAGGCGAGCAAGCGATGCAAAGCTCTGGCGCAGGAGCTCCTCGCCGACCGGAAAAACATGTTGGCGCACAACGGCTATGGCGTCAAGATCGATCCCGAGCAGCGCGAAACGGTGTCGGATCGATGGGGGAAGACGGACGGCGAAATCACCCTCGTGCGGACGTTTGGTGAGAAATACCTCCTGTCGTCGATGGAGCCGATGCAGGTGCTGGCGAACTACGCGTCGCTGGTCGGCTACTTGGACTGGGCCGGCCTGCTCAGGATGCCGTCCTTCCCGGGGCAGATCAGAGCGATCGAGCGCGTCTTCATTTCGGGGGCAGACACCTACCCGAGGGGCCACATGTTCAATCGGCTCGACGCCATGACGTTTCTCGGCACACAGACGTACACGGAGTTCCTGCAGCGACACGGGGTCGAGGTGGAGAAGGCCATCGCCTGGTTCTTCGACGAGCACCTCACCAACGAGTTCGGCGCAAAGAGCTTCTACTACACACCGTCCAGTTCAACCAGTTCGTTCCTCGAGCGCTGTCGTCACATCGGTGCGGAGATGGCAAGCGTTGCCAGGCAGTTCACGCTCTACTGTGACGAGGGAGAGCTCGATCTCGACCTCCTGCATATGACGTCTGCTCCCAAGCCATGGGGTCGGATACCCAGCCTCGTTGATCGGAAGTACCTGAACTGCGCCGAGAACAGCGACTGCGATCGAGCGCTCTCACTCACCCCATCCGACCACCCATGACCCCAGGAGGGCCGATGGCCACACACACCACCTCGTCCCTGGCCCCACAGGCCGCAGCCGAGTCTCCTACCGGGGCCGCGGCGGCTCCCGCCGAGCCCACCGCGATCACTGCGGCCACCTCGGGGTTCTGGTTCTATGACATCGAGTCGCTGTCCAACGCGTTCACCCTGTGTGGGCTGACCGCGGTGCCGGGGCACACCCCCGTCTGGACGTCTTTGCCCAGATCGATGACGCTGACCTGCGGGGCCGGCTGGTTCCCGCCGAGCTCGCCCTGGCCATCCGCCGGGGCAACCCGGTCCTGCCGTCCCAGGCGAGGATCGCCGTCCACGATCTCGGTGATCCCGGCCAGGTGGCCTACCTGGCCGGGATCCTGGGTGTCTCGGATGCCGCCCCACCAGGCCGGGTTTCCTGGCCCGCAACCGGGTCATCGCCGGTCTGACCGGCGGCGTGGTGATCGTCGAGGCCGCCGCCAGATCGGGGGCGCTCAGCACCGCCAACTGGGCCGGCGACATGTACCGGGAGGTGCTGGCCGTGCCGGGCCCGGTGACCTCGAGCCGCTCGGTCGGCCCGCACGACCTCATCCGGAATCGGCGCGCCGAACTCGTCCGCGACGCCGACGACGTCCGGGAGGCTCTGGGGCCCATCCAGCCCGAGCTGCCCAGGGAACCCGTCCCGGAGCATCCGACCGATGCACTGGGGCCCGAGACCCTGCGGGTGCACGAGGAGCTCCCGGCCCGCGGCGCGCTGGGCGTCGATGAGCTGGCACGGGCCGCCCTGGTGAGTCTCACGGACTGCCTGCTGGCCCTCCAAGAGCTCGAGGACCGGGGCATGGCGAGCTACGGGGCGGACGGCCGATGGTCGGTTCGCCTACGTAGGTGATGCGCCCGGGGGAGTCGATGGTATCGTTCGATGTGAACGTTAACGAGCCGCAAGGAGGCAGCCCATGACCACAGCTGACATCGATCCGGGACGTGCCCGGGATGTCATCGAGACCGGACGCGCCAGTCTGGGAATCGAGTTCGGATCGACCAACATCAAGGCCTGTCTCATCGGGCCGGACTACACCCCGCTGGCCAGCGGGAGTCACGCATGGGAGAACGAATTCGTCGATGGGCGGTGGACCTACTCCCTCGAGGCGGTGTGGGCGGGTCTGCAGGCCTGCTACGCCGATCTGGTCACCGACGTCCAGCGTCTCTACGACGTCACCCCGACGTCCTTCCGTGCCATCGGCATCTCGGCGATGATGCACGGATACCTGGCCTTCGACGAGGCGGGCGACCTCCTGGTGCCGTTCCGGACCTGGCGCAACACCTCGACCGGCCCGGCCGCGGTCGAGCTGACTGAGGCGCTCGGGTTCAACATCCCGCAGCGCTGGTCGATCGCCCACCTCTACCAGGCGGTACTCGACGAGGAGCCGCACATCGGGCGGATCGCGGCGCTCAACACGCTGGCCGGCTACGTCCACCAGAAGCTCACCGGCAAGACGGTTCTCGGTGTCGGCGACGCCTCGGGAGTGTTCCCGATCGATCCGGCGACCGGCGGCTACGACCAGCGGATGCTCGCCATCGTCGATCCGCTCATCGACGCCCGGGTGCCCGGCCTCAAGCTGGAGAAGCTGCTCCCCGAGGTGCTGCCGGCCGGCGCGGCGGCGGGCGACCTGACCGCCGAGGGTGCCGCACTGCTCGATCCGACCGGGGCCCTGAAGGCCGGAGTGCCGTTCTGCCCGCCGGAGGGCGACGCCGGCACCGGGATGGTGGCCACCAACTCGGTCGCCAGGCGGACCGGCAACGTGTCGGTCGGCACCAGCGCCTTCGCGATGGTCGTCCTGGAGCACCCGCTGGAGCAGGTCCACGAGGAGATCGACGTCGTGACGACCCCCGCCGGGGACGCCGTGGCGATGGTGCACTGCAACAACGGGGCCAACGAACTGTCGGCATGGGCCGGCCTCTTCGGGCGCTTCGCCCAGGCCATCGGATCCGGGGTCGACCAGGACGGCATCTTCGCCGCCCTGCTCAATGAGGCGCTGGCCGGCAAGGCCGACGGCGGCGGGCTGCTGTCCTTCAACAACCTCGCCGGCGAGCCCGTGGCGGGCCTGCCCGACGGGCGCCCGATGGTGGTGCGCGCACCGGACAGCTCGTTCACCCTGGCCAACTTCATGCGTACGCAGGTCTATGCGGTGTTCTCCACCCTGAGCCTGGGGATGCGGATCCTGGACGCCGAGAAGGTGCAGGTCGACAGGCTGCTCGCCCACGGCGGGCTCTTCCGCACCGCGGGCCCCGCCCAGCGGATCCTGGCCGCGGCGCTGGGAGCCCCGGTCGCCGTCGGCGAGACCGCGGGGGAGGGCGGCCCCTGGGGGATGGCGCTCCTGGCGGCCTACCTCGATGAGGCCGGTTCCAAGAGCCTGGCGCAGTTCCTCGACGAGGAGGTGTTCGCCACCACCAGTACCAGCGTCATGGAGCCGGCACGCGCTGACGTCGACGGCTTCTCGGTCTATCTGGACCGCTACCGCCGAGCTCTGGAGCTGCAGCGGGTCGCACCCGAGGCCGTGCTGCCGGTCAACAGCTGAGGAATCCTCACATCTGAGACCCACTGACACAGCGTGGCCGGGCCCGATCGGGCCCGGCCACCCTGTCGTCTCCTCGGGATCGTGGGGACTCAGGCTCGCGAGACGTCCAGTTCCACGGTCGCCCAGGACAGCGGGGGCAGCCTCAGCCGGGTGGTGTCACCGTCGACCACGACCCCGTCCAGAGGCTCCGGGTGGACGCGGTCTGGGTGCTGCTCGTCGTTGACGGCGAAGCGGTCGGTGCCGTCGGGGACCGTGAGCACCTCGGCCCGCGCGACCCGGGAGGTGTCCAGGCCTCGCAGCGTCACCGACACCTCGGCGCACTCCTCCAGACCGCGATTGGCCAGGAAGAGGGCGAGGCGACCGGTCTCCTCGTCCCAGGTGGCGGTCGCGTCGACCAGGTCGGCGTCCCCGAACTTCTCGGTCGCGTAGCGGTCCCCGGAGGTGGCCAGCTGGAGGATCTGCCCCTTGGCGCGGTTGGCCATCTGGGCGAAGGGCCAGAAGATCGACTGGCGCCAGGCCGGCCCGCCCTCCTCGGAGCGGATCGGTGCGATGACGTTGACGAGCTGGGCCAGGTTGGCGATCCTCACCCGGTCGCCGTGGCGCAGCAGGGAGTTGAGCAGGGTCCCCACCACCACGGCGTCGGTGACGGAGTAGGCGTCCTCGATGATCCGGGGGTGCTCGTGCCATCCGCCGCGCTCGGTGATGGCGTCCGGCATGTCCTGCCCGGGCCGTCTGGTGTACCAGACGTTCCACTCGTCGAAGGACAGGTTGATCCGCTTGCGGTGCTTGCCGGCCGCGCGGGTCGCGTCGGCCGTCGCGACGACCGACTCGATGAAGTGATCCATGTCCAGGGCGGTGGCCAGGAAGCTGGCGACATCCCCGTCGGCCTCCTCGTAGTAGGCGTGCAGGGAGATGTTGTCGACGACGTCGTAGGCGTGGCCGAGCACGGTGCTCTCCCAGGTCCCGAAGGTCGGCATCCCCGAGTTGGAGGACCCGCACGCGACCAGCTCGATCGAGGGATCGACGAGCTTCATCGCCTTGCCGGCCTCGGCGGCCAGTCGGCCGTACTCATCGGCGGTCTTGTGGCCGATCTGCCAGGGGCCGTCCATCTCGTTGCCCAGGCACCACAGCTTGATCCCGAAGGGTTCGGGCGCTCCGTTGCGGCGGCGCAGGTCCGACAGGTAGGTGCCCCCCGGGTGGTTCGCGTACTCGACCAGGGCCCGCGCGGCCTCCACCCCCCGGGTGCCGAGGTTGACCGCCTCCATGATCTCCACGTCGGCCTGCCGGGCCCAGTCGACGAACTCGTGCAGCCCGAAGGCGTTCGTCTCGATGCTGTGCCATGCCCCGTCGATACGACGGGGACGCTCGCCGACCGGCCCGACGCCGTCCTCCCACCGGTATCCGGATACGAAGTTGCCGCCGGGATAGCGCACGACCGACACGCCGAGTTCGCGCACCAGCTCCAGCACGTCACGGCGGAAGCCGTTCCGGTCGGCGGCAGGGTGGCCGGGCTCGTAGATGCCGGAGTAGACGCACCGGCCCATGTGCTCGACGAAGGATCCGAACAGGCGGCGGGGAACCGGCCCGACCGTGAAGTCGCGGTCGGCAGTGATCGTGGCCCTGGACATGGAAGAACTCCTCTGGAGGATCGGTGACGCCCCGGTGGTCAGCGCGGACCGGATGCGCGGGCCCTTCGGGTGGGCCCAGGCCAGTATTACATCGTTATAGTCATTTTGGCGCTTCATGGGCGGACCGGAGTACCGAGCCTGAAGCGAACAGCTCAAAAATGTGATAAATATCACGACGCGACCCTCTTGACCGGCTCATCAACCGTGTGTCAGGATCAGTTCACACAGAACAGCGCCGCTCTGTCTGCCACTGCATTACCACGATAGAATGATCTGCCGTGCAGGGCGGCACGGCGTGCTGACGACGAGGAGGTCGTACCAGATGCACTTCACAGGCCGGGGCATGACTCGGCGAGGATCTCTCGGGGGAGGGTTGGCGGTGGCCGCGACGGCCCTCGCCGGCTGCTCCAGCCCGGTGGCGGCCGGCCTGTTCGGCTCGCAACTCGATCCGTCGACCCTGGTGTTCTGGAACCTGTTCAGCGGGGGAGACGGAACGAGGATGCAGGCCATGGAGGCCGGCTATCAGAAGGCGTACGGGCGCGGCTCCCTTCAGGCGACGACCTTCGCCTGGGGCAACCCCTACTACACGAAGGTCACCCTGGCGACCGTCGGCAACAAGCCGCCGGATGTCGCGGTGTCCCACCTGACTCGCGCCAAGCCGCTGAGGGAGGGCGACATCATCGAGGACATCACTGATGCCGACCTGGCCTCGGTGGGGCTGTCCTCCTCGGACTTCGCGGCGAAGCCGTGGAAGGCGCAGATCACCGGCGGCCACACCATCGCGATCCCGCTGGACACCCATCCCTTCGTGCTCTTCTTCAACTCCGACGTCTGCCGGAAGGCCGGGATCCTGGGCACTGACGGCGACCTCACGCAGCTCCAGGGGCTCGAGGACTTCGAGGCCGCACTGCAGGCGATCAGCAGGGTGACCGGCGGCGCGGCGATCACCTCCGCCAACGTGGGCGGGGAGACCGCGACCCCGTGGCGGCTGTTCTGGACGCTGTACAACCAGCGCAGCGGAGCCACGCCGTTCCTGTCGGGTGGCGGCACGAGGCTCACGGTGAACGAGGACCTCTTCCTCGACACGGTGGCGCGGATCCAGAGCTGGGTCAGGAAGGGCTGGCTCAACAAGGGCCTCGACTACGCCACGGCACAGACCTACATGTTCACCGGAAAGGCCGGCATGTACGTCCAGGGGGAGTGGGAGATCACGACCGCGCAGTCCATCAAGGGCCTGACATTCGGTATGACCAAGATCCCCACCGTCTACGACAGGCCCGCCGCCCAGGCGGACTCCCACTGCTTCATCATCCCGCGCAAGGAGCGGACCGATCAGCAGCGCCATCAGGTGATGCTGTTCATCAAGAAGATGCTCGAGCAGAGCATGACCTGGGCCGAGGGCGGGCACATCCCCGCCTACCAGCCCATCGCGACCAGCAGCGCCTACAAAGCGTTGAGGCCGCAGGCCAACTACGCCTCGGCGGCCGACATCGCCGTCTACGACGATCCGACCTGGTACGGCGGTTCGGGCTCCACCTTCGAGAACATCGTGGGGGCGCAGCTCGCCCTGGCCCAGCAACTCGCCGTGACTCCTCAAGGGGCACTCAACGTCATCAAGCAGCAACTCCGGGTCTACCTCGATACCGAGAGCCCCCTCTGATCAGGAATTTGAAGGTATCTCATCGTGTCCGCAGTTTCGATCAATTCACAGCACACCCGGGCGCAGCGCTCGGGGCCGGGCGCCGGGCGCAGGAGTACCGCCGCCCCCATCGAGAAGAAGGACGGGAGAGCGGCGTGGCTCTTCCTCGCACCTTTCGGGATCTTCTACCTGGCCTTCCTGCTCGGGCCCACGATCTACATGTTCGTCATGAGCTTCTTCAACACCTCCGCGGTGAGAACCGGCCTGGGGAAATTCGTGGGATTCAAGAACTACGCCGAGATGTTCAGCAGGGCAGACTTCTGGGATGCCATGTGGCATACCGTGCTCTTCACCATCTACACGACCCCGCCGTTGGTCATCCTGGCATTCGTCTTCGCCGTGCTGTCCAACAGGATGAGACGGGGACAGTGGTTCTACCGGCTGGCGTTCTTCCTCCCCTACATCCTTCCGTCGGCGACGATCTCCCTCATCTGGGTGTTCATCTTCACTCCCGCGACCGGCCTGTGGGCGTGGGTCCAGGAGCTGCTGGGCATGGTGCCCGGCACGGGCATCCTGTCGGGCGAGCACACAGCGATGATCGGCATCGCGATCGCCACGGTCTGGTGGACGCTGGGATTCAACTTCGTGCTGTACCTGGCCGGTCTTCAGGAGATCCCTCGTGAGCTCTACGAGGCGGCCGCGGTCGACGGTGCAGGCGAGTGGTCTCAGATCCGCCGGATCACGATCCCTCTGCTGGGCAGGACGACGGGCCTGGTGCTGCTTCTCCAGATCATCGCGAGTCTCAAGATCTTCGATCAGGTCTACCTCATGACGAACGGCGGGCCGGGCACCTCGACACAGGTCGCGCTGCAGCTCGTGACCGGGGTGGCCTTCACCGACAACAGGACGGGTGCCGCATCCGCGGCCAGTGTCCTGGTCTTCATCCTCATCATGATCGTCGCCGCGGTGCGGCAGCTGGCGGGCCGGTTCTCGGCCAGGAACGAGGTGTGAGTTGTCCACTGCGACCATCCCCAGGAAATCACCTGTCACGAGCGCCGCACCGGCACGGGCGACGACGGCCAAGGCCTCGATGGGCACCCGCACCTTCAACGCGATCGCGCTGGTCGTCCTCATCGTCTTCGCCGTCATCTGGCTGATTCCCAGCCTTTTCGCCCTCAAGACCTCGCTGACCGACAACGGTGTGGCCGCCCTCGGGGCCAGGGAGATCCTCAAGACCTGGAATCCGACGCTCCACTCCTTCTCGACCCTGTTGGGCGGATCGGATATCTGGAACTGTTACCTGGCGAGCGCCATCACCTCGGTCCTGACGACGGTCCTCACCGTCGTGTTCGCCTCGATGGCGGGGTTCTCGCTGTCGAGGCTGAACTTCCGAGGATCGAGGGCGGTTCTCACGATGATCCTGCTCGGTATCATGATCCCGGCCCAGGTGCTCATCGTGCCGATCTTCCAGGAATTGAACGCCATCGGCCTGCTGAACACCTACTGGTCGGTGATCTTCCCGCAGGTTCCGGCGGTGATCGCGGTGTTCATCTTCAAGCAGTTCTTCGACGGCATCCCGAAGGATTTCGAGGAGGCCGCCCGCATCGACGGGGCGAGCGTCTGGAAGGTGTACACGCGTGTCGTGATGCCCCTGTCGCGCCCGGTCATCGCGGCCGTCACGGTGCTCACCTTCGTCGGAGTGTGGAACAACCTGCTGCTGCCGCTGTATGTGCTGTCCAACCCGGGGCTGATGACCATTCCCGTGGGTCTGGCCACCACTCAGGGCAGCTACGGGCTGAGGTACGCCGACATCCAGGCCGGGGCGCTGCTGGCCGCGCTGCCACTGATCATCATCTACCTCATCTTCCAGCGGCAGATCGTCGAGGGGGTCGCCGGAAGCGGCCTCAAGGGCTGAGACCGATCCCGTGTCATCGGGTCGTCGCGCGGGCAGCGGTGCTCTGGCGGGCGACGATCCGATGAGGCACGCGTATCGTCCGCACGGGCATGGAGGCCCTGGTGATCCGTTCGGCGAGACGGTCGAGCGCCCGTGCGGCGAACTCGTCCTTGTCGAAGCTCACCGTGGTGAGGGGCGGTGCGGCGAACTCGCCGTCGGCGATGTCGTCGAAGCCTGCGACCGAGATCCCCCTTGGCACCCGGATGCCGCGGCGCCACAGCGCGCTGATGACCCCCAGCGCCAGGGAGTCGGTGAGGCAGAAGATGGCGTCCGGCAGGGGGGAGCCGTCGATGAACGAGTCGACGGCCCCGGCGCCTCCTCGTGGCGTCCAGTCGTCGCAGGCGATCTCCAGGCGGGGATCGGTCCGCAGCCCCGCGTCCACCAGGGCCCTGCGATACCCCTGGGTCCTCAGCGTCGCGGTGAACGCCGTGGACCTGTCCGGGGAGCCGAGCAGGGCGATGCGTCGATGGCCCAGCCCGATGAGATGGCTCGTCATGTCGTAGGCCGCCGTCTCCGGGTCCACCCGCACCTGGTCGAAGGGCAGATCGAGCACCTCCCCGATGAGCACGGTGGGCGGCAGGAGGGCGTCGGCGGACAGACTCAACTCGTCGGGGAAAACGGGGTTGAGGATGAGCCCGTCGACGAGCCGGGACAGTGCCCGGGACACCAGTTGCTGTTCGCGGTCGGGGCGTCCACGGGTCTCCTCGATCTGAACCCCCCAGCCTCGGGAGTGGGCCGCCTCGACGAAGTGGTGGGCCACCTCCGCCGAGTACGGCGTCGCCAGATCGGGAAGGGCCAGGGCGATGACCCCGGACCTGCCGTTGCGCAGGCCCCTGGCGCTCAGATTCGGCACATAGTCGAGCTCTGCGAGGGCGGCGTCGACCCGGCGCCGGGTCTCGGGGCGCACATAGACCTTCCCCGTGATGACATTCGAGACGGTTTTCGGGGAGACCCCGGCCCGGGCGGCGACGTCCCTCACCGTTGCTCTGCCTGAGCCCGGCGTACCGGTGGCGGGAGGGAGTTCGTTCATCGCGGAGGGGCTCATCCTTGTCTGGAGGTCTGGGCCAATCCTACGGCAGGGTCGGCACCCACACCCGCATCGTGCTGGGGCCGAGGCGCGGCACGGGCACTGCTGGACCAGCATCCCGACGTGGACGGCGTCATCTGCGGCTCGGACCAGATCGCGCGCGGGGCCGTGGACGCGCTGCGGGAGGAGGGCAGGAGCATCCCGGGGATGTCGCTGTGGTGGGCCATGACAACTGGGAGATCCTCTCCACCGGCTCGCGGCCTCCGTTGACCACGATCGACATGAACCTTCAGGGGCTCGGCCGCCGCGCCGCGAATCTGCTCTTCGACGCCATCGGAGGGAACCCGTCGCACGGCGTGGAGAAGGTCCCCTGCCGTCTGGTGGTGCGCGGCTCGACCCTCTCGACGGTGTGAGCTCGACCACGCGATGAGGGGACCGCAGACGACCGAGGCGCCCGGACCGTGAGAGGTCCGGACGCCTCGTGGCGCATGGTCAGGCCGATGGGGTCGGGATCGGAGTCAGACCGCGGCCTTCTCGCCGCGGTTGGTGCCCTGGGCCTCGATCTCCTCGAGGGTGTGGCCCCGGGTCTCGGGGACCCTGAAGCGCACGAAGAGGACGCCGAGGATGCAGATCACGCCGAAGATGGCGAAGACCGCGGCCTGGGGCATCGCCTTCGCCATGACCGGGAAGAGGAGCCCGACGGCGAAGGAGCCGATCCAGTTGAAGGAGGACGCCAGGCCGGAGGCCCTGCCACGGATGGCCAGGGGGAAGACCTCTCCCACCAGCACCCACGTCAGGGGCGCCCAGGTGAAGGAGTAGAAGGCCACGTAGATGCACAGGAAGACGACGATGAGCATTCCGGGCGCGGTGGGCATGACGGCATGGATCACCGAGGGCAGCAGGAAGGAGAGCCCCATCACGGTGCCTCCGACGGTCAGCAGGGTCCGGCGGTTGAACTTCTCGGCGATGGCGATGTACACCAGCGATCCCACCACCAGGATGATCCCGTTGATGATGGGCCAGAACAGGGCATCGGTGGCTGCGGAGTTACCGGCCTTCCCGACGATCTGGGGGATGTAGTAGAAGATGGCGTTAGCGCCCTGGAACTGCTGGAAGGCGGCCACGCCGACCCCCGCGATCACCAGGTAGCGGTACTTCGAGTTGAACAGGGTGGACCACGACGTCTTCTCGGCGGCCTGTTCCTCGATCTCGGCCGTCTTCTGGATGTCGGCGATCTCGGAGTCGATGTCCTCGGGCCTGCGGATGTAGCCGAGCACCTTGCGCGCCTGGGGGATGAGCCCCCGGCGGACCAGGTAGCGGGGCGACTCGGGAAGGTTCAGCACGCCGAGGAAGAGGATGAGCGCCGGCACCGCGGCCAGGGCGAGCATCAGGCGCCAGCCCCACTGCTGAGGCAGGTCCTTGAGCAGGAAGTCGACGACGTAGGAGATGAGCATCCCGGAGACGATCATGGTCTGGTTGATGCCCGACAGGCTGCCGCGCAGCCGGGCCGGCGCCATCTCCGACATGTAGGCGGGTACCAGTGCGGAGGCGGCGCCCACCGCGAGTCCGAGGATGATGCGGGCGCCGATGAGGAAGGCGAGCCCGTTGTGGGGCGAGACTCCCGACAGGAGCGAGCCGACCACGAAGACCAGTGCGGAGATGAGGATCATCCGGCGCCGCCCGAGTCGATCGGCCAGTTGGCCGGCCAGGGCTCCGCCGAAGATGGCGCCGAACATCACCGAGGAGGTCGCCGCACCGGATGCGAAGCTGTCCGGCGGCACGCTCGGCCAGTCGACCTGGAGGAAGGGAAGTGCCCCGGTCATGACGCCGATGTCGTAACCGAAGAGGATCCCGCCGAAGGACCCGAAGAAGTAGATGAATTTGCTGGAGATCTTCTTGTCAGAAGTGGAAGTCATAAGCACTCCCGGGGTCGCCAACCCCACTGATCGCTGCGGGCCGGATGGCCTGAGTGGCCCACCATGATGTGTATGCCGGCCGAACACGTCTGATTCCACATCGTCGTGGATCGGTCGGGTCAACCGCGTCCATCGGGTTGACAGTCACTATGTTAGCGTTCACAATTGTTGAAGGCAACCGCCCCGACGATGTGAGCGAGGAGTTGGACGAAGATGAACAACCGGCCGGTGAGACAGACGGATCAGTCTGATCTGGCGCACGTGAACGTGTCCAGAGGCGTCCTCACCGTAATCTCGGTGGGCAGAAGCCATGACGTAACGATCCCTCAAGGAGTGGAATCATGACCATCCATCTGTCCGAGCTCGACGCCGGAACGCGAGCACTGGTGGCCCAGACCCGCCAGGCCGTCAGCGACCTGCATGCCGAGCTGCCCCGCAACAACCTGGTCGTGTGGACGGCCGGCAACGTGTCGCAGCGGATCCCCGGAACCGAACTCTTCGTCATCAAGCCCTCGGGCGTCTCCTATGACGAGCTCACCGCCGATGCGATGGTGGTCTGCACCCTCGACGGCAAGAAGATCGACGACGGCACCCCGGAGCATCTGCAGCCCTCCTCCGACACCGCGGCCCACGCCTACGTGTACCGCCACATGCCGGAGGTCGGCGGGGTGGTCCACACCCACTCGCCCTACGCGACGGCCTGGGCCGCGCGCCGCGAGCCGGTGCCGTGCGTGCTGACCATGATGGGCGACGAGTTCGGCGGGGAGATCCCGGTCGGGCCCTTCGCGCTCATCGGGGACGACTCGATCGGGCGGGGGATCGTCGAGACCCTCTCCCACTCGAACTCGCGGGCCGTCCTGATGGCCAATCACGGCCCCTTCACCATCGGCAAGGACGGCCGTGACGCCGTCAAGGCCGCGGTGATGTGCGAGGAGGTTGCCAAGACCGTGCACTTCGCCCGCCAGCTCGGCGAGCCGGTGCCGATCCCGGCCGACGACGTCGCGCACCTGTTCGACAGGTACCAGAACGTCTACGGCCAGCATGACGAGAACGCCTGAACCTCAGGCGATCTCAATGCGGAACGTGACAATTCAGAACATGACAACAAAGGAGTGACATGATCAACAATCCGTTCGAGGGCAAGGAGATCTGGTTCTTCACCGGCTCGCAGGACCTGTACGGTCCCGAGGTGCTGGACCAGGTGGCGGCGCAGTCCAAGGAGATCGCCGCCCAGATCGACGGAGCGTCAACGGTCCCGGTCAAGATCGTCTGGAAGCCCGTGCTCAAGGACCGCGAGGCGATCCGCACCGCTGCCCTCGAGGCCAATGCCGATGACGCCTGTGTCGGCGTCATCGCCTGGATGCACACCTTCTCCCCGGCGAAGATGTGGATCCTGGGCATGGACGCCCTCACCAAGCCGCTGCTGCAGCTGCACACCCAGTACGCCGAGAAGCTGCCCTACGCGACTCTCGACATGGACTACATGAACCTGAACCAGTCGGCCCACGGCGACCGCGAGTTCGGCTACCTGCTCACCCGGCTCGGCAAGAACCGCCGGATCGTGGTGGGCCATGCGTCCCACCCCGACACCGCCTCCCGGATCGGCACCTGGGCCCGCGCGGCCACCGCGTGGAACGCCCTGCACCACATGAAGCTCGCCCGCTTCGGCGACAACATGCGCAACGTGGCCGTCACCGAGGGCGACAAGACCGAGGCCGAACTGCGGCTCGGGGTCTCCGTCAACACCTGGTCGGTCAACGACCTGGTCGAGGTGGTGGACGCCGTCGAGGAGTCCGCGATCGACGAGCTCGTCGCCACCTACGACGCGCAGTACGAGGTGGCCGAGGAGCTGCGTCCCGGTGGCGCCGCCCGTGAGTCGCTGCGCTACGGCGCCCGCATCGAGCTGGGGCTGCGCAAGTTCCTGGACGACGGCGGCTTCGAGGCCTTCTCGACGAACTTCGAGGATCTCGGTGGGCTGCGTCAGCTGCCCGGTCTGGCCGTCCAGCGGCTGATGGCCGACGGCTACGGGTTCGGCGCCGAGGGCGACTGGAAGACCGCCGTCCTGGTGCGGATCGCCAAGATCATGGGATACGGCCTGGAGGGCGGCGCCTCCCTCATGGAGGACTACTGCTACGAGTTCACTCCGGGTAAGGAGAAGATCCTCGGCGCCCACATGCTCGAGATCTGCCCCTCCCTGACCGGCAAGAAGCCCTCCCTGGAGATCCATCCCCTCGACATCGGCGACCGCGAGGACCCGGTGCGCCTGGTCTTCGACGCCGATCCCGCCGACGGGCTGGTGGTGGCCCTGTCCGACATGCGCGAGAGGTTCCGCCTCACCGCCAACATCGTCAAGATCGTCGGCCCCGACGAGCCGCTGCCCAACCTGCCGGTGGCCCGTGCCGTGTGGGAGCCCGCCCCCTCCTTCCAGGCCTCCACCGAGTGCTGGTTGACCTCGGGCGGCGCCCATCACACGGTGATGACCACCAACACCAACCGCGAGATGTGGGAGGACCTCGCCGATATCGCCGATATCGAGCTGGCTCTCATCGACGAGGACACCACCGTCCGCGGGTTCGCGAAGGAGCGTCTGCTGGAGACGGCGATCCACCGTCTCAACGGCGGTCGCTGAGCCCGGCACCCGGTCCGCCACACGGCGGGTCGGGAGGCGATCAGCACTGATCAAGACTGATCAATAGAATATGTGGGCCGACGGGCACAGTCCCGTCGGCCCACTCTCACCCAGTCAGGAGCCTGATGTCCGAGACGAGTCGCCCCCCCGGCATGATGGATGTCGCCCGTCTCGCCGGGGTGTCCCACCAGACCGTGTCGAGAGTTCTCAACAATGCCGATTCGGTGCGCCCCGCCACCCGGGAGAAGGTGCGTCGCGCCATCGACGAGCTCGGGTACCGACGCAACCTGTCGGCGAGGGCCCTGGTCACCAACCGGACGCGGGTGATCGGCGTCGTGGTGGCCAGAGGGGGCTACTACGGGCCGGGGAGCACCTCCTCGGCGATCCAGACCGCGGCCAGAGGACGCGGCTACGCCACCATCGTGGCATCGCTGCGGGACGGCAGCCCGGGCGAGCTCGCCGCGGTGGTGGGCATGCTCACCGACCACGGCGTCGAGGGGATCACGGCCATCGCGCCCCAACTGGGATTCGTGGAAGGGCTGCGCAAGGTGGCGCGCAGCGTCCCGATCGTCGTCGTGGCCGACGGCTTCGAGGTGAGCCAGGGAATGCACGCGGTCTCGGTCGATCAGCGCCACGGCGCCCGGCTGGCGACCCAGCACCTCATCGGGCTGGGGCACCGCCAGATCGCCCACATCAGCGGTCCCGATGACTGGTTCGACGCCAGGGAGCGGGTCATCGGGTGGCGCGAGGCCCTGGAGGACGCCGGTCTGGAGGTGCCCGAGGTGATGGTCGGCGACTGGAGCGCCGAGTCGGGCTATGCCATGGGGGGCAGGCTGCTGGACGAGGGCCTCCCCGATGCGGTCTTCTGCTCCAACGACACGATGGCCCTGGGGCTGCTGGCCTGCCTCGCGGACCTGGGCATCCGGGTCCCCGATGACATCTCCCTGGTGGGTTACGACGACGCCAACGGTGCGGCCTTCTTCCAGCCGCCGCTGACGACGATCCGGCAGCCCTTCGAGGAGCTCGGCGCCCGCTGCGTCGAGGTGCTCCTCGAGGCGATCGAGGGCCACGAACCCGAGCCTCAGCGGATCCGGCCCTCCCTGCGGGTGCGCCGCTCCTGCCGGCGACACCAGAACTGACCGACGGCCCAGCCCCAGAGCACCGAAAAGCCGCTCCCACAAGGATGTTTCACCTTGTGGAAGCGGCTTTCTCTGCGGTGTCCGAGAGAGGACTTGAACCTCTGGCAGACAGCGCCGTGACAAGGTGAAACGCTCGCAACAGACCTTGGCATGCCCAGTACGTGCCCATTCACGCCCTGTTCCTGGTTCTCGATGCCCTGTCGGGTCTCACCCCGGCTGTGGAGCGCCTCGTGCGCGACGATACCGCGCACCTCGCCGATCCCATCGCACAGATCCAGCGCATCGAGCTCGGCCTCGTCGAGAGGCTCGCGCCGGTGCTCGGCCCAGGCCAGCTCGAGGCCGGCGTTGAGGATCGTGGACAGTGGGTCAAGCGGCGGGGTGCTCACGAAGGCCTCCTCGACAGCGGGACGATGCCCCATCGTGACAGTTGGGCACCCGGGATGTCCAGAGTCGACGATCCGTATTCGACTTGCGCTGGGTTGATTGAGACACTCGAGTCATGACCCACAGCCGCGATTGATAGCCATACGACAGATTACGGCACTGTCGACGTCACGCGGAACGACGCAGCGAAGAGGGGAGAACAACGCCAATTGGTTGATCCGGATTAACTCATCAAGTCTAATTGACTGTCATCGCAACGACAGTCCATTCCAGTATTGTGGCTCAGTGGTCATCCAAAAGCGTCTTAACCCACTCCGGCTCGTCTATTCGTAGCGATTGGTCAACTTCGATCTCGGTGATTCGGACATTATAGGTGCGTATCAGAAGAGCCACTCCACGACGAATGTGATTACCTTCGTACTGAGAGATCTCCTCGATATTGGTCCCGACCCAGTCTTCGACGGCCGCGACTTGAACCTGATCGCCAATTTCACCAACCTCAGCGAGTTGGCGAGCCGCCGCGACGCGGTCGGATGAAGTAACGATAACTGGTCGGTACCCGTCCCGGATGTTCTCTCGGCATCGATCAATGAGCTTTTGCATTGGAGATACAGTGACGTGGAACGCGGTCGTCCCTATCTGGAAGTCGCCTTGGCGGTCCGTTTGCTGATCGGCAGCGTTAGCCCTGTCCATTCCGACCTCAAGGTCGGGGAAGCGAAGTTGAAGCTTGGCCCCGACAGGGCCTTCGCCCCGGATCGTGGACACGGTGTTGGTTGATTATGCTGCGGTTGGCAGCGTGGCGGCCCGGTGGGCCTCGTAGGTGGACGGGGACTGGTGGCCGCACCAGGAGTGGCGTCGGCGGGTGTTGTAGCGGGTGGCCCACCGGAACACAGCCCGCCGGCAGCTGGTGGCGTCGGTGAACGTGGCGGCGCCAGCGAGGAGTTCGCGTTTCAGGGTGGCGTTGAATGACTTGGCCAGGGCGTTGTCGGCGCTGGTGCCGACGGCACCCATGGATTGGGTGACGCCGAGTTGGCCGCAGAGTTTGGCGTAGTCAGCCGAGGTGTAGACCGACCCGTGATCGCTGTGGAACACCGCCCCGGCCAGGCTGCCCCGGTCACGGCGGGCAGCCTTGAGTGCGTCTTCGACGAGTTCGGTGCGCATGTGGTCGGCGATCGCCCAGCCGGCGAGTTTGCGGGAGAAACAGTCGATCACGGTGGCCAGGTACAGATTGCGGCCCTCAGGCAGCGGCAGGTAGGTGATGTCGCCGACGTAGATGGTGTTGGGCCGCTCTGCGGTGAAGTCCCGCCTGAGCAGGTCGGGGTACTTCTGGTCGGCTGGCTCGGGCAGCGTGGTCCGGACCCGGCGGCGGAGCCGGATCCCGGCCAGCCCGTGGTGGCGCATCACCCGGGCGACCCGCTTGTGGTTGACCCGGTCCTCGGCCGGCACGCCGTCGTTGAGTTCAGCGGTCACCCTGGGTGCCCCGTAGGCGGGGTCACCACCGGTCTTCGGGTCCTGGACGGTCCGGATCCGTTCGGCGAGCTCGGCATCGGCCACGACCCGTTCGGCCCGGGCCGGTGCGGCGGCGCACCAGGCGTAGAACGATGACCGGGAGACCTCCACAGCCTGACACAACCGCTTCACCTCGAAGGCGTGCTGGTGGTCGGCGACGAACTGGAAGCGGTTCACCAGTTCGTCTCCCCAGCGAAATACTTGGCCGCTTTCCGCAGGATGTCCCGCTCGGTCTCGACCTTGACCTTGTCGGCCCGTAGCCGGGCGTTCTCCGCCTCCAACCGGGCGATCCTCACCGCCGCGGACTCGGTACCGGCCGACTTCGCGTCGCTGGAGGAGTGTTCTGGTGGCGCAGCCGTCGAACCTGTCCCGAACGCCCTCACCCAGTCCGCCAACGTTCCCCGGGACACCCCCAGATCGGCGGCGATGCCCTTCAACGTGGCATCGGGAGTGGACTCGTACAAGTCGACGGCCTGCCGACGGAACTCATCGGAGTAGTTCTTCCTGGCCATAGTCCTGATCATCTCGCTTCCTCCAGCAACTGCTGGATTCCACGTGTCCAAGACCCGGGGTCAAGGCCCGTCAGGACCGATGTAACGGGCCTGCCAGTTCCCACTCGTCAACTTCCTCGTGCTGCCGAACGTCCTCCGGTGACTCTCCCTCTTGCCCATGCTCCGCCCCTCCTCGGTTGGTGCAGTCAGTCCGTGCCCACCACGTGCCCAATGAAACCCGTCTCGTGCCCATTCATGCCCCCCCTGTGCGGACTTCCTCGTAAATGACAAGTAGCCCGTGACCAGGTGTTGAACCTAGTCACGGGCTACTTCTCCGTGTGCGCGAGAGAGGAGTTGAACCTCCACGTCCCAAGGGACACTGGCACCTGAAGCCAGCGCGTCTGCCATTCCGCCACTCGCGCATCGGGTCCGTCTGGCGGACCCAACTCGGAGACGGTAGCACGGATTGGGAATCGAAGTGAAATCGAGACTGTCCCGCTGCGTCATGACGGGGCCGACAGGGCGTCACTTGCGTACCGAGTAGCCTTGCCCCGTGCTGTCCTTCCTCGCCGCGGCCTTCGCCTTGGGCATCGCCGGTTTCGACCCCCTGGGGTCCTTCGTGCTGTTGGCGGCCCTCGGTCTGGGCGTCAGACGTCGCGGCGTCGTCATGGTGTTGCTCACCTCGGTGGGAACCTCCGCCATCTTCGGGGTTGCCGGAGTGCTCGGTCTGGGAGCCTTGCTCACCCGGCTGGGAATTCATGGACTACATGTTCCGCACCTGGTCTGGGTGTGGGTGGTGGCGATCCTTGGCGTGGCCTTCCTGGGTTGGGCGGCATGGCGACTGCGTCCCGGGGTGGCGACGAAGGAACTGGACGAGGACACCTCAGCTGCACCGCGTTCGACGGCGCCCGGGGCTCTGGCCGTCAGCGGTCTCCTGGTGGGCCTGTCCTCGCTCATCGACCCGGCATTCTGGGCGATGCTCGTCCATGCCGCGCACCTTCCGCATGTCAGCTGGGCCGTCACCGAGTCCCTCATCTGGGTTGTCTGCAGTCACAGCCTGCTCATCGTCCTCGTCATCGCCTACCTCATCGGTGGGCCTGACCGCGTCACCCGAATGGTGACGAGCATCCGCGAGGACCACGCCGTCGCTGTTCATCGCGGTATCTCAGCGATGCTCGCTGCGTTTGGAGGCCTTCTGCTGGCCGACGTCATCGGCGTGCTGACTACTGGGCAGTGGTTCTTCGAGCTGTGAGGTCTCAGTGCCAGCGGTGATGACGCTGACGACGTCGTCCGGCTCGTCCCAGGAACCAGCCCAGTGCCAGACCGAGCACTCCAGCACCGACCGCAACGGCGATCTGCAACGGGCCCCATTCGCGAGTCGCGACCGTCACCGTCTGTCCATGAGGGATGGGAGCACCCTTGGCCTCGGCGGCTCCCACGGCATTCGCGCGCTGGGCGATGCGATTCAGGGAAGCCTCCAGGACGCTTCGGGTGTACCCCATGTGGACGGGACGGCCTTGGTTGAGCTCGTCCTGCCAGGTTGACTGCAAGGTGAGGATGCGCGTCAGGGCTGGCGCGGTGTCGCAGACCGGATCACCCTTCAAGCACACCGAATAGGTTTCTGGGTAGGCCTCGGGAGGAATCGCCGCCCCGGCCTTGACCATGTCAGCGTCCAGAGATTTCTGATCAAGGGATTCCTGACTCAGACTGAGGGTGGCCTTGATGATGGCCCGCATCTGGGTGTCACGGTTGGCCCCGGGGGCCGCATGGGCGCGCTCTCGCAAGTAGTAGAGGATGGCAGCCATTCCGATGGCTGACCGGTCGGCATCTCCACTGAGTTCCTGGACGTTCTGCCCTGGGTAGTGGTCTGGATTCCCGGCCAGGATGGCACCTGCCAGGCGCTGAGGGGTGTCGGTCTGGGCGAGGGCCTGGGTGATGGCCTGGGAACCTTGGGAGAATCCGGCGAGGATGACCCACTCCTTGGGGCACTGCTTCTTCTCGGCGTTGAGGAGGGCGGTGAGTTTCTTGGCTCCCAGAGCCGCAGAGTCGAAGTACTCCGTCGACGGCATGGTTGCGTCGAAGAGGAGACTGCTCATCGATGCCTGTTGCAGGGTGTGAGGGTCAGCCGCAGGGTAGTCCAGGTAGACCTGACGGACGGTTCCCTTGCCCTTCCACTTCTGGGCCACAGCGTCACGGATCGACGTGATGGTCTCGCCATAGGGAGGGGTTTCCCCGGAGCCGCGAACGCCGACGAACATCACGGAGGCACACTCCATCTGGGATGCCTGTTCTGAGGACACCGGGTCTGAGCCCCAGCCCATTCCTGCTCCGGGAGTGATGGGCGCGGCAGGTTTGGGGGAGTCCGCGGATTCGCTGGCATAGCTGGTGCTGGTGGTCGTCGGCGTGGGGGTTGCTGACTCAGCACTGGCGGAAAACGGCATCGATACCAGGCCGAGGGCGACGAGGAGGGTGAGCAATGTCTGCCGGAGCTTCACGACGCCAGTCAAGCAGGAACCGCCGACACGTGGTCGGCGGCTCTGATTATCGTCAGGACTGCTGGAAGGTTCCGGTGATCGACGCGGAGTCCAGCTCGCTGGTGTGTATGGCGAAGCGGACCTGGACGTTGGCGGCGTCGTCAGGAATGTCGAGATGCTCGCTCGGCATGGCATGGACGGTGTGGATGTAGCGGTGGGCCGGTCCGGGCGGCGGGCAGGCGCCGGAGTAGCCGTCCTCCTGGTAGTCGTTGGTCCACTCGCGCACGCCGGAGGGCAGCGGGCCGCCTTCGTCGAGGGAGGTGACGTCGGCCGGGATGTCGGCGAGGATCCAGTGCCAGAAGCCGGAACCAGTGGGGGCGTCGGGGTCGTAGATGGTGATCGCGTAGGACTTGGTGCCCTCTGGGCCGGGCGTCCAGCTCAGCTGCGGGCTGACGTTCTTGCCGCCCGCATCGGTGTGGGCGTAGGCCAGGGCGATCGGCTGGCCTTCCTTGATGGACGTGCTGGTGATCTCCATGGGTTGTGTCCTTTCCCTGGGCGTGTGTCCATGATGCCAGCCTGATGTGCGATCCGAAGGGCGTGGCAACTGGCTCTGATCGCGGGGGAGCGCGCCCGCCACGGCGAGACGAGGGGGCGGGTGTGCGGATGCTTCGAGACGCGTATACCCTTCATCTTGTGCTGGTTTCCATCACGGAACACCAGATGTAGGGGTTTCTCGACATCTGGCGGTGATGGGAGGAAAGAGGGAATCCGGTGGGAAACCGGAACTGCCCCGCAGCGGTGACAGGGAACGACGGCGACACACGCACTGGCCATCCGGCTGGGAAGCGTCGCTCGGTAGGAACCCGTCTGGCGACGGAAAGCCCTGAAGTCCGAAGACCTGCCAGTGCCCGGGTCAGCGACCCGGTACGACTACGGGCGCGCGGGACGACCCGGGGCGAACTTGCTCCACTCGTGCGCTGCTTCGAGGAGAGAGCATGTCGACCACCCTTCATCCGGTGTCCATCAGTCATCCGGTGTCCATCAGCCAGCAGCGAGCAGTACCAGCATCCATCCGCAAGAGGGACGGGCGGGTCATCGGATTCGACTCGACGAA
The DNA here is from genome assembly GCF_000227295.1 of Cutibacterium avidum ATCC 25577. Taxonomy (GTDB): domain Bacteria; phylum Actinomycetota; class Actinomycetes; order Propionibacteriales; family Propionibacteriaceae; genus Cutibacterium; species Cutibacterium avidum. Next base: position 830,843 of record NZ_JH165054.1, on the reverse strand, counting down.
GATCGTCGAGGCCGTCCGCAAGGCCTTCGTCGCCTGCGGCATCGACGCCCCCGAACTCCTGGCCTCCGAGGTCGCCCTCGAGGTGCTCTCCCGACTGAGCGAGATGGGTGAGGACACCCCTGATGTCGAGGCCATCCAGGACCTCGTCGAGAAGGCCCTCATGGATCAGGGACATGACGACGTCGCCAAGGCCTACATCCTCTACCGTCAGCGTCGCACCGTTGCTCGCGACCAGCAGTCCGCCCTCATGCGTACCTTGCGTGAGATCACCTTCGCCACCGCCGAGGAAGCCGACGCCAAACGGGAGAACGCCAACGTCGACGGCAACTCCGCGATGGGGTCGATGCTGCGCTACGGAACCGAGTCGGCCAAGCAGTTCAACCTGCTCGAGGTGCTCGACCCCTCCCATGCCGCCGCCCATCGTGACGGGGACATCCACATCCACGACCTCGACTTCCTCACCCTGACGACGACCTGCTGTCAGATCAACCTCACCGACCTCTTCGAGCACGGTTTTTCCACCGGCCACGGCGTCCTGCGATCCCCGCAGTCCATCGGTTCGTACGCCGCCCTGGCCTGCATCGCGATCCAGTCCAACCAGAATGACCAACACGGCGGCCAGGCGGTGCCGAACTTCGACCGGGACATGGCCCCGGGGGTCGCCAAGACCTTCAGCAAGGCTGCCCAAACCGGTTTGACGAGGATTTTCGAAGTTCTCGGTGGCGACGAGGACCGTCTTGACCAAGTGCGCCAGGTGGCGTCGGGATGGGTGCTGGAGCCGGACGCGGCCGCGCTGGTCCATGAGAAGGAGCAGGTGGCGGAACTGTTTGCCGGGCTCGTCGACGACACCGACCGGGTCGCCGACAGAATTCGTCGCCAGGCCGTCGAGGAGACACGTCTTCAGACCTACCAGGCGATGGAGGCCCTCATCGCCAACCTCAACACCATGAATTCGCGAGCCGGGGCGCAGACCCCGTTCTCGTCGATCAATTACGGCACCGACACCAGCCCGGAGGCGCGGATGGTGATGCATTGCCTGCTGGAGGCCACCGAAGCCGGTCTGGGCGGCGGGGAGACCGCGATCTTCCCGATCCAGATCTTCCGGGTGCAGAAGGGTGTCAATCTCGACGACGACGACCCCAACCACGACCTGTTCCGGCTGGCCTGTCGTGTGAGTGCCAAGCGCCTCTTCCCGAACTTCTCCTTCCAGGATGCCCCGTTCAACGCCGAGTACTACGTGCCCGGCCATCCCGAGACCGAGATCGCCTACATGGGCTGCCGCACCCGGGTGATGTCGAACGTCCATGACCCCTCGCAGGCCCAGACCTGGGGACGCGGGAACCTGTCCTTCACCTCGATCAACCTGCCGAGGCTGGCGATCGAGGCCAACCACGACGTCGATGTTTTCTTCACCTCCTTCGACCGGATGATCGACCTCGTCATCGACCAGTTGCTCGACCGGCTCAAGATCCAGTCCCACAAGCTGGTGCGAAACTTCCCCTTCCTCATGGGGCAGGGGGTCTGGATCGGTTCGGAGAACTTGGGGCCTGACGATGCCGTCGCCGAGGTGCTCGAGCACGGGACCCTGTCGGTGGGGTTCATCGGGCTGGCCGAGACCCTGACGGCCTTGGTCGGTGTCCACCACGGTGAGTCGGAGGAGGCCCAGCAACTCGGCCTGCGGATCGTCGGCCACCTGCGAGAGAGGATGGACGAGGCGGCCGAGCGCACCGGGTTGAACTTCTCGGCTCTGGCCACCCCAGCCGAGGGACTGTCGGGACGATTCGTGCGGATGGACCGTCAGCGTTACGGGTCGATCCCGGGAGTCACCGACCGGGAGTACTACACCAACAGCTTCCACGTGCCGGTCTGGTACCACATCGGTGCTGCGGACAAGATCCGCATTGAGGCTCCTTATCACGCCTTCACCAACGGCGGTCACATCTCGTACGTCGAACTGTCGGGCGATCCGGCACGCAACGTCGACGCCTTCGAGGCCCTCGTGCGGTACATGGCTGCCAGCGGCATCGGGTACGGGTCCATCAACCATCCGGTCGACCGGGATCCTCAGTGCGGCTACACCGGGATCATCGACGACGAGTGTCCCAAGTGCGGCCGTCACGAGGATTCCGGGTCCTTTGACCGGATTCGCCGCATCACCGGCTACCTCGTCGGTGGGCTGGACAGATTCAACGACGCCAAGCGGGCCGAGGTCCGCGACCGCGTCAAGCACGGATGAGACCGGAGCGAGGATGAGGGTTGCCGGGATCGAGCCGGAGTCGATCGTCGATGGTCCCGGCATCCGCTTTACGGTCTTCGCGCAGGGATGCCCGCTGAAGTGTCCCGGATGCCAGAACCCTGGTACCTGGGATCCCTGCGGTGGCCAGGAGATCGACGTCGAGGAGATCATCACCGAGATGAGATCGTCGGTGTTGGCGTCCGGATTGACGCTCTCGGGCGGTGAGGCGAGTCGTCAACCTGGAGATTGCGCGACGTTGTCCCGTGCTGCCCACGAAATGGGGTGGGACGTCTGGGCATGGTCCGGATTCACCATGGATGCCCTGCTGCGTCAGGCCCGTCACAACCCAGAGCTGGCCGAGATGCTGGACCAGGTGGACGTCCTGGTCGACGGACCTTTCCAGCTGGCACGACGCACCCTCACCCTGCCATGGCGGGGAAGCGGAAACCAGCGGATCATCGACGTCTCTGCGACCCTGCGCGAGGGGCGAGTGGTGGAGTGGGAATCCGTCAGTCCAGCCGGCTGAAGGCCCTTGTCCGAAGTACCAGGTCCTCGGCCTCGTCACACTCGTCGAGGTCGACGGTCGCGGTGATCGACCAGTCGTGGTTGCCGGCAGGGTCGTCGATGATCTGACGAACCAACCAGATCCGGGCGTCGCGGCGTCCCGACTCCTTCTCGATCATGAACAGACCGGGGGCGCGGGCGTCCGGGCCGTCGTTGATCTCGTCGTGCTCGTCCCAGTAGTCGCCCAGGGTGTCCTCCCAGGCATTGGTCGTCATGGCAGAACTGTCGGGCTCGAGGGCTCCCAGGGCCTCGAAGTCGTCGTCTGCGGCCAGGATCACCTTGCGGAACAAGGCATTGCGCACCATGACGGTGAAGGCCCGCTGGTTGGAGGTGAAGGTCCGTACCGGACGGACCTCTTCGGATTCCTCATCGACGGGATGGGTGAGTTCCTCCCACTCGTCGATGAGGGAGGAGTCGGTGGAGCGGACGACCTCGCCCAGCCAGGAGATGACGTCGGCAAGTTCCTCGGTCCGCTCGGACTCGGGGACTGTCTGACGCAGCGCACGGTAGGCGTCGGTCAGATAGCGCAGCACCAGACCCTCGCTGCGTTGCACCTTGTAATGGGCGCAGAACTCGCCGAAGGTCATGGCGCGTTCGTACATGTCGCGCACGACCGACTTGGGCTGCAGGGCGTCGGAGGGAATCCACGGGTGGCTTGGGGCGAAGATCTCGAACAAGGCGTCGAGGGTCTCCTCGAGCGGGCGTGGCCACTCGATCTCCTCGACGGCGGCCATCCGATCCTCGTAGTCGTAGCCGTCCTCCTTCATGCGTGCGATGGCCTCGCCACGCGCGGCATGCTGCTGGGCTATGAGGACGCTCATCGGATTGTCGAGGGTGGCCTCGATGACGCTGACGACGTCGAGGGCGTGAGTAGGGGACTCCGGGTCGAGGGTCGCGACGGCCTCGCTGGCGAAAGCCGACAGCGGCTGGTTGAGGGCGAAGTCATCCTGCAGGGCCTCGTTCATCGCGAATTTGCGGCCACCGGGGGTGGGCTCGTCGAGACGGTGGACGACCTCGGAGCGCAGCAGGGACAGCCCGATCTGCACGGCGCGACGGTAGAGGCGACGCCGCTCGGCGACGGCCGGGGTGGAGGAGTCGACGAGGTGCTGGACCGCCCGAGCGGTGTCCTCGTCACGCTGCAGCAGGTTGAGCAGCATCGCCTCGGTGATCCTCATCCGGGCGTGGAGGGTCTCCGGGGTGGACTCGATGAGTTTGGTGAAGGTTTCCTCGGAGTAGTTGACGAACCCCTCCGGTGGCTTGTGACGCTGCACCTTGCGACGCTTCTTGGGGTCGTCTCCGGCCTTGGCAAGAGCCTTCTCGTTGGCGATGACGTGCTCGGGTGCTTGGGCGACGACGTAGCCGACGGTGTCGAATCCGGCCCGACCCGCGCGACCGGCGATCTGGTGGAACTCACGGGACTTCAGGACTCGGGTGCGTCGACCGTCGAACTTCGTCAGGGAGGTGAACATGACGGTGCGGATCGGCACGTTGATGCCGACCCCGAGGGTGTCGGTGCCACAAATGACCTTGAGCTTGCCCTGTTGGGCGAGGGTTTCGACGAGGCGTCGGTACTTCGGAAGCATCCCGGCGTGGTGGACCCCGATGCCCGAGGTGATGAACTTGCGCACCGTCGAGCCGAATCCCTTGGAGAAGCGGAAGTCGGCGATCTCGGCGGCGATGCCGTGACGCTCCTCGGTGCTCACCAACTTCATCGACGTCATGGACTGGGCGCGTTCCAGAGCCTGCTTCTGGGACGGATGGACGATGTAGACCGGGGCCTTCTGCTCCTCGACGAGCTCCTCGATGGCCTCGTGGTCGGGTTTCATTGACCAGGAGTACTGCAGCGGGACGGGGCGGACGACTCCGGTGATGACGCTGGTGGGGCGTCCGGTGATGGTGGTGAGGCCCTCGGACAGGTCGGTGACGTCACCGAGGGTTGCGCTCATGACGATCTGCTGGGCCTGCGGGAGTTCGGACAGCGGCACCTGCCAGGCCCAGCCCCGGTCGGGGTCGCCGATGAAGTGGAACTCGTCCATGACAACCTGGTCGACGTTGGCATGGCGACCCTCGCGCAGGGCGATGTTGGCAAGGATCTCGGCGGTGCAGCAGATGATGGGGGCATCGGAGTTGACGGAGGCGTCGCCGGTGACCATGCCGACATTGGTGGCTCCGAAGATCTCGCAGAGGCTGAAGAACTTCTCGCTGACGAGGGCTTTGATGGGGGCGGTGTAGTAGGAGCGTCCTCCCGCAGCCACGCAGGCGAAGTGGGCTGCGGTGGCGATGAGGGATTTCCCGGACCCGGTCGGGGTAGTGACGATGACGTGGTTGCCCGACAGGATCTCGAGGATCGCCTCCTCCTGGTGCTCGTACATGGAGATGCCGTCCCGGGCGACGGCTCGCTCGATGTGGTCCAAGGCCATGTCGGCGTCGAGAGGACGGGCACCGGGGGAGTCCCAGCCCGGTTGGCGCTCCCCGCGGTCGGTGGTGACCGGGGCACGACCGTCGACCATGTCGTCAAGGGCTTCGGCCAGGTGCACGGTGTCTCCTCGTATCGGGGCGGCCAGAACGGTTTCCAATGTAGTGGTGGGCTCGGACGTGACCGGTGTTGGTCGTGTTCGCCCGTGGTTGATTGGCTATTGCTGTCGTCCCAGCTGCGCCAGCTGTGTCTCACCCGCATGGATGGCCAGGACCGCTGATTCACACCCCCACATGACACACATCACCGCGGGCCCCGAGATCATTTCGGGGCCCGCGGTGTGTTGAACGATGGATTGTCTGGAAGAGAACCGACGAATCAGCGCGCGGACGGGGTGCGGGTCTCGGCGCTGATGAACCAGGCCTGCTGCTCGAGCTGTTGGATGAAGCCGTGCAGGATGTCGGCAGAGGTGGGATCCTCCTCGTCAATCTGGTCGTGGACCTCGCGCATGGTGCCGGTCACGGCCTCGATCGAAGCGGTGATGACCTTGATTGCGTCATGGGTCAGGACCTCTCCCTGGGGGGACTCAGGAAGGGTGGTGCTGGCAGCGACCACGGCGGGACGGCCGTCCGGGGAAGCGTGGAGCGCACGCATGCGCTCGGCCACCTCGTCGGCACCCTCGCGGGCGATCCCGACGACTTCGTCAAGGTTCAGGTGGAGGTCACGGAAGTTCGGGCCGACGATGTTCCAGTGGGCATGTTTGCCGACCAACTCCAGCGCGATGAAGTCGACGAGAACCTTCTGGAGGTTCGCGGAGAGGGTCTTGGAGGCCTTGAAGCCGGCCTCGGCGTTCTCGAGCTTGGTGGTGATCTGCCCGGCGGGGGCTGGAACGTTCACGGTGTCAGCCATGCGAAATCTCCTTCGTTCGTGGTGACCGAGTGACGGCCACCGGCGTACATGTGGGGAACAGTCACCGAACTTCAGTTATTCCACAGTGGACGAAAACCTGTCGGTACACCTGGACTCCAGGTGTCCTGTCGGGCGGTGGGCGCCGGGCCGACGCCCACATGCGGCATGATGTGACCCATGAGCGCAGAGACTGACGAGTCTGGTCCCATCGATGCCCCCAGCGATGGTCGGCTGGTGTTCCCGAACGAGGTGCTGTCGTCCAAGGTCATCGCTGTTCTGCCCGACGTTCCGGCATCGGATCTCATGGCCCCGATCGAGGCCATGATTCAGGAGAAGGTTCGCGTCTTCACCCTCCCCGTCGCCGACGCAGACCGCCGTCGCGCCGTGCTCAAGATCTACCGTCGTCGTGCCGTCATTGGTGTTCATGGCGTCATGGCCGTCGACGACGTCCAGGGCCTGGTTAATGACAAGGTTGCCTTCGCCCTCCCGGTGGCCGCCACTCCCGACCTGCTCGACGCCTTGCATCAAGCTGGCATCCCAGCCGCCCCTGACGCCCTGACGCCCACTGAGGTCCGGGCCGCATGGGGTGCCGGAGCCGATGCCGTCCAGGTCGCCCCGGCTGACATGGGTTCTGCCAGTTACGGCGACATCCTCACCCGGATGGCACCCGGGGCTGCCCTCATCCCGCGCGGCGGAATCGGGTCCTATGCGATGCGTCGCTGGCTGGCAGCTGGTGCCCTGGCGGTCTGCCTGGACGACGTCCTCGTCGGGGATGCCTGCGAGGACGGAGTCGTCTCGGCGCTGCGAGAGCGCTGCCGTTCGGTTCTGCAGGTTGTCGCCGACGCGGACGCCTGATTCGTCTGACGCCTTGAGAACCCCGAGACGGCACTCATCCTCGGCGTCGGTCTGACTGATCCCAGTCCTCGAAGAGGGAATCGGCATCGTCATTGGTTTCAGGACGGCCCTTGTCCCGTCTGCCGTGATGGCGAGTGATTGATCCGACGAGAACCCCGAGTACTAGGACGCCGAGAACCGCTGCGAAGATCAGTAGTGGCTTGCGCCCGCCGAAGGAATCCAGAAGGCTGCGCTGGGCGACGGGGACTGGACTGGTGGACATCTGCGGAATCCGGCCGTCCTGCGACTCCCCGCTCTCGTCGGGAGTGGGAGCCGGTGTGAGGGACGGGGTTGGGGAGGCAGATGACGGTGTCGGAGTTGGAGTGGGGCTGGGGGTTGGAGTGGGCGTCGATGCCTTCACCTGAACCGTCAAGGTCTTCTGAGAGGTCCCATAACGGGAGTCGACGAGCTTGACTGTGATCGTGAAAGGCCCATTCGACACATCCAACGGCACCTGGATTGTGGCCTGGAAGTTGCCGTGCGGATCGGTGGGAGTGGTGAGAGCGGCATCGCCGTCATTGCCGAGCCAGATCGCCACCTGGCTGTCGGTGACGGGATGACGATGTGAAAGGGTCACCGTCCCGTTGACGTTGAGCAACACTCCGGGAGCCGCCACCGTCGGTTTCACAGCCGCTGTCAGGACGGTGACCTGCGGGGTGATCGAAAAGGTGCCGCGCGCCGATGCTGCCCCGACCCCTCCAGTACCATCGAACGTCGCGGACAGCTCATGGTCCCCGCCTTGGACCGAGGACGGAAGCCGCAAGGTACTGGACCAGGTGCCGTTGTTGTCCGTCACCGCGACGGCGAGCAGCTTCCCATCCACCGCAAGATTGATGAGAGCACCTGAAACCAGTTGTCCGGTCTGGGTACGCAGGGTTCCCTTGGTCTTCACGGTGTCTGAGCGGTCGAGGGTCGCGCTCATCGACAGGTCGCCGGGTGGGGTGGCTCCCGGAGGAACGGCGTAGGCCGTTGACGTCGACCAGGGTGTTTGTATCGGACATGCCGATGGGGTCAGCATCGACATCATGGAGGCGACGAGAACCGACGTCAGGGCCAGAGCCCGACAATGCTTCGCGGTCACGCGTCCTCCTTCGGTCGATCGCGAACATGATAGGCGAGACCTCCTGATGACAGGCGGCGATGACACGGGTTCCACCCCATCTCCTAGGCTGGGAACATGCAGACTCCCATTGATGCCACGAGGACTCCCGCTTGGGGAAAGCTCACTGATCTGAGGTCCACCTTCGCCGACGGGCCGCACAAGCTGCGCCGGTTGTTCGACGCTGATCCGAAGCGTGCCGAGCGCTACACCCTCGACCTGGCCGACTTGCACGTCGACCTGTCCAAGAATCTCCTCACGGACGAGATTCGTGACGCCCTTCTCGACTTGGCCGACCAGACCAAGGTTGCTGAGCGTCGCGACGCCATGTACTCCGGAGAGCACATCAACGTCACCGAGGACCGCGCCGTCCTCCACACCGCCTTGCGTCGCCCGGAGTCCGACTCCCTCACCGTTGACGGTGGGGACGCCGTCGTCGACGTCCACGAGGTCCTCAAGAAGGTCTACGACTTCGCCGACAAGGTCCGTTCCGGGGAGTGGAAGGGAGTCACGGGCAAGCCGATCCGCACCGTCATCAACGTTGGCATCGGTGGTTCCGATCTCGGCCCCGTGATGGCCTACGAGGCCCTCAAACCCTACGTCCAGGAGGGTCTGGAGTGCCGCTTCATCTCCAACATCGATCCGACGGATGCCGCCGTCAAGACTGCTGGCCTCGACCCCGAGACCACCCTGGTCATCATCGCCTCCAAGACCTTCACCACCCTCGAGACCCTGACCAACGCCCGGTGCGTGCGTGCCTGGCTGCTTGACGGTCTGGTCGCCGCCGGTGCCATCGAGGACACCGAGGAGGCCCGTCGCGTAGCTGTCGCCAAGCATTTCGTTGCTGTCTCGACCGCTCTGGACAAGGTCGAGGAGTTCGGCATCGACCCCGTCAACGCGTTCGGGTTCTGGAGCTGGGTCGGCGGCCGCTACTCGGTCGATTCGGCCGTCGGCACCTCGCTGGCCGTGGCCATCGGCCCGAAGGGATTCGAGGAGTTCCTGGCTGGCTTCCACGCCGTCGATGAGCACTTCGCCGCTGCCGCACCGGAGCGAAACGTCCCGCTGCTCATGGGCATGTTGAACATCTGGTACGTCAACTTCTGGAAGGCCGACTCGCACGCCGTGCTGCCGTACGCCCAGTACCTGCACCGTTTCCCGGCGTACTTGCAGCAGCTGACCATGGAGTCCAACGGCAAGTCGGTGCGTTGGGACGGCTCGGCGGTGACCACAGATACTGGCGAGATCTTCTGGGGTGAGCCGGGAACCAACGGCCAGCACGCCTTCTATCAGCTCATCCACCAGGGCACCCGCCTCATCCCCGCCGACTTCATCGCGGTGGCCAACCCGGCTCACCCGGCCAGGGATGGCGAGACCGATGTCCACGAGCTGTTCCTGAGCAACTTCTTCGCCCAGACCGCTGCGTTGGCGTTCGGTAAGACTGCTGGTGAGGTGCGCGCCGAGGGCACCGACGAGGCCATTGTGCCAGCGCGGGTCTTCCCTGGAGACCGTCCGACGACGTCGATCATGGCCTCCGAGCTGTCCCCGAAGGTCCTCGGAGAGCTCATCGCTTTGTACGAGCACATCACCTTCGTGCAGGGTGTCGTGTGGGGTATCGATTCCTTCGACCAGTGGGGTGTCGAGCTCGGCAAGAAGCTCGCCCTCCAGATCGCCCCGGCCGTTTCCGGTGACGAGAAGGCCCTGGAGTCCCAGGATTCCTCCACGGCCTCCCTGGTGACCTGGTACCGGGATCATCGGCGGTGATCACTGCGGGGTGGTGTTTGGCGGCAGGGATACCGTCAAACACCACCCTAAGAAACGCTGTACCTTCGTATAGGTCGTGAACGTTTCGTTCGATTTCTGGATCTCTCTGTAAAAGACTTTAACGCAACAGCTAAGCTTACATAATAGGGCGAACTAGATCGTCGTATGTTTATGAAAATTACTGCTGGGTTGCTAGCTGAAGAGAAGGTCTAGCGCGTGGATGTATTATTGATGTCGAGTGAGTCTTGGGTTATCTCGATATTGATCGTCGCCGTCGTTATTCTTGTGGTCATTATTGGCCTTCTAGTGGCCATCCTCCGCAAAGGCGATAAGCGGTAGGGATAGCGACAGAGTTTTGGATAGGCGACGTGGTGCTGTGGTGACTTCTTTGTGCTTTCACGCACCATTGCAGTCGCTGGACGCCGCGAGTGAAACACGGGTTATACAGTGGGAGTGTGAGTTCGTACCGCCGACACCCGATTCGCACTGTGATCGTGTCGACATGCATTGCTGCCCTTGTTGCACTGTTGGGACCTTGGGCGCTGGCTGGGGCGCTGTCATACGGCAAGGTTCATGACGTCGCTGACACCGAACCGCGCGACGTCGCCATTGTCCTCGGTGCCCAAGTCCTGCCCTCGGGTACCCCGTCGGCCTATCTGCGAGGACGCCTCGACGTTGCTGCGGATCTCTACCGCAGCGGCAAGGCCAAGGTCATCCTGGTGTCGGGAGACAACCGAGAGACTCACTACAACGAGCCCAAGGTGATGAAGACGTACCTCGTCAGCAAGGGAGTTCCGGCGGCCAGGATCGTCGAGGACTTCGCTGGTCTCGACACCTACGACACCTGTGTTCGGGCTCGACGGATCTTCGGGGTCGACCGGGCCATCATGGTGACGCAGGACTACCACGAGATCCGTACCGTCGCGACGTGCCGGATGACCGGTCTGGATGCCACTGGCACCCCTGACCGCTCCCAGATTCACGACAAGGTGTGGTGGAAGGGATGGGCCCGCGAGTTCGGGGCGCGCGGAAAGATGATCATCGACGTCGTCTCCCACCGCGACCCGGTCCTGGGCAAGCCCGAGGACGGTGTGGAGAAAGCCCTCAAGGCAGCCTGACGCGGAACCGTCACATGCGGAACCGCCGCGCTGATAGGTCTACCAACGACAACGACGCGGGGATGAATCGTTCCCGCGTCGTCATGTTCCGTGTCGTGGCGGATCAGAAATCGGCGGTAGCCGGGTCCCCGCCAATGCGGTTGCCACGATCCAGACCGTCGATCGCGGCGATCTGATCGTCAGACAGCTCGAAGTCGAAGACGTCGAAGTTCTCGACGATGCGCGACGGGGTCACCGACTTCGGGAACACGATGTTGCCGATCTGCAGGTGCCATCGGATGACGACCTGAGCCGGGGACTTACCGGTCGCCCTGGAGATGTCGGCGAGCACCGGGGTGTCGAGGTCCTTCGACTGGCCGAGCGGGCTCCACGCCTCTGGGTTGATGCCGCGGTCAGCTAGCACCTTGCGGAAGCTCGCCTGGTTGAAGGACGGGTGCATCTCGATCTGGTCGACGCTCGGGGTGGCTCCCTCGATGGCGTCCAGGTGCTCGGTCTTGAAGTTGGAGACGCCGATGGAACGGGTCAGTCCCTCGGACTTGAACTCCTGCAGGGCATTCCAGGCCTCCACGTAGGCGTCACCGTACTTGACGTTGGCCGGCCAGTGGATGAGGTACAGATCGACGTGATCGAGGCCGAGCTTGGACAGGCTGGTCTCGATGGCCTTGCGGGCGTCGTCGGCGTGGTGGGCGTCATTCCACAGCTTGGTAGTGACGAAGAGGTCCTTGCGATCCAGGCCAGAGGCGGCGAGAGCACGACCAACCCCCTCCTCGTTGCCGTAGATGGCGGCAGTGTCGATGTGACGGAAACCGGCCTCCAGGGCGGTGCTGACAGCCTTTTCAGCCTCGTCGGCGGGAACCTGCCAGGTGCCGAAGCCGAGCTGGGGGATGGTAATTCCGTCGTTGAGGGTGATGGTGGGAACGCTCATGATCCTCCTTGCGATTCGGTGCTCGCGTGCTTGGTCACCAGGGACAACGTAGGAACCGTCTCATCTGTTCCCCGGCGCCACCGCCCATGCTGACCCCTCTCCAAGCCGCCTCGCGCCGGGTGGAGAAGCTGATCGACGCCGTGGGAGAATAGCGCTATGTCGTCTCTTCCTACTCAGCTCGCTGCCCGGATCCAGGCCGTCACCGGCACTGATCCTCAGTTGCGCCCCGCTACGAAGCCACAGTTCGGGCATTTCCAGTCCAACGTCGCACTGCGGCTGGCCAAGGAGGAAGGACGCCCGCCTCGCGACGTCGCTGCCGATATCGTCGCCAAGCTCGATGTCGAGGACCTGTGCGAGACCCCTGACATTGCCGGCCCGGGGTTCATCAACCTGCGTCTGCGTTCCGACGTGCTGGCCCGCGTCGCATCCGATCTCATCACCGACCCTGACGTCGGTATTGCCCAGGTTGAGCAGCCGCAGCGCGTCGTCATTGATTACTCGGCCCCCAACGTCGCCAAGCAGATGCACGTCGGTCACCTGCGTTCGACCATCATTGGTGACTGCTTCAACCGGGTGCTCAGCTCTCAGGGCCACACCGTCATCCCGCAGAACCACCTGGGTGACTGGGGCACCCAGTTCGGCATGCTCGTCGAGTACATCGTCGAGAACCGGATGGACGTCTCCGAGTTCGACCTGCCCGAGGTCGAGCAGCTCTACAAGGATTCCAAGAAGACGTTCGACGCCGATCCCGAGTTTGCTGATCGTGCCCGTCGTCGCGTCGTCAAGCTGCAGGGTGGCGACGAGGAGACCCTGCGCATCTGGCGCACCCTCATTGACGTTTCTCTAGAAGGGTTCAACGTCAACTACGCCCGCCTGTCGGTGTTGCTAACTGACGAGGACCTCGCCGGTGAATCCACCTACAACGACGACCTGCCGAGGGTTGTCGACGAGCTTGAGGCCGACGGCCTGGCTGTCGAGGACAACGGTGCCCTGTGCGTTTTCGTCGAGGGCCAGGACGCCCCGATGATCGTCCGAAAGAACGACGGCGGTTTTGGTTACGACGCCACCGACCTTGCGGCCATCCGTCGCCGGGTCGGCAAGCTCAAGGCCGATCGCATCATCTACGTCACCGACGTCCGTCAGAGCCACCACTTCGAGGTGCTGTTCAAGGTCGCTCGGATGGCTGAGTTCCTGCCCGACGATGTCGAGGCCCAGCACGTTGGCTACGGGATGGTTCTTGGCCCCGACGGTCGTCCGTTCAAGACTCGCGACGGGGGAACGGTCAGCCTGGCCAGTCTGCTCGACGAGGCTGAGACCCACGCTGCGCCGAATATCGCCTTGGCCGCCATCAAGTACGCCGACTTGTCGACCGGGTTGCAGAAGGACTACGTGTTCGACGCCGAGCGTATGGTGCAGACCACTGGTGATACCGGCCCGTACTTGCAGTACGCCCACGCCCGCGTCTCCCAGATCCTGCGCAAGGCGGCTGCCGAGGCGAACCCGAACGTCGACCCCGAGGCCGACCTGGAGTCCATGGTGTGGGGTCGCATCAGCGTTCTCGACGAGCCGGCCGAGCAGCAGCTGGCCCTGCTGTTGTCGCGCTTTGGTGAGGTTGTCGAGGTCGTCGCCAACGACCTGACCCCGCACAAGTTGTGCACCTACCTCTACGAGCTGGCTGGCGCCTATTCAGTCTTCTACGAGCAGTGTCCGGTGCTTCGTAGTACCGGTGAGGTGCGCGGGTCCCGCCTGGCTCTGTGCGCCGCCACCCGTCGAGTCTTGGGGCGCGGTCTGGACTTGTTGGGTATTGACGCTCCCGACCGAATGTGATCATTGTACGTTCTGACGATGTGAATGCCGCGGCCCATTGTGGCCGCGGCATTCACGTTTGCGGTGCGGTGGGAAAAGGTATGTATTGCGCGGTATATGGGCTTTTCACAGATGAGGGTGTCGAGGCCTTCAATCCGCGAGTACCTGCTAGTCCTCCTCGGGGCGAGCGAAGAACACTCCCTCCGCTGTGGTACGTATGACCCGCGCCGCCCGCACAAAATCTGGATACGAATCATATATGTCTCGACGCGCATAGTTCACCGCTGACACAAGAGCATCGTCGTCAATCATCGGCTCCGCTTTCGCGTTCCCGCAGTTGACATACTCAGGCGAAAAAATGCGACAGGCCATCTCTGTCATCATCATGGCCACATCCTCATCATTCTCGTCCACATTGGCCGGTGATCTCCCCATTGCCACAAGGCGAAACAAATTCTTCTGCTTGGCGTACTCATCCGCGCTGACGTCCACGCGGAGATGACCCTGCGGGGCCCAGATAGAGGCGATACCCCCGTCGGCCACGAGACTTCGGACCAACTCATGCTCGGTAGCCGATTGTGTGGCTAACGCCGCCCGTTTCGAGTCTGCGGTGAATCGCCATTCGCTCAACTCAGGATAAAAACCACCCACCTGGCTACACCACTCAACCACGCGCGCAGCAACATCCTCCATCCCTGGAGAAGATGGCCGCCAAGCACACTCTAGTGACCACATCAAAGATCATCTCCTTTTCACGGAAACGTGATTATCGAATACAAGGATATGACTGATCTTAATCTTCATAGGAACCAACCGACGCGCCGCCTCAGCAGCCGTCAGCCCGGCCTGCGATCTGCAGCTCATAGGCGCGAGAATCCGCGGGTCGATATTGCGAGTGCAATGGTGGATAACGCCCGCAGTATTGGGTGGGCATACTCGATCAAGTCGCGCATAGGAGTTGAGCCCTCACACTGTTCCCAGGGGGTAGTGTGAGGGCTCAGCTACGCAAGGTCCATCTCATCGTCGGGCTTGGAACTCCTTGTACGGCAGAGCACGTGTCCATCCGTGATTGGCGCCAGACGTACAGGCGGTCCAAGGGCCGATGATGGGCAATAACAAAAGGCGTCGACGGTCCAGCGGGCCGCCGACGCCGAGTAGAGTGAGGTGCGTCGCTCAGGCGCCGCCGCCAGCAGTGAAGATGTCGCGAGAGATCTTCTCCAACTGGGCACGCAACTCCTCGAGTTCCTGCTGGGCCTTGTCAAGGGCGGACTTGGTCTGCGGCCACGTCTCTGAGCGGAACTGCTGGGCCAGGGGGCCGTCCCAGACATTCGGCTGGCTCAGGATCTGGCCCTGGACGTCGAGCGCCTGGATCTGGTCGTTGAGACCACCCTGGATGATTCTCTGGATCTGGCTGATGGCCGACTTGGCCTCTTCCGTAGAAAGAACTCGGGACATTCTTTGCTCCTGGGTTAGATGGCCGTGGGGCCGGGGCTAATGATGTACGTCTAGCGGAGGGCCTACCCGGTAGGAAAGCCAACTGCGTGAGACAAGCAGGACGTTATCAGGGAGATGGTTCAACCGGTTCGCCTTCCCCAATAACTACCCGTTAGCCGCCTCGAGGGACGATCGCAAACTCAGGCGACGTGAGGTCAGTGAAGTTACCCACGCTGGCTCGCACCGTACACTTGGGATTCGGGTTGACCGCTGTGACGACGAGGCCATCGGCGGAGACGTTGACAGCCCCGCCACATCCATCCACAAATCGAACAGTGTTCTCGCCGCCCACCGTCTGGAGCATCGTCGAGGCCTCCCCCATTGCGGGACTGCGATAGAGCACGTTCAACTGGTCAGGTCCGCTCGGCCACACAGGCACTAGACTGATGCGGATCGTCTCGCCTCCAACCGCGCGCTTCGGGACGATCAATTGGATATCAGTGAGGCGCTGGACAGGGTAGGCCACCGACTTGGTTTCCGCGTCAGTGATCGCTTTCTGCGTAGCCGTAGCCTGATCATCGAGCCACTTTTGGAGGTCCTGAGCTGAGCCATTCTCCGGTAGGATCACCGCCTTCACGGTGACGCTGGCCCCTTTATGGATGGTGAGATCATCGATACTCCAGCCGCACGTGGCCTGGATGCCAGTAGTTGACGCCTTGTGGGGGGTCGCCTTGACATCTCCCTGCCATGACAGGGTCGGGCAGGGCTTGCCCTGTTCTAAAGGTCCGATGACTTGGAGAATCGGTCCGTGCAGTTCAGCCTTCTGAGCGGAGAAGGTAAAAGTGAGGACGGCCCCACCAGATTCATTGGACTCAGCGGACCGCTGCACGGTCAGGCCGCTGGGTAGCGTGGTATCGACGGAAGCCGCCTTCGCGCTGACCGTGTTGGTCGGCTTGTCGCCATGATTGTTCATGGTCATTGACAGCCACACAAGACCACCTACCACCAGCACAGTCCCGAGAATCACGCTGATGAGTTGCTGTGGCTTCTTGTACCAAGGGGCTTCGTTGTCCTCGAGTACCAGGGCGGGTTCTGGCTGGTCAGCGATGGGCTCCGGCGCTCGGGTTGGGGTCATAGACCGAAGCATCGTTGCACCCTCGGCGCGTCCGACATCGGGTGCCTCTCCCATTGTGATGGGCGCATGCGACTCAGCGGGCCGCTCCGTGACGATGCCACGAACTGCGGTTGCTGGCCGTTCTTCCATCACGAAGTCTTCGGGGCCACTTATCGGCGTTAGCGCAGGTTGGTTCTGGCAGTGGGCCGAAGCGTTCCGCAGCGCCGCCGCAGCCTGACTGGCGGTGGGACGGTTGGCGGGCGCCTTGTCAAGGAGCCCGGTAAGAAGAGACGCCACCTCCTCAGAAACCGGCAAGGGCGGCACGAGGGCACTCACATGCCGGTATGCGACGGCAAAGTCTGTTCCGGGCCCGGCGAATGGGGTGCGACCCCCCAGTAACTCGTAGAGCATGACGCCAGCCGCGTAGACGTCTGCTGCTGCGCCACCTTCGCCCGTCGTTATCATCTCAGGTGCCATGTACTCCGGCGTCCCGAGGAGGCCTGTGGTAGTGCGAACACGAGCAGTCAGGATGCTAGCAATACCAAAGTCGCTGACCTTGATTGCGTCGCCGGGGAGATCTTCCCAGCCCTTCTCCAACAGCACGTTGTCCGGCTTGATGTCGCGATGAATTATGCCTTGAGCGTGAGCTGCTGCCATGGCGTCAAAGACCTGCGACATGACAACCAGAGCGAGTGCCGGGGGAAGGGTTCGACGATGCTGTAGAACATCGCGCAGGGAGCCGCCGTCCATGTAATCCATCACGATGGCCAACTGCTCGCCCTCGACGACAAGGTCGTGGATCGCGACGACGTTCGGGTGATGAAGGTTCATGAGCAGCGAGCGTTCTCGGACAAAGCGCTCAACCAACTTAGGGTCCTGCGCATGTTCGCGGTGTAAGAGTTTCGCCGCCAACACCTCGCCAGTGCGGGCGTCTTGGGCTAGCCGTACCTCACCAGCCGCACCACGGCCCAGTGTGTCCCCGAGGCGGTAGTTGGCCCCCAAAGGGGCAGTGAACTCCATGTTCTTCATCCTCACGATGCCGATGCCGGCCCGAAATCCTGTCGCGCCTCAGACTATCGTGTGGCGGTGAACCTCCAGGGCCTATGCTTTAGCGGGGATTTTGGCATCTGGAAGGGACCGGTATGACTTCACAGGACTCTGGACGATCATCGCTACGCAGCAGACTTGTCGCAGGTGCTGTAGCAATCGCGTTGATGGCCGCAGGTACTGGGTGCGGTGCCAAGGATGTGGGTCAAGGGCCGGTCCACAGAGTCCTGCAGTCAGTTGAGGTGGGAATGGGGCCTGATGCGTCGATCCAGACCATCGGCAGCACCACCGTGTCGGTTGCCGATGATCCTGCCAAGGCCAACACGGTAAAAACGTCCTTCCCTCCACGCGAGGTCGTAGGTGACCTGCCAATACGCGTTCAGACCGCCTATCGAACGAAGGATAGGTCGGGCACCAACCTTGACGAACTCAAGGGCTACAGTGGCCGAGTCGAGATTGATCTGGCCGTAGAGAACCTCACTGTCAAACCCCGCGAGGTCGCCTACGACGTCGCAGGCGTCCGTAAAACCCGTACTGCACTCATTGGCGCTCCAATGACAGTTGTCGCTTCCACTGTCTTGAACAACACTCCTGCGGGTGGCGTTGTCACAGGTGACCTCACCGACGCCAAAGTTACAAACGGGCTTCTTAGCCGCAACTCGCGGGGAATGGCCACCGTGCAGTGGGCGACCATCCTGGCGCCGCCACAGTTGAATGCCAACGCCACTCTGCGCATGGTCGCCGACGTCAAGGACTTTGAGACCCCCACCTTCAACGTTTCGGTCCAGCCTGGCCTAATCACTGATCCTTCTGTCGCCTCTCTGCTCGACTCGTCGTTTAATCAGGACACCGGTTCCGAGATTGAGTTGCAACGCAAGACCATCGAACTCATCGGCCAGGTCAATGAAGTTCTGGCGCGCTCGTCTAAGACCATCGGCGATGTTCGCTCTAATCTTGATGCCTCGTCCAAGACACTGGGCGACAAGTCCATCGCCGAGTTGAACAGGTCGACGACGTCTGTCGCGGCATCGGTCAAGTACCTTGACCAGCAACTCAAGAGCCTCAATCAGCAGTTGTCTACGACTCTCAATAGCAGCCGCTCTATGCTGCTCTCCAAGATGCAGTCGACGGTGGCCATGATGGACGCCATGCTCGGCGATACGACAGCTACGCCGCCCACCCCGAGTGTCGACTCGAAGGGCTGCGCGTCGACCGTGGCAACTCCTCACGCCGCCACGAGCGTCTACGGCAACCTCATGCAGGTTTCTAGCCAGTTGAACGGCTATGCGACCGCAACTGATCAATGCCGGGCGCAGGTGGTCAGACAACTGTTGCTGACCGTCGGTCCGGCTACCCCGACTGTGGAGCAGTGCATGGACCCTCGTGCGTCGGGCTCGGTCACGTGTGACCTGCGCATGACCCAAATGACGATGGACAACTCGCTGCTCAAGATCAACGAGGAGGGGCAGAAACTCGTCGCTAGCCTGGACCCAACGGCCGTAAATGATGCGATAACCGGCTTTCAAGAACTTAACAGTGGTGTGAAGGACTTGGAGAGCCTCGCTGGTCATGGTGGAGTAATGGATGGTCACTACGCTGAAGCGTTGTACGACCTTCGAACCGCGAAAGGCCGCATTGAGGATGGCATGACTACCCTCCACCGCCACGCCGAAGGTCAAAAGTCCGACGTGGATGTGGCATTGGCAAGGCTGCGAGCCCAGAGGACCGAGATCGCCGACCCCGCCACCGGCATGCTGGCTCAAATGGAGGCCATCGCCGACGGCGTCTGCGAGTTGGGGCCCACTGCCAGCCTAACGAGCAGCCCCAGCGCCTCGGCGTCGGCCACCCCGGACCCCTCGGCTAGCCCTGATCCGACCCCAGCTCCGACAACCCCAATCCCGACTCCGACAACCCCAACCCCGGCTCCGGCAGCCCCCTCTGCCCCCTACACGCGCGACCAGTTGCGCGCGATGTCGACAGGGACGACGTGCACTGGCCGGAGGACCCGCGCGTCCCAGCGCCCGGCCAAGTGGAAGGCCACCGATGACATGCGGACGCGCTTGACCGATCAGCTGGCAGGGATTGATGCGGCCATTAGCCTGCTCGAGAAGCAGTCTGCAGCATGGCAAGAGGTCATCAACTGGACTGTGGTAGATGCTCCGGATGACGATCCCACCACTTATCACGCCTTTAACCTCGGCATCAAGTGGATCGACGATGGCATCGCTGCGTTGAAAGAAGGCCATACCTTCAGCGATTCGTATAGTCAGGAACTGAAGGCGGCGGTTGCCAGCCTGGCTGAAGGCCGGGATCACATGGGCCCCCGTCTGACGGCGCTCCAGGCGCAACAGGAAGGTCTGAGCGCCGCAATTACGGAAGGCTTCAGTCGCGCCACGGCAAACGCACGCACGGACCTTGCCAAGTCCATGACCCAGACTCAGCGACGCGTGGTCGAGGACACCTTGGTTGATGCATCAGGCGTCAGCAGCATGTTCGTTGCGTCGGTTAAGGGCCTCAACTCCGCCAGCGTGACTATCTCCCGCAACGGAACAAAGAGTATTAGGGAGGAAGACGCCCAACTGGCTGGATCCAGTGCCAAGTTGGGAGAAGCCATTGACGAGATGGTCGAAACCAATCTGGCTGACATCGCGTCAAGTTTCTCGCGTTCTTCGCGTGACTTGTCTGGCGCTGGTGCTCTACTTCAGGCTGACCTGAACAAGGTGTTGCTGGACCTCGGCGATCGCAAGGTCAAGGGTCGCGGTCTGCTCGGTGCCATGGCTACTAGTTCAGCCAAGGTCGGCTCTGCCGACTACCAGTTAGCCATGGCCTCGGGGGCGGCGACGGAGTATGCCTCGGTGCGAGGCCGCGACATCGATACACTTCTGTTGCGTCAGGCCCAGTTGAAGGCGGCTACGGAGTCTCAGGGCGAGCTTCCCGCATTCCGTGCCAAGGTTCCTGCTGGCGCCGACGCCCAAACGGTTTACAACTTCACGATCGGACCCACCAAGTGAGTAAGCGTCTTTACGCCCTTCTCATCGCAGCAGCAGTTCTTGTTGTCGCCGTAACCGGTTGGGGGGTGTGGAGCATGCAGCACCGGGAAAAGCCGCAACCACCGGCCGCTTCAGTACCTGTTCAGTTGCATGCCGACGTGCCGAAGGACACGAGCATTGCGCTGATCTTGACGCTGTCCTCTGATCCCGGGCAAGGCAGCGAGTGGCGCGATGCTGCCGCTGGCGCCGAAGTTGCCATCCATCGGTTCGCGATGTCGGGGACAAAGATCAGTCTGACGGTTTTCGACGATCACGGGACCGCGTCAGGCTCGGCGGAGGCTGTCGCGAAGGCTCGCAAGGCCCGCGTCAGCGGCATCGTATATGCATCAACCGGCGATCATCTCCTTGCGGGTGTGAAGGCTGCGGCTCACAGCGGCACCCCAGTGCTCTTGCCGTACTACTCCGATGTAGCGTCGTTGCCGACCGGCGCGTGGAGCACCGGGCCGAGTGACGAGGACATCGCTGCGGTGATGGCCAACTTGATCACGCAGCAAAAGTTGGATCCTCTGCTGACTATCAATGCCGGCGGGAAGATCCCGCAGGGGATCGAGGGTGCCCGAATGCTGCCGCTCGACCCGAAGATCGACCGCAGCGTTTCTGCCAAGGTCCTATCAAAGACTCTCGGCCGGAGTAAGCCGCAGGGGATCGTCGCTGCGGGCCCGGCTCTCACGTTGGGCCAGACCGTCGCACTAATCCAGGGCGTCGGCTCCCACGTTCCCGTCGTGCTGACGCCTGAGGCGCTTAGCCCCGGCTTCTACCAGGGGCTTGTGAAGGCCAATGGCACTGCTTCCACCGAGCTCTTCTCCGTCGGAGCGGCGAGCGGTGACGCACAGAGCCTGGGCACCGACGAAGCGGCCCGATCCATGTCAGCTTATCTCGCCGGACTGCGTCTGCTGGCTGCCGACCCCGGTGCCAAGAACCCGGTAGGGGATGACTCCTTCAGCACTGTCGCCGCAGTAGCCGATAGCCGTAGCCACGACGCCGTCGTGGCGTTGGTTCGCGCAGTGGAGAAGGCACAGGTGAAGGACTCTGGGGCAGTGTCGGCCAGTCTTGCCAACATGACCGTTGGATATGACCAGGGAATTACTGGGAGCCCGCTGGACTTCACGCGCCCGGCGGCGTTCCCGAAGGACCGCGTAGTTCCCCTCAGTTCCGGACAAGACACACTTGGGCTACGGCCAGCTCCGGCGTCGGGGGTGGCTCCGCTTGTGTGGTTCCCTGCTCGGCCATAGCGTTCGTAAGCGTCCCTCGGGGTCGAGCTCCACCATCTCTGACAACCATGTAGAAGGAGTAGGCGTGCGCCTTCAGTTCAATCTCGACTCAGTCCAGCGCGACCTAGATGTGGCTCGCTTCTCCGCGAAGGCTACCCTGGCTGACTTGGTCGAGAATGTGACCGGCACACGTCCGGCTGCGGATAGTACTCTGTGGCTTGACGACCGAGAGGTCCGCGCCGACAGTTTGCTTGCTCGGCTGGAGTTGCTCGATGGCATGCGTATCTCTCGCGAACCCTTGCGTCCGGCGCTTCCTCTGAAGGGGTGGAGTATCACCCAGGCTGGAGGCATGGAGGCTGGCAGTGTCTTGCAGCTTCCCGTTGACCGACCGTTGGCCATCGGCCGTTCTCCTCATGCCGACCTCTCGATCGCTTCCGCCAGCGTTTCATGGGATCACGTCCACATCCAGCGTGACGATGTTGGTCTTCGAGTCATCGATCAGGGTTCTACGAACGGCACCTTTGCGTATTCCTCGGAGGCCGACGGACTTAAGGTGGACTCATCCGCAGGGCAGTCTGTCGCCGTCGATACCACGTTGGCCGTGGGCGGCTCGACCCTGCTGTTGCGCGAGAGCCTTCAGGAGAATCCCGCGCCGCGCGCTGGATCGCTGCACAATGTCACCCCAGCAGGTACGGCGCCGTTTAACCGGCCTCCGCGCCCTGGCCAGCCTCCACGGCCGGATCCGATTGTCTGCCCCGAGCCCAAGGAAATCCCTGACGGCGCAAAGTTCAACATCATTGCGGTGGTCGTGCCGCTGGTCATGGCGGTCGCCATGGTCGTGGTGATGAAAAACCCCATGTACGCCATGTTTGCGGTTCTGAGCCCGGTGATGGCCGTCGGCTCGTGGTATGAGCAGAAGTCGCGCCGTAAGCAGGAACGCAAGTCTGAGGACAAGCGCTTTGCGCTCGCCCTCGAGACGCTGCGTCGGGACCTGGCCAAGGCTGCATCCGAAGAAGCCGCGCGGCGGCGCGTCGAGTGCCCAGACCCAGCGACGACACTTCGTGTTGCGGCGATCCCCACCACCCAGTTGTGGCAGCGTCGCTTTGGTGCCCACGACTTCCTTAGTCTCCACGCAGGGATGGGCGCTGTGCCATGGGATCCGCCCGTTGAACGCTCTGGGGCAGGCAGGCCTGATGAGCGAGTTCGCAAGGTCATTGCGGCCAGCATGATTCCGTGCTCGCCTGTCGAGGTCAACCTCAGCGACGCCGGAGTCGTCGGCATCGTCGGCGACCGTGACGGAGCTCTCGCTCTTGCACGCAGCCTCGTGTGCCAAGCCGCGGTTCATTCTGGCCCGGCTGATGTCACGATCGGCGTCTTCTGCGACCAGGGCCGTGAAACCGATTGGGAGTGGACAACATGGCTGCCGCACACGCGGCGCCTCGGCAACGCCTCGGCTGATCGCTGGTTTTCGCACGCTCGCCAGCGTTCCAACGAAATGCTGCGTGGCTTGCGTGACGAGATCCAATCCCATCCGACGATGTCGGTATTGCTTGTCCTCGACTCCGATGTCCTCACGGAGGGCCGCGAGTCTCCCGCCCGATCGCTGCTGGGGTTTGGGCGTCATATGAATAAGCAGGCTTCTTCCGCACGTGAGATGTCCCGGGAGGTTTCGGGGATTGTTATCGCAGCGGCGGAAGATCAACTTCCTGCGGCCTGTACGGTCGTCGTGACTGTGGCTGATGACGCAGCCGCGACAGTGACCCGCCCGGATGATCTCAAGAAGGTCGACGACGTGGTCCTCGCAGGTGTGACCTTGGAACGCGCCCAGCGCTGCGCCCTCGACCTTGCGCGTTTTGAAGACCCTGAACTCAAGACTCCGGGTGCCGCCCTACCCAGCCTGGTGCGACTACCGCCCCTCATCGACCTGGAGGCCCCGACGGCCGGCAAGATCCTCCACGCCTGGGAGACTTCCCGGGGAGTATCCACCCCGGTGGGGGTTGGCGAGAACGGCGTCTACAGCCTCGATATCGTCAAGGACGGCCCGCATGGTCTGGTTGGCGGAACGACGGGTTCCGGCAAGTCGGAGTTCCTTCGATCAATGGTAGCTGGCCTGGCAGCCTGCAACGCGCCGACGAAACTCACCTTCATCTTAATCGACTTCAAGGGCGGTGCGGCCTTCGCTGCCTGTGAGCGCCTGCCGCACACCATCGGAACGATCTCCAACCTCGACGAGCAGTTGGCCAACCGTGCCTTACGGGCCCTTGAAGCTGAAATGGAATATCGCCAGCGACTTTTCGCTGCGGCTGGCGAGGGAGTCGACAACCTCGACGCTTACATCCGGGCTAAGCCTTCAGAGCCGCTTCCGCGCCTTCTGCTCGTCGTCGACGAGTTCGCCATGCTGGCCAAGGATTTTCCGGAAGTACTGAGTTCACTGGTGCGCGTCGCCACGGTCGGGCGAACTCTGGGCGTCCACATGATCCTTGCCACTCAGCGCCCTGCCGGGGTTGTCAACGACGACATCCTCGCTAACACCAACCTTCGCGTAGCACTGCGTGTGCAAAGCCGCGAGGACTCTAACAACGTTATCGGTGTTCCCGACGCTGCCGCTATCGCCAATGCGCAGAAGGGGCGCGCATACGTAAAGCTCGGCCAGGACGACATCACTCCGGTCCAGACCGCCTTGGTTACAGGTGCGGCGCAGAAAGACCAGGACAACGCGATCGAGATCCAAGAGCTACGCGACGGTGTGCCGATCCCCAACCCTCCCAAGCCCACGCGCAAGGACGCTAAGTCCGATCTGGACTTGCTGATCGACGCGATTGTCGAGGCGAACGAGAAAGCTGGCTACGCCCCACCGCGGCCCGTGTGGCCCGAGGCGCTGGGTGAACGAGTCGATCTAGCAGGCTTTGAGACAGGGCCAATTGAGGGACGCCCGCCCCTCCTAACGGCGGGCGAGGTCGTTGGAGAGCAGGTCAACTTCGCGGTCTCCGACGACCCGGACCGCCAGCGCCAGATCCCTGGTGGTTGGGATATGGCCGGTGGAAACCTCATGCTGGTCGGGATCCCGGGGTTTGGCACTACGACGGCCTGCGCGACAGTCGCGCTGACCTTGGCGCAGCATTACGCCCCGAAGGATCTTGACCTGATCGTGCTCGACATGGGTGCCCGCGACCTCGAGCCCCTTGAGAAGTTGCCCCATACGTCGGCCTATGTCGGCTCCGGAGCAGGCGGACGTGAGAAGCAGATGCGCCTCCTGCGCTTCCTCCGGCAGGAGCTTGAGACCCGTCGGGCCACCTCGGGGCCGTACCGGCGCATGGTTGTCATCATCGACGGGTTGGCCGCCCTGCGTGACGAGTACCAAGATTTCGAAGGCATGGCTCTGCTGGAGGGGATGTACCGCGCCTACGCTGACGGCCCAGATCTCAACATGCACTTTGTCATCACGACCAGCCGGGCACGCGCTATCCCTTCCGCCATCGACGAGGTCACCACTCAGAAGTGGATGTTCCGCCTAGCTGACCCCTATGACTACAGCACAGGTGGCCTGAAACCCGCTGAGGCCCCGTCGCCGGTTCCCGGCCGCTGCGTGCCTAGTGTGACCAAGCTGCAGACGCACGTCGCAACCCCTTCTGTTCCGCTGTCTGACGCGGTGGCAGTCATTGCGAACCGCTGGGGCGCACCCAATAAGGAGCAGGTGGTTCGGGAACTGCCCGACCACGTCAGCGTGACTGAACTAGACGCGGTAGCGCACTTGGGCGATGAGCCCTGGCGGATCCCTATCGGTCTCCGGGAAGCAGACATGGCCCCGCAGTATCTCGAGCTCTACGAAGGTGAGCACATGCTCATCGCCGGCCCCGCTCGATCGGGCAAGTCGACATTGCTGATGGGCCTTGCCGAGTCGCTGCGTACGAGCGCGGTGGCAGAAGGGACCGACCTGGCTGTGTGGGGTATCGGCTCCAAGCGTTCCCCCATCGCTTCTTCCGATCTTGACAACGTGGCGGTTGGCCCCGACGAGATTCCGGCGCTGGTGGCGGCCGCGCGTATGCGGACAGCGCCGTTAGTCCTGCTCATCGATGACGCCGAGCGCTTCGACGATGCAGATCAATCCATCACGGACCTGGTGGGATCAAATCTGCCGCACGTCCATGTGATCGCCGCGGGACGTTCAGACGACTTGCGTAGTCTGTACTCGCATTGGACGAAGGTCGTGCGTAAGTCTCGTTGCGGGGTCTTGCTGGTCCCCAATCGTGACTACGATGGTGAACTCTTGGGCATCACGGTCCCACGCTCGGCCCCGGTGCGGATCAGTTCTGGCCGAGGCTACGCATGCATGGGCGGCCAGGGGGCACTTATCCAGGCGATGTCGCCTACCGGCAGCACCTTCTGACATCGATAACCTCAGGGAAAGCCTGCTGGCGTGAGCTTCTGAGGCGTTAGATTGCTTCCTGGTATTTCGTCAACACTCTAGTGTCCCACCCGAGAGGCTGAACCATGGCCAATTCCGACGACTACGATCTCGACAAGTTGTCCGGCATGTCGCCCGTCGCCTATGACTTTGGCGTCGCGTCTGAGACTCGCTCGGTGCTGCGTGCTGCCGCATCGGCGCTCCGCGGCCAGCGGGGGGCACGGGCAGCTGCGCGTAACAAGGGTTCTGAGGGCTTCGAAGGGTATTACGCAGAACTTTTCGAGGCCAACGGGACCCAGCAGTTGAATGACCTCGACGAGATCGCTAGCAACCTCGACGATGCGGCTACTAAAATCGATACCTTAGATCAGGCGGCCCGCGACGAAAACAAGCGCCGTGCCGACGCCGCCGCTTGGGCGCAGCGTCGCAAGGACCGAGGCGACTTTGCCCAGTTCTTCACTGATGTTCTCCACACTGACGACATGCCTGAGCCTAACTTCTCTGAGAAGCTGGACGGTCCAACGGCCTGGGCGCCGGCTACGCCGCCGCCGCCGCGAAAGGCGCTTGAGGGTCAACGTAGTGCATATGGGACATCTGCGGGTAACACCGACAATTTGCAGTCCTTTAGCAGGCAGACTGCCAGCCTGAATGACTCGATGCTTCCCCACCCGGGGAAGGTAGATGCGGCGCTGGCCGCCTTTGCACGATCCTGCTCGTGGGTGACTTTTGATGCTTCTAGTGTCGCCGCCGCTCTTACCGCGTGGAACAAGGCGAACGTTGACGAGATCACGTGGGCCGACAGGGTGCGCGAGCTTTTTGTGAATGCTGGCGGCACGGGCATGGCGGTGCCCAATAGTGCGCTGGATGCGGCTCTGCAGGCTAGCGGCATCTCGTCGTCTCGCGACGACATCGTCGTCGATCCTCCCACCGCTATGGGTGGCCAGCCGACGTCGGGGTTTGCTGATGATCCGGTTAATGCGGCGACGGGGAATTTTGTTGAGCCGCAGGTGGATTTGGGTTTCACTGGTGGGTCGGCGACCCTTGAGTGGGGCCGTGTGTATAACTCTATGTCGCAGGTGTGTGGGGCTTTTGGTCCTGGCTGGTCGAGCCTGGCTGAGTCTCGCTTGGTGGTTACGGACGAGTCGGCGCGTTGGGTCCAGGCTGACGGGCGTCATATCGTGTTTGGTCGCATGGGTGAGGGCTGGGGGCGCGCCCAGTGTGAGAATTTGTGGCTTGAGCAGCCGACTGGCATGGGTGGCGTGGCTTTCCTTATCCGTGACAATGATGGCGGGAGTTTCGCGTTCAGTCAGGCGGGTCGGCCGGTCTTCCAGGATCGGGGTCCTGGCTCGCGTGTTGCCTTCACTTATTCCGAGGATCGCCTCGTTCGCCTGGAGCATGAGTTCGGTCGGGCAGTCGAACTGGTGTGGAGCCAGGATGGTCGCCGCGTTGTCGAGGCATTGGCCAGTGATGGTCGCCGGGTCGGCTATGTCTACGATGAGCAGGAACGGCTGGTTGAGTCCACTGGTGATACCGCTACGCATCGGTACGAGTGGAACGAACAAGGCTTGATGTGCCGTGTCGTTGATGCTGATGGTGTGGTCGAGGTGGACAACACCTATGACGGGCAGGGCCGTGTTGTCACTCAGCGTTCCCCACATGGTCGCCTCTCGCGCTACTCCTATTTGGGGGGCCGGGTGACTGTGGTCTGTGACGAGGACGGTGCGCGCGCTAACACCTATGTCCACGATGGTAAGGGTCGCCTGGTCGGCGTCGTTGACGCTGAGGATCACCGCCAGTCGGCGTCGTGGGATCGCTTTGGTAATCAGGTCATGGTCACTGACCGTGAGGGTCGTACCGTGGTGCGTAGTTTTGACACTCGGGGACATGTCATCGCTGAGCAGACCGTGTCGGGTGCCCGCATCGAACAGGACTTTGACGAGCAGGACCGCCTCATCGAGGTCCGCGTCATCAACGACGATCAGGTTTCGGTGACCGAGATGGTCTATCAGGGCGATAACCGGAACCCGGTGCGTATCGTTGACCCGGTCGGCGGGGTCACGGTGCTGGAATGGGACGGTTCGCTGCTGACCAAGGTTGTTGATCCCACCGGTGTGACCTTGACGATGGGCTACGACGCCCACGGTGACCTGGTCTCTACTACGAATGCTGCGGGTCACACCGCACGGTTGGAGCGCGACGAACAGGGCCGGGTCGTGGCGGCGATCACGCCGCTGGGGCATACCACCCGTTACCGCTACGACGAGCGCGGCATGTGCGTCGAGCGCATCGACCCCGACGGCGCGGTGTGGCGTTTCGAATATTCCGCTGGTGGCCGGCTGTTGGCGACGGTCGATCCGCTGGGTGGGCGTGTGGAGGTTGAGCGTGACGAGGCTGGCG
The DNA here is from genome assembly GCF_000227295.1 of Cutibacterium avidum ATCC 25577. Classification (GTDB taxonomy): domain Bacteria; phylum Actinomycetota; class Actinomycetes; order Propionibacteriales; family Propionibacteriaceae; genus Cutibacterium; species Cutibacterium avidum. The sequence goes on along the minus strand of NZ_JH165054.1, from coordinate 802,457 downwards.
AGGAGTCGGCCACGATCGACGAGCTGGGACGGCGAGTGGAGCGTCGGGTTGACGATCTGGGTAACTTGACCAGGGTCGAGTTGCCGGATGGTTCGGCCTGGCAGTTCTCCTACGACGCGATGTCGCGGATGCAGTCCATGAAGGATGCTTCTGGTGGGGTGTGGCAGTTCTCCTACGACGCTGAGGGCACGTTGAAGGCCACCACCGATGCCACTGGCGGTGTGCGGCGCTATGAAACTAACCAGATGGCCCTGCCGACCGCCTACCTTGATGACGGCAAGCGCGAAGAGGCGGTCTATGATCGTCTCGGGCGCATGGTCTGCCATATCAACGCCGATGCCACGTCCACTAAGACCCGCTACGACCTGGCGGGTCTACCTGTCGAGATCATTGACGAGGCGGGCGGTGTCACCTCGATTGAGCGTGACCTTGCCGGTCGTCCTGTAGCCGTCACCCAGCCGATGGGCCAGACTTTCCGTTACGAGTACGACGAGTGTGGTCGCTGGGCTGCGACGATCTCGACTGGCGGTGACCGCTACGAGATGATCTACGACGCCGACGGTCGTATCGAGGGTGAGGTCTGGCCGACTGGTGAGCGCGTCACGACAACCTTCGACGAGTGTGGTCGTGCGGTGGCGCGTCGGGAGCCAGGGCGCGGCTTGACGCGGTTGAAGTACGACAAGCTGGGCCGGGTCGTGTGGTCGCAGGATTCCTGGTACGGCACGCGTCGCTTCCGCTACGACGCGGCGGGCCAGATGAGTGAGGTTGTTAACGCCGCCGGTGGTGTGACCCACTTCGCCTACGATGAGCTGGGCCGCATCGGCGAGGTCACCGATCCGATGGGCGGGGTGACCCGGCACACCTACGATCCGATGGGTCGTTTGCTGACCAGCACCGATCCGCTGGGGCGGGTCACGCGGTACTCCTACGATGCGGCTGGCCGCGTCACTCGGCGTGTTGATGGTGCGGGGGCGTCGATGTCGTGGGTCTACGATTCGGCTGGTCGCCAGGTCGAGGAGTGGGTCAATGACACGCTGCTGGCTGCCACCACCCGTGATTTCGTCGGTCGTACGACGACGATCGTGGAGGGTGATGCCCGCCACGAGTTGCGCTTCGATGTCCGCGGTAACCTGCTGTGGCGTGGTCGCGGCGACCAGGGGGTGCGCTGGGAGTATGACCAGAATAGTCGTCGTACCTGCATGATCCGCCCGAATGGGCAGTCCACGTCGTACGAGTATGATGCGAACAATCGGGTCAGCGCCTTCATCCAGGAGGGTCTGGGTCGGGTGGTCATCGACCGTGATTCGCTGGGACGCATCGTCAGCGTCTTCGCTGATGGGCTGTATGCCTCATGGGAGTACGCCGACGGTGCCGTGGTGCGCCAGCGGGTCGAGCGCAACGGCTTCATCAGCGAGTCGGTGATCACCCGTGACGAGAACGGTCGGGTCGTGGCAGACAAGACTGACGGCATCACGACTTTCTACTCCTACGACCAGACCGGTCAGCTGGTTCGGGCCCAGACCAGCGAGGGCTTGGTCACCACGTGGGAGTATGACGCTAACGGCCGGATGGTTGTCGAGGATGCGGCTGGGACGGTGTCGCGGTTCACCTATGATGCCGCCTCGCAGCTGGTGTCGGTGACCAATTCTGACGGCACGACCACCTACGCTTATGACGATGCCGGTCGTCGTGTGCGCGAGCAGGGGCCGGCAGGTGAGCGTCGTTTCACGTGGGATCCGCGTGGCTTCCTGGATTCGATCACGCAGATCAACCATGACGGCGACAAGGTCGCCGCGCAGACACAGCGGCTGTGGGTCGACGCGCTGGGTGAGCTTGCTCGCGTCGATCAGGACAGCGTGTGGTGGGACTCGTCGTCGTTCATGCCGACGCTGGTCCAGTACGGGGCGCGCTCGGTGGTTACCGAGGCTGGTGTCACTGGCATGGTCGATGGCCCTGACGCCTCGTGGCTTCCGCCGCAGTGGTCGGCGCGTGACCACGGCGGCAACCCGATGGATCCGTGGGCGGTCGCGACGAACGTGGGGGTGTCTGCTCAGGGGTCGTTGCTGGTCCAGGGCATGGAGTGGATGCAGGCGCGTGTCTATGATCCGGCCACGCGTGGGTTTTTGTCGACTGATCCGTTGCCGGGTGTGGCTGGTGCCGGCTGGTCGGGTAATCCGTATGCGTTTGCCGGTAATGATCCGGTTAATTTTTCTGACCCGTTAGGGCTTCGCCCGCTCACTGATGAAGATCTTAAGGGTTATCGCGATGCGGCCCGGTCTCCGTTGGCCAAGGCTGCGGATGCTGCTGGTGGCTGGTTGAAGAACAACTGGGAATACGTTGCTGGTGGCGCGATGGTTGCTGCCGGTGGTGTGCTCATGGCCACGGGTGTGGGCGGGCCGCTGGGCGGTGTCTTGCTGGGTGCTGGTATCGACACGATCGCGCAGAAAGCTACCACGGGGTCTGTCACGTGGGGCGAGGTTGCGGTCTCGGGTGCTGCCGGCCTGGTCGGTGGCGGGTTGGGGGCTGCAGCTGGCAAGTGGGCCGCCGGTAAGGCGGCGACGTGTCTGGGTAAGAACGTGGTTTCTGGTCTGACGGAAGGTGCTATCGACGGTGGTATCGGCCAGGCTGGGGCCTACTGGGCCGGCCCTGGCCCCCATACCCTGCGTGGCGGCCTCAAGGCTGTGGCGGTCGGTGCTGCTGGTGGGGGCCTGGTGGGTGGTGGCGCGGGTGCCCTGTCCACGGTGACCGATGTGTCCCGGCACGGCTGTTTCGTGGCCGGTACCCAGGTGTTGATGGCTGATGGCACCTCGAAGAACATCGAAGATGTTGTTGCCGGTGACATGGTCGCCGCGTACAACCCGGAAACGGGCCAGGCTGAGCCCGGTGAGGTCACTGACACCTACATTCATGACCAGGTCGCGACCTGGCAGGTGGCGACTGAGTCGGGCACGGTGACCACCACCGCCGTGCACCCGTTCTACGTCGATGGTAAGGGCTGGGTCGAGGCCCAGGATCTACGTGCCGGCGACCAGCTCTACGACGAGACTGGTAGTCTCGTGACGGTCGTGTCGATCCAGGCCACCGGCGAGATCGCCACGGTCTACAACGTCACAGTCAAAGACCTGCACAACTACTACGTAGCCGACGACAGCAGCTGGGTCCTAGCACACAACGGAACCGCTACCGGTTGTGGTCTCGGTGGGCCTGGGGAGTGGGGGCCATCGAAGAATCACGGCAGTGCGAATGCTCGAGCCTATGAGTTGCAGATCACGGGTCGGCCTGAAGGCTACTATGTCAATGGTGTCGAGTTTGACGGTTTCCAGAATGGAGAACTCCTTGATGCCAAGGGGCTCGGATATGCGAACCTAATACCCGCGAAGTGGAGTACGGCTGCTAAACAGCTCAGGGAAACGGCCCGGCGCCAGCTAAAGGCGGCGGGGTCAACGCCCATCCATTGGATATTTGCCGAAGAAGAGGCTGCTCGGGCGGCGCGTAAGATCATTTCTACGA
>NZ_JH165054.1:783392-797207 GCF_000227295.1 Cutibacterium avidum ATCC 25577 | reverse complement strand
CGGAGGGAGTGTTCTTCGCTCGCCCCGACCACGACTAACAAGTACTCGCGGAGCGAGGGCCTCGACCTGTCTTAAGCCCACAGAGGCCATTGCGACAATCATCGTTTCGGCGCGGTGACCGTCCCTGCTCGCTGCTCGGCTGCGAAAAGTTCCTCATGATTCGACCGTGAGAAGTCGTTATCCCGGGTGGATATTTACCGAAGACAGGGCTGTTTCAGAGGTGCGTCGGCTGGGTCCTGCGAAGATTAAGATCAGTCATGTCCCTTGTATTCGGTAGTTTCGTTTGTGTGAACAGGAGATGATGTGTGATGTGGTCATTGAGGTGTGCGTGGCAGCTATCTTCTCCGAGAATGGAGGAGATCGCTGCACGTGTGGTTGCCTGGTGTAACCAGGTGGGTAGTCTTTATCCTGAGTTGAGCGAATGGCGATTCACTGCAGACTCGAAGCGGGCAGTGTTGGCCACACCAGTGGCTATTGAGCAAGAGTTGGTCCGACGTCTCGTGGCCGAAGGAGGCTTCGCCTCTATCTGGGCCCCGCGGGGTGATCTCAACGTTCACCTCGACTTGGATACTTATGCGGAGCGGGAGGACCTGTTTCGCTTTGTGGCAATGGGGAGCTTACCGGGCGTCGTGGATGAGGATGATGAGGATGTGGCCATGATGATGGCGGAGATGGCCTGTCGTATTTTTTCGCCTGAGTATGTCAACTGCGGGAGGGCGGACTTGGGGCCGAGGCTTCTAGACGGTTCTATTTTATCGGCGGTGAACTATGCGCCGCGGGACGCATATGATTCGTATCCGGATTTTGTGCGGGCGGCGCGGGTCATACGCACGACAGCGGAGGGAGTGTTCTTCGCTCGCCCCGACAATGACTAACAGGTGCCCGCGGGTCGAGGGCCTCGACCTGTCTTAAGCCCACAGAGGCCATTGCGACAATCATCGTTTCGGCGCGGTAACCGTCCCTGCTCGCTGCTCGGCTGCGAGAAGTTCCTCATAGTTTGACAGTGAGGAGTCGTTATCGCGGCATGTGGAGTCGTGGGCACCGGTTGAGGCGTTACCAGACACGGTTCGGGTCACAGCCTGTCCTGGGTCACGCCACCCAGATGACGTGTTTCGGCTCGTTCTCGGAGGGCACTCCTGAGCAGTGTGGACACGGCTATTGAGATGAAAACTGCGGTCGAGGCTTTCTTGAGCGGATGCCCTGGTGCTGGTCTGCCGGTCCAAGCCACTGGTGAGGTCGCCACGGTCTACAACATCGCAGTCGAGGTCCTGCACGACTACTACGTTGCCGGCGACGGCGGATGGGTGCTGGCGCATAATGCGTCCTTGACGGGTTGGATCCGCCCGGACTTACTGCTAAGGGATGCTGAGGGCAACTTCATTTTCGTAGAGGTGAAGAATGGCCTCAAGGCACCATTCACGAAAAATCAAAGAAAGGCGATTCCGACGTTTGGCTCAGATACCGAGTTGCGGGTCTTTGTTGATGCTGCGCGTGCGCTGGGTGAGGATCAGGCAGCGGAATGGGTGCAGACGTGTTCACTTGGGGAACAGGCTGCGATGTGTGTTGTGTCGTCATGGTTGCAGTTGGATGTGTTGGCAGTGGGGGTACAGGTGCCTCACTGGCTGGCTGAGGGTTTTGCGCCAGTCTTTGTCATGGAAGGTGTGCCGCGCACGCTGGCGCGGAAGCGTAGGAAGAAGATCGAGCGCAGTGAGTTCGAATTAGCTGATCGTATGTGCGGTGGCAAGATGGTCGCTGCTGTGCCGCAGGACAGCGTGATCCCCCCGCAGTTGCGAGATTTCTGGATGGGGGCTCGGTGAGTTATGTAGTGGCCTTTTGGCCAGAGGGTCTGTGCGACAACGGGCCGGACGCCGATTGGGCGGCTTGCTACGAACGGTTGAAGGGCACTCAGCGTGGTCCTGCTGGGCCTGTGGTTGGTGCGTTCCCGGCAGAGGTGACGGCGGAGTTGCCGGAGCGCGATGACGAGAGTTGTGTGTGGGCGGCGATGCCGTTGCTGGCGGAGGCTTCGGGAGAGTTGCTGCATGTGGCTTTGGGGAACAGCCTCATGCAGGAGGCGGTACCCGTGTTGCAGGAGATGGCAGAGCGCTATCATATGGTGTTCTTCGACCCTGGTTCCGGGATGCGGGTGCTCGGGTGGACCAGATTGGCCTTTTGGCCTAGCCGGGCTGGGCGACTTATGGAGGGGCGTGGGGAATGCGGACGGATGGTCTGCCGCGGAGAAGATCATTTTTGCGCGGAGACTTGAGAAAGATGGCGGCTGGCTAAATACAATTCACTCTATATATAGAGTATGAGTCTAATTCATGCTGAGGCTGTTGCGCATGGTATAGATATTCTCGAGAAGAACGGTTTGGAGAATTTTCTTGGTTGAGCAGATGAATTATGAAAAGGGCTTTGTTCCCCATGCTGGGGATGTGACCGCGATCTGTGTCGGGGAGCAGGAGTTCTTGGGTCGAGTCATTGATCCTGATCTGGAGATGGTGAAGGCCCCGGTGGTTCTGATGTATCAGTTCGATGCTGATGCCAGCCAGGTGGATCTTGGGGATGATCGGTCGTGCTTGCAGGCGTCAAGGAGGCTTGGCTCCTATGTCTTGGTGAACAAGAAGGAGTTTCGCCGGAAGTGGTTCCGCAGGGTGGCGAGTTTGGATTTTGAGCCCGGTGAACGTCTAGCGGTCCATCACTTCCGCATGGAGAACCGGGTTGTGGATGAGCATGGTCATCTCCTTGACTCGCCAGTGGAGCCGCTTCCGCGTTACGAGATGCTGAGTTCGTGGGGTCTGGCTTTGCAGGTTGCCGATGCCCAGGGTTGGTTGCTCGTCGATCCTGGCAGTGGGGGCGCTGCGGGGGCTTCTCGCATCGTGACCATTCATCGAGGCGAGTTGAAACTGGACCTGAACCGAGCGGCGGCTGTGCTGGGTCCCGCCCTCGAAGGTATGGGCATCGTGCCAGATGCGGCGTGGTGGGCCTCGATGGTCTCGTGGCTTGAGCCGACCCGTAGGCGGCATCTGGAATTCCATGTCGATGCTACTCACCTCGTGGCGACTGGGCCTGGACCTGACTTGCGCGCTGTGGCTGAGGGGATGGTGGAGCTAGTTGCGCATCCCGTATCAGCTCGGGAGGCGCTCCGTGCGGCGCTGGAAGCCGGGATCGATGTGACAGATCCCGCCACTGATTCCCCGTCTCTTCAGTAGGCTGCGGCTGCTATGGCCGATCCGCGTAATCTTTCGAGCGGGTTGGCGCTAAGAAGGCGTGGCTGAGAGCGGAAAGGTTCCAGGGATGGGTACGCGGACGCGGCGGTTGCGGTTGTTTCTTACTGATGTGGATCGGGAGCGGGCGTGGGATGAGGTGCGTTCGCGTGTGCCGGGAACGAAGTTGCTGGATGATGATTTGATTTTTTGCCGCTGTCTGCGGATGCGATCGTTGATTCGCCATCACAGGTCTCGGGGCCATTGCTGTCGTTGTGGTCTCCGGAGGTGGATCCGGGGTTGGCTACGCGGACAAGCCCGAAGGACCCGGATGAGCCAGAAGGTGGGACCATTGCATGGGTCAAGTTGGCTCGATGGCCTGATGGCGCGGTGCAGCCTGATCAGGTATCGGCGGTGTGGGATCCGGAACTTGAGTCGATGACTCGGTTTTTTAATGAGGTGGCGAAGGCTTTGCGGGCGGTGACGCCGTTCAGGGTGACATATTTTGATGGGACGCCGGTGCCGTCGGTGCGGGTGGGTGCTGATGCTGCCCAGAGGTCGTTGGCTGGCGAGATTGCGCTTGGTGAGGCCATTGCGCGCTATCGCGTTGCCGAGGAGAAGGGCCGTACCAAGAAGTAGCCCGGATACCGATTGGGGGACTTCTTCGTTTTGAAGCTGATCGGGCTGGTACCGGGCGGGCTGGCGGGCCAATGCTCATAGGGCGGGGCAGCGCTGCTGTTGTGTGTTGCGTCTGGGGTCAGGGGTTGCTGGCGACCAGCTTTACGACGAGTCGGGTAGTCTCGTGGCCGTCGTGTCGATCCAGGCCACCGGCGAGATCGCCACGGTCTACAACTTCACAGTGGAGGGCCTGTACAACTACTTCGTGGCCGACGACAGCAGCTGGGTCCTAGCACACAATGCGACTCGTAGGCTCCAATACGGTGTTGAGGTGGATATACCTGATGATGCCGATTCGCAAACAATTGTTGGGGCGGTAGCGCGGGGCATTCGATCGCAGGGTGCCGACGATTTAGAAAAGAAATTCTCCAAGGAGATGGCGCGCGCGGCTAAGAGAAAGCCATGGCTAAGGAAGGCTTTCCTCGGTAGTCAAGTTCACTATGAAATCCGCGGTGAGCTGAATCTGTTATATCCAGGACGATTCGAATATCGAAGTGTGGGGCCCGATTACAAAGACAAACAAATGAATGACGCATTAGTGGAGTTAACTACTACAAATCCGCACACCATTAAGGCGCACACTGACAAGGGTGGAGATTATTTGACGTGTGCGTTCGCTGGCTACGATCCGTTTTAGGAGGGTGATATGACTACTGGGTTTTTGACGGACTCTGGTATCCGAGTCTGGAGCCAGACGGTGAACGACGAGACCTTCGATGTAGCACCTCATGGGCGATTGGCGGTGCGCGGAGCCAGGCTGGATGGTTGTATTTTTTCTGGTCTCCATCTGAAAGAATTTATCTTTCAGGGGTGCGAACGTTCAGTGTTTTCCGGGTGTCGCTTTGTGAACTGCCGGATTGATGAGTGGCACCACACATTCATGGACTTCGTCGACTGCGAGTTTGAGAGCGTCAAGATTAAGAAGTGGCGGCTGGACGAGGGCGACGTAGTGGATTGTCGGTTCGAGGGGGCTATCGCTGACGCCGTGATCTGGGGAGACACGGCAGCGAAATCCGGGATTGAGTATCGCCGCAACCGTTTCGAGCGGAACGACCTATCGGGCGTCGATCCTTGTTCGGTCGACTTTCGTTCGGGTGTGGACCTTGCCACCAACGTCCTTCCGGGGTCCGGTAGTTGTGCGCCACTGTTGGTCTTGGGGTGTGGTCCTCAGGTTGCTCAGGCTGCATTGGACAGGTTGGGTGAGGTCCCCGAGGAGTTGCGCGCAGCAGCGGAACAGTACCTGTCGGTGTCGTTGTGGGCTATGCATCTTGGCTCAGGGCAGAAGGACTGGTTCGGGTGGCCATTGCGTTCGACATCACCGGAGGTCTGGGCTGAAGTGTTGGGATTAGTACGAACGGTCGAGGCCGAGATGGGCGGAGAACACTGATGGGTGTCTTGTGTGATTACTTCGTGGTAGCTGAAGGCGTTGACCCGGCTGTGGTGCTGGACGAGCCTGGGGGGCCCATCTCCATGAACAGCGGGCAACTGCGTGGTCTGGTGGAGACCAAGGGTGTCGATCCAGCGGTGGAGGCGTCATGTCTGCAATCGGCGTTGACGGGTGAGGAGTTGTCGGCGCTCCTGGTGGATCCTGCCGCTGGTTCCCTGGTGGCGATGGTTGATGATGGCGAGCGCATGGTCTTGGGGGTTCACCCGGGCTTGGTCTCCGCGTTGGCTGGACTAGACCTGGCGCAGGCTGGGGAGGTGGCAACGGCATGGGCTGAGGTGTCGCGGCAGGATCTGGGCCTGCAGCTTGCTGATCGGGTACGACTTGTTGAGGGTCTTGCTGGGCTGGCTCGGGCCGCTCATGACGTGGATGAGCGAGTTTATTGCTGGGTGTGCGTCTAGGCTCTGGCGCGATGTCTGCGAGGTCGAGGTCGTGACCCTCCGCTGGGTCGACTTCTGTAACCGGCTGCTATTCCTGGAGACTGGACGACCTCCCCCTCACGCAGGCCGAACAGCTGCACTACCATCGCCTTCAGCCCACCGACTGAAAGCATGAATCAAGCCTCTGGACACACTAGGGGCTTCACTGTGGTGGAGGGGTTCTTGTGGGTGCTTTTGGCGTGGGTGTTTTTGAGTCTGATGTGCGTGGTGATGTTGAGGAGTTGTTGGAGGAGGGTGGTAAGCCTGCGGTGGTGAAGGCTGAGACTGTCCCTGCTGTGTCGCCGAAGGCTTCGTCGTCGAAGCTGTCTCCGATGGGTCGTGGTCGAAAGGACAAGGGCGATGACATTGATGGGGATGTGTATTGGCGTGATGTTCCCAATGGCGGGTACATGATCGCTCAGATTGTGGCGCACAGCAAGTTGTTGGTGGCGTTGGTGGTTTTTTGATCGGATTGTCGATGGTGAGCCGAGACATGAGGATGTGGTGGAGGTCACCAGTCAGGGGTCCCCGCTACTGCAGGGGACTGTTTCGCGTAATGCTGTGACTTTGGGTCAGGACGGTTGGGTGTATGCGGGTAAGACGGCGTATGAGGGTCGGGGGCCATTGCGGATGTTCCGACAGGTCTCGTTGAAGAAGCCATCGGGTTATGTCGAGTATGTGAGTGGACGTACTAAGAATGCGCTGGCGGCAGGGGATTGATCACCGCGGTGTTCTCGCATGGATGACACATTGGCATCCCACCGACGTGCAGGTCTTCGGGGGAATAGAGTCTTGTTAGTAGAAGTCATTACCGGTATGGGGGTTGCATGAGTCCATGATTGATCGGGTGCTGGTTGGGTCGGCTGGTAGCCGGGAGTTGGTTCGTGGTGAGGTTTTCGAGTTGACGAACCGAACGTGGTAGGCGCTCGCGGCTGATGTAGAGGACTGCTCCTTTGAGGGTGCCCGCTGCAAGAATTTCGGCGCAGGGAGTGGTTCAGAGCCAACGATTTACCGGCGTTGCTCTTTTCGGGACGCTTGGTTGACGTTTTCGCCGGGAGGTGTGGCTCGTTTTGAGAAATGCGATTTCACGGGCGCCCGCTTGAAGGATTGGTCGCTAATGTCTGGTGAACTGATTGATTGGTACGTTTACTGGACGTTTGCACCGCTGCCTTTTTCTTGCCCGCGTGAACTTGATTCAGCAGCGCGTTTTCAATTTTTCGGCAATGATTTCTCGCAAGCAGAGATGATCGACTGCGACTTTCGATATGGGATCGATTTGTCGCGTCAGAAGCTCCCGCAAGGGCCCGGGGTACTTCTATGCCGAGAACGGCGCGCAGGCGATCAAGCAAGCGCGGGAGCGTGCGCGGGCTGACCGAGACGACGATGCGATGATGATTCTTGACATCATCGACAAGAACCTTGTCGGACAGCAGCAGTTGTTTGACTCGGCGGCGACGTGGCTCGATTTGGGGCTTAAGCGTTGGCGTCGGATGTGGGGTCTTGTCTAATCCCCGGTCGGGGGTTGGCAGGCGGTCGAGGGGACGGGTGAAAGATGGGTATGGATCTGACTTTTTTCGTGGCGGCGGATGATGCGGCCGCAGCTGAGGTGTTGGAGCCCGGGGTGGTGTCTGGCTCGTGGGCCGGTGCCGTCGAGCACGGGGTGGTGGCTGGCGAAGAGGTCTTGGCGTTGCTGAACGCGTCTGATGACGCGGCTGATGGCGGCGCGATGGGTGAGCCTTTTGATCTGCCGGTGGCCGGTTTTGAGGAAGCCGTGATCGTTCCTGTGAAGGCGTGTGTGGTTGATGCGTTGGTCCGGCTGAGTGACGAGGATCGTGCAGCGGCTCTCGAGCAGTGGGCCGAGGAAGCGATGGTCCCAGCTGATGCGATCTCCGAGGGGCGTGACCTCCTAGACCGCTTGTCGGGTCTGGCTCGCGAGGCGCGAGAGGCTTGCCAGGGTCTGTACTGTCACTGGTCTGCGTAGGGCTTCGTCGCGAGAGCCATGACCCGGATGGGGTGGTCGCTGACGGTCGCAGAGATTCCGGGGGACGGCTACGTTCTGGTTGAAGTGGGCGACGAGGGTGGTAGCCGGTCCAGTCGGGGAGCTGCCTGTCCATCTTCGCGTCGCTCGGCGGAGCTGGGGTGTGAGTAGTTCGGGTCTTTCTCGGAGGTTGCTCCTGAGCAGTGTGTCACGGCTATTGAGATGAAGGCTGCGGTGGAGGTCTTCTTGAGCGGATGCCGTGGTGCCGAGTTGCCAGGAGGCTGGGGGCAGGGCTGACGGCGTAGCCCGAGTGTGACTGGGTGTTTGCTGTGGAGCGCTGAGTTGGAGCCGGTCATCGACCGGCCAACGATCTTCCGGGACCCGGCGGCAATGCGACGGTAATTGCTATCAATAAGCCACCTAGAGGGCGGAAATAGATGGAAGAGAGGTTTGAGGGATGGGTGCGCGGTCTCGGATTTTGCGGTTGTTTCTTACTGATGTGGATCGGGAGCGGGCGTGGGAGGAGGTGCGTTCGCGTGTGCCGGGTACGAAGTTGCTTGATGACCGCTTGATTTCTTTGCCGCTGCCTGCGGAGGCGATCGTTGATTCGCCATCCCAGATCGCCGGGCCGATGTTGGTGTTGTGGTCTCCGGAGGTGGACCCGGGATACGCCACGTGCACAAGCCCGAGGGGCCTGAATCAGCCCGACGGCGGGATCATTTCGTGGCATAAGTTGTCTCGGCGGCCTGATGGCGCGGTGCAGCCTGATCAGGTGTCGGCGGTGTGGGATCCGGAACTTGAGTCGATGACTCGGTTCTTTGATGAGGTGGCGAAGGCTTTGCGGGCGGTGACGCCGGGGCGGGTGACGTATTTTGATGGGACACCGGTGCCGTCGGTGCGGGTGGGTGCTGATGCTGTCCAGAGGCCGTTGGCTGGCGAGATCGCGCTTGGTGAAGGAGTCGCGAACTATCGTGCTGTTGAGGGTAGGCGTGGCAAAAAGGCATAGCCACGGTTTTTAGCAGAGGGTCTTGGTTCTGGTATAGCCATCGCGTTTGTGCCCAGCGTGCTGGTGAGTCAGAGTTCGTAAGCGGGGGAACTTGGTTATAAAAAGGTTCGTGGAGTTGTCTCGCATGGGGAGGCTGTATTTAAGCATCCGAAGTCGAAGAGGATGCCGACCGCGATCTCGATCGGTAACACCCGTCATGGTCAAGGGCTATTCGAGGGACTGCATCGGTGGACGATCTGATGCATGGAAAACGTATAGTGTGAATTTTAAAAAAGGGAAGGCTGTATCGCTGGAACGGGTGCGGAAGTGACGGGTAGTGAACTTATTGGTACGGAGATTCAGTTTTATCTGAAGCATGATTGGGATAAGGGCGCTATCGAGGATGATCCGAACTTTGAGGAGTACTTGGATGGTGTGGCGTCGTTCTTGAACTATGTGGCCGACAGATTGGACCAGAAGAGCTTGCGTGTATCGGACTTGCGCTGGTTTCCGGAGGTTCCTGACGATGAGCGTGCGTTGTGGACTGGCCGGCAGATGGAGTCACACGAGGCGATCCGGTGGTATGTGGAGGGCCTGCGCCACTACAAATGGGCCTGCACTCTTGTCGGTGATGGGTGGTGGATCCGTGCAGACCAAGACTCGAATGGGGCGATCATGCTGTGTGATGCCGGTCCCCGCGAACTCAGATTGGAGTTGGACGGGCCAGCGTGTATGGGCTTTGACGTGTGGCCACAGGTATCTCGAGAAGACGAGGACCTCCATTTCATTACAGAGGAGGCCGACGATAACTTCTGGAATTTTTGCGAGGAAATCCTGGTTGATGTTGACGTTGTAGTGATCGAGGTTTCTCACCGTGGTTATGGCGCATTTCGGGCGTGGAAGTGTCCGGCCCGGGATTTGGGGCAGGTTCGTTCGCAGTTGCGTCCAAATGGATTGGTATGGGTGTTCTGGGCCGATGGCCTACCGTTGTTGAGTCAGTGCCCTGTGCCAGTGTTGGCGTTCGACGATATTTTATTGGTTCGGGAGCCGTCATTGGAGGCCACGCTAGTCCCCAATCCGAAGCACTTGACCTCGCTTGAGGAGCGGGATGCTGTTCTGGCAGAGGGCGATGGTTATGTGATTTTTACTAGTGATTTCTGGCAGAACGCAGTGCTTGAGCCCGATATTGATGGCACCTTCTATAAACGGGAATGGGGACGTTTTTAGCCAGTAGGATCGCCACGAGGTTCCAGGTCTCGTGGCCCACTGTTAAACGATGGGCCGACCGCTGCCGGGCCGGCGAGTCGATCTAACAGAGGGTGGCTGCAGGCGGCGTGGATTGGGCACAGGTCGGCGTCAGTGTTGCGCTAGGCGGGATCGGCGGTGCGGAACTTGGTGCCGTTCGGGCTGCTTCGACTAACGGTTCGAGGGCGATCGCCGCGAACTCCCTGGTGAATGGGGCCGTTGGTGGCGGAGCGAGTACGCTTGCATATGGTCTAGGCCATGATGGGCCGGCGACGGTGCGCGGCTACGTCGGTTCCTTCGCTGGTGGATTCGTTGCCGGCGGTATCTCCGGAGTGGCTGGTCCTGAAGGTGGCACCATCGCCAAGGCACTGACTGGCAAAGCTGCCGGGCGTCTTGCAGTAGGGTCCACGGTTGCGTTGAGTGCGGCGGGTGCAGGCGGAGGGGATTTGGTAGCACAATTGATTGCGGATCCAGGGCAGGACATCGACTGGAAGTCTGCTGGGAAGTCCGCTCTCGTTGGCGCTGGCTGGACGGCGTTGTTGGGGCATACTGTTCCTACCTCGCCGGGCGCAACGACGCTCAGTCAGTACTCGTACTTCGGCACGCGGCTGAAGTCTTTCGGACCCAACGCGAAGAGTGTGATCGGCTCAGCGGGTATCGGGGGCATTACTACGCTTCTTCCGGTGCTGAAGTGATGAGCGGGTCGGTGAGGTGGCCGGCGGCGGAGCGGTCGCGTCTGTGGTGGTCAGTGGGATGTGGGGTAGCAGCCTTGGTTGTGGCGTGTGTGTGGCTGCCTGTTCCTTGGTCGCTGGCGATGGTGCTGGTGGGGATCGTGGCAGGGATTGTTGTGGGTTTGTTGCCAGGCTGGTGGCGCGGCGTTGCTGCTGTGGCGGCTGTGGTGGGGCTGCTGATCTTGCCCAGGGAGCAGTCTTCGGCGTGGATCGTCGTCAGGGCACTGTCGTTGTTGTGCGGCGTTGGAGGAGGAACGGTGATCCAGAGATTGTGGGGGCTGCGGGGTAGGCGCGAGTCGGGGAGTTTGGGCACGGTAGTGGTGTCCGAGCGGGAGCGCGTGGCGGTCGAGGATGTGACTGCGGCGCCCTTGGTCTCCGCCCCTGGGGAGCCGGGGTCGTTGATGGGGGTGTTTCGCCGCGACGGCAGTGAGCTGCGTGTGCTGAGGGACACTTCGCACGGGTGGGTGGTCATGCACACGGCTGGTAAGGGCCGGACGCTGCAGGAGCACCTGATGGTGCGAGTGGGAGCTGATCCGGATGATCCCACTGCGGTCTCGATGAAACTGGCAGGGGAGGCATTCTTGTTCCCGATGGCGTGGTTCTGCGATGAGGCAGAGGCGCTGGCGGCAGTGAAAGCTTTCGTGCGGGACGGCTCCATGGCTGTGGAGGGGGCCTGGGTGGCGGCCTCTCGCACCCGCGAGCTGTTCGTGCCACCACCGCTGCAGCAGTTGTGACCGCTCCTGCGAGACGCGTTTCTGGGCAGTAGCCCGGACATTGGGTCCTGGCCGGGTTGATTCGAGCCGGCAGCGGTTCGCGCACGGTGGCCTGGCCCCATGCGTGCACTGGCTAAGCCGAGTGTGCTGACCTGGAACGTCGTGGAGCAGTCCTAGGTCGCGACCCGTTGGGTTGGCATTGCCGGCCACGTGCTGCTCACCGCCACAGCTCGTGAACTGCTATTGCTGGCCGGGCCCGACGGCGAGCTGCCGGTGCGCCTGCTGGATGGCGTCGCCGTCGCCGGCGTGACCACGACCATGAAGCTATCGCTAGCGCATGGCTGCTGTCTCACGAGGGGCTTTCGGCGGCTACGCTGGGCATTGCCTCTTAAGACGTTGATCACACAGTGTCGGGATCCCTGTCGAGGGGCAAAGCGGTGCCAATTGGGTGAATCGGTGGTCAATCCGACTTGGCAGGTAGGGCGTAGCGAACAAAAGGCTCTGCGCGCTGGGCGCAGCAGCTGAGGGACTCTGAGTTCACGCTGGTGCACGGGTATGAGGAAGGGGTCTGCTAGCCCGGTCGGACCGCAAGATTCCTCTACCGAAGCACCCGCATCCCGGAACCAGGATCGAAGAACACCATTTGCCGCTCATGGCGCAGACTAGCGACGTGCGGCCGCCCGCGAAGCCGGGGACTGCCGACTCTCGGCGGCGCGCCGCAAGAGTTCGACCATCTGCCGGGACCACCCAGCCTGACGCCCGGACTGTTCAGGGAAGAACCACTCCGACTGACCAGTCGCAAGATCCTCACGCGCAAACCGCAACGCCTGCTCACACCGCGCAGCGTCGCCCTCAGCCAACCCATCAGCGACAGCAAGTAGCTTCTCGGCAGCCTTCACGATAGCGGCCCGATCATCGGTCACAAAGGCCGAATGGGCGAAGCGATTACCGACCACAGCCAGCCCAGCCCGCTGCGAGCACGGCCCCGAGAACTTCAACTCGGTGAGATCATTACCGTCGATCACCCCCGCACCACCGCCGACAGCAGAACTCTCGCCCCACCACAGCACATCCTTCGCCGTTCCCTGGACCCGGCAGCCCCGCATCGCGGCCCGCTCAAAAACCCACTTCTTCACCCGCAGATTTGTGAACTCACAATCGACAAACTCAACGTCCTGACACATCCAGCTTTCAACGGCCAGCCCGTCAAAATGGCAACCGACATAGCGCACCCGCTCGCCACGAGGAAAGCCCGGATACCAGTCGGCAATCTTGCGGCCACCCAGCGACCACCCCTCGACCAAGCCCTCGCTAAAAGCCATCACCCGATCCATGTCCCCCTGAGGGACCACACCGCCCGGAACCTGCACCTCCACCTGACTTGGCGGATCCGCCTGGGATGGATTGAACAACATCCTCACAACTACCTCCTAGCACCCAGGCTGCGCGTAGATTGGGTAGGCACCTGCATCCTTTGGGTATCCGTCCTTCATTGTATGGAATAGAATCCGCTTAGCTCCGGATTCAAGCCGACTGGATTTGAGTTTGATGGGAGTAGTCTCGATGGACCTCAGTGAGGCATGGGCGCAGTTGTGTGCCGCCAACGAGCGGTGGACGGCGTCTGATCTTCGGCCCATGTGGGAGCATGAAGGTCCTCGGCCTGGCTTGAGTGAGTCGGAGTGTTGGGATGTCCGTCGTCATCACCCAGAGGTGCCGGATGCCTATTTAGAGGTTCTTCGGCTTGCTGATGGATGGCCTTCCTTTTATCAAGACTGCGTACTTTTCGGGCGGCCTGAATTAAGTTCTCGCCCAAGCATGATTGCCGAGGCGGCCGATCAGCTCGTGACGGATACCCCGTCGCTGGCTGACTGTTTTCTGGCTGCAGCTAGTCGCTCTGACGTGGATCAGTTCTTCCTCGAGACGGATCGTGGGCGGCCAGGCCGCGTGTTCTGGTACGCAGGCTCGCTGGTAGGCACCTTCGACGACATCCCGTCGTGGCTGGCCGCGATGGCGGTCTACCTCGATGAAGAGACGCAGGAGAATCTGTAGGCCTGATTCCTGCAGGAGAACTGTGAAGCCTCCCGGTGTGGAGCTGTCCGTGAGCGAGTGTGAACGGGGCGTGATGGCAATATCAAGACCCATGTTGAGGCCCATTCTCGAGCTTATGAGTTGCAGATCACGGGTCGGCCTGAAGGCTACTATGTCAATGGTGTCGAGTTTGACGGTTTCCAGAATGGAGAACTCATTGATGCCAAGGGGCTCGGATATGAGAAATTACTAACCGCGGAGTGGAGTACGGCTCGTGGCCCGCTCAGGGATGCTGCTGACCGCCAGCTAGAGGCGGCGGGGTCAACGCCCATTCATTGGATATTTGCTGAAGAAGGGGCTGCTAGGGTGGCGAGTGAGATCATTCCTGAGG
>NZ_JH165054.1:620692-782431 GCF_000227295.1 Cutibacterium avidum ATCC 25577 | reverse complement strand
AAGAGGGAGTGTTCTTCGCTCGCCCCGACAACGACTAACGGTCTATGAATCGCCCCGGGATGTCCGGAGATTCTGAGCTTTCGGAAGGTTGGAGTCATGGCAGGCAATACGAACGAGCGCTATCCCGCTGAGCTGAGGGCCCGGGCGGTGCGGATTATATTACGAGACCTGCCCGAACTATGACAGAGATTGGCCGCCCGTGTGTCTCGGTGGCGCCGGACCGGTTGTGGGTTGGCTGGCCGGGACCGAGTTGATCAAAACCCGGGGCAGTCCAATGCGTGTGGAGGTGGTTCATTCGTCCCGCCGTTCGATCCCACCCAGGAACGGACTCAATAATGACTGTTGGGGAGTTTTGTACTCCTGCCCGTGGCGCGATCGGATTGAGACTTAGACTGAGCATCAACACAATGTCAGCGTCTGGACGAAGTACCGCTCAGACAAATGTGGGAAAGGATGGATTGTCGTGGCATTCAATTTGAAGAATCGTCATCTGTTGTCGCTGGCGCACCACAGCACCGAAGAGATCGAATTCCTCGTTCGACTCGCTGCCCAGCTCAAGCAGGCCAAATACTCCGGGACTGAGCAGCCCATGCTCAAGGGAAAGAACATCGCCCTCATTTTTGAGAAGGCATCGACGCGTACCCGGTGTGCCTTCGAGGTGGCAGCCCATGATCAGGGTGCCGACGTCACGTACTTGGGTCCGAGCGGATCCCACATCGGTCACAAGGAGTCCATGAAGGACACCGCCCGGGTGCTGGGGCGCATGTACGACGCCATCGAATATCGCGGGTTCCATCAATCCGTCGTCGAGGAGTTGGCCGAGTATGCCGGTGTGCCGGTTTTTAATGGCCTGACCGACGAGTTCCACCCCACTCAGATGCTCGCCGATGCCCTGACCATGCAGGAGGACGCTCACAAGCCCTTCCACCAAATCTCGTTCGCCTACGTCGGCGATGGTCGAAACAACATGGGTCGTTCCCTGCTGTTGCTGGGTGCCAAGCTCGGTATGGATGTCAGGATTGGGGCCCCGGAGGGCCTGCAACCCGAGCCAGAGCTCGTCGAGCAGTGCCACAAGTGGGCCGAGGAGTCCGGTGGCAAGGTGCTTGTCACGGCGTCGGCTGAGGAAGCCGTTCGTGACGTCGACTTCATTCACACGGATGTGTGGGTGTCGATGGGTGAGCCCGTGGAGAGCTGGGGTGAGCGGATCGACACCCTTATGCCGTTCCAGATCAACGATGATCTGGTCAAGGCTGCCAACAATCCGCGTGTCAAGGTCATGCACTGCCTGCCGGCGTTCCACAACAGTGAGACGACTGTGGGCGCCGAAATCGCCGAGGCCTACCCGCAGCTGGCCAATGGCATCGAGGTCACCGAGTCGGTGTTCGAGTCCCCGGCGTGCATTGCTTTCGACCAGGCCGAGAACCGCATGCACACCATCAAAGCGGTCATGGTCGCCTCCCTGGCTTGACGGTGGGACGGGAGGAAGAACCCATGAGAATCTTGGTTGCGTTGGGCGGCAATGCTCTGCTGCGACGTGGTCAACCCATGACGGCAGAGAATCAGCGCGCCAATGTGAGGATTGCGGCTGAGCGGATCAAGGAGGTCGCCGTCGACCATGAGGTCGTCGTGGCTCACGGTAATGGTCCGCAGGTGGGTCTGCTGGCCTTGCAGTCGACGGCGTACGAGGAAGTCGGCATCTATCCGCTGGATGTGTTGGGGGCTGAGTCCCAGGCCATGATCGGCTACATGATCGAGCAGGAGCTGGGTAATGTCATGCCCAAGGAGCAGCAGATCGTCACCATGATCACGATGACGGTCGTTGACGCTGATGATCCTGCCTTCGATAATCCTACCAAGCCGATCGGCCCGGTCTATGACCGGGAGACCGCGGAGAGGTTGGCTGTCGAGAAGGGGTGGTCCATCGCCGCTGATGGTGAGTATTTCCGTCGGGTGGTGGCCTCCCCGCAGCCGCGTAACATTGTTGAGCAGAAGGCGATTCGTCAGCTGGTCGATTCTGGTGTCCTCGTCGTGTGTGCTGGTGGCGGTGGCGTCCCGTGCGTGTTCGACAAGGAGGGCAGCCTTCATGGTGTTGAGGCTGTTATCGACAAGGACTTGGCGTCGGCTGAGTTGGCGGTGCGGGCTGGGGCTGATCTTCTGGTCATCGCCACGGACGTTGATGGTGTCTACCAGGGCTGGGGCACTCCTGGCCAGGCGTTCATTAAGGAGATGCGCGCCGAGGATGCCCTTAACGCGGAGTTCGCGGCAGGGTCCATGGGTCCGAAGGTTCGGGCAGCATGCAACTTCGCCCTGGCGACCGGGAAACGTGCCGTCATTGGTTCCCTTGAGGACATTCGCGGTCTCGTTGACGGCACCTGCGGCACGGCGATCGTTTCCGATTCACCCGGAGGCGTCGAGCTTGACTGAGTAGTTCACGCACGAGTGCCGCAGCCTTGGCTGGCTGCGGCACTCGTGGCAGCTATGGGCGTTCCTCGATGGTTCGGGCATCGACGAGGTTGAGCCCCATGATCTTTCCGACCAGGCCACGCGCAGTGAACAACACCGAGATGAGTTCGACGAGCAGGACGATGGTTCCGATGCTTGCCAAGATGCTGAATCTGGTGTCGGCGAGGTGAGAGCACATGAGGGCCATACCGATGACGAGGCTATGACGTCGGCCTGCGGGTAGTCCACGGGGTGTGGTCCAGGCCAGGTGGGCCGTCCCCATCCCGGGAGAGACGCCGAGGCGTCCAGCCATGGCAATGATGACGTAGACGAGGTTGAGAGCCACGAGAAGCGGTGTCCCGCAGGTTTCCATGGCGTCTACGGCGGCAATCTTGTTCTCGGGGTTGTTGTAGAGCAAGACCATGCCGATCGCGGCTGTGATGCCCATGGCTGCGATGTCGATGAGGACGACCCACCAGACGTCAATGAGGAGTGCGAGGAACCGCCGTCCTTTGGTGACTGCGCGCGACTCGTCGGCTTGCTTCTCCATCTTCTCGGGGGTTTGCGAGAAGTGTGGGGCAAAAGTCGTGGTGAGGACGCCGAAGATACCGCCAAGGGTGTTGGTGATGAGGTCGTTGATGTCAGCGACGCGGTATTGGCAGTTGGATATGAACCAGTTTCCGGTGTACTGGGTGAGCTCGATGACTAGGGAGGTTCCGAAGCCGAACAGCACCGCGATCCAGGGGCGCATCCGGAGCAGTCGGACTGCGTAGAAGCCCAGTGGAACGAAGAGGGCGACGTTGAGCACCATTTGCATCATCGAGGAGCTGGTGAGCACCTCCATGATGGGTGCACCGGCGAAGTGGTGGGCCATGTCACGGAAGTACTCGGTGGGATCGAGGATGAAGTGACGCGGATGGGCTGCGCAGTATTCATCGGACAGTGGCGGCACTGGGAAGATTGTGTAGGCGATGAGCGCGCTGACATACACGAAGTTGGTGAAGATCAGCACCATCCGTCCGAAAGAGGGTGCGCCGAAGCGCCTGAACTGGTGGATGAGCACGGGGACGAACGTGACGACGCTGATGCCTGCGCCAATGAGCACCGAGATGAGTGATTTTTCGAGCATGGGGCCTTCCGATGATGAGCGATGGTCAACATTGCAGGTCGAGGTGTCGTCGCGCATCCTCCTGCGGGACGAAAACCGAGTTCGACATGGGTTATGGCCTAGGGTCCGAGTTGACGAGGCTGATATGGTAATGAGAACCAGTCGCAGAAAGACTCGAGTACAACGAACAGGAAGATTATGAAGGTCAGGAACTCCTTGCGAGCCCTCAAGAACCAGCCCGGCTCCCAGGTGGTGCGCCGCCGTGGCCGCGTTTATGTCATCAACAAGAAGAACCCGCGGTTGAAGGCTCGTCAGGGCTGAAACGGTGCCAGCTGCCTCCGGCGACGGCCGGAAATGAGTGATCGCCCGTCTCAATCTGAGGCGGGCGATCACTGTGTCACGACATCATTGCGCGCGTGTCGTGGTGGCCTTCGTGTCGACGAGATGAAGATGCATGACCTTGGCGATGATGCCCCGCTCGTCCCACAGCACCGAGACGGCCTCAATGAACAGGATGATGATGCCGATCGACGCGAACGTGCCAACCCATGTCTTGCCGAGAACCGAGAGGATGAAGGCCGCACCGATGACGGAGGTGTGAACTCGTCCAGACGGGTGCCCATCCGCGTCAACCCACGCGAGACGCATGGCGTTGGTTCCTGGGGAGGAGCCGAGGCGTCCTGCCACTGAGATGATGACGTAACCGATACTGATGGCCAGGAGGAGTGCGGTGCCGATCGGTTTGGTGGCCGACTCGATGGCTGACTTGTGAGCGATATCGCTGATCTCGTACAGCGCGGTGCCGCCCACGAAGAGGCCCCACCCGATCCCGGTGAGGGCGCTTACGCAAATCACATCGATGAGCAGGGCGCAGAATCGCCGCCCTCTTGTTGTCGGCTTGGGCTCACCCGGAAGCTTGCGCTCCTTGCGAGTTTTGATGACGAGGGTGGGGATGAGGAGGATTACGAGAATGGCGATGGCAATGAGGCCAAGGATGAGCTGTTGGCTGGCCATGAGATGTCCTTCCTCGTCATGGGGCGATGATCGGGATGGAATCCACCGTGCCAGTGGAGCGGGTCATCAGGCATCGTGCTGTGGTACCAAAAGCGAGTGGTACACGGGTTTGACCGTAACGGTAGCAGGAGACAGTACGATCGCCCGTCCTTTCCGGAGGGGCGATCGTGGCTGTGTTTCAGGATTACTGAGACGTCAGTCGTCGTCTCCAGCCTTCTTGGTGGCCTCGACGACAGCCTCTTCGGTGACGTCGAGGTGCTCCAAGCGCCACTGAGCCTGCCAGGCCGCGCCGATGATACCGGCTCGGTTGAACAGCTGGGCCGGGACGATCGGGGTCTCTAGGTTGAGGTACTTGAAGAACTTTTCGTGGTCCTTGGAGACACCGCCGCCGACGACGAAGAGGTCGGGAGAAAACAACATCTCGACGACCTCGTAGTAACGCTGCAGGCGCTTGGTCGCCCAATCCTTGTAGGATATCTTCTTGCGGTCCTTGACCGAGGAGGCGGCGCGCTTCTCGGCGTCATGGCCGTCGATCTCAAGATGGCCGAGCTCGGTGTTCGGCAGCAGGATGCCATTGTTGATGACAGCAGACCCGATGCCAGTGCCCAGGGTGGTGAGGATGACGACGTCCGGGACACCCTTGGCTGCACCGTAGTGGACCTCACCCAGGCCAGCGGCGTCTGCGTCGTTGAGGACGGTCACGGGGCGGCCGAGGGCATCACTGATGTAGTCCTCGGCGTGCAGGCCGGCCCACCCCTGGTCGAGGTTGGCGATGAAGGGGATGACGCCGTGGCGTGCCGGGGCGGGGAAGGAGATGCCAACCGGTCCGTCGCCAATGGTGGGGGCGAAGTTGTCGACGATCTCGCGCAGCACGGCGACGACGTTCTTCGGGGACGACTTCCCAGGGGTGGGGATGCGAAGTCGCGGTTCGGCAAAGTCTCCGATGTCGAGGTCAACCGGGGCTCCCTTGATCCCGGAGCCGCCGACGTCAATTCCCAGCACGTTGCTCATGGTTGACAAGCGTAGTGGTTGCCAGTGGGAGGAGTGGTGGCGCAGAGGGCAGATGGCTATTGACCGTGAGCGGTATTGGCGGTGGAGTCCGTTCTGACGCCGTGGGGTCGAGCCGGGATGTCGGGCGACCTTGCACCGATGGGTTCGTCGGAGGAGACAGCGGGTGCGGTCGCCGGGTGCTCCGTCGGGGACAGCTCTCGAGCGCGTGCGGCACGGGTGCGGTCCATCTGCCCCATGACGAAGGTCCGGGCATCAGAGGCGTCGAGGTGGGAACACGACACCGTCACCGGACCCGACGAGGTGTGCACGTAGACGTCAGCGAGGCCCAGTCGACGCTGCAGCGGCCCCTGTGCCAGCCGTACTGACTGCGATCGGGCATGCGGGACGATGCTCAGGGTGCGGTTGAACAGCCCCTTTCGGGTCACGACGACCTCGTCGTCAAACCCCCATGCGATGACCGTCTGGTCGAACCAGCGGAACCACCGGGCACGTTTCGGGATTCCGTTGAGATGCACCGAGTCCAGTCGGAATCCGGGCCATAACGCGTCGAGGGCGGCGCGGACCTGCTCGTCGTCACCAATGGGCAGCAGAACTGTTGACTGTTCGACATCCGACAGCCCGGCACCGCCGAGCACCGTCATTGTGATACGAGAGACTCCGAGTGGACGCCACAGCAGCGGAGTAGACACCTCCACCGCCTGCACCCTACGGACGGGGACGGTGCGCGTCGTCAGGCTGGTCAGACCGTGGACAGCTTTGAGCGCACCTGCCGACCTCAGCAGACGGAACTTCCACGCGGCGTCGAGCTGCTTCCACACCACACCGACCATGGACAGCAGCAACGCAAGGATGGCGGCAATGCCGAGAGGCTGATGATCGACGACGCTGAAAACGATCGACGCGATGAGAGCCAGTACTTGGAACACGAAGGTCATTGACAAGAACCCGGCGATGAGGGCTCGCTTGGCGGTGACGTTGACGATTTCGTGCTCGTCGCGGCGCTGGTCCCACCATTGAGATCCGACGCCGTCACCTACCGCATCAGTATGAGACTGAGCGATCTCGTGGCGTGCCCGCGAGATGAGCAGGTCGCGCAACTCATAGGCCTCGCCGCGTTTCAGGAACTCGATCTTCTTGGAGTTGGATGCGCCGACGTCGATGTTGAGGCTTGCCAGACCGACGATCCGGGCGGCAAAGGGCTGGACGACGTCGATTCCCTGAATCTTGGACAAGGCCAGCCGGTCGGATTCGTGGGTGATGAAGCGGTGCTCGATGCGCACCTCGTCCTCGTCGATGTGGAACCTCGTGGTCGCCCACACGAAGGCTCCCACAATGACCTGCAGGATCGCCACGACGACGATGATGCTTCCGCCGATTCCCAGTTCGCGGACGGACAATGACCGCAGGTCCTTGCCGTCCTCGAGCAACTGCTTGAACAGGATGAAGGCTGCGGCTGCGATGACCATCCAGCCACGCACCAGCGGGGTTGCCCAATGGGGGGCGTCTCTCCAGCGTTCTCTCGGGTTCGGGCTGGGGTTGCTCGATTACCGGGGCGGGCGGAATGGTGATGTCGCGTCGATCCCCGTCGAGGGGTCGTTCCTGCGGGGTCACAGGGCCGCGTCCTTCTCCTCGGCCATCTCCGTGATTCGGTCGCGCAGGGCCTGGGCTTCCCCGGCTGGCAAACCGTCAAGCGAGGCGTTGGTCGCCATGGCAGCGGTGACCAGTTCCACCGAGGCCACGCCCCAGTGGCGGTCGACGGGGCCAGCCTTGATTTCAACGGCCTGCATTCTGCCGTAGGGAACGATGACCATGTGACGGAACCACGGCCCGGAACGGATGCACAGGTCGCTTCCGCGTTCGCACCAGCCCATGGCTGCGACGACGGCTGGCATCCGCGAGAATCGCCATCCGGTGAAGGCCAGGCCGACGACCGCCGCGATGACACCGGCCCACCAGGTGACGAAGATCCCCAGCACGACGGCGAGGGCGACCGTCAGGATGCCCCAGGTTAGGCAGACCATGAGCCTCTTGACGGTCACGAATTTCGGGGAGACCGGATGCCATTCGCCTCCGGG
This sequence comes from Cutibacterium avidum ATCC 25577, assembly GCF_000227295.1. GTDB lineage: Bacteria > Actinomycetota > Actinomycetes > Propionibacteriales > Propionibacteriaceae > Cutibacterium > Cutibacterium avidum. The sequence continues at coordinate 774,781 of NZ_JH165054.1, read as the reverse complement.
AGGGCTGAAGAGTTCGTCCACGTCATAGGACCCTAACAAGGGATGATGTCAGCCCCAAAGCATATTTTGGGGCTGACATCGTCCGCGTGCATGCCATGGCGACTTCATGCACGCTCACCATCGGGGTGACGAATACCCCACGAACGAGGACTCGTCGAAGATCGGGGTCCGCTCCCGATCTCACCGACCACCGTTGGCGTGGGCATTGACCTCGTAGGAGGTGTTGGTGGCCTCGAAGAAATTGACCAGCTGGAGGGTGTCATTGGCCGTGGCCATCCATTTCGCCGGGTTGGCGACGCGGTACTCCGGCTCGAACCCGAGCTCCTCCAGACGACGATCTGCCAGGTACTTGACGTAGTCATTGACGTAATCAGCATTCATTCCGAGGATGCCGCGGGGGAGCATGTCGCGGTTGTACTGCTCCTCCATGGACACCCCCTCGACGATCATGTCGTGGATCTCGGTCGCGAACTCCTCGGTGGCGACCTCCGGGTTCTCCTCCAACACCGTCAGGATGAGATTCATGCCGAATTTCAGGTGGAGGGACTCGTCGCGGACCACCCAGTCGATGAGGGAGCCGAAATTGCGCAGCAGGTTTCGCTGCCGGAAGGACAGCGCGACCATGAATCCCGAGTAGAACCAGATGCCCTCAAGGATGATGTTGTAAGCCACCAGGTTGCGCACGAAGTCCTGCTTTCCCTCGATGGTGGTGATGTCGAGGGTCTGCTCGGTCATCCGCTTGATGAAGGCCACCTCGAAGGACTCCTTGCGGGCCATCGACGGGACGTGGACGTGGGAGCGGTAGGCCTCCTCACGGTCGATCGGGAAGGTCTCAAGGACATACTCGAATGCCATGCAGTGGTTGGCCTCCTCCCACATCTGCTTGGCCAGGTACAAGTGGCACTCGGCCGCATTGACGTAGGGGTAGACCCCGAAGGCCAACGCCTTGTTGACCAGCAGCTCGTTGGGGTTGAAGTAGCTCATGAGGTGGGTCAGGGCATGGTGCTCGTCGGGAGTCATCCGGCCGAAGTCGGCGAGGTCCTCGTCGAGCTGGATCTCGTTGGGGAACCACGTGTTCGCCACGGCCTGGTTGTAGAGGTCGTAGGCCCACGGGTAGATGACGGGCTTGAGCAGCAACCCCTCGTGGATTCCGGATCCAAGGATCATGGTGTTCTCGCTTTCAGTGGGTGGAACGGTCGTCGGTCACTGGCAGGACTCGCACTGCAGGCGCTCCTGTGGGTCCACCGGGCAGGAGGTGCCGTCGCCGAGATCGAGGGCCATGACGGGTTCGGCGTCGAGTACCTCGGTCAGGGGCTTTTCGATGGTCGCGGTGCTGGTGTCACGCCGTGCTGCGGTGGCGAACCCACGACGAGGACCGTTGCGATGTCCGGCAGCCTTGTTGACCGCCACCGTTGACTGCTCGGCGGTGTGACGGGGCAGCATGTGGAGGTAGTAGGTCGTCTTGACGCCCATTCGCCATGCCGCGGTGTAGAGGTCCTCCATGTCGCCGACCGACCGGGAGGCCAGGTAGATGTTGCGGCTGATGGCCTGGTCCACCCACTTCTGCGCCCGGGCGGCCACGTTGAGGTAGGCCATCGGATCCAGGGTGAAGGAGGTGCGGTACAGACGCCGTAGGGAGGCCGGGATGGCCTCGATCTCGCTGGGATCCCCCTGGCGGCGCAGCAATTCCTCGCGTACCTTCTCCCACAGCCCGAGGTCCTTGAGGTCGGCCACCAGATTGCGGTTGACCTCGAGGAACTTCCCGGCCGAGGTGGCTCGGGAGAACATCTGGGAGAACTGCGGGTCCAGACCCGGCGTCGTGCCAGCGACCAGGCCGATCGACGCCGTCGGGGCGATGGCCATCAGAGTGGCATTGCGCATCCCGCGACTCACCTTGGTACGCAGCCCGTCCCAGTCCATCCTCGTCGTCCGGTCGACGTCAACGGGAATGCCACGGTCGCGCTCCAGGACGGCCAGAGTGTCGACCGGGACCATCCCCTCCGACCAGCCGGATCCCGCGAACATCGGGTACGAGCCACGCTCGGTGGCCAGATCAGCGGAGGTGTCGATGGCGTGCCAGCTGATGAATTCAATGATCCGGTCGACGATCTCGCAGGCCTCGGAGGAGTCGTAGGGAATCCGCACTTGCTCGAGCATGTCCGTCAGCCCCATGACGCCCAGGCCGATGGCCCGGTTCTCCACGTTGGATCGCTCGGCCTGAGGCACCGCCGAAGCGGTGATGTCGACGAGGTTGTCGAGGTGGCGCACCGCCAGCCGAGTGGTGGCGGCCAGTTGGTTCCAGTCGATGCGACGCTTCCCGCGCGGCCCGACGAGGTGCCCGGCGAGGTTGACCGAAGCCAGGTTGCACACCGAGGTGTGGTCGCGGTCCTGGGGCAGGCAGATCTCGGTGCACAGATTCGAGGAGTGGATCGTCCCGGTGTTGCTGTTCAACGCGCGGGTATTGACGCTGTCCTTCCACGTCAACCACGGGTGGGATGTCGTCTGCAGGCTCACCAGTATGGCTCGGAATTGTTCGCGGGCCGTGGTGCGGTGGAAACGCCTGATGTGGCCGGCCTCGGCCTCGGCGATGTAGTGGGCGTAACGCTTCGAGAAGGCCGACCCGGTGAGCTCGGTGAGATCGGGGGTCTCGGCGGGGTCGAAGAGGTACCAGTCCTCGTCCTTGGCGACGCGCTTCATGAACTCGTCGGAGATCCACACCGCGGTGTCGGCGGTACGGGTGCGTCGGTACGGGTCACCGGAGTTCTGCCGCAGGTCGAGGAACTGGGGGAAGTCCATATGCCAGTTCTCCATGTAGAAGCACAGAGCGCCGAGCTTCTTGCCTCCTCGGGAGACGGCTCGCAGCGTCGAGTCGATGGTGTGCATGAAGGGGATCGGACCGGTCGACGCAGTGTTGTCGGAGCGAATAGGTGACCCCTCGCAGCGCAGGTCAGACATCGACAGCCCGATGCCGCCGGTGCCCTTTGTGATCCACATGACGTCACGGATCGTCCGGGCGATGTGCTCCAAGTCGTCCTCGGTGCGCATGACGAAGCAGTTGGACAGCTGGCCAGCCGGGGTGCCCGCGTTGACAAGGGTGGATCCAGCCGCGAGATGACGCAGGTTGCTCATCGAGTCGTAGAGGGCGAGGGCAGAGGAGGTCGGATCGTCCTCGGTGAGGCTGAGCCCCATAGCCACGCGCATCCAGAAGTACTGCGGTACTTCCAACGCTCGCTGGTCGGGGGTACGCAGCAGATAACGGTTGACCATGGTGCGCACGCCGGTGAAGCCGATGAGGTCGTCACGGGCGGGATCAAGGGCCGTGGCGAGGGCGTCGAGGTCGAAGAGCCGCCCCAGTCGCTCGTCAAGGTGGCCGTCGGCGACGAGCTTGTCGATCGTGCGCGGGAAGTAGGCATGGTGGAGGTCTCGCACCCGCTCGGGGCTGGCGTCACCGAGACCGTCGTGGGTGTCGCCGAACACCTCCTTGTACAGCTTCTTGACGGCGATTCGGCTGGCAATGGTGTCGAAGGCAGGGTCGTCCTTGGCATTGCCCAGAGCCACCTGGATGACGGCCTCGTCCAAGGCGTCGGTGGTGATCCCGTCGAATAGGGTGATCTCCACCTCGGCCTGCAGCAGGGTTGCCCGGGCAACGGCGTCGTCGAGCCCACGGGCTGAGTCAATGATGGATGCGGCGACTTCGTTGCCGTCGTAAGGGGCCAGGGATCCGTCGCGCTTGCGGACGCGGATGGTCGAGATGGGGTCGGCGCTCATTGCAATTCCTCCGTGCGATGCCGTAGGCACGCGACCGGGCGGAATGCGGCGGGGACACTGGTCCCCATGAACGCTGCGACACTTCCCGCGAGATCGCGAACCGGGCCCCGCGGTTGCGGGACCACACCTGGCAGGTCTTCGGACTCACGAGCACTTGTTGCCTACTGGCCGTCGCTTCCCATGCCGAAGCACAGTGCGTGATGACGGCGGTCGTTCTCGTACACCGCTGCGGGGCAGTTCCGGATTCTCACCGGATTCCCTCTTGGCCCGTGCGAACACGGGAACCATGTGCAGTCGCCACTATATGAACGCTGATCAATAAGAGTCAACACAAGATGTAGGGGCATTGAGTGTTTTGGGCGTCTCATGGACGCATACCGCGACGGCCCCCTGACGGCCGGCGGATTCGTGGCACCGAACACGCCGCCGTCACCGGGCTTCGTCGAGCGTCAGAAACGCTGAAACTCCACGTCCTCAGCGCCACGCTCCCCGGAATCTCGCCGGATGCCACGGCGCGTCCTCGTTGGGAACTCCCAACTCGTGGGCGGCGCGCAAGGGCCAGTTGGTGTCCCGCAGAGCTGCCCGTCCGATCATGATGGCGTCGGCACTGCCCTTCTGGAGCAGGTCCTCGGCCAACTCTGCGGTCCAGATCATGCCGACGGCGGCGGTGGGAATCCCGGCCTCGGCGCGCACTCGAGCCGCCAAGTCAGCCTGGTAGGCCGGGGCGACGGGGATGGGCGCCGACGAGTTTCCTCCTGAGGAGGCGTCGAGGAGGTCAACTCCGACTTCCGCAAAACGACGCGACAGTTCGACGGAGTCCTCCACCTGCCAGCCGTCGTCCCGCCAGTCGGTGACCGACAGACGTGCCAACAAGGGCATGGTGTCAGGGATGGCGTCACGCACAGCCTTCGCAACTTCCAGTGGCAGGCGGACACGTCCGTCGAAGTCACCGCCCCAGCCGTCGGCGCGGGTGTTGGACAGCGGCGAGTAGAACTGATGCAGCAGGTAACCGTGGGCGCTGTGAATCTCGACGGCGTCGAACCCAGCTTCCACGGCACGTGCAGCAGCGGAGCGGAAGTTGTCAATGACCTTCGCGATGCCGTCCTCGTCGAGGGCGGTGACGGGCAGGCCGACGTACTGCTTGCCGTCAGCAGGGGCGGTGGTCGGACCGACGGGAGTCCAGCCGCCCTGCTCAGGGGGTACCACGCTGCCATGGAATCCCGGCCACCACTTCTCGGTGGACGCCTTCCGGCCGGCGTGACCGAGCTGCACGGCAATCTTGCCACCAAGCTCGTGGACGGCATCAGTGACGGTGCGCCAGGCAGCAACTTGGTCGTCATTCCACAACCCGGTGTCAGCAGGGCTGATGCGGCCTTCGGGGCTGACCGCAGTGGCCTCGGCGACGATGAGGCCGAAGCCACCAGCGGCACAGGACCCGTAATGGACGAGATGCCAGGTGCCCGGGATCCCGTCGTGAGAATCCACCGCGTACTGGCACATCGGTGGTAGCCAGGCGCGGTTGCGAACTGTCAGGCCACGGAGAGTGAGGGGCTGGAACAGCAGAGGTGACGTCATGATTCCATGACACCACGCGTTTCAACCTTCATCCCGTCAATCTCGACCGTCAGCCAGGTTGGCAGCCTTGTCAGACGTGGTGGTGGTAATTCGGCTTCCACTCGCGCACTGAGGTCACCTGGACAGCCGTCTTGGGGTAGGGGTCAGCCTCCAGCAAATGATCGAGAGCATCGCGGTCGGGCACGGTGTAGATGAGCACCGCTCCGTTGCCGTCAGCCAGCGGGCCGGCATTGACGAGCTGGCCACGCTCGCGCATGACATCAAGGTTCTCCAGATGGGCCGGGCGCGCGGCCATGCGCTCCTCGGAATGGGCGGGATCATAATGGGTTTCGACGATGAAAACTGCCATGACCCAATGCTATTGGGACATGGACCGGAACTGAAGCGTTGAGAAGGTGTCGGACGTTGACGCGTCATCGAGCGGCACAGGATGCCCTGGGATACCGCACGGTGTCGGTGCTTGTCAGATGATGTTTCGGGAGATCAGGGCCGCAAACGTGCTCGGAACCGTCCCGCGACGGGAACATTGGGCGCTCAAGATTTTGACACCAATTCACCCAACGGTGCACCAGCCGGTCGCAGCCGCGGTGGTGTCGTTGGCCCCAGCGCGGATGAACCTGCGAGTCTGGTCGTTCGACAGCGCGTACCCGGTCTGCGGCTGTGCGGTGGACCGGGCGAAGATTGTGCCGGCGACCTTGCCGTCCGTCGTCAGTAGTGGTCCACCCGAGTTGCCCGGACGTACCGTGCCGCGCAGCGAGAGGATCTCGCGGACGACGGTGTCGGTGCCGTAGATGTTCTCACCGCGAGCCATGATCGACCCACGCACGGTGGCGGCCTCGAGGGTGTATGGACCATCAAGCGGGAATCCGGCGACGACCGTTGGATCACCGTCCTTGACAGTCGACGCCATCGTCAAGGCTGGGGAACGAAGGTCGGGAACCGCCAACACCGCCAGGTCCATGTCCGGGTCGTAGGAGACGACGCGGGCTCGCAGTCGAGCCCCAGTTCCGCCCACCTGCACGGTGACCTGGTTGGACCCGGCGACGACGTGGGCGTTCGTCACCACCCGGTGGCGAGAACTCACCCATCCGGTGCCCTCGGAGGCCCGATCGCACCGTGGTGCCCGAGACCGCACCTTGACGATGGATTGAGCTGCGCTCCGCACTCCAGGAGTGGTGACGGCCTCGTCGTCGGGAGCCGGTGCGGGCAGACGGGGAGCTTCGCCGGCGAAGACCTTCGGGAAGGTGTCAGCAGCTCGACCGACCAGTCGGGCAGCGGCCTCGTTGACCTCGTCCGGGATGACGCGATTGGTCTGGGTGATGACGGATGACTCGTCGATGGCCTCGGTCCATGACGGCGGCAGGATGGGGGAGAGGGCTGTTGCCGCCACCGTGACGACAAGGGCGGTTGCGATGACGCTGAGCACCGAGCCGCCGAAACGGTCCACGTTGCCCAACCCCACCGAGTTGAATGCGCGATGGATGCGTTGGGCGATGTGGACGCAGATGCCCTGAATGATCTCGGCAATGACGAGGGTGATGCACACCCGCACCGCGCCTGCGGCCAGCCAGGTCCAATTCTTGTCGAAGAACTGGTCAGCGACGATGCCGGAGGTCCACAGACCGGCCCACACCCCGAGGACCAACCCGATGAGGCTGGCCACTCCGACGACGGCCCCGCGCATCCACCCGGCCATGGCACGCATGGCGAGGCACAGCACGAGGATGACGTCGAGGATGTGCGGCATGGCTCTCCCGTCGGAGGTGGGTGGACGAAGTGACGGATACAGCATCTCAATGGTGCCTTTTGAGGTGGCGATGAGCCAACGTAGGGGACCCGAACGCATTCGACTTCGCGGAATTCGCGGTTATTGGTAGCTTGACGTCATGAGTCATCACGATGGCGAGGACGGGGGCACGCCTGCCCATGACGCGGATTCTGTCCACGACGATCTCGTCATCCTGCTCGACGACGACGGCAACCAGATTGGGACCGCTCCCCGAGCGACCGTTCACAGCCAGCACACCCCACGACATCTGGCCTTTTCCTGCCATGTCCTTGACGTCGGCGGGCGAGTTCTGCTGACCCGACGAGCCCTGACGAAGGTGGCCTGGCCGGGGGTGTGGACGAACACCTGTTGTGGGCATCCGCGGATCGGCGAAACGATCATCGACGCGGCGGTGCGTCGCACTCACCAGGAGCTCGGTCTCGACCTCGATCCGCGTCGGATGGGCGTCGTCCTTCCTGGTTTTTCCTATCGTGCCACCGACGCTGGCGGCATCGTCGAGGACGAGCTGTGCCCGGTCGTCGTTGCTCGGTTGTCCCTTCCCGAGGAACTCGTCGAGCTGAATCCTGACCCGGAGGAGGTCGAAGAGGTCACCTGGGTGGGCTGGCAGGACATGTACGGCCTGGCGCGATCGATGCCGACCCTGCTGAGCCCCTGGGCGGTCGAGCAGATGCTCGAGTTCGGTCCGGAACTGCCCGTCGTGCGCTGAGCCTCACACCGAGGTCAGCACCTCGCCGTGATCAGGCCAGGCGGCCAGCATGGACGCCGACACATGGCAGACGACGAGACGTCCGGACGCGTCGACGGCGATGAGGCCTCCCGTGGCTGGTGCGCCGTCGGTGACTCGTGACGAGACCTCGTCGGTGAGGGCTCCCATGGCTGCGTGGTTGACGGGTTCGCCTGCCAGTCTCATGCGGGCATCCACCTCGTGGGCCACCAGCCCCTGCAAGAAGGCCTCGCCGTCACCGGTGCAGGAGACGGCCACGACCCCATCGCGGGCGAAGGTGCCGGCCCCGACGACCGGGGAATCACCGATGCGACCCACTGCCGACGCGACGATCCCGCCCGTAGACGTCGCGGCAGCAAGATGACCGTGGTAGTCCCGGGCGACCGCTCCGACTGTGCCATGCCTCGGGGCCTGGTGGCGTCCGGCAAGTACCCGTTCCAGCTGTTCCCGTCGAGCGTCAGTCACGAAGTATTCCGGGGGCTCGACCTCCAGACCCCAGTCTCGGCAGACCTGCTCAGGAGGGTCGCACAGCAGGACATGGGGTGACATGGCGAGGATGGCCCGGGCCAGACGAATCGGGTTGCGGGCATGACGTGAACAGCACACCGCCCCGGCACGTCCGTGGCCGGTCATGACGGCGGCGTCAGTCTCAACCGTCCCCTTCGCGGTGAGGACCCCACCTCGTCCGGCATTGAAGAGCGGATCGTCCTCCATCGCCACGACCGAGGCTGTGACGGCGTCAAGGGCTGGCCCACCAGCGTCAAGAACTGCCTGGCCGGCGTCGAAAGCGCGCCGTAAGGACAGCCGGAACCTCTCGGCATCCTCGCCGGTTCGGGGCGGAACGTTGCCTGCGCCACCGTGGATGACGAGAGTGGGGCCGAGCTGATCGACGACGTGACTGGTCATGCACAGAGCGTAGACGTCGAGGTGGCATTCACGGGATGGTTGAGGGTCTGTCCACCGGTCTCGGAACCTGCTGTGGAACGACATCGATGTGTTTTCCCCAGCCATGGGGGTTATCCACAGGATTCCTGTGGATAACCCTCTCGTCGTGGCAGGTGACGTGTGGGTGAACATGCCGCGACCAAGGCTCCAGCCGGATGGAAAAAGGGAGCCAACGAGGGTGACAATAATGTTCACGGCGTGGAGGAGGGCTGTCCATGGTGTCGCGGAGCAAGGCCATCAAGACCGTCATCGCCGGCGGTGTCGGAGTGGCCGTAGTCGGGTTGTCAGTAGATGCCGCATGGCCGTCAGACCCGGGATTGCGAGCCGTCCCTGATCACCAACAGCTCGTCTCCAGGCCGATGTCCACCGCATGGCCGGCTTCCTGGCTTGACACGACCCCACCGACCCCGAACATCACTCAGTCCTCAGCTCCTGTCAGCCCTGGGGTCCTCGCTCCGGTAAAGGCGGCAACCCCGACCCCGAGTCCGGCAGTGTCCAAGGTCGCCATGCCGACCGGGGTTCTGCTGTCGAAACCTCTCAACGGCCCGGTCACGTCGCCATTCGGCATGAGGTTCCACCCCATCCTCCACGTTTGGAAGCTGCACACCGGCGTCGATTTCGGAGCTTCGTGTGGCACCCCGGTAGGTTCGTCAGCACCAGGAAAGGTCCTCTTCGCGGGCCCTGCGGGCGGGTACGGGAATCGGGTCGAGGTCGATCACGGCATGATCGCCGGCAAGCACGTCTCGACGACCTACAACCACCTGTCGGTGATCGGCGTAAGGGTGGGACAAAGGGTTGACGTCCACCAGGCAGTCGCCTTGTCCGGGACGACCGGGTACTCAACGGGATGCCACCTGCACTATGAGGTCGTCGTCAACGGACAGTTCACCGACCCGCTGCCGTGGCTCAATGGCAAGCCTGCTGTCGTGAATCTCGACAAACTCAAGCCCGTCAGGGGAGCGACCATTCCTGCCGGTGAGTTGCACCATCCTGATCCGGTGCCGCCCACCCCGCACCCGTCGGGTACCCCGAGCCGTCCGACCACGTCGAACAGTCCTTCCAAGCCCGGCTCCACGTCGGTCAGGCCCAGTGGAAAGCCGAGTGCTCCCACACCGTCCTCTGTCTCGACGACGACCCCTGGGAAGGCGCTGTCAACCAGCCCTTCACGACCCGGACCGACGACGGAGCCGGCACCAGGGCAGCCGACCTCGTCACAGAAGTCCTTGTCCGTCACCTCGACGAGCAACGATCCAGGTCACTAGCTTCCTGGCTGCTGGCCTGGGCAGTGCGGGATCTGCTGGCCGGTGAAACGAGCCAGGTCGTCAGGATGCCGTTGACTCCTCAGCGGGGGGTTCCTCCCGCGGCAGGTACATGGTGAACATGGCGCCACCGCCGGGAGCTCGCGACGCCTTGATCCAGCCTTGGTGACTGGTGACGGTGTGCGCCACGATTGACAGGCCCAGGCCGGTGCCGGGAGTGTTGCGGGCCTGGTCGGAGCGGTAGAACCGGTCGAAGATGTGTGGCAGATCCGCCTCGTCGATGCCCGGCCCCTCATCGCTGACGACGACGGTGTCACCGTCCATCGTGACCGTCACGGTACCCCCGGTAGGGGAGAACTTCACGGCGTTGTCGAGCAGGTTCGTCACGGCTCTCTCGAGAGTTGCCTCGTCACCAAGCACCGGATGGGACTCCAGGTGAACGTCGAACTCCAGGTTCGGGCCGCGCCGCCGTCCTCTCTCGACGGCCTTCGAAACAGCATCTGACAAGTCGAAATACTGAGGTCGAGGGGGAGGGGCGTCCTCGCGCGACAGCTGGACGAGGTCGCCGATGAGGCTGGAGAACTCGCCGAGTTGAGCGGCGACATCGTCGAGGATCTCGCTGCGCGCCTGGTCGGGGAGCACGTGGCTGTTCTGGTCGGCGATGAGCAGCTCGACGTTGGTACGCATGGACGTCAGCGGGGTACGCAATTCGTGGGAGGCGTCGGCGATGAGCTGCTTCTGGCGTTCCCGTGAGTTCGACAGGGAGGACAGCATGGCATTGAAGGAGACAGTGAGGTCTCCCAGTTCGTCGTGGGAGCGGACCGGGATGGGGCTGAGCTCGTCGGTCGCCGTCACTCGGTGGACGGCCCGGGAGAGGTCACGCAGCGGTCGTGTGGCAGAGTTGCCGGCCACGTATCCGGCAATGGCCGTCAGCACGATGCCGACCAGGCCGGTGCCGACCAGGACGATCCACAGTGATCCCAGGGTGGCCTTGGTGCCGGTGAGGTTCTGCCCTGCGACGAGGGCGTAGTGCACCCCGTCCGAGGTGAACGGGATCGCGACGATGCGTACCGGAACTCCACGGGAGTCCATGACGGTGCGAGCCTTGACACCGGTTCCGGTACGGGCGACGGCAAGCTCCTGGACCCCGGTGGTGACGGTGACCTCGGCTCCCGGAGCGGTGGCAACCTGGCCATCGGCGCGCACCAGGATGAGTGTGGTGTTCGTAGCCGCCAGGGAGCTGGCTTCCAGCCCGCCGAGGTTCTGAGGGTCAGCGGCGACGCTCGGGGAGATGGTGGTGGCCATCCGTGTCAGCTGTTCGTCCAGCTCGTCGTACAGCGAGATGCGCGTCATGAGCCAGGCGGACAGGGAGGTCAATGCCACCGCGACGACGACTGAGATCGACACCAGGAGGCTGACCCGGCGCCCCATCGTCATGCGAAGCGGACGTGGACGCCAATCAAGCAGCCTCCGCCACCACCGACGGATCACGAATTCGCTTCCCGCAGCACGTACCCGACGCCGCGGACGGTGTGGATGAGACGCGGCTCACCATCATGCTCGGTCTTGCGGCGCAGATAGCCGATGTACACCTCGAGGGAGTTGGCGGTCGTCGGGAAGTCGAATCCCCACACCTCGTGCAGCAGCCACGAGCGTTCCAACACCTTCTCCGGGTTCTGGAGGAAGACGGTGAGCAGGGCGAACTCGGTGCGCGTCAGGCTGATGCGACGGCTGCCGCGGGCGACCTCGCGGGTGCCTGGGTCCAGGGTGAGATCGGCGAAGGACAGCTGCTCGGGGGTCTCAGCGGGTTCCGGCTCGGGACGGGAACGACGGGTCAGGGCGCGCAGGCGGGCCAGCAGCTCGTCCAGGGCGAAGGGCTTGACCATGTAGTCGTCGGCTCCGGCATCCAGGCCATCCACGCGGTCGTCGACAGCGTCGCGGGCGGTGAGGACGAGGATCGGGACGTCGTTGCCGTTGCTGCGCAGCATCCGGGTGGCCTCGAGACCGTCGAGGCGAGGCATCATGACGTCCATGATGACGGCGTCAGGATGGCTGCCGGACAGGTGTGCGAGGGCCTCGACACCGTCAGCAGCACTGTCGACCTCGTAGCCGCTGTACTGCAGGGATCGGGCGAGGGATTCTCGCACCGCGCGGTCGTCGTCAACGACGAGAATGTGCATGCTCATGGCTTGACGTCCTCCGTCGGGGGCTGTGCAGTGGGATCGGCATCCGAGCAGGGATCGGGTTCCGGGCCTGCCGTCGGGGTCGGGTCCGCGGCGGCCTGGGGGCCGGCTGCGGAGGCAGGTGCGTCCTCGGAGGACTTGGTCTCGGCATCAGCAGACTTAGACCCCCGCGCGCGACGTCTCTCCTCGGCACGCTCCCGGGCTGCCTTCTCGCGTTCCTCCTTGTCGTGGGCGGCACGGGTCGCCGCTGCCACCTTTGCCAGACCGTCGAAGCGGGGCTTGTGCGGGGCTGGAGCCGGTTCCGGGGTGACGGAGCGCTGGGAGCGGACGAGAACTCCGTTGACCTCGCGGGTGAACCAGCGAACCAGGCCACGCCCCATCACCTCGGTGTGGCCGGTCGAGGCGTCGATGCGCAGACAGGTGGCCTCGTCGACGGCAACGGCGCTGGAAAGCAGGCCGGACTCGACGGCCGAGATGATGAGGCCGTCGCCGGAAAGGGTGTCGTTGTGGGTGGAGATGGTTAGGCTGACCAGGCCAAGGCCTTCGACGAAGGTGACCTCGTCGAAGCCCTCAGCACCTGTCTGCTGGCCGACTTGGCGTCCCTGCAGCTTCCAGCCCCCTGCCAGAGCGGTGACGCACGGGGCCATCGCACCGGCCGAGAAGCCGAGCCACGGAGCACCGCCGCGCACCAGCATCGAGAGCTGCTCGGCGGCCGGTGCAAGACCGTTGATGTAACTGGGGACGGCACCGCCGCCGACGATGATGCCGGCAAGGGCGTCGAGATTGTCGGGGAGCTGGAAGGACTCGTCCTCTGCCCACAGCGGGGTGGCCGGGGCGCCCATCGTCGGAGCGGTACCCGGGCCGTCGAGGTGGATGGTGAGGATGTTCGCGTCAGCCCACCGGGAGGTGACGATGCGCGTCAGTTCGGCGGCGTGGTCGGCGGACTCGGAGGGCGGACCGGCCACGACCACCGCAATCGGAGCGTCAGCATTGTGATGGCGGGCCTGGGAGACGAACTCGTCATAGACCTCCACCAGTGAGTCGTCGTACCCTCCGCCGACCAAGAACAAACTCATGGGGACAGCCTATAGTGCCGCAACGATTGGTCTCGGGGGACCAGCGCCATGGCAGGGAACTGATCAGGCCAGGGAGCGCACCTCGTCAACGATTCCGGGCATTGCGGCCTCGATGGCGTCGAGGGTGTCCTCGAACCCGTCAGCCGGGCCATACCAGGGGTCCGGCAGGGAGGTGCCAGGGGTGCAGTTGGGGTCGTAGTCGCGGATGAGACGGAGGTTGTCGGCGTCGGGGGCCATCCGCTTCATCATCTGGATGTGGCGTGGCTCGGCAGCTATGACGAGGTCGGCGGACATGATCTCGGACCCGTCGATCTGGTGAGCGTTGTGGCCCGAGCAGGGGTATCCATGGGACTTCAGGATGGACCTGGCTCGCGAATCCATCGGGCCGCCGTGTTCCTCATCGCTGACACCGGCGCTGGTGATGCGAGCCTCCAGGCCTTCGTCGGCGAAGACCTTCCTGGCGACGAATTCAGCCATCGGGGAACGACAGATGTTTCCCCAGCACACGAAGATGACGGAGGATGTGTTCTGGTTGCTCACAGGGGTTCCTTCCATGGTCGGTGGGTCCAGTCTGCCTAGTGTGGGGAGGGTCTTTCCGGGGTTCATACTCGCGGCGAACTACACAGAGCTGCCAGGAAATGCCCCGATTCGGCGATGTGAACGTCAACAGCGAGATTTCTGGGCAGCTTTGGATGACGGAGACTTGAATCCCAGACTGAATACTCCCACCTGCAATATCCTCAAACCACGAGATCCTGAGTCATGACCGACCGCGAACGAGGGGCTCAGCTGGCCATGCCCGTTGGGGTCATTTCCCAGGACTGGGCCACGCAACTTGGCTTCGACGCTGCGGCACCCTGGCGCACCGGAGCACTCGACGTCACCCGCCAAGCCACTGCCAGTGGCCACTTCATCAACGCCCGCTGCTACACCTCGGAAACCGAACGACACAGCGTGCTGGACTCTGGCTCCATCGCTACAACCAATACCGCCCGAACCCTTCTGGGCGACGACGCCGAACACCTCTTGACGCTGCACCGACTGGACGCGTTCACAGCCGTGACCGTTCCTGAACGATCACGGCTGTGAACTCTCGTGTGCCACAAATGATCCACCAAGTGGACGGTCCGTGGGGCGAATCCGTCGCTGACCAAGCCCTGAACGACACGCCGACAGGAGAAGGAGACCGGACTCACGGGCAAGGCGAGCCGGTCTCCTTCCACGGAAGTCCCGGGAGGGTGGGGTCAGTTGGTACGCAGCTTCCCGTCAGCCGGCCCCCGGTCCAGAGCGGCCTGGAAAGCGAGGTCCAGAGCCTTCACCTCGTCGTCGACCTGCTGGACGGTGGCAGCGGGATTGAACCACACACCGGTCGCGTGGGTGAGCGCCTTGTTGATCGCCTTGTACCCCTCCGCGTTCTTGCCGAGGAGGTACTTGTCACGGTTGATCCGTGTCTGCCAGATCTTCTTGTTGAGGCGGTCCTTGACGTACACGGTCGCCGTGTCGGTGGGCTTGAGGTCGGGGTAGGCTGCGACCTTCGCGTACGTGGCCAGCACGTCGGCCTTGCTCTCGGCCAACTGCGCCGCGGTGCTGGTTGGGTTGATCGTGCGGATCAGGGCACGGGTGATCGAGAAGCCCAGCTCGACGTGGGCGGCCTCCACCTTGTTGACCAGGTCATGGTTGGCCTGCTGGATGGTCTTCACGCTGGTGGTCAGCAGGTCGACACGAGCCGGGATGGTGGAGAGGTCCACTGGCGGCACCTTGCCGGCAATGATCGACTCGATCGTGGTGCGCAGCTCGAAGGCCGTGTCGAGGAGTTTGCGGATCTCCTCACCGTAGTTGGTCTTCGGGGCGTCGCTCGCGGGAACTTGAGCCTGATGCATCTTCTGCAGCTCGGCGATGCGGGCATTGACCTGCGCGAGCGCCTGCTCGGCGTCGACCTGGGTATGCTGGCGCGCAGCAGACTGGCTCACCGGAGCCGGCGCTGCCACGGCGGCCACGGGCGCCACCGGCGCAAGCACTGCCCCGGCCAAAATTGGGATGATAAGAGCCGAACGCTTCATGGGGGAATCCTCCTCGAGGGATGTGCAATAGTTATTGCGGCTGGCCCGAAGCTATCAAAGCTCCTCTCTCATCAGAACTCGTTATTGGCCTCCCCGCCACGATTGTGAACGAAAGTTATTAAAACTGACCGAAAGTCAGCCCTCGGATTTGTTGTTCGCCAGAGGAATGGGCATTGCCGCAGCAACACCGGCAACTGCCTCGCCGGCGGATACGGCAGCGCCGGTTCACGTCGACGCTTCACGGTGGACCACCCAGGGGCGTTGGGTGACCGACGCCCAGCACCGCGTGGTCATCACGCAGGGGATCAACGTCGAAGGCGTCAAGCTGGCGCTGATCGCCGTTCCCCACCCGGACCGTGTCGCGGGCACCCCGTCCGCGAAACCTCCCACGGCCGCGAACCTGCCGACTACGGGAGTTCTGCTGATTGTGTATCTGCCATGGGGCTATAGCTGCTCACTGCCTCAAACGTGCTGACTCTCGTCGGCGGGGTAGCGGCATCGTGCCTATTCCTCTTTCTGGCAATTTCCCTCGCTGTGGTGGTCGTGCGTTTCAACTCCCTGCCCCCCGTGCCCACGCGCTGCAGGTGACGTTGGGGTGGCTGACCGTACTCGTGGCGCTGATACTGAGTATCACACGCCAGTGGACTCGGATATATCGCATATATGCCAATGGGAAGACCGAGAGATTCCACCACGCCTTGACCGATTAGCTGAGCTTACGTCCGCTTGCCACACCTCTGAGACTGGATGGCGGGGTGAGTTCGGGGGCAGAGCACACCACTACGACTACCATCGGCCTCACATGGGCTACGGCAACCAGTTACCCTGATTGGTCACCGTCTCAGCCGCGTGGCGGCAGTATGGCCCTAAGACGGCAGCGGCAAGCGTGGAACGTCAAATATGCTTTGGCCGTAATACCCTGCGAGGACACCAACTGTTCTCCATGGGGGCCGGAGGTGGTGTTGCCAGGCGCATCCCGCGACACGAAAAGGACCGGCCCACCTCAAGGAGGAGGGCCGGTCGTAAAAGTGTCTGGGAGACTTGTAGGTCGGTGCTGAAGACACTTGAAGGGTTAGCGCAGGGTGATCGTGACCTTCGCCGTGGCACTGCCTTGGTTGAGGTGCAATCGCACCACCCGGTCGCCCGGGTGTGAGGTGACGTGGGCGCCGGACGCCTGCACGTCGTACCCGTGGGGGGCTGAGACGGCGGGGACCACCACGGTCGTCTCGTCCGATTCTCCCGCGCGCGACCCGTTGGGCCGCTGGGCGGTCCAGGTCATGGTGAACACGCGTCGGGACCGGTCGTGGTGGTACGCGGATGGGGTGCCCGCGACACGGTCCGGGTGGGGAACGGCGATCAGCGCCAGCTTGGCGCTTTCGACGTTGGTCCCCTGGGGTGGCCGAGCTGGGTCGTCGACGATGGCTTGCTCGGTGCCAGGGCCGGCTGTGGTGGGATCACCGGCAGTGTAGGCCCACCACTGGACGCCGACCCGGTTGCGAGCTGCCAGGTCCATCTGGGACGTGATCACCGCAGGGGTCGTGATGGCGCCGAACTCGGTGAGCATCAGCCCCGACCCGGTCTGACGTGAATGCTTCTCTGCGTTGTTGAAGACCCGGTTGTCCGGCGCAGTGCACCCGACATAGGAGTGGAGGGTGGCCTGGCTGGTGCAGTAGTCGTGGAAGCTCAACCCCAGGTTGGATCCCGTGAGCCGAACGTTGGTCCCGACACCGATGTTGAAGAACTGCATCGGCTCGTACCAGATGGTGGTGGCCTCGTCTACCGAGCGGATCGCGTCGACAGCCTTCTGCTGGACGGCCGACAGTCGCGCGTCGGCAGTGCGGCAACCGAGTTGCGTGAGGCACCGCGTGTAGTGGTGGCCCGGGAACGGCTCGTTGATCAGGTCATAGCCCTGCACGCCGGGTACGGCTCGGAAATGCTCGGCCACATGTCGCCAGGCGCTGGCGTAGTGGTCGGCGACGCCGACGCCGTCGGAGGCCTTGGCATTGTCGTAGAAGGAGTCGAAGGAGTATTTGACGGCCTCGTTGAGGAAGTAGTTGCCGGGGAAGCCCGCCTTGACGATGTTGGGCATGTTGTGGTCGAGCGCGGCCCAGGCAGGCCACCCCTCCCCCTGGTATTTCTCGTTGACCATGTCTTGGTGGAAGTCGAGGACACTGGCGATGCCGTGGGCGTTGAGGATCCGCACAGTGCGTTCGACCCGGGCTAGGTAGGCGTCGTCGTAGACGCCCGGGCGAGGCTCGACCCCGGCCCACAGCACCCCCAGTCGGACGCTGGTGAACCCCTGCGCCTCGAGGAAGGCGGCGTCGTCCTCACTGAAACCGACGGCATCGGGGGCATAGGGGGCGCTCTTGGCGACCTCGTTGATCCCCTGCGTGATGACCACGCGGTGCTGGGCGTCGGTCACCCAACGCCCCTGGGTGGTCCACCGTGAAGCGTCGACGTGAACCGGCGCTGCCGTATCCGCCGGCGAGGCAGTTGCCGGTGTTGCTGCGGCAATGCCCATCCCTGTGGCGAACAAGGACAAAGCTACAAATCCGAGGGCTGATTTTCGGCGCATGGAAATTCCTTCTTCTAATGTCAACTACCAACAGCCGTCAGGATGAATCGGGCTGGAGATGACTGGCAAGGCGCCAGCATATACGAAGAAGGTTCTTCAACGGGATGACGAGTGTGATACACGGAGCTATAGCGTGCCAAGTAGTCGCGAAATTAGCATGACCGACGGGCTCACGAAAGATAGCGTTCGGCCATATTAGATAACTTTCGTTCACAGTTGGCGGTTATTTGTTGCATGGAGCCTCACTGGGGTCGGATCATGCGGATGGCTTCAGTCGGCCTTAGGCGTGGCGCCTGTCTGGCTAGAAGACCAAAGGTCTGCCGCAGGTCAGATGTGGAACGCCAAAGGTCTGTCGCAGGACACTCCGAGGGGCGTCTACTTGGCGGGGAGCTGCGCCCCCGCTGATCCCTACTATCAAGTTGTATTGAAACTCTCGGAAGTTACCTTTAGGAGGTGAATGACCTCACTGGCTGAGTGAGGAGAATTCTCAATGTGATGTATCGTTCAGGTTACCACTTGAGATGAAATTTTTGTAGTTCACCCTTTTTGAATTGGATAAATTAATTCACGGAATTTCCCCGTGTTCCGCTGAGGAGTCACTGATGAAGATCAAAGCACGATTCGCCGTCATGGCCGCGAGCGTGGCCGTCCTAATGGCTGCCGCGCCGATTGCGCAGGCCGTTACTTCGCCAGGGGATACCCATCCCTTGGTCCCGGCAGTCCACAGCCCCGACGGTATTCCTGGTAACGGCGTCGGGCCGGAATTCCACACGTCGTCGATGGCGCGTTCCTACAGCGAGAAGCACCTGGGCGTGGCGCCGCGGGGTGTGAACGACTTCTCCTGCAAGGTCAAGCCCGGTGACCGACCGGTCATCCTGATCCCCGGCACTGGCGGCAATGCGTTCGCCACGTGGTCCTTCTATGGGCCCCATCTGGCCCATGAGGGGTACTGCGTCTACACCTTCACCACCAATGTCCCCGTGGGGATCCTCGACGAGGGTTGGGGCTTCACTGGTGATGTGCGCGCCTCCGCGCAGGCGCTGGGTGTCTTTGTGGATCGGGTCCGGAAAGCGACGGGCTCCGAGAAGGTCGACCTCGTCGGGCATTCGCAGGGTGGCGGCATCCTGCCGAACACCTACATCAAGATGTACGGCGGAGCGTCCAAGGTCGACAAGCTGATCGGACTGGTGGCCGCCAACCACGGCACCACTGCCGGCGGTCTCGACAAGCTCGTCCACGGCCTGCCCGAGGCCGTGAAGGATTCCCTCAGCACGTGGAGCTACGACCACAACATGGAGGCCTACGGCCAGCAACTCAAGGGATCAGCGTTGATGCAACAGGTCTACCGTGACGGCGACACCGTCCCGGGCATCGCCTACACCGTCATCTCCACCCGACTCGACATGACGATCACGCCCTACACGCAAGCATTCCTCAAGGGTGCCAAGAACATGACCGTGCAGGATGCCTGCCCTCTGGATGCCTATGGCCACGGCCGCCTACCCTATGATCCCGTCGCCTACCAGATGGTGCTCAACGCCCTCGATCCGAACCACCCACGAGAGATTTCCTGCACGTGGAGGCCCCGGGTCCTGCCCGTATCCACCACGGATGCTGCATGAGCCATGGCAGGTCAGGGTTCTCCAGCACCGCGCGGCGTGGCCACCAACCACGACGGTGGTGACAACGAACAGCACGCCGTCCCCGCGTTGTGCCGGGTGGCGCTGCCACGTCGTCCATCAGGGTTAGGTCGTGGTGGTCGCTTCGTCTGTGTGGGGGACTACCTGCACGTTCACCTCTAGGTGTACCGACCGGGGATGTTGGGCAATCGTGATTCTGATGGTGGTTGTTGCTACGACAAGTGGCAGCACCCACCATCATGACCGGCATTTCCACCACGTCGGCAGGCCTCACCCCGTTGCTGCCCAACTCAGACACACAAGAACCCTGGCCCGGGATTCCTCCTCGGGCCAGGGTTTCTTCAGTATGAGGTTGTGTCGGTCCTTGGATCAGACGCCAGTTTTCGGCAGGCCGGGCTTGCCGTTGCTGGAGCTGTTGTCAGATCCGGGGGTTCCTCGCGGGTTGACGTCGTGGCCCGGGGTGCCAGACTGGCCCGGCTTCGGGGCCGGGACCACAGCGCCACCAGGATGATCGCCGGACGGTACCGACAGATTGGCGGCGAAGCGCACCGTGGTGCCGGAATCCGGGAAGGTGAAGACGATGGTGGCCTCACCGCTGACCAGCCCCTTGGCGGTCGGCACCTTGACGGTCACGGAGGATGAGCCGTCCTTGACCGGGGTGGTGGCGACGTCGACGGTCTTGTCACCCTGAACGATCTGGGCCTTCATCGTCTTGTTGACGACGGAGTCCTTCGAGGTGAAGTCGACGGTGTCGGGGGCAACTGCCTTGTCAGCCGGCTTGCCAATGGTGAAGGTGGCGTCCTTGGACATGCCCTCCTTGAGGGAGGTCGTCAGGGAGACGGCACGCTTGGCGAAGTCAGGCTTGAGGGTCTTCTGAGCCTTGATCCAGTCAACCCAGGCGGACAGGTCGATCTTGCCGGTGTCGACCGGCTTGGATCCCTTGGCGAGTTCGGTGAAGTTGTCACCACCGGCGATGAGGAAGGAACCGGAACCCACGGTGTAGGTGCCCCTGGGATCGATCGGCTTGCCGTTGATCCGGATGGAGGTGATGCGGTCACCTTCCTCGCGGGACTCGTCGTAGGTGTAGGTGACGTTCTTGGAGACGCCGAGCTGCAGGTACGGACGTGACGGGACCTCGCCCTTGTCATCACGCTGCCACTGCTGCTCCAGCGTCTTCTTGAACTGAGCGCCGGTGATCCTGGTGGTCATCAGCGTGTTCGCGAAGGGGAGCACCTGGGCGGCCTGCTTGTAGGTGATGTCCTTCTCGAGCAGGGAGGCGCGGGTTCCACCGGGGTTCTGCAGACCGATGAAGTCGGGGTCGTCCTTGCCGAGGGTGTCCTTGAACATGTCGGCGACCATGTTGGTCATCGTCGACTCGCGGTTACGGACGTTGGCGGCGAACTTCTGGTCGGTCTCGTTCGACGGGGTGGTGATCGGAGCGGTCTCGTGCCCGATGACTGTGGAGCCGACCTCATCCGACTTGGCCTTGGCATCCTCGTAGATCGAGGTGATCTTGGCGATCGTCGGGTCGTCGGCCGGGGTGCTGGCCGGATCGGTGATCGAGGCGTCCGTCGAGCAGAGCTTCTTCTGCTCGGAGTCCCAGGCCACCTTCACCTTGGCCAGGTGAGCGCCGTAGGAACCGGCCTGCAGCAGTGGGGCGCCGGCCTTGTCCTTCCACGAGTACACCTGGTGGGTGTGGCCGTTGAAGACCAGGTCGACGTCGGCGGAGGTGTCGGCGTAGATCGGGGCGAAGTTGCCGCCCTGGCTGGCCGGATCGGCGGAACCGTCAGCAGCGCCATCGTGGTACTCGGCGACGACGACGTCAGCCAGGCCCTCGCTCTTGAGACGCTTGGCCTCGGCGTTGACGGCCTTGACCGGGTCACCGATGGTGAGGTTGGAGATGCCGGCGGGGGAGACCAAGGAGGGGAGGTCATGAGTGACGGCTCCGACGATGCCGATACGGACACCATCCTTGACGATGACGGTCGACGCCTTGAGGGGAGAGGCAACCTTCTTGGTGCCCTTCTCGTAGACGTTGGCACCCAGGTAGGGGCTCTCGGTGTGCGGCATGATGCGCTCGGCGAGATCCTTCCAGCCCTTGTCGAACTCGTGGTTGCCGACGGCATTGGCCTCGACGCCCGCGGCGTTCAGCATGGCGATGGTCGGCTCGTCATTGAGGGAGCCGGACTCGAAGGTCGAGCCACCGACGTTGTCGCCGTCACTCAGCAGCAGAACCTTGTCGGCTCCATTCGCCTTGCGGGCCTCGACGACCGGGGTGAAGAGGTTAGCACCCGTGGCGATGCGGCCGTGGAAGTCGTTGAAGTTGAAGATCTCGACGTTCTTGTCGCCGTTGCATGATGTGGTCGGCGCGGACGGGGTGCCGCTTCCGCTTGGTGCGGCAGAGGCCGGGTTGGCAATGAAGCTGCCACCCATCCCGGCCACGCACAGCACCGACAGGCCGGCAATTCGGGCCCTGCATCGGTGATTCATGGGTTCTCCCTGGGGTTCGTCCGAATACTCATGTTGCGCCCAAAAGGCATACACAGCTAGCGTCGCCCATTTCTGGCCGAGCTCGCAAGGGGTCGGAGGAACTTCGCCATGAGGAATTCATGTCTCCGTCACCTCGGCGTGAGGAGTACTGAGGATAGACAAACCTTGTGTTATCGATTTCAAGAATGGCGGTACTGATTGGCGGTGTCGGAGATTACCGACGATGGCGAGACGCCGTGACGATGTCGTCACGGCGTCCGGCCCATGAAACATCCTCGTCACACCCTCGGAAGTCCGTCAGCGGGAACCCGCTCCGGCAGCTCTCCGTGGTAGCCCGGTGGCACGTAGGCGCAGGACGGGTCGGAGGCCAGATAGTCCCCGGTCATGGCGTAGGCCGTCGAACGAGATCCACCACAGAAGTGGTTGAAGTTGCAGGCTCCGCACTTGCCGGAGAACCCGTTCGGGTTGCGAAGTCCCTGGAACACCGGGGAGGTCCGGTAGATCTCGGGGAAAGGTTTCTCCTTGATCGACCCGCAGTGGATCGGCAGGAATCCCGACGGGTAGACGTCGCCGGTGTGGTCGATGAACGCGAATCCGGACCCGGAGTTGATGGCCAGCGGAGTACGCGGGGGGCGCGGGTCCTCGATGACGTCGCCGAGCAGCTCGTTGGTCTCGCGGGTCAGCCACTCATAGAGCTCGCCATGGCGAACCGGTCGCTCCTTGCCCTGACGGACAGCCTCGCGCTGGAAGGCGATGCGCCGATACTGAGGCGCCTCGGTCGTCTTGATGGCGATGCGCGTGGAGTTGTCGTGCAGCCAGTACAGGACGTCCTCACGCTCCAGCGGTGACAGCATGTCGAGCTGGGCACCGCGTCCGGTCGGAACGAGCATGAACGTGTAGAACATGAACGCACCGAGGTCGATGGCGTTCTTGAGCATCTGCGGTGCCTCATGGATGTTCTTGGCGGTGAACACCGTGTTGAGCTGGAAGCGCATGCCGAGGTCGTTGAGCATGTGGCAGGCCTCGACGGTGCGCTCGAAGGTTCCCGGGAAACCGCGGAAGGCGTCGTGGGTGGCAGGGGAGCCGCCGTCGAGGGACATCGACATCATCGAGACGCCGGCATCCTGCACGGTCTTGACCCGGTCACGCGTGAACAGTGGGGTCACCGAGGGCGAGATCGACACGTGCAGACCCTTGCTGACGCCGTACTCGATGAGGTCGACGAGGTCGGGACGCTCGAAGCAGTCACCACCGGTGAGGATGAGCATCGGGTAGGGACGCTCGTAGCTCGTCAGCTGGTCGATGAGTTCGTGGCCCTGGGCGTTCGTCAACTGGCCGGGGGCGGCGTGGTGCTGGGCTTCGGCGCGGCAGTGCTGGCAGACCAGGGCGCAGGCGCGGGTGACCTCCCAGATGACGATGAAGGGCTTGTCGTTGAGGTCGTGCTTGATCTCGCGGACGAGCGGGCCGTGGCCGGGATGGCCGCCCGGATGTCCACCTGGGTGGCCACCGGGATGCCCGGCAGGATGACCCGCGGACGCACCCGGATGTCCGGGCTGCCCTGGCCGCTCGGGATGATCAGTGGTGGTGGTCACTTTTCCTCCTCCTTCGAGGTGATCTGACGGGCAAGACGTCGACCGGCGACGATGGCGGTGCCGACTCCGGCGCCGTCGATCCCGGCCCCGCCGACGTGGAGTCCGGTGTCGTCAAGGACGGTGGCGAGTGTGGCCATGCGCTCCCGGTGGCCGGGGACTGGCTGCGGCATGGCGCCACGGTGGCGCTCGATGACGTGGTCGTGAGGGTGAACACTCAATCCTAGACGCTCCAGTTCAGCCATGGTCATGGTGACGAGGTCGTCGTCGGAGAGGTCGTCGATGGGGGTTCCACCGTGACGACCCATGGCGATTCGGAGAGTGGGCTCGGAGAGATGCCACTTCGTCGAGAGATTCGTCACCTGGCGTACCAACGGGGACCATTCCGAGCCGATGAACCACGTCTGAGCCGTGGTGATCGGGTGATCCACCTGGTCAGTCCGCACCACGAGCGTGGCAACCGTGGTGCTCTCACACCGGGACAGCAACTCCGAGGCATCGGGGTGTGTGGTGGACAGCAGAGCTGCAGCGACCCTGGCGGGCGTGGCGATGATGACGTCATCGGCGGCAACTGATCCGATTCCTCGCGGTCCTGTGACGGTGACGACCCATTCGTGGCCAACCTGCCGGATTCCTGTGGCACGGGTGTTCGTGTGCACGGTGAGGCCTCCAGCCAGCGCTTCCGGCAGCGTCACCAAACCGCGTTCCCACGTCGCGGTGGCAGGGGTGCGGGGTCCGGAGGGCTGAGGACGATGACGAATGCGCGACCATGTCGCGACCGCGTTGCGCTTGAGGGTCCCCGTGACGATGGACTCACCCTTCCTGACGGTCTGCCTCAAGGCCGGAGCCGCGACCGCGAGGGAGAAGCTGTCGACGTCGGCGGCGTGAATGCCACCCAACAGGGGATCGACGACGGCCCGGCCTACCTCGTCGCCAAATCGTTCCGAGATGAACTGGCCGACGCTGACGTCGTCAGGGTGTGGGCGGGAGGTGAAGGGCTCCAGGCCGGCTCGCAGCAGGCCGATGGGAGAGAGGATCCGCGAGGTGATCGTCGGTAGGAGTTTCGTGGGCCCGACCGGCGTCACTCCGGCCGGCATCTCCACGACCCCGCGTCGGCTCGACAGCAAGGTGCGTCCGGGGGCGGGATGACGCATCGAGTCCGTCAGCCCCAGCTCCGACACCAGATCGGAGACGCCTGGGGCACGCAGCGGTACGGCCTCGGCTCCCATCTCGACCATGTCGGCCCCAAACCGACGGGAACTGACCTGTCCGCCGACGCTCGGTCCTGCTTCCAGGACGACGACTCGGCAACCGTGGCTCCGCAGCTGGTGTGCGGCTGCCAGACCTGTCATCCCGGCACCGATGATCGCCACTGTTTTGCTCACCAGTTGAGAGTACGCAAGAGCTTGTGAGAGCCGACGACCGGGGTCGAAACCGTGGATAACCTACGGAACGGTAACCTCATACTTGTTGGCTCCCTACGGAACGGTAAGTTCTGTTTGGAACTGGGCTAGTCGGCGTCCAGAATGAAGCACGGAACACTCGACCAGGAGGAAGATGTGACCGAGACCAGCAGTGCCGACGAGGGCGATCCGGACCCATTCGTCCCGCCGGCAACACGCCATCCCGTCAATCGTCCGGATCCTGCAATGGTGCGGATCCTCGACGACCAGGGACGCCTCACCCCCCATCCTGACTTCCCTGTCGAGTTGAGCGACGAGGACCTCGTCAAGGCCCTCGAGATGATGGTCATGGTTCGGCGTCTCGACGTCGAGGGCACTGCTCTGCAGCGTCACGGAGAGCTCGGCCTCTGGCCTCCACACATGGGCCAGGAGGCCACTCAGGCCGGTGCGTGGCTGGCACTGGGTGACGGGGACCAGGTCTTCCCGACCTACCGCGAGCAGGGGCTTGCCCACGCGATGGGGGTCAGCGTCGCCGACATCCTCGACTCCTGGAGTGGCAAGGCGCACTGCGCCTGGGACACCGTCGCCACACACTTCAGCGCTTACCCGGTGATGATCGGGTCGGGCACCCTGCATGCCGTCGGCTACGCCATGGGTATTCAGCGCGACGTCGAGTCCGGAAGCGCTCGGGCTGCCGTGTTGGACTTCCACGGTGACGGGGCGATGAGTGAAGGGGACACGAACGAGGCTTATGTCTTCGCGGCCTCGATGAACGCTCCTGTGGTCTTCGTGTGTGTCAACAATCAATGGGCCATCTCGGAGCCGACAACGGTGCAGTCCCCGACGTCCCTGTTCCGCCGCGCGATCGGCTTTGGCATTCCGGCGGTGCAGGTGGACGGGAACGACGTCGTCGCCATGACGGCCGTGCTGCGAGCGGCCCTCGACCATGCCCGCAGTGGAAAGGGGCCAGTTTTCGTCGAGGCGTGGACCTACCGCATGGGTGCTCACACCACCACCGACGACCCCACCCGATACCGAACCGCCGATGAGGAGGCGATCTGGGGAAAGACCGACCCCATCCTCAGGCTGCAGACTTACCTGCAGGATCGTGGGGACATCGACCAGGAATGGCTTGACGGTCTGGCTGAGCGCGAGGAGGCCTTCGGGGCCGAGGTTCGCGCCGCTGTCCACGAGAACCCCACGCCCGTCATGGCCGAGCTCATGTCGGACGTCTACGCCGAGCCGACCCCCGACGTCCTGGCCGACGCCGAGGAGATCTCCTCGTGGGGGGAGGACAACTGATGAGCGACAACGGTGCACGCCCACAGGGGGAGACCACCCTGGCCAAGGCCCTCAACGCGGGCCTGGTCGACGCCCTCGCCGCCGATGACCACGTGGTGATCATGGGGGAGGACGTCGGAACCCTGGGCGGCGTCTTCCGCATCACCGACGGCCTCAAGACCCAGTTCGGCGGCCGTCGGGTCATCGACTCCCCGCTGGCGGAGTCGGGCATCGTCGGAACCGCCATCGGCATGGCCATGCGTGGTTACCGTCCCTGCGTCGAGCTGCAGTTCGACGGCTTTAACGCCCCTGCCTTCGACCAGATCGTCTCCCAGCTGGCCAGGTATCGCGCCCGCGTGGGCGGACGGTGGTCCCTGCCGGTGACGATCCGCATCCCGTTCGGCGGTGGTGTCGGCTCTCCGGAACACCATTCGGAGTCCCCGGAGGGGTTCTACGCGAACACCCCGGGCCTCAAGGTGGTCAGCTGCTCGAACCCTGACGACGCCTACTGGATGCTGCGTCAGTCCATCGAGGCCCCCGACCCGGTGATCTTCTTCGAGCCGAAGCGTCGCTATTACACCCGCGGCGAGGTCTCCGAGGCCCCTGAACTCGGCCTTCACGAGGCGCGTATCGTCCGTCCCGGTGCCGACGCCACCCTGCTGTGCTTCGGGCCCCTCGTAGAAACCTGCCTGGACGCTGCCGAGGAAGCTGCCCGGGAGGGACGCCAGCTCGAGGTTGTCGATCTGCGCAGCCTCTCCCCGCTTGACATGCAGACCGTCTATGAGTCGGTACGGCGCACGACGAGGGCGATTGTCGTCCAGGAGGCGCCGCGCACCCAGGGCATTGGCGCGGAGATGGCGGCACGCCTGGGCGAGGAGCTCTACTACGTCATGGAGGCCCCGGTTCTGCGTGTGACCGGGTGGTCGACCCCGTACCCGCCGGCCAAGGCCGAGGGTGAGCACATCCCCGACGTCGACCGGATCCTCGACGCCGTCGACCGTTCCCTGGCCTACTGACCACCGTCCGTCCGACATCGATCACGAGGTATTCACGTGAAGAACTACTGCATGCCCGATCCGGGCGAAGGGCTCACCGAGGGAGAGGTCGTCTCCTGGCGGGTGTCTCCCGGTGACATCGTCAAGATCAACGACGTGCTGTGCGAGGTAGAGACGGCCAAGTCGATCGTCGAACTCCCCAGCCCTTTCGCCGGGACCGTGGCGAAGCTGTGTGCCGAGCCCGGCGAGACGGTGGCTGTGGGAGAGCCACTGGTGACCATTGACGACGGTTCCGACGACCAACCCGAGGACGAGCCGGAGTTCCTCGTCGGTCACCTGACCGCGGAGTCAGGACGTCGACGCCGTCGGCGCAGGGGAGCTGCGGTGTCGGCTGAAAGGGCACCCGAGAAGGCCCCCCAGACGCCGACCCTCAAGACCGGCCCAGAGACTGATGTCGAGCCCGTTCCCGAACCTGCGCAGCCGACACAGCCCAGCCGCCAGGACCCGCCGCGCATGGACCGCGCCGGGCATGTCCTCGCCAAGCCACCGGCCCGACGACTGGCTGCCAACCTAAGCATCGACCTCGCGACGGTGACGGGCACCGGCCCGCAGGGGGCGGTGACGAGGAGCGACGTCAAGGCGGCAGCGGAGGCCGGTCGTCAAGCCGCGCCTGAGCCACCTGTCGTCGGTGCCTCTGCTGGCGACGCTGAGTTCGCGACCCTGTCGGTGATGTCTCGTCGTCTCCTCGGCGGTGCCCCGACCGAGCCTGACGGCCACACTCGCAGGGTCCCGGTGCGCGGCGTCCGCAAGGTGACCGCCAAGGCGATGAAGGATTCCCTGGACACCAAGGCCCTCGTGACGGCCTTCCTCACCTGCGACGTCACCCCGACGATGGACCTCGTCGACCGGCTGCGTGCCGACCGCAGGTTCAAGGGACTGCGCGTCTCCCCGCTGACCATCTGGTGCAAGGCGGTGTGCCTGGCGATGGGACGCACCCCGGTCGTCAACGCCCGCTGGGACGACGCCGCCGACCAGATCGTCTTCCGCGACCAGATCAACCTCGGCATCGCCGCGGCCACCTCGCGCGGCCTCATGGTGCCCGTGGTGCGCAGCGCCCAGGACATGACGATGCTCGAGCTGGCCGAGGAGATCACCCGCATCGTCGCCATCGCCAAGGAGGGCAAGCTCCAGCCCACCGACTACACCGACGGCACCTTCTCGATCACCAACGTCGGAGTCTTCGGGCTCGACGCCGGAACCCCGGTCGTCAACCGCACCGAATCGGCGATCCTCGTTCTCGGGACGATCGCTCGACGTCCGTGGGTCGTGGGGACGGGTGACGACGAAAGGGTCGTGCCCAGGTGGGTGACGACGATGAGCCTCGGCTTCGACCATCGCCTCATTGACGGCGAGGAGGGCTCGACCTTCCTCCATGACGTTGCGGAGATTCTCTCGGACCCGGCCTCGGCAATGCTGTACTGATCGACCTTGGCCGCTGGTCGAGGATGTCAGTGCGGTGTTTTCACCGCGGACGAGGTTGTTTTAGCGTGTGATCGTCACGCGCCATGGCGCTACTGCTGTGCCCTCGTGTCTTCACTGGTACGACAGGTCGCAGCGGGTTAACTGGCCACAGGGGTGGATACGTGATAGTATGACCGCTGCCTTGAAGGTATGGATTATGGCTATGTAGCCGCGTGGCATCTTTAGTTGAGAAAATGGTGATGGAGGTGAGATCTCGCAAGGAGCTGGTTTCTACTATCGTATTAGGTGTTATGACGGTGAGCGCTGGGATGACGATGATCGCCGGGCAGGCTAACGCAAGCCATTGTTCTTTGTTTGCAAATAAGCCTGTCCAGCATGGCACGACGATGTCCGGGACTGGTGGGCGTCAGAGCTGCGCCGACACCGTAGGATCCGTGGCAGTCGCTGAGTATCACCAGATCTCGCATTGGCCGGATAGTCGTATGGCATCCGCACGCAGGACTAATGTAAAGAATGCATCCCTGACCGTTACTGGTCATGGTAAGCACGGCTGGGATGTCTATACCAGGGTTGATAGTTCGACTGGAGCCCAGACGAAATCGGGTTACACTCGGGTCGGATGAATGATCGAACTCGAGCACATATCGCACCGGTATCGTCGTCGGCGTAGCCTCGTCGATATTTCCTGTGAGTTTGACTCTGGGTTGTGGGGGTTGCTCGGCCCGAATGGGGCTGGAAAGTCGACACTTCTCAGTATTCTCGCAACACTACGGGAACCGGAGTCCGGTCATTTTCGGGTGAATGGTGTCGATGTCAGCGATGACGTCAATACCATTCGTAGTATGGTCGGATTCTTGCCCCAGCGGTTTTCCCTCCCGTTGCATTTTCGCATCCGGAGGGCCGTGGAATATGCGGCATGGGCGCGAGGAGTTGAACCGAGGGAGTGCTGTGTACGGGCAGGTGCGGCCCTTGATCGTGTGGGGCTTGTCGACCGCGCCGATGATCGCGTCCAGTCTCTTTCGGGTGGAATGCGCCAGCGGCTTGGAATCGCGTGTGCAATTGTCGGAGATCCGGCTGTGCTGCTGCTCGATGAGCCGACAGTCGGCCTCGACCCGGCATCCAGGATCGGGGTGCGATCCCTCCTCGGTGAACTTGCCGAGGATCGGACGGTCATCGTTTCGACGCACCTGCTTGAGGACCTCCAGGAATTCGTGTCGCAGCTTGCCGTCCTTTCCGAGGGAGAGTTGATCTTCGAGGGCTCGTACTCTGACCTGGAATCTGTTGGTCAAAAGCATCCAGTCCGTAACGCCAACGATGCTGAGGCTGGGTACCTCACCCTCCTCGGGGAGGCAGCCTGATGTCCGTGTCGCCCCGGGATATACGCCCGTTGCGTGGTCTCCACCGCGTGGCATTCCCCTTCGCATCATGGTATGCGATTCTCGTAACGGCCAGCGGTGCCGTCTGCAGTCTCATTGCGCTGCGAGGATCATGGTCCTGGGGAGTGTGGCAGGTGCAGGACGTCACCGTCACCATCCGGGAGTCCAGTATGTTGTGGGCCATCGTGGCCGGCCTCATCGGGGCAGGATCGGCGGCCCGCATGGCACCGTCGGACATGATTGTCGGGGTTGCTCCGGCAAGGTCCATTCTCAGCATCCACTGGCACTGGTTCTGGCGTCAGGCGGCGGCCCTGCTCATCGGGACCGTTGTCGTTGCGGCGCCCCTGGTCGTCAAGGCCTGGATCAACGCATCCCCGACTGCCCCCGAGGTCGCAGACCTTATCGTCGTTCTGCTGTCCTTCCCGGCTCTGGTGGCCGTTGCTCACCTGGTAGCCGCGATGGTGTCCCACCCCATCGTGTGGGTGGTGGCGCCGGTTGTGTGCATCGCTGTGGTCGGAATACCGGTCCTTGTCAACGAGAATCTCTTTGCCAACACCGGGTATGGCTCGGTGGCCTTCGCGTGGTCCATGGACATGGCAGAGCCGAGTGGCAACCACACCGCCACGGCCTCGGCCGTGACCATGCGCACCATCTTCTTTTGCATCGTCTCCGTCTCGTGCATCCTGGCTGCCAGCCGTTGGTCCACGGTTCGCTCCGGCGGTTTTACGTGGCGTCGGGTGGTGCCATGTGTGGCCCTGGTCGCCCCACCGCTCATCATCGCTGCCCTGGGGGTCGTCATGCCAGTGCCGTTGTTCCGCGATGCGCCACTGGCCTTCGGGTGTTCGTCACACGAAGACGTACGGGTGTGCGTCATGCCGGCACATCGCAGTCTCGCCTTGTCCTACGCGCAACCCGCTCAGCGCGTCGTGTCCGTCATGCCGCCTACGGCGGTACCTCACGACGTCCTACTTGCTGAGCCTGGATACCACGCACGCAGCAAGCAGTTCGTCATGGATCTCGGACATGCGACCGTATATGATTCTGCGCAACAATTATCGGATATGACGGCTCAGGGTCTGGCTCAGTCTTTTTCCGGTCAAGACGCATGTACTTTCTCTACAGAGATGACACCCCAGCAGATCGAGGCCTTCGACGGCGTTAATTCCGTGGAACGCACCATTCTTCGGCTGGCTGGATTCCAGTATGATGATGCGCCAAGTTCGGAACGAAATGACCTTGACGGCATGGATGTCACCGCATTTCGCCAGTGGTACACGCACCATCGTCAGGCGATCGAGGGGTGCTCGTTGACCTCCAGCGATCTGCACCGATGATGAGCATCGTGACTTTCTTGAAAGGGCGCCATGCCGTAGCCCTTGTTGCCGTGCCGGTTGCGGCCGTTGTCGTGGCCTTTTTCCTGTGGAAGACGCGTCTGTCGGTGGCATCGGGGAACGTGTGGGATCGCCCTGTGACAGGTCTCGAGCTGACCAGTCTGGTCGGTTGCGCCACCATCATGTGGTGCGTCTCGTCGGGCATGGGGTGGGTCGAGAGAGCTTCGATTCGCTCCCTGGAAATTGGGTATGGGTCAATGGGGCTGTGGATATGCCTGTGCGCCGCTGCCCTTCCACTGCTCACGGGGTGGATACTGCGGTCGCTTCCCGTCGAATTAATACCCGATGGTGATTCCGTGTTAGTACCGGAAATGCCCGCGCGGTTTCAGCTGCCGTGGTCTCCATTCATCGGGTTCTCGGTCACCTGCCTGCTGTGCACCGGTGTCGCATTGTTTGCCACGGGGGTGCTGTCGCGCAAAAGTGGGCCATTGTGCGGCCCCCTTGCCTACCTGATCATGGTCGTCGCGCAGTCAAACACCTTCCTGCGATTTCTCCCCGGCGGCTATCTAGGACAAACAGCTGCCGTCGAGGGAAGTATGCGGGGGGTGTCTGTTGTGGCTGTGGTGTGTGCTGCCGTCTGTGCCCTCCTCGGGGTTGTCGGGTATGCACGAGGGCTGGGCGGAGTGAAATCCCTACGTCCCTGACCCGTATATTGATTTCGGCCACTGGCGTGCCGAAGGGCCCAAGGTGCGCGACGATTGATCCTGGCGACGGTATCGACGATGGGGCCTGGAGTGGACGAGCTCGACGAAAATGGCGTCCGCCGACTGCTGGCTTACGTTGCCGCAGCCGGTATCGCCGGTGGTCAGCCGGTGCACGAGGTGGAGGCCGACACCCGCAGCGTCGGTCGGTACCTGGGATGCCCCGACGTCCAGGTACAGGGTTGGCCCACCGGGGTCGTGGTGAGCCTGGGAGGTGGCACCCCCGCAACCTTCGAATCGGTGGAAGGAACCATCCGTCTGGACCAGAGCGCCACCACAGCTCGTATCCGTCAGCAGCTCCTCGACGGCACCATCGGCCCGGTCGAGGCCCTCGAGCAACTGCGGGACTTGCGTTCCATCCCGCCACGTTACCCGCGCCTGGGTCTGCATGGTGGCATGGTGTGCGTCGCCTCGGGCATCGCCCTGGTACTGCAGCCGTTGTGGCCCAGCGTGCTGTTCTCCGTGCTGGCCGGTCAGGTCACCGCCGGATTCATGTGGTTGTCCGGCAAGAGGCAGGCCCTGGCCGTCCTCACCCCGTTCCTCGCCGCGTTCGTCGTCGCACTGTGTGCCTTCTGGGCCGCGCGACTCGGACTCATCGAGGGGACGCTGCGAAGCCTGCTGCCACCCATCGCGGTGCTGCTTCCCGGTGCCCTCATCGTCACCGGGGTGGCTGAACTGGCGGCAGGGGCGATGATGTCGGGTGCGTCGCGCCTGGGGTTCGGGACCGCCCAGTTGGCCATGTTCACAGCGGGTGTTCTCGGCGCGGCGTGGCTGACAAAGGTCCCCGTCGACCAGCTCAACAACCAGATCATCCCCTGGCGAGGGTTGTGGGTGCCATTCCTCGGCGTCCTGCTCCTGACCGCTGGGATGAGTCTCATGGAGTCGATACCCAGATACCTCGTCCCGTGGGTGGCTCTCATGTTGGCCACCACCCTGGCCTTCCAGATCATCGGCCAGACGGTTGCCGGGGTAACCTGGGGCGGCGGCCTGCTGGGAGCGACCGTGGCGAGTTTCGGATCATCGGTGATCGAGATGCATCGCCCGCGACTACCGCGTCTGGTGCTCTTCCTGCCGAGCTTCTGGTTGTTGGTGCCGGGATCCCTGGGTCTGGTGTCCCTGACTCAGCTGGGCGCGGGCACCTCGGTGGCCGGCGCGACGGTGTTGGAGTCCACGGGAATCATTGGCTCGATCGCGCTGGGTCTGCTCATCGGCACGACGGCTGCGCGGGCTGTCGGGCTGCTTCGTCGCAGCCGCACACGTCGGCCCGGGGCACGTCGTCGGCAAACCTTCTGACGCGTCCCGGACCGAACACAGATCCTGGCCTCAGCCGCGCGGGCGGCGGGTCGGGAACTGCTTGCGGGCGTAACGAGCGACGCTCCAGGTAGTGAACCCGTCGGTGGTGGCTCCGACTCCACCACCCAATACAGGCACGCGCTTGGAGACGAAGACCGGCAGTTTCTTGCCCGCAACCTGGCCCATGAGGACGTTGACGAGGTTACGGGCGACGACCTTCTCCAGATCGGCGTCACCCACCGGGGCGGTGGCGATGCCCATTGGGGTCGTCGGAAGCTTCTCCTCGTGAATGAGGCTGTCGACCTCACGCTGCCCCATGAGGGTGGCGAGGATGGCGGTCCGGACGCGCTGGTCGTCAAGGTCATAGCCGCGCAGGTGGGCGATGGCAGCCACCATGCGGGCCTGGACGATCGCGACGCCCGAGATGTTGGCGGGGATGGTCACGGCCAAGGTGACGACGCCACCGAGGTTGGAGACGAAGCCCTGTGCACCTGCCATGGCGATGTGCTGGTTGACGAGGGAGTTGATGGCCTGTTCGACGTCACCGTCGTGCTTGGTGAGGGTCTTGCCAGCGGCCTGACGCGCTCCCCGCAGCGACGAGGCACCGTCGATGGCGAATCCCAGGATGCTGCGCAGCATCGAGACGGCCGCGCCGGGTGCCATGTCGGGTGCCTGAGCCAGCAGGGCCTTGCCGATGTTGCTTCCGATTCCCACGAGGGTCTCCTCTCGATCAACTCACCTCAAGGGTAGCCGTGGGGGCAGGGCGAGTCCTGTGGTTGTTCGCGTTGAGGTGGTGTCGGGCAATACCCGTGGTGATCGTGCCTGCGTGAGGCCGCGATTCCTCCGAACGTGGCGTGCCCTCCAGCGTCACCAGTAGGACCGCCCGTTTGGCCTATGGGTGTCCCTCCGTGTCAGATTATGAACTAACCCCTATTTGTTAACGAGGATAACTAATGAGTTAGGGTTACCTTATGAATTGTGACGAGGTGACCGTGGCCCGACAAGGTGACATCCACCCGCTCCCGATGGCCCGCGCCATGGCCGGAAGCGCGGTGACCACCACCCATCGGCCCCGCACTCGGGGGCTCCACGGCGCTGTGGACCCACGCACCCTGTTCCTCTACGTCATCGTCCTCAACATCCTTCTCATGGGAGCGGGGTCGACGCCTCTGGTGCTGGCCTGCCTCGGCGTCGTCGTGGTGTCACTCGTGTTCACGACCCGCCCCACGACGTGGATCGGGTGGCTGGTCTTCGTCCTGGTGTGGGTCTTCTGCTGTTTCGCCCTTCCAGCCCTGTGGCACTCGGCTGTCTCCGCATTTCTGGTCTTCATCGCTTTCTGGATGTTCCGCTTCGCAGGAGTCTTCGGCTCGGCAGTGGCTGCGATCAAGGTTCTCGACGTCACCCGGGTTGGTTCAGTCCTCACCCAGATGCGTGCGCCGCGAGTCGTGCAGGTCCCGGTGATGGTCGTGGTGAGGTTCTTCCCGATGGCAGTGCGCGAGCTGCGGGCGATCGTCCAGGCCATGACCCTGCGAGGCCTGAGACCCGGCGCCCGTTCAACCATGCGCCACCCGCTGCGTACGGGAGAATACGTCGTCATCCCCTTCCTGGCCTCGGCTGCCCGGATCGCCGACGAGCTCTCCGCCGCAGCCATCATCAAGGGGCTGGGTGCACAAAAATCCCGGTCCACCCTGGACCCGAGTCGTTTCCGTGTCGGTGACGCCGTCGTGCTGATGGTTTTGGGCGCGTTGATTGCCTGGCGCGTGACCGAGGTGATCGCATGAGCGTCAGCCTGACCGACGTCTCCTACTCCTACCCGGTCCCTGACCTCGACGGGTCCCCGTTCGACGACGGCCCCACGCCCGACCGAGAGGTCGTGGACCAGCTCCGGGACATCACCATGACGATCCGGTCCGGGACCCTGACCCTGCTCGTCGGGGGATCAGGATCAGGGAAGTCCACCCTGCTGCGGACGATGAATGGCCTCGTCCCGAAGTTTTTCGAGGGCACCATGCGTGGCAGGGCGGAGGTGGACGGCACTGATCTGGCCGGGGTTGAACTCCACGACGTCGGGCGCACCTCGGCGATGATCTTTCAGAATCCTCGCACCCAGTTCTTCACCTCCATCGTGCGAACCGAGCTGGCTTTCGGGCTGGAGAACTACGGGGTCGACCCGTCCGAGATCCGCGACGCCATGACTCGGGCAGTCGGCCAGACCGGCATCGCACACCTGCTTGACAGGCGGCTCGACACCCTCTCGGGAGGGGAGTTGCAGCGCGTCGCGTGTGCCTGTGCCCTGGTCACTGACGTCGATCTGCTCCTCTTCGACGAGCCGACCTCGAATCTCTCTGCCGAGGGAATCGACGATTTTCGCCACCTCGTTGCCCAGCTGAAGGCCTCCGGGAAGACGCTGGTCATCGCCGAGCATCGGTTGCACCTCTTCCGTGGGATGGTCGACGTCGTTCATCGCATTTCTGACGGCAGAGTCGCCGAAACCATGACCGGCGATGATCTTTTCAGCCTGACGGACATGGAACGGACCGAGCGTGGCCTCCGCGCCCTCGATGTCCTCCCGGTGGACATACCCGAGCCGCCGACCGCCGCAGCCTCCTCCAACACCGATGGCCCAAAACTCCCGACTGGGCTGATGGTCGAGCACCTGTCCTTCTCCTACAGGCCTGGCCCGATGATTCTCGACGTCGACTCCCTCTTCCTGCCGGCCGGAGCGGTGACGATCCTCACCGGCCCCAATGGCGCGGGCAAGTCGACCTTGGCCCGACTGATCTGCGGGCTCGAAAAATCCCCGCCCAGCGCCCGTATCGGCATGGGAGAGCCGTGGAGCACCGGCAGGAGGCAGAAATCGTGCGGGATGGTCATGCAGGACGTCCGCCGCCAGCTGTTCAGCGAGTCGGTGGAGCGGGAAGTCACCCTCGGTCTGGACCCGCGCCAACGCGATGCCGCCAACGTCCCGGCGCTCCTGGAGCGTCTCGATCTGATCGGCCAACGTGACCGTCACCCCTTGTCACTGTCCGGTGGGCAGGCCCAGCGCCTCGTCGTGGCGGCCACCATCGCCCAGGACAAGGAGGTCGTCATCTTCGACGAGCCCACATCGGGTGTCGATTTTCGTCACCTCACCTCGATCGCCGACCTCGTCAGTGACCTCGCGACCGCTGGGAAGGTCGTCATCGTCATCACCCACGACCCGGAGCTCATGGCCCGATGCGGGGACTACCTCATCAACATCACCACTCTGAAAGGACAATCATGAAACCCCGTCTGACAACGCGTGACCTGGTGAGTATCGCCATCTTCGCGGTGATCTTCTTCGTCGTCTTCTACGCCTGCGGCATGATCGGTCTCGCCGGTCCGGCCTTCATGTTCGTCGGTTGGATCCTGGGCATCCTGCTGGGCGGCATCGTCCTCATGTTGTCAGTTGCACGGGTGCCGAAAATTGGCACCATGACGATCACTGGTCTGCTCGTCGGGCTCGGTATGAGCCCGGGGCACACCATCTGGATGATCCCGGCCGGAATAGTGCTCGGATTTCTCTCCGATCTCATCATCACCAAGGCCGGCCGCAGCACCCGTCTCACGACGAGCCGCGCAATGCTCGGGTATGCCGTGTTCGTGCTGTGGATGATCGTGCCGCTCATCCCGATGCTCGTGAATGCCGACGAGTACTACGCCATGATCACCGAACAGATGGGCGCCGACTACTCCAACAAGATGCGGGAACTCTTCACACCTGGCCTGGTGGCGGGATGGGCCGTCATCGTCTTCCTGCTGGGGCTGGCCGGTGGCTGGTTGGGCATCAAGGTGGGTCGCAAGCATTTCCAGCGGGCAGGACTGACGAAGTGAGCGAGACCTCCACGTCCCCGCAGGTGTGCCCCGGCGCTGCCGCACCGGAAGATATTCGCGACTACCAGGCCAAGCACCGTGCCGGTGGCAAGGCCCTGTCGTCGATCATGAAACCTATCCGCGAGTACGTCCTGATCGCGCGGATCCTCGTCATTGCGTCCTGCATCGTCGCCCTTGCCCCGTACGTCGCCCTGACGAAACTCGGCGCGATCCTGCTGGGTGATCACGTCGACCACGAGGCGCTCACCCGCACCGCCAATGTGCTGTGGATGGCCTTCTGCCTCCAGGCCCTGCTCTACGTGTTGGCCCTCGTCATCACTCACATCGCCGACATCAAGCTGCGCAACATACTCCAGGACCGCATCATCGACCGCATTTCGGAGGCCCCACTGGCCTGGTTCAGCTCGTCGTCAACCGGTCGGGTGCGCAAGGCCATCCAGGACGACACCGTCCAGATCCACATGCTCGTCGCCCATGCGCCCGTTGAGCAGACCGCAGCCGTGGGAGTTCCGGTCGTACTGCTCGTCTATGCCTTCGTGGTGGACTGGCGGCTGGGACTTCTCTCCATCGCCACCTTCCCGATCTACGCCCTGCTGCAGTGGGTGACGATGCGAGACATGGCCACCAAGACCGCCGAGATGGACGACAAGCTCGCCGACATCTCGTCCTCGGCGATCGAGCTGACGGAGGGGATCCACGTCGTCAAGAATTTCGGACAGACCGGCAAGGCCCATCGTCGCTTCACCGAGGCCTGCGAGGAGTTCGCCCGGTTCTACTGGGACTGGTGTGGCCCGCTCATCAAGGCGTCGGCCCTGTCTCTGTCGGTGATCTCGGTGGCAGCTCTCATGGCGATCAACCTGGGATTCGGTCTGCTCATGGCCAAGGCCGGCTGGGTGGGCGTCACCGACGTCCTCACCTGTTCACTCATCGCCCTGGTCCTGCCGCGCACCATCGAGGTACTGGGCAACATGGCATGGGGTTACCAACAGGCCGGCAACGCGGCTCTGCGTCTGCAGGACGTGCTGTCCATCGAGCAGATCAGCCATCCACAGGTCAGCGTGCGGATTCCTGACGACATGACGGTCACCTTCGACGACGTCAGCTCCTCCTACCTCACCCCTGACGGCGTCATTCCGGCGCTGAGTCATGTCAACCTGACACTGCGTCCAGGAACTGTCACGGCTCTGGTCGGGCCGTCGGGGTCCGGCAAGTCGACCTTGGCGACGATGCTCGCCCGCTTCCGCGACCCGGATTCCGGAGTGGTGCGCATCGGTGGGGTCGACCTCAAGGACCTTGCCCAGAATGACCTCTACCGGTTGGTGTCCTTCGTCCTCCAAGACCCGTACATGCAGCGTCGGTCCATTCGTGACGTCATCACCTTGGCTCGTCCCGACGCCACCGACGATCAGGTGCGCGAGGCTGCTCGTGCCGCCCACATCCTTGACGACATTGACGCCCTGCCGAAGGGTTTCGACACCGTCTTGGGGGAGGACACCGATTTCTCGGGTGGCCAGAAGCAGCGGTTGTCCATTGCTCGCGCCGTGCTCGCCGACGCCCCGATCCTCGTGCTGGACGAGGCGACGGCGGCCACCGATCCTGACTGCGAGGCGGAGATCCAGCAGGCCCTGGCCGCGCTGGCCCGGGGCCGCACCGTGCTCGCCATCGGTCACCACGCCGAGTCGGTGGCTGGCGCCGACGTCATCTGTGTCATGGAGAACGGTGGCATCGCAGCTTGTGGTTCGTCCGAGGAATTGGCGGATCAACCCTACTGGGCTCGTCTGTCGGCAGGACGAGTGATGAAAGGAGCCACCCGATGACCACGACCACAGATTCCCGCCTTTCTTGGGCGGGCGACATCCTGCTCCTGGACACCTTCCGACCCCTACTCACCGAGGAAGGAGCTGCCAAGTTTCGTCGTTCCCTGTGGCTGGCAGGTCTTCAGGGAGCCCTCGAGGGGGTTGGCCTGTTTGCCGTCATCCCGACGATCACGGCATTCGTCGAGGATGGGCCCTCGATGGGACTGACCTGGCAGGGCTGGGTGTGGGTGCTCGCGGCCTTGGCCGTCGCCGGGGCTGCCGTGACGTACTTCCAGTCGACGATCGGTTATCTCGCCGCGATGGACGTCATGGGCAAGCTCAGCGTGCGCATCGGTGACCAGGTGGCGAGCCTGCCACTGGGATGGTTCCGGTCGAATTTCCCCGGCCGCCTGTCCCGCCTTCTCACCCAAGGACTCATGCACCTGGGCGAGGGGTTGGCACATTTCACCGCCCCACTCGTGCGCGGTGCCGCGACGACCGTCGTCATGATGGTGCTCTCGTGGTTCTGGTCGTGGCAGTTGGGGCTGTCCCTGCTCATCTCGATGCCTGCGATGTATCTGATCATGATCGCGTCGCGGGCCTTGTGGCTGCGCGGCGAGTCGGCGGTCCAGCCGACCGAGCAGGAACTGGCTGCCCGCATCGTCGAGTTCTGCGAGACTCAGCCGGTGCTGAGGGCTGCCGGACGAGCCGAGGGCTATGAGCCGCTCCGGGATGCCCGTCGAGCCAATGAACGCGCTGCCCGTAAGTGTCTGGGGCTCGGTGTGACGGCGAACTTCCTCTCGGGTCTGGGGGCCCAGGTGGTCGCGGTCGTTCTTATCGTGCTGGCCGCTCGCATGGGCAACGACGGCACCCTCGCCCCGGTCGCGACGGTGGCTTTCGTCGGCGTCTCGCTGCGCTACGCCAAGGTGTTGGAGGACGTCGTCTCGGCAGCACTGTCCGTCGAGACTGCGCGCAAGCCGGTGAGCGAGGTGGACGAGATCCTCTCGGCGGAGGTGCTACCCAAGCCTGCGCACCCGGTCGAGCTCTCCGCTCCCGGGGAGGTGTCCCTCGAGGACGTCTCCTTTGGCTACGACAAGAATCATCCCGTCATCCATGACGTCACCTTTGCTGCTCCCGCTGGGGGATTGACGGCCATTGTCGGCCCCTCGGGGGCTGGCAAGACGACCCTGTTCCGGCTCATGGCGCGGTTCTGGGACGTCGACTTGGGGACGGTGCGTGTCGGCGGACTGGACGTGCGCGACCAGACGACCGAGCAGCTCATGAGTCAGCTCGCCATGGTCTTCCAGGACGTCTACCTCTACGACTCCACCCTGGCGGAGAACATTCGCATCGGTAACCCGGATGCCACTGACGAGCAGGTCTGGGAGGCAGGATCCTTGGCCGGGGTCGACGAGATCGCAGCTCGCCTGCCCGGTGGATGGGATGCCAGCGTCGGTGAGGGTGGTCGTCGTCTGTCGGGCGGTGAACGGCAACGGGTTTCGGTGGCTCGCGCCTTGCTGAAACGCGCCCCGATCCTGCTGTTCGACGAGGCCACCTCTGCGCTCGATCCCGAGAACGAGGCCCACGTCGAGGCCGCCCTGTCCCAGCTGCGCGAGTCCTCGACAATCCTCGTCATCGCCCACAAGCTCGACACCATCCGTTCGGCGGATCGCATCGTCGTCATCGACCGCAACGGTAGGGTTTGCCAGGTGGGAACCCATGACGACCTCATTGCCAGCGGCGGTGTCTACGCCGATCTGTGGCATGCCCGGGAGCGGGCCGAGGGGTGGTCGCTCGTGGGCCGTGAATGATCAGCAAACGGCCAGGGCGCAAGCCTGCGTTCACGCGACGTCAGGCGATTGACGCGGCCCTGGCCGAGGGCATCGAGACCTTCACCCTGAGGGCTGTCGCTGATCGTCTCGGGGTGAAGGCCACCGCCCTGTACCGGGAGTTCAGTTCTCGTCAGGAATTGCAGTTGGCCGCAATTGCGGAGATCGCGGTGGACATCGAGCCGGATCCCGACGTCTCCAATTGGCAGGACGCCCTACGTCAGGTTGTCGACCGCCAGTGGGCGTTGTGCGAGCGGTATCCAGAGGCTCCGCTGGTGCTCATGGCTCAGCCAGAGGCCTTCGGGGCAGCGATGCCTCGTATCGCGGCGATCGTGCAGAGACTGGCAGAGCTTGGTGTCCCCGGAGGGGTTGAGGGGGCTGCTTTCGCCTTCGACTTCGTCGGGGACACCACCTTGGAGACCTTTGTGTCGATCCAGCCCTATCTGACCGCTGATGAAGGAGGACGGACCGGCGTCGAGAGGATCGGGGAGATGACGGCAGGGCATCCGGATGTGTTCGGGGTGCAGTCGATGGGTGAGCGCGGCAACCTCGATCTCAAGGTTGAGTTCATCATCGCCGGCATGGAGCTCGGGCTGTTTCCCGGCTCGGTCGCACAGAAGTGATCGCATTCCCAGACCGCGAATCCTCCTGCAGCATCCCCATCCCGTGATCCCGCCTCGACAAGTCGAGGGCGACGACGGCCTGGTCTGGACTGATGGTATTCCTCAGGCGTGCAGATCGTCAGCGGTCTTGTCGGGTTGGACGCTCCACTCCGGTGGGACGTCGGCTCCGGACTTCTCGTCCTCCTCAGCCTTGGCGGCGGTCTCCTGGACGATGCCCGGAGTGTGGTGAACCGGGGCGTAGATGGCGTAGACCTGCATCGGCTCGTCGCCGGTGTTGATGACGTCGTGCCAGGTGCCGGCCGGGACCTGGACGGACCAGCCGTCGCTGACGTCCTGCTGGAAGTCGAGCTGATCCTCAGCCGGTCCCATGACGCAGCGACCCTTGCCGGAGTCCAGGCGCAGGAACTGATCGGTGTCGGGGTGGGCCTCCAGGCCGATGGACTCTCCCACCGGGATGGACATGAGCGTAACCTGCAGGTACTTACCGGTCCAGGCGGTGGTGCGGTAGTTCGTGTTCTCCTTCGTCGCGGTCTCGATGTCGAAGGCGTTCGGTTTGGGGCCGTTGTCGTTGATCTTCATGGTCAACGCTTCCTTTCCTGGTGAGATTCGTGCTGCGGGTGTGGGCCAGTGACCGGTCGCGCCGATCGGATTGGTATCTGCAAGGCAGTCATTGCCTCACAATCTCGATGGGTCCAGCCTATGTGGCCAGTGTGGCCAGACTATCCTGCCCACCCAACTGACGACATGTTCGACAATTCCAAGGGATCCAGGCCTCTCCAGAGGAGAGTACGTGCTGTGCCGGCCCACTTCGACATGGAGATCCACGGCGACGAGTTCCAGCCCGGCGTTCTCGCGGACAAGCAACCGGCGGTCTCCGACGTCCTGAGCACCTGGCGTGAGAGGTACAAAAGGCCGCCAGGGAGGAGTCTTGGCGCTGTGATCATGGCGAGGGCTAGGACTTCTTCTTCCGGGTGTCCCGGATCCCCTGGATGAGGATCGCGAGGATCCCGATCACCATGACCCACGCCATTTCCCCGACGGCGCCGTACCACGGCTGGACGAGGGCGGTGAGGGCGAGGACGATAAGAGCCCACGCGGCGAGGATGGGCGTCAGGATGAGCAAACGTGCAGCTCGCGTCTGGCCCGGTTTGCCTCCGCTGCGGGGGAACATTCGGTTCTCGCCAACCAGTTCCAGCAGGATCTCGCCGGGGATTCCGATGAGCAGGACTCCGACGAACATCCTCAGCGACCAGCGCCAACCGATGAAGATCGCCACGATCGCGAACGCCACAACCATGCAGACCGTGAACGCGACGGTGCCCGCAAGGATCCTCTCAGCGCGGGACGGTTCCTTCTCCTCGACGGTCATGACTTCCTCACACTCGCTCGCCAGCATCGTCACGCACGTGGCTGACGACCTGCTCCGACAAGGCCAAGTGTCCTCCAGGAAGGCTAACGACCAAACCGAGGGCTCCAGGCCGGACCGGGGATGCTGCAAGACATGTCAGCGGACATGGGGATCAGTTGCACCGAATCCGTCGCCTCCTATCTCGGTGAGGGTTCCGAGGCCGACGCTGGTTCCGATACGGATGATGAGGTCCATCCAGTCGATCATGATCCTTCCAAGATTCGGGCCGGGCGGTGCCAAGGGACAGTGAAATGTGTGGCATGTACCCGTTGGACAATGAAGGGGGGCAGGACACGCGGACGCGGATGCGCGAGTCTTGGGGTAAAGGCGCTCTGGCCAGCCCGAACAGCCTCAGCAAAAGGTGAGGTG
The DNA here is from genome assembly GCF_000227295.1 of Cutibacterium avidum ATCC 25577. Classification (GTDB taxonomy): domain Bacteria; phylum Actinomycetota; class Actinomycetes; order Propionibacteriales; family Propionibacteriaceae; genus Cutibacterium; species Cutibacterium avidum. Next base: position 731,306 of record NZ_JH165054.1, on the reverse strand, counting down.
GGACGACTCAATGGTCAGTGGTGCGGTGGAGGGCCTCTATTCTGACGCCATGTCCACACGTTCCTTGCCGGTTCTGATCGATTGCGACCCCGGGATTGACGATGCGTTCGCGCTGGCCTACCTGGCGTGCCGCGACGACGTCGAGACCGTCGGGGTGGTGACGACAGCTGGCAATGTCGGTCAGGACGACGTGCTGCGCAATGCCCTGGGGCTGACCGAGCTGCTCGGGATGGATGCCCCGGTGGCGCGTGGGGCGGACGCGCCCCTCGTCGAGCCGGTGATGACCGCCGAGGAGACCCATGGACCCCACGGTTTGGGGTATGCCCAGCTGGGGGACTGCGGACGTGACCCCGATGGGCGCAGCGGTGCGCAAATGTGGGTGGATCTTGCCCGGAAATACCCCGGCGAGCTGGTCGGCATCGTCACCGGGCCGCTGACGAACCTCGCGCTGGCGCTGCGGGAAGAACCGGAATTGCCGCAGTTGTTGCGGGGGCTGCACGTCATGGGTGGAGCGATCAATCATCGTGGCAACACCGGCCCGACGAGCGAGTGGAACATCGCGGTGGACCCGGAGGCCGGCCATGAGGTGTTCGAGGCATGGGGGAAGGCGTCCAAACGGGTGGTGCTTGGGGCGTTGCAGGCCACTGAGGTCATCCGTCTCGACGAGAGGGATCGTCGGGCCGTGGAGGAGCTAGGGGAACATCCGGTTGTGAAAGTCCTGGCCGACGCGCTGAGGTTCTACTTCGAGTTCCACGAGGCTGACGGGTTGGGATGGTGTGCATACTTGCACGACCCGCTCGTCGTCGCCAACGCGGTGACCGGGAGGTTTGCGACGACGCGGCCACTGGCCGTCGATGTCGAGCTGACCGGGACGCTCACCCGTGGTCAGACCGTGGGTGACGAGTTGGGGCGGTGGGGCAAGGAGCCCAACGTCGACCTGCTGTGTGACGTCGATGCCGAACGGTTTATTGAGCACCTCATCTCGACGTTGCGGGAGGGGCTGGGCGCCGGACGCTGAGATCAGGTGGCGTTTGGAACGAGCGGTCTGACGGGCCTCTGGTAAGAGCAGGCAGGATGCCTCATTGGACTACCTTGCAATGCAAGGTACAGTGTTATCCAAGCTACTTGGTTGAGGAGGAAAAGCGTGGCGGAACGACAACTGCGCAAGGGCGCGCTCGAACTCGTCGTCCTCGGGTTGCTGGCGAGCAAACCGTCCTACGGAGGGGAACTCGTGGACAGGCTCGAGAACGAGACGGATCTGGGCGTGTCCCAGGGGACGCTGTACCCGTTGCTCAACCGACTGCGTCGCGGTGATCTGGTTTCGACCGAGTGGCAGGAGTCGCCGTCAGGGCCTCCGCGCAAGATCTATCGCCTGACTGCCGCCGGTCGAGGCCACCTGACAGAGCTCATCGATGAGTGGTCGCGCATCGCAGCCGCCGTCGACCGTGTCACCAACGACAACCACAACACTTCTGGCAAGGAGAGATCATGAACCTCTGGACTCGAGACGATGATGGCGTGCGTAGCCTGTTCGGCATCCCCATCGGTGCGCCGTGGGGGAGCGGCTCCCGCATCGCGCTGCGCGGTTTCGAACCTGAGAACCCGCACCTGCTGGTGCCTCGAGCCGTGGGCATCGGATGGGATCTCAATCTGGGCGCCGTCGCCGTGCGCCTGGGGCTCATCCGCCCCGACGACTCCCTACCCGACCTCAACGAATACGTCCCCGAGAAACTTCGACGTGGTCTGGTGGCAGCGCCGTGGGTTGGGGCCGGTCTCGCCAGCAGCATGACACTCGGATTCGTCAAGGCTGACCGGGTGGCGACGTCGTGGTCCCTCGGTGGCAAACCCAACCGATATACGGGTGGTGTGATCGCAACCCTGATCACTGCCGGAGCCACCACGGCGGCAGCCCTCTACCCGCGCTGGGTCGGGAAGGAGGATGGAGCTGACATCGCGGCGACGGCCCAGGCCATGGGGATCCAGACCGTCATCATCATGGCCAATCTGGCTGCCCGCAAAGAGATTCGTCGTCCCGGGAGCCGTCAGCCCCTCGCGGTTGTCGGAGCAATGCTGGCGCCGGTCGTCATGGGTGGAGTGCTGGTCGGAACGGTCAAGGTCGCGCTGGACGGGGTCGCACAGGCACTCACACAAGGCGGGAAGGCGCGTCAGTTCGGGGAGTGAATGCGTCACATAGGATTCCACCGTGAAGTACCTCCGATCTGCGGCTGCGATCTCAGCATCCTGCTCATCGCAGTCGCGGTGGCGAGGTCCTTCAACTAGTTCATCCCGGTGGTCAACAACACCATGGTCGCCATCCTCGCCGTCGAGGTCATCACCGGAAAAGGGGCATGAAGAGAGCGGGCGACGGGAATCGAACCCGCGTGTCCAGCTTGGGAAGCTGGCGCTCTACCATTGAGCTACGCCCGCATGTCTCCCAGGGAGACTCGTCATAGCTTAGCGTACTTCGTCAGATCAGTGCGACTCACCCCGCCGGGCCAGTCAGTAATGCTGCGGAACGCGGCCGTAGATGACCGGGGCATCGAGGCGGCGGGTCTCGGGCGGCTTTGGACGCTGCGAATCCATCCACCGGCGCACCGACGGCAACCAGACGATGACACCGGCGGTGACGAGGAACGGCATTCCGATCCACGCCACCCAGTTCAGGGTCACGGCGGCACATCCGACCACGACGCCACCGATGGCGCCCCAGCGCACCCAGGGACGTCCTAGCCAGGTGTTGACCGCGAGGATTCCCGGCATGGCCACCATGCTCCCGGCGATGCACATCATCGCGGTCGCCAGCAGTACTGACGCCAACGATCCCGGTCTCGGATGGGTCCACGTCATGAGGTGGGTCGCCTGGATGAAGGTGCGCATGTGGATCGACTGCCACCACGCCACCAGGAGGGCAACTGCAGCAGCCACGGCTGCGACGTAGTACAGACCAGCTGCGATGTGCCCCAACGTGGCCGAGGTTTTCGCCTGAGTCTCCAGGTCCTCCGGGGGAGGAAGGGTGCCGATCGTCGCGGCACTGGTACGCACCGGCTGAGTCTCCTCTACGCGCGCCGACGCGTCTCCCGGCTCTGCATGGCGGGGCTGCGGGTCTGCGGGCTGTTCGATCACGATCCTCCTGACGGTGTGGCACCAAGCCTAACCGCACCTGGCGACGCAACCATGATCACGGATCGGGGACGTCGATCGGGAAGTCCTTGCATGACGACCGGCCCGATGTGGAAGCCGTCGTCGTGACGTGCATCGACGTCGTCGATCCAGTCGACATCATGGTGAGTACGGCTCCGGACTCGTCGCTCGCGTGGACCGTCGTGCCGTCCACCTGCTGCTCGAAGAATCCCACCTCGTCGAGGCGATCCTGCACGGAGTCGGCGATGTCACCCTCCCAGTGCGAGGCCTTGAGCAGAGGTTCCAGTCCCTCGTCAGTCGTCCACGTCACGGACCTGTATGCGCACTTCGACCCGGACGGCGTGAACCCGACCTTGCTGTCGTCCAGGCGCCAGGGATGCTCAGGATCACGGAAGGTCCCGGTGAGCTCGACGAGGACGCTCTCATACGTCACCGAGGCATTCTCGGCCGTCACCGAGGGGGTTTGGCGGGGGAGGGGGCAGACGACGTCGGCGCGCTTGCTGCCGGAGTGCTCGCCTGGCTCGGGGCATCCCCGTCCGAACAGCTGGTCATGGCGATGACGACCGCGCTTGCGACAGCGATGCGCACCGGAACTTCACGTGTCCTCACGGTCGATCATGGTAGGTGGTAGCTGTGAACCCAGCAATCAATCCACAGTCCTCGGACAGTCGCGAAATCCGCTTGTCAGGCGGATCTACCGAGTAAAGTGTGACGCTGTTCACGAAGGTTTCATCCACTCGTTGCCGAACCGTGGCCTGCTGTGGCCGTCACGTTGAGACCCCCCTTGGCGATGATCAAGCAGGCAAGGACCGTCTGCACACGTCAACCGTGAGGACATTCAAACATGGATTTCGTGTCACAGTCACGTACCAGGAATGCCGGCGCGTTCCTACTCGCGGCGGCCGTCACCGTCGCGTCGATGGCCGGTTTCGCGCCGGCCTCGCAGGCCGTACCGGAACCGAAGACCCTGCTCACCCCCGACACGACCTGGACCTACCTCGACGACGGCACCAAGCCGTCCGACGGTGCGGCCTGGGCCACCACCGGTTTCAAACCTGGATCCAACTGGAAGGCGGACGCCGGCAAGTTCGGCGCCAAGCGCGGCAAGCTCGCCCCACTCAGCGACGAGCACGCCCCGACCGTCCTGCTCAACCAGTACCTGCCCGGCACCGAGGACGACGTCCCGGGATTCTTCTTCCGCACCGAGGTCGACCTGACCGCTGACGAGGCCAGGAACACCGCCCTGTCCGGGGTCCTCAGCTACGACGACTCGGTCACCGTCTACGTCAACGGCAAGCGCATTGCTGGTGCTGACGACGAGGACGTCAAGAGCTGGAACTCCTACGGCGGCTCCAACAAGTCCGCCCCCAAGACCTTCAGCCTGGCTGAGGCCACCAACAAGGGCTCGCCCTTCGTCAAGGGCAAGAACATCATCGGTGTCGAGGTCCACAACGGCCGCGCCGAGAGCTCTGACGTGTGGTTCTCCGTTGACGAGGACGTCGTCCTGCAGCCTGCTGCCCAGGGCCCCAAGATCAAGGAACTGTCAATGCAGATCGGCAGCGACCAGCATGATCGCATCTTCACCTGGGTCTCCAACGAGGCTGAGCAGGAGCGTCTGCAACTTGCCGTCGCCCCGGCCAAGGAGGACGACGCCTTCCCGACCAAGCTTGTCGCCGACGTCCCCGCCACCACCTCCACCATCGACAAGGCGCAGTTCTCCGACTACGTCTTCCATCGCAGCGACGTCAAGGGTCTCAAGCCCAATACCAAGTACGTCTACCGCGCCGGATCCGAGCGTGGCTGGAGCAAGACCTACTCCTTCACCACCGACTCGATGGACCCGAACAAGGACTTCACCTTCCTCATGGTCGGTGACCCCCAGATCGGTGCCAGTGGTCGCTACACCAAGGACCCCAACATCCACGGTGACTGGTGGGTCAAGACCATGGAGCGCGCTGGGAAGGCCTACCCGAACTCGTCGATGCTGCTGTCCCTGGGCGACCAGATCAACGGGTTCACCGACTATGACGTCCTCGGAACCCAGTACGAGAACTTCTACCGTCCCGACATCCTGCGCACCCAGCCGCTGGTGACGACGATCGGTAACCACGACATCTCGCCGATCTACGAGAACTTCTTCGGACGCCCCAACGGAGACAAGAAGTACGGTGCCGGCAACTCCGAGCAGGCCAGCGGTGACTACTGGTTCAAGTTCAACGGCATCCTGTTCGTGAACATCAACTCCAACGACCTCAACTATGACGGCCCCAACGGCCACATCGAGTATCTGCGGAAGATCGACGCCGAGCACGGCAACGACTCCGACGTACGCTGGAAGTTCGTCATCCAGCACCACAACATGTTCTCCAACGCCTCGCACTCGCGGGACAAGGAGATTCCCGAGTGGCGCAAGCTGGTGCCGGTCGTCTCCGAACTCGGCTACGCCGGCGTCCTCAACGGCCATGATCACGTCTACACCCGCGCCCACCTCATCGACCCGAAGGTGAACCCTGTTGACGGTGATCGCACCGACGAGAAGGCCCTCAACGAGTACCACCCGCAGGACGGCGAGGGGTTCTACCTCACCGCCAACTCCGGCTCCGGTTCCAAGTTCTACGACGAGAAGCCGACCAGCTGGGACGACGTCTACAAGTACGTCGCCGTGCACAAGCAGACGATGACTCCGAACTACACTGCGGTCAAGGTCAACAACGACAAGATCACCTTCACCACCTACGCACAGGCTGTCCGCAGCGAGGGCCCGGTCGAGAAGGTTGACGAGATCACCCTCTACCAGGTCGACAGGAAGGCCCCGACCCTCAGGGGAGTCGAGGACACCATGATCGAGAAGGATGCCACCTTCGACCCGATGGCCGGCGTCAGCGCCACCGACAACCTTGACGGTGACATCGACTCCGCCAGCATCAAGGTGTCCGGAAACGTTGACCCGACCAAGGTCGGCACGTATCGGGTGACCTACCGCGTGACCGACAAGGCCGGGAACACTGCTACCGTCGTTCGCGACGTGACCGTGGTCGAGAAGGGCCAGACCCCGACCCCGCCCCCGTCCCCGAGTGGATCGGCCACACCTTCCCCGAGTGTCCCGGCCACCCCGATTCCCAGTCGTGTCGACAGCGTTCCGAGCGTTGCACCCACCCCTGCTCCCGCCAGCACTGTCGCTACTGGCGGTTCCACCGGCGAGGGGCCCCGTCCTGTCGCCCTGCCCCGGACAGGAGCGTGATCGATGACTGATGCGGTGTCGTGAGGGGATTCTCCTCATGTCCCGACCTACACCAAGGATGCGTGTGTAGCAGGCTCGGCCACCTCAGGGTGACCGGGCCTGTGCGTGTCTGACGAAAACCATCATGTCGGGAAGACCCTGGGCAATCCCACTGCTCGGCACCACTGCGGGCTGACAAATATCGTCAGCTCTGCGGGGCCCGGGCATCTGCAGGGCTGGGTCCGTTCCCGAGCTGACGGAAATCGTCACCGGTCTCAGCGGCGAGGCAGAAAGCCCTGCCCACGAACAGCCGCCCGGACCATCATGGTCCGGGCGGCTGTTCGTGGGCGTGAAGCTCAGCTCTCCTTCATGGTGCCGGTCTCGAGGAACCGGGTGTGCCACGAGTACGCCTCGCCGAGGAGCTGCGGGGTGTGCTTGAACTTGCAGTCACGCAGTGCACGCTCGTAGTAGTCCATCAGCATCGGACGGTAGTCCGGGTGGGCGCAGTTCTCGATGATCTTCGGGGCGCGCTGACGCGGTGCCAGACCACGCAGATCGGCGATGCCCTGCTCGGTGATGATGACCATGCCGTCGTGCTCAGTGTGGTCGACGTGAGAGACCATCGGGACGATCGCCGAGATGGCGCCGCCCTTGGCCGTCGACGGAGACACGAACGCCGAAATGTAGGCGTTGCGGGTGAAGTCGCCGGATCCGCCGATGCCGTTCATCATGCGCGAGCCCATGACGTGGGTCGAGTTCACGTTGCCATAAATATCGGCCTCGATCATGCCGTTGGCGCCGACGACACCGAGGCGGCGAATGACCTCGGGGTGGTTCGAGATCTCCTGGGGGCGCAGGATGATGTGATCGCGGTAGAAGGCCGCGTTCTCGTTCATCTTGTGCGCGTACTCGGGCGACAGCGAGAAAGCGGTGGCCGAGGCGACGTCGAGCTTCCCGGCATCGATGAGGTCGATCATGCCGTCCTGGATGACCTCGGTGTAGGAGGTCAGGTGCTCCAGGTCGGAGTGGAGAAGGCCGTCGAGAACGGCGTTCGGGATGTTGCCGACACCGGACTGCAGCGGCAGCAGGTTCTTCGGCATTCGCCCCTGCTTGACCTCGTTGTCGTAGAAGTCCAGAAGGTAGCCGGCGATCTTGCGGGAGTCGTCGTCAATCGGCTTGAACGGGGTGTTGCGGTCGGGGCCATCGGTCTCGATGATCGCCGCGACCTTGTTCTGGGGGACGTGGAGGAACTTGTCACCGATCCGGTCACCGGGGTGGGTGATCGGGATGGGCACTCGATTCGGAGGAAGCGCGAACCCACCGTAGATGTCGTGCATTCCCTCGAGGTCCTCGGACTGCCACGAGTTCACCTCGATGATGATCTTGTCGGCGACGTCACAGTACACGGCGTTGTTGCCGACCGAGGAGGTGAGGACGACGTCCCCATCCTCAGTGATTCGGGTGGCCTCAATGACGGCGTAGTCGACCTTTCCGAAAAAGCCCTGACGCACCATCATGCCCGACTCCGACAGGTGAATGTCGGTGTAGAAGGATGTGCCGTCGTTGATCTTGTTTCGCATCTGGGGATCGGACTGGTATGGCATGCGCCAGCCGATGCCATCGACGGAGGCGAGGGCGCCGTCGAGTTCGGGAGCGGTCGAGGCTCCGGTGAAGACGTTGACGGTGAACTTCTCGCCGCGATCGTGGGATTCCTTGATGCGCTTGGCCAGTGCGCTCGGAAGTGCCTTGGGGTAGCCCGACCCAGTGAATCCACCGAATCCGATCTGGTCACCGTCATTGATGAGCGCAGCCGCGTCGTCCGCGCTCATCACCTTCTGACGCAGGGCTGCGTTCGCAATCCGCTCTGACATCTGTCCTCCTGCCGCCGTGCGGCTGGTTGTCGGTGACGGTGCACGGCGCTACCCGTGAGCCGTCGAAGAAACACTGTTTCGTTCCCGTTGAATGCGGTCCGAAACGTTGACAACACTTTATATAGGGGTGCTTGGCGCGGGATGGGGCACCCCTGCTTTTGGGGTCGGAACGGCACTGTCGGTCCATGATGGCTGGCGCGCTCGCACGACTGTGCATGACACGCCTGAGACAGTCCGGTTGGACGTGCATCGGGCCTCTCCAACCGCAACCATGCTCACATTCTCGTGACGGTGATTGTCGTCGTTAGTACGAGGTCGGTGTCGGGGTCGAGGGGGACGGCATTGTCCTTGCAGACGCCGGTCTCGACGCACACGAAGTCGCGCCAGGCCTGAGCCGTCGGGTTGTCGCCGATTCCTGACGAGGAGCGTGGGTTCCAGATCACCGCGCTGGGGCAATTCGTCGTCGTCAGGTGAATTTCGCGTCCCCAGACCGGATCGACGAGGGTCGGGGCCGGCCCGATTCCCTGGATGACGGTGTCGGTGTCCGGGGCCATGACGAGCTCGTCGGCGTCGAAGGATCCCTTGTCACCGGTCGCGAAGTTGTGCCAGTCGGCACCGCGGACTCCCCGGACTCGCGCCTGGTCGGCGTCCCCGACGCGCAGGTAGGTGTGCCACATCCCCTCGACGACTCGGGGCTTCTCGTCGTGGTTGGTGAGAGTGAGCGTCATCTCCAGTGCGGTGTCGGTCATGACCACCTCGTGGCGAATGCCGATTGAGGCGGTCTCAGCGGTTCCGACGACGCGGAAGGGTTCCGCGACCGTCCCCTGGAAGTCGGTGCGGCGGGCCAGGCCGTGTTGGGGATCCTGGTCATTGTTCGGTCCGTGACCAAACCATGGGGCACACAACGGGACACCTCCCCGGATGACCGCGTCGGACTCGTCGGCGTGCTCGGCGTCGAACCAGATGACGGGCTTGCCGTCGGCCTGCCACGCCAGCACCTGGCAGCCGTGATCTGCGACCTGCCATGCGCCGTCATGAGCGGTGTGAAGGGTTCCGGGGAGGTTGGTCATGTCCCCATGATCGTGGTCATCGTTCCCACACTGCGCGAAGTGCGTCGATCCGCTCACAACGGATGGTGTTTCGTGCAGCCTCGACGGCGACGGGCTTGGCGCAGAAGGCGATGGCCAGCCCGGCTGCGGCGAACATATCGAGGTCGTTGGCGCCGTCTCCCACCGCGATCGTTCGCTCAAGATCTACCTCGCTCTTCTCGGCCCAACGACGCAGCCAGGTGGCCTTGGCGGCCCGATCGACGATGTCCCCGACAACCCGGCCAGTGAGGTGGTCGTCGACGATCTCGAGCTCGTTGGAGGCTGAGAAATCGGCGCCGATCTCCGCAGCAAGCGGATTGACCAAGGCCGTGAACCCTCCTGACACCAACCCGACGGCTGCGCCGACCTCGTGCGCCGCGGCCACCAGTTCCGCCGCACCCGGGGTGACGACGGTCGCCTTGCGCGCCTCCTCGAGGGCCCCGACGTGCAGACCCTCCAGACATTTGACGCGCTCGTGAAGGGACTCGGCGAAGTCGAGCGTTCCGGCCATCGCCCGGGCCGTCACCTCACTGATCTCCTCGGCCTTCCCTGCGCACTCGGCGAGCAGGTCGATGGCCTCGGTGCGCGTGACCGTCGAGTCGACGTCACAGACAATGAGACCGGGCGGCTCGACAGCCAGGGCGCCATGGGGATGCAGGACTCCGGCGCCGGTCTGGGCGGCGAGTTCGCGTACCTGTGTCATGTCGCCCTCGAAGGACATGGCGTACTCGAAGATGTGAGCGGCCCAGTCATTGGTGTGGATGCCGCGCATGCAGGCGGCGTCAGGCCACAGAGGGGTGCCGGGGGAGCGGAGGCTGGAGCGGTCGTCGCTGACGAGGATGACGCGGGAACTCATGGCACCACCGTAGGTGTGTTTCGGCCCGTTCGGTGCAGGTTCCGCTCCTCGGCATGATCGTCTACCCGCGGACGGTCCGCGTGACGGTGTACTGACGATTCCGCGCGACCTGGCGAGTCGGCCCGACCGTGCGCCGTAGATGGGATGCCCACGGCAGGTGATTGTTGTAGACACACCACAGGCTGCCGCCGGGGCGCAACACGCGAGCGGCGTCGGCCAGCATGGCCAGGGTCGGGGCGTGGTCCTGGGCGGTTCCGCGATGGAAGGGCGGATTGGTGACGACGACGTCGACGCTCTGGTCGGGCAGGACGGACAATCCGTCACACCAGTGGGTGACGATGTCGAGTCCGTTCGCCCTGGCGGTGAGACGAGTCGAGTCGACGGCCTGCCAGGAGACATCGGTGGCGTTGACGGTGGCGTCTGGGAGTCTGCGTGCCAGGTGAGCGGAGATGATGCCGTTGCCGCACCCCAGATCGACGACGTCGGTGTTGACGTCGGCCGCGATGGCGTCGAGGTGATCGAGGAGCAGGGACGTTCCGGCGTCGAGGCCGGTGGTGTGGAAGACGCCGCCGTGGGCTCGGATCGTCAGGCCGTTGACGGTGTTGGTGCGTGGCCATTCCCCAGTGACGGCCGGGTGCTCCCGAGGAGACGAGAAGTGCAGCACGCGGGCCTTGCGCACTCCGAGGCTGGCGTGGACGTCGTCGAACCAGCGGGCAGCGACGTCGTTCATGGACCGGGCCATGTGCTTGATGCGTCCGCCTGCGACGATGTGGGCATCGGGTCCGAGGAGTCGCCAGAGAGTACCGAGCAGTTCGTCGAGTTCGTCAAGACTGGAGGGCAGGCCCATCCACACCACCGGGGTGCTGCATTCCTTTGTCGTCAGAGGATTGAGGCGAAGACTCTCCGGGATTGCGGTGAGGTCGCGGCAGTCGTCAGACCACGCCGTGGTGTCTTCGCCGGATACTGGCACCAAGGAAGGGCGACCCAGCACCCACACAGCCGTGGCCAGCGGTGATTCGGCGACGATGAGTTCGTCAACGGGGTCCAGGGTGGCGGTGTCCATGGCGGCAGTCTCCCAGACCACGGGCACGGGACACAGCTGAGAGATCGACGCAACAGGTGTGCCGGAGGATGGTCATACCTGCGAATGACTACACGGAGCTGCCAGAAAACGGTCCAAACAGGCGATGGTGACGTTGACATGGGCATTTTTTGGCAGCTCCGTGTATCAAACCCGAGTACTCGATCGATACCGGCCCCACCCTAAGATGGCGACATGGCAGAGTCGCCCCTGGAAATTCACGTCATCGCCGATTCGACGGGTGAGACCGCCGTTCGGTTGGCCCGCGCCGCCCGCAGCCAGTTCGAGGGGGTCCACTGGCACATCGTGCGCCATCCCATGATCGGCACCGTCCCGGAAATGGTTGCGGCCCTAGAGGCCGTCAAGGAGTCCCATGACGCGGGGCAGTGGGTGTGCGTGGTGCACACCCTCGTGCTGCCCGACATGCGCCATATGGTCACCGATGCCTGCGAGGAGATGGGTATCCGCGAGGTCAACCTCATGGGCCCCATGCTCGACGCGATGGAAGAGGCTTCTGGTCTTGACGCCGACGCCGTCCCACGTCGTCCCGTGGGCGTTGAGGCCGACTACTTCACCCGTATCTCCGCCATGGAGTTCGCGGTTCGTAATGACGACGGCGCCATCCCCGATCGCCTGACCGAGGCGGACATCTGTCTGGTGGGCGTGAGCCGCTCGGGCAAGACACCGCTGTCGATCTACCTGGGTTACCTCGGCTACAAGACCGTCAATGTCCCGCTCGTCCCCGGGATCGCCCCGCCAGCCGAGTTGGCGGCGGTCGATCGTTGGCGCATCGTCGGCCTGACGATCGACGCCCAGCGGCTGCTGGAGATCCGTGGACGTCGGGTCCGCGGGTTGGGAGGTTTCGGCAACGAGGACGGTTACGCCGACCTCGCTGCGATCTACGACGAGCTGGACGAGGTTGGCAGGATCCAGCGACGACTGGGTTGCCCCATCATCGACACCACGGGCCTGGCCCTGGAAGAGTCTGCGACGAAGGTCATCGACATCGTCGACCAGCGAGCCAAGACGGCCGGGACGAGGTTGCGCAAGCCGGCAGGGTCCTATCGCACTAGACCTTGATCACCCGAGGATGATCGGGACGGCCAGCGGTTTTGGTCTGCTCCCAGGTCACGTCATTGATCACCAGTCTTCGGCGGAGCAGTGGGTGCTGACAGTGGCGGTTCCACTGGTATGGATGGCGTTGCCCCTTGTCTGTCTTAGATGGTGGTCTGTCTTAGATGGTGGTCTTGTCGGTCGTGGGAGGCATCGTGTCGCTGGCCGGGTACCAGAATCCGCGGCTCGAGGAAAACAGCCGGGAGGCATCTGCGGCAAAGGTGAGCGATATGTCACGCCCCGCTCCGGCGAACCCGGACGAGACATGAGTTACTTCGTCATCCTTGGTTGCTCCTACTCGTGAAAATGGGACGCGAGCGTGAGAGAATGATGACATCCGGCCCTATGGTGGGGCTGGGCCTCGGGCTCATTGCGCAGTCGCACGGGTCCGAACGCCGTGAATCGATGAACAGGCTGACACAGATCGAAGGAGATCAGTCATGACTGACCGTTACGTGTATGACTTGTCCGAGGGCAGCGCGGAGATGAAGCCGCTGCTCGGCGGCAAGGGCGCAGGAGTTGCCGAGATGACGCGTCTCGGCGTCCCGGTGCCCGACGGATTCACCGTCACCACTGAAGCCTGCGTGGACACCATGACGAGGAAGGGAGAGTGGCCGGAGGGCCTCGACTCCCAGGTGTGGGACGGACTTAAGCGTTTGGAGGAGCGCACCGGTCGTGGCCTGGGCGACGTGGACAAGCCCCTCCTGGTCTCGGTTCGCTCCGGCGCCGTCATCTCGATGCCCGGCATGATGGACACCATCCTCAACCTCGGTATTTCCGATGACACCGTCGAGGCCGTCGCCAAGGAGGCCGGCAACGAGCGCTTTGCCTGGGACTGCTACCGCCGCTTCATCCAGATGTATGGCGAGGTCGTCGAGGGCATCGACGCCCACGTCTACGAGGATGCCCTGACCGCTCTCAAGGAGGAGAGGGGCGTCGAGTCCGACACGGATCTGACTGCTGATGACCTCAAGGGCCTGGTCGACACCTTCAAGAAGCTGTCCAACGAACAGCTCGGAGGCAACTGGACGACGGATCCGCGCGAGCAGCTGATGCGCGCCGTCGACGCCGTCTTCCGTTCCTGGCTCAACCCGCGCGCCTTCGTCTACCGCAAGGCCAACAAGATTCCGGATGACCTCGGCACCGCCGTCAACGTCATGCAGATGGTGTTCGGCAACCGTGGTGACACCTCCGCCACCGGTGTCTGCTTCACCCGTAACCCCGCCACCGGCGCCAAGGAGCTCTACGGTGAGTTCCTCGTCAACGCTCAGGGCGAGGACGTCGTCGCCGGCATTCGCACCCCGCGCTCCCTCGCCGAGATGGAGGAAGTGCTGCCGGAGGCATACCGCGACCTCATCGACACCATGAAGAAGATGGAGTCGCACTACCGCGACATGCAGGACATGGAGTTCACCGTCGAGAACGGCAAGCTGTACCTGCTGCAGACCCGTAACGGCAAGCGCACCGCCGCTGCTGCTCTCAAGGTGGCCCGCGACCTCGTCGCCGAGGGCGTCATCACCAAGGAAGAGGCCCTCATGCGGATCGAGCCCGCTCAGCTCGATCAGCTGCTGCACGAGGCCATCGACCCGAACCACACCGAGCAGCCGGTCGCCGAGGGCCTGCCTGCCTCCCCGGGTGCCGCCGTTGGTGAGGCCGTCTTCGACGCCGACGTCGCTGCCGAGCGTGGCGCCAAGGGCGAGAAGGTCGTCCTCATCCGCTTCGAGACCACCCCTGATGACATCCACGGTGTCATCGTGAGCCAGGGCGTCCTGACCGCCCACGGTGGCATGACCTCCCACGCAGCCGTGGTCGCCCGTGGCATGGGCAAGCCCTGTGTCGCTGGTGCTCGCGGCATCAAGATCGATGCCAAGGCCGCCACCCTGACGATCGGTGACACCGTCATCCACGAGGGCGACATGATCACCCTCGACGGCTCGACCGGTGAGGTCTTCGCTGCGGGCCTGCCGCTCATCCCGCCGCAGATCAACGCCGACTTCGAGGAGGTCCTCTCCTGGGCCGACGAAATCCGTCATCTCGGCGTCGAGGCCAACGCCGACAACGCCACCGACGCAGCCAAGGCTCGTGAGCTGGGTGCTGAGGGCATCGGCCTGTGTCGTACCGAGCACATGTTCTTCGGTGCCGATCGTCTGCCTGCCATGCACGAGATGATCACCGCGGACACCCCGGAGGAGCGCCAGGCTGCCGTCGACAAGATCCTGCCGATGCAGCAGGATGACTTCGAGGGCATCTTCACGGCGATGAAGGGCCTGCCCGTCACCGTCCGTCTCCTCGATCCGCCGCTTCACGAATTCCTGCCGAACCTCGTCGAGCAGTCCCTCAAGGTCCAGAAGCTGGAGGATCAGGGCGCTGATCCGAACGAGCTCGACAAGGAGCGTCGTCTGCTCGCCCAGGTCAAGAAGCTGCACGAGCAGAACCCGATGCTCGGTACCCGTGGCTGCCGCCTCGGCATGCTGTATCCGGAGATTCCCGACATGCAGGCTCGCGCCATCATCCGCGCCGTCCTGGCGGTGCTCAAGAAGGAGGGGGAAACCGTCCAGATCAACATCATGATCCCGCTGGTCTTCACCCCGATCGAGCTCGAGACCCATCGCCGCATCGTCCAGCAGGCCATTGACGAGGAGTTCGAGGCCGCCGGCACCAAGGTCGACGTCAAGATCGGCACCATGATCGAGCTGCCGCGTGCCGCGCTGGTCGCCGACAAGATCGCCGAGGTTGCCGATTTCTTCAGCTTCGGCACCAACGACCTGACCCAGACCACCCTGGGCATCTCCCGTGACGATGCCGAGAACGGCTTCCTCACCGAGTACCTGCGTACCAAGGTCCTCAAGGACAACCCGTTCGCCTCGATCGACCAGGAGGGTGTCGGCCAGCTCGTCGCCGGGGCTGTCGAGAAGGGTCGCAAGACCAACCCGCAGTTGAACGTGGGTGTCTGTGGTGAGCACGGTGGTGATCCTGACTCGATCCACTTCTTCAACAAGACCGGGCTCGACTACGTGTCCTGCTCGCCGTTCCGTGTGCCGATCGCTCGGTTCGCCGCGGCCCAGGCCGTCATCTCCCAGAAGGAGAAGTGAGTCTGAGGGCTACATCACGTCACTGATGTGAAATTGCGGCCCCTCCACCGCGGTGGAGGGGCCGCAATATGTCCAATATGTCATTGCATACTCCTCAATCCGTGTGCGATCGGGGAGTTTTGTCGACTTCAACTCCATGTCCGCGGAATAATGGCCACAATCGTGCCTCGACCTCTGGAGGATCAATGTCCCAGACTTTCGGTGCTTGGCGTGCCACCTACACCCCTGGTTCCTGGGTGGTGCTGGCCGGGCCGAGCAGCCTCGTCATCATGCAGCCGGCTGCGCCGCGCCATTCCGGATTGGTGTCGTCCATCTGGCGGCAGGTGGCTGAGGCCGATGATCCCCAGTCGCTCGTGGAGACGTTGTCGATCATCGGGCTGGCGAAGATGCCGAGCCTGGGCTTGTTCTTCTGGGTCGACGGCGAGATGTACTCCATGGCCCGCGGTCAGGTTGTCGTCAAGGATGCCTCCACCGGTGAGGTCGTCAACCATGGCGACGGTCTGCTGACGTGGAGCGAGAAGAAGCTCGACCCATCGACCGTCGTCGTCGAGATGGAAGAGGCCGAGCAGAGGCTGTCCATGCCGTTGCTGCTGGGGGTTGCCCAGGCGAGCAAGATCATCATCGACGCGACCGGCAAGGTTGAGCCTTTCGTCGTTCGGGAGGGCGGCGAAGTTCACCGTCCGCGGGTGTTGGCGAGTTCCGACGACGCCCTCAAACCGTGGACCCCGGAGCCTGAGGAGCAGGGGGTCGACGATTCGGAGGCCACCGAGGAAGCTCGCGAGCTCACCGGTCAGGAGTGGCAGCCAGACGACGAGGATGCTCCCGGATTCGTCGAGGTTCCGGCGCCAGGCGAGGTTCCCGACTCGGTTGCCGCGCCGGAGCCGGTTGCTGAGTCCGCACTGACCGGAGTTCCGATTCCGGCTGAGCCTGTCGTGCCTGACGAGGACGTGGTGAGTGGTGGTGACGAGGTGGCCCCTGACGTCGAGGAGCCCGTGAGCCCCGTCCCGGCCCGAGCTGCCGAGCCGGAATCCGTCGAGACCGCGGTCGCTCGTGAGGACATTGCGCCAGTCCGCGCTCAGGACGACGGCCTGGGAGGCGATGACGAGGTACACACCGGTACTCAGCCGGTGGGAGTGCAGCCCGAGCCGGAGGGCGTCGTCTCCGCACTTGCTCCGGGGGCAGTACCCCAGCAGCCTCAGCAGACAGAGCAGTCGGAACAGCCCGTGCCTCCCGAGCAGTCTCAGAGCGACCCTCGGTACGACGGAGACTGGCGCGTCGCGTCGACCTCGACGATCCGTGGAGTGTCCTCGCCGTCAGATTCCGCGGCGGCCACCCTGGTTTCGACGACTGGAGAGGCCACCCACCTCAAGGGTGCAGTTCTCGTCGGGCGTGCCCCGCGGGCCGAGAATGGCGAGGAGATCATGCGTGTTCCGTCTCCTGGTCAGGACATCAGTCGTACTCACGTGAAGTTCGCTTTGGGGCAGTGGGGGATCGAGGTCACTGACATGCATTCCACGAACGGCACCGTCGTTCGCCGCATCGGCCAGGATCCGTTGCGATTGGAAAGTGGTGAGACGATCGACCTGGCCATCGGTGATGCCGTCGATCTGGGCGACGGCGTCGTCATCACCATTGAGGCCTATCAAGGCTGACAAATGAGCCACTAGCCATCAGGACCCCCGCGAGCAATCCGCAGGGGTCTTTTGTCATGGTCAGAACCGTAGGAAGGCGTAAGCCCGGTCAACCCGCGGATTCCATGCGTGACACCGTCATTCCGGCAGGGAGCAGGGGAGGAAGCATTCGGGTCATCGCGTTATAAATCTCGGTCAGGCGCGACGGCGACCGGCGCCGTCGGTTTCGAGGCCCGTCCGCTTGGAAGTGTCTTCTTCGCCCGGTTTGGCGATCAGACGGGCCGTAATGGGTCATGATCGCCATGCTGTTCCCGATGGGAACCGCGACCTTCTGAATTGGCCTCATCCTCAGCTACTACACCATTGGTATCTGGGCACCGATCATGCTGCTCATCCTGCGCATCATGCAGGGTTTCGGAGCGGGAGCTGAGCGTGGAAGGTGCGATGGCGTCATGAAGGTCCTTCTTCCCGATTCGATGATCTTGGATCCTCACCTTCCTGGCGGGGTCGAGGCGGTGGTGTACGACGCCAGCTCAGCGATTCCGGATGAGCATCTGGATGCTGAGGTGCTCGTCACCTGGGCGGTCCCGGCCCTCTCCGGGCGGCTCTATGACGACCCTGCTGGACGCCAATGTGCTCATCTGGGGGTTTGGAACGTCATCATCACACCTCACTCTGCCGGCGGACGTCCCCTGGGTGCCGACGAACTCATCATCAAGAACGTGACCGCACTGGCGTCTGGAGGCAATTTCGAAAACAAGCTGTGACGTCACTGAGTTCGTCCTCGGCGGATTAGTCTCCTAGTGTGATCCTTTGGGTCTACTCAGGATCAGGAAGGAAATCCGATGGGACACATTCTCGTTTTGTCGGGGGCTGGGCGTTACGCCGACGATATCCACGACTTCGACGCGACCTCCGAGGCCGTCTCCCAGATCTTGACCGAGCGTGGTCACCAGGTAGAGGTGAGGCGCTCTGAGCCGGAGGCCCTGGACCACCTCGCTGACGCGGATCTGCTCATCGTCAACACCGGTGGCGGCGATCCGGAGGAGGAATGGGACTACATTCCCGAATGGTCCCGCGCCCACAACAAGATTCTGGAGCACCACGAAGCTGGCAAGCCGATCCTCGGTCTGCACACCGCCTGCAACACCTTCTGTGACTGGGACCTGTGGCCGTCCGTTCTCGGGGGCAAGTGGGTGCTGGGGGTCAGCGGGCACCCGGAGCGTTCCTACGCCGTCTTCGAACCTGTACCCGAGGCTGCGGATCATCCCATCCTGCGCGGCGTCGAGCAGGTGGTCGTCTATGACGAGCGTTTCTCCGACCTGGACATCAACCCGCTTGCGACCCCGCTGCTCTTCCACGAGACGGGCGAGGAATTCCACGCAATGTGCTGGGTGATGGGCAACAACGTCGTCTACGACGGGCTGGGTCACTCGTCGAGGTCGTACTACTCGGCGTCACGACGTCAGTTGTTGTGCAACGAGGTGTCCTGGTTGCTGAACTGGAAGCGTCGCGAGGCTGCTGCGCAGGCCGCTGCACAGGTGAGCCCGGATCCCCAGACGGTCTGAGTCCGGACGAGAAGGAAGCCGGCGGTTATTCCCACCGTTCGCTCCTCCCGACGTCATTCCTTCTCGAAACCCAGTTGGAGCGCGTGAGTGGTCGGGTGGTGAACGGGCGCAACTGGCAGCTTCCGTAGCGCCGACACACCGCGTCTCCACGGTCCCGGGCATGACAGGGGCCGGATCTCACCGACCCGTCCCGGTCATCAGCGAGAACACGCCGCGAGCGTCGTCACTCCTTGGGGGCTCCGGCGAGGATCTTGGCGGTCGACGAGACGCCGAGACGGGTTGCCCCGGCCTCGACCATCGCGCAGGCCGTCTCGTAATCGCGGATGCCACCCGAAGCTTTGACCCCCAGGCGACCACCGACGGTGGCGGCCATGAGCTTAACGGCTTCGACACTCGCACCGCCCTTCGGGTGGAATCCCGTCGAGGTCTTGACGAAGTCGGCTCCGGCCCCCTCGGCGGCCTTGCACGCGCGAACGATCTCGTCATCGGTCAGCACGGCCGACTCGATGATGACCTTGAGGATCTTCGGATCCGGAACAGCCTGCTTGACGGCAGCGATGTCAGCGGTGACGTCCTCCCAACGTCCCTCCTTCACCATGCCGAGGTTGATGACCATGTCGACCTCGTCGGCGCCGGCGGCAATGACGTCATGGGCTTCGGCCGCCTTCACCGCGCTGGTGTGTTTGCCCGACGGGAACCCACACACCGCAGCCAGCTTCACGTCACCCATGTCGAGGTCCAGCGGCAGCATCGACGGCGACACGCACACCGACCAGGTACCGTACTCCTTGGCC
This sequence comes from Cutibacterium avidum ATCC 25577, assembly GCF_000227295.1. Taxonomy (GTDB): domain Bacteria; phylum Actinomycetota; class Actinomycetes; order Propionibacteriales; family Propionibacteriaceae; genus Cutibacterium; species Cutibacterium avidum. Next base: position 711,851 of record NZ_JH165054.1, on the reverse strand, counting down.
TCGCCGACCAGCTTGGCGACGTCGTCGTGAGTGGCCTCCGGGGTCAGCAGGGTGTGATCGATCATGCCGGCCAGCTTGGTGGCAGACAGCGGGGCAGGGGACATGCCAACTCCTTCTCTGGAACAAGTGCATCCACCCTACCCGGACGCCTCGTCCTCAGGCGACCAATGGCAGGGTCAGGGTGACCGTCGTCCCCTTGTTCGTCGAATCCACCTTGGCGGTGCCCTGATGAGCAGCCATGACGGCTGCGACGATGGACATGCCCAATCCTGTTGATCCCTCCTTCGACGCAGTGCGGGACGCGTCTGCCCGGGAGAATCGCTCAAAGATCAGGGGACGCACCGATTCCGGAATACCCGGTCCGTTGTCGGCGATGGCGACAACGGCCTGCCCGTCGCGGGCAGTGACGGTGGTGTGCACCGTCACTCCTGCGGGTGTGTGCTTTCGGGCGTTCGACAGCACATTGACGACGACCTGCATGAGTCGGTCGGCATCAGCCATCACCGTGATTTCCTCGTTGGGTACGTCGAGGGTCCAGATGTGGTCCGACCCGGCTGCCTGGGCATCGGAGACCGCGTTGAGAACGACCTCGACCAGGTCGATGGGGGCCAGCTCAAGTTTCTGGTCATTGTCCAGACGAGCCAGCAGCAGCATGTCCTCGACGAGGGCACTCATCCTCGTCGCCTCGGACTCGATGCGATCCATCGCGAACTGGCTCTCGGGGCACATTTCGCCGCGCCGTCGTCTCGTCAGTTCGGCATAGCCACGGATGGATGCCAACGGATTGCGCAACTCGTGCGAGGCGTCGGCGACGAACTGACGCACCTTGACCTCGGACTGCTGACGAGACTCCAACGCGCCCTCGACATTGTTGAGCATGTGGTTGAGGGCATGACCCACCTGCCCCACCTCGCTGCGAGGATCAGTCAGTGCTGGATCGACTCGGATCGGCAGGTCGACCTCGCCGCTGCCGAGGTCCATCTCGGAGACCACCGTCGCCGTCGAGGCCAATTGGTTGAGGGGGCGCAGGGACTTGGTGACGACGGCTCGCGTCGCGAAGAATCCCACGGCCAATGCCAGGAGAGTGATGGTGACCTCGAGGGCCAACAACCTCTCGATGGCGTTGAGAAGTCGTGTCCGCGGCAGGGCGACGACGTAGGTGACATTGTCACGTGTCTCCGCCAGTGCGCGGTATTCGGTGCCATTGTTCCCGTTGAGGTCGTGGGGACGGCTGTCCTGACGCACGCCGAGCAGTTCACCGGCATCGGCGTTGCAGTACTTGGTGAGGACGGCACCTTCCGTCACGGTCGTCATGAGGCAGACGCCATCGGCCTTGACGGCGAAGATTGTGCCCGCCTGGATTCCCAGCACGTCACCGGCTGTCGGGCCAGGCAATCCGATGGGGTTCGCCTCCTCGCGGTGGGCCGCCGCCATCACCTGCTCGTCAAGGCCATCCGTGAGGATCCGATGTGTTCCCCAGATCGTCACCCCTCCCAGCACGACGGCCAACGCACTAATGATGGCGAGCACTCGGACGACGAGCTGACGCCCTAGCGTGTGCCGACCCATGGGATGATCCAGCCAGGTGTCGTGGATTGTCGACCTGACCTCCGGTGTCTCGTCGCAGCATGGATCCGGCGCATGGCTGTCTGTGGGTGAGCTGGGAGAGGTCACCTGGCCATTGTCACGCAGCAGGCCGGAGAACGTAACCCGCACCACGCATGGTGTGGATCATGGGATCGCGTCCCTTGTCGATCTTCTTGCGCAGGTAGGAGATGTACAGCTCGACGACGTTGGCCTGTCCACCGAAGTCGTAGTTCCACACCCGATCGAGGATCTGGGCCTTGGAGAGCACCCGTTTGGGATTACGCATGAGGTAACGCAGCAGCTCGAACTCAGTTGCCGTCAGGTGGATCTCCTCACCGGCACGGCGCACCTCGTGGGAGTCCTCGTCGAGGGTGAGGTCGCCGACGATCAGGGTGGAGTCGGACTTGGGCTCGGTTGCACCCGAGCGGCGCAGCAGAGCGCGCAACCGAGCGATGACCTCTTCCAGGGAGAAGGGCTTGGTGACGTAGTCGTCGCCGCCAGCGGTGAGCCCGGCAATGCGGTCGCCGACGGCGTCCTTGGCGGTGAGGAAGATGACCGGGACGTTGGGCTGATCCATGTGAATACGGCGCATGACCTCGAGGCCGTCGAAGTCGGGGAGCATCATGTCGAGGACGATGACGTCGGGGCGCGTGGCCTTCGCCTCGCGGACGGCGTGAACGCCGGAATCAGCGGTGGTGACGTCCCATCCCTCGTAACGCATGGCCATGGAGAGCAGCTCGGTGAGGCTGGGCTCGTCGTCGACAGCCAGAACACGGATGGGAGACCCGTCAGCTCGAGTAAGCCTGGGAGGTTGCGGTGGGATTGCCATGAATTAAGGGTTCCACGAAGGAAGTCCGTATCGGGTGTGTTGTGGCTGTGCTGTTCCTGTGAGCCGTATCGGAGACGAATGTGTGAAGCCTGGGGTGCGAGCATGTGTGTGATGGAGGGCGGGGTGAACTCTTCGTTAACATGAATGCGCGTTGACGCCCTGGTGTGGTTTCAAGGTTCCTGGTGGGATGCATGTACACAGAAAGCACACTTTGTCGTGGGCGCGCAGTGACGGTGAAATTGTTCACCTTGTCGTTGCTTGTGGGGATCCTGCCGCGCGAACGTGGGCTCACTGGGCGTAACGTATCGGGCGGCTGGAACTGCTCCCGGGTTCTGGTCGGTCGTCCGCCCCGCTCCGGTGAGGAGTGGGGGATCCCAGCTCGCCGTCCGGGGGCGCTACGGCCCGCACGAAGGATCTTGCATGAGTTCGACTCTGTTAATCGTGGTTATCGTCGTCGTGACGGCGCTGGCATTCGACTTCACCAACGGCTTCCATGACTCGGCCAACGCGATGGCGACGTCGGTGGCAACCGGAGCACTCAAGCCCAAGGTGGCCGTCATCATTGCGGCCGTCCTCAACGTCATTGGTGCCTGCCTGTCGACCGAGGTCGCCAAGACGATCTCCGGTGGCATCGTCAATGACCAACTCGTCACAGCCCCGATGGTCTTCGCCGGTCTGATCGGCGCGATCATCTGGAACCTCGCGACCTGGCTGTTCGGTCTGCCGTCCAGCTCCTCCCATGCTCTCTTCGGTGGCCTCATCGGTGCCGTCCTCGTCGAGGCTGGCATGAGCGGCATCCATGCCGGCAAGATCATGAGCAAGATCATCCTGCCGGCCCTGGTGGCACCGTTCGTCGCCGGAATTGCAGCTCTGCTGGCGACCTGGTTGGCGTATCGCATCACGGACCACACCGCCCATCACTCCTCGCGAATGTTCCTCAATGGTCAGCGGGTGTCGGCGTCGATGGTCGCCCTGGCTCATGGCACCTCCGATGGCCAGAAGACGATGGGCGTCATCACCTTGGTCCTCATCGCCGCTGGCTACCAGGCCTCGGGTACCGGTCCGGCATGGTGGGTCATCCTGGCCGCCGGCTGTGCCATTGGTCTTGGTACCTACTCCGGTGGCTGGCGCATCATGCGCACCATGGGCAAGGGTCTGTGTGACATCGAGTCCCCGCAGGGGTTCGCAGCCGAGACGGCGTCCACGGCCGCCATCCTGGCCTCCTCTCACCTGGGCTTCGCCCTGTCGACCACTCACGTCTGCTCCGGCTCGATCCTCGGCTCGGGAATCGGCCGCCGCACCGAGGTGCGCTGGGCCACCGCCGGGAAGATGGTCATCGCCTGGTTGGTCACCCTGCCGGCTGCCGCTCTCGTCGGTGCTATCACCTCGGCCATCGCCGATGCCAGCGCCTGGGGTGTCGTCATCGACCTCGTCCTGCTGGCCGTGATGGCCGCCGTCATCGTCCGTCAGGCCAACCATCACAAGGTTGACCACAACAACGTCAACGACTCCACTCAGGTCGGCGTCCGTAAGGGCTCGGCCATCGCCGGAGGGACTGCAGCATGAACATTGACTGGGCTTCACTCGGACTGGTGTCCATCGTCACGGTTGCGACCACCGTCCTCATCGTCTCCGTCGTCTCGGGCGGCGCACTGATGCTCGATCGTGCTCATGCGCGCACCGAGGCTGGAGGCGACGGGGCTGCTGGGCTCGTTGCTCTTGGGTGGACGGCCATCGTCATCGCAGGGCTCATCGTCCTGTATGGTCTCTATCTGCTCATTCCGTACTTCCACTGATCACTGGTCCGCGCTGACGAGTGCGGAGAAGGATGCCGGACGGTTTGCCGTCCGGTGTTTTTCATGTCTGGAGCGTTGTCGCCGGGAGCTGCTCGGGTTCGTTGTGGGGTGCCTTGGGGTGGTCGGCGCATTGTTCACGGGGCGGGAATAGATCTGCTCTGTCATGGGTTGAGTCTGGTGAACTCAATCTCATTCGAAAATGAGCTGACGTCAACTTGAGTGACAACGACTCAGGGTCTAGGGTTGAGTCGAAGTCGCTCAAGGGGATGCTTTCCCAGAACATTCGTCCATCAGGAGGAAATCAACCATGGCCCGTTCAGTCGGTATCGACCTCGGAACCACCAACTCGTGCGTCGCCGTCCTCGAGGGTGGCGAGCCCGCCGTCATCCCGAACGCCGAGGGTGCTCGTACCACCCCGTCGGTGGTCGCCTTCACCAATTCGGGTGAGACCCTCGTCGGCGAGGTCGCCAAGCGTCAGGCCGTCACCAACGTTGATCGCACCGTCCGTTCCGTCAAGCGCCATATGGGCGAGTCCTGGACGATGGGCGTCGACGACAAGACCTACAAGCCGCAGCAGATCAGCGCCTTCATCCTGCAGAAGTTGAAGAGGGATGCCGAGGCCTACCTCGGTGAGCCGGTTACCAACGCTGTCATCACCGTCCCGGCCTACTTCTCCGACGCCCAGCGGCAGGCCACCAAGGAGGCTGGCGAGATCGCCGGTCTGACCGTTGACCGCATCGTCAACGAGCCCACCGCTGCTGCCCTGGCCTACGGCCTCGACAAGGCCGACAAGGAGCAGACCGTCCTGGTCTTCGACCTCGGCGGCGGCACCTTCGACGTCTCCCTGCTCGACATCTCCGACGGTGTCTTCGAGGTGAAGGCCACCAACGGTGACAACCACCTCGGTGGTGACGACTGGGACCAGCGCATCGTTGACTGGCTGGTCACCCAGTTCAAGAACGCCAACGGCATCGACCTAGGCGCCGACAAGATGGCCAAGCAGCGTCTGCAGGAGGCTGCCGAGCGCGCCAAGATCGAGCTGTCGCAGGCCTCCGAGACCCACATCAACCTGCCGTACATCACCGCTGGTGCCGCTGGCCCGCTCCACCTCGACGAGAAGCTGACCCGAGCCGAGTTCCAGCGCCTGACCTCCGATCTCCTCGAGCGTTGCCGCACCCCGTTCAACGCCGTCATGAAGGATGCCGGCCTCAACGTCTCGCAGATTGACGAGGTCATCCTCGTTGGTGGTTCGACTCGTATGCCCGCCGTCTCCGAGCTCGTCAAGGAGCTCGCTGGCAAGGAGCCGCACAAGGGCGTCAACCCTGATGAGGTCGTGGCTCTCGGTGCCTCCCTGCAAGCCGGTGTGCTCAAGGGCGAGGTCAAGGACGTACTGCTTCTCGACGTCACCCCACTGAGCCTCGGTATCGAGACCAAGGGTGGTGTCATGACGAAGATCATCGAGCGCAACACCACCATCCCGACCAAGCGTTCCGAGGTGTTCACCACCGCCGAGGACAACCAGCCGTCGGTAATGATCCAGGTTTTCCAGGGTGAGCGCGAGTTCGTCCGCGACAACAAGCCGCTGGGCAACTTCGAGCTGACCGGTCTGATGCCCGCCCCGCGCGGCATCCCGCAGATCGAGGTGTCCTTCGACATCGACGCCAACGGCATCGTCCACGTTCACGCCAAGGACATGGCCACCGGCAAGGAGCAGTCCATGACTGTCACCGGCGGCTCCGCCCTGGGCAAGGACGAGATTGATCGGATGGTCAAGGAGGCCGAGGCCAACGCCGACGCCGACAAGAAGCGTCGCGAGGCTGTCGAGATGCGCAACGAGGCCGACGCCCTGGCCTTCCGCACCGAGAAGTTGCTCGACGAGAACGGTGACAAGATCCCTGAGGACACCAAGACCCCGGTGACCGAGGCCATCGCCAAGTTGAAGGAGACCCTCAAGGGCACCGACAACGACGACGAGGTCAAGGCCGCCATGGACGACCTGAATCAGAAGGCGTCGGCCATGGGCCAGGCGATTTACGCCGCTGCCCAGCAGGCCCAGGCCCAGAACTCGCAGGGTGAGGGCGCCGAGTCGGCCACCTCTGAGTCCGGCGACGACACCGTCGTGGACGCGGAGATCGTGGACGACGAGGACGACAAGAAGTGACCGGGGCCACGGCCTGACCCCAAACCCCGCATCGACCGCCGGGTCGCCAATCATGACGGCCCGGCGGTCGGCACCCACGTGGAGGAAGACAGATGACTGACAAGAACGTCAATCCCGATGACAACCAGGCCGACGACAACCAGGCTGGCGAGAACGTCGAGGAGCGTTTCGCCGACATCGTCGATGGCGTCGACATCGACGCCGACCAGCCGGCCGCTGACTCGCAGGCTCCTGAGGAGATGTCCCGGGAGGCCCAGCTCGAGGCCCTGCTGGCCGAACGCACCGAGGATCTGCAGCGTCTGCAGGCCGAGTACGTGAACTACAAGAGGCGCGTAGACCGTGACCGCGCACTGTCGCGACAGTCCGGCGTCGACAAGGTCATCACCGACCTCATGCCGGTCCTGGACTCGATCGCCATGGCTCGCCAGCACGGGGAGGTCGAGGGCGGCTTCAAGCTCGTCGTCGACGAGCTCGAGAAGGTGGCCAACACCCATGGTTTGAGCAGCTTCGGTGAGGTGGGTGACGCCTTCGACCCGAATCTCCACGAGGCTCTCATGCAGATGCCGATGGAGGGGGTCACCGTCACCTCCGTCAGCCAGGTGATGCAGCCCGGCTACAAGCTCGGTGATCGTGTCCTGCGTCCGGCGCGCGTGGCGGTCTCCGATCCGGACCCGAATTCCAAGCCCGGGGAGTCGAAGGATGAGGGGTCGGGGGAGCAGGCCCCCGAGGCTGACGGCGACTGAGACGACACACATCGAAGAAGGCGGCCATGATCGCAGACCGGAAGAACCCGCGATGATCAGGGAGGGAGGAACCAGATGAGTACCAAGGACTGGGCCGAGAAGGACTACTACAAGGTCCTCGGTGTCTCCAAGGACGCGAAGCCCGAGGAGATCAAGAAGGCGTTCCGCAAGATCGCCCGGGACAACCATCCCGACTCCCACCCCGGTGACAAGGCTGCCGAGGCTCGTTTCAAGGAGGCCTCCGAGGCCAACGACGTGCTGTCCAATGCCAAGAAGCGTAAGGAATACGACCAGGCTCGCAGCCTCTTCGGAACGGCCGGCCGATTCGGGTTCCCGCGTGGTGGCGCTCAACCGAACGTCAACGTCGAGGACTTCATTCGTACCGCCTCCAACGGCGACGGATTCGGAGACCTCTTCGGAAATCTCTTCGGGGCCACCGGTGGACGCCGCACCACGACCAGGGCGGCTCGTCGTGGTGCCGACGTCGAGGGGGAGACGACGATTTCCTTCGACGACGCCGTGTCCGGGACGACCGTCACCATGGACATGGTCTCCCAGGCCCCCTGCCAGGCGTGCCGGGGAACTGGTGCCAGGGCCGGAACCGTGCCGAGAGTGTGCTCGACCTGTCAGGGATCGGGTATGCACGCGACCTCGGCGGGTGGCGTCTTCGAGATGACTGAGCCCTGCCCGGATTGCCAAGGGCGAGGAATGGTTGTCGAGGATCCTTGCCAGGTGTGCCACGGATCGGGTCGCGCCAAGTCCACCAAGTCCATGCAGATCCGGATTCCTGCCGGCGTGGAGGACGGCCAGCGCATCCGCATCAAGGGCAAGGGTTCCCCGGGCGAGAACGGCGGCAGGGCCGGCGACCTGTACGTCAAGGTGACGGTGCGTCCGCACAAGGTCTTCGGACGTGACGGCAACAACCTCACCGTCGACGTGCCGGTGACCTTCCCGGAGGCTGCTCTCGGCGCCGAGGTCGAGGTGCCGACCCTGGCCGGAAGTACCGTTCGTCTGCGGATTCCCGCAGGGACGCCCAGCGGCCGGACCTTCCGGGTGCGTGGTCGTGGCGTGCCGCGCTCGGACGGCAACAAGGGAGACCTGCTCGCCACGGTCGAGATCGTCGTCCCCGAGAAGCTTGACGACGACGCGCGACATGCCTTGGAGGGGTTCCGTGACGCCGTCCGGCAACCCAACCCGCGGCCATGGGAGGTGAGGTGAGATGGCACGGAGCAGCAGGAAGCTGTCCGACGCCGTCGATCTGGCGGTGATCGACAAGGACGCCGCCATCTTCCCCATCTCGGTGGCCGCCGAGTTGGCCGGGATGCACCCGCAGACCCTGCGCACCTATGACCGGCTCGGGCTGGTCATCCCGGAGCGGACCCGTGGACGGGGTCGTCGGTACTCCATGCGTGATGTCGCCGCCCTGCGGATGGTTCAGCACCTGTCCCAGGAAGAGGGGATCAACCTCAACGGGATCAGGCGCATCCTCGAGATGGAGCGTCGTATCGAACAGTTGTCCGACCAGGTCGATCAGCTCACCGACACCGTGCGTGGAATGCAGGCTGCCAGGTTTCAGGGTAGTGAGGACGCGCGGGTGTTTACCGCCGAGTCCACCGGTCGGGTCCACATGGGTAGGACGGTCGTCCACGCCCAATTGGCATTGCCTGCGCACTGAGGCTGAGAGCCCTTGAGATGGTTGCGATCTCGCGCGGGCAGTCCATTCTGACCGCTGTGAATCCGCTGACAGCAGACCGAAATACCGCTGTGAGGGGGCAGACAACCCGTCATCGACGAGGCATGATGAGATCGTGAAGGGAATTCTCAGGATTCTCAGTGTCGTGATTGTCGCGGCCGTCGTGGTCGGGATCACCCTCGGATTGCGGCCTGTCAACCACGCAAATGGGTGGTCCTTTGACCGGCATCGTAAGCCGAGCGTGGCCACCTCATCAGCCCCGGCGTCCTTTGTTACGGGGCGGTCCGCTCCCGGACTGACGGGGCATGGCGGAACCCTCGGCACTGTCGGTCTTGGCGACTCCGTTCCGCAGGGAAGTGCGTGCCGCCAGTGCGTCACCTTCATCGAGCGGGTCGGCACAGACATGGCCCACCGAGCGAGCGTGCGAGCCTCCGTGGGTAACGAGTCGGTGTCGGGATACAAGACTACTGACGTCCTCACCCAGCTCGAGTCGCCTGGCACGAGGACCTTGCTCAAGAATGCTGATCTTGCCATCGTGACGATCGGGGCCAACGATTTTGACGTCGACAAGATCGTCGCCAGATGTGCCCACGCCGATGCGTCATGCGTCGAGGGTGACGTCGATGCGGTGACCGGACGGGTGCGCACCATCCTGGAACGCATCAAGGCCGGGATGGCGACGCCCGATGCCACCGTCGTCGTCACCGGGTACTGGAATGTCGGGATGGACGGCAAGGTAGGGCGTGAACAGGGCAAGGACTACGCCCATGTCACCAACACGATCACCAAGGTGTTCAACTCCCAGGTCGAGGACATCGCTGATGAGGCCGGGGTCGTCTATGTCGATGTGCGCACTCCGTTCAAGGGCGCCGACGGCACGCGGGACGACACCGAACTTCTCGCCGAGGACGGTGACCATCCGTCGCAGAAGGGTCACGCCGTGCTGGCCAAGGCTGTGGAGGCCGAGCTGCCCTGACGGCGGTGTTCCGTGTCGTCGTGGTGTGCGTCGGGACGAACCTGCGGCCGAGGTTGCCGATCAATACCGGGTTCGTCCATGCCGAGGTGGCACTGAAGGGCCTTGCCCCCCAGATCGCCAAGACCGAGCATGCAGAGGGGGAAGGGGCATCCCTTGCCGTCATCTCCTGTCAGTGTGAGACAACCCACATCTCACCCCGATCTTTGGGTGCTGGATCGTCCTATTCGTATTACCCTGAATAACAAGTAGCGTCGGCACCGAGGTCGACGCGCTGACAAGGGATCAAAGATGACAGAAACCATGCTTGCCGAACGTTTCCACGCTGCGGATCGGTCCATCACCCTCGAGGACATCCCGATCCCGCACCTGGGGGCCCTGCGGTATTTGCCACTCCGACCTGAGCCTCATCAGCGGCGCCTTCCCGGCCAGTCGTCCCGTTGTGACCCAGGGCCATGAGGCCTCCGGCACCATCGTCGAGCTCGGCGCCGGCGTCACCGGGTGGAAGGAGGGTGACCGCGTCATCCCGTCCGCTGGTCGTCCCTGCCTCAAGTGCCGCAAGTGTCGTCGTGGTGCCTTCACAGACTGCCTGAGCCTGAACCTGATGGCCTTCGCCTACGATGGCGCATGGGCCGAGTACCACGTCGCCCAGGCCTCCGGAATGACGAAGATCCCGGACAACGTCCCGATGGACCAGGCCGCCCTTCTCGCTGATGCCGTCTCCACCCCCTACGCCGCTGTCGTCCGTACTGGCAAGGTGCACATGGGCAACGCCGTCGCCGTCTGGGGAGTCGGTGGTGTCGGGACCCACCTCGTCCAGCTCGCCAAGCTGGCCGGTGGCGTCCCGTCATCGCCATTGACCTCAACGACGCAGTCCTCGAGCGCGCCAAGCGACTCGGTGCCGATCACACCCTGCGCAGCGACGACCCTGAGCTCATGCAGAAGATCGAGGACATCACCAACGGCCGCATGATCGACGTCGCCTTCGACGCCGTCGGCATCAAGCCCACCCTGCGCGCTTGCGTCGACTCCCTCGACGTCGACGGCAAGGCGGTCTCCGTCGGTCTCTCCTCCCAGGACATCGACGCCGGCCCGTTCCTGGACTTCAACCTGCACCGCAAACAGGTTCTCGGCCACCTTGGTTACAAGTCCCAGGACATCGCCATGCTGGCCGAGATGCTGTCGTACCACCGCCTCGACCTCTCGGAGTCGATCTCCAAGGTCATTCCGCTGTCGGAGGTCAAGAGCGGCATTGAGGAGCTGGAGTCCCATCAGGGCAACCCGATCCGTATCCTCGTCAAGCCCTGACGCCGTCCAGTCCTGAGGCAAGGTCCTCGGACACAACTCAACGCACACGTTCAGCGCACAGGCTCGACACACACTGGGTGCCGTCGCGATTCGTCGCGGCGGCACTCGTACGTATGAGACCACGGACGTTGCCGTGTGAGCCTGCAACGCCACGGGCGTGATCGTCTCTGTCCGAGCGGGGTCCTACAATCCAAGGATTGAACCCCGGACCTCCCGGGACTGCTGCGACGACGCATCCCGCCGTCGGGGCGGGAACGCCGGCACGACGTCAGGAGTTTCATGACAGTACTGACCGACTTTCTCGCCACGCATCAACTGCTGACGATCCTCATCGTCCTGGCTTCTGGTGCCCTGCTGGGCCAGATCAAGTTCGGCCCACTGAGATTCGGTGCTGCTGGTGCCCTCTTCATGGGGCTCGTCGTGGGTGCCCTCGACCCACGTTTCGGCCAGGACCTGGGCATGATCAAGGGCTTCGGCGTCGTGCTGTTCTGTTACACCGTCGGCCTGGCTGCTGGATCGACCTTCCTGTCCGACCTCAAACGTCAGTGGAGCCTCATGTTCGCCGGCATCGTCGGGCTTGCCGCCATGGCAGCCGCCGGGCTCGGGTTGGGACGATTGTTCGGACTGAGCCCGGCCCACGTCGCCGGCCTGTACGCCGGTGTCCTCACCTCACCGGCCATCGACGCCGCATCGACGGCCACCCACGGCGCCGGGGACACCCTCGTTGGCTATGCGTTGTCGTATCCGGTCGGGGTTGTCGTCGGGCTCGTCATGGTCGCCCTCGTCGCCAAGCGGCACTGGCCGGCCACCAAGGACAACACCTCCATGGCCGAGGCCGGGCTGACTTCGGTGTCAACGGTCGTCGATCGCGAGACCTCCATTCGCGAGACCCCAGGTTTCAACGACGACCAGATCCGGATGTCCTACCTGCTGCGCGACGGCGAGATGCGGCTGGCCACCCCGGACGACGACCTCCATGTCGGCGACCAGGTTCTCGTCGTCGGCAACCCTGACGACGTCAACCGTGCCGTCGAGCACTTGGGCCACATCTCTGATCGCGCCCTCACCGACGAGCGCCACGAGATTGACTTCCGCCGCTTCCTGGTGTCCAACCCTGCCCTGGTCGGGCACACCCTCGGCAGCATCGATGTGCGCGGCCGTACCAGTGGCAAGGTGACTCGGGTGCGTCGTGGCGACCTCGACATGTTGGCCCGCGATGACATCGTCCTGCAGCCGGGCGACCGCGTGCTGTGCGTGGTGCCGGCGAATCGTCTGTCCGACGCCGCCGACCTCTTCGGTGACTCCGAGGCCCGCGTCTCCCAGGTCGACGCCCTGTCCCTGGGGCTCGGCGCCGCCCTTGGTCTGCTGCTCGGGGCTCTCATGGTGGCCCTGCCCGGCGGCTTGCGCTTCGAGCTGGGAACCGCAGCCGGACCGCTCGTCATGGGTATGATCCTGGGGTCGGTGCATCGTACGGGTCCATTGCGGTGGCAGCTGCCACACGCCACCAACGCGATTCTGCGTCAGCTCGGTCTCATGATTTTCCTGGCCTGCGTCGGGCTGGCGTCCGGTCCCGCCTTCCTGTCCCAGGCCGCCAGCTGGACCGGTCTGGCAGTTATCGGCGTCTCAGCCGTCACCTTGGTCCTCGGTGGAGTGATCGTCATTGCTGCGGCCTGGTTCATGAAACTGTCGGCCCAGCGCGCCACCGGTGCCTTCGCCGGTTTCGTGGGCCAGCCGGCCATCCTCAGCTACGCCAACTCCTTGGTCAACGACGAGCGCATCGAGTCGGCCTACGGTGCCCTCTTCGCGCTGGGAACCATCGTCAAGATCCTCCTGGTGCAGGTCATCGTCCTGGTGTGAGTTCTTCCGGAACGGGGGCCGGTCGGTTGTGCAACCGTCCGGCCCCCGTCATGTCAGTGAGGGGACCTGATCAGCCCCGTGACTGATTGCGGCGACGAGACAGCCACCACCCCAGAGTCAGGACGGCCAGCCAGATCGGGCCGATCGCCACGGCGATCCGGAAGGGCGGCATGATCAGCATGACGACGACCATGAGCACCAGGAAGGCGATGACGATCCAGTTGGTCACCGGTGCTCCCGGCATCTGGAACTTGAGGTTTGCGCGGGTCTCGGGGGCCAGACGACGACGGAAGAGCATCTGGGTGATGATGATTGTCGCCCAGTTGATGATGGCGGAGATCGTGGCGATCGACATGATGTACATGAACGCCTGTTCCGGCAGCAGCCCGACGACGACCACCGCGATGGCCGTCACCGCGCTGGAGACCAGCACACCGACCCACGGGGAGCCGGCCCTGTTGACCTTGCCGAGAACCTTGGGGGCGTCACCCTGGTGGGCCAAGGCGTGCAGCATCCGACCGTTGGCGTAGAGGCCGGAGTTGTACGCCGACATCGCCGCGGTGAGCACGACGAGATTGAGAATGGCGGCCGCTCCCGGGATGCCGACGAGGTCGAAGATCTGGACGAAGGGGCTGGCGGTGCCGTCGATCTTGGTCCACGGGACGATGGCCAGCATGACGACGAGGGCGCCGACGTAGAAGATCAGGATCCGCCCGACGACCCGGTTGATGGCCTTCGGGATGGAACACTGCGGGTCCTCGGCCTCGCCTGCGGTGATGCCGATGAGTTCGGTGCCGCCGAAGGAGAACATGACGATGATGATGCCGGCGAGCATCCCGGTGACGCCGTAGGGCATGAACCCGCCGTTGCGCCACATGTTGCTGAATCCGGTCGCTGGGGTGGGGGGAGATCCGAGGAGGATGATCCACAGCCCCAGGATGATCATCGCGACGATGGCGACGACCTTGATGATGGCGAACCAGAACTCCACCTCGCCGTAGGCGCGCACGTGGAGCAGGTTGACAGTGGTGACGATGACGAGGAGAACCGCCGCTGACAGCCAGCGGGGCACGACCGGGAACCAGTAGTTGACGTAGATTCCGACCACCGAGAGCTCCGCCATCGACACGAAGATGTAGTTGAACCAGTAGTTCCAGCCGGAGATGAAGCCGGGCAGGTCCCCCCACCATCGGTGCGCGTACTCACTGAAGGCGCCCGACGTCGGGTGGTGGACGCTCATCTCGCCGAGGGCACGCATAATGAGGTAGATCACCGCGCCCCCCACTAGGTAACTGATGACGATGGCCGGGCCAGCGGCGGAGATCGAGTCGGCAGCTCCGTAGAACAGACCGGTTCCGATGGCGCCACCCAGGGCGATGAGCTGGATGTGTCGGTTTCTCAGACTGCGGTGCAGTTGCTGATCAGGTTCGGTCACGCCGGTGAGTTTAGGGGCGGGTCCGAGAAGGAGGCGGCGGTGATCGAGGGGTGAGCGTTCGTGCAGGCGAGAGGTCACGACGACGCCGAGGTGCCGATACTTGCCGGTCACCCCACGGAGCTGCCAGAAAATCGAGATGAAAACGTGTACATGCCTGATCCGGGCCACTTTTTGGCAGCTCCGTGGGGTGGTCCCGGAGTATCGATACCCTGACCAGGTGATCTTCAACCTCTCCGCCGTGTGCCTGATGCGAGGGCGAACCTGTCTCAACGTCCGAAAACGGGGAGCCGATCACGTCATCCTTCCCGGTGGCAAGATCGAGCCCGGCGAGACCCCTCTCGAGGCCGCCATCAGGGAGGCCCGGGAGGAGACCTGTCTGGTCCTCGATCCCGCAGACCTCACCCACCTGGGAACCTTCGACGCCCCTGCCGCTAACGGTGACGCCGACGGCATTCGCTGCGCGGTTTATGTGTGTGACTGGCAGGACTCCTGGCCCGAGCCCGTCCCCGACTCCGAGATCGTCGAGTACGAGTGGACCGACCTCGACCACTGCCACGATGACGCGAGACAGGCCCCGCTGCTGCTCGGCCGGGTCATCCCGGCCCTGCAACAGCGAGGCCTGCTGTGAACCTCACGGTGTCGCCAGCCCTTGAGCTCACTCCTCAGCCAGGGCGACGGCGGGCTTGATCTTCGCTCCCCGGCGACCGGGGATCACGGAGGCCAGCCATCCGGCCAGCACCGAGACGACGGCCACCACGAGCATCTGAACCCACGGCACGGAAGCCTGAACGGTCATGATCGAGCTGAAGAGGGCGTGGGATCCGGCGATGCCGTATCCGATACCCAGCGCGATACCGAGGATTGCCGCAATGCCCGAGAGGATGAGCGCCTCCGTGCCGAACATCGACCGCACCTGTTTCCGCGTCAGTCCGAGGGCGCGCAGCAACCCGATCTCGCGGGTGCGCTCCACCACCGACAGGCCAAGGGTGTTTGCGACGCCGACCATTGCGATGATGACCGAAATCACCA
Source organism: Cutibacterium avidum ATCC 25577 (assembly GCF_000227295.1). Lineage (GTDB taxonomy): Bacteria > Actinomycetota > Actinomycetes > Propionibacteriales > Propionibacteriaceae > Cutibacterium > Cutibacterium avidum. The sequence goes on along the minus strand of NZ_JH165054.1, from coordinate 696,440 downwards.
GCAGACCGACGATCATGCCGAGCAGGATGTTGATCACCTTGTCCATCTGGGCCTTCTGATCAGCGGTCGAGGCGACCGTCACTCCCTGGTGGGCCGACATGGACTTGGACAGGGCCTGGGTGGTCTTGGACTGATCGGTGCCGTCCTTGTAGCGGACCTGCAGCTGGGTGGGTTCGGCCTTCGGAGCCAGCTTGGTCATGACGTCCTGGGTGACGACGATGCCCTGCGTGTCCTGACCATGTCCGACCAGGGTCAGGTTGACCTTGTTGCCATTGACGGTGACGGTGATCTTGTCGCCGTCAGAGGCACCTGGCACGGAGCCCACGGCGTGGGTGCTGTCGAGCCCCTTGGTGGCGGAATCGTTGCGAACGACCTGGGAGAACTCCGATGAGACGCCCTGGATGGTGGTCTGCTTGGCATCCCCGCCGCCCTCAATGGTTCCGGTGGCTGTCGTCACAGTAGCGACCTTGGCGACTCCGTCGGTCTTCCTGGCGTCCTGAATGGTCGCCTTGTCGAGCGGACCCTGGGCTCGCACGGTGGCGTCGACGGGGAAGTGACCGTTCATGACCTTGTCGATGGAGGCCCGTCCGGTGGCAGCTCCCGTCGCGACGGTGGTGATGAGGGTGACGCCGATGAGCAGGGCAGACGTCGTCGTGGCGGTACGGCGCGGGTTGCGCTGAGTGTTCTCGACAGCCAACTCCCCCGGAACCCCGCCGAGATGGGCTGAGCCGACGGCTCGGCTCAGCCCGCCGATGAGGACGGGAGCCAGCACTAGCACGCCGGCAAAACTGACGAATCCACCGGCCACCCCGCACAGTACGGCGACATTGGTCTCCATGTCAGCGGTCGCGGAGACGACGACGAGGGCGGCACCGGCGATGAAGAGCAGGGCACCGAGCATGATGCGGACCCGACCGATCCTGCGGGTGGGCGTCTCGGTCATGGGCTGCAGAGCAGCGACCGGGGCGACCTTGGTGGCGCGACGTGCCGGTGATAGGGCGGCCAAGGTCGTCACGACGATTCCGACAATGAGTGGGATGATGCATGACATCACGGTGACGCTGACCGAAGCGTCGACAGGGGAGCCCGCAGCCTTGAGCCCCATGAGCATGAGCTGGGTGACGCCAATACCAAGAGCCGTTCCGACGGCCGATCCGATGAGGCCGGCGGTGAGGGCCTCGCCCACCACCGAGCGACGCACCTGCTTGCGGGTGGCACCGATACAGCGGGCCAAGGCCAGGGTGCGGGTGCGTTGGGCGACGAGGATGGTGAAGGTGTTGACGATCACCATCGCTGCGACGGCCAGGGCGATGACGGCGAAGGCACCCATGAAGGTCGTCATGGCCGCGAATCCGTCGGAGGCGTGCTCGGCCTGGTGGGCTCGCTCGTCGTCTGCGGTACGGACGGTGGCGGTACTGCCGACGGCCTTGGAGGCATCCTTGACGACCTCGGAGGCTGGGCGGTCGGAATTGACGTACAGGACGTCGGCACCTTCCTGACCACTGATGCCGGCCAGGGTGGCGGCAGGCAGGTAGATCTCCGGAGAGGTCGGGGTGCTCGTGGTCCGAGCATTCGGATTGAGCACGCCCACCACGGTCAGGTTGGTGGACTTCAGCTTCTTCTGAGACATGTCACTGACCGTGATTCGGGAGCCGACCGCGGCCTTGTTGTCCGCAGTGCTCTGGTTGACGGCGACTTCGTTCGGCCCCGTCGGGGCGCGTCCCTCGACCATGTCGGGGTGGGCTGGTATGAGGTGGCCGGAGACATAGGCGGACTGCCCGTTGTCGGTGCGCTGCAGGAAGACGTTGCGGGTGGCCTCGACCGAGGTCACACCATCGACCTTGGCGACCTTGTCAACGGTGGTCTGGGCAATGGTCTTGTCCTTGCCAGTCACGACTACGGCGGCATCCCCGACGGCTGCCGCCTGGGTCCGCAACGTGGAAGCCTTGATCGAATCCATCAACATCAGGGTGCTGGCCATGAAGGCCACCCCGATGATGACGGCGATCATCGTGGGAATGAGACGACGACGTTCATGAATCATGCCAACACCTCCTGCCCACGAGTGGTGGACACCTGGCCGTCAGCGACGGTGACGATGTCGTCGGCCCTGGCGGCGGTGTCGCGGTCGTGGGTGACCATGACGACGCTCTGGCCGAGGTCGTCGACGCAGTGGCGCAGGAAGTCGAGCAGGTCGTCGCTGGCCTCCGAGTCGAGGGCGCCGGTGGGCTCGTCGGCGACGATGACGTCCGGGCGGGTCACCAGGGCACGGGCGACGGCAACGCGCTGCTGCTGGCCGCCTGACAGCTCCGACGGCTTGTGGCGAAGACGCTCGGTGAGACCGAGCATTCCGGTGATGTGATCGAACCACTCCTTGTCGACCTTGCGGTGGGACAGCCGCAACGGCAGCATGATGTTGTCGGAGGCCGTCAGCGTCGGCATGAGGTTGAAGGACTGGAACACGAATCCGACGTGGTCGCGACGCAGCCGGGTGAGGGCGTCGTCGTCGAGGTGAGTGATCTCGGTGTCACCGATCCACACCCGTCCGGAGGTGGGGGAGTCCAGACCCGTCATGCAGTGCAGCAGGGTCGACTTGCCCGAACCCGACGCTCCCATGATGGCGGTGAAGCGCCCGGCCGGGATGTCGAGGGTCACGGAGCGCAGCGCCCGCACAAGGGTGGCTCCCGAGCCGTAGGTCTTGGTGAGGTCAAGGGTGCGGACCGCGCTGGGGGCGGTCGTCGAGGATGTGGTCGGCGCGGCCGGCGCTGAGGCAGACATGAGAACTCCTGTGTCGAGGTGCAACAACGCCTTTGACGCTATGGGCGTTGTCCCTCGTCACACATCAGTCCCGGGAACGGTTCCCGCTCTCCTACTGCAGGAGGACCCAGCTCGTCCGCAGAAGGACCGGGCTGAGGCCCCTCATGTCCGAAAGGTTAGCGGCCGGGCCGAACCAGTCCGGCGTCGTAGGCAGTGATGACCATGGAGACCCGGTCGCGCAGGTTGAGTTTGGACAGGATGTGCCCGACGTGGGTCTTGACGGTTGTCTCGGCCAGGTAGAGCCGCTCGGCGATCTCGGTGTTCGTCAGCCCCTCGCCGACGCAGGTGAGCACTTCGCGCTCCCGGTCGGACAGCGAATCTATGAGCTTGGGGTCGGTCATCGTCGGCGCACCCTCCCCCTGACGAGGGATGAAGCGTTCGATGAGACGACGGGTGGCCGACGGGGCGACGACCGAGTCGCCGTCACGAACCGCTCGGATGGCAGCCAGCAGTTCCGTCGGACCGGCGTCCTTGAGCATGAATCCGGACGCTCCGGCGCGCAGGGCAGCATGGACGTACTCGTCAAGGTCGAAGGTCGTCAAGACGAGGATCCTGGCCTCAGTGTGGGCGGCCATGATCTTCTCGGTGGCGCCCAGGCCGTCGAGGATGGGCATTCGGATGTCCATGAGGACGACGTCGGGGGACAGCTCATCGACGAGGGTGACGGCTTCGGCGCCGGTGTTGGCCTCGCCGACGACGGTCATGTCGGGCTGGGCGTCGAGGACCAGACGGAATCCGGCACGAACCATCTGCTGGTCATCGGCCAGGAGGAGTCGGATCGGGTCGGTCATGGCATGGTCCTTCGGGGCTCGGACTGACGATTACTGAATGATTGATGGGTGGGGATGACGCCGTGGACTCGGAACCCGTGGTCCGGGCGACTCCCCACCTCAAGGGTGCCACCCCAAGCGGACATACGTTCGCGCATTCCCACCAGGCCGTGCCCTGCCCCGTCGGCCCGCTCGATGCCAGTCACTCCGGCTCCTCGGCCGTCGTCGAGGATCTCCAGGGTGACGTCGTCGGGGTGATGGCTGACGATGACCTGGGCAGTGGCGGCAGGACCACCGTGCTTGAGGACGTTGGTGAGGGCTTCTTGGGCAACGCGGTAACAGGCCAGCTGGGCGCCCTGGGAGAGGGGTTCGTGGCATTCCGGGTCTCCTTCGACCCTGAGGTCGATGGACAGCGCTCCCTTCATCTCCTCGACCAGACGAGGAATGTCGTCAAGGCCCTGGGTGGGTGCGAGTTCGGGGTCGGAGTCGTCGTCGCGCAGCACCCCGACGAGACGGCGGGTCTCGTCGAGGGCGTGACGGGCGGTCGTGGCGATCGTGTCGAGAGCCTGGGCGCTGGCCGCCAGACGGGTCTCGGCGTCGCCGACCTCCTCGTGATGGGCGAGATAGGAGCCACCGTCGGCCTGCACCACGATGACCGACAGGGAGTGGGCGACGATGTCGTGCATGTCCCGGGCGATCTTGGCGCGTTCCTCCTGAGTGGCAAGACGGATGCCCTGGTCGCGTTCGCGTTCCAGGTCGATGGCGCGTTGGCGCAACGCCTCCATGGTCTGGCGACGATCCCGAGCCGCACTTCCGGCGAACCAGGCTGCCAGACAACATGCCATGCACCCGATCGCGATGATGCCGGAGCGCAGCAGCTTCGTATGCGTGTTCAGATCGGACCTGGGGTCGAATCCCCAACTCACCGCGGCGGCGCTCGGGGCGACGAAGCACAGTGCGAGCCAGAAGCTGCGCCGTGGTCTCTCGGTCTTCAGCGAGAGTTGGTACAGGATGATGGGTACCAGAACGTTCTGCGGCCACGGGTCGGTCGTCATCGCAAGCTGGACGAGGTGTGAGCCGACCAGTACTGCCGCCGTGATCTCCGGCCTGGTGCGGGCCCACACCCAGGAGGCTGCAACCGCTAGGACCAGCACGAGCATCCATATTTCATGGGCAGTGACATGGTCTTGCTGAGCCCAGGACATCACGGTGACCACAACGACGACGAAGGCGAACACCGAGTCGAGGATCATGGGGTGCGCGCGCAACCATCGATAGCCACGACGCAGACGTCCCGGGGGACGACGTGTGGGGACGGAAGTGCTGCTCACCGTTCTGACCCTACGGCCAGAACGGATGAGTCACATCCTTCCGTCGATGGATTTAAGGAGAATTCGACCGGCCGTGACCGTTCAGCTCTCTCCGAAAACATGGCCGTTGGCTGTGGCTCCGCTGGGAGGTCCGCGGCCGAGGGGACATGATTGCGGTGTGCAGAACCGTTCCCGACTGATACGCCTGATGGGCCCGGCCTTCGTCGCGGCCGTGGCGTATGTCGATCCCGGGAACGTCGCCGCGAACCTCTCGGCAGGGGCTGGCTATGGCTACCTGCTGGTGTGGGTGCTCGTCATCGCCAACGTCATGGCGATGCTGGTGCAATATCTGTCGGCCAAGTTGGGACTGGTCACGGGCCATTCCCTTCCTGAGCTCGTCGGGGACGCTCTACCACGTCGAAGCAGTCGGCTGGCCTTCTGGTTCCAGGCCGAGCTGGTCGCGGCTGCGACGGACCTGGCCGAGGTCATCGGTGGAGCAGTGGCCTTGGAGCTGCTATTCGGCCTACCGCTGCTCGTCGGAGGTCTCATCACTGGGGCGCTGTCCCTGGCGATCCTGGCAATCCCGTCTCGTCACGGGCAGCGTACTTTCGAGATCGTCATCATCGGGATGCTCGTGGTCGTCGCCATTGGCTTCACGGCAGGACTGGCCTTCTCGCCCCTGTCGTGGAGCGGGATTGCCTCCGGCATGGTTCCGAGGTTCGAAGGCACCGAAACGGTCATGTTGGCCACATCGATGCTGGGCGCCACCGTCATGCCACACGCGGTGTACATGCACTCCTCACTGGTGCGAGATCGTCACGGGGTGAATGATCGGCCGAGCCAGATCTCCAGACTTCTCAAGGCGACGCGATGGGACGTCGTGGTCTCCCTGGTGTTGGCCGGATCGGTGAACATCGCGATGCTGCTGCTGGCAGCGGCGAGCTTGCAGGGAGTCGAGGGGATTGACGGCATCGCCGAGGCCCACGCGGCCATCAGCTCCTCCCTGGGGTCGACGATCGGGGTCATCTTCGCCATCGGACTATTTGCGTCGGGGTTGGCCTCGACGTCGGTAGGTGCTTATGCCGGGGCTGAGATCATGGCAGGGCTGCTCCACATGAGAGTGCCCATGCTCGTCCGCCGACTCGTGACGATCATCCCGGCCCTCATCATCCTGGCGTCGGGAGCGAATCCGACCAGAGCCCTCGTCCTCAGCCAGGTCCTCCTGAGCATGGGGTTGCCGCTGGCCCTCGTGCCATTGGCGCGGTTCACGGGGGACCGACGCTTGGTGGGTCAATGGGCGAATGGTCGAGTCATGTCCGTCATCTCGTGGACGGTCGTCGTTGCGGTGTCAGCTCTCAACGTCGTCCTCGTCGTCGCGACGATCATGAGGTAAATGATCCCTGAGTGAGACTGTCTGGCGTCCTTCGTGAGATTGGTGACAAACTCAGGGCGTGACGACGCCGAACCCCACACCGAGTCCAACTCACGAACTGGCCACTGAGCTGGCGACCGCTTTCCGCGGACATCCTGCCGGCGTGGCAATCCTGACGACGATGGGTGCAGGTGGTCCGGAGGGGCTGACGGTGTCCTCCCTGGCATCAGTGTCAGTCGTGCCTGCCGTCGCCTCGGTGTCGATGGGTAATGGCTCGACGACCTTGGCGGCTCTGAAGGAGGGGTCTCGCGTCGTCGTCCACATGCTTGATGCGGACCGAACCGATCTGGCAGATGCGTTCGCGGTACCCGGTGCGGACCACTTCGTCGGAACTGAGTGGATACCCAGCACCGAGGGAGCGCCGCAACTGAGTGTCCCAGGTCCGGTTTTGCACGGTTTCGTCCAGGCGATGACCGATACCGGATCGGCCACGCTCATCGCCGTCACCGTTGATCGGATCGACATTGGAAACCGTCGCGCTCCCGGTTTGGTGAGGATGGCGCGAGGATGGCACGAAATACCTCGCTAGACTTTTTTGTCCCGCTTTTTCGGGTACGTTGGAAGACGCCATCGAAGTCGAAGGAGATGTCGCTATGACAGCTAATGATGCGTGCGCCCAGCAGACTGAACGTATGGGAACTGCGCCCGGATTCATTGCCGCTCTGGACCAGTCCGGAGGCTCCACACCGAAGGCTCTCAAGGCGTACGGGGTGGAGCCCGAGGTCTACGGCGACGACAAGGACAAGATGTTCGATCTGGTCCACGAGATGCGGACCAGGATCATCACCAGCCCGTCGTTCACCAGCGACCACATTCTTGCCGCGATTCTGTTCGAGATGACGATGGATCGTGAGATCGAGGGAATTCCCACCGGTGATTTTCTGTGGCAGAAGAAGGGCATCGTCCCCTTCCTCAAGATCGACAAGGGCTTGGCCGACGAGGAGTCCCACGTCCGCGTCATGAAGCCGATCCCCGGTCTTGACGAGCTCCTTCATCGCGCTGTCGAGGAGAAGCACATCTTCGGCACCAAGGAGCGCTCGGTCATTCTTGATGACGACAAGGACGGCATCAAGAAGATCGTCGATCAGCAGTTCGAGCTCGGTGAGCAGGTCCGCGCCGCTGGCTTGGTGCCGATCCTCGAGCCTGAGGTCGACATCCATGCACCGAACAAGCAGAAGGCGGAGGAGAGGCTGCACAACCTCATTCGTGAGCACATCGACGCTCTGCCTCTCGACGCCAGGATCATGCTGAAGCTGACGATTCCGACGACCGATGACCTGTACACCGATCTCATTGCGGATCCGAAGGTTCTCCGTGTCGTGGCTCTGTCCGGTGGCTACTCCCGTGAGGAGGCCAATGAGAAGCTGGCTCGTAACCACGGACTGATCGCGAGTTTCTCGCGTGCTCTCGCCGAGGGGCTGAGTCACGGCCAGTCCCAGGAGGAGTTCGACGAGACCCTCCGCAGCTCCATCGATTCGATATACGCTGCTTCGGTGTCCTGACCCTTCGTCGTATGACGGGCCTGCGAGGAACTCGCGGGCCCGTCGTCGTGTCATGGGATGGATGCCCCGCCTCGTCACGCAGAGTGGCTCCGGTTGGACGCAAACGGCTTCGGAACAGGGTGAACGGTGGTGTGGAGGGCTGTCTGCCTTGTAGAATGCTCCTGTGATCCCCAAACTCGTCGCGTTCGATCTGGACGACACCCTGGCCCCCTCGAAGACCCGTCTCCCTGAGCCCATGGCGCACATCATGTCGCGGCTGCTGGATCACACCAGCGTCTGTGTCATTTCCGGCGGTCAGTTCGGCCAGTTCCGTACTCAGGTCGTCGAGGCCCTTGATGACGTCAATGCCCCTCACCTGGATCGTCTCCACCTGCTGCCCGCCTGCGGCACCCAGTACTTCCGCTGTGTTGAAGGAGAATGGCAGCGTATCTACGTCGAGGCGCTGACCGAGGACGAGAAGTCCCGCGCCATCGATGCCGTCGAGACCTGCGCCCGTAACCTGGGGTTGTGGGAGGAGCGCGCCTGGGGGCCGAGGTTGGAGGATCGAGAATCCCAGATCACCTTCTCCGCCCTGGGCCAGCAGGCCCCCGTCGATGCCAAGAAGGCGTGGGATCCCAGCGGTGAGAAGAAGCTCAAGCTCCGCGAGGTCGTGGCGGCGAAGCTTCCGGACCTCGAGGTGCGCGCCGGCGGATCCACCTCCGTCGACATCACCCGCGTCGGCCGCGACAAGTCCTTCGGGATGGGCAAGTTGCTCGCTGTGACGGGCCTGTCCAAGGAGGACGTGCTCTTCTACGGGGATCGCCTCGACGAGCACGGTAACGACTACCCCGTCAAGGTCATGGGCATCCCGTGCGTCGCCGTCACGGATTGGCAGGACACGGCTGACAAACTCGAGAAATTATTGTCTGACTGACAAATTTCATACCTTCACGAAACTGCCTTTCGGCTGCCATGAAATGGTGTCATGACGCCACCTGAAGACCCCGTGTATCACGAAAAAAGGTTCATTTTCGTGATCCTCCCGACGATTTGGCATAAGAGTTCATCTTGGGGTCCGGTCCATGTCATCTGATCATCGAGATGATGACATCTCGGCTTCCTAGTGTCCTTCCCTGGTGCTGCCTGTGAGAGAGCGGCAATGAGACCTCGAGGAGGGGCGGGTGAACATCGGAGTCGACGAAGCCGTGCCGGTGGGCGCGTCGTCGTCTGGAATGGCGACGCCACCGTCGTCGGATCCAGTGCCGCAAACCAGGTCGACGGCCACCTCACAAATCACGTCCACGGCCACGCCACATCGAGTGCCCAGACGCCGCCCGAGCCGCAGAATGCGACGGGAGGCATTGCTCTTCCTGGCTTTCGTGGCCCCGAACGCGATCCTCATTGCACTGTTCGTCTACCGACCGTTCTTCCTGAACATCTACTACTCGGCTCTCGACTGGACCCTCGGTTCGGCCAATGCCACTTGGGTCGGGCTGCAGAACTACGTCGAGTTCTTCACTCGCGACGCGGGCACTGTCCTGACGACGACCCTCATCTTCACCGTCGCCACCGTTGGATTCTCCATGCTCATCGGCCTCGGGCTGGCCGTCGTCCTCAACCGTCAACTGGTGGGACGCAACGTCGCCCGAGCCGTCGTCTTCGCACCGTACGTCCTTTCCGGTGTGGGTATCGGCATGGTGTGGATGTTCATCTTCGACCCCGTCACCGGCGTCCTCTCCGCGGTTCTGCGGGGAATGCATCTTCCGGTGCCGCAGTGGTTCAACAACCCGCATCTGGCCCTGGTCATGGTCATCATCGTCTACGTCTGGAAGAACCTCGGCTACTGCGCGGTCATCTACCTGGCAGCCCTGCAGGGCATTCCGCGCGACCTGCTCGAGGCGGCAGCCCTCGACGGCGCCTCCCGTCGCCGCACCTTCCGCTCAGTGGTCTGGCCGTTGCTGTCCCCGACGACCTTCTTCCTCACCCTGACGACGATGTTGTCCTCCCTGCAGGCCTTCGACATCATCAAGATCATGACCCCGCTGGGTCAGGGCACCTCGACCCTCATGTACTCCTCGTACATCCAGGCTTTCGGGACGTACAACCGCGCCGGTTACTCGGCCGCTCAGTCGACGGTCCTCGTCGTCATCCTGCTCATCCTCACCGTCATCCAGATGCGCTTCCTCGAAAGGCGGGTGCACTACTCGTGAGCTTGAATGCAGCCGTTCGTCGCGCCGACATCCGCCGTTCCCACAAGGTCGACGAGTCGGTCGTGGGGGCCGAGTCCGGTGTCTCCAAGGCCTTCACGGGCTACTTGCCGATGATCCTGGCCGCCCTCATCGTCGTCCTGCCGCTGCTGTGGATGGTGCTGGGATCCTTCAAGACCCCGTCCGAGATCGTCGGCCAGGACGTCGTCTGGTGGCCTCATCACTGGAGTTTCGACGCCTACCGTCAGGCCTCCCGGACCATCGACTTCCCGCAGCTTTTCCTCAACACCGTGATCGTCACCGCCATTGGCGCGACGGTCAAGCTCGTCCTGGCCTGCACCAGCGCCTATGCCTTCGCCTTCCTGCACTTCCCGGGACGCAAGATCATCTTCATCCTGGTTCTCGTTGCCCTCATGGTTCCCGCCCAGGTCTCCCTGGTCCCGAACTACGTCCTCATCTCCCAGCTCGGGGGAGTGAACACCTATTGGGGCATCATTCTCCCCGGCCTGGGTACGGCCTTCGGGACGTTCCTGTTACGTCAGCACTTCCTGTCCTTGCCGGGCGAGGTGATGGAAGCTGCCGAGGTCGATGGTGCAGGCCACATGACCCGGCTGTTCAGGATGGTCATCCCGATGTCAGCTCCCGCGATCGCCACGGTCGGCCTGGTGACGATCGTCGACGAGTGGAACAACTACATCTGGCCGTTGGTCATCACCTCGGACACCTCACGGATGGTGCTCCCGGTGGGGCTCACCGCCTTGCAGGCCGTCGACTCCGACGCCGGCGTCTATCCGATCCTCATGGCTGGTGCCGTGTTCGTCATCCTCCCGGTCCTCCTCATCTTCGTCCTACTCCAGCGATACCTCGTCGCTGGACTCACCCAGGGCGCGGTCAAGTGACCTGCGTCCGCTGGTCCAGTGACGCTGCCGGTCTTCCTTCCGGCGCGAGTTCCCATCCATCCCCATTTCACGTTCGACTCGATCCACAAGGAGAGCATCACCGTGTCCGACCTCAACCCCATCAGCCGTCGTCGGCTGTTGACCATGGCGGCCCTCGGGGCCGGAACCCTGGGCCTGGCCGCGTGCTCGGGCCCCTCCGCCGTCAGCTCCTCCAGCAAGGGAGCCTCCAAGGCTGCCGAGAAGGTTGACTACGCCGACGTCAAGCCCGCCACCGACATCACCTTCTGGACCAACAATCCAGGCGGGTCCGGTGACGTCACCAAGAAGATCTGCGACGACTTCAAGGCGAAGGAAGGGATCTCCGTCAAGATTGTCCCGGCCGGCTCCTCCTATGAGGAGGTTGCGCAGAAGTTCCAGACCGCGCTGACCGGCAAGGACACCCCTGACGTCATCATCGGTTCCGACGTCTGGTGGTTCCGCTACTACATGCAGGACGCCATCGCTCCGCTGGACGACCTGCTCAAGGCTGCCAAGATTGACGTCTCGGCCTACCGCAAGGGGCTCATCGACGACTACCGCTACAAGGACAACCTGTACGCCCTGCCCTTCTCCCGCTCGACCCCGCTGTTCTACTACAACAAGAACCACTTCAAGGCCGCCGGTCTGCCCGACCGCGCTCCGAAGACCTGGGACGAGTGGAGGACCTGGGCCAAGAAGCTGCAGGACGCCAAGACCGGAGCTCAGCACGCCTACCAGTTCCCGTCGGTCACCGACTACGCCGGCTGGACCCTGCAGAACATCCTGTGGGGATACCGCGGTGGCTGGTCCAAGAAGGACTCCTTCGACATCATCTGTGACTCCGACGAGTCCATCAAGGCCCTGACGGTCGTTCGTGACGCGGTCCTCAAGGAGAAGTGGGCCGGAGTCTCCTCCAACGAGTCCACCGACGACATGGCTGCCGGCGCCTGCTCGGCCACCATCGGTTCCACCGGCTCGCTCGTCGGCGTCCAGAAGGCCGTCGGCAACAAGTTCGAGGTCGGCGTCGGGTTCCTGCCCGGTGGACCTGCCGTCGAGAAGCCGGTCTGCCCGACCGGTGGTGCCGGTGTGGCCATCTGCTCTCGCTCCAGCAAGGAGAAGCAGCTGGCCGCCGCCAAGTTCATCGGCTTCCTCACCAATGCCGAGAACACCGTCGATTTCTCCGCTGCCACCGGTTACATGCCGGTCTGCAACGATTCCGACACCTCCAAGCTGCTCAAGGAGAACCCGCTCATCGGTGAGGCCATCAAGCAGCTCGACGCCACCCGTCCGCAGGATTACGCGCGCGTCTTCCTGCCCGGTGGCGATCAGGAGATCGCCAAGGCCATCGCCTCGGTCATCCAGCAGGGTGCTGAGCTGAAGCCGGCCATGACCAAGCTGCGTTCCACCCTCGAGAACATCTACAACACTCAGGTGAAACCCCACCTGTGATCGCGTCTCGACGGCTTCTGAGGCCGCCGCTGTCGCAGCGATGACAATTGGCGACGCCGTGCTGTGAGGTGCGGCGTCGCCGTATTTTGTCGGTGACAAGGGGATTTGGTGGTTGTGACGAGGTGCGTTCCTCTGCTGTCGGCATAGTTGAGTCGATGGAGCTCAACCCTACTTGACTGCGCCGAATGAAGGTCCATACTTGAGTCATAGCAACTCAACTTCAGCGAGGCAGGTAATGGACACCAATCTCACCACAATGAGCCGTGACGCGGTCACCGCCGCCACTCGGCACGCGTTGGCCCACGGGAATCCGTCCGTGGAGCCCTCGCATCTTCTTCATGCTCTTTTCACCATCCCGGACAACACCGTCGGCCCCCTGGTGGCTGGCCTGGGCATCGATCCGCAACGGGTTGACGCCGTCGCAACTACCGCCATGCGCGCCCTGCCGTCGAGCTCGGGGGCATCCGTCGCCCAGCCGCAGCTCTCGGGTGCCCTTGCTCGGGTAATTGCCGACGCACAGAACCGTGCTGAGGCCATGGGTGACTCCTTCGTCGCCACCGAACACCTCCTTATCTCCCTGACGGCGGTTCCCTCCGACGTCCAGAGCGGTCTCGCGGGTCTCGGCCTCAAGCCCGATTCCCTGGCGTCCGCCTTCAACGAGGGGCGTGGTGACCGTCGCGTCACCTCCGAGGAGTCCGAGGGCGGAGAGTCCGCCTTGGCCAAGTACTCCGTCGATCTCACCGAGCGCGCTCGCTCCGGCAAGCTCGACCCAGTCATCGGTCGCGACCAGGAGATCCGTCGCGTCGTCCAGGTCCTGGCGCGACGTACCAAGAACAACCCGGTCCTCATCGGCGAGCCCGGTGTCGGCAAGACCGCCGTCGTCGAGGGGCTGGCCCAGCGAGTGGTGGCCGGGGACGTCCCCGACTCCCTGAAGGGTCGCCGGGTCGTCTCCCTGGACCTGTCCTCGATGGTCGCGGGCGCCAAGTACCGCGGCGAGTTCGAGGAACGTCTCAAGGCCGTCCTCAACGAGATCAAGGAGGCCGAGGGGCACGTCATCACCTTCATCGACGAGCTGCACACCGTCGTCGGTGCCGGAGCTTCTGGCGAAGGCGCGATGGACGCCGGCAATATGCTCAAGCCGATGCTGGCTCGCGGTGAGCTGCGGATGATCGGCGCGACCACCCTTGACGAGTACCGCGAGCACATCGAGAAGGACCCCGCCCTGGAGCGTCGTTTCCAGCAGGTCTTCGTCGGTGAGCCCTCGGTGGAGGACACCATCGCCATCCTGCGTGGTCTGCGGGAGCGCTACGAGGCCCATCACAAGGTACGGATCACCGACGGTGCCCTCGTCGCGGCCGCTAGCCTGTCCAACCGGTACATCACCGCGCGTCAGCTCCCTGACAAGGCCATTGACCTGATTGACGAGGCTGCCTCCCGTCTTCGCATGGAGATCGACTCCTCCCCGGAGGAGATCGACACCCTGCGTCGTGAGGTCGACCGCATGAAGATGGAGATCTTCGCCGTCGAGAAGGAGGAGGACCCGGCCAGCAAGCAGCGTCTGCAGAGGCTGCGCGCCGAGATGGCCGACAAGGAGGAGACCCTGCGTGGGCTCGAGACCCGCTGGGAGGCCGAGAAGGCCAGCCTCAACGAGGTCGGCGAGCTCAAGACCCGCATCGATCAGTTGCGCACCTCCGCCGAGAAGTACCAGCGTGAGGGTGACTTCGGCAAGGCCTCCGAGATCCTCTACGGCCAGATCCCGGCCCTGGAGAAGGAGGCTGAGGCGGCTGACAAGGCCGAGGAGAACGGCTCCCGGATGGTCTCCGAGGAGGTCGGCACCTCCGACATCGCCGAGGTCGTGTCCTCGTGGACCGGCATCCCCGTCGGTCGAATGATGCAGGGCGAGCAGGAGAAGTTGCTCCACATGGAGGAGCGCCTGCACGAACGCCTCATCGGCCAGGAGCGCGCCGTCAAGACGGTGTCGGACGCGGTGCGTCGTTCCCGGGCGGGCATCTCCGACCCGAACCGGCCCACCGGATCCTTCCTCTTCCTCGGACCGACCGGCGTCGGCAAGACCGAGCTGGCCAAGTCCCTGGCCCAGTTCCTCTTCGACGACGAGACCGCCATGGTCCGCATCGACATGAGCGAGTACATGGAGAAACACTCCGTCTCGCGCCTGGTCGGTGCCCCTCCGGGCTACGTCGGATACGAGGAGGGAGGTCAGCTCACCGAGGCCGTGCGGCGTCGTCCATACTCGGTCATCCTCCTCGACGAGGTGGAGAAGGCTCATCCGGACGTCTTCAACATTCTGCTGCAGGTGCTCGATGACGGCCGTCTCACCGACGGTCAGGGTCGTACGGTCGACTTCCGAAACACCATCCTGGTGCTGACGAGCAACCTCGGTAGCCAGTTCCTGTCGGATCCGAACCTCGATGACAAGGCCAAGCACGAGGCCGTCATGAATGCGGTGCGTGCGGCATTCCGTCCCGAGTTCCTGAACCGACTCGACGACGTCGTGATGTTCGACCCGCTCTCCCGTGAGGATCTTGCTCGGATCGTTGAGACGAGCCTGGCCAAGTTGAACTCGAGGCTCGCTGATCGCAGGATCACCGTCGAGACCACTGATGCTGCGAAGGAGTGGCTCGCGACTACGGGATTCGATCCGGTGTACGGTGCCCGACCGCTGCGTCGTCTGATACAGACCACCATCGAGGACCAGCTGGCCCGCAAGGTGCTCGCTGGCGAGGTGGTTGAGGGTGACACCGTGATCTTTGACGGCAACGAGGACAGGGACGGGATTGTCATCCTCTGAAGGTGAGCGTGACAATGTGACCGCGTCGTGACGGGTCAAGGTTCAGACCTCAACCTGCTCGGGTCCGATGTCGCTGGATCCTCCTTCTCGATCGGGCCCCCGGCCTGTGCCGGTTCATCGCCGGAGCAGGCATCGGTGGTGGGTACTCCGCGATTCACTCAACCGGGACCGTGCTACGATTCTGCTGCCGCTCCGGAAGCGCCCTGAGTCTCAGTCGACGTCCCCATCGACGTACATCCAGCGACCAGCGCGACGCTGAAAGCGTGAGACCTCGTGGAGGACGTCATCATGTCCGCCGGAGCGGTAGGTTGCCCGGAACTCCACGACCCCTGTGGTGTCGCCTGGATGGCCGTTCTCGGTCGCGAGGATGGTCAGACCAGTCCATTCGATACCGGTGGAATCGACGACGTTCGGTCTGGTGCGCGGATGCCACGTCGCCCACAGGTGGTTCCACTGACCCAGGACATTGGCGGTGTACCGCGATCTCATGAGGGCCACGGCCGTCTCGGCGCGACGGGGGTCGTCGAGCGCCGGGCGGCAGCACTGGTCGAGAGGGAGTCCTGATCCGCAGGGACATGATGGGGCCATGCCCCAAGCATCCCACCGTCCTGCGAGACGCCAGGAGCCGACCGACTACAGTCATGGCGTCCCCTCATGCGGGGCAGGTACGCGTCGTGGGCGCGCGAAAGGAGAATAATGTCGCACAGGATGATGGCCGGGGCGCTCTTGGCTGCTCTCATCGGGCTGGGCGCCGCAGGATGCTCCGGCACAGCCGGTGTCTACAACAACAGTGAGGATGCCACCAACGGATCGCGGTCCTCAGGCGGTGAGGGCACCCCTGAGGCCCACTCCGGTGCAACCCCGGACCAGAAGTGGACCCATTGCGCGCCCGGATCACGTTCGGCGGACATCGCCTCGATGAAGCCCGACACGAACACTCATCTGACGATCGGGGCCTTCAACGGCTGGGATGAGTCCTGGGCGACCTCCGGCCTCATCAAGCAGGTGCTCGAGAAGGACGGCTACACCGTCACCATCAAGGGATTTGATGCCGGCGTCGGATACCAGGCCACTGCCGGTGGGGGCATCGACCTCATCACCGATTCCTGGCTGCCGGTGACCCAGGCCGGATACATCCGCAAGTACGGCCCGAAGCTGGAGAACCTTGGATGCTGGTACGACAACGCGAAACTCACGATCGCCGTCAACAAGAACTCGCCAGCGCACTCGATCGCCGATCTGAAGACGATGGGCAACTCCTACGGCAACGTCATCTACAGCATCGAGCCGGGAGCCGAGATGACCAAGACCATTGCGAACCAGACGCTGCCGATGTACGGGCTGTCGAACATCACCCTCAAGACCTCCTCGACCCCGGCCATGCTGGCCCAACTCAAGAAGGCCACCAAGGCTGGTAACGACGTCGCCGTGACGCTGTGGCGACCGCACTGGGCCTACGACGCCTATCCGGTGCGCGATCTCGACGATCCCAAGAACGCCATCTCCAACGCCGAGCTCATCTACAGTTTCGGTCGACCCGGGTTCGAGAAGGACCATCCCAAGGCCGCCCAGCTCGTCCGAAACCTCGCGATCGATGACGCTCACCTGTCCAGCTTGGAACACCTCATGGTCGAGACCACGGACAGGGGCGGACAACAGGGCACCGCCATCGCGGCATGGATGAAGAACAACACCGACTGGGTGGATGACTGGCAGGCCGGAAGACTGGGGGATCGGTGAGCTGTCTCGTCCCGGATCGGGACACCCCAGGAGCGTGGATCGTCCGCGTCGGTGGGGCTGATCAGTCATGGATCGACCCTGACGATCCCACTCGGCTCGAGTTCGACTACATGGGACGTATCGCTGATCACCTTGACGTCCACCGTCCAGCGGGGGAGAGGATGCGCGTCATTCACGTCGGTGGGGCGGGAATGTGTCTGGCACGGTACGTGGCGTTCACCCGTCCGACGAGCCCGCAGATCGTCTGTGAGCCGGATACCGAGCTCACCGAGGAAGTGCGGCTCAAGGCCCCGCTTCCGCCTCGTTCCGGGATCAAGGTGCGGCCCGTCGACGGACGCTCTGGGATCGCCGCCATGCGCGAGGACTTCGCTGACGTCGTCATCCTGGATGCCTTTGACGGTGCGAGAGTGCCCGCTGACCTGGTCACCGTCGAGTTCTTCACCGACGTCCTGCGCATCCTGCACGCTGACGGCATCGTCGTGGCGAACCTGGCCGACTCGGCCCCTCTGACCTGGACTAAGAGGGTCGTCAGGGCCGCTGGCGACGTGTTCTCCAATGTCTGTCTGGCCGCAGAGTCGTCGACCCTCAAGGGACGTCGCTACGGCAACATCATCCTGGCGGGCTCGAACGGACCGCTGCACGAGCAGGAACTGGTGCGACGTTGCAGCGGGGCCGCCTTCCCCTTCCGGCTCATCAGCGGGGAAGCCCTGACGAAGCTTCTCGCAGACGCCGCACCGTTCCGTGACGACGACGTCGAGCCCTCTCCAGGGCCACCCCGAGGGGCGACCTTCTTCTCCTGAGACACCCGGACGGCTCTCCCCCGCGTCGGTTTCGGGTGACATGATGGCGGCATGGCCAATTCCGCCCCTGACAGCAAGCCTAAGTACGGCCATGTGCCCTCGTTGCCAGACATGCCATCAGCCATCGTCGTGGCACGGGTCATCGTCATCGGCTTCTCGGTGTTGTGGGCCCTCGTCGTCTGTGGCATGTGGGCAGCCGGGCGCAGCGAGAGTCAGACGACACTTGGTCCGGTCCTGACGTCGTTCGCCCTGGGCATGGATTCGGGAGGTTGGGTGCAGTACCTGCTCATCCCCCTGGCGGGTTGTGTTCTGACTGTGACTATGGGTCGTGGCCATGCCATCGACCGTTATCTGTTCACCGTGCTGTCCTTGGTGTGGATGTGGAGACTCTCGCGAGGCAACGAGTTCATGAGAGGTTTTGACGTCATCGGAGTCATGACGGTGGCTGCCGTCCTGGCGACGGTCTGGAGTGGTCCCGTCAACGCGTGGATCAAGGCCGTCGCGGAACGTGACAAGGTCATTGCCAACCCGCCGGAGGAAGGGTGGCTCGAACCAGGGCAGGGCCAGCCATGGCAGACCGCGGTGGGTGGCAGACGAGTTCGATGAGCGCGAGAGAGGGGCTGGTCAGCATGATGCTGGCCAGCCCCGCGTCACATTGTGAGCCGAGCGTCACTCGACGCGGGAACGTTCCGCCGACTGAGGTCGGCTGGCCTGGCCCTTGCGGCGGGCCTTGAGCCACTCGAAGACCATCGGCAGCACCGATACCACGATGATGAGGAGCAGAGCCGCCTCGAAGTTGTTGCGGATGACGGGGATCTGTCCCAGGAAGTAACCGGCCTGCACGGCGATGAGCACCCAGAGGACGCCGCCGATGGCGGTGTAGGTGATGAATTTGCGGAAGTTCATCCGGCCCACGCCAGCGATCATCGTGACGAAAGTACGGACGATCGGCACGAATCGGGCGAGGATGAGGGCCACCGACCCGTGCTTGCGGAAGAAGTCGTGGGTGGTGTCGACGTGCTTGGGTGAGAACACCTTGCCCATGAACCCCTCTCGCTCCCGGAAGAGCTTGGGGCCGACCACGTAACCGATCCAGTAACCGCAGATGTTTCCGGAAATGGCGCAGATGATGAGGACGAGGTTGACGACGACGAGGGTCGTTGCCGGGGACCCGTAATGGACCAGTGGGACGGAGGAGTTGACGCCCACGGCAGCAAACATTCCGAGGGCGAAAAGCAGAGAGTCTCCGGGCATGAAGAACACGGCCAGGCCGCATTCCACGAGGACGATCAGCGCGACGATCCACAGGGCTGCAGCACCGGCGCCCTGGATGATGGCCTGTGGGTCCATCCAGGCGGGGGTGAGCAGGGCAGGGAGGGTCATGAGGAGACTCGGCATGGGCCAAGACTATCTTTGGTTCGTGTGTGCCCCGACCGATGGCGGCCTCGCAGAGGCCCCCTCACTGCAGATTCCCGGTCAGAAGACGACCACAGTCGTAGGTGTCGGGCCGATGCCCGAACCATGGCCTGACGACCCAAGACTCGATCCTGAACTGTTGGCATCGGGGGATCGACGCAATGTCGTCGATCGTTATCGATACTGGACGATGGAGGCCATCGTCGCTGACCTCGACACCCGACGGTCCCGGTTGCACGTGGCCATCCAGAACTGGGAGCACGACTTCAACATCGGTTCCGTGGTGCGCACCGCAAACGCCTTCAACGTCGCGGCTGTGCACATTCTGGGACGACGACGCTGGAACCGACGCGGTGCGATGGTGACCGATCGGTACTTGCACGTCTATCACCACCCGGACGTCCCCACCTTCCTGGAGTGGCTTGACGAGCACGGCATCACCCCTGTCGGCGTGGACAACCTGCCCGGATCGGTGCCGCTGGAAACGGCAAGACTCCCGCAGGACTGTTGCCTGCTCTTCGGCTCCGAAGGCTCTGGACTGACCGACGAGGTCGTCGCAGGCTGCGACCAGTTGGTGGCCATCACCCAGTACGGGTCAACTCGTTCGATGAATGCCGGAGCCGCTGCCGCGATCGCCATGTACGCCTGGACGACCCAGTGGTGCGAGGCCCCAAACCCACCCACCGACTGAACAGGGAAACCGCGACCCCCTAGGCTCGTGCCATGAGCACACAACCCGCCGAGGACCCAGGACGACTGGTGGTGGCGTTCAATCCAGTGCCGAGTGCCTCCCGGGTTGCCCACCATCACGCGACGAGATTCCGCCTTGCCGTGCAAGCCCTCGTCGTCGTCATCATCGGTGGCCTGCTGTGGGCGTTGACGGCTGACGCCTTTGAACTGTCCACCGTGATGTGGATGTTCGGTGCCTGGGTGGTGCTGTTCCTGGTGCTCTTCGTCATTCAGAATCTGCGCCTGCATGCCGCGCGCAAGGATCTCCTTGACGTGGGGGAAGGGCCAGCCCTCATCGTCGACTCCGACGGTTTGAGCGTGCGACGGATACTGCGCACCGGGGAGGAGGACTTCGCCGCACCGACCATGGACGAGATCAGCTGGAAGGACATGGCGTCCATCAAGGTGGGTGGGTCGTCCATCGGATCGGGCCCCGGGCTCGTCGTCCATGCTGACGATGGCCGTCAGTGGGAAGTCCCGCTGTCCTGGCTGGATTGTCCGCCAACAGACATCGACGCCGCAGTCTCAACAGCGTCGGGCGGCCGGGTGTGCGTCGAGCAAGCAGGGGTTGACACCGCCGACTGATGTGCGTTGCGCAGCACCTTTGAGCGTGCTGGAGTTCCGGGCTGACATCACCCGGGTGGATGCGGAAGAATGAACTCTCGTCATCGCGAGTTCATACAGGAAGGCGCAATATGCCCATCGCAACACCCGAGGTCTATGGCGAGATGCTGGACCGTGCGAAGCAGAAGGGCTTCGCCTACCCGGCCATCAACGTGACCTCCTCGCAGACCCTCAATGCGGCCCTGCAGGGCTTCACCGAGGCCGGCTCCGACGGCATCGTCCAGATCTCCACCGGTGGCGCCGAGTACGCCTCCGGGCAGAAGGTCAAGGAGATGGTGACCGGTGCCGTGGCACTGGCCGAGTACGCCCGAGTCGTGGCCAAGGACTACCCGGTGAACATCGCTCTCCACACTGACCACTGCCAGAAGGAGAAGCTCGACAAGTACGTCAATCCGCTCATCGCCATCTCTCAGGAGCGGGTGGACCGCGGCGAGGACCCGCTGTTCAACTCCCACATGTGGGACGGCTCGGCCATCGAGGTCGAGGAGAACCTCCAGATCGCCGAGGAGCTGCTCACCCGCACCTCGAAGGCCAAGATCATCCTGGAGATCGAGGTCGGTGCCGTCGGTGGCGAGGAGGACGGCGTCACCGGGGAGATCAACGAGAAGCTCTACACCACCGTCGCCGACGGCATGCGTACCCTCGAGGTGTTGGGCACCGGGGAGAAGGGGCGTTATATCACCGCGCTGACTTTCGGCAACGTCCACGGCGCCTACAAGCCGGGCTTCGTCAAGCTGCGTCCCGAGATCCTCAAGGAGATCCAGGACGAGTGCGGCAAGAAGTATGGCCAGGACAAGCCCTTCGACCTGGTGTTCCACGGCGGATCGGGATCGACCGCCCAGGAGATCGCTGATGCGGTGTCGTACGGAGTCATCAAGATGAATGTCGACACCGACACCCAGTACGCGTTCTCCCGTCCTGTCGTTGAGCACATGTTCAAGAACTACGACGGCATGCTGAAGATCGACGGGGAGGTCGGTAACAAGAAGATGTACGACCCCCGTGCGTGGGGCAAGAAGGCCGAGGCCGGGATGGCTGCCCGGATCGTCGAGGCCTGCGAACAGCTCGGTTCGAAGGGAACCTCGCTGAGCGCCTGAGTATGCCTGTGCAGAATCCCGGCCAGTCCTATGGTGAGGATTGGCCGGGATTCTTGGGCTCATCGGTGCGATGGCAGTGGTGGAGGTGGAGTGTCGTTGGCCCGCACTGTTGCGTTCCAGTCGACGAGCCACTTTCCATCAACGGGGGTCATGATAACGGTCATGATTGGTTCTGCTGTCGAACGTGCATAGATGTCCGCTGACCTTGTTGGAAGAGGCCCATCAGAAATAAGGATTCCTTCGTTTGGTGCGGCTTTGTCATCGTGGTAGGCCTTGAAAATAGCTTGGCCCCACTCTTTGGCTTTCTTGGAATGACCATCCCAGCCGGTATTGGGTGCGACGAGGTCCTGAACGCGGCCGTTGTCAATAGCGTCAGGGGTTGATATGGCCTCGGCGAAGTAGGCCGCTATGGCGACATCACTTGGCTGAAGTTCGTCATCGTGATGCTGCACCAGAAGTGTGCCTCCAATCCCGGCAGCAGCGGACACGATAGCACATATCAGATACGTTAGAACAGCTTTGATGTTCATTGATCTCTCCGGTCAGTAGCTGAATTCATGTCAAGTGAAGTGCCCATATTGTCCGTCCCAGGTGGTTCTTTTTCCCAGTTGAATTAACTCTCTTTTGAAGCGCAAAAAATGGTATGTTGTGGGTGTTGGTGCTGTGATAGGTCAGGAGCGGCTGTTTTCCGCTTCTTCCTGTGACGATCATGCTATGAGACCACGCACCATTGTATCCGTATTGGACGACGTTTCCGTGCCACATGACGTGGGAGTCCTCGTTAACCCCCAGTTCGCGCAGCCGTGCCTGGAACTGGTCCGCGGGCAGCATGGTGTGGGGCAGCCCGGTCGACTGGTCGCTCATCGAGCCGTCCAGGTCGAAGGGAAGGGCGCCCGGGATGTGTGGCACCCCGGGTCGGCAGGGGGACACGTCGACGACGATGATGCGGTCGGCGTCGGGGCCTTCAAGCAGTTGGGCGAGGGCGTTCGGGCTGACCACGGGAGTGGGGCACAAGGTCTCGGCCATGGTTGCATTATGTCACCGCCGATTCCACCCAGTAACACCATGGCGGGCATTTGGTCAGTTGAACATGGTTCAAGTGTGGAAAAGGGACCCACCTGCCCCTAACGCACTCGGCAAGTGGAATCATGGAGCTATGAGTCCGCGAAAGATTGGCGTTACCGAGCTCGTGCTCCGCGACGCGCATCAGAGCCTGCTTGCCACCCGTATGTCCATGGAGGACATGGTCGACGCTTGCGCCGACATCGATGCTGCCGGCTACTGGTCCGTAGAGTGCTGGGGCGGAGCTACCTTCGATTCCTGCATCCGTTTCCTCAACGAAGACCCGTGGGAGAGGCTGCGGACCTTCCGCAAGCTGATGCCCAACTCACGCCTGCAGATGCTGCTGCGTGGGCAGAACCTGCTGGGTTACCGTCACTACAACGACGAGGTCGTCGACAAATTCGTCGAGAAGTCCGCCGAGAACGGCATGGACGTCTTCCGTGTCTTCGACGCCCTCAACGACCCGCGTAACCTCGAGCACGCCATGTCTGCCGTCAAGAAGACCGGCAAGCATGCTCAGGGCACCATCTGCTACACCACCTCCCCGATTCACACCCCGGAGAGCTTCATCAAGCAGGCCGATCGCCTGATCGACATGGGTGCCGATTCGATCGCCTTCAAGGACATGGCGGCCCTCCTCAAGCCGCAGCCCGCCTTTGACATCATCAAGGGCATCAAGGAGAACCACCCCGACGTGCAGATCAACCTGCACTGCCACTCCACCACGGGTGTCACCCTGGTTACCCTGCAGAAGGCCATCGAGGCTGGCGTCGACGTCGTCGACACCGCCATTTCCTCGATGTCGCTCGGTCCGGGCCACAACCCGACCGAGTCCCTCGTCGAAATGCTCGAGGGCACCGAGTACACCACTGACCTCGACATGGATCGCCTCCTCAAGATCCGTGACCACTTCAAGAAGGTTCGTCCGAAGTACAAGAAGTTCGAGTCGAAGACGCTGGTCAACACCAACATCTTCCAGTCCCAGATCCCGGGCGGAATGCTCTCCAACATGGAGTCCCAGCTCGAGGCGCAGGGGGCTGGCGACCGCATGGACGAGGTCATGAAGGAGGTGCCGCGCGTCCGCAAGGATGCCGGTTACCCGCCGCTGGTCACCCCGTCCTCCCAGATCGTCGGAACCCAGGCCGTGTTCAACGTCCTCATGGGCAATGGCGAGTACAAGAACCTCACCGCCGAGTTCGCCGACCTGATGCTCGGCTACTACGGCAAGCCGATTGGTGAGCTCAACCCCGACATCGTCGAGATGGCCAAGAAGCAGACCGGCAAGGAGTCGATCGACTGCCGTCCCGCCGACCTGCTCGAGCCCGAGTGGGATGAGCTGGTTGAGCAGGCCAAGGGCCTCGAGGGCTTCGACGGCACCGACGAGGACGTTCTCACCAACGCCCTGTTCCCGGGAGTCGCCCCGAAGTTCCTCAAGGAGCGTCCGGAGGGCCCGAAGAGCGTCGCGATGACCGAGGCACAGCTGAAGGCCGAGAAGGAAGGCACCGGCGCTGCCGGCATCGCCGGACCGGTCAACTACAACGTGACGGTCGGTGGCAACAGCCACCAGGTGACCGTCGAGCCTGCGTGAGGATGATCGCCAACCATGGCTGAGAAGAAACCAATCAAGCTGGCCGACACCATGGCCGGCCGAATCGAGCAGCTTGCCGACGAGCGCCACAATGTGGAGCTCGGAGGCGGCGAAGCTCGACTCGAGAAGCAGCGTGATAAGGGCAAGCAAACTGCCCGCGAGCGCATCGACAACCTCGTCGACGCCTACTCCTTCGACGAGGTGGGTGCGTTCCGCAAGCACCGCACCACCCTCTTCGGCATGGACAAGGCCGAGGTTCCCGCCGACGGTGTCGTCACCGGTCGCGCGACCATTCACGGTCGCCCGGTGCACGTCGCCTCCCAGGACTTCACCGTCATGGGTGGTTCCGCTGGTGAGACCCAGTCGACCAAGGTCGTCGAGACGATGGAGCAGTCCCTGCTGACCGGCACCCCGTTCCTGTTCTTCTACGACTCGGGCGGCGCCCGAATCCAGGAGGGCATTGACTCGCTGTCCGGCTACGGCAAGATGTTCTACGCGAACGTCAAGCTGTCGGGCGTCGTGCCGCAGATTGCCATCATCGCCGGCCCCTGCGCCGGTGGCGCCTCCTACTCCCCGGCTCTCACCGACTTCATCATCATGACGAAGAAGGCCCACATGTTCATCACGGGCCCCGGAGTCATCAAGTCGGTCACTGGCGAGGAGGTCACCGCTGACGACCTGGGTGGTGCCGACGCGCACATGTCCACCTCGGGCAACATCCACTTCGTGGCCGAGGACGACGACGCCGCGGTGCTCATCGCGCAGAAGCTGCTGAGCTTCCTGCCGCAGAACAACACCGAGGACGCCCAGATCTCCAATCCCAACAACGACGTCTCCCCGCAGCCCGAGCTGCGCGAGATCGTTCCGTTGGATGGCAAGAAGGGCTACGACGTCCGCGACGTCATCGCCAAGATCGTCGACTGGGGCGATTATCTCGAGGTGAAGGCTGGCTGGGCGACCAACATCGTCACCGCCTTTGCTCGTGTCAACGGTCGTACCGTCGGCATCGTGGCCAACCAGCCGAAGGTCATGTCGGGCTGCCTCGACATCAATGCCTCCGACAAGGCTGCCGAGTTCATCACCTTCTGCGACTCCTTCAACATTCCGTTGGTGCAGTTGGTTGACGTTCCTGGTTTCCTGCCTGGTGTCCAGCAGGAGTACGGCGGCATCATTCGCCATGGCGCGAAGATGCTGTACGCCTACTCCGAGGCCACCGTCCCGAAGATCACCGTGGTGCTGCGCAAGGCATACGGCGGTTCCTACCTGGCCATGTGTAACCGTGACCTGGGTGCCGACGCCGTCTACGCCTGGCCGAGCGCGGAGATCGCAGTGATGGGTGCTGATGGCGCAGCCAACGTCATCTTCCGTCGCCAGATCAAGGAATCTGAGGATCCCGCAGCCACTCGCGCCGCGAAGATCGAGGAGTACCGCAACGCCTTCAACACGCCTTACGTGGCTGCTGCTCGTGGACAGGTTGATGACGTGATCGATCCCGCCGACACCCGTCGCAAGATCATCGCCGCTCTGGAGACCTACGCCACCAAGCGTCAGTCCCGTCCGGCCAAGAAGCACGGCGTCATGCCGTGCTGAGTGAAGAAGGCTGATGGGAGGACAAGATGAGTGAGAACAATGAACTCGTCATCGAGACGCTGAACAAGCGACTCGCAGCGCTGGAGGCCGAGGTTTCCCGGCTCAAGAAGACGAGCAAGGACGTTCCTGAGGACGTGCTCGCCGTCATCTGCGCCGCCGTTTCGGCTTACCTGGGCAACGACGGAAAGGTTCAGGCCGTCCGTTTCGCCCCGAGTGAGACCTGGGTCCGTCAAGGACGCAGGGCTCAGCAGAACCATTCGATTCGTTGACCTGGAGAAACTGACATGAAGCTCAAGGTGACCGTCAATGGCGTCGCTTACGACGTTGACGTTGACGTTGACAAGACCCCTAATACGCCGATGGCGCCGATCCTCTTCGGAGGCGGCTCCGGTGGCCCGATGAAGGCGTCCGGTGGCGGCGCCGGCAAGGCTGGAGAGGGCGAGGTTCCCGCTCCGTTGGCTGGCACCGTTGCCAAGATCCTCGTGGCCGAGGGTGACGCCGTCAAGGCTGGTCAGGTTCTCCTGACCCTCGAGGCCATGAAGATGGAGACCGAGATCAATGCCCCGGCGGATGGAACCGTCAAGGGCATCCTGGTGGCTGTCGGTGACGCCGTCCAGGGTGGCCAGGGCCTGGTGGCTCTGGGCTGATCCCCCGCACAGACCACAGTGGCGCCGCACCTTCAGGTGCGGCGCCACTGTCATGTTTCCGTGGCCGCCATGTTCTCGTGGTTGTCATTGGCCGAGGGCACGAGGACGGCCTGCCTCCAGGAGGAGGCAGGCCGTCCGTGACTCAGATCACTTGAAGACGATCATCTTACGGCCGGTGGGGGTGTGGTTCCACAGCCACTTCAGGCCGGACATGTTGCGGATGTTGATGCAGCCGTGCGAGGCACCATTCCACCCACGACGGGAGAAGTCCGACGAGTAGTGGATGGCCTGACCACCGTGGAAGAACATCGAGTACGGCATCGGGGTCCCGTAGACACCCGACACGTGGTTCTTGTCCTTCCAGTACACGGTGTTGACGCCCTCAGCAGTGGGCTCGCTGGAGCGTCCGAAACGAGCGTCAAGGGTGATGAGGATGCGTCCGTTCTGGACCATCCACAACTTCCGCTGCTTCTTCGAGGCGCAGATGACGGTTCCCGTCATGCAGCGACGGTCGAGATGAGCACCCGAGTTGTTGATCGGGACGCTGACAGGTGCCGCGACGGGGCGGGAGGACACGGCAGTGGCCGGGATCCAGCTCTGCATGTTGTTGAACACGACCGGCA
This sequence comes from Cutibacterium avidum ATCC 25577, assembly GCF_000227295.1. Lineage (GTDB taxonomy): Bacteria > Actinomycetota > Actinomycetes > Propionibacteriales > Propionibacteriaceae > Cutibacterium > Cutibacterium avidum. Next base: position 669,332 of record NZ_JH165054.1, on the reverse strand, counting down.
TCCAACCGTTGCGATTCGGGCCGCGCCGGACGACGCGAGTGCCCTGGTGGGCCGTACCCATCGAGCGGAACGAGGTCGAGGCGCCAGCGCGCATCGTCTGGTCCTTCTTCATCCAGAAGGTTTGCGGACGGGTGGAGGTGACGGTGTTGCCTGGCAGCCAGCCCTGCTTGCCCTTGTAGAAGACCGGGGCCCAGCCATGGTGGTTCGGCCCACGGCGGACCATGACGGTCGTGGCATGGGTGCGTCCCATGGATCGGAAGGAGTTCGACGCGCCAGTACGCAGCTCGGTCTCGACGTAGATCCATTGAGTCTGGGGATGCCAGGTCGTCACCGTGTTGGCGGGGACCCAGCCCTGCGTGTTCTTGTACAGAACCGGGGCCCAGCCGTTGTAGTTGGGGCCACGACGAATCAGGGCGTGGGTGGGGGCAGTGCGTCCCATGGAGCGGAAGCTGGACGAGGCCCCGGTGCGCAGGTCTGCGGAGATGTAGGTCCACAAGGTCTGTGGCTTGTTGGTGGTCAGGGTATTGGTGGGGACCCATGCGTTGGTGCTTCCATGGCGTATCGGGGTCCAGCCGTTGCGCTCCTCGCCGTGGATGACGACCTGAGTGGTGGCCCGGATCTTGCCCATGGAGCGGAACTTGCTACTGGCGCCGGTGCGCAGATCGGTCGCGATGTAGATCCATGCTGTCTTCTCGATCTGGACCGCCCGCACAGCCGTGGAGACCGCCGCGTACGGGGTCGACTCGATGGAGGACTCCGGGGTGGCCGGTGAGCTCGGGGTTTCCGATACGGCCGCCGAGGGGGTCGCATCGGAAGAGGGAGTTGCCTCGGTCGAGGAGGTCTCCTCAGGAGCGGAAGTCGTCGCTGGGGTAATAGGGGTCTCAGATGCGTTAGTGGAGGACGCAGACTGCGGAGAGGAATCCGTGGCGGTGGGCGGGGCAGTGGGTTCCGCGTGAGCAGTACCGACGATCCCGGCGGACAAGGACAAGGCCAGTGCGGCTGCCAGACCGGCAGCGCGGGAGGACTGCATGGATCGAACACCTTTCGGGGATGTGGACGAGAAGATCGTACGCCATATCACCGATGACTCTGACTGCTTTCTGTTCGCTTTGTCGCCCCTTCGGCGGTGTTTTTCGCCATGACATGACGATGGCGCCGCAACTTCCCTAGTCAAGGGGAAACTGGGGCGCCATCGAAATGTGGTCAGGCTTTCGTCAACTGTTCTTCGCGCGGGTGCGAGCCTTGGCCCGCTCGTGGGCGTTCAGCTCGGTTTTGCGAATACGGACGACGTCCGGGGTGACTTCGAGACACTCATCCTCACGGCAGAACTCGAGCTGCTGTTCCATGGAGAGCTTGGTGGCCGGGATGAGGCGCTCCAGTTCGTCGCCGGTGGAGGAACGCACGTTGGTGAGGTGCTTCTCCTTGGTGGGGTTGACGTCCATGTCGTCGGGGCGGGAATTCTCGCCGACGACCATGCCCTCGTAGGTGTCGTCACCGGGGGAGACGAACATCGTGCCGCGCTCCTGCAGGTTGAACAGGGCGTAGGAGGTGACGACTCCCTGCCGGTCGGCGACCATCGAGCCACTCTGACGGGTGCGCAACTCGCCCACCCAGGGCTGGAAGTTCTCGAAGATCTGGTTCATGATGCCCTGACCCCGGGTCTGGGTCAGGAACTCGGTGCGGAAGCCGATGAGGCCACGAGCCGGCACGACGAACTCCATGCGCACCCAGCCGGAGCCGTGATTGACCATGTGCATCATCTGGCCCTTCCGCAGGCCCATCATCTGTGTGACGGCTCCCATGAATTCCTCGGGGGCATCGATGGTGACGCGCTCGAAGGGCTCGTGCAGCTTGCCGTCGATGGTCTTCGTGACGACCTGCGGCTTGCCGACGGTGAGCTCGAATCCCTCACGACGCATCTGCTCGACGAGGACGGCCAGCTGCAGCTCGCCGCGGCCCTGGACCTCCCACATGTCCGGACGGTCGGTGTCGGTCACCTTGATGGACACATTTCCAATGAGTTCCTGGTCGAGGCGAGCCTTGAGAAGACGAGCAGTGAGCTTGTCACCGGAACGGCCAGACAGCGGCGAGGTGTTGATGCCGATGGTCATCGACATCGACGGCTCGTCGACGTGGATAAGGGGCAGCGGATCGGGGTTCTCAGGATCCGAGAGGGTCTCACCAATGGTGATGTCAGGAATGCCGGCGATGGCGACGATGTCACCGGGGCCGGCCTTCTCGGCGGGGACGCGCTCGAGGGCCTCGGTCATGAGCAGCTCGGACAGCTTGACGTTCTGGACCGAGCCGTCGCGCTTGCACCAGGCCACCGTCTGTCCCTTGGAGATCTCACCGGAGACGACGCGGCACAGGGCCAGACGACCGAGGTAGGGGGAGGCGTCGAGGTTGGTGACGTGGGCGCGCAGCACCCCGTCCTCCTCGTAGGTGGGAGCAGGAATGTTCTGGAGGATGCAGTCGAACAGCGGCTGCAGGTCGGGGGAATCGGGCATCCCGCCGTCCTCGGGCTTGTTGAGGGAGGCCCGTCCGGCCTTGGCAGAGGCGTAGACGACCGGGACGTCGAGCAGGGAGACGTCATCGTCCTCGGAAAGATCCATGAAGAGGTCGTAGGTCTCCTCGACGACCTCGTCGATGCGAGCGTCGGAGCGGTCGACCTTGTTGAGGACGAGGATGAGTGGGAGTTTCTTGGCCAAGGCCTTGCGCAGCACGAAGCGGGTCTGGGGGAGGGGGCCCTCGGAGGCGTCGACGAGGAGGATGACGCCGTCGACCATCTCGAGGCCACGCTCGACCTCACCGCCGAAGTCAGCGTGTCCGGGGGTGTCGATGATGTTGAGGATGATCTCCTCGCCGTCGCTCATGACGTGCTTGACAGCGGTGTTCTTGGCGAGAATGGTGATGCCCTTCTCACGCTCAAGGTCCATCGAGTCCATGACGCGTTTCTCGACCTCGGCGCCCTCACGGAAGGCTCCCGACTGCCACAGCATCGCGTCGACCAACGTGGTCTTTCCATGGTCAACGTGGGCCACGATGGCGATGTTGCGCAGATCCTTGCGTACGGGCATGCAGAACTCCGGTTCAGATCGAGGATGTGGACACCGCGACGAGGCCGCGGGGCTTCGGCGGGCGAAAACGCGCCACCGTGAAGTGTAGGTCAGTGCAGGGTTGAGCTACGAATGAGCGAGTCAGCGCCACAGTTCGAAGCGCTGACGCGGTGGCTGGTGTGCTGATTTCTCGGCGGCAGTGTGATTGCCGTCACACCATTGAGAAGGTGGCACCTGTGCCTTGACCTGGTCGATGTGTTGGCCACATCCGGCCCAGGTCGTCCTACCACAGACGTCACATCTGACGGGTCGGCACATGGTGGTGATCCTTCCATTTGGCTGGAACAAGTTTATGTCACATGCCCTTGCAGGCGGCCTGAGCGAGCGCTTCGGCGCGTTTCGCCCTAGGCTTGGGAGTATGGCTGAGGAGCAGAACACCGATCCGACCGCAGAGATCGAGGAACAGGACCACGGCGTCCACTTGCCGCCTGACCCGGCCATCCGCAAGCTTGCCAAGCGGGGACGCGGTGAGTTCATGTCGGTCGTCAAGGAACATCCGTCCTCGACGTTGTGTTGGGCTCTCCTGGCTGAGGGGTCCCTGCTGTGCGGCACCGATGCTGCTGATGTCGCGGCCTATGCCTATGCACGTACCGGGCGTGATCTCGGCCTGGAGCAGCTGCGAGATGCCGGCTGGGACGGCGACGGCGTTGTTGACTGGGGCTACCTGCCGAACCAGGGGGTGTTCCGCTGTCTCCACGCCCTCGCAATGGCGGCTGAGAGGCTGGGATTTGGTGACGAGTCCGATGACGCCGACACATTGCTGCGCGAGTTGAGCGACGAGGCCTGGCGAGCGCTGCGTGGCGACGAGGTGCCCACCGATGGCGCTATCGACGTCGAGGTCGGCGAGGACGAGTCCGACGGCGATCAGGAGAACGATCACCAGGAGTGACCTTTCGCCGTCAAGGTGAGGTCATGAGATTGACATTGTGATCTGCCGCATTCATCCTTGATGTAGGACATCCAATGTCCAATGTAACGCGCGGGGCTGTCCCGACCAATCAATGGAGATGGGCGTATGAGCAACGTCGAGGCCACGGCGGCCAAGAAATCATGGCGTGACGAGCTGACCGGCACGCAGTGGAAGTCTTTCTGGGCAGCATGGATCGGATATTTGCTGGACGGATTCGACTTCGTCATGATCACTCTGGTCCTCACTGAAATTGGGCGCACCTTCAATGTCGGCGCGGCAGCGACGGCCACATTGGTTTCGGCCGCCTTCATCGCTCGGTGGTTCGGTGGTTTGCTGCTGGGAGCCATCGGTGACCGAGTGGGTCGTAAGGAGGCCATGGTCATATCGATCCTGCTGTACGCGGGCGGATCGGTCGTCTGTGCCATCGCCCCGGCGTTCTGGGTTATCTTCGTCGCCCGTGTCTGCATCGGCATGGGCATGGCTGGCGAGTACGGATCCTCGGCCACTTATGTCATTGAGTCGTGGCCTGTCCGCCTGCGCAACAAGGCTTCAGGATTCCTCATCTCCGGGTTCTCGGTCGGTGCTGGTGTGACGGCTCAGGTGTACGCCCTGATCGAGCACCTCACGCGGGGCACATCAGCAGAGCCATACACCTGGCGAATCCTCTTCGCACTGGGAATCATTCCGATCGTGTTGGCGCTATGGCTGCGGCGTGCTCTGCCGGAGGCCGCCGACTTCGCGAAGATGCGAGAGGAGCAGGCTGCCCGAGCTGCGGCTGGTGAAGTCGTCGAGAAGACGGACATGTTCACGATGCTCTTCGCCCGTAACCTGAAGCGCAGCATCATCAACATCGTGCTGGCTCTGGTCGCCTTCGGATGCCTCATCGTGATCTACCTGTTCAAGAGCGGAGTTCCGGGGTTTGTCCTGGCCCTGCTGTGGGTCATTGTTGCAGTCGTCATGGTGAGCTTCATGGTGCAGTTCGAGGGGCCGCGCTGGCCGACCGGCGTCGCAGTGATGATCACGGTGTTTGTCGCCTTCCTCTACTCGTGGCCGCTGCAGGCCCTGCTGCCGACCTACTACCGTCAGACTCTGGGGCTGGGCAGTGACACTGCGTCGAACCTCGTGACCGCAACCTCTTTCGGCGCCGCTGCTGGCTGCATCATGGCAGGGTTCATCGGTGACAAGTTCGGTACCCGGAAGGCCTACTGGACGTCTTTGCTCATCTCGGAGTTCCTTGTGCTGCCGGTCTTCCTCGTCAGCCGTGACATGGTGCACTCCTCGACGGTGTGGGTCGTCCTGCTGGGGGTCTTCATCTTCGTCCAGCAGATGTTCGGACAGGGCATCTCCGGGTTGCTGCCGAAGTTCATCTCCAACTACTTCCCGGTTGAGAAGCGGGCCGCTGGTCTGGGCTTCTCGTACAACGTGGGTGCCCTCGGCGGTGCCATTGCCCCGGTTCTCGGTATAGCGCTGGCGGGTGATCCGGCGACCGGCATCGGCGGCGCTCTGCCGTCCAGCTGGGGTCTGGGGTGGACGCTGTTCATCCTGTCCTTCGCCTTCACCGCAGTGATCATCATCCTTATTGCCATCAACTTCCCATACCGGATGCAGAAGTTGTTCCGCCCTGATCATGTCCGTTCCGCTGACCGGATGGATCACGTGGACGAGGAGTTCGCCGCATCCAATAACCCCGATGCCGTCGTGGCATCCTGATATGGAGGCATGTCATGAACATTCCAACGATCGTGGGCGCCTACGCAGCCATGCCGCAGGAGGTTCTGGATCAGGAGGCCCTGTACCGCGGCCTAGCCGCAGGTGGCTGGGTCGACGGGATCGAGATCCCGTATCGTGATGGCGTCGACGCCGACCCGCGCTGGCTGGCAGACCAGCTGCGCGGCCGGTTCACCCAGTGCGTCGTCACGGCTATTCCCGGGACGATGGGGCACCTGGCCAACGATCCTTACTTCGGGCTCGCCTCATCCGATGAGGAGGGTCGTCAGCGAGCAATGACGTGGATCGCTGGTTTGGTCGACGATGTGCGTTCCCTGCACGAGATGGTCGGCCACCCGGTTGTCCGCTTCGTCGAGCTCCATTCGGCACCCAGCAACCACGCCGAGCCAACCGCGCTCAAGGCTTCCCTGGTGGAGCTTTCCGGTCTCTTCGCAGATGCCGAGCTCATTCCCGTCATTGAGCACTGCGATGCTTCGGACGGAGTTGGCCCGGGGGAGAAGGAATTTCTCGGCCTGGATGACGAGATCACCGCGCTCTCCGGTATCGGAGTTCGGCTGACGGTCAACTGGGGACGAAGCGTTGTCGAGTCCCATGATCCAGATCTGCCGGCTCGCCAGGTCGATCGACTTGCCGATGCCGGCCTGCTCGGTGGAGTGATGGTCTCTGGTGCCGGTCCGGAAGTCACCCAGTACGGGCCGGCCTGGGGAGACGCGCATCTTCCCCTTCGAGATGACGAGCCGACCAGCCTGTTGACGACTGATCTCATCGGCTCCTTCATGACCGCTGCCCGAGGGGTGCAGTCCTACCAGGGCATCAAGGTCCAGACCCCCGTCGATGCCACCGTCGAGCAGCGACTGGCCATGATCACCTCCATCCATGACGCCATGGCGTCGGCATGACACTCACCACAACAATCGCGAACACCACGAAGGACACCACCATGACCACTCACTTCCATGGAGTCATTCCCCCCGTCGTCACCCCGTTGACCACCGACGGTGATCTCGACGTCGTCTCCTACGAGAAGCTCATCAATCGCCTCATCGAGCAAGGGGTTGACGGCCTGTTCATCCTCGGTTCCACCTCCGAGGTCGCCTTCTTCGACGACGAGATGCGCGGACGGGTCCTGGGAGAGGCCAAACGGATCATCGACGGACGGGTACCGCTGCTCGCCGGGGTCATCGACACCGAGACCCTGCGCGTCATCCGTCATATTCGTCAGGCCGAGGAGATCGGGGTCGACGCCGTCGTCGCCACCGCGCCGTTCTACGCGATCACCGGTCCGACCGAGATCGAGAACCACTTCCGCGCCCTGCACGAGGCCACCGAACTGCCGCTCTTCGTCTACGACATCCCGGTGTGCGTGCACGTCAAGGTGCCCGTCGATCTCATGATCAAACTGGGTCGTGAGGGTGTCATCGCTGGATGCAAGGACTCCTCTGCCGACGATGTCTCCTTCCGTCGCCTGGCCCTGGCCAACCGTGTCGCAGGTTCTCCGCTGGCCCTGTTCACCGGCCACGAGGTCGTCGTCGACGGAGCTTTCATGTCCGGTGCCGACGGTGTCGTCCCGGGTTTGGCGAACGTCGACGCGACCAACTACGTGAAGATGTACAAGGCCTATCGTGAGGGCGACTGGGAGACGGTCCGAACCGAGCAGGACAAGGCCACCGAGCTTATGGAGATCGCGTTCGTTCCGCAGGGAGTCGTCGGTCCGGCTGCTGGTGTGGGAGCCTTCAAGACGGCCATGCAGCTGTTGGGAACGATCGAGACCAACACCATGTGCGTGCCGCTGCCTACCCTCACGGGTGAGAATGTCGAGAGGGTCGCGGAAGTGCTGCGTCGAGTCGGCCAGCTCGCGTGATCATGTCCAGGACAAGTATCAATCCGAGGAGGACTCGATCATGAGCGCATTCACCGACAGGATCATTGCGTCGATGGCGGGAGGCCTCGTCGTCTCGTGCCAAGCCTACCCAGGAGAACCTCTCCGGCACCCGGAGACCATGGCGCAGATGGCCGCTGCTGTCGAGCTCGGGGGAGCAGTCGCTGTGCGAGCCCAGGGGCTCTCTGACGTCGCCGCAGTCAAGGGGCGCGTCAGCGTCCCGGTGGTCGGCATCTGGAAGGAGGGTGACGAGGGCATCTACATCACCCCGACCCTTCGTCACGCGCGCTGCGTGGCCGCTGCCGGGGCTGACATCGTCGCCCTCGACGGCACCCGGCGGGAGCGCGCCGACGGCCTGAGCCTGGCCCAGACCATCGCAGGTCTCAAGGATGAGTACGACGTCGTCGTCATGGCTGACTGTGGATCGGCTGACGACGGTTTCGCGGCGGCCGAGGCGGGGGCCGACCTCATCGGTACGACGCTGTCCGGCTACACCGGTGAACGCCCCAGGACGGACGGTCCTGATTACGAGGTCATCGAGACTCTCGTCACGGGGCTCGACGGTAGTCGTCCGGTCATTGCTGAAGGACGCATCCACACCCCTGAGCAGGCGCGACGGGCAATGGATCTGGGCGCCCATGCCGTCGTCGTGGGAACAGCGATCACCCACCCGACCTCGATCACGGGCTGGTTCCGCGAGGCTCTGAAGTAATGGGCCGTCACAGGGGGCTTGCCAGTAGGCAGGCCCCCTCGTCACGCTCCGGGCAAGGCGGTGCGTGGGCGTTACCGCTGGGTGGGCGCCCCGCCAAGCCGCTCCCGGATGGCATCGAAGTGATGCCACATGGCGTCACGGCTGACCTCAGGATCGTTGCCGACGACGCAGTCCGCGATGCGGTCGTGGGCGTCACGGGTGGCCTTGACGGTGTTGGTTGGCGGCAGTCGGAGATCGGCGAGGTTGAGGGAGTCCCAGAACACATCAATGAGCTCGCGAGCCAGCTGATTGTCCACACCGGCGTAGAGCGTCCGGTGGAATTGGCGATCTGCCGACGCGGAGTCCCTGGGGTCGTCCATGCGTGCTGCCAGAGCGTGCAGTTCGCGACCGATCGCTGCGCTGATGGAGCCGGTCACCTCGGCTGCCAACGAGCACTCCAGCAATGCGCGGACCTCCACCATCTCTCGCAACCCCGTGAGGTCCCTGTTCCCGGCGGTGTCGGCGCCGACCTGCTTGACGCCGCGATACACGAGCCCCGGACGAATCGTCGACGCGGAGGCTGTCGACAGGTAGGTGCCCAAGCCACGTCGGACCTCGAGGATTCCCAGCGCCCGCAATTCCCGCACCGCCTCACGAACAGTGCCGCGCGCCATACCGAACTGAGTCGCCAAATCCTGCTCGATCGGAATGGGATCTCCGGGGGTCAGGTCCGAGGAGAGAATCCACTCAAACATCCGCTGCGCCGCAGGGTTGAGGTTATCGGCCAGGTGGACGACATCCTTCGGGTCTGACATGCCGCTAATCATGTCATGACCTGCATGATCTTGGCACCGGATAACCTCCCTGGTCGACGCGGGCTCGCAAAAGGCGACAGAATGGGGACACAGCGACGTCAAAGTCGTCGTCAGAGTCAGGAGCGCGACATGAGTGAGCACGTTGTTTTCCGCGACATGCGGCCTGAAGACGTCAAGGTGATCACCTTCGGGGAACCAGGATCACTGATCGATCGCATTGATCGTCCCGACGTCGTCGCCCGGGTCGCCCTCCACGAGGACCGCATCGTCGGGTACGCGGTTTCCTGGCTCGCCGTGGTGCATCGTACCCGTCGTTTCATTGATGTGGAGATCCATCCTGATTCCCGTGGGCGTCGTATCGGCACCCGCCTGGTGCGCCAGATTCAGCAGCGGGTGAAGCGGCCCCTGGCCACCAAGGCCATTGTCGGCTCGGACGCCGAGAATTTCATCCTTTCCCTGGGCGGTGAGGTTTACGCTTCCTGCCCGCCATTCGAGTTGCCGCGTCGCCACTTCGGCCGGGCCATTGAATCCCTCGCAGAGGTCAGCGTCGGTCCGGGAGGTGCCATTTCGGGCTCCACCCTGGCCCCTGGTGTGCTCGAGACGCTCTGGGAACAGATCTACGTGTGGATGCACGAGTCATGGTCGCCGGTTGATGACAGCGAGGCCGCTCACGAGGCGCTGCGGCAGGAGCTCGAGGACCTCGACGCGGGCGCAACCCGGGTCGCCCTCATCGACGGTCAGCCGGCAGCCGTCGCCTTCGTCTTCGTCGACGAGAACCCGACGGTTGTGGCAGAGACCGTGCAGGCCGACACACCTGAAGGCGATGCCGCCGTCGCCTCGGCGATGTCGTCGGTTATCAGCTGGGCCGAGGACGCTGGTTACAAGCGCGTCAACTTTGATGGACACCGTGGTGATCCGCACTTCGGCCCGCTGGCGTCGCGTCTGCCTCTTGAGGGGGCAAGCCTCGATCTGTTGGAGATCCCGGTCCTGCCGGATGACGGCGAGGGGGCCATTGGTGAGGGCGGTGCGACCGTCGCCTGATCGACCGTGACGTATTGACGACGAAGGGCCACGTGGAGCGGAGAAAACCCCTTCGCTCCCCGGTCTGACGCCGTTGATGTCGTAGCGACCACGTAAAGTGTGCCTGGTTGCAGAGCTGCATGTGCCCCTGCAACCGGAGGCAACCCGCACACCGGTGCGAGGAAATGGAGGAACAGATGCCTGGAATCGTCGTCATGGGTACCCAGTGGGGTGACGAGGGCAAGGGCAAGGCCACCGACCAGATGTCCGAGCGCGTTGACTACTGCGTGCGGTACTCGGGAGGCAACAATGCTGGACACACCGTCGTCGTCGGTGCCGAGAAGTTCTTCATGCACCTGCTGCCGTCCGGTGTCCTCAACCCGAACTCCACTGCGGTCCTCGGTAACGGTGTCGTCCTCAACCTGGACGTGCTGGCTGATGAGATCGACACGCTGCGCAGCCGTGGTGTGGACATCCCGCACCCGCTCATCAGCGCCAACGCGCACCTCATTACCCCGTACCACCAGACCCTTGACAAGGTGACCGAGCGTTTCCTCGGAAAACGTCGCATCGGTACCACGGGACGTGGCATCGGGCCGGCCTACTCCGACAAGATCAACCGCATGGGCATCCGTGTCCAGGATCTGTTCGACGAGTCGATCCTGCGCCAGAAGGTGGAGGCCTCCCTGGATCAGAAGAACCAGATCCTGGTGAAGATCTACAACCGCCGCTCCATCGACCCGGAGCGCGTTGCGGACGGGCTGCTGGCTCATGCCGAGCGCATCCGTCCTTATGTCGTTGACGTCGCGCGCGTGCTCAACAAGGGTCTCGACGAGGGCAAGGTCGTGCTTTTCGAGGGAGCCCAGGCCCACCATCTCGACGTCGACTTCGGCACCTACCCGTACGTCACCTCGTCCAACCCCATCGCTGCAGGCGCCTGCACCGGTTCGGGAGTCGGGCCGACGCGCATCGATCGCATCGTCGGCATCGCCAAGGCCTACACCACCCGCGTTGGTGAGGGTCCGTTCCCGACCGAGCTGTTTGACGAGGACGGCGAGCGCCTGCGCCGTGAGGGCGGCGAGTACGGCGTGACGACGAAACGTCCGCGTCGCTGTGGTTGGTTCGACGCCCCGCTGGTGCAGCAGGCTGTCATGATCAACTCGGTGACGGACCTGTTCCTCACCAAGCTCGACGTGCTGTCCGGCTGGGATCGCATCCCGGTCTGTGTGGCCTACGAGGTCGAGGGCGAGCGCACCGACGTCATGCCCGTCACCCAGTCCGACCTGCATCACGCAAAGCCGGTCTACGAGTTCATGGATGGCTGGAGCGAGGATATCTCGAAGGCCCGTTCCTTCGAGGATCTGCCGCGCAACTGCCAGGCCTACGTGCGTCGTCTCGAGGAGCTCGTCGGTACACGGATCTCCGGTATCGGTGTTGGTGCCGGTCGTGACCAGTCCATCATGCTCAACGACCTCATCGACTGAGAGCTGACGATGCAGTGTTCCGCTCCGATGCCGGGGAGGAACAAGACCGATCGGGAAACGGTCGGGAGCACCCTCTACTCTTGAGGTCGTGTCCAGCATGACTGTTATCGTCCTCGGATCTGGTGGTCGCGAGCATGCCCTCGCTCTGGCATGCCACCGAGACCCACAGGTCGCTGCCGTCCATGCCGCCCCCGGTAACCCCGGAACGGCATCCTTCGCCACGAACCATCCCATCGACCCGTGCGACAAGGACGCCGTCGTCGCCCTTGCCCGCGAGGTTGCGGCCGACCTTGTCGTCGTCGGCCCGGAGGCCCCGTTGGTCGCGGGGGTGGCAGACGCCCTGCGCGACGCAGGGATCGATTGCTTCGGTCCGAGTGCCGAGGCTGCTCGGCTGGAAGGCTCGAAGGCCTTCGCCAAGGAGGTCATGGCTTCTGCCGGTGTTCCCACCGCCGCATCTCGATCCTGCGGTGACCTCGATTCGGTGGGTGCAGCCCTCGACGAATTCGGGGCTCCCCACGTCGTCAAGGATGATGGGCTCGCAGGTGGCAAGGGAGTTGTCGTCACCGAGGACCGTGACGAGGCCCTGGCCCATGCCGAGCAGTGCCTCAATTCTGGCCACCAGGTGGTCATCGAGGAGTACCTCGACGGCCCCGAGGTGAGCCTTTTCGCGATCTGTGACGGCGAGCGTGCTCTCCCCATGCAGCCGGCCCAGGACTTCAAGCGGGTTGGTGATGGCGGGGTCGGTCCCAACACTGGCGGAATGGGCGCGTACACGCCATTGCCATGGGCGTCTGACAACCTTGTCGAGACAGTGTCGAACACGGTGATCTCCCCGACACTGTCAGCCATGCGAGATCGCGGCACCCCGTTCATCGGTCTGCTGTACGTGGGGCTGGCCTTGACCTCTGACGGTCCGAAGGTCGTCGAGTTCAACGTTCGCTTCGGCGACCCGGAAACCGAGCCACTGCTCAGCATGCTGGAGTCCCCGTTGGCACAGATCATGCAGGCCGCCGCCCGCGGAGACGTGTCCGGAACAGATGGCTTGCGGTTCCGCCGCGGAGCTGCCGTCGGTGTCGTCATGGCGAGCGAGGGGTATCCTGCATCTCCGGTGAAGGGACGCCGAGTTGTCGCTCCGGTCGATGACGAGGACGTCCTGCACGCCGGAACTCGTATCGAGGGGGATGGGCTGGTCACCAGCGGTGGCCGCGTCCTCGTGGTGCTTGGCCATGGTGAGACCCTTGCCGGGGCCCGTACTGATGCCTACAGCAGGGTTAACCAGCTCGAGGTGAGTGGCGGGTTCCACCGCACTGACATTGCCCTTCACGCAGCTGAGCTCGAGGCCGTCGACGAGATGGCCGACGAACTCGCGCCCCAATCCGAGAACAATCCCAGCAACCCGACAGACGGGGAGAATTCATGAGCGTTCCCAACATCCTTGCCACCCGTTACGCCTCTTCGGCGATGCGCTCCATCTGGACGCCGGAGAACAAGATCCGTGCCGAGCGCAGGCTATGGCTGGCCGTCCTCGAGGCCCAGGCGGACCTCGGCGTCAGCTTTGGGGGCGACGATCCCGAGCAGGTGTTGGCTGACTACCAGGCTGTTCTCGACAACGTCGATCTGGACTCGATCGCCGAGCGTGAGGCCGTCACACGACACGACGTCAAGGCTCGGATCGAGGAGTTCAACGCCCTGGCCGGTCATGAGCACATCCACAAGGGCATGACGAGCCGCGACCTCACCGAGAACATCGAGCAGATGCAGGTGCTGGAGTCGCTGAAGTTGGTGCGCGACAAGATGGTCGCCACCCTGAACCAGCTGTCCCGACTGGCTGCCCAGTACTCGGATCAGCCGATCGCTGGTCGGTCCCACAACGTTGCTGCCCAGGTGACGACCCTGGGCAAGAGGTTCGCGACCACCATCGACGAGATGTTGGTGGCGTGGGAGCACGTCAACGAACTCATCGAGCGGTATCCGGCTCGCGGAATCAAGGGGCCGATGGGAACTTCCCAGGACATGCTCGACCTGCTCGGTGGGGATGACTCCAAGCTTGATGATCTCGAGCATCGGGTCGCCGATCACCTCGGCTTCAACCAGGTGCTGACCTCGACCGGCCAGATCTACCCGAGATCCCTGGACTTCGAGGTCATCTCGACGCTGGTGCAGGTGCTGTCGGGGCCGTCGAACCTGGCGACGTCAATCCGCCTGATGGCCGGCAACGAGCTCGTCACCGAGGGGTTCAAGCCTGGCCAGGTTGGGTCCTCGGCGATGCCGCACAAGATGAATGCCCGCTCCTGCGAGCGCGTCAACGGTTTCCTCGTCGTCCTGCGCGGATACCTCACCATGGTCACCGGTCTGGCCGGTGTGCAGTGGAACGAGGGCGACGTCTCCTGCTCCGTGGTGCGTCGCGTCGCTCTGTCGGATTCCTTCTACGCCATTGACGGGGCCTTCGAGACCTTCCTGACGATCCTCGGCGACTTCGGCGCCTTCCCGGCCGTCATCGAGGCCGAGTTGGAGCGTTACCTGCCCTTCCTGACGACGACGAAGGTCCTGATGGCTTGCGTCCGCGCTGGCGTCGGTCGCGAGGACGCTCACGAGGCCATCAAGGAGCACGCCGTGGCCGTCGCCCTGGAGATGCGTGAGACCGGCACGACCGAGAACGATCTCTTCGCCCGTCTGGCTGCCGACCCGCGGATCCCGCTGACCAAGGAGCAGTTGCGCGGCCTGGTCTCATCGCCGCTGGATCTCACTGGTGGGGCTCAGGACCAGGTCGAGGCGCTGTGCGCCAAGGTCGAGGACATCGTCCGGGAATACCCCGAGGCTGCCAGCTACCTGCCTGGTCTGGTGCTGTGACGCGGTGATCTGAGTACTACGGGAGGGCCGGCTCGCTGAGTCGGCCCTCCTTTCCACATCTGCGCCAGTTGTGCCTCACCTACGCCATAAAATCTGGCGCAGTTGACGAGCGGCAATGGGGGAGTGGGTTGGGTTCGGACCCTCAGTTCCCCAGACCATGGGAGCATAACGTCGCCCCATCGACGCCCAGCGGCTCGACGATGTCGCCGGGGAGATCCCGAAGGATGTTGATCAGGGTCAGGACTGATGGACGTGTCATGGCTGCAGGCCTGCCACACACCACGATGTCTCGGTGAGGTCGGGGTCGGGTGAACTCTCGGACGACGATGCGGGGGTCCTTCGGCTTGGGTGCCGACACCGCGCTGCGTGGCATCAACGTTCGTCCTGCCCCCACTGACACCAGCTCGCGGATGGTCGCGAGGGACCCTGCCGACAAGCCATTCGGTGGCATCGGGCCAGATGGGCTGCACACCTCGAGCACCTGGTCACGCAAACAGTGTCCCTCGGACATCAGGATGAGCCCATCGGTCGAGACGTCGTGGGGGTCGATCGGCCCCTTTTCGTGGGCCAGCTCGTCGTCAACCCCCGTCACCAGCAGGAACTCCTCCCGGAAGACCGGGATTGCCGTCAGGGTCTTGTCCTCGACCGGGGCAGCCACCACGGCGACGTCGAGATCCCCCTGATTGACGGCCTCCAGCAGTCTGGCAGTGCGTTTCTCCACCACATGGATGTTGACCCCCGGTTCGTACTGGTCGAACCGAGCGATGACGCGTGGCAGCAGGAACGGCCCCAGGGTGGGGAAGACCCCGACCTTGAGCTGGCGGGTCGTCCGCTCGGACTCCTCCAGGGCCAGGGTCCGGATGTCGTCAGCCAACACCAGCATTTCCCGGGCGGTCTGGGCGATACGCTCGCCCACTGGGGTGATCTCGATGCGTCGTCCCGCCCTGACGGCCAGCGGCACACCGAGCTCATTCTCGAGCCGGTGGATCTGGGTCGACAAGGTCGGTTGGCTGACGCCGCACGACGCCGCCGCCCGGCCGAAGTGGTGTTCTTCGGCCAGGGCGACGAGGTATCCCAGATCACGAAGGTTCACGCGGACTCAGTTCTGCGCGGGGTTCTGACGAATGAGGTGGTCGAAGGCCCCGAGAGCTGCCGTCGCGCCAGCACCCATCGAGATGATGATCTGCTTGTAGGGCTGGGTGGTGCAGTCACCGGCAGCGAAGACGCCGGGCACCGAGGTGCCACCGCGCTCGTCGATGACGACCTCTCCACGGCCAGTGCGCTCCACGGCGCCTTCCAGCCACTCGGTGTTGGGCAGCAGGCCGATCTGAACGAAGACGCCAGCCAGTTCGATGGTCTTGACCTCGCCGCTGGTGCGGTCCTCGTACTCCAGTCCCGTCACCTTGGAGCCGTCGCCCAGAATCTGAGTGGTGCGGGCCGATGTGATGACGTCGACGTTCGGCAGCGACTTGAGGGTGCGCAGCAGCACGTCGTCGGCCTTGAGAACGTCGAGGAACTCGACGACGGTGACGTGGTCGACGACGCCGGCCAGGTCGATCGCCGCCTCGATTCCGGAGTTTCCACCACCGATGACGGCGACCTTCTTGCCCTTGAACAGGGGGCCGTCGCAGTGTGGGCAGTAGGTGACACCCTTGGTGCGGTACTCCTCCTCACCGGGAACGCCGAGGTTGCGCCAGCGGGCACCAGTCGCGATGACGACCGAGCGGGCACGCAGGTCGCCGTCAGTCAGACGCACCGTCGTCATGCCGTCGTCAGTCTCCAGGGTGCTGGCGGTCTGACGCTCGATGACGTCGATGTCGTAGTCATTGACGTGGGCCCGCAGGGCGTCGGCCAGCTTCGGACCAGTGGTGTGAGGCACAGAGATGAGGTTGTCGATGGCCTCGGTGTCGAGTACCTGGCCGCCGACTCGAGACCCCACCATCGCCGTGCGAATACCCTTGCGGGCGGCGTAGACGGCAGCTGCGGCACCAGCAGGGCCAGCGCCAACGACGAGCACGTCGTACGGATCGCGCTCGGACAGGTTCTCCTTGGCTCCCTGAGCGGCGTTGGCGTCGAGACGTTCGAGGATCTCGGCCATGTCCATGCGGCCCGAGCCCCAGTCCTCGCCATCCAGGTAGATGGCCGGCACCGAGGCGATGCCCTTGGCCTCCACCTCGTCGGTGTGGGTGCCACCCTCGACGGCGGTGTGATGGATGTTCGGGTTGAGGACGGCCATCGCGTTGAGGGCCTGAACCACCGTCGGGCAGTTCTGGCAGGTCAGCGACATGTAGGTGACGAAGTGGTGCTCCTCCTTGACTGCCCGCACCGCGTCGATGAGGGACTGCTCCTCTTTGACCGGGTGGCCACCGACCTGGAGCAGGGCCAGCACCAAGGAGGTGAACTCGTGGCCCATCGGCAGACCGGCGAAGCGGATGTCGCTCTGGGAGCTTGGAGAGGTGATGGCGAAAGACGGGGTCCGCTCGTTGTCGACGGGGTCACCGACGCTCACCTTGTCCGACAGGGCAGCGATCTCGGCGAGCAATTCGTCCATCTGGGCCGACTTCGATGCCTTGGTGGCGTCGTCTCCCCGGTAGGGGGAGGGCACCAGGACGATGGGCTCACGCACCATCTCGAGGTAGGTCTTGAGCTGGGTGGTCAGGGCGTTGTCAAGCATGATTCTCCTGGGTGGGGAAGTAGGGGGATATGGACGTGCCGGCCCGGGGATCCGTCGCAGGGACGATCGCCCCTGCGGCAGGTGCTCGGGTCGGAGCTCAGATCTTGCCGACGAGGTCGATCGACGGGGCGAGGGTGTCAGCTCCCTCTTCCCACTTGGCGGGGCAGACCTCGCCTGGGTGGGTGTAGACGTACTGGGCGGCCTTGACCTTGCGGACCAGCTCGGTGGCGTTGCGGCCGATGCCCTCAGCGGTCAGCTCGTAGAACTGGATGACGCCGTCGGGATCGACGAGGAAGGTGGCGCGGTCGGCCTGCCCGGCTCCCTCGCGCTCGACGTCGAAGTTGCGGGTCAGCTGGAGGTTCGGGTCGCCGATCATCGTGTAGTTGACCTTGCCGACGGTGTCGGAGTCGGAGTGCCAGGCCTTGTGGACGAAGTGCGAGTCGGTGGACACCGAGAACACCTCGACGTCCATTGCCTGCAGCTCCTCGTAGTGGTCGGCGAGGTCACCCAGCTCGGTCGGGCAGACGAAGGTGAAGTCACCGGGGTAGAAGAAGAAGATGGCCCACTTGCCACTGATGTCGGCGTCGGAGACCTCAATGAAGTCCCCATTGCGAAAAGCGTTGGACTTGAAGGGGACGATCTTGGTGTTGATGAGACTCATGATGAGTCCTCTCTGGTCGACGAAGTGATAGTTCAACGCTATCACTGAAAGGCTCGCCATAGTCAATGCCTATGTTGGAGACGAATCAGGGCTCTCTCTGTGTCGTCAGGGCCCACAACCGTGGCATGATGCCCCCATGGTCACTCCGCACCTCGAACTCCCGTTGCTGGCTGAGGGCAAGGTCCGTCGCCTCTATCGCCTCCCCGATCAGCCGGGCCACCTCCTCATGGTTGCCACTGACCGGATCAGCGCTTACGACCACGTCCTGACCCCGGGGGTTCCCGGGAAGGGAGCCATCCTGACGAACGTGTCGTTGTGGTGGTTCGACCAACTGGCCGACATCGTCGACAACCATCTCGTCAGTCTGGATGTTCCCACTGAGGTCGCCGGACGAGCCATGATCGTCGAGGAATTGGAGATGTTCCCCGTTGAATGCGTGGTGCGTGGTTACCTGACGGGTTCCGGCTGGGCCGAATATCAGCGCAATCGCGCGGTGTGTGGAATCCGACTGCCTGAGGGGCTGCAAGATGGTTCCCGGCTCGAGGAGCCCATCTTCACCCCGGCGGCCAAGGCTCCCCAGGGCGAGCATGACGAGAACATCGACTACCTGCACCTGGTGAAACTCGTTGGTCCTGAGGTCGCCGCCCAACTGCACGACCTCTCGCTGCGGATCTACCAGCGAGCCGAGGAGATCGCCCGTGAGCGCGGCATCATCCTCGCCGACACCAAGTTCGAATTCGGCCGTCGCGCCGATGGCACCATCGTCCTCGCTGACGAGGTTCTCACCCCTGACTCCTCGCGGTTTTGGGACGCGGAGACCTGGCAGCCCGGTAAGGGTGCCGACTCTTTCGACAAGCAGTACGTGCGTGACTGGCTCACCAAGGAGTCGGGATGGGATCGGTCCAGCGATGAGGAGCCCCCGGCTCTGCCCGAGGAGGTCGTCGAGGCCACCAGCCGTCGCTATGAGGAGGCGTGGGCGCGTCTGACCGGCGGGCAGATGCCCCAGGATGAGACCGTCGCCGTCTCGAATGCTGAACAGTCGTCTGATTCCGTGCTTCCGCCGGAAGGTGGTGTGGGGCCTGTCCAGGGTGCGATGTCGATTCCCGTCGTTGCTCCCGATGCCAGTGTTCCTGGCGCAGTCGATGTCCCCAACGAGCCGGATCCCCGTAGTGCCGATAAGATTGGTGGCATGTCACGTGTAGTGGTGGAGGTCATGCCCAAGCCCGAGATTCTCGATCCCCAGGGCAAGGCCATCACGTCGGTGCTCGCCCGGCTCGGCCATGACAGCCTGACGGTGCGCCAGGGCAAGCGTTTCGAAATCACCGGTGAGGGGCTGGAGGATCGTCTCGACGAGATCCGTCAGGTCGCCTCCGAGCTGCTGGCCAACACCGTCATCGAGTCCTTCGACGTGCGCGTGGAGGACTGACGATGACACGTATCGGAGTCGTCACCTTCCCCGGAACCCTTGACGACCAGGATGCCGCAAGGGCTGTTCGCCTGGCTGGGGCTGAGCCCGTGCCGCTGTGGTACGCCTCGACGGATCTGGCCGGGGTTGACGCCGTCGTCCTTCCGGGAGGGTTCTCCTACGGCGACTATCTGCGCTCGGGCGCCCTGGCTGCAGCCTCGCCGGTGATGTCCTCCATTCGTGAAGCGGTGGACGCTGGTCTTCCTGTGCTCGGCATCTGCAACGGATTCCAGGTGCTCTGCGAGTCTCACCTGCTGCCTGGCACCCTGATGCGCAACGAGAAGCGGCGTTTCCACTGCTCAGTGCAGCAGCTTCAGGTCGCCAGCGTTGACACTGTGTGGACCTGCGCCTTCCGTCCCAGCCAGCGCATTCGCGTCGCCGCCAAGCATGGCGAGGGCAACTATGTTGCCGACAATGCGACCTTGGCAGCTCTGGAGGCCAACAACCAGGTCGTCTTCCGCTACACCGCCAACCCGAACGGCTCGGTCCACGACATTGCCGGTGTCACCAATGAGGCGGGAAACGTCGTCGGTCTGATGCCTCACCCGGAGCATTCCGTGGAGGAGCTCACCGGTGCCGGCACCGATGGGCTGGGATTCTTCCGGTCCCTGCTGACCTTCTTGTCAGCCCAGCTGTAAGCGGGGTGTCCGGGTTTCCCGGATATGTGTGACGGGGTGGTCCTCATGAGGTCACCCCGTCGTCGTGTCGTCAGAACTGTGCAGTCCTGGACGCTGTCGTCACCGAGCGACGTGGATGCGCTGGCCGAGCGGGGAATCAGGGCTGACGGCCGTCAGGGCTGCGGCCCCGTCGAGGCCCTCTCCGAGGGGTTCGACGATGCGCGCTCCCGGCATGGCCACGGAGATCTTCTCGACGATCGCCGCATGGATGAGGCGGGACCTCATGACGCCTCCCAGCAGGCCGACGGCAGGGCTGTCCTCGTCGGTCAGATGGGTCTGACGTAGTCCCGTGATGGATGAGTGAGCCAACTCGTGGGCCGCGCGCACGCAGATGTCACGGGCGACGTGATCGCCCTCTTCCGCAGCGGCAGTGACCTTGGTGGAGTAGGCGGCGATGTGCGAGACCATGAGGGGATCGGCGTGGAGTTCGAGGTAGGCGGCCTCGATGTCGTCGAAATCTCCGCCGATGGTCTCGCTGAGGACCGTCTGTTCGCCACGACCGTCGTGGGCGCGCATGACGGCGTCGAGGGCATGGCGGCCCAGCCAGAACGCCGATCCGGCATCGCCGATGACGTAACCCCAGCCGTCGACGCGGGCGACATCGTGGTGGCCGACGGCCAGCGTGATGACCCCGGTTCCCGCTGCCGTGACGACCCCCAGCTGGTCGCCCAGGGCGCCCAGGTAGGAGGTGATGGAGTCATGGGCCAGCAGCACCCGAGCGACGCCGTAGGGTTTGAGAGCTTCCAGGACGGGAGCGGGGTCTTCGTCGTCGCGGGCTCCCGACGACCCGATGGCCACCGTGCAGTCTGACCCGATGACCTCCGGGTGGGCTGTCACGACGTCAGCCATGACGGTCGCGAACTGCGGGGCGAGGGGCAGGGCAGTACGGACACCGGACGAGGTGACCATCCACCCTGGCCCCCAGGGGCCAGGCTCGCAGCGGACACGGGTACTGGACTGTCCGGCGTCCACGGCGAGGACGGGACAGGACTCACTGCGCACGGCATCACTCATGTCATCAGGGTATGGGCACACGGCGCCGCGTGCCCATCAGAGCACCTGGGATGATCACGATGTCCGACCGAATACGGCGAACGGGGGGCGAACAGGGAGTTCACGGCCCAGGGGGGAGCGAACGTCGCCGGTGTCTCAGTCGAGAGGCGCGAGTGCCCCGAGCACTTCGTTGAAGGCCTCGGTTGACGACGGGTGGGTCCAGATGCCGTCACGCAGCGTCTCGTCGCGGGCTCCCAGCCGCATGGCCAGACCGACGAGGTTGACCAGTTCCTGCGAATCAATGCACCACAGGGTCGCTCCCAGGACGGTGTGGTCGTCGGCATCGACGAGAACTCGAATGAGGCCTTCGGTTTGTCCGACGATCTTGGGTCGCGGCATGGCAGCGATCGTGGAGACGTTCTTGGACGCCACGAGCACGGAGCGGTCGGACTCCCGGGCTTGGCGCATCGTCATGCCGACCTGGGACAGCGGCGGGTCGAGGAAGGTCGTCGTCGGGACGGCCACTCGATCGTCGCGACGACGCGGCCCGTCGTGAAGGGTGTCCCACAGTACTCGGTTGTCATCGAGGGAGATATAAGTGAACTGCGGGCCGCCATTGACGTCACCGACCGCGTAGATCCCGTCGACACTGGTGCGCAGCTGAGTGTCAACGGTGATGTGGCCTCGTTCATCCGTGGCCACTCCGGCGGCCTCAAGATGAAGGTTCTCAGTGGCGGGGAGCCTGCCCGCTGCCACCAACACCGCATCGGCAGTGAAGGTGCGATCGCCAGTGGCGACGTCAATGTGGTGGCCTGTGTCATGAAAGGAGGTCGCGCGGGCATCCGTGACAATCGTGACCCCTTCGCTCTCCAACATGCTGCGCACACGCTCGGCGACGTCGGAATCGAGAGCCGGGGCGAAGGTGTCACCAGCCTCGAGCAGGGTGACCTGGGAACCGAATCGGGTGAACATCTGGGCAAACTCCAGGCCGATGAATCCGCCACCCACGACGACGAGCCGCGACGGCAGGGGATCGACGTGCCGGATCGTGGTGGAGTCATGGACGCGCGGGCCGTCGGCACCGGGAATCGGGAGGGTGGCTGGGTGAGATCCGGTGTTGACGATGATCGTTTCGGCGTGTACCGCGATCTCATCGGCTCCCCCAACCACCTTGACGTTGTGGGGTCCGGTGAAGCTGGCTTCCCCGTCGAGGAGAAGCACTTTGCCCTCCAGCATGGCGTGGTTGGCGTGATTCAGCTTGGCGATGAGGGCGTCTCGATCGGCGACGGCTGAGGTGAAGTAGGAGACGGGGTCGCGACCGTCCCGCTTGGATGCCGAGTCGATGAGGTCCTTGGTAGGTACGCATGCGACGTTGATGCAGCTGCCCCCGTACATCTGTGCTGATCTTTCGACGAGGGCGACGTTGCGTCCCTCCCCGGCGAGGCGTCCGGCGATGGTCTTACCTGCCTTGCCCCATCCGATGACCAGAACATCGACCGTGAGCTCTGTGTTCGACACTGGTACTCTTTACGGTGTGTACGCGATTGGTGGTCGGTGGCCCATCGCATCGCCGACTAATGCCATCATGTCACGGTGCTCGGCCCGGTCAGCCGCTTTTCGCGTAGCGCGCATGGATACCGATGCGTGCTGGTATGAATATCGGCTTCTTTTTCTGATGGCCATGGTGACGTGTTTTCTCAGGTAATAGAAATGACGCGGATGATCTTTGCTCCCTCGAATTGGGAAATCGATCGGAGAAGTGCCCATCTGGGTTTGTGCCGTGGCGATGGTGATGTGTTTTGCAACCGCGAGTGATTTGGACTCCAGATGACCTTTGGGCTTCCAGCAATCAGAGCGGCCTTTGGCCTCGGAGAATCGTTGTGCGTAAGTTTTGGACGAGGGAAGGTTGGGGGTGGCTGCCTGCGGGCTAGGCACGGATGCTATCCTCTAGCTTTGGAGCCGAGTGTTTTGTGTACTATCCGCGTTCGTGCGGATAATACAGAAACACGATAATCGTGATAACTAAAAGCATGTGGCTTGCAGCGCAGATAGGGGTTTATTCATGGATGAGCGGGTGCTGGATGCCCAGAGGTGGGTCAACGCGACGTATTCGGGCATTGCTGGCTATGACCGTTGCCCGGAGAATGGCAAAACGAATTGGGCGACGATGTACTCGCTCACGCAAGGCTTGCAGCACGAGTTGGGGATCCAGGAACTGTCGCATGCGTTCGGTCCGACCACAATGTCCAAGGTGGACGCCCGTGGTGGTGTCGGGCCGGGCGAACAGAACAAGAATATTGTCAACATCATTAAGTGCGCCTTTTACTGTAAAGGTTATCCCGGTGGGGATCTCGACGGGATCTGGAGAAGTTCACCTCCTTTTGGGCCGCAGCAGGATGCAGTGGCGGGTTCCTTGTACGCCATGACCGACAACATGGGTATTGGGAAGCAGGATAGACTGAATGCTAAACTGTTCAAGGCCTTGCTCACGATGGATGCTTACGTCCTAGTCGCCGGAGGTGATCCGGAAGTTCGTAAGATCCAGCAGTGGTTGAATGGCCGTTATTGGCGGCGTAGTTTTGCAACGCTTATCCCTACGGAGGGACATTATTCGCGTGATGTTCAAAAACTACTAATGAAGGCACTTCAATCTGAGTTTGGAATAGCAGATTCCTCGGTGAACGGGAATTTTGGGCCGGCCACCCGACAGCAGCTGGCAGCCCATATTTTGAAGCCTGGTGATAGTGGTGTTCTTGTCGAGTTGCTGTCTGCGGCTTGTGTCTTCAACGGTGCTGTTCCAAGAGGTAAAGGCATGGTTCATACAATGTTCAAGTCTACGTTTGATGACAAGTTGGCCAAGTATATTCAGGCATTTCAAGCATTCAGTTTGCTACCAGTTACCAATCGTGTGGACTACGCAACGTGGTGTCAATTATTGGTATCCACAGGTGACCCAAATCGCGCGGCGCATGCGTGTGATACTCGTTTCACGATCACGGAGTCGCTTGCGCATTCGCTGGTCAGATCGGGTTATAGGGTCGTAGGTAGGTATCTTGATGAACCTCCCGGCGGCAAGCTGGATAAAAAACTCAAAGATGGTGAACTCCATGCTATTTTTGCTGGCAACATGAGAGTGTTCCCCATTTGGCAGTACAATGCACGTGACCTGATTGATTTCTCCTTTGAATCTGGATGGGAACACGGAAATAAGGCACATGACCGCATGGTCTATTACGGTTTCAATCCAGGCGCCATTGTCTACTTCTCGGTGGACTATGACGCAACCGATCCTGAAATTGACAGCAATATTATTCCTTATTTTCGGGGAGTTCAGGCGGCCTTGGCTAGCCGAGGTCATGCCTATCGCGCTGGCGTCTACGGTTGTCGTAATGTCTGCTCGCGCGTCTCAGAGCAGACTTACACGGTAAGTTCATTTGTCTCAGGAATGTCGTGGGGCTTCTCCGGCAATCTCGGGTTCCCTCTTCCGTATAATTGGTCGTTCAACCAGATTCAGGAGGTTCGTTACTCTGCTGATTCTGGCAAGGAAATTGATTTGGACCGCGATGTGCACCGCGCACATATCGATCCGGGAATTGGCCCGGAGGGAGTGGGTGGGCATACACCGTCAAAACTGGAGGAGGTGCTGGCTAAAGTCGATCAACTCCACGAGATGGCGGCGAAATACGGTGGGGGCACCAGCGACGTCAATCTTATCAACAAACGGGTGCTGGAGTTTCTTCGACACCCGAAGTACACCCGTCTCTACAGAGGTTGGAGAGTCTTGCTCGGGGCTCCCGATGAGGACTGGCTTGCGGCAGCTACGAGCGAATTCCACTGGCGTCTGATCACGTTCACGGATCCTATTTACAATGAGACCGTATCAATGGATCATCTCGCCGCGACTGCCAACGCCGTCATGCTTATGGGCTGGGGCGACGAGAAAAATGCGAACCGAGGCGATTTCGGGGGCTGGGGTGGTGACCTCTCGACCTTCTACGCCGATTGGATGAACAATGAGAGGAGTTATGCATCGGGCTATGCGTTCTGTATGGATCGGCTTGCTCATCGCGGTGTCGAGTCGTCCTTCGGTTTCTCGGACATGATCGAAGATGTGGATGGATATCTTCTGGGTCGGGCAATCCGGGCCGGTAGGCCCTTCAAGACAGTGCTGAGAGAATACGTGACTGGCCAGGCAATCACGACCCGCTTCCGCGACTTCTACCAGCTGCGGTTCAACTCGTCGTCCGATTCTGTTGAGAAATCGGCTCGGGCTATGTTTTTCGATTCATCCGATCCGGTCCTGCACAAATTGCAAGTAGCGGCGGTAGAGGAACAGATCAACGAGAAAGCTCTGCTTCCGGGAGTACTGCCATCCAGCAAGCTATCCCCGTTCTTTGCAGGTTTCGCCAAGGTCGTCGGCCAGCTGGCGGCAAGCGCGTGAGAGGTTATGCGGCGATGACACGCAGTTCCCACAAGATCCCCCGTCGTGCCTTGCTGAGCGGTATGGCCGCAAGCGGGCTGACGGCCGTTCTGGCTTCTGAGGCCGCCGCCCTGCCCCCGGTTCCGTTGTCGCCCATCCAGCCTTCTCGCGTGCAACGATGGTCTGGGATGCGCAGCGCTAACGACTGGCCGATCGGTGCCGCTGCTGCTGCGCAGACGGTCGAGGGTGCAGGGATCGACGTGACTCTGACGACCGGTGCACCGTCGGTCGTGTTACTGCACGCTTTGAGGCGCATCAACTACGAACTTGTCTCATTGCGTCCCGGTGACGTGGCAGGGCTCCAGCATGACCGGAATGTTGCCTCACCGCAACGGTCCAACCTTCTATCCGGGACGGCCTTCCTTTTTCGTGAGAGTTTTCTCCCGTACGGGTCAACGGGTAATCTTTTCCCCGATGAGGTTGTTGTGCTGGAGGATATCGTTGCTGAGTCGCGAGGAGTCCTGGCTTGGGGTGGGCATCTCAGGGTGCCTGACCAGTCCTTGATCTACCTCGCGAAAGGTCCGACTTCACCCGAGGTGGGACGGTTGCAGAGTCATTTCGACATGGTCGATCACGTGGATGCGTCAGGGGGTGCTGGTACCATAGATGCGTATCTGCCGGAGCGGCGTGCGGTTGCTCGACGAGAACTGAGGAGGCGTCGATGAGGGGTCTTCGGTCCGGGGCCGTCATGACTGCGTGTGTGCTGTTCTGCTTCGGCTTGGCGGGTTGTAGCACGATCCAGTCTGAGACGGATGAGGATGTTGCTGGGCGAGCTGACTACGACCTGCCCGACGCGTTGCGCAAGGAGTTGGACTCGCATGGGCTCACCTCCCCGGCTGAACGTGCGGACGCCGCGCAGACATGGTTCAACGAGACCAACCCGCCGGATGTTAACGTCGTCGACTGGTGGGTTGTGCGTAGTCGTGAGGGGACCCGGTTTCGTGTCGACTTATACAGGCATATGGAGTCAGGCTCTCTGTTGCCACCTGACGGGGGCAAATCGGCATCCTCGGTCGCGTGTCGGGTGTACGACGTGGCCCATGGGGTGACGGTCCAGCAGGTCGATTGTCCAAAGGAATCGCTGGATGACCTACCCTGACACGGCTGCCCTTGCCCGCCGGCTCGTACCCGTCAACAGCGGACATGAGACACCCTGATCGGTTCGAGGTCCAGCTTCATCCAGAGGAACTGCTCGGTCTAGACGCCCATGGCACGCGCCACTGCCATACTCTGGTGGTGTGAGTACGAAGAATCTGACCCGCGAGGAAGCCCGCCGCCGCTCCGAGATCATCACTGTCGAGAGATACCACGTCCGCATCGACGTGCGTGGTGCTGACGCTGATGGGGCCACCCACTTCACCTCCAGCACCAGGGTGCGATTCTCGACCAAGGAGCCCGACACCTTCCTGGACTTGCTCGACGGCGAGATTGAGTCGGTCATCGTCAACGATGAGGAGGTCGAGCCGGAGTATGACGGCTCTCGTATCCAGCTTCACGGACTCCATACTCATCGTAAGAATCTCGTCGTCGTGACCGCCAAGCTGCCCTATCAACACACCGGCCAGGGTCTGCACCGCTTCGTTGACCCGGCTGACGGCAAGGTGTACCTCTACACCCACTTCGAGGCCGCTGATTCCCGACGTATGTACACGGTCTTCGAGCAGCCCGACCTCAAGGCCCACGTCGACTTCGATGTCCTCGCACCGCAGGGATGGCGCGTCATCTCCAACCAGGTCCATGAGGACACCCGCGAGGAGGAAGGCGGCATCCTGCACGACTTCGCCCTCACCCCGAGGATGTCGACCTACCTCACCGCCATCGCCGCTGGCCCGTACGTCCGATTCGAGGACGAATGGCACTCCCGCGACGGCTCGGAGTCCATCCCGCTGGGCATTCTCGCTCGCGCATCCTTGGCCGAGTACGTGGATCATGAGGAGATCTTCAAGATCACCAAGCAGGGCCTGGCCTTCTACCACGACGCCTTCGGTTACCCCTACCCGTGGGGCAAGTACGACCAGATCTTCGTGCCCGAGTACAACCTCGGCGCCATGGAGAATCCGGGCCTCGTGACCTTCACCGAGAACTACATCCACCGCGGCCCGGCCACTCGCTCCGAGCTTGCCGGTCGGACGAACACCATCCTCCACGAGATGGCTCACATGTGGTTCGGAGACCTCGTCACCCCCAAGTGGTGGGACGACCTGTGGCTCAAGGAGTCCTTCGCCGAGTACATGGGAGCCCATGCCTCGGTCAACGCCACCGAGTACCGCGAGGCCTGGACGAACTTCGCCGTCGGTCGCAAGGCCTGGGCCTACACCGCCGACCAGCAGTCGACGACGCACCCGATCGTCGCCGACATCGTCGATCTGGAGGCCGCCCGTCAGAACTTCGATGGCATCACCTACGCCAAGGGTGCGTCGGTGCTCAAGCAGCTCGTCGCCCACGTCGGCGTCGAGAAGTTCTTCAGCGCGGCACGCCACTACTTCCGCGAACTGGCCTTCTCCTCAGCCACTCTCGACGATCTCATCCGTCACCTCGAGAAGGCATGCGGTCGAGACCTGAGCTCCTGGGTGAACGCCTGGCTCAAGACCACCGGACCTGACGTTCTGCTGCCGGAACTCACCGTTCGTGACGGGGTCGTCCAGGAGCTCGCCGTGGTGCGTGACTCCATCGACGTGCGTACCGGCCGAGACGTCAGTCGTCCGCACACCCTGCGCGTCGGCCTGTACTCTCTGCAGGGAAACGATCTGGTGCGCACTGACCTCATCGATGTGACCTTGTCCTCGCCGCGTACTCCGGTGCGCGAGGCCGTCGGCAAGCCTGCCCCAGATCTCATCCTCATCAACGACGACGACCTCACCTACGCCAAGGTGCGTCTGGGGGCCACCGGGACGAAAACTGTGCTGACCCACCTGTCCGGCCTGTCGAAACCACTGGCCCGCGCGCTGGTCTGGTCGATGCTGTGGAATGCGGTTCGCGACGCCAAGCTCAAGGTTCAGGACTACCTCGACGCTGTCGCCTTGCACGGCCCCAAGGAGACTGAACCGGCCATCCTCACCACAGTGCTGCAGCAGCTGCGGATGGCGGTCGAGAACTACCTGCCTGATTCGGCTCGCGACAACGCGCGTCGAGCCGAGGCCGCTCGAGCATGGCAGGGACTTGACGAGTCCGAGCCCGGCAGCGACTTGCAGCGCATCTGGGCCCGCCACGCCCTGGCTCTGTCGGCAGCCGACCACGAGTCGGCTGGTCAGGTCCGCGGACTTCTCGACGGCAACGTCACGGATCTGGTTGTCGATCCTGAGCTGAGGTGGCAGGCCTGGACGGCCTTGGCCGCCCTGGGCCAGGCCAGCGTCGAGGACCTCGACGCCGAGCTGGAGCGTGATCGCACCAAGACCGGCGTCGCCCATCACATGGCCGCCATGACGGCCTGTCCCGACGATGCTGCCAAACAGGACGCCTACCGACGCCTGCGCACCCCCGGCGAGCTGTCCAACGAGCACTGCCTGGCCCTCCTCGACGGTCTGCGCACCCCGCTGGGAGCCGAGACCTTTGCGGGCCTCAACAGCTCCTACTTCGACGACCTCGAACAGATCTGGCAGGAGTTCCCGATCGAGATGGCCCAGCGTCTGGTCATCGGACTCTTCCCGGATGGTGACGTCGCCGAGGATGCCGATCATTGGTTGGCGCACCACCCCTCGGCCACGGGTGGCCTGACGCGGACGGTCAAGGAGCTTCGTGACGCGGCCTCTCGTGCGGAGACGGCCCGCGACTACAACAGCTGACGAGCCCCATCGCGCCTGACAGTGGCGGGTTGTTCAGCGGCGACGCTGCTTGACGACCCGCCACTGGCGTGCCAGTGCCTCCCGCCACGTCGGCACCGTCACGCCGTTATCGATCATGATCCGGTACAGACGGCGCTGGTTGACCTCCAGGCCGATGAGACCGATGGCGAAGATGATGAGCTGGGTGGACATGGCCCAGCGGAAGCCACTGAGGGTGTAGTGCCCGCCGGGACACAGTACCTCGAGAAGCAGACCGATGATCTCGATCTCCAGCAGGCCGAAGAAGAATCCGCCCGTGATGGCCACACCGGTCGCGGTGGCCAGCCGGTTGCCGGGCTGGAAGGTGCGAGCCACGTCGAACCCAACGCCCCCACCGGGCAGTGAGATGCCCAGGCAGGTGACGAGGACGTAGAGCATCCACAGCGGAGCGGGCCCTGGCCACACCAGGACGATCAGCCACGCCACCGTGGAGGCGGCGATCATGGCCTCGACGAGGGTGCCACGACGAATGGGGTGTCGGCTGGTCAGGATGCCCGCCGTTGGTCCGGCGATGGCATTGGCAATGACGTACACCGTCATGAGTGTCGAGGCAGTGGCCGTCGATCGGCCCTCGGCGTGGGTGAGGTAGGGCATCCCCCACATCAGCGAGAAGACGATGCCGGCGAAGTTCGACGACATGTGGGCCCAGAAGGCCAGCCTCGTCGAGGGATGCTTGACGACCTCGACAACTTGGTGGGGGAGTTGCTTGAGATTGGCGTCGGTGCGTTCCGGCTCGACTCCGGGCGGGGCGTCACGGATGAGAAGGACGGCCAGCACTGCGGCCAGTGCCGCCCCGGCCGCAGCGAGGAAGTAGCTCGAACGCCACCCGCTGGTCTCCACTATCGCCACCAGGCCGACGGCCGAGACAACCTGTCCGAACTGGCCCAACAGACCAGTGAGTTGAGTCATCAGCGGGATCTGACGAGTCGGGAACCAAGCAGGCACCAGACGCACCGCAGCACCGAAGATGAAGGCGTCGCCACATCCCACCAGGATGCGGGCGAGCATGGCACCTCCCACACTCCCTGCCAGGGCCATGACGACCTGGCCGACGGCCATGAGGACTGATCCAGCAGTGATGACGACTCTTGACCCCAACCGATCGACGGCCACACCGGCCGGAATCTGCAGAACGGCGTACACCGCGAGCTGGAGCACCATGAAAGTGGCGACGACGGACGCCGGGGCGTTGAAATGGTCTGCGGCCGTCAGCCCCATGACGCCCAGAGAGGTTCGCTGCATGACGGCAAACCCGTAGGCGATGACCGCGGTGATCCACACCACCCATGTCATGGCACCGCGGTGACGAGGGTTCGATGGGGCGGTACTCACGTGGCTCATGGTAAGACGTTCCGCCCTCCCCATGCGCTGAGTGAGCCGGCAATACGTGGTCGGGGCGGCAATGACGCCATCCAACGGCTAGATTTGTCCTGTGGCAGACACAGTTGAGAACGCCGTCAGCACCCCCGACGTCGAACAGCCCTGGGCCGAGTTGGGGTTGTCCGCCGACGAGTACCAGCGCATCCGGGAGATCCTGGGACGCCGCCCGACCGGCGGCGAGCTCGCCATGTACTCGGTGATGTGGTCGGAGCACTGCTCGTACAAGTCGTCCAAGAAGTACCTACGACGCTTCGGCAACCTGCCCCAGCGCACGCCGCTCGGCCCGCTGCTGGCAGGCATCGGTGACAACGCCGGCGTCGTCGACATCGGCAATGGGCTGGCCGTCACGTTCAAGGCGGAGTCCCACAACCATCCGTCCTATGTCGAGCCCCATCAGGGAGCAGCCACCGGAGTCGGCGGCATCGTTCGCGACATCATGGCCATGGGCGCTCGCCCGGTCGGCGTCATGAATGCCCTGGCCTTCGGGCCCCTCGACCGTCCCGACACCGCCCGAGTACTGCCCGGCGTCGTCTCCGGCATCGCCGACTACGGAAACTGCCTCGGTCTGCCGACGATCGGCGGCCAGACCCTCTTCGACCCCACCTACTACGGCAACCCGCTGGTCAACGCGCTGTGCGTCGGAGTGCTGCGTCACGAGGACCTACAGTTCGCCAAGGCCTCCGGTGTGGGAAACCTCGTCATCCTCTTCGGTGCTGCGACGGGTGGTGACGGCATCGGTGGTGCGTCGATCCTGGCCTCCGAGTCCTTCGCCGCCGAGGGGGAGTCCAAGCGGCCCAGCGTCCAGGTGGGCGACCCCTTCATGGAGAAGTTGCTCATCGAGTGCACCCTCGACCTGTTCAATGCCGGCGTCGTCGAGGCCCTGCAGGACTTCGGTGCGGCCGGTATCTCGTGCGCCACCTCGGAGCTGGCCAGTGCCGGCGATGGTGGCATGCACGTCGAGCTCGACCGCGTCCCGTTGCGCGACCCCAGCCTCGCCCCCGAGGAGATCCTCATGAGCGAGTCCCAGGAGCGGATGGCCGCCGTCGTGCGTCCGGACCAGCTCGACGAGTTCATGGAGATCTGCGAGCACTGGGGAGTGGCCGCCACCGTCATTGGCGAGGTCACTGACACCGGCCGTCTTCACATCGACTGGCACGGCGAGCGGATCGTCGACGTCGATCCGCGCACCGTCGCTCACGACGGTCCGGTCCTCGACATGCCCGCAGCTCGTCCGTGGTGGATCGACGAGCTCAACGGGAATGACGCCAACAACCTTCCGCGCGACAACTCTGGAGAGGGCCTGGCAGGTGCTCTGCTGGCTCTGGTTGGTTCTCCTCACCTGTGTGACCGCTCCTGGATCACCGACCAGTACGACCGCTTCGTGCGTGGCAACACGGTGTTGGCCCAGCCCAACGACGCCGGCATGATCCGCGTCGACGAGGAGACCAACCTCGGCATCGCGCTGTCCTTGGACGCCAATGGTCGTCAGACCACCCTCAACCCATACCTGGGTGCCCAGCTGGCTCTGTGCGAGGCCTACCGCAACGTCGCCGTCAGCGGCGCGACCCCGGTGGCCGTCACCGACTGCCTCAACTACGGATCCCCGTACGATCCCGACATCATGTGGCAGTTCGACGAGACCATCCTCGGTCTGGTCGACGGCTGCCGCGAGCTCGGTGTGCCGGTCACCGGTGGCAACGTCTCCTTGCACAACCGTACCGGTGACGAGTCCATCCGGCCCACCCCGCTCGTCGGTGTCCTCGGTGTCATTGACGACGTTCGCACCCGCATCCCCTCCGCCTTCGCCCATGACGGTGACGCTGTCCTGCTGCTCGGCACCACGAAGTGCGAGTTCGGTGGATCGGTCTACGACGACGTCATTCACGCCGGTCACCTCGGCGGCATGCCCCCGATGCCCGATCTGAACGCCGAGAAGGCCCTGGCCGCGGTCATGGTGGAGGCTGCCAGGCGCGGTCTGCTCTCCAGCGCTCACGACCTGTCCGACGGCGGCCTGGCCCAGGCTCTCGTGGAGAGCTGTCTGCTCAGCGGCCTCGGTGCCTCGGTCACCCTGCCCGAGGGGGAGCCCTCGGTGCTGCTCTTCTCGGAGTCCCCAGCTCGCGCCGTCGTCTCGTTGTCCGGTGCCGACTACCGTGAGTTCAAGGAGCTGTGCCAGGAGCACGGTGTGCCGACTGCCCGTATTGGCGAGGTCATTGATCACGGTGAGATCGAGGTTAACGGTCTGTTCAGCCTCCTCCTTGGCGAGATCGAACGAGCCTGGCGCAAGCCGATTCCGACTGCCATGGGGGAGTGACAGGAGTTTCCTGGCCCGGCTGACTCTGTGATTGAGCAGGTTTGACGGTTCCCTCGTTGTCATGGCGCACTTCCCGTGCGAAAAAGCGCGCCTTGCTGGATCGCCTTCAGACTCGTGGAACGTTGTGCACTGCCTCCATCAGCGCAGCCAACGGTGCAGCCGCTTTGAGGTTCTTCTCGCGCCACTCCTCGTCGGGCTGGGAAGCTGCGACGATTGCGCCGCCGGCACCGACCGTTACTCGCGACCCCGTTCGGACCACCGTCCGTATCACGATGCTGAGGTCGGCGGTGCGATCGAAGCCGAGATATCCCAGGATTCCCGAGTAGATTCCCCGGGCGCCGACCTCTAGACCGTCTAAGATCTCCACGGACCGTTCCTTCGGTGCCCCGGTCATCGATCCACCAGGGAAGGTCGCTCGCAGTACGTCGACCAATCCGACGTCCTCACGCAATCGTCCGCGCACCGTGGTCACCATCTGGTGCACCGTCGCATATGACTCGATCGCCATCAGACGTGGTACCTCCACCGTGCCTGGTTGGCACACGCGCGACAGGTCGTTGCGCACCAGATCAGCGATCATGAGATTCTCGGCGCGGTTTTTCGCGTCAGTGTGTAAATCGACAATTCCCCGGGCATCCTCCACCGGATCATCACAGCGGGCCATCGTCCCCTTGATCGGCTTGGATTCAGCGATGCCGTCGCGTACTCGCAGGAACCGTTCCGGGGATGAAGAGCACACCTCTACATGCGGGTCGGTAAACCGAAGATACGCCCCATAGGGGGCTGGGTTTCGACGCCGTAGTGCGCGGTACAACTGCCAGCCGTCCACGTCGCACTGGGAGGTCCACGTGTCGGTGAGACAGGCCTCGTACGAGTCACCGCGTGTTAGCGCCTGCTGGATTGCGGCAACACGGTCCTGGTAGCCCCCTCGGCTGAGCCGCCACGACCCTTCCACAGGCACGGTTAGCGGTGCGGGCCCTTCGCTGCTACCTGGTCGCTCCACCAGCGTCGCAGCCAGTGCGTCCAACAGATCAGCGGCCTCATTGCAGCCGGGCGTGTTACGGTCGTCCAAGGCTAGGAGGTGAGCGTGATGTCGGTAGTGGTCATACGCAATCCAGCTGGCCGGACGCATCCACATGGCATCGGGCAGTTCGCTGCAGTGCGCATTCGGGCCCAAGGTCAGCGCTTTGCACTCATAGCCCAGGAAACCGACATAACCACCTGCGAACGGGATGTTATCCAGTTCCGGGTCCCTCCGTGGTACTCCATCTGCAAGACGGCGTTCCAAGAAGTCCAGTACATTACCAGACTGGGTTCGCCCGTTGACCGTTAACGTGTTCGTGGCGACGTCGTAACTGACCAGTTCGGACGCCGCCCCCGACACCGTGCCCATGACACTCCAACGGCCGGTGTCGCCACGCGTGGTGGCCGAGTCCAACCAAAAGGCGTCACCGTCGGCAGCGAGGCGGCTGAAGGTGGCTTCTTCGTCGAGATCGATGTCCACCGCTTGGTGGTGGATTGTCCACCGTGCCGTAGTCCGGGGACACTTTCGTGACTGGATGTTGCGCGGTTCGCGTTTGTCGCGTACTTCGCTGTGTCGTGGCTGGCTGCCGATCGCCAGGAAGTTCGTCATTAACTGACATCCGACCTGCGTCATGACTGACTCTGGGTGGAATTGCACGCCCCAATGTGGCCGGTCGGCAACCTTGAACGCCATGATGGCGCCATCCTCGGCGCGAGCATGTTCGACGATCTGGTCACCCAACGTGGTCAAGCACAGTGAGTGGTACCGAGTCGCCTCGAAATCTTGCGGTAACCCGGCGAAGATTCCGCGCCTGGAGTGATGAATTCGGCTGACGATGCCGTGATGGGGCCGAATGGTCTGCAACTGGGCACCGTGACGTAACCCGAGGCCTTGGTGGCCCAGGCACACTCCGAGCAGGGGGAGTTTGTTGGAGGCGTCGATCACCTGGCCGGCGATCTTGAAATCCTTGTCGTTGTGCGGGGTGCCAGGTCCTGGCCCGATGACCACGTGGTCGAATTCGCCGTCAGCCAGTCGGCGGAGGATCCCTTCACGCTCGACCTCCTCAGTGCGGACCACCACTGGCTCGATCCCGCTGACTTCGGCCAACAGGTGTGCCAGGTTGAAGGTGAAGGAATCGTGGTTGTCGACCAGCAGGATCACGGGCCCTCCTCGGTGACATCCGCTGCAGTGCAAGAGCAATAGCACAAGGATAGGGGCCGCTTCCCGAGACGTGCTTGGCATCGTGGCGTGGTGGGGGAGGAGGACACGCTCATAATTTATGATGACTGTATCGTCAATATACGATCGGCTTACGCCCCGGGCGATAAAGGCAAGCAACCAGAAGAGCCTCGTCGCCGACGGATGGTCGTCAGTGAAGGGTGGGTGCAAGGGATCGCCCTCGTGATGATCCTGGGATTCACGGTGATGGGCATCCTCGCCTGTCACACCTATAACGACTCCATACCCATACCCAACAAGGTTGTCTCCACCACCGGAGAGGTGCTGTTTACCCATGACGACATCGTTGCCGGGCAGGAAGCCTTCAATAACCGAGGCCTCATGGAGTACGGGTCCATCATCCGCCACGGTGGGTACCTTGACCCCGACCTCACCGCTGACTATCTGCGTCGTTCCGCGACGTTGGCCCTGGACGCTCGAATCAAAGCTAGAGAGAATCAACCGCACCAGGCCAATATCAAGGACCCGGCACAAGCTAGGCACTTGACCGACTTTTTCGCGTGGACCGCCTGGGACGGCCGTGGATCGACCTGGCTACAGCTATTCGTACACAAACAACTGGCCGGCAGACCCGATCGTGGTGAACCGTCCAACGGC
The DNA here is from genome assembly GCF_000227295.1 of Cutibacterium avidum ATCC 25577. GTDB lineage: Bacteria > Actinomycetota > Actinomycetes > Propionibacteriales > Propionibacteriaceae > Cutibacterium > Cutibacterium avidum. The sequence continues at coordinate 633,517 of NZ_JH165054.1, read as the reverse complement.
CGACATGGTCGTCTGGTCGGTGTCGTCCGCGAGGAGGTGGCGTTGGGTGTCACTTACATGGACCTCATCCTCTACTCAGCCGGTGGGGTGCTCGGTACCATGCACCACCTGTACTTCTCGTGCCCCCGAGCGCGCACATGGCCATCGGCACCTTCTTCTCGGCCGCGAAGGCCATCCCACTGACGTTCCTCACGGTCGAGGCGTGGGGATTCATGCAGCTTGGAGCCCGGCGTGAGTCGCGGTCGTCGACGCCGTTCCTGCCTCGCTGGACGGTGATGTTCCTTGACGATCCCGCCTCAGGAGATCATCACCCGCGACAATGTCCCGGCTTGTGTCAACCCCGTCGTCCCGTTCAACGTGACGGGACCTCATGGATGCTGTCATGAATGTGGAGAATTACGCGATAGCGAGGAGCCAGATTGCTCAGACGACGTTGTGAAGCGTCCTAGGCCGGGCGGATCTCGACACCTTCCTCGCCCATCGGGAGGAACTCAACACGGACCTCCGTGAGATCATCGAGGTGCAGACGCACTCGTGGGGGTGTCGATGTATCCATTGTGGAGATCAAGGACGTGGAGATCCCGGAGGCGATGCAGCGGGCCATGGCCCGTAAGGCGGAGGCAGAGAGGGAGTGGCGGGCGAAAGTCATCAACGCACGCGGCGAGATGCAGGCGTCCGGCGAGGTGCCGCAGGCAGCCGACGAACTCTCGAAGAGCCCGACCTCACTGCAGTTGCGGTATCTGCAGATGCCTCTTGAGCTGGGAGCCAATCAGAATTCGACGGTCGTGTTCCCATTGCCCATGGATATCCTCGCCCCCTCCTTCGCAAGGGTCACGGGAACTGACCGATGGGGGCTCCGGCCTTCGGGGCGGTCGGGTCCCACCTGCCTCCATGGGGGTCCTGACTGCCCGAGGTATGGAGCAGCCGGGTATGTAACCGCCTCATAATCCGACGGTGAGGCACGGAGGCGACCCTACACTTTGATCATGGATCTTTCTCATGCTCTCAAGAACCTGTCTGCCAAGGTTGATTCCGGTTTCGACGATGCTGTTGCGCAACTCACCCGTCACGTCGCGGTGCAGTCGATCAGTTCACAGAAACCCGACGATGTGAGGTCCGGAGCCGAATTCGTCGCAGCTGCCGCCAGGGAGGCTGGTGCCGCCGACGTCAACGTCATCACCGAGAATGACGGGCTGCCGGCTGTCATCGCTCACTGGCCTGCCCCCGAGGGCAAGCCCACCGTTCTGCTGTACTCCCACGGTGACGTCCAGCCAACCGGCAACCTCGACGAGTGGCACACCGACCCCTTCGTCGCCACCACCAGGGGAGAGCGTCTCTTCGGGCGTGGCACCGCTGACGACAAGGGTGGCGTCGCTGCCCACCTGGCTGCCATCCGTGCCTTCGACGGCAAGCCGCCGGTCGGCGTCATCCTCTTCGTCGAGGGTGAGGAGGAGATCGGCTCCCCCTCCATGGAGGCGATCATCGCCGGCCACAAGGAGGAGCTGGCCGCCGACGTCATCGTCATCGCCGACTCGGTCAACTGGACTCAGGGCGTGCCCTCCCTGACGACCACCCTGCGTGGCGTCGTCGACTGCGTCGTGGAGGTCTCCACCCTCGACCACGCGCTGCACTCCGGCCAGTTCGGTGGCATCGTCCCCGACGCCCTGACGACCCTGTGCCGTCTCATCGCGACCATGCATGACGAGACTGGTGAGGTTACCGTCGACGGTCTCAAGGGATTCGCCGGGCCGGAGCTGGACTACCCGGAGGATCGTCTGCGCGAGGAGACCGGTGTGCTGGACGGAGTCCAGTGGGTCGGTCGGGGACGCGCCGTAGAGAAGATGTGGACCAAGCCGTCGGTCACCGTCGTCGCCATCGACGCCACCCCGGTCAAGGACGCCATCAATATCCTGCCGGCAACCGCTCGCGCCAAGATCAGCCTGCGCGTCGCCCCTGGCCAGGACGCCGGCGAGGCCATGGAGGCTCTCGTCAAGCATCTGGAGACCCACGTCGAGTTCGGCGCCCACGTCAAGGTGACCCGTGGTCAGCTCGGTCAGCCGGGCATCGTTCCTTTCACCGGGAAGCGGGCCGAGATCGCCAACGAGGCATTCAAGCTGGCCTGGGGTCAGGAACCCGTCGAGATGGGTACCGGCGGCGCCATTCCCCTTGTGACCGATCTGCAGAATGCGTTCCCGCAGGCGACCGTCCTCGTGACGGCCGTCACCGATCCGGAGTCGCGCATGCATGGCATCGACGAGTCCCTGCACCTGGGTGACTTCCGCAAGGCCATCCTCACCGAGGCACTCATGCTCGCCGGCCTGGCGGAGTGAGCTGGCGCGAGTTCCACCGAAAGGCGTTCCCGCGTAGAATGGCCCTGCTGTCGGCTGTGCCGGTCAGCAGGGCCTGGGGCGTCCGACGGAACCATCTCTTGTCCGAGTGACGGTCACCGGGGCTCGCGTCAGAAGGGTGGGCAGACGCGGACAGCCAGTTGTTCCCGTCACAGAGAGGCCTGCCCATGTCGTCCGGCTCCGTGAGCTACCGAACTCTGTTCTCCCTGCCAGGCGGCACCTTCGTCACCGTCTCCGCCCTGGCTCGTCTGCCCCTGGCCATGAGCCAGTTGGGCACCCTGTTGCTCGTCTCCAGCCCGCAGGTGGCGGGACGACTGGGCCCTGGTGGTCTGGCCGCGGGCATCGTGGCCCTGGCCATCGCCGTCGGCTCTCCCATCTTCGGCGCCCTGACCGACCGTCACGGTCAGCGCACAGTGCTGCTGGTGCAGTCCGTGGTCGGTGGATTCGCTCTGATCGCCGAAGGAATGGCTGCCGAGATGGGAGCCACCTGGCCGATCGTGGCCACCATCGGAGGCGTCGCGGGATTCTTCATGCCTCAGATCGGCACCATGGCGAGAGTTCGCTGGCGGGCCATGGGAGCGGCGAATCCCAACATCGAGGCGGGGGTGCTGGAGACCTCCTTCGCGTGGGAGGGATCCGTTGACGAGGCCGCCTTCGCCCTCGGACCGGCCTTGGTCGGAATCCTCGCGGTGCTTGCGGGCCCCGTCCCTGGCCTCCTCGTCGCCGGTTCCATGTTGTTGGTGCTGGGCAGTTGGTTCGCCCTGGACCCGACGTCAAAGCTCGTCGAGGTGCACCGTGGCGGGACCGACCGTTCGGGGGTCTCGACCCCGTCGGAGCGTCGTGCTCCCGGCCCGTTGTTCACTGCTGGTGTGTTGGCCACCTGCGTCGGCATGATCTTCATGGGCATGGTCTTCGGGTCCGTCCAGACCGGAACCACCAGTCTTGCCACGGAGGCGGGGCGGCCTGGTCTGGCGGGCCTGCTGCACGCCCTGTTGTCGGTCGGCAGTGCGGCTGCCGGTCTGGCCCTGCCGAGGTTGGCCAGACGCCTCGACCTCGTCGCAAGGTGGAAGCTCTTCGCCCTGGGGCTGGCGGTGTTCGCAGCCCCGCTGCTCGTCGTCCATCACCTCGGCCCGCTGGTCCCGGCCCTGATCGTCCTCGGCATGGCTGCGGCACCGTACATGATCACCCTCTACAGCGTCGCGGAGCGATCGGCGTCCGCCGGACGGATCGGTACCGTCATGACCCTCATGGCGGCCGTGAACAGCCTCGGTTATGCCTTCGGGACAACGATGGCCGGACGCCTCGCCGACTGGGGAGGTGGCACCCAGGCTTACGCGGTGACCTTCGGTGTCGGTGTCGCGGCGACCCTGCTGGCCGTCCTGGTGGCCAGGAGGGTGACCCCGGTCAGGGGCTGAGTCCTGCTCTGACGGGTTGCCCCGACGCTCCTGAAACCTGTTCCACAGTCACCATCGGCCAGTGTGCGATACCGTGGCCTCGTGCCGCGCGCAGACGGAAGGCTTACCGCAGACCTCGATCCCCACGACCATGGACCCCAGGACGCCTGTGGCGTCATCGGGATCTATGCCCCTGGTGAGGAGGTGTCCAAACTCACCTATTTCGGCATGTACGCCCTGCAACACCGAGGCCAGGAATCCGCTGGCATGGCGGTGTCGGACGGTCGCCGAATGATGGTCTTCAAGGACATGGGACTGGTCTCCCAGGTCTTTGACGAGGCCACCCTCAACTCCCTCCGGGGCCACATGGCCGTCGGGCACACCCGATACTCGACGACAGGTGCGAGCGTCTGGGACAACGCCCAGCCGACCTTCCGCTCTCGTCAGGGTGGTGGCGGTCTCGCCCTGGCCCACAACGGTAACCTCACCAACACCGACGCCCTCGAGGCCCTCATCGTCGAGCGCGCGCCGAACACCGATGTTCCTCACAAGGACCGGATGGACTCCAGCAACGACACCTCGCTGGTCACCGCTCTCATGACGACCTACGACGGCACCCTCGAAGAGGTCGCCGCCCAGGTGCTGCCTCACCTCAAGGGTGCCTTCAGCCTCGTCTTCATGGATGACCACACCCTGTGTGCCGCCCGCGACCCGCAGGGAATCAGGCCGCTCGTGCTGGGCCGCCTCTCCAGCGGATGGGTGGTCGCCTCCGAAACTGCTGCCATTGACATCGTCGGCGGCACCTTCGTCCGCGAGATCGAGCCCGGCGAGATGATCGCCATCGATGCCGCCGGTCTTCGCACCAGTCACTTCGCCGAGGCCCGTCCCAAGGGCTGCATTTTCGAGTACGTCTACCTGGCCCGTCCTGACACCGTCATTGCCGGGCGACGCATTCACAACGTCCGCGTCAAGATCGGCAAGATCCTGGCCCAGGAACACCCCGTCGACGCCGACCTCGTCATCCCGGTACCCGAGTCCGGCACTCCGGCTGCCATCGGCTATGCCGACGAGTCCGGCATCCCCTACGGCATGGGTCTGGTCAAGAACTCCTATGTCGGCAGAACCTTCATCCAGCCCTCCCAGACCCTGCGCAACCTTGGCATCCGTCTCAAGCTCAACCCGCTGCGTGACGTCATCGAGGGACGCCGCATCGTCGTCGTCGACGACTCCATCGTGCGCGGTAACACCCAGCGACAGCTCGTCCGGATGTTGCGCGAGGCGGGAGCTGCCGAGGTGCACGTGCGCATCTCCTCCCCACCGGTGGAATGGCCCTGCTTCTACGGCATCGACTTCGCCACTCGTGCCCAGCTCATCGCCCCTGGTCTGGAAGTCGAGGACATCTGCCGATCCATCGGCGCTGATTCGCTGGGCTATGTCAGCCTGGAGGGTCTCGTCCGAGCCACCCACGTCGATGCCGACAACCTTTGCCGGGCCTGTTTCGACGGTGTCTACCCCGTGCAGGTGCCTGCATCCGCACGAGACGTCGTCGCCGATGCCACCCATACCGATCCCGATGAGGAGAAGCAGTGAGCAACGAGTCCGCCTACGCCCGTGCCGGCGTCGACATCGAGGCCGGTGAGCGTGCCGTCGACCTCATGAAGGCCCACGTGGCCGCCACTCGTCGTCCGGAGGTTCTCGGCGGCCTGGGCGGCTTCGCTGGTTTCTTCGACGCCTCCGCGCTGGGGAAGTACCGTCATCCGGTGCTGGCCACCTCCACCGACGGTGTCGGTACCAAGGTCGCCATCGCCCAGGCCATGGACGTCCACGACACCATCGGCTTCGACCTGGTCGGCATGCTCGTCGACGATCTCGTCGTGGTGGGCGCGGAGCCGTGGTTCGTCACCGACTACATCGCCTGTGGTCGCGTCGATCCGAACCGGATCGCGAATGTCGTCAAGGGCATCGCTGCTGCTTGCGCCAAGGCGGGCTGCTCACTGCTCGGCGGCGAGACGGCCGAGCATCCCGGCCTGCTGGCCCCCGAGGAGTACGACGTCGCAGGTGCCACCACCGGGGCCGTCGAGTACGACGAGATCCTCGGCCCGCAGCGGGTCCAGGAGGGTGACGCCCTGCTGGCGGTGGCCTCCTCGGGGCTGCACTCCAACGGCTACTCGCTGGTCCGCAAGGTGTTGCTGGCTGACGCCGGTTGGACCCTTGATCGTCACGTCGACGAACTGGGACGCACCCTCGGCGAGGAATTGCTGGAGCCCACCACCGTCTATGCATCCGACCTGCTGGCCCTCGTCCGTCAGGTCGAGGTGCACGCGATGAGCCACGTCACAGGTGGGGGACTGGCCAACAACCTCGCCCGCGTCCTTCCCGACGACCTCGTCGCGACTGTTGACCGGTCGACATGGACTCCTGCTCCGATCTTCACCCTCGTCCAGCAGGTGGGCGACGTCTCGCAACCTGATATCGAGGCAACTCTCAACATGGGCGTCGGAATGGTCGTCGTCATGCCAGAGGCGAACATCTCCGAAGCGATCGAGGTGCTTGCCGGTCGCGGTCTTTCCGCATGGCAATGCGGTCATGTTTCCCGTCGTGGCGGACCCGACGAACCGGGGGCGGTGCTGGTTTCGAGCCATTCTCGCAGTTAGGCCGTTCGCCCGGAAATGAATCTTGTGGTGGCCCACTTTGGTACCGGGGTCATCGCTCGGGTAGCCTGTGCCCCACGACAGTTGATGATTTTGGGCGGCAAAGCCGCTATTGATGAAGCGAGGGGGTCGACCCACATGGGGCGCGGCCGTGCAAAGGCGAAACAGACCAAGGTTGCCCGCGATCTGAAGTATCGCTCGGTGAACATGGATCTCGAGTCACTGGAGCGAGAGCTAAGAGGCGACAATCGTCAGCAGGAAGATCCTCATGACGAGGACGGCCTGTCTGACGAGTATGCCGATCTTGCCGAGAAGTACGCCCACTACGGCGAGGACGACTGAGCCGGTAACGCGGCCATGAGGTGGCTCAACGACCCCCTGATCGACGGGTTTGAATATGCCCGGATCGGGCTCCCACACGCAGCCAAGTCCGTCGGAGACCCCGACGGACTCCTGACTGCCTGTGTGGTGCGTCGTCGTGAGCCACGTCATGGCCGCGCAATGCTGTACGTCCACGGCTGGTCAGACTGCTTCTACCAAGCCCACCTTGCCAAGACGGTGGAGGGCTGGGGATATGACTTCCTCGGTCTCGACTTGCGTCGGTATGGACGGAATCTTGTCCCTGGCCAGATGGCTGGTTGGGTGCGTGATCTCGCCGAGTACGACGAGGAAATCAACGCAGCGGTGTCATTGCTGCGCGCTGACCACGACTCGGTGACGATGATGGGCCACTCCACCGGAGGGCTCACCGTACCTTTGTGGGTCTCACGCCACCCGGGACGTGTCGACGGGGTCATCCTCAACTCCCCGTGGATCGATCTGCAGGGGTCATTCCTCGCCAGGGCTCTGGCTGGACCGCTGGCCCGGTCAGTGCGCATCGCGGAGCCCACCACTGTGCTGCCCATTCCATCACGAGACAACTTCGGCCGCACCATCCGTCGTGAATTTGGCGGTGAATGGGATGTTCCCGAGGTGAAGGACCCGTCCTGGGCGCCATTCGTCATTCGTGCCGGCTGGTTGGCTGCCATTCTTGACGGCCATCAGGCGGTGGCCCAAGGGCTTCACATAGACGTCCCGATGTTGGTGCTGATCTCGGATCGCAGCGACCTGTCCGCGACCTGGAAGCCGTCCATGAGGTCAGCCGACACCGTTCTCGACGTCGAGAGGTTGGCCCGTGCCTCGGTCAATCTGGGACGCCATCTCACCTTGGTCCGTGTCCGGGGTGGGCTGCACGACGTGGTGCTTTCCGCGCCGTCAGTGCGGGCCAACGTTTTTGCGGAGATGGAGCGGTGGGTGGGCGCATATTTAGCGTGAAATCTCACATCCACCAGTTTCTTGAGCGTCGTTAACATTTTTGTGTCAAACTTCCCTTGCTGGGCACCGTCGTCCAGCAGGTGCAGATCAACTCCGCGGCACTGAGGCCGGGGGATGGGGTCTGACCGAACCACACGGAGGTTTGGAATGTACGCGAAGAAGATCGCAGCCCTTGCGACGGCATCGATGCTCGTCCTGGCCGGCTGCAGCTCGACCACGACTGACGAGAGCGGGAGCAAGGAGTCGACGACGACGTCCTCGTCAACCCCGAAGGCAGGCGGAGCCGGCGGCGAGGTCGGCGTGTTCACCTGGTGGGCCGACGGCTCCGAGGCGAAGGGTCTCGACGCCCTCGAGAAGATGTTCGCCGAGAAGTATCCGAACGACAAGTTCAAGAATCTGGCCGTCGCGGGCGGATCTGGCTCGAACGCCAAGGCCAAGCTGGCTTCCGACCTCAAGAACGGCAACCCTCCGGGCTCCTTCCAGGGCCACGCCGGTGCTGAGCTGACCGACTACATCGACAACGAGCAGATCGAGCCTGTTGACGGCATTATCAAGGAGCTCGGTGGGGAGTCGGTCTTTCCGAAGACCCTCACCGATCGTCTGACCGTTGACGGCCACATCTATTCGGTGCCGGTCGACATCCATCGCGCCAATGTCGTGTGGGCCAACTCAGTTCTGCTCAAGAAGGCTGGCATCACCAAGACCCCGACGGACGTCAAGGGCTGGATTGCCGACATGGAGAAGGTCAAGGCCTCCGGCGTCGCCACCCCGCTGTCCGTTGGTGGCACCTGGACCCAGACCGAGCTCTTCGAATCCATCCTGGCTGCCGATCTGGGTGCCGACGGCTACAACAAGCTGTTCACCCCGGACGGCAAGTGGGACAGCCCCGAGGTCAAGACCGCCATCGAGGATTACAAGAAGGTCCTCACCTTCACCAACACCGCCTCCGACGGTGACGACTGGCCGGCCGCGACCGACATGGTTGCTTCTGGGAAGGCGGCCTACAACGTCATGGGTGACTGGGCCGTCGCCGAGTTCGACATGAAGGGCAAGAAGTACGGCACCGACTACACCGCCTTCGCGGTGCCTGGCAAGGAGATCGTCTACGACTTCCTGGCCGACTCCTTCACCCTGCCGACCGGCACCAAGAACTCCGAGGCCACCAAGGACTGGTTGCGCTTCGTCGGTTCCGCCGAGGCCCAGGAGTCCTTCAACAAGATCAAGGGATCCATCCCGGCCCGTACCGACGTCAAGCCGGACGGATTCAGCAAGTACCAGCAGGACGCCATGAAGGACTTCAAGGACCTGCCGATCGTCTCCTCGATCGCCCACGGTGCTGCTGTCTCGTTGGCCTGGAGCTCCGAGATCAACACCGCGATGAGCAAGTTCTACCAGGACAAGAACACCGACAACCTGGCCTCCTCGCTGGCGGCCGCACACAACAAGTACGGCAAGTGACCGTCTGATTCCGGCGCGACTGGTGTGGGGCTCGTGCTGGCCGGCCCCACACCACGCCGGAGGCGCTGCTCCTGACATCTCGTCGTGCTGGTGGTGAGACGGCGTCAGGAGTTCGTGCACGCCTTCAGGGCACTCTGTCGTAGTTGTCACCCCCAGAATCCGGGAGATTTCATCATGAAAAGAGTGAGACGCTGGCTTCCGAGCTTTCTCCTCGTACTGCCGTCAATCATCCTCGTCGGTATCTTCGTCTACGGCTTCATCGGAAAGACCGTCTTCACTTCGCTGGTTCGGGTCAAGACCAAGTCGGGACGCATCAAGGCGCCCGGTGGCTGGGAGAACTACTCCCAGTTGTTGGCCGACGGTCGCTACCAGCACGCCATGTGGAACCTCTTGGTCCTGACGGTGGTCTTCGTTGCCGGAACCATGGTCTTCGGCCTCTTGTGGGCTCTCCTGTTGGAAAAGGGCGTCACCGGTGAGGGCTTCTTCCGGTCGGTGTTCCTGTTCCCGATGGCCGTCTCATTCGTGGCTGCCGGCGTCATCTGGCGGTGGTTGCTCTCCCCGGCCAAAGATGGTCAAGCCACCGGTCTCAACCAGCTCTTCGTCCATCTGGGGATGCCCGGCTTGCAGTCGTCGTGGTACTCATCCGGGAAGTTCAACATGGCTGCCATGGCCGTCCCAGCGATCTGGCAGCTATCGGGCTACATCATGGCTCTCTTCCTGGCTGGGTTCCGTGGTATCTCCGAGGACCAGCGTGAGGCGGCACGGGTCGACGGAGCCTCCGAGTTCAAGCTCTACTGGAATGTGCTGTTCCCGCAGCTCTCGCCGATCGCCCTGAGCGCCCTCATCATCGTTGGGCACATGTCGATGAAGATGTTCGACCTCATCTACGCCATTGCCGGCCAGAGCTCCTACACGGCTGAGGTGCCTGCCACCTTGATGTGGACCCAGATGTTCCAGCTCAACAACCCGACGGCAGCCGCCGCCAACGCGACGATCCTGTTGGTCATCGTGGCTGTGGTCGTCGTGCCTTACCTGATCTACACCAACCGCACTGAGAGGGGAGGACGCTGATGACCACCACAGTGCTTCCGGGCGAGGCCAGCGTGCCTCCCAATGCCACCTTGCCCGGTGACGCCCTGACCGACATGCCGAAGCGTCGTCGCCGTCGCACCCCTGCCCAGAAGACCATGGGTGCGGTCCGCTACGTCCTTCTGGTGTTCTTCGCAGTACTTGTTCTCACTCCCGCCTACGCCCTGCTCGTGACGAGCTTCAAGACGCCATCTGGCTACGATCAGTCAACGGCGTGGAAGTTGCCTCGAGTGTGGTCCGTGGGCGGCTGGCAGGCCGCTTGGGACGCCCTGGCTCCTGCCATGGGACGGTCCCTCGTCATGGCTGTGCTGGCAGCCATCCTCTCGGCCATTCTGGGATCCCTGAATGGTTACGTCTTCGCGAAGTGGAAGTTCCCTGGATCCCACGTCATCTTCGTGCTCTTCCTGTTCGGAATGTTCATTCCCTACCAGGCCATCATGATCCCGTTGTCGGGCATGATGCTGGACATTCAGCAGGGAGCTCCGTGGTTCGCCGGTATTCCCACCCTGATCTTGTGTCACATTGTCTACGGCATCCCGATCTGCACGCTGATCTTCCGCAACTACTACGCCACCGCAGTGCCCTCGGAGATCATTGAGGCGGCTCGTGTGGACGGTGCCGCCACGATCTCGACCTACGCCAAGATCGTCCTTCCGGTGTCGATTCCCGGCTTCGTCGTGACCCTCATCTGGCAGTTCACCAGCGCATGGAATGACTTCCTCTTCGCGCTGTTCCTGACGAACCAGAACAATGGTCCGGTCACCTTCGGTCTGAACGCCCTGGCGTCCGGGCAGAACCCGAACTACCCGCAGATCATGGCTGGCGTGCTCGTCGCCTGCCTGCCGACCCTGCTGGTGTACATCGCTCTGGGCAAGTACTTCGTGTCCGGTCTCATGAGTGGATCGGTGAAGTGATTCGCTGACGCATCCTCCTGGGGATGTGACGAAGGGCAGGCGAGATTGTCGCCTGCCCCTTTCGAGTTGTTGAACGTGCACGTTCCATGACTCGCGGTCTCTCCGGGCTGTCGAACCTTGAATGGGGCCATCAGCGCTGGTTCTGAAGCGGTAGCGGTAGACGCTCTTGGCCACGAGTTCGGGATCGGACCCTGCCGAGGACTTCGAATGCTGGAGGTCAGAGACGACGCTGGGGGAAGAGCGACGTAGTAGTTACACAGAACCGATGAGATTCACCGTCGTCGAGGTTCCTGAGCCGCTTTCGTGGACGATATTGAACCCGCTGGGCGCAATGCGCGACGGGATTGGCGCCGAGGATCCTGGCAGGGAAGCCGTGAGGCCACAGAGTCAGTCAAGATATGACTTGTATGAAAGACCAGGCGGAAGCTGAGCGGTCTGCAGCATTACAGAACGTTCTTTGGGGTGGCCGGGACCGGGGTCGAACCGGTGACCTTTCACTTTTCAGGCGAACGCTGCTACCAACTGAGCTACCCGGCCATCGCGTCCATGCAAAGGTCTCATGAACACGAAAGCGGTGATGAACTCATCACCGCTTCAGCGACCCCGATGGGACTTGAACCCACGACCTCCGCCGTGACAGGGCGGCGCGCTAACCAACTGCGCTACGGGGCCTTGGCTCTTTCGAGTCCTGACCGCTGCCTCAGGCAGCTCGAAAAATATAGCAAGGTTTTGGGGTGGAAGGGAAATCGAGTCTGGAATTGAGGCTCAAAGACGCTGTGACTAGGGGTGTTACTTTCTCTCTGCGACGCTGTCCGCAATGCTGTCTTGTTCACTCTGAGTGAACATAACGAGATGCTTTCGGGGTGGAGATGGTGCGGAATGGACTTCGAACAGTGAGTGTCCAGACGGTGTCGAGGACTTCGACACTCTAGGAGACGAGGGGGATGGGGTGCGATGGGGAGTGTGGTCACGTGAGAAGGCGTCCGTAGAGCATGAAAAGGCCCTGTACCGAATTCGGTACAGGGCTCTGGACGTATCCCGGACGGGATTCGAACCCGCGTTGCCGCCTTGAAAGGGCGGTGTCCTAGGCCTCTGGACGACCGGGACTCAGCGGATGCGGACCAATGGCGACCGCCGAACTAGACCATCATATCTAGGTCACATCACAGGCGAGAAATCGGCGGTTCGAAATTCTGACCGCCGGGGTCTCCGGCAAGCCAGAAATTACACACGCCGGCAACTCCTTTGAGGGTTGCCGGCGTTGCGGTGGTTCAGTCGAGGATGTTCGAATTAATGCGAAGTGGGTACAACGAGGAGTAGATGGAGGTGAGGCGTACTCCAGCACGTGGGTTCGCTGCTTCCACTATCTGCCCGTTACCGACGTAGATGGCGACGTGACCGCCGCCTGGCTTGGCAAAGAGGTCTCCTGGCTGGATCTCGTCCAAGGAAATGCGATGGCCACGCGCGATCTGCGACCCTGAGTAGTGAGGCAGATAGATTCCAGCCTGCTGGTACGCCTTCAACACCAGGCCGGAACAATCGAAGCCGATTGGACCCTCGCCTCCCCAGATGTAGGCCTTACCCACCTGTGCCTTGGCGTAGTTGACAATGGCGGCCCGGGCGCTACTGGGTGAAACTGAAGGGCTGGGTGTGGGTG
>NZ_JH165054.1:572774-619995 GCF_000227295.1 Cutibacterium avidum ATCC 25577 | reverse complement strand
CTTGACGGTGGTGGTGCTCAGGTAGCGGGAAGCCACCCAGCGATGGACGCCGTTGTAAACGACCTCGCTGAATCCCTGGGAGGTCCGACCGGTGAGGCCGACCTTCTCGCCGGGGGAGAGTATCCCCACCTTGGTGGTCTGCATGGAGTGCCCTGCTCGGACATTGACGTACGTCGTCGCCTGGGCGAACCCAACCGGAGAGCTGGATGCGGAGGGGTTCGAGGTCGAAGGGCGCCAGGCGACCGATGACAGGTAGTGATGGTCAACGTAAGCCGTGTGGCCGCGGTAGGCGACCGGGACCCACCCATTTACGGGCGTGCCGGTTTGATTAAGCTGCTGGCCTCTCTCGAGCACGCCCAGGATCCTTCCGTGGACGCCTGCCTGGGACCTGATGTTGACGGCGGTGCGAGCCGACACACGGGCCATGACCGCGGTCTTGGAGGCTTGTGCCTGGGGGGCGAAGAACTGACTGCCGCTGATGGCGAGACCAGCGGTGGCCAGAGTCGCGACCCCGGCCCGAAGTGGGCGCACTACACCCATGGAACTGACTCCTTTCGGCGTGTGGACCCGCCTCCATTCGAGGAGCTCCTGACTCTTCCCCGGATCCGTCCACCGATCCAGTCAGGAACGCCTCTCGTGACAAGGACATTCAAGGTGGCGAAAACGGTTTCGTCCACTCAGTTGGGGGGCTTATATGTCCACGTCAACGCGACACGCCGAGGAAGGGCTGAGAATCTCAAAGATGTTATTCAGGATTCGAGAGAACTGCCGAAGGTTTTCTAATCTGCATTGACTAGGGGCGATACCGTTGGCATTAGTAAGGGTGTCGGGAGGCGGCGTCGTCAGAATGGCGAGTCTAAGGACCTTCTGCCAACTCTGAAGTAACGGTTGACACTTGTGGGTAGGCATCGTCAGGCCTCGTGGAAGGCATGTTGGACAGACCGTGGACAGCGGCAGGTTCCTCGGCCACCTCGCACCGACATGGGCGTGTCGCTACACTAGGGGAGCCCCCGTAGCTCAGTTGGTTAGAGCAGCGGACTTTTAATCCGCGGGTCCTGGGTTCGAGTCCCAGTGGGGGCACTGGACCACAGCGAATCTGATGGCTGCCATGTGGTGGGCATCGTGTCGCACCCATGGCGCCTCTCTGCACAGAGGTTCTCTTTACCACGCATCCTTCCTGTGCAAGCCCTCCCCCCGATAGTCTTGGCCTCATGAGAGATCCTGCAGACATCGAGTGCTGGCTGACCGACATGGACGGCGTGCTCGTCCACGAGAACCATGAGGTGCCTGGCGCCAGCGATCTCATCAATCGATGGGTCGACACCTCGAAGCGATTCTTGGTTCTGACCAACAATTCCATCTTCACTCCGCGGGACCTGGCTGCTCGGATGCAGGCTTCGGGCCTGACGGTGCCGGAGGACAACATCTGGACCTCTGCGCTCGCGACCGCGCATTTCCTGGCTGACCAGCATCCCGGTGCCCGCCTCTACGTCATTGGTGAGGCAGGGTTGACGACGGCTCTGCATGAGGCCGGGTTCATTCTCACCGACACCGACCCCGACTATGTCGTCCTCGGAGAGACCCGTACCTACTCCTTCGAGGCGATCACCAAGGCCGTCCGGTTCATCGTCGACGGTGCACGGTTCATCTGCACCAACCCGGATGCCACTGGACCGACCAAGGAAGGCCCACTGCCCGCCACCGGCGCGGTCGCGTCGATGATCGAGGCTGCCTCGAAGCACAAGCCGTACATCGTCGGAAAGCCGAACCCGATGATGTTCCGCTCTGCCCTGAACCGTATCGAGGCTCACTCCGAGACCACCGCCATGATCGGTGACCGTATGGATACCGACATGGTTGCCGGTATGGAGGCTGGTCTGCTGACGGTCTTGGTGCTCTCGGGCATCACCAGGCGTGAGGACGTTGACCACTACCCCTACCGCCCGAACATCATCCTCGACTCGGTGGCGGACCTTAACGAGCTCATCTGAGCTGGTCATCTGACACTGCGATGGCGGTGAACCGCAGGTTCGCTGCCGCGTCGTTCGTGCCGAACGTCCTCACACCTGCCAGGGGATGACGACGTCCTCCGGAGCTGCCGGGTGCCCGTGGCCCTCGAGGACGTATCCCCATGTCTCGATCTCCTCGGGGGCCAGGTCGATGGACATTCGAGCCGCGACGTCGCGCAGATGATCCTTGACGCGCTGCAACTCGTTCATCTCGTCGCGGGTCGACTCCTCCTTGAGCCAGGCCTGCTCCAACTCCCAACCACGTACGCGAGTGCGAACCGCATCCTTGATGAGCTCGTGGTCATCAGAGCTGGCCTTGACGTGCTTCTCGGCCGAGCACATCCAGCCGTAATCCCGGTTGATGCGTAGCAAACCAGGATCAACCGTCATGGAGTCGTGAACGGAGAATTCCGGGCCGATGACGACGGCACCGGCGTTGAGGGCATAAGCGACCTCGTCGCGTTCGGTCTCGTCGGTGAGAATCGACACCGATCTGGTCACCAGGTCAAGCATGTTGCGCGAGCCGTAATCAGACTCCCTGCTCGCTCCCTGTGGCGAACAAGTGATGACATATGGGTTCGTGACGCCAAGGTGACCGATGGCCATCTCAGCGGGCACGTTCTCCCGCAGACCGCCGTCGACGTAGTGTTCTCCGTCGAGGTCGACCGGACGGAACACCCCAGGAATCGAGCACGATGCGAGCACGCCACGGGAGACGTCGAAGGTCGAGGAACCGATGGGGTTGTTGTCCCGGTCGACGAGCTCTCCGGACTCGGTCATGTAGCGCAGTTCCCCGGACTCCAAGGCGACGGTGGCAATGCGGACCGACATCCCTGAGGTGGTCAGCAACTCTGATTTGAAGAAGTCCCGATCGAGAAGCTTGGCGAGGATGGGGCCGGCGCGGTAGGTCGACGCGGAGGTCTCGGCGCCCCGGACGATGGTGGAAATGTCGCCGCCGTCCAGGCTCAGCCGCGACAGGGTGGACAACAACTGCAGGATGACCCCCGGCGTCCAGGAGTCGGCAGGGATGGGGTCGTCACGGGTGGCGATCTCCAGAGTCCACGCCTGGCCGGTGAGCCGGTCGTCGTCGCGGCCCGCGACCGGCTCTGCCGGGTCGGGGACCCTCGTCTGCTCCCCACCTCGGTGGAAGGACAGGCTCATCCATGGGCGCGGGCCCTTGGCCTTGGCGGCCTCACGATTGAGCAGGGTCATCCATTCCGGGCCCTTCTCCAACAGCTTCGCGAACCACGCCCGCGGGGTGAACATGTCGGACTGGTCGGTCATCTCCAGCCACATCGCTTCCAAATGACGCAGTGCAGCCGCCTGCTTGGCAGGATCCGTCCATTGAGCCAGGGTGCAGGCCACGATCGATCCGGCCGAGGTCGCCACCATTGCGGTGGGGGCGATGCCGACGACGTCATAGAGATGTCGCAGTGCCCCCATCTGGAAGGAGGCCTTGGACCCGCCCCCAGCGAGGACGAGCCCCTGCTGGGGGGACCGGCTTCCGAGCCCGAAGGCGAGAGTGGGAATGCCGAGCCATGAGGGGAATTCCATGGTTCGATCCTATGGGCCGCAGCCAATATTCACGGCACGAACGGTCACCCTTAGGAGGCGGCTGCGATGGTCTCCTGAATGGCTGTGATCGTGGCGTTCAGATGCTCCTGTTCCCAGTCGTCCAGCGGTACCTCGAGGATTCTCTCGACACCCTTGACACCGATGACGCAGGGCACGCTCATGGAGACGTCGCCGTCGTGGCCGTACTGACCGTGCAGGGTGGTGCAGACCGGGTAGACGGCGTGCTCGTCGAGGAGGATGGACCGGGCGATTGTCAGTGCCGACTGACCGATGCCGGCGCTCGTCCAACCCTTGAGGTTGAATACGTCGGTTCCGGCGTCGTTGATGCGTTCGGTGAGCTCGTCACGGTCCATTGGGTCGGAGTCGAAGAGCTCCGCCAGGCCGTCGAAACCGACACCACCGACGTTGACCCCGGAGAACATCGGGAAGCCCGAAGGTCCGTGCTCGCCGATCATGTAACCGCGCACGTAGTCAGGATCGACCCCGAGGTGGTCGGCGACGACCCGACACATGCGGGCCGAGTCGAGGATCGTCCCGGTACCCAGCACGAGGCCCCGGGGATGGTCGAACTCGGTGCTGGCGATGTGGACCACGGCGTCCAGCGGGTTGGAGCAGATGATGATGGCCGCGTCGTGGTTGCGGCGGGTGATCTCCGCCATGGTGGCGCGGATGATCTTGCCGTTGGTGGCGGCCAGCTCGCGGCGCGCGGCGCTGGTGGCACCGCCCTTTCCGGCAGTGATGGAAGGGCCGGCGGTGATGATGATGACGTCCGCGTCGGCCAGGTCGTCGTAGCCGCCGGCATGGACGTCAACATTGGTGACATTCGGGAGCGCGGTGGCGTGGTGCTGGTCGAGAGCCTGCCCGGCAGCCATGTCCTCGTTGACGTCGATGACGCAGATCTCACCGAAGAGGCCGCTCATCATGGCGTCGGAGAGCACGGCGTCACCGACCCGGCCGACCCCGATGATCCCGAGCTTGTGTGGCTTGATGGGCATGGATACCTCCTGAAGTCGTCGCGAAGTGCAATACGCACCAACGCTCCCATCATTCACCCGGGAGGTTTCAATCTCGTGACGGCCTGGCGCGTTGCGGTGACCACAGTGGTCCCTGTGTGGTGCTCCACCGGCGTCAGGACGCAATGGCCACGGTGTCCTGAATGGCCTTGACAGTCGTCGCCAGATGTTCCTGCTCCCATTCGCTGAGGGGCACCTCGATGATCTGCTCGACGCCGTGGGCTCCGATGATGCACGGGGTGCTCATGGAGACGTCGCCGTCGTGGCCGTACTGGCCGTGCAGGGTGGTGCAGACCGGGTAAAGGGACCGCTCGTCACGTACGATGGCTTGCGCGATCGTCATCGCGGCCTGCCCGACTCCGGCATTCGTCCAGCCCTTGAGGTTGAATACGTCGGTTCCGGCATTGTTGGTGCGGGTGGCGATGTCGTCGGGATCCAGCGGAGTGACGCCGAAGACCTGCGGCAGGTCGTCGAAGCTCACGCCACCGGCATTGACCCCGCTGACGAGCGGGAATCCCGAAGGTCCGTGCTCGCCGATCATGTAACCGCGCACGAATTCCGGGTTCACACCGACGTGGTCTGCGATGAGACGGCACATCCGCGCCGAGTCCAGGAGGGTGCCGGTGCCCATGACGAGCCCCTGCGGGTGGTCGAACTCGGTGCTGGCGATGTGAACGTTGGCGTCCAGCGGGTTGGAGCAGATGATGACCGCGACGTCGTGGTTGCGCTTGGTGATCTCGGTCATGATCTCGCGGATGATCCGGCCATTCGTGGCGGCCAGCTCGCGGCGATCGGCGCCGGTGGCAGGACCCTTGGACGGATCGATGGACGGTCCAGCTGCGATGACGATGACGTCGGCGTCCGTCAGGTCGTCGTGGTCGCCGGCAATCACCGTTGTGTTGGGCATGTTGGGGACTGCGGTGGCGTGGTGCTGGTCGAGAGCTTGGCCTTCAGGCAGTCCCTCTTTGATGTCGATGAGGACGATGCGACCGAACAGCCCACTTGCCATGGCGTCGAAGAGCACCGCTTCCCCGACGCGGCCGACGCCAATGATCCCCAACTTGTGTGGCTTGATGGACATTGCGAACCCCTTCGATCGTCCTCGTTATGTCCATCCATGATGCACCTCGAACGATTCATTGATGCGGCGTCTCGCCAATGCCCGTTCCTTGCGAAGAACACAGGAAGAACACAGGAAGAACACAGGATGGGCTGGGAGAATGTCTGAGTGACGACAATTCCCGACATCTCCGAGGCACCGCCGCGGCATCGGCCGCCAGACGATCTCAGCCGTTTCGCATGGCTGTCGATCGCTGCGGCCGCTGTGACGATCCTGCTGAAGACCCTCGCCTGGCGTATCACCGGGTCGGTCGGGCTCCTCTCGGACGCTGCGGAATCCCTCGTCAACCTCGTTGCTGCGATCATCGCCCTGGTCGCCCTCAAGGTGTCGATCCGTCCGCCGGACAAGAACCATCCCTTCGGGCACTCTAAGGCTGAGTACTTCTCCGCCGGTGCCGAGGGGATGATGATCTTCATCGCGGCTGCGGTCATCATGTACACCGCCGTGCAGCGGTTCATCCATCCCCGGTCCATCGAGGACGTCGGTATCGGTCTGCTGGTCTCGGTGCTGGCCTCGGTCGTCAACGGGTTGGTCGCGTGGGTGCTGCTCAAGAATGGTCGGCAGCGTCGATCCATGACCCTCATCGCCGACGGAAAACACATGCTGACCGACGTGTGGACCTCGGTCGGGGTCCTGGTAGGAGTTGGTCTGGTCTGGCTGACCGGCTGGCAGCGGCTTGACCCGATCGTCGCCTTCGCAGTCGGCGTGAACATCCTCGTCACCGGGGCCAAGCTCGTCGGCCAGTCCGGTACGGCCTTGCTTGACGTCTCCCTGCCCAAGGAGGACAACGAGGCAATTCGGGACTTCCTGGACGCCCACTCCAACGACCACGTCAAGTTCCACGCGGTGCGTACCCGGGAGGCCGGCTACCGGCGTTTCCTCGAGTTCCACATGCTCGTGCCGGGATCCTGGACGGTCAAGCAGGGTCATGACGCCATGGAGGACCTCATTGACGAAATCCTCGATGAGTGGCCTGAGATGCGGGTCAGCGGCCACCTGGAACCGATCGAGGACCCCCGCTCCTATGAGGATATGGACGTCTGATTCCATGGGGCCGGTCATGACTAGGGTCGGTCATGGTGGTTCACCGGAGAAGCGTCTGGTAGACGTGGAACGACGGACGAATGAGAGGAGTCCGAGATGGCTGAGGTCAACGGCGAGGTCGTGACGGTGCCTGATTGGGACGAGTACTTCCTGGGCATAGCTGAGGCCGTCGCGGCCCGGGCCAAGTGCACCCGTCGTCGTGTTGGTGCCCTTCTCGTCCACGAACACCGCATCATCGCCACGGGCTACAACGGTGCCGCTCCCGGTCGTCCGGACTGTCTGGAGGGAGCCTGCCCGCGCGGTCGGCTGGGGTACGGGGAGGTACCCGCCTTCTCCGACTACGACGTTCCCGGTTCCCCGGGGTTCTGCATCGCCATCCATGCCGAGGTCAATGCACTGCTCTTCGCCACCCGCGACACCGCCGGGGCGACGGCCTATGTCACCGACAAGCCATGCCCGGGATGTCGAAAGGCGCTCGCGGCTGCGGGCGTGGTGAGGGCGGTGTGGCCGGACGGTGAGCTCGACCAGGACGGGCTCGTCAACTGGGAGCTGTGACGGCGTCGTGGCCGCGCTGGCCCCCCGCCAGGGCGTTGTGCTCTCCAGAATCGAAAAGCTCTCAAGAAATGCGAGACGGTGGTGCCCGGATGAACCGGACACCACCGTTGCTCTGAGAACGGACTCAGTCGTTGGAGATCTGGGAGATCTTCGGCTCCAAGGCCTTCTCCGCCTCGGCGGCGACGACCTCCAACTCGGCCCCCGTCGACGCCATGACGGCCGCGACGACAGCCCCCTCGACCAGCGGGGCGGTGGAGATCTTCACCTTGCTGGCGATCTCGGGATCGAGGAATTCCAGGGCCATCTCGGCCGACAAAATCGCCGATCCCAGATCCACCAGTACGAGGATCCCGTCGCAACTACCAATCTTCTCGATGGCGGCGCTCACAGCAGCCGCGTCGGTGCCCAAGGTGGTGTCGTCGAGACCGGCGGCAACCTCGATGGGCGGAGTATCCGGACCGGGCAGCATCTGGGATGCAAGATCGGCCGCAGCACGTCCCAGCGGTCGGCTGTGGGAGACGATGACGATTCCAACGCCCTGGTTCGATTCACTCATGATTCAGCTCCTGACAGGCAGCGTGCGGCGGACCCCACGAGCATGGCCATTGAGGTGGCTCCTGGGTCCTGGTGTCCCCTACTTCGTTCTCCAAGATAGGAGGCCCTGCCTCGACGAGCCACCATCTCGATGGTCGCATCGCGGCCCTCATTGGCGGCTTCCGCCGCCTTGGCAAGGGCCTCGGCGGCAGAACCACCGTCGGCGGCGACCTTCTTGACGGCATCAACGGCGGGGGACAGCGCATCAACCAAGGTCTTGTCGCCGACCTCAGCCTTACCGCGAGCCACGATGCCGGCCAGGCCGGCATCGAGGGCATCGGCAAGCAGCTGAGCAGTGGGCTCGCCGTCAGTCTTGATGACCGTCGACAGACGCAGGAAGAAGGTGCCGTACAGCGGGCCGGAAGCACCACCAACGGTGCTCACCAGCGTCATCCCCGCCTTCTTGAGCAACTCGGCGGCAGAGGCGAAGGAATTCGGGTCAAGGGCGGCAACTGCGGTCATTCCGCGGGCCATGTTCGAACCGTGGTCGGCGTCACCGATCTGGCGATCCAGGTCAGTGAGCTCATTCGCGTGCTCCGAGATGACCTCCGAGTAGTCCTTGAGCCACTCGGAAACGGTCGCGGCAGAAATTTCAGGCATCAGCATCCCCATCGAAGTCCAGGAGTCTCCACCGGGGCATCCCACAGCGTCAGGAGATCGTCGTCAGCGGAGAGCAAGGTCAAGGAACATCCTGCCATCTCCAGGCTCGTGATGTGGTTGCCGACCAAGGTGCGGGCAACCTTGACACCCTTGCCCTCCAGGATCTTGGCGATCTCTCCCCACACCAAGTACTGCTCGATGAGCGGGGTTCCACCCATGCCGTTGAGCATGGCGATGACGGGAGCTCCGGTGAAGTCACGGTCTGCCAGGATGGGCTCGACGATCTGGGCAGCGACCTCGGTGGCCGTCCCCAGCTTGACTGTCTCGCGACCGGGCTCGCCATGGATACCGACGCCGGACTCCATCTCGTCGTCACCGAGGTCGAAGGTGGGCTTGCCGGCTGCCGGCACGGTGCAGGAGGTGAGGGCGACGCCGAAGGAGCGGCCACCGTCATTGATGTGCTTGGCGAGCTCGAGCAGAGCGTCGAGATCGCGTTTCTCCTCGGCAGCGGCACCGAGAATCTTCTCGGCCAGGACCGTCAGGCCCACGCCACGACGACCGGCGGTGTACAGGGAGTCCTGCACGGCGACGTCGTCGGCGATGACGACGGACTCGACGCGGGTGCCGACCTCCATCGAGGCCAGCTCGGCAGCCATGTCGAAGTTCATGACGTCACCGGTGTAGTTCTTGACGATGTGGAGCACCCCGGCACCACCGTCAACGGCCTTGGTGGCCTCGGTGATCTGGTCGGGAACGGGGGAGGTGAACACCTCGCCGCAGCAGGCGGCGTCGAGCATTCCGTGACCGACGTAGCCGGAGTGCAGCGGTTCGTGGCCGGATCCGCCACCGGAGACCAGGCCAACCTTCCCGCTGACAGGGCCGTCGGCGCGTAGCACGATGCGGTGTTCGAGATCGACCTTCAGGGAATCGGGGTGGGCGGCTGCCACGCCGCGCAGGGAATCAACGACGACGTCCTCAACAGCGTTGATGAGTTTCTTCATGGGACCAGTGAACCATCTTGGCCCTGAATTTCCAGAGGGGGCTCTAGAGAAAGGTGGACTGTGTTCACCTGTGGTCGCACCACTGAACGGCTCACTTCGTCTGCTGGACGTAGTCGATCGTCACCGTGCCACGTACCTGACGCAGCCAGGGAGCCCGCTTGGAGGGATCGAAGACCACCCGGATCTTGTCGTTGTGCATGATGACGGCGGTGATGACGACGAACGTGATGCCCAGGCTGATGGCTCCCCATGCGACGGTGGAGCGCGGGCCGATGGCGTTGCCGATCCATCCGACGATGGGGGAGACGAACGGGGTGCCGCCCATCACCAGGGTGGCCCACAGGCTCATGACACGTCCGCGCATCTGCGGGGTGACCGAGGTCTGCACCATGGCGTTGGCGGTGATGAGGGTCGAGATGGCTCCCCAGCCGACGAAGATCTTGAGCACGGCGAAGATGCCGTAATTCGGGGCCAGGGCGGACAGACCCATGCTGACGCTGTAGACGAGCAGGGCCAGCTCGACCCAGCGCAGTCGCGGCTTGCGTCGAGCCGCTCCCAGTGCGGCGGCCATTGAGCCGATACCCATGAGGGAACCGAGCAGACCGTACTCACCAGATCCCTTGCCGAAGGCCTGAGTCGCCATGACCGCATCGGAGATGTTGAAGTTGAAACCGAAGGTTCCCATCATGAACCCGATCGCCAGCAGGATGACGAGGTCGGGGCGACGCTTGACGTACCGGACGCCGTCTCGCACTCGTGCCTTCTCGGACGATGGTGGGGACGTGTGAAGACGGTCAGCGTTGATGAGCAACAGGGTTGTGATGAACCCGATGAAGCAGAGGACGTTGATGGCCATCACCCAGCCGACTCCCACGGTGGCGATGAGCAGACCGCCGAGGCCAGGTCCGAACAGGCGGGCTCCGTTGAAGGAGGCCGAGTTAAGGCTCACGGCGTTGGGCAGGTTCTTCAGCGGGACGAGCTCGGAGACAAAGGCCTGGGTGGCAGGGCTGTAGAACGCGCCGGCGATGCCGTCCATGGCCGAGATGACGAAGACCATCCACAGCTGCACCGCCCCGGTGAGCACGAGGGTGGACAGGATCGCGGCGTCGATGGCCATGACGATCTGGGCGGTCACCATGATGCGGCGCTTGGACATCCGGTCAGCCAGGGCCCCGGCCCAGGGGGTGATGAGGAGGATGGGGGCGAAGTTCACCGCCATCACCCAGCCCAGCATGGCCGCGTTGCCGTGGGTGAGGATGATGAGCACCAGCCATGACTGGGCGGTACGGGCCATCCACTGTCCCATGTTCGTCATGAGGGTGCCCGAGAAGTAGATCCGATAGTTCGGAACCGTCAGGCTGGCGAACATGGTTCTCACGGGGACTCCTGCCAAACTCGATGGGATTGTGGGGTAAGAGAGATTATGTACCGCTTCCGTAGCTTCTGCTGATGCGGGGCTGAATGTGCAGCGGCGATATGGTCGCCCATGGTGCATGTCCCGGGAAGATCTGCGGGTCAGCACCGTCATGACGTGAATTTCACGTCTTCACCGTCTATCCCAGGAGTTTGTCTATGGCCACAACAGCCGAATGGCTCGAGGGGGCTCGTCCGCGCACCCTTCCCACTGCGATCGCACCGGTGCTCGCTGGAACCGCGATTGCCATCGCCGACGGCGGTGCGCGCTGGGGGCTGGCGACGCTGTGCCTGGTGGTGGCCCTGGGGCTGGTCATCGGGGTGAACTTCGCCAATGACTATTCCGACGGCATTCGCGGCTCCGACGGTGAGGATCGTGTCGGTCCGCTGCGGCTGGTCGGTTCCGGGGTGGCCGAGCCCTCCCACGTCAAGGCAGCAGCCTTCGGGTGTTTCGGTGTCTCGGCGGTGGCCGGTCTGGTCATCACCATCAGTACCGGACACTGGTGGTTTCTCATCCTGGGCTTGGCGTGCATCCTTGCGGCCTGGTTCTACACCGGAGGATCTCACCCCTACGGATATGCCGGGCTGGGGGAGGTCTTCGTCTTCGTCTTCTTCGGATTGGTGGCCGTCGGCGGCACGGTGTACGTCCAGACCGATCACGTTGGTGCCGCGGGGTGGGTGACGGCCAGCCTCATTGGTTTCCTGGCGTGCGCGGTACTGGTGGCCAACAATCTGCGCGACATCGACGGTGACCGGACTAGTGGCAAGCACACCCTGGCCACCAAACTGGGGCACCAGGGGACCCGCGTCTGCTACCTCGCTTTGGTGTTCCTGGCCGGCGTCGGCGTCATCGTCGTCGCGGCCCTGACGACCTGGTGGGTTCTGTTGGGGCTGGGGATGGTTGTATTTCTGGTGCCAACAGTGCGGGCCATGATTGATCGAGTCACCGGGATGTCCCTTGTCCCTGTACTGCGTAACACAGGGTTGGCGGAGTTGCTGTGCGCTGTGGGATTTCTGGTCGGGGCGATGCTGGATCGGCCGTTGTGACCCACTCTTGACAGGCCGTCTTAGGTTAGGTGAACCTAAGTATCACGCGCCGCAGAGCAGCGGGCGATCAAGAATAGAGGTTTTAGCCATGTCCGTTAACAGGAAAATAACGAATGATTCGTCGTTCTGGTGGAAAGATCATGATGAAGCCTCATCTTATGGATTGGGTCATCGGTGCTGACATCGAAACGGCAAGACCTTGAGGGGGTGGCTCACCCCCTCAAGGCCAATGATCTTCACCTTTCCTATGTTAAGGGTGATGAGGTACTCAACGGTGTCGACCTTGTACTCCACACCGGTGAGCTGATACTCGTTCGCGGAGTGAGTGGTTCTGGAAAGACAACCCTGCTCAATGTGCTCTCTGGGCTTTTGTCCCCATCGCGTGGGACGGTGTGCATCAACGGAGTGGATATCACGAAAGTGTCAGAATCACAGCGAGACGCCATTCGTCTTCATGAAATGGGGATGGTTTTTCAGCATCATGGACTCGTCCCCGATTTTACGGCCCGGGAGAATATCGAGCTTGTTCTGCGGGCGCGTGAGATTAAGAATTCTGCGGCCATTGCCATGGGTGCCCTCGAAGAGGTGGGGGTCGCTGAATTGGCAGATCGTCGCCCCGCAGAGATGTCTGGTGGGCAGGCTCAGCGGGTGGGGATCGCCCGTGCGATTGCTGGCGGTCATCGAATCGTGCTCGCCGATGAACCGACTGGCCAGCTCGACCGGGCCAATACTGACATGATCTTCAAGGTCTTGCGTCACATCGTCACCGACGGTGCTGATCGTGCAGTCCTGCTGTCCTCCCATGATCCGCGAGCCTGCGACTATGTCGACCGGGTTCTCGACATGGAGGACGGGGTTCTCGAGGAGGTATGAGATGTGGGTCGTCCACGTCACCCGGCTCGTCGTGTCGAACTGGCGGACGTGGCTTCGCGTCATTCCGCTGGCTCTGGTCGTTGTAGCTCTGACTGTCTCCAGCGGCATCACCAATGCTCGGCAACTGTCCGATGAACAGAAGAACATCGCGAGCTACGGCTCCACCAGCGGTCTCTTCTCGCTGCAGGAAGACGTGCCTCCAGGTACCCCCGTACCGATACCCCGTAATAACACGTTGCAGGCATCGGCGCCCTTTCCCCAGCTCTACAGCAATATCAACCTTGTACAGTACGATGACGTCGCCTACCAAGAGATGCCCATGGCCGGTTTGGCCACGCAAAGTCGCTATCGGCTGACCTCGGGTCGCTGGCCGGCGAAGGCCGGGGAGGTTCTGGCCACCAGTACTCTTGGCGCCGATGATGGATCGCGGTTGTCTGCCAAGGCAGGTGATCTCCACCTCACGGTCACCGGCCATGTCGAAGCCGTCTACGATCGGGCTGCGACCTTGGTTCTTGCGGCTCCAGGCACATGGCAGTCATGGCGGATTTCCCGCGATGACGCTGGACGTGCCGGTATCAGGGGCAATGGGCAAATTGGGTTCACCTCCCAGGAGCCCGGTGACGTATGCAGTCTCCTCGCCGAGACCCTGAAGCTTGCAGGTGACTGCGATACCACACAGACCCGTTCTGCCGGCGAAGCTCACGGGCTGACGCCGAAGGCATTCGTGGATCAGAACCTGGCATGGCTGGTGTGTGGCCTGCTGGGGGCAGTCGTGTCCGGCGCGGCACTGACGGCCCTACTCAGACGCATCGCATCCCCCCTTCTGGCTATCGGGGTACGCCGTCGATCGGTATCGGCCATGAGTAAGACGGTGGCCCTCCTCGTTGCAGAAACCGTCTCGCTGATGTCTGTGGCCCTGGGCCAGGCGGTGGTCGCTGCGGCGCGGTGGTACATGGCCCCCAGGGCTTCTGCTCCGTTGGGGCCTTGGCGATTCCCCACGGTCCCGTTGGTGATGGCATTGGTCATCGGGGTACTTCCTGCGGCCATGGTGAACATGGTTCCCTCCCGTCGTAAGACCGTGAAGCGGCGAGGGATCAACATGAACACGGCTCGTCGGCTGGGGTGGGCGGCTCTGGTACTGGGCTGCGCAGTGTGCCTGTGGGGTCTCCTGGGGGCTGACGCAACCTTCACCGCGGTCGCTGTGGTCGCTGGGATGTGTGCAGTGGCCGGTGGTTTGGGGGCACCCTTCGTGCTCTCTCGTCTGGTCCGGACACATCGCCCCGTAGGCCGGGCTCTTGCTGCTCATCGAGCTCTTTCCAGCCGGGGCGGGTGGCATTGCGTCTTCGCAGGTGTGGCGGCGGGTCTGGTCACCGCAACCGCTACCGGGCTTCTCATCGTTTCAGCGTTGTTCTCCCAGGCCAACGCGCAGACGAGCACCGGTATGCCCCCGGGGATGGCCTTGCTCCATGTCTCGATGGAGGGTGTGCCCGCCCTGGAGTCGGCTCAGGTCAAGCAGTTTTCCGATGCCCTGGAAGGCGCCAAAAACATCACCGTCCACCAGGTCGATGACGCCAACATCAGCGGATCATGGTGGTATTTCTCCAAGGTTGACGATGTTGCGGTCGTCACAAAGCTTGACGACGCCCAACGTGACGTCCTTGTATCAGGCGGGTACTTGACCAATGATCCCTCCAGGGCCGACCCGGCACACACCGTCGGGCTGACGGATGATCTGAGCTGGGTCAAGCGCATCTCCGTGCGTCCGAAAGCAGGAATACCACGAGGCGCTGGATCGGCGATTCTGTTCACAGGGCTGACCCCCGATCAGGATCGACTGACCAACGAGTGGGCGCAGGCGCACGGGTTGGGGGAATTTTATGTCATGGCCCCCCGAATCCTCGGTGATGTCCCGCTGCCAACGATCACCATCGTCGCGACCGTCACCTTCATCGTGTTGTCGGCCATCATGGCGGGCCTGTTGGCGAAGGAGGAGAGAGCCGCCAATAGTGATCTGGTGACCAGCCTCAAACGCATCGGATTGGGCAGGCGTTGGGTGGACCAGGTCATCCTTGTGGAGGTGGCTACCACAATGCTGGCCGCCCTGATATGCGGGGTGATCTCCTCGGTTGTCGCGGTGTGGCTCACAGGCAGGATCCTGTCGGGAGCCTTGGACCTGCTTGGGGCCGCGTGGTGGGTCTTCGGTGCGTTGGCCGCCGGGATGTTCGGTGGATCCTTGCTGGGGGCCGCCATCCATCGCCGTTACCACTTCGACATGAGAGCTACCTGATCCACGACCCCGTGACACCGCTGCGGCCCGGCCCAAAACGCGTCGGGACGATTCGCCGTTCGTGGCGCGGCTGCGTCGGTGCCATCGTCGGCGCGGTCCTCATTACAGTTTGATGCCGAATCGCTCCAGCCTCTTGCGGTCGGCCTTCGAGCTGGATGCCTGTAGGGCCAACAACTCGGCGTAGATACCTCCGGAGGCGGCCAGCTCGGCCGGGGTGCCGATCTCGTCGACGCGACCGGCGTCCAGGGTGACGATCCGGTCCACGCTGGA
Source organism: Cutibacterium avidum ATCC 25577 (assembly GCF_000227295.1). Lineage (GTDB taxonomy): Bacteria > Actinomycetota > Actinomycetes > Propionibacteriales > Propionibacteriaceae > Cutibacterium > Cutibacterium avidum. Next base: position 604,594 of record NZ_JH165054.1, on the reverse strand, counting down.
GATCGTCGAGAGGCGGTGGGCGATGATGAGGCTGGTGCGGTCGGCCATGAGGGATTCCAGACCGGCCTGCACCCACCGCTCGGACTTGGTGTCCAGGGCTGAGGTGGCCTCGTCGAGAACGAGGATCGGGGCGTCCTTGAGCAGGGCCCTGGCAATCGAGATGCGCTGCTTCTGGCCACCGGAGAGCTTGATACCGCGCTCCCCGACGAGGGTGTCGTACTGCTGGGAGAACCGCTTGATGAAGCGGTCGGCGTAGGCGCGGTGAGCAGCGTCGCGGATCTGCGCGTCGGTGGCCTCGGTGCCGTAGGCGATGTTCTCCCGGATCGATCCGGAGAACAGTGCCGGATCCTGGAAGACCACTCCGATACGGCGTCGCAAGGCATCCGGGGTCACCTGAGAGATATCGTTGCCGGCCACCATGATGGCGCCCTCGGTGACCGGGTAGAGGCCGAGCAGCAGGTTCACCAAGGTGGACTTTCCGCCCCCGGATTCGCCCACAAGTGCCACCTTCTCGCCGGGACTGACGTCGAAGGTGACATGGTCGATGACCCGATTGGTGCCGTCGTAGCTGAAGACGGTGTCGTTGAAGGAGATCATCGGGACGCCCGGCTCGGGCTCGCGGATGGTCGTCGTGGCGGTCTGCGGTACGTGGGCCGGACGGGTCTCCATGACGGAGAAGTAGTCCTTGGACCCGGCCACGGCGCGCTGGGCGACGTCGATGATGTAACTCATCATCTGCACCGGCTGGCGAGCCATCGTCATGAGCTGGATGAGCAGGATCATGTCCCCGACGCCGAAGTATCCCTTGGCGGTTCGGACGAAGATGATGGCGTAGATACCGAAGAAGATGACGTTGAGGACCACCCTCCGCACGGTGTCCATGAGGTGCCAGTGGTTGGACTGCTGGCGGGTGGCGTCGACGGTGGCGTCGTAGTGGTCGTTGAACTGTTTCTGCTCGCTGGCCTCGGTGACGTAGGACTTGACGACGCGAATCTGGGAGACGACCTCCTGGAACCGCCCGCCGGCGGTGTCGATGTGGTGGTTGATGACGTCCTGATGGGTCTGCCAGTTGCGTGACGTCAAGGCCGTCAACCAGACGTAGATCGGGAAGACGATCGCCAACAGCACGGCCAACGGCCAGTAGTAGACCGCTGAGATGACGAGGACGGCGCCCGTCGTCAGCAATAGGGTGAAGAAGTTGTTCGAGAAGGCCTTGGCGAAGTCGGTGACATTGGTGATCGATCGGGTGAGCTTGGAGGTGATCGATCCGGTGAGCTCCTCGTCGAACCAGGACTGCGGCAGCTCCAGCAGCTTGCTGAAGTACCGGGTCGACAGGATCTGGCGCATCTTGGCGCTCATGATGTCGCCTAGCCATCCGTTGACGTTGGTGAGCAGGGAGTTGACGACGTCGAGGACGAGGATGACCACCGCGAGAAGCATGATGTCGCGGATGTGGTGGTCGTTTCCGCGCACGCCTGCCACGGCGAGGTCGGTGGCCCGGGCGATGACGAAGGGTACGGCCAGCTGAGTGATTGCGACGATGACAGCCGAGATGACGACCCCGAGGTAGAACTTCCACAGCTGCGAGGTGAATCGAAGGATTCGTGTCAAGGAACGCATGGGTCTCCAGATGAGCGGATAGGGATCGTCAGGGACGTGTCAACAAAACCGTATACCTTTGCCATGCCAGGATCATCTTTGCCTGACCTCATGCCGATGGCGACACCCGTCACGGCGAAACGTCGTGACCAGGCGTCCCAGGATTACTCGGAGGGCCTCTCGGCAAGCCAACGGCGAACAGCGAGGGTAGCCTTCACGTCGTCCTCGTTGTATTCCATGACTCGGGTTCTGGAGGATTCGCGGACCTGCGGATCGGGGTCATGGACGGCGAGGTCCCACCAGGTCTGGGAGTTGAGGCCGCCCGGGTCCGGGTCACGCCAGGAGAACCCGGCGCCGGCGTTGGCAACGACCTTCAGACCAATCCCGTTGACCCCGAAGAAGTGCGCCTTGATGGTGGTGAAGAGGTCGACGAAACAGCCGGAGTCCAGCAGCCGACGTACCGCTTGACGAGTCTCCACGTTCTGGCAGACGTGGCCGAAATGACGCAGATGGACGATCTCGTAGTCGGAGTAGTGGACCACGATCGTCTCCGGGTGGGCCGAGACGATCTCGTCGAGCCAGGCGATGGCGCGGGCAGCCAGTGCGTTCTCGTCGTCGTCACCCATGTCAGCGAACTCGCTGAAGGCGACGTAATAGGGCACGTCGCCGGTCGTCGAGTCGAGCAGGCGTTCAGGATCACTGACCTCGAAACCCCACAGATAGACCCGACCATCCGGAGAGGTCTCGATGTCGAAATCGAGTTCCAGTCGGGACGAGGCTACCTCGATGGGTCCCTCATCGTTGCGCTCCAGCAGGACTCCCTGACGGATGAGGCGCGCGCGACGGGCGGCCGCCCGGAGCCGTTGTTCGGGTCGGGGACGGTGTTGAACCTCAGGCAGGTAGACCGGCAGCAGCTCGTCCAGGTCGGCGTCGGCCAGGTCGTCGACGGTGGAAACCCCGAGACGACGCAGGGTCGAGATCTCCCGGACGTCCAGGGGAGCCTTGGAGATGTGCAGGGAGAGATCGGCATCGTCGAGACGTGGCTCACAGATGGCCCACCACTGACAGGACTCGCACTCACGCACGACGATCGGGGCGACCATCGGCTCGCCGCCGGCGATGACGTGCTCGGCCACCGACACTCGGAAGGTGTGCTCGTGGTCGTATCGGTCCAGCACGCTGCGGCGACGCCATCCTGAGGCGGCCGAGCGCGAGAAGGTGCGAATGAATTTGTGGTCGAGATCGAGCCAGGAGACGGCCAGGGCGTCGTCGAGGATCCCAACCTCGTCGTGGCCGACCAGCCCCACGAGACGTCGATGGCTGGGGCACTCGTCAGGGGTGGCGACCAGACCCAGGTCCTCGAGGAGCCTCCAGTGATGGGCGGCCTGGATGAGGGCGCGTTCCCGGCCCGCGCGGAAGGTCTGGTCCAGTGACATCCGCGCGTGGCGAGGATCCGGATCATTCAGGGGGGACACCCAGGTGAATTCCGCCAGGGTGTGGTGGCTCTCCAGCACCAGGTGGTCCTTGACGATGACCGGCAAGTATCCAGGCCCGCCGTCGGCACGCTTGCCGGCCAGCACCAAGGTGTCGGGGGAGCCGGTGCGGTGTTCCTGCGGGGACGACGGCAACTCAGGGCAGACGATGACGGGTGCGCCGGCGTCCATAGCCCTGCGAGTGGCGACCCGGCGACCGGCCACGCTCAAGGTGGCCGAGCGCAGATCGGCGGCGTCCGTGACGGCTGCCAGGGCGTCACAGATGACCGTCAGGTGAGCCTCCGCCCCTGCGAAGAGCTCGTCGTCACGCGGATCGCCGACCGGTTCTGACAGGGTGGGGTCATAGGCGTTCTGGGTCTTGACCGGGCAGCTGCGAGCTGCCCAGGCGTCGAGGAGGATCGGGGAGGAGGGACCTTTCACCTCAGGCCATCTCCTTCTCGTCACTGCCCTTCCAACCACGATGCAAGGCGACGACGCCGCCACAGACATTGCGCCACGCAATGGCCTGCCAGCCGGCCTCGGCCATCATGTCTGCCAGATGAGGCTGGTCGGGCCAGGCGAGGATCGACTCGGCCAGGTAGTCATAGGCATCCCGGTTCGAGGAGGCCAGCTTGGCCATGGCCGGGATCGCCGCCAGCAGGTACTTGGTGTAGACGTGGCGGAACGGTGCCCAGGTGGGGTAGGAGAACTCGCAGATGACGACCCGGCCGCCAGGCTTGGTGACGCGCAGCATCTCGCGCAGTGCCTTTTGTGGGTCCTCGACGTTGCGCAGACCGTAGGAGATCGTCACGGCGTCGAAGGAGTTGTCGGCGTAGGGCAGGCAGGTGGCGTCCCCGGCGACGAAGTGCAGATGGGGCTGGCGCTGCTTGCCGACGACGAGCATTCCGGTGGAGATGTCGGTGGGGTAGACCTGTGCTCCGCGGGCGGCGAACGTGGCTGAGGAGGTGCCGGTTCCGGCGGCCAGGTCGAGGATGACCTGGCCCGGCTCAGGTTCCACCGCATCGACGACGAGGTCGCGCCAGGTGTCGGCCGCCCCCATCGTCATGATCTGGTTCATGAGGTCATAGCGCTTTGCCACCCCGTCAAACATTGAAGCGACATCGGCGTGGTGCTTGTCAAGGGTGGCTCGGGTCGTCAACACGCGCCCAGTCTTCCACACGGTTTGGGGTCGGCCTCGACGGTGCGGGAGAATGGCCAGCATGGCATCTCGCTCCACCGTCCTCGTGGCCAAGGACATTTCGAAGTCTTATGGCGACCGAACCATCGTTGATCACCTGTCCCTCACCGTCCGTGAGGGTGAGGCCGTCGCACTCACCGGCCGCAACGGCGCTGGCAAGTCGACGGTGTTGAGAATGCTAGTGGGGGCGGATCGTCCCAGCTCGGGAACGATCGAGGTGCTCGGCAAAAAGGTGTCCGAGACGAACCCCGAGTTTCGTCGCAACGTTGCCACGGTCATCGATGACCTGGACTTCTTCCCTGATCTGTCGGTGGTCGAGCACCTTGATCTGCTCGCCCGCGCTCACGGGCTCGTTGACGCCGACGCCCTCGTCGACGAGGTGCTCGAGGAGGTGCAGCTCGTTCCGCAGTCCGGCCAGCTGCCCGGCACCCTGTCGTCCGGCCAGCGACGTCGTCTCGGCCTGGCTACGGCCCTGGTGCGTCCGCGCAAGCTCCTCGTTCTCGACGAGCCGGAGGCCCGGCTGGACGTCGAGGGGGTTGCCTGGCTCGGCAAGAGGCTGCGCGAGGAGATGAACCACGGTCTGGCGATCATCATGGCCAGCCACGAGCCAGCTCTCGTCCAGACCCTCGGCGCTCGCATCGTCGAGCTGGGAGGCCCGCGCGGATGAGTCGGCGCAACAGCAAGCATTCCAAGCCCCGTCCCAGGAATCCGCGGCCGGAGCAGGCCGTGATGGCGGAGGCGGTGGCCGCCCCCGATCCGGAGTTGGTCATCACCCATCGTCCCGACGAGTTCTTTGCAGGCCAGGCCGATGAACGTCAGCTCTCCCTCCTCATGGGCGACTGGCGCAAGGGCCGGACGACACGCAACATCTGGCAGGCCATCGGCGATGCCTATGTGCTCGTCTTCTCCCTGGTCGTCGTGCTCGCGATGATCATCAGCCTCATCGTGCAGGCCCAGGGCCAGGCATCCGGCTGCACCTCGACGGGGTGTCAGACCGCTCGTGGCCTGCTGCCGTGGGCTGCACTGTCCGGTGTCCTGGCCTTCGCTCTGGCTGCTGCCCGAGTGTTCGGCCCGGTGCTCGCCTCGGCAGCCGAGGGCTTCTGGCTCATGGACGCGCCGATCAGCCGGGCGCGGTTCCTGGCCAAGCGCCTGCGTGCGGCGGTGCTCGTTTCGGTCATCGGCGGTGCCGTCCTGGGGGCCCTGGTGGCAGCCCTCACCGGTGGGTCCGGAAAGGCCGTCATCGCCTGGACCCTCGCGACGGCGCTCGGAGCGGCTGGTGTCGTCTCCTTCTCGGCCGCCGAGCAAGGAGCCGAGCGCACCTGGCCGGTCAAGGTCGTCGAGGCCCTAGCTGGTTTGGCTGGTCTGGCCGTCCTGTTGGGAGTCATCTCGACGGCGTCGGGCTGGTACGCAGTACCGATGTCCAGTGACGCCAACCTCGTATCTGCCTGGGCGGTGGCCGGGGGCGGAGCGGTGCTCCTGGTCGTCTCCTACGTCATCGCCCGGATGCGTCTCAATCGGATCCGACGGGCTCGTCTCATGGCCGGCGGCTCTCTGGCATCGGGCATGCAGGGTGCTGCCTTCGCCCTTGACTTCGCCCTCATTCGCGACATCCTTCAGGAGCGCGAGGCCATCGAGCGTGGTCAGGTCCGACCCACCCGTGGACGTGGTGAGGGACTCAGCTCCCTGGTGTGGCGCGATGTGCAACGTCTCATGCGTTTCCCCAAGCCGTTGTTCACCCTCGTCGTGACGGCCGTGGTGCCCTACGCGGTGTCGGCCCTCGGTTTCGGGGCGTTGACGGTCCCGGTCTCGGCTCTGGTGCTCGTCGCGGCCCTGGTTCCCTTCTTCACCAGCCTGCGCGTGCTGACACGAAGCAAGGGTCTGGTGCGCTGCCTGCCCTTCACGACGAGTCAGGTCATCTCAGCTGCGTCAGTGGTGCCTGCGGTCGCTGCTGTCATCTGGGCGATCGCGGTCATCCCGGCCTTCCACGGTGTCGGTTCGACGACGTCGCGGCCATGGGATCAGGCCATCATGGACGGCTTGGTGACGGCTGCTGCCGGTCTGGCGGGTGCCATCCGCTGGGTGAGTGCGAAGCCGGCTGACTACTCCTCGCCGATGGTTGCCACCCAGGCCGGTGCCATGCCACCGGGGCTGATGTTCAACCTCATCCGTGGTTTCGACATGGTTGCCCTCATCACCATTCCGGTGGTGCTCGGATGGTCGCCGTGGGTGTCGGTGTTCATTGCCGTCGTCGTGTTCGGATTCCTCCGCATGGGAGGTATGAACCAGCAGGATCTGGCGGAGATGCGTGAGGAATCGCAGCGTCAGCTGGCCGAGGCTCGCGAGGAGGCCCGTGGTGACAAGGTCGAGAAGAAGGTCATCGAGCGCAAGCGTCGTTGAGAACCATGGAGACGCCCTACCACCCTCAGGATTCCGTGGGGCTGTCCGCCCCGATGGGGAAGATGTCTCGCAGGATGTTGAGGCGGTGCTCGGCCTCGGATGACAGGATCTCGGTGTCGTCGTCATGCCCGATGGGGTGCCCGGAGAAGATGTGGACCAAGGACGGGTCGGTGCCGTCGATCTGACCGCCCCGACAATCGGTCACCCATTGGCCATTACCCAAGGAGTCGACCCATCCGGTCGGTCCGGAGACACGGCCACGATCGACGTGCTCGACCTCGGCGAGGACGCACTTCGCGCGGTGCGGCGGCAGGCCAGTGACGAATGCCGGTGGGCACAGGGCATCGACGAGGGCCAGGCAGGATCCCTGACCGGGGGAGTGGACGCCGGTGACGTCGGTGACGAGGTAGTTGGACGCCTCGGTGAACACCGCTCCCGGACAGTCGGGGATGTGGAGGGTGTCACAGAACTGTTCCAGGCGCTCGCAGGTGCGCGTGACGATCTCGGCGTGGTGAGCGGCCAGCGGTCCCTCGTTCTGCAGGGCGGAGAGAAGGGCCTCGTGATTCTTGTCGGTGGCAGGGGAGTGGGTCAGCACCCGGGAACTCACCAGGGACTTGCTGAAGCCGACGGTGAGCTTCGAGGTGGAGCCGACTGATCCCTCGACGAGGTAGGTGTACGAGTTGGGGAACTGACGGCGGAGGGTCTCGACGATCCATCGAGGATCAATGGGTGAGGCCGCGTGGGCCTCGACGTCACGCATGAGAACGATTTGCTCGAGGTCGTCAGGGCTCATGATGTCCTGGACCTGCCGGGCGATGCGACGCCAGCTCTCCGCGGTGACGACGCCGTCTGGCATCGTCATGGTGCCGGGGGAGTGCGGCACGGTTTGCTGACGAGGTGGATCATCGTTAACCGATCCCCAGGACAGTTGGGTCAACCAGGAGTAGTCAGGCCAACGGCCGATGATTGTTTTGGGCAGGATCATGACCGAGCGTGATGACGAGCGGTCGGGATCGAAGGCGAAGGATCCGAAGGCGACGGGGCCGGTCGCCTCGGCTCCTGGCATCTCAGTCTCGTGCTCGAGATCGTCACAGAGAGCCTCCCACCAGACGTCGGCGGCAGTGGGGGAGTCGGTCTCGAACCGGGTGATCTCTCCCAGGCCGACCATGCCGTAATTGCGGTGCAGGAAACACACCGAGTCGTTGGGCGTCATGTAGTTCTCGAGTGGGCCGGGGTCCGGAATCGAGACGGTGCGGGCGCGTAGACGCGTGGAACCTGGATTGAGGATCACCTTCGCAGGATAACCGAGCGCGTGCTGTGTGGTAGGCGCTGTCCACGGCGGGTCGGGGGTGTTTACTGTTTGCGGCATGGAGAAGGGTGTGGGATTCGGGCCCCGGCCGGAGTTTCCCACGAGTCACACCGTCTAGACTCGCCGGTGCACATCGCCGGGATCCCGGCACGATATCCATGGTTTTCATAGGAGGGGCCCACGTGACGAGCCAGATCGAGTCCGACGTCGTCGTCGTCGGTGCTGGGCCTGGTGGCTCGGCCACAGCTGCGCACCTTGCCCGTAGAGGACTGCACGTCACCCTGTTGGAGAAGGCGACCTTCCCACGCGACAAGGTCTGCGGTGACGGCCTCACCCCTCGTGCCGTCAAGCAGCTCATCCGGTTGGGGATCGATGTCTCCGAGGAGGCCGGCTGGAAGCACACCGAGGGGCTGCGGATTCATGGTGGACGCATCGCCTCCTTCGTCCTTCCCTGGCCCGAGCTCGCCGATTACCCGAACTTCGGCATGGTCTGCCGTCGCACCGTTCTCGACGAGCGGCTGGCCCGCCACGCCGAGTCCCAGGGCGTCACCCTCGTCGAAGGAGCCAATGTCACCGAGCCGATCCTTGCCCCCAATGACCGTATCCGCGGCGTCCGGACTGCCGACGGCAGGGTGTACTCGGCACCCGTCGTCGTCGCAGCTGACGGCAATTCTTCCCGCCTCGGCCTGGCCATGGGACTTCACAAGCGCGATGACCGCCCGATGGGTGTGGCGGTGCGCGCCTACTACCGCTCCCCGCTGTCCGAGGCGCGCAACCTGGAGAGCTGGCTGGAGTTGTGGGACGGCGCTCCGCACGAATCAGACTTGCTGCCTGGATATGGCTGGGCATTTCCCGAGGGTGACGGAACGGTCAACATCGGTCTGGGAATGCTCAATTCTTCTGATGCTTTCGGCCACACCGACTACCGCTCCCTCATGAAGCGCTGGCTGTCCCACATGCCAGCCGAGTGGACCCTCGACGAGGAGCACCGTGAGGGGCCGATCCGGGGCGCCGCGCTGCCGATGGCCTTCAATCGTCAGCCGCACTATCTCAATGGTCTGTTGCTGGTGGGTGACGCAGGCGGCATGGTCAATCCCTTCAACGGGGAGGGCATCGACTACGCCATGGAGGCTGGAGAAATGGCCGCTGACGCCATTGCCGAGGCTCATTACCGGGGTCACGGCACGCCGGCCGCCGAGAAGGCGCTGCAAGGGTATCCGCGCGCCCTGCAGGAGCACTTCGGCGGCTACTACCGACTCGGGACGATCTTCGTCCGGCTCATCGGTGACCCGCGGGTCATGAAGATCTGCACGACCTATGGCCTTCCGCGTCGTCGAATCATGAAGTTCGTCAACAAATTGTTGGCGAATCTCACAGATTCCAAGGGCGGAGACCTTGATGACCGTATCATTAACGTTCTGACGAGGATTGCCCCGTCAGTGTGAGCTCAGTGGCCGCTGGTGTCCGTCTGGCGACGCATTATCAGAATTTAGGTTACCCAAAGTACCCGACCGCCAGATGGGCGTCGTAAGGTCTGAGCCAACGGTGCTGACCAAAGGTGGTGAGATGAACGGATACGCCCCCCTGGTGGGGATGATCATCCTGGGTGCGGTCTTCGTACTCGCGACGATCGCAGTCAACGTCCTTCTTGCGGTGAAGCGACCCAACCGCGCCAAGCACGAAATCTACGAGTGCGGCATCGAGCCGACGCCACAACCAGCTGGTGGCGGAAAGTTCCCCGTCAAGTTCTTCGTCGTCGCAATGCTCTACATCGTCTTCGACATCGACATCATGTTCCTCTACCCGTGGGCCGTCGATTTCAACCATCTCGGCGTCTTCGCCCTGGTCGAGATGGTGCTGTTCGTCGCGATGGTGTTCATCCCTTACCTCTACATTCGCCGCCGTGGCGGCCTGGACTGGACCTGATCTCCCGTCGCGGCTCGCAGGCCGCGCCCAATCAACGTTCGAGCGGCCCGCTGCCGCGTCAGTCAACGTCTGAAAGGAAGGACGCACGAGATGGCTGAGTACGACGCCGATGTCCCAGCTGGAATCGTGATGACCTCGATGGAGGCCATCGTCGGATGGCTGCGCAAGACCTCCTTCTGGCCCCTGACGATGGGCCTGGCCTGCTGCGCCATCGAGATGATCTCCTATGGCGGTCCGCGTGCCGACGCCGCCCGCTGGGGCCACGAGGTGTTTCGTGCCTCTCCCCGTCAGGCTGATCTCATGATCGTCTCGGGTCGCGTGAGCCAGAAGATGGCTCCGGTGGTTCGTCAGCTCTACGACCAGATGCCCGAGCCCAAGTGGGTCATCTCGATGGGCGCTTGCGCCTCTTCTGGTGGCATCTTCAACAACTACGCCGTCGTTCAGGGCTGTGACCACATCGTCCCGGTTGACGTCTACCTGCCAGGCTGCCCGCCCAGCCCGGACATGCTCATTGATGCCGTGTTCAAGATCCGTGAGCAGATCCAGCACTGGCCGCTGATGGGTCACATGTCCGAGGTCGAAGCGACCAAGGAGAAGCGGGCCCTCGAGGCCCCGACCACCCTCGAGCAGAAGGGGCTCATGCGATGAGTGATAAGCCGACTCCGCGCGGTGCCGCCGGCGGCTCGGACTCCGGGGACCGTATTCCCGACGGCCGCAACTTCCTCGATGCCAGCAATCCCGACCAGGCCCACACCCCGGCCAAGGGCACTCAGTGGACCCAGGAGGATCGTCGCATCGACACCCGTAAGGGCATGTGGGGGGCAACCTCCGGGCCGGGTGACACCTCCGGTTATGGCGGTATCGTCCGCACCGTCGAGATGCCCGGTAGTTCCGAGCGTCCCTATGGTGGCTGGTTCGACGAGGTCGCTGATCGGATGGAGGAGCTGGTTCCGGACTTCTCGGACGGCCTGACCCTCGTCGATCGCGGCGAGATTACCTTCTTCGTCCGTCCTGAGAAGCTGCTGGAGCTCGTCAAGGTGCTGCGTGACGACGCGGCCCTGCGCTTCGAGAGCTGTTCCTGTCTGACCTGTGTGCACTACCCGCACATGGAGGGTCGTGAGATGCACGTCGTCTACGGCCTGCTGTCGATGACCCACAACCGTCGCATCCGTCTCGAGGTCGCACTGGCTGATCCCGGCCAGAAGGACGTGGCACGAACCGGTCACAGCGACGTCGACTCCCTGCCCCACGTTCCCAGCATCGTCTCGATCTACCCGCACGTGGACTTCCAGGAACGCGAGGCCTGGGACATGTTCGGAGTCATCTTCGACGGCCACCCGGCCCTCACCCGCATCCTCATGCCCGACGACTGGGTCGGCCACCCGCAGCGCAAGGACTACCCGCTCGGCGGCATCCCGATCGAGTACAAGGGTGCTGTCGTGCCACCGCCGGACCAGCGCAGGAGCTACAACTGATGAGCGAGAACCACGAGTACTTGTCCCAGGGCGGCGACTGGGTCCAGATCGTCGACGAGGCTGCCGAGAGGGGCGACGAGACCGTCGTCGTGAACTTCGGACCGTCCCACCCGTCCACCCACGGCGTTATGAGGCTCATCATCGAGCTCGATGGTGAGTCGGTGACCGACCTTCGCGTCGGTATCGGATTCCTCCACACCGGTATCGAGAAGAACATGGAGTTCCGCACCTGGACCCAGGGTGTGGCCTTCATGACGCGATGCAACTACGTCGCGAACTTCTTCAATGAGCTGGCGTACTGCCTGGCCGTCGAGAAGCTGCTGGGTGTCACCGACGACATCCCGGAGCGGGCCAAGGTCCTCCGCGTCATGATCACCGAGCTCAACCGTATCTCCTCCCACCTCATCGCGGTGGGCACCGGCGGCCTGGAGCTCGGCGCCTCCTCGGTGGCCGAGGTCGGCCTGAGGGAGCGCGAGATCATCCTGGAGTTCAACCAGGCCGTCACCGGTCTGCGCATGAACAACGCCTGGATTCGTCCTGGTGGCGTCGCCAGTGACCTGCCGGAGACCGGGCTGGACCAGCTGCGTGACCTCATCAAGCGCATGGAAAAGTACCTTCCGGAGATCGGCCTGTTCTGCAACGAGAACCCAATCTTCAAGGCTCGTACCACGGGCATCGGTTATGCCGACCTGTCCACCTGCATGGCCCTCGGCGTGACGGGGCCGGCCCTGCGAGCCACCGGCCTGCCGTGGGATCTGCGCAAGACCCAGCCCTACTGTGACTACGACACTTACGACTTTGACGTCGCTACGTGGGACACCTGCGACTGCTACGGCCGCTTCCGTATTCGTCTCGAGGAGATGGACCAGTCGGTGCGCATCCTCAAGCAGTGCCTCAAGCGTCTTGAGGATACCCAGGGCGACCGTCACATGGTGGAGGACCCGCACATCGCGTGGCCGGCAGAGCTGGCCCTGGGCCCCGACGGTCAGGGCAACTCCAACGAGCACATTCGCCACATCATGGGCGAGTCGATGGAGGCCCTCATCCACCACTTCAAGATCGTCACCGAGGGATTTCGGGTGCCTGCCGGTCAGGTTTACCAGGCCATCGAGGGTGCCGGCGGTGAGCTCGGCTGCCACCTCGTCTCGGACGGCGGGGTGCGGCCGTACCGCTCCCACCTGCGCGACCCCGGATTCATCAACGTGCAGTCCCTGCCCGCCATGTGTGAGGGCGGAATGCTTTCCGACGTGGTGCCGTCCCTGGCATCCCTGGACCCCGTCATGGGAGGAGTCGACCGATGAGCGATCGCGAACCCGTCAACCTGGGATATCCCTACGTCGAGTCCTTCCACTCGGACTTCTCGGGGACCGGCGGAGTCGACCAGTCCGACCGTTCCACCAACATCGACGAGCACACCATCGAGGAAATGCGCCAGATTGCCTCGCGGTACCCCGATCCCCGCTCGGCCCTGCTGCCGATCCTGCACCTGGTGCAGTCGGTGGATGGACGCGTCTCCCCGGTCGGCATCGAGACCGCAGCTGAGGTGCTGGGCATCACCACCGCCCAGGTCTCCGGGGTGGCGACTTTCTACACCATGTACAAGAAGCATCCAGCCGGACAGCACCACATCGGTGTCTGCACCACCGCGCTGTGCGCCGTCATGGGCGGCGAGGAGGTGCTCGCCCGGGTCGAGAAGAAGCTCGGCATCAAGGAGGGAGAGACGACCCCTGACGGCAAGTTCTCCCTCGAGCGTGTGGAGTGCAACGCCGCCTGCGACTTCGCCCCGATCATGATGGTCAACTGGGAGTACATGGACAACATGACCCCGATCCGCGCCGAGGAGATCCTCGACGCGCTGGCCCGCGACGAGGAGGTTCACTCCACCCGTGGTGCGAGGATCACCAGTTGGCGTGAGGCCGAGCGAGTGCTCGCCGGCTTCCCCGACGGTCGGGCCGACGAGGGCCCCAGCGCTGGTGAGGCGTCCCTGCAGGGTGTGCGACTGGCCAAGCAGAACGGCTGGCAGGCTCCGGACCCGAACGATCTGCCCGTTCCTGCTGAGCCCGTGGAGGAGGAGAAGAAGTGACCGATCCACTGACCCCGGTCCTGTCGGCCAACTGGGATGACGAGCGCAGCTGGAAGCTGCTCAACTATGAGCGTCAGGGAGGCTACGCCGGACTTCGCAAGGCCTTGACGATGCAGCCTGACGAAGTCGTCTCGCTGGTCAAGGACGCCAATTTGCGTGGCCGTGGTGGCGCCGGATTCCCCACCGGCATGAAGTGGTCCTTCGTGCCCAAGGACAACCCGAACCCGACTTACCTGGTCGTCAACGGTGACGAGTCCGAGCCGGGCACCTGCAAGGACATGCCGCTCATGATGGCCTCCCCGCACACCCTCGTCGAGGGAGTCATCATCGCCGCCTACGCCATCAAGGCGAAGGTGGCCTTCATCTACATCCGTGGCGAGGTGCTGCACGTCATCCGACGCGTTCAGCAGGCGGTGCGTGAGGCCTACTCGGCCGGATACATCGGCAAGAACATCCTTGGTTCCGGTTATGACCTCGACGTCGTCGTCCATGCCGGTGCCGGAGCCTACATCTGTGGCGAGGAGACGGCCCTGCTGGACTCCTTGGAGGGACGCCGTGGTCAGCCCCGTCTGCGTCCGCCGTTCCCCGCTGTCGCCGGTCTGTACGCCAGCCCGACGGTCATCAACAACGTCGAGTCCATCTCGACGGTGCCGTCGGTCCTGCGCAACGGCAAGGAATGGTTCAAGTCAATGGGCACCGAGAAGTCCGACGGTTTCACCATTTACTCGCTGTCGGGACACCTGGCCCATCCCGGCCAGTACGAGGCCCCCATGGGGATCACCCTGCGTCAGCTGCTCGAGATCTCCGGCGGCATGCGCGAGGGTCACGAGCTGAAGTTCTTCACCCCCGGTGGCTCCTCGACCCCGCTCCTCACTCCCGACGACCTCGACACCCCGCTCGACTACGAGGGGATGATGGGGGCCAAGTCGATGCTGGGCACCAAGGCCCTGCAGTGTTTCGACGAGACGACCTCGGTGGTTCGTGTCACGCTGCGGTGGCTGGAGTTCTACAAGCACGAGTCCTGCGGCAAGTGCACCCCGTGCCGTGAGGGAACCTGGTGGGTCGTCCAGATGCTGCGTCGCATCGAGGCCGGTGAGGGCCAGGAGGGTGACGTCGACAAGCTGATGGACATCGCCGACAACATCGGCGGTCGTTCCTTCTGCGCCTTGGCCGACGGTGCCGTGGGCTGTCTGCGAGGAGCCATCGGCCACTTCCGCGAGGAGTTCGAGGCCGGCTGCCGTGGCATCCCCGCCTGGCAGTACCTGCCCTACGAGCGCAGCTCGATCTTCACCGACGCCGATCGCCGAGTCCTGGAGGGGGCCGGAGCATGAGCGAGAACAAGCCCGTCGAACTCGTCACCTGCACCATCGACGGTCAGCAGGTGAGGGTCCCCAAGGGAACCCTCATCATCCGCGCAGCCGAGTCCATCGGCACTGCCATCCCCAGGTTCTGCGATCATCCGCTGCTCGACCCTGCGGGTGCCTGCCGCGAGTGCCTCGTCGAGATTCCCGACGCCGGAAATGGTCGTGGTTTCCCCAAGCCGCAGCCGTCGTGCACCATGCCGGTGGCCGAGGGAATGATCGTCAAGACCCAGGTCAGCTCCGAGATGGCCCGCAAGGCCCAGGAGGGGATGCTGGAGTTCCTCCTCATCAATCACCCGCTGGACTGCCCCATCTGTGACAAGGGCGGCGAGTGTCCGCTGCAGAACCAGGCCATGGCCAACGGACGTGGTGAGTCCCGTTATGGCGGAATCAAGCGCACCTACCCCAAGCCGATCAACATCTCGGCCCAGGTGCTGCTGGACCGCGAGCGGTGCGTGTTGTGCCAGCGCTGCACCCGGTTCGCCGACCAGATCGCAGGAGATCCCTTCATCAACCTGCAGGAGCGCGGGGCCGTCTCCCAGATCGGGGCCTACGAGGGCGACGACTTCAACTCCTACTTCTCGGGCAACGTCATCCAGATCTGCCCGGTGGGAGCCCTCACCAGCGCCGAGTACCGCTTCCGTTCCCGCCCCTTCGACCTCGTCTCGACGGTGACGACCTGTGAGCACTGCGCCGCCGGTTGCCAGCTGCGCACCGACCACCGTCACTACGAGGTCAAGCGTCGCAATGCCGGAAACCTGCCCGAGGTCAACGAGGAGTGGAACTGTGACAAGGGCCGCTTCGCCTTCCGCTATGGCCGTGACGACGACCGAGTGACGACCCCGCTGGTTCGACACGACGGAGTCCTGGAGAAGGTGTCCTGGGCCGAGGCCTTGCAGACGGCAGCTGCCGGACTCGAGAAGGCCGGCACCAGCGTCGGCGTCCTCACCGGCGGGCGTCTCCCGGTGGAGACCTGCCTGTCCTGGTCGCGGTTCGCGCGTGTCGTGCTCGGTACTAACAACGTTGACTTCCGTTCTCGTCCGCACTCCGCCGAGGAGGCCTCCTTCCTGGCCGCCACGGTCGCCGGACGCAGCCTCGCGGAGTCGGTGACCTATGCCGACCTCGAGAAGGCGTCGCGGGTCGTCCTGGTGAATCTTGAGCCTGAGGACGAGTGCCCGATGATCTTCTTGCGACTGCGCAAGGCGTGGCGTCGCAAGAAGGTCGCCATCACCGTGGTAGGAACCCACTTGTCCAATGGCTCGGCGAAGATGGGGGCCGAGTTGGCCCGCTGCTTGCCCGGTCAGGAGCCCCAGGTCGTGGAGCAGCTGGTCTCAGACGGCACGATCAGCGAGGGAACCATCGTGCTGGTGGGGGAGAGGGCCGCCACCCGGCCCGGAACCCTCTCTGCCATCGCCTCCCTCGACTCGAAGGTCCGGGTCGCCTGGGTGCCTCGTCGTGCCGGTGAGATCGGCGCGATCGAGGCCGGCCTGCTGCCGCAGCTGCTTCCCGGTGGACGTCTCGTCGACGACGCCGATGCTCGCGTGGACATCGCGGTCGCGTGGGGAGTCGACAACCTGCCGACCAAGCCCGGCCTCGACACCGCCGGCATGCTGGCCGCTGCCCGCGGCGGCAATCTCTCGGCCCTCGTCGTCTCGGGGGTGGAACTGGCTGACATGCCCGATCCGGCAGGAGCCCGCGAGGCCGTTGAGAACTGTGGTTTCGTGGTCTCCCTGGAGCAGCGGTTCTCCGAGGTGGCCGAGAGGGCCGACGTGGTCCTTCCGGTCTGCTTGTTGGAGGAAACCTCGGGAACCTTCCTCGACTGGGAGCATCGCCCCGGCCGGGTGCGCGTGGTCAACAAGCAGGCTGCCACCCCGATGAACGAGATCCGCGTCCTCGACGCCCTGAGCTCGCAGCTGGGATCGGTCTCCGGACTCGCCACCGTCGCCCAGGCCCACAAGGCCTGGCGAGATCTCGGTCAGTGGCAGGGCGGGCATCCGAAGATGGAGTCGACCTCCCCGGTCGTGCCGCAGGCCCCCATGGTCGAGCCGGGATCCGTCGGTCGCGTACTGGAGACATGGCGTCAGCTGCTGGAGGGATCGGCTAGCCTCACGGGCGCCGATGCCCTGGTGGCGACCGCACCGGCTCCCGTCGTCGTCGTCAACCCGCTGACGGCGGATCAGCTCGGCGTGACAGACGGGCAGCTCATCGACGTCGCCGGGCCCATCAGCCTGCGACTCCCGGTCAAGATCGACGCGACGATGTCGGCCGAGGCGGTGTGGATCCCGTCGCTGCGTGGCGACTCGACCTTCCCGCAGAGCCGTACCACCGTCCCCGACGCTCCCGGAACCTTCGTCTCGCTGAGTGCCGTTGAAACCGAAACTTCCCGAGAGGCAGGTGTGGCATGAGTCCCCTCGAGGCCACCATCGACCCGGTGTGGCTCATCATCGTCAAGGTCGTCATCCTCTTCGTGATCCTGCTGGCCTGGACCATCTTCAACGTGTGGTTCGAGCGCCGGGTGCTGGCCAAGATGCAGAACCGCATCGGCCCGATCATGAACTCGGCGTGGGCTGGTGGTGTGTTCCAGGCCGTCGGTGACGGTTTGAAGCTCATCTTCAAGGAGATGCTCACCCCGAAGGGTGCCGACAAGATCGTCTTCAATCTGGCGCCGGTGATCGCGGGCATCGCCTGCTTTGCGTCCTGGTCCGTCATCCCGCTCGGTGGTGAGGTGTCGATGTTCGGTCACACCACCAGGCTGCAGATCACCGACGTGCCGGTCGCCGTGCTCTTCATCCTTGCGGTGGCGTCCATCGGCATCTACGGTGTGGTGCTGGCCGGTTGGTCGTCGGCAGGTACCTATTCCTTGCTCGGTTCGTTGCGCTCCAGTGCCCAGATGATCTCCTACGAGGTCGCCATGGGCCTGTCCCTGGTGACGGTGTTCATCTTCTCGGGGTCCATGTCGACCTCCGGGATCGTCGAGTCCCAGGCCAGTCACCTGGTCATCGGCGGATTCGACACCCACATCGCCGGGCACTACTGGCTCCTGCTCATCCCGAGCTTCATCATCTACGTCATCACGATGTTCGGTGAGTCCAACCGTCTGCCCTTCGACCTACCGGAGTGTGAGTCGGAGCTCGTCAGCGGTTACATCACCGAGTATTCAGGTTTCCCCTATGGCATGTACTTCCTGGCGGAGTACATCAACATGGCGACCCTGTCGGCGGTCTGTACCACGTTGTTCTTGGGCGGCTACCGCGCTCCGTGGCCGCTGAATTACTTCGGCGTCATCGATTCGGGCTGGTGGGGTCTGTTGTGGTTCTTCCTCAAGACCCAGCTCGTCATCTTCTTCTTCGTGTGGGTGCGTGCCGCGATCCCGAGGTTCCGTTATGACCACTTCATGGATCTGGGTTGGAAGGTCCTCATCCCGGTGTCGCTGGGGTGGGTCCTGCTGGTCGCTGCCTGGCGCACCGTCATCAATCAAGGATGGGGTCGAAACCCGGTCTTTTTGGTGGTCGTCGGCGTCATCCTCGTCGCTCTCATCGTGTGGGCGTTCATGGGTGGTAAGACCGATTCCACGGCCGATGAGGCTCCTGACGAACCCTTCGACGCTTTCGCCGGTGGTTATCCGGTACCGCCATTGCCACATCAGGTGCAGGCCCCATTGGCCGGGGCTGCAACGGCCACCACGGTGGCTCGACGAGACCACGACGAGAACGGAGGTCTGTGATGGGAGCCTGGTCCGGATTCGGGATCACCTTCGAGACGATGTTCCGCAAGTCCTTCACCCAGGGATACCCGGAGAAGGGCAAGGAAAAGCCGATGCCACCGCGCATGCATGGCCGTCACCAGCTCAACCGCTGGCCTGACGGGTTGGAAAAGTGTGTGGGTTGTGAGCTGTGTGCATGGGCGTGTCCGGCTGACGCCATCTACGTCGAGGGGGAAGATAACACTGACGAGGAGCGTTACTCGCCTGGTGAGCGTTACGGTCGCGTTTACGAGATCAACTATCTGCGCTGCATTTTGTGCGGAATGTGCATCGAGGCATGCCCAACTCGTGCCCTGACGATGACGAACGATTTCAAGATGGCCGACACCTCGCGTGCCAAGCACATTTGGACAAAGGACGAGTTGCTGGCTCCCCTCAAGGAGGGCATGGAGCAGCCACCACACCCGCGCCGTCTCGGTGATGGCGAAGATGACTACTTCAACGGTCTTCCTCCCTCTGGGCAGGACGACGTACGGACCGGTTCGGCCACCGGCTCCCATCAGGCCCAGCGCAACGACGAGGGGGCAGCCCGATGACTGCTTCCCTGCTCGCCGCTCCCCTGAGTGGGCTCGTCCCGATGGTGACGGCTTCCCAGTGGGCGTTCTGGTTGTTGGCCCCGATCATGGTGCTCGCAGCCCTGGTCATGGTCTTCGCCAAGAAGCCCGTCCACTCGGCCCTGTCCTTGGCCGTCGTCATGATCTGTCTGGCCGTTCAGTATGCCAGTCAGGAGGCGCCATTCCTCTTCGTGGTGCAGATCATCGTCTACACCGGTGCCATCCTGATGCTCTTCCTCTTCGTCGTCATGCTCGTCGGCGTCGACTCCACCGATTCCCTCAAGGAGACCCTCAAGGGACACAAGGTGGCGGCCATCATCGCCGCGCTGGCCTTCCTGGTGCTGCTCATCCTGGCCGTCGGCAACGCTGTGACGACCGGCGTGATCGGCACCGATCAGTCGATCGGCCTGCGAGAGGCCAATGCCGCCGGCGGTGACAACGTCAAGTCCATCGCAGAGCTGGTGTTCACCAAGTATGTGATCGTCTTCGAGGCCACCTCGGCCCTGCTCATCACCGCTGCCGTCGGCACCATGGTGCTGGCCCACGGCGAGGCCGACAAGAAGAAGTCCCAGCGTGAGCGGGTCACCGACCGCATGGCGGCCTACGCCGAGCACGGTGCTCACCCCGGCGTTCGTCCGAACTCCGGTGTGTACGCCCGCACCAACCAGATCGGTGCTCCGGCCCTGCTGCCTGACGGCACGGTCGCCCAGGATTCGATCTCGGGAACGTTGGCCACCCGCGGCGCCATCATCGACGCCGGCGAGTTGAAGGCTCCGACCCATCGGGCCTTCGCCTCGATCAGTGCCGCCCGCCACGAGGCGCAAGGAGAACTCGAATGAACCCGAATGACTACCTGGTGCTCTCGGCGATTCTCTTCGCCATCGGCATCCTGGGCTTCCTGACGAGGCGTAATGCCCTGGTGGCCTTCATGTCGGTGGAGCTGATGCTCAACGCCGCGAACCTCGCACTGGTGACCTTCTCCCACGTCCACGGTTCTCTCGACGGACAGGTCGGGGCGTTCTTCGTGATGATCGTGGCGGCTGCCGAGGTGGTCGTCGGTCTGGCGATCATCGTCACCATTTTCCGTTCCCGTCGCACCACTTCGGTGGACGACACCAACCTGCTGAAGTTCTGAGGGAGGTACCGTGACTGTCCTGGAAACCGGCCTGTTCAACGTGGCCTGGCTCATGATCGCGGTGCCGCTGGTCGTCTCCGCACTGCTGCTGGTGCTCGGACGCCGCAGCGACGCCTGGGGGCATCTGTTGGCCACCGTGGCCCCGATCGTCTCCTTCGTCATCGGGTTGGTCCTCTTCATCGACCTGGTGGGCCGCGATGCCGCGTCCCGTGCTGTCGAGGTGGGGGTCTACCAGTTCATCGACGTCGGATCATGGGATCTGAGGGTTGACCTGTTGGTCGATCAGCTCTCCATCCTGTTCGTCCTTCTCATCACCTTCGTGGGCTCCCTGATCCACATCTACGCGATCGGATACATGGCCCACGACACCGATCGACGTCGTTTCTTCGCCTACCTCAACCTCTTCATCGCCGCGATGCTGACGCTGGTGCTGGCCGACAACTACCTCATCCTGTTCGTCGGCTGGGAAGGCGTCGGTCTGGCCTCCTACCTGCTTATCGGCTTCTGGTTCGGTCGTCCGGCCGCCGCTCGCGCAGGTAACAAGGCCTTCATCATGAATCGCATCGGCGACCTCGGTCTGACGATGGCGATCTTCACCATGCTCGCCCAGTTCGGCAGCGTGCGTTTCGCCGACGTCTCGGCCAAGGCCTCCGGGATGACGTCAACCTGGGCCACCCTGCTCGGCTTCATGCTGCTGCTGGCGGCCTGTGGCAAGTCGGCCCAGGTTCCGCTGCAGGCCTGGCTGCTCGACGCCATGGAGGGGCCGACCCCGGTCTCGGCCCTTATCCACGCCGCGACGATGGTCACCGCCGGCGTCTACCTCGTCGTGCGGTCCCACGCCATTTACGCCGAGACGGGAGCAGCCTCGCTGGCCGTCGCGATCGTCGGTACCGTCACCCTGCTGTTCGGCGCCTGGATCGGTTCGTCCAAGAAGGACGTCAAGAAGGTCCTCGCCGGATCGACGATGAGTCAGATCGGCTACATGATGCTGGCCGCGGGCCTCGGCCCGGCCGGTGCCGCCCTGGCGATCTTCCACCTCATCACCCACGGCTTCTTCAAGGCCAACATGTTCCTGGGAGCCGGCTCGGTGATGCACGGTACGGGCGACGACACCGACATGTACCACTTCGGGGCACTGTCGAAGGTCATGCCCGTCACCTTCTGGACCTTCGCCTGCGGTTACCTCGCCATCATCGGCATCCCCGGTACCTCGGGCTACTTCTCCAAGGACCACATCATCGAGGCCGCCTTCGACAAGGGCGCGGTCTTCGGTGTGCTGGCCCTCATCGGTGCCGGCATCACCGCCTACTACATGACCCGCCTCATGGTGCTGACCTTCCTGGGATCCAAGCGGTGGCGTGAGGACGTCCACCCGCACGAGTCCCCGGCCGTCATGACGATCCCGCTCATCGTGTTGGCCATCCTGTCGATCTTCGCAGGTGCCTTGATGAACAACTGGATCGGCGACTGGCTGGCCCCGGCCACCGGTGCTGAGGTCGAGCACGTCGGCATGTGGCACATGGGCATGATCGGCATCATTACCCTCGTCGTGGTGATCCTCGGCATCCTGGCCGGTTGGCTGCTCAACCGTCACGACGTGCCGAGCGAGGAACCCGCCACCCACGATCCGCTGCTCATCGCTGGTCGTCACGATCTCTACGGCGACGATGTCAACGACGTCGTCGTCGTGAAGCCGGGGCGCTGGCTGGCCGGTGGGGTCGAGGGCTTCGACCGTGCGGTCGTTGACGGGCTGGTCAACGGCGCAGGCTCGGTGACCACGGCCTGTTCCCAGATCGTCCGCAAGGTCCAGAACGGTTATGTACGTAGCTACGGCCTCATGATGGTCGTCGGCGTGCTGGTCGTCGGACTCGTCGTCGTCCTGGGCCGGATGGCCTGAGCGCAGGAGGAGCTGACATGTCTTTCCCGATCCTCACCGTGATCGCCCTGCTGCCGATCGTCGGCGGCATCATCACCATGATGATGCGCGGAGCCGCGGCCCGAACCACCGGCATGGTGTTTTCCCTGGTCACTCTGGTGCTGGGTGTCTACGCCTTCATCCGCGGAGTCAACGGCACTGATCTGTCGGAGACCCACCGCTGGATTCGCGCCATCGGCGCCTGGTATGCCCTGGGTGGCGACGGGCTGTCCCTGACGATGATCCTGCTGGTCGTCATCCTCGTCCCGGTGGTGCTGCTCGCCGAGTGGCACGTGGACGACGAAGGTAAGGCGCGTTGGTCAACCGGAGCTTTCTTCGGCCTGGCCCTCATGCTCGAGGGACTGGCGATCTACTGTTTCGCCGCCACCGACGTCCTGCTGTTCTACCTCATGTTCGAGGCCACCCTCATCCCGATGTACTTCCTCATCGCCGGATGGGGAGGTCCGCGACGAGGCCGTGCCGCCATGAAGTTCCTGCTGTACTCCCTGGCCGGTGGCCTGGTGATGCTGTTCGCCGTCATCGGCGTCGGTGTCCACGGTGGTTCCTTCCTGCTGAGCGACCTGGCCAAGGTGGACTTCTCCGGGGCCATCGGAAAGGAGCTGTTCGTCGGCTTCTTCATCGCCTTCGCGATCAAGGCCCCGATGGTTCCGGTGCACACCTGGCTGCCTGACACCGCCGAACAGGCGACCGCCGGAACGTCCGCCCTGCTCGTCGGTCTGCTCGACAAGATCGGCACCTTCGGAATGCTGAGGCTGTGCCTGGGCCTGTTCCCGGCCGCCTCCGACTGGGCCACCCCGTTCGTGCTCACCCTGGCGATCATCTCGGTGCTATGGGGTGCCATGATGGCCGCCACCTCGAGTGACCTCATGAGGTTCGTCTCCTACACCTCGGTGAGCCACTTCGGCTTCATGGTCATCGGCATCTTCGCCCTGACGACGACCTCGATCACCGGCTCGATCTTCTACATGTTCAACCACGGCTTCTCCACCGCGGCACTGTTCCTGGTGCTCGGATTCCTGGTACGTCGCGGCAGGACGGCGAAGGTCGACGCCTACGGTGGCGTCCAGAAGGTCGCCCCGGTGCTCGCCGGGACCTTCCTTTTCGCCGGGCTGGCCACCCTGTCGCTGCCGGGCACCGGAAACTTCGTCAGCGAGTTCATGGCCCTGGCCGGTGCCTGGGCGCGTCACCCGATCTACGTCGCCGTCTCCACCATCGGCATGGTGCTGGCTGCCGTCTACGTCCTGGTGACCTACCGACGTACCATGACCGGTCCGGTGCAGGGAGTTTCCGAGAAGGTCAGCGACCTCAATGGTCGGGAGAAGCTGGTGCTCGCGCCGCTCATCATCCTGCTGCTGGTGTTCGGCTTCTTCCCACGGCCGATGTTGCACGCCATTGAACCGGCAGCCACCGCGACCATGACCCAGGTTCACGCCACCGATCCGGCACCCGTCGTCAAGGAGGGCCTCAAGTGAATCCCGTCCTGTTGATTCCCGCGCTCGGGTGTCTCGCGCCCCTTGACGTCGTGGCCCCGCACATCGAGTACGGACCGCTGATGCCGGTCTTCGCCCTGATGGCTGGCGCCTGCCTGGCAGTGTTGGTGGAGGCCTTCGTGCCCCGCTCAGGTCGCCGTCCGACCCAGATCATCCTGACGGTAGCCGCCCTCGCCGTGGCCATCGCCTCGACGCTGACCACGATCGCCAAGGGCACCCGGATCGTCGCCGGTCAGGGAACCCTGGCCCTCGACGGTCCGACCCTGGCCACCTGGATGGTCCTGCTCGTCACGAGCCTCGGTGCCGTGGTGCTCTTCGCCGAGCGAGTGGGTGGTACCCAGACGGCCTTCGTGGCGAGCGCCTCGTCGGCGCCTGGATCTCCGCTGGAGGCCAAGGCCGAGCAGGAGCATCGTGAGCACACCGAGGTCTACCCGCTGCTGATGTTCGCGGTGCTGGGCATGATGTGCTTCGCCGCCTCCGACGACCTCATCATGATGTTCGTCGCCCTGGAGATCTTTTCCCTGCCGCTGTACCTGCTGTCGGGGATGTCTCGTCGTCGTCGGCTCCTGTCCCAGGAAGCCGCACTGAAGTACTTCCTGCTGGGCGCACTGTCCTCGGCCCTGTTCCTCTACGGCATCGTCCTGCTGTACGGCTGCGCAGGCAGCTTCAAGCTGGGCGCCATCGCCGCGGTCGGCGTCACCCAGGTGGGCTCGTCAAGGCTCATCATCGCCGGCATGGTGCTGGTCGCCGTCGGACTGCTGTTCAAGGTCGGCGCTGTTCCGTTTGCCTCCTGGACTCCTGACGTCTACACCGGAGCCCCGACCCCGGTCAGCGGCTGGATGGCGGTGGCGACCAAGCTCGTCGCCCTCGTCGGTCTGATGCGTGTGCTCTACGTCGGTCTGGGCGCCATGAGATGGGACTGGCAGATCATCCTCGCAGTGGTCGCCGTGGCGTCCATGGCTGTCGGCGCGGTCGTCGGTCTGGCCCAGACTGACATGAAGCGTCTGCTGGCCTACTCCGCGATCGCTCACGCTGGCTTCGTGCTGGTGGGCGTCGTCGGTGCCTGGACGATCCAGACTGGGATGACTCCGGGGCATACCGGTTCGGTCTCCTCGGTGCTGGTCTACATGACGGCCTACGGTCTGTCCTCGATCGGTTTCTGGCTCCTCATCCTCATGGTGCGTCGTGCCGGTGGTGAGTCGACGGAGATCGACTCGTGGGCTGGTCTCGGTCGCAAACACCCGTGGTTCGGTGTTCTCGTCGTCATCTTCGTGCTGAGCTTCGCCGGCATCCCGCTGACGGCCGGCTTCACTGGCAAGCTGGTGGTCTTCCTGGCCGGTTGGCGTGGCGAATATGCCTGGCTGGTGCTCCTCGGAGTGCTCTTCTCCCTCGTAGCGGCGGCCTTCTACCTGCGCATCATCGTCGTGGTCTTCTTCCGCAACCCGAAGGATGAGGACGATCCCGTCGAGGTCGCAGAGCCGTCCATCGCCGGGTGGATCACGCTGATCATTTGCGCGGTCTTCACCATCGTCATGGGTGTTGCCCCGCAGCCGATCATTGACCTGTTCAACCAGGCGAGCACCTTCCTGCGCTGAGTTGTTCATGAGGCCGGGGTCGCTGTTCAGAAGGGTTGCGACCCCCGGCCTGGTCACACCTGTGGGCCATCCCAACCGCATCCCGGCAAGACGCGAGGCCCGTCTAACCAGTAATGTGGAACACGGTCGTGTCACGGAGAGACGACGGCCGGACGAGCACCGAGCACACGCCCGGTCGGAAGAGGAGAACTGTGTCGTACAGCGCCAGCAGCGAGTTCACCGATCTGGTGACCGCCAAACTTGCCCTCATCGAGGATGAGCTGGGTCGCCAGGCCGGCGCCGACACGCCTTTCGTCACCGAGGCGGCCAACCACATCATTTCTGCCGGAGGCAAGCGGTTTCGCCCCCTGCTAGTGGTGCTGTGCTCCCAATTCGCTGACGAGGTTGACGACACTGATTTAGTGCGTGCCGCCGTCGTCATGGAGTTAACTCATGTCGCCTCGCTGTACCACGACGATGTCATGGACGAGGCATCCAAGCGGCGCGGTGCACCTTCTGCGAACCTGCGTTGGGGAAACTCGGTGGCCATTATGGTCGGCGATTACCTCTTCTCGCGCGCATCTTTGGCGGTGGCTGAGCTTGGTGTCGATTTCGTCCGACTACAGGCCCTGACCTTCTCCCGTCTGGTGCAGGGTCAGATCGCTGAGACGCGTGGCCCCTCTGAGGGGGAGGATCCGTTGGCCCACTACCTTAAGGTGGTTGCTGACAAGACGGGTTCCCTTATCGCAGCCTCGGCAGTATTTGGTGGCATGGTGTCCCACGCTTCTCCCGAGATCATTTCCGCCCTGGAGCAGTTCGGGGAGGACATTGGCGAGGTCTTCCAGCTCGCTGACGACCTTATCGACATCACCTCAACGGCGACCGGCAAGACGCCGGGCACCGATTTGCGCGAGAAGGTTCCGACCCTGCCGACCCTCATGCTGCGTGCTTCCGAGGACCCGGCTGACGATGAGCTGAAGAAGATGCTCGACGCCGACCTGTCCGACGACGCGGTGCTGGCCGACGTGCTCGAGAAGCTGCGCGCCAACCACGTCGTCGAGGAGGCTCGTGCCGAGATCCAGCGTCGCGCCGATCGCGCTCGTACCCACCTGGCCCCGCTTCCTGACGGGGATGCCAAGATAGCCCTGATGGCCCTGTGCGATGAGGTCGTCTCCCGATCGTCCTGACAGAGCCAGGTCCGAATCCATCAACTTCAGGAGGCATCGTGTCTCGCCACCTCGACCTCATCGGCATCGGCCCCGGCAACCCGGACTGGTTGACTCTGGCCGCCGTTGACGCCATCCAGCACCTCGACGTCCTCTTCGTCGTCCTCAAGGAACATGATGTCGACGACCTCGTCGAGTTCCGACGTCAGGTATTGCGCCGTCACCGTCCGCAGGCCGACACCGACGGCCTGCGGATCGTCGAGCTGCAGGACCCGCCGCGCCCTTGGAAGACCGCCGAGAATTACAAGGAAGCTGTCGCCCTGTGGCGTCGCCAGCGACTCGACCAGTGGACCCACGCCGTCGCCGACAACCTTGCTGACGGTCAGCGGGGTGGATTCCTGGTGTGGGGAGACCCGGGCCTGTTCGAGTCGACCCTGGCCATCGTCAAGAAGCTCATCGCAGCGGTTGACGCCGACGGGGGAGTACCCGTCGAACTCCACGTCATTCCCGGGATCTCCAGCTCCCTGTCCCTGGCCTCGCGTCATCAGATCCCGCTTAACCGTCAGGGGCGCCCGCTGCAGATCTCCCCTGCCCGCCTGCTGGCCGACGGGATGCCCGAGGGGGTTGACGACGTCGTCGTCATGCTGGACGGTCGCCAGACCTTCAGCTTCATCGACCCGACCGGTATCGACATCTACTGGGCGGCATACATCGGTACCCCTGACGAGATCCTCATCAGTGGTGACCTGGCCGAGGTCCGAGACGAGATCCTCGCGACTCGCGCCGACGCCGAGAAGCGTCTGGGGTGGGTCTTCGACACCTACCTGTTGCGTCGTCGCTGAGGGGCGTTCCCCGGCCCGGTCGACATGGGACTTATTCCGATCTGAACCTGCCTCCCCGACGCGCCACATCCGTGGTGTGTGCGGCAGGATGGGGCACATGGATAGTGCACTGCGTCCCCGTCGATCCGTTCTGTTCATGCCCGGCGCCAACGCCAGGGCCTTGGAGAAGGCCCGCGGCATTGACTGCGACGGCATCATCATCGATCTGGAGGACGCCGTGGCCCCCGACCTCAAGGTCGAGGCCCGGGAGCGTGCCGCCGAGGTTGTCAGGGAACATCCCTACGGCCACCGGGAGGTCGCGATCCGCGTCAACGGGATGGACACTGAGTGGTACCGCGATGACATTGAGGCTGCTGTTGCAGCCGGTCCTGACGCCATTGCTGTCCCCAAGGTTGGCTCGGGTGAGCAAGTTCGCACCATCGTCGCTGATATGGAGGCTGCCGGTGCTGGTGAGGGCATGAAGCTGTGGGCCATGATTGAGACTCCGCGGGCTGTGCTCGACTGTTGCGAGATTGCCGGGGCCTCTGATCGTCTTGCCGTACTTATCATGGGCACCAATGATCTGACCAAGGAGTTGCGTGCCTCTCACGTCCCTGGCCGGGCTCCGGTGTCGACGGCTCTTCAGATGTGCATTCTGGCTGCTTGTGCGGCAGGTGTTGTCATCCTCGATGGGGTCTACAACGATGTTCGTGACCTCGAGGGGTTCACTGCCCAGTGTCGTGAGGCCCGGGTCATGGGTTTTGATGGCAAGACGCTTATCCATCCTGGCCAGGTGGCTCCGGCCAATGAGGTCTTCGCACCTGACGCTGAGCAGGTCGAGGAGGCGCGAGGCATCATCGACGCCTGGGAGAACGGTAACGGGTCCGGGGTCGTCACCTATCAGGGACGAATGATCGAGAACCTTCACGTCGAAACCGCTCGTCGCGCCCTCGCGATGGCCGAGGCGATTGCAGCACGCGGCCAGGAGTGAGCCCCAGACCTGGTGGCAGGTCAGCCCAACTCGCGATGCTTTCTCAACCCGAACAGAACGGTTCGACCGTCGGTGGACGGCGGTATGAGAAATAGGATGTGGGCAAGATACAACCACCCGATGAGCTGCACTGTGCCGGCGAGCGAGGAAGGGAACAGGCGCTGGGCTAACAGGATGGCGCATCCCGCAACAGCCGATCCCAAGGAGCCGGCAGCAGCGTTGAGCGATACAGCCAGGGGACTTGACGTGTTGCGAACGAGTAAGGAGATCCGCAGTAGCGTGATTTCCCAGCATGCCACAGCGTCGGGACTCGTCGCGCGCAGCGACAGTAAATGGCCGGACTCGTGAACGAAGAATGAGCCGAGGACACCGACGACGAGAATCGCCAGGAGCTTCGCGAAGAGTGATCCGTTGGCTCCATTGACTGCGCAGAATATCCAACCGAAGCCGAGGACAGCGCCAGGGGCGGATCCGGTGAGAACGAGGTGCCTAGCCAACGGCCACAGGCTCACGTCTCGGGGGTGCGCCACCTCATTGGATGAGCGACTCACGATAGGCCTTGAGCCGGACATAGATGAATGAAACCAGGAGGGTGAACGCGAAGATCACGGCTGCGATGATGCCCAGCCGCGGCAAGGACGCCACACCCATCGTCGCGTCCACATTGCCTTGAGCGTTGGGGGCGGATTTGAAATAGACCGACCCGAATAGCCCGGTCCGATAAGCCGATTCTTCATGTACCGAAAACATGAGGACGAGGATTGTCCCGACAGCCAGCGCCAGCGTCACGACGATGGTGATGAGGAGGCTTGTCAGGTAGACCTTGGGATTCTTCATCGGGCTGCCTTTCGGTGATCGGAGATGGTGAGGATGCTGTGGATGACGAGGAGAACGGCGCACACGAGTCCCAGGCCGATGGAAACCGCGGTGGGGAGATGAAGGATGCCGCTGAAGACAACGAGCACCATTCCAATGGTCAACACGATCGCGCAACCGAGCAAGATCGACAGGGGATTGTCGTCGCGAGCCGGGACGAGGATCCCGACCCCTGTAGCGACCAATGCTGAGCCGCACACGCCTGCGACGGCGATAGCTGTGGAGGGAGACGGTTGACCAGTGAACACGTCGATCAATACTGCGGCTACAAGTAGCGGACAGATGAAAGCAGCTTGAGCTGCCACCATTCGCAGGTAGAAGCGAGGTGCCGGTAGCCGGGGCTCGAGGGTGAGGAAAGTTGGAGCGAGGGTGGCGTACTGGAAGAATCCACCGATCGTCATGGGTTCCACCCCCCACACTGCTGAAGGACCGGCGACACGGGTCGCCAGGAGTACGACGAATCCCACCGAGAGCACGGTAGCTTGCAGGCTGTACCGGCTACGAAACAGAGCCCGAAACTGAGGCGCAGCGTTGCCCATGTGGTTGGTGAGGCCACTTAGGGGAAGCATCACGAAACGATGCCGCACCTCCAGCGGTGACGTCGGCAAGACCGTAACTGGCATGAGACTCAAGACGAGCAAAACGACGAGACAACTGATCACAGCTAGAGAGCCGTGGCGCAGGCCGATGTCGCGGAAGACGAGGGTCCAGACGGTGAATGGTTCTGGTGACGAGGTGATGTCAGCGAGCAGGGAGGGCATTGCCCGCCACACTGCGAAGACGACGAGGAAGAGGAACACTGCGAGGATCGGTTGGCGGGCGGGGCGCAGCGGGGTGTGGGTGAGAGCCAGGTCGCAGGCGCGGTGTGACATTTCCAGGACCGTGTACGTGGCGATTGCCGGCATCACGATGCAGGTGATGAACCCCGGCACAGCTCCAATTCCGAAGTTCACCAGGGTCGAGATGCTGGTGGCGAACATTCCGATGATGACAATGAGCAGGGTGGTGACTCCGTCGAGGACCCCCACAGCGCGCTGTCGTTCCCGGTTTGTGATCGGAAGGTGGTGGGTGATCGCCATCATGGTGCCGGCATCAGCCATAAGCACCTTGACGATAAGGAAGCCGATTGCGGTCCACAGTACCGAGGACAGAGAATTGACAGTCAGGACGAGGTCTCGGGTAGTGGCCTCACCTCTCACCCCATGGGTGAGGACTACCGAGAGGATGGTCGCGGTGAGAAGGAAGAGCACGATGCAGGCTAAGGCGCCGAGACGGGCAGCACGTGACTTCAGGATGCCTTTTCCCACGACGACACGGACCAGGTAGGCCCCCATGAGGTGCACGAGGGTCATGGTCCGCGACAGATCCGTGCGGAGCCCGGATCGAGGCGCCGGTGCGACGGTGGGTCGATCCGTTGAAGCCTCGTCCGCCTGGGCCACCCTGGCGGTGTCAGTCGCGACCATCGCCGTCGCCTTCCAGCCCCATGTACCCGACGATGAGATCGCGGATGGTGGCATGTCGGGCGCGCAATTGGTCGACGGTGGAGAACTCGACGAGGTTTCCGTAGTCAAGCATGGCGACATGGGTAGCGCAGCGGTCCAACATGGCGAAATCGTGGCTGCAGATGATCTGGGTGCCACCTTGCCGGATGTGGTCGAGGAGGGCATCCTCGATCGTCATCTGGGCCTCGATGTCAATACCGTTGAGCGACTCGTCACTGATGATCACAGGTGAGTGCGCCAAAAGAGCCGCCGCGATCTGGGCCTTCTTGAGCATGCCGTGGGAGTAACTCTCCATGAGGTCGTTGTGACGGCCAGCCATCCCCAGACGTTCGAAAATATCAGCGGTCGCCTCACGTAGGTCTCGGTTCTTGAGGGGGGCTGGAGATCGCAGGGACAGACAGTACGAGATGAACTCCGCCCCGGTGAGGAACTGCGGTAAGTGATCGTTGTCGGCGCAGTAAGAGATTGCCCGGCACGCTTCTTGGGAACCGCAGGGGTGGCCGAGGATTCGGGTTGTCGCTGTCTTCGGGGGAGTGAGGATCCCCTGCAGAATCTTGCACAGCGTGGACTTTCCAGATCCATTCGGGCCGATCACCGCGAGGCAGGCCCCTTGGGGTACTGAGATATTGACGTTGTTGAGAACCGGGCGATCGGAGTATTGAAAATCTAGGTTCTCAATCTCGATGGCGGGCCCGTGGGAAGAGGATTGTTCCTCGGCCAACGATGCCCCCGTGGGGGCCGGCCCCCCTCGCGAGGAGGAGAGCCGGCCAACATCATGGGATGGACGCATCAGCGTACACACTCCATGGACACGGAGACGCCGGACTTCACCCACTTCCAGTGGCCGGTGAACTTGCCGTGCTGGTTGACGACGCACCAGACAGCCATACCGGCGAGAATCGTTGCTCCCAGACCGATGATCACAGCGATGAACACCAGCCACCAGGCATCGTGACGGATGAGAGCGGAATCGAACTTGTTCTTCAGGATCTCTGAGGTTGACTGTAAGGCAAGGGATTGTGATTCGAGCATGACGTGACTCTCTTTTCTGATGTCGAAAACGTCTCTTGATTCTCGCCGCGGCCGCAGCTAATCACAGGTTAACTCGTACCTGGGTCACAGGTTGAGTGCCTTTTTGGCGTATTTCTGTTAACTTCGCCACATTTAAACAATCCTGTTAGATCATTTTCAG
>NZ_JH165054.1:274627-571834 GCF_000227295.1 Cutibacterium avidum ATCC 25577 | reverse complement strand
TGAAGAGCCGGTGTACCGGCTGCGGAAGAGAGCCCTGAACTGGGGCGCCGTATTGAAGAAGGACGCATTGAGGCCGACGACGGGAAGCATAACGAAGCGGTGCCGTATGTCTAACGGTGATGTCGGCAAGACCATGACCGGCAGGAGACTCACCACGATCAGAGCGAGGAAACAACCTGTGGTTGCTGGAGCGCCGTAATACAGATTGATGTCGTGGAAGACGAGGGGCCAGACGGTGAACGGTTCTGGGGAGGAGGTGATGGCAGCTAGCATGGTGGGCATCGACTGCCACAATGCGAGGACGATGAGGAAGAACACCACTGCAAGGATTGGTTGACGGGCGCGACGAAACGGGGTTCGGGCGAGCGCGAGGTCACAGCACCGGTGGGATAGTTCCAGGGTCGCATAGGTGGCGGTTGCTGGCATGACGTGATCTTCCCTGATACCGAATATCGTGTCGCGCGGTTTTGCCGTGGCCGCAGCTGACCGCAGGATAACTCCTCAACGGGTCACAGTCTGCGGGGTGTCGATTTTTCTGTTGACCTCGGCACATCGGGACACAGCTGTCAGCCCAGTGTCAACGTCGGCATGACAAGCTCGTTCACCGGTGACGCTGTCGTGATCGTCGAGGTAAGCCGATTGTGTCATATTGTACGCAGTATGTCTTTTCAACGATTCTTGGCGGGGGTGGCAGCCATCTTGCTTCTCCTGCCTACTGCGTGCGCTGATGATGCGCAGGCGCCCGTTGTCGATAACCTCGGGACGGTCCTCAGCCCCTCCAACTCCCTCATTCGCGAGCCGGCGAATTCGTCAGTCAACGGGACGCTCAAGAGCACATATGAGTACCTCCGGCTCATCGACGGTCACGATCTACCCGACGACGATGGCTACGCTCATGATCATCTGGTCGCGGCTTTGCGCCCGTATTTGGTGAATGGTGGAGACAGTCGGCAGGCCCACGTCACCCAACTCATGGCGGCGTCATCCCTGAAAACCCTCAACGCGTTGTCCGACAAGGAGAGATCAGAGGTCGACAAACGTACCCGCCTGCCGAAGGGCTGCATCACGAGAAAGACGGTGATGACGGATCTGCCCATCGCGACGATGAGGCGGGAGATCGGCCTGTCCAACGACGGGTTGTGCCTCACACCGTGGAAGGTCAAGACGACTTCTTCCGAGGAGGCTCGGTGGGCGATGCAGGCGCTGGCCAGTGCCGACCTATTCAGCAATGCTAAGGACGCCGAGAAATGGGGGTGGGAGTCGATCTCGGACGGGTATTTGCGCCATCTCGAGACCTACAGTGGCCCGAGTACGACTATCGCGATGGCCTTGTCGGCGGCGAATACCGTCTCTACATTGTCTCGTTCCCAGTTGCAACGCATCGGCGACAGTCTCGCGGATGCGCCATGTCCGAGGAAGGACCTTGGTCCGGCGCTCATTCGCAATGGAAAGCCGGTCAAGGACAAGTGCAGTATCGAATCGGCGTACCTGTTGAGGTACTCAGGGAACTGGGCGTGGTGATCAAGGCATTCCCGTTCGACTATTCGGCCCGGGCTGGCCGTTGGGTGCCTGCCGCGCACCATTGCCTCGGTGAGGTCACATAAGCCCTGTGAGTTGCTGCGTGAGCAGTGGCATCGACATGAAGAATGCCCCCGGGTTCGTGGAACTCGGGGGGATCGTCATCACCAGATGGCGACTCTCTTCTCGGGATCGAGCCACATCGGGTCATCCTCGCTCACGCCGAAGGCTTCGTGGAAGGCGTCGATATTGCGGACGATCTGGTTGCAGCGGAACTCGTTGGGCGAGTGGGGGTCCGTGGCGATCCGACGTCGAGCGGCCTCGTCTCGGATGACCCCGCGCCAGATCGAGGCGTAGGACAGGAAGAACCTCTGCTGCCAGGTCAGTCTGGCAACGGGTTCGGGCTCGTTCCCGTCGAAGGAGATCTGAAGGGCCTTGAAGGCGATGCCGGCGCCGCCGAGGTCGCCGATGTTCTCTCCGATGGTCAACTCGCCGTTGACATGCGGGCCGTCGGGGCCGAGCTGCTTGGGGACCAATTCGTTGTACTGGGCGATGAGACCTTTGGTGCGCTCCTCGAAGGCCGCGCGATCGTCAGCAGTCCACCAGTCACGCAGCAGACCCTTCCCATCGCAGGTTGAACCCTGGTCGTCGAAACCGTGACCGATCTCGTGACCAATGACGGTGCCGATACCGCCGTAGTTGACGGCGTCGTCGACATCCGGGTTGAAAAACGGCGGCTGCAGTATCGCCGCCGGGAAGACGATCTCGTTGCGCAACGGGTGATAGTAGGCGTTGACCGTCTGCGGGAACATCATCCATTCGTCGGGGTCAACCGGCTTGCCGAGCTTCTCGACGGTGTGGTCGACGACGAAGGAGATGACCTCTTGGACGGCGTCGACGAGGTTGCCCGGGCCAACTTGCAGACCGGAGAAGTCACGCCACGAATCGGGGTAGCCGATTTTCGTGCGGAAGTTCGCGAGTTTTTCTAAAGCCTCCTTGCGGGTGTCCTCACCCATCCAATCCAGCTGGGTGATGGACTGTCGATAGGCGGCCAGGATGTTGGTGACAAGCTCGTCCATCCGCTGCTTAGAGGCCGGCGGGAAGTAGCGGGCTACGTACATCTTGCCGATGGCTTCCCCCATCGCCGACTGCACGAAGTCGACCGCCCGCTTCCAACGCGGACGCAGGGTCGGAGTGCCGTTGAGGGTGCGGTCGTAGAAGTCGAAGTCGCGCTCGACGAAATCAGAGCTGAGGACCTCGGAGTAGGAGCGAATGACCTGCCACTTGGCCCAGGTGCGCCACTGGTCGATGCGCTCGTCGGTGAGTAGGGTCTCGACGCCGTCGAAGAAAGACGGCTCGGAGTTGATGAGGTTCGTGACGACCTTCATCGGGATGTCGGCGTTGCTGCGCCAGACCTCCAGGTGCAGACCTGGGTGGGCCTCGTCGAGGTCGGCGAAGGTGGTCGGGTTGTAGGATGCTTGCAGGTCGCGGCAGCGCACTCGATCCCAGTGGTGGGAAGCGATTTCGGTCTCCAAGTCCATGACGGTGCGGGCAGCCTGCTCGCCGTCAGGAATGCCGGCCAGCTCGAAGGAAGCCTGGACGTGACGCACATAGGCGTCGCGGATCTCGGCCTTGTCCTCGTCGCGGTAGTAGGCCTCGTCAGGCAGACCGATGCCACCCTGGCCGATCCACAGCACCTCGCGGGTGGGGTCGCCGGGGTCGGACTCGTCGGCGACGTCGAAGAGTCCCGTAATGCCCCGGCGTTCGGCCTTGCCGAGGAAGGTCACCAGGTCGACGACGCTGGATATGCCGTCGATTTCCTCGAAGAAGGGACGCAGTGGCTCGGCACCAGCCTTCTCGACGACGTCGACGTCCATGTAACGGCGGTAGAGCTCGACGGCGACCTCCACCTCGTGCGCGGTGGCCTTGTCGCGGATGTCCTCGCCCTTCCCGGACGACAGGTCCTCGAGGATCCGGTGGACGGCCTCGCGGGACTCGTCGTCGAGCTGGTAGAATGGGCCGTCACCGGAGCGGTCGTCGGGGATGACGGCCTGGGATATCCAGGTGCCGTTGACGTGGCGGAAGAGGTCGTCGGCTGGACGGACGGAAGGATCACGGTCCTCGAAGGTGGCGGTCATGGGGCCCAGCCTATAAGGCTTCACGACGGTGGTACGGCCATCGTCTCAATGTAGCCCGCCGATTGTAGATGTTGGTCGTACGTGACTAGGACATCAACTGGGTGTCATCCCTGGGCCTGCCAGGTGTCGGTTCCGGTAAGGAGAGCTGCCAGTGCAGCGTTGCCATCATTGGTAGGTGATGCGTTTGCGCTGTCAACGAGTCTTACCAGTTGCGCTTGTGGGGTGGATGTCAATGGTCCAGAGATGGTGGTTGCCATGGCGATGCCGGCCGTCTTGACTCTGCGTTTCTTTTTCGCCGGAGTTGTGCTATTGCAGGCTGTTCTGCCCCACAAGCCAGTTATCCACCCAAGTACAGGTAACGTCAGGGCAATAAAAGCCATTTTGATGTTCCGCGAATACCCGCCCATCGAAAATAGGAAAGGTAGTCAAAACTCAACCGCCCAGAGCACTCCAACGATGGCGCCGATGGCGAGGCCGTTGAGGGGCGCGCGGCGGTGCTGTTCCCTAGTCGTGTTGTCGTGAATAGTCATGGTTGCCCCGTGTATTTACGAAGGATGACGGACGACCTAGTTGCGTAACATGGATGCATGGAGGGTGGCAGCAATTCCACACTCGCCAATGTCGCCACTCAAACAGTACAAACCATCAGAGTCCAAAGAAAAAGATCATCATAACTGAGTATAAATAGACCCAGGCTGCCACGGTTATGAAAAGCGTGACCACTGAAGCAATGCTCATGCTAAGAATAAAAGGGACTTCGCTGTTCTTGAGTCTGATTCCGATATCGCTGAGAGCCAGTCCAGCACAAGGAAACACTGCTAACGAAAGTGAGTGTATTGCTGCTTCTGCACTGCTAAGAGATATATGATCTGCAAACAGGAAGAATTCGGTCGAGAACATGAGTATGCCAGTGAAAGTCGCCATGGCAGCACCTATGATTTTGGTTTTGAGCCTCCGTTTCTCCGGGTTATCGCACGTGTACATCTTCCGTTCCCGCAATCCTGTGGGCCACCCAACCAGAGGGAAAATGAACGACATGGTAAATAAAGACGGATACTCTTTGGGGTCGATCGCCTCTTGGGAATTGACGTAGGACATCACGAATACCGTATCCCAGGCGGCTCCAACGGTGGTGCCGATGATGAGGCCGTTGAGAGGTGCGCGGTGGTACTGCTGTTCAGTTGTGTCTTTGTGGGTGGTCATCGTGGTGCCTTAACGTCAGACGAGTAGCGCGTCGTGGGAGTGTATTTAGAACTCAAAAAAGAATAATGTATTTAAAAATAAGCTGATTGCGAACCAAGCTGCTGTAGAAAGATATAGACCAAGAGCAACCCAGGCGCTCATTTTTGAGATTACCGAGTGGCGATCACTTGGAGTATTAATTCTAGCAATACTGAGCCCCCATCCGGTAATGGGAAACACGATCAAGGGAGCCAGGAACATAACAAAAGCTTTGCAACTGAAAGTGGCATGATCTGGTACCTCCAAAATTCCTATGCCCGCAACAAGACTGTAATAAGTGATGGACATAAGTACCCCGATGGTGGTTGTCATAATGATGCCGGTCGTCTTGACTCTACGTTTCTTTTTTACTGAGGTCGTGCAACTGTAGGCTGTCCTGCCCCACAAGCCAGTTATCCATCCAAGCACAGGTAATGCTAGGGCAATAAAAGCCATTTTGATGTTCCGCGAATACCTGCCCATCGGAAATAAGAAAGGTAGTAAAAACTCAATCGCCCAAGCGGCTCCGACGATGGTGCCGATGATGAGGCCGTTGAGGGGTGCGCGACGGTACTGATCCTTGTTCGTGGTCGTGTTGTCGTGGATGCCCATCGTTGCCTTTCTATAGGCGCTGGCGGCGTCTAAGTCCTAATTTAGTATTTGTGGTTTGGCGATAGGAGGACTATCTAGGGGTAGCTCCACTGTCATCGGTGATGGATAATGACCGCAGGTCACGTCTTCTAACGCTTCAGAGCAATGATATGAACCATTCAAGTCCCAAAGAAAAAACACACCTCTATGATATTGAATACATAAAAGGAGACTGCCAAGGATGCGTATAGTGCGATCAGTGTGGCTATGATTATCTTGGCAAGAAAGTGATTGTCATTCTCCCTGAGGGTAATTCTTGTCGCGCCAAGGGTCCATCCTCCCAAGGAGAACACCGATAGTAGAATGAGGTAATATATAATGGTTTCTTCGCCGCTAATGAACCTCAGAGTTGACAAGAAGCGCTCAATGGAAGCCATAAGTACACCATTGAGGGCGAATATGGTAGCGATGGTAGCCTTGACTCTATGCTTTTGCTTCGTTGAATCGTTGCAGTCGACAGCGGCTTGTTCCCACAGTCCGGCGAGCCACCCCGTCACAGGGAAAACAAAGGACATGATGAATTGGGGCGGAAAGGATTTAATGTCTTGTTTTGCTAGGGGCGGAGTTATGAGGAATCCCAAAATCACGAGTGCCCAGACGGCTCCGACGATGGTGCCGATGATGAGGCCGTTGAGGGGTGCGCGGTGGTACTGGTCCTTGGGTGTGTTGTTGTGGGTGGTCATCGTGGTGCCTTGGTGTGGGGGTCGCAGGCGTCTCCTACACCGTTGTGGTCGGTGTCGGTCTGGTCTTGGTTGGCGATGGTGGGGCAGTTGTCTTGGTTGTCGGGCACGCCGTCGCCGTCTCGGGTGACGTGGATGGGGAAGGTGAGGGTGTCACTGGTGCCCGTGCCATCGGTGATGTGTAGGTGTGCCCGATACTTTCCCAGCTGCTTTAGGGTGCGGGTGATCCTAGGTGTGGCACTGTCGATTTCGTAGTGGCCGTCCCCGTCAAGGTCCCATTGCCAGCGGTGGATGCGTCCGATCGAGGTGTAGGACGAGGAGGCGTCCAATTCGAGGGGTTCACCTGCACGTACCAGGTTTTGCCCGATGACGTCGGCGCGCATCCGCACCCCAGGCACCGGCGCCACCTGCGAGACACCGGCAGACAGGCCATACATCCTCGGCGGTTTGACCAAGGGACGCACCATCCCGGCAATCTGCTCATGGCCAATCACATTCGGATGATACCAATTATTCTGATCCCAACTTGGAAGTGACCAGGTCTTCCCGGTC
The DNA here is from genome assembly GCF_000227295.1 of Cutibacterium avidum ATCC 25577. GTDB lineage: Bacteria > Actinomycetota > Actinomycetes > Propionibacteriales > Propionibacteriaceae > Cutibacterium > Cutibacterium avidum. The sequence goes on along the minus strand of NZ_JH165054.1, from coordinate 565,074 downwards.
CACCCCTCATCGCCGGCAGTCTCATGGAACTCGTTGATCCAGCGATAAGGATTGTGTAAATCAAGATCAATGAAGGACGGTTCTGGCTCATGGGTGTTGAACAGGCTGGTGGTGGGGGCGTAGGTCACTTTGAGGCCATGAGACGTGTTCCAGGCCTTGATGGTGGCGGCCTGCCGGGCGCGGAACTCGTCCTCGGCGGGCCCGGACACGGGTCGCCGGTATGCCCGTGCCAGGAACGTCCTCGGCAGCCGGGATGAGGTAGGGGTAGCCGATCAGGATGACACGGGTGTGAGCCGGATCCGCCAGTCGGTGCTGGATATGTGACAGCAATGTCACCGTGTTCGTCATCGTGGCATCAGTCTTCTTGCGTGCTGCGTCAACCGTCCCGCTGCACTTTTTTGCTGACCATGCTATTTCTGCAAAGCAGTTTTCGACGACGTCAGCGAAGTTGAGGTCGTTGCCTCCGGCGGTCATGAGGATCACGCCGGTGTGGGGATTCATGGTATCGGCCTGGCTGATGATGTTGTGGTCTCCGGTGGCGATCTGGGCGCCGCTCCAGGCTTTCACGTCGAGTTGGTAGGTTGTGTCCGTGTTTTTCTGGTTGAGCATGCCGGTGAGTACCGAACCGTAGTTCTTGGGGCTGCGATATGACCCATCGGCTGGATACCCATCTTTCAGGGTTCCGTTGCCTGCCGAGTACGAGTCGCCCAGGACGGTCATTGTCACCAGCCTACGGGGCTGATGGGTCCCGATGTTGTCGAAGGACTGCAGACCACGCAACACCGGTATCGCCTGTATCGTCGCCATCATCTTCCCTGCGGGAGTCTTCACGGACCCCGTGAACGAGCCGTCGGTCTGCTGCTGCTTCACGAGCCACTTCTGGCCGGCCACAGCCTGCGCCTTGTGGCCAGCATCTCCAGCCCGGTCCAGACCAGCAGCCACCCACGCGGTGGTGTTCACATTCGGGCCCTTGCCCTTGGAGCCCCAGGCACCATCCTGCTTGTCGGCGTCGAGACGCTTGACAAGACTCGTGACAGCCTTCTGCTTGTCCGGAGACTCCACATGAGACAGGGCCGTGAGCGTGAGACCATCGGTGTCCGGATCATCCCACTGGGGAGTCGTGGTCGCATACTTGGTCACCTTGTCCAACAGCGCCTTGGGGATCGGTTTGCCCAACCGCTCCAGGGCAATCATGTCCAACGCCTGATTCGTCGCATACTCCTCGAACTGGGACGCCTTGGTCACCGGTTTGGCATAGTCAACTCCGCCATAGGTGGTCGACTCACCAAGAGCCAGCAGAGTGATCGTCACCTTCGCACACCCACCCACATTCTTCGCGGTGCAGTAACTCGGCCCCTGAGCCTTGATGGTGTCCTTGACCTTGGCGATGGTAGGCGAATCCTTCCTGCCAGCCGCCACCAACGCCAGAGCCCCATCCAACTGCGGACCCAACTTGCCCTTGGTCAGATCGGCCTGGTGACTATCGATGTAGTCGGCCGCCTGCTGGGCTTGGGAGGCATAATCGGCGGGCCCAGACGTCTGAGCTGCCTGGGCGGGGGCCGCCGTCACCCCCACTGCGCCTACCATCAGTGCAGCGGCCACCACCGGGCCCACCACACGCTTGCACGTCGTCCTTGCTCCTACTGCCATGGCTACTCCTCAATCTTGGAGCGTTCCGAGAGGAGCCGCGGGCAGCACAGGCGTAGCAAGCGTCGGTGACGATCCGTAACCCTCGACGGAACCAGAAACCAATCTCCACGGTGATCTGGTACTCCGACTTCCACACACCGGATGTGGTCACGGTTGCGGGACAGAGCCGGATTCCCACCGACTTCCCCACATCACCTGGGCATCAACCCATCCATTGGGCTGACGGCGAACACAGTACACCCCAAGCTCTAGGAACACACACGACACAGCACGTGCCGACGCCAGGAGGCTTTGGGATCAAGACACATTTCTGGTCTCGGAAGTTTCAGCCTTGAACCTGCCAGGTGTCGCTGCCGAGTAGCAGCTGTTGCAGCGCGGCGTTACGGGAGCCAGGGTCGGTCGCATCCCCGGAAGCCAGCTTCACTTGGGCACGAGCCTGGTCGTCATAGGTGGGGCGCTCGACGTCGCGGAAGATTCCGACCGGGGTCTGGCTGACGATGACGCCGTCATCCAGGTGAGCAAGTTCGAAGGCCAGCGACGGGTCAGCACGGTGGGAGTCGTGGACGAGCACGTGGTCCATACCCACCTCGGCGACGTCAGCCACCGTCAACTCGCCACTGACGGGGTCGCGCACCACGCCGCGAGAACCATCGGCCCCGACGAGAACGGGCTCGCCGTCGGCCAGACGGATGAGGTGCTGGCTGGCCTCCGGACCCTTGTAGTCGTCGAAAGCACCGTCGTTGAAGATCGGGCAGTTCTGATACATCTCGACGAAGGAGGTACCGCGGTGTTTGGCGGCCGCGGTGAGTACCTGGGCGAGGTGCTTGCGGTCGGAGTCGACGGCTCGAGCCACGAAGGAGCACCCGGCACCCAGGGCCACGGCCAGCGGGTTGAACGGGGCGTCAATCGAACCCATCGGGGAGGACTTGGTGACCTTCCCAGCCTCCGAGGTGGGGGAGTACTGCCCCTTCGTCAGTCCATAGATTCGGTTGTTGAACATGAGGATCGTCAGGTTGACGTTGCGGCGCATGGCATGGATGAGGTGGTTGCCGCCGATGGACAGAGCGTCACCGTCCCCAGTGATGACGAAAACGGCCAGATCCGGGCGAGACACTGCCACCCCCGTCGCGATGGCCGGGGCACGGCCGTGGATGGAGTGCATGCCATAGGTGTTCATGTAGTACGGGAAGCGCGAGGAGCAACCGATACCCGAGATGACAACGGCGTTCTCCTTGGCGATGCCCAGATCCGGCAGCACACCCTGGAAGGTGGACAGAATCGCGTAGTCGCCACAGCCGGGGCACCAGCGCACCTCCTGGTCGGAGGCGAAGTCACGACGCTTCAGCGGCTCGATCGCCAGCGGCACACCGGCAAGTCCGGCGGGACGATCCTCGGTGGTGATGTCAGTCATCTCAGGCCTCCTCGGTCTCGCCGTTGCAGTACTGGCACAGTTCCTCACACAGGTCGACCGGGGAGATCGGTAGCCCGCGCACCCGCGAGATCGTCTTGACGTCGACGAGATACCTCGAACGCAACAACATCGCGAACTGGCCGGTGTTCATCTCGGGGACGACCACTCGGCGGTAACGATGCAGCAGGTCGCCCAGGTCCTCCGGCAGTGGGTTGAGGTGACGCACGTGGGCCTGAGCGATGGACAGGCCACGAGCACGGACTCGACGCACCGCAGCGGTGATCGGACCGTAGGTGGAACCCCAACCCAGCACCAGGACGTCAGCGTCACCGGACGGATCGTCGACGACGGTCGGCGGAATGGTCTTGGCGATGCCCTTCACCTTGGCGGCTCGGGTGGTGACCATGTCCTCGTGGTTGGACGGGTCGTAGGAGATGGCGCCGGTGCGAGCCGACTTCTCCAGACCGCCGATGCGATGCTCCAGACCCTTGGTCCCGGGCAAGGCCCACGGACGGGCCAGGGTCTCCGAGTCGCGGTGGTACGGCATGAATCGCGGTGAGCCGTCGGCAGCGGAGGAGTTGGGCTCGGTGGCAAAGTTCGGGTCGATGCGCGGGATCTCGTCGAGGTCCGGCACCTTCCACGGCTCCGCGCCGTTGCCGAGGTAGCCGTCGGACAGCATGATGACCGGGGTGCGGTAGGTCACGGCCACCCGGCAAGCCTCCAGAGCGGTGTCGAAGCAGTCCGACGGGGACTTGGCCGCGAGCACGGGGACGGGGGACTCACCGTTGCGGCCGAACATCGCCTGCAGCAGGTCAGCCTGCTCAGGCTTGGTCGGCATTCCGGTCGACGGGCCGGCACGCTGCACGTCGACGACGACGAGCGGCAGCTCGGTCATGACGGCCAGGCCGATGGCCTCGGACTTGAGGCTCATACCAGGTCCGGAGGTCGTCGTCACGCCCAGGGAACCCGAGAAGGAGGCGCCGATGGCGGAGCTGACACCAGCGATCTCGTCCTCAGCCTGGAAGGTGACGACGTTGTGGGACTTGCGCTTGGACAGCTCGTGCAGGATGTCGGAGGCCGGAGTGATGGGGTATGAGCCCAGGAAGAGCTGCAACCCGGCCCGGTTGGCACCGGTGATGAGGCCGTAGGCGGTGGCGAGGTTGCCGGTGATCTGGCGGTAGGTGCCCTCGGGCATCGGTGCCGGGGCCACCTCGTAGCGGACCCGGAACAGCTCGCAGGTCTCGCCGTAGGCATGCCCGGCCTTGAGGGCGGCGATGTTGGCATCGCGAATCTCCGGCTTGGAGGCGAACTTGCCGGCCAGGAACTTCTCGGAGGGGCCGAGCGGACGCCCGTACAGCCAGGTCAGCAGCCCCAGGGCGAACATGTTCTTGGCTCGTTCGGAGTTCTTGCGGCCCAGGCTGAAGGGCTCGACGGCGGCCACGGCCAGACCGGTGAGGTCCAGCTCGACGACCTGGTAGGACTCCAGGGTGCCGTCGTGACGCGGATCCTCGGCGTATCCGACCTTCTTCAAGTTCTTCGCGGTGAACTCGGCGGAATCAAGGACGATGAGGCCGCCGCGGCGAAGATCGCCGAGGTTGGCGGCCAGGGCAGCCGGGTTCATGGTCACCAGGACGTCGGGCTGGTCGCCTGGGGTGGCGATGTCGTAATTGGCGAAATGCACCTGGAAGCTCGAGACGCCGGGGATGGTGCCTTGGGGAGCACGAATCTCGGCAGGGAAGTTCGGCAGGGTGGAGACGTCATTGCCATGGATGGCGGACTCAGCGGTGAAGCGGTCACCGGTCAACTGCATGCCGTCGCCGGAATCGCCGGCGAATCGAATGACGACTCGGTCGAGGGACTGGACCTCTCGCTCGTCAGTGGTGTGATGTGCCGTGTCGGTGGAAGGCACTCTGACCTCTTTTCTCGTCGCGGGACTCCGGTGGGGACGTGTCACGTGGTGGCGAATGGTCGTACCCGCGAGGCGCGTCCGGATGCTTCGGAACCGGCTCCCAACGCTACCATTGCGCCGCTGCTCGTCGAACTTGGCCATCGTCTGGGTTGAGCGCCTACCCACGGCACAGATCTGGCTGGACGACATCGTCGGTACGATGGCCCGGTGAAGTTCATCGACTGGTTCGCCGACAAGTCCGTGTACGTCGTCGACCTCGCCCTGGCCTGTTGCGGGGTCGAGAGCGGGGCGGCAGTGCCGACTGCGGCCCCCACCTGTCAGGACGCCCCCTCGGGGGTGCCGGTCGTCGCGGTGGTGTCGGGAACCATTTCGACGGTGTTGGCGCCGGTGGTGTGCTCGACCATTGAAACCTTGCGTGAGGACCATCCGGTCGACGTCGTGGCCTTCGGGGCCTGTGCTTGCGCCGGTGGCCCCTATTGGGACTCGGCGGCAGTCGTCGACGGACTGCCCGCGATCGGTGTCGAGGCAGATCACTGGATCCCGGGTTGCCCGCCGGCCCCGGACGCTCTCACCGGCTTCCTGTCCTCCTCCCGGGAGGCAGCATGACGACCATCGATGTCCCTGCAGACAGGTGGCATGACGCCGTCGCCGAGGCGATCGCCACCCACCCGTGGCTGGCCCATCTGACGGCCATCGACGGGGCGGGCGAACGCGGACAGGACCCCGACATCATCGTCGTCTGTCGATGCGAGAACCATGACGGCGACGACGTCACCGTCTCCACTCGTGTGCCACGCGATGGCGGGAGCCTCGACTCCGTCGTCGACGTCGTGGCAGGAGCTGCCTGGTATCAGCGAGAGATCCACGAGTCCTTTGGGGTGACCTTCGTCGGCCCGGGAGCTGACAATCGTGCCCTCCTCATCCGCGACGCGCCCAAGCCGCCGCTGCGCAAGGAGGTCGTGCTGGCGCAACGAGCCGAGACGACGTGGCCCGGCGTGGCCGGCCCGGGCACCTCGACGTCAGCGAGCCGACGCCGTGCTCTACCTGCCGGTGTTCCCGACCCCGAGACCTGGCAACGCATCAAGGACGGTGAGGATATTTCTGACGTCGAGGTCGTCGCGGCCATGTCAGGGCGACGTCCACGATCGAGCGCCGGACGAGGGAGGCGAGCATGAGGCATTCCGCCATCGACCTCGACGTTGACGCCTGCACCTCCTGCGTCATCTGCGCGCGGGCATGCCCGGCCTGGTGCATCACCATCGACGCCCACAATGAATCCGTTCCCGACTCGGACGCCCGTCGTCCCCGCACCGTCGCCGTCCTCGACGAGTTCACCATCGACTGGGGATTGTGCATGTACTGCGGGATGTGCATCGAGTCGTGTCCGTTTGACGCCCTGTCATGGAATGACGAGCGGGTACCGGATTCGGAGACGCGAACGGATCTCGTCAGCGCGTGGGGATCGGACGGTGGCCGGTGAAGCAGCCGGTTGGCTGGCGTCGACGCATCCAACTCAAGTGGTTTGCCTACCTGCGCGCCTGGCGGTCCCGGTCAGTCCTGGAAGGACTGGTCGGGACGATTCTCATCACGGCCGGATCCCTGACCCCGGCATATCTACCGTTGAACTCACCGTGGTGGTCCCGGCTCGACGAGGCCGGGCTGCGTGGCTCGACCTGGCGCATCGTCGGAACCCTCCTCGTCCTTGTCGGCGTCGGTCTGCTGGTGGATTCCTGGCTTTGCTTGCGTCCCGGCCGTGAGCCCCGTGACCTCGGCGCCGAGCCGCTTCCCAAACATGTGCGTCGGTACTTCAAGCGTCGTCCGGGAATCCGCGCCGGGCTGCGCCCGTGGGCCGTCCTCGGCGTATGGGGCCTGCCCTTCCTACTCGCCCCACCCATCTTCAGTCACGACGCCTACTCCTACGCTGCGCAGGGGTGGCTGCTGGAGAACGACATCAGCCCTTATGAGGGGTACCCAGGTCTGCTGCCGGGGGCCTTCGCCGACCAGGTGGCCCAGGAATGGCGGTACACCAAGACCCCCTATGGCCCGTTGGCCCTGGCCGTGCAGCACCTGATCGTTCATCTCACCGGTGACAACCCATACTGGTCCGCGGTGTTCATGCGGATCCCAGCCGTTCTCGGCGTCATCGCCATTGGCCTGCTGATGTCTCGGGTGGCCCGCAGGGTCGGCCGGGACCCGCACTTTGCCGCATGGTTCTCCACCCTCAACCCGATCCTCGTCGTCGACTTCATTGGCGGAGCCCACAACGACTCCCTCATGATGGGGCTGGTCGTCATCGGGTTGTGGCTGGCATGCATGACGAGCTGGTCGTGGCTCCTCGGAGCAGTCCTCGTCGGGGCGGCGGCGGCCGTCAAGCAGCCGGCCCTCATGGTGGCCGTGGCATTGCCATTCATCCGTCATCCCATGGAGTCGTGGCATCCCCGTCACCTCTTCCCAGCCCTGGGGCGAGCGGTGTGGTCGCTCGCTGTCTCGGTGGCGGTGTTCGCGGGTATTTCATGGGCATCCGGTCTGGGATTCGGCTGGTACCACGCCGTCGACGTCCCGGGCATGGTGCTGACGGTTTCGCCATTCACCCTCGTCGGCATGGGGGTGCGCATGATTCTCGGGCTCTTCGGGGCTCACCAGGCCGCGGCTGCCGTCATCCCCATCGCCCAGGCGATCGGCGTGCTCGTGGGAGCCGCGCTCCTCGTCGTCATGGCGATTCGTCTGCTGCCCCGCAAGCCGCTGTCCTTCCTTGCCCTGGGATTCCTCGCCGTCGCACTGTGCGCGCCCGCCCTGCACTCCTGGTACGTGCTGTGGGGAGCGCTGTTGCTGCCCTTGATCGACAAAGCCGCCCGGTACGTGCGCCCGGCAGTGTGGACCACCGTCATCCTGCTGTCCTTCGACGCCGTCAACCTGTCGTGGCGCAATAGTGCGGTGTCCCTTGGGGTCGCTCTGGTCCTGGTGCTGGCGGCCCGACTGGTCTGGCACGAGCGCAGCCTGGGACAAGGGTGGACGCACAAGGATGTCCACGTTCCGCATCGGCACACAGCTCACGAACAGTCGTGACCGGTATTCTGCTGCCATGTCTGTGACCAGTCTGACTGCGAGCTCCCAGACCTACCTTAAAGCGATCTGGAATCTCCAGGAGTGGTCTGACGACCCCGTCGGCACCTCGATGTTGGCTGCCAAGGTGGGGGTGCGGCTCTCGACCGTCTCCGAGGCCGTTCGAAAGCTGACCGAACAGGGGATGCTTCAGCACACCCGGTATGGGTCAGTTGCCCTGACCGAGGAAGGCGCCCAGCACGCCGTGGCGATGGTGCGCCGCCACCGTCTCATCGAGACCTTCCTGGCAGAAACCCTGGGATACCGCTGGGATCAGGTCCATGAGGAGGCCGAGGCCCTCGAGCACGTCGTCTCCGACTTCATGGTTGACCGTATCGACGAGTTGCTCGGGTACCCCACCAAGGATCCCCACGGCGACCCGATTCCCAGCCGAGCTGGGGACATTGAGCATCCGGACGGGGCGGTGCAGCTGTCGGCCGTCCACCCCGGGGTGGTCGTGCGCGTCGAGAGGGTGGCTGACGGTGACCCTGGTCTCCTGCAGTTCCTGGCTGAATGCGGCATCGGCGTTGGTACCCGGATGGAGCCGCGCCCGGGTGCCCCTTACTCCGATTCGATCGAGGTTACCGTGGCCGATCGGACCATACCGCTGGGCCGTTCAGCGACCGACGCCGTCTGGGTGAGCGTCGAGGGCTGAGATCGCCTGTGGCGACGTGCCCGCGTGACAACGCCGTGGCGCGGGCTGAAGAGGTAGACGAGTAGGAATGCCACGCCCTGCACGACGACGACCAGGCCGCCGGGGGAGACGTCGAACCAGTAGCTGAGGTAGATGCCGACCACCGTGCACAGCGCCGACAGGCTCGGCGCGATGACGAGCATCCGTGAGAATCGGTCGGTGAGCAGGTAAGCCGTTGCTCCCGGAATGATCAGCATCGCCACGACGAGAACGACCCCGACGATCTGCAGGGCGACGACCGCCGTCAGCGCCAGCATCCCGAGCAGGAGAGCCCCGAGGAGGCGTGGGGACAGACCGATGGCGTGGGCATGGACGGGGTCGAAGGCGTAGAGGGTGAGATCCCGACGCTTGAGCAGCAGCACGAGCAGGCTGATCCCGGCCAGGATCGCTACCTGAACCATGTCGGCCTTCGTGATGCCCAGCACATTGCCGAAGATGATGTGATTGAGGTCGGTCTGGCTCGGGGTCGTCGAGATCAGGATGAGACCGAGGGCGAACATCGTCGTGAAGACGATGCCGATCGCGGCATCCTCCTTGACCCTGCTGGTGCCGCGGACCACCCCGATCAGGATGACGGCGAGGAAGCCGAAGACCACGGCGCCGAGGGCGAAGGGCAGGTCGAGGATGTATGCCAGAGCCACTCCAGGTAGTACGGCGTGGGAGACGGCGTCCCCCATGAGAGACCATCCGACCAGTACGAGCCAGCACGACAGCAGGGCACAGACGACGGCCGCGACGACGCTGGTCGTCAGAGCGCGAACCATGAACTGGTAACTCAGTGGTTCGGTGAGCCACACGAGGGCATTCATGCCATCCTCCCGGATTCGGTGACGTCGACCCCGAAGGTCAACGCGAGGTTTTCTGGACGTAGTGCCTCGGCGACCGGTCCGTGGAACAGGATGGTGCGCAGCAGCAGGACCGCGTCGTCGGCGAGGTCGGGCAGGGCGTGGAGGTCATGGGTGGACACGATGAGGGTTCTTCCCTGGTCGGCAAGGTCACGCAGGAGTCTGACGATCGTCGCCTCGCTGCGTTTGTCGACCCCGGCGAAGGGCTCGTCGAGGAGCATGACGCGAGCTCCCTGGGCAATACCACGAGCGACGAAGGCGCGTTTGCGTTGGCCGCCCGACAGCTGGCCGATCTGACGATCCGTCAGGTCAGCCAGCTCGACCCGTTCCAAGGCCTCTGCCACGGCCTCGCGATCCTCGGCGCGTGGCCGTCGGGTGAATCCCTGCTGGCCGTAGCGACCCATCATGACGACATCGCGCACCGACACCGGGAAGGACCAGTCGACGTCCTCGGCCTGTGGGACATATCCGACGATGCCGTGACGACGAGCCTTGGCGGGGGAGTCGCCGTCGATGAGGACCCGGCCATGTTCGGGCCGAACCATCCCCATGATCGCCTTGAAAAGGGTGGACTTGCCTGACCCGTTCATCCCGATGAGACCGGTGACGCGACCCGGCTCGACGGAGACGGTGACGCCCGACAAGGCGACCACCTCCCCGTAGCGCACTGAGAGATGGTCGACGTCAACACATCCGGTCATGACTTCTTTCCGGTGAGGGCAGTGGTGATGGTGCGGGCGTCGTAGTTGATGAGATCGAGGTAGGTCGGGACCGGTCCGTCGGCCTTGGAGAGGGAATCGACGTAGAGGGTGCCGCCGAACTTCGCCCCGGTGGAGTTGACGACCTGCTTCATGGGTTTGAGGGAAACCGTGGATTCGCAGAACACGGCCGGAACCTTGTTCTTCCTGACGAAGTCGATCGCCGAGGCGATCTGCTTCGGTGTGCCCTCCTGATTGGCATTGACGGCCCAGAGGTACTTCTCGGTCAGGTCGGTGTCCCGAGCGAGGTAGGAGAAGGCGCCTTCGCAGCTGACCAGGGCACGCTCATTGCGCGGCAGGGCAGACAACTGGTGGGTCATGTCATCGGTGACCTTCTGGAGTTTCTCCTTGTAGGTGTCTCCGTTGGACTTGTAGTCCTTGGCATGGTCGGGGTCGAGTTTGCTGAAGGCCTTGACGATGTTGTCAGTGTAGATCTGGACATTCTTCGGGCTCATCCAGGCGTGCGGGTTCGGCTTGCCGGCGTACTCGTCCTCGGCGATGTTCATCGGTTCGACGCCCTCGGAGACGACGACGTGCGGGACGTCGGCGGATTCCACGAACTTCTGGAACCAGCGCTCCAGGCCCAGCCCGTTGTCGAGAATGAGATCGGCCTTCGACGCCTTCTTGATGTCGTCGGGGGTGGGTTCGTAGTCGTGGATCTCGGCGCCGGGCTTGGTGATCGACTCGACCGTCAGGTCGTCGCCGGCAATGTTCCTCGCGATGTCCTGCAACACGGTGAAAGTGGTGAGGACGACGGGTTTGTTGTGTGACTTCGGGGGATTGGCAGCGCCGCAGCCAGTTAGGGCGAGCGCGACTGCCGCGACGAGCCCGATGACCATGGCGTGAAGGGAGCGATGCATGGAGACCTCCTTGGAGTTGTGAAACTTAAAAGTTCGGTCAACCTAAGTTCAAGGCGAGGCTACATCGTGAGGATGGCGGGTGCCACCGTGAGTTTCTGGTGGGATGGGTGCAGGAGACATGTCCTCGCCATCGGCGAAGGCCTTCGTCAACCAGCTTTTCTGGGTGGTGATTCGGCAAGGTGGCAGGCTTGAGGTCATGGATGAGGTGAAGATCAGCGGTACCGACGATGTGACGATCACCCTGGATCGCCCCCGAGCCATCAATTCGTTGTCCGGCGAGATGCTGGCGGCCATCGGGAAGGCCGTCGAGGATTCGCCGCGCAGTATCGACCTGTCAGGCGCGGGAGAGCGCGGTTACTGCTCCGGGGCTGACATCCGTGAGCTCAGGTCGCTGGCTCTGGAGGATCCCGAGGCTGCCGGCGACTGGTTGGATTTCGAGTACGACGTCGATGCGGCGATCGCGGCGGTCCACTCCGGAACCGCGCATCTGCACGGGATCTCCATGGGCGGCGGTCTTGGTCTGGCCCTTCGCCTCAAGCAGGTCGAGGCACGAGAGGACCTCGTTCTGGCGATGCCGGAGACGGGTATTGGGCTGTGGCCCGACGTCGGTGTGTCTTTCGAGCTGTCCCGCGCCCCGCGGTATGTCGGGCGCCACCTGGCCATGACGGGAGCCTCCATCGACGCAGCCTCGGCGCTGTGGGCTGGTCTGGTGGACGAGGTCGTTGACGCCGACGGCAATCCTGCTGACGTCGATCCAGTTGCATGCCAGCTGGCCCGCGACGCGGTGTGGATCCAGGAGTGCTACGACACCGACGACCCGGTTGAGGTGTGTCGTCGACTGGCTGATCGCCCGGAGGAAGCCGCACGCAAGACCGCTGGGCATATCGCAACCCGCTGCCCGTTGTCGGTGGCCGTCGCGCTGGCAGCCGTCATCAAGGCTGAGAGTGCGTCAGGACTCGCTGAGGTTTTGGAGACTGATCGAGCCTTGGGGCGCTCCTTCATGCGCGACTCGGACTTCTGCGAGGGGGTGCGGGCTCAGCTGGTCGACAAGGACCGCAACCCCCACTGGTCACACGAGAGCCTGGCCGACGTCCCCGCGCGTCGTGTCGAGGAGATGTTCGACCCGTCCTGAGTCACAGGTCGTAGTCGACGACGACGGCCGCGTGGTCGGAGGTGCGCTCGGCATAGGAGGGGTCTCGGTCGATCTCGGCTGTGACGGCCTTCCTCGCCAGCTCCGGTGAGGCCAGGTGATAGTCGATACGCCATCCGGCGTCATTGACGAAGGCCTTGCCACGCCAGCTCCACCAGGAATAGGGGCCGTTGACGTCAGGGTGCTGGGCGCGCACGACGTCGACGAGGGTCTCGGGAGACAGGATGGTGTCGAACCACTGCCTCTCCTCGGGCAGGAATCCCTCGTTGCGTTGGTTGGACTTCCAGTTCTTGAGGTCGGCGTTCTCATGGGCGATGTTGAAGTCGCCCATGAGAAGGACATGACGCCCCTGGGCCGCGCACTCCTGGCGTCGGGTCGCCAGGTACTCACGGAACCCGGCGAGGAAGGTCATCTTGCGGTCCTGCTTGGCTATGGACTTCTCGTCCTTGGGGTCCGGAGTGGCTCCCTTGGGCAGGTACAGGCAGGCGACGGTGACGGGTGCGTCGGCGAGATCAACCTCGATGTAGCGCCCCTCGTCAGCGAAGGGAAGCAGCTCAGCTGGTAGTCGATCGGTGATTCCGGTGCGGACCTCGTCGAGATTGGGTGTCTCCCCGGGGGTCATGACGAGGTGGGTGCCCCAGGATCTGACCTCGGCCGGAGCGGTGCGGGTGAGCAGGGCGACGCCATTGCGTCCGGCCAACGAACCCGGCGCCCAGGAGACGTGACGATCGCCGAACGCCCCCTCCGGGAGATCGGCGGGACGGCAGCGCACCTCCTGCAGGCCGATGACGTCGCAGTCACGGGTCTCCATCCAGTCGGAGAATCCCCGTTTCAGGGCAGCTCGGATGCCGTTGACGTTGAAGCTGGCGATGCGCATGGGGAGAGTCTGTCACAGGGTGACGACGCAGTGACGCGACGGCTGTTCGGCATCACTCGTAGAGGTACCCGACGAAGGCCTTTCCCTCCTCGCGGGCGATGTCATGGAGTCCACACGACTCGTAGAAGGCGACGATCTCGGGGATGTCGTCGGAGAGCAGGACGATCTGGCGCAGCCCCGAGTAGTGCTCCATCATCGACGTCAGCAGGTGGCGGCCAATCCCATGCCGCTGCCACTTCGGATGAACCAGTAGGTCCTGGATGAGGGCGACCTGGACGCCGTCAGAGATGGCTCGTGAGAAACCGATGAGTTCATCGTCGATCCTGGCGCATCGCACCTGGTCGACTCGGTCGAGCAGCCCTTCCATCTTGTACGGGTGGGTGGTGTAGGCGGTTCAGCCAACCGAGTTGTACAGGGTCATCAAGTTGTACAGGGTCATCAATTCTTCGATGTGAGGGTGCTGATGGTCATAGGAGACACCCTGACATGTTGGTCCTGACATGTCGACATTGTCCAACTCGGCGTGCGGACGGGGAGCCTCATCACAAGGCCACATGCGGTGGTCCTGGCTGGTCCGTCGGGCTTGGTGACGGGCCGGATTGGTCACGACGCCGGCACGCCTGCTAGTATTTTCGATCGCTGGCTCGCGCCAGCAAGGCAGGTTGCCCGAGTGGCCAAAGGGAGCGGTCTGTAAAACCGTCGGTTCGCCTACGTTGGTTCGAATCCAACACCTGCCACGCAACCCCCGGGTCGGATGGATTCGGGGGTTGATTTCGCCAAAGCAAGATTCTTGGCCGACTCGTTCGGTCGGGGAAACGGTAGAGGTGAAACGGCCTGGTTCGATTGATTACCGGTTCCCACAGGGGATTTCATTCCGGGGTCAGGAGATTCGGGTTTCAATTTGCCAACGACTGGAAGCTCGTGTAGCTTTCTCATTCGTTGCCCCTATAGCTCAGTAGGCAGAGCGTCTCCATGGTAAGGAGAAGGTCAGCAGTTCGATTCTGCTTGGGGGCTCTGAGTGTGAATCGGCCCCACTTGCCCGGTGGGCCGGGCCCGAATGGGTGCCGAGGATCACATGGCGGGGTAGCTCAGGGGTAGAGCAAGCGGCTCATAATCGCTGTGTCGCGGGTTCGATTCCCGCCTCCGCTACCAAAACAAACCGGGGAAACTCGGGAGCGCACACTCCACACGGCTCGAAAGTAGGAAAGATGGCCAAGAAGTCCGGCGACGTTCGCCCGAAGATCACGCTCGCCTGCACCGAGTGCAAGGAGCGCAACTACATCACCAAGAAGAACCGCCGTAACAATCCTGATCGCATGGAGATGGCGAAGTTCTGCCCGCGCTGCCACAAGCACACCGCGCATCGCGAGACCCGCTGACGTCGGGTTTTCAATCCAAGAACCTTTGATGAGGGGTCACCTGAGGGTGGCTCCTCGTCTTTTCGCTCGTTCTCAAGGGTTCTGTGGCGTCGGGGGTCTGGGATAGCCTGAACGACATGCCGATCAGTCCTGATGACGTCGGGCGCACGTATCCGACGACAGATCCCTACCTCGTTACCGCGGAGAAGATCCGGGAGCTCGCCACCGCCTTGGGTGACACTGCTCCGGCCTACCGGGGGGACGACCCCATTGCTCCGCCCACATTTGCCATGGTGTTGGCGTCCCGGGCGTGGGAGGCACTGTTCGACGACGAGCAGCTTGGCCTCCAGCTGGAGCACATGATTCACACCGATCAGTCCTTCAACTGGATCCGTCCGCTCCACAAGGGTGACGAGGTCACCTCGACCTTGAGGATCACCTCGGTTCGCATCCGGGGCAACACCGACATCATCGGCATCGACGTCTCCTTGGACCACGTCAATGGCGAGCATCTCGGCAACGCCACCTCGACCTTGTGGCACACCCGTCCGGAGGCGAATGCATGAGCGCGCAGCTGACGGAAGGTCAGACATTCGGGCCGCGAGCCATCGGTGTCACCCGGACCACCTTGGTCCGCTATGCCGGTGCGTCAGGGGACTTCAATCCGATCCACCACAGCGACCGTGCTGCCCGGGAGGCCGGCATGGATGGCGTCATTGCCCACGGCATGTGGACGATGGGGGCGGCTCTGGGCGCCGTCATCGAGTGGGTCGGGGGGCCTGAGCAGGTACTCTCCCAGAGAGCTCGCTTCACCCGCCCGGTGCTCGTCCCCGACACCAAGGAGGGGGCCTCCATCGAGGTCGCCGCCACGGTTCGCAGGGTCGTTGATGACACCGCGACCCTTGGTGTCGACGTCAAGTGCGGCGGGCAGTCCGTTCTCGGACGAGTTGAGGTCGTCGTCAAGCAGGAGGAGCAGTGAGTACCACTGTCATCGGCCCCTACGAGGACGACGACCTCACCGAGGCGTGCAGCACCATCCATCACGAGGCGATCGGCACGAAGGCCACCCTCACCGGAGGGGATGACGTCCCGCTCGCCCCGCTCACGACGTTCAAAGTGGGTGGCCCGGCCCGTCATCTCGTCATAGCCACGACCAATGACGAGCTCCTGCAAACCGTCCGCGACTGCGATCGACGCGGCGAGCTCTGCCTTGTGCTCGGAGGCGGCTCCAACGTCCTCGTCGGCGACGACGGATTCGACGGCACCGTCGTGCGCGTCGCGACCTCGGGGCTGTCCGCCGAGGTGTCCTCATGCGGTGGTGCCCTGGTGACGGTTGCCGCCGGTCAGGTCTGGGACGATTTCGTCGTCCACGCCATCGAGCAGGAGTGGATCGGCCCGGAGTTCCTCTCCGGCATCCCCGGCCTCGTCGGCTCGACGCCCATCCAGAACGTCGGCGCCTATGGCGTGGAGGTCTGCGAGTTCATCGCCCGGGTGCGTACCTGGGATCGTGTCGATGACACTCAGCGCACCTTCACCGCGGACCAGTGTGGCTTCGGCTACCGCTCCAGCCGGTTCAAGGCCGAACCAGACCGCTATGTCGTCCTGGACGTCACCATGCAGTTCAACCTCGGTACTCGGTCGCTGCCGGTGCGCTATGCCGAGCTGGCGCGTCGTCTGGGGGTCGAGCCAGGGGAGAGGGCCAACACCTCCGAGGTCCGTGAGACCGTCCTGGAGGTGCGTGGTGGCAAGGGTATGGTCCTCAACCCTGATGACCACGACACCTGGAGTGCGGGGTCCTTCTTCACCAACCCGCTGGTGGCTCCCGACGAGGTTCCGGAGGCTGCACCCGCCTTTGTCCAGCCTGATGGTCGTGTGAAGACCAGCGCCGCATGGCTCATCGACCACGCCGGATACGGCAAGGGGTTCATGGTGGCCGAGGACTCCCCGGCCAGCCTGTCGACCAAGCACGTGCTGGCCCTGACCAACCGCGGCAGCGCCAGCTCCGATGACCTCACTGCTCTGGCGCGCACCATCATCGAGGGAGTTCGCGACGCGTACGGCATCACCTTGGTGCCCGAACCACGCCTCGTCGGTTGCGCCATCTGAGGTCGGTGGAACTCGTCCAGACCGACGACCCTGCCAACCTCGTATGGCCGAGTGTGGAGGGTCGTCTGTCATTGTGGTGGGCCCAGGGGCCAGAATTGGCCTATGACGACCCCGCTGACCGACTTGTCCCCCGATGACCTGTCCGCCCTGCACGAGCAGCTGAGCGATGAGCATGCCGAGCTCGTCGCCCGTGGTGTCTCTCTTAACATCACCCGCGGCAAGCCTTCCCCGGCGCAGCTTGATCTCAACGCGGACCTGTTGACGATTGATGTCCCTTCCCACGCCGAGGATGGCCAGGATGTCCGCAACTACGGAGGCAACCGCGGACTCACCGAGATCCGCCGCATCTTCGGTGAACTGCTGGGGGTCGACGTCGACCACATCATCGCTGCCGACAACTCCAGCCTGTCGATCATGCACGATCTCGCGATGTTCGCCTTCGTCCATGGCATCGCGGGTGAGAAGCCGTGGTTCGGCCAGAACGTCAAGTTCATCGCCCCAGTCCCCGGCTACGACCGCCACTTCGCCATCTGCGAGCACCTCGGCATCGAGATGATCCCGGTGGAACTGGGGGAGCACGGCCCTGACGTCGACGAGGTGGCCAAGCTGGCCGCCGACCCGTCCGTCAAGGGCATGTGGGTGGTGCCGATGTATGCCAACCCGAACGGCGTCGTCTACGACGAGGAGACTGTTCGTGCCCTGGTGTCCATGCCTGCCGCCCCCGATTTCCGTATGTGGTGGGACAATGCCTACGCCCTGCATCACCTGACTGACACCGAGCGTCCACCGCTGCCGGTGCTGCAGTGGGCTGAGGAGGCTGGTAACCCTGACCGCGTCTTCGAGCTCGCCTCGACCTCCAAGATCACCTTCGCCGGCGACGGCATCTCCTTCCTGGCCTCCTCGAAGGCCAACCTGGACTGGTACCTGGGACATGCGGGGATCCGCTCGATCGGCCCTGACAAGGTCAATCAGTTGCGTCACGCGAAGTACCTGGGTGACGCCGAGGGTGTTCGCAAGCTCATGCGTGCCCACCGCGAGATCCTCACCCCGAAGTTCGCCCTCGTCGACGAGATCCTCACCAACCGCCTCGGTGGTCGTGAGGTCGCCACGTGGACTCATCCGACCGGCGGTTACTTCATCACCCTCGACGTCATGGATGGCACGGCTTCTCGCGTGGTGGCCCTGGCCAAGGAAGCCGGCATTGCCCTCACCCCGGCCGGGGCGTCTCATCCGCTCCACGATGACCCGCACGATCGCACCATCCGTCTGGCGCCGTCCTTCCCTGGCATGGACGAGCTGCGAGAGGCCATGGAGGGTGTCTCGACCTGCGTCCTGCTGGCAGCCGCTGAGAAGCTTCTCGCCAACTGAAAGAGGCCTTTCTGCAATTCGGCGAAACCCTTATTATGGCCCCACACGCGCGAGAAGTGTGTGGGGCCATTGGCGTTGCGTATTCTGAAGGCCTACTGGTCCGCTGAGTTTCAGCAGGAAGGGGCATACCCGTGGCTCACGACGACGGACTCAATCTGTTCGACGACCCGGACGATTTCGAGGGCGAGAACGACGTCGAGCCTGACGCCAGTGACACACCTCGTCGTGGATTCCCCGCCGGGGATGCTGAGCCGACTGCCGGACGGCGCGGTTATGACCCGGACGAGGAGGACGCCACCGTCGACGAGCTTTTCGAGGAGCGCTCCGACGACGATGATGAGGACCGTGCCGCATCGGCAACGGCGGCCAGGCGCAAGCGTCGTTGGCCGAAGGTCTTCCTCGTCATCGTCCTGGCGCTGCTGCTCATCGTCGTCGGCATCATCGCCTACTACCTGCGGTCGATCAATGTCGGCATGAACAACGTCAATCGCGCCCCGGTGGCGGTGCAGGGCACTCGTCCGCCGTCGGTCGAGACCGGTGCGCAGACCTTCGTCCTCGCCGGGTCGGACTCCCGCGGATGGGATCGTGGCCGTTCGGACACCCTCATCGTTGCCTACCTGCCCGCCAATCGCGAGAAGCTCTACCTCATCAGCTTCCTGCGTGACATGTGGGTGACGATCCCGGCTAATGACGTCGTCAAGAAGGATTCCAAGGCCAAGATCAACGCCGCCTACTCGTGGGGTGGCATGCCTTTGACGATCAAGGTGCTGGAGGGGCTGACCAACGTCAAGATGAACCATGGTGCCGTCATCGACTTCAACGGGTTTAAGCAGCTCAGCAGCGACCTTGGTGGCATCCAGGTCTACAACCCGCAGGAGTTCGACAGCATGGGTCATCACTTCGACAAGGGCAACGTGACCCTCGAGGGGGATGCTGCCTTGGCGTACGTCCACGAGCGCAAGAGCCTCAAGCACGGCGACCTGGATCGTGCTGCCAACGAACGAGCCGTCCTCACCACGATGATTGACAAGATCTTCTCGGCCGGCACACTGACGAATCCGAAGAAGTTCTCCGAGGTGGTGTCCGACGTTGGTTCCACGATGACGGTCGACGACGCGCTCACCAACAAGGAGGTGCGCAAGTTGGCTACCAGCCTCAAGTTTGGCTCTGGGGCCGACGTCGTCTCCCTGCAAGCTCCCATCAAGGGGTTTAGTAGGTCGAAAGACGGCCAGCAGTACGACATCGTCGACGAGGCCGGTATGCAGGAGTTGGCACAAGCGATGAGGACTGACACCATGGATCAGTACGCGGCCAGACACCCTGCGTGATGGATGACCGGCGGGGAGTTTTGGAGAGGACCTGCGAGTCTGATTCGACGTGAGACCGAATCCTCTCCTATACTCCCTGTGCTGGCGTTGCCAACCAGGCAGCGCCGAAGGGCACTAGCTCAATTGGCAGAGCAGCGGTCTCCAAAACCGCAGGTTGGGGGTTCAAGTCCCTCGTGCCCTGCGAGACGCATGTGCGGGGCGTATCCCTGGTGCGCAGCCGTGGCGAAGTCCTGGTCCACGGCACCAACCGTCAGGCAGGACCCGAAGGAACAGCGTGACCGACGAGAAGCGAAACCTCAGTGACGGAGACGATCCTTCCGTCGAGGGCGAGCTGTCTCCGAGAGGGGAGGATCTCGCATCCCGCAACCTTACGGAGGCTGAGGAGTACGACGTCGTCGATCCCGAGGCTGAGGAGTTGACGACTCCTGACGATGTCGTCGACAAGACTCCTGACAAGGCCGACCCCGAAGACATGGTGGTCGACGATCCCGAGCAGCTCGAGGAAGCCGAGAAGGCTGCAGTCTCCGCTCGTTCCAGCCGTCCGGTTCGCAAGAAAGACGCCGCTGGCAAGCCGGCTCGGCGTGGCAAGCCGGTGCGCAAGGGTACCAAGGAAGCTGACGCCGTGGATGGGAAGCCCGCAGCTGCTTCTGCTGCCAAGCCTGCTGGCCCTGGGCCGAAGCGCGAGTTGACCAAGGCTCCCGTCCGCAAGCAGAGCAGCAAGCAGGAGGCTGCCGAACAGGGCAGCCATCGCACCGGCCCGGTAACCTTTACGAAACAGTCGGTTGCCGAGCTGCGCAAGGTCAAGTGGCCCACCGGCGACGAGCTGGGTCAGTACTTCCTCATCGTCCTCGTTTTCGTTCTGCTCATCATCGCTTACGTCAGTGGCTTGGACGTCCTCTTCGGATGGATCATCATCAAGCTCTTTGGCAACTGACGATCACATTGGAGAATTGACCTGTGACTGACAGCCCCCATTTCAGCGAGAACGACGACGTCGAGATCAACCTCGACGTGTTAACCCCTGACGAGACCGAGAAGAAGGACGACCAGGTCGACATTGACCTCGGAGACCTCGGCGAGGAGGACTCCGCCAAGGAGCCTGAGATTAACCTCGACTTCGGTGACGACAAGTCCGAGGAAGCGTCGGATGACGACATCGCCCGTAACCTCGGCATCGGCCAGGCTGCCGACGGCGAGGAGAAGTCCGACGAGGACGAGCCAGCCGATGCCGGAAACCAGGACGCCGTCGACGCCGCCATTGAGGAGTTGCGCGACGAGCTGTCCTCGAAGTTCGGCGAGTGGTACGTGCTCCACACTTACTCCGGCATGGAGAACAAGGTGAAGCAGAACCTCGATGCCCGCGTGCAGAACTTCAACATGGAGGACTACATCTTCGAGACGGTCGTCCCCACCGAAGAGGTCGTCGAGATCCGTAACGGCACCCGCCGCACGATCACCAGGGTGTACCTGCCCGGTTATGTGCTGGTGCGCATGGACCTGACCGATGACTCGTGGGGCATTGCGCGTCACACCCCGTCGGTGACCGGGTTCGTCGGTCAGTCGACCACCCCGATCCCACTGACCTTCGACGAGGTCGTCACGATGCTGACGCCGTCGGTCGTCGCCAAGGTCGCCCACGAGAATGCTGACAAGGCCCCCTCGCCCAAGGCCAAGCCGAAGGTCGAGGTTGCTGATTATGAGGTCGGCGAGTCGGTGCAGATCACCGATGGCCCCTTCGCCGGAGTCCCGGCTCAGATCACCGAGATCAACACCAACAATCAGCGTGTCAAGGCCTTGGTCGAGATCCTCGGACGTTCCACCCCGGTGGATCTCGAGTTCAACCAGATCGAGAAGATCTGAGAATTTTTCGATTCTCTACGCGAGCCGGACCGTGATGGGTTCGGCTCGCGTCGTCCAGGCCGACCGAGCCCCGGTGTGATGCCTGCTGGTCATACCGTCGACCCCTTGATTTTGGACCCACCGGCCGAGTCGCTTAGACTTGATCGGTGCGTCTGTGTCCGGATGCTCGTCACGCCCGGACTCGCACTGGCGGCATCAACCGATGCCGTCACGACCGAAAGAAGGACCCATCAATGCCTGCTAAGAAGAAAGTAGCGGCTCTCGTCAAGGTCGCTCTCCAGGCTGGACAGGCCACCCCGGCCCCGCCAGTCGGTACCGCTCTTGGTCCCCATGGTGTCAACATCATGGAGTTTTGCAAGGCCTACAACGCTCAGACCGAGGGGCAGCGCGGAAACGTCGTCCCGGTTGAGATCACCATCTACGAGGACCGCACCTTCAGTTTCGTCCTCAAGACCCCGCCGGCTGCTGAGCTCATCAAGAAGGCTGCCGGAATTAAGAAGGGCACCGAGAACCCGCTCACCCACAAGGTCGGCAAGATCACCAAGGATCAGGTCCGCGAGATCGCCGAGACCAAGATGCCTGACCTCAATGCCAACGACGTCGAGGCCGCCATGAAGATCGTGGCCGGCACCGCCCGCTCTATGGGCGTCGAGGTCGAGGCCTGAAGCTCACAACCCACAGACAGTTCTTGTGGAGGGGCACGCGCTGCCCTCACCACACCTGGTGAAAGGAACCAGACATGAAGCGCAGTAAGGCATATCGCGCAGCCGCTGAGAAGGTGAACTTCGACCAGCTCTACTCCCCGGAGGAGGGTCTGGCCCTGGTCGCATCCGGTGCATCGGCCAAGTTCGACGAGACCGTCGACGTGGCCATCCGTCTCAGCGTCGACCCCAAGAAGGCCGACCAGATGGTTCGCGGTACCGTCAACCTTCCCAACGGCACTGGCAAGACGGCACGGGTCCTCGTCTTCGCCACCGGTGAGAAGGCCGAGGCCGCCCGTGCTGCGGGCGCCGACGAGGTCGGTGACGACGACCTCATCGCCAAGGTCCAGGGCGGATACCTGGACTTCGACTCCGTGGTCGCCACCCCGGACATGATGGGCAAGGTCGGTCGTCTGGGCCGCGTCCTCGGTCCCCGCGGCCTGATGCCGAACCCCAAGACCGGCACCGTCACCATGGACGTCGCCAAGGCCGTCTCTGACATCAAGGGTGGCAAGATCGAGTTCCGTACCGATCGTTACGCCAACCTCCACTTCCTCATCGGGAAGGTGTCCTTCGGGCCGGAGAAGCTGGTTGAGAACTACTACGCCGCTCTTGACGAGATCCTGCGTCTCAAGCCGAACTCCGCCAAGGGTCGTTACCTGCGCAAGGTGACCGTCTCCTCGACGATGGGTCCGGGCGTGCAGATCGATCCTGCCTCCGCTCGCGTCGCTGAGTGACGTACTGACTGACGACGGCCCCTGCAGCCATGGTGCTGCGGGGGCCGTTCTGTGATGTCGGGGGGCGGGATCATGCAAAGGACCAGATACGGACAACATCCGCGTCAACTCCGTCTTCGGGGCTGACTGGTACGTCGGCGTCCGTGACGTGGACGAGGCCTTCTCCCACACGGCATGGGTGATGCCGAGAGTGGTCGGCCCGTGCCGCTGGGGCGGGCAACGGGGGCCTCCCGCTCAATTTGGTCCACCGCTCTCCGTCAGTTACACTGTACAAGTTGCCGTAGACCGCTGGCCGGGTTTCCCGCCAAGCACCCGGAGTGACGGATGGCCCGCGCAGGTGAACGCCGAGATGCTTTGCTACCCCGTCGTGCGCCTGTGCACCGGGGTTTTCTTTTGTCCTCCCTGCGGCTCCGGTGCTGACAGCCCAGCTGCCAGCATGACGTACGAGAAGTGGGAAGGAGACCCAATGGCTAGGCCTGACAAGGTCGCCGCGGTCGCTGAGCTGAAGGAGAAGTTCTCCTCGGCCGACGCCACCGTGCTGACCGAGTACCGCGGTCTCTCCGTGTCGGCGCTCAAGGATCTGCGCCGTTCACTGGGGAGTGACGCCACCTATGCCGTTGCGAAGAACACCCTGACCCGCATTGCCGCCAAGGAGGCGGGTATTGAGGGACTTGACGAGCAGCTCGTCGGCCCCACCGCCCTCGCCTTCATCAACGGTGACGTGGCCTCCGTGGCCAAGGGTTTGAAGAACTTCGCAAAGGACAACCCGCTCCTGGTCATCAAGGGCGGCGTGATGGACGGCAACGTCCTCGACGCCGACCAGGTCAAGAAGCTTGCCGATCTCGAGTCCCGTGAGGTCCTCCTCGCCAAGCTCGCCGGTGGCCTCAAGGCCAACCTCACGAAGGCCGCTGTGGTCTTCAACGCCCTGCCGTCCAAGGCCGCCCGCGGCCTCGGCGCCCTGCAGGAGAAGGCTGCTGCTGATCCGTCCGTGATCGGTGGAGCTGGAGAGGCTTCCGACCAGGAGCCCAAGACAACCGAGACCCCTGAGGCGTCCGCCGCCCAGGACAACACCAACGAGTGAAAGGACGCCCATCATGGCGAAGCTCAGCAACGAAGAGCTCCTTGACGCTTTCAAGGAGATGACCCTCATCGAGCTCTCCGAGTTCGTGAAGCAGTTCGAGGAGACCTTCGACGTCTCCGCTGCCGCCCCCGTGGCTGTCGCCGCTGCTGCCGGTGCTCCGGCTGCCGGTGGCGAGGCCGCTGCCGCTGAGGACGAGAAGGACGAGTTCGACGTCATCCTCGAGTCGGCCGGCGACAAGAAGATCCAGGTCATCAAGGAGGTCCGTGGCCTCACCAGCCTGGGTCTGAAGGACGCCAAGGACCTCGTCGAGGGCGCTCCGAAGCCCGTCCTCGAGAAGGCCAAGAAGGAGGACGCCGAGAAGGCCAAGGAGGCTCTCGAGGCCGCCGGCGCCACCGTCACCCTCAAGTGACGATCCTCGCGTAGCGACTGTCTCGACAGTTCAGGAGATCCGCGTCAACCCCTGGGGTTGGCGCGGATCTTCGTTGTCATGGGGGGAGTGGGGCCGTACCCGTGCGGCTCTGCATCGTGACGCCTGGCGCGTTGGGTTGCGTCCCTGGCCGCTATCGGGCACAGTTTGGGTGCAGCATTGGCGCCGATTTGCAAGATACGTTAACGGTGACGTAAAATCATTCCTTGCACCATAGCCAGCGATCGCCCATGCTTGACATGGGCGGTTCGTCATGCCCCCAGGCCGGCCGACGGGTCGGTTGTAGGAGTTCTCGGAAGGACCGCACATTGGCCGCCACGCGCACTGCGTCGAAGAACACCAACGCCATTTCGCCCCAGTCGGGACGAATCTCATTCGCCAAGATTCACGAGCCGTTGGAGGTTCCCAACCTTCTCGACCTGCAGGTTGAGTCGTTCAACTGGCTTGTTGGCAACGAGATATGGCAGTCCCATGTGGACGCCGCCCTTGCAGAGGGACGCACCGATATCAACACCAAGTCAGGCCTCGAGGAGATCTTCGAGGAGATCTCCCCGATCGAGGACTACTCCCAGACGATGTCCTTGTCTTTCCGGGATCACCGTTTCGAGGATCCCAAGCACAGCGTCGACGAGTGCAAGGATCGCGACACCACCTACGCGGCCCCGCTGTTCGTGACCGCGGAGTTCATGAACAACGAGACCGAGGAGATCAAGTCCCAGACGGTCTTCATCGGTGACTTCCCGCTCATGACCTCGAAGGGCACCTTCATCATCAACGGCACCGAGCGTGTCGTCGTCTCCCAGCTGGTGCGTTCCCCGGGTGTCTACTTCGAGAAGACGGCCGACAAGACCTCCGACAAGGACATCTTCACGTGCAAGGTGATTCCGTCGCGTGGCGCTTGGCTCGAGTTCGAGATCGACAAACGCGACACCGTCGGAGTTCGTCTGGACCGTAAGCGCAAGCAGAACGTCACCGTTTTCCTCAAGGCCCTCGGCTGGACCGCTGACCGCATCCTCGAGGAGTTCGGCGACTACGAGTCGATCCGTCAGACCCTCGAGAAGGATCACGGTGTCGAAACTCAGGATCAGGCGCTGCTGGACATCTACAAGAAGCTGCGTCCTGGCGAGCCGCCGTCCCGTGACGCCGCCCAGCAGCTGCTCGAGAACTACTACTTCAACCCGAAGCGCTACGACCTGGCCAAGGTTGGTCGTTACAAGATCAACAAGAAGCTCGGTCTGTCCCTGCCGTTCGACCAACAGGTGCTGACGATCGACGACATCGTCGCAGCGATCCACTACGTGTGCGCCCTGCACGAGGGCACCGAGATGCTCCCGCGCGAGGGACGCGACGACATCGTCGTCGAGGCCGACGACATCGACCATTTCGGCAACCGTCGTCTGCGCACCGTCGGTGAGCTCATCCAGAATCAGCTGCGTACCGGTCTTGGTCGGATGGAGCGTGTCGTGCGTGACCGCATGACCACCCAGGACATCGAGGCCATCACCCCGCAGACCCTGATCAACATCCGTCCGGTGACGGCCGCGATCAAGGAATTCTTCGGAACCTCCCAGCTGTCGCAGTTCATGGACCAGAACAACCCGCTGGCCGAGATGACCCACAAGCGTCGTCTGTCGGCCCTGGGACCCGGTGGTCTGTCCCGTGACCGCGCCGGCATGGAGGTTCGAGACGTTCACCCGTCGCACTACGGTCGTATGTGCCCGATTGAGACCCCTGAGGGTCCGAACATCGGTCTGATTGGTTCGCTGGCCTCCTTCGCCCGCGTCAACGCCTTCGGCTTCATCGAGACCCCGTACCGTAAGGTCATCGACGGTCAGGTCACCGACCAGGTCGTCTACCTGACCGCAGACGAGGAGGATCGTCACGTCATCGCCCAGGCCAACGCCAAGGTCGATGACGACGGTCGTTTCGTCAACGATCGCGTCCTGGTGCGTCAGCGTCACGGCGAGGCCGACGAGGTCCCGAACTCCGAGGTCGACTACATGGACGTCTCCCCGCGCCAGATGGTGTCGGTGGCGTCCGCCCTCATCCCGTTCCTCGAGCACGACGATGCTTCCCGAGCCCTCATGGGCGCCAACATGCAGCGTCAGGCCGTGCCGCTGGTGCGTACCGAGGCTCCGTTCGTCGGAACCGGTATGGAGTACCGCTGTGCGGTTGACGTCGGTGACGTCACCCTTGCCGAGAAGGCAGGTTCGGTCCTGTCGGTGAGCGCTGACCTCATCGACATCGCCTGCGACGACGGCACCTACCAGACCTATAAGCTGGAGAAGTTCCGCCGTTCCAACGCCGGTACCTGTATCAACCAGCGTCCGCTGGTCACGGTGGGGCAGCGCGTCGAGGTCGGTACCCCGCTTGCTGACGGCCCGTCGACGGACAAGGGCGAGCTCGCCCTCGGCCGCAACATGCTGGCTGCCTTCATGCCGTGGCAGGGCCTCAACTACGAGGACGCCATCATCCTGTCTCAGCGCATCGTCTCCGACGACGTCCTCACCTCGATCCACATCGAGGAGCACGAGGTCGACGCCCGTGACACCAAGTTGGGCGCCGAGGAGATCACGCGGGACATCCCGAACGTCTCCGAGGACATGCTGGCCAACCTGGACGAGAACGGCATCGTGCGCATCGGAGCCGAGGTCGGTACCGGCGACATCCTCGTCGGCAAGGTCACCCCGAAGGGCGAGACCGAGCTGACTCCTGAGGAGCGTCTGCTGCGCGCCATCTTCGGTGAGAAGGCCCGCGAGGTCCGCGACACCTCCCTCAAGGTCCCCCACGGCGAGGAGGGCACCGTCATCGGCGTGCGCGTGTTCGACGCCGAGAACGGTGACGAGCTGGCCCCCGGAGTCAACCAGATGGTTCGCGTCTACGTCGCCCAGAAGCGCAAGATCTCGATCGGTGACAAGCTCGCCGGACGTCACGGTAACAAGGGCGTCATCTCGAAGATCCTGCCCGTCGAGGACATGCCGTTCCTGCCGGACGGCACCCCGGTTGACATCATCCTCAACCCACTGGGTGTGCCTTCCCGCATGAACGTCGGTCAGGTGCTCGAGATGCACCTCGGTTGGATCGCCCACTCCGGCTGGGACATCACCCAGGCCGAGGGCGACTGGGCCGAGCGTCTGCGCGAGGTCGGTCTCATCGACGTCCCCGAGGAGTCCCGTCTGGCCACCCCGGTCTTCGACGGTGCCACGGAGGAGGAGATCACCGGTCTGTTGCAGTACGGTCACCCGACCCGCGACGGCGACATGCTCGTCGACGCCGACGGCAAGGCCACCCTCTTTGACGGCCGTACCGGCGACCCCTTCCCGTCCAAGGTGGGTGTCGGCTACATGTACATGCTGAAGCTGCACCACTTGGTCGACGACAAGATCCACGCCCGTTCCACCGGTCCGTACTCGATGATCACCCAGCAGCCCCTTGGTGGTAAGGCTCAGTTCGGTGGTCAGCGATTCGGCGAGATGGAGGTGTGGGCCATGGAGGCCTACGGCGCCGCCTGGGCGCTGCAGGAGCTGCTCACCATCAAGTCCGATGACGTTCCGGGCCGTGTCAAGGTCTACGAGGCGATCGTCAAGGGCGAGAGCATCCCGGAGCCGGGCATCCCCGAGTCCTTCAAGGTACTCGTCAAGGAGATGAAGTCGCTCTGCCTGAACGTGGAGGTGCTCAACTCGGAGGGCCAGGAGATCGATCTGCGCACCTCCGACGAGGACACCCGGTCCGGTCTGGGTATCGACATCGGGCGTCGCCCCGGTGCCGACAACGCCATGGCCGACTGACCTGCCCATTCTGCCGGGGCGACGACGTCGCCCCGGCCCCCTGAACACAGTCCGTTTGACGGGGGTGGGGACGGGCCCGGACAACCCGCCCCACACAGACACCCCGACTGGAACCTCTCCTGACGAGGAGGGGCTACCACCCACCCAGGTGGGGGAAAGAGAACAATCGTGCTGGACACCAACTACTACGACCGGTTGCAGATCGGCCTGGCCACGGCCGACCAGATCCGTGCGTGGAGCCACGGCGAGGTCAAGAAGCCCGAGACCATCAACTACCGCACCCTCAAGCCCGAGCGTGACGGCCTCTTCTGCGAGAAGATCTTCGGCCCGACCCGTGACTGGGAGTGCTACTGCGGCAAGTACAAGCGCGTCCGCTTCAAGGGCATCATCTGTGAGCGCTGTGGCGTCGAGGTGACCCGTTCCAACGTGCGTCGTGAGCGCATGGGACACATCGAGCTGGTCGCCCCAGTGACCCACATCTGGTACTTCAAGGGAGTTCCCTCCCGCCTGGGTTACCTGCTCGACATTGCCCCGAAGGACCTCGAGAAGGTCATCTACTTCGCGGCTTACATGATCACCGCCGTCGACGAGGAGGCTCGCCACCGCGACCTGCCGTCGCTGGAGGCCAAAGTGCAGACCGAGCGCTCCCGCATGGAGCAGCGTCGTGACTCCGAGATGGAGGCCCGCCGGGTCAAGCTCGAGGAGGACATGGCTCAGCTCGAGGCCGACGGTGCCAAGGCTGACACCCGCCGCAAGGTCAAGGACGGTGCGGAGAAGGAGCTCAAGCACATCGAGACTCGCGCCCAGCGCCAGATCGATCGTCTCGACGCCGTGTGGGATCGCTTCAAGAACCTCAAGGTCCAGGACCTCGAGGGTGACGAGATCCTCTACCGCGAGATGAAGTCGCGCTTCGGCAAGTACTTCGAGGGTTCGATGGGCGCCGAGGCGATCAAGCGTCGTCTCCACGACTTCGACCTCGCTGCCGAGTCCGAGAAGCTGCGCGAGATCATCAAGACCGGCCGCGGGCAGAAGAAGACCCGCGCCCTCAAGCGCCTCAAGGTCGTGCAGGCCTTCCTCGAGTCCGGCAACTCGCCGGAGGGCATGGTCCTGGACTGCGTCCCGGTCATCCCGCCGGATCTGCGCCCGATGGTGCAGCTCGACGGTGGCCGCTTCGCCACCTCGGACTTGAACGACCTCTACCGTCGCGTCATCAACCGAAACAACCGCCTCAAGAGGCTGGTTGACCTCGGCGCCCCGGAGATCATCGTCAACAACGAGAAGCGCATGCTCCAGGAGTCCGTCGACTCACTGTTCGACAACGGTCGCCGTGGGCGCCCGGTGAGTGGCCCGGGCAACCGTCCGCTCAAGTCGCTGTCCGACATGCTCAAGGGCAAGCAGGGTCGTTTCCGTCAGAACCTGCTCGGTAAGCGAGTCGATTACTCCGGCCGTTCGGTCATCGTCGTCGGCCCGCAGCTCAAGATGCACCAGTGTGGCCTGCCGAAGGCCATGGCCCTGGAGCTGTTCAAGCCCTTCGTCATGAAGCGTCTCGCCGACCTCGAGCACGCCCAGAACGTCAAGTCCGCCAAGCGCATGGTCGAACGCCAGCGTCCCGTGGTGTGGGACGTCCTCGAGGAGGTCATCAAGGAGCACCCGGTTCTGCTGAACCGTGCACCTACCCTGCACCGTCTGGGTATCCAGGCCTTCGAGCCCCAGCTCATCGAGGGCAAGGCCATCCAGCTTCACCCGCTCGTCTGCTCGGCCTTCAACGCTGACTTCGACGGTGACCAGATGGCCGTGCACCTGCCGCTGAGCCCTGAGGCCCAGGCCGAGGCCCGCGTCCTGATGCTGTCGACGAACAACATCCTCAAACCGGCTGACGGTCGCCCGGTCGCCCTGCCCTCGCACGAGATGATCATCGGCGCTTACTACCTGACGATGGCCCTCGACGGCCTCAAGGGTGAGGGACGTGCTTTCTCCTCGCTGGCCGAGGCAATCATGGCCCATGATCTTGGCGAGCTCGAGATCGGCGCCAAGATCAAGCTGCGTCTCAAGGGCGTCGTGCCGCCGCACGGCGAGACGGTTCGCGCTGACGGCTCCGTCATCCTCGACACCACCCTGGGACAGGCCCTGTTCAACGAGGTGCTGCCGGACGACTACCCGTACGTCGACTACCTCGTCGGCAAGAAGCAGATTGGCAAGATCGTCAACGACCTCAGCGAGCGGATGACCCAGCTCGAGGTGGCCCACGTCCTCGACAATCTCAAGAACATCGGTTACAAGTGGGGTTCGCTGTCCGGCGTGACCGTCTCCATCGGCGACGTCCAGACCCCGCCGACCAAGCCGGAGATTCTGGCCGGGTACGAGGCTCGCGCCGCCAAGGTCGACCGAGAATACGACCGTGGTGCCGTGACCGAGGAGGAGCGTCGTCAGGACCTCATCCAGATCTGGACCGAGGCCACTGCTGAGCTGACCGCCGCCATGGAGGCCAACTTCACCCAGACCAACCCGGTTCACATGATGGTCGACTCGGGCGCTCGAGGCAGTATGACCCAGATGCGTCAGATCGCCGCCATGCGCGGTCTGGTGGCTGACCCGAAGGGTGACATCATTCCTCGCCCGATCAAGTCCAACTTCCGCGAGGGCCTGACGGTTCTGGAGTACTTCATCTCCACTCACGGTGGTCGTAAGGGACAGGCTGACACCGCTCTGCGTACCGCTGACTCCGGTTACCTGACTCGTCGTCTGGTCGACGTGTCCCAGGACGTCATCGTCCGCGAGGAGGACTGCGGCACCACCCGTGGCATGCCCAAGACCATTGCTGTCGACGCAGGCAACGGCAACTTGGTGCGCGCCGAGGGGCTGGACACCGCGGTGTACGCCCGATGCCTGGCTGCCGACGCCCTCGACGCCAATGGCAATGTCGTGGTGGCGGCCAACTCCGATCTCGGTGACGAGGAGATCTCCAAGCTCATCGCTGCTGGTATCTCGCAGATCAAGGTGCGTTCGGTGCTCACCTGCACTGCAGCCCAGGGCTGCTGCGCTCGTTGCTACGGACGTTCACTGTCGACCGGTCACCTGGTTGACGTCGGTGAGGCCGTCGGCATCATCGCTGCTCAGTCGATTGGTGAGCCTGGTACCCAGCTGACGATGCGTACCTTCCACACCGGTGGTGTCGCTGGTGACGACATCACCCAGGGTCTTCCCCGTGTCGTCGAGCTCTTCGAGGCCCGTAGCCCGAAGGGCAAGTCGCCGCTGGCCGAGGCCGCTGGTGTCATCCGCATCGACGAGTCGGACAACCGTCGCAAGCTCATCCTGGTACGTGACGACGGCGAGGAGGACGTGGAGTACGTTCTGCCGCGCCGTGCCCGTCTCGAGTTCGACCTCGACGGCACTCACCGTGTCATTCGTGACGGAGTGCGGGTTGCCGCAGGTGAGCAGCTCATGGGTGGTACCGCTGACCCGCAGGACGTCCTGCGCATCTCCGGTGTTCGCCGGGTGCAGGAGTACCTCGTCAAGGAGGTTCAGAAGGTCTACAACACCCAGGGCGCTGGCATCCACGAGAAGCACATCGAGATCGTCATTCGCCAGATGCTTCGCCGCATCACCGTCATCGAGTCCGGTGACACCCAGATGATGCCCGGAGAGCTGGTGGACCGTAACTCCTACGAGAACGCCAACCGCAAGGCTGTCGCCGAGGGCGGTCGCCCGGCTGAGGGTCGTCCGGTGCTCATGGGCATCACGAAGGCCTCGCTGGCCACCGAGTCCTGGCTGTCGGCTGCCTCCTTCCAGGAGACGACGAAGGTACTCACCGATGCCGCCATCAACGGCAAGACGGACACCTTGGTCGGTCTCAAGGAGAACGTCATCCTCGGTAAGCTCATCCCGGCCGGTACGGGTCTGGAGGTCTACCGCAACATGAGGGTGGAGCCGACCGCCGAAGCCAAGGCTGCTGCGTTCACGATGAACTACGACCCGTTCGACTACGACTTCGGTTCGGGGTCGGGCGCGGCTGTTCCGCTGGACGACCTGGATCTGGGTGATTTGAGCTGAGGCTGGGACCCGGCTGCGAAAGCCTCTCCTCCCCATGTGGGGAGGAGAGGCTTTTGTATGAAGCCTGAACGTCGGTCATGGTGTGTCGTTGTCCTTGACGCTTCACGCGGAGGAAGCGTGAGGCCCCCACTGCCATGCAGTGTCCTCGCGGCTTGTCCGTCGGAGGTGCGCAGTGATACCAGGAGTCGCCTGCGGGCTGAGCTGTCCATCTCGTTGGAAAGAAGTGGTATGCGGACTAAGAAGAAGCAGCTGGCGCCAGTGGTGCTGGCCGTCTTCATAGCCCTGCCAGCCACGGTGCTCGCACCGATGGCATGAGCGGCAGCCGCAAAGATTGCCTTAAGCAAAGATCACACGGACGAGTTCTATGTCACCACCGATACCGGAGCCCCGTCGTTAAGTGTGGACGACGGCTTCACTCGCGGATGTATGACCCTAACGATGTCGAATTTCAGATCCAGTCCGATATGTACGGAAAGTACAAAGCCTACCGGAGTGAGCGAATCGTATCCCGAGGGCTACTAAACCGGCAGTGAGGAAGCTGGTGAATGGTTCGAACCAGGGTGGAACGCCTCGGGCTTTAAAAGAGAACGGATTCAATGCCTTACCGGTTGATTTCACTGCGATTACTGGTCCAGGCGCGATGGTCCTCGTTGGTAACTCTCTCGAGGAGAATGAGAACGTCAAGCTCGGCACCGTCCATGCCGATGACAGGTGTGAGGTTGTCAAAGGGGCTCTTCCGGGAGAAAGCATGTCATATGTCCAGAACTTCGAGAGGGGGGATGGAGAGGGCTGATTCAACGCGTTCAGCCAAAACAGCGTGTGCCTGACGCAGGCGCTCGGTATCGGGGTATACGACCAGCGTCTTGTCTCCAGTGGTCCAGAAGTCGCGGTCCCAGGTCTCGGGGTGTGACCAGATGTTCTCCTGGCTCGCGGTCCAGTCGGGTAGCTTCCTTTGAATCTTGGTGGCGACAGCCAGCTGGTTCTTGGCCGTCTGATAGACGGTGTCGATGCGGGTCCCTTCTGGAACTGGTTGCCTGACGCGAACCAGACGCCGTCCCATGAAGGTCGCCCGGTGGTCGACGCCGTCAGTGCGCAGCGCGAGCTCGATCTCCTCATAGCCCTCAGCCGCTCGCTGATGCTTCTTCACGTAGTCGCGGAGCGCCTCCGCGACGGCCGCTGATAGGCCGCCAGCGATCTCACTGGCTTCGGTGAATAGACTCACGTCGTCTTCCGACACGTACACGTTTCTACTAGGCATGTACATAACTATGCGCATATATGTAGCGTTCGTCAACCCCTGCTCAAGTAAGGATTGCTGGGTACTGCACACCAACAGGACATGCTGTCTTCGGGGTGGGACACCAATGGCGTTGCCCTTGACTTCGGTGCTATTGATCTCGACTTTGTCGAGGTGAAGGGGTCAGGAAGGGTCTACATGTTCATGCAGGGGATCGGCAAGCTGCGATCTCTGCTGGTGAGGCCGTCGTTTCTGAACCTGTGACTTACACCTGGGCTGTCGGTGACCAACATGGTGATCAGGCGGCAGGGGCGTCGAGGAGCCAGGCTGCCGCCGGGTTTACTGATCAGCCGTCTGGAACACCGGCCGGATCGGTGCGGTACTACGGCGGACAGGCGAGGTGTGATTGGAGGCGTAGACTGCGGTGGTACGCCTGCTAAGGTGCTTGCTGTGTTACGAGGGGATAGCGGGATGAAGCGAACAGTTCTGACGGGGATGGTTGCAGCATGC
Organism: Cutibacterium avidum ATCC 25577; assembly: GCF_000227295.1. Lineage (GTDB taxonomy): Bacteria > Actinomycetota > Actinomycetes > Propionibacteriales > Propionibacteriaceae > Cutibacterium > Cutibacterium avidum. Next base: position 531,267 of record NZ_JH165054.1, on the reverse strand, counting down.
TTGGGACTGGCCGTTTTTGTAGGGATGGCTCCGGGGGCAAGTGCGCACCAGGTTGCTCCCGTTCCCGTTCCGACGTCCCGGGTCACTACGGACGCCCGCCCGACTCATCGTGCATCGGTGCATGTGAGTGTCGGCGTCAGCCTGCCGCCTCACCATCGCCGCATCGTGCCTCCGGAGATTCGTGGCGGCACCGTTTACCTGCCGAACGTCAGTGCTGGCCCCATCATCCTGCCGACCATCAAGGGCGGAACGATCACCCTTCCCGACGTCAAGGGCGGCACCATCACCCTTCCCGACGTCAGTGGACGTCCCATCGTCCTGCCGAAGATTGAAGGTGGGACGGTGAGCATCCCGCCGATCGTCTTCCCCTCCATGCATGCCATGGGCAGCCTCAGCGTCAACGGAACGATCAGGGGGCAGGTCAACGGCAAGAGCCATGGCAACTTCCTGGCTGCGGGCGGCGTGGGTGCTCCTGTGTCTCGCCCGGCGGCCCTTCCTCGAACGGGCGCCTGAGGAGCTGCGGACGCAGCGCTTTTCACCCGTGGAGTTTGACCTCCATGGGGTTTCGTGGCGCCCCTCCGCGCGCCTCCTCGCAGCGTCGCTGAGTTTGACCCCCTGAAACCCGGGAGATACCCTGTTAACGCGTGTCCGGTTCGACCGGATACTTGTGCGTGCCCTGGCATGGCGACAAACGACCACTCGAGTTGCTGCGAGAAGGTCTGCCCGTGCGGAGTTCGCACGGCACTCCCAATCTGCAGCGAGGGGCAGCGGTGATCCCGACGCAGCGATGGAGGGGTGCACAGCCAGGGAATTCCGAACCCACCAGACGGAAAGAGATACCAGCCGGTGCCTACAATCCAGCAGCTGGTCCGCAAGGGCCGCACTGACAAGATCAGCAAGAACAACACGCCTGCCCTCAAGGGCTCGCCGCAACGTCGTGGCGTGTGCACCCGTGTGTACACCACGACGCCGAAGAAGCCGAACTCGGCTCTGCGAAAGGTCGCCCGTGTGCGCCTGTCGTCGGGCATCGAGGTCACGGCCTACATTCCCGGTGTCGGACACAACCTCCAGGAGCACTCGATGGTGCTCGTGCGTGGCGGTCGTGTGAAGGACCTCCCGGGTGTGCGTTACAAGATCGTCCGCGGCTCCCTTGACACCCAGGGTGTCAAGGGCCGCAAGCAGGCCCGTAGCCGTTACGGCGCCAAGAAGGAGAAGTGATCCATGCCTCGTAAGGGACCCGCGCCGAAGCGCCCAGTGATGGTCGATCCCGTCTACGGATCTCCTCTCGTCTCCCAGCTCGTGAGCAAGATCCTTCTCGACGGCAAGAAGACTGTCGCCCAGAACATCGTTTACACCGCCCTCGAGGGTTGCCGCGCCAAGACCAACACCGATCCGGTGCAGACCCTCAAGCGCGCGCTCGACAACATCAAGCCCTCCCTGGAGGTCAAGTCCCGCCGTGTCGGCGGTGCCACCTATCAGGTGCCGGTCGAGGTCAAGCCCGCTCGCCAGACCACCCTGGCCATGCGTTGGCTGGTTGCCTTCTCCCGTGAGCGTCGTGAGAAGACCATGGCTGAGCGTCTCATGAACGAGATCCTCGATGCCTCCAACGGCCTCGGTGCTTCCGTGAAGCGCCGTGAGGACACCCACAAGATGGCTGAGGCCAACCGCGCCTTCGCCCACTACCGCTGGTGATTGTTGGCCCCCTTTCCGTCGGGAAGGGGGCACCATCACGTCCAGCCCAGAAAACCTCGCGGTTCACCGCAGGTTCATCTGCGTCGAGCATCATACGAAGACCACTAACTCCAAGATTCGAGGTCAAGAACAGTGGCCAAAATTGACCTGAGCAAGGTTCGCAACATCGGCATCATGGCCCACATCGATGCCGGCAAGACGACGACGACCGAGCGCATCCTCTACTACACCGGTAAGTCGTACAAGATCGGTGAGGTCCACGACGGTGCCGCCACCATGGACTGGATGGAGCAGGAGCAGGAGCGCGGCATCACCATTACCTCCGCCGCGACCACCACCTTCTGGCACGACACCCAGATCAACATCATTGACACCCCCGGACACGTGGACTTCACCGTTGAGGTGGAGCGCTCCCTGCGTGTTCTGGACGGTGCTGTCGCCGTGTTCGACGGTGTCGCCGGCGTCGAGCCGCAGTCAATGACTGTGTGGCGTCAGGCCGCCAAGTACGGCGTTCCGCGCATCTGCTACGTCAACAAGCTTGACCGCACCGGTGCTTCCTTCGATCACTGTGTGCAGACCATCAAGGATCGTCTGCACGCCATCCCGGTTCTGTTGCAGCTGCCGATCGGTGCCGAGGACAAGTTCATGGGCATCGTTGACCTCGTCGAGATGAACGCCAAGACCTGGCGTGGCGAGACTGAGCTCGGGGCTCATTATGAGACCGAGGAGATCCCGGCCGACATGAAGGACGAGGCGGAGGCCGCTCGTGCCGAGATGCTCGAGACCGTCGCCGAGAACGACGAGGAGTTCATGGAGCTCTACCTCGAGGATCCGGACTCGGTGACCATCGACCAGCTCAAGGCCGCCATTCGTCGCGGTGTGCTGGCTTCCGCCTTCACTGCAGTCACCTGTGGCACCTCGTTCAAAAACAAGGGTGTGCAGCCGCTGCTCGACGCCATCGTCGACTACCTGCCTTCCCCGCTCGACGTCCCGGCCATCTCCGGCTTCAAGCCTGGTGACGAGTCCGTCGAACTGCAGCGTCATCCCTCCGACGACGAGCCGCTGTCGATCCTGGCCTTCAAGATTGCCTCTGACCCGCACCTGGGCAAGCTGACCTTCGTGCGCGTCTACTCCGGCGTCATGCACGCTGGCGACCAGGTGCTCAACGGTACCAAGGGCAAGAAGGAGCGCATCGGCAAGATCTACCAGATGCACGCCAATAAGCGTGAGGAGATCGAGAGCATCGGTGCTGGCATGATCTGCGCCGTCATGGGCCTCAAGGACACCACCACTGGTGAGACTCTCTGCGACCCGAGCAACCCGATCATCCTTGAGTCGATGACCTTCCCGGCTCCCGTGATCGAGCAGGCCATCGAGCCGAAGTCGAAGGCCGATCAGGAGAAGCTGTCGAACGCCATTCAGCGTCTCGTCGAGGAGGATCCGACCTTCCGCGTCCACACCGACGAGGAGACCGGACAGACCATCGTCGCCGGTATGGGCGAGCTCCACCTGGACGTCTTCATCGACCGCATGAAGCGTGAGTTCCACGTGGAGGCCAATATCGGCAAGCCGCAGGTGGCCTACCGCGAGACCCTGCGCAAGCCGGTCGAGAAGTACGAGTACACGCACAAGAAGCAGACCGGTGGTTCTGGTCAGTTCGCCCGCGTCATCATCGCGATCGAGCCCCAGGAGCCTGGCTTCGGCTACGAGTTCGTCAACGCCGTTACCGGTGGTCGCGTCCCCAAGGAGTACATCCCATCGGTCGACGCTGGTGTCCAGGAGTCGATGCAGTTCGGTGTTCTCGCCGGCTACCCGGTCGAGGATGTCAAGGTCACCCTGCTCGACGGCGCCTACCACGAGGTCGATTCCTCCGAGATGGCCTTCAAGATCGCCGGTTCGATGGCCTTCAAGGAGGCCGCTCGCAAGGCGAACCCGGGTCTGCTCGAGCCGCTGATGGCCGTTGAGGTGACCACCCCCGAGGACTACCTCGGTACCGTCATCGGCGACCTCAACTCCCGTCGTGGCCAGATCCAGGAAATGGTCGAGGAGCACGGAAACAAGGTCGTGCGCGCCCTGGTCCCGCTGTCCGAGATGTTCGGATACGTCGGTGACCTTCGCTCGAAGACCTCCGGACAGGCGACCTACTCGATGGAGTTCGACTCCTACGGCGAGTGCCCGTCCACCGTTGCTGACGAGATCATCGCCACGGCCAACGGAGGCAAGTGAGCTTGCTGCTATAGCTGATTGACGAATCGGCCCGGTTCCACATATGTGGAACCGGGCCGATTGTCGTGAATGACCCTGCGGAGTCAATCCCCTCAGCTTCCGAGCTCGCCTCCTACCCGCCCCAGGCGCCTCTGGCGCCGGGCTCCAGGGTGGTCCACAGGATAGTTCGAAGCCCTTTCCACAGCCCGGAACTCCGTGGAACGGTGGCGCTGTACTTACGGTCCCGGGCTAGGCTCGGCGGCGTGGCCATGGCAGATGGACGCCCCAATCGGTTTGGTGCGGTGGAACGGATGCTCAAGACGACACGGCGTGGTCATCCCTCACGTGCCTTTGATCTTGCGACCCCCAATGCTCTGGGGATGAGCAGCGCTGGCCTAGGCCGAGTTCGTCGGCTTCGCCTATGCGAACCTGCTGCTGCAAGCGACGAAGAATGAAATATGAATCAATCGGTACGTGCTCCGAGTTGACGGATTGGGTAGCTCGTGGCGGTTCTGGTTGGCGGTGCGCCGAGTCAGTTGGCTCGACACACCGCTGTTGTTCATGGATACGGCGAGGGAGTTAGGGCCTCGTGCCGCCCTTGGTTTGACTATCACGGACTACTGCAGAACAATAAGACAAGTTCCCTGACCTCTGGTCGGGGGCCCGTCCAGAAACGTTCCTGGGAACCTCCCAGGAATATCCACATGACGCGTCCCGTGCACAAGCGGGCGACATTCCAGAAGGAGCCCCAGTGGCAAAGGCCAAGTTCGAGCGGACCAAGCCGCACTGCAACATCGGCACCATCGGACACATCGACCACGGCAAGACGACCCTCACCGCGGCGATCTCCAAGGTGCTGCACGACAAGTACCCGGAGCTGAACGAGGAGTCGCCGTTCGACCAGATCGACAAGGCTCCCGAGGAGCGTCAGCGCGGCATCACGATCTCGATCGCTCACATCGAGTACCAGACCGAGAAACGTCACTATGCTCACGTTGACTGCCCCGGTCACGCTGACTACGTCAAGAACATGATCACTGGTGCTGCCCAGATGGACGGCGCCATCCTCGTGGTCGCCGCCACCGACGGCCCGATGCCCCAGACTCGTGAGCACGTCCTGCTCGCCCGCCAGGTGGGCGTGCCGGCCATCGTCGTCGCCCTCAACAAGTGCGACATGGTCGACGACGAGGAGCTCATCGAGCTCGTCGAGATGGAGGTTCGCGAGCTGCTGACCTCGCAGGACTTCGACGGCGACAACTGCCCGATCGTTCGCATCTCCGCCTTCCAGGCCCTTCAGGGTGACGAGAAGTGGACTCAGTCGATCCTCGACCTCATGGACGCCGTGGATGAGTACGTCCCGCAGCCTGAGCGTGACCTCGACAAGCCCTTCCTCATGCCGATTGAGGACGTCTTCACCATCACCGGTCGTGGCACCGTTGTCACCGGTCGTGTTGAGCGCGGCGTCGTCAAGACCAGCGAGGAGGTCGAGATCGTCGGTATCCACGACAAGATTCAGAAGACCACCGTCACCGGCGTCGAGATGTTCCGCAAGATCCTCGACGAGGGTCGCGCTGGTGAGAACGTCGGCATTCTGCTCCGTGGCACCAAGAAGGAGGATGTCGTTCGCGGCATGGTCCTCTGCAAGCCCGGTTCCACCACCCCGCACACCGACTTCGAGGGCCAGGTCTACGTTCTGAAGAAGGATGAGGGTGGCCGTCACAAGCCGTTCTTCTCGCACTACAGCCCCCAGTTCTACTTCCGCACCACGGACGTGACTGGCACTGTTGAGCTCCCCGAGGGCACCGAGATGGTTATGCCTGGTGACAACACCGACATGACCGTCCACCTGATCCACCCGATCGCCATGGAGGAGCAGCTCAAGTTCGCCATCCGTGAGGGCGGTCGCACCGTTGGTGCCGGTCGTGTCACCAAGATCATCAAGTGATGTGATCTGAGATTTTGACGAGGTCCGTCCCCACAGGGGGCGGACCTCGTTGCATGTTTAGGGTAGTTGCATGTCTAGGGTATGGGTGGAGGAGATCGGGCACATTCATGGCAACCAACCAGCTGCGAGGGGATGGAGCGCGGCACCAGCCCCGACAGACGCGGCGATCACCGAGGAGCTGAGGTCTTGGGGATCGCCTTCGCGATGGCATCCATGGTGTGACGATCGCAGTGAATGCCGAGGACTGCCGACCAAATGGGGATGAATTCGCTGTGGTAGTTGTGCCCATGCCCACCAGGCGGAGTCGTCGACAAGGCCATGTCGGCCGTGACCTGCCAGAAACTCGACCATGGCGTCCACTGAATGTGGGGATTGACGTCGTCTCCAGCGCGCTCGCGCATCCAGTCGGGCTCTGACCAGATCATCTCGGGGGACCACCACGTCACCGGATCGGACGGGTGCTGTACATAGGCGATGCGTGTGTGGGCTGACCAAGGAGGATAGGCGGCTCCCCAATGATCGTGGTAGATCTCGCCGGGACTACCCATGAACCTCACGATTCGGCCACCGTCGATCACGGGGACGATGGCGGGGGAACCCTCTCGTCGGTTCGCCTCCAAATTCTTCCAGATCGGCGTGAACCCGGGGGTTCCGACCCACACGGCGCCGTCAACCTTGGCGATCATGTCGTCGATGGATGGGAAGGCGGACTGACCACCGTAAGAGCCCAGGGACACACCGCTCGTGTAGAGCTTCGGACGAGTTTCGGGGGCCAGGGTGGCCCAGTAGTCGTGGATGACGCTGAACAGGGCCTGGGCACCTTCCTTGGGAGATTCGCGGTCCAGGAGGAAGGCCCCGACGCTGCCCAGGTACGAGTACTGCATCGTGGCCGTCGCGCAGTCACCGCCGGTGAGATACTCCACGGCCGACACCGACCACTCCTCGATCCAGCCGGACCCGGTGCCGTTCTGGACGACGAGCACCTTGCGATGGAACGCCCCGGTACGGATGAGCTCGGCGAGAACGCCATTCGCCTCGGCGACGTAGTCGCGACGGGAATTGAGCCCGGCGTAGACGCGGATGGGCTCCTTGGCCGACTGACCGGTGACCTTTCCGATCATGGCGGCGTCGGGGCCGTCAGTGACGGCGTCCTTGCCCTCCCGGCCCAGGCTGTCCCAGGTCTGAAGCGAGGCGGGGGACCCGGACCGAAGGGGCGACGTCGGGGGTTTCCGTCCGGCGGCCGTCTGCGCATTGGTTTCAGCCATGACGTGGGCAACACCGTTGGCCGTCGTCCTGACGATGACGTTGTTCGTGGCCCAGAGCAGGAGTGAGATGCTCAGCACCACGACGACAATTGCCAGTACCGGCTGGGCGATGAGACGGTGTACGCCGGTGTACAGATTTCGGATGCCATGAGCGATGAGGCGGATGAGCAGTACCGTCGCGGTGAAGAGGATCAGCCCCGTGAACACGCCAACGGTCTGCGCGACCCAGACCTTCCGTGGCAGACCGACTTCCTCTGAGACGTGCTTCTGCTGTCTCGTGCACCACATGAACATCCACAGCGATATCAGGGCGAGAATGGCGTACCAGCTACGTCGGATGCCCCGGACCGCGTGAGTTGAGATCATCACCTGCAAGCGCGTGATCTCAGCTAACCACCGGGAAATCCGCCCGATGAGCCCTCCGACCCCATAGGCGAGAAGGGTCGACAACCACACGTTGACGGCCACCATCCACCAGGTCCGGGGGACCAAGGACGGTGTCAGGGCGGTCCACAGACCGAAAAGGGCGAAGACGAGGCCAGCAATGCTGGCACGGCGCAGCACCCTTGCCGGCCAACGTCGGTTGCCCAGCCGAGCCGGGAGTCCATGCCTGGGATTCCGTGGAACGATTTGGGTTGTCAGCGCTGCGTCCTTTCATTGTCAGTGGTGAAGGTTGCCCTCGCCAGATGCCACGGGACACTCTTCCACGTCGTGAGGACAAGAAGGGCCTCGGCCCACCAAGTCGGGTGGGCCGAGGCTCAACTGTTGTCGGAACCGGTCAGACGCCGGTGCGCGGCAACGTGGTCGGACGATCGCCGGAACCGGGCTTGAAGCCGTTGCCGGGCTTGGTGTCGTCGCCGGGCTTGCCCGTGGCCGGCCAGGTCTCCCCAGTCGTGGTGAGGAACCAGTTGCGATCGAAGAAGTCCTTCGGATCGATGGTCTTCATCTTCGAGGCGGTGTCGATGAGCAGCTGACGGATCTCGAGGATCTCGTCCCAGACGACCGGGGCCTCCGCGACGTGCGGGTAGGCGCCGCCACCGCTCATGCGGTAGTTGTTGATGGCCAGGACGAACTTCTGGTCGTCGGCGACCGGCTGGCCCTGCCAGGACAGGCCCAGGATGCGCTTGCCCACCGGCTTGGAGACGTCGATGGAGTACTTGACACCGGTGACGGCGTCGTAGTTGTAGTCCCACACCGGCTTGCCCTGGTAGTCAGCCTGGGTGTCGCCGCCCTCGCTGGCCGGAGCCGGGTTGACGATGGCGCCCTTCTTGACCTGCTTGAAGTACTTCGCGGAGTACTCCAGGTAGTCCTTGAGTTGTTTGCCGGTGAGCAGGATGCCCGCCAGTGTGTTGTCGAAGACGTACAGGCCAGCGATGTCCTTGATCTTGACATCGCCTTTCGGGAAGGCAGCGGTGCGTGAGAACGGCGAGACCTGGGCGATGACCGGAATACCGTCGTACTTGCCACCCTTGATCGCCTTGGCGACGGTGTCGGCCTCGACCTTGCCGATGAAGTCGAGGATCGGGGTGTCCTCAACCATCGAGCGCTCGGTGGTCAGCTTCGTCGTCGAGGTGGCGACGACGGAGTTGACGTACTTGACGGTGGCCTTGTGGCCGGCCTGCAGCTCGGAGTCAGAGGCGAACTCCTTGTCCTCCTCGACGTCACGGGTGTAACGCGGCTTCACGGTGACCCTGTCGTGGAGCACGGAGGCCTTGCCGTCGGAGAAGTCGAGCGGGATCGTCACCTGGGAGACTGAACGGGCCCAATAGTCGGGCTGGGTGATGACGACCTTGTGGCCCGAGATGCCGTCGACGATCTCGACCGGGTCGTCCTGGTGGGTGTGACCGATGACGACGAGGTCGACCTCGGGAACGGACTTGGCCAGGACGGTGGCATTGTTCTCTGGCAGACCCTTGTAGACCGGGGCGGCCTGGTCCTCCGACAGTCCGGCGTGGACGAGGACGACAACGACGTCAGCCCCTTCTTTGCGCAGTGTGACCGAGCACTTCGCAGCGGTCTTGACCGGGTCAGCGATGTCGACCTTGCCAGTGAGGTTCGCCTTGTCCCAGACCATCGAGCCAGGGGTGGTGACGGCGACGACGCCGACCTTGACCTGGTGGCCGTCGACGGTCTTGGTGAGCATGAGGGTGCCCTGGGTCAGCGGCTTGCCGGTCTTGAGGTCGATGACGTTGGCGCACAGCAGTGGGGCGTCGAGGTCGTTCTTGTAGCGGTTGAGTTCCTTGAGTCCGTAGTTGAACTCGTGGTTGCCGATGTTGGCCGCGTCATAACCAACGAGGTTGAATGCGCGGGCCATGACCTCGGTGCGGCCAAGTTTCTCGGGCTGCTTGGCAGAGAGGTAGGTCAGCGGGGTGCCCTGGATGGTGTCACCGTTGTCGAGCGTGACGACGGAGTCGGCACCCTTCTCGGCGCGGAGCTGCTTGACGATGGTGGCCACCCGACTCACGCCCAACGGAGCCGAGGACCGACCCTTGTCCGACGGCGGGTAGGGAGCGTCGGCGAAGTAGTCCCAGTCGTAGACGTGACCGTGGATGTCGGTGGTGGCGAGCACCGTCAGCGTTGCGGCACCGGCAGCAGAGCCTGCGGTGGCGGGAGCGGAAGACGTCGACGGCGACGCGAAGGAATTCCCGACAGCAGTCATCGCGAGCCCTGTCCCCAGGGTGCCGACCAGCACGGCGCGACGCGACAGGTTCGTACCAAGTGGGTTGTCATGCATGGATGGTGTCCTTCCAACGGGATGGGAAAGCGGTACCATCCTTGCCGAATGAAGTGACGGACGGGTGACAATTTGATGATTACCACCGTCAACAACACCTGGTCAGCCCTGACGCCTCTGCAGCTGGGCCCATTCGTCACGCAGACCAACGGTGCGGTGGAACACCGTGGTGTCCTGATCCGCCGCGAAATACCCCAGCCGCTCGAACTGCACCACCTCGCCGGGAGCCACCTCGGCCAAGGCCGGTTCGGCCATGACGTTGGTGAGGGTCTCGCGCGAGTTCGGGTTGAGGTCGTCGAGGGCCTCGCCGCTCTCCGATCCGGGAATCTCGGCGGTGAAGAGACGGTCATAGAGGTTCGCGGTTACCGGCACGGCATGGGCGGCGGACACCCAGTGCATCGTCGACTTCACCTTGCGACCGTCGGGGGCGGTGCCGCCGCGGGACTCCGGGTCATAGCTGGCGTGAACCTCGGTGATGGTGCCGTCTGGGTCCTTGACGACGTCAGTGGCCGTCACCAGGTAGGCACTACGCAGACGCACCTCACGACCGGGGGAGAGGCGGAAGAACTTGCGGGGCGGGTCCTCGCGGAAGTCGTCGGCCTCGATCCACAGCTCTCCGGTGAAGGGGACGCACCGGGTGCCGTCATCAGGATTCTCCGGGTTGTTGACGAGCTCGAACCATTCGACGACCGGGTTGCCGTTCTCGTCAGTAGGCCAGCCGTCCAGGACCAGTTTGAGCGGGTGCAGGACGGCCATGCGGCGCTGCGTGGTGGCGTTGAGCTCGCGGCGCACGAAGGACTCGAACTCCTCGATGGCCTTCACGGAGTTGTTCTTGGTGGTACCGACGGCCTGGCAGAAGGCACGGATGGCAGCAGCCGGGTAGCCGCGACGACGCATCCCGCGCAGGGTGGGCATGCGGGGGTCGTCCCAACCGTCGACGACGCCGTCGGTCACAAGGGACCTGAGGCGACGCTTCGAGGTGATGGTGTGGGTCAGTTCGAGACGGGCGAACTCGCGCTGCTTGGGGGCCGGGGCGTCGAGCGGCACATGGGCGAGGAACCAGTCGTAGAGGGGGCGGTGGCTGTTGAACTCCAGGGAGCACAGCGAATGGGTCACACCCTCTATGGCGTCGGACTGACCGTGGGCCCAGTCATAGGTGGGGTAGATGCACCACGTGGTGGCGGTCGAGTGATGGGCCTGGTGGCGGATGCGGTACATGACCGGGTCACGCAGCCACATGTTCTCCGCCTGCATGTCGATCTTGGCGCGCAGACAGCGGGAGCCGTCGGGGAACTCGCCGTTGCGCATCCGCTCGAGCAGGTCGAGTGATTCCGCTGCGGGACGGTCGCGGTAGGGGCTCTCGATACCCGGCTTGCCGTAGCCGCCTTTCTGCTCGCGGATCGTCTCGGGGGACTGGTCGTCGACGTAGGCCAGGTCCTCGCGGATGAGGTACTGGGCCCACTCGTACAGCTTGTCGAAGTAGTCGGAGGCGTGGACGACGTGGGCGGGGGAGTACCCGAGCCACTCGATGTCCTCGATGATCGACTGGACGTACTCAACCTCCTCGGTGCCCGGGTTGGTGTCGTCCAGACGCAGGTTGCAAATGCCGCCGAAGTCCTCCGCGACGCCGAAGTCAGTGACAATGGCCTTGGCGTGGCCAATGTGCAGGTAGCCATTGGGCTCGGGTGGGAACCGGGTCTGGACCCGTCCTCCATAGGTGCCCTGTTCGTTGTCCGCGCGAACGACCTGATGAATGAAGTCCGAGCCGGACTCGGCCGGGGCGGCGGGAGTCGGGGTTCCAGTGGGTTCTGCCATGGCGGGAACCTTACCGGAGTCTGTCGGTACTTCCCGATAGACTCCGAGGCATCATGACTGAGTTGCATCCCGCGCGCACACGCGTCGCCCCCTCGCCCACCGGAGACCCTCACGTCGGTACGGCCTACATGGCGTTGTTCGACAAGGCTTGGGCACAGCGCACCGGCGGCCAGTTCGTGCTGCGCATCGAGGACACCGACCGCAACCGTCTGGTGGAGGGTTCGGAGGAACAGATCTACGAGACCCTTGACTGGCTGGGCCTGTCCCCCGATGAGTCGCCGCGGGTCGGTGGACCGTACGAACCGTACCGGCAGTCTGAGCGTTTGGACACCTACAAGCCGCTCGTCGACAAGCTCATCGAGTCTGGTCACGCCTACCGCTGCTGGTGCTCCCAGGAGAGGCTCAAGGCACTGCGCGAGGAGCGCGCGGCCGCGAAGTCCCCGGACACCGGTTACGACCGCATGTGTCTGGGCATGTCCAAGGAGGAGCGGGCCAAGCTGCCGGGTTTCACCGAGACACCCGTCGTGCGCATGCTCATCCCTGAGGACGTCGAGCTGGAGTTCGACGATCTCATTCGCGGCAAGGTCCACGCCCCACGTCCCGATGACCAGGTCATCCTCAAGGCCGACGGATTTCCGACGTACCACATGGCCGTCGTCGTCGATGACCATCTCATGGGCATCGACACGGTCGTTCGTGGTGAGGAGTGGATCTCCTCGACGCCGAAGCACCTGTTGCTCTACAAGTGGCTGGGCTGGGAGGTGCCGAGGTTCGCGCACATGCCGCTGCTGCGCAACACCGACAAGTCCAAGATCTCCAAGCGCAAGAACCCGGCTGCTCGGTTGATGTGGTTCCGTGAGCAGGGTTATCTGCCCGAGGCGCTGCGCAACTTCCTGCAGCTGCTGGCATACCCGACGATCGCCGAGGGTCAGGAGATGGAGGACCTCGACTCCTTCGTGTCCCGCTTCGACTGGGCGAGCGTCTCCACTGGCGGGCCGGTCTTCGACGTCACCAAACTTGACTGGCTCAACGGCCAGTACATCCGCAGTCTTGACGCCGAGGACCTCACCGATCGCGTGCTCGAGTACGCCGATCGCACCGGTCAGGCCCAGGAGGTGCTCGGCCGTGATCTGACGTGTGAGGACCGTGAGATCATCCATGCCGCGATGCCACTCATTCGTGAGCGTCTGGTGCTGCTGTCGGAGGCACTGCCGAAGCTGGCATTCCTGCTGATCGACGACGACGCCCTGGTCTTCGATGGGGATTCCGTGGCCAAGCTCAAGACAGGAGCCGACGAGATCCAGCAGGCGTCCACCGAGGTCCTCAAGGGGCTTGACGATTTCTCCGCCGATGCCATCCAGGTGGCGCTGCGCACCAAGCTCTGCGACGAGATGGGTATCAAGCCGCGTCTCGCCTTCGCCCCGATCCGCGTCGCCGTCACCGGTTCGCGGGTGTCCCCGCCACTGTTCGAGGCCATGGAGATTCTCGGCAAGGGGTCGACTCTTCGTCGTATGGAGCGGTTTGAGGCTGAGATAGAGCAGAGTAGTGATTGAACACGATGAGACGAGGCCTGGGCTCCTGCGACGTCCAATAGTGTGGTTCTGGGTGCTCGTCACCTGTTATTGGGCGTTGGTGTGGCGGACACCTGTGTGGGATATCGATGATCTGTATTTCGCCACCCGATCTGGCACTCCCAGCGGTCGTATCGACTGGGCGGATTTTGCACGGCTCACCGTATACGATCTGGGTGGGCGTAATGGCCGTTTCTCGGACATGATGGTGCAACTCGTCATGGCGATGGGTGGATGGATTCGTGTTCCCCTCGTGCTCTCATCCCTGTCAACGTCGCTGGCACTGTGGCTCATGATGCGGGCCCTCATCCGGGATCTACGGGGAGTGGTGTCTCCCGGTGTTGACTTGTTGGCAGGCGTAGGTGCATTTCTCGTGCCGATGACCCTGATTGGTATCGAGCCAAACATGGGTGGGGACACGATCATGTTCATAGCTGCGAACATCGGCTACATGTGGGGCTTAGCGCTCGGGATCGTATCCATCCTCCTGCTGTGGTCCCAGCGGGGGCCGAACGTTGACCACGGCTGGGTTTTGTGGGTGGCGGTGGCGCTGTCCTATGTGGCAAGTATTCATCATGAATTGAATGCGCCGGGAATCGTCGGGGCAATCGTCGCGATGGCGCTCATCACACCCGCAGGGAAATGGACTACTCGGTGGGCGGTGGCGCTGGTCATGGTGGCCGCGGGAAATACTGCGAGAATGGGAATGCCCGGTTTATGGGCACGTAGCCGTCGACTTGGGGGGCCGTACCCGTACCCGAAAATAACTGGCGAGATTCCCAAACGGGTGTCGTTCGTCGTCCACTCCGTCAGCCATTCGCTCACAAATTACCCGGTCGTGTTCTTTGCGATCATGCTGTCAGTCATCGTCATGTGCCTGGTGGTTATGAAACGCGGATTCCATCGCCGCGCCATCGGTATCCTCCTCGCACTGTTCTGTGTGGCATCTGTCGGGCTGGCCGCGACCAGCCTGCGAGTTGTTACGGTGCTCGCGCGACGAAAGCTCGTTGGAGATATTCGACTGTACCTTTCGGCCACCGGGCTGTTGGTTGGAGTGTGCTTTAGCGTCGTGATGGTGATCCTTGTGGTGCTCACTGTGATGGTTGCTCGCATACCGGGATGCTGCATGGTGGGGGTTTCGACGGGCGCGGCGTTTGGTTATTACGCGCTCCCGATGATTCAAGGGTCCCCAGGGGGACGAACGTCCTTTTTAAGTCTGGTGGTCTTCACCATGAGTGCGTTGGTGTGGACATGGGCTGCTGTCGGATTGGCGCAGAGAGGCACGAACCAGGTTGACGGCGGTGCCTCATCCATGGAATCTGGTGGACGACTCGCGGCTGCGACACCGGGGTCGCAGCTCGCTATGGTTCTGGTTACCATCGCTACGGCGGCATGCCTGGGCACCGGCCTGCAGGGAGCGTGGGGGATGCTCCAGGGAGCGACGATCAACGGCAGTGTCTGGCGACAGGTAAATGCCCAGGTAGACCTGGCGCGTCGCGGGGAGCGCGACACGGTCGTCGTCCCGAAGGCGTTACCTGCCCCGGACTGGTTGCCCGACTACGCGGGACAGCGTGGATCCGTCGTCGATGGCCTGCATCAGTATTATGACCTCCCGAAGAACGTCACCGTGGTGCGTCGTTGAGAGTGCTGTCGAGGACCTCGCTGAGGGACGCGACGAGAATCCTGATGTGCTCGTCTGTGTGACGTGCCGTCAGGCAGATACGTAGGATTGCGTCGCCTTTCGCGACGGCGGGGTAACGGACCGCAACGACCATGAGGCCCCGTCGTGCCAACTCCTCTTGCGCCGCGACGGCACGATCCTCGGGACCCACCGGAACCCTGATGATCGGACCGAGATCATTGGCTGTAGGGGCGGGAATGAGCCCGGCCCCGAAGAGTGCACGGCGCGCGCGAGCCACAGTGGTCTGGAGCCTCTGGACGGGAGAGGCATCGGTTCGTAGCTGATGCACGGATGCCGCCACGGCAGCTACGACGGCGGGGGAGGGGGCGCTGGAGAACACGTATCCTCGTGCGCAGTTTCGAATCAGCGTTGCCAAGGTCTCGTAGACGCAGACGAAACCGCCCTCGACGCCCAGGGCCTTGCTGGCCGTTCCCAGCAGGACGTCCGGTCGCAGTTCCTGGGGCAGACCTTCGGTGACGCCACGCCCGGTGGGCCCGACAGTGCCTATCCCGTGGGCGTCGTCAACGATGGTCAAAGCGCCGTGACGACGTGCGATCCGGACGAGGTCAGCAATGGGAGCGACGTCACCTCCCATGGAGTAGACCCCCTCCGTGAGCACGATGGCTCTTTCGGTGGTGACGTGATCAAGGGCATGGTCGATGGCATCGAGGTCCGCATGAGGGACGACGACCGTGCGCGCCCGAGCCAACCGACACCCGTCGATGAGACTGGCATGGTTGTCCGCATCGGAGACGACGGTGACGTCAGGACCTGCCACCAGCTGCATGGTCGTGACATTTGCCTGGTAGCCGCTGGCCATGAGGACTGCCTGGGGATACCCCAACCAGGTGGCGATCTCATGTTCAGCATGGTGGTGTGCCACCGAGGTTCCTGTCGTGAGGCGTGAGCCACCAGAACTGCATCCCAGCTCACTGACGACGTTGATCATGGCCTCCTGGACGGCCGGCTCCGTGGACATGCCGAGGTAATCAGAGGACGAGAACAGCAGGGCAGGACCGTCGGTGGTAACGGCGTCAGGAACCTGAGACGACGAGAAGGTGCGTGGATGGCGCTCGAGTCCGGAAGCCCGCCACGAGTCGAGACGGGATCGAATGTGGTCATGCCAGGACGCGGTGGTGTGAGTACTGGGAGAGTGGGTGGCAGGTCCGATGAGAACGGGGTGATTCTCCAACCAGTCCGTGATCATGGCGGGATCCGCGTACGAGGTGTCGACAAGAATGACGCGCCCCCCGTTGGGGTCACCATCGGCCTTGACGTTCGTCACCGTTGTGTACACCCCGTCGGCGCAGACATAGCCACGGGTGTAATGGGGATCGTCGGAGATGCAGAGTTCCGCGAGAACTCCGGGTGCAGCAGCAACCTTGCTCGCGAGGAGGACCGCTTCATGGTGGTGCCTCTTGTGAGCCAAGGATGTTCCCGGGGCAGATTCCGTGAGATCCCCGAATCGAGTCACACGAACGCCACGTAAGGGATCGGTTTCCAACCGTCGTCCGCTGCCCACCTCGACCATGGCGGCCCCACGCATCGTTGGTCCGGCGGTGAGAATGCGCATGACCTGCTCCGGGTTGGGCACGAATCGGGACAAGACGTCAAGGAAGTGGTGATGTGCGGAGTCGATGTCGATACATTCGTTGATGTCTGCGGGCAGGATAGGGATGACAGCGGGATCGACGTCGAGCTGATCCAGGCTGAGTCGCACCTGCCGAGCCTCGACGGTGTGACCAGGGGAGAGCGCGCGATGGGTGAGCCCCGTCAACGTCTGCCCGATCATGTCCGGAGACACCAGCGACTCGGCTCCGCTGACGTGGTACGGCTCCCCGTCGAGGACTCCGGTCGCGCGCATCCGCACACTCCACCAAGGCGTGGCAGTAGGTGTTTGCGATGGATCTGACATGATGACTCCTCGGCGTTGGCGACCGCTCAATATTGAACACCATTCAATTCCCGGGGTCCGGAGAGGGTCGTCATTCCAATTTGCCTTGCTGGTTCATCGGTGACAGACTGTACAAGTTGCTCCGAACGGGGCTGCAGTGCGTCACGCTCCTGACCCTTGAGGTCGAGCCCGGCCACTGAAGCCCGACGGCAGAGGTGTCACCACCAAGGTGAGTCCGCTGCCGGGCCCACGGGAGCGGGTCAGCATCGGAAGCCGGCAGACAAATCCACAGTGTTCACGGGGTCCTTGATGACTGGTGAGCGGTGGGCGTCCTGCGGCTTGTGATGCGCGACACGCCCGAGCGCGTGGGTCGGGGAGGGGTGATGTGACCTCCCGGTTTTCACACCAGTTGGAAACCGTCAGGTTGGGACCAATGAGGAGTTCGCTCCTCACGCCGGAACCCTCTGGGCGTACCGGACTCCCATGTCAGGGAATCTTGGACGCGGCAGAGACGAGTAGAAGGAACAACTGTGGCGGGACAAAAGATCCGCATCAGGCTGCGGGCCTACGACCACGAGGTCATCGACTCGTCGGCGCGCAAGATCGTCGACACGGTGACCCGCACGGGTGCCAAGGTCGCCGGCCCGGTGCCGCTGCCGACCGAGAAGAACGTTTTCTGTGTGATCCGTTCGCCCCACAAGTACAAGGACAGCCGCGAGCACTTTGAGATGCGCACCCACAAGCGGCTCATCGACATTCTCGAGCCGACCCCGAAGACGGTCGATTCGCTTATGCGTCTCGATCTGCCGGCCGGTGTCGACATCGAGATCAAGCTTCCGTGAGGTTGAGCACCATGACCAATGAACGCACTGTCAAGGGCGTGCTGGGCACCAAGCTCGGCATGACCCAGCTGTGGGACGAGCACAACAAGCTCGTTCCTGTGACCGTCATCCAGGCCGGGCCGTGTGTCGTCACCCAGGTGCGCACCCCCGAGACCGATGGCTACTCCGCCGTCCAGCTTGGCATCGGAGCCGTCAAGGCCAAGAAGGTCACCAAGCCGGAGGCCGGCCACTTCGAGAAGGCCGGCGTGACCCCTCGACGTCACCTCGTCGAGTTGCGTACCGCCGATGCCTCTGAGTACACCCTGGGCCAGGAGATCACCGCTGACGTGTTCTCCGAGTCCGATTTCGTCGACGTCACCGGCACCAGCAAGGGCAAGGGCACCGCTGGCGTCATGAAGCGTCACGGCTTCGGCGGCCTGCGTGCCACCCACGGTGTGCACCGCAAGCACCGCTCGCCGGGCTCCATCGGCGGCTGCTCGACGCCAGGCAAGGTCATCAAGGGCCTCCGCATGGCTGGCCGCATGGGTGCCGAGCGTGTGACTGTCCAGAACCTGCAGGTTCACTCCGTCGACGCCGAGCGTGGGATCATGCTGGTCCGTGGCGCCGTTCCCGGCCCGAAGGGGTCCCTGCTCGTCGTCCGCAGCGCCGCCAAGAAGGCCGCCAAGAATGGGGATGCCGCATGAATGAGACCAAGACCATCGAC
Source organism: Cutibacterium avidum ATCC 25577 (assembly GCF_000227295.1). Taxonomy (GTDB): domain Bacteria; phylum Actinomycetota; class Actinomycetes; order Propionibacteriales; family Propionibacteriaceae; genus Cutibacterium; species Cutibacterium avidum. The sequence goes on along the minus strand of NZ_JH165054.1, from coordinate 512,920 downwards.
GTCCTTGACGTCAAGGGCAAGAAGGCCGGATCGGCTGAGCTTCCCGGTGACGTCTTCGACGCGAACACCAACATTCCGCTGATCCATCAGGTCGTCATCGCCCAGCTCGCGGCTGCTCGTCAGGGCACCCACGCCACGAAGACTCGTGGCCTGGTCTCCGGTGGTGGCAAGAAGCCGTGGCGCCAGAAGGGCACCGGTCGTGCCCGTCAGGGTTCGACCCGTGCACCACAGTGGGTCGGTGGCGGCACCGTTCACGGTCCGCAGCCGCGCTCCTACGCTCAGCGCACCCCCAAGAAGATGGTGGCTGCTGCTCTGCGTGGCGCTCTGTCCGACATGGCTCGCGACAATCGCATCTTCGTCGTGACCTCCCTGGTTGACGGTGACAAGCCCTCGACCAAGCAGGCCAAGGCCGTCCTCTCCGGTCTCGCCGAGCTCCGCAAGGTGCTCGTCGTCTTGGATCGCAGCGAGGAGGTCGCCTGGCTGTCCGTGCGCAACCTCAACGGGGTCCACGTCCTGGCCGCCGATCAGCTCAACACCTACGACGTCGTCAACGCGCGGACCATCGTGTTCAGCCAGGCCGGACTTGACGCCTTCGTCGGTGCTCGCAGCGCCAGCACCCAGGCCCTGGCCGCTGAGCCAGAGGTCCCGGAGACCAATGTTGCGGACCAGCATCCCTACGGTGAGGACTCCTTCCGCGGAGACAACCCGCCGGCCGGATTCGACATCAAGGGCAATGAGGACTCCAAGAAGTTCCACGCCCCGACGTCGCCCTGGTACGGACGCACCATCGCTGAGGTGTGGTTCCGTTCCGCCGAGGCTGCTGAGGCCGCTGGCTTCGTCAACGCCGTCAAGTCTGACTCCGACAAGGAGGACGCCAAGTGAGCGAGCTGAAGATCCGAGATCCCCGGGACATCATCCTCGCCCCGGTCGTCTCCGAGAAGAGTTACAGCCTGCTCGACCAGAACACCTACACGTTCCTGGTCAAGCCGACTGCCAACAAGACCGAGATCAAGATCGCGATCGAGCAGATCTTCGGTGTGAAGGTCACCTCGGTTAACACGATGAACCGCAAGGGCAAGGCACGCCGTACCCGCTTCGGCATGGGCAAGCGTCCCGACACCAAGCGCGCCATCGTGACCGTCGCCGAGGGTGATCGCATCGACATCTTCACCGGCCCGGTCGCCTGAGCCGCGAGAGAAGGAACGAAGTACCAATGGGTATCCGCAAGCACAAGCCCACCACTCCGGGCCGTCGCGGCTCGAGCGTGTCGGACTTCGTCGAGCTCACCCGCTCGACCCCTGAGAAGTCCCTGCTCGTTGCCAAGCCCAAGACCGGTGGACGCAACAACACTGGCCGCATCACCACCCGCCACATCGGCGGTGGACACAAGCAGGCCTACCGCATCATCGACTTCAAGCGTTACGACAAGGACGGCGTGCCGGCCAAGGTCGCTCACATCGAGTACGACCCGAACCGCACTGCTCGCATTGCCCTGCTCCATTACGCCGACGGTGAGAAGCGTTACATCATCGCCCCCGATGGCGTCAGCCAGGGAACCGTCGTGGTGTCCGGCCCCGAGGCCGACATCAAGCCGGGCAACAACCTGCCGCTGCGCAACATCCCGGTCGGTACCACGGTTCACGCCGTGGAGCTGCGTCCGGGTGGTAGCGCCAAGATGGGTCGCTCCGCCGGCGCGTCGGTGCAGCTGGTCGCCCGCGAAGGCAAGTACGCCACCCTGCGCCTCCCCTCTGGTGAGATGCGCATGGTGGACATCCGTTGCCGCGCCACCATCGGCGAGGTCGGCAACGCCGAGCAGACCAACATCAACTGGGGCAAGGCCGGCCGTAACCGCTGGAAGGGCATCCGCCCGACCGTCCGTGGTGTGGTCATGAACCCGATCGACCACCCGCATGGTGGTGGCGAGGGTCGTACCTCTGGTGGTCGTCACCCGGTGAGCCCCTGGGGCAAGCCCGAGGGTCGTACCCGTAACAAGAACAAGGCGAGCAGCCGTCTCATCGTGCGTCGCCGCAAGTCCGGCAAGAAGCGCTGATTGGGAGTCTGAGACATGCCACGCAGTCTGAAGAAGGGCCCCTTCGTCGACGAGCATCTGGCCAAGAAGGTCACTGCCCAGAACGAGGCGGGCACGCACAACGTCATCAAGACCTGGTCGCGTCGATCGATGGTTACCCCCGACATGATCGGGCACACCATCGGCGTGCACGACGGTCGCAAGCACGTCCCGGTTTTCGTGACCGAGTCGATGGTCGGGCACAAGTTCGGAGAGTTCGCCCCGACCAGAACCTTCAAGGGTCACGTGAAGGACGACAAGAAGGCGCGCAGGCGCTGACGAGAGGGATCTGATTCATGAGCAACACTGAGAGGCCCAGCCGTCGCGCCGCCCTGCTCGGCGATCGCCCCGGCTCGTACGCCATCGCGCGTCACGTCCGGATGAGCGCCAGCAAGTGTCGTCGCGTCGTCGACCTGGTTCGCGGGATGGACGCCGCTGACGCGGTGGCCATGCTGAAGTTCCAGCCGCAGGCCGCGGCTGAGCCGGTTCGCAAGGTCGTCGCCTCGGCCATGGCCAACGCCGAGCAGACCGAGGGTCTGCGCGCCGAAGACCTGTACATCTCGCAGGCCTTCGTCGACGAGGGCGTCACCATGCGCCGCATCCGTCCCCGCGCCAAGGGATCCGCCAGCCGAATCCTGAAGCGCTCCGCCCACATCACCGTGGTTGTCGAGCCCAAGGACGCCCGTCCGGCCCCCAAGAAGGCCAAGAAGGGTCGCCCGGCGGCTGCAGCCAAGTCCGAGACCGAGAAGGGAGCCTGACATGGGCCAGAAAATCAACCCCCATGGTTTCCGTCTCGGTGTGACGACCGATCACAAGACCCGCTGGTACGCCGAGAAGCAGTACGCCGAGCTCGTGGGTGAGGACGTCAAGATCCGGGAGTGGCTCCACAAGAACCTGGAGCGCGCCGGTATTTCGTCCATCGAGATCGAGCGTCGCTCCGAGCGCGTGACCATCTTCCTCTACGCCGCCCGCCCGGGCATCGTCATCGGGCGCAATGGCGCCGAGGCCGAGCGCGTGCGCGGTGAGCTGGAGAAGCTCACCGGCAAGCAGATTCAGCTGAACATCCTCGAGGTCAAGAACCCCGAGACCGATGCCCAGCTGGTCGCCCAGGGAATCGCCGAGCAGCTCGCGGCTCGTGTCGCCTTCCGTCGCGCCATGCGCAAGGCTCAGCAGTCCGCCATGAACGCAGGCGCGCTTGGTATCCGTATCAAGTGCTCCGGTCGTCTGGGCGGTGCCGAGATGAGCCGTTCCGAGGGTTACCGCGAAGGCCGTGTGCCGCTGCACACCCTGCGCGCTGACATCGACTATGGCTTCTTCGAGGCCCGCACCACCTTCGGCCGCATCGGTGTCAAGGTGTGGATCTACAAGGGCGACGTCACCGGCACCCGTGCCGAGCGCGCTGCCCAGAAGGCTGCTCGCCAGGCCGCCCAGGGCGGTCGCGGTGGACGCGGTGGCAACCGCCGTGGCCGGGGCGATCGTCCCGACCGTCGCGGTGGACGTCGTCGCGCCGAGGCCGCCAAGCAGCAGTCCGCCGAGACCCCGGCCCCGCAGACCGAGAACGCAGGAGCCTGACATGTTGATTCCTCGTCGAGTGAAGTACCGCAAGCAGCACCATCCCAAGCGGACTGGCGCTGCCAAGGGCGGCACCCAGCTGGCCTTTGGTGACTACGGCATCCAGGCCACCGAGGGTGGGTACCTGACCAACCGTCAGATCGAGGCCGCTCGTATCGCCATGACCCGCTACATCAAGCGTGGTGGAAAGGTGTGGATCAATGTCTACCCGGACCGCCCGATGACCAAACACCCCGCCGAGTCCCGTATGGGTTCCGGTAAGGGCACGCCTGAGTGGTGGATCGCCAACATCAAGCCCGGACGAGTTCTCTTCGAGCTGTCGGGTGTGCCGGAGGACGTGGCCCGCGAGGCCATGCGTCTGGCCATCCACAAGCTGCCGATGAAGGCTCGTTTCATCTCCCGTGAAGGCGGTGACAACTGATGCCCAAGCTTTCTGCTGCTGAGCTGCGCCAGCTTTCCGGTGAAGAGTTGCGCAACAAGGTTCGCGAACTCAAGGAGGAGCTGTTCGGGCTGCGTTTCCAGTCGGCGACCGGCCAGCTCGAGAACACGGCTCGCCTGCGTGAGGTCCGCAAGGACATCGCTCGCGTCTACACCGTGCTCCAGGAGCGCAACCTCAACATCGTCGATGATCCCGACGCTGCCAATCCCGAGAACGATAAGGAGGCCTGAGCATGAGCGAGAACACCGCTGAGCGGACGACCCGCCGCAAGGTCCGTGAGGGACTGGTCGTGTCCGACAAGATGGACAAGACGATCACCGTCCTGGTCGAGGACCGTGTCAAGCACCCGCTGTACGGCAAGGTCATGACCAAGTCTGTGCGCCTCAAGGCTCACGACGAGAAGAACGAAGCCGGCATGGGAGACCGCGTGCGGATCATGGAGACCCGTCCGCTGTCCGCCACCAAGCGCTGGCGTCTGCTCGAGATCGTCGAGAAGGCCAAGTGACCCACTGGTGAGCTGATCACCAGGTTTTGCTGCAAGGCGACCCATCCGAGAGGGTGGGTCGCCTTGTTGCGCGCGCGTGGGGGAGAGTATCCGGGCCGCGCTTGTCGAGATTCAGCATGGCGCCTTGTTGCGCGCGCGTGGGGGAGAGAGGGGGAGGAGTGGTGGTCGGGGTACGAGTGCGGGCCACTTGACTGGTGTGGTTTGCCTCGTCGTGAGCCCCTGAGCCAGCTGTGTCAGTTGTGCCGCCCCACCTGCGCCATTTTCCAACAGTCGTCCCCTGTGATGGTTCCCGGGTGACGGGTTGGGCCCGACCGTGATCCGGCTGGGAAGAACTCAGACGCCGCCACTACACCAGACCACCGCCAATTCGCTATCCCGGCCGAAGAGAGTTAGACTGCTCAAGTTGTCTTGCGACTGTGCCCACCTTCAAGCACAGTACGGAGCCTCCGACTCCACGGAGACGGAGGCCATCGTGCGCCGCCCGAGGGTGGCGGGACCTCTCGCGGACGACAACCGCGTACCCCCTGAGGTACGGGTTGCCCCCTGGCAAAATCCAGGGGGTTCGTGTTCAACAGTCCTACCAGGCCCGGGAGGGAACCAGTGGGACAAAGGAGAAGACATGATCCAGCAGGAGACGCGACTCAAGGTCGCCGACAACACTGGTGCGAAGGAGCTCCTTTGCATCCGTGTTCTCGGTGGATCGAAGCGTCGCTACGCCTACCTCGGTGACACCATCGTGTGCACCGTCAAGGACGCCATCCCCGGCGGAAACGTGAAGAAGGGCGAGGTCGTCAAGGCCGTCGTCGTTCGCACCGTGAAGTCGCACCGCCGTCCCGACGGGTCCTACATCAAGTTCGACGAGAACGCCGCCGTGCTTCTCAAGAACGACGGGGAGCCTCGTGGCACCCGTATTTTCGGCCCCATCGCCCGCGAGCTGCGCGAGAAGAAGTTCATGCGCATCGTCTCGCTCGCCCCGGAGGTGATCTGAGTGAAGTCCCTCAACATCAAGAAGGGTGACCGTGTCAAGGTCATCGCCGGAAACGACAAGGGCACCATCGGTGAGGTTCTCTCGGTGGACCCGGCCCGTGAGCGCGTCGTCGTCGAGGGTGTGAACATTCGTAAGCACCATCGTCGTGACATGCCCACCCCGCAGGGCGGCACCACCAAGGGCGGAATCATCCAGTCCGAGGCCCCGATCCACGTCTCGAACGTCCAGCTCGTGACGAAGATCGACGGCAAGGACGTCGTGACCCGTGTCGGCTACCGTCGTGAGGACGTCACCAAGCGTCGTCCTGACGGCTCCGAGTACGCCGCTCAGCGCAGCGTCCGCTACCTCAAGAAGGAGGAGGCCAAGTGAGCACCGACACCTTCGCGCACGAGATGCCTCGTCTGAAGAAGCAGTACCGCGAGCAGATCCGTCCTGCCATGCAGGAGGAGTTCGACTACAAGAACCCGATGCTCATCCCCGGTCTCGAGAAGATCGTGGTGAACATGGGTGTTGGTGACGCCGCTCACGACTCCAAGGTCATGGACGGTGCCGTTCGCGACATCACCGCTATCACCGGCCAGAAGCCGCAGGTCACCAAGGCCCGCAAGTCCATCGCTCAGTTCAAGCTGCGTGAGGGACAGCCCATCGGTTGCCACGTCACCCTTCGTGGTGACCGCATGTGGGAGTTCGCTGACCGCCTGCTGACCCTGGCCCTGCCCCGTATCCGTGACTTCCGCGGGCTCAACGCGAACCAGTTCGACGGCAAGGGCAACTACACGTTCGGCCTGTCCGAGCAGGTCATGTTCCTCGAGATCGACCAGGACAAGATCGACCGCGTCCGTGGCATGGACATCACCTTCGTGACCACCGCGCAGACGAACGAGGAGGGCAAGGCCCTGCTCAAGCACCTGGGATTCCCGTTCAAGGCGAAGGATGACCCGAAGAAGGCGAAGACCAAGCGCGGTCCCGCCTACTACGCCAAGAAGAAAAAGAAGTGAGGATCTGATGGCCAAGACAGCTCTGAAGGTCAAGGCGGCCCGCAAGCCCAAGTTCGGTGTCCGTGCTTACACCCGTTGCCAGCGCTGCGGTCGTCCGCACTCGGTGTACCGCAAGTTCGGCCTGTGCCGAATCTGCCTGCGCGAGATGGCCCACGCCGGTCAGCTCCCGGGTGTCACCAAGTCCTCCTGGTGACCAGCGCGCGTCCGTCAAGGATGCAGATCCACGGGCCCTACCAGGCCCCGGCGGGTTGGTAACCCGCCCCACAAACACCTGAACAACACAGAAGGTCCCCGAGCCGGACGCCCCAGGGGAGGACGGCAGCAGGGAAACCGTTGTGAGAAAGAGGCCAAACCAGCCATGACCATGACTGACCCGATCGCAGACATGCTGACTCGTCTGCGTAACGCCAACCAGGCGTACCACGACCAGACGTCGATGCCTCACTCGAAGATCAAGGCCGGAATCGCCGAGATCCTCAAGTCGGAGGGCTACATCGCCGACTACAAGGTCAACGAACCCAAGGAGGGCGAGGTCGCCAAGACCCTGACCCTCACCCTCAAGTATGGCGAGAGCCGTGAGCGTTCCATCGCTGGCGTTCGCCGTATCAGCAAGCCCGGACTTCGCGTCTACGCCAAGTCCACCGCCCTGCCGAAGGTGCTCGGCGGCCTGGGCATTGCCATCATCTCCACCTCTCAAGGGCTGCTCACTGACAAGCAGGCCCACGAGAAGTCCGTGGGCGGGGAAGTCCTCGCCTACGTGTGGTGACCGTCGACGAGACAGATAGGAGTAATCAATGTCGCGCATTGGCAGGCTTCCCATCGCCGTCCCGTCCGGTGTCGAGGTGAAGCTTGATGGGCAGGACGTGGAGGTGAAGGGTCCGAAGGGAACCCTGAACTTCACCGTTCGCGAGCCCATCACCGTGAGCAAGAATGATGAGGGAGAGATCCTCGTTGAGCGTCCGGACGACGAGCGTGAGAACCGCTCGCTGCACGGCCTCACCCGTACTCTCATCAACAACATGGTCATCGGTGTGACCGAGGGCTACGAGAAGAAGTTGGAGATCCAGGGCGTGGGTTACCGCGTGATGTCCAAGGGTCCCAAGCAGCTCGAGTTCAACCTCGGCTTCTCGCACCCGGTGATCGTCGACGCCCCGGAGGGAATCACCTTCGCCGTCGAGAACCCCACCAAGTTCTCGGTCCAGGGCATCGACAAGCAGGTCGTCGGCGAGACCGCGGCCAACATCCGCAAGATTCGCAAGCCGGAGCCCTACAAGGGCAAGGGTGTGCGTTACGAGGGCGAGAACGTCCGTCGCAAGGTTGGAAAGGCAGGTAAGTGACATGGCAAGCACCCTGACTGTTCGCAAGAGCCTGTCCGACCGCGCCAAGGCACGTGCTCGTCGCCAGGCCCGTGGTCGCAAGAAGATCTTCGGGACCGTCGAGCGTCCCCGCATGGTCGTGACCCGTTCGTCGAAGCACGTCTTCGTCCAGGTCATCGACGATGTTGCCGGAAACACCCTCGTGTCGGCTTCCACCATGGAGGCTGTGCTGCGCGAGATGTCCGGGGACAAGACCGCCAAGGCTGCCCGCGTTGGCACCATCATCGGTGAGCGCGCCAAGGCCGCTGGCATCGACAAGGTCGTCTTCGACAAGGCCGGGAACCAGTACCACGGGCGGATCGCCGCGCTGGCCGATGCGGCCCGCGAGGCCGGTCTCGACTTCTGACCCACGAAAGGCAAGTGAGCAACGATGAGTGGAACCCAGCGCCGCGGTGGCGGTGCAGGTGGTGAGCGTCGTGGCCGTGACAACCGTCGTGGCCAGAACGATCGCAACCGCAATCAGAATGAATATCTCGAGCGCGTCGTGGCGATCAACCGCGTCGCCAAGGTGGTCCAGGGTGGCCGTCGCTTCAGCTTCACGGCGCTGGTCGTCGTGGGCGATGGCGAGGGCACCGTGGGCGTCGGCTACGGCAAGGCCAAGGAGGTGCCCGCGGCCATCGCCAAGGGCGTCGAGGAGGCCAAGAAGCACTTCTTCAAGGTGCCGCTGGTCGGTCGTACCATCACCCACCCGGTGATTGGTGAGAAGGCTGCCGGCGTCGTCCTGCTGCGTCCGGCTTCCCCCGGTACCGGTGTCATCGCCGGTGGTTCGGCCCGCGCCGTTCTCGAGTGCGCCGGCGTGCAGGACGTGCTCGCCAAGTCTCTTGGCTCCTCCAACGCGATCAACGTGGTTCACGCCACCGTTGCCGCGCTGCAGCAGCTCGAGGAGCCCGAAGAGGTTGCCCGTCGCCGTGGCAAGTCCGTTGAGGACGTCGCCCCGGCAGCCATGCTTCGTGCCCGTAAGGAGGCCGACGAGGCCGCTGCTGCTGCCCGCATGGAGGAGAAGGCAGGGGTCAACTGATGAGCAAGCTGAAGATCACCCAGATCAAGTCCGGCATCTCCACGAAGCCGAATCATCGCGAGACCCTGCGCAGCCTCGGGCTGAAGCGCATCGGTGACACGGTCATCAAGGAGGATCGCCCGGAGTTCCGCGGCATGGTCCAGACCGTTCGTCACCTCGTCACCATGGAAGAGGTGGACTGACATGGCTATTGAGCTCCATGATCTCAAGCCCGCTCCTGGTGCCCACAAGGCCAAGACCCGTGTTGGCCGTGGTGAGGGTTCCAAGGGCAAGACCGCTGGTCGCGGTACGAAGGGCACCGGCGCACGCAAGAACGTGCCCGAGTTCTTCGCTGGCGGCCAGATGCCGATTCACATGCAGGCCCCGAAGCTGGGCGGGTTCCACAACCCGTTCCGCACCGAGTACCAGGTCGTGAACCTGGACAAGGTCGAGGCCCTGTTCCCCAAGGGCGGCAAGATCACCGTCGACGATTTCGTCGCCGTCGGTGCCGTCCGTGACAACGAGCTCGTCAAGGTTCTCGGAACCGGCGAGCTGACCGTCAAGGTTGACCTCGTCGTCGACGCCTGGTCCAAGTCGGCCCAGGAGAAGATCGAGAAGGCCGGCGGCAGCGTCACCAAGCGCTGAGGTCAACCTGCAAGTATCAAGTGACGTCGTGAACACGACCGAATGACGTGTGAGGGACGGGAAACATCACAGTTTCCCGTCCCTCCTGTCATATGCCCGTGCAGTGCATTTGCAATGACGAAATGCGTTGCCCTTTTGGTCTCAACAGACAAACCCAGGGGTTTGGTGTGTGTAAGATCACACGCACCAAAACGGCCTGCGTGCCGAGATGACCCCATGCCGAATCGTGTGCAGCGGTAGAAACTACCGACAGGGTCACTCCCCAGCCACACTCGCCGGCGGCCCACCTGCCCTCCCGGCAGGTCTGCACACTGTGAGAAAGGACGATCGTGCTCAGATACGTGGTGCGTCGCCTCATCAATTACGTCGTGCTGTTGTTCATTGCGGTTTCCTTCGCATACCTGCTCGCCTCGTACGCCCTGGACCCGCGCAACGCTTTCGACCAGACGAATCCGAAGCTCAACTGGACGGCGATCAACCAGTCACTGACCAACTACAACATCAACCCCGACACCAGCATTTGGGTGCGGTACGAACGGTGGTTGAAGATGGTGTTCCTGCATTGGAACTGGGGCTGGACCCCACATGGTGACGCGATCAACTCGCTGATTGGCACCCGCATCGGTGTGTCCGTCCGTCTCGTGATCTGTGGAACGATTATCGGCATGGTCGGCGGTGTCGCTGTCGGTGCCTGGTCGGCCGTCCGCCAGTACTCGGCCGCTGACCGAATCGTGTCCTTCCTGTGTCTGCTGCTCATCTCGACCCCGACGATGGTGTTGGCGGTCCTGCTGCAGCTCGGTGCCATTCACATCAACCAGGCGACCGGAACGCAGTTCTTCCAGTTCATCGGTGAGGTCGGATCTCACGGCAATTACTTCGGGGCCGAGCTGCTCAGCCGTATGCAGCACCTGCTGTTGCCGACGATCTCCCTGTCGGCGTTGAGCCTGGCGAGCTACTCGCGGTACCAGCGCAACCTGATGCTCGACACCCTCGGTGCTGACTACGTCCGTACCGCACGTGCCAAGGGTCTTCGCAAGGGACGCGCCATCCGTCACCATGCGCTGCGCAACGCCATCATCCCGATGGCCACCTATTTCGCCTTCGGCGTGGCCAACATCTTCGTCGGTGCCACCATTTCCGAGCAGGTCTACGCCTGGAACGGTGTCGGTTCCTACTCCGTGATGTCGATTCAGCAGAACGACATCAACGGTTCGGTCGCGGTCGTCGCCTTCTCCGGCCTCTGCACCCTGACGGGTGCCCTTCTGTCCGACATCCTCATTGCGGTCATCGATCCGCGTGTCCGGGCTCGATGAGGAGGAGCCGTCATGTCTGAACCCACCAACAACTTCAGCGTTGAGCTCAACACCCCGAAGACGGGTCCCTGCGCCCCCATCAAAGGTCCCGATGCCTTGAGTGCTGCCGAGCGCAACGAGAAGCACAAGCCGGGACGCAATGAGCGTGACGGCAAGCACATGTCGCGTCGCCGTCTGATCCTGCGCCGTTTCTGGCGTCCGGTTGGCTCCAAGATCGGTGTCATCGGACTCGCCCTCGTCGTCCTCCTGGCCCTCATCGGCCCGTACATCGCCAACTGGGACTACTGGGTGGTTGATGACAACGCCTTCCTCGCGCCGCCGGACCAGTACCACTGGTTCGGTACAAGCCAGGGTGGCTTCGACCTGTTCGCCATGACGGTCGAGGGTCTGCGCAAGTCGCTCATCATCGGTTTCTGCGTCGCACTCATCGTCGAGACCCTGGCCGCCCTCATCGGTTCGGCCGCGGCCTACTTCGGCAAGGTGGCGGAGAAGATCATCCTGTGGTTCATCGACCTGCTGTTGGTGATCCCGTCCTTCCTCATCATCGCCATCCTGAGCCAGCACACCTCCGGCAAGAGCACCTCGACGGCCCTGCTGATCGTTCTGCTGTCGGCATTCAGCTGGATGCTGTCGGCCCGTGTGGTCCGCGCCATGACCCTGTCGGTGGTCAATCTCGACTACGTCACGGCCGCTCGTTTCATGTCGGTGCCGCCGTTCACGATCATCGTTAAGCACGTCATCCCGAACATCGCCAGCTACCTCATCATCGACCTGACCCTCGGTGTGGTCGCGGCCATCATGAGCGAGACGGTGCTCTCCTTCTTCGGTTTCGGCGTGCAGAAGCCGGAGACCTCCCTGGGCACTCTGCTGGGTGACGGCATGACGGCGGTCACGACCTCACCGTGGCTGTTCATGTTCCCGGCCGGTGTGCTGGTGATCCTGCTGCTGAGCGTCAACTTCATCGGTGACGGCCTGCGTGACGCCGTCGATCCCTCCTCCAAGTCTGGTGGTAAGGCATGAGCAAGAAAACTGCCACTGCGGCCAACCTGTCCGACGCCCTTCCCGAACGTCAGGAGGGTGTGCCGGTCCTGCAGATCAAGGACCTCAACGTCCGCTTCCCCTCCGAGGACGGCGTCGTCCACGCCGTGCGTGGAGTCAACCTGACCGTTCATGCCGGCGAGGTCGTCGGCCTGGTGGGTGAGTCTGGTTCCGGTAAGTCCGTCACCTCGATGTCGGTGATGGGCCTGCTGGACGAGGGTGCCAGCGTCGAGGGGTCCATCAAGCTTCACGGCACCGAGCTGCTGGGACGTGACGACAACTGGATGTCGGACGTGCGAGGCAAGAAGGTCGCCATGATCTTCCAGGACCCGCTGAGCGCCCTGACCCCCGTGTACACGATCGGTGACCAGATCGTCGAGGCTCTTCAGGTCCACTCGAACATGTCCGACAAGGACGCCTGGGCCCGAGCCCTCGAGCTGCTCGACATGGTCGGCATCCCCAACCCGGAAGTTCGTGCTAAGGCCTTCCCGCACGAGTTCTCCGGTGGTATGCGTCAGCGCGTCGTCATCGCCATGGCGATCGCCAACGACCCCGACCTCATCATCGCCGACGAGCCGACGACGGCTCTCGACGTGACCATCCAGGCGCAGATTCTCGATCTGCTGCGGGTGGCCCAGCGTGAGACCCACGCCGGTGTCGTCATGATCACCCACGACCTCGGTGTCGTTGCTGGTCTGGCCGACCGGGTGGCCGTCATGTACGCCGGTCGCATCGTCGAGCGGGCCAACGTCGACGAGCTGTTCTACCGCTCCCGTCACCCGTACACCATCGGTCTGCTGGGATCCCTGCCTCGTCCTGACCTCGACAAGGACGAGCCGCTGACCCCGGTCGAGGGCAACCCGCCCTCCCTGCTGAACCTGCCGCCGGGCTGTCCCTTCGCGCCACGCTGCCCGATGGCGATCGATGCCTGTCGTCAGGCCGAGCCCGAGCTGACGCCCACCGACCTGGACAAGCACGAGGCCGCTTGCATACGGCACGCCGAGCTCATCGACCGCACGTACGCGGAGATCTACCCGCAGGTCGGGGAGCACAAGAGCCGCTTCAAGGCAGCGCTAGGGACCTCCGACCGCGAGGCCCTCGAGGACGTCCTGGAGGTCAAGGACCTGGTCAAGACCTACCCGCTCATGAAGGGTGCGGTCTTCAAGAGGCGCGTTGGCACCGTTCATGCCGTTGACGGCATCTCCTTCCGGATCAAGAAGGGCGAGACCCTCGGCCTGGTGGGTGAGTCTGGCTGTGGCAAGACCACGACAATCATGTCGATTCTCGAGCTGGCCAAGCCGGAGGCGGGTACCGTCGTCGTCCTGGGCCGTGACGCGGCCAGGATGAATGCGAAGGATCGTAAGGAGACCCGTCAGGACCTCCAGGTGGTCTTCCAGGATCCGATGGCATCCCTGGATCCGCGTCTTCCGATTGCCGACATCATCGCCGAGCCGCTGAAGTACAACGGTTACCCGAAGAACAAGATCGCGGAGCGGGTCGACGAGCTGATGGCCCTGGTCGGCCTGGAGCCCGCTCACGCCAACCGCTACCCGCGGAACTTCTCCGGTGGCCAGAAACAGCGTGTCGGTATTGCCCGTGCACTGGCCCTCAACCCGAAGTTGCTGGTGCTCGACGAGCCGGTCTCGGCCCTCGACGTGTCGATTCAGGCTGGTGTGTTGAACCTGTTGGAGGACCTGCGCGAGAAGCTGGAGTTGTCCTATCTCTTCGTCGCCCACGACCTGTCGGTGGTTCGCCACATCGCTAACCGTGTTGCCGTCATGTACCTGGGGCGCATCGTCGAGCTGGGCGAGGTCTCGGAGGTCTTCGACCACCCGATGCACCCGTACACCCAGGGCTTGTTGTCGGCCATCCCGGTGCCCGACCCGTCCAAGGAGCACAACCGCCACCGCATCTTGCTGGAGGGCGACCTGCCGTCACCGGCCGCGCCGCCGCCCGGGTGTCCATTCCACACTCGCTGCCCAAAGTTCAAGGAGCTCGACGAGGCCTCCCAGGCCACGTGCATGGGGGAGCGTCCCGAGCTGTTCTACCCGCAGCCGGACATCGACCGGCGCACGGCATGTCACTTCCCTGAGGAGATCCGGGTGTTCTGAGACTCTGCAGTGAGTCCCTGACATGGGGTGGTGCCGTTGCGACGACGTCACCCCATGCGTCATGTTCAGGGCCCACCTGGTGGTCTCATCGGCACCTTGACCGATGGGCGGGTGTGACCTTGACGAGAATCACGGTTGGATCAAGGAAAGGTCAAGATTTCATAACGAAACCGCATTCTGGGGCCGTTTGCGCTGGTCGGTCCGGGTCATGAGTGCCAAGCTCATGCCATCCCGATCCACCCAGGATCCTCAACTTTCCGGAGGTTTACCGTGCGTAAGACCTTGACGACCGCAGTGGCTGCTCTGGCAGTGGGCTCGCTTGCCCTGACTGGCTGCGGACAGAAGAACCAGTCCGGCGGCGACCAGAACAAGAGCGACAAGGCCACGTCGGCGAGTGCGCCGCTGGCTGCCCTGAACATCAAGCCCCGTGACCAGATCAAGGACGGTGGCACCCTTCGCCTGACCATTACCACCTTGCCGACGGGCTGGAACCCGATGCAGGTCGACAACAACTCAGTTGACCTGCAGCCAACTATCTGGCAGTTCATCGGTGTCAACAACTTCGATATTGCCGAGGATGGCACTCCGAAGCCGAATCCGAACTACATCGAGTCGGTCAAGGTGGACACCAAGGATGGCAAGCAGGTTGTCACGTTGCACCTCAACCCGAAGGCGAAGTGGAATTCGGGTCGCACTATCGATTATACGGACTACCAGGCCACCTGGAAATCCTCCAACGGTGAGAACGACAAGTTCCTTCCCGCCACCACCGACGGCTTTAACCAGGTGACGTCGGTTGAGAAGGGTGCCAAGGACACCGACGTCGTCATCAAGTACAAGGCGACTTATCCCGACTGGACAGCGACATGGAGCAGTGTGTTGCCGAAGGAAGGGATCTCTGACCCCAATACCTTCAATTCCGGCTGGAAGACCCCGAACCCTGACTGGTTCACTGGCCCATTCACCCCCACCAAGGTCGACCAGGCCTCCAAGACCCTGACCGTCAAGCGTAATGACAAGTGGTGGGGCGACAAGGCGAAGCTTGACACCGTCACCTTCAAGGCGATGGAGGACGCTGCCAAGACGAAGGCTTTCGCCAACAAGGAGATTGACGTCGCCGACACCATCATCACCAAGGATGGCTATGAGACGGCCAAGAAGCGTGATGACGCCGACATGCGTGCTGCCGGTTCGCTGCAGTGGCGCCACTTCACCTTCAACGCCAAGTCGGCGAGCCTCTCGGACAAAGAGGTTCGTCAGGCCATCGTCAAGGGCATCAACCGTCCGGCCATCGCCAAGTCCGATCTTGCGGGATTGCCAGTTCAGGCCGACTCGGTGATGCTCGGCAACCACTTCTTCATGCCGGGCCAGCCTGGTTACAAGGACAACTCCGGAGACTTCAAGTACGACCCGAAGGCTGCCGAGAAGCAGCTCGAGGATGCCGGTTGGAAGAAGCAGGGTGACTACCGCGTCAAGGACGGCAAGACCCTCACCGTCAATTACGCTCAGCTGACCGGTGTGCCCACCTCCGAGAATGAGGGTGCGCTGTTCAAGCAGGACATGGCGAAGATCGGGGTTAAGGTCAACCTTGTCAACACTCCGTCCAGCGATATGCAGAAGGTGCTGACGAACCACTCCTTCGACGTCATCGCGTTCACTTGGCAGGGCACCCCGTACCCGATGGCCAACGTCCGTCAGATCTATGGCGCTGCTGCTGAGGGCTCCAAGAAGCCGTCGCAGTCCAACTTCTCCCAGATCATCGATCCCGAGGTTGAGAAGCTCATCCCGCAGATCGACACTGAGATGGACGTCAACAAGCGACGCGAACTCACCAATGAGGCCGACAAGCACATTTGGGACGATGTGATGGTGCTGCCGTTGTACCGGCGCATCATGTTCTCCGGCGCCCCGAAGAACCTGGCGAACTATGGTTCCGCGACCTTCCAGAGGACCCGTGGCGAGGACATCGGTTACGTCAAGTGAGCTTGATGGGTTATTGACCCGGAAAGGGCCCGGCAATGGTAGTTGTCGGGCCCTTCTCATGTCTTGCACAGGCGATTTCGGAGAATCGCATGGCCGGGGGTGGTTTCGCGGCTCCAATGGTGGTTTCGTAAGGTGTGATGTCCGGTTTCCGACGAAGAAGCCGGATCGTGGCAGGAGCGTCCTGCCATTCACTTCACTGGAGGACATCTTGCGCAAGGCGATCGTGGCCCCTGTGGCGCTGCTGGCCGTGTCGGCCATGGCACTCACCGGGTGCGGACAGAAGAACCAGTCCGGCGGAAGCAAGCAGTCAGGGGTGACGTCGGAGTCGGCCCCGATGGCCCAGCTCAACGTGGCTGACCGGAGCCAGCTCAAGGACGGTGGCACGTTGCGCCTGGCCATTGAGCAGCTTCCGACGGGATGGAATCCCATGAACGTCAATGGCAACACTGTTGACCTCTCAGCGACGATCTGGAACTTTGTCGGCGTCCAGAACTTTGACATTGCTGAGGACGGCACTCCAAAGCCGAACCCGAACTACATCTCCTCGACCGATGTGGAGACCAAGGGCGGCAAACAGGTCGTGACCCTGCACCTCAACCCGAAGGCCAAGTGGAATTCCGGTCGTACCATCGATTACTCGGATTACCAAGCCACTTGGAAGGCCAACAACGGTTCTGAGCCTGGCTTCCTGCCGGCCAGCACCGATGGTTTCAACCAGATCACCTCGGTGGAGAAGGGCGACAAGGACACCGACGTCGTCATTACCTTCAAGGGTACCTATCCCGACTGGACGGCGACCCTGAGCAGCGTTCTGCCCAAGGAAGGGGCGACGGACGCCGCTACCTTCAACGAGGGATGGAAAAAGCTGAACCCGGATTGGTTCGCCGGACCGTTCATTCCGACGAAGGCTGACCAGGCCTCGAAGACCCTGACCGTCAAGCGTAATGACAAGTGGTGGGGCGAGAAGTCGAAGCTTGACACCGTCACCTTCAAGGCGATGAACAACGCCACTCAGACCAAGGCTTTCGCCAACAGGGAGATCGACGCCGCGTCGGGCATCATCACGAAGGACGGCTACCAGACGGCGAAGAAGCGTCCCGACGCCGAGATGCGTCAGGCCGGGTCGTTGCAGTGGCGTCACTTCACCTTCAACACCAAGTCGACCATGCTGTCTGACAAGAAGGTGCGTCAGGCCATCGTCAAGGGCATCAACCGCCCAGCCATCGCCAAGTCCGACCTTGCAGGCATACCCGTCAACCCGGACACCCTCATGCTCGGCAACCACTTCTTCATGCCCGGTCAGGCTGGCTACAAGGACAACTCCGGGGACTACAAGTACGACCCGAAGGCTGCCGAGAAGCAGCTCGAGGATGCCGGTTGGAAGAAGCAGGGTGACTACCGCGTCAAGGACGGCAAGACCCTGATGATCAACTATGCCCAGCTGACCGGTGTGCCCACCTCCGAGAACGAGGGTGCGCTGTTCAAGCAGGACATGGCGAAGATCGGCGTCAAGGTCAACCTCGTCAATACCCCGAGTGACTCCTTCACCCAGACGCTGAGCAGCCACTCCTTCGACGTGATTGCCTTTGCCTGGAACGGCACCCCGTACCCGATGGCCAACGTCCGTCAGATCTACGGCGCCTCCGCCGAGGGCTCCAAGAAGCCGTCGCAGTCCAACTTCTCCCAGCTGATCGATCCTGAGATCGAGAAGCGCATTCCCAGCATTGACGCCGAGTCGGATGTCTCGAAGCGTCGTGAGCTGACCAACCAGGCCGACAGGATCATCTGGGACAACGTCATGACCCTTCCGCTGTACCGTCGCATCTCCTTCACCGCGGTTCCGAAGAACCTGGCGAACTACGGTGCTGCGACCTTCCAGACCGTGCACGCAGAGAACATCGGTTTCCAGAAGTGACGATGAGCTCTCACGTATGAGAGCGGGGCCGGGGACGGATCCCCCGGCCCCGCTATCACCGTGGTTTGTCGCGGTATGTGTCAGGACTGACGGCGGCGACGCACGACGAGTGCGACGATGAGGGCGATGGCCACGACGGCAATGACGACGATCGTGGCAACAGGCCCGGACTTGGAGCCATTGTCTGACGACGTGTCGGCGTTCTGGGTCTTCTTGGTGTTGTCGCCGGTCAGCTGGAAAGAGGCGCCATCGGCGCTCCCGGCGGCCAACTTGGGGGGAGTGCAGGACTTGGTCTTTGGCTTGTTGTAGCACCAGCCTTCGATCGATCCGGGTGCCGGCTTGTACTGGTCGGCACCTTTCTCCGAGTAATCCCACGCAGCCCCGGCGCCGGAGGCGTGGTAATACGCCCAGTACTGACCGTTGAAGGTCTTGGGGCAGGTTTCGGGATGGTTGTTCATCGTGCAGATGAGACTGGATTTGTTCTTGCCGACGGTAATTCCGGCCTTCTTGAGGGCGTCGGCGCCGGTGGATGGCGAGTCGACGCACTGGTTGGACAGCACTTTCTGGTCATCTGTGATGACGAAGACCCAGACGTTGTTGGCGCTGAGGCAGTCGTCAATGGCTTTCGTCTGCCCAGTTTCGGCGCTCGGTGAGGGAGCGGCGTGTGCGGGGACCGGGAAGACGATGGCCAGGGTCGCAAACAATAGAGCGGCGAGCACTCCCACTATGGTCGGGAGTGCTCGCCGGTTGTCGGTTTCAGGAATACTCACATGACGATCAGCCGCAGTGGGGAGTATTCGTTCGATTGATTGTCTCAGACGCCGGTATGGGGCAGGGCTGTCGGACGATCCGAGGGACGATCGGGGGAAGGACCCCGTCAGATGATGATGACGGCAGCGACGAGCACAACCGTGATGCAGATCGTCATCCAGTTCGGGTGAACCTGAATTTCTCCGTCACGAGACATCCCGTCCTTGGGCTTCTTCTGGTCCTGCCCCTGTTTGGTCTGCGTCGCAGCCGTCGCCCTGGCCATGGGACGACGCTCGATCCTCTCCATCTCGATGAGACGAGCCGTCGAGTGGGAATCCAGCGACCACCTCATCGGAAGCTCGGAACCGACGATGACCTGCGGGACGTGGTCGACATTGCCCTTCATTGCGGTGGCCGTGCCGCGTGCCGGCGCAGCCCACGCCGAGATCGTGCGCGGCTTGCGCATCCCTTCGGCGTCAGGGCGACGCTCGGCCGTCAGCGCCAGCCCCCAACGCCCGGTGACTTCGGTAATTCGACGCCAGGGAACGTCCCAAATTCGGAATTGATTGACGACGGTCACCCCATCGTCATTGATCCGAATTTCGGCAACTCCCCAAATGATCCACGTCAGCCACACGAAAAGCAGCAGGGCGGGCAGGTTCGTCAATCCAGCCAGACCGGATCGAATGAGGTCGAGAATCGTCAGCACGATGATCACCGCGAGGACGATCCCGACGCCGATTCGTCCTCGATGCGAGGAGATGATGATCGGCGGTCTCATGGCGCTCCAGACGGGGGTCAGACAAGTGGTGGTGTGCGGCGACGTGGGTATTACCGTCGTGAGTTGATAGGCTACCCCCGCTGTGTCCATGCTCCCAGACATTTGCCTGCAGCGCGTCATGGGGGTTGAATCTGCGTAGTCAGTAGTCCACGAGATGGGAGAGGGCCCGGATGCTTTCCGCCTTCGCCAATGCCTTCAGAACGCCGGATCTTCGCCGCAAGATCCTGTTCACGCTCTTCATCCTGGCGGTTTTCAGGCTCGGGTCCGTCATCCCCGTCCCGAACGTCAACGTGTCTAACATCAACACGTGCGTCAGCCAGGCGAGTTCCGGATCCTCTGCCGGTCTGTACTCGATGATCAGCCTGTTCTCGGGTGGCGCCCTGCTGAAGTTGGCGATCTTCGCGCTCGGCATCCTGCCCTACATCACGGCGTCGATCATCCTGCAGCTGCTGACGGTCGTCATCCCGAAGCTGGAGACCCTCAAGAAGGAGGGTGCGTCCGGCCAGAACAAGATCACCCAGTACACCCGTTACCTCACCCTGGTGCTCGGCCTGTTGCAGGCGACGGCCTTCGTCACCCTGGCAACCTCGGGGCGTTTGTTCACCGGCTGCGCCCTGCCGGTCGTGTACTCCACCTCGATCTTCGAGATCATCGTCATGATCCTGACGATGACGGCAGGCACGACGATCGTCATGTGGATGGGTGAGCTCGTCACCGAGCACGGTATCGGCAACGGCATGTCGATCATGATCTTCACCCAGATCGCTGCTCGCTTTCCTGACTCCCTGTGGGCCATCAAAGTTGCCCGTAACGGTGCCGGCCAGGCCCACGCCTGGTTCGTGTTCATCCTGGTGATCGTCATCGGCCTGCTCGTCATGGCAGCCGTTGTCTTCATCGAGCAGGGCCAGCGACGCATCCCGGTGCAGTATGCGAAGAGGATGGTCGGGCGCCGGATGCTCGGCGGCTCGACGACCTACATTCCGCTGAAGGTGAACCAGTCCGGCGTCATCCCGGTCATCTTCGCCTCGTCGATTCTGTACCTTCCGGTGCTTTACGCCACCTTCCGACCGCAGACCGACGCGGCAAAGTGGATTGGTCACTACTTCACACGTGGTGACCACCCGATTTACAACATCGTCTATTTCCTGCTGATCATCTTCTTCTGCTACTTCTACGTGGCCATCACTTTCGATCCCGTCGAGATGAGTGACAACATGAAGAAGTATGGTGGATTCATTCCCGGCATCCGGGCCGGGAAGCCCACCGAGGACTACTTGGCCTATGTGTTGTCGAGGCTGACGGCACCTGGGTCCTTGTACTTGGGCCTCATTTCGATGATCCCGACGCTCGCGTTCGTGTACCTCAAGGCGAACCAGAACTTCCCGTTCGGAGGTACGAGCATCCTCATCATCGTGGGTGTGGCGCTGGACACCGTCAAACAGGTCGAAAGCAAGTTGCAGCAACGACACTACGAAGGATTCCTGTCATCATGAGACTGCTGATCATGGGCGCCCCGGGCGCAGGCAAGGGAACTCAGGCCACCGCCATCGCTGAGCACTGCTCCGTGCCCGCGATCTCCACCGGCGACATGTTCCGTGCCAACATCAAGAACGGCACTGAGCTGGGCAAGAAGGTCAAGGCCATCATGGATGCCGGCGACCTCGTCCCCGACGAGCTGACCGACGCCATCGTCGTCGATCGCCTCCACCAGGACGACGCCGCCAACGGCTTCCTGCTCGACGGCTACCCCCGCAACATGCATCAGGTCGCGGCCCTCGACGCTTATCTCAAGGAGCACGGTCAGGAGCTCGACGCAGTCATCAGCCTCGACGTCGACCCCGAGCTGCTCACCCAGCGTCTGCTGAAGCGTGCTGAGATCGAGGGACGTACCGACGACAACGAGGAGACCATTCGCAACCGTATGAAGGTCTACTCCTCCCAGACCGAGCCGCTCCTGGAGCATTACCGCTCGGCCGGCATTCTCGTTCCGGTTGACGGCGTCGGTGAGATCGACGAGGTGCGCCAGCGCATCTTCGCTGCTCTCGACTCGAAGAACTGACGTGCTGGGCCGCAATCGATTCCAGATCAAGACACCCGACCAGATCTTCAAGATGCGTCGGGCGGGGCTGGTCGTCGCCGAGGGTTTGGAGGCCATGAGAGCGGTTGCCGTGCCTGGGGCCACCACCGCCGACATCGACCGGGCCGGCCGCGAGGTGCTCGAGCGTCACAACGCGGGGTCTAACTTTCTCAATTACGGGGGAGATTGGGGCCTGCCGCCCTATCCGGGCGTGGCATGTGTGAGCCCGAACGAGACCATTGTCCACGGCATCCCCGGTGATCGCGAGCTCAAGGACGGCGACATCGTCTCCATCGACTACGGAGCCATCGTCGACGGGTGGCACGGTGATGCTGCCCGAACGGTTCTGGTGGGAGACGTCAGCGAGGAGGCCCGGACCTTGTCCGAGGTGACCAGTGAGTCCATGTGGGCTGGCATTGCCAAGGTCGCGGCCGGTGCTCGCATCGGTGACGTCTCCGCTGCTGTACAGGCCTCCCTGGAGTCCCACGACCGTGATTACGGGATCATCCGTGAGTACACCGGCCACGGGATTGGCACCGAGATGCACATGGATCCGGACGTCCCCAACTGGGGCCGAGCTGGACGTGGCCCGAAGATCGTCGAAGGCATGGTGCTGTGCATCGAGCCGATGGCGACTCTCGGCATGGAGGACACTGCCACCCTGGACGACGAGTGGACGGTTGTCACAGTGGACGGCTCATGGGCCAGCCACTGGGAGAACACCGTTGCCGTGACCAGCAAGGGTCTGTGGGTGTTGTCCGAACCCGACGGCGGCAAGGCCGAACTCGAGAAGCGCGGAGTGCCGTACGGGCCTCTTGACTGAGATTGAGTTCTTGTGGTGGTCGCCGGGACGTTGGTCCCGGCGACCACTGTTTTGTGGGGGTAGAGGGTCGACACGCCCTATCTGGCATTCTCTGCGGCTCAACCAGGTTCGGAACTCGTCGTTACTACACGGAGCTGCCAAAAACTGCGCTTGGCAACGTGAACATCGTGTGTTTGCCCTAATTTTTGGCAGCTCCGTGTAGTTGTCCCCACGTAACAGCCAACCGCCGCACCAAAAAATACCTGTGGACAAGTGAAGGATCCGGCTTGCGCTGACGATAACTGTCAATGTGAGAACTTCTGATGTTGTGAGCCATGGTGTGCCATCCGAGCTCTGCCCTGGCGGTGTGGTGTCCACAGGTGTGCTTTCGTGCTTCGGCCTCGATCGTGAAGCGATCCGGTCAGCGAAGAAGAGGGGTGAACTCAGCTGGCTGAGAATGGGTTGGTGGGCCCTACCGGATGCCGACCACGACGTCGTCACCGCGGTGAGGGCAGGAGGCGTCCTGGGGTGTGTCAGTGCTCTGAAGATGATCGGGGTCTGGTCGCCGCTCGATTCGCAGATCCATTGCCGGGGTCACCGCGAACCATTGTCCCCGGCTGTTCGTTCCTGTCCCGCGCCTCGCCGCGCTGCCCCCATCATGGCGGTCGATCCGCCCGACATTGCCGTGCAGTCAGTCGTGCGCTGCCTCGATCATGATGAAGCCGTGGCGGTCCTCGACTCTGTGCTGCGGAAAGGGATACTCACTTGCGAACGGCTTGAGGAGTGTCTTTCGCCGATACCGGCGGGTCGGCGCATCCTTCCCGACCTCGGCTGGGCCGACTCAGGTGCCGAGTCCCTGGTCCGATGCCGGTTACGCCGCCTCGGTCTCCCAGTGAGAACTCAGGCCAGCATCGATGGCGTGGGGAGAGTCGACATGCTGGTGGGGAGCCGGCTCGTCATCGAAGTCGATTCGGTGGCACACCACACGGATGCCTCCGCATATTCCAACGATCGTCGTCGTGATCTTGAACTCGTCTCCCGCGGCTATCTCGTCGTCCGGATCACCTGGCACCAGGTCATGTACGACTGGGAGCGCGTCGAGCAGCACATTCTGGAGATCGTCGGTGCCGGTGACCACCTGGGTCGTGTCCGGGCAGCCTGACAACAGGGGTTGACGAGGGTGGTTGTATGTCTGCCATGAGCTTTGCCACAGGCCCTGTCCCACAGACTCGCCGTGACGACGTTGTCGAGATCCTCCACGGGCACACCATCGAGGACCCGTACCGCTGGCTCGAGGACGCCGATTCCCCTGACACCGTCGACTGGGTGGAACGACAGCGGGCCTTCACTGAGGAAGCCCTCGCCATGCTGAGAACTCGGGAGGCGTTTCGCAACCGACTCGCTGAGCTGTACTCCCTTCCTGGCGACACGATCGACAAGCACTGTGGCGGTCGCTATCTCATGTGGCACGACGACGGTGATGCCGCCCAGCCAGTGGTGCAGGCGGCCGGGGACTGGCGCGACCTGTTCGATCGTCCCATCACTCTCCTCGATCCCAACGATTGGTCCGAGGACGGCACGACCTCCCTCAAGGATGCGGCCATTAGCCCCGACGGCTTAACCCTGGCGTGGGCGAGCTCGGCGGCCGGCTCGGACTGGACCTCCTTCACCCTCCGCAACCTGGCCACCGGCGAGGAGCGCGACCCCGGAATCCATACCAAGTTCAGTACGGTCAGCTGGTTCCCGGATTCAGTGAGCCTGCTCGTCCTGGACTTCCCGGACGAGGAGACCGGCGAGACCGCGGTCACCAAGGCCGCGGGCGACCCACGTCTCGTCATGGTCCGCACCGACACTGGTGAGCGGACCGAGGTGCTTCCGGCTGGCCCGGAGGGGACCTTTTACTGGGGTGGGATCAGTCACGAAACCGACGAGAACGGCAACCGCACCGGAGAGGGCTGGGTGGTCATCAGCGACATCATCGGCACCTCCCACAACAGCGGACTGACGGTCTTCCGTCATCACCTCGTCGACGGACACTCCGTGGTCGAGAAAGGGCGTCGCATTGCCGAGGCTGACGCGAGTCATCATCCCGTCGGCATCGTCGGCTCAACGTTCTTCGTCCTCACCGACGACACCACCCCGACCTACCGACTCGTCGCCATCGACCTTGCGGCGGACGAACCAACTCCGAGCGAGGTCATTGAGTCCTCGGAGTACCCGTTGTCGACGGTGGTCCTGGCCGGGGAGATCCTCGTCGCCGTGTACATGGTTGACGTCTCGCCGCGCATCAGCCGATGGTCTACTTCGGGGGAGCATCTCGGTGACATCGACATCGAGGCTGGTGACGTCCATCTCACCGCTCCCGACGAGCACCAACCCGACGTGTTCATTCACGCCACGGGCCCGAGCAGCCCGAACGTCGTTTACCACCTCGACGCCGCATCCGGTGAGTTGGAGAAGATTCAGTCCGCCGAGGTTGGCCAGTTCCATGCCGGTGTGGAACGTCGTCATGCCACGAGTGTCGACGGCACCCAGGTGCCCTACTGGTACATGCGCGACGAGTCCAACGACGCGACCGGGCCCCTGCCGACCATCGTCTACGGATATGGCGGATTTGACATCACCATCACCAACACCCATTCCCCTCTGTGGCAGGCGTGGATGGAGGCCGGCGGTGCGGTCGCCCTGGTCAACGCTCGTGGCGGTGGCGAGTTCGGAGCCGAGTGGTACCGCGACGGTGTTCTCGACAACAAGCAGCACGTCTTCGACGACCACATCGCCGTTCTCCTTGACCTCGTCGATGCCGGACTGGCGAACCCAGACACCCTGGCAATCAGTGGTGGTTCCAATGGTGGTCTGATGGTCGGTGCCGTGCTCACCCAGTGTCCTGACCTGCTGGCTGCGGCAGTTCCCGAGGTCGGAGTGCTCGACTTGCTGAGGTTCCACAAGTTCTCCTCGGGGGCTGCATGGATGTCGGACTACGGCAACCCGGAGGACGCCCACGACTTCGAGGTCGAGCTGGCCTACTCGCCGCTGCACAACGTGAGGGAGGGACGCCACTACCCGGCGACCCTCGTCATGACCGGTGACCACGACGATCGCGTCGTGCCGGCCCACAGCCACAAGTTCACCGCCACCCTGCAGCGAGCCCAGGGAGGGGACGCCCCGATCCTCACCCGCATCGACCAGTCGGTGGGTCATGGTGCCGGGCGTCCCCGTGCTTCCCGCGTCAATGCGTCCGCTGACAAACTCGCCTTCATCGCTGAGTTCACCGGCCTGACACCGCGGTTCTGACCTCGTCTCGGTTCTCTGCCGGCACGGCCTGGTGGTGACGCCGTCGCCAATTTGGGGCGACGGCATCGAGAAGGTATCGTTAGCTGTTGGCTCCGTCTGTGCGGAGCCAACAGCCGTGCCCGCAGGGGGTACGGCCAGCGGACAGATGGGACGTAATGGCCAAGAAAGAGGGAGCACTCGAACTGGAGGGAACTGTCGTTGAGGCTTTGCCCAACGCCATGTTCCGTGTCGAACTCAAGAACGGGCACCGCGTTCTTGCCACGATCAGCGGCAAGATGCGTCAGCACTACATCCGAATCCTGCCGTCGGATCGTGTCGTCGTCGAGCTGTCGCCCTATGACCTCACTCGCGGTCGGATCGTCTACCGCCACAAGTGAGCTGCGGCTCATTGCCAAGCGCTTAACGGCGCACCACCCAGGTTCCCGCCAGGGGACCGTTACGCGAAAGAGAATCTCATGAAGGTTCAGCCGAGCGTCAAGAAGATCTGCGACAAGTGCAAGGTCATCCGTCGCCACGGCCGCGTGATGGTCATCTGCGACAACCCGCGCCACAAGCAGCGTCAGGGCTGAGCCCACGCCGCGACGGGATCGCAGATCGTCCACGCGACGGTCAGCAGGAATGCAGGGGTTCGGCCCCTGAGGTCCACCGTCAGGCCCACCCGCCAGGTGGGAGCGGTGAACAATTGAACTGCACAACAGAAAACGCACCGGTTGCACACGCTGGTGCAGACCTCCCGGGCATTGCCCGGGACACCGTGGAAGCACGTCCCGGAGCCCCGCTCGAAACCATCGAGCACGGATCTGGGCCACCACCCCCGGACGAAGGCCGGGGCCTCGTCGGACGGTCAGACACCGCCCATCGTTCCCAGGAATGACGAGGACGCTCCACGCCGGACACCTTCGCGGCTCGACTTCGTTCGGGTCGAACGAACAAGAAAGGGATGCCACATGGCACGCCTCATCGGAGTTGACCTGCCGCGCGACAAGCGCCTCGAGGTCGCCCTGACCTACATCTACGGAATCGGCCGCACCCGCGCCACCGAGACCCTGAAGGCCACCGAAATCAGCGGTGACCTGCGCGTCCACGAGCTGACCGACGATCAGCTCGTGGCTCTGCGTGACCACATTGAGGCCAACTACCACGTCGAAGGTGACCTTCGTCGTGAGGTGGCCGCTGACATCCGCCGCAAGATCGAGATCGGCACCTACCAGGGCCGTCGTCACCGCAGCGGACTCCCGGTCCGTGGTCAGCGCACCCGCACCAACGCCCGTACCCGCAAGGGCAAGAAGAAGGCCGTCGCCGGCAAGAAGAAGGCCAAGTGAGTCACTGCCCATCGGGCACTCACCAACCTTCATCGATGCGCAGATCACACTGATTTCAGGAGAGACATCACATGGCTACTGCAGGCCGCAAGGCTGCACCCAAGACCAAGGTGCGCCGCAAGGAGAAGAAGAACGTCGTCGCCGGACAGGCGCACATCAAGAGCACGTTCAACAACACCATCATCGCCATCACCGATCCTTCCGGTGCGGTGATCTCGTGGGCCTCTGCCGGCACCGTCGGCTTCAAGGGCTCTCGTAAGTCCACCCCATTCGCCGCTCAGATGGCCGCCGAGGCCGCTGGACGTCGCGCCATGGAGCATGGCATGAAGCGGGTTGACGTCTTCGTCAAGGGTCCCGGCTCCGGCCGTGAGACCGCCATCCGTTCCCTCGGGGCCGTCGGCCTGGAGATCGGCCCGATCTCCGACGTCACCCCCGTTCCGCACAACGGATGCCGCCCGCCGAAGCGCCGCCGCGTCTGACCCACTCCGAGAGCAAAGGACTGATACACAATGGCCCGTTACACCGGCCCCCTCACCAAGAAGTCCCGTCGCCTCGGGACTGACCTTGTCGGCAACGACAAGTCCTTCGAGCGTCGTCCGTACCCTCCGGGTGTCCACGGTCGCGGTCGTACCAAGGACTCCGAGTACTCGCTGCAGCTGCGCGAGAAGCAGAAGGCTCGTTACGCCTACGGCGTCCTGGAGAAGCAGTTCCGTCGTTACTACGAGGAGGCGGATCGCGCCCAGGGTAAGACTGGTGACGTCCTGCTGCAGATCCTCGAGTCGCGTCTCGACAACGTCGTGTACCGCGCCGGACTTGCTGCCACCCGTCGTCAGGCTCGCCAGATGGTCAGCCACGGCCACTTCCTGGTCAACGGCAAGAAGGTCAACATTCCTTCCTACCGCGTGAGCACCCACGACATCATTGACGTTCGCGAGAAGTCCAAGGACCTCCACCCGATCGTCGTCGCCCGCGAGACCTTCGAGACCCGCGACGTTCCGGCCTGGCTGGAGGTGCGTCCGAACAAGGGGCGCATCCTGATCCACCAGCTGCCCACCCGTGAGCAGATCGTCGTCGACGTCAACGAGCAGGCCATCGTCGAGCTCTACTCCAAGTGATCCGAGGGGCCACCCCCCTGGATCCCCGAGTGAGCCAAGTCACTGCGTATTTTCACCGACTCGGTGGTTGCGCATTGCTCTGAGGCCACCTGGAAGCTGATGAGGGGCGACCCCCTTGCAGCCCAGCTTTCCCCGGGTCGACTTCGGTCGACCCGGGGATGCAACAACTGAATAACCTCGCGGCGGGGAGTTCCCGTCATCCTGTTCCCCTCTGCGCCTTCATATAGCGGTCGGCGCGAAAGGTAGAAAACATGCTCATCGCACAGCGTCCCACCCTCACCGAGGAGTCCATCTCCGAGTTCCGCTCGAAGTTCATCATCGAGCCCCTGGAGCCCGGCTTCGGCTACACCATCGGCAACTCGCTGCGTCGCACCCTGTTGTCGTCCATCCCGGGCGCCTCCGTGACGAGCATCAAGATCGAGGGAGTCCAGCACGAGTTCTCCACCATCGAGGGCTGTGTCGAGGACGTCACCGAGATCATCCTGAACCTCAAGGGCCTGGTCCTCTCCTCCGAGGAGGACGAGCCCGTCGCCATGTACCTGCGCAAGTCCGGCGCCGGCGAGATCACCGCTGCCGACATCAACCCGCCGGCCGGTGTGACCATCCACAACCCGGACCTGCACATCGCCACCCTCAACGACGATGGCCGCTTCGAGATGGAGCTCATCGTCGAGCGTGGACGCGGCTACGTGTCCAGCGCCCTCAACGACGACCCGAACTCCGAGATCGGTCGGATCGCCGTCGACTCCATCTACTCCCCGGTCCTCAAGGTCACCTACAAGGTCGAGGCCACCCGAGTCGAGCAGCGCACCGACTTCGACAAGCTCGTCGTCGACGTCGAGACCAAGCCGAGCATTCAGCCGCGCGACGCCGTCGCCTCTGCCGGTAAGACCCTTGTCGAGCTGTTCGGTCTGACGCGTGAGCTCAATGCCGACGCCGAGGGCATCGAGATCGGTGCCGGCCCGGTTGAGGAGGAGTACGCCGAGAGCCTCGGAACCCCGGTCGAGGAGCTCAACCTCACCGTCCGTTCCTACAACTGCCTCAAGCGCGAGGGCATCCACACCGTCGGAGAGCTCGTCTCCCGCTCCGAGCAGGATCTGCTCGCCATCCGCAACTTCGGATCCAAGTCCATCGACGAGGTCAAGGAGAAGCTGACCGAGCTCGGCCTGGCTCTCAAGGACTCCGTCCCGGGCTTTGATCCGCTCGCCGCCGCCGAGGCTTACGACGAGGCCAGTGACGACGATGATTACGCGGAGACCGAGCAGTACTGATTTATTGGTGCAAGGGGGGCGACCCCCTTGCATCCCCCGAGTGGCTCGACTCTGCCGGGTGATCGCGAGTTGGTTTGTGGTTGAGTAGTGGGTCGAGTCGCTGTGACAACCAAAGATTTCCTCTCTTCGGAGGGGAGGCCAGGGGGGTGGACCCTGGCCACACCCCCACCCGTCGCTTGACGGGGAAGGGGAGGGGAGGGCAACCGTCCTCCCTCAGCCGGATCGCGGCGGGTCCACCTGCCCGCCACACCGACACACGAGGAGAAAAAGAATGCCGAAGCCCACTAAGGGTCCCCGTCTTGGCGGGTCCCCGGCCCACGAGCGGATCATCTTGCGCAATCTGGCCAGCCAGCTCTTCGAGCACGGCCATGTCGTGACCACCGTCACCAAGGCCAAGCGCGTCCGCCCGCTCGCCGAGAAGCTCATCAACCGAGCCAAGACCGACACCGTCGCCAACCGTCGCATCGTCAACCGCACGATCACCGACCGCGGCGTCGTGCACATCCTCTTCACCGAGATCGGCCCCCTCATGGAAGGTCGCGACGGCGGTTACACCCGCATCACCCGCATCGGCAACCGCAAGGGCGACAACGCCCCCATGGCCGTCATCGAGGTCGTCACCGAGAAGGTGTCCTCCAAGGCTCCGGCCAGCGCTGCTGACGCCAAGGCGCAGATCAACACCGCTACCGAGGCGGCTGACGCCAAGGAGCCGGAGGTCAAGGAGGTCGCCCCCGAGAAGACCGAGGGTGACGCCGCCATCGAGCACAACACCCTGGCCGAGAACGCCGCTGCTGACGCCCCCGTGGCTGCCGAGCAGGACGCCGTTGAGGCCGAGGAGAAGACTCAGGCCTGATCCATCCTCCTTCAAACACCCGAGCGCCGGTCCCCCAGGGGCCGGCGCTCGTGGTTTCTGCGAACTCGACCCAACCCCGGACACCGTCATGCGTCATCACCACATAGGCTGGAGGAGTGACGACCCTCCGTATCGCTCAGCTCGCCAACTTCGTCGGCCCTGTTTCGGGTGGCATGAAGGTGGCCATCGACGCCCTCGGCAGGGGATACGTCGCTGCAGGGCACGAGCGTATCCTCGTCATTCCAGGACCGAGGGACCGCATCACGGAGTCGGAGTCCGGCATCACGGTCGAGATCGCGGCACCACGAGTTTCGGCCGGTTACCGCATGATCGCCACGCCTTGGCGTGCTCTCGACATCCTTGATCGCTTCCGGCCCACGTCCATCGAGTCCTCCGACAAGTGGACCCTCACCCCAGCTGCCGGCTGGGCGACTCGACGCGGCATCGGTTCGGTCCTGTTCAGCCACGAACGCCTCGACGACATGCTGACGATGTGGGTGCGTCGTCAGTTCGGCGTCGCCGCCGCTGTCGGCGCCCTGAATCGCCGTCTCTCCAAGTCCTTCGACGTGGTCGTCGTCACCTCGGACTACTCCGCGGGTGAGTTCGCCGACACTGGAGCTCGCCTCGTCAAGGTTCCTCTCGGTGTCGACCTTGAGACTTTCCATCCGGACAAGCGCGAGCCCGGGCTTCCCACCCCGCGCCCCGACGGGCTCCTCAGGCTGTGCTACGTCGGCCGGATGAGTCACGAGAAGAGCCCGCAGTTGGCCGTCGCTGCCGCCGTCGAATTGCATCGCCGCGGTGTCCCGCTGCGACTGGATATGTACGGTGTCGGTCCCGATGCTGACACCCTGAAGGAGCAGGCCGGCGACGCCCCGGTCTTCTTCAACGGTTTCGTGGAAGGGCGCGACGAAGTTGCCCGTCGTTTTGCGGCGGCAGACCTCTCCATGTCAGTGTGCCCGGCGGAGACCTTCGGGTTGGCATCCTTGGAAGCTCTCGCCTGCGGAACCCCGGTTGTCACCGCCAACCGAGGAGGCGCACACGAGATCGTCGATGCCACCAGCGGAGAGGCTGGCAGTCCCGACGCCGACGGTTTGGCGGATGCAACCGTGCGTCTGGCCGACCGACTAGGACCCGACCTGCGAGAGGCCGCTCGACGGCGAGCCGAGCAGTTCACCTGGGAAGCCAGTGTCGAGAAGATGCTGGCTGTTCATTCCGAGATTGCCGCACGTCCTGGTAGGAAGCCCTACTGGAAGCAGAAACTCAAGGACCGGCACGACGTCCTAAGCGGCGTCGACGACCCACTCGCCCCGCAGACAGACGACCAGCACGCCGACGACCATCAGGAGCGCAGATGAAGAAGATCCCACTCGTGCTGGCCGGTGTGGCAGCCATCGTCGTCCCGGTCGTCGTGGCGGCGCCGAAACCAGAACCAGCCCTGCCTGAGGGGCCCGGCGACGAACCACTGCGTACCTTTGACGACGTCGTCGCGGCCTGCCGAGCGACGGGCAAGACCGGCTGGGCCCTCGTCGATGAGGCCACCCAGCTCGTCCACCGGATGTACACCCATTACTCCTGCTGGCATCTGTGGCTCAGCCCGGAGGCATCTCTCGCGGCTGGTCACGGCCACTCGGGGCAGTACAACATCGTCCTCGGGCGAGTGCTCGAGGAACTCGGATTCCAGGTGAAGCCGGTCCATGCTGCACGCGTCCGGTTGGAGCACCACCCCTGGTACCACACCGGCCACAGCTGGCTGCGCGTCACGTACGAGGGCAAGGAGCTCGACGTCTGCGCATCACGTCCGGGCAACACAGCCGGAGACGTCGCCTTCGTCCCCATCACCGACGTATTGGACCGCACCAAGCTCAACAGCATCGACACCACCGTCGCCCTGGCGCCGATCACCGTCGTCAGTGTCTGGAAGTCCTGGCTGACGGGGTCGGGAATCCAGAGGTGGATATACCGGCCATTCGGGGTATCCGCCTGACCTGGCCGACCCGGGATCGGGCGAGATCCCAGGCCCCAAGTGCTCAGGTGTCCATGAGCTCGCCGGTGGACGTCCTGGTGAGGGAGCGGTTCATGGTCTCCGGGGCCATGAATTGGCCCGTCACCGCGCCAATGACACACAATCCTGCCGCAATGACCATGCACCACTTGATGCCGATCGTCCCCATGCCGATGGGCAGCAGGTAGGTGCCGAGGAAGGCGCCGATACGGCTCATCGCCGACCCGAGTCCGACGCCGCTGGAGCGAATGTCGGTGTCGAAGATCTCTGACGGGTACACGGCGGTGAGGATGTCACTGTAGGAGTTGACCAGGGCAAAGACCGCCAGACCGAGCACCAGCACCCACGACGGCGCGTTCGTCCACAGGCCGACGACCAGCAGGACCACCATTTGTACCCAGAACGGGCCAATGAGCATGCGGCGGCGACCGATCCGGTCGATGGCCAGCAGGCCGATGAGGGCACCGACCGCGCCGACGGTGTTCGAGAGGATCGTGCCGGTCGCCTGGGACTTCACATTGAGGGACTCCAGCACCTTCGGGGCGTAGGTGAAGATGGCGAAGTACGGGGTGACGATGCACGTCCAGAAGATGCAGACGAAGACGGTGCGTCGCAGCTGACCCTTGCGGAAGAGCTTGCGGTACCCGTCCTCGCCGATCGACTCCGCGGCGAACTCCTCGGCCTCGAAGAACTCCGGACCCATGTGTTTCTCGACGATCTCACGAGCCTCGGCCTCACGGCCGTGACGAAGCAGCCAGCGTGGGGATTCTGGCAGACCGATCCGCAGGCCCAACACGACGAGAGCAGGAATCGCCGAGGTCGCCAGGATCCACTTCCACGAGACCCCGAGCCACAACAGCGCGTAGCCCAGCAGAACAGCGATGAGGAAACCGATACGCCAACACAACTCAAGGAAGGCCAGCTTCGATCCACGCTCCCGGGCCGGGGCGAATTCCGACAGCATCGGGGCACCGATCGAGTATTCGGCGCCGATGGCCATGCCCAGCAGGAATCGGAGGATGGCCAGGGACACCCCGCCGGTGACGAAGGCCTGGGCGACACCAATGACGATGAAGGAAATGATGTCGACCATGAACATCTTCTGGCGGCCGAACTTGTCGGTGAGGTAGCCGAAGAGTGGAGCGCCGATGAAAATACCGAGCAGGCTTGCGGCGCCGACCAGACCTTCCATTGCGGGGGAGAGACCCAGGTCATGATTGATGTGCAGGATGACGACGCTGATGATACCGAGGTCGTGATGTCGAGTCCGCCTCCGAACGCCGTGGCAGCGGTGACATGGCGCAGGAAGCGTCTGGATTCCGGGGAGATGCGTGTTGACGCTATCTCAGTATTGGGCATCGAACTGGTGGGCAGCGTGTTGGCGGCCATCGTGGCAGCCCCTTCCGGTGGCGGACAATGCACTACGAGACGATACCGAGCGGATCTGTCGGTCAATCGACATGCCGTTTCGTGGCTGGTGGGCCGTTAGTTACGGTTTCGGCCCTGTTGAAATTTAGCCGTGGAGGGGGTCGCCTCGCCGAGATTCGTGAGTCCCGTGCACATATCGAAAAGTCTGAATGAGCCTGCCACTCCAGGTGGCAGCTCGTGTATGTGTTTTCGGGATTACCACCCGTTGGTGGGTCAGGGGTGGTGGGCGAGCACCCTCGAGCGACGAGATCATCGACGCACGGAGACGTCACCGACGCCTAGAGACGAAGAAAGAAGGGGACGAAAAAGGGCGGTGGCTCGGGCGCCATGCCCGGGCCACCGCCCTGTCCAGACCGCTGCCTACACGAGGCTCACCGCGTGGCCCTCGTGGGCCGACACGGTGGCGGCGTCGGCCAGTCGCAGGGCCGCGACGGCGTCCTCGATGCCGGGATTCGGCTTCTCACCCGTGGAGACGGCCTTGATGAATGCCGACAGCTCGCGGCTGTACGCGTCCGCGTAACGCTCGAGGAAGAAGTCGAGGTACGGCTGCTGGGCCGCGGTGACCTCGGAGTTGTTGAGACGTAGCGTGGTGGGGCGAACGTTGTCGATGCTCACCGAGCCGCTCGTGCCGTGGATCTCGAGGCGCTGGTCATAGCCCGGCGCGCATGCGCGGTCGTTGGTGATGGTGGCGATCGCGCCAGTCGAGGAACGCAGCACGATCACGGCGGCATCGAAGTCGCCGATAGCCTTGATGTCGGCGTTGAAGTTCTGGCCGAAGGCGCTCACCTCGACGACGTCTCCCAAGATGTGGCGGGCCATGTCGAAGTCGTGGATCGTCATGTCGCAGAAGATGCCGCCTGACCCTGTGAGGTACTGGGCCGGGGGAGCAGCGGGATCGCGGCTGATGATCGTGACCTGCTCGACCGTGCCGATCTTGCCGGACTTGGCGGCGTCCACCGCAGCGGCGAACGAGGGGTCGAAGCGGCGGTTGAAGCCGAACATAACCGGGGTGTTGATCTTGTCGAGTTCGGCCTGCACCTGGTCGACCTTGGCGACCTCGAGCGCGATCGGCTTCTCGCACAGGACGGCCTTGCCCGCCTTGGCGGCGGCGATGAGCTGGCCCAGGTGAAGGTCGGTGGGCGAGCCAATGATGACGGCGTCGACGTCGGGATCGGCGAAGACCTCGTCGGCGTCCTTGGTGAAGCGCGCGCCGTACTCTTTGGCCAGGTTCTCGGCAGCGTCGCCGAAGGGATCGCTGGCGAGGACGAGCTCGGCGTCGGGATGCGCCGCGACGGAGCGGGCGTGGACGTGACCGATGCGGCCGGCACCGATGACGGCAATCTTGAGCATCTTGGGTGGTTCCTTTTTATTCGTGGATGAAGAGTGCGTGATCCGCGTTCTCGGTTAGGCGACCCGCGGTGGGCCGCTCCCGACGGGCGGGTCGGAATGACGCGGATGGCTGATCAGACGGTTGGGGCACCATCGCGACGAAAGTGCCCCCAACCTGGGCGCTCGATCAGGGAGCAGGCGTGATGACGTCGCGGACCAGATTGTCCAGGTCGTTGTCGGCGTCGAGGAAGCCGCGGATCGTGCGGAGAGTGGCACCGAAGGTGTCGAACTCGTCGATGGTCATGCCGTCCGGCTCGTAGGCGCGGACGAACTCGGGGATTGACTGCAGCGTCTTCATGATCTTCGGATCGACGGGCTCGTCGATCTTGCTGACGGGCTTGTAACCCGAGTTGTTGATGCGCTGCTGCCACTTGAAGGGCGGCGAGACGACCATGTCGGCACCCTGCACCTCGGACCAATGCAGCACGTTGCGGAAGGCGGCCTGCAGCAGGCGGGCGCGCAGGCCGCGCTCCTGGAACTCGTGGTAGGCGCGCTTCAGGGCGGCGACTCCGGCCCATTCAAGATGACCCGGGTCGATGAACAACTGGTCCCGATCGGCGACGATCTTCAGCCAGTCGTCCAGTCGGCCGGCCATGAGGGTGACGACGGGGCCCATCGTCGAGACGTCCTTGCCCTCGGCCTCGCGGCGCTTCAGGCCACGCTCGATGGCCTCGGCGGCAGTGACGGCTTGCGGGACGGTGAACGACACGGTCACGTTCATCGAGACGCCGCGGTAGGTGGCCTCTTCGATGGCGGCGATGCCAGCCTTG
Source organism: Cutibacterium avidum ATCC 25577 (assembly GCF_000227295.1). Classification (GTDB taxonomy): domain Bacteria; phylum Actinomycetota; class Actinomycetes; order Propionibacteriales; family Propionibacteriaceae; genus Cutibacterium; species Cutibacterium avidum. The sequence continues at coordinate 477,118 of NZ_JH165054.1, read as the reverse complement.
GTGGCCGGAGCCTTGACGATGATGTTCGGGGCGAGTTCCGAGAACTCGACAGCCTGGTCGACGAGCGCCTGGGTGCTACGGATGAGGCGCGGGTCGGTCTGGATGCTCAGGCGACCGTTGCGGCCTTTGTGCTCCTCGAAGATCGGTTCGAGTTGCTTGGCGGCTTCGACCGACAACTTGCGGACGACGCGCCAGCCGATCTCAGACTCGCCGCAGTCGGGCATCTCCTCGGCCATTTCCTTGATGCGGACCGCCCAGCGGTCCTTCTTCTGCTTGATGCAGGTGTAGGCGATGGTCGGGTTACATGTGGCGCCGACGGCGCCGAAAGAGATGGACTGGCGAAGCTCGTCCGGGTCAGCCGAGTCGTTCCACAGCACGGTGGGAAACTGGCGAGTCGCGTCGAGCAGCGGCCCTGGTGTGTATTCGATGACCATGTGGCTCCTCCTGGAATAGTGGAGCGTCCGTCGGAGCCGTGCTCACCATGGCGCGGATTCAGCCGACGTCGCTGTCCGTTGTCACTACATTAGCGGATGAATCGCCATTTGTCATGACAATGATGGTGGGGCGCCGGGCCGATCCCGTCAAGGCGAGCAATCAGGGTGTGAACACGGTTGAGTCGAAGGTGTAGCGGTCGGCGCGGTAGGCGTGCTTGCCGTACTCGACCACCCGTCCTGTCTGGTCGATCGTCCACCGCTGCATGGTGAGCAGCGACGCACCGCGCTTCAGTCCGAGCAGATTCGCCTCCTCGGTCGTCGCATTCCGAGCGCCGATCGACTGCCGCGCCGAGTTCAGGTGGACGTTCCGCTCGCGCAGCGCCTCGTAAAGGCCGCCGGCCTCGAGTTCCTCGCGAGTGGGGGCCAGTTCATGTGGGATCAGGTTGGTCATGATGGCGATCGGCTCACCGTCGGCGAGGCGCAGCCGTCGGATGTATGTGACGGGAGTACCAGCCGCGTCGAGTCCCAGGTGCTCTGCGTCCTCGCGGGACGCTTCGAGTTCGCCGTAGTCGAGCACGGTGGTGGTGGCGCGGTGACCACCCTTCTCGATGTCGCCGAAGAGGCTCGTCAGTTCCATGGGGCGGTGGATGAGGGCCGGGGCGACGCGGGTCCCGATGCCGCGCCGACGGACCACGAGTCCCTGGTCGACCAGTCGGCGAAGCGCCTGTCGGGCCGTGGGTCGTGAGACCTGCAGACGCTTGGCCATCGTCACTTCGTCCTCGATGCGAGTGCCGGGGGCGAGCTCCTTGGAATAGATTAGTTTCGCGATGGGCGTCGCGATCTGTTCATACAGGGGGACGGCGCTCGATCGATCGAGCATGATCTCGGGGGCATAGACCTCGTCGTCCATTGGTTTCCTTCTCCCGTCATGTTCGTCGGCGCCGGTCGTCGCAGCGTTGTATCGGGGAAACTGTAGCCCCCTGTCGGGTGAGGATTCATCATTGGCCGTCGTGACGAGGGTAATTGGCGGCGCGGCGCGCAAGACGCGCATTTTGTTAAGACAATCCCTTGACGTCGCCGCATGGCCGTCGGTATTGTCTGGATAACGACACATCCGTCGATGGCCGACGGAACGAGCAAAGGGGCGGTGGGGTTGTCATCAATCAGTGATCTGGTGGACATCCGTTCGCATGAGCCGCAGCGGGTCCGCGAAGCCTTGGCGACTCGTCCTCGACGAGCGATGCCCACATCGGACGAGAAGCTCATGATCATCGCGTGCGACCACCCGGCACGCGGGGCGCTGGGAGCGGGCGCCGACGAATTGGCCATGGCCGATCGGGGCGAACTGTTGGCGCGATGCGTCGAGGCGCTGGGCCGTCCCGGCGTCACGGGGTTCCTTGGCACCGCCGACATGATCGAGGACCTGACGCTACTGGGTGCCCTTGACGGCAAGCTGGTATACGGGTCGATGAACCGCGGCGGGTTGCTGGGGGCCAAGTTCGAGATGGACGACCGCTTCACGGGCTACGACGCCCAAGGCATTGCCGACAGTGGCCTGGATGGCGGCAAGATACTGTTGCGCATCAACTACGACGATCCGGGCAGCGTCGCGACGTTGGAGGCCTGCGCCCACGCGGTCGACGAGTTGGCCGATCATCAGGTGATGGCCATGATCGAGCCCTTCATCTCGCAGTGGCAGGAGGGCCGCATCCGCAACGACCTCAGTCCCCAGGCCGTCATCAAGGCCATTGCGATAGCCTCGGGGCTGGGAAGAACGTCGGCGCACACGTGGCTCAAACTTCCGGCCGTCGACGACATGGAACGCGTGATGGCGTCGACGACGATGCCGGCCCTGATCCTCGGCGGTGAGGTGAACAAGGACGCCGATGCGGCCCTTGGTTCCTGGCAGCGTGCGCTGGCCATCCCCAATGTGCGAGGTCTGGTCATCGGAAGATCCCTACTTTTCCCGCCGTCCGGCGACGTGGCGGCGGTAGTTGATGAGGCGGTTGGCTTGCTGTGAACACGAATCCTGACATCTACGTCCCGGCCGGTGAGTCCGGTCACGACCAGTACGAGGTCGACATCACCCAGCAGCGTGCTGGGTGGACCTGGTCGAGCATCAAGGTCGTCAAACTCGACGCCGGCGGCGAGCTGAGCTACGACACCGGCGATGACGAGATTCTCGTCCTGCCGCTGAACGGCGGGTGCACCATCGAGGTCGACGGCCAGACTCGAGAGCTCGTGGGCCGTCCCAGCGTGTTCGAAGCGATCAGCGACTTCTGCTACATCCCGCGCCACACCACCGTGAAGATCTCCTCCGCAGAGGGCGGGCGTTTCGCGCTCCCCGGCGCCATCGCGGCGTCAGACCTGCCCGTCGCTTTCTACGGCACTGATCACGTCGACGTCAGTCTGCGCGGCACGGGCGACTGCTCGCGTCAGGTGAACAACTACGCGCTGAACAACGGCGTCTCCACCTCGCACCTGCTCGTCACGGAAGTCTTGACACCTGGCGGCAACTGGTCGAGCTATCCGCCTCACAAGCACGAGGAATACTCCGAGAATGAGCGCGAACTCGAGGAGATTTACTACTTCGAGGTGACCGACGGGGCCGGCGGACCCGGTTTCGCACTGCACCGCACCTACGGGACGCCGGAGCGTCCGATCGACCTGCTGGCCGAGGTGCGTAATGGTGACGTCGCGCTCGTCCCGCACGGTTGGCACGGCCCCTGCGTCGCGGCCCCGGGATACGACCTGTACTACCTCAACGTCATGGCCGGACCCGCCGAGGACCAGACCTGGAAGTCGGTGGACGACCCGCACCACGCATGGATCCGCGAAACCTGGGAGTCGCAAGAGGTTGACCCCCGGCTCCCCATGACCCACTGAACCATCAATCGAAAACCAGAGAGACATCCATGAGCAATGAGGCTTACCGTGGGACGGTCGAACTGACCGTCGCCCAGGCGACCATCCGGTTCCTGTCGAACCAATACTCCGAGCGCGACGGTGTCGAGCACCGCCTGATTCCGGGGGCGTTCGGCATCTTCGGCCACGGCAACGTCTGCGGCCTTGGCCAGGCGCTGCTGCAAAACGAGATCAATCCGGCCGAGGGCGAGAACGAAATGCCCTACATCATGCCCCGCAACGAGCAGGGACAGGTGCATGCAGCCGCGGCGTTCGCCAAGACAATGAATCGCATGTCGACGTACATGTGCACCGCCTCCATCGGTCCGGGCTCGCTCAACATGGTGACAGGTGCGGCGCTCGCGACCACCAACCGCGTGCCGGTCCTGCTGTTCCCCAGCGACATCTTTGCGAACCGCGTACCGGACCCGGTGCTGCAGCAGCTCGAGGATCCCCGGTCCCTCGATGTCTCGGTCAATGATTGCTTCCGCCCCGTGTCGCGGTTCTTTGATCGCATCAACCGTCCCGAGCAGCTCATCCCGTCGCTGCTCAACGCCATGCGTGTTCTGACTGATCCGGCCGAGACCGGTGCCGTGACGATCGCCATGCCGCAGGACGTGCAGGCTGAGGTGCACGCGTGGCCCGTCGAGTTCTTCGACAAGCGCGTCTGGCACGTGCGTCGCCCACCGGCCGAAAGGGCAGCGCTGGAGTGTGCGGCCGAGGCGATCCGGGCCTCCAAGCGCCCGCTGATCGTCTCGGGTGGTGGCACCATCTACTCCGAGGCCTCACAGCAGCTGCGTGACCTCGCCACAGCCACGGGAGTCCCGGTCTCGGACACCCAGGCCGGCAAGGGCGCCATCAACTTCGACCACGAATGCGCAGTTGGCGGGGTGGGGTCGACGGGCTGTGACGCCGCCAACCATCTGGCCGACGAGGCCGACCTGATCATCGGCGTCGGCACGCGGTACTCCGACTTCACGACGGCGTCCAAGACGCAGTTCAAGAACCCCGACGTCAAGTTCGTCAACATTAACGTGACCAGCTTCGACGCGGCCAAGCAGTCGGCGATCATGGTGGTCGCCGATGCCCGCGAGGCCCTCACTGACCTGACCGCCCTGCTCGACGGCTACCACGTGGACGCCGAGTACAGCGAGCGCATCAAGGCCGAGAAGGAGTCCTGGTCGGAGAAGACCCGCCAGTGTTACCACCTCGACCACGGACCGCTACCCGCGCAGACTGAGGTCTTCGGGGCCCTGAACGAGCTCATGGGGGACGAGGACATCGTCATCAACGCAGCCGGTTCTATGCCGGGTGACCTGCAGGCCTTGTGGCAGGCGAAGAATCCGATCCAGTATCACGTCGAGTACGCGTTCAGCTGCATGGGCTATGAGATTCCTGCTGCTCTCGGCGTGAAACTTGCCCGTCCCGAGTCCGAGGTCGTGGCGATCGTGGGCGACGGCACCTACCAGATGCTGCCGATGGAGTTGGCGACTGTGGCTCAGGAGGGCATCAAGGTCATCTACGTCTTGCTGCAGAACTACGGTTTCGCGTCGATCGGCGCACTGTCCGAGTCGCACGGTTCGCAGCGCTTTGGCACCACGTTCCGCCAGCGCGGCCAGGGCAGCCACCTCGAGGACGAGAAGACGATCCCCGGCGTCGACATCGCGGCCAACGCCCGTAGTCTGGGCATTGACGTGATCGAGGCACACGGCATGGACGAGTTCCGTCAAGCCTACGAGAAGGCGCATGCCTCAGACAGGGCCACGATGATCCACATCGAAACCGACCTGATGGGCCCGAACCCGCCCAACTCGAGTTGGTGGGACGTGGTCGTCGCCAGCACGTCGACGCTCGAAAGCACTCAGAAGGCACACGCCGAGTACGTCGAGGCGCGCAAGCCACAGCGGCACTACCTGTAGCAAGACAAGCCGGGGCGGGCCAGGACGGCCCACTGCGGCACGCGCGGCCGCGGAAGGCATACGGCCCGCAAGGATTGGAGAAGACACCGATGTCGTTCGACAACAAAGACAAGTCCGTCAACACTAAGAACCCGCGCTACTCCAAGCTCACCATTGGCGTGTGCCCTGACCAATGGGGCGTCTGGTTCCCCGATGATCCAAAACAGATCGATCCCGACGTCGCGATGAGCGAGATGGCCGAGGCCGGCTTTGAGGTGCTCGAGACCGGCCCATACGGCTATTTCCCGAAGGATCCCAAGGAGTTGCAGCGCTGGGTCGACGAGCGTGGCATGCGTGTCGTGGCCGGCACAGGCTGGGGCATCCTGCACAAAGAGGAGGCTTGGGCCGATACCGAGAAGACATTCCGCGCCATTGGTGAGACGCACGCCGCGCTCGGTGCCGAGTATATCGTCCACCTGCCGCCCCTCTACCGCGACGACAAGACTTGGGAGTTCACCGATGACCGCGTTCTGTCGCCCGATGCGTGGAACCTCTACGTCAACAACGCCAACCGGTTGGGCAAAATGATGAAGGAGGACTACGGCCTGACGATGGTCCTGCACCCGCACGGTGACTCGCACATCGAGACCCCCGATGAGATCGCGCGGATCTTCGACGCCACGGACCCCGAATACGTCTCGTTCTGCCTGGACACCGGCCATATCGTCTACGGAGGGGGAGACCCTGTCGAGTTGTGCCGCAAGTACCCTGAGCGTATCGGCTACGTCCACATCAAGGCGTTCGACGAGTCCCTCGTCGAGGAGGCACATGAGAAGGACTGGCCGTTCGGGGAGGCCGTGGCCAAGGGAGCGTCGGTCCGCCCACCGGCTGGTCTGCCGCCCATGGACACATTTATCGAGGCCCTCGCTGACCTCGATAAGCCTCTGTACGTGATCTGTGAGCAGGACATGTACCCGGTCGAGGACCATTCGTTCCCCAAACAGAACGCCATCAAGATGCGCGAGTATCTCGCATCCCTCGGCCTGGGGCAGGCCTGAGCACGGAAAGGACAGCGACATGACCGTTCGTATTGGACTAATTGGTGCAGGCGGCATGGGACGTGCGCACGTCGACCGCATCGCCAATGAGCTCCCGGGCGCCCAAGTGAGTGCCGTGGCCGATATCAATTTCGACGCTGCCAAGGCCGTTGCTGAGCCGCTCGGCGCCAAGGCCTATACCACCGGGAAAGAACTCATCGACGACCCTAACGTGGACGCTGTCCTCGTCGCGACCTTCGGAAAGGTGCATGAGGAATCCGTGATCCCTGCGGTGCAGGCCGGCAAGTACGTCCTTTGTGAGAAACCGCTGGCCACCACCGCCGAAGGCTGCCTGCGGATCATGGACGCCGAGCAGGCGGCGGGCAGGAAGCTCGTCACCGTCGGCTTCATGCGCCGCTTCGACAAGGGCTACAACAAGATGAAGGAGTTGCTTGTCGGTGGCGAGCTCGGCTACGCCACGCTGGTCCACAACCGGCACCGTAACCCCTCGGTGCCCAAGACCTACACCTCGCGCATGGCCATTGACGACACGGCGATCCATGAGATCGACACGATGCGGTGGCTGTTGGATGAGGAGATCGTCGAGACGCGCGTCGACCGTCCGCGTTTCACCTCGAAGCGCTTTGAGCACCTCAACGATCCCATTGTGGTCGTCATGCGCACGGAGTCGGGGGTCCTCATCGACGATGAGGTCAACGTCAATATCGGGTTCGGCTACTCGATCGAGTGCGAACTTGTGATGGAGACCGGCACGGCTCGTCTCGGCGATCAGGAGAAGATCCACGTGCGCGACCAGTTCGGCAACCGCAACGCCATTTGTGGTTCGCATATCGACCGCTTCCACGACGCTTTCAACCAAGAGGTCCAAGAGTGGATCCACGCGGTTGCCAGGGGCGAGCACACCGGTGCGAGCAGCTGGGATGGCTATGCCGCCGCATGCGTGATTGATGCCGCAGTGGCATCGCTCGAGGACCCTAGCGGACCGAAGGTCGAGGTTGCCATGATCGACAAGCCCGGGTTCTACGCCTAATCACTCCTGTTCCGGGTTGGCGTCCGGTGGGGCGCCAACCCGGAAGCGGGGCGGATCGTCCACCCTAACAGCCCGTCCAGTACTCCATAGTCGACGAGAAGAGAACCACGATGGTCGACATAGCCCTCGATCCGAACATGTACTACATGACCATGTCCACGCCAGACTGCCTACGCAAGGCGGCTGACCTGGGCTTCAAGCACGTGGAACTATCGCCCCGCGCGGACTTCCATTTTTGGCACCACTATCCGAAGGCAGATGACGCCTACATCGCTGAACTCAACAAGGCATCCAAGGAGACCGGCGTGACTATTCGCACGCTTAATCCAGTTTTCAACTGGTCATCGGTCAATGAGGCCGAGCGTAACGCGCAGGTGCGCAACTGGACGCGTCTGCTCGAGATTGCGGACGCACTCGACGTCCGGGAGATCACGTCCGAGTTCTCGGGAGACCCGAACACGCCCCGCGAGTGCGAGGCCCAGTGGTACCGCTCGGTCCAGGAGCTGGCGCCGACGTTTGAGAAATACCAGATCCGCCTGAACATGGAAGCGCATCCCTACGACTTTGTCGAGCTGCACGATGCTGCGTACAACATCGTTCGTGGGGTGAACGTCGACTGGATCGGCTACGAGTTCTGCTGCCCTCACGTGTTCCACCTGTCTGACGGTAAGGGCGACGCCGCGCGCATGATCCGCGACAGTGCTCCCAAACTCCGCGAGGTGCACATGGCCGACGCCTTCAACCACCTTGCCAACGACGGCAACCGGTACATCATCAACCCGCCTGGTGCAGACGTGCGCGTCCACCAGCATAACGAGCTGGGTATGGGCGAGGTCCCCTGGGAAGACGTGTTCCAGACCCTGCGTGACATCGAGTTCGATGGAGTCGTCTCGGTGTGCGTCTTCGGGTGGCATGAGAAAGCCGACGGGGCAAACGCGCGGATGCTCGAGCGCATTACCAAGGAGCTGGTCAAGTAGACCGTCGGGCCACCGCGCCCACCCCCCGACAGCGGGGCCATTCACGTCGGCCACCGGACGCATCAGCGCGCCCTTTTGTGGCCGTGCACGAACCGTCAAGCGCATCAAGGAGTGATTGCCGTGACTAGCACATCCATCAACGAGACCAGGGCAGCGGACACCGCCATCCCGGTGACTATGCGGGCTGCTGTGCTCCGCGAGCCCGGCAGGGGTCTGCAGGTCGAAACCATTAAGACACCCCGACCCCGGGCCGAGGAGGTGCTGATCAAGGTCACCGCATGTGGTCTGTGTCACTCGGACCTACACGTGATTGGCGGCGCCATCGCTTTCCCCACGCCCTGCGTGCTCGGCCACGAGGTCGCTGGCACCATCGTTGAGCTCGGTGAGGGTCTGCAGGCGACCCATTTGGCTGTCGGACAGCGCGTCGCAGGTGCCTTCCTCATGCCGTGCGGACGCTGCGATCACTGTGCCAGGGGCGAGGATGAACTCTGTGAGCCCTTCTTTGAGATGAACCGCATTAACGGCGTCCTGTACGACGGCGAGACTCGGCTGGCCGACCTCGACGGCAGCCCCATCTACATGTACTCGATGGGAGGACTTGCCGAGTACGCCGTTGTTCCCGCCACCGCAGTGACCCCCCTGTCGGCCGACGTGGACGGTATCGCCTCGGCCATCCTCGGCTGCGCAGCAATGACCGCCTACGGCGCGGTACGTCGCTCCGGGCTGCGCCACGGCGAATCGGTCGCCGTGGTGGCGGTTGGGGGAGTGGGCAGCAATATCTGCCAGATTGCCTCGGCGATGGGCGCCCGTCAGGTCATTGCCATCGACGTCAGTGACGAAAAGCTCGCCTCGCTCGACAGGTTCGGCGCCACGGCGACAGTGAACTCAATGACATCGGACGCCCGCGAGAGAGTTCTCGAGCTCACCGATGGGCGGGGCGTGGACGTGGCCTTCGAAGCCCTGGGTATCGGTGCCACGTGGAAGACCGCCCTGGACGTGCTCGCCGATGGCGGACGCATGGTTCCGATCGGGCTGGGGGCAGGCGTCAAGACCGCCGAGGTCGAAATCAACCGGGCGGTGCGGCGCAGCCAGAGCATTCTCGGCAGCTACGGTGCCCGGACGCGCGTCGATCTGCCGGCCGTCGTCGACATGGCCGCCCATGACGAGATCAACTACCGCGACCTCGTCACCCGTCGGTTCAGCCTGGAGCAGGCAAACGAGGGCTACTCACTGCTCGCCGAGGGGAAGATCCTTGGTCGCGCCGTCGTTGACATGAGCGCCTGAGCCTTCAAACGTGCTCCCGTGTCGTCCTGTCGCACGACCATGCGACAGGACGCGGGGGCCAACATGATCGAAATGGTCGGCATCGGGCGTTCTCTGCGGCGATCTCGCCGACGGGCGCCGAGCCGGTGGCCAGGGAGGGGTTTCGAGGCGATTGCAGCCGTGCTTTCGCCATCGAACACAACTCGTGTAATATGTCCGTACAAATCACTGTTGACGTGGGATCAATGAACCTTCGTGATTGATACGGGGCCCCAGAGTCGGGGCGTTCGCATTCAGAAAGAGAGACAAAGATGTCGGCAGAATCAGCGCAGGAGAAGATCAAGAAGATCGACCTGCCACCGCTGGCCGCGGGACCCCACCAGCGTCGTCTCGACCTGATCGCCGTGGTGGCGACATTCGGCGGCCTTCTCTTCGGCTATGACACGGGCGTCATCAATGGCGCTCTGGAGCCGATGAAGGCCGACCTCGGCCTCACGCCCGAGTCCGAGGGCATGGTCACCTCGAGCCTCCTGATCGGTGCCGCGATTGGCGGTCTCATGTCCGGCATCCTGAACGAGAAGATGGGGCGCAAGAAGACGATGACGATGATCTCGATCATCTTCTTCCTCGGTGCGTTGGGCTGTGTGCTCACCCCCGACCTCGGCTTCCTGCTGGTGAGTCGCTTTGTGCTGGGCTTCGGCGTCGGTGCCGCGTCCGCGACTGTCCCGGTCTATCTGGCCGAGCTGGCCCCGACCGAGCGTCGAGGTGCCCTCAGCGGACGCAACGAGCTCGCCATCGTCGTTGGCCAGTTCCTCGCCTTCCTCATCAACGCGATCATCGCGAACGCCTGGGGTCATCACCAGAGCGTCTGGCGCTACATGCTTGCCATCTGCTTGATCCCTGCCATCGCGCTCTTCATTGGCATGTTCAAGATGCCCGAGTCGCCTCGCTGGCTCATCAAACATGGCTATCGTGACGAGGCGCTGCGTGTCCTCATGTTGATCCGCAGCGAGGACCGCGCTGTCGCAGAGATGGCTGAGGTTGAGATCCTCGCCGACGAGGAGTCGCGCCAGAACAGCCGAGGCTGGTCTGATCTCAAGATCCCGTGGATCCGTCGTCTGGTCGTCATCGGCTGCCTCTTGGCCGCTGCCCAGCAGGTCACCGGCATCAACTCCGTTATGTACTACGGCACTCAGTTGCTGACCGAGGCTGGCTTCTCGGCCGACTCGGCCATCGTTGCCAACGTCGCCAACGGCGTCCTCTCGGTTGCCGGTACCGCGCTGTGCCTGTTCTTCCTCATCGACCGCTACTCGCGTCGCAAGATGATTATCTTCGGCTTCTGCATGACGACGATCCTCCACGTTCTCATCACGCTGACTGCCACCATCCTGTCTGCCAGCTCGCTGCGCGCCTGGCTCATTCTGATCCTCTGTGTGAGCTTCGTGTTCTTCATGCAGGCCTTCCTTAACGCCCCTGTGTGGGTCGCGCTCTCGGAACTCTTCCCGCTGCGAGTGCGTGGCCTGGCCATGGGCTTGGCGACGCTGTGCATGTGGCTGACTAACGCCATCCTAACCTTCTCGTTCCCGGTCATCACCGCGAAGGTGGGTCTGCAAGGCATGTTCGGTCTCTTCGCAGTGCTGAATCTCGTTGTCATCGCCTTCCTCGTGAAGTTCCTTCCCAATACCTCGGGCTCGTCGCTCGAGGAGTTGGAGGCCCGCTTCCAAGCTGGCGAGAAGATCTGAGCAATACATCCGTAGCCGCATCGATGATGGGCGGTCGCTCATCCCACCGCCGACGGGCGCGACGGGGGAAGGTTGAAAACACCAGAAGGGAGAACCCGCACGGGCTCTCCCTTCTGGTGTCGAGGTCTGGTCTGGCATTGAGCGGTGGCCAGTGTCCCCCCGGTAGGTGCCTTACAGGCAGTTGCGGAACGCGGCGAACGGCCCGGCGATGCCGGCGCCGACCAACGCCAGGGCCGCCATGGCTGCGAGGCCCACGCTCGGGATGACGAGCATCGCGAGCCCCAATACGGCGGCGACGGCCAGCATTGTGATGGTGAAGTTGAGGGCGCCACGGGCGGTAGTCGCCGGTGTGGTGCCGTGGGGCTGTCCGGCGACAGGGGCGAAGTCTTCCTGCGAGAGTGAATCGTTCGAGGTCGTCTGGGTGTGGGGGTCGATCAAGGTGGCAGACATGGGTTTCCTTCCCTGATGTCCGCAGGTGCAGCCGATGGCCGCTCCCACACGGCCATCGTGTCTCTAGCTGATCCAGCTGCTCCTGATTGGCAGCTGTGTCGTTTCAGTACTTTATCCTTACATTTACCATCATAGATGGGCGTTGGCGTCGCCTCAAATAATGGCGCCGCAAGGCTTGCCGGCCCGCCTAGGGGGCGCGGACTGGGGCGATGGGGATTGCCTGCGGTAGGCGAGTTGGTGATCACGGTGGCCGGTTGTGGCGACGCATCGGCGATGATATTGTCAAGACAAAGCTATGACGCAGACGTCGTGAGCTGAGCGACTTTCAATGAAGAAGGACGGTTCGTGGGCCACCAGGTCCCAACCGGCAACCAGGAAGGGAAACGAGCCGATGACCAACACGATCATGCACTGGGTGGGTGGCGAGTCCTACGAGGGAACGCCCGCCAAGCGCATCCCCGTCGAGAACCCTGCAACGGGCAAGGTCGAGAGCGAGCTCCTGGCCGCCAGTCAGGCTGATCTCGACCATGCCGTCGAGGTGGCCCGCGAGGCCCAGAAGGAGTGGGCCAAGTTCTCACTCGCCAAGCGCACCGCCATCATGTTCAAGATGCGCGAACTGGTGCTCGCCCATCAGGACGAGATCGCCAAGAGCATCGTCGCCGAGCACGGCAAGGACTTCAACGACGCGATCGGTGAGATCCAGCGCGGACGCGAGACCCTCGACTTCGCCTGCGGCATCAACACTGCACTCAAGGGCCAGATCTCCACCGACGTCTCGAGCGGCGTTGACATCCACACCATGCGCCAGCCACTCGGCGTCGTCGCGGGTATCTGCCCCTTCAACTTCCCGGTCATGGTGCCCATGTGGATGCACCCCATCGCGATTGCCACCGGCAATGCGTTCATCCTCAAGTCGGCCAGCCCGACGCCGACCGCCTCAATCATCATCGCCCGCCTTTACAAGGAGGCCGGCCTGCCGGATGGCGTCTTCAACGTCCTCGGCGGCAACCGCGACCTCGTGAGCGGCATCCTGGAGCACCCCGGTATCGACGGCATCAGCTTCGTCGGCTCCACCCCGGTCGCCCGCGTCGTCCAGGAGGGCGCGACCCGCACCGGCAAGCGAGTCCAGGCCCTCGGTGGGGCGAATAACCACGCCATCGTCATGCCCGACGCCGACCTCGACTTCGCATCCCAGCACATCGCTGCGGCCGCCTTCGGTGCCGCCGGTGAGCGCTGCATGGCTCTGCCTGTCGTCGTTGCCGTGGGCGGCGTCGGCCCGAAGCTCGCCGAGCTGGTCAAGGCTCGTGGCGAGAAAATCAAGGTCGGCATGGGCCTCGACGAGGGTGTCGAGATGGGTCCCGTGATCTCCAAGAGTGCTCAGCAGCGCATCTTCAGCCTGGTCGACGACGTCGAGAAGCGCGGCGCGAAGGTCGTCCTCGATGGCCGCAACTACAAGGTGGACGGCTACGAGGACGGCTTCTGGGTTGGCCCGACCGTCGTCGACGACGTGCCCCTCGACTCCGACTTCTACAAGGAGGAGATCTTCGGCCCGGCACTGGCCATCGTCCACGCCGACACCTACGAGGAGGCCATCGAGATCGTGAACTCGTCGCCCTTCGGCAACGGCGCCGCGATCTTCACCAACGACGGCGGCATGGCCCGTCGCTTCACGATCGACGTCGAGGCAGGCATGGTCGGCGTCAACGTCCCGATTCCGACGCCCGTCGCGTACTACTCGTTCGGTGGCTGGAAGGGCTCGCTGCTTGGCGACCTCCACATCCACGGTCCGGAAGGCGTCCTGTTCAACACCCGCGCCAAGGCGATCACCACCCGCTGGCCGTCCGAGTCGGGCGCCTACGCGGCGTCGATGTCGTTCAAGCGCGAGGAGTGACCCACTGACGGCCCCAGGGTCGTCACGCGTCCGTTCGCCATCAACGTGGCGGTCCGTGAGCCCGGTTTCGAGGGAGCCGGGCCCTCGACCGCCTGTGACGCGGCTCATTCGTCGCGCCGATCAAAAGACCACCAGACTCCACGGAGGTCGGAGTCACGAAGTACCCGTTACATCAAGGGAGAAAACAATGAAGATTGCAGGAGCCCCCATCAGTTGGGGCGTATGTGAGGTCCCGAACTGGGGCTACCAGATGAGCCCCGAGCGCGTGCTCACCGAGATGAAGCAGATCGGTCTGACCGCCACCGAGTTCGGCCCCCAGGGCTGGCTGCCCGTCGACGCCGCCGAGCGCGCGCAGGTCGTCGGCAAGTACGGGCTCAAGCCTGTTGGCGCCTTCTTCCTCGCGGTCATGCACGACCCGGACTTCGACCCGATCCCCATGGTCAACAAGGAGCTCGACGCGTTCGAGGCTGCCGGGGGAGAGTTCCTCATCCTGGCCGCCGACTCTGGCCGGGAAGGCTACGACGCCCGCCCCGTCCTGGACGAGAAGGGTTGGGAGACGCTCTTCAACAACCTGACCCGCATTCGTGAGGTTTGCCAGAAGCGCGGTGTGACTGCCTGTCTGCACCCGCACTGGGGCACCATGGTGCAGAACGCGGACGAGATTGAGCGCGTGCTCGATAACTCGACCGTGGGTCTTTGCCTCGACACGGGCCATATCGCGTGCGGTGGCGCCGATGTCGTCGAACTGGTCAAGACGTACGCCGACCGCGTCGACATTGTCCATGCCAAGGACATCCGCAAGGAACTGACCGACAAGCTGCTACCGGGCGAGATCACTTGGAGCGAGGGCATCAAGGCTGGAATGTTCACCCCGATCGGCCAGGGCGACATCGACTTCGCCACGATCGTCAAGACCCTGAATGAGGCCGGCTTCGACGGTTACTACGTCCTCGAGCAGGACATCATGATTGACGAGGAGCCTCCGGCTGGTGGTGGCCCCGTCGACAACGCCAAGGCGTCCCTCGAGGCGCTCTCGGCGCTGGCCTGACATACGTCGGCCTGGCATCCATACGAGCCGCCGATCGGTCCGGGGTCCGCCCGGCCGGTCGGCGGTTCGTCATGCCCTGCGCCTGCGGGCCTTCATGGGCGTCGCGTGCGCCATGGTGTCAGCGCTTGATGGTGGTGTTGGCGGGCAACTTCTGCTCGAGGGTGCCGGTGTGCCCTGCCTTGACGACCTGGTCAATCTCGTCGGGGGTAGGCATGGCCGTCGAGCACTCGAGTCGGGACGCCACGATCGCGCCGGCCGCGCTCGCGCGCCGGATCATCTCGTCCAGCGACAGACCGCGCAACAGACCGTCGACGATGGAACCGCCGAAAGCGTCGCCCGCGCCCAGGCCGTTCACGGTTTCGGCCTTGGTCGGCGGAACCTCGACGCGCTCGTCCTTGGTCTTGGCCAGGGTGCCTTTGGGGCCCTGCTTGACGATGGCGACCTCGACACCGCGCTCAAGCAGGGCGTCGGCGGCGCGCTCGGGCTCACGCTCACCGACGGCGACCTCGCACTCCTCGCGGTTGCCGACGGCCACGGTGGTGTACTTGAGGGCCTCGGCGTAGCGCTCGCTGGCGATGTGGCGCTCGCGCCAGAACATGTCGCGCCAGTCGAGGTCGAACACCGTGTGGTCCTTTCGCCCGCGGTTCTCGAGGCATACGGCGTGCGTCCAGTAGCTTGGTTCCTGCGACAGGCCGGTGCCGGTGAACCAGAAGATCTTTGAGTCGACGATGTCGCGCATCGGGACGTCATAGGGGCGCAACTGGAGGTCGGGAGCTGTGGGGCGCCGGTAGAAGTAGAGCGGGAAATCGTCCGGCGGGAAGATCTCGCAGAAGGTGATCGGGGTCTGTAGTTGGTCGGTGGTCTCGACGTACCGGTCGCTGACGCCGAGCCGTTGCATCTCGGCGCGCAGCCAGCGTCCGAAGGGGTCGTCGCCGACGGCCGTGACGGTGGCCACAGAACCGTGTCCGAGACGTGCCGCTGCGGCGGCGACGTTGGTGGCGCTGCCGCCCAGAAATTTGCCGAATGAGGTGACTTCCTCCAGTCCCACGCCGGTCTGGAGGGGGTAAAGGTCGACGCCAATTCGTCCCATCGTGATGACCTCAGGCGTGATCGTCGTGTCAGTCATTGCAGGTGTCCTCCGTTAGCTTCATCGCCGGCATTTGGCTTCAGTATATGTCATGACAAATAGGGGCGAGGTCTGGGTGAACGTGTTGTGTGGACGGCCAGCCACCGTATGCGATGAGCTAAAGGTTAGCCGACCTCGTCGACTCGGACAGGGCGGTGCTCGTCACGCGACTTGTTGCAGGACAGCGCGATCTTCAGGGCAGCCATGGCGTCGTCGACGGTGCAGGCGCCCGGCTTGCCGACCATGGGGTTGCGCAGGAAGTGGTCGAGCTCGCGCTCGTAGCACGGCAGGAAGCGCTCGATGAAGTCGTACCACGGCTCCTCGGGCGGGAACGCAACGTTGGCCTCGACGGAGCGGAACGGAACCTTGTTGTCGAGGCCAACGTTGGCCGAACCCTCGGTGCCCATGAGGTCGAGGCGAACCTCGTGGCCTTGACCGTTGTAACGCGACGAGTGGAGGCTGCCGACGGTGCCGTCAGCCAGCGTCAGCGTGACGATCGAGTCGGAGTAGTCGTTGCTCTCGGCAAATGCCTTCGAGCCTCGGGTCGAACCGGTGGCGTACACCTCGACGACCTCCTGGCCAGTCAGCCAGCGGATGATGTCGAAGTCGTGTGAGTTGCAGTCGACGAAGATGCCGCCCGAGCCAGGGATGAACTCATCTGCCGGGGGAAACTGGTCACAGGTCATGCCATGGAAACGACGCAGCTCGCCGAGCTCGCCGTCTTCTAACAGCTTCTTGGCGCGGTTGTAACCGACATCGAAGCGACGCTGAAAGCCGATGGCGTGGGGCAGTTTCGCTTGGTTGATGGCGTCGGCGGCGATACGCCCCTGATCGAGGTCGAGGGCAATGGGCTTCTCGCAGTAGGTGGGGATGCCGATTTTGCACGCCTTGATGAGGAGATCGGCGTGAGTGGCGGTGCCGGTGGCGATGATCAGACCCTGCAGGCCCAGCGGGTTGGACGGGTCGGTGACCTCGTCGACAGGGGCAGTCCTGACGCCCAGGTCGTCGGCGGCGCTGCGGGCCCGTTCCTCGAATGCGTCCGCGAGGATGAGCTCACCCACGAGCGGGTGCTTGGCCAGCAGGCGGGCATGCATGACGCCAATGCGCCCGACCCCGAGCAGGGCAATGCGGTAGGGATGGACATCTTTGTCCATGGCTACTCCTTTTGTTGTGACATTTAGATGTAATGACGCTAGGTGTGGGGCCGGGAAATGTCAACGGATCGCGACGCTCCCGGCGCCCTGGCCGCACAGTTGAGTCCCGCTGAGAGAGGAGTGGAGAACTTCGTAGCGGTTGAGGATCACTTCTCGGCGTACGCGACTTCTTGGACGCCGACCCGGGGCTCAAGTCGGTCTTCGCCTTGCAGGAATTCGTAAGTCCCGTGCACATATCGAAAAGTCTGAATGAGCCTGCCACTCCAGGTGGCAGCTCGTGTATGTGTTTTCGGGATTACCACCCGTTGGTGGGTCAGGGGTGGTGGGCAAGCCGATCAGGGCAACGGCTCCTCGGGGGAGTGCGGCCCCAGACACACAACGAGGGGCTCGTCATGAAGACGAGCCCCTCGTGGGTTCAGACGGCGTCTCAGATGAGGCCAGGGGTCTGGGAACGGGCGCGATCGAAGCGAGCCTGGGCGTCGGCCCAGTTCACGACGTTCCACCAAGCGCTGATGTAGTCGGCCTTAACGTTCTGGTACTGCAGGTAGTAGGCGTGCTCCCACATGTCGAGCTGCACGACCGGGATCTGTCCGGACGGCAGGTTGCCCTGCTGGTCGAACAGCTGCATGGTGTTGAGGCGCTGGCCCAGGACATCCCAGACGAGCATGCCCCAGCCGGAGCCCTGAACGCCCTTGGCGGCCTCCTCGAACTGCTTCTTGAAGCCGTCGAAGGATCCGAAGAACTCGTCAATGGCGGCGGCGAGCTCGGTGTCCTCGGGACGGCCGCCGCCGTTGGGGGACATGTTCTTCCAGAAGACGGAGTGGTTGATGTGTCCACCGAGGTTGAAGGCCAGGTCCTTCTCGAGCTTGTTGATGGCTCCGAAGTCGCCCTTCTCGCGGGCCTCGGCCAGCTTCTCCAGGGCGGTGTTGGCACCCTGCACGTAGGTGTTGTGGTGCTTGTCGTGGTGGAGCTCCATGATCTTGCCCGAGATGTGGGGCTCCAGTGCGCCGTAGTCGTAGTCGAGATCGGGAAGGGTGTAAACAGCCATTCTTCCTCCTGTGGAACGAGATGCGCCATGGCTTCCGTCATGACGTGGCCCTTGGCGGGGCCGCTTGTTCGGTACAACACCGGAACTGTCTCCATCATTCCCACAACTGCGAGATTTTCACGAAATGTGCCGGAATTGGTCCTGGCTAGAGCTCTTCAGCCTTCAGCGACGGCGACGAAGCCCCGTCCTGACGCACCTTCACGTACATATCTCTGACATGAGGCCTGACCGCTGACGCGGCCGGTCACACCAGACAGGAGCAGCTAGATGCGTGCCAAGCCCCCTTCCCCTATTGCTGATGCTGGCCTTCGTCGTTGCGATGGCTGCGGGATTCATCGCCAATACCGGCGGTGGCTGCCACACCTTCCCTGTTGCCCGGGTCGGCGCTGAGCTTTACCTGATCTGGCGCATCCACATGAATGTGACCAGCACCGGGAGGGACCTTCGGAACAGGCGGTCATACGCGGACGGAACAGACGATCTGGCCGTGGCTGCAACGCTGATCGGTTCCTTGGGTGTGGTCTGACAATATGATTTGATGAATGATGTGACTGACCCCACAGGATCCTGGCCCATCCCTCAGACCGACGTGTCCACGCCTCTGGCGGCTCCGTCGACGAGTGACCCAGCCGTCAGAATCGACGGCCTCACCAAGAGGTTCGACGCCAAGATTGCCGTCGACAACCTGACGATGTGGGTTCCGCGCGGCTCCATGTTCGGCTTTGTCGGCCCCAACGGGGCCGGCAAGACGACGACGCTCTCGATGGCCACTGGGTTGCTGCGTCCTGACAGCGGCCGAATCGAGGTGCTTGGCCATGATGTCTGGGCAGATCCGGCTGCGGCCAAGGCCCAGATGGGCGTGCTCCCCGACGGGATGAAGACCTTCGACCGGCTTTCTGGCCGAGAGCTGCTCCATTTTTGTGGGATGCTGCATCGTCTCGACGAGGCCACCGTCAATGAGCGCACCGACGGTCTTCTCGACGCCCTTGGCCTGACGGAATCTGCCAACACCCTGGTGTGCGACTACTCCGCCGGCATGACGAAGAAGATCGGTCTGGCCTGCGCCCTCATCGCCGACCCGGCCCTGCTCGTCCTCGATGAACCCTTCGAGTCCGTCGACCCGGTTTCCGGTCAGACGATCCGCGCAATCCTGCGTCACTTCGTCGACGGCGGCGGGACGGTCGTGATCTCCAGCCACGTCATGGAGCTTGTCGAGTCTCTCTGCGACTCGGTGGCCGTCATCGCGAAGGGACAGCTTCACGCCATCGGGACCATCGACGAGGTCCGTCAGGGCAAGTCCCTGCAGGACAGGTTCGTCGAGCTCGTCGGCGGAAATGCCAACACTGGGGAGGGGCTCACGTGGTTGCGCAAGTCTTGAAATACCAGTGGCGAACTACTCTTGCCCCGTGCCGTAGGGGCGCCAAGGCCGGTGAGACGGTCGGGCTGATCTTCCTCATCCTGATGGCCCTGTTCCTCGGTGGGAGTTACTTCTCTTACGTGTCCTCGACCGGTCAACTTGGCGTCGATCCTCGCGGGGCCACCACCGTGGCCGCAGGGGCCTCCCTCATGGTCTTCTGGATCGTGCTGCCGGTACTTTTCGGTGCTCAACCGATCTACACCGACCCCTCGCGATACGCCATGTTCCCCAGGCGTCCTCGGGAACTGATGCCTGCGTTCGTGACAGCCGGTCTGTTGGGTATGGGAGGAATTGTCACCCTGGTTGCGGCAGCCTCACATGTTGTCGCATGGTCTAGTGCGGGCGCGATTGCGGTCGTTGCGGCCGTACTCGGTGTCCTACTGGGGTGGTCCGGCGCCATGATCGC
This sequence comes from Cutibacterium avidum ATCC 25577, assembly GCF_000227295.1. Lineage (GTDB taxonomy): Bacteria > Actinomycetota > Actinomycetes > Propionibacteriales > Propionibacteriaceae > Cutibacterium > Cutibacterium avidum. Next base: position 457,272 of record NZ_JH165054.1, on the reverse strand, counting down.
ATCGAATCTCCTGCTGGCCGCGATGTCGGCGGTGCTGGCCAAGCGTCGATTCCGCGAGGCCATGATGGTCTTCCTCGTACTCCTGTGCTGCGGACTGGGCGTCGGGATGCAGCTCGTGACAAGGGCTGATGCGACGACCGACGCGATTCCGGTCAACGTCGGACGGATCGTCGGTTGGACCCCGCTGGGATGGGCCTGGTCGATGCCCTGGGAAGCTGTCAGCAGCACGTGGCTGGCACTCATCGTCAAGCTCGTCCTCAGCATCGCTGGTCTTGCACTCATGGTGTGGGCCTGGCAGGCCATCGTTGACCGTCGCCTCGTCTCGCCAGCTGGAGACGGCGGCGGTGCCGAGAAGATCAAGGCTGAAAGCCGGATTGATCGCATGTTTCCGGTCACCCCGACCGGGGCTATTGCCGGACGCACCCTGCGCTACATGAAGCGCGATCCCCGAATGGTGTCTCTGCTGCTCAACACCTTCCTCATCCCGGTTTTTGCTCTGGTCCCGATGTACATCAATGGCGGGGACGAGGTGAGCGGCACGACGTCAGCTCTCGTTTTTACCGCGCTCCCCTTCATGGTCATGCTGTGCGCGGTGCCGCTCTACGCGGGTTCACTCATCAGCTACGACGGGACGGCCTTGTGGCATCACATTGAGGCGTCGGTCGCTGGTGCGGAGGATCGACGCGGTCGCGCGATTGCTTACCTCATCGTCACGATGCCGGTTGGTTTGCTGCTGGCCCTCGTCATGGTGTGGCGTTATGGTCAGTGGGAACTGTTGCCGGTGGTGGTCGCCGAAGCCTGGAGTGCCCTCCTGCTCTCGACGGGGATCGGCTCGTGGATGGGTGTCGTCAATCCGATGCGGGTGGCTGACAACCGCAAGGGGAGCGGGTTCAACTCCGGTTCCGGATCGTCGACGGGTGCTGGCTGCCTGGGGGCCCTCATCGGCATGGTGGCAGGTGTCATCACCGCCATCCCGATCGGCCTGCTCGTGATGCTGGTGGGGATGACCGACAACTCGTGGTGGAGCATCCTCCTGACCTTCGTCTTCGGGCTGGCGTGGTCCCTCCTGATACTGCATGTTGGGATCATCGTGGGCGGGCGGAAGCTTGATCGCAGCTGGGATGAGGTGCTGAAGAAGGTCACTCCGGTGTCGTGAGCTGTGGTGCAGATTCTGCCGTTGACGCGCCGAATTGAGCACGTCGGGAGGCTCGGCGCAGCACCTGTAGTATCGGACCGCCCAGCAGCGCCAGGCAGATGACGTTGGTGAGCGCGCGTCCGAGGTTCCAGCCCATGGACGTTGCGACGTTGAACAGCACGAAGTGCCACAGGTTGGTCAGCGGAGACGCGTGTGGGTCGAAGGAGAGCTGGGTGCTGGTACCCAGGTTGAACGGCCAGAAGGCGAAATCCATCAGCCAGCCGTAGATGAAGGCGGAGATAAATCCCCAGCCGCACAGCCACGCTATTTCGGCTTTTCCCCTGGCGCGAGGGAGGAGGCCTGCTCCCAGCCCGACGAAGCCCGAGGCGATCATCTGGTAGGGCAGCCACGGTCCGAAGCCTGCCGTGAGCAGGGCGGACGCGAACATCGTCGTCGTACCGAGGACGAATCCAAAACCTGCGCCGAACACCCTCGCGCCGAGAATCATGAGGATGAAGACGAAGGAGATGCCGGCCATCGACGGGCTGAGGGTTCGTAGCGCTGCCCCACAGGCGGTGAGGACGCCGATCATGGCGATGGCCTTGACGTCGATACCGTCAGAACTGAGCTGGGACACCACTACGGCAAGCACCACCGGCAGGATGGCTGCGAAGAGGAAGGGGGTACGCGTCTCGTAGTCGGTCGAGCTGCCGGGGTCGAGGAACAGCGGCCAGCAGAAGGCCAGCAGCCCCATGAGCGCGGTGACGACGAGCAGCACCCGCGATGTCGTTGACGTGCGGACGGCGACGTTCTGCTTCTGTCGGTTGCTCATCGGCCCGCACCTCCCGGGTTTCCCACGAGCCTCTTGACATCGGCGATCGTCATGACGTCGGCCGGGTGGAAGACCTTGGCGATCTGTGGGCTGAAGGCCGGTGAGGAGGTGCACACCGAGCGTGTGGATCCGTCGGCCACAACGTGGCCGGTTGCCATGACAATGGTGCGGTCGGTCGTTGCTGCTGCGAATTCCACGTCATGGGTGGCCAGCAGGACGGCCGCAGGAGCTCCGGTGGCACCGGCGGCGATGTCCTTGACGATTCTCGCCAGCTCGTTCTTCATGGCGTAGTCGAGGCCGCGGGTGGGCTCGTCCAGGAGGAGGACGTCAGGGCGGCTGGACAACTGGATTGCGAGCACGAGGGCCAGCCGCTGCCCCTCCGACATGTCACGAGGGTTGCGATCTTCCGGTAGTTCCACGCCCAACTGGGAGAGGATGGCTCGCGTGGTTCCCCTGGGGACGTCGGACTCCTTGTCAGCCTGGGCGCACTCCTCGGCCACCGTCGGCAGGTAGAGCAAGTCAGCGGCGGATTGGGGAACCAGGCTCACCATCTTCCGCGCGGTTTCGGCGTTCGCCTTGCGCGGGTCGGTCCAGGATCCGTCATGGTTGACAAGGACCTTTCCCGAGGACCTCGTCGCCCCCTGGACGGCCCACATCAGCGATGACTTGCCCGACCCATTTCGCCCCATGAGGCAGGTGACGGTTCCGAGCCCCAGGGTCGTCGTCATGGCGTCGACGGCGTGGACCGTGCCGTAATCGACACCGACTTTCTCCAGCCGCAGCACCTCGTCACCGTGGCCCTGCCAGGTCATGGTCTCGGAGGGTTGTGGTGCTTTCGGGAGGTCGGGGCGCGTACCGACACGACGGCGGGCCTCGCGCACTGACAGTGGGACGGTCGGCCATCCCATGGCCCGGCCCAGTGCGGCCAAGGGTGGGATGATGTCAGCGTGAGCCAGGACTTCCTCCGGGCGACCCTGCACGATGGACCCGTCACCGGGAAGCCACCAGGCGGTGTCGGCGGCGTGCATGACGCGTTCCAGTCGGTGTTCGGCCAGCACCACCGTCAGTCCGACGTCATGGACGAGCGTGGTGATGGAGGCAAGAACGTCCTGGGCTGCGGTGGGATCCAGCGCGCTGGTGGGTTCGTCGAGGACGAGGATGCGAGGCTGGGCTGCAAGTACAGCGGCGATGGCCACCCGCTGTTGTTGGCCGCCTGACAGGCTCAGCAGGGCCCGACGTCGCAGGTCGGCGATCCCCATGAGGTCCAGGGTTTCCTCGACCCTCTTGCGCATCACCGACGGGGAGATGCCTAGCTGTTCCATGCCGTAAGCGATCTCGTCCTCGACGGTGTCGGTGACGAATCCGTTGACCGGGTTCTGCCCAACGACTCCGACGACGTCAGCCAGATCGCGGGGACGATGCGTGCGGGTGTCACGTCCGGCCACCGTCACGGTGCCGTCGAGACGCCCACCGGTGAAATGGGGGACGATTCCGTTCAGCGCCCCCAACAAGGTCGACTTGCCGGTGCCGGTACGCCCGACGACCAGCGCCAGGTCACCCTCCTGTACGGTCAGGTTAATGTTCCTGAGGGTCGGGGCCGTGGCACCGGGGTGGGTGATCGACACGTTCGACAGGGTGATGACATCGGTCATGACTCGCTCACCTGATCTTTCCGGGGTTTCCACGAGGCTGCCTGCTCCGGGTCGGCTGACGCGGATCGTTGAGGCGCCGGGGTGAGCACCCCGGGTAGGGCGGCCGCCACGACGACGATGAGCATGGCCGGTTCCAACGATGGCCAGACCACCGGCGAGGTGGGGACGGTGATGGCCTTCGGATTGGCCTGGGACAGCCAGATCATGGCAATCATCGCGACGGCGCCGCACAGGCATGACGCGGTGGCCTGCCAGGTCCAGGGATCGGGACGGTACCGGCTCACCCCGAGACGACGTCCCGAGGTCCGCAGGCCGATGATCGACCCGATGACGCCGACGACGATGAGCACGATGCCGATGTGTTGGCCCATCCGGTCGGCCAGGAACCACGAGCACAGGCTGCCAGGGGCGCAGGTCGACGGGTCAGCGCTGAACGATCCGGTCGGGTTGGCCAGGATCCCGTAGCAGCCCAGGGTCAGCCCCATCACCGAGAGGACGAGCAGAATTCGTGTCCCGGGGCGGACCTGTCGGTCGTTGCGGGTTCGACCGTACCCACGCGACTCCATTCCACGGGCTAGGGACATCGAGGTCTCCACCGAGTCCTCGAGCACGGGGACGAGCACTGCGACGAGGGCTCTCATTCCCTTTCTGGTGTCACCACGCAGCCTTCGGGCCCGTCTGACTCGTTGCACTGACGCGATGAGTTGGGGAAAGACCGCCAGGGCGATGACGATGGCCACCGAGACGTCGTGCAGGGCGGCCGGGACCGACTTGAGGACTCGCCGTGGGTTGGCCAGGGAGTTTGCGGCGCCGAAGCAGATCAGCATGCCGGCCAGGCGAAGGGCGTCGTAACCGGTGGCAGCCAGGCCTTCAGCGGTGACCGGTCCACCGAGCCGGATCCCGGCTGCCCAGTCGGGCAGGGCCACCTCGGGTAGCCGGAAGAGGACGGTTCCTGTCCCGTCTCCTCCTATCAAAACCTGGAAGAACACCCGGATGACGACGACCGTCAGGGCCATACTGGCGTAGACACCGGCAGAACGAGCCCAGGGCTCGTCGGTGCGACGCAGGGTGACGACGAGTGTCACGGTCGCCGTGATGAGCACGACGAGAAGGGGATTGTTGGTGAGGCTGATGGCGATTCCGCAGCCGGCCGCCCAGCCCCACCATGACCATGGGTGGACTGTCCGGGTGCTGTCGTGCGTCGGGGCAGAAGGATTCTCGACGACCGGGTCGGCCGTCCTCGTCACCAGTCTTGACACAGCTCAGCGCCAGTTCCAGTCGTCATGAGGCATAGCTTCCCTTCCTATCGGCACCACGTCAGCTTACGACGAGCTCAGGCGTTGACGTCGATGACCCGGAATCCTTTTGCGGAGGCAACCCGGGCGGCGTCGAATCCCTGGCCGCACAGCCAGCGTGTGAGGGAGTCTGCGCCGAGGTTCTTCCCGACGACGAGGTGCGCGACTCCCTCGTCGGTCAGCCGCGCCAGCCAGGTCGTCAGCATCTCGTGCAGGATCGGCTTGCCGACGCGGATCGGCGGGTTGGACCAGATCTCGTCGAAGCGCAGGTCCGAATCGACCTCCTCGGGACGGCAGGCGTGGACGCGGTCGCCGATCCCGAGGGCCTTGGCGTTGCGATTGGTGAGGTCGATGGCGAGGTCGTTGACGTCCACGGCGACGACCTTTGAACCGCGGCAGGCCCGCGCCAAGGCACAGGCGATGGGTCCGTACCCGCAACCCAGGTCGAGGAAGGTGCCGTCGGAGGGCGGGGGAGTGACCTCGCGCATGAGGACGGCGGTTCCCGGGTCGAGACGTGCGCCGGAGAACACTCCACCGGCGGTCGTCATTATCATGGAGTCGTTCCAGACGTTGACGGTGATGGTGCGGGTCTGCACCGGCCCCTCGGGGGTCGTGAAGTAATGGCTGGGCGCGTGGTCATCGCGGCGGGATCGGCTCATCAGTCCTCCCAACAGGTGTCGCAGAGTTCGTCGTGGCTTCGACGGGAACGCGCTCGGGCGGCACGCTCGGCAAGGTCCTCGTCGGCTGGGTAGCCAACCTCCTCCAGGGTGAGTCCGCAGGCTGGCATGACGAGCACCGACGAGGCCCGCGACGTGCTGGCGGCGACCTCGTCGAGCCAGTGCTGGTCGCGGCGGCCGGAGGCGACGGCCGTCAGAGCCCCGATGAGGGACCTCACCATGGAGCGGCAGAAGGCATCGGCCCGGACGGTCACCTCGATGGTCCCGCATGGGTCGTCGAGACGTTCGGCGTGGCAGTCCAAGAGGGTGCGGATAGTTGTCGCGCCCTCGCGGTACTTGCAGAAGGCGGCGAAGTCGTGCAGTCCGAGAAGGGAATCGCCGGCCATATTGAGGCGGTCAAGATCGAGGTGACCTCGTACCGATGCCACGTGGAATCGCGTCAGCGGATCGGGTCGGGAGGATTCGTCCCACAGCCGGTAGACGTAACGACGCCACAAGGCCGAGAAGCGGGCGTCGAACTCGCCGGGGACAGGGCGGATGGACCTGACGACGACGTCGGGATTGAGGACCCGCGCCAACCGGCGCAGTATCGAGGAGGTGTCGATGTCGTCGGGAAGGTCGACGTGGGCCACCTGGCCGCGGGCATGGACCCCGGCGTCAGTTCGCCCAGCCACCGTCAGTGGGGTTGGCTCGCCGAGCCGGAGCACCCGGGGAATCCATGTCTCCAGCTCTCCCTGAACGGTGCGACGATCCGGCTGTGCCGCCCACCCCGAGAAATTCGCCCCGTCGTAGGCGATGTCCATACGCCAGCGGTTCATGACTCGTCCACACGACGCCAGGTGAGGTCGTGGACGGTTCGCCCAGCTGCGAGCCCCTTCTTCTCGTAGCGAGTCACCGGGCGTTTGTCCCAGCGCGGGCTGAAACCGTTAGGACCCGCATTGACCGGCTCGAGCAGTGGCTCGGCCGACAGCACCTCGACCATCCAGGTCGCGTAGTCGTCCCAGTCGGTGGCCAGACGCCACAACCCTCCCGGGCGCAGTCGTGACGCCACCAGGCGGGCCATGTCGGGGTTGACGATGCGGCGCTTGTGGTGACGCTTCTTGTGCCAGGGGTCAGCGAAGAAGGTCCAGATCTCGTCGACCTGACCGGGATCGACGAGGTGGTCCAGACCGGCGGCGGCGTCAGCGAGAATGATGCGAGCGTTCGTTGCGCCAGCGGCATGGAGCTTGGTGAGAGCGCTGGCGACCGAGGGCAGATATACCTCGAACCCGATGAAATCGCGCTCGGGGTGGGCTGCGGCGAGGGTGGCCAGGACGTCGCCGGATCCGGCCCCGATCTCGAGGGTGAGTGGGGCGGTGCGTCCGAAGATCCGGGACAGGTCCAGATGGGCGTCAGGGGCCACGGACGTGCTGGTGGCGTCGCGCGGGACGTCAATCATGTACGTGCTGGCCAGGGTATCCATGGCGCGCTGCTGGGAGACGTTCATGCGGGGGGACCGACGGACGAAGGATACGACGCCGCGCCGAACGCGGTCACCCGAGCGATGTGCGCCGGCTGAGTGGTCGTCGGAGTACTCCGCGGTATTGGGTAGCGGGGTGGGGGAGCCACACCCGGAGGCAGCGTCGAGGTCGTCGGTCATGAGCACACATGCTAGGCGATGGTGCCGACAGTGTGCGTCGACGAGTTTCCGAAACCCAGTGGTTCTCAATTCCATGGGTTTAAGAAAACGCGATCACCTGGGTATTAGAAAGTCGATCTAAAATTAGTTTGTTTGCTAAGTCAAGGTTCATTCCACCTTGTCAGACGTAACTATGGGATGAGAATTGCCTCTCTGGTGGATGCTGTTTTCAGTGTCTGTCATTGACCATGCCAGACGTGCGGTGGTTATGTATGAAAGGTTTCGACATGCCTACCGCGGCTTTCGTTGTTTCCCGAAACTGCACTGATTGGGCCTTCAATGATTCTGGCTGCACCGCCTTCGCGGTGGCTGCCGGGGAACCGTCGGAAAGCCCACCCATGTAACCATTGCCCATCTTGGTGCTCGCGCCGGCCTCAGCTCGGCTGCCGGACGCGTTGGCGCATGTCGTCGCATCGAGTGCATCCGTGACGACAGGCTCCTGAGCGCCGCCAACGAGGTCGCCATCAGTGGCACTGTGGCTTGCACGGCTTACCGGGCCGGTAAACCAGTCGTGGGCATCCTGCCTGTTCGACATGGCGCCGTGAGGTGTCGCACCCCTGACGCAACTGATCGTTGTGGTTCAGGCGTGGGCCCCCTCGGGGGAGAGGAGGCCCACGCTGTCCCGGTTCCGGCTGTCAGACACGCGTAGGGCGTACCGGACCCGAGTTCAGGGGGAGCTGGGCTATGGCGGCCTCGAGCTCAGGGAGGGACGATGCCTCCCGGTCCAGAGGTATGAACACCGCGCCCGTTTGATCGGGGTTGACGTACATGAGCGTCAGCCCGGTGCGATCAATGTCCGCGCAGAACACCCGTCCCACGGTGTGGGGACATGCGTGGTGGGTGGCGCGCGACCAGCAATTGCAGCCCGGTAGTTTTTCCTGTCTCACCGCGTCGCACAGCTGCGACAGGTGAAAGTCGCCAAGGGAAGCGACGACGTCGAGGGCTGAGAACTCGTCATCGATCGATGGGAAGACTTCGTCATTCGGCATATCGGTGATGAGGGTGGGGATGTCGATCTCTGCGCTTCCCATGGCGTCGTGCAGGATGGCCTGACGCGGGTCAATGACGCCGATGAGGCCATCGTCGAATCCGGTGATCATCGAGACTTCACTCGGCAACACGTCAGTTGTCAGCAGGTAATCGATCTGGTTGGCGCTCAGCCAGGTCACGGTTCCTAGGATGTGGAGGGTCGCCGCCAGCAGTCGGATTCCCGGTTCTGGGGAATCCTTGGAAATCTCCAGGCGAACATCGGTCGGTAGGCCGGCAGGAATCTGGCAGAGTGCCTGGGTCGGGTGGGAGCGTAGGGCGACGACGAATCGTCCTGATGCCGTGACTCCGTGAGCCTGCAGATCGCACGTCCATTCATCGAGGTCTCCGTCGGCCGAGATCATCGCGTGGGCGACCATTGTGGGCATGCCGGCACCGCCGAGTATGCGGCGGGCGAGCGAAGAACTGCGTTGTGACAAGGTCGATGCGATGCGGGTCGTCGGATCCGAGGCCATGCCGTCGTTGGTGTTTCCGGTGGCAGTCATTGTCGCACCCCTTCCTCTTAGGCGAGCCTAATCTAACATGATGAGGCTGTGGGGAATAGGCCAGGGTCGGATTGCCGAAAGGTCCCGTGGTGATGCCGATAAGCAAAGGGCCTCGTGCCACCTGGAGTGGCAGCGACATTCGGTCTTATCGGTAATTCCACGAGCCGGGCAGCATGAGTGGCCGCGGTAAGGGTAGGTGCAGGTGCTCGGTGCAGTGGCTCTCGGTGAGAAAGGTGAGTGTCAGGCGGGAACGATCCCGGCTATGGTTTGGCGCAGGATGTGTTCAGGAAACGTCGTCCGGGGGCGGTGTCGTCGGTGAAGGTGGGAGGCAAGCCAATCCAGCACGAACTGTGGATGTTGCCGAATCATGGTCGGAGTAGTATGGAGGATCTTCCATCCGGAGCGATCAAGGTTCGCTGAACGCATCATCGTGTTCTCATAGCCGTCAATCGTTCCGTGGATCGCTCGGCCGTCAATCTCGACCGCGACCTTCTCGGCCTCGAAGGCCTTGTCGAGGATGTATCGACGGTTTCCGGCTCGCACGGCCTGATTTGGTTTCACGCCGGTGATGCCGACAGCTCGCATCAGTCGTCCAAATTCCAGTTCCGGAATTGACCAGGATCTGAGGTTGATGTCGGCGAGGGCGGAACTGATCTGGCGTCGGCTGAATCGCCAGGACAAACTGGATCGCGAGGCTCGACACGACTCCGGGCTCACCAACCCCTGCCGGAGTGCTTCGCAGACCCACGCCCAGTCCCCGTCGAGCGCCAGGAGGAGCACTGACACCTCGGGCTCCACGACCCACATGCCATATCTCTCCGTCACGTACCGACGGGGGACTCGCCATCGGTGAACACGGATCCCCTCCCGTTCAATTGAACGGGTACGTGAATAGGCCTCGACCTCCTTCACGGCATCGAGGTCGTGGAGGTGCTGGCCAGGTGGTTTCAACCCCTGCATGACAAGGGCGGCCTTGCCGATGAGTACGGCGTCCCGGTGCCACATGTGCACCGCTTTGATCCGCACCCTCGGGTCATTCGCAACTGATGTCGGGGACACAACACCGGGAAGTATCCGCACCGCTTTTCCGGCGGCCACCGCTCGGTCTGCTTGCCCTCGCAGGTGACTGAATCGATGGATACGGGCCACTCCGCCATTCGCACGCCATTCGAAATCGAGTTCGTTCATACCCTCAGTTGTCGTCTGCGGCTCCGAAATTCGTCACCCACTTTGAAATCTGTGGACAACTGGATGGGAGCACTCCAAGGCCGCTGTGGACAACTCCTGATGGGTGCTTCTCGCTGCTGTCACAGGTGGCAGTCGGGCGGCGACCTCACGACATGGCCTCGCGGTCAGGATCGGGGAGAGGCATGGGACCGGGGCTGAATACACCTGGAGTCGCGAGGTTGGGGCACGGTCGTCACGTCGGCGACCAGGGGGCTCACGCCGTACCGTCTCTGATTTGAACCTCGGCCTGCAGCTCGTGTACGCTTCTGCTGTTGCCTTCGAGCAAACGGGAGTTGGCCACCGCGGTCGCTCCGTCTGTCCGACACAGCGATGTCGTGATGCGGTTCCGGTCTCCGGCGTGTCACGCCGTCGAGTGGAGGAATTGCCCGCAGAGCACCACCACGTTGCAAGATCCCTGTGCGTCACTTCACGCATGGGACCGAGTTCGAGAAGGTACCTGTGACCACCTACAGCCCCAAGGCCGGCGAGGTGCAGCGCAATTGGTACGTCATCGACGCCGAGGACATCGTCCTGGGTCGTCTGGCCACCACCGCTGCCAACCTCCTGCGCGGCAAGCACAAGCCGCAGTACGCCCCCCACATCGACACCGGTGACTTCGTCGTCGTCATTAACGCCTCCAAGATTGCGTTGACCGGCAAGAAGGCCACTGACTCGCTGCGTTACGACCACTCCGGTCGCCCGGGTGGTCTGCGCGTCACCAGCGTCGGCGAGATGCTCGAGAAGGACCCGCGCCGCGCTGTCGAGCGCGCGGTGTGGGGCATGATGCCCAAGAACAAGCTGTCGCGTCAGCAGCTCAAGAAGCTGAAGGTCTACGGCGGCCCTGAGCACCCGCACGCTGCGCAGAACCCGCAGCCTTACGAGATCACCCAGATCGCCCAGTGATCGCCCACGAAGGATTGTAACAGTGACTGACACCGCAACCGAGAACCTCGAGAACACCGAGGTCACCCCGTTCACCGAGGGCGACCGTGAGATCGCCTATCGCACCGACTCCAACCCGACCGTGGCCGCTGGCGACTCCAATCGCCCCGCCATGATCGCCGCCGGTGCTGCCACCGGCCGCCGCAAGGAGGCCATCGCCCGCGTCCGCATCGTCCCCGGCTCTGGCCAGTGGAAGATCAACGGCCGCACCCTGGAGGACTACTTCCCGAACAAGGTCCACCAGCAGATCGTGACCGAGCCCTTCACCACCGCTGGTGTTGAGGGTGCCTACGATGTCATCGCCCGCATCGGCGGTGGCGGCATTACCGGCCAGGCTGGTGCGCTGCGTCTGGGTATCGCCCGCGCGCTCAACAACGTTGACGCCGAGGCCTCCCGTCCGGCCCTCAAGAAGGCCGGCATGCTGACCCGTGACGCCCGCGTCAAGGAGCGCAAGAAGGCTGGACTCAAGAAGGCCCGCAAGGCCCCGCAGTACTCGAAGCGCTGATCTGGTCCTTTCCCGGAACTCGGGGCGGCCCTCCCACTGCGGGAGGGCCGCCCCGAGGTGTTTCTTGGCCCACTTCCAGTTGCCGACGAGAGGGGGTTTCTGTAACGCGCGTGGTTTGCCCGGGAAGTCGCCAACCCGCTGTCATCTCTCGTAGCAGCACCCGAGGTGTTCATCGGTAACTCCACGGATGATCTGAAACCCCCTCGAAGACACACCCGACGCCGGTTATCGAATCAGCCCGATCCCGGTGGGCTCAGCGGGTATTTCGTTCACTTGGTGTGAGCGGTGGGTAGAGTGGCATTTCGTGGCACGACTTTTTGGAACTGACGGAGTGCGCGGTGTGGCCAACCAGGACCTCACCGCCGAACTGGCCCTCGACCTCTCGGTTGCGGCTGCCCACGTCCTGGGCGAGGCTGGTGCTTTCGGGCACCGCCAACCCACCGCGTTGGTGGCACGTGACCCTCGCGCCTCGGGCGAGTTCCTCGAGGCAGCAGTGTGCGCTGGTCTGGCAAGTGCAGGAGTCGACGTCCTGCGCGTGGGCGTCATCCCGACCCCGGCCGCGGCCTACCTCGTCAACGAGTACCGCACCGACCTCGGCGTCATGCTGTCGGCCTCTCACAACCCGATGCCTGACAACGGCATCAAGTTCTTCTCCCGCGGCGGTGTGAAGCTCCCCGACGATCTCGAGGACGCCATCGAGCAGCGCATGGGGGAGCCGTGGGCCCGACCCGTCGGCGACAAGGTCGGACGCATCCGTTACACCCCGCAAGCCGTCGACACCTACGTCGACCACTTGGTGCGTTCCCTGAGACAGCAGGACACCCTCAAGGGTCTGAAGATCGTCCTCGACACCGCCAACGGTGCCTCCTACTACACCGCCTCGGCCGCCTTCAAGGCCCAGAGTGCGGAGGTCGTTGCGATCCACGACCAGCCTGACGGCCTCAATATCAACGAGCGCTGCGGTTCCACTCACCCGGAGAAGTTGCAGGCCAAGGTTGTCGAGGTCGGGGCCGATATGGGCCTGGCCTTCGACGGCGATGCCGACCGCTGCCTGGCCGTCGACCACGATGGCAACATCATCGACGGCGACCACATCATCGCCATCCTCGCCCTGGCTCTGCAGGAGGACCATCGCTTGGCCTCCAACACCGTCGTCGCGACGATCATGAGCAACCTCGGCCTCATCCTGGCGATGCGTGAGCACGACATTCACGTCGACCAGACCAAGGTCGGTGACCGCTACGTCCTTGAGTCGATGAATGCGAACGGGTTCTCGCTTGGCGGCGAGCAGTCCGGTCACGTCATCATGAGCGAGTTCGCCACCACTGGTGACGGCGTCCTCACTGGTCTGCATCTGGCAGCCCGCGTCGCCCGCACCGGCAAGACCCTCAAGGAGCTCGCCTCGGTGATGACTCGTCTGCCGCAGGCCCTCGTCAACGTGCGCGGGGTCGACAAGCTGCGTGCCGGTATCGACCCTGACGTCAACAAGGCGGTTGCCGATGCCAACCAGAAGCTCGGTGACACCGGGCGCGTCGTGCTGCGCCCGTCGGGCACCGAGCCAGTCGTGCGCGTCATGGTCGAGGCCGCCACCCAGGAGGAGGCTGACCAGATCTGCTCCGAACTGGCCGAGACCGTCAAGAGCTGCCTGGCCCTGTGAGGCTCTGATCATGGCATTGTTCCGTCGCCGCCCTGATGCCGACCTACCCGGTCTGGACGTCGGGGCGGCGAGCCGTCTGCGTGGCATGGTCGAGGAGTCCTTGTCGGCCATGGGAATCGACGCGAGGGTCGAGGGTGATCATGCCGTGACCTCTGTTGGTGACATCCCCCTGGTTCCCATGGTCGACGAGCTCGACGGTCATGATCGCGGGGACTGGCAGCTGGTCGTCGACGAGCTCGTCACCCGCATGGTGCGCTCCCTCCTCGACGGGGCGACCCGTCTGACCGACGCCACCCTCGCTGGCTACGTCGTCGTGAGGATCCTGGGAGACCGGGAGCGAGCCGGACGCAGTTTCGACTACGCGCGTCCCCTGGTGTCCACCGCGACGGGGTCTCCTATCCCCGGACTTGTCGTCGCCCTGGCGTGGTTGGACGACGAGGTCGAGCTTCTCAACGACGCGGCTCTGGCTGAGATTGACGATCTGGACGCCGCTTACCGTCGCGGCTCGGAGAGGTTGGCGACCGTATTGGCCGACGGTCTCGACGTCACCCGTGAGGGGAACCTCGTCACCGTCAAAGGGTCGTCCTGGCTGGTGTCCTCCTGGCCTCTCGTGCCGGGGTTGGGGCAGCCCATCGTCGATGAAGTGGGAAATGACGTCCTCGTCGGGATTGAGTCCCCGGACAAGGTCTTCGTGTCGGCGATCGGCCACGCACACGAGCTGGATTGTGCCTTGTCGCCGTCACGGGTCGCAGACCCCTTCGCCTGGCGCATCGGCTGAACAGTCGTTCCGGTGGACCGTGGCCACGCGGTGTTGCTCAGACCTTCCGAATCCACACGTTGCGGACCTCGTGGTCGGGGCCCTTGTGGAGGATCGCGGTGGCGCGCCCGCGGGTGGGCAGCACGTTCTGCACCAGGTTCGGGCCGTTGATGGTGTCCCAGATCTCCGTGGCCACGGAGATGGCCTCGTCGTCGGGCATGCGCGCGTAGTCGCCGAAGAAGGAATCCGGATCGGTGAATGCGGTCTGACGTAGGGTCAGGAACCTGTTGATGTACCACCGAATGATGTCGGTCTCCTCGGCGTCGACGTACACCGAGAAGTCGAAGAAGTCGCTCAGCGCCAGCCCCATCGTCCCGCTGCTGCGGCGACGTGGTGGCTGCAGGACGTTGAGGCCCTCGATGATGAGGACGTCAGGCTGGCGGACGACGAGCTGCTGGCCAGGGACGATGTCATAGGTGACATGGGAGTACACCGGGGCAGTGACCTCGGGCATCCCGGACTTCACGTCGACGACGAATTTCAGCAGCGCCTTGCGGTCGTAGGACTCCGGGAACCCCTTTCGCGACAGTAAACCACGCTCTTCGAGGATCTTGTTGGGGTAGAGGAACCCGTCGGTCGTCACCAGATCGACGACCGGGCGACGGGGGGAGCGCCCCATCAATTCCTGCAGCAGACGGGCCACGGTCGACTTGCCTACCGCAACCGACCCCGCGATCCCGATGATGAACGGGGTACGTCGCATGCCATGGCGGGTGAGCTGTAGGAAGTTGTAGGAGGCGTCGAAAAGGGCGCCGGTGTGCATGCAGTACAGATGGATGAGCTGAGTCAGCGGCCGGTACACCTCGACGACGTCACGGTGGCTCGTGGGGTCGCCGAGACCACGGATGCGATCCAGGGTGGCCTCATCAATGTCGATCTCGGTGGAATCGGCAAGGGCGGCCCAGGACTCCCGCGATAACTCGATGAACGGACCGGGTTCGGTGTTGTCGTCGTCTGCGGGGGCGGGCGGGGTGAGATTCACGGTGGACACCTCATCGTGGCTGTACATGACGTCGAATGACTGTACTCATCTGAGGGCACCCTGCACAGCTGAATGCGCTGACGGCGCAGCCCCGCAGGGCCGCGCCGTCAGTGTTGAGGACGGACACGATTAGCCGAGGAAGGGCTGGGGGACGCAGACCACTGGCTTCGCCTGGTCAGGATCCAGGGCGTTGACGGCCATCTGGTACACGTTGGTGTCGTAGGTGAAGTTGACATGGCTGGCGTGGTCAGAGTGGCAGATGTTCTGAACGAGGATGTTCTTGACACCGGGCTCGTACAGGAAGGCGTTGGTGAACGGCACCACGACGTCGTCGTAGCGGCCTTCGATGACTGTGTACTTGACGCCGGGGCGGGTCACCGGGCCGTTGCCGTACAGTTCCTTCATGAAGCGGGAGGAACCGAGCTGTTGCTCGTAGCTGGCGATGTGGGCCTTGTTGAAGGCATCCTCGATCTGCTCGTGAGTGGCCTCGTCAACGGCCTTGTTGACGAACTTGGAGACGGCCTTCGGACCGACGCCGTGGTTCGAAGGGGCGAGGGCGATGAGTTTGTCGACCTTCTTGTCCCCGCCGAGCTTGGTGATGTAGTAGTTCGGCAGTGGGCCGCCACCCTGGGACCACCCGATGAGGTCGACCTTCTTGGATCCGGTGGCTGTGAGGACGCGGTCGACGAAGCCGGAGACGGCCTTGGCGGAGACTCGGATGTCACCGGTGTAGGCGAAGTTCGGCAGCAGCTTCAGCCCGTTGAAGTTCGGGGAGAAGACGCAGTACCCGGCCTTGGTGAGCTTCGGGGAGTACATCGACCAGGATGCGTAGGCGTCGGAGTTCGTGCCGGGCAGCAGGACGACGGGGTTATGCCCCTCACGCGGTTTGCAGCTGAAGTTGTTGGCTCCCTGGGGATTGGTACCAGGGTGGGCCAGGGCGTAGATGGAGGCCGGGTAGGTGAACAGCTTGCGGGGTCCGTCGCCAGCAGACGGAATGCCATCCGGGCTGCCGGGCATGGTGATCTCGGGTGGAACCGAGGTATCGGTTTCGACGGCATGTGCCGGGGCAGCCGAAATGGCCGCGAAGGCAGTGGCCACGACGGTGGTCAGGGAGGTCAGGACTGCTGCGAACTTTTTTGATCTCATGCTTTTCCTCAATCTTGACGTCGGTGCATGATGTGAGAGAATCTATGAATCGGCAGGGTCATGATGGGCTGTACATCCGTGAAATCAGGCCTTTCGTGCAGGTGGCATTGTCGTTGAGTGTTCAAATGGTCAGGCGTTTCGGTTCGCTAGAACGCTCATGATTCATGTACGTTTCTTGTCATGTGCGGAATTGTTGGGTATTGCGGCCATCGACAGGCTGAACGTGTCATCATCGACGGGCTGCGACGTCTTGAGTACCGAGGATATGACTCAGCTGGACTGGCGGTCATGGCGGATGGAAGCCTGCATCGGGCCAAGAAATCAGGCAAGTTGACCAATCTTGAGGAGGAGCTCGCTGCTCATCCGCTCCCTGAGTCCAACCAGGGCATCGGCCACACCCGCTGGGCGACCCACGGTGCCCCGACCGACGAGAACGCCCACCCCCACCTGTCCTTCGACGGCCGGGTCGCGGTCGTCCACAATGGCATCATCGAGAACTTCGCCTCCCTGCGCGCCGAGCTCGAGGGGCATGGCGTCACCTTCGCCTCGGAGACGGACAGCGAGACTGCCGCTCACATGCTTGCCTTGCAGATGCAGCAGGGTTCCTCGTTGGCCGAGGCCATGGGTGCCGTTGCCTCTCGTCTCGAGGGCGCCTTCACCCTCGTGGCCGTCAGCGCCGACGCCCCTGACACCGTCGTGGCAGCTCGTCGTAACTCCCCGCTGGTCGTCGGCCTGGGGCAGGGGGAGAACTTCCTCGCCTCCGACGTCGCCGCTTTCATCGAGCACACCCGTGAGGCCCTCGAGCTGGGTCAGGACCAGGTCGTCGTGCTGACGTCCGAGGACGTCACCGTCACCGACTTCGAGGGCAACCCCAGCCAGGCTCGCCCGTACCACGTCGACTGGGACCTGTCGGCGGCCGAGAAACAGGGCCACGACTGGTTCATGCGCAAGGAGATCTTCGAGCAGCCGCGTGCGGTCGCCGACACCCTGTTGGGTCGCTGGTCCGACCGTGGAGAATTGGTCCTCGACGAGATTCGCATCTCCCCGGAAGACCTGCGACGCATCACCAAGATCGTCGTAGTGGCCTGTGGATCGTCCTACTACGCCGGGATGGTCGCCAAGTACGCCATCGAGCACTGGACCCGAGTGGCCTGCGAGGTCGATTTGGCCAGCGAGTTCCGCTACCGCGACCCGATCATCGACCCGACGACCCTGATCGTGACGATCTCCCAGTCCGGCGAGACCGCCGACACCCTCATGGCCATTCGGCACGCCCGGGAGCAGCACGCCAAGGTCATCGCGATTTGCAACACCAATGGTGCGACGATTCCGCGCGAGTCCGACGCCG
This sequence comes from Cutibacterium avidum ATCC 25577, assembly GCF_000227295.1. Classification (GTDB taxonomy): domain Bacteria; phylum Actinomycetota; class Actinomycetes; order Propionibacteriales; family Propionibacteriaceae; genus Cutibacterium; species Cutibacterium avidum. The sequence continues at coordinate 439,847 of NZ_JH165054.1, read as the reverse complement.
TCATCTACACCCATGCCGGCCCGGAGATCGGCGTCGCGTCGACCAAGGGATTCCTCACCCAGGTCGTCGCCTGCTACCTGCTGGGCCTCTACCTGGCCCAGGTGCGTGGCATGAAGTACGGCGACGAGATCCGTAGTGTCATGTCCGAGCTGGATCAGATGCCGAGCAAGATCCAGGAGGTCCTCGACGAGATCGAGCCGGTCTACGAGTTGGCGCGAGTCATGGCCAAGGAGGAGGAAGCCGTTTTCTTCCTCGGACGCCACGTCGGTTACCCGGTGGCTCTGGAGGGTGCCCTCAAGCTCAAGGAGATCGCCTACATGCACGCCGAGGGCTTCGCCGCCGGCGAGCTCAAGCACGGCCCGATTGCCGTCATCGAGGAGGACACCCCGGTCTTCGTCGTCGTGCCTCCGAAGGGTCGCGATCAGCTCCACGACAAGGTGGTTTCCAACATTCAGGAGATCCGGGCTCGTGGCGCCAAGACGATCGTGTTGGCCGAGAGGGGGGACGAGGACGTCAGGCCGTTCGCCGACACCTTCATCGGTCTGCCGCCGTGCTCGACCCTGCTGCAGCCCCTGGTGGCAGCGGTCCCGCTGCAGGCCTTCGCCTGTGAGCTGGCCACCGCCAAGGGTCACGACGTCGACCAGCCGCGCAATCTGGCCAAGTCCGTCACGGTGGAGTGATTTCTGCACGATTTCGCCCCCGGAATCCGAGGATTCCGGGGGCAATGCGCGTTCGGCGTCAGGGGTCAGTGGGATGACTGCTGCTGGTGATCGGCCTCGTCGAAGTTGAAGATCTGCAGGAAGGTCTTGGCGCGCTCGCTCGTCGGGTTCGTGAAGAACTGGTCCGGTTCCGAGATCTCGACGATCTGTCCGGCGTCCATGAAGACGATCCGGTCGGCGATCGCCCGTGCGAAATCCATCTCGTGGGTGACGAGGACGAGGGTCATGCCGTCCCGGGCGAGCTCGAGGACGACGTCGAGGACTTCACGGACCATCTCGGGATCGAGGGATGCCGTCACCTCATCGAGAAGGACGACTTCTGGCTCCATCATGAGTGCTCGCACGATGGCCGCGCGCTGCTTCTGGCCGCCCGAGAGCTGACGGGGCAGGGCGGAAGCTCGGTTGAGCAGCCCGACGCGGTCAAGTAGTCGACGGGCGCGTTCCCGCGAGACCTCGTTGGGTTCGTGCTTGACGAGCCGCGGGGCCAGCAGCAGGTTGTCCTCGACGCTCAGATGCGGGAACAGTTCGTAATTCTGGAAGACCATGCCGACTCGTTCGCGCATCTGGCGCAGTCCTGACGGGGTGTACTCGAGGGCCTTGCCGTCGAAGGTGATGGTGCCCGAGTCGATCGTCTCGAGGCCGTTGATGGTACGCAGCAGGGTGGACTTGCCACAGCCAGAAGGGCCGACGATCACGACGACCTCGGACCGGGCGACGTTGAGGGAGACATCGCGCAGGGCCGTCACACCGTTGGGATAGGTCTTGGTGACCCCCTCGAGGGTCAGGTGATGATCTGTCATGACAGCGTCATCCTCCTTTCGAGGTGACGGGAGTACAGGGAAATGACGAAGCAGACGATGAAGTACAGGCAGAAGACCGTCCCGTAGATCCACAGCGCGGCGTCCGGGTGGTCGAAGCGATTGCGGTCGATGATCGCCTGGGCCACCTTGAGGATCTCGACGACACCGATGAGGGAGACGAGGGCGGTCGTCTTGATCATGCGGGTGACGAGATTGACCGTCAGTGGCACGAGCTGGCGAAGTGCCAGCGGCATGACGATGTGTCGTCGTACCGCACGGTCGGACATGCCCAGGGCCTGGGCACTGACGATCTGGTGGTGGGGTACGGTCGCGATGGCTCCACGCACGAGGTCTCCCATCTCCGCAGTGCCCCACAGGGTGAAGACGATGATCGCAGCTGCCTCGCCACTGACATCGAGGCCGGCCACTTGCGCCATGTCAAAGTAGACGACGAAGAGCAGCACGAGTTGTGGAAGAAGTCTCAACGTCTCGACGTAACCGCGAGTCAGAATTCGCACCCACAGACGCCGGGAGTCCATGACGAGGCCGAGTGGGATCGCGAGCACGATGGACAACACCATCGAGACGAGGGCGATACGTACCGAGACCCACAGTCCCTGCAGCAGCAGGATCCAGGTCTGGGGATCAAGCAGTGGCTGCATGACGACGCGTCCTCCTTTCCAAGTACCGGCCCAGCAGGGCGACCGGGATGAGGATGAGCAGGTAGAACACGACGAGGAGGAAGAGCGCCTCGGTCGTCGTGTAGGAGTTGCCGATCTGTTCCTTGGCTCGATAAACGAGGTCGGGCAGGGCGACGACGGACACCATCGAGGTCTCCTTGATGAGAAAGATGGTGTTGGCGGTGAGAGCCGGCATCGCGGTGGCCACGCCCTGGGGGACCAGGACGTGGATGAAGGTCTGGCGACGGTTCAGTCCGAGGGCTGCGGCGCTCATGCGATGGATCTGGGGAATCTCGTCGAGCCCGGAGCGCAGCGCCTCCGCCATGTAGGAACCGTCCAGGAAGGTCAGCCCGATGATGGCGCAGGTCTCGCCGGACATGATGACGCCGACCTTGGGCAGGCCGTAAAACAGGAAGAACAACTGGACCAGCAGTGGGGTGTTGCGCGACAACTCGACGTACCCGGTGACGATCTGGCGTACCACCGGGATACGGAAGTACTGCACAGCCGCGCAGAGTGCGCCGAGGACGAGTGACGCGAGGACACCGATGATGCCGATGCGAGCAGTGAGGGCGGCCGCCTCCGCGTAGAGCGGAAGCGACCGTCCGATGACGTCGAAATCCATGCGATCTGACGTAGGGGTGAGCCCTACTTCCTTCCACCTTCGATGACGAGCTGGTCGGGCTTGATGGTGTCGCCGTAGACCGGTTCCAGGGTTTTCCTGAAGTTCTGGTGGAAGAAATCTTCCTTGCCAAGCTTGACGAGGTCGTCGTTGATCCAGGTGCGCAGCGGGTCATTGCCCTTGTGGACGGCAGGAGCGATGGTCGCCTTGTCACCGAAGGAGGTGATTCCGGTGATGAACTTCTTGTTCTGGCGCGTGAACGCCACGGCCTCGGTGTTGTCGGTGATCCAAACGTCGCCGCGACCGTCGGCCAGGGCGCTGGTGACCTCGGCGTATTCCTCGAACTTCGTCACCTTCCACTCGGGATGGTGCTCCTGGATCCAGGCGTCCTGGCTGGTGCCCTTGACGACGAGGATCTTGGCGTGGTCGAGGTCGGAGACCTTCTTGACTGGATGGTCCGTCGGGGAGACGGCGCCGAAAGCCACCTGCATGTACGGGTTTGCGAAGTCGACCTTCTTGGCGCGGTCCTTGGTGACGGTGAAGTTGGCAAGGATGATGTCGACCTTGCCCGACTCGAGGAACTCGACCCGGGATGCGGCGTCGACGGGCACCCATTCGAGCTTGACGCCCATGTCCTTGGCGAGACGCTCACCGTAGGTGATGTCGTAGCCCTTGTAGCTGTTCTTGCCGGTGAGGGATCCGAAGGGAGCCTTGTCGGCGAAGGTGCCGATGTGAATGGTGCCGTCCTTCTTGATCTGCTCGGGGGTGCGAGTGCCGACGTTGCTTGCGGTCTCTGCGGAACCTCCGGAGTCGCCTCCCACGTCGGGGGATCCACACCCGGCAGTGGCGCTTACGGTCATCAGTCCGCAGAGCATGGCAGCGACGACTGCCTTGGTGCGGGACCTGAGAGCGATGCGCGGGCTCGTGGCCCGGCCGTGACGCGTGATGCGGGACATGGGAATCTCCTGTTGTTGATGTGTCCTCCGTGCTTGGAATATCACATCGGTCTCGGGTGACGCCGTCGTTGTTTACGGCGTGAAGTTTGCGTATGAGCGCGCCGCGAAGCCAAAATCTGGGCCCTGGTGGCCTTAGGGAATTTTTTGAAAGTGTCTTCTATGGCGATATGGCGTCTCAAACACTGAGAACACGCGGACCGTGGTTCAGCGTCAGAAGCTGCTCGATGCAACGGTGTGCAGCGTGGAACGCATACCCTTGACGGGTGATCAAGGGAATCGGGGTCGACGTCTGTGATGTCTCCAGGTGGGAGGCCGCCGTTCGGCGTCATCCGGGGATGGTTCGCAAGGTTTTGACCGAGGCCGAAGCTGCGACGCCGTCACGCTCCCAAGCTGCCCGATTTGCCGCCAAGGAAGCCTTGTACAAGGCATTGGGCGGGAGGGACGGGCTGTCCTGGCAAGACTGCGAAGTGGTCTCCGATAGCGGGGTCCCACGGTTTGAATTGCGCGGATCCTTGGCGCGACGGGCCTCGGAACACGGGGTGGCGCAGGTGCACCTTTCTCTCAGTCACGACGCTGGGGTTGCAGTGGCCATGGTGGTCTGCGAGGGGTGAGAGGGGCGGCCGTGCATCCGCGACCACCTGAGTTCGGTGGGGTCCCGGTCGCTGTCCCAGCGGTCTCTGCGTCGCAACGTGCGACCTCCCGGATGCGCCTTGTCGGCTCAGCCGTCCCACCGTGGTTGAATGAGAGTCAGTCCGCAGCGAGAACCCCATCGGGGTTGGAGGGATCGTCATGGCAATTGTCTGCACCGCCGGGGCCATCCGAGCCGCTGAGCAGAGGTGGTTCGACGCCCACCCCGGACAGGACCTCATGAACGTCGCCGCCCACGCCGTCGCACACAAGGCCCAAGAACTGCTCCTGGGTGGAGCCGTCGGTGACGTCGTACCGGACTGGGCGGCGACACAGTGTGTCCTCGTGCTCGTCGGCGGGGGAAACAACGGCGGTGACGGACTCTTTGCGGCCGCTGCGCTGGCCCAGCGAGGCTGGCGGGTCGAATTGGTCCAGGTCATGGGCCGCCCTCATGAAGCCGGCATGGAAGCCGCTCTCGCCGCTGGTTGTATTCGTACTCCGCTCGGGGAGGTCACCAGTCACTCCTACGATCTCGCCATCGACGCCGTCCTCGGAATCGGTGGACGCCCCGGCATCCCGCAGTCCCTGGAGAGGATCGACGGCTGGCTCCGCGAGCGTCAGGTCCCGGTGCTTGCGGTTGACCTCCCGTCAGGCCTGGATGCCAACTCCGGCGAGGTGGAGTCCTGTGTCCACGCCACTCACACCCTGACCTTCTCCAGCCTCAAGTGGTGTCACATCGCGTATCCGGCCGCGAAGTTCTGCGGTGAGTTGGAGGTTCATGACATCGGTCTGGATCTCGTCGATGACGAGGGAAAGACACTCAACGGGGTCGACGAGTACTGCGATCTGGCCGAGATGGCCGCGCTCTGGCCGGTACCAGGTGCCCTCGACGACAAGTACTCCCGCGGAGTCGTCGGTGTCGACACCGGTTCCGAACGATTCCCCGGGGCGGCGGTGCTGGGCGTCCTCGGAGCGCTGCGCAGTGGCCCGGGGATGGTGCGATTCGCCGGACCGGCCGCGATCATGGCCTTCATCCTCAGTCGGGCCCCGTCGGTCGTCGTTGGGGAAGGGCGCGTCCAGGCTTGGGTGCTGGGCTCTGGCTGGGGCCCCGACGACGGCAACGTCGGCCGGTTCATCCAACGAGCCTCCGACGGCGTTCCCATGGTCATCGACGCCGACGCCCTGGGCCTGTTGCCTGCTGAATTGCCGGAAGGATGTCTGCTCACCCCGCACGCCGGTGAACTGGCCCGGATGCTGCGGATTGAGCGCAGCCAGGTGGAGGCTGACCCGCAGGCGGCAGCCGTCCGCGCGGCTCAGCGTTTCGGTGCCACGGTCCTGTTGAAGGGTTCGATCCAGTGGGTCGCGCATCCCGACGGGACCGTCCGGGCTGCGCTACCGGGCCCGGCATGGACGGCTCAGGCAGGTTCCGGTGACGTGCTGGCAGGGATGTGCGGCACTCTCTTGGCTGCGGGGCTGAGTGCTGCCGACGCGGCTGTGTGCGCTGCCGGGATGCAGGCTGCCACGGCGATTTCCATGCCTGGCCCGTACGCTCCCGACCAGATTGCCGAGTTGCTCCCTGGCGTCGTGACGACAGTCGTGGGCCGCTGACCAGACGCGCTGCGCGGGCAACTCCCCGAGGAGTTCCAGGGCGCTGGACTCCTCCGGGCAGGATCTCTTCTCAGAGGGCGGCGCGAGCTCTCGTGGAGTGTCCGGACAGCCGGATGGCGTCCTCATAGTGCTCGACGAGTTCGCTGCACAGGTTCTCCCAGGTGCGGTTCTCGATCGAGGCTCGGGCGGCCACACCCATGGCGCGCCTCTTGTAGTCGTCACCAACGAGGTCGACGACTCGAGAGCGGAAGTCGGCCATGTCGCCGGGTTCGTAGAGCCATCCGGTATGTGACGGGTCAATGAGGTCGATCGGCCCGCCCTTGCGGGGGCTGATGACCGGGACGCCGCAAGCCTTGGCCTCCTGGACGGCCTGGCAGAAGGTTTCCAGCTCTCCGGTGGAGCAGAAAACGTCCATGCTGGCGACCGCGCGTGGAAGATCCTCTCCCCCCAGACCACCGGTGAAGATGGCGTCGGGAAGTTGCTTCTCCAGCTCGGATCGGGCGGGACCATTTCCGACGATGACGAGTTTGGTGTTGGGGATGTCCGCGAGGTGAGCCATGTCGGCGACGCGCTTCTCGGCGGCGAGCCGCCCCATGTATCCGACGACGACCTCACCGTTGGGGGCCCACTCGTCATGGAGTTCCTGGGAGCGCTTGGATGGGTTGAAACGCACCTTGTCGACCCCACGGCCCCAGATGCCGACTCGCGGCACCCCGTGCCTGACGAGTTGATCGCGGGAGAAAGTGGACGGGGCGTAGGTCGCCACGGCCAAGGAGTGGATCTGACGGACGCGGTACCAACCGTAGAACTCCAGCTTGCCGAGGCCATAACGTCCGGCGTAGGAGGGGATGTCGGTCTGGTAGATCGCCACGACAGGGACGCCGAGGGAGGCTGCAGCGAGTGCGCCCTTGTATCCGATCATGAAGGGGCCGGCCAGGTGGACGACGTCAGGCTCGAACTCGGCGAGGTAGCGCTCCATGGCCCACTGGGGGCTGGTGGAGACGCGGACGTCCTGGTAGCCCGGCCAGTGCAGGGAGGCCAGCGGAATGACGGGGAATCCGGCGTACTCGCGGGGGGTCTGAGCATCGCCAGGAGCAAGCACGAGGGCGTCGTGGCCGTTGTCGCGCAGGTGCTCCAGGACTCGCAAGACCGAGTTCGTCACTCCATTGACGAGGGGCAGGAATGACTCCGTGATGATCGCAACGCGCACAAATCAATAGTAACCGGGGTATGTGACGAGTCAGCAGGGCCGCGTTGTCGAGGTGGTGAACAAGAGGTGACGGCGTTCCCATCTCGATTTTCGTCACCGTGGCGATCTCGGGTAGAGTGCGCGTGTTGGCAACGGCCCGACTCGCTTGGGCCCATGATGCGTTTCAGTTGCTCGATGTGCCCCCGGGGCACGGCGGAGCCATCGGCTCCGGGATTGACTCACTGCATTCACCTGCACAGCAGCTATTCGCCCGGCCATCGAGACAGACAAGAAACCCAGGATTCCATCACCGAGACCCGCTGGGTCCGGTGCGTCGTGGCCAGATCCCGCGACCCCGTGCAGTGACGCCGCGCCTTCATGCGCGGTGACGTGGGCCGCCCGCGCCCGAGGAGTCCGCCCATCGTGAGGGATGACGCCATTGAGCAACAAGAAACACAACCCCAAGTCGTTCAAGGCCGACGGCACCCCGAAGCGTCGCTGGACGGCCGCCGAGCGCGCCGCTCGCGGCCACAAGCCGCGCACCAGGGGAGGGGCCCGGGACGGTCGCACCGATTCGCAAGGCCGCAACTTCGAGGCGTGGACTCCCCGGGAGAACTCGCGTCGTGACGAGGGTGGGGCTGGCAAGGACCGTCGCTACTCCCAGGATCGACGCGGCCGTGGCGAGTGGTCCGATCGTCGTGACGACCGCCGCTACGACCGTCGGGACGGCGACCGACGTCGTGACAACCGCTGGGATCGTCGCGATGACCGTCGGTGGTCTGACGATGGCGAGTTCCGCCCCCACAAGTCCCGTCGCCCCAACAACCACGCCAGTCGTGACTGGAAGCGTGACGATCGTCGCGGCTCGAAGTGGGATCGTGACGACTGGCGCGATGACCGTCGTGGTCAGCGTCGCAATGACCGCTGGGATCGCCGTGATGGCAGCCGTGACTTCGATCGTCGCGAGTCCCGGGATTGGCGAGAAGATCGCAATGACTGGCGCGACGACCGTCGTCGCGATGACCGTGGGGATCACGGAAAGCGCGATGATCGCGGCTACCGCAGCGACCGTGACCGTCGGGACTTCCAGAAGAACCGCGACTTCCGCGAGGACCGTCGCCGCGACGACCGCTGGTCCGATCGCCGTGACGATCGTCGTCGCGAGGACCGCAGCGACTGGCACGCCGATCACGACGACGCCGACAACATGAACTGGAAGGCCACTGAGCTGACCGATCTGGACGTCTCCGGTATCGATCACGAGGGTGGATTCTCGGCCCTCGGTGTTCCTGACGAGATCGTCGCCGCCCTGGCCGCCACGGGCATCACCGAGCCCTTCCGGATCCAGATTGCCGCCATCCCGGACGCCATCGCCGGGCGTGACGTGCTGGGTCGTGCGTCGACGGGTTCGGGCAAGACCCTGGCCTTCGGTGTTCCGCTGCTGTCGCGTCTGTCCACCGAGCCGCGCGAGGACAAGCGTCCGCGCGCCCTCATCCTCTCGCCCACCCGCGAGCTGGCCATGCAGATCGCCGACGTGCTGTCGCCGCTGGCCTCGTCAATGGGTCTGTCAACCATCCTCATCGCCGGTGGCATGAGCTACGGCCCGCAGACCAAGGCCTTCAAGAAGGGTGTTGACCTCGTCGTCGCCACCCCGGGTCGCCTCGTAGACCTGCTCGAGACCGGCGACGCTGACCTGTCCGGCGTCACCGTGACGGTCCTCGACGAGGCCGATCACATGGCCGACCTGGGATTCATGGAGGCGGTCGGGGCGATCCTCGACGCCGTCCCCTCCGAGGGCCAGCGCCTGCTGTTCTCGGCAACCCTCGACGGTGCCGTCAACAAGCTGGTTAAGCGCTACATGCACGACCCGGTCACCCATGAGATCGACCCCGACAAGGGATCGGTCTCGACGATGACCCACCACGCCTTCCAGATCAAGCCGCACGAGAAGGTTGGGCTCATGTGCGAGATCACCAACCGCGACGGTCACACCATCGTCTTCGCCCGCACTCAGCGGGGCGCATCCCGGATGGCCGAGCAGATGCGTGAGGCCGGCGTCATGGCCGGTGCCCTGCACGGTGGTCTGACCCAGGGGGCCCGTGCCCGCGTGCTGGCGGCCTTCAAGGACGGCTCCCTGCCGGTCCTGGTCGCCACTGACGTCGCGGCTCGAGGGATTGACGTCGACGACGTCACCCTGGTGCTGCAGGTTGACCCGCCGATGAACTCCAAGGACTACCTGCACCGTTCCGGTCGTACTGCTCGCGCCGGGCACGACGGCGCCGTCGTCTCGCTCATCCTGCCGCATCAGCGCCGCAGCATGTCGCGTCTGTACCGTCAGGCCGGTGTCAAGCCGGTCGAGGCCCAGGTCATGATTGGTGACGACCACGTCGCCGAGGTCGCCGGTTGCAGCCCGACCCTGGGCGCGCCGATCGACGAGAAGGACTACGAGGCCCTCGTCGCCCCCAAGCAGCAGCGCGGCAAGAAGTCCCGTGACGGCAGGCCGGGGCGCGGCAAGGGCGGACGCAACCGCGGTGGTCGCGGTTACGACCGGGATCGTCGTGGTCACGGCCATGATCGTGGACACGATTCTCGCGGTCACAATTCCCGTGGACATGACGGACGTCGTCGCGACATCGAGACCAGGTACGGCCGCTCCGGCAACGACACCTGGTGATCCGACGCCTGGCGAGTCGAGGCGGAATCACCTCGCGGGCAACGGCTGGTTCGGGCACGTCGACAGTGCCCGAACCATCGCGTTGCGTTCCGCCGAGGTGACCCACAGGCGATACTTCTTCTTCACCGCGATCTGACGAGACACGTAGTCACAGCGGTAGGACTTGTTCGGCGGTAGCCACGTCGCCGCATCCCCGGCTCCTTTCTGCTGGTTGGCCCCTCCCTCGACGGCCAGCAGGTTGAGGGGGTCGTTCGCCAGCGCCTGACGTCGGTCCATCGGCAACTGTTGGGCCCCGGTGACCCAGGCGTTTCCCAGTGCGACGACGTGGTCGATCTGTACGACGGCCGATGTTTCGCGCCCACGTTTCCACCTGATCGTCCGGCCGGTGTAGGGATCGTGCAATTCCCCGGAGACCACGCGGCACCGGCTGCCGGATTTCAGCTTCGCCCCGACGAGGTCGCGGGCCAGGGCGTCATCCCGGGTGCCGCAGCCGTTGTGCCCCCACGGGCTCGTCAGGACGGGGTCGGAGTTGTCGCTCCATGCCTGTCCGAACTGTTCGCGGGAGTACCCCGTCATGGGCGCGCGCCCTTTGACGGGAAGCTGTCCGAGAACTTCGGCTGCCTGTCCGTAGGCCGTCGATCCCTCGTGAGGAGCGGCCCGGCGATAGACGCCGATGAGGACCAATGATGCGACGATGATCAGCACCAACCAAAGCCACCGTCGACGTGTCCGCGTCGCCATGTCATCACCCTCGCAATCCCGACAGCCGCCCCACTCCCACCAAGGGACGGGGCCTGACAGTACTCCCGACCACAGACTCGGCAGAAGGGTTGAGGCGAACACGTTTGCCACGCCTGTGGAGCGGCGCTGGGATGACGAAGACCGAGCGCGTTTCGGGGACTATCCTGATCCCTTGTGGATGAACAGACGAGCCCGCAGGACGTGACCCCGGAACTCGCGGTCGCAGCTCCCGAGGAAGCCGCTGACCTGGCGCGCGCTCTCGACCTTGACGAGACGACCGTGTCCACCTGGTTGACCCGGGGCATCGGAATTACGGCACGCCGTGGCGCCGCGACCGCCGGCCTGGCCCATCTCGTCGACGACGGTGGTCATGCCGAGGTCGCTGATCTCGTCCTGGCCGTTCCCGACGACGACATCGCCGCGGCCCTCGTCCAGGGAGCCGAGCAGATCGCCACCGACCTGGAGTCGCGCATCCTCGTCGTCTCCTGCATGCAGTCCGCTCCCAGCCCCGCCTATCAGCGTGACGGTGACGACTGGGTGCGTGTGCTGCCCACCCGCCTCGTCGTCTCCACCGCCGAGGCCATGCACTCCCTCGGAGCCACGCTGGCCACCGAGCTCCACGCCGGTGACATCGTGTTGGCCTCCGGAGACCTTGGAGCCGGCAAGACCACCCTGGCCCAGGGAATCGGTCTGGGCCTGGGGGTGGAGGGTCCGGTCATTTCCCCGACCTTCGTGCTGGCCCGACGCCACGCCGGAGTCGACGGGCGCCCGGGACTTGTCCACGTTGACGCCTACCGACTCGGTTCGGCGGCAGAACTGGTTGACCTGGACCTCGACGAGACCATGGACCGGGCCGTCACCTTGATCGAGTGGGGAGCCGGTATCGCCGAGGACCTCGGCGGCTCTCACCTCGACATCGACATTCGTCGCAGCGGGGATCCCGCCGACGAGACCCGCGTGGTCTACCTGGAAGGTTTCGGCCCCCGCTGGCAGGACGTCGACCTGTCGCCACTGTCCGAACTTCTCCTTGGCGCCACCCCCGACGAGACCGGAGACAACAACTGATGAACACAATCGTTCTGGGAATCGACACCTCGACGGCCGTCAGCGTCGGTCTGGCGCGCGGGTCCGAGGTGCTCGTCAGCCTGCACCACGACGACCCCCGCGCCCATGCCGAACAGCTCATGCCGCTCATCCATCAGGCCTGCGATCAGGCCGGGATCGCCCTGACAGACATCGGCGAAGTGGTCATTGGGGTCGGCCCCGGCCCCTACACCGGACTGCGCGTCGGGGTGGCCACCGGGCGGGTACTCGCCCACCTGGCCGACCTCACCCCGCACCCGGTCTGCTCCCTCGACGTCCTGGCCCGCCAGTGGGCTGACGACGGCGTCGACGGCGAGTTCTTGGTGTGCACCGACGCTCGTCGCCACGAGCTGTACTGGGCTCGTTACGACGCCTCCGGCAACCGTCTCGACGGCCCCAACGTCACCCGGCCCGAGGAACTGCCCGAGGGTATTCCGGTCGGCGGTCCGGGATGCCCGGTTCGCGGTCTGACGCCCACCCCCGGATCCCCGGAGCGTCTGGACGCCGGGGTGCTCGCCGCGTCCTGGCAGACCATGCCCGACGTCGGTCTGGAGCCGCTCTACCTGCGCGACCCCGACGCCACCGTCCCGACGACGCGCAAGGCCACCCTGACCCCGACTCGCCTGACCCTGCCCGGCATTAAGCGATGACCAGAGTCGCCAGCCCGGCCGATCTCGATGCCGTCATGGCCGTTGAGCAGGCCAGCTTCGACACGTCCCGGCAGTGGTCCCGGACCTCCTGGGCCGAGGAGATATCGCCGGCCGACCACCGCCTCACGCTGGTCGCCGGGGAGGACGAGGTCGCGGCCGTCGCCACCTTTCACGGCTTCGACGTCGCCGACTTGGACCGGATCATGGTCACGCCCGCGGCACGAGGGCATGGACTGGCCGTCGAACTGCTCTCCCGTGGCATCGACTGGGCACGCTCCCGGGGATGCCACACCATGATGCTCGAGGTGCGCCGCGACAATGACCCGGCCATCTCCCTGTACCGACGCTTCGGATTCGAGACGATTTCCCAGCGACCCAACTACTACGGCGGCGGGGTTGACGCCCTCGTCATGTCCGTGACCACAACCGAGGAGAACCATGTCTGAACCGCTCATCCTGGGCATCGAGTCGTCCTGCGACGAGACCGGAGTCGGCATCGTCTGTGGCAATGACCTGCTCGCCAACGAGGTCGCTTCCTCGATGGAGCAGCACGTGCGCTTCGGCGGGGTCGTCCCTGAGGTGGCGTCACGGGCTCACCTGGAGGTGATCGTCCCGGTGCTGGAGAAGGCCACTGACACCGCGGGGGTGGACCTGTCCGAGCTCGACGGCATCGCAGTGACGGCTGGTCCAGGTCTGGCCGGGGCTCTGGTCGTCGGTCTGTCGGCTGCCAAGGCGCTGGCAAGCTGGCTCAACAAGCCGTTCTACGGCGTCAACCACCTGGCCGGACACGTCGCCGTCGACCTTCTCGAGCACGGGGACCTGCCGATGCCCTGTGGCGCTCTGCTGGTCTCGGGCGGCCACACCAGCCTGTTGCGGGTCAATGGCATCGCGACCGACGTCGTCGAGGTGGGTTCGACGATTGACGACGCCGCTGGCGAGGCCTACGACAAGGTTGCGCGAGTGCTCGGCCTGCCGTACCCGGGAGGTCCGGTCATCGACAAGGCCGCTGCCAAGGGAGATCCCAGGGCCATCCGGTTCCCGCGCGGACTGACGGCCCGTCACGACATGGTCGAGCACCGCTTCGACTACTCCTTCTCCGGCCTCAAGACGGCGGTGAGTCGTTGGGTCGAGACCCAGCAGCGTGACGGGGTCGCGTTCCGGGTGGAGGACGTCGCCGCCAGCTTCCAGGAGGCCGTTGCCGACGTGCTGACCGCCAAGGCCGTCGACATGTGCCAGGAGTACGACCTCAAGCACTTCCTCATCGGTGGGGGAGTGGCGGCCAACTCGCGGCTGCGCACCCTGCTCGCCGAGCGGATGGAGGCTGCTGGAGTCGAGCTGCGACGCCCGCGTCCGGGGCTGTGCACCGACAATGGCGCGATGATCGCTGCCCTCGGTGTGCAGGTCGTCAAGGCTGGCCTGTCACCGTCGTCGATGGACATCTCCGCTGATTCCGGGCTGCCCATTGAAAAGGTGATTGTCTGAGGTGGTGGATGTCGGCGGTCTTCTGGGGACGTGAACGCGAAGCCGCTTGAATACTGCTGGTCAGAACCTGCTCGTCGTTTGCCCCGCTGTGCCATTCTGTGGGGCATCAGTAATCGACAGGAATGGATGAGGAATGAGTGAACCCTTCGTTCTCGATGCCAGTTTCAGCGCCTTTCGCGCCGAGTCCTTCGCCAACGACGTCACCGGGCGGCTGGTTCAGAATGCGGTGACCGGCACCGGAGCCGACACCGTCAGCCTAGATCGCACCTTGGTCAACGGCATCGACGAGACGACTTCCGAGCGGTTGGATTCCTGGAAGGTGACCGACCAGAAGCACTCCGGACGGTGCTGGGAATTCGCGGGGCTCAACGTCCTGCGTGCCAAAGTCATCGACGAGCTCAAGGTCGACGACCTCGAGTTCTCGCAGAATTACATCGCCTTCTTCGACAAGCTCGAGAAGGCCAACCACACCCTTGCTCGCGCCATCGCCACGGCATCGCGTGACGCTGATGAGGAAGAGGTGCGCGCCATCATGGACTACCCGGCCGAGGACGGCGGATGGTGGATGGAGTTCACCGACCTTGTCGCCAAGTACGGCGTGGTGCCCTCATGGACCATGCCCGACACCGAGTCGGCCGGCAACACCTTGCAGATGAACCGTGCCCTGTCGACGGTGCTGCGTCGAGGCATCGGAAGGATCCGTGACGCCGCGACCAATTCTGACGTGGCTGGGGGAGCCGCTCAGATGGAGGCAGCCCGAAGCGAGGCCCTGAGCGCCGTGTGGCGGATCCTCGCGATTCACCTGGGTACCCCGCCCACCAGCTTCACCTGGCAGTACCGCGACAAGGACAAGGTCTTCCACCGCAAGGGCACCTACACCCCGCTGGAGTTCGCCCATGAGATCGTGCCGCAGGCCTTCGAGCCGTGGATCAGTCTGGCCCATGACCCGCGCGAGGAGCACCCGGTCGGTCGCACCTACGTCTACGAGCACACCCCGTACATGGAGGGTGGCACCCCTTACTGGCACCTGTCGGTGGAGCTGGACGTCATGAAGAAGGCGGTCATCGACTCCATCGCAGCAGGCGAGCCGGTCTGGTTCGCCTGCGACGTCAAGAAGCAGTTCGACAAGGACCTGGGCGTCTGGGATGCGAAGCTGCATGACTACGAGGCCCTCTACGGCATCGACATGGAAATGTCCAAGGCCGAGAGGTTGCGCTTGCGCGAGTCTGGTGGCACCCACGCCATGACCGTTGTCGGTGTGGACCTCGTTGACGGCGTCCCGGTGCGCTGGCGAGTTGAGAACTCCTGGGGTGACGAGGTGGGCCGCAAGGGGTTCTTCACGATGAACGACTCGTGGTTCGACGAGTACGTCTACAACGTTATCGTGCCTCGCTCCCGGGTGTCCGAGGAGATTGCCGAGGCGTGCGACCAGGAGCCGATCGTTCTACCGGAGCACGACATGATGTGAGTCCTCTGACGACACTGAGCTGCCCGTCCGCTTTTCTGCGGGCGGGCAGCTCTGCGTGTGAGCACTCTCACCGCGCGTGCGGAATCCGTTAACTCAGGGAACGGCTACCATCTGTGGTGGTAGGGCGGTGCTGTTTTACCGGGAGTACCACGGGCGAGCGGTGGGAGTGCTCACAGATGCGCACGAACAACGTGAGGATTCCGCGAGATTCACCGGGGGTCGTCATCCTGCGTCGAAGGCGACGGGGAGGATCCGTACTGCCCGGGGCTGCAAAATGTCGATTCTCGCAGCGAGCACGTCGGATCGTGGCGGCCCTGCGTCCCACTTAGCGTCCTGTCCTGCGCCCTGAGAGGATGGCCCCATGATGACCCCGATCCTCACCACCCTTGGCTTCGTCATGCATCCGGACGGCGACCGCGTCCTCATGGTGCATCGCATCGCCCGTCCTGGCGACGAGCAGCTCGGCAAGTACAACGGGCTGGGCGGGAAGGTTGAGCCAGGGGAGGATGTCGTCGCTGGCATGAAGCGCGAATTGCGCGAGGAGGCTGCGATTGAGGTTGATGCCATGCGCCTACGTGGCACTGTCTCGTGGCCAGGGTTCGGTCGTCACGGTGAGGATCACTTCGGCTTCATCTTCGTCGTCGACGCATGGCATCCCATTACCGACGCCATCCCTGACGCGAACGAGGAAGGTCCGCTCACCTGGGAGCGCGTCGACTCCCTCGACGAGCTACCGATGTGGGAGGGGGACCGCTACTTCCTGCCGCTGGTCTTCGACCCCGAGGTCACCCAGTTCCACGGCTGCCTGCCGTACTCCGACGGGCGTCCCACGGGGTGGTCCTACTCGACGTTGTGACGACGCCCCACGGCGAGAACTCAGCCGGCCAGTCCCACGATCCACAACATCAGGCAGACGACCGGGGCGACCCAGCGAGAGCTCCACGCCCCGTAGTGGGTCTCGGCGAACATGCTGTCAGCACGCGGATTACTGCCCGGCAAGCTGTACGGTGCAAGAATCGTCAGCGCAAGGCTCACGGGCAGCAGGGTCGAGAACGGTATCGGCGTCGTGACGATCGGTGTCGCCGCAAGAACTCCCATGGCGGTGATGCCGCCCAAGCCCAGCATCAGGGTCACCGCAGTGACGGCGTCCTGGCCGCTGCCGTCCGGCTTCACGAAGGACTCCGCAAAGGTCAGCAGACCGGGAATCACGATGACTGCCACGAAGAGCAGCGCCCAGCTGACATTGGTGTGGGCATCCATGCTGAGGGGTTCCGTGCGCGACGCATAGTAGGTCGTCGCCATGGCTCCGAGCTGGAAGGCTGAACCGATGAAGTGATGGACGTACCACCCTGCAGAACGGCGCGAAGGATCGTCCTCAGGGGTCACGTTCCTGGACCCCCAGGATTGTAGGCGCTGGGTGAATCTCGATCGATTCTCGTAAGTGGTGATGGCCACGACGGTACTGATTGCTCCTCGTACGGAAAACAGTGCAAAGCGATGTCTCGACCGAAGATTGTACCCAAACGGTTCGAAAGTACCTCTATGGTGGCAACGTGGATCTCACCGTGGCACGCCGTCTGGCCAGCGATGAAGGGATCGACGCCCTCGGCCTCGCCGGCGCCGAGTCTGATCCAGATTCGCTGTCCGCCGCGACCAGATTGCGTCGTCACATGGATGCCGATCTGGCAGCCGCAGCCCTTGACCAAATCAGTCTGAGACGTCGAGCCGTCAGCAAGGTCGGCCCGGTCGGGGCAGACATGTTGTGGACCCGTGACGGACTCGAGCAGGCCACCCGTGGTGACGTCTCTCGGTGGCGTGCAAAATGCCTGGTCTCGGCAGGTTTCACGGACGTCGTGGACCTGGGCTGCGCATGTGGTGCAGACTCCCGGGCTTACCTCGATGCCGGGTTGAGGGTGACGGCCGTCGAGATCGACCCGGCGACCGCTGAACTGGCCCGTCACAATTTGCCCGGAGTCAACGTGCTGTGCGCCGATGCCGCAGATGTCGTTGATGACCTGCTCAAGGACGCGTCAGACTCCACGGTCGTCATGCTCGACCCTGCTCGACGCACTGATCGAGGGCGGACCTGGCGCCTGGCGGACGTGCAGCCGCCATGGTCCTTCGTCGAAAAGGTGATTGCCCTGACGCCTAGTGTCGTCAAGCTCGGGCCAGGCGTCGATCGTTCTCGACTGCCTGACCTGCCCGTCACCTACGTGGGTCATCGTGGGGATCTGGTTGAGGCGACGTTGTGGTCCGGGTTTGGCGACCTTTGGTCAGGGGATCGTGCCATTCTCGTCAGCCCCGAGACGACCCTTGAGCTGCCCGGTGCACTACCTGATCCGGACGTTGGTGATCTGGGCCCCTTCGTGGCTGAGCCTCACCCGGCAGCCATTCGGGCAGGCAGTCTCTCGGCGATTGACGACTCGCTGCACACGGTGTCTGACGGCATCGCCTACCTCACTGCGGACGCCCCGGTGAATTCTCCGTGGTTGACGTGGTTTGCCGTCAAGGAGGTACTCCCTCTCGACGTCAAGACGCTGCGTTCCTGGGTGCGTGATCACCGCGTCGGAACCCTCGAGATCAAGAAGCGCGGTGTTGACGTCGATCCCGTCGCATGGCGACGAAAGCTCAAGCCCTCTGGACCACGTCCCGTCACTCTCATTTGCACTCCGACAAGGCAAAACGCCAAGATTTTGGTGTGCGATCGAATGCGCTGATCCTCCAGCCGTATCCAGAATCAGCCTATCTGTGATGTCATGTGCTCATGGTGGCCACTCGGCACTCGGCAAGATACCTCACTGCACTGCTGTTGACTCCACTCCTCCTACTGTCGGGGTGCGGAAAGTTCAACGCTGGTTTCGTCATCAAGGACGAAAACCATGTTGATGCAACCTTGACCGTCGGAGTTCTCAAGTCGGTCCTCGACGAGTTCGCGGGAAGTGAGGCCGAGGAAGTCGCGAAAGAGCTTCGCGATTGCTCAGAACTCAAGAAATCCTATGAGTTGGATGAGAACGCTGCCGACAAGATGACGGTCAAACCCTTTGACGACGACAAGTATTTGGGCTGCACGGTGACCGGCACGATGACGGTCGCTGAGCTGACGGGCCAGTCATCCTCGTCCTCGAGTAGTGCGAAACCGTCGACCACACCTTCGAAGGGTTTTGCGGGCGACGGTCCTATCTTCATCGCCTTTGATAACGACAAGGTCCGGTTCCGTCTTGATGGTTCTGGTCTCCAGGACGCCATCTCTGGGTTTGGCCCCTCGGAACTGGGTGGCTCAGCCAAGGGCTTTGATTTCAAGGTCTCTGTGACCTTCCCCGGCAAGGTCCTCAGTCACTCGGGGGCGAGCAAGGTCGACGGCAAGACCGTGACCTGGACTGACATCGAGGACCTCGAATCGTATTCGGGCCTGGAGGCCTCAGGCGAGCGCGGAGGTGGATTACCCGGCTGGACATGGGTGGTTCTCGCGGTGGTCGTCGTCGCCATTGGTGGTGCCATCGCAGCCGTGGTCGTGGACAAGAGGAAGGCTGCCCAGGGAGGCCGTCGGCCACCCCATGCTCCTGGCGTTGAGCTTGGTCCAAACTCACACTGACCGCGAGCTCGTACGAGGCCTGGAAACCATATGGTTTCCAGGGCTCCGTTTCATTGGTTGCACATGTGGGCCTACCGCCAGGCCCCATGCCTGTGATTCCATGTGGGCATGCTGAGTGTTTCGCACCATATGAGACGCCATCTGGTTTTGCTTCTGGCACCCCTGTTGTTGCTCGCCGGGTGCGTCAAATTCGACACGGCAATGGAGATCAAGGACGAGGATCACATCCACGTCAAGGCCACGGTTGGTATCTCCAAGTCGATGGCCGACATGTCGGGGGAGGATCTCACCTCCCAGTTCTCCAACTGCAGTGACGTCAAGGGCATGGGCGGCGGGGCCTCGAGCGCGAAGGGCGAAAAGTTCGAGGACGATCAGTACATCGGTTGCACCTATTCGGGCGACATCACGGCAGCCGAGTACAACAAGAAGGATGACGGCAGCAAGATCACCTTCGACAAGGACAAGGTGACCTTCAAGATGAATGCGGGTTATTTCAATGACGCAGGTGGTTCCACCGAGTCCCTCGACGCGAGCATGCTCAGCGACTTCAAGGTCTCCATCATCTTCCCCGGCAAGGTGTTGAGCCACTCGGGATCGAGCAAGGTCGACGGGAACACCGTCACCTGGACCGATCCCAAGGACGTGTTCTCGAGCGAGGGGCTCAGCGCCACCGGTGAGCGCAACGATGGTGTGCCGGCGTGGGTCTGGATCGTCGTCGCGGTGGCAGCCTTGGCGATCATCGGGATCGTTGTGGCTGTCGTGCTCAAGAAGAAGGGTCCGAAGGCGAGCGAGCCGGAGAACGGTGATGCCCCGTGGGCGATGCAATATCCGGGGCAACCGCAGGGACAACAGCCTCAGCAGGGGAACAGCCAGACCCCACAGTGGGGCAGTCAACCCGACCGGGGCAATCCCCAGGCACAACAGTCGCCCTACCAGAACCCGAGCCAGAGTCAGCCAGGTCAGCCATGGGGGCACCTCCCGGGGAATGCGACCGGGGCTCCTCGGCCTGATCAGCAGCCGCCCTCAAACCCTGATGACTTCTGGAAGAACCACGGATCCAACTGATTGGTGCCGATATTTGGAGGGCCGTTTCTGGCACTCCCGTTGCCTGAGTGCCAACCACGGGTGTACTTTCGTGGTTGGCACTCTCGTGGTGAGTGTGCCAACGGACCTGAAGCACCCGCGACGCCGATGGTTCGTCGCGCTCGGGGCTCGCAACCCCTGGCGAGAGACAACGACACAATCCGTCTTCAGTAGAAAGGGGTCTTGACGTGGCAACCACGATCAAGCCGCTCGAGGACCGCGTCCTCGTCCAGCCTCTCGAGGCCGAGCAGACCACCGCTTCCGGACTCGTCATTCCAGACACCGCCAAGGAGAAGCCGCAGGAGGGCAGGATCGTCTCCGCCGGCCCCGGTCGTGTTGACGACAAGGGCACCCGCATTCCCATGGATGTCAAGGAGGGTGACGTCGTCATCTTCTCCAAGTACGGCGGCACCGACGTCAAGTACGACGGCCAGGAGTACCTGCTCCTCAACGCTCGCGACATCCTCGCCGTCGTCGAGAAGTGAGGCGCTGATACATGGCAGCCAAGCAGCTTCAGTTTGACGAGGAGGCCCGTCGCTCCCTCGAGCGCGGCGTCGACACCCTCGCCAACACCGTCAAGGTGACCCTCGGCCCCAAGGGTCGCTACGTCGTTCTCGACAAGAAGTGGGGAGCCCCGACCATCACCAACGACGGCGTGACCGTCGCCAAGGAGGTCGACCTCACCGATCCTTACGAGAACCTCGGCGCCCAGCTCGCCAAGGAAGTCGCCACCAAGACCAACGACGTGGCCGGCGATGGAACCACCACCGCCACCGTGCTCGCCCAGGCCCTCGTTCACGAGGGACTGCGCGCCGTGGCTTCCGGGGCCAACCCGGTCGGTCTCAAGCACGGTATCGAGAAGGCCGTCGACGCCGTCGTGGAGGAGCTTCGCTCTATCTCGCGCGCCATCGACACCACCTCGGACATGGCTAGCGTCGCCACCATCTCCAGCCGTGACGAGAAGATCGGTGAGCTCATCGCCGAGGCTTTCGACAAGGTTGGCAAGGACGGCGTCATCACCGTCGACGAGTCCCAGACCTTCGGCACCGAGCTCGACTTCACCGAGGGCATGCAGTTCGACAAGGGTTACCTGTCGCCCTACATGGTCACCGACCAGGACCGCATGGAGGCCGTGATCGAGGATCCTTACATCCTCGTCCACTCCGGCAAGATCTCGTCGATGAACGACCTGCTCCCGCTGTTGGAGAAGGTCATCGCCGCCCACGGCAGCCTGTTCATCGTGGCCGAGGACGTCGACGGGGAGGCTCTGAGCACCCTCGTCGTCAACAAGATCCGCGGCACCTTCAACTCGGTGGCCGTCAAAGCTCCGGCCTTCGGTGACCGCCGCAAGGCCATGCTGCAGGACATCGCCACCCTCACCGGTGGTCAGGTCGTCGCTCCCGAGGTCGGGCTCAAGCTCGACCAGGTGGGCCTCGAGGTCCTGGGTCGCGCCAAGAAGGTTGTCGTCACCAAGGACAACACCACCATCGTCGACGGCGCCGGCTCCAAGGCCGACGTTGAGGGACGCGTCGCCCAGCTGCGTGCTGAGTACGACAACTCCGACTCCGAGTGGGACCGCGAGAAGCTCCAGGAGCGTATTGCCAAGCTCGCCGGCGGTGTGTGTGTCATTCGCGTGGGTGCGGCCACCGAGGTCGAGCTCAACGAGAAGAAGCACCGCATCGAGGATGCTGTCTCCGCGACTCGTGCAGCTATCGAGGAGGGCATCGTCGCCGGTGGTGGCTCCGCCCTCATCCATGCCGCGCACGTGCTTGACGGGAACCTTCACCTCGAGGGTGACGAGAAGGCCGGTGTCCAGATCGTCGCCAAGGCCGTTCGCGAGCCGCTGCGCTGGATTGCCGAGAACGGTGGCGAGCCCGGCTATGTCATCGTCTCCAAGGTTGCCGAGATGGAGCCCGGACACGGCTACAACGGTAAGACTGGTCAGTACGTGGACCTCATCGCCGACGGTGTCATCGACCCTGTCAAGGTGACCCGCTCCGCGCTGGCCAACGCCGCCTCCATCGCCGCTCTGCTGCTCACCACCGAGACCCTCGTGGTGGACAAGCCGGAGGACGAGGACGACGACAAGTGAGTCACTGATCCTCGCTGATCACTGCGGGCCCCGGAACCGTTTGGTTCCGGGGCCCGTTGCTGTTGTTGGCTGGTGCTGTTGCTCCGGGGAAGGGCCAGGCTCCTCTCGCCTGAGGACGGCCTCCAGGCGGACATGGGAAGTGCGGACGCGTGAGGCGCCGGCATGCGATCGCGTCGGGTGGCCCGGCGCGCGTGTGGACATCCCGATAAGACAGGGGAGGGGTGCCACGTGGGGTGGCACGCGCCCACGAACTTATCGCGGATTCCACGGGCGTCGTGGATGCCGGTGCGGAGTCGGCAAGGTCGCCGCGTCGTTCGGCGTAACCCGGCCTCGAAGGCCCCACGATGCAACAGGGCCCGGGGAGCATTCCCCGGGCCCCGTGCACTCACGACGCGATGGCGTCAGTCCTTGAGCGGCTTGCCGTCACGGTCCATGGTGTTGAACAACTCATGGTCCTCGGGCAGGTGATCCAGGTAGTCACGCTCGGTGTCTGGGGCCGTGTGTCCCAGATCGAGCTCTTCACTACGAGCGTCCATGGCTGCCGCACGCAGGGCGTACTCCTCGTCAGCAGTCTCGAGCTGCTCAGGAGTGGCCTCGTTGGCGACGATCATGCCGGCCTGGGCATCCTCAGGTACCTGAGGAATGACGCCGGCGTCCACACGCTCCCGATGACCCTTGATCTCGCGAGCCACGACTCGAGCGAGGAAGTACATGCCGATCACGTTCGGAACAGCCATGAGGAAGAGCATGGCGTCGGCCAGAGCGAGGATCGAGGCCATGTTCGTGGCCGCACCGACAACCAGCAGGAGCAGGAAGATACCGTTGTAGATGCGCTCGGCGGTGGCCGAGTTCCCGAACAGGAAGCCAACAGCCTTCTTGCCGTAGAAGGAGTACGACAGCATCGTCGAGAAAGCGAAGAGGACGACGGCCAGGGTCAGCAGGGAGCTGAACCACGGGGCAACCGTCTTGAGTGCGTGAGCGGTCATCTGAACACCATCGGCGTCGTGATCCTTGTAGACACCGGTGATGATGATGGTGATGGCCGTCATGGTGCAGATGACGACGGAGTCGATGAACGGCTCCCACATCGCTACGAAGCCCTCCTGGGCCGGGCGACGGGTCTTCACGGCAGAGTGGGCGATGCCCGCGGTACCGACACCGGCGGCGTTCGAGAAGGCAGCGCGCTGAACGCCGACGATGAGCACGCCGAGGACGCCTCCGGCAATGCCATGGCCGGTGAAGGCGCCCGACCAGATGGCCTTGAAGGCGTCACCAACTTCGGTGATGTTCGCGCCGATCACGGCCAGACACATGATGACGTAGAGGATGCCCATGAAGGGGACGATCTTGGAGGTGGCAGCGCCAATCTTGGAGGCACCGCCGACGATGACGACGCCGACGAGGATTGCGAACACCAGTCCGACAACCCACATGTGGGTGCCGATCCAGGAGTCCTTGCCACCGGCGAACATCGCCAGCTGGTAGGCGGCCTGGTTGGACTGGAACATGTTGCCCGCGCCGATGACGCCGAAGGCGGTGCAGACGGCGAATAGGGTGGCGAGGACGCGACCGAGCTTGGGCTTGTCGATCGAGGCCAGGCCGTCCCGGAGGTAGTACATCGGACCGCCGGAGGTGGTTCCGTCCTCATTGACGACGCGGAATTTCACGCCGAGGGTCGCCTCGGACATCTTGACGCTCATGCCGACCAGACCGGCAACAGCGATCCAGAAGGATGCGCCTGGTCCGCCAGTTGCGATGGCGATGGCGACACCGGCGATGTTTCCCAGGCCGACGGTGCCCGACAACTCGGTGGCAAGGGCCTGGAAGCTGGTGACGTCACCAGGATCGGTGTGACGGGAGAAGTGTCCTCGCACCACATGGCTGGAATGGCGAATTGAGGCTGGGCGCAATTGTTGGAAGCCCAGGTAGATCGTGAAGAAGACTCCAGCTGCCAACAGCCACGCGAGGATAAGCGGGAATTCATTGCCTCCGGGCAACGGGATGGCCCAGAACACCGCGTCAGAAATGGCGGTGGCGATGGGGGAGAAGAATTTGTCGATGGCCTGGTCCAAGCTCAGCGGAGCTGGAATCGGGGCCTCGAGAATTGCGGAAACGGGCGATGACATGATGCCAGGTGGCACGAACGGTCCTATCCGTTGACGACGTTGGACACCGAGCCCGGCGACACCGCAGTGCGGTACCGGTCTTTTCTCGACCGATCTCAACACGCACAGGGACCAGAGACCCGGTGGGCACGACCACACCACACTCCCGTGTCAGGGGGCAGGGCCGCACCTGTGGCGGAGCACAACCGCCTCATGCACCTTAGCGGGTGGGGGTGACAATTGGCCCGAAACGCTCGACACCGGTGCCTTCTCGCATCGTCTGGCTGTGTGGTTCCCCTACGCTGAATGCTGATGACCACGACGACCCACTTCCATGATCGTCAGCCTGCGCTGGCCCATTCCCATCCCGATCGACGCCGCCTCCTCGAGGTGCTCGTGATGGGATTTGTCGGCTCCGTCATGATGGTGGTGTGGGGATGGGGTTCCCCCCATGCCGGAATGCCGGAGCAGGTGCGTCCCATCGGGGTGGCCGTGGTTGCCAGCAGTGTCGTCGGCCTGAGCGCCATGATCATCGCGTGGTTGCGTTCCCGGAAGCTTGTCGGCACTCGCCTCCTCGCCCTCGTCACGTGGTCGCTACCGCTGTTGTTCGGTCCGCCGCTGCTCAGCCGGGATGGTTGGGCCTATGCCGCTCAGGGGTGGATCCTGGCTCAGGGCCTGGACCCCTACGTGGTTCCCCAGGGTTTGGCAGGCGTGCTTGGTCAGGCCGTCGGCACTCCATGGGGGGGTACGACGGCGGTGTATCCGCCGGGATCGCTGTGGATCCAGGCAGCGATGGTGACGATCGCTCACGCCGATCCGTTGTGGTCGGTGCTGCTGATGCGCGTGCCGGCCATCATCGGCATCGCTCTGATGTTCTGGGCGATGCCGCAGCTGGCGCGGTATGCCGGCGCCGACCCCGATCATGCCCTCTGGCTGGGGGTTTGCTGCCCCCTGACGACCCTGAGCATCATCGGCGGCATGCACAATGACGGGCTCCAGATCGGCCTGTCCCTTGCGGCGCTGATCGTGGCGATCCACCTGGTCTTGTCCGGACGTGGATGGTTGGGACTCGTCGCTGGTGGGGCGATCGTCGGTCTGGCCGGCACCATCAAGCAGCCGGGCGTGCTGGCCGGGGTAGGCGTCGTCACCCTGGCCCATGCCCATGCGGTGCGTCATGGCAGCCACCGCTGGACGAACCGGAATTGCTGGTCGGCCCTCCTCGCCCGCACCGCTGCTGGAGCCATTCCGGCTCTGGCGGTCTTCGGCGGGATCTCCGCCATCCGTGGTCTGGGACTGGGATGGCTCAACCCGACGGCAGGCAGTCCCGTCTCCGTGACGAGCGACTCACCGATCGCCCTGGTGGTTCAGATCCTGCGGGGAAGTGGTGGAATCCCGCTGGACAAGCTGGTCGGCCCGGCCATCATCGTCAGCCTGGTCCTCACCTTGGTCGCGATGGTGTGGTGCTGGGCCCGATGGGGCCCTGTACCATCCTTGCGACGCCTGGACGACTCCATCGGCCAGCTGGGCAGTCCGCTGCGACTGCAGGCCGGGGTCATGATCGCCTTCGCCGTCTTCGGAGCTTCCCTGCAACCCTGGTACCTCATTGGGCCGCTTGCCCTGGTCGCCTCGATTCCATTGCGTCGCACCCACCGCGACATCGTCATCGTCGGAGTGGTGGCCATCAGTATCCTGGCCCATCTGCAGTGGTACTGGTCGCCTTACGTGTGCCTGCCGCTGGTCATCGTCGGATGTCTCATCGTCCGGCGGATCCCGAGGGCGTGGGCCTTCGTGACGGCCACGACCTGACGACGACCAGCGTTCCCGGCCAGCTCGGGGCGATCGGCTGGGCGACCTCGACGCCCGCGGCGATAGGATGACGTTTATCCCGGCGAAAGGTGGCTCATGACCTCGGATTCCCGCCCGACCACGATTGAGGAGCTGGCACCACTGGCCCTCACTTTTGACGACGTCCTGCTCCAGCCTGTTGAGAGCAACGTCATCCCCTCCCAGGTCGACACGACGACCAAGGTTTCCCGCAACATCGACATCGCAATCCCGCTTGTCAGCGCAGCGATGGACACCGTCACGGAGACTCGGATGGCAGTGGCGATGGCCCGTGAGGGTGGCCTCGGCATCCTGCACCGCAACCTGTCCATCGAGGACCAGGCCGCGATGGTCGATCAGGTGAAGCGCTCGGAGGCCGGCATGGTCGACGAACCCATCACCATCTCCCCGGACGCCACCCTGGCCGATGCCGAGGAGCTCTGCCACACTTACCGCATCTCCGGTGTTCCGGTCGTGGACGAGGAGGAGAACCTCGTCGGCATCATCACCAACCGCGACATGCGCTTCGAGGAGAACCCGCGGCGCCTCATCCGCGAGGTCATGACCCAGGCCCCGCTGGTCACGGCTCCGGTGGGCACCAGTCCGTCCGACGCCCTTTCCCTGCTGGCCGCGCACAAGATCGAGAAGCTGCCGTTGATCGATGCCGACGGCAAGCTGCGCGGCCTGTTTACCCTCAAGGACTTCGTCAAGGCCGACAAGTACCCCAACGCCACCAAGGATCCTCAGGGACGTCTGCGCGTGGGTGCTGCCATCGGTTTCTTCGGCAACTCGTGGGAACGCGCCATGGCACTGGTGGAGGAGGGGGTCGATCTCATCATCGTCGACACCGCTCACGGCCACACCCAGGGCGTTCTCGACATGATAGCCAAGCTCAAGGCCGAGCCTGCTGCCAAGGGGGTAGACGTCGTCGGCGGCAACATCGCCACCTACGAGGCCGCCAAGGCGCTCTGCGAGGCCGGAGCCGACGGCATCAAGGTCGGCATCGGGCCGGGCTCGATCTGCACCACTCGCGTGGTTGCCGGTGTCGGCGTCCCCCAGGTGACTGCCATCTTCGAGGCATCCCGCGCTGCTCGCCAGTACGGCGTGCCGGTCATCGGGGACGGTGGCCTGCAATACTCCGGCGACATCGCCAAGGCCATGGTCGCCGGTGCCGATTCCGTCATGCTCGGATCCCTGCTGGCCGGTTGCGAGGAGTCCCCGGGTGAGCTCGCCTTCATCAACGGCAAGCAGTTCAAGACCTACCGTGGCATGGGATCGATGGGTGCCATGTCAGCGCGTGGCGAGAAGCTGTCCTACTCCAAGGACCGCTACTTCCAAGGTGACGTCACCACGAATGACAAGATCATCCCGGAAGGCATTGAGGGTCAGGTTGCCTACCGTGGCCCGCTGGGCGCGGTGGCCTACCAGCTTGTTGGCGGTCTGCGTCAGTCGATGTTCTACACCGGCGCCCGCACCATCGGCCAGCTGCACGAGCGTGGTCGTTTCGTGCGCATCACCTCGGCTGGTCTGCGGGAGTCTCATCCGCACGACATTCAGATGACGGTCGAGGCCCCCAACTACTCCGCCCACTGACGGGCGGGCCGGAGAATCCGGCAGGAAAGGAATTATGTACGACATCGGACGCAGCAAGCGTGCCACCCGGGCGTACAGCCTGGATGACATCGCTCTCATCCCTTCCCGGCGCACCCGCGGCACCGAGATGGTGAACCTGGAGTGGCGCATCGACGCTCTCACCTTCGACTTCCCGATCATGGCCGCGCCAATGGACTCGGTGATGAGCCCGGCGACGGCCATCGAGTTCGGGCGCTTGGGTGGCCTCGGTGTGCTCAACCTCGAGGGATTGTGGACCCGTTACGAGGATCCCACGCCGTACCTCGAGGAGCTGGCCGGGCTGGGTGACGACGTCGCCACCACCCGCCGCATGCAGGAGATCTACTCCGAGCCGATCAAGGCCGAGCTCATCACCGCCAGGATGGCCGAGATTCGGGCCGCCGGAGTGCCGGTGGCCGGGTCCTTGTCGCCGAAGAATGCGTCTCGGTTCTCCGAGACCGTCGTCAACACCGGGGCTGATTTCTTCGTCATTCGTGGCACGACGGTGTCGGCTGAGCATGTCGGTAGTGGGGACGACGTCCTCGACTTGCGCAAGTTCATCTACGAGCTCGACGTCCCGGTCATCGTCGGTGGATGCGCGACCTACCAGACGGCCCTGCACCTCATGCGGACCGGCGCGGCTGGCGTGCTCGTCGGCTTCGGTGGGGGAGCGGCCCACACCACCCGTCAGGTCCTTGGCATCGAGGTGTCGATGGCGTCAGCGATCGCTGACGTCGCCGAGGCCCGTCGCGACTACATGGACGAGTCGGGGGGACGCTACGTCCACGTCATCGCCGATGGCTCGGTGGGACATTCCGGCGACATCGCCAAGGCCATCGCTTGCGGCGCTGACGCAGTCATGGTCGGATCCCCACTGGCCCGGGCCACCGAGGCCCCTGGCCGGGGATGGCACTGGGGTGCCGAGGCATGGCACGCTGATCTGCCGCGTGGTTCTCGGGTGCACTTCGAGCCGGTGGGTACCCTCGCGGAGGTGCTCAGCGGGCCTTCGCGCGTCCCGGATGGCACCATGAACCTCGTCGGTGGGCTGCGTCAGGCCATGGCCACCACCGGCTATTCGGAGGTCAAGGAGTTCCAGCGCATCGAGCTGACGATTCGCTGATCGTCCCATCAATCAGGACACCGTCCCGGCGAGCGGGATGGCTGGCTAACCTTCGGGCATGAGCGAAGTGCCCGAAGAATTGATCGTGTTGCGCGGCGCGATTGACAACATGGACGCCGCCCTCATCCATCTGCTCGCCGAGAGGTTCCGGATCACCCGCGAGGTGGGCCGCCTCAAGGCTGAGCGCGGCCTGCCGCCGGCAGATCCGGCCCGTGAGGCCGAGCAGATCGCACGGTTGCGTCAGCTCGCCGTCGAGTCGAACCTTGATCCCGAGTTCGCCCAGAAGGTCATCACCTTCATCGTTGCCGAGGTGGTGCGTCACCACGAGGCCATTGCCGACGAGTCCCAGGACGACCCTGCGAGCACCCCCGAAACGGATGTGTCCACCTCGGAGGCATTCGACAACTGATGGGTCAGGCGATGACGTCGCCCTGGTGAACCTTCGACGGGATACCGACGACGACCGTTCCGGGGGCGACGTCCTTGATGACCAGCGCGTTGGCGCCGATCTTGCAGTCGTCACCGACGGTGATGTCACCAATGATCTTGGCACCGGCGCCGATGAGGACACGATTGCCAATCGTGGGGTGACGCTTGAAGTGCCCGCGCGCGCGTCCGCCGAGGGTGACCTGGTGGTACATCAGCACGTCGTCACCCACGACCGCTGTCTCCCCGATAACCACCCCCATGCCGTGGTCAATGAAGAACCGACGCCCGATCGTCGCTCCCGGATGGATCTCGATTCCGGTGAGATTGCGGGAGATCTGGGACAGCAGACGAGCCAGTGGGCGCAGCGCCGGATACTTCACCCAGATGGCATGGGCGAGACGGTGTGCCCAGATGGCATGGACGCCCTGGTATGCGATGGCGACCATGAGTTTCGACGTGGCGGCGGGGTCCTCACGCATGGCGGCGTCGAGGTCCTCCATGGCGCGTTCCTTCCATCGCTTGAGGGTCTGGAGGAGTTCCGTCGTCTCATTCGTCATGGCCAACCTCAGTTCTGCTGCAGTGAGTGGTACCGGTGCATGAACCATATCGAGCCCAGACCTGTCGACCAATGGAAAGGGCGGGCGGAGTTCCACTTCGTCGTCATCTGACGACATTCCGACGCTCATCGGCGGATGTTCGCGCAGTCGGGGACCGGTCGAGTGGCGCGACAGGGGGCTCTGGGCCATAGACTCGGCCTCATGGAACAACTCCACGACGTCGTTCTGGTGGTCGACTTCGGGGCGCAGTACGCCCAGCTCATTGCCCGCCGGGTGCGTGAGGTGAACGTTTACTCCGAAATCGTCCCGCACAACATGCCAGTCCGCGAGATGCTCGCCAAGGAACCAGCCGCGATCATCCTTTCCGGAGGTCCGGCCTCGGTCTACGTGGATGGGGCACCGAGCGTCGACCCGGCCCTGTTCAACGCCGGTGTGCCGGTGATGGGCATCTGTTACGGCTTCCAGGCCATGGCTCAGGCCCTCGGTGGTCAGGTCGCCCACACCGGAGCCTCTGAGTACGGACGCACCAGCCTGTGCATCACATCCCCAGGTCAGCTGCTCTCCCGCATCCCGCACACCATCAGCGTGTGGATGAGTCACGGTGACTCCGTCTCCCGTGCTCCGGAGGGGTTCTCGACCCTCGCTCGTACCGCAGGTGCCCCGGTGGCCGCCTTTGAGAACGTAGAGCGCAAGCTCGTCGGTGTGCAGTGGCATCCGGAGGTACAGCACTCCGAATCCGGTCAGACGGTTCTGGAGCACTTCCTCTTTGACATCGCCGGATGCCGTCCGGACTGGAACGCCAGCTCGATCGTCGGCGACCAGATCGCTCAGATCCGCGGCCAGGTCGGTGACCGTCGTGTCATCTGTGGACTGTCTGGCGGCGTCGACTCCGCGGTCGCGGCCGCTCTGGTGCAGCGCGCCGTCGGCGACCAGCTCACTTGCGTCTTCGTCGATCACGGTCTGCTGCGCCAGGGAGAGGCCGAGCAGGTCAAGCACGACTTCGTCGAGGCCACTGGCGCCGACCTCGTGGTGGCAGACGAGTCCCAGCGCTTCCTGGACGCCCTGGCCGGAGTCACCGATCCCGAGGCCAAGCGCAAGATCATTGGTCGTGAGTTCATTCGCACCTTCGAGGACGTCGCCAAACGGCTCAACGCCGATCAGACGATCGACTTCCTGGTGCAGGGGACCCTTTACCCCGACGTCGTCGAGTCCGGCGGTGGCGAGGGAGCCGCCAACATCAAGAGCCACCACAATGTCGGAGGCCTTCCCGACGATCTGCAGTTCAGCCTCGTCGAGCCGCTGCGCACCCTCTTCAAGGACGAGGTGCGAACCGTCGGCCTGGAGCTGGGCCTGCCCGAGGACATCGTGTGGCGTCAGCCCTTCCCAGGCCCGGGCCTGGGTATTCGCGTCATCGGCGAGGTGACCAAGGAGCGTCTCGAGGTGCTGCGTACCGCCGATGCCATCACCCGCGAGGAGATGAGCGCGGCTGGTCTGGACCGCAAGGTCTGGCAGTGCCCGGTGGTCCTGCTCGGTGACGTCCACTCGGTGGGTGTACAGGGTGATGGACGTACCTACGGCTCGCCGATTGTGCTGCGCCCGGTGACCAGTGAGGACGCCATGACTGCTGACTGGGCCCGCATTCCTTATGACGTGCTGGAGAAGATCTCCACCCGGATCACCAACGCCTGCCCGCAGATCAACCGGGTGGTTCTCGACATCACCTCGAAGCCGCCGGCCACCATTGAGTGGGAGTGATACGGCTCCATGACATGACAGGGCCCGTACCGATCGATCGGTACGGGCCCTGTCATGTGGTTGAAGGTCAGTCCTCCTTGTACGGGTTGAAGGTCTCGTCGGGACGATGGGGAGCTGTCGTCTGATTGAAGTTCCAGGTATTTCCTGAGCGACGCGATTCCTGCTTGTCCCGTGCCTTTCGGGCGGCATCACCAGCCATGCTCGCGCCGCTGCGCTCATCCGGGATGATTACCCACAACACGAGGTAGATGAGTGGTCCCGAGCCGGCAGCGAGAATCAAGACCGCTGTGACGATGCGGACAATGGTCGGGTCCAGATCGAAGGCGTTGGCAATGCCTTGGCAGACGCCGCCGACGATGCGGCCCTCCTCGGGCCGGGTGATCTTGGTGGCCATA
This sequence comes from Cutibacterium avidum ATCC 25577, assembly GCF_000227295.1. Classification (GTDB taxonomy): domain Bacteria; phylum Actinomycetota; class Actinomycetes; order Propionibacteriales; family Propionibacteriaceae; genus Cutibacterium; species Cutibacterium avidum. The sequence continues at coordinate 407,985 of NZ_JH165054.1, read as the reverse complement.
GGTCGGTCCTCCTGACTAGTGGCTTACATCCATCGTGCCATGTGTCTGTGAGGCGCACTAGAGACATCAATGAGCACGGGGTGTCCCGGAGGTGCCCATACATGCAGCGAGGCCCCGTCCAAGGACGGGGCCTCGCTGGAGAGAGGATGAGAGATCAGTAGGTCACTGGCTCTTCTTCTTGGTGATGACACCCCAGATCCACAGGACGATGAGGGCACCGACGATTGAGATGAGCCAGGTCCAGAGGTTCCAGAAGTCGCCAAGGGGCTTGTTGAAGATGAGGGAGCCGAGCCAGCCACCAAGAACCGCGCCCACGACGCCGAGAAGGAGGGTGACGAGGATGCCGCCGCCCTGCTTGCCCGGCATGATGGCCTTGGCGATGGCGCCGGCGATGAGCCCGAGAACAATCCATGCAAAAAATCCCATGCGTCTAGTGTCGTTGACGATGGGTCAAAACGTCCAGTAACGATCACGGATCGTAGCCGAGTACTTAACCAAAAGTACGTATTGTTACCAGCGACAACAGTTGCCTGGCTAGGCAATACGTCATTTTTTTACGCTGGCGACGGAATCTTAGAAAAATGGTCGCCATGGGGACAACAGCGCCTCGGTGAATTTTGCGACGTTGGATCGCGACTGCCATTCGTCGAGGGTGAGCTCCACGCAGTTCGCCATGTCGATCTCGAATATTTCAGCCATCCGCTCGGCGACAGTGGGATCAGTGATGGCGACGTTGACCTCATAGTTGCCCTGGAGGGACAACCTGTCGAGGTTGGCCGTGCCGATCGTCGACCAGATGCCGTCAATGGTGCAGGTCTTGGCATGCACCATGGCCCCCTGGTAGAGAAAGAGTCGTACTCCCTGATGAAGGAGCCGGTCGTAGTAGCCACGGCTCAGCCAGTCGGCGATGACGTGATTCGACTCGGCGGGAATGACGATACGCACGTCAACCCCGCGGGAGGTCGCCTGGTGAAGGGCAGCGACGACGTCGTCGTCCGGAATGAGATAACCCTGGGTCATCCAGATCCGCTCACTGGCGCGGTCAATGGCCTCGAGGTACATGTTCCGAATGGGATAGACGGCCATCCGCGGGGAGTTGCGGTGTACCACGAAGGGGGTGTCCCAGTAGCGCACCCCGGGGGAGGGCAGCACCGGCTGATTGCGTCGCGAGACCAGCGCTCCCTTGGGGCGCTGGTTCCACATGTCGACGAAGGTGTTCTCCAATTCCCCGACGGCCGGGCCGGTGATACGGGCGTGAGTGTCACGCCACCGATCCGCGTAGAGGGACCCGATGTTGTACCCACCGATGTAGGCGACGCCGGAGTCGACGACGAGGAGCTTGCGGTGGTCGCGGCCCATGTTGCGGATGGTTGGCATCCATGACGGGGTGACGAGCGGTTGGGCGCGCACATGGACGCCGTGCAGTTCGCGGAAGAAGCGCGGATCGACGACGAGGTTGGCGAAGGTGTCCCACATCGCATAGACCTCGACGCCTCGGGCAGCGGCGGTGACGAGGGCCTGGCGGAACTGTCGCCCGACCTCGTCGTTCTTCCAGATGAAGGTTTCGAGATAAATGGTGTGCTGAGCCGCCTCGATGTCGGCGATCATCGCAGCGTAGAGGTCACGTCCGAAGGTGAAGATCTCGACCTGGTGATCGCCCACCTCGAGGGATTCCACCGGGGCGGTGGGGAAGCGGTAGGGGCGGCGACCCCGTCTCCTGACGCCGTTGAAGACGACGAGTCCTGCCATCGTGGCCATCTGGGCGGCAACCGTTCCGCCCGCTACCCAGTGCAGGACGCGGCGAAGGGTGGTTTTCTGGCGAGGGGCCCGGGTCATGTGCTCAGGGTACCGGCCCCCGAACACCGGCTGCGAGGCAGTCGGCGTCGAGGGCCCGGAAGCGCTGTGTCATGACGACTGGTTGATCACCGGCGCAGTGCCCGTCGCGCCAACCAATTGCCCAGGAACTGGGCCAGCTGGACGACGATGATGATCGTCACGACGGCAACGGCCGTCACCGTCCAGTCGTACCGCTGATAACCGTAAGTGATGGCGAACTGGCCCAGGCCGCCACCGCCCAGAGCACCGGCGATGGCCGTCATGTCGACGATCGCGATGAGGATGTAGGTGTATCCGAGAATCAGCGGGCCCAGGGCCTCACGGGCCACGACGTCGAAGAGGATCCGCCACGGACCGGCGCCCATGGCGCGCGCAGCCTCGATGACACCGGGCTCGACGGTGACGAGGTTCTGCTCGACGATTCGGGAGATCGCGAAGGTGGCCGCGATGCACAGTGGGAAGGTGGCGGCACGAACGCCGATCGTCGTTCCGACGACCTTGAGTGTCAGTGGAGCGATCGCCGTCATGAAGATGATGAACGGTATCGGCCGGATGATGTTGACGATGACGTTGAGAATGGTGTGGACGACCTTGTTGGCGAGCAGCCCACCGCGACGGGTGGCGTAGAGCAGGATGCCCATCACCAGTCCACAGATACCACCGATCACCAGGGTGATCAGGGCCATGAAGAGGGTCTCCCAGATGGACTGCAGATATATCGGACGCAGGTAATCACTCATCAGTGGTCCTCCTGACTGGTGGTCGTGGTGGCAGCCGTGTCGGAGGCGTCGGTCAGGATCCGGGCAGCCTTCTCGACGGCCTCGTCGGAGCCCGACAAGGCCACGGTGTAATTGCCCAGCGAGCCGCCGTGGACCTCGATGACCCCACCGTGGACGATCCGGAAGGAAGCCCCGGTCTGGCTGATACGAGCCAGCGCGTCCCCGAAGGCGTCACTGGACACCGAGCTGACGTCGACCAGGCGAGTGCCAGGGTTCTCCGAGCGCAGCCGGGCCTCTTCCTCCCCACTGGGATGCTGACCGATGATCGTCGAGAGGAAGCGCTGGGTGGTCTCGGACTGTGGATGGGCGAAGACCTGTCGGGCGCTCCCGGTCTCGACGAGGTGTCCGGCTTCCAGCACCGAGACCTGCTGAGCGATGGAACGGACGACCTCCATCTCGTGGGTGATGACGACAACCGTCACCCCGAGAACCTCGTTGACCCGCTTGAGCAGGGAGAGGACGTCAGCCGTCGTCTCCGGGTCGAGGGCGGAGGTGGATTCGTCAGCCAACAGGATCGACGGCTTGGTGGCCAGCGCCCTGGCGATTCCGACTCGCTGCATCTGTCCGCCGGAGAGCTGGTTGGGATGATCCCATGCCTTGCTCGTCAGCCCGACGAAGCTCAGCAGCTCGGTGACGCGCTCCTTCTCCTGGGCCTTCTTCCAGCGAGCCAGCTTGAGTGGGTAGGCGACGTTGTCGTAGATGGTCCGGGACCCGAACAGGTTGAACTGCTGGAAGATCATCCCGATGTCGGTCCGCAGCGGGCGCATCGCCTTGTCGGAGAGCTGGGAGACGTCGGTGCCGTCAACCAGCACCCGCCCGCTCGTCGGGGATTCCAACCCGTTGATGAGGCGCACCAGGGTGGATTTTCCAGCGCCGGAATGTCCGATGACCGCTGAGATGGAACCTTTCTTGATCGCCAGGCTCACGTCGTCCAAGGCTCGCACCGACCCGGTACGGGTCTGGAAGTCCTTGGTGACGTGTTCGAAGACGATGTGGTCAGGACACTGCGGCGCCGAAGCAGGCGCGACATCTGTTGCCATGGGGAGCCTCGCTGGAAAATCGGATAGAGATCAGGAATTCGACTTCTTGATTTCGGTGGTCAGATCGCCCAAGATCTTGTCGAGATCGGCCTGGGAACGATCAGAAACGACCTTGGCAGTGCCGCCCGACTGCTTGATGATCGACTTCTGAACCTCGGGGTCCGACCACAGCTTGGCGACCTTCTTGTAGGTCTCGTTGTTCTTGTCAGCGGCCTTGGCAGCAATGATGTTGACGTAGGGGTCGGCCGACTTGCCGGTGGCGTTGTCCTTGTAGAGAACCTTGTTGAGATCCAGGCCGGCGTCGGCGGCGAAGTTGTTGTTGATGACCGCAGCATCGACACCGTCGAGGGAGGCAGCCGTCTGGGCGGCGTCAATGGCCTTGACCTTCACCTTGGACTGGTTGGCGATGACGTCGGCAGGGGTCGACAGGGCCGACCCGCCGTTGCGTAGCTTGAGCAATCCGGCCTTCTGCAGCACGAGAAGGGCACGTCCCTGATTGGTGGCGTCGTTCGGAATGGCAACGGTGACCCCGGCCGGAAGTTGGGAGACCTGCTGGTACTTCTTGGAGTAGATGTTCAACGGGACGACGTAGGTCGCGGAGATCGCGGTGAGGTTGTCGTGGTTCTTGACGTTGTAGTCAGCCAGGAAGAGCAGGTGCTGGAAGACGTTGAGGTCGACCTGCCCCTGGGACAGGGCGACGTTGGGCTGGGTGTAATCGTTGAAGTTGACGACCTCAATGTTGATGCCCTCGGCGGAGGCCTTCTTCTTGAGGACCTTCCAGTAGTCGTTGGCGGCCTCGGTGGTGCCGATCTTGACGGTCGTCGTGCCGCCAGCTGCTGAGTCGTCACCCTTGTTCTTGTTCACCGCGAAGATGATGCCGGCGATGATCGCCAGCACGACGATGATGATGCCGACGATGAGGCCGGTGTGGTGGCCACCGGGCTTTTCGGGAAGAGCCTCGGGGGTCGACGCCGAGGGGGTGGATGCGCTCATGAGTTGGTCTCCTGGATATGTCTTGAGTGGATTCGGGTGAAGATGCGATCGGGTACGGCACGTCGGTCTGCGTGAGTGTGCAGATGTGGGCATAGATCGACCACTGGCATGAATCAGTGGGAGAGAGGGGCCGGAAGTCCTGCCGGCGGAATTAGTCCGCCGTCAGCAGGTGCCGAGCATTCGCAGGTAGCACGAGCGGCACATCATCATCGAGGCCGCGCGAAGGTCGGCGTCGATGGTGTGGCTGAAGGCCGCAGTCATAGCAGTGCTCCTGAATTCTGGTGGCGGCCCTGACCGGGCCGAGCTTTCCCAGAATTTACGGCCATTCATCCGATGCTGTCAATACGTGAGCGCCTGTTTCACTGGGTGAACGCCAGTGAGTCATGGGATCAGCGCCCTGTGGAGGGCCCTGACGGGCCGGTAAGCTGTGAGCCGCCATGACGACACCGGATCTGTTTTCGTTCTTCGAGTCGACCAATGAGAGGCGCCACCCGGTCGAGCCGGGGGTCTTGCCGACGCATGCCGCGATGACTACGGCAGGAGTCTCTTCCGCCGATCTGCTGGCCGACCTCAACGAGCCCCAGCGTGAGGCTGTCCTGCATGCGGGGGCCCCGGTCCTCGTGGTGGCCGGTGCTGGTTCGGGCAAGACCCGTGTCCTGACCCGTCGTATCGCGCACCTGGTGGGGGAGCGCGGTGTCCATCCCGGTTCCATTCTGGCCATCACCTTCACCAACAAGGCTGCGGCTGAGATGAAGGCGCGCGTCGTCGATCTGGTAGGTAACCGGGCCAAGCCGATGTGGGTGTCGACCTTCCATTCCGCTGCGGTGAGAATGCTGCGGACCGACATTGATCGCCTGGACATCTCGCGCAATTTCTCCATTTATGACGACACCGACGCGAAACGACTCATCACCCTGGTGGCCCGCGATCAGAATCTGGACCCGAAGAAGTTCCAGCCACGGGCGATCATGAACTGGATCTCGAACCAGAAGAACGAGCTCATCACTCCCGATCAGGCTCTTGAGAATGCCAGTAGCGGAAACGATCGAACGAATGCTGAGGTCTATGCCGAGTACCAGCGTCGCCTTCGTGCTGCGAACGCCCTGGACTTCGACGACCTCATCATGTGCACCGTCACCCTGCTGAGGCAGTTCCCAGATGTGCGTGAACAGTACCGTCGCCGGTTCCGCCACGTCCTCGTCGATGAGTATCAGGACACCAACACTGCTCAGTATCAGTTCATCCGGGAGCTGTGCGGGGACGATCCGGTGCCATTGGATGACGGGGCACGCAGCGTCGATTCGCCCGAGCTCATGGTCGTGGGTGACTCGGATCAGTCGATTTACGCCTTCCGTGGCGCGACAATTCGTAACATCCTTGATTTCGAGAAGGATTTCCCCGGCGCTCGGACGATCCTGTTGGAACAGAATTACCGCTCCACGCAGACGATTCTCACCGCCGCGAACAATCTCATCAAGGTCAACCCGAACCGTCCGGCCAAGAATCTGTGGACCGATCAGGGTGACGGCGACAAGATCGTCGGATATGTCGCTGACACCGAACATGACGAAGCGGCTTGGGTGGCGCGACGCACCGACGAGCTCGTGGACGAGGGACGCACCAGTTACGGACAGGTCGCGGTGTTCTACCGCACCAACGCCCAGTCGCGAGCTTTTGAGGATGTCTTCATTCGCACCGGTCTGCCGTACCGGGTCGTCGGAGGCGTGAAGTTCTACGAGCGTAAGGAGGTTCGCGACGCGGTGAGTTACCTGCGCACCATCGCCAACCCCTCCGACGACGTCTCGCTGCGACGCATCCTCAACACCCCACGTCGCGGAATCGGCGCGCGGGCCGAGGCCGCCGTCGAGATGTTCGCCACTGCTCGACGGATCAGCTTCTGGGAGGCCCTCAGGCGGATCGACGAGATCAATGGACTGGCAACGAGATCGGTCAACCAGATCCGAGCCTTCGTCAGCTTGATGGAGGACCACGTCGCGATGGTCGAGCAGGGCAGGCGAGCTGATGAGATCACCAGCTCCATCCTCAAGGAATCCGGCTACATCGCCGAGCTCGAGAACTCCAAGGACCCCCAGGACGAGACGAGGCTGGAGAACCTCGTCGAGCTGGTCTCGGTGGCCCAGGAATTCGTGGCCAGGGTCCACGCCATCGACATCGATGCCGCAGCGGAAGGCGATGTCGAGGACCTCGAGTTGTCGGCCGACGACTCCCTGCCGGCCTTCCTGGAACAGATCGCCCTGGTCGCCGATTCGGACCAGTTGCCGACCGGTTCCGACGGGGTCGTCACCCTGATGACCCTGCACACCGCCAAGGGCTTGGAGTTCGACACCGTCTTCATCACTGGATTCGAGGACGGCGTCTTCCCCCACATGAGGTCCCTGGCAGACGCCACCGAACTAGCGGAGGAGAGACGGCTGGCCTATGTGGGCATCACCCGTGCTCGCAAACAGTTGTTCCTGTCCCGGGCGGCGGTACGGACGATGTGGGGGCAGGCCCAGTACAACCCGCCGAGCCGATTCGTCGACGAGATCCCCGAGCGCCTCATCGAGTGGGAGAGGCTCGGCCAGGTCTCGGTGGGATGGTCGACCTCCGCGAGTGGTCGCTCACATTCGGCACGCGGATCCTTGCATGACGGCTCCCCTGCCTTCGGGTCCGGACGGGGACCTGCGAATGCTCCCAGGAGCAAGTCCCTCTCGCTGTCCGTGGGGGACAAGGTGCTGCACTCCACCTTCGGACTCGGCACCGTCAAAGCCACTTCTGGTCAGGGTGAGAACGCCAAGGCTGACGTCGATTTCGGGTCGGCTGGTCTCAAGAGATTGGCGCTGAAATTCGCTCCGCTCGAGAAGCTGTGAGCACGGCCTCAGGGGTTTTCCCACGTCAGATCGCTCGACGTCGTGACACCGGGTGGGCACTGGACCGTCGGGGTTGTTAATCTGTTCTCGGTGGGCAAACGACCAACCGCGTCGACCTCATTGTGAACATTCTTGTGTTCGAGATGGCAGGTTGCCGTCAGCCCCGTTCCCGGCCCGGCAACGGCCGGTCGACTCGCAGAGTGGAGAGATTGTGGACCTGTACGAATACCAAGCCCGCGACCTGTTTGAGAAGCACGGTGTGCCTGTGCTTCGAGGCGTCGTCGCGGAGATTCCCGAGCAGGCGTCCGAGGCCGCAGTGAAGCTCGGCACCCCCGTCGTCGCCGTCAAGGCGCAGGTCAAGGTGGGTGGCCGTGGCAAGGCTGGTGGCGTGAAGATCGCCAAGTCCCCTCAGGAGGCGGCCGAGCACGCCAAGGCCATCCTGGGCATGGACATCAAGGGTCACACCGTTCACAAGGTGATGATCGCCGAGGGAGCTGACATTGCCGAGGAGTACTACTTCTCGATCCTGCTCGACCGTGGTGAGCGTCGCTACCTGGCGATGTGCTCTCGTGAGGGCGGCATGGACATCGAGACCCTCGCCAAGGAGCGGCCCGAGGCCCTGGCCAAGGTGCCGGTCGACCCGATCGACGGCATCGACGAGGCCAAGGCTCGTGAGATCCTCACCGAGGCTGGCTTCCCCGAGGGCGAGCAGGACGCCATCGTCCCGGCTGTCGTCAAGCTGTGGGAGACCTACCGGGACGAGGACGCCACCCTCGTCGAGGTCAACCCGATGATCAAGACCGGTGACGGACGCATCCTCGCCATCGACGGCAAGATGACCGTCGACAACAACGCTTCCTTCCGTCAGCCCGAGCATGCAGCCCTGGTGGACCGCGCCACCACCGACCCGTTGGAGCTGCGCGCCGGTGAGCTCGGCCTCAACTACGTCAAGCTCGACGGCAATGTCGGCGTCATCGGAAACGGCGCCGGCCTCGTTATGAGCACCCTGGACTGCGTCGCCTACGCCGGCGAGGAGTTCCCGGGATCCCCGAAGCCTGCCAACTTCCTCGACATCGGCGGTGGCGCCTCGGCCGAAATCATGGCCAACGGCCTTGACCTCATCATGGGCGACGAGCAGGTCCGTTCCGTCTTCGTCAACGTCTTCGGCGGCATCACCGCCTGCGACCAGGTGGCGCTGGGAATCAAGGGCGCTCTCGAGAAGCTGGGCGAGAAGGCCTCCAAGCCGCTCGTCGTCCGTCTTGACGGCAACAACGTGGCCGAGGGCCGCAAGATTCTCGAGGAATTCAACCACCCGCTCGTGACCATGGTCCCGACCATGGACGAGGCCGCCAGCAAGGCCGCCGAGCTCGCATCCAAGGAGGCCTGAGACATGGCGATCATTCTCGACCAGAACTCCAAGATCATCGTCCAGGGCATGACCGGCTCGGAGGGCATGAAGCACACCCAGCGCATGCTCGACTCCGGCACCGCCGTCGTCGGTGGCGTCAACCCGCGCAAGGCGGGCACCACCGTGTCCTTCAACGGTGGCATCACCGTCCCGGTCTACGGCAGCGTCAAGGAGGCCGTCGAGGCCACCGGCGCCAACGTGTCCGTGATCTTCGTCCCGGCCAAGTTCACCAAGTCGGCCGTCATGGAGGCCATCGAGGCCGAGGTCCCGCTGGTTGTCTGCATCACCGAGGGTGTCGCCGTCAAGGACACCGCGGAGTTCTTCACCGCCGCCCAGCGTTCCGGCAAGACCCGCATCATCGGCCCGAACTGCCCGGGCATCATCAGCCCCGGGAAGTCCAACGCCGGCATCATTCCCGCCGACATCTCCGGTCCGGGACGCGTGGGCCTGGTCTCCAAGTCCGGCACCCTGACCTACCAGCTCATGTACGAGGTGCGTGACCTGGGCATCTCGACGGCCATCGGCATCGGCGGCGACCCGATCATCGGGACCACCCACATCGATGCCCTGCAGGCCTTCGAGGACGACCCGGAGACCGACATCATCGTCATGATCGGTGAGATCGGTGGCGACGCAGAGGAGCGCGCAGCTAAGTACATCTCTGAGCATGTCACGAAGCCGGTTGTGGCTTACGTGGCTGGCTTCACCGCTCCTGAAGGAAAGACGATGGGTCACGCGGGCGCCATCGTGTCCGGTTCCTCGGGCACCGCGGCTGCCAAGAAGGAGGCTCTCGAGGCTGTTGGCGTTCGCGTCGGCAAGACCCCGACCGAGACCGCCAAGCTGGCTCACGAGGCGATGGACTCACTCAAGAAGTGACGCCCTGATCCTGTGTTCGCACGGAACCCGGCCCCCTTGTGGAGCCGGGTTCCGTGCGTTGCGTCGTGCTCCCAGGTGTGGTGACTCAGAATCGTCGCCGGTGGAAGGTAGGGTTCCAGATGATCTTCTTCCCCGAACCGAACAGGACTCCCACATGGGCACATCTGGCTCGACATCGACCTCGGCGAGGTTCGTCGTTGAGTCCTCCGAGGCCGACGAGCCTCGTGAGCCTCGCGTCCCGTGGCCATGGCCGGTCGTCGTCCTGGCGGCCGCAGCAGCGGCCATCCTGGCCCAATGGCTCGCCCTGGCCGGGATCATCGTCCCGGAGTGGTTGTCCAGTAACGGTCGGTCCTTCCCGAGCATGCTCGTTGCGGCGTCGAGCCTCTGGCTGAGTGGCCACGGTGTGCCCATCGACATCATCGGGATCCACGTCGGCCTCATCCCGCTGGGGCTCACCTGCGTCAGCCTGCTGCTCGGTGAGGAAGCCTGCCGCTATGGCACCCGCGTCCTGTGGCATCGCCACGGCGGACACCCGCCACGTCGACATGTCGGTGAGGCGATTGCCCTCCACACCACCATCGAGCTTCTCGCGGCAATCATCATGACGGCTGCCGCCGGAACGTCCCACTGGGTGACGGCCATGGTTGGTGCCCTTCTCATTGGACTGTGCTCAGGTCTCGTCGGGGCTAGTCGCGGTGCACGCGTCAACCTGTTTGGCGGCTTGCCCCGCTGGGCTCGTGGACTGCCGAAAGCTGTTGGGTCGACCGTTGCCATCTGCCTGGCAGGCGGATCAGCCGCACTAGCCGTCGCCCTGCTCGTGCACGCGAGCAACGTGGTCCACCTGCACCAACAGATCGGGGCCACCGGATGGGGGGGAGTCTGCCTCGTCCTGCTGCAACTGGCCTGGTTGCCCACCATGGCACTGTGGGGAACCGCATGGACGGTCGGCCCGGGGTTTGCCCTTGGAACTGAGACCTTCGTCTCCCCGCTCGGAACACACCTCGGGATCGTCCCGGCGTTGCCAGTGCTTGGGGCCTTGCCCTCCAACGGTCCGTTGAGCCCGGCTGCCTGTGCCTGGTTTGCCGTCCCGGTGACTGCCGGAATCGTCGGTGGCATTCTTGTCATGAAGTCCCTGCCGGAGGCCGGGTTCGAGATCGGAGCGGGTATCGGTGCTCTTTCTGGTCTGCTGTCCGGGCTCGTGTTGGCCATCCTGGGCCTGCTGAGTCGTGGCAGCCTGGGTGACGGACGCCTCAGTGAGGTCGGCACGATCATGCCGGCTATGGCTGGATGCGCGGTCGGCATCCTCACCCTGGTGACGATGCTGTGCGGGTTCGCCGTCGGTATGACTCGCCAGCTGCAATCCGAGGAGTCGCGTCAGGGGCGTGCAGAGCGTCGCGAGGCACACAAGGAAGCCCACGCAGCCAAGTCCGAGGAGCGGGCCCGGAGCCGGGCTGCCAGGAAACAGGCTAAGGCCGAGAAGAAAGCTGCTGCGGAAGCGGCTGACGCGGAGGAGACCTGCGCCGTTCAGGCCGAGGACCTAGATGCTGGTGAGGGTGCGACCTCGGTCGGGAATGAGTCGTCGTGGAAGGACACCGGGTCGAGGAGGATCACCCGTCCCACGGCTGCGTCCAAGGACATCAAGGCGGTCGAGGAAGAGATCATCGGCCACGGCATCTACGACTCCATTCAGAACGATCACGGGAACCCCGACAACGGGGACACCACCCACCATTCTTGAGCCGGGCGAGATCGCCTTCAGGGGTGACGTCGTGCCCCCTTGCCGACGTGAACCCCTAGGGTGACGCCACACGCCGTGGCAAATGGGTGCATACTTGTCCGCAAGCACACGTGCTCCGGGGTCGGTGAAAGTCCGAACCGGCGGTGACAGTCCGCGACCCGAGCCGTCCTCGTGACGGTGAGGTTGAACCGGTGGAATTCCGGTACCGACGGTTAAAGTCCGGATGGGAGGCAGCACGGCAGGTGGCTGGCGTCGTCAGCCCCGTGTGTCGTCCTTGCGCACCCCGGAGTCGCAACGGCCCGGGAGGACAGATGGACCAGCGGTGGGGCGACGCCATGACGCTCGCCCTGAACTTGGCAGCGAACTCGCCATGCCCTGACCCGAATCCGCGTGTCGGCTGCGTCATCGTCGCCGATGGTCAGGTTGTCGGGCAGGGATGGCATCACGGGGCGGGAACCTCACACGCCGAGGTGGAGGCACTGCATCAGGCTGGCGACGCTGCCCGGGGAGCAACTGCCGTCGTCACCCTGGAACCGTGCAATCACACCGGACGCACCGGTCCATGCAGCCATGCCCTGCGCGAGGCCGGGGTTTCCCGCGTCGTCATCGCTCAGTCCGACCCCAACCCGGTGGCAGTTGGGGGAGAACAGTTCCTGCGCACCAACGGGGTCGAAGTCATCACGGGTGTTCTTTCCGAGGCTGCCATGGCTCTCAACGCCGACTGGACGTTCAGCCAGACCCACCGACGCCCCCGGGTGTGCTGGAAGTACGCCGCCACCCTCGACGGACGCAGCGCCGCTCCCGACGGCACAAGTCAGTGGATCACCGGGGAAGAGGCGCGTCACCAAGTGCAGATCGGCCGCTCCCGGTGCGGGGCGATCGTCGTCGGTACCGGAACAGCTCTGGCTGACGATCCTCGACTGACGGTCCGGCTGTCCGAAGCCACCTGTCAGCCGCTGCGCGTCGTGGTGGGGATGAGGGACCTGCCTGCCGGTTGCCATCTCCACGACGATTCCGCCGAGACCTTGCAGATTCGCAGCCACGACCCCGTCGAGGTGCTTGACGTGTTGTGGCATCGCGGCATCCACCGGGTCTGGCTCGAGGGCGGTCCACGCCTGGCCGGAGCATTCCTGGCCGCCGACCTCGTTGACGAGGTCATCGCCCACATCGCACCGACGGTGTTGGGAGACGGTCGGGCAGCCGTCATCGATCCCACCGTCACCACCTTGGCCTTGGCCCACCACTTCGTCATCGACGACGTGTGCCGGCTGGGTCCTGACATCCAAATCCGCGCACACCACGAGTGAGGAGACCCATGTTCACCGGAATCATCGAGGAGATTGGCGAGGTCGTCGCCATCGACAAGGGACAGGAGTCGGCTCGGCTGTCCATCTGCGGACCCGTGGTCTGTTCCGACGCCCGGCTCGGTGCGTCCATCGCCGTCAACGGCACCTGCCTGACGGTCACCGACCTTGACGAGGTGACCTTCGGCTGTGACGTCATGGCCGAGACCCTCAACCGCACTGCCCTGGGGTGGTTGGCCCCGGGGAGCAGGGTCAATCTGGAGCGCCCGGTGGCCGTGGCGGGACGCCTCGGTGGACACATCGTCCAGGGGCATGTCGATGGGGTCACCGAACTCGTCTCCCGTACTCCCGGCGACCACTGGGAGGTCTTCCGATTCAGCCTTCCCACCACGCTGGCCAGGTACGTCGTCGAGAAGGGGTCGATCGCGATCAACGGCACATCCCTGACGGTCTGCGAGGTCAGTTCCGAGTGGTTCGAGGTGAGCCTCATCCCGACCACCCTCACCGGCACGGTCCTCGGTGGTCTCGAACCTGGCGAACCCGTGAACATCGAGGTCGACGTCATCGCGAAATACCTGGAATCCCTCGTGAACAAGGAGAAGTCATGCTGAACACCATCGAGGAGGCGCTGGCCGAGCTGCGCGCCGGACGTCCGGTGCTGGTTGCCGACGACGCCGACCGGGAGAACGAGGGAGACGCCATCCTCGCCGCTGAGCTGGCTGATCCACGCTGGGTCGGATGGATGGTCCGCCACACTTCCGGGTACCTGTGCGCACCCATGACCGACGAGCACGCTGACCAACTCGGTCTGCCCCTCATGTGGCCCGCCAACCAGGACCCGCTGCGAACCCGCTACACCGTCGCCGTCGACGCGGCATCCGGGATAACGACCGGTATCGATGCCGCCCAGCGTGCCCGCACCGCTCGAGTTCTCGCAAGCGCCACCTCGACCTCCGCTGACCTCGTCCGTCCCGGCCACGTCCTGCCGCTACGGGCCCGCGCCGGGGGAGTGCTGGAGAGGCGCGGTCACACCGAGGCCGCCGTCGACCTCGCCCGGCTGGCCGGCTTGGAACCCGTCGGTCTCATTGGTGAACTCGTGGGGGATGACGGTATGTGTCTGCGTACCGACTCCATAGCCGAGCTGGCCCGCACCGAGGACCTGGCCTTCGTCACCATCGATCAACTGGCGCAGTGGCGGCTTTCCCATGATCCGGCTGACACCACTGCGGCACCTCGCGTGACGGCCCTTGCCAGCGCGGAATTGCCGACCCGGCACGGCCAATTCACGATGACCGGTTACCGGGACAACCTCACCGGGGCCGAACACGTCTTGCTCATGTCTGACAAGGGGATCTACGCCGACGACGGTGGCCCAGCCTGGGTGAGGGTGCACTCGGAATGCCTCACCGGCGACGCCCTGGGATCCCTGCGCTGCGATTGCGGGGACCAGCTGGCGGCTGCCCAGGCTCACGTCAACGAGCACGGCGGGGCCATCATCCTGCTTCGTGGCCACGAGGGTCGAGCGACCGGTCTGCTCAACAAGATTGCGGCCTACCGGGCTCAGGATGGTGGGCTCGACACCGTCGACGCCCAGACCCACCTCGGCCTGCCCGTCGACGCTCGCGAGTACGGCGCGGCCGTGGCGATCCTGGCTGATGCCGGTGTTTCTGCCGTCCGCCTGCTCACGAACAACCCTGCCAAGGTGGATGCTCTGCGTGAAGGAGGACTTGAGGTGACGATGTCGCCTCTCGAGATTCCGGCCCGTCCCGAGGACGAGCGGTACCTGCGTACGAAACGCGATCGGATGGGACATCTGCTGGCACTCGACCACGACATGCCCGAGATCACCACGCCCGACCTGAACCATCCTGAACCCGCCCGGAGCACCCAAGGAGAATGATCATGAGCTCTCGTACCAATGTGGGACCTGCTGCCCCTGACCTCAGCAACCTCGACGGCAGTGGCCTTCAGGTCGCCGTCGTCGCATCGCAATGGCATGACAAGGTCATGAATGGCCTGCTTGCCGGTGCCCTGCGTGGCCTGGCCGACGCAGGGGTGGACGATCCCGTCGTCGTCAGAGTGCCGGGATCCTTCGAACTCCCGGTGGCCTGTGCCGCCCTCGCCGGCCGCTTCGACGCCCTCGTTGCCCTCGGCGTGGTCATCCGGGGAGGAACCCCGCACTTCGACTACGTCTGCGACGCCGCCACGCGGGGCATCACGGATGTCGCCGTACGCACCAGGACCCCCATCGGATTTGGCGTCCTGACCTGCGATGACGATGCCCAGGCTCTCGACCGCGCGGGGCTGGAAGGATCCCACGAGGACAAGGGACATGAGGCCGCTCAAGCCGCAGTCGCCACCTTCACGGCCCTGTCCGCCGTCACAGCCTCGCGCCCCACACAGGCCTTGAGGGCTTAGGGTGGGGGCGTGACCGTTCGTGTTGTCGTGCTCGTCTCGGGCACCGGAACCCTGTTGCAATCCCTCATCGACAACCTGCCCGAAGAGGTGACCATCGTCGCCGTCGGCTCCGACCAGCCTGGCGCCGTCGCCCTGCAACGAGCCGAGAAGGCCGGCATCCCCACCTTTGCCGAGCCCCTCCCCAGGGCCGACGCCGACCAGCGGGTCACCATGAGGGAGGCCTGGGACGCGCGACTGACCGACGACGTCTCCCGGTTCGATCCTGACCTGGTCGTCTGTGCTGGCTTCATGAAGCTGCTCGGGACGACCTTCCTGGATCGTTTCGGGGGCCGCACCATCAATTCCCATCCGGCCTTGCTGCCGTCCTTCCCCGGGATCCACGGTCCCCGCGATGCTCTGGACTACGGAGTCAAGATCACCGGTGCCACCGTCTTCGTAGTCGACGCCGGGGTCGACACCGGTCGGATCCTTGCCCAGCGGGCCGTGCCCGTCCGGGCCGACGACACCGTCGAGTCCCTCCATGAACGTATCAAGGTGGAGGAACGAGAGATGCTCGTCGAAGTCGTCACAGAACTTGCCGGGGCTCGCCCCGGTACGCAAGAACTCGGCACCGAACCGTCCCGGAAGGATCCACAGTGAGTGAACGTCAACCCGTCCGTCGAGCCCTCGTCTCCGTCTATGACAAGTCTGGCCTTGGCCAGTTGGCCAAGGCCCTCATCGACGCCAAGGTCGAGGTCGTCTCGACCGGCTCGACCGCCAAGGAGCTGGCCTCCCACGGGGTGACGGTGACCGAGGTCAGTGAGGTCACCGGATTCTCGGAGTGCCTCGACGGTCGCGTCAAGACCCTCCACCCGAAGATTCACGCCGGCATCCTTGCTGATCGCCGACTGGAGTCCCATCGTGATCAGCTGGCCGAGCTCGACGTCAAACCTTTCGACCTCGTGGTGTGCAACCTCTACCCCTTCTCCGAGACTGTGGCGCGCGGGGGAGATTTCGACGAGTGCATCGAGAAGATCGACATCGGTGGCCCGTCGATGGTCCGCGCGGCCGCCAAGAATCACGCGAGCGTTGCCGTCGTCACCAACCCTGACCAGTACGAGGACCTCGCCCGAGCCCTGTCCGAGGGCGGCTACACCGGCGAGGAGCGTCGCGTCCTGGCAGCCCGAGCATTCGCCCACACCGCTGCCTACGACGTCGCGGTGGCCACCTGGTTCGCCACTCGCAACGGGGTCTCCGGCGAGGGAGTGCCGGCCTTCGTCGGCATGACTGGTGAGCTTATCCATCCGCTGCGCTACGGCGAGAACTCCCACCAAGCTGCTGCGGTCTACCAGAGCCCCGGCGAGCCCGGTCTGGCCGGAGCTCGGCAGCTGCATGGCAAGGCCATGAGCTACAACAACTACGTTGACACCAACTCGGCCCGTCGCGCCGCCTTCGACTTCGAGGAGCCGTGCGTCGCCGTCATCAAGCACTCCAATCCGTGCGGCATCGCCACCGGTTCGGACATTGCCGAGGCCCATCGCAAGGCCCACGCCTGTGACTCGCTGAGCGCCTTCGGCGGCGTCATCGCCACCAACCGCCCAGTCAGTGTCGCGATGGCCGAGCAGGTCGCCGAGATCTTCACCGAGGTTGTCGTCGCTCCCGGATACGATGACGGGGCCGTGGAGATCCTGTCCCGCAAGAAGAACATCCGCCTGCTGGAGGCACCCGCGCCCGAGGTGGCCTGCTGGGAGCTGCGCCAGATCGACGGTGGGCTGCTGGCCATGGAGGCGGACGTCTTCCAGGCCGAGGGTGACGACCCGAGCCAGTGGACCCTCGCGGCTGGTGAGGCCGTCGACGATGCCACCCTGGCCGATCTGCTCTTCGCGTGGAAGGCCTGCCGCTCGGTGAAGTCCAACGCCATCCTCCTGGCCCATGGCGGAGCCTCGGTCGGCGTCGGCATGGGTCAGGTCAACCGCGTCGACTCATGCCGTCTGGCCGTGGAGCGGGCCGGTGATCGCGCCGCCGGATCGGTGGCCGCATCCGACGCCTTCTTCCCCTTTGCCGACGGTCCTCAGGTCCTCATCGATGCCAATGTCAAGGCCATCGTCGAGCCGGGCGGATCGATTCGTGACGACGAGACCATCGAGGCCTGCCGTAAGGCTGGCGTCGCTCTCTACCTCACTGGAACGAGGCACTTCTTCCACTGATCCCGGCTCCTCGAGCTGACCCTTACACCGAGATGTCTGTCTCGGTGTAAGGGTCAGCTCGAGGACCAACGACACGTGAAGGGGCCCGGACCATGATGGTCCGGGCCCCGCGTGGTTCTTCGGGAAGGTCAGTCGAGCTCAGCGATGTAATCCCACAGGGCGACGACGCGCTTGCCGTCAGGTGCCCAGCGAACCATGCCCTCGCCCGAGGAGGCAATGGCGTGGATCTTGAAGGTCACCTTCTGTCCCTTGTCGATCTTGGTGGGAATCGTCGATCCCTTGACCGGCTGTGCCCAGTGGTACTCACCGGCTTCGTCCTGGACGTTGAACTGCTTGACCGACAGCGGAACCGTCCCGGTCGCCTCGGAGACCGTCACCGTCCACGTGAGGTCTGCTTCCTCCGCGCCAACCTTCGTTCCAGGCGGGGCAGTGGGACCGTTGACGTTCATGACCACCGAGTTGCCACGGTCAAGGTTCACCTTGACCTCGACTCCCTGATAGGAGAGGGCCGGCTTCTGGACGGTTCCGACGACGGTTCCCGGGACGCTCTGCGAGGGCAACCAGGAAGGCATGGACTGGGTAGCCAGCTGCTCGGCGGGGCTGCCAGCCTCGGCCGAGGTCGACGGCGCGGGCGAAGCAGCGTCGTGACCAGACGCCGAGCATCCCGAGATCAGGACGACACCTGAGCACAGACCGACGACGACAGCCCTGCGAAGGTCCGTGGCGATTGCGTGACGATTACTCATTCCCGACCTCTCAGCGTCGTTTGCGGCGGATGGCCCAGGCGGAGACGGCGGCACCGACAACGACCAGACCGGCAATTGCGGACTCCGTGGCAGCCGGGTCGGAAACCTCGCCATTACCGGTGCGCGGCAGGCTGGGGCGCGAACCGTTGCCGTCGTCACCAGGAGCAGCGCCGGGGGCAGTGCTCCTGGTGGCGGTGGCAGTCGGGGCAGCGGACGGGGTCGTGGATGCACTGGCCGAGGCGGACGGGTTCGGCTCAGTCGGCAGGTTGTTGAAGACGTCCTTGCCGAAGGTCCCCAGACCAGCCTGAGCAGCGAAACCGAGGTGGCCGTCTCCATCGAGACCGGTGGAGACAGTGCCAGCCTCGAGCTCGCGGGTGTCATTGCCCTTGGAGACCTCGAAGAGATCCTCCATGGTGCGCAGCCATGAGAAGTGGTTGTAGTAGGTGTTCGAGACGGTTCCCGGCTTGATGTACGGGGAGATGAGCACTGAACCGGTGGCGCCGCCGCCAGGGGTGGCGTCCTGGGCGTTGAAGGTGGCCAGCGGGGACTCGTCGTCAGCCAGATGGCCGGGGACACCAGTTGCCGACAAGGTCACCGAGGTGACGTCGGTGGTGGTCTTCAGAGGCTTGTCGTTGGCATCGACGATGACGAAGGAGGAGTTCGTCACACCATCCTTGGGATCGGCGACCATGTTCGGGCCCTGGTTGGCGACCTTGCCGACGTGGGCACCGTCGGGGATGCCCTCGCCGGTGACCTTGCGACCCAGATCGGTGACGGTGACCTTGCCGGTCAGCTTGGAGGTGCCAGCAGTGTTGCTGACGTCAATCGTCTTGGCCTTGGAGTAGCCCCAGCCGGCACCGGTGTTCTTGGCGCCGTGCACGCAGTTGGACTTGTCGGCGTTCACCAGATCGGTGTCCTGCTCACAGGACGGCGGGCGGGTGATGTAACCGTTGTCACCCGGTCCCGGGAACAACTGGTTGCCGTGCTCGTCGGTCTCGAGGGTCGAGTTCGGGCCGGTCGGCTCCCAGTCGACGTTCTCACCGTTGATGTTCTGTCCGGCGAGGTCGGCCTTGACGTAGTTCTTCGACATCTTGGACGGCTTCGGGAAGGTGTTGGCATCGTACTTCTTGTACCCCTCCGCGAGATCCTTGATGGTCTGCGGGGAGTAGTTGTACAGCTCCTCCTTGCGAGCGGCCTTCGCGACGTCGGTGTCATCGGTGGCGTTGTTGAACGACATGTTCGTGAAGGGTGGGTTGGCCTCGTCGAAGGTGACGTCGATGAGTCCACCGTCCTTGAAGGCATCCGACTTCTCGATGAGCGGAATGTAGTAGCGCAGCCACAGATCAGCGGCGTAGAGGCCACCGGTGTGGTTCTTCGGCGGGGTGCTCAGCGGCTTGGAGTAGTCCGGCTTGCCGTCGGCGTCGAAGAGACCAGAAAGGTTGTTGCCCTTACAGGTGGCGTCGTGGGCGTCCGAGCAGTTGTTCGGGGTGATCCAGCTGAAGGCCGGCACCTCGTCCGCGGGCTTGGCCAGATCGGCGAGAAGTCCGTTGGACGGGTCGTCGGCGTTGGCAATGTGCTTGGAGTCCGACGGAATGCCACCGTCGGCCGGCCTGGTCAAGGAGTCCTTGCCAGTGCCGTCATTGCCAATGATGGAGTGGAACCACGGGAAGGGGAAGTGTTTGGCGACGTATTGGTCGTCAGGCTGAGCGCCGGTGAAGGAGGTGATGCCCTTGGCCTTGTCCTCCTCGGTCGGCTTCATGGCCTTGGGGTTCTTGTCCGGGGTGTTCTCCAGGGTGCCGGGGGAGCCAGCCAGGCCGTCCTCGCGTCCGGAGTGGTTGCGCAGGTCCTGGGCGTATCCCTTCCACGTGACGCCGGCGGCATCGAACTGGTTGAAGAGGGTGGGGACGTCCTTGGGGTAGGTGCAACCGTTCTTGCCGTCGGCTGCGTTCGGACCGGCCAACGAGAGAACCTGACCGTAGTTGTCGTCGCGCCCGAACTCCTTGCCGGTGTGACGGTCGATGATCGACGCGTTCGAGCCGAAACTGGTGTTGGCGACGTCGCAGTCGGACTGGAGGTCCATCTCGGCGGACTGTCCGGAGACCATCGAGGTGTAGTTGTCCTGCGAGTAGTGGCCGGTGCCGAAGTAGTGGGGGAGCAGAGCGCCCTGCTTCGGCAGCTCCTTCCACAGGTAGGAGTTCTGGTTGAGCCCGGAGAAGGTGGCGTCGTAGGACTTGTTCTCCAGGATGATGAGCCAGACGTGCTTGATCTTGCCGCTGGCAACGTTCGTCGAGGTGATGGTGGTGTGTTTCTTGGCGCTGCTGGATGCGCCAGGTGTGGGCTTGTTGTCGGGCTGGGCATGGCTTGCGATCGGCGCGACGAACCCGAAGGCAGCCATGCCGGCAGCAACTGAGGCGCTCACCAATCGGGTGAGGCGAGAATGCGATGTGTGCATGGCACCGGTCTACCTGCAGGAGTCGGAGGATGAGAGAGTAGCCGGTGAACAGCGAGGGAAGTGCTGGTGAATGTGTGGTGATGACATGCCGGTGACGACGTGGGTGGCACTGGGGCGTCAAGCCTCTGCCGTGGCCGCCAGATGGCTTCGTGACGGTTACTGTCTCGGTGGCGCACCGTTCCGCTGGATTCCTGCGGACACCCTCGTCGTGCCATGGTTCTGCTGTCAGACGATGGTCACTCCGTGGCAATTGGAGGGGTACCGGGTGCGACGGGTGGAGATCGGGGACGATTTCCTGGCCGACGCTGACTCCGTCGCCGCAACCATCGCGTCATGTCGACAACGACGTGAACACCCGGTGGTGCTGAGCTGCGAGACCTTTGGCATCCAGCCCGGTTCGGCCTTGACTGACGTCCTCGAAGAAACCCGACGGAACCGCATTCCCGTGGTCGTCGATCGCACCCACTCCTTCCTGGGGCCATCGTCGTCACCGGCTGACGTCGACGTCGTCAGCATCCGGAAGCTCCTGCCCCTGCCCGAGACGGCGTGGGTCACAGCCGATCACGACCTGTCGGGTCTGGTGGGAGCACGCGATGAGGGGGATGAGCTTCTCACGGCCGCACGACGACAGTTCCTGGCCCGACGGGGACTGGTCACCTTTGAGGCGGCGGAGGACCTGGCTGACGAGCGCTGGGCCCCAGTACCACCCAATGACGACGCACGTCGAGAGTTCGAGGCGTGTGATCTGACTGGGTACGCCCGGCTCGTCGAAAGAACCAGGGACGACGTGGTGGCCGGGCTGTCCAGGACGGGGGCGATCCGCGTGGTCAATCCGGGAGCTTCATGTTCAGTCGTCCTTCAGCATCCGGATGCCGGGGAAATCGCTGACAGATTGCGAGGTGTCGGTGTCGTCGGCCCGTTGCACTGGGATCGCCCGCGTCACCTGGACGTCGAGTGGCCGGACGATCTCGTCAGCCTGCCGCCGGTCATGGACGTGAACACCATTGATCGGGTCATTGACGTTGTCACCGCGGTCGTCGATCGGTGAGGGACCGTGTCTCGTGGAAAGATGGTGGCCTGTTGAGGCCGTGACACAAGGAGGATCCATGACCGCTCAGAAACTCGACGGCAAGGCCACCGCCGCCGCCATCAAGTCCGAGCTTGCCGAAACTGTGGCAGTCCTACGCGACAAGGGAGTTGTCCCGGGGCTGGGAACGGTGCTCGTCGGGGACGATCCGGCGTCGCACCAATACGTTGCCGGCAAGCATCGTGACTGTGCCCAGGTGGGCATTGAGTCGATTCGGGTCGACCTACCGGGAGATGTCACGGCGGAGGATCTTGCTCAGGAGATTCGTGGGCTCAACGCCAATCCGCGCTGCACCGGGTACATCGTCCAGCTGCCGCTGCCTCGCCACATTGACACCAACTGGGCCCTAAACCTCATTGATCCCGACAAGGACGCCGACGGTCTGACCCCCGCCTCCCTGGGGCGTCTGGTACTCAACGAGCCGGCTCCGTTGCCGTGCACCCCGCGTGGGATCGTCGAGCTGTTGACCCGGCACGGGATCGAGCTGCCGGGAGCCAACGTCTGCGTGGTGGGCCGCGGCACGACGGTTGGTCGGCCGCTGGGACTGCTGTTGACCCGGCGTACCGAGAACTGCACCGTCACCCTGTGCCACACCGGTACCCGCAACCTCGCTGACCACACCCGGCAGGCCGACATCATCGTCGGCGCGGCCGGGTCTCCGGGACTCATTGATGCGAGCATGATCCGCGAAGGAGCTGTGCTCGTCGACGTCGGTGTGTCGCGGTCGGCGGAGGGAAAGATCCAGGGAGACTTCGCCCCTGACGTGTGGGAAAAGGCCGCGTGGGTTTCCCCAAACCCGGGCGGAGTCGGTCCGATGACCCGCGCCATGCTGCTGTCCAACGTCATCGACAGGGCTGAGCGGCTCGCTACGGATCCTTCATGAGCCGACAGACGGCTGATGTGCCCACCGGAGGTGCCACCCGACGACCGCGACGCAGTGACCGTCGTGCCGCGTCGAAGGGGCACCTGGAGTCCTGGTGGGCGTTGACCGTGTGTCTGCTGGGGGTCGCCGCGTCCGCAATTGTCATGGGGACGGGGCACTGGAGGCGCGGGGCGGTGGTCTTCGCTGCCTCGGTGCTGCTGGGAGGTGTGCTGAGGGCTGTGTTGCCTGACAACCTCGCCGGACTGTTGGCAGTACGGGCACGGTGGGTGGATTCGGTGCTCCTGCTGGGGCTGGGAGCCCTCATGGTCGTCGTCATCCTGACGAGGTGACAGTTCCGGCAACGCACGTGCCACCAGAAACGCACCTGCGCTGGGAGTAGTGGCGCAGGTGACTGTTGGCTCGATGTGCGTCCAGGACACTCAGCTCAATGTGCGTCCAGGACGCAACGACGCCGACGGGCGAAACTGCGGGCCGACGTCAATCCCTCACCGGTCGGTCCGGCGATGGTGAAGGTGGCGAACCCCTCGCCGTTGATGCCGATTCCGGCGTAGGACGGCCCGTTCTTGACGAAGATCGTCGTCTGGATGCGGCGGGCCATGAGGTCGAGCCGCGACACGTCCTTGGAGTGCATGATCGCGGTGTGGCGGTTGCCGTGCTCCAGTTCCACGGCCAGGTCGATGGCGGCGAGATAATCGGTGGCGGGCACCACCGGGACGACCGGCATGAGCATCTCGACCTGGACGAAGGGGTCCAGCGGGTCGGTGATCATGGTGATGAGTCGGGTGTCCTGCTCGGGCTCGATGCCTGCTGCGCGCAGGATCTTCTGAGCATCCTGGCCCACCCACGTGGTGTTGGGCTTGGTGCCTGAGGGATCGAGCAGCAAGGACCGCAGCTTGACGAGATCCTCGCGATCGCTGATGATCTGGGCGCCATTGGCCTGCAGCGCGGCCATGAACTCTGGCAGCACCGAGGCGACGACGATCATCTCCTTCTCAGCAGTGCACGGCAGGTTGTTGTCGAAGCTGGCCCCCTGGACGATGTCAGCGGCGGCCTTGGCAATATTGGCGGTCTCGTCGACGACGACGGGCGGGTTGCCCGACCCGGCACCGATGGCCTTCTTGCCGCTCGAGAGCACCATATTGACGATCTGCGGCCCACCGGTCGCCACCAACATCGTGATGTCCGGGTGGCTGATGAGCTTCTTGGTGGTCTCCGGGGTCGGGTTCGCGATGAGGGTGATGAGGTTGGCGGGGGCGCCGGCTGCCATCATCGCGCGGTTGAGGACGTCGACCAGCCAGGCACTGAGATGACGGGCCCTCGGGTGGGGGCTGAAGACGACGGTGTTACCTGCCGAGAGCATGCCGATGGTGTTGCAGATGATGGTTTCGGTGGGGTTGGTCGTCGGAGTGATGGCGCCGATGACCCCGTAGGGGCTGTACTCGAGGGTGGTGAGTCCGTCATCACCCTGATGGGCCTCCATGACGAGGTCCTCCACACCAGGAGTGCGAGTCGCAGCGTAGCGGTTCTTGAGC
The DNA here is from genome assembly GCF_000227295.1 of Cutibacterium avidum ATCC 25577. Classification (GTDB taxonomy): domain Bacteria; phylum Actinomycetota; class Actinomycetes; order Propionibacteriales; family Propionibacteriaceae; genus Cutibacterium; species Cutibacterium avidum. The sequence goes on along the minus strand of NZ_JH165054.1, from coordinate 383,837 downwards.
ACCTTGTGATGGGCGTTGCCCATCCTGGTCTCCTGGACGGCTGCGCTGGCCATGTACTCCAGGCGGTCCTGCTGGGTCGCGGCCTCACGGACGGCGTCGACGAAGGCGCGGCGCTGGGCCAGGGAGCACTCCGAGAAGGCGACGAAGGCCCTGCGGGCGGCGCCCACTGCAGAATTGACATCGTTGAAGACTCCGGCGAGGTCCTCGACGCTGGGTTCAGTGACGGGACGTTCGGCTGTGATGGTCATGGCTGCTGGCTCCTTCGGGTGTGGAGTCCTGGGGAGATCCGCCTCCTTGCGGTGGACACCAGGACATCTGATGCCTCGACCATAAGAATGGCCAATCTCGTTCGTCCAGAGCTAAACCAAGAACGGGTCCGAGGTGCAGCGGAGGCAAACCTGTGTGTGCACTGATGTGCATTTCAAAGGAAGAATCAGTTGTGGCCTTTGCCACTGTTCTCCGAAGGCGGTAGAACCTCGTCAAATCCTGTTGTAACAGGATGACAAGCATCATTGCGAGCAGTCTCGGTGGTTTGAATCACTGCACGTTCGTGCAGGGGTGTGGTGCATCTCCCCAGACGGACGACAACCTGCTCATAATGCCGAAAAATGGCGTCACAACGCGCAGAACGGGCCCGGAACCGAAGTTCCCGGGCCCGTTCGTCAGTGATCAGTCGATCAGATGAGGCCGAGCTCCTTGACGGCGTCGCGCTCGTCGGAGAGCTCCTTGACGGAGGCGTCGATCTTGGCGCGCGAGAAGTCGTCGATCTCGAGGCCCTGGACGATCTCGACCTTGCCGTCCTTGACGGTCACGGGGAAGGAGGAGATGAGGCCCTCGGGCACTCCGTAGGAGCCGTCGGACGGAATGGCCATGGAGACCCAGTCACCCTCGGGGGTGGAGCCCATCCAGTCGCGCATGCACTCGACGGTGGCGTTGGCAGCTGAAGCAGCCGAGGAGGCGCCACGTGCGTCGATGATGGCAGCGCCGCGCTTGGCGACGGTCGGGATGAACTCGTTCTCGATCCAGGCCTCGTCCACCAGCTCGGTGGCCTTCTGGCCGGCGACCTCGGCGTGGAAGACGTCGGGGTACTGGGTGGAGGAGTGGTTGCCCCAAATGGTCATGTGACGCACGTCGTTGACGGTCTTGCCGGTCTTACGGGCCAGCTGCGTCTTGGCGCGGTTGTGATCCAGACGGGTCAGGGCGGCGAAGTGATCGTTCGGGATGTCGGCCGCGTTGGTGGCGGCGATGAGGGCGTTGGTGTTGGCGGGGTTGCCGGTGACGAGAACGCGAACGTCATCGGCGGCGACCTCGTTCAGGGCCTTGCCCTGGGCTGTGAAGATGGCACCGTTCTTGGTGAGCAGATCGGAACGCTCCATACCGGCCTTACGGGGCATGGCGCCGACGAGGAAGGCGGCGTTGACTCCGTCGAAGATCTTCTTCGGGTCGTCGCCGATCTCGATGTTCACGAGGTTGCCGAAGGCGCAGTCGTCAAGCTCCATGACGACACCCTCGAGGGCCTTGAGGGCCGGGGTGATCTCGAGAAGACGAAGTTCGATGGGAGTGTCCCCGAGCAGTGAACCGGAGGCGATGCGGAACAGCAGGCTGTAGCAAATCTGGCCGGCAGCACCGGTGACGGCAATCTTGACTGGGGTCTGGGTCATGGATCTCTCCTTGAAAGTCCTCGATGACACTTGGCTGTTTCAAAGCCTACTCGTGGCGGCAACGCGAGGTTGGTCGGGGGAGCCATTCGCATCAGGGACAGGTCGCTGTGGTGAGAATTCTCCCGTCGTGCGCCCAGCGGTTGCGCGGGACCTCAGCTGAGGATGACGGTACGCATGCCGTCCAGGAAGGTGCGATGTTCGGCGAAGAGGCGCACGGCCTCGTTGAGGGTCGCCGACTCGGTGTCCTGTCCGACGGCCGTCAGTTGGACGACGGTCTGGGAATGATCGACTCGCTGGACCCGCTGCTCGATGATGGGCCCCTCGTCGAGGTCGACGGTGACGAAATGGGCTGTGGCACCGATGAGTTTGACCCCGCGGGAATGGGCCTGGCGGTAGGGGCTGGCCCCCTTGAAGCCGGGCAGGAACGAGTGGTGGATGTTGATGCATCGGCCCGACAGTTGCTCGCAGAGCTCGGGCGAGAGGATTTGCATGTAGCGGGCCAGGACCACCAACTCGACGTCGAGATCGTCGACGGTGCGCAGTACCTCCTCCTCGAAGGCTGTTTTGGACTCCTTGTCGATCTTCTGCCACCGGAACGGCACCTTGTGGAACTCCGCCAGGTTCGTGAGATCAGGATGGTTGGCCATCACCTGCACGACGTCGATGGGCAGCCGGCCGGTATCTCGGTTGAACAACAGGTGCGACAGACAGTGGGGTGCCTTGGACGCGAGGATGAGGGTGCGGACCGGACGTCCCAGTTCGTCGATGTGGAATGTCGCGTGGTAGCGCTGAGCCAGTTCTGCCACAGCGGATTCCAGGTCAGCTCGGCTGCTCACCGACTCGACCTGCAACCGGATGAAGAAGTTTCCGGTGTCGGCGCTGGTGAATTGCTGACATTCGGTGAGGTTTCCGCCAACCTGAGCGCATGCCCCGGTGACGGCATGGACGAGTCCTGGCTGATCGGGGCTGGTCCAGGTGACGACGAGCTCGTGGGGTTCCGACATGACCGGTACGGTAGTCGGCCCAACCTCAAGGCGAGGGTAGTTTCGAGGAGCGGATTGAGGGGACGACTGCGGCTTTCGGGGTGTTCCGCAATGTTCCATCGCTGCTCGGGCTGTTTTGCCCATTTCCTCCACTATTGTGAAGAACAGTGTCGCACCAGGCCTTCGACGGCCGCATCGCGGCGTTCCCTCGACCACAGGAGTTCGTGCATGCCCACCATCGTCTGGACCAAGATCGACGAGGCCCCCGCCCTCGCGTCGTATTCCTTGCTGCCCATCGTGGAGGGATTCCTCGACGAATCGGGTATCGACATCACGACCTCGGACATCTCCCTGGCCGGGCGAATCCTGGCTCAGTTCCCGGATCGTCTGGCCGAGGGCCAGAAGGTGGCCGACCATCTGGCCGAGCTCGGCGAGCTCACTGGCTCCCCGGACGCCAACATCATCAAGTTGCCGAACATCTCCGCCTCCGTCCCACAGCTCAAGGCCGCGATCGCTGAGCTGCAGTCCCAGGGATACGACCTGCCGAATTTCCCGGACAAGCCCTCCACCGACGAGGAGAAGGAGACAGCAGCCCGCTACGCCGCCGTGCTCGGCTCGGCCGTCAACCCGGTGCTGCGTCAGGGCAACTCTGACCGTCGCGCCCCCGCCGCCGTCAAGGCATATGCCAAGGCCCATCCGCACCGCATGGGCAAGTGGTCCGATCAGGTCAAGGCTCGCGTCGCCCACATGGATCATGGGGACTTCTTCGACCATGAGGAGTCCTTCGTCTCCAAGGGCCAGGACCTCGACATCGTTCTCGTCGGGGCCGACGGCTCCGAGACCACCCTCGCCAGTGGCATCAAGACCCTCGAGGGAGAGGTCGTCGACGCCACCTACATGTCGGTCGATGCCCTCGATGAGTTCTATGCCTCCTCCTTGGCCCTGGCCAAGGAGGAGGACCTGCTGTGGTCGGTCCACCTCAAGGCGACGATGATGAAGGTCTCCGACCCGGTCCTCTTCGGACACGCGGTGCGTACCTTCCTGGTCAACGTCTTCGACAGGTACGGCGATGACCTCGACTCCGTCGGGGTCGACCCGGATCTCGGCCTGGGCGATCTCTACGCCCGTCTGGAGAAGCTCCCGGCCGACCGCGCTACCGAGGTCAGGGCTGCCATTGATTCCGCCTTCCAGGCCCGTCCGGCACTGGCCATGGTCGATTCCGACCACGGCATCACCAACCTGCACGCCGGCAACCTCGTCATCATCGACGCCTCGATGCCGGTCGTCGTCCGCGACTCCGGCTGCATGTGGAATGCCGAGGGTGAGCGTCAGGAGACCCTCGCCTGCATCCCCGACCGCAGCTACGCGACGATGTACGCCGCGATCATGGACGACTGCCGTCAGAACGGCGCCCTCGACCCCGCCACCATGGGCGATGTCCCGAACGTCGGCCTGATGGCCCAGAAGGCCGAGGAGTACGGCTCCCACCCGACCACCTTCACGGTCGTCCACGACGGCCGCGTCGAGGTGCGGTCCGGAGACGAGGTGCTGACGAGCCAGCAGGTCGAGACGGGCGACATCTGGCGCATGAGCCGGGTGCGCGACATCCCGGTGCGCGACTGGGTGCGTCTGGCCGTCGAGCGAGCCCGCATCACCAACACCCCAGCCGTCTTCTGGCTCGACGAGAATCGTGCCCACGATGCCCGGGTCATCGAGAAGGTCAAGGCATACCTGCCCGAGCACGATACCGAGGGTCTGGACATTCGAATCCTTGCCCCGGCCGAGGCGATGAAGTTCACCCTGGAACGCATCCGTCGCGGAGAGGACACCATCTCGGTCACCGGCAACGTGCTGCGTGACTACCTCACGGACCTCTTCCCGATCCTTGAGATCGGCACCAGCGCCAAGATGCTCTCGGTCGTCCCGCTGCTGGCCGGTGGCGGCCTGTTCGAGACCGGTGCTGGCGGTTCGGCTCCCAAGCACGTCGCCCAGTTCGTCGCTGAGGACTACCTGCGCTGGGATTCCCTGGGCGAGTTCTGTGCCCTGGGCGCCTGCCTCGAACATATCGACCAGACCACCGATGGCACCAAGGCCGGAGTTCTCGCCGCCACCCTGGACAAGGCCATCGGTGCCTTTCTCGAGAACGACCGTTCTCCCGCACGCAAACTCGGTCAGATCGACAACCGTGGCTCGCACTACTGGCTGGCCCGATACTGGGCTGGAGAGTTGGCTACTCAGAAGGATGACCCCGAGCTCGCCGACCGGTTCTCCGACGTGGCCACCGAGCTGGCCGCCCGCGAGGCCCAGATCCTTGAAGAGCTCAACGGTGTCCAGGGCAATCCGGTGGACATGGGCGGTTACTATCACCCCGACGAGGAACTCGTGGAGGATGCCATGCGCCCCAGCACCACCCTCAACGCCATCATTGACTCCCTGTGAGCACTGGCCGGACTCCGGCCGTGCCTGACGACGTCGACCGATGTCGGTGGTTCACCACCATCGGCGTCGGTCTTCTCGTGTGGGTGGCCCAACGCCTCGTCCTCGTTGCGGCCCTGGTGCCGGACGGTGAGGTCATTTCGCACCTGACCCGATGGGACGGGAAATGGTACTCGATCATTGCTGCGGGCGGATACCACTGGCCACACACCGTCTTCGGTCACACTGACCTGTGGTCGTCCGATCTCGCCTTCCTGCCAGGCCTGCCAGCACTGGGCCGAGTCGTCATGCTGACGACGGGTCTGTCCGCTCGACCGGCCGTCTTCGTCGCCGGACAGATGGGGTTCTTGCTGGCCGCCGGGGTCATCACCGCCATCGGTCTACGGATCGCAGGGCCGACGGCGGCCGTCATGCTGGTGGTGTGTTGGGGAGCCGCCCCTCGCGCTGTTGTTGAGTCGATGGGGTACACCGAGGGGTGGTTCATCGCTCTCGTCGGGCTGGGATTGCTGGTCATCCTGTCGGAACGGTGGATCCTTGCCGGGGCCTGCGTCGGAGCCGCAGGGCTTTTTCGGGCATCCGTGGCCCCGGTGTGCATCGTCTTCGGACTGGCATGGTTGACGAGCGTGTTCTCCACGGTGCAGCGCGACCAGCGGTGGCGTCGCTTCGTGGGAATGACGCTCAGCCCACTCGGATTGCTGACGTGGTTCCTCATCGTCGCCTGTCGAACTGGCAAGTGGAATGGCTACCTACTGGTCCAGAAGGCCTGGGGGAGCGAGATGGGTACCCCAGCCGATACCTGGACATTCATTCAGGGGAAGCTGTCACAACCGCCATGTGACTGGCGGTATTTTGGTCTCATCGCACTGTCATGGTGTCTGTACCTCCTCCTTGGCCTCGTCACGGCGGTTCGCCAGGAGAATGTCTGGCTGACGGTTTACGTTCTCGTCACCGTGGTCTTCGTGGGGCTCATGCAAGGATTCTTCAATGCGAAGGCTCGGTTTCTCCTGCCCGCGTTTCCGGCATTTCTGCCGGTGGCGAGACTGTTGGCCAGCTGTCCGCGATGGGTCCAGGTGGTTTTCGTCTTTGCTGTGACGGGGATCTCGACGTGGTGGAGCTTGGACGTTCTGAGCGGCAATATTTCGCCCTGACCGCTTCTTCCTTGGAGTTTTGCCACACAGAACCTTTATTCTTGGTCCTATGCACAACGATGACCGGGAGGGCGATAGTCCCGACACCTTCATTCTTGCCTCCATGACGAGAGGAATGGTGAAGGTCCGTGGCTGACGTCCTTGAGAACGCCGCCATCATTCTTCTGTTCATCCTCCTGGGAGGAGTGTTCTCGGCTGCTGAGATGGCGCTGGTGAGCCTCCGCGATTCCCAGGTCAAGCAGTTGGCGGCCACCCGTGGATCACGCGGTCGCTCGATCCAGCAGCTGCAATCAGATCCCAACCGCTTCCTGTCTGCTGTCCAGATTGGCGTCACCCTGTCGGGCTTCCTGGCCTCGGCATTCGGTGGTGCCACACTGGCGAATCAGCTCGCGCCGGTTTTTGAGTCCTGGGGAATGTCGGCCTCCGTTGCCGGCACCGTCGCCCTCGTCATCATCACGATCATCATTTCCTATTTCTCGATCGTGCTGGGGGAGCTGGTAGCCAAGCGGCTGGCCATGCAACGAGCCGAGGGTTTCTCCCTGGTGCTGGGCCCGATGGTCAACGGCATTGCGACCCTGTTCCGCCCGATCATCTGGTTCCTGGGTGTCTCGACCGATTTCGTCGTCAAGATCCTTGGTGGTGACCCCGCAGCTGCCCGCGAGGAGGTCACCGACGAGGAGATCCGCTCGATGGTCGTCTCGTCGGCCACCTTGGGTGACGAGGAGCGTACCATCCTCGACGAGGTCTTTGCCGTGGGGGAGAAGTCCCTGCGTGAGGTCATGGTGCCCCGAACCGAGGTGGACTTCCTGCAGGGGTCGATGAAGGCCGTTCAGGGGGCCCAGGTGGTCCGGGACGGATCCCACTCCCGCTACCCGGTCATCGACGGCTCGGCGGACCGAGTGCTCGGATTCGTCCACGTACGTGACCTGCTCGAGCTCGATCCCCAGCTCCGTAACAGCCGGGTGTCCCAGCTCGTGCGCACCGTCGTCTCCCTGCCCGACACCGTAAAGGTGCTCAAGGCCCTCACGGAGATGCGTCGCACCCATGCCCACCTGGCGATCGTCCTGGACGAGTACGGGGGCACTGCCGGCATCGTCACCCTGGAGGACCTCGTCGAGGAGATCGTCGGCGACATCACTGACGAGTACGACACTGTCGAGCCCTCCGATCTGGCCCACGTCCGACAGCGTGACATCGACGGCCTGACGACCATCGAGGAGTTCGCGGAGAAGGTTGGTCTGGTGCTGCCCGAGGGTCCCTACGACACCGTCGCCGGGTACTTCATGGCTCAGACCGGCCAGGTCCCTGTCAAAGGAGCCCAGGTGGACGTCCACCTCTACCCGGTCGGTTTCGTTGCTGAGGAGGACGATGAGGACGAGGAGCCCGCTCCCAACATCGAGTTGACGGTGACCGAGGTCGATGGGTTGCGTGCCGCATGGCTGAGGATCCGTAGGCTCGACGCGCCGGCGGTGCCGATCGTGACGGCCGGGGCGTCTGCTGCCCCGCGTCCCGAGCGGGAGGCGGCAAGCGCGTGAGACGACCCGCGTGGCTCGGCGGCGCCGGGAAGGACGCCGACGGGGCGGTCCTGCTCACCGGCCCGGAAGCCGGAGAACTGCTGACGGCCGCCGTCGAGCACGCCGGTGGGGTCCTGCTGGAGTGGCGTCTGGACCACGTCGACGCCAATCCCGGGCAATCCACCACCGCGACGTATCAGGCGCGGGTGCAATGGCAGACGGGGAAGCGGCAGGAGCTGTTCGGCATGAGCGCTCGTGCCAACGGCCCAGCGATGACCGATTCGCGCGCCGACATCTACGTCGACGGCTCTCGCGAGGTCGCCGTGTGGCGATACCCCGACGACCCTGACCTGCCCGGGCTGTCGCGAGCCGCCTACCCCGAACAGATGGCGACCATCATGTCGGATCTGGGTTTGGTTGACGGTGGCGTCAGTGCCGATCAGATCAACCTGCGGATGATCGGGTATCGGCCCAGACGTCGCGCGGTGTTGTGTGTCGAAGTCCCCAATCGGCGCTTCTACGTCAAGGTGCTGCGCGACGGCATCTTCCAGGCGACCCTTGCTCGTCACGATCTGCTCACCCGCGCGTCCGTACCGAGCCCGCGCGTGGCAGGGGTCACTGACGACAACTTGTTGTTCCTGACCGAACTGCCAGGGCGTCCTCTCAGCAAGGCCCTTTTCGAGCCTGGGAACCCCTGCACCGCAGAGAGCCTCGTCGGGCTGCTCGATCAACTGCCTCCGCAGGTTTGTGAGTTGCCCCGACGCTCGCCGTGGAGTGAGTCGGTGGATCATTACTGTCGCATGGTTGCTGCCGCCATGCCTGATCAGCAGGACCGCCTCGACCGGATGGCGCGCATCATTTCCCAGGGGCTCTCGGGTCTGCCCCAGGGCAACGAGCCCACCCATGGTGACTTCCACGAAGGCCAGATCCACGTCTGGAATGGTCAGGTGTGCGGCATCCTCGACGTCGACACCATTGGCCCGGGCCGTCGTGCCGACGATCTCGCCTGCTTGGTTGCCCATCTGTCAACGGTGCAGCACATGAATTCCTCGCAGGCTGATCGGATGCGACAGATCCTGGCGGGATGGGTGCCGGTCTTTGACACCCGAGTCGATCCGGTGGAGCTGAGATTGCGCTCTGCGGCGGTCGCGATATCCCTTGCGACTGGGCCGTATCGCAGCCAGGAAGCCAACTGGGGTGCTGAGACGCTGTCGCTCATCGACGCGGCGGAAGCCTTGATCAATCAGGTGGCATGAACCCTCATTCGTCTCATGAATTGGGCGTAGTCACAAGAACCGCCACGGCATCCTGCCACTTCCTGGGCTCAGTTTGACCATAGTGGTGTCGATTCCGCCACGAAAGGGTTACAGTTTGATGGCCCGGCCGGTGAAACTTGCCACACGGGCTTCCCATTCATTGGATCATCGTCTGCTCCAGGAGGCAGTCCGTGAAGAAGTCACACCTCGCCATTCCCGCTGTTTTTGCAGCCGCAGCCCTGTCGCTGTCGGCATGTGCACAGGCTCCGGATGCGTCCTCGGGCTCCTCGTCGAGCTCCACCGGCACCTCGTCCGCCGCCAAGGACAACTCGAACTCCGGTGAGTTCAAGGCCTGCATGGTCTCGGACTCCGCTGGCTTCAACGACAAGTCTTTCAACGAGACCTCTCTGCAGGGCCTCAACAAGGCCGCCAGCGACCTCGGCGTCAAGACTGCCAAGGTCGAGTCGAAGGACGACAAGGACTACGCGACCAACTTGCAGTCCATGGTCGACGCCAAGTGCTCGATCGTCGTCTCCGTCGGCTTCCTGCTCGAGAAGCCCACCATGGCCGCTGCCAAGGCGAACCCGAACGTCAAGTTCGCCATCGTCGACGACAACCCGGAGGGTGCCCCGTCGAACCTCAAGCCGCTGATCTTCAACACCGCGCAGTCCTCCTTCGAGGCCGGCTACCTGGCTGCCTCGCTGACCAAGACCGGTAAGGTCGCCACCTTCGGCGGCATGAAGATCCCGACCGTGACCATCTTCATGGACGGCTTCGCCCAGGGCGTTGACTACTACAACAAGCAGAAGAACAAGTCGGTGCAGGTCATCGGCTGGAACGCCGAGAAGCAGGACGGCCAGTTCGTCCCGCAGCCCAACCCGTTCCAGAACGTCTCCGGTGGTAAGACGACTGCCCAGGCCCTCCTCAATCAGGGCGCGGACATCATCCTCCCGGTCGCCGGTAATGCCGGCAACGGCGCTCTCCAGGCCGTGAAGTCCTCCGGCGGCAAGGCCAATGCCATCTGGGTTGACGGCGACGGTTGCAAGACCCAGCCTTCGTACTGCCCGAACATCATCACCTCGGTCTACAAGGGCATGGATGTCGCCGTCTTCGACGCCATCAAGGCTGCCAAGGACGGAAACTTCGACAACAAGCCGTACATCGGCTCCCTCGAGGATGACGGCACCGGCCTGTCTCCGTTCCACATGTTCGACTCCAAGGTCCCCGCTGACGTCAAGGACGAGCTGAAGACGATCAAGGCCGACATCACCTCCGGCAAGATCAAGATCACCTCGAAGGCTCAGCCCAAGTGAGCGTGAAGCGTGAACTCGGTTTGCGCAGCTGCTGAGCTGCCAGCCACGTGAGCCGACGACGCGCCGATCTCCCCGGGAGGTCGGCGCGTCGTCGTCGGTTCACACGACATCAGGGAACAGACGTGGAAGGATCTGCCCCGTGACAACGAACACCACCGCTGCCCCACCCGGCGACCGCGCTCCAGTCAAGGAAGGACTGAGTCTGCGCGGAGTCACGAAGAGATTCGGGACGCTTACGGCCAACGACCACATCGACCTCGACATCGTCCCCGGGCGCATCCATTGCCTGCTCGGTGAGAACGGTGCCGGCAAGTCGACCCTCATGAACATCCTGTACGGGCTGCTGCCCTCGGACGAGGGATCGGTCTACATCGATGGTGTGGAGCAGCACTTCGACAATCCCAAGCAGGCCATGGCGGCCGGTATCGGGATGGTCCACCAGCACTTCATGCTCGTCAACGTGTTCACGGTGGCCGAGAACATCGTGCTCGGACGAGAGGAATCGACTGCCGGTGTGCTGTCGATGGGACGAGCTCGCGCGAAGGTGCGCGAGCTGTCTGATCGCTATCACTTCGACGTCAACCCGGACTCGGTGATCGAGAACTTGCCGGTCGGCGTCCAGCAGCGCGTCGAGATCCTCAAGTCCCTGGCCAATGACGCCAAGTACCTCATCTTGGACGAGCCCACCGCCGTGCTCACTCCGCAGGAGATCGACGAGCTCATGGCCGTCATGAAGACCCTGCGCGACGAGGGTCGAGCCATCGTCTTCATCACCCACAAGCTGCGCGAGGTCCGTGCCATTGCTGACGACATCACGGTGGTTCGTCGCGGCAAGATCGTCGGCGAGGCCTCTGCCGATCAGTCCGAGGCCGAGCTCGCTGAGATGATGGTGGGTCGAGCCGTCAAGCTGGTCGTCGACAAGGACGAGGCCAAGCCGACCGGGCCGCGTCTCGAGGTCGAGAACCTCACGGTGGCCGATGACCTCGGATCTGTCGTCGTCGACAATGTCTCTCTCACCGTCGAGGGCGGGGAGATCCTTGGCGTCGCCGGTGTGCAGGGCAACGGCCAGACCGAACTTGCGTCGTCCCTGCTCGGTCTCATCAAGCCGACCTCAGGGTCCATCCGCATCGACGGCAAGGACACCACCGGCGCGGCCCCGATCAAGACCATCGGAGCTGGCCTGGGATTCGTGCCCGAGGACCGTCAGCGTGACGGTTTCGTCGGGGAGTTCTCCATCGCGGAGAACCTCATCCTGAACCAGGTGGGTGCCTACTCCAAGCACGGCAACCTTCAGCTCAGGCGTATCGCTGACAACGCCCGCGACCGCGTCGAGGAGTTCGACATCCGTACTCCCTCGGCATCGCTTCCGGTGTCTTCCCTGTCCGGTGGTAACCAGCAGAAGGTCGTCCTGGCTCGCGAGCTGTCGCGTCCGCTGAGTGTGCTCGTGGCATCACAGCCGACCCGTGGTGTGGACGTCGGCGCCATCGAGTTCCTGCACCAGCGGATCGTCGAGGAACGGGACAACGGCACCGCCGTGCTCATCGTTTCCACCGAGCTCGACGAGATCGAGGCGTTGTCGGACCGCATCGCGGTGATGTACCGCGGTCGTATCGTCGGCATCGCCCCGACGGGAACTCCCCGCGACGTCCTCGGTCTCATGATGGCCGGATTCAGTTATGACGAGGCGTGTGACAGCGTCGCCAAGGGGCACAAGGAGGTCTCGGAATGAGTACCGAATCCCCGAAGCCCACCCCGTCGAAGGAGACGACGGCGCCTGCCGCGACCAAGGTGGAGCCTAAGCCGCCTCGCTCCTTCCGGTGGAATGACCTGTGGGTGACGATTGCCGCGTTCGTGCTGGCCTTCATCGTCTCGGCCATCGTCATGGTCGCTGCGGATCCGAAGATCAACAAGGAGTGGAGCTATCTCTTCTCCCGTCCTGACGCCCTGACCGATTCCTGGGCTCAGGTCTCCTCGGCCTATGCCGCCCTGTTCCAGGGAGCCTTCGGGTCCTGGCAGGCCCTCACCGCGACGACGGCCCAGTCCGCGCCGCTCATCTGTGGTGGTCTTGCCATCGGTCTGGGCTTTAAGGCTGGCCTATTTAACATCGGTGGTCAGGGCCAGGCCATTGCCGGAGCGACGCTGGCTGCCTGGGTGGGATTCAACTTCCACTCCCTGCCGCTGCCCATCCACCTGCTGTTCGCCGTGATCGCCGGTTTCGTGGGCGGAGCCATCTGGGGTGCCATCGCCGGCGTCCTCAAGGCCCACGCTGGCGCCAACGAGGTCATCGTGACGATCATGCTCAACTACATCGCCAGTGGTCTGTTGGCGTGGTTGTTGACGACGAAGGCCTTCCAGATGCCTGGTCGTACCGACCCGATCGCCCCGATCGTCGACTGGAACGCCACCTTCCCACGGCTGGCCGGGTCCCAGTTGCACCTGGGATTCTTCCTGGCCCTGCTGCTGGCCGTGGGCACATGGTGGCTGTTGGATCGCACCCATCTGGGCTTCCAGATCCGCGCGGTCGGGGCCAACCCGAATGCCTCGGCCACTGCCGGTATGAACACCAACTCGATCATCGCCTGGACCATGGTCGTCTCCGGTGGTCTGGCAGGTATGGCCGGTGTCGAGGTCGCCCTGGGGCCGATCTCGGGAGCCACCCCGACCCAGCTGTCCATCGGCCTGGTCGGAACCATCGGCTTCGACGCCATCACGGTGGCCCTGCTGGGCCGCTCCAAGCCGTTCGGTATCGTGCTGGCCGGTCTGTTCTGGGGGGCCATGAATCAGGGTGGTCTGCGCATGCAGGCCATGACCCAGACCTCTCTGGACCTCGTCCGAGTGATCCAGGCCGTCATCGTCATGTTCGTGGCAGCGCCGATGCTGGTCAAGACGATCCTGCCCTTCCTCAAGACGCGCAAGGAAAAGCGAGGCAGGAAGCGTGACCGCGGTCCGGTCTCGGCCGACACCACCACGAAGGGGGCCCTGGCATGAGCCCGGCATCGCGTTTTCCTCGTCCCACCACATCCGACATCACCAAGACAGGTGTGGAGCTGCCCCCCGAGGCTAGCGAGAGCCTCGACAAGGAGCTGGAGTTCGAGCGGGTGGAGTCCCGCGAGGGCCGTACCCACCGTCTGTCGACGGGCGTGCTCATCGCCATCATGGCGGTGATCCTGTTCTTCCTGCTGAGCAAGACCTCCGGCAAGGCCCACTTCGCCTTCACGGATGCCCTGGCCGGCAAGGAACTGGGAACCCTGACCGTCTCCGGTTTCCCGATCGTCCTCGTGAGTGCCATCGCGTGTCTGTTGGCATCCGCTGCCTTCTTCATGGGCCGTAGCCGTCACACCCTCACCGTCACCGCCGGTGTGGTGGCCGGTGTCGCGATCATCATCGGATTCCTGAGTTGGGCGGCCGCCGGCCGTGAACTGCCCTTCCAGGTGGCAGGTCAGTTGCAGGGCACCTTGTCGGTGGCCACCCCGCTGGTCCTCGGCGCCCTCTGCGGTGTCATGTGCGAGCGTGCCGGTGTCGTCAATGTTGCCATCGAGGGTCAGATGCTCACTGCAGCCTTCGCTGCAGCCCTGGTCGGATCGATGACCCACTCGGTCTTCGCAGCCATCGTCGCGGCGATCATCGCTTCGGTGCTGACTGCCGCCCTGCTCGCCGTCTTCACCATCAAGTACGTCGTCGACCAGGTCGTCATGGGCGTGGTGGTGAACCTCTTCGCATCCGGCCTAACAGGTTTCCTCTACACTCAGCTGCTCTCGCCCGAGGCCGAGAAGTACAACACCGCGCCGATCATGGAGGCGGTGCCGATTCCGGTGCTGTCCAAGATCCCGTTCTTCGGCCCCATCTTCTTCGACCAGACGATCTTGGTGTACATCGGCTTCCTCTGCATCCCGCTGGTGTGGTTCCTGCTGTGGCGCACCAAATGGGGTCTGCGGGTGCGTTCCGTGGGTGAGCATCCCGAGGCTGCCGACACCGTCGGTATCTCCGTCGCCGGTGTTCGTTGGTCGGCCGTGCTCGTCGGTGGCATCTTCGCCGGTTTGGGCGGTGCCTACTTCACCATCGGTACCGTCGGATCCTTCTCGAAGGACATCACGGTGGGTAATGGCTTCATCGCCCTGGCGGCCCTCATCATGGGCCGCTGGCGTCCGGGCCTGGCTGCCGTCATGGCACTGTTCTTCAGCTTCGTGACACAGCTGTCCACTGAGCTGTCGACGATCAGCGCCCCGATGCCCTCGCAGTTCCTGCTCATCCTGCCGTACATCGCGACGATCGTCGCCGTCGCCGGGCTGGTGGGCAAGGTGAGGTCGCCAGCAGCCGACGGCACCCCGTACATCAAGGAGTGACGTGGACGTCAACTGGGAGGCGCTGCGCCGTCGCGCCCGTGAACTGACCAAGCGTGCCTATGCGCCGTACTCCCACTTCCCGGTGGGCGCGGCCGGACTTGCCGAGGATGGTCGCGTCGTCGTCGGGTGCAATGTCGAGAACGCTGGCTACGGTGTCACCCTGTGTGCCGAGTGCGGGTTGATCAGCGACCTGGTGGCCGGGGGAGGGGGACATCTCCTCGCCTTCTGTTGCGTCGATGCGATGGGGACGACGATCATGCCGTGCGGACGGTGTCGTCAGCTGCTGTGGGAACATGGCGGTCCGACGATGCTCATCGACACCCCGGCAGGGGTGCAGACGATGGCCGAGGTGCTCCCGCAGGCATTCGGCATCGACGACCTGGACCGAGTAACCAACCAACAGGAGAAGTCATGATCGTGGCCGCCGCCGACGGGTCTTCCCTCGACAACCCGGGACCAGCCGGCTGGGCCTGGTACATCGACGACGACACCTGGGCTGCGGGCGGTTGGCCGCGCGGCACGAACAACATGGGCGAGCTCATGGCCGTCCTCGACCTGCTGCGTTCCACCGGCGGCCTCAGTGAGCCGTTGACAATCCTGTGTGACTCCCAGTACGCCATCAATTGCTGCACCAAGTGGATGCCAGGATGGAAGCGCAAGGGGTGGCGCAAGGCCGACGGAAAACCCGTCCTCAACCGTGACCTGCTCGAGCAGATCGACGTCCAGCTGCGTGGGCGTGACGTCACCTTCGAGTGGGTCAAGGGGCATGCGGGCCATGCCCTCAACGAGGCCGCGGACGTGCGAGCTCGGGCCGCTGCCACCGCTTTCCGGGACGGCACCCCGGTCGACCACGGACCGGGGATGACAGTTGCCGACGATTCCCTCTCGGCCGGATCGGACCGGTCTCAGGAGGCCGTCGAGGCCCAGTCGGAGCTGTTCGACCTTCCGCCTGCCCCCGCCAATCCCGACCAGGTGCTCACTGCCGAACTCGTCGCCTTGGAGCGCCGACTCGTCGACCCCGACCCCTACCGGCGTCAGAAGGCGTTGACCGAGCTGCTCGACGAGGACTTCGTCGAACACGGGGTGAGCGGGAGGATCTGGACGAGGGGCCGTGTGCTGGCCGAGGCCCGAAGCCAGACACTCGGAAGCCGTGTCGGCATCGAGGCGCTGGGCGTGGTGAGGCTGTCCGAGCAGACCGTCCTGCTGCGCTGGCGCCACAGGTCCGGGGCGCGGGAGTCGTTACGCGCGTCGCTGTGGCGGCGCGGTCCCCATGGGTGGAAGCTGATTTTCCATCAGGGTACGGTCGTACGCGATGGTGGGGGATATCGGTAATACACATATCTGACACCATGAGGTGACCGTCCTATCTTTGATCGGGGAGCGTGGGCATGGTGCACAAGCGGTTCTCGAGGCGTGACTGGTTCATGGGGGCCACCCTCATGGCTCTCACCGGATGCGCGGAGAAATCCGGCGAGAGGGTCTCGAGCGGCTCGTCCGGCGAGGAGTCCGGGGCGTCGACCGCCCCGAGTGGGACGCCGACCCGCCGAGGGGCGGCTCCCGGGTCACCGACTCCCACGACCTCGCCGACCTCCGTGACCTCTCCCACCCGTGTCGACGACTGGCAACCGGTGCGCGAGCACTGGGCCGAGCCCGATCTGGAACCCTTCCACGGCACCGTCCAGCATCTGTTCATCCACCAGATCATCCCCTTCCCCCGCATGGCGTTCGCCAGCGAGGAGGGGCAGGACTTCGACGACTGGTACATCACCCGGTCGGAGGCCATCGCCCTGATCGACGAGCTGCGCGCCCGTCACTACGTCCTCGTCTCGCTGGCCGACTGCTTCGTGCGTCGCGGTCACGCCGTGGTGCCCAACCCCGAGCTGCGCGTGCCTCGCGGTCACAAGCCCCTCGTCCTGTCGATCGACGACCTCAGCTTCAACCGTTTCCTCCTGGGCAAGGGGTTCATGGACCGGATCATCATCGACTCGACCGGGCACCTGTCGAGTATCGGCAAGGACCCGTCGACCGGCAGGCAGTTCGAGGAGCCCACGAACTGCATCGTCGGACTGCTCGACGGGTACCTGCGTGCCCATCCTGAATTCAGCCTCAACGGGGCGGCCGCGACCCTGGGGCTCACTGGGTACGAAGGCATCCTGGGTTACCGGACTGACCGTCACGAGCGCAACCGGGCCGCCCAACAGGAGGCCGTCAAGCCCATCATCGCCCTCATGAGGAAACGGGGGTGGACCTTCGCCAGTCACTCCTACGGACACATTGACCTGGGTTCGAAACGGATGACCCGGGAGTGGGTTGCCGATGACACCGCCAAATGGAAGCGGGAGGTCGGCGAACTCCTGGGCCCCACGTCCCTGTACATCACCCCGTTCGGTTCTCTGGCCGCCTTGGACGGCCCCCTCATGAAGGTCATCCGCGAGGCTGGTTTCGACGTCATCTGCGACGTGTCCGACGGCACGACGGTGAACCAGCGGCCCGACCTCGGCCTCGTCGTGCAGAGCAGACTGCACGTCGACGGATACGGGATGCGTCACACCCCCCACATCTACCGGGACTTCTTCGACGTCGACAAGGTCTTCGACCACCATCACCGGCTGGCCAAGTGGGGCCACCACCACTTGTGACGGCCTACCGACGCCTGTGACGTCGCGGTGACGCTGGCCGCGGGACGATGCGGCCGCGAGGGTGCGTTCCGATAGACTTCGCACCATGTGTGCCAACATTCTTGCCGCCGTCGCGTGGCCCTACGCCAATGGGCCTCGACATATCGGCCATGTGTCCGGATTCGGTGTCCCCTCTGACGTCTTTGCCCGGTACATGCGAATGTCGGGCCACCGAGTTCTCATGGTCTCCGGCTCGGACTGCCACGGCACCGCCATCTCGGTCAAGGCTGATCAGGAGGGTCTCACGGCCCAGGAGTGCGCCGAGAAGTATCACCGCATCATCGCCTCTGACCTGCAGGGCCTTGGCCTGTCCTACGACCTGTACACCTCGACGATGACGGACAACCACGCTCACGTCACCCAGGAGATCTTCACCCGCCTCCACGAGAACGGCTACGTCGTCAAGAAGGCCGAGATGGGTGCTTTCGAGCCGTCCACCGGTCGCACCCTGCCGGACCGTTACATCGAGGGCACCTGCCCGATCTGCGGGTACGACGACGCCCGCGGTGACCAGTGTGACGACTGTGGTCGTCAGCTCGACCCGGCCGATCTGCTGAATCCGCGTTCCAAGACCACCGGGGCCACTCCCGAGTTCCGCGAGACCGAGCACTTCTTCCTCGATCTCCCCGCCCTCGCCGAGTCCTTGACGGCTTGGATCGACACCCGCACCGATTGGCGTCCCAACGTTCTCAAGTTCTCCCACAACCTCCTCGAGGAGCTGCGTCCACGCGCCATCACCCGTGATCTCGACTGGGGCGTCAAGGTGCCGGTCGAGGGCTGGGAGAACGAGCCCATGAAGCGCATTTACGTGTGGTTTGACGCCGTCATCGGCTACCTGTCGTCCTCCATCGAGTGGGCCCGGCGCATCGGCAAGCCAGATGCCTGGCGCGAGTTCTGGAACGACGATGACGCCCGCTCTTACTACTTCATGGGCAAAGACAACATCGTCTTTCACTCCGTCATCTGGCCCGGCATCCTGCTGGGCACCAACGGACGTGGTGACAAGGGAGGCGAGCCCTCCGCGGAGCTCGGCATCCTCGACCTGCCGACCGAGATCGTCTCCAGTGAGTTCCTCACCATGAGTGGTTCGAAGGTCTCGAACTCGCGTGGTGCCACCATCTTCGTCGGGGACTTCCTGCGTGAGTTCGGACCAGACGCCCTGCGTTACTTCATCGCGGTGGCCGGCCCGGAGAATCAGGACACCGACTTCACCTGGGAGGAGTTCGTCCGACGGGTGAACTTCGAGCTGGCCAATGAGTGGGGCAACCTCGTCAACCGGTCCATCTCGATGGCCTTCAAGAACTGTGGCGAGATCCCGGCTGCCGGCGAGCTGACCGACGCCGATCGCGAACTGCTGGACGCCTCGGCTGGCGGATTCGACACCGTCGGGGACCTGCTGGCCCACGCCAAGTTCAAGGCCGCCATCACCGAGGCTATGAGGATTGTCGGACTGGCCAACGCCTACATCTCCGCCCAAGAGCCCTGGAAGCTCAAGGACAACCCGGAGCGCCGCGACACCGTGCTGCACGTGGCTCTTCAGGTCGTCAGTGACGTCAACACCATGCTCACCCCGTTCATGCCGCACTCGGCCCAGAAGATATACGAGGCGCTGGGGGGCGAAGGCGTGTGGGCGGCCCAGCCCGAGCTCGTCGAGACCGACGGTGCTGCCCCCATCCTCATGGGTGACTACGCTTCGGAGAAGGCTTCGTGGGGGCGTCGCGAGATCGCGGTCGGAACCCTGCTGGCCAAGCCCAGCCCGATCTTCCGCAAGCTGGACGCCAAGCTTGCCGAGACTGGTCCGGAATGGGCCCCGGTCAACCCGCAGTCCTGATACACGGATCTGCCAAAAACCGACAATGGCAACGTCACCATCGTCGGTTCCGGGCAGTTTCTGGCAGCTCCGTGTAGTACCCGGCGGGTACCGGCTGGGGGCGAGAGGTCAGAGTTGGCTGGCCAGTCGCTGCAATTGGCAGACGATGAGGGCGCACGCCTCGGCGTCGGAGTCCGCCCGGTGGTGATTCAGGTGGTAATTCGGTTCACAGGCCTGAAGCACCGTCGGAAGCTTGTAATTGGGCAGACCACGGATGAGGCGTTGGGCCGTCCGGTAGGAGCAGAAGAACGGGGACGGCAGGGTGACAGTGCCGAAGTACTCGTCGAGCTGGCGCCACACCCGGGAGTCGAACAGGGCATTGTGGGCGTAGACGGGGGAGCCGGCGACAAATTCCGAGATCTCGTCGGCTACCTCAGGCCACATCGGGGAGTGCTGGACATCTGCCGCGGAGATGCCGTGCAGGTAGGTGAACTGGAAAGCGTCCCATCCGGGAGGAGGACGCAGCAGGGAGTTGAATCGGTCGACGATTCGGCCTTCACTCACCCTGACCATGGCGAGCTGACATGCGGACACCCCGCCCTGCCGGTTGGCCGTCTCGAAGTCCACGGCGACGAAGGTGTCGCAGGCCATCTGTTCCGGTGAGGGAATCAGTTTGGAATGTCGGGGCGTCCGTGTCGCGCGGCCCTTCCGGATGGGGGCCACGGCGTGCGGCGCCGGGGGTTGACTGACGACGGTCCAGTCCAAGGACATGGTGTCCTTCGTCCGTCTGCCGGCTTCCACCAGACGTCTCCATTCCTCGTGATATTCCGTGGCGTCGCGGCCCTCCACCTTGGCCCACAGTTCCTGGGCCCTGGCCCGACGTTTCCACAGGTCTAGGTGTTCGTCGATCCGGGAGGACTCGATACCCAGGTTGAGCCAGAACTCGATCGTCCGCGCCTCCTCGGGGTAGTACCTCATCCGGCGGAGGATCTTCGCCACCTCGATGACCCAGGACTCGTCGGCGGTGTCAGGGGCCTCCTGCGCCATCGAGAACATCGAGAACATGCATCCGGATGCCAGGACCAACGCCTGCTCGTAGTCACCCTCACGCTTGAGGGCCGCGATCTCCTGACGCCACCGGCCATTGTCTCGGCCTCGGTACATCGGGACAATTCGGTCGGAGTCGTCCACCATCGCGGAGAGATCGCGAAGGTCTTTCGGTGTCGCACGCTCGGGATGACGCAACAGCCTGCGCAGCCACTGCGGCACTGTCATGCTCGATGCCATGCTGAACGCCCTTCCAGAAACCATCACCGGTCAGGTGCGACCAAGGATTCCGCTCAGGGTATTCCTCGGGGCCGACAGCGTCCCCGTGAGTTGTCACGCCTCCTGCTTGTGAGCCTGACGCATGACCATGAAGGAACCGAGCAGCCCGAGCACCAGGAAGAGGGCCGAGAACCCGATCGACCATGCCGCTGCGTGAGCAAACCCGGTCTCCAGGCCGTGAATGACGGCGTCCCGGGAGTCGCCCAGTGGACGGACGGACGGGCTGCCGGGAGGGGCATTGCGCAGCCCGGTGATGGCGGATCCAGCCGAGTCCTGGGTGGCCCGGACCAGCTTGTCGAGCACCTTGGTCGGCACACCGCTGATCGAGGACACCTCGTCAGGGATGGTGTGGCTCATCGCAGAGCCAAGGGCGGACCCGGCGATCGCGGCACCGAAGGCCGAGCCGAGCTGACGCACCGTCGATTGGGTGGCCGAGCCCGCTCCCGAGTGCTCCTGGGGAATGTCATGCAACACCGTCGAGGTGAGCTGAGCCGATGCCAGGCCGAGGCCAATGCCGTAGACCACCAGGGTCAGCATGACGAACCACGTCGATGCCTGGGCGCCGACCGTCCAGGCCAGCAGTCCGACGCCGACGACCTCCAGGGTCAGTCCGAGGACGACGACGCCAGGAGCTCCCACACGGGCTGCCAGGTGACGGGCCGAGGCCCCGGAGAAGAAGGCACCCAGGGCCATCGCGGCCAGCACGACACCAGTGCGCACCGTCGACAGACCGACCGAGTTCACCAGGAACAGGGGCAGTACGAACATCAGCGAGAACTCACCAATGGCCACCGTCGCGGCGGTCAGGTTGCCCCAGGAGAAGGTGCCGACACGGAACAGGGTGAGGTCGATCAGGGCGTCGCGGCCGACCTTGGCGCGGTGGTTCTCCCACCCGATAAACAGTGCGATGAAGACCAGACCGATGGCGATCGCCCACGGCACCGGGGACATCGACCAGCTCTCCGGCCACGACCAGCCGAAGACCTTGAGGGTCTCCTTCTTGGTCCACCAGCCGAGCGAGGTGGCCTCGATGAGGCCGAAGACGAGCAGGCCGAAGCCGAGGGCCGAGGTGAGCAGACCGTCGACGTCAACGCCCTTCCCGGCCTGCTTGCCACGAGTCTGTGGCACCCATGCGGCGATTCCCGCCAGCACGAGCAGACCCAAGGGCAGGTTGACCCAGAAGATCCAGCGCCAGGAGGCGTACTCGGTCAGGACTCCACCGAGCAGCGGGCCGAGAGCGGCCATACCGCTCATGACGGCGCCCCAGATGCCGAAAGCCGCGGCGCGGTCCTTGCCCTGGAACAGCGAGTTCACCGAGGACAGGGTGGACGGCAGCACCAGCGCACCACCAACACCCTGGACGGCGCGCGAGGCGATGAGTGAACCAGAACCGGACGCCATCGCGGCGAGCAAGGAGCCTCCGATGAAGAGCACGACACCGGCGGCGAAGGTGGTACGACGGCCAACCCGGTCACCGAGACGCCCGGCGCCAAGCAGCAGAGCGGCGAAGATGACGTTGTAGATGGCGCTGACCCACTGTGCATCAGTGAGGTTCAGGTTGAGGGCCGAGATCATCGTCGGCAGGGCGACACCGACAATCGTCCCGTCCAGGATGATGAGTGAGAGCCCGGCGGCGAGGACGGCGAGGGCCTTCCAGCGTCCGGGGACGGGTTGGGCCGCGGTGGCGGCGGAGGTGCTGTCTGTCACGGCATTCCTTTCGACCCCACCGACACTACGGAGCACAAGGCTCCTCGGCATCGATCAAAAGGTTGAAAAACCCTCCGGCACTCAGTCCATGGTGACTGTGACTAGTCCATGAGGGCCGCGACGGTGGCACTCGCCCGTCTCATACTCATCGGCTGGAACCCCATGACAATGGCCCGTGATCGCAGCGCAGGCTCTGCCTGGCACAGGGCCAGACCGCGACGAATTAGCACGGGTGGGGACTTGCGGTGCTGTCGCAGATCGCGGATGAGACGACGGGCGAAGTTGAACCAGCGGGGACGATCCAACCAGATGGGCAGGACCTCCATGCCGGCTCGCAGGCACGGATCGAGCAGGTCGAGGGCGAAGATCCCCTCGGCGACGACGGCTGTCGCATCTCCCACATCGACGACGTGGGTGCCATCGGCCCGAGACCTCGAGATGTCGTAGCGGGGAACGACGGTCTGCCCGTCGGCCGCGAGCTCACCGAGGGCTTCCACAGCCGCTGGAAGGTTCCAGGAGGCGACGTCGTCCCAGTCGACCATGCCGCGTACCCGGGGGAGGCCGGGCTCGTCATGATCGTGGTAGAAGTCGTCAAGGCGCAGTTCAGGCAGCTCAGCCATATGGGTCAGACGGGATTTCCCGGCCCCTGAGGGTCCTGCCAACAGGATGATTGTGCGCGCCACGGCTGATCAGTCTATCGGCAGGCCCATCATGACCATGGAGCGCCCACGAATTTGCCGACGATGGAAGGGGCAGCACCGCCTCAGGGATTGGTCTCGCAGGGCTCTTGCCGCCAACCGCATGGCGTGGCTCAGTTTCCTGGTGAATTCGCTGATCCCGGTGGCACGGTGTCGTCGCCCTCGACCACCATGGGAGTCCAGGGTGTCACCAGCTTCCACCGCCCCCACCGCCGAAGCCGCCGGAGGATCCCGAGGAGAATCCGGAGCTGGAGCTCGAGGTGCTGGACGACGCTGCTGCCGTCATGGACGACGACATCGCTTCGGTCATGTCGTTGAAGGCCGAGGCGAAGGACTGGTTGTGGTGATATCCGTAGCCGTACAGCGGGTACCACATCGGGTCGGGGGACCAGCGTCCCTCAGCCTCGAGCTGTTCGAACAGGGTGACCCAGCGGTCGACGATGCCGAAGGCCGCGGCCCAAGAAAGGTAGGCCGAGAAGATGTCGAGGTCCTCCTCGATCTGGATCTGCTCCGCCTCGATGGTGGCCAAGTAGTCGCGGAATCCCCGCACCTGATCGGTCATCGCGGTGCCCAGAGCGCTGCGAGGTGGTCGGACTTTCCGGGACAGGCCGAGGAAGAGGATGCCGGCCACGAACGTGACGAAGGTCAGGACGAAGTAGACAATGGCGCTTCCGCCTCCGAGCAGGAAGGGGAATCCGGAGACGAACCCGAGTATGCCGAGGATGATCAGGGCGACCCCGATGGCGACGATCCCGAGCCGTGCCTGGCGATGGGACTTCGTGAAGTAGCCGGCCTGGTCGTTGAGCTCGTCGAGGTCCTTCTTGGCATTCGGCAGCGCAATGTTGCCATTCTGGCGACGCAGTTCTCTGGTGGTGATGCTGTTGCCGCTGCCGATGAGGGAACCGAGGAGACGAGCTTCCCAAGGCGCCAACGAGTCCTCCCCGCGCAGCCAGTTGAACCGCCACTCGGGCTTCTTGAACACCAGGCCGGAAGGCTCTTCCTGGTTAATTGACAGATGGTGCCGAGCGACAAGGTCGAGCATGCCGGCGGTGACGGTATTGGTGTCGGCATTGCCGTCGAGGAGGGCTCCTGCTTGTGCCGGGGTGATGCCAGCCGGCGGATGGACGAGGATGGGCCCCTCGACCTTTCCGCGTCGACGCCGGACCTGCTGCAAATCAGGTGCCGGAATGAACCCAGGGGCTTCGTCGGCAAACTCCATGTCGCGCTTGCGGAACAGGGACGCCCCGAGGCCGATGAGGCCTAGTGCAACGACGGCGACAATGTAGGGGATGACGGTGAGGTACTGCGGGAGGTCGGCCCGAGAGCCCGATGTGACCTCGCTCTCCTCGGTCACCGTGGCGTCAGCAGCGGAGGTGAAGGTACCGGCAGGGACACCGGCCACCACCCGCCAGGTCGTGTTGGCATCAATCTTGCGGGCCGAGAAGGTAACGGTTTTCGTGCCCGTTGAGGAGGTGTCGCACTCGCCGTCCTCGACCTCACAATAGACCCTCGTCACATTGGCGGGTGCCGTGATGGTCACCTTGGAGTTGTCGACGGGAACGTCCACATTGGTGAAGATGCGCCAGTTGATCTCGTCGAGGTGAGATTCCTTGTTGTCCCGACCGATGAGACCGTGAACCATGTAGGTGATCCGGTATTTCTGCGTACCGGTGACGGTCCGGTCCTTAGACCCAATGCGCAGCTGTAGTGCGCCGCCATTCTCCTCGTGGAGGTTGGCCGGAGCTCCCGACGGGCTCGAGGCATGAATGTCACTGTAGGTGACATGGCGGACGTGGCCGGGATTATCGGTGAGTGACTGTCTCGTGACGAAGGTCAGGTAAGGCCCGTGTCTGTCCGCGTCGGCGAAGTCGTAGGTGAGGTCAAGGGTGACTCGAGCGTCGCCGTCTCGATCAAGGGTGGCGTTGACGTTGTAAGCCGTGATGCGTTCGTCGCCCTGGGCCTGGGCCGGAACGGCCGGTACCACGGCGACAAAAAGCGTCAGCAGGAATGCTGTTAATACGGCGAATGGGGTACGTCGCATGGAATCAGTGTAAGGCACCCCAATTCGACCGACACCCTTTCTGAAGAGGAGTGGTGGTCAGTGAGTGGACTTGGGGATCGCTATCCGAGATGTTTTTCGTCTCCCAGGTGACGGTGGTGCCGCTGACCTGATGACCATTTCCCGTGGTCCCCCGGAAGCATCCTCGTCGAGATTGACCTGGGCATCCCCACCAGCGTCGAGAACGGTACCGGCGTCATATTCGGTGATGCGTGACAGCTCGACGGAATGGGTCATCGGGGGCAGACGGTCGGTAGGAAGGAGAGCTATCACGGCACACCGGGGATGTCGCATGATCGACGATGTAGGAGCAAAGGGTTCATTCGCCGCGTACAAGTGACCTCACACGGTGAGAAAGGGGAATCTACCGGTGGCTATTACGGCTTACGTGGAAGGATCCTTTTCATGGGTTCTGATCCGGAGCCACTGCGCTCATACGTCGAGCATCCCCAATGGTTACGGTACCGCTGAATACCTTCTGGGATACCGGCCTGTGCCCCTTCGACCGCCCGGCGATGGCTGATTCGGACGGGGAGGCCGCCCCAGGACGGCACCCGGATCGGCGAGGCCGCCATGGCTAGCCGGACACAAGGACGAGATGATCATCAGCGTCGGCGAGAACCTCGTTCCCCGGCCCAGGTGGAATCCCCCTCTCATGTTGCCGAGTCCATCGTCGTCGACCAGCTGCCCATGACCCCGACCGGTGAGAAGGAACACGCCGACCCGGATCGAGTCCGGGGCGGCGACATTGTGTCGGAATTCCTTGTCAGAATCGCGTCAGATCCCGAGCGCCTTGGCCATCTCCTCGCGCAGAGTGATCATCTCGGCGTCCAGCGTGGACTTGGCAGCCGGCAGGTCGGCCGACGACTCCTCAGGAGTTGCCCGCACCTCGAGGTAACACTTGAGCTTGGGCTCGGTGCCGGAGGGACGAGCAACGACGTGGACGCGAGGTCCAGCCAGCTCGATGGCGTTCTGCTGGGGCAGCCCGGACCCATTGCTGGGGTCGTCGAGGTCGCAGACGTCGACGGGGTCGCCCAGCAGGGTGGCCGGAGGCTGGCTGCGCAGACGGTCCATGGCGTCGGAGATGATCGACATGTCGGTGACGCGCACGGCCAGCTGGCTGGTGCGGTGCAGACCATGGGTGGCCCAGATCTCGTCGAGTCGCTCCGAGATCGTGGTGCCGGAGGCCTTGAGCTCACCCACCAGACGCATGATCGTCGCCAGGGCCGTGATGCCGTCCTTGTCCGGCACATGGGAGGGGTCGCAACAGTAGCCGATGGCCTCCTCATAACCGAAGACGAGGCCGGGAACGCGGCCAATCCACTTGAAACCGGTCAGGGTCATCCGGTGCTCGCGTCCTGCTGCCTTGGCCATGCGTCCCAGACAGGTCGACGAGACCACCGAATTGGCGTAGACCCCGTCCAGACCACGACGCAGGGCGTCGTCACCCAGCAGGGTTCCGAGCTCGTCACCGGTGAGCATCCGCCAGTCACCGTCGATGACGGCGGCAACGGCACAACGGTCGGCGTCAGGGTCAGAGGCGATGACGACGTCAGCGTCATGCCTGCGAGCCTGGGCGATGGCCAGGTCGATGGCGCCCGGCTCCTCGGGGTTCGGGAAGGCCACGGTGGGGAAGTCCGGGTCCGGGTCGAGCTGCTCAGCGACACCGACGAACTCCGGCAGACCGGCCGTCTCGACGAGGTGACGCACGACGCGGGTTCCGACACCGTGCATGGCGGTGTAGACCCAGGTGACGTCCGGGTTGGCCGTGGTCAGTTCGGCAGCACGGGCGACGTAGGCGTCGATGAGTTCGTCGCCGATGAGCTCGATGTCGTCACCACGCGGGATCGCCCCGACAGGATCGGCCGACACGACCTCGATCTCGTGGGCGATCTCGGTGTCGGTCGGAGGCACGATCTGGGAGCCGTCACCCAGGTACACCTTGTAGCCGTTGTCGGCCGGCGGGTTGTGGGAGGCGGTCACCATGACGCCGGCAACTGCGCCGTAATGCTTGATGGCGAAAGCGGTCACCGGGGTCGGGATGGGGGAGTCGGCCAGCAAGGCGTGGAACCCGGCCCCCGCCATGATCTCGGCGGTGTCCCGGGCGAAGACGTCAGAGTTGTGCCGGGCATCGAAACCGATGACCACCGACCCCTCCTTCTCGCCGTGGGCACGCAGCCAGGCCGCGAATCCGGCAGCCGCACGCTGGACGACGACTCTGTTCATCCGGGACGGTCCGGGTCCGAGAGCGGCA
Organism: Cutibacterium avidum ATCC 25577; assembly: GCF_000227295.1. GTDB lineage: Bacteria > Actinomycetota > Actinomycetes > Propionibacteriales > Propionibacteriaceae > Cutibacterium > Cutibacterium avidum. The sequence continues at coordinate 356,651 of NZ_JH165054.1, read as the reverse complement.
CGCAGGCCAGCGGTACCGAAGGTCAACGGGCCGGAGAAGGCCGACTCAACGGCCGCGACGGCCTCGGAGTCACCGCGCTGGGCACGGGTGAGCAGGTCGGACAGTTCGGTGCGGGTGGCCTCATCAGGGTCCTGGTCGAGCCAGGACTGAACCTGGGTGACGAGTTCGGGGGACAGCCTCTCGGGTTGTGTGGTGGTCATGGTTCCTCGATGGGTGTGGGAGTGGATCAGATGGCAGCCGTGATGTCAGCGAGCAGACCCGCCAGCCGGGGAGCGGCCTCCTTGCCAGCGGCAATGACCTCGGCGTGGTCCAGCGGGGCGTCGGTGACACCAGCGGCGTGATTGGTGACCAGGGACAGGCCGAGCAGGTCGAGTCCGGCTTCCCGGGCGGCGATGGCCTCAAGCGCGGTCGACATGCCGACGAGGTCGGCGCCGATGGTGCGAGCCATGCGGACCTCGGCAGGGGTCTCATACTGGGGGCCGCGGAACTGGGCGTAGACGCCGGTCGGGGTGCCCGGGGAGACCTTCTCGACGACCTCGAGCAGTGCCGGGGTCCATGCCCTCGACATGTCGATGAAGGTGGCGCCACGCAGCGGGGTGGCACCTGTGAGGTTGATGTGGTCGCGAATGGCGACGACGGTTCCCGGACCCCAGGACGGGTCGAGGCCTCCGCAGCCATTGGTGAGGATCATCGTGCTGGCGCCAAGAGCCGCGGCGGTGCGCACTCCATGGACAACCGGTTCGACTCCACGTCCCTCGTAGAAGTGGGTGCGTCCGGTCAGAACGACGGCGGTCCTGCCGGTGGGCAGCTTGACAGCAACCAGGTCGCCGCCGTGCCCGGCAACGACCGGTGTCGAGAATCCAGGCAGTTCGCCGAGCGGGATCCGTCCAATCGTCTCGCCAAGGTGATCAACCCCGGCGGACCAGCCCGAGCCGAGCACGAGGCCCACATCGACGCTGGTGAGCGAGAGGCGGGAACGGATGGCATCGGCAGCATCGCGGGCGATGGCCTGGGGATCGGTGAAATCCGGTGTCGTCATGGGGTCAACCCTAGAGGTTTTCGCCGATCCGGGCGCGCGAACCCCCGGCCCATTCGCAGCCGTCTTCCGAGTCCGGAGGAGCAGCGTCGATACGTGTGTTGGAGCAACCTCATTGTCGGGGTAAGCAATTTCTCTCGATGTCAACAGAAATCTCGCCATGGCTGAAAGAATGCGGTCATGACGTCCATGGTGATCATTGGAGCTGGGCCCGGGGGCTATGAGGCCGCCAACGTCGCGGCGGCAGGTGGCGTTGACGTCACCGTCGTGGAAGAAACCGGCATCGGAGGAGCTGCCGTCCTCACCGACTGTGTTCCCTCGAAAACCCTCATTGCCACTGCCGAGGTCACCGCGACCCTGCGGCGCGCACCCGAGCTCGGCCTTCGCCAGACCCACAAGTTCGAGGTCGATCTCGACGCCGTCAATTCCCGTGTACGCCGTCTGGCCCAGGCCCAGTCCGACGACATTGGCCGCGGCCTGGAGCGCAAGGGGGTGCGCCTCGTCAGTGGTCGTGCCCGTCTGGCCGCGGGCGCTCCGGGCCACCTGCACCGGGTCATCATCAATGATGACGAGATCATCGACGCCGACATCGTTCTGCTCGCCACCGGCACGACCCCGCGTGAGCTCCCGGAGGCTCGCTGCGACGGGGACCGCATCCTCACCTGGAAGCAGGTGTACTCGATGACGGAGATCCCCGAACACCTCGTCGTGGTGGGATCGGGTGTGACAGGTGCTGAGTTCGCGTCGGCCTACGACTCACTGGGATGTCGGGTGACCCTGGTGTCCTCGCGTGAGCAAGTGCTCCCCGGCGAGGACCCCGATGCAGCTCGTGTGCTGCAGCAGGTCTTCGAATCTCGCGGCATGCAGATCCTGTCCCGCTCTCGCGCGGTCTCTGCGGTGCGTGACGGTGATGGCGTCGTCGTCGGTCTCGAGGACGGCCGGACCGTGCGCGGATCCCACGTCCTGATGGCCGTCGGATCAACGCCGAACAGCTCGGACCTCGGCTTGGAGGAGGTCGGTGTTGCCGTCGGTCCGCGTGGCCACATCACCGTTGACAAGGTCTCGCGCACCAGCGTGCCGGGCATCTATGCTGCCGGAGACTGCACCGGCGTCTTCGCCCTGGCATCCGTGGCAGCCATGCAGGGGCGCATCGCCGTGTGGCACGCCCTGGGCCAGGCCCTCCAACCCCTCGACCTGTCCTTGGTGTGCTCGAATGTCTTCACCTCTCCCGAGATCGCCACGGTGGGTGTGACGCAGACCGACGTCGACTCCGGAAAGGTCCAGGCCCGATCCACCCGACTCGACCTATCGACCAACCCGAGGGCCAAGATGCAGGGAATCCAAGACGGTTTCGTCAAACTCTTCTGCCGTCCTGCCACCGGCAACATCATTGGTGGCGTCGTCGTCTCCCCGCGGGCCAGCGAACTCATCCATCCGATCTCGGTCGCGGTGGCCGAGCGGATCCCCGTCGACGCCTTCCAGCACGACTTCACCGTCTACCCATCCCTGTCGGGATCGGTGTCAGAGGCTGCCCGACGGTTGCAGAACTTTGTGGAGTGACGTCGTGGTGTGAACCTGCCACGAGACACACCGTGAGAAGGACCCTTCGACGAATCGCCGAGGGGTCCTTCTGAGGATCGACAAAGGATCAGAAGTCGTCAAATAGGGCTGAGAAGAGCCCCAGACCAACAAGGCCGAGACCACCGACGGCCAGTCCGCTGATGACTGGGTCGGACTCATACCGGCGGTAGTAGCCCTGCACCCACGGCGCGTAGTCCGGGCCAGCCTGCCAGTAGGGCAGCTGGGCGCCATTGACGTCGACGGTGCGGATCCACGGGGAGCGCCCCTGTTGGATGCGCTGGGCGTCGGCGGCGCAGGCCGGAACCTTGCGCGCGACTCCGCCGTCGGGGGAGTACATGACGTCAGTGGTCGACGGGCCATGAGCCGGGTCGAAGAAGCACGGCGGACGCACCTTAGGAATCGGCTCGCCATTGGCGCGGGCCTGCACGCAGGCGATGGAGTGACGGCCCTCCTCGAGGGTCTCGGTGACGAGCGGGATCGAGCGGGTGCCCTTGTCCTGGGCCATGAGTGTCTTGGCGCGGTCGTAGCAGTCCAAGGCCATGTTCCAGTCCTTGCGGCCCTCGGCCGACACCTCCTTGCCGATCATCTCCATGTCGAGATCGCGCAGGGCCTCGCCAAAGGTGGTGACGTCCTCCTCGGTCTCCTGGCGCATCTGCGAGACCTTGGCCTCGATGGCTTTGGCGCGTCGGGCCTCCACCTCGCGGGACTGACGCTGGGCACGCATCAGTGATGCCGTCGTTGCCACAAGTCCCACGAAGAACAGCAGGAAGAGCAGGAGGTCACCGGACATGATCACCAGAATGCTCTCTGAAATGGACACTCACAAGAAAAATCACGCTGCAAACCTCACTCATCGACGATCTCACAGATGGCCTCGCCCGAGGCGACCGTCGAGCCGACCGTGGCATTGAGGTCACGGATGACGCCCGAGCGGTGGGCGGCCAGAGGCTGCTCCATCTTCATGGCCTCCATGACGACGATCTGGTCGCCCTCGTTGACCTGCTCGCCCTCGACGACATTGACCTTGACGATGGTTCCCTGCATCGGGGATGCCACCGATGTGCCGGTCGCCGCGGTGTGACGTCCCGCGCGGTTGCGACGGGTGGGGCGACGAGACTTCGTGCTGGGGGCCTGACGGGCGCCGTGCAGGGATGCCGGGATGCGCACCTCGACCCGCTTGCCGTTGACCTCCACGACAACCTCGCGAGGGGGCTCGGTGTCGGCGGACTCGCCCAAGGAACCGGTGTAGGGCTCAATCTTGTTGTCGAACTCGGTCTCGATCCAGTCGGTGAAGACGCTGAAGTGACCGTCGGTTGCGGTGAAGGCAGGGTCCTTGACGACCGCACGGTGGAAGGGGACGACAGTCGGCATACCGTCGATGACGATCTCGTCGAGGGCCCGGGCGGCGCGGGCCAGAGCCTGCTCTCGGGAGTCCCCCGTGACGATGAGCTTTCCGACGAGGGAGTCGAAGGCTCCCGGAACAGTCATGCCGGAGTGGTAGCCCTCGTCAACGCGGATACCGGGGCCACACGGCGGCTGCCACGAGGTCAGGGTGCCAGGCGCAGGCATGAACCCCATGCCGGGATCCTCGGCGTTGATGCGGAACTCGAAGGAGTGGCCGCGCAGTTTCGGATCCTCGGGCTCGAGGTGGCCGCCCTGGGCCACGTGGAACATCATCTGCACCAGGTCGACCCCGGCAACCTCCTCGGAGACCGGGTGCTCCACCTGCAGACGGGTGTTGACCTCGAGGAAGCTGATGGTCCCGTCCAGGCCGACGAGGAACTCGCAGGTTCCGGCACCGACATATCCGGCCTCCTTGAGGATGGCTCGGGAGGACTCGTAGAGACGGGTCAGCTGCTCGTCACTGAGGAACGGCGCCGGGGCCTCCTCGACGAGCTTCTGGTGACGACGCTGCAGGGAGCAGTCACGGGTCGAGATGATCTGCACGGTGCCGTACTGGTCGGCGACGCACTGGGTCTCGACGTGACGCGGCTTGTCGAGGTAGCGCTCCACGAAACACTCGCCGCGTCCGAAAGCAGTGACGGCCTCGCGCACCGCAGACTCGTAGAGATGGATGACCTCGTCCATCGAGCGAGCGACCTTGAGGCCGCGACCGCCGCCTCCGAAGGCGGCCTTGATAGCGATCGGCAGGCCGTGTTCCTTGGCGAACTCGACGACCTCCTCCGGGCCGTTGACCGGGTCGGCGGTGCCGGGAACGAGCGGGGCGCCGACCTTCTGGGCGATGTGACGGGCCTGAACCTTGTCGCCGAGAGCTCGAATGGCCTCCGGCGGCGGGCCGATCCAGATGAACCCGGCGTCGATGACAGCCTGGGCGAAGTCGGCGTTCTCGGAGAGGAACCCGTACCCGGGGTGGATCGCGTCGACCTCGGCCCGACGGGCAATGTCGAGGATCTTGTCCACGTCAAGGTAGGTCTGAGCAGGGGTCACGCCGTTGAGGGCGAAGGCCTCGTCGGCAAGCTTGACGAACAAACCCTCGGAGTCCGAATCCGCATAGACAGCCACGCTCGTAATACCGGCGTCCTCGGCGGCACGGATGACGCGCACCGCGATCTCGCCACGGTTTGCGACGAGTACCCGTTTGATGGTCCTGTCCACGGTTCCTCCGATCGGCTCTCGGGGCGGGTGCCCCTCACGGCGAGTCTAAAGGGTCAGCGTTCGTCCATGGTCACTGTCCACGTCTTCTGGTTCCGAAAGTGCCGTATCGACGTCGCGTGGTACACCCGGAAGATCCGATGGCAACTGCCCGGTGTGGTGGCAGCTCCTGCTCGGATTACCGGGATTGCCATCGCGAATGCGCCGCGAGGCCGCCGTGGATCTGCGACCACGGCTCACTCGGCCGCTAGCCTGACGGTCATGGCGACACCGCAGTTCATCGTGGACCTCAGACGTCACATCGGTCATGACCCGTTGTGGCTGTCCGGTAGTAGCGCGGTCGTGCTGCGCCAGGGGCCACGCGGACCCCAGGTTCTGCTCGTCAAACGTGCCGACACCGGAGCATGGACACCGGTCTGCGGAATCATCGAGCCGGGGGAGAGACCTGACGAGGCCATCCTTCGAGAGATTCGGGAAGAGACCGGGGTGACGGCGGAGATCGTCCGCCTGGTCCGTGTCAATGTCGCGGCCCCCATCACCTACCCCAATGGCGACCGCTGCCAGTTCCTCGATCACGACTTCCTGTGCCGATGGATCAGCGGGCAGCCGCGAGTGGGTGACGACGAGTCCAGCCAGACCGGTTTCTTCGACGTCGACGACCTGCCCGAGATGGCCCCGCGTCATCGCCGTCGCATCGAGACCGCGCTGCACTCGTCTGACCACGTCATCTTCAGCTCGGATGGGGATGACGACGGCGCTCTACGTGAGGAGACCCCATGAGTCTTTCCCACCTCTCCTCCCGGGTGTGGCAGCACGGGAAGGTCGTTGCCGAATCAGTCCCCCTGGAAACTCTGAGCGACGAACTCGCCGATGATCAGACACTGAGCTGGTATGACCTCACCGCTCCCGATCGCGAGGCCATCGACACCCTTGCCGACGAACTCGATCTGGAGTTCCACACCGTCGAGGATGCCGAGGCCCCCGGCGAGCGTCCGAAGGTCACCCGCTATCCCGACCATCTCTTCCTGACGACCTATGCCGCGACGATCGGCGAGACGAATGACCCCAACAGTCGCCTCATCGTGTCACGGGTCTCGGTGTGGGTGTTCGAACATGGCGTCGTCAGTGTCCATCGCGACGACCTGCCCGAGGTCAAGGAGATGCTCAACCGCCTCGACGCCAACCCCGATCTGGTCTCGAACGGCCCGATGGGCATCGTCCATGCCATTCTCGACGTCCTCGTCGACGGTCATTTCGACGTCGTCCAGCACCTGGACGACGTCGTGGAGCTCGTCGAGGATCAACTCTTCGACGACTCGATTGACACCCAGAAAGTGCAGTTGCGGGTGTATCGGCTGCGCAAGGAGTTGGTGCAGTTTCGTCGAGTCGTGCTCCCGATGCGCGAGATCGTCTCGACAATCAGCCGTCCGAGCAGGGAAGCCATGGCTGTTCCCCGGGTCCTCGAGCCGTACTTCAACGATCTGTACGACCACTCCATGCGCGTCTCGGAATGGTCCGATTCCCTGCGGGACCTCGTCGCGACGATCTTCGAGACGAATCTGTCCATCCAGGACGCCAAACTCAACACCGTCATGAAGAAGTTGGCCGGGTGGGCTGCCATCATCGCCGTCCCAACCCTCATCACGGGGTGGTTCGGACAGAACGTTCCCTTCCTGGGTGATGGCCGACCGTTGGGGTTGTGGATCTCCGTCGGGCTCATCATCGTGTCGAGCCTCGTGCTGTACCTGGTTTTCCGTAAGGAAGACTGGATCTGAGGAGACCAATAGGCGTCTGACAGTGCAGAACTCTCGTCCTCAGATTGCATCAATTAGGTAAGACTGCATGCCGTACCGGCACATGTGAGACACCCCGCGGCTGGACAGATCGTGCTGCGCCAGATTGACCTCGGGTCGTCTCTGTCCATCGTCATCGAATTGTGCAGCGGGGTGCTTTCCTGGCCCTGCCGCTTACCGGAAAGGACCGCGGACGGCCCAAGAAGGGACCTCCTGACGCCGCCATGGGCGGTTCCGTCAATTTCAGACGGTGTCGTGGTCACTCCCCGGCAACTCCCGACATCACCGGGCAAGACTCCTAAACTGGCCGACGTGACGAAGATTGCACTAGCCATTGCCGGGTCCGAGGCCTCCGGTGGCGCCGGAGCCCAGACCGACCTCAAGACCTTCCACCAGCTCGGGGTGTTCGGATGCACGTCCCTGACCTGCATCGTCTCCTTCGACCCCGACAACGACTGGGGACACCGATTCGTGCCGGTCGATCCTCAGGTCATTCATGATCAGATCGAGGCCGCCGCCGCCGTCCACGGCCAGATCGACGCCGTCAAGATCGGCATGCTCGGTACCCCGACGACCATCGGCGTCGTCGCCGAGGCCTTGGAGGCCTACAAGTTCCCCAAGGTCATCCTCGACCCCGTCCTCATCTGCAAGGGCCAGGAGACGGGTGCCGCCCTCGACACCGACAACGCCCTGCGTGAGCAGATCCTGCCGCATGCCGACGTCATCACGCCGAACCTCTTCGAGACGCAGACCCTCGCCGGCGTGGACGAGATCACCTCGGTCGAGGCCCTCAAGGATGCTGCCAAGAAGATCGGTGACCAGGGAGTTCCGGTCGTCATCGCCAAGGCCGGCACCCTGTTGAACACCGGCACCGCCCTGGACGTCTACTACGACGGCCACGACTGCGAGGTCCTCGAGGTTCCCGCCGTCGGTCAGGAGCGCGTCTCCGGTGCTGGCTGCACGCTGGCTGCCGCGATCACCGCGGAGATCGCCAAGGGGGCCAGTCCGCTGGACGCCGCCCGCGCCGCCAAGCAGGTCGTCGTCTCGGCCATCGAGAACCGGATGCACGGCAACGCCCCGTTCGACTGCGTCTACCAAGGTAATTACCGGGCCTGATCATTCATGACTTGACCCGTCATGATCACAGAAGTTGGGGGGTCAGCGTCGGAAGACCGGACGCACCGACAGCTCCTCGATCATGGCCTCGGGGCTGGCCTCCAGGGCCGCGCGAACGGTGACGGCGACGGACTGTGGCCGCAGGTGCTCGGAGGCGTCGTAGGGACGTCCGGCTTGGGCCTGCAGTTCCACCTGCATGTCGGTGTCGACACGACCGGGGTGGATTGACGTCACCCGTACGACACCACGCTCCTCCTCGCGCAGGGCATGTGTGAGGGCACGCAGGGCGTACTTCGAGGCCGCGTAAACCCCACCGCCAGCCGGGGTCCGCAAGAAACCAGATCCGGAATTGATCATGACGATGTCGCCATGGCTGGTCCTCAGCAGGGGCAGCACGAGGCGAGTGAGGTCGGCGGCGGCGACGACATTGATCTCCAGCACTCGACGCCACTCCTCGCGGGTCTGGGCTGCGATCTCGCCGGGTGACGCGGCGCTCACCCCGGCGCTGTTGACGAGAACATCGAGACTGTCCAGCTGAGACACGGCCGCCGCGGTGGCCTCCTCGTCAGTCAGATCGACGACGAAGGGGGAGGCGTCAGGCAGTTCAGAGACCACCTTCTCGACGGCCTCGCGGCGGCGTCCTCCCACGATGATGTGGTGGTCTCGCCCCAGTTCCTCGGCGATCGCCCGTCCGATGCCGCGCGTCGCCCCGGTCACGAGGACTTTCTTGGTGTGCTGGTCGTTGTGTGAAGTTTCCGACGTCGTGGGGGTTTCCATGACGCAACCGTACTCGTCTTGCCAGCGAGCAATCCCGGGTTGTGGTTGGCTACCGTCATGGCAGAAAGCACGTGCGATGTCAGATCCGAAGTCGGGCGGTTGCGGACAGTCATCCTGCATCGCCCCGGCGACGAATTGCGCAGACTGACCCCTCGCAACAACGACAAGCTCCTCTTCGATGCAATGCCGTGGGTCGACCAGGCCCAGCGTGACCACGACATTTTCGCCTCGATCCTTGAGGACCGCGGCGTCGAGGTCCTCCTGCTCGGAGAGCTCCTGTGCGAAACCCTTGACGACGAGGTTGCTCGGCAGCAGGCCCTTGACGATCTGCTCACCGATTTGAGATATGGCGACGGGCTGCGCAGATACCTGCGTCAGCGTCTGTCAGAGCTGTCCAGCGAGATGTTGACGAAGGTGCTCATGGCTGGTCTGTCCAATGGTGAACTGGCCACCGTCGAACCCGCTGCACCCCGCAGCCTGGTGACGAGCCTGCTGGCTCCCGAGGACTTCATCATCGACCCGCTTCCGAACCTGCTTTTCACCCGCGACTCCAGCGTCTGGGTGGGTAACCACCCGGCCGTGACATCCCTGACGATGCCAGCACGGCGCCGCGAAACCCAACTGACTGACCTCATCTATCGTCACCATCCGAGGTTCCGGGGGCACGGTGACTGTTACGGCTGGCGGCTGGAGAACCTGGAAGGTGGGGACGTCATGCATCTGGGTGAGCAGGTCATGGCGATCGGTGTAGGGGAGCGCACCACTCCGTCGGGGGCCGAGCGTCTGGCGCGTACCGCCTTCGAGCTGGGAGTGGCGCACACCGTGCTGGCAGTGCCGATCCATCAGCAGCGCGCCACCATGCACCTGGACACCGTGTGCACCATGGTCGACGTCGACGCCGTCGTCATGTACCCGCAGATTGCCGACAGTCTGACGGCTGTTCCGCTCACTCCTGTCGGTGACGACATTCGTATCGGTGAGCCCACACCGTTCCTGACGGCCGCCGCCGACGCTCTGGGGATCGAGCGAATGCGCGTCATCGACACTGGCCTCGACCCCGTGACCGCCGAGCGTGAGCAGTGGGATGACGGCAACAACACCCTCGCCCTGGCGCCACGCGTGGTGGTGGCCTATGAGCGCAACACGAACACCAATGCTCGTCTGGAGGCCGCCGGCATCGAGGTACTGACGATTCCGAGCTCGGAGCTGGGGTCAGGACGTGGTGGCCCACGGTGCATGTCGTGCCCGGTGCTGCGCGACGAGCTGTGAGGTGACATCGCGATAGCATCACCGGCATGAGGTCCAGAGCAGCGGTCGTAGCGACGGCACTGCTCGTCGTGGCAGGGTGCGCTCCCTCGCACGAGGGAGCCGTGCCCACCCCGGCCATCGGTTCACCGACCCCGGCACCGGCTGGGGAGGAGACCCTGGCGAGCCTGGGGTTCGAATATGGTCCGCGGAACTTCCGTCTACCCCAGGGGCTTGACGTCACGATGCGGGTCGATCACGTCAACAACATCACCCTGCTCACCCAGCCCGACACTTCCGGAAAGATGCATGACTTCCTGGCACAGAACCTGCCTGCGTCGGGGTTCACGGTGACCGGGGATGGCAATGGGTCATTGACATTCACCTCGAACAGCCCCGACACCACGGGCTGGACCGGGGCGTTCACGAGCTCCGATGAGGCTGCTGGGCTGACCCTCCGGCACCGCTGAGCGTCGGTCCCGCGCGGGTCAGTGCCGCGCATACCCTGGCTCAGGACAGGTGCCCGCCCCTGGGCCCGTTCCACAGCGAGGACCATTCGACGTCAAGGTCCATGAGCATCTGACGCACCAATGGCAGGGAGATGCCGGTGACGTTGTGGGGGTCGCCATTGATACGGGTGATGAAGGCGCCGCCCAGGCCGTCGATGGTGAAGGCACCAGCCACCTTGGCCGGCTCGCCGCTGCTGACGTAGGCATCGATCTCGGCGTCAGTGAGATCTGCGAAGGTGACGACGGTTTGGCCGACGCGGGTCTGCTCGCGGATCTGACCGTTCTCGATGACGGCGATGTGGTGTCCGCTGACGAGGACGCCCTGGTGACCTCTCATCCGGCGCCACCACTGCCGGGCACGGTCAGCGGTGTGGGGCTTGCCAAGGACACGTCCGTCGAGATTGAGTACGGAGTCGCAGGCCACCACGATCGTCCGGTCGGCGGGGTGCTCGTCAAGGGCACCGGAGCCGATGACCGAGTGGGCCTTGAGGCGGCACAGCCGGGCCGTCATGGTGGCAGCGTCCTCCCCAGGAAGGCGGCTCTCGTCAGCTCCCGAGGCGATGACGACGGGTTCGATGCCGGCTGAGCGCAACATACGCAGTCGGGCGGGCGATTTCGATGCGAGAACGAAACGGGTCGTCATGTCAGTAGCGCCGCAGAGATCCCCGCCAGGCCGCCTGGCCGGGCATGAAGGGTTCACGGATGGTGCGCCAGTAGGACTTCCAGCCGAAGGCGATCGGTCGGTCGTCCGGCACGTAGGCGTCCGGGCCCGGACGGGTGAGCTCGGTCAGCACCGCGACGAGGGCACCAAGCTCCTCGTCGGTGAGATTTCCCCTGGTGACCTTGATCGGATCGTCGTCCATGGTGTGCTCACTCACAGCGGGATGTTCCCGTGCTTCTTGGGAGGCAGCGCCTCGCGCTTGGTGCGCAACAGACGCAGGGTACGGATGACCGAGGCGCGGGTCTCGTGCGGGTGGATGACCTGGTCGATCCATCCTCGCTCAGCTGCCTGGTACGGGTTCGACAGGGTCGTCTCGTACTCGTCGATGAGCTCCCTGCGCTTGACCTCCGGATCGGGATCGGTGGCCAAGGTGCGGCGGTGCAGGATGCTGACGGCTCCTTCAGCACCCATGACGGCGATCTGGGCTGTGGGCCAGGCGAGGTTGACGTCGGCTCCGAGGGTCTTGGACCCCATGACGATGTAGGCGCCGCCGTAGGCCTTGCGGGTGACGACGGTCAGCAGCGGCACGGTGGCCTCGGCGTAGGCGTAGATGAGCTTGGCGCCACGACGGATGATGCCCTCGTGCTCCTGCTCGACGCCGGGCAGGAATCCAGGGGTGTCGACGAAGGTGAGTACCGGGATGTTGAAGGAGTCGCAGGTTCGGACGAACCGGGCAGCCTTCTCGGAGGCATTGATGTCGAGGGTGCCGGCGTTGACCATTGGCTGGTTGGCGACGATGCCGATGACGCGGCCCTCGATGCGTCCGAATCCGCAGATGACGTTCGGGGCGAAGAGCTCGTGGATCTCCAGGAAGGTGTCCTCGTCGAGCACGGTCGTGATGATCTCGTGCATGTCGTACGGATGGTTCGCGGAGTCCGGAATGAGGACGTCGAGCTTGCGGTCGTGATCGGTGATCGTCAGGTCGGCCTCACCGTCGTCGTAGAACGGCGGATCCTCCAAGTTGTTTTGTGGCAGGTAGCTGACCAGGTCGCGGACGAACTCCAGGGCGTCGTCCTCGTCATTGGCCAGGTAGTGGGAGTTGCCCGACTTCGTGGAATGGGTACGAGCGCCGCCCAACTCCTCGAGGGAGACGTCCTCGCCGGTGACCTGCTTGACGACGGCCGGGCCGGTGATGAACATCTGGGAGGTCTGGTCGACCATGACGATGAAGTCGGTGAGGGCGGGGGAATAGACGTGACCGCCAGCTGCGGCGCCCATGATGATGGAGATCTGGGGGATGACGCCGGAAGCCCTGGTGTTGCGGCGGAAGATGTCACCGAACCGGGCCAGGGAGGCCACGCCTTCCTGAATACGAGCGCCGCCGCCCTCGTTGATGCCGATGAGGGGGCAGCCTGTCTTGACGGCGAAGTCAATGATCTTGCAGATCTTCTCGCCGTAGACCTCACCCAAGGACCCACCGAAGATCGTGACGTCCTGGCTGAACACACAGACCGGACGACCATGGATCGCACCGACACCGGTGATGACGCCGTCGGTGTAGGGACGCTTGCGTTCCATGCCGAAGTTCGTCGAGCGGTGACGAGAGAACTCATCGAGCTCGGTGAAGGAATCCTCGTCCAGCAGCCGCAGGATGCGCTCCCTGGCGGTCATCTTTCCGGCGGCGTGCTGCTTTTCGATGGCCGAGGGGGATGCGGCATTGACGGCCTCGTCGATCCTCCGACCGAGGTCGGCGATCTTTCCTGCCGTGGTGTGGATGTCGATCTCCATGAGTTGAGACTATCCGTCACAGGCGACAAGCGTGGCGTCGGGCCGCTTTCCGGGATGGATGGCGGCCATGCGGACCGTGGCTGTCACGAGCTTCCGGAAGTTCCACGGCATCATCGGGCCGGTGACTGGCTGGTCGTCTGGGCCAGGGATGAGCTGGCGCGCAGCACGATGGCTTACGGATAGTCTGGACGGGTGCCTTCCACGCCTGCTGCCATTGCTGATCGCGTCATCGAGCTTGCCGGGAACACGATGTTCACCGGGCCGTGCGGAGGGGGGATTGCCTGTGTCGACTCCACCGGCTCGACCAACGCTGACATGGTGTCCTTCGTCCGCGCCGGGGGAACCTCGTTCCGCCTCCTCGTTGCTGATCACCAGGAAGGCGGACGAGGACGTTTCTCACGCAGTTGGCACGACGTCCGGGGAACGAATCTGGCGATCTCTGCCCTGGTGCCCAATGATCGTCCCGCCCAGGACTGGGGCTGGCTCTCGATGGTGGCCGGACTCGCCGTCGTCGAGGCCATCGAGGAGGTTGGCGGGGCTGATCGCTCGCGGGTGACGTTGAAGTGGCCCAATGACGTCCTGGTGGATCTTGGCACCGACCATGGTGGCAAGGTGAGCGGGATCCTGTCGGAGCGCGTCGACGGACCGGCTGGTCCTCACGCCGTCATCGGGATCGGGATCAACGTGTCGATGGGGACCGACGAACTGCCCGTCCCGACGGCGACCTCCCTGGCGTTGTGCGGGTTGAACCACGACAAGAACGAGCTGTTGGCCAGCCTGCTGGTCCACCTCGACGAATTGCTGACGGTGTGGCTGGCGACCGGAACCGTGCGAGATCAGTACGTGGCGCGGTGTGACACCGTCGGTGCCCCGGTACGACTGACCTTCGACCCGGAGACCATCGGTGGCGGTGACGAGGCCGTCGACGGGGTCGGCGTCGACGTGGATGTCGACGGTGCCATCGTGGTGGAAACCTCGGAAGGACGTCGCACCTTCAACGCGGGAGACGTCAACCATCTGCGCACCAGGTGAGTTTCACCACGGCACCCTGAACGTCCCGACCACCTAGACTGCTGACCATGACGACCCACATCCTGGCCCTTGGTGGCGGCGGTTTCTCGATGTCGAACCGTGGTGAGCCCACCGCTCTCGACCGTCACATCCTTGACCTGTCCGGAAAGTCCTCACCCCTGGTGTGTTTTGCCCCCACCGCGGCAGCCGATGACCCGGTTTACGTCAATCGTTTTCTGGCCGCCTACTCGGCGCTGGGTGTGCGGACCATGGTGCTGACCCTGTGGCAGGGGGCTGCGGAGTCGGTGGAGCGTCTTTCCCAGGCTGACGTCATCGTGTCGGGTGCCGGCTCGGCGGCCAACCTCATGGCGCTGTGGCGGATGCACGGGGTTGACCACGTCATCCGGCGGATGACGTCCTCGGCGGACGACGTCGTGCTCGCCGGGGTCGCAGCCGGTGCGGCGTGCTGGTTCTCCGGCTGTCTCACGGACGCATTCGGTGACCTGCGTGCGTGGCGAGGTGGAATGGGTCTGCTCGACGGGTCGTTCTGCCCCCACTTCGACGGCGAGTCGGAGCGCGCCCCGATCTACGCACAGTCGGTTGCCAATGGGGTTCTCCCCGCTGGTTACGCAGTCGATGACGGAGCAGCAATCCACTTCGTCGACGGTGAGTTCTCCGTCGCCGTTGCTGAGCGTGAGGAGGCCACGGTCTCGAGGTTCTCCGCATCCGAGGAGCCGACCTCGTCGGGAATCCTGCGCGAGGAGCTCGACGTCACCGTGCTGTGACATTCCACGGTTGCTGATAGTCGTCGAGGTCCTCGTCGCCGTCATAACGCCCGTCGGTCAGGTCCGCGAAGAGGTCTGCCACTCGGCGGGCGCCCGGGACGTCATCGAGGACCAACTGGTCTGACGGTGTGGTGAGGATGAGCTTTCCACAGCCCATCATTCGATCGACGACGTCGGCCTGCCAGGACACGTCGACGAGGCTGTCAATCATGACGTCATGACCCCTTCTGACGATGACGCCATGACGCAGCATCACACGTCGGTCGGTGATCGTCATGGTGGTGGTGAACCACTTCATCCACGGGATGATGGTACCGACGATGATGAGCGCGACTGCGACGATCGCGACGATTGGCCAGTACTGGGCTCGTATCTCGAGCGTCATGAGTCCGAGCAGCGCGGCAGCCCCGATGACTGCGACGAACCCCATGACGACAGGCCAGAACAGTGCTTTCGCGTGACGGCGGGAGTGCACCAGCACCGTCTCGTCACGATTGCGCCGCAGTGGCTGTCCGACTCGCACCATGTTTCCAGTATGGACGACCCCGCAATGTGAACGCGTGACGTGCGGTCAGTGGCTAGGCATGAGGTACGAGTGAGTGCCATGCCCTTACGCGTGCGGTCTGTGTCCCAGACAGTCCTCCTGCGTGTCCACGTCACCTTCGAGAGTGTCCGCACCGGCCTTGACCCAGCCGTCCTGGGGCCCTCACCTGGTTGGTGAGGGCGGCTGCGGCCAGCTGTCCCTGCAACACTCGTGGAGAACCCGGAAAGACGGCTGCGCTCTGCTTGATGAGATGGCAGCAGCCCTTCATCTTTTCGGCCGTTCCACGGGCGATCGCTGATAACCCTCGGCCGGTGTCCGGATGGGAAGCCGACGTGAAGACGATTCGACAGGGAAATCCACGGGTGGAAGATCCGGGAGAACAGCTCTTCCGCGGTTCTGTGTCCGGTGGCCGTTACGATGAAGGTCGTGACCTCCTACACCATTGGAATCATTGGCGGCGGGCAGCTTGCCCGCATGATGCACCAGGCTGCGATCGGATTGGGGGTGCGCACCCGTCTGCTGGCCTCCGACCCTGACGAGTCCGCGGCCCAGGTGATGTCTGATGTCGTCGTCGGCTCCCATCTCGACCACGACGCCGTCATGGACTTCGCAGCTGGGTGTGACGTCGTGACCTTCGATCACGAGCACGTGCCGACCGTCCTCGTCGAGGAGATGGAGCAGGCAGGGTGTGCCGTCCGCCCCGGATCGGCCGCGATGGTCCATGCTCAGGACAAGGTCGTCATGCGTGAATTCATGGCGAAGGAGGGATTCCCGAACCCGGCCTGGAAGGTCTGTGACACCCCCGACGATCTCGTCGCCTTCGGTGCGGACCACGGCTGGCCCGTCATCGCCAAGACGTCTCGCGGCGGATATGACGGCAAGGGAGTCTTCAAGATCGACGGACCTGACGGTGCCGGGGAACCCTTCGAGGCTGCCGGCGGACTGGCCGACGGCAAACAACCGATTCGTATCCTCGTCGAGGAGTTCGTCGATTTCCGACGCGAGCTCTCTGCCGTTGTCGTCCGCTCCCCGTCGGGTCAGGGAGCCGCCTATCCGGTCACGGAGACCATCCAGCGTCACGGGGTCTGCGCCGAGACCATCAGCCCGGCGCCGGAGATGTCCTCGGACCGCCAGGTGGAGTTGCAGACCATGGCCCTGGACATTGCTGGGCGTCTCGACGTCGTCGGTGTCCTCGCCGTTGAGCTCATGGAGCGCGAGGACGGTTCCGTCATCGTCAATGAGCTGGCGACCCGCCCCCACAACACCGCCCATTGGACCATCGACGGTGCCGAGACGAGCCAGTTCGAGAACCACATGCGAGCCGTGCTCAACCTTCCGCTCGGCTCACCGGCCCTGACAGCCCCCGTTGTCGTCATGGCCAATGTCCTCGGCGGGTCTGAGGAAGACCTGACCGGGGCTCTGCAACACTGTTTCGCTCGTGACCCAGAACTGCGCGTCGAGTTGTACGGGAAGTCCGTGCGACCCGGCCGCAAGGTCGGTCACGTCACCTGCCTCGGTGACGACGTCGAGACGACTCGCCGCCGGGCGCGCCACGCCGCCGCCTACCTCATGGGAGAACACGATGCCTGAGACCACCGCCAACAGCCGCAAGCCGCGTCGCGGCAAGAAGGTCGAGACAGCGGCCGGAGCCGCATGCCGGTTGGCTGGTGACGCCACGGGCCCGCAGGTGTCGATCATCATGGGTTCGGACTCCGACTGGCCGACGATGGAGCCCGCCGCCCAGGTGCTCACCGACTTCAACGTGGGATTCGAGGCGGAGGTCGTCTCGGCTCACCGGATGCCCGAGGACATGGTCGAGTTCGGCCGTGGCGCCCACGAGCGCGGTATCAAGATCATCATCGCCGGTGCCGGTGGTGCTGCCCATCTGCCCGGCATGGTCGCCGCGTTGACCCCGCTGCCGGTCATCGGAGTGCCGGTTCCGCTGGCCCATCTCGACGGCATGGACTCCCTGCTGTCTATCGTCCAGATGCCTGGTGGTGTACCGGTGGCGACGGTCGGCGTCGGTAATGCCAAGAACGCCGGTCTGCTGGCCGTGAGGATTCTTGCCGCATCGAATCCCGAGCTGTGCGACGCCATGGTTAAGTACCAGACCGAGCTGCACGACATGGCGGCCGCCAAGGGGGAGAAGGTGCGCACCCACTCGCGCCCCTGAGCGAGTCATCGATACGCGGATGGCCCCGAACCGTTGCGGCCCGGGGCCAGTTCGCTGCCTCCAGACCCTTGGTCAGATCAGGGACAGGGTCAGCGACAGATCAACCGGGCGGGCGTACAACCGGTGGGACATGATCGGCATCGGACCGCAGGAGGTCGATCCCAGTGGGGCCGAGAGGGCGTCCAAGGTCAGCCAGGTGTGCCCGTCGGGCTCCAGATCCCAGGTATGGTCGGCGCTGAACAGGGCCTTGGACGTCCACGGGCGAACCGCGAATGCCGGCCAGCCGCCATCAGCGGCGACGTGCAGACCACCGTCGGGGCCGGTGATCGTAAGCTCGTGGACGCCCTGACGAAGACCGTTCTCCTGAGGCATGACGTAAGGCGTCTGGAGGCTGGCGACGTCGGAGTTCCAGCGTCCCCAGGTGGCGGCGTGCTGGGAATCCGGGTAGTTCTCCGTCGGGCCGAGTCCGAACCAGGACACGGTGCTCCACTCATCCGGCAGCCCCATGGTCACGCCGATGCGCCCCAGCATTGCTGGCCAGTGCCCGTGCGGTTCGACGTGGAGGTCGAGATGGATCCCTTCGGATCCCTCGTCGACCTGGACGGCTTGCCAACTCCACGTCGTCGTCATGGAATCTCGAGCAGCTGCCGCGGCACTACGAGTGACGACGACCAGGTCATCTCCCTCCTCGCGCACCGAGACCGTGGTGTGGACGAGCCGGTCGAGACCGGCAGCCAATGCGGAGCCACCAATGTTGTTACGAGCCAGGCTGCTGGCCCGGTCGTTGTCGATCAGGGCGCGGAAGAGATCGAGAACCGGTGTGACGATGCCGTTCCCGCCCAACTCCACGAGACGACCACGACGGTCGAAGCGAGCAGGTCCGAGAACCCAGCCGCTACCGTCGCGACGCGGATGGGACGATGCCGGAGGACACGGACGGGGGAGAGGCTCGGGGATCAGCAGGCCCGACGCCCGTGTCACCACGTGGCCCGCCTGAGCCCAGATGGTGTCCTCGACTAACCTGGCCTCGACGACGACGACCATCCGGTCGGAGATCTCGTCGGGAACCGGCACGGATCCGGTCCAGGACTGATGAGCGGGCAGTGCTCCGATGTCCAGAACACCTTCGTCGGTGACCTTGCCGTCGTCGACGAGTTGCCAGACGAATTCGAGATCGGACAGATCGGCGAAGTCGAGGCGGTTGATGACGGTGATGCCGTCGCCGGCGCGCAAACGTGACCCGTCGACCTCGATGCGCACCGCACCCATCGTTGCCGTGAACTCCAGCAGGCCAGGCGAGGGGGTGCGATCGGGCATGACGAGCCCGTCGCAGACGAAGTTTCGATCGTGCAGCACCTCGCCGAAGTCGCCGCCATAGGCATATCCGCGTCCGGTGTCGATGCCGTGGTCGATCCACTCCCAGATGAATCCGCCGTGCATACGATCGCGGTGGAAATGCGGGTCGAAACAACGTTCCTCGTAGTCAGCGAGCTCACCAGGGCCATTGCCCATGGCGTGGGCGAACTCGCACATGAAGAAGGGCAGCCCGAGCTCGCGGCCGGTCTGCGGAACAGGCTCGGCGCCCGGCATGACAGTACGGTCGCGGACGGCCTCGACCCACTCCATCCTCGGGTACATGACGGTCCACACGTCGGAGATGGTGTGGGCATGGTCGCCCTCGTAATGGGTGAACCGGGACGGGTCGCGATGCTTGACCCAGTCGTTCATGAGGCGGATGCCCTCACCGCAGTGGGACTCGTTGCCCATCGACCATCCGATGATCGAGGGGTGATTCTTGTCCCGTTCCACGGTGCGCTGGACGCGGTTGAGCAGGCAGTCGTACCAGCGGTCGTCGCCAGTGGGGTTTCCGTCCCAGCCGCCCCACTCGAAGCCGTGGGTCTCCAGGTCGCACTCCAGAAGCACCCAGACGCCGTACTCGTCGCACAGGTCGAGGAAGCGGGCGTCCGGTGGGTAGTGTGAGGTGCGGATGGCATTGACGCCGTGACGCTTCATGAGTTCGAGGTCGGCGCGCATGGTCTCCTCGTCGAGGGTGCGTCCGGTGTGCGGATCCCACTCGTGGCGGTTTACGCCGCGGAAGACGACCTTGTGTCCGTTGACGATGATGACGTCCCCGTCGATGGCGACGGTGCGGAATCCGATCCGCAGGGAGACGGTCTCGGAGCCCGTTGAGACGGTGGTGTCGTAGAGCCTGGGGGTCTCAGCTGTCCAGGGCTGCGCGTCGGGGACGGTCACCTCGGTGTTGCAGGTGGTGGTGACGCCGAGTTCCGGGATGGCGACGGTGGCGCCGTCGGGTCCGTCAATGGTGATCTTGGCGGCGCCGTCCTCCCAGGATGCATGGACGAAGAGGTCGTCGATGCCGCCCTGCGGGCGTGCCAGCAGCGTGACCTTGCGGAAGATCCCCGACATCCGCCACATGTCCTGGTCCTCCAGGAAGGTGCCGTCGGACCATTGACTGACGGCTACTGCCAGCACATTGCGGCCGGGGCGCAGTTGCGCAGTGACGTCGAACTCACTGGTGAGACGCGAACCCTTGGTCCAACCCAGTTCGACTCCGTTGAGCCAGACGCGGGCGAAGGAGTCGACTCCCTCGAAACGCAGCAGCACCCGGTCAGCATTGGTGAACGTCTCACTGACCTGGAAGGTGTGGCGGTAGCACCCGGTCGGGTTCTCATTGGGAACGACGATGTCTTCGTCGGAAGCCGGAACCGGAATCGGGTAGTTGACGTTGAGATAGGCGGGGCGCCCGAACGGTGCTTCGCCCGCCGGGTCGGTCATCTGCCACATCGAGGGAACGGCGAGGTTGACGAAGTCGGTGTCGTCGAATCCAGGGTCGAAGAAACCTTCCGGTGCGTCAAAGGGGGAGTCGACGAGCTGGAAACGCCACGTTCCAGACAGGTCGAGGGTCGGGGCATCGGTGTGCAGGTGAGCCCGTGGGGCCACAGGCCCCTGCCACGGGACGAGGTTCGTCAGGGCGGCGTCGATCCCCGGAGCGGTGTCGGCATTGGCAACCATGGACACCACCATAGAACCTGATGATGAAAACGTGTACACCGCGATGTCAGAGGGTGAGCGCTGAGGTGATTCGAGGTGTGGTCTCGCTCGGCAGGCTGATGATGCCGTGGTGGTCCCGGAAGATGCGTGTCGCACAAGCAGGTGGGATGGCAGTACCGCCACGGTTTTCCGGAGCTACCACGGCCTGTCCGCGTGATCAGGGCTGTGACGGGCGAGCCAGGCCGTGGTAGTGCGACCGAGAGGAGAGTTGATGGAGACACCGACCTCGGCGTTTCAACGTCAGATCAGGACAGCTCGGTCACCCTTGAGGCGTCACCGCTCCTCAGCTCGTCCCACAGCTGGGCAGCCTTCCTGTCATTCCACAGCACCGAGGAACCGGCCGAGGTGTTGGCCGAGACCGTCGACACCGGGACCGTCATCTTGATGCCGTCGTTGCCGGAAACCTTCATGAGACCGCGAGCGGTCTTGAGTGCGATCAAGGTCGAGGTGTCGGTGCCGAGCTTCACCGCATCCGAGGCCGCCATGTTGAGGTTCCAATATCGCACCGGATTGATGAAGGTCCACGGGCTGAGAGCCTTCGTCGCGACCTGGGAAGCCACCTTCTGCTGCCTCTTGACGCGCCCCAGGTCACCCTCGGGATCGGCCTTTCGCATGCGGACATATCCCAGGGCCTGAACCCCGTCGAGGGTCTGGGTGCCGGCAGGAAGGTTGGTGTGGGAATCCTTGTCGACCATCGGATTGTCGAGGGTCACCTTGACTCCGCCGACCGCATCGACCATTTCCACGAAGCCACCGAACCCGATCTCGACGTAGCCGTTGACACGCAGGTCAGTGGCCTTTTCGATCGTTTGGACCAGTAGCTTGGCGCCACCAATCGAGTATGCGGCGTTGAGCTTGTTGTGATGGTGCCCCGGGATGGGCAGGTACGAGTCGCGCGGCAGGGAGATCAGGACGTTCTTTCCCTCCGGCGGCATGTAGAGCAGCAGCATGGTGTCGGTGCGAAGACCGCTCTCGGTGCCGGTACCCAACTCCTTCTGCTGTTTCGTCGTGAGGTTTTGCCTCTCGTCGGTGCCGACGAGGAGCACGAGGGTACCGGGATGGCTTGCACCCCGCGGACCGTCGGGGGTGGCATCGACGGTTCCGGTCCGACTCAACGCATAGGACGGTACGGCGACAAGCCACACCAACCACGCCAACAACAGCACCATGATGACCTTGAAAGGGTGCCGACGCTTGCGAGGGCGCGGTGCGGGACGACTCGCAGGCTGCCGCGGACGAGGAGGAGGGGCTTGACGCGGGGGGCGACGGGCCGGTTGGGCACCCAGCCGGTACGGATCACCAGTGGGCCGTGGGGATGACGTCGACCGTGGGCGCGGTCGGGCGGATCGGTCGGCACCCTGTCGGGATTGCGGACGTCGACCACCTTGCGATCGACCCGCCCCACTGTGGGGTCGGCCCGATTCGCTGTGCGGTGCATTTATCGGATCGATACGGGTGGCGTCATTGGCGTCAACTCCGTATAGCCAGTCCAGGTCGGACTGACGAGATCGCTTGTCGCGGGGACCGCGCCCAGTGTCCCGATTAGGCATGGATTCCACGGTAGTCGCAGGGCAATGCAGATTGGTGAAGCTTATTGGGCGAGTCCCGTGTGCCTCAGGATTCACAGTTTCTCCCGAACTGGCACAATGTCGTTCATGTCGTCATACCTCGCGCCCCCGGTCAGTGTTGTCATACCGGTGAGGAACGAGGAACGGTATCTCGAGGAATCGGTGGCCGGTGTCCTCAATCAGGGCTACCCGGGACAGATGGAGGTCATCCTCGCCATCGCTCCCAGCGCTGACCGCACCGCTGAGATCGCTCAGGAGCTGGCTGCCCGGGACGATCGCATTCGGGTCATCGACAATCCCGGCGGCACCACCCCCAAGGCCCTTAACCTCGGTGTGGCCGCTTCTCAGTACGAGATCATCGTGCGCGTCGACGCTCACGGTGAGCTCGGCCCGGAGTACATCGCGACGGCTGTCGAGTTGTTGGAGCGAACCGGGGCGGCCAATGTCGGTGGAGTCATGGACGCCAAGGGTCGTACCCCCTTCGAGCAGGCCGTCGCCGTCGCCTACACCTCGAAGCTCGGCCTGGGTAGCAGCGCCTTCCACCAGGGAAATGCCCCTGAAGGGCCAGCGGAAACGGTCTTCCTCGGGGTGTTCCGCAAGGCGGATCTTGAGGCCGTCGGCGGCTTCTGCCCCGAATTCGATCGGGCTCAGGACTGGGAGCTCAACTACCGTCTGCGGCAGTCCGGACGAGAAGTGTGGTTCAGCCCCGATCTCCGGGTGACCTACCGACCCCGTTCCACCGTCAAGGCGTTGGCCCGGCAGTTCTTCCGCACCGGCCAGTGGCGTCGTGAGGTCATGCGTCGCCATCGCGACTCGGTGAGCCTGCGCTATCTGGCCGCTCCCATTGCGGTCACCGGAGTGGTGACGGGAACGGCCCTCGGAATCGTCGGAATCGTCGAGGCAGCCAGGGGCAAGCCGTGGCTGAAGCGTTGGCCGCTCATCGGATGGGCGGCCCCGCTGGGCTATGGAAGCATCATCGGGATTGGATCGGCCGCGATGAAACGCGACATGGATCCGGGCGTCCGGGCTCGACTGCCCGTGGTGTTGGCGATCATGCACATGAGTTGGGGAGTCGGATTCCTCGTCGGTCTCGGCGAGCGTTCCGAGGACTGATCTCACACCTCGACGGCGCCCTCTTGAGTGGTGATGGCAGCGACATCGTCGCTCGACTCGACCAGGACGAGTGACCCGCCGCCGAGCAGGCAGCTGACGAGGGTCGTGGCGACGAGTTCCCCGCCACCGACCCGAATCCGTTCCGGGGAGAGCAGCACCGGTCGGTCCAACGGCACGACGCCGCACAGCTGCTCGCCGGTCCATTCCTGGCATCCCTTGAGCCACACTGACCCGGACGTGGCGGGTCGTGCAGTGACGAGGTCGTCGGGGCCAGCCAGCACGTCAGCGTTGTCGATGGCCCCCGGAACGAGGTTCTGGCACGGGGTTGCCAGTGGCGTGAGGCTGCACTGGACGAGGACCTCGGGGGAGTCAACAGGGTCGGTGTCCGGGCCGATCACTTCCACCGTGGCTTCGTCCAGCCCGGTGAGGTCAGCCCGCAGACCGGCCCACCAGGAGGACAGCAGCCACACACAACTGGTCCAGTGGCCAGGGCGCTGCCCGAAGACCGACAACCTCGCGACGTCTCCTGCCGCGATTCCCTCGGAGTCGAGCAGGTGAACCGATTTGGTCACCCAGGTCAGCAGGGTGCGGGCGGATAATTCGCCGCGATCCGCGCCGTCGTACCAGGTCAGGATTGGCAGCGCACCGGCCTCCTTGCTGCGACGCCACAGGGCGGTCAGCGGGTCAGAACTGCGGGAGATGGTTGGTCGGGCCAGGGAAACCATGACAACCATTGTGAAGGATGAAACGCTGTGGTGCGTCCAACACGGTTGCGTCGGTGTGGCCAGATACTCTGTCGACATGCAACATGTACTCATCCTGGCCGGCGGGTCTGGCACGCGCCTGTGGCCGCTGTCTCATCAAGGAGAGCCCAAACAGCTGTTGGAACTCATCGACGGGATGAGCCTGCTGCGGATGGCATACGAGCGGGTGGCCGGTCTGGTCCCGGACACCAACATCGTGGTGTGCACCGGAGCCTCGTATGCCGACACGGTGGCCAAGTTGTTGCCGGAGATTCCGGCCGAGAACATCCTCGGTGAACCGGTGGGGCGTGACTCCCTCAATGCCGTGGCATGGCCGGCCGGCATCATCGCTGACCGCGATCCTGATGGCGTCATGGCTGTCGTCACGGCTGACCACATCATCCGTCCCGCTGACGACTTCCGTGCCGCTCTGCAGCACGGATTCGATCTCGCCACGGGAGACCCTGCCGCACTGGTGACCTTCGGAGTTGTTCCCACCGAGCCGAACACCGGTTTCGGTTACCTCCACCGGGGCGGCCCGCTGGAGTCGTATCCGCGTGCTCACAAGGTTCTCGAGTTCGTCGAGAAGCCCAGCCCGGAGCTTGCCCGCGAATACCTCGATTCAGGCGAGTACTGGTGGAACTCCGGCATGTTTGTCTGGCGGGCCTCGACCCTGTTGGACTGCTTGTCCCATCTCAAGCCGCAGACCCGGCGCCAGGTCGACGAGCTCGTCGCCGATCCCTCCCGGATCGCAGAGGTCTACCCACTCATGGAGAAGATCTCCGTCGACGTCGCGGTGATGGAACCGGCTTCCCGCGGTGGATGCGGAGTACGTGTCGCTGCGATTCCGCTGGAGATCCAGTGGTACGACGTCGGCTCCTACGAGGCGTTGGCCCCCCACCTGCCTGATGACGGCGAGGGCAACCACGTGACGGGTCTGATCGTCACCGTCGACTCGGACGGGAACCTGCTCATCAACGACCGCCCTGACGCCGTCCTCGCAGTGGCAGGTCTGCACAACATGGCCGTGGTGAGCACCGATCGCGCCACTCTGGTGGTGCCGTTGTCCCAGTCCCAGCAGGTCAAGGCTCTGGTGGCCGAGGTGGCCGCCCAGGCGGGAGGGCGATTCGCGTGAAGAACGCCCGGGAAATTCGCGAGCCCATCGCATGGACTGTCATCGTCGTCAGTATCGGATTCCTCGTAGCCGTTCTGG
This sequence comes from Cutibacterium avidum ATCC 25577, assembly GCF_000227295.1. GTDB lineage: Bacteria > Actinomycetota > Actinomycetes > Propionibacteriales > Propionibacteriaceae > Cutibacterium > Cutibacterium avidum. Next base: position 331,310 of record NZ_JH165054.1, on the reverse strand, counting down.
TGCGGGCTGTCACGATGATGACCCACGAGCACAGTGGGCTTTTCGGAATGGCTCGTAGCTTGTCGGGAAGCTCGCTGGGCATCGGCATGATCCTGCTGCTGGTGGCCGCAGTCTTGGTGTGCCGGTTCATTCGTCCGGCGACTCCTCATGCCGAATTGCTCGGCAAGGTGTCTGCTCTCATCGTGGCCATCGCGGCCGGATTCGACCTCATCCTTGCCCTGCTCGCTCCCATTCATGGTCCTGGGGGATTCCTGGGAGCGTCCCTGGGACTCTTCGGTGACCTTCTGGCCATTGCCATTAAGGTTCTGGCCGCGTGGGTACTGCTGGTCTTGACGCGGCCGGAGGCATCCACCTCCGACGGTGTCGAGAATTCCGACGAGGAGCCCGAGCCGAAGGATTCGGAGCCGGAACCCGCAAGTCAGCTTGTGGCCACCCAGGAAGCTGACACTCCCGCTCAGGAGGAGTTCAGCTGGCCCGAGGGGGTCGGTGCGGTCTGGACGAGGGCCGGTGATGCCGCGAGTGGAGCAGGCGCATCCGCATGGGATCCGGCGCAGACCAGAAACGCTCAGAATTGGGCGAGCGATTCGACATCTCAGCAGACCGGAGGAAACTCGGAAGACCACCAATGGTCGAACGACTGCGAACGGCGCTGAGAATCAACCACAGGTCTGCCTTGATCCCCGGCGCGACACGCCAGTAGTTGTGGGGTTTTCCCGAGACAGAGTCGCGCGCTGAATCTCACACGTGTAATTTGTGCATCGGCGCGGAACCCGCCGCGTCTGATCTCGAGGAGCTTCCCCCATGAACGAGATTCTGACTTTGTTTGCCGGAGGCGGTGACGACGAGCCGGAATGGCACGACAAGGCCTTGTGCGCTCAGACTGATCCGGAGGCATTCTTCCCTGAAAAGGGCGGATCCACCCGTGAAGCCAAGCGCATCTGCGAGTCCTGCGAGGTGCGTCAGGAGTGCTTGGAGTACGCCCTCGAGAACGACGAGAGATTTGGAATCTGGGGCGGGTTGTCCGAGATGGAGAGGCGTCGACTGCGCAAGCGGGCGTGACCATCCTGGCGGCACACCACGGTGGGGATGACGGCCCGTTAGAATTTCCTGTCTGCGCGGAGGTGTCGTCGGCGCGATTGGTATGTGTGATGATCAGTCGTGTACATATGACGTGCACGCCGAGCTCCATGACGTCGACGAACAGGTGGCCTGCCAGGTGAGTGACGAGAAGTACTCTGCGGAGACCGAGCCCGACGAGGGTCGTCGGCCTGACCTCGGCGATGCTCCACGCACTGCGGAGGGGCTCACGGACTGGACGATTCCCGTCATCCCATCGGTGCGTGTCGATCCGGGGGACTGGGCATGGGCGCATGAACGTCGTGAGCCTGCCGTCCCTGACATCACCGCTGACGAAGTCGCCGTCATCCTGCTCGTTCACCAAGCGGCAGATTGGTTGTCGCGAACTCTCAACGCCTTGCGTCGCAGCGACGAGAGGGCTGCGGTCCAGATCGCGGTTGACCTTGGTTCCACCGATGAATCCACGAACTTGTTGGAGGAGGCTGTCGGCGAGGGGCTGCTGGAAGAATGTGTCACGGCCAGCGCCGACACCACGCCTGGTCAGGGCGTCAACCTCGCCCTTGATCGTCTTCCCGACGATGTCACTCACGTTTGGATCTTGCATGACGACGTGGAGGTGGGTCGGGACTCCTTGAGTTCACTGCTCCATGAGGCTTCTCGCAAGCCTCACCCTGACGTCCTGTACCCGACCTTGCTCAAGCCGGCTCGGCACAATTACCCCGAGTTCATCGACGAGCAGGGCCAGAGCGTCAGTACTGGCGGTACTCGGGTTCTTCCCGTCGTTGACCGCGGTGACATTGACCAGAAGCAGGCTGATCCCGGCCCCGTCCTGGGGGGATCGACGGCTGGGATGTTCGTCCGGCTGGAGGCGTGGAGTCGGCTCCACGGATTTGATCCTGCCCTTCCGCTCTTCCGTGACGGCGTCGACTTCGGATGGCGTGCCAACGAGGCAGGCATGGTGGTGCGCACTGCGCCGACCTGCACCATCCATCACCGTCAGGCCGGTCGAGGGTGGCAACGTGAGTCGAATCTGGCCCCTCGCCCGGACGTCACCGACCGTCTCGCCGGCATGCGCATGGTCGCGGCCCGTACCGGTCACCCGACCCGCACCAGTTTCGCCTTGTTGCTGGCCAGCGTGTGGCGATTCATCGTTCTGCTGGTCGGCAAGGCCCCTTCCCGTGCTGCCGACGAGTGGCGAGCCGGCTGGCAGCTGTGGAAGACCCGTTCAGTCACCCGCGAGATGTCGCAGCGGTTGCAGGAATTCCATGCTCAGTGTGACCCCGACGATCTGGAGAACACCAATCGTCTGCTGCCCAGCCGACGCAGTGTGTGGGCTCGAGCCGTCGACCGTTACGCCGGGGATCTCTCCGACCGGATGCATCCGTGGCGAAACGAGGACGGAACGACGATCGACGATCTCACCGGCGACGATTTCACCGCCCGTGACCATCGCTTCGTCGTCAACCCGTACACCGTGATGGTCGGGCTCATGGTGCTCTGCGGGCTCATCGCCTGCCGGGGCCTCTATGGGCCGGGCAGTGTGACCTCGACGTGGTTGGCTCCGGCTCCGCATGGGCTGTCCGGTGCCTGGCACCGGTGGCTCACCGCTGTTCCGGGCGTGAGGGGAGCGAATGCCCCGTGGCTTGCCTGGCCGGCCTTCGGCTCGGTCCTGACGATTGGCGAGCCAGAAGTCCTCGTCCGCATCCTGCTCGTCCTGGCGCCGCTGCTCACAGCGGTGTCGGCACATCGTCTCTTCCGTCGCGTCATGGGCGTCGGCGTGACGACCGTGCTGCTCTCCAGCTTCTGGGGACTGTTGCCGATTCTCACCGGAGGTCTGGCACGCGGTTCGGTGACGGCCGTGGCACTGGGCGTCATCCTTCCCCACATGGCATTGCATACTTGGCGTCTGGTGAACTCCGAGACGATTGACGTCGCCGAGCTGCGTGGTGCTGGTATCGGTACCCGTCAGGTTGGGGGCGTCTCTTCCGCAGGTGGCCTGGCCCTGTGGTCAGCTCTGGCGATCAGTTTGGTCCCGGCGCTGTGGATCTACCCGCTGGCGGTTGCTGTAGGCATCCTCATGACCCGGCCGCGCCGTCCGCTGCTGGCAGCTATCGTCGCGGTGGGGCCGCTCCTGGTCATCTCGCCGTGGATTCCACGGCTGTTCAGCGAGCCCGGACGGATGGTGACTGGGGCCGAGCCGCTGTTGAGCCCCGTCGTCGAGACGCGGGCCGGGTTGTGGCTGTTGGTCGGACGCTCGATCGTCCCGGGCACGGCTCCTACCGCGTTCACCCTGATCGCTATGATCCCGTTGTGGATCGCCGCGTTGTGGGCGGTGTGGCGCCTCGTCATCGACCGGTCGGCCTCCATCGGATCCCTTACCGGACATCCGAGTGGCCGGGTGCTTGCCCTCATCCTCGTCTATTTGGTGTGCCTCACCCTTGCCGGTGTCGGATCGCGCGTCCTGGTTGACGTCTGGGGTGTGCAGGTTCATCCGGCCATTGAGCCGTGGCAGCTCGTAGGCGTCGGCGTCCTGCTCATGCTCATCGCAGCAGCACGCCAGTCCGCCCTGCTCAAGCGGGCTGAGGTTGATCATCATCCCGCTGACGAGTCGCCGACCTTGGGAGAGCTCCTCGTCGGTATTGGTAACCGGTGGTTGCCCTGGGTGATGGCAGTCTCCGTCGCCGCAGGTGGCGTCTGGTGGTTGGTCGGTGGCGCTCGTGGCCCGATGTCCACCACTGACGAGATGCGTCCCGCCTATGTCACTGCGGTGGAGGGCTCGCCGCGCCAGACTCGCACCCTCATGGTGAATGTGCATGGCAGCGATGCCCGCTGGGACCTCGTCGATGCCGAGAACCCGAGCTGGGGAAGTGGCGAGCGCCCCGCCATTTCCTCGGACAGCCGGATCGCCAATCCAGCTTCTGACCTTGCTCTGGCAGTGGCGACAGGTGCTGTCCCTGACGACCTCGCAAGCCGGCTGTCCGCACTGGGAATTGGCCATCTGTGGCTGCGTGGGGCAGGAGCCGACGTTGTGGCCCAGGTAGGCAATACGGCTGGTCTGACAGCCGCTATCACTGATCCGACGACGACCGTCTGGACGGTGGATGGGCAGCCGTCCAGGGCCGTCGTCGGCGCGCCCGGGGGAGACCAGGAGCCAGTGGTCGGGAAGGTCACCACGTCAGGCACCCTGACGATCCTCGAACCCCGTGACGACCGCTGGAAGGTCGAGGTGGGTGGCACGAAGCTTCAGCCGGCTGCTCAGCACGAGATCGGGGTGTCCTACCAGGTCGGCTCGGCTCGTGGCGACCTGACCTGGTCGATGCCGACCCAGGGATGGGCCTGCGCGATTGAGGTGGTGGCTCTGGTCGTGTTGATGCTGGTCGCCGGCCCCCAGTACGCCCAGCGCAACCGTGTCGCCGCCCCGCGCCGTTCCGTCCCTGCCCGTCGCCGGAAGGCGCGCCGTAACCATCGTCAGGAGGAATCATGAGCGATCGTCCACGCCGCGCCCTCACCGATGACGAGGAGCCCGAGGAGATCTTCGAGGCCGAGCCCGGCGAGGCTGGTCCTGCCCGACGAGCTGTGGATGCTGAGGATGCCGGCGACCAGCCGGTGGTTCGTGCTGCCCGGGCCATGGATCCTGACGACGTCGCCACTCCGGATGAGGACGACCTTGACGGAACCGACGGCGATCCGTCGACAGCATCAGCGGTTGAGAGGCCGACCATTGACGACAAGGCAGGACACCACTGGAAGGGTCCGGTCTGGGTGGTGACCTTGGCCGTGGCAGCCGTGGCAATCTCATTGTTGACGACGGCGATTCCGGAGTCCCGACGCACGGCTCCGGCGGCTCAGTTCGTCTCGTCCGGGCGAACCCTCGTGTGCCCGCCCTCCCAGGGGAAGGCCAGTCTCGCCGCTGGCTCCGTGGGCGGCAGTCTGCACGTCGGCACGTCCGCGGACAAGCTGTCCGAGACCTCGGTTCCTGCCGTGACGAAGATCGACAACTCGGCTGGATTCGTTCGTTCTATGGCAGGGCAGCATCCTCCGACGGGATCGGTCCTGTCTGCCGACCATGGCATGACGACGTGGGTTCCTTGCGTAGGGACTGCCACCGATGGTGCGGTGAGCCTCACCAATCCGTCTGCCTCCGATCTCGTGGTCGTCAACGCGGATACTCGGGTGGCGACTGTCGACGTCACCTTGTTGGGTTCCAAGGGAGAAATTGACACCGCCGGCATGCGTGGCATTCGGGTGTCTCCCGGCCAGACCAAGGTGCTGCCACTGTCAGTGTGGAACAACGACACCACCCCTGTCACCGCGTTGATCGGCTCCAGGGAGGGGAGAGTCGTCGTCGGCGCCCGTACCTGGGCTCCCAAGGGCCGCGAGACGATCGCGATGGCCCCAGCCTCCAAGACTGTCTACTTGCCAGCGGTCCCGGCGAAGGTGTCCACCGCAACCCTCGTCATCTCCAACCCCGGCACGACCCGGTTGGGTGTGTCCGTGACGGCACTGGCGGGGCACGGTCCGTTCACCCCTGACGGTGCTGACGAGATCGACATCGATCCGCGTTCGACGATTCAGGTCGATCTGTCAAAGGCGTTGGCGGGAGAAGCCGTCGGCCTCAAGCTGTCGGCCCATGATCCGCTGGTGGCCAGGTTGTTCGTGCAGGGAAAGCACGGCACCACCGATTACGCCCTCGTCGGACCCGGCTCGTCCAGCAAGGTGCTCGAACAGACCCTTGGCGCCGGCGGCACCCTCGAGCTGTCGAACCCTGGTGGGGAAGCCGTGACGTTCACAGGCACTCTGACAGCTGACGGCGGGAAGAAGACCGCGGTCAATGGGACGGTTCCGGCAGGATCCACCTGGTCAGGGAAGGTTCCAGCAGCAGGTCACCTGCACGTCGTCGGGTCGGCTCCACTCGTCGGCGGTGTGGTGTCTGGCAGCGGCCTGGCCGTCTTGCCGTTGGACGCCATCGCCACGTCGACGAACGGACGCCGCGCCACCGTCGACCCGCTGCTGCGCTGACAACAGTTGGCCTCAACCGTCGATATCCGGGTCGATCTTCTCCACCGGAAGGCCGGTCAAGGCCGACAACTGCTCGACCAAGGTGCGATGGACGAGGATGGCCAGTCCACGCCGACTGGCAGTCCTCAGTTCGAGGGGACGTCGGTAGATGACGACCCGGGCAGGGGAGTCGTCACTGCCGTCGACCGCCGACGACAGCGGAACCCGTTCCTCGGTCCAGTCCGGCATCGTGGGGACGTCCTCCGCCCCTACGACGACGTTGTCGAGAATCCCCGGACACGACCGCTGCACCTGGCGGACGGCTTCGGCCAGGCAGGCCGTGAAGAACTCAGCATCGTTGGGGTCGATGCGGTCGATACGCCCGCCATAGGCACGCGGCAGGACGACTGGCCCACGCTGCCCACGACCATGACGGTTTCGACGCTTGGACATGACACCACTGTATTGCGGATGTACCAATGGTGCGATCAGACGAGTCCGGGCCACCCCCTCCGCAGGTGCAGGTCACATGTCCCTGGTGCGCACACGCTCGCGCAGCCCCGACCGTATGTGTCGGTACCCGCGTGGCACCACAGGGAAAACAGGACTGTGGCGTACCGTGCCCTGGGTGAGAGAGTGCATTCGACCCGGATGTTCCCGACCGGCAGTCGCGACGCTGACCTACGTGTATGCCGAGCGCACCGCGGTCCTCGGCCCTTTGGGACCCAGCCGTGAGCCCGGCGCCTACGACATGTGCGCGGAGCACGCCGAAGCCCTCTCAGCCCCGGTGGGATGGGAAGTCATCCGACTCCCGGGCATCGATGATCCTGCGCCGGCACCGCCGGTGGACGACCTCATGGCCCTTGCTGCGGCTGTTCGCGAGGTGGGAATGCTGGAAGACGAGGTTGTCCCCGAGCCAGACCCCGCCTCGGTCCATGTCCTGGGTCGTCGTGGTCACCTGTCGGTGATCACGGACGCCAGCCACGACGTGCGAAGCCACTAGGATGACGGTCATGCCTGATCTACCGCTGGCCCCTGAGGCACTCGACCTCTCACCGGCATTCCTGGAGGTGGCAGCCTGCCCGGCGTGCCACTCCCGGTTCGCACTCGACTTCGACAGTGGGGAGCTGGTCTGTTCCTCGCCGTCCTGCGGGCTGGCCTTCCTGGTGCGCGACGGTGTGCCTGATCTTCGCCTTGACGCCGCCCGTCAGCGCGGGGCGACGAGGACCGCTGACGCGCAGGACGCCGAGGTCTTCGAGCCCACCCGTCGTCATGAGCTGAGACCTCGGTGACTTTCGACGACTCACGTCTCGACGCGCCGCTCGACCCTCTGACCGAGGGGGTCTTGCGACATCTGGCGAGCACCGGTGCACGTGTCCGTCGCGACTCGGCCAGCCTCGACGAGGTGCGTCGAACCGTCGGTGAATGGGGACAGCCCAGGGGGGTTCTCGTCGTCGGTCCGGAAGCCCGTCTGGTGCGCTCAGTTCTGGAGCCGGTGTGCCCGGTCCCCCTCGTCGCGTGGCCGTTCCGTCGTTTACCGGCATGGGTGGGTCCCCTGGATCTCGTGGCCGTCCTCGACGCCGATGGACGATGCGCTACCCAGGTGGCAGAGGCGCGCCGTCGCGGTAGCGCCATCATCCTGGCCTCCACCGGGGACAGCGAATCTTGGCGCGCTGCCGGTAACCATGGCACTGCCCGCATTCAGATGGTCTCTGAGGATCCCATCTCAGCCGCAGTTTCCGCACTGGCAGTGCTGGGCGATCTGGGGCTCGGTCCTGCCGTCGATCCCGGCCAGGTCGCTCGGGTGGCAGACATGGTGGCCGAATCGGCCTCACCGCATCGCGATCTGGCGGTCAACCAGGCCAAGGACCTGGCCTGTGCCCTGGCTGACGCCGAACCTCTGACCTGGGGCGGATCGGTGCTGGCCGCACGCGCTTCTCGTCGCCTGGCCGAGTTGATGCGTCGGGCCACGGGTCGAATCGCGCTGTCGGCTGACGCCGCCGCGCTGCGTCCCATCATTGAATCCGCTCCCAGACGAGATCCCTTTTCCGATCCTGACCTCGATGGTGAATCGCGTCGACCGGTACTTGTCGTCATGGATGACGCCGAGACCGAGCACGAGGTCACTCGTCGGAAGTTGGAGCAACTGTGTGCCATCCACGACGTGAGGGTGCGCAGCGTCACCCTGCCGTTGGGTATTGATGAGAGGTCCTCCTCGATGGACCGTTACGTTGCCCTCCTGCTGCAGGGAAGTTTCGCCACCGTTTACCTGGCCCTTGGGCTGGACCGTCTGGAGGAGATGTCATGAGTCAGTCCCACGTGGCTGGGGGGCCGGACGAGGCCGAGAAGCCGGAGAAGGAGGGCGGAGGTCGCAAGGCAATCATTGCCGCTGCCTCTGCCAACCTCGCGATCGCGGTGACGAAGGCCCTCGCATGGGCCCTGACTGGCGCATCCTCGATGCTTGCCGAGGCCATTCATTCGGTGGCCGACACCACTAACCAGGTCGTCCTCATGGTCGGAGGCAAGGCTGCCCACAAGAAGGCCGACGAGGACCACCCATTCGGTTACGAGAGGGCCCGTTACCTGTCCGGCTTCATCGTCGCCGTGGTCATCTTCAGCGTCGGTGGACTGTTCGCCCTGTACTCGTCGTACCAGAAGATCAGCGACACCCTCGCCGGCAAGCCTGAAGAGCTGCTCGACTCCCAGTGGTGGTGGGTGCCGCTGGTCGTGACCATCATCTCGGCATGTGCTGAGGGAGCCAGCCTGCACACCGCTCTCAAGGAGAGCAAGCCAGATCGCGATGGCATGACGATCCTGCAGTACATCCGCAAGGCCAAGGCCCCGGAGCTGCCAGTGGTCATGATGGAGGACGCGGCTGCCGTTCTCGGTCTGCTCTTCGCATTCCTCGGTGTCGGCCTCACGATCCTGACGCACAACCCGATCTTCGACGGCATCGGCTCAGCGTGTATTGGCGTCCTGTTGATCGTCGTCGCAGCCATTCTCTCGCGAGAGATGAAGTCCCTGCTGGAAGGGGAGTCGGCAACTCCGGAGTCACGCAAGGCCATTCACGACGCGCTCGTGGGCACTGACGGCGTCGACTCGGTCATCTACATGAAGACGGTCCACCTGGGTCCAGACACCATCCTGCTGGCTGCCAAGATCGCCGTCGACCCGGGCGACTCCGCACTCGAGGTGGCACGCATCATCGACAATGCGGAGGTGGCCGTCCGTGCTGCGGAACCGCTTGTCGGCCCGCTCTTCCTCGAACCTGACATTCGGTACGGCGATCGTCGCATCGGGGAGGACGAGAAGCGTCCGGAGGATCAGGTATGAGCAAGCCTGTCCTGGTGCTCAACGGCCCGAACCTGGGACGATTGGGTCGCCGTGAACCCCAGATCTATGGGACGACGACTCACGGTGACCTGGCGGCCCGGCTGATCGAGTACGGCCGCGAGCTCGGGCTCGACGTCGAGGTGCGTCAGACCGACTCCGAGGAGCGGATGATCGGGTGGATACATCAAGCTGCTGACGATCGCATCCCGGTCGTCATCAATCCGGCTGCCTGGAGCCACTACAACATCGCAATTGCTGATGCCCTGGCCCAGGTGGAGGCACCCTGCATCGAGGTGCACATTTCGAACATCGCCACCCGGGAGGAGTTCCGTCACCACAGCGTGGTCTCGGCGCATGTCACCGGGACGATTGCCGGCCTCGGGCTGAAGGGCTACGAGTTGGCCCTCGCCTGGTTGGCGACGGTCTGACGCCGACTCGCTCTCTCCGACGTGACCGAACCTGTGTGACGATGGTGCGGGGGACTCAGCGTTTCATCGACTCGAAGATCTCCTTGCACTCCGGGCAGACGGGGAATTTGTCCGGATTGCGGGAGGGCACCCACACCTTGCCGCACAGGGCGACGACAGGGGTCCCGTTGACCATGGCGTCGGTGAGCTTGGCCTTCGGGACGTAGTGGGAGAAGCGCTCGGCGTCACCGTCATCAAAGGATGGACGAGTCTTCTCCTCGACCGCCGTACTGGAACCTGGTGCCACCTGTGTGCTCATGGTGGACCAGTGTACGTGGCAGACATCATGCCTGACCACGGAGGACGACGAGTCCAGCTGGCAGCGGACGTAATTAGCATCATGGGCCCATCGTGGGAGAATGGACCGGTGACGAATGCGACTCCTCCCCCCATGGGCTGGTACCCCGACCCTGCCGGAAGTGATCAGGAGCGGTATTGGGACGGCGAACGATGGACCCGCAATCTGCGGAATTCGCCCGAACCCGAACCGCGTCATGTCACCGGTCATGTGCCTGAGACGCTGGCCCCGGTCTCACGGGTGCCCTCGTCCCCGCGTCAGACGACCACTGCGCCGCGGCACGGAGACGTGACGGCGCCGCGCAGCAAGTGGGGCACCACCGCTGACGGTGTGCCCCTGGCCGGGTGGTGGTGGCGAGCCTTGTCGACCGTCATCGATTTCGTCCTGGTGTGGGCCGTTGTCGGCGTCACCATGCACGAGAAGATCGCCAGCATCATGGCCAGCTACCAGGCGTTCCTCGACGAATCGATGCGCAGGATCAGCGCGGGGGCGAGTCCGTCTGACGTCATCACCACGCAGTCGCTGAGTGATGCAGGGTTCGTCTACGACATGACGAATCTTGTTGGTGCCGTCATCATCGCCCAGGCGATCTACCAGTTCATCATGCTGGCGACCTGCGCCGGTTCGGTTGGCCAGCTTGTCTGCGGGCTGCGCGTCGTGACCACCAATCAGGGCCAGGACCATCGCCGACTGGTGTGGTGGCGTGCTCTTGTCCGTGCCACGGCCTGGGCTTGTGTGGAGATTGGCAACCAGGTCATTGTGTTGTTGACTCCGTTCAGTTATCTCATGCCGCTGTGGCAGCGGTCTCGCCAGACCATCCACGACGCCATTGCCGGCACTCAGGTGGTTCGTCCGGTTCGCCAGCTCGACGCCGAGTGAGTTTTGTCCAGACGGGGCGACGATGTCGTCCCCACATTCCGTCCGCATTGATCCCGCCCCCACTCTGGGGCACCGAAAGGCCGTCATGTCCTTGACAGATCCCCACTTGACGACCCTGGCCGATTACTTCGGCATCGCTCGTGACTACCACGACTGGAAGGGCCAGTACATCGAGGTTGAGGAGGCGACCGTCATCGCCGTCCTTGCCGGGCTCGGGATCGATGCGTCGACCCCGGAGCTGGCCGAACAGGCATGCCGAGAGGTCGCCAACCGCACCTGGCGTCGCGTCCTGCCCGGAATCGTCGTGCTGCGCGAGGGCCAGGAAGGACGCGTCGACGTCCACGTCAATGCCGGGGAGTGGGTCGATGTTCACATCATCTGTGAGGACGGTCATCATCGCGAGTGTTGGCAGGTCGACAACTGGACCCCGGATCGCCAGGTCGAGGGGCGCTGGATCGGTGAGGCCACCTTCGGCATCCCGGCTGACCTTCCGCTGGGTTACCACACCATCGTCGCGACGACGGCTGATCACCGCGCCACGTCGACCCTGGTGGTTTCCCCGAACTGGCTCGGTCTGCCGAGGTCAATGGGTTCGTCCCGGGTCTGGGGCCATGCGGTGCAGCTGTACTCCACGCGGTCTCGGGGGTCGTGGGGAATGGGCGATCTGGCGGATCTGGCGGATCTGTCCACCTGGGCGGCAACCCAGGGTGCGGACTACATGCTCGTCAACCCATTGCATGCCAGCCAGGTTGTCTCCCCGATCGAGCCCTCACCGTATCTGCCCTGCAGCCGTCTCTTCCTCAACCCGCTGTACGTGCGCCCTGAGATCATTCCTGAGTTCGCAGACCTCGGCTCCTACGAGTGTTCCAAGGCCCGCTCCGCCCAGGCTCATGCGGCCGCGACCACTGAGACGATCGACCGTGACCGTTCCTGGGCGTCCAAGCTGCCGGTCCTCGAGGCCGTCCACGCCCTCGGTCTGGAAGGGTCGCGAGAGCTGTCCTACCAGGCCTTCCGCAGGCTGCGCGGCACCCGTCTGATCGATCTGGCCACCTGGTGTGCGCTGACCGAGGTCTACGGCAATGACTGGCACGAATGGCCCGAAGGGTTCCAACGTCCCAGCAACCGAGCCGTCTCGGAGTTCGTGCGCGCTCACGAGGATCGCGTCGACTTCTTCATGTGGCTGCAGTGGATTGCTGACCAACAGCTCTCGGCCGCCCAGTCGGCCGGACGTGACGCCGGGATGTCCCTGGGCCTCATCTGTGACCTGGCCGTCGGCGTCTCGGGTGCCGGAGCAGATGCGTGGATGCTCGGGAAACTCTTTGCCGACGGTGTCTCCGTCGGCTCCCCGCCTGATGCCTTCAACCAGGCCGGTCAGGAGTGGGGTCAGCCGCCGATGCGTCCGGACATGTTGGCCGACATGGCCTACCAGCCCTTCCGTGAGATGGTGCGGGCGGCCCTGCGACATGCGGGCGGTATCCGTATCGACCACATCCTTGGCCTGTTCCGGCTGTGGTGGGTCCCAGCCGGTCTTGGCCCGTGCATGGGAACGTACATCCGGTACGACCACGAGGCCATGGTCGGTATCCTGGCCCTGGAGGCCTACCGTGCCGGCGCCCTCGTCGTGGGCGAGGACCTGGGCACCGTCGAGCCGTGGGTGCGCACGTATCTGCGTGAGCGGGGGATCATGGGTACCTCGGTGCTGTGGTTCGAGAATGGCGAGGACGGCCATCCGCTGGCTCCCGAGCAGTGGCGTGAGTACGCCATGAGTTCGGTGACCACTCATGACCTCCCGCCCACCACCGGCTACCTCGCTGGTGACCATGTCGAGGTGCGTAACGAGCTCGGACTGCTCACAGAGTCCTTGGAGCACGAGCGGGCCGAGGCAGCCCGTCAGACGGAGACCTGGATCGGCATCCTGCGGGCGCGTGGAGTGTTGGAGGGGGACGATCCCTCGGAGGAAGAGATCGTGGTGGCGATGCACCGCATGCTCACCCAGACGCCGGCTAAGGTCCTCAACGCCACCCTCACCGATGCCGTGGGGGATCGACGTACCCAGAACCTGCCCGGCACGACCAATGAGTACCCGAACTGGCGGGTGCCTCTCAGTCATCCGGATGGCTCGCCGATGTGGCTCGAGGAGGTCTTCACCGATGAGAGGGCCGCGCGACTGTCTAGGGTCATGAACGAGAAGTGATCGGCTGACTTTGGTCGTAGGAGATGTGAAACCGGGGTCCGACGCCTGATGGCATCGGACCCCGAATGCTTGATCACGGGTCGACAACCCGTGCCAGTCGCTCAGTCGGCAACGGCCTTCTTGAGGGTGCTGGAGGCCGAGATCTTGACGGCCTTGTGAGCGGGGATGGTCATGGACTCGCCGGTGCGGGGGTTGCGGCCATTGCGAGCGGGACGCTCGACGGCCTCGGCGGTGAACAGACCGGGAAGCTGCACCTTCTCGCCCTTGGCCAGGGCGCCGGTGATGACGTCGGTGAGAGCCTTGACGGCCTCGTTGGTCTGGGCCTCGGTGAGCGAGGCCTGCTTGGCGACAGCCTTGATGAGCTCGGACTTGGTCATGGGGTCTCCTCAGATGGACTGTGTTCGGTTTTCGGCTTCTTGCCGTTTCCCTACTCAAAGACATTAGCGGGTGTCGGTCCTCAGTCAAGCCCAGATGCGCTTCAACAGCGGGTTTTCCACCCATTTCGGACCAGTGTTTACCCGGTTGTCACATTTCGAGTAGTTGGAGCGGCCGGTTGAGCCAGTGCCGGAATACTCAGGACAACGAGGCGCCGAGAACGGTATCGGCGCCGTCATCTCCCTGCTTCACCATGATGGTCGGAATGGCCTGGTCGCCGCGGGAGATACGTCGTCCGGAGATCGGCAGCTCGGCGATGGCAGCCTGGTGACGCTTACGTGCGGCCTCGAGAGGCTCACGGCCCACGACTTCGCCATCGACGACGAGGGGGACGATGAGGTTGCGGTCGTCAGCGTCGGCGGTCGGCTGCTGGCCCACCCCGACGACCTCGGCGGTGGCGGTACCACCTGAACCGATGCGTCGCACCGCGTACTTGCGTCCTCCCACGGTGTTCTTGTGAGACGACTTCTTGGCCACCGGCAACAGCTCGGCGTCCGGAGCGTTCGAGATCGCGCGGGCGACCAGCTTGTAGACGAAGGAGCAGGTCGGCGCTCCCGAGCCCGTCACGAGGGAGGTTCCGACGCCGAAGCCATCGACGGGGGCGCCACGCAGGGCGGCAATCTGCCACTCGTCAAGGTCGCTGGTGACGATGACGCGGGTGTTGGTGGCACCGAGGTCATCGAGCAGATCGCGGACCTGGCGGGCGGCGATGGACAGGTCGCCGGAGTCGATGCGGACCGCGCCGAGGCGTCCTTCGGTGAGGCGGACGGCCGTGCGCACGGCGTTCTCGATGTCGTAGGTGTCGACCAGCAGGGTGGTCTTCTCTCCGTAGGCGGCCAGCTGGGCACGGAAGGCGTCCTCCTCGGTGTCGTGGAGAAGGGTGAAGGCGTGGGCGGCGGTGCCGGAGGTGGGGACGCCGTAGCGGATGCCGGCAGCGAGGTTCGAGGTCGGGCCGAATCCAGCGATCCAGGCAGCGCGAGCAGCGGTGACGGCGGATTCCTCATGGGTACGACGAGAGCCCATCTCGATGATGGAGCGGCCCTCGGCCATCATGACCATGCGGGAGGCCGCCGATGCGATCGCGGAGTCATGGTTGTAGATGCTCAGCAGCAGTGTCTCGAGAACACAGGCCTCGGCAAAGGTGCCCTCGACGGTGAGGAGCGGCGATCCCGGGAAGTAAAGATCGCCCTCAGCGTAACCATGGATGGATCCGGTGAAACGGTAGTTCGACAGCCACTCGGCCATGTGCGGGCCGACGACCCCGGTCTTCTCCAGGAAGGAGACTTCTTCGTCGGTGAAGTGGAAGTCTTCCACCGCATCGAGGACACGCCCAGTGCCGGCGACGACGCCGTAGCGGCGGCCCTCGGGGAGACGCCGTGGGAACAGTTCGAAGACGCAGCGGCGGTCAGCGGTTCCCGATGCCATGGCAGCCTCGACCATGGTCAGCTCGTAATGGTCGGTGAACATTGCGGTCGACATGGGCCACAGTTTAGGGGGGATGGGGCGCCCTCGTCGGTGGGGTTGTGTGTCCTCGCCTGGTGACAGAATGGGCACATGTCTGCAGCCACCGTGGAACCCATTGCACGGACCGACCGTCTCACCGATGAGGAATCGACGTGGACGACGGTCGTCTGGGACGATCCGGTGAACCTCATGGACTACGTGACGATGGTGTTCATGAGGTATTTCGGCTACCCCCGCGAGAAGGCCGAGCAGCTCATGATCCAGGTCCACAACCATGGCCGGGCCACAGTGGCCGAGGGGTCAAAGGAGGAGATGGAGATCGCGGTGCACGCCATGCACGGCTACGGACTGCAGGCCTCGGTCGAAAAGGGCGGACGGGAATGAGGATCGAGGGCACCCGGGATCGGTGGGTCTGGTACTTGGAGCGTCGCGAGACCATCGGCATCGAGATCGCCCTGGGCCGCTACGTCGAGGCCTTGTCGCGGTTACGCACCGCTCCCGCCCATCGCACCTCGGGCGGAGATCCGTTCGTCTTCTGGGAGAGCCAGTTCTCCGGTCCCCAGGAGGACGACGAGGTGCGTCGGGCCATCCTGCCGAGCGCCTATCGCGACGATGACGCTGCTGACGCCCAGTTCCACGCCAGCCATGACGCCGAGGAGGTCGCCGCGCGTTGGGGAGATGCCCAGGCATTGCGGACTGATCTGGAGACCTTGCACCGAACTGGCCGTATCTCCATGAATCCGGAGACGACGCAGCGGTGGCTTCGTACTGTCAATGTGCTGCGGGGGATGATGGCGGCCAGGTTGGGTATCACTGACCAGATCACCGCTGAGGAGGTCGCCCGGGTCGCTCGGGAGGAGCTGGAGGCCGAGGAGGAGTGCGTTTACGAATGGCTCGGCTTCATTGTCGAGGTGCTCGTCGAGGTGGAGCTGTCGGAATAGGGGTCACACCTCTCGGACACTCACCGGCTCGCGCAACCTCAGGCTGAGCTGACGTTCCAACCTCTGGTGCAAGGTGATGATAGCTGCCGGACAACCCCGGCAGGCACCTTTCATGGCCACGTCGACAGTGCGCTGTCCGCGGTGGACCGTGACGTCGACCAACTCGATCGACCCACCGTGCATGGTGGCCACGGCACCGACGGGACCTGCGATGAGTTCGTCGGCGCACCGTCTCAGGGTCAGTACCTCGTCAAGGGCCTGGGCGTCAGGCCCACCGACCCAGTCGTCAGTTCGTTCGAGGGCGACGGTCAGCCCCGTCCGGAAGCCGGCGCCGATGCGCCCCCAATCGCCGTCGAGGGCGGTCGCGATGACGGCGCCAACCGTCACCTCGACGCGCACTCGATCCAGGAACTCGTCCAGACCTGGCGCACTCACCAGTTCGCCGGCGAAGGGCAGGCTCACACCAGAGATCATCCAACGCAGGGTCGCGGGGTCAGCCGTTGCCTCCGGGTGGACGGCCATGGAAGGTCGGGACGCAAGATTCATCAGATCACCAGATTCGTCACGAGACGCCCGATGAAGGCCATGATCCACGCCAGTGCGAACATGTATCCGAAGGCGATCGACGGCCACTTCCAGCCTCCGGTCTCCCGTTTCATGATCGCCACCGTCGACATGCACTGCAGGGCGTAGGCGAAGAAGAGGAGGAGAGCGACGACGGTCGCCGAGGTGAAGACCTTCTCACCTTGGTGCTCACCGTGCGTCCACGTCCAGCGGTCGAGTTGCTCGGCCACCTCGACGTCGTCCTCGGGATCAGTGGCCGAGGCCATCTGGCCCAGGGTGGAGACGGCCACCTCGCGGGCAGCCAGCGAGCCGATGAGGGAGACGTCAATGCGCCAGTCGAATCCCAGCGGTTCGAAGACCGGCTCGACGGCCTTGCCGACCCCCGCAGCCATGGAGTGATCCATGGTGTAGGCCGCCACCGCGACGTCGTCGCGCGGATCGACGCCGGCCTTGGACAGCTCGGCGTCAGAGCGCATCGGGAAGGTCGTCAGTGCCCAGATGACGATGGTCGTCAGCATGATGATGGTGCCGGCCTTGCGCAGGAAGGCCTTGGTCGGCTCCCACATCGCGATGCCCACCGAGCGCAGGGTGGGAATCCGGTAGGGCGGCATCTCCATGTAGAAGGGCAGCAGGACGCCCGACCGGTCGGTGATCTTCTTGACGACCCACGCCGCCGCCATCGCCGAGACCGCGCCGAGGAGGTAGAGCAGGAACATGGCCACGCCTCGACCGGAGAACGGGCCCATTCGGGTGGCCTCGGGGACGAGCATGCCCACGAGGAGCACGTAGACAGGCAGGCGCGCTGAGCATGTGGCCAGCGGGACGCCGAGCATCGTCGCGATACGGTCCTTGGCCGAGGGAATGGTCCTCGTGGCCATGATGCCTGGAATGGCGCAGGCGAAGGAGGACAACATCGCCACGAAGGCTCGTCCTTCCAACCCGGCACGGCTCATGACCTTGTCCATGAGGAACGCCGCCCGCGACATGTAGCCCACCGCGTCGAGCAGGGCCAACAGCAGGAACATCAGCAGGATCTGTGGCACGAAGACCAGCACCGAACCGACGCCGCCGATGATTCCGTCTCCCAGCAGACCGGCGAGGATGGGGTTGGAGACGTGGGTGTCGACTTCACCACCGAGCCACCCGAAGAACTCGTCGATGGCGTCCTGGAAGGGGGCTGCCCACGTGAACAGCGCCTGGAAGAACATGAACATCACCAGGAAGAAGACGATCGTTCCCCACACCGGGTGCAGCAGCACCTTGTCAATGCGCTCGGTTCGGGAGTCAGGGTGGGGGTCCTGGTAGCCGATGCTGGCCAGGATGGAATCGACCCAGCCGGCCAGTTCCTCGGCGTCGGTGGGCGGCAGGACGGGGGGACGGCTCCAGGTCTGCCACTCGCTGATGAGGTGGCGCAGTTCCCCGATGCCGATGCCACGATTGGCGACCACGGACACCACCGGCACGCCCAATGCCTGGGACAGGGCGGTGGTGTCGAGGCTGCCGCCACGGCGTCGCAGCTCGTCAGTCATGGTGACGACGACGGCGGTGGGCAGATTGCGTTGCAGAGTTTCGGCGAGGAGCAGCAGCGAGCGCCGCAATGCCGTCGCGTCGGTCACGACGAGGACGCCGTCGGGCGATTGCACGCCTTCGAGGGAGGAGTCCAAGGCTTCGGCGACAACGGCCTCGTCAGGGGAGATGGGGTTGAGGGAATAGGCGCCGGGGAGGTCCTCGATGCCGTATTCAACGTTGCCGATCCGGCAGACGCCGGTAGTGCGAGCGACGGTGACCCCGGGGTAGTTGCCAGTTTTGGCGTGCAGGCCGGTGAGTTGGTTGAAGATCGACGTCTTGCCGCCGTTGGGTGAGCCGACCAGGTACAGGCTCGGGGAGCCCTTCGTTGGCTCCGCTGTCGGGGCGGCGTGGCAGGACGTTGCGGTGGGTGTGGGCATCAGGAAACCTCGAATGGACGCACGCTGAGGTGCGCAAGATGAATGGGGAAGGTCACGCGGCGACAGCGGCGACGCACGGCTGAGCAGTCGGCTGCGGCTGGGGTATCGGGCGGACCATGATCATGTCGGCCTGGGCGCGTCGCAGGCACATCTGGACGTCGCAGACGTGGAAGACCATGGGGCCGCCGAAGGGTGCTTGACGGACCTTGGTGATCTCACGGCCTCGTCCGAAACCGAGCATGCGGAGTCGGTGTGAGATGTGATCGGCGCAGTCGGTGGCGATGTCCTCGATAGTCGCGCTCTGCCCAGTCGGCAGTGAACTGAGCGGTACGACGACGGCGTTGTTCGCGATGCTGCGGTTCATGTGCCTCGTCATGGTGCTCCTCCTCGATGGTCATGGCGACGCCGGAATCCCGACGCACGATTAGAGAATAGCCAAGCCTTACCTCATTGTCATCACTGGGGGTCGTTTTCGTCATGCCAGCGTCAGCAAAACCGTGCGCATGGCCGGTTTCCGGCGAGGGCGCGGTAGTCTTGCCAGCCGTGACCGAACCTGACCTCGACGTTGTCGACGCCCCGATCGGCATCTTCGACTCTGGATTCGGAGGGCTGACGGTGGCGCGATCCGTCGTTGACCTCATGCCCAACGAGGACATCGTCTATCTGGGTGACACGGACCGCGCTCCCTACGGCGAGAAGACGATTGCCGAGGTGCGTCGCTACGCCCTGCAATGCCTCGACCGTCTCGTCGCCCACGGCGTGAAAGCCCTCCTCATCGCCTGTAATACGGCGTCGTCGGCAGTGCTGAGGGATGCCAGGGAGCGCTATGACGTCCCGGTTGTCGACGTCATCATGCCGGCTGCTCGCCGTGCCAGTTCAGCCACCCGGAACGGTCGTATCGGCGTCATCTGTACCGAGGCCACGGCTCGATCCTTGTCGTACGAGGACGCGCTGGCGGCGGTGCCTGGCATCACCTTGACGACCCAGGCCTGTCCGAAGTTCGTCCCCTACGTCGAGGAGGGGGTCACCAGCGGACGGGAGTTGGAGGCCATCGCGCGGGACTACCTGGAGCCGATCCGGGAGGCCGGTTGCGACACCCTCATCCTGGGCTGTACCCACTACCCGCTGCTGGCTGGGCTCATTTCCTATGTCCTGGGCGACGACGTCACCCTCATCTCCTCCTCCCACCAGTGTGCGCGGGCCTCCTATTCCTTGATGGCGGACTCGGGGTTGCTGCACTCCGAGCCTCGCGAGTCCATCCGCTACTTCCTGACGACGGGCAACGCGGAGCGCTTCGAGAGATTGGGACGACGGCTCATGGAGGGTTTCGTCCACGACGTGCAGTCGGTGCACGCTGACCGACATCCTCTCGGGGACCGTGCGGTCGTGCGCGACTGAGTGACGCCGCTGAGCGACCTGGGGAGCGTACCGTGTCATAGCCCTGATTCGTGTCAGTCCCTCCCACTACCCTTGGCAGCGTGAGTGAGACTTCTCGAATTGATGGACGCCGCCTGGACCAGTTGCGGGACGTCAGGATCGAACGCGGTTGGTTGACCCAGGCTGAGGGATCGGTGCTGGTGAGTTTCGGACGCACCACCGTGCTGTGCAATGCCTCGGTCACCGAAGGGGTGCCGCGCTGGCGCAAGGGATCCGGACTCGGCTGGGTGACCGCTGAGTACGAGATGCTGCCGCGCGCCACCAACGAGCGCTCCGGCCGCGAGTCCCGCAAGGGCAAGATCGGCGGGCGTACCCACGAGATCTCCCGTTTGGTCGGGCGGTCTTTGCGCGCTGTCGTCGACGACAAGGCGCTGGGTGAGAACACCATCATCCTCGACTGCGACGTGTTGCAGGCCGACGGAGGTACGCGCACCGCCTCGATCACCGGCGCCTACGTCGCCCTCGTCGACGCCGTCAACTGGCTGCGTGAGCGTGGCGGCCTCGTCTGGGAGCCCATCACAGGTTCGGTGCAGGCCATCTCGGTTGGCGTCGTCGGTGGCACCCCGATGCTCGACCTGGCCTACGAGGAGGATTCCCGGGCCGACACCGACATGAACGTCGTCATGAGCGGCGACGGGGGCTTCGTCGAGATCCAGGGAACCGCGGAGGGAGCCCCCTTCAACCGTGGCCTCCTCAATGAGCTGCTTGATCTGGCTGCCGGCGGCTGCGCCTCGCTCAAGGCTGCACAGTCTGAGGCCCTCGGGGTGACGCTGTGAGCAGGGTTGTGCTGGCGTCCAACAACGCCAAGAAACTGGTCGAACTGCGGCGTACCTTCGAGGCGGCCGGGACTGACGTCGAGATCGTCGGTCTGTCGGAGGTCAGTGATGCTGCGGCTCCCGAGGAGACCGGCGCCACCTTCGTCGAGAACGCCCTCATCAAGGCCCGAGCTGCTGCCCGTGACACCGGTCTGCCAGCTCTCGCCGATGACTCGGGTCTCGAGGTGGATGCCCTCAACCGGATGCCGGGCATCCGTTCGGCGCGCTGGTCGGGACGCGAGGCGACCGACGAGCGCAATCTCCAGTTGCTGCTCGACCAGACCTTCGACCTTCCCCACGAGCGTCGTCGTGGTCGGTTCGTGTGCGCGATGGCGTTCGTGGACCCTGATGGCACCGAGATCACCAAGGTCGCCACGATGGAGGGGCGGATCATCTCCGAGGCGCGCGGGGAGAACGGGTTCGGTTACGATCCGATGTTCGTGCCTGATGCTCAGCCCGGTGACCTCACCAGCGCTGAGATGTCCGCTGAGGTCAAGGACGCCATCAGTCACCGTGGACAGGCCGTTCGCGCGATCGTCCCGGCCATCGTCACTCACCTGGAAGGGCGCTGACGTGCAGGTTTACCTCGACTTGTTGCGACGGATCCTCGACGAGGGCGTGCGTCGTGAGGACCGTACCGGCACCGGGACCCTGAGTGTCTTCGGCCATCAGATGGCCTTCGACCTGCGTGAGGGCTTCCCGCTGGTGACGACGAAGAAGATCTACACCCGTAGCGTGTTCGGGGAGCTGTTGTGGTTCCTGCGCGGGGACACCAATATCGGCTGGCTGCACGAGAACAACATCCATATCTGGGATGAATGGGCCGACGAGAATGGCGACCTGGGACCGGTTTACGGTCACCAGTGGCGTTCCTGGCCCGACGCCGACGGCGGCACGATCGACCAGATCGCCAAGGTCATCGAGCAGATCCGCACCAACCCGTGGTCGCGTCGTCACATCGTCTCGGCGTGGAATGTGGCCGAGGTCGACGAGATGGCCCTGCCGCCCTGTCACACCTTGTTCCAGTTCTATGTCACTCCTGACGAGAACGGGGATCCGGAATGGCTGAGCTGCCAGCTGTATCAGCGTTCCGGTGACACCTTCCTCGGTGTGCCGTTCAACATTGCGTCCTACGCACTGCTCACCCGTCTGGTGGCCTCGGTGACGGGATTGAAGCCGCTGAAGTTCGTCCACACCTTGGGTGACGCCCACCTCTATCTCAATCACCTCGATCAGGTGCACGAGCAGCTCGAGCGTGAGCCGCGACAGCTTCCTCAGCTGACCGTCAATCCGGAGATTCGTGACATCGACGGGTTCGAGCTGTCGGACATCACCTTGACCGGGTACGACCCCTGTCCGGCCCTTCCCGCCCCGATTGCCGTCTGAGCACGGCCGGATTGCAGGATTCGAAGTACCAGGAGGGATGATGAAGGTCGTCGCCATCGCAGCGGTCGCCGACAACGGCGTCATCGGGTCCGGCCAGGACATGCTCTGGCACATCAGCGAGGACTTCCGCCGCTTCAAGAGGGTGACGATGGGCCACACCCTGGTGTTCGGGCGGCGCACCTTTGAACAGATCGGCAAGCTCCCGGGACGGCGTCACATCATCTGCACTCGTGACCAGCAGTGGTCTGCCGATGGCGTCGACGTCGCAGCCAGCCCGCGTGAAGCCGTCGGAATGGCTCGTGACGCCGGCGAGGAGATCTGCTTCATTGCCGGGGGAGGGCAGATCTACGCTGATGCCCTCGACCTGTGCGACGAGCTCGACATCACCGAGGTCCACCAGAGACCGGAGGGTTCGGCACGATTCCCCCACATCGATCGGCGGGTGTGGGTCGAGACCCGACGTGAGCCCCGTGACGGGTTCGACTTCGTCGGGTATCGGCGCCGGGCATGAGATCGACGGCGTCGATCCTCCACCTGGACATGGATGCCTTCTTCGCCTCGGTGGAGCAACGGGACAAGCCCTCCCTGGTCGGCAAGGCCGTGATCGTCGGTGGGGTCGGTGGTAGGGGAGTCGTGGCGACGGCCTCCTACGAGGCCCGTAAATTCGGCGTCCACTCCGCCATGGCAGGGGCACAGGCTCGACGTCTGGCTCCCCATGCTGCCTTTCTCTCGGGACGATTCCAGGCATACCGGGAGTCCTCCAAGGTCGTTATGGCAACCCTGCGAGAACTGTCGCCCCTCGTCGAGCCGCTGAGCCTCGATGAGGCTTTCGTCGATCTGGAGTCGGGAGGGATCGACGTCGAGGATCTTGACGCGCTGCACCAGGTTGCTGTCGATCTCCGCGCCCGAGTCTTCGAGCGCACCGAGGGACTGAGTTGCTCGGTGGGGATCGGCTCGAGCAAGTTCATGGCCAAGGTTGCCTCCGAGATGGCCAAGCCGAAGCGCGGTCACAGTGACCAGATCGCCCTCGTCGCCCCCGGGACCGAGGTCGACACCATTGCTCCCCTACCAGTGCGGGCGATTCCCGGAGTCGGACCAGTCACTGCGGAAAGGCTGGACAAGCTCGGCCTGCGCACCATCGCTGATGTCCGTGCTGCTCGGGAGTCGGAGCTCGTCCATGAGTTGGGCCATGCGTCGGGGACGAGCCTTGTTGCCTTGTCACGGGCCTGGGATGACCGGCCGGTGGTCGCGAGCCGGATCGCCAAGTCGATCTCGGTGGAGGACACCTTCGAGCACGATCTCACCAATCGCGAGGAGTGTCGCCATATCGTCGAGCGCCATGCCGTCCTGGTGTGCGGGCGACTCAAGAAGTCCGGGCATTTCGCCCGCACCGTCACTCTCAAGGCGAAGATGGCGGACTTCCAGGTGTGGTCGCGGTCGGTGACCCTGACTGGCGCCACTGACTCGCCCGAGAGGATTACCCATCTGGCAGTGCGGATGCTCGATTCCCTCGACCTGCGTGAGGGGGTTCGGTTGCTGGGAGTCGGTGTCTCCAACTTCACGACCTCAGCCCAGGAAGAACTCTTCATCATCGACGACGACGGACATCTGCTCGATGAACCCGAGGTGACCGAGGATGTCACGCCTGTCCAACCCGGGCCCTTCGGCCGGCGGCGATCCTTCGACGGCAGGCGTTGGCCGCCGGGCGCCGACGTGGTTCACGATGAGTACGGTCGGGGCTGGGTGTGGGGATCGGGCCACGGCGTCGTCACGTGCCGGTTCGAGCACCGCGGCAGCCCGATCGGCAGAGTGCGGTCGGTTCCCGAGGACGACGCGGCTCTGCACCCGGCACACCCTCTGGGTCTGGCATGGCAGCCGGAGGACCGGGAGAGGCCCTCATCGGAGGATGAGCCTTCCCAGTGATCTCGCGGGGTGGATGCCCACAGGCCCGAATCCCGTGGTGAATGTCTGTGCCGATGCGCGTTTGATGCGCGTTTCCTGGGGTGGGTGTGGCATCTGTCGAAATGGGGTGTATCTTTTTCTCTGTCAGCCCAATGGGTGGGTTGATGCCCAGGTGATGTGGGGAAGTCGGTGGGAATCCGGCGCTGTCCCGCAACCGTGACCGCATCTCGTGTGTGGAAGTCGGAGTACCAGATCACCGTGGAGATTGGTTTCTGGTTCCGTCGAGGGTTACGGATCGTCACCGACGCTTGCTACGCCTGTGCTGCCCGCGGCTCCTCTCGGAACGCTCCAAGATTGAGGAGTAGCCATGGCAGTAGGAGCAAGGACGACGTGCAAGCGTGTGGTGGGCCCGGTGGTGGCCGCTGCACTGATGGTAGGCGCAGTGGGGGTGACGGCGGCCCCCGCCCAGGCAGCTCAGACGTCTGGGCCCGCCGATTATGCCTCCCAAGCCCAGAAGGCGGCCGACTACATCGATAGTCACCGGGCTGATCTGGTGAAGGGCGGTTTGGGTTCGCAGTTGGATGGGGCTCTGGCGTTGGTGGCGGCGGGCAGGAAGGATTCGCCTACCGTTGCCAAGGTCAAGGACACCATCAAGGCCCAAGGGCCGAGTTACTGCACTAGGGCGAATGTGGGTGGGTGTGCGAAGGTGACGATCACCTTGCTGGCTCTTGGTGAGTCGACCACCTATGACGGGTTCGACTATGCCAATCCGGTGACCTCGGCGTCGAAGTTCAATGAGTATGCGACGAATCAGGCGCTCGACATGATCGCTCTGGAGCGGTTGGGCAAACCGATTCCCAAGGCTTTGTTCGACAAGGTGACCGACGATGCGACCACGACTCCCAAGTGGGAGGATCCGGACACCGATGGTCTCACGCTCACGGCCCTGTCTCATGTGAAGGCTACTTCGGAGCAGCAGGGGAAGATCACGGCTGCCAAGGCGGCGCTTGTCAAGCGTCTTGACGCCGCTAGGCAGAATGATGGCTGGGGTTTCAAGGGCAAGGGCCCGAATGTGAACACCACTGCGTGGGTGGCACCAGGACTGTACCGGGCTGGAGATGCGGATCACAAGGCGCAGGCTGTGTCCGGCCAGACGTGGCTCGTTAAGCAGCAGAAGGACGATGGATCTTTCCCCGCATCGTATTCGCCGATGATGGCGACGACGCAGGCGGTTCCGGCGCTACGCGGTCTGCAGTCCTATGACAATGTGGGTGCCAACCAGGCCAAGACGGTGCAGATTCACTGATAGGTAGTAGCCCGAGTCATCTGTGACCAGATGCATATGTGGTGGGTATAACCCCCTGGGGCTATACCCACCACGGTTCATTCCTTTTCAGTCAAGGGGCTTGTGGACTTGAGTTGTTGGCATGGGAGAAGCTTGATGGATCGGCGGCGTTGGTGGGCGCTGGTGACGGCTGTTGTCGTGCTGTTGACCGGTGTGGTGTGTGGTGTGGCGCCACAGTCGGCGGTGGCGGGGCCTGACGGTAATCGGGTTGTGGGTGATGGGGGCAGGCAGGTCCAGGGCGATTCCCTCTCGGAAGTACTCCCAGGTACGTGGCGGGATGGGTGGTGCCGGAGTGGTGAGAAGGGGTTCTCGGTCGTCATTGACTATTCCGGTGTCTCAGAGTCGCTTCGCGGCTGGTTGACGGTGGCGCATACCAAGGAGTTTGGCCCTACTGCTGCTGATGGTTGGATTGTGCGCTGTCATCAGGGATTGTGGAACTATAACCCTAAAAAGCAGTACCGGCTGTTCTACTACGACGCTGTCAAGTCGGTGGGGATATCTACTGACTTGACCTCTGACTATGTAACCCCTAGAGGGATGACCCCAGGAGAAAACGACTATGACAATGCAAAGACGCAGATTCTGGGCGTGAAGCCGGTTAGGAATACCAAGCTAAAACCTCATACGTCTTTTGATCAGAACGTCTATACATGGACTGACATGTTGTGGATTCGTCCGGACATCACGGGGAGCCTTTCAGGTGGGTTTCCGCCAGATCGTTCACCGGCTGATGGGCCGTGGCCTTCACAGTCAAACAATCGAATTCTTCCCGCCTACACTGGTGCCCTAAATGAACATGCAGATCATATTCCGGCTGGTACGGTCGCATATCTCTCCTACGGAATAAAGGCAGATTGTACAGATATAAGCAGCCATGTGTGTTTGGGGGATGCAGCGTTGCATCCCAAGAATCATCAGGATCCGCAGACACATCAGCCGTGTCCGGGGTGGACGTTGACGCCGCAGTTCTCGGATGGGACTGTGAATGGGTGTGTGCCGAAGAATCCTCGGCCGCGGCCTTCTACTCCCACGGGTGGTCCCACGCGGGATCCGGGGTCGGGGAACGGGCCGCATCCGCACAGGCCGCGGCATACTCACAAGCCGACTCCCTCTCCCAAATCGCATCCTGCCCTGCACCATGATGGTTCGAACGGGCGTGGTGGTTCGGCTGGGGCTGGTCATGGTGCTGTCCGGCGTGGGGAGGTTCATGCGGGTGACCGGGTGAGCTCGCAGGTGCGCAGGGCTGCGCGTACACCGTCCCCATTGGCTTCTTCGTCCGCGTCGCCGTCTGCCACACCCTCGCCGTCCGTCTCGCCATCGACGTCGTCGTCTGTCACCCCGTCTCCGTCGACTTCTCCGTCGGTTTCGGCTGGTGTGGTGGTGTCGCCGTCTCCTGGTGATGGCCGGGTGTGGGGTTCTGAGCAGCAGGGTCCCTCGGCTTCTGGTGGTACTCGTCGTGTGCCTGGCTGGGTGTGGGGTGCCGGTGCGGGTGTGTTGCTGGTTACCGGTGTCGTGGCGTGGTGGATGACACGGGGTAGGCGCCGGGATCGTGAGGACGACGAGGTTGGTACCGATCTGTTCGAGTGAGGCGTCCGCACGGCGGGGCGCGTGTGTTCATGAAGGCTGCCACACGTGAAGGACACGTGTGGGTGAGAAAGGTGAAGGATCGATGGGACAGGCGATGATGAGGTGGGTGACGGGGGGTCTGGCTGCTGTGATGGCGGCTGGCGGTCTCGTCGTGCCGGCATGGGCCGATGATGATGTGGAGCAGATTCCGACGGCGTCGGCGGATCAGTGGCATCCGGGGTGGTGTGCCAAGGATGAGGAGGGTTATTCGGTTCTTATCGATATGGCGGCGTTGGATCCGAAGGACCGGGGGGATTTGAATCCGGCCACGACCACGTACACCGATGCGCATGTCAAGGATGGCTGGTTTGTGCGCTGTCACAAGGGTTTGGAGCCGGTCAAGTACGCCAAGGGTCATGATTTCAACTTTGAGATGGAGCCGGCGAACTGGGCGGCGAGTGTGGGTATTCCGGGGACGGTGGATCCGAATGGGTGGGCCAGTTTCTTGGGGATCAATTTCTACAGTGATAAGACTACGGCCTCGGGTGTGACGGTGGTGCCTGGTAAAGATGGCAAGCTGCCGTTATGGCCGGAGAAGGTTCACAATGATGAGGATTATCCGGGAAAGCCGGCGGATGTGGGTTGGCGCCCGTTGCCCGAGAAGCCTGTCAAGGGAATGGCTGTGGCCATTGCTCTTTACCCTGATGGGCACACAGACGATCCGGAGAATCCCGGGGCGGAGTTCTATTTCGCTGGCGACAACCCGAACCGGCCCGAGCACCGGCCCCAGTACGCCGATGCTCCCGCACCGACTCCGACCCCTACACCGAGTTCCGATCCGACTGTGAGTCCCACGCCTACCCTGACGCCACTGCCCACCCCGGACACGAAACCCAGTAGGACCACCACCCCTGCTCCGAATGCGTCTGTGAATCCCCCCGATTCGACGGTGCGGCCGGTGGATGGCCGAGATGGTCGCGATGACGCGAAGATACCTGCAGCCCCGGGGCCAGATGGCGGGTCACTGGCTGCTCCCGCACTGCCCGCCACCGGAGCCTGACCAGGCGACGGTGGTTGGGGCACCCGTAAACGTGTCATCTGTTGTGAAAGGAAGAGATGCAATGATGACAGAGAAGAAGATGGGAATGTCGACGATGAGCCGACGGATCGCTGGTCCGTTGGTCGCGGTGCTGCTTGCCGCTGGTGCCGTGACCGGAACGGGGGCGGCCCAGGCGGCTGGGCCAGCCTCCGGGCCGGGATGGCATGACGGAGCCTGCGCTGCCAATGAGGGGCAGACGGTGGTGGTGGATCATAGTGCCGACATGAGCCAGAAGCCGATCATTCCGGACAATTGGAAGGCCAAGCCGGGGATTCTGGTGCGGTGCAATGTGGGTGGCCAGTGGGCTGATTCACATGGTGATCCTCGAGTGGAGCCGCTCACGGCCGTCGGGATTACATTTAAGGTTGATGACGTTTCAGGTTTGGTCACCATAGTCAATGGTATTCATGACGTGGGTCAGAAACAGGCATATTGGATGTATTCCTCGGCCAACAAGGTCAACAAGAACTGGGATCTGTGGGCACCGCCAAAAGAAGGCGTTGACACGTGGGTGGGCGTCACCTTGGGCGGAAACAGAATTCCATCGATCAATCCCCCTGTCAAGAAGTAAGTGAGTGACGGAAGGGGATCGGCGAGGTCTGGGGGTCTCGCCGATCCCCTTCCGTCATGCCGGTCGTGTGCGACTGGGACTATGGAGAAGGACCAATGGTGAAGGTTCGCAGGACGATGTGCCTGGCAGCTGTCGTGGTGGTTGTCGGTGTGGTTTCATGGCCGGTGGTGGCCCAGGCCGACGATGGCGTCTCGGCCCAACTGTGTTCGGATCCGAACTATGAGTGCACCGTGAGCGTGTATGGAGGTGATGCACGGGAGGTGTCCGGGTCTGGAGTCGACGTGACCGGGAGGCCGGGCACCCGGGTGCGGTTGGCGGCCTACTACGTGCGCACCGACGACCACGGCAAGCTGATCAAGCTGGAACGCTTCGTCGTGGGTGACAAGCCGGTGGTTGTGGGCGAGACCGGGATTGTGGGTACCAGACTTGGTTTCCCGACGGTTCAGGATAGTCCGAAAAAGATTCCCAGCGCATGGATCTTCGTGGGGCCCGATGACGTGACCATGGACAACCTCGACAAGGCGGCAGGCAGCTTTGTGCCCTACGGGACGCTGAAACCCACCGTGCTGGGGGACGGCTGGGGACTGGAGAAACCCGTGGGACAGACGATCGGGGTACGCACCGTCGGGTCGATGCTGACGGGGGCGTACCAGATCGAGTACCAGAACGATGCAGGGCACTGGGTGAACGTGACCAAGGCCCAGAAAACTAATCCTGATGATCCTTTTTGCAGTGGCAGCCTTGGGGTGGTGGCGCGTTTCGATAGCCCCGACACGGCC
The DNA here is from genome assembly GCF_000227295.1 of Cutibacterium avidum ATCC 25577. GTDB lineage: Bacteria > Actinomycetota > Actinomycetes > Propionibacteriales > Propionibacteriaceae > Cutibacterium > Cutibacterium avidum. Next base: position 301,814 of record NZ_JH165054.1, on the reverse strand, counting down.
CAGGTGTGTATGGACGACCCCTCCAAGCCGGTCGACATCGGCTACCAGCTGCCACGCGGGATGAAGCATCACCGCTACAAGATGCGGATGACCTCCTATGGCGGTGACGGGTTGATCGTGGTCCACAGCTGGGACGTCGTTCCCTCGGACCACCCCGTGCAGGCCCCCTACAAGGGCACGTTCCGCGAACCGCGCCACAGGGGCGCGTCGAGTCTGGCAGAAGCCGAGGAGAGGCATCCGAGCAACCGAATCCTGCAGGGGGCCGTTGGTGCAGGAGCCGTGGTGGCCGCAGCGGCGATGGCCGGTGCCGGATGGCGAGGACGCCGATCATGAGAGGACGAGCATGAAACGCGTGCATCCCCTGACGGCCCTGCTGTGGGTCGTCTCGCTGGTGGCCGTGGCGTGGATGGCAGATCAACTCGTGGTGTCACTGACGGCTCTGGTGGCGCTGTGCGTGGTCGCGGCGGTGGCAGGTGGTCCCCGACGAGCCGTGTGGCGGCCTGTCCGCGAGATCTGCGTGGTGCTGGTCGTCATCTGGGCACTGCTCCTGGCCGGTGTGCTGGGTCATGTGACGACCACCGGCGGCATCGTGGTGACGTTGCCGTCCATCCTGATCGGCAGCCAGCAGATCGGAGGTGTCGTCCACGTCGGCCCGACGCTGAACGCCGCCAATCATGCCGTGCAGGCGTGTGTGGCAGTGGTTGCCGGGGCGGTGCTGGTGCAGTTGCGTCCCGCCCACGACTGGCTCGACCTGGCCATGTGCTGGTTGGGCCGGGGAGCGCGGGTGATGGCACCAGGGATGTGCATGGCAGAGGGCGTCTCGGTGGCGGTGGCCGATCGGGTCCGGCTGCGCCGCGACGGCCTGCGCACCTCGCGTCTGCAGGCCCTGGTCGACGGCATTGATCGTGGCCGCGAGATCGAGGATCGATGGGAGGAGGCCCGGCTTGTGAGATCGCCACGGTCCTGGTGCCGGGTGCTGGCGGTGGCTGGCACACTCGCCGTGCTGCTGGCGTGCGTCCGCCAGACCATGACGGGCTGGACGCTGTGGCACGGTGCCGCCGTGGACCCCTACTGGGAGCGTGCCCTGATGATCGTTGCCGGTCTGTGGGCACTGGTCGGTTTGGTGGTGCTCATGGTGCACGGGCTGCCCGGGGTGGGGCGGCTGCGTCTGGTGGACGTCGCCCTCGTCCTCGCGGCCATCGCAACGCTCGTGGCATGGCTGGTCCGAGATCGCACGGGGGATGATGCTGCGTTGACGACGCCCAGCGGGATGCCCGTCGTGCTGTGTGTCGCCGTGGTGCTCGGTGCGGTCGCCGTGACGGTCACCTTCAACGCTGGAGGTCGACGTGCTCGAGGTTGAGTTGATGTGTGTGGATGTCTCGCGGGTCGGCCGGATCCTGGACGACGTCAGTGTGTGGGCAGGGCAGGGAATCACCCTTGTCGCGGGCCGCAGTGGCTGCGGGTCGACGACCCTGCTGCGTCTCGTCGCAGGCTACCGGGATCGACAGGTGGTGCGCCGACGTGGCGTGGTCCGACTGTCTGGGCGACGGATCGACCAGATGAGTCGTGCCGAACTGCGTCCCCTCATGACGATGGTGGGGCACCGTCCGCTGGGAGGCAATATCGACCCCGCGAACCTCACGGCCCATGACGTCGAGCTGCGCAGCATCATCGAGGAGCTGGGGCTCACCCGGTGGTGTGGCACACCGGCGGCACGGATGCCGGCCTGCGTGGCGGCCCGCATGGCACTGGTCGAGGGCATCGCCTCCGAGGCACCGGTGCTGCTGCTGGACCAGGTGTTGGCACCCATGACGTCGGTGTGGCGGTCTCGTGCCGCCTCCTGCATCGCCCGTGCAGCCCGGGCGGGTCGGATCGTTGTGTGGGCCGAGCATGCCCTGGAACACGCCCTGGGAGTCGCCGACAGTGTCGTGGAGATCGTCGACGGGCACGTCCAGCAGACGGCTGCCCCGTCGTGGTCGTCCAGCCAGCTGCCACCGACGCCCCTGCAACAGATGGCTGGACGGTCGGGCGAGCAGTTCTTCACCGATCCGGCCCAGGCCCACGACCACTTCGCTGCGGCGGCGGTCACCGCAATGTCGTTTCCCCACCCGCAGCAGTCCGAGGGGCCGATACTCGCCCGCGTGGACCCGGCAGACCTGCGGCTGTCCGGCGGGCTGGTCGACGTGCGTGCCGGGCAGGTGCTGGGAGTCGTGTCCCACGACCCGGTTCAGGCGCATCGGGTGGCACGCCGTCTGGCTGCCACGGTGAATCCGTCTGGTCCCGGCGATCGTCTGTTGCACACCCTGCTGCGTCAGACGAGTGTGCGGCGGGCCTGCGACCTGGTCGACCGTCGATCCGATCGCTCGGTCGGGGCGAGCATGGAGCTGGCCGACGAGGTGCTGGGGCCGGTGGGTGCGCGTCGCGGCGTCGAGCACGGCGAGGGCCAACAACGTCTGCTGGCCGACGTGTTGGCGTGCGCAGATGGTGAGGTCGTGCTGTGGATCGACCCGGGATGGGCGGTCGACGCCGCCAGCGGTGATCGTCTGGTGAAGGCGGTGCGGCAACGGGGGGCGGCCGTGATCATGGCGTGTCGGGACATTGACCTGGTGGCCCGATGGTGCGATCGGGTGCTGGTCGTCGATGAACATGAGGTCGTGGCCGACGGACGCCCCGGCTCCGTGGTGGACGATCTTCCCTGCCCACCTCAGGTGGCCCAGGTGTTTCCTGGCTGCCACGTTGTCAGAACAGCCGATCTGACCTTGGTCCCGGGGGCTGGTTCGGGGAAGGGCTGGGCCCATGCGCAACTGGTGTAGTGGAATCGTCACGGCGATACTGGCCGTGGCGACCGGGGTGTGGCTCGCCATCCCGCTCATCGACTCGATGCGAGCGGGGACCCGACAGCAGGCCACCGTCGAGGCCCAGGCGATGGCCTTGTTCCTCACGGCAGGTCTCGTGCTGCTGGCGGTGTGTCGATGGATCGATGACGGCCGTCGGGTCTGGCGGGTCGGGCTGCTGGTGTGCCTCGTCGTGGTGAACTCGCTGGTGCGGGTGACGATGTCGCCGCGGGTGTTCGGCGTGGAGCCGGTGTTCATCCTGCCCTTCCTGGTCGGGGTGTCTGCCGGGCCGTCGGCAGGATTCTTCGTGGGAGCCGGATCATGTCTGGTCTCCAGCATGCTGGTGGGCACGGTCGACGCGCCGCTGCCCGGACAGATGCTGGCGTGGGGGTTCACCGGGCTCATCGGCTCGGTGTTGGTGCGGGTGCCGACCAGACCGGCATGGTTGCTCTCGTGGCCACTGGCCGTGCTGTGCGGCCCCGTGCTGGGCGTGATGCTCAACCTCATCGGATGGCCCACCGACGAGGCCGGTACCGTCGGGCAGAACACGTCCGACGCCTTCGTGACCGGCCTGTCGAGCACGAAGACGATCCAACGGCTTGTGCGCTACTCGGTGCGCACCTCAATGGGGATCGACCTCACCCGTGGCGTGTGCACCCTGCTCGGCGTCATCATCATCGGCGCACCGACGATCCGGGCGCTGCGCACCGCCTGGGGCAGTCCCGACCGGCGCACCGACGAGGCCCCGACAAGCCGCAGCACACCGATCAGTTCCGAGGCAGTCGAGCGACGAGAACAGGCAAGGACAAGGACGAAGGCATGGTTCACGGACCAGGAGGACACAGCGTGAGCGCAGAGACGACCAGAAACATGGCGAAGGCGGGCTGGACGGCAGGAAACCGTCCCCGCCGCGGCGAACCTGACAGACGTGGCGAGTTCGGCGGACACGGTGGGCTCGGAGGAAACGGCACGCCCGTCGCGAGGGGCGAGTCCAGCACGACGGGGTCGAGGATCGATCCTGCAGAGGTGGACCGGGCACGTCGTCTCGTCAAGACGATCTCGCGAGCCTTCGACTCCAAGGTCGTGGGTCAGGAGGCATTGCGCACGGCACTGCTCGTTGGACTCATCGGCGGGGGTCACGTGCTGCTGGAATCGGTGCCGGGCCTGGCCAAGACGCTGGCAGCCTCCACCCTGGCCTCCACCGTCGATGCCAGCTTCTCGCGCGTGCAGTGCACCCCCGACCTGCTGCCCAGCGACATCATCGGCACCCAGGTGTTCAACCCCGGCAGCAGCACGTTCACCACCGAGCTGGGCCCGGTGCATGCCAACGTCGTGCTGCTGGACGAGATCAACAGGTCCAGCGCCAAGACGCAGGCCGCCATGCTCGAGGCCATGCAGGAGAGGCAGGCGACGATCGGGGGCAAGACGTACCCCATGCCCGACCCGTTCCTGGTGCTGGCGACCCAGAACCCCATCGACGAGGAGGGCACCTACGTCCTGCCCCAGGCGCAGATGGACCGTTTCCTGCTCAAGGTGATCGTCGACTACCCCTTGCCCGCCGACGAGGTGGAGATGCTGCGCCGCCTCAAGTCCGGCGCACTCGAGTCACGCACCGTGTCGGCAGTGGTGAGTCGCGACGACGTGCTGTGGCTGCAGGGTCTGTCGCGACGTGTCCACGTGGATGAGTCCCTGCTGCACTACATCGTCCAGATCGTCCATGCGACCCGGCATGCCGGCGAGTATCTTCCCCAGGAGCAGGCCCGCTACCTGGAGTACGGTGCCAGCCCACGTGCCACGATCGCATTCGTCGAGGCAGCCTGTGCCCATGCACTCATGCACGGACGTGACCACGTGATCCCCGACGACGTGCGGGCGATGCGCCACATGATCCTTCGTCACCGACTCATCCTCACCTTCGAGGCCGTCGCCACCCAGGTGCCCGTCGAGGAGATCATCGACGGCATCTTCGGCGCCGTGCCCACCCCCTGACCATGGCGTACCTCACAGCTGTCCAAGGACGCCTGGGGCTGTACCCGAGGCGTCTGGTCATGGGTCTGCTCGACGGCCAGTACGCGTCGATGACCACCGGGCGCAGCATGGACTTCGACGACCTGCGCTCCTACGTGCCCGGCGACGACGTCAAGGACATCGACTGGAAGTCCTCGGCACGTTCCGGGGAGCTGCTCATCAAGAGTTACCGGGCCGAGCGCAGGCACACCCTCGCGTTCGTCGTGCCGAGCGGTGGATCACTGGCCAGTGCCGCCACACTCACCCATTCCAAGATCGACGTGGTGCTTGCCACCATCGGGGTGCTGGCATGGGTGGCGTGCCACCAGGGCGACTACGTCACGGTCATCGCCCCGGGCAAGGACGGTCCGAGCGTGGCGCGACCGTCGTACCGGGACACACAGATCGAGCACATGCTCGCCGGACTCGACGCCGGATGCCGCCTGGAGACACCCGATCCCGATCTGGTGGAGCTGCTCGACCTGACCGCCTCGGGGCTGCGCCGTCGTTGCATCGTCGTTGTCGTGCTGGACGACTGGGATCCCCGTCCTGCAGACGTGGATGCCCTGGCGAGTCTGTGCGCCCGCCACGAGGTGCTCGCCATCGAGGTGTCCGACCTCGACCTCACCGATCCGGCCCTGGCCACCGTGCCCACCCGGGACCAGGCAACCGGTCAACCCGTCCCGGGATTCGTGGCCCGGGATCGGCAGGTGCGTGAGCAGGCCGTGGCCGCCCAGCAGGAGCGGGCCAGACGTCGCGGCCGCACCTTGGACCGGCTCGGCATCATCCACGAGTCCGTTGCCGACGTGGACGACTCGGTTGCCGCGATCGTCCGACTCCTCGAGAGGATGCGTCATGCCTCCCGTCACTAGTGCCTCGCCAGGGCTGCTGTCCGCCCTGGACCTGTACCCGCCCGTCTCCCACGACTCGAAATGGTGGTGGGTGGTCCTTGGCTGCCTGGTCGCGACCGCAGCCGTGCTGTGGGGGTGTCGTCGCGTCCTGACGAGAATCGACGCCGCAGCCATGGCAGGAGGGCCGGCAACGCTGGAGACGATCCGTGCCACCGCATTGCGAGACCTTGATGCCGCCGAGGGCGCCTACCGACGTGGCGAGCCAGACCGTACCGTGTGTCGAGGCATCAGCATGGCCCTGCGCAGGTTCGCCGCGCTCGCCTGTGGCAGCGACCTGGACTACGAGGGGTTGGACGAACTCTCCCGTCATGCCGAGGAGGATCCGCGGCTGGAACCGGTCGTCGCGGTCGTTGAACGGTGCTATGCGGTGGAGTTCGACCCGAGGGGCCACGGCGTCGATACTGACGAATTGCTGGCCGATGCCGTGAGGACGGTGCGCTCATGGACCTGATGTGGTGGTGGATGTGGCCGATCGTCGTCGTCGCGGCCGCTGTGACGGTCCTCATCGGGTTGGTGCTGCGCCGTCACGAGGGCGTCGAGCGGCTTGCAGTGGCGCATGCCGACCGACTGCGTGCCCTTCCTGCTTACCGGGACCACGCCCGGCGGCGAGTGCGATGTCTGGTGATAGCGGTGGTGTGTTGGGGAGTGGCCGTCTGCGGAGCCGGCCTGGTGGCCGCCAGATTGCAGGGGATCGACGATGATGATCGTCAGATACGCACCCGTGACGTCATGCTGTGCCTTGACGTGTCGGGTTCGATGGAGGGGGTGGACCGTCAGGTCATCAACACCTACATCCAGCTGGCCGACCACATCAGCGATGACCGGATCGGATTCGTCATGTTCGATTCCTCGTCGGTGACGGTGTTCCCCCTCACTCATGACCGTGACAGTGTCAAGGCCGGGCTGGAACAGGCCGGAGAACGGCTCGGTCGGGCAGATCTTGATCCGGGGGTGCGATACGGCCCAGGCGGCTCGCTGGTCGGCGACGGCCTGGCTTCCTGCATCAGCAGATTCGACCAGCTTGACCAGCCCCGTTCTCGAAGCATCGTGCTCGCCACCGACAACATGGTTGCCGGGTCTTCGGTCTACACCGTGCCCCAGGCCGTCGACTTGGCTGTGAAACGCCACATCATGGTTTTCGGCATCGTGCCCGCCAATGACGATCCCGACTACCGGGCGGCTCGTGACGAGCTGCACCAGCAGGCGTTGCGTACCCACGGCCAGACCTTGACGATCCCCTCCGATGGGCAGGCCGACACGGCAGACGTCGCCCACCGCATCCAGGCCCAGGCCAAGAGAGCAGTCATGGCCATGGCCAGCCATCGCTCCTACGACATGCCCTGGCCCGGGGCCCTCATGATCGGCGTTGGGGGACTGGGGGCCATGATCGCTCGACGACGGGAGGAACGATGAGCTGGCATCCTCACCCCATCGCGGTGGCACTCGCTGTCATCATGCTCATCGTCGCCGTGTGGTTCGGTGTGCAGGGCCGCCACACTCGCGGCAGGACCGCCACCACGATCCTGGACATCCTGCTGGCCGTGCTCGTCGGGCTCATCGGCCTGCACCCGGTGGTGGGCGAGTCCGGTCGTCAAAGTTCAAGCGTGGACGCCGACATCGTCATCATGGTCGACACAACTACCTCGATGGCGGCCCGCGACAACGGGAACAAGACGCGTCTCTCCGGGGCCATTCGCGACATCGCGCAGCTCGCCTCGGTCTTCAGGGGTGCCCGGTTCACCCTCGTCACCTTCGACAACGAGGCCCGGGTGGCGGTGGCCTCGACCACCGACACCGGCACGATCGTCTCCGCAGCGAACTCCCTCACCTGGCGTGAGGACACCAAGGGCACCGGCACCGACATCGGTGTGGGGGTGCCCACCGCCGTCGACGCCCTGCGGAAGGCCCGAGAATCGGCGCCTCAGGCCACCAGGATGGTCTTCTACCTGGGCGACGGGGAACAGACGGCCACCAAGGCCCCCGGCTCCTTCGCAGCACTCAAACCTCTGGTGACCAACGGTGCCGTCTACGGCTACGGCACCGCCAAGGGGGCACCGATGGCCCGCTCGGCCTTCGACTCCAACGACGTCACCTACCACGGTCGCAAGGCCATCTCCCACGCTGACCACACCACGCTGACCAGCGCCGCTCGTCAGGCGGGTCTGTCGTTCGCCGCTCGGTCACCTGGCAGGACGCTCACCCCGCCCCAGATATCGCTGAACCGCACCACCCATGAGGAGCAGGTGAACGCGGGTACGGACCTGGCGTGGATCCTCGGCCTCGTCGCTGCGGCCGACGTCGCCGTCCAGCTGACCATGAGCGCTCGCCAACTGCGCCGGGCACGAAAGGACGTCCTATGAGAGGCCCTCGCCACACACGTCAGACCGATCCGCGACGCTCCTGGCGAGAGGTGATGAGCCAGAGCCGGGCTCGCCGGGCACGCCGGCTCACCGTCGGGGTGACGGCGCTGCTCGTCGCCGTTCTCGTGCTCACCGCGTGCCGACTCGCCGCCACCTTGGTGTGTGACCGGCTCGGCAGCGGGGCCTTCACCTCCCAGCAGTACGACCAGGCCGAGCGCTACTTCGGGGCGAACATGAGGTTCAACGTCACCGAACCGTGGATCGCCAGCTACGACCGCGGAACGAGCCGGGCTGCTGAGAGCAAATACGCCGACGCCGAGAAGGATCTCCGTACCGCCCTCGAGCTGGCACCGGAAGGGCAGAGGTGCCGGGTGGGCATGAACTTGGTGTGGACCATGGAGGAGTCGACCACGATGCAGAACCTCAACCGTGGCACGGCCAAGGCCGGCACGTTGAGGGAGGCCAAGCACATTGCGCAACGGCTCAGGTGCCAGGGCAGAACCACTGCACCCCAGTCCCACACCCGGCAGACCTCAGCTGATCAGAAGACCGAGCAGTCCACCACCATGAAACGCCTTGACCAGGAAATGGATCAGGCACAGCAGGGCTCACAGTCCCAGGAAAAAGAGCCACCCAAGACGAAGGATTCCGAGCAGCAACGGCAGAAACGTCTGTTCGCAAGGAACCAGCAGGCTCTCAACGAGCAACGCCGTAGCAGCCAGGACCAGAACGGATCGCCCCAGCATGCTCCGAGCGCGTCCACGCCCCGGACGGCCGGTGGAGTCCCCGATAGAAAGGGTTGGTGAGATCTGCGGCGTCGCCAGAGCGTAGCCCCTTCTCTTGAACGGTGCTCATCAGAATCATTCTGTGTCTTGGCGGGGTTGCCTCCGGCGTGCCCACCACACCCCTGCACCCAAGGCGATGACCGCCACTATCACGCCGATGGTGGTGAGAGGACCCGATCCGTGCCCCCGTTCGGGAGGCATGGCGGGTGGTTTGCGAGCGGTGGTGATCTGTCGAGGAGGGACCCCTTTCCCGGTGCCCCATCTCCACCCCTCGACGGAGCCTGCGACAGGGTGATACTGCGCTGCCCCCTTCGAGGAGAACGTCCACCGATCCGAGGGGGAGGTGGCGTGCCAGTACGACCAGAATTGACGAGTGGACTTGTCATAGCCGCCATGCGAGCAGGCGTCCTCGGGACGGCCCTGGAGCTCGCAGACGAGGCCGGGCTGGGATGGCGGCTGGCGAACATCGACGCCGATCTGGTGCAGGGCATCCATGCCGTCGGAGGGTCGCTGCGCGCACCCCGCAGTGAGGGGTTCGTCGGGCATGTCCACGACCACCCACACTCCATTGTGAGCGGTGCAGTCGGCCGCCGTCGTTGGCGCTGAAGCTGACGGAGTTGGTTGTCCGAAGGCAGCCGGAGCCGGTATCCAGCAGGCCATCACAGTGGCCAACGCGATGACGGTACGAGATATCGCGGAAGCGCAAGAGTTTGTGTGAACTCGACGAAAACACATCATGGATCCAATATCTCCCAACACATCGTGACCAGGTGAATCCGGGGTGCGCTGGAACCCTGGTGTCACGATGATGAGAGGGGCCTTGCGCTCTGCTGTTGCGGTGTCGGGTCGGAAAAGATCGGCACTGGCCACTGCTCCGTCCTTACCGGGGATCATGAGGCCTTGGACACTGATGTGGCCGCCGCCAGTCTGGACGAGGCTTGATCCGACAGCTCCAACCACGATGAGTAGGAGACAGATAAGGACATGTACCGCTGATCGTGATCGTCGCATCGCGGTTGCTGAGTGCATCATTGCTCCTTGTTGTTGGTTCCTGTGGGCACGGACTGCACAGGAGGCGGCAGTGCCATCGAAAGCGGCGTCGCCAGCTGAGGCAATGTTAGTATTGTTTCTGTCAACGTCGATGACGTAGTTAAAGTTTCATAACGGTGATGGGTTGACGAAGGAGTCATCATGACAGCTGTGCTGGCGGTGTGTGCACTGCTCGTGACGGTTGCGGCCGGTTGGTTGCTGGTCAAGAGATACAAGCCAGTGCTGGTTTTGCTTGGAGCCGGACTGTTGCTGCTGCTCATCAGGGTGATTCTCAGGCCTTCGGTTCCGCTGCTGGAAGGCAAGGAGAGTTCTGGCAGCGTCTGGTTCGACATCGTCGGGATGATCGAATCCATCGCGAAGGATCAGCTCACTGGCGTTGGACTCATCATCATGGCTGCCGGTGGTTTCTCGGCATACATGAATCGGGTGGGGGCCACGGAAGCGCTTGTCCGACTCGTCATCACCCCGATCACCAAGCTGAAGCAGCCCTACCTCATCCTCGTGCTGGCCTACGTCATCGGACAGCTCTTGTTCATGGTCATTCCGAGCGCCGCCGGTCTGGCCATGCTGCTGGTTGTCGTCATGATGCCGATCATCGTTGCGGCTGGCGTGAGCCCGGCGGCCGGTGCCGCCGTCATTGCGACGACGAGTGCCATGCCCATCGGACCGGCCACTGGAACCGAGATCCTGGCCGCCCACACAGTCGGTCTCTCTCCTGCGGTGTACTTCGTCAAGCATCAGCTGCCCGTGGCAATTCCGACAATCATCGCGGTTGCCATCACCCATTTCTTCGTCCAGCGCCGTCTGGATCGCAAGGGTGAGGACGAGGCCGGAGAACGCAGTGATGAGCACAAGTCCTCGGGCCGCGTGGCGCCGACGTGGTACGCCCTCTTCCTGCTCCTGCCGATCATCCTGTTGGTCGTCTTCAGTCCGCTTGCTGTCAAATCCATCCAGCTCTCGACGGTGTCAGCGTTCCTGCTGGTGTGGGTGCTTGCCGTCATCGTCGAGCTCATTCGTAACCATGACCGTTCTGCAGTGCTGACCGACGCGAACACCATGTTCGTCGGCATGGGCAACATGTTCGCCAAGGTGGTGTCCCTCATCATCACGGCGCAGCTCTTCGCCGAGGGCCTCAAGCAGGCCGGCGTCATCAAGTTGCTCGTCAGTGGGGCCGAGGGGATCGGTCTGCCGTTGTGGGGAATGGCGATCTTGTTCACCCTGGTCGTCGGTCTGGTGACCTTCCTGACGGGTTCTGGCGTCGGGTCCTTCACGTCCTTCGCATCGCTGGCTTCCGGTATCGCCAGCGGCTTGTCAGGCAACGCGACGAACCTCGTGACACCGATGCAGTTCGCCGGTGGCTTGTTCCGCTCGGTGTCGCCCATCTCGGGTGTGGTCATCACGGTGGCTGGAGCTGCCGGGATCTCCCCGATGGCCGTCGTGAGGCGGACTGCGCTCCCGACGCTCGTCGGTTTCATCGTCATGATGGCCTCAAGTCTCATCCTCATCTGATCCACGGGTAATATTCATGGCTGCTAGGGCTGCGTCGGCGGTCCTAGCATGCTCTCAACCGCGGAGGAGATGACGATGGCTGAGTCGACGGGCTCGGCGTGCGACGGCCTGTACGCCCGGTTGGGGGAGTTGCAGGCGATGACGCCGACTGATGCTGTCATTGCTCAGTATTTTGAAGATTCATTTCCCCATCTGGCTCTGGAGAACCTCGACGAGATCAGTGCTGCGACAGGTGCGTCAACTGCGTCCGTGACCCGTTTTGTTCGCAAACTCGGGTACGCCAGTTTCCGTGACTTCTCACGCAGCCTCCGCGACGAAGTGGCCGTCAATTTCGATCTTCCCAGCGATCGCACCACGAATGGCCCCACCATCAATGAGCCCGGGGCGATGTGGCGCTCCAAGATGGATGCTGCTCGTCGCAGCATCGACGTCGGCCTCAATTCCATGGACGGGGAAGCTTTCGACCGCGTCGTCGAGGTACTTCGCGACGATTCACGCCCGCTCTACCTCGTTGCGGCTGCCAGCGGCCATCCGCTGCTCGATTACTTCCAGATGTTGGTGCGTTACTACCGTCGCGAGGTCGTCCTGTTGGAATCGACGGATCGGATGGCCCATCAGCTCATCGATCTTCCCGACGACGCCATCCTGCTGGCCTCGGTATTTGACCGGCATTCGCGGATGGTTGAGTCGGTCCTGCGGATGTTCCATCAGCGTGACATGACGACGATCCTGTTGACGAACCGTTCGTCGACCCCGATGCGTCGTTACGCAGATCATGTCCTGCTGGTCGCATCGGAATCCTCGACGGCCTTCCGCTCCCGGGCCTGCTATCTCATCCTGTTGGAGTCGCTGGTGGCCGCCTTGGCCCCTGCAGACCCAGAGATGGAACGCTCGCGGGTCGAGAGGATGCAGGAGCTCTTCGACGAGCTGGGAGTCTTCATCACTCCGTGACACCGGTTCCAGTGTGCGGCTGACCAGCAGCAACACGCCGTGACAGTTCCGCAGACAGACCGGTGTACGACGACGGGTCGGACAACTCGTCAAGGTCGATGCCATCAAGTTTTTCGGCGATCTCCGGTCGGGCATCGACGAACTCGCGCAGGCTGGTTCCGGCAGCTCGATAAGCGGCTGAGAATTCCTGGAGGAGGTCGTGTGCTCCTTCGTGACCCAACCGCGATGCAAGCTCCATCATGATTCCCTCGCTGACGAGCAGAACTCCTTCGCGACGGGCATTGACGTCGAGCTGGCCGGCGTTGAACTCGAGCACGTCGAGGAGTTCGAGGAGCTTCTGTCCTGCTCCGTCGACCGCCGCGAGGATGCGGGGGATGGCGTCGCGTTCGACCTCGAGCTGACGATGGTCTCGCTCAAAGTCGCCAGGGGGGTTGGTGAGGACGGTCGCGGCGGCACCAGCAGCCATACGAGCGGCTGCCGTGATTTTCATCGTGGAGAAAGGGTTGCGCTTCTGCGGCATGGTGCTCGACCCGGACAGATGGGGGTCGAGGGCCTCAGCGGCTTCCTGGAAGTCGGTGCGCTGCATGTCGTAGAGGTCCTCGGCGATCTTCGCGAGGGTCTGGGCGTGGATGGCAAGGTTACATGCCAGCTCGGTGAGTCCGTCGCGGGAAGCGTGCCAGGCGATGAGCTCGCACACCAGACCCAGCTCCTTTGCGACTCCCATGGCGACGGTGGTGCCGTGTTCCCCCATCGAGGCATAGGTTCCAGCAGCTCCCGAGAACTGCACCAGGAGACAACGTTGCCGGGTTTCGGTGAGACGATCACGGGAACGTTCGAGATCGGCGGCCCAGCGGGCGAACCGCATTCCGAGGGTGGTGGGGACGGCATGCTGACCATTGGTGCGTGCCACCATGAGGGTCTTGGCATGGACGCCGGCAAGGTCACGGATACGCGCCAGGAGCTTGTCGGTGCAGTCGTCGATGAGGTCCAGGGAGTCCCGGATCTGGAGGCCGCGGGCAGTGTCAAGGATGTCCTGGGTGGTGGCACCGTAGTGGACCCAGGGACGGCGGTCGTCGTCAAGGGCGGAGCGCAGCGCGTCGAGGCCAAGAGCGAAGGGATTGCCCGTCCCCCCGCCGAAGATCTGCTCCATGGCGGCATCGGTGGCCTGAGCTTGCTCGGTGATACGAGCCCCGGTTCCCTCCGGGATCATGCCGATCGCGGTCTGGACTCGAGCCAGTGCAGCCTCGACGTCATACCAGCTCTGCACTGTCGATCGTTCTGACCAGATCTCGTCCATCTGGGCTGTGACGTAGCCACGGCGGGTGATCTGGTTGTCGAAGGCTCCGAACGCCATTGTTTGCCACCTTTAATAACTAGCTGGGGTTGAAAGTTATTTTACAACGATGACGGGATGGGGGCATGCGGTTCGTCGTCATTGGTGCGTTGCGCTGGCCGACGTGGGAGGTCCATGGGCTGTCTCAGCCCTGGTGGAATGAATCGACGGTTACTTTCGCCCCTGCCAACGAGACGCCGGTACGTCTCTGCCGTGGTGACGACGACGATGTTCGTCACACGGTGCCGGAGAAGGGACTCGAACCCTCACACCACAAGGCACAGGAACCTAAATCCTGCGTGTCTACCAATTCCACCACTCCGGCATAGGGGGGCGTCGCGGCCCCCGGGCCACCGCAGGCCCTCGGTCTTCCCGAATCAGCAGTCGATCTTGAGCTCCCTGCAGAGCTTGTCGACATGGCCCTTGGCCCGAACATTGTACTGGGCTTCAATGATCCTGCACGAACCGTCCGCACCGACATCGACGACGAAGGTGGAACGGATGACCCCAACGATCTCCTTACCGTAGACGTTCTTGGCTCCGTAAGCGCCGTAAGCCTTCATGACGTCCTTGTCCTCGTCGGAGAGCAGGGTCAACGTCAAGGACTCCTTGGCGACGAATTTCTGGAGCTTGGCAACCGGGTCGGGCGAGATGCCCAGTATCTCGTAGCCGGCGCCCTCGAAGTCGTCCAGATGGGCCGTGAAATCGACGGCCTGAGTGGTACACCCAGGCGTCATGGCTGCGGGGTAGAAGTACACGATGACTTGCTTGCCAGCGAAGTCGGAAAGGGTGATCTGATTGCCGTCAGCGGCGGGCAGAGTGAAATCAGGGGCCGCATTACCGGGCTCAAGACGGGTGCTCATGGCCTCAACGATATAGGCTGTTGCCAGACCAGCGCCGCGCCTACGTCGGCGCAAAGCGCAGACACGGCACCAGGAGGGGTCACATGGCTGATAGCAAGTCGAAGGCGAAGGACGAGCGCTCCGCTGATGAGATCAGGCGGGACATTGCAGCGACTCGTGCTCGTCTGGCGGCCGGGGTGGAGGGCCTCGTGGAGGAGGTGCATCCGGCCACCCTCAAGCGCGAGGCCACCGATCGCGCCCGTGACTACGTGCAGGGCGAATTCGAGCAGGTCAAGGGCCAGGTCAAGGGCGAGCACGGCTGGCGGATGGATCGTATCGGCATTGCCGGGGGTGCGCTCGCTGCCGGCATCGTCGGCATCATCGTGCTGCGCGCGATCGTCGGTCGCGCCACCGGAACCACTGCTCGCCGCAAGCTCGAGAAGTTGCAGCTCTCCGAGGCCAAGCGGGTTCGCAAGGAGGCTAAGCAGCGTCGCAAGGACGATGCCAAGGCTGCCAAGAAGAACGCCAAGCTCGGTAAGAAGAATGCCAAGAAGTACGGCAAGCTCGACACCGATGACTCGTCGGTGAGTAACCTTGCGGAGAAGATGCTGAAGCAGGCTGCTGTGCTGCGTGCACAGGCCGCTGCCGAGCGTGAGGAGGGTGCTGCCTGATCGGATCGGTTCGGCATGAGCTGATCGACCGCACCGATCCAGTATCAATTCGGCCCCGGTCCGTCGTGGACCGGGGCCGAACTATGTTGTGTCCGGCAGGTATCACTTGAGACCACCGGCAGCCAGACCAGCGACGATCCGGCGCTGGAAGACCAGCACCATGATGACCAGCGGCACCGTCATGATGACGCCGGCGGCCATCTGGGAACCGAACGGGGTGTTGAACTGGGAAGCACCGGTGAACTTCGACAGCAGCACCGTGGCAGGTTCCATCTTCGGGTCGTTGATCATCGTGACGGCGACGAGGAACTCGTTCCACGCACCGATGAAGACGATGATCGCCGTGGTGAAGATGCCGGGGGCAGCCAGCGGCAGGATGATTTTGCGGAATGCTTGGGCGGGGGAGCAGCCATCGATCATCGCGGCTTGCTCCAGCTCGTCGGGCATCTGCTTGAAGAACGTCGTCAGGTTCCACACGGCCAGAGGCAGTGAGAAGGACAGATCGGGGATGATCATGGCTTGGTAGGTGTTGATCCAGTGCCATGCCGAGAAGTTCTTCAGCAACGGGACGATGATGGCCACCAGTGGGAACATCGACGTCGCAATGATGAGGATGAGGAATCCGCCCTTGCCACGAAAGTCCAGCCGTGCGAGGGCGTAGGAGGCGAAGGTGGCGATGAGCAGGGCAATGATCGTCACCGAGATCGAGACGATGAGCGAGTTCCCCAGCCCGCGCAGGAAGTTGTTGTTTGGCTGGAAGACGGCCTGGTAGTTTTCCAGCGACGGGTGAGCTGGCCACCACGTGTTGTCGAAGATCTCGTTGTCAGGACGCAGCGAGGACACGACCATCCAGTAGAAGGGTGCCAGGCAGTAGACGACGATGAGGACGATGCCGATGACCGGCAGTACCTTGACCCAGGCGTTCTTGTGGTGGGTCTCCTGATCGATGGCTCCCGGTGCAGTTGCAGTAGCGGTGCTCATGACGACACCTCCTTGCCACTCGAAGCTGCGGCTTGTGCAGCGTTGGCCTTCTCCCGGGCACGACGTCCACCAGGGCGTCCGCCATTGACGAAGGTGGTGGCCTTCATCTTCTTGCGCTTGTGCTCGTCACCGACGAGATCGGCGCCGAGGATCTTGATGAAGGCAAATGCGATGATGAACACGTAGAGGAACAGGATGATCGCGTACGCTGCGGCCGCACCGTACCTCAGGTTCGAGGCCTCGTCCTGGACCAGCATCGACAGCGTCTCGACCGACTTCCTGCGCGGGCCGACGAGGATGAACGGCAGGTCGAACATGCGCAGGGCATCGAGGGTCCGGAACAGCACGGCGACGACCAAGGCCGGTTTGACCAATGGCAAGGTGATCGAGACAAATCTCTTCCAGGCATTGGCGCCATCGACCTTGGCGGCCTCGTAGACCTCGGTGGGAATTACCTGGAGACCTGCCAGTGTCAACAGACCGATGTACGGGGCGGTCTTCCAGACGTCGGCGATGATGATCGACCACTTGGCCGTCCAGTTGCCCGAGGCCCACATGATGTGCTGACCGAGGATGGCGTTGGCGACACCGTTCTGGTTGAAGATCCATCCCCACAAAATGGCGGAGACCGCTGTAGGGATGGCCCAGGGGACGAGGATGGCGGCTCGGACGACGCCTCGTCCAGCGATCGCCCGATGCATGATGAGCGCCATGATGACGCCCAGGACGGTCTCGAGAACGACCGTGACGACACCGAAGAGGGTGGTGTTCCAGAACGCGTTCCAGAATCGATCTCCGGAGCCGGTGAAGATGTCGGTGAAGTTCTTCATCCCGACGAACGGCTCGGTGTCGTTGACGAATCCAGTTTCGGGATCCAGACCGGGCTGGCCATAGAGGGCCTGCTTCACCGATTGGATGACTGGGATGACGATGACGATCGTCAGGGCGATGAGGGTTGGCGTGATGAGAGCCAAGGCCAGGTGTTCCTGGGCCCTGGCCCGAGAAGACCGGTTGTTGGTCTTCTCCACTGCTGCAGTGGTCATGTGAAGCTCCTTGTCCCCGGCGTTGTCCGCCGGGTGGTGCGAGCGATGTCATGGATACGGCGGGGTGAGTGACCCGCCCCGCCGTACTCATGCGGTTAGTTCTGCGTGACGATCAATTCTTGATGATCGTCTTCAGCTTGTCGGCCAGCTGCTTGGCAGCACTTTCGGCGTCCGTCTTGCCCTGGAGAGCTGGGTAGATGGCGTCCTGGATGGCCGCGGTGACATCACCGTAGGCGACGGCATGCGGACGGCCCTTGGCGCTGTCCAGAGAGGCCTTCAGGGTCGGCAGGTACGGGAGCTTCTTGACGTTCTCGTCCTTGGTGTACAACTCGCCGTAGATCGGTGCGTTGGACTGCTTCTCGAGGTTGTACTGCTCGGACTCCTGGTTGGTCCACCACTTGACGAACTTGAGGGCCGTGGCCTTGTTCTTGCAGTTGGTGGTGATGGCGCAGTTGTGGCCGCCCAGGGTCGGCATGTAGTCCTTGCCGTCGATGGAGGGCAGCGGGGCGACGCCGAACTTGTCGGGTCCGAGCTCCTTCATGTTGTTGCCGTACTGGTAAGGCCAGTTGCGCAGGAAGAGGACCTTGCCGGACTCGAAGCCGTTACGGCTGTCCTCTTCCTTCCACTCCAGGGCTGCGGTCGGGATGAGCTTGGACTTGAAGGCGTCGACGGCGGTCTGGATGCCCTTGATGGACTCGGGGGAGTCGACGGTCACCTTTCCGGAGTCGTCGACGATCGCACCACCACAGGTGTTGATGAATTCAGAGATGTTGCAGGTGAGGCCCTCGTACTTGGCCCACTGGCCGCCGAACCCACCGATGTCCTGCATGCCGGGGAGCTTGCGGACGGCCTCGGTGGCCTTCTTGACGTCTTCCCAGGTCTTGGGAACCTCGACCTTGGCCTTCTCGAGGAAGTCCTTGCGGTAGTACATGATCGAGGCGTCAGTGACATACGGAACGGCGAACTGCTTGCCGCGGTACGAACCGGTCTCCCACACCGAGTCAATGACGCCTTCGGGCTTCATGTCCTGCGGGATCTCCACGATCCATCGGTTGGCCGCGAACTCGGCAACCCACACCAGGTCGAGGCCAATGACGTCGTAGGCGGCAGAGTTCGTCTGAGCGGCGTTGATGAAGGACTGACGCTGCTGGTCGGCCTCCGAGGACAGCTCGATGAGAGTGACCTTCTCCTTGGGGTACTTCTTGTTCCACTCATCAATGCGCTTCTGGACCATTCCACCGGAGAAGTCCTTGCCCTGCACCCAGCTGATGGGGCCCTCACCAGTGAAGTCTGCCCCCTTGGCTGCGGGCTTGTTGGATCCGGAGTCCTTCGAGTCTCCGTTGGAACAAGCTGCCAAGGCACCGAACGCCAGTGCTCCGACGGAGCCCTGGATGAAGGCCCGGCGGGAGTGTGTGTAGTGCGTCATGTGACTTCTTCCTCCTTGAACTGGGCGATGTCGACAGCGACATCACGTACGCATCAGCGATTTCCTGCAGGTGCGATAGGTCACAACCTCAGACAGGATATTACACCGACTGTCCGGCATGTGTGCACGTCGTTTTGTGATGAACCTGAATGATTGTGCACGACAAGTGGGATTGAGGGGCGTTCCCTCCACCGGGGTGGTCAGAGCGGTGTTGGTAGATGACTGGATCAGTCTGAATCGTTGTGGAAGGAGGGTATTGCTCCGATCCGAGCGGTGTCCTGGGATTGCCGTTTGCTGGTGGCTGGACAATCTCTGACATCGGGAGAAGGTAGACTAGGGGCACAGAATGTGAACATGAAGGAAGCCGTTCCACCCTGTCTCCAGGATGAAACGGCTTCCGTTCCGGTGCGCCGCCAGGGACTCGAACCCTGAACCCGCTGATTAAGAGTCAGCTGCTCTGCCAATTGAGCTAGCAGCGCCGGCGAGAAAAAACATTAGCGGACTTCGGCCAAGATGCAAAACCGAGGTGACGAGTTCATGGCCGGCCGGTGCGTGCGGCATCGATTCGACGCTGTCTCAACGCCGTGATCTCGGGCAGGTCGAGGGGCTCCAAATGGTGTCCTAGAGCTATTTCGAGCACATGGTCGGCGAGTTGAGGGTTGCGTGCGAGAACCGGTCCGTGCGGGTAGGTGCCGATGACACGATCCTGCACGGCTCCTTCGTCGCGACGGTTGCCGTTGCCCCAACCAACCTCGACAGCAGCCAGCGGCTTGGCGTCAGAACCAAGTTCTGTCCAGCCGCCGTGGTTCTCGAAACCGGTGATCGAGCAGGTGTTCCCGTCGGGCTGGGTCCAGATGTGTAGAACCTCCCCGACGGCACGCTCCGGGCCGCGTCGGGTCTCGGCGTCGAGAAGCCCGAGCCCCGCAATGACCTCGTCGCGGGCTCCGATGGTGAAGGACTTGCCACAGATCTGGTAGCCGGCGCACACCGCGAAGAGCATTGCGCCGTCGTCGAGGGCGGTGAACAGTCCGCCATCGGCCTTGAGTTCTCGGACAGCGGTGATCTGGGCGGTGTCCTCGCCGCCTCCTAGCAGATAGATGGCCCCGTCAGTGGGCACCTTCTGGCCGGGCTCGACGGTGACGAGCTCGGCGTCGATACCGCGCCATTGCAGCCTCTTGGTGAGGACGACGGCATTGCCGTGGTCGCCGTAAATACCCAGCAGGGACTGGTACAGCAGGACGATCTTGGGACGGTCGGTGTTCATGCCAGTCCTCCGAGTCGGCGCAGTTTCTGGAAGGGGGTGTAGGTCGACAGCACGTCGATGGGATGGTCAGAGTCCCATTTGCCGGCCAGCAGTGGGGAGCTGAGGGCCTGGGCGAGACCCTCGATGACGACGTGCTTCACACCGGCGTATTGCAGCCTTACGGCCAGGTCGAGGGCACGCGGGCCGGTGCAGATGACGGTTCGTCCGACCAGCTGCTCGTAATCAACGTCCCACAGCCAGGAGACGTCCTTACCGTCGGCGGCCACCGCATCGATGGCGAGTACCAGCGGATCGGAGGTCGTCAGCGGCAGGGATTCGGTCCAGCCGGCGGGATTCTTCGACAGCAGTAGGCGGCAATGGGTGCCGCTGATGGTGCAGGTGGCATAGCGGCCGGCGGGGGACTCCACCGTGGCGATCCCGCGCAGCGCGTCCTCGGGCTGGATGCTCATGTGGATGGCCGCGGCAAGGGCACAGGTGGCGTTGGTGAGGTTGAAGGAACCGGGCACCTGGACATCGAGGTGGAATCGTCTCCCGGAGGCCTCGACGGCGTCGTGGTCCTCTACCCACCAGTCGGCAGCAGGCTGACTCAGCTCACATCCGGGGCAATCCCATCCGTCCTCGCCATGGGTGAGGACGGCGTCGCAGTTGGGACACAGCGTCGAGTCAGCGGTCCAGCGAGGCTTGGTGTCCACCCAGATGACCTGACGAGCCTTCTGGCACACCCACACGATGAGTGGGTCGCAGGCATTGGCGACCACTGTCGGGCCATGCTCGGCGGCCCCTTCCAGGGCAGCGCGCCAGTCGCGTCCCAGGAAGGTCAGTTCGTGGTTACGGTCGAGCTGGTCACGGCTGAAGTTGAGCAGGACCAGTACTTCCGGGTTGCCCATCGCGACGACGTCGGCGACGACTCTCTCGTCGGTCTCCAACACGGCGATGGTGGCGTCAGGGGCTTCTCCCAGGGCCGAGACGATGCCGTGATGCAGGTTGGCCCCATCGGCATTGGTGACGACGTTTCGTTGGCCGTCAGGAGTCCCAGCTTTCACCGCGGCGGTGAGGAAATGGGTCGTCGTGGTCTTGCCGTTGGTGCCGGTGACACTGGCGACGCGACGGTCTGCCAGCAGCTCGGGCAAGGCGCGGGGAGCCAACGTCATCGTCACCCGACCACGGATTGATGCTCCTGAGCCCCTCCCGGCCAGGCGAGAGGCTGTTGCAGCTGTCCTCCCGGCCAGCAGGGCCAGTTGCAGCCGCGGGGAGGTGCGGTGTCTTCCAGGTGACGAGGTCATGGTCCCAATCATGGCAGGAGGGGGGGACGGTCCTGGTGCGATTCGCCGACGACGAGGAGGTTTCTACGGTCTCCAAAAACTGGTTGACAAGGTTGTTCGTTGTTGTTCCAGATGGGTGTCGGGAAACCTGTCGGGCACGCGTGTCACGGTAATTCCCGTCAGCTACGAGGGGCTGACGAGTGCCGGACGAGGGGGTGCGTAATGGTTGACATCGAGGAGTTGGTGAGCCGTGGTGTCGATGGTCTGGAGGTTCCCAACGGACATGCCATCCACCCGTTGCTTCAGCCTCTTTTCCCCGGTGGACTCATGCCCGCGGTGTACCGGCTGGATGGTGCGTCCTCAGTCGGGCTGGGGCTTCTCACCCATGGCTGGTGTGGGGTGGTCGGACTTCCCGAACTCAGTGTCGAGGCAGCTCGGCAGTGGGGGGTGGAATTGTCGAGGTTGGTGCTCGTGCCCCATCCGGGGAACTGGCTTGAGACGGTGGCCACCCTCGTCGAGGGCCTTGACGTCGTTCTCGCCACGGCCCCACCACCATTGCCGATGGCGGCCAGCAGACGATTGACGGCCAGGCTGCGTTCTCGGGGCTCGACCTTGGTGGTGCTGGGACCGTGGCCCAACCCTGCTGCTCGAATTGACGTCCGCACCATGGGGTGGCAAGGGCTCGGCCAGGGGTATGGCTGTTTGTCGGCTCAGGAACTTGAGGTGACGGTGGTGAGGCATCACCACAACCATTCCGTGCGGCTCGTTCGTACCGGTACCGGGGTGCATCCTGCCGAGGAGGTGACTGATGTTTGCTGAACGGCTCAGTGCAGCCCCGGTTCGTGTCCTCATGGCAGTGATTCCCGGGTGGCGAATCGTGGCGGCGTCTCGACGTCAGTCTGGGGATGCCCCTCTTCTGGTCGTCGATCGCGGGGTCGTCGTCGACTGCTGTTCCCGAGCAGCCGAGGAAGGAGTGGTCCCTGGTTTGCGAGTGAGAGCTGCCCAGTTGCGCTGTCCAGACGCCGTTGTCGTGTCTCACGATCCTGCCTCTGAGGAGGTCCTCTTCGACGAGGTGGTTCGCGAGATTGAGAGGTCAGTGGCGCCTTCGGTCCACGTAGTGCGACCAGGGGTGGCCGCGGTGGCTGCTCGCGGAGTTGCTCGTTTTTATGGTGGGGAACGCGCCGCTGCGCAGCGCATGTCCGAGGTGCTGACTCGGATCGGGTACGCGGATGCGGGAATTTCGGTGGCGGACGGACTGTTCGCAGCAGAGGTGGCTGCCACCGATGTGGCCGGCCCCGAGAGTCATGACCCGAGGATCCTCAGTCCCGGGACGTCCAGGGACTTCCTGGCTCCCCGCGACGTCTCGGTTCTGGCGCGTACCGGACAAGCCGATGAGGCATTGGTTCGGACCTTGCGCCAGCTCGGTCTGACGACTGTTGGCTCCTTCGCCGGTCTGGACCGTCAACATGTCGTCCAGCGGTTCGCGGAGGTTGGTCAGCGCGCCCACGATTGGGCACGTGGCATGGACGCCGCTGTGCTGTCGGCACACCGGCCCGAGGACGACGACGCCATGGAAGTCGTCCTTGACGATCCGGAACCTTTCGGCGCACAGGTGGTGACCGTGGTGCGTCCTGTGGTGGAGGAGTTCATGGCAAATTTGGCAGCCGACGGCCGGGTATGTTCCCAGGCCCGCATTCTCATCCGAGCCACCACGGGATTGTCTGAGCGCACCTGGCGTCAACCGTGGCAGTTCAGCGGTGACGATCTGTTGGCTCGGCTGTCGCGTCAACTCGATGACCTTCCGCGTGGCATTGACGAGTTCGGTGCTGATGAGTTCTGCCAGTCTGGCGTTGAGGCGGTGCGGATCGTTCCCACCATCCATCGTGCGGGCGAGGCGGCCGAGGGATTGTTTGGGGCCAGGCCCGCCGAGCATCTCGTCCACGTCATCTCCCAGTTGCAGGAGAGGCTGGGCCCCGAAGGGGTCCTGGTGGGAGAAGTCGCCGGTGGTCGGATGCTCAAGGACCGACGCCGACTGGTTCCTTTCGGGACGGTTGCCGAGGACGCGCGTCCGGTGGATCGCCCCTGGCCGGGCCACCTCGACGGTCCAGCTCCCGGGATCGTGTATTCCCGTCCGCTGCCAGCCCGGCTGGAGACGACCGACGGCATGCCACTGACGACATCGTCCGACCTACCGTCGATCAGCCCGGGATGGTTTCACGACGGCACGTCGCGACGGCGCGTCATCGCATGGGCCGGGCCATGGCCGGTGCACCAAAGGTGGTGGAGCACCCCGGCCGTCTCCGTGGAGCGAGTGCAGCTGGTCACCGAGGACCAACAGGCGTGGGTGTTGGCGGGATCGGCTGACCGCTGGTGGGTCGAGGCTCGTTACGACGAGGCGTGATCGGGGTGAGTTACCACAATCCTCCGATTCCGTGGAGAGAGTTGGAAAGACGCATCTCGGGACGGCGTCCTCCCAATGGTCATCAGGACAGCCATGCTGATCAGACCGGCTATCGCCGCGTCCGTAAACCCTTTGACCGTCATCCCCTCCGACCCGAGGGGCCGGTGGTGCCCTATGCCGAGCTGCACTGTCACTCCTCCTACAGCTTCCTTGACGGTGCCTCCAGCCCGGAGGACCTCGTCACCCGGGCGGTGGAGTTGGGGTTGTCAGGGCTGGCCCTGACCGATCATGACGGCCTCTACGGAGTCGTCAGGATGGCTGAAGCGGCTGAAACCTGTGGCCTTCCCACCATCATCGGGTCGGAGTTGTCCATTGGAGTGCCGGAGCCTCAGAACGGGGTGGCTGATCCGGTGGGCAGCCACCTGCTCGTGCTGGCCAACGGTCCGGAGGGGTATCGCCGCTTGGCAGGCGCCCTCACCGACGCCTATCTGGCCGAGGGAGGGCAGAAAGGTCATCCGGTCCATGATCTTAATCATCTGGCCGAGGTGGCCGACGGGCACTGGACTGTCCTCACCGGGTGTCGCAAAGGAGCAGTGAGACAAGGGCTGGCCAGGGGAGTGCCGCAGGCCGAGGCCGAGCTTCATCACCTGATTGATCTCTTCGGCACTGACAACGTCCTGGTCGAGCTGACCGATCATCGCGCTCCCACCAATTCCCGTGACAACGACGTCCTCGCTGAGCTGGCGGGTCGTCACGGCCTGACAACAGTGGCGACGACAGCTGCCCACTACGCCAGTGCTGAACAGTTCGAGCTGGCCTGCGCTCTGTCAGCGGTGCGAGCTCGACGCAGTCTTGACGAGATGGACGGCTGGCTTCCTCCTGGCCCGGTGGCGAGGCTGCGTAGCGGGGTGGAGATGGCAGATCTGTTCAGCCGTCATCGAGATGCGGTGGACAACACTGTGGCGGTGGCTGAGAGGACGGCTTTTCAACTGAGGTCGGTGCGTCCGGGTCTGCCCGATCAGAAGGTGCCCGAAGGTCACACTCCCATCAGTTGGCTGCGTCATCTGGTGGAGGAGGGGCGTCAGGGCTGCTATGGGGACGATCCGGCGGCCAAGGACCGACTGGCCACGGAACTCGATCTCATCGAAGCCCGAGACTTTGCCGGCTACTTCCTCATCGTCTCCGACATCGTGGAGTCCGCCCGGTCCCGGGGGATCTTGTGTCAAGGACGTGGATCAGCAGCGGCCTCGGCGGTCTGTTACGTGCTGGGCATCACCGTCGTCGATCCGGTGTTTTACGGCTTGCCCTTCGAGCGGTTCCTGTCGGTGCTGCGCGAGGAGGAGCCTGACATCGATGTCGACTTCGACGCTCGACGTCGTGAGGAGGTCATCCAGTACGTCTACGCCAAGTACGGGCACCGCGACGCTGCCCAGGTGGCTGACGTCATCACCTATCGGCCGCGCAGTGCCATCCGGGACACGGCCAAAGCCCTCGGTTATTCCCAAGGGCAGCAGGACGCGTGGTCGCGTCAGATGGAGAGACGATCAGTGGTGCCGGGCTCCCGGAGCTCCGAGGGCCCCGAGATTCCTGCCGACGTCGTCGCCCTCGCCCAGCAGGTGATGGGGCTACCGCGTCACCTGGGCATCCACTCGGCCGGAATGGTGCTGACCCAGGAACCAGTGGAACGCATCTGTCCGATCGAGCCAGCCCGGATGCCTGGTCGCACGGTGCTGCAGTGGGATAAGGAGGACTGTGCCTGGATGGGGTTGGTGAAGTTCGACCTGCTGGGGTTGGGAATGCTCTCGGCACTGAGTATTTCCTTCGATCTCATCTCCCGGCACTGCGGACGCTCTTGGACCCTGGCGTCGATCCCGCGTAATGAGCCCGGGATCTACGACATGTTGTGCCGCGGTGACAGCATCGGTATCTTCCAGGTGGAGAGCCGGGCCCAGATCGGCACCTTGCCTCGGCTCAAGCCACGGTGTTTCTATGACTTGGCCGTGGAGATCGGACTCATCCGCCCTGGCCCGGTGCAGGGAGGGGCAGTGCATCCCTACATCAGACGACGCACGGGTGCTGAACCGATCACTTATCCCCACCCTCTGCTTGAACCAGTGCTCAAGCGCACCCTGGGGATCCCGCTCTTCCAGGAGCAGCTCATGCAAATGGCTACGACAGTCGGTAACTGCACGGCTGCTGACGCTGACCTGCTGCGTCGAGCGATGGGGTCCAAACGTGGGGTGGAGCGCATTGACTCCCTGCGTGCCAAGCTCTTCGAGGGGATGGCAGCCAATGGGATTGACGACGTCACTGCCCGGGACATCTATGCCCGCATCGAGTCTTTCGCAAATTTTGGATTTGCCGAGTCTCATGCCTTGAGCTTCGCCGGACTGGTCTATACCTCAGCCTGGGTCAAGCTGCATTACCCAGCGGCTTATCTTGCGGCCCTGCTGCGCAGCCAACCGATGGGGTTCTATTCCCCGGCGACTCTGGTGGCTGATGCTCGACGACATGGTGTGGTGACTCGACGTCCAGATCTGACGAAGTCGTCAGTAGGAGCTGACATGGAACTGCTGGGTTCCCGTGACGGTGGTGTCGAGACGGGGACGGACGACTGCCTTCATGACCACGAGGAGTCCGAGATCGGTCCTTTTGATCCCAGACGTGATGACGGTGGCCATCGTCGAGACACCTACTTCGCGGTGCGGTTGGGCCTCTCTGACGTCTCCGGCATCAGTGCCGAGACAGCCACCCGGATTATTGAAGAGCGGGACCGCGAACCTTTCACCAGCCTCGACGATCTCGCTCGTCGGGTTGAACTGAGTGAGGAAGAGGTGGAGGCCCTCGCCCTGGCCGGTGCTTTCGACGACCTGGTGGGTTCCAGACGCGGTGCTCTGTGGCAAATCGGTCAGATCGACGGTGTGGCACCGGGCCAGCTGGATGTTCAGGTGGCGACCCAACCGCCTTTGCTTCCCGAACCCACTCAGCTGGATCTCCTAGGTGACGATATCCGTGCCACCGGAATCAGCACAGCAGACCATCCTGTTCGCCACGTCGGGGGCGTCCTTGATCGACGAGGTGTGGTGCGAGTTGACCGGCTGGGTGACGTTGAGGCTGGACGACGTATAGAAGTTGCTGGAGTCGTTACCCATAGACAGAGACCTGGGACGGCTGGGGGAGTGACCTTCCTCAACTTGGAGGACGAAACCGGTCTGCTCAACGTCATCGTCACCCCGGGGGCATGGAGGCATCACCGACGTGTGGCCCGGACGTCGCGAGCCTTGGTGGTGCGGGGGATCCTGGAAAGAGGCGACGAGGGGGTGATGAGTTTGCAGGCAGATCGGTTGGAAGCACTTGACCTATCGGTATCCACGAGATCCCGCGACTTCCACTGAGCCGGTCCTGACAAGGGGTTATAACGACAGGGGCGGCCGAATTTGCATCGACGCTCAACCATGTGTAATGTTTCCCGAGCTGTCCGGGCTGCTTCAAGCGGTTCTCGGATGGCAACCGAACTGAATCCCAACTCAACGGATTTGACGGCGAGGAACGGCTTC
>NZ_JH165054.1:262686-271336 GCF_000227295.1 Cutibacterium avidum ATCC 25577 | reverse complement strand
TTTTTTACACCCGCACACCCGACAGTCGGCGGGGATGGCACCAAGCATCCCCCCGGCCCCTTTGCCGTCTACCCACAACCACCCACACCAACGACAGCCCCCAAACGTCAGATAGGTGGCTTAGACCTCAGCGCGGTTGGGAGATCGCTGGGTTACCGTCGACTCGAAGCATCGTCAGGCGATTGTTCATCCTCAAAAATGGCCTCCCGTAATTGATGCCGTTTCCTCCAGAAGCGGGCTTTCTGCCTTCAAAACACGGGGTCAGGGTCTCTAGGCTGAGGCGGTAGCAACGCTAAGTCGAACTCAAGAACATGGGCCTTGAAGGCAACATGCATCCTCGGGGGAAAATGGCCGCAGTGCTTCCTTCCCCTGGCAACCGGGACCTGGACTCGCGTCCTCACCACGCTCGCGTACCGGCACATCGCCCCACTCGTGAGGTGCGGAGAAGCCGAGAGTGGCGCAAATGCATGGGTGGCGGCTGAGGTCCTGAGTCTGGGGCAGGAATGTCCCGACGAGAAAGTGAGGATACAAAACGTGGCCCCTCTCTCTGAGAAGGGCCACGTCAGTTTTGGAGGAGGTCGTCAGCAGGTAGTCGGGATGAAGCTGGAGTTCCTGATCATGTAGGCAACGACCCTGCCGCCGTTGAATAGGTAGTCGACTTCCTTGCCATCGCTGGAGAACGCAAGGGCCTTCTCGTATCCCATTCCATGGAAGTCCGAGGTGGCGTCGGTCAGCTTGAGCTTGGAGTAGTCGGACCCCAGCTGTGCCTCGGTGATGCCGATCCGCGCACCGTTAGAGCTGGCGTTAGTACCACCAACGAACAGGTAGGCCTCGACATCGTCTCCGCTCGTCCATACTCCGCCGAGGAAGCCGTTGTAACGCGCATACACCGGGGTGTTGCGGGTACATACTCCGCTGACGCCGTCCGGGATGACATGGATCGTACCGGCGAGTTCCGCGGTGGACTTGTCTAGGTTAAGAGGTCCGACACCTGCCATATCGCCGAGTCGGATTGAGCCCTTCTTCGCCATGTCGTAGACGATTGCCGCATCGCACTGCTTGCTGCTCATGACCTGGCTGGCAGCGACAGCAGCCTTGTCTCCCAACACTTTGAGCATGGCATCGCAGTCATTGTCGTCAGCGATGACCCCGCCTTGGGGGAGAGGCTCCCAATGCCCTCCGTTCTTCCTCATGACGAGGTGGCCGCCATTGGGGCCGGCCGACTTGCCGTTGATGTTGAAGCTGGGTGCATACGCCACAGCGGCGTTCTGACCGTCGGCGGCCAAGGAGACCCACTGGACCTGGGCGTCGGGCGCGTTGAAGAGCTGTCGCACGAGGTCCGGCGTCGGCGTGACCGAGGCATTGTTCGGAACGCTCGGCTTCGGTGCGGCTGGTGTTGATGCTGTCGATGAAGCGGTCGCCGTCGACGTCGAGGTAACCGTCACCTCTGGGGTCGGGGTGTGGGAGGCTGACGCGGCAGGCTTGGAGGCCGGCGCGGGGACTGCCTTCGTCGCATCATCATTCTTGGGCTTGAGGAAGTAGAAGAGGCCAACTCCCAGAGCCACGACGAGGACTGCGGCGACGGCAATGATCCAGTACTGGCTCTTACGTTTCGGCTGGGGCTCATCGCTGAAGGGGATGCCGCCTATCGACTCATTAACGTCTGGGCGATCAGCGGCAGTCGCACCCGCCAGTCCTGCGGACCCGTCAGGCAGGTACTCGGTGGCCTGTTGGGCGGGTTGGCCTTCCCAGCTTTCCTGACTGGGCTGCTGTTCCCAACCTTGCTGCGGGTACTGGTTGGGGTCCCATCCCTGCTGGGAAGGATCTCCCACCCAGGCTTGCTGGCCGGGCTGCTGTTCCCAACCTTGCTGCGGGTACTGGGCATTCCAGCCGTCATACTGACCTGTCTGAGGATTCCACTCTGGCGCGTTACCGCCCTGCGGATACTGGTTCCAGTCCTGCGGGTACTGGCCGTTCGGGAAGTCACCCTGCTGCGGATACTGCTGATCGGCGTAGGGGGTTTGCGAACCGTCCGGCTCGGCAGAGATCTGTTGTGTCGCGTCGTTGTTCTCTGGCAGCTCCTGGGTGGGTTCATGACTCTGCCCCTCAGCAGAGCCTGAATCGGACTGCTCAGAGATCAGCTCTGTCTCATTGTCGTCAGAGTGCGAATCGTCGGGGTGGTTCCCCTTGTCGAATCCATCGTCAGCCACGATTCATTCTCCCTCTCAGCGTGTCAGTGAATGCGCCAGTTTGACGTTGATGACATGGCGAGCAGCGTCACTGAGACGCTTCTTGCCCGACGAGGACGCCGCCATCGACGTCAACGCCTGAATCATGGGGCCTGCCAGGCCAGGATCGGCAGTAATCGCCAGGTCACCGCCAGCAGACACGAATCTGCTTGCACGGCGTCCACCGTCGACCGAGAACACCGACACTGAGCTACCCAGGTCATCTGAAACGATGAGGCCCTGGTATCCGAAGTCGCCGCGAAGCATGTCGGTCATAACCTTCGACGAGAACAACGCGAGAGTTCCTGGATCGATCTTCGAGTAGGTCGCGGAGGCGATCATGACCGCTTCAGACCCAGCATTGAATGCCATTCGGAACGATTCGAGATACGGGTCATGGCGAATTGTCTTGTGGTCGGTAATTCCGTCAGCTTTGAAATCCGTGTCCTCGATGATGCGCCCAATTCCGGGGAAATGCTTGGCCGTCGGGATGATCCCGGCCTTGCGATGCCCCGCAATAACGGAGGCCGCGTACCGGCCACACGTCTGAGGATCGGTGCCGAACCCACGATGGTGCTTGGCGATCGGCTTGTTCTTGACGCCAAGTTCAGGATCGATGACGTCAGCGACGGGGGAGAAGATCATGTGGACGCCGAGGTCGGCGAGTTGGCGGGCACCTCTCGTCACCACCGACTGAGCTTTGGCCGGGGACATCCGGGCCAGAGCTTCCTGGCTCGGCAGCCGGTCGACTCCCGGAATCCGGATGTTCTGAACCTCGCCGCCCTCATGGTCGCTCGCGACGATGGGCTTGATGCCGTGCGGGCTGACACTGTTGACGGCGTCAAGCATGGCCTCGAGCTTCGACCTCTTGGTCCAATGACCCAAGATGAAGATGCCGGCAAGGCACTTGGAGTCAATGAGGTTGGCGATGTACTCCGGAGAATCTGAGGGAACCACCCCGACGAGAATGCACTGACCAGCACGCTCTTCGAGCGACATATCCGCCACGATATGGGCGGCCCGTGGATCCATCGGGATTGGGGTCACCTTCTCCGTCGCCGTCGGCGTCGAGGTAGAGCTCGGGGTGGGGGTGGCTGAGGACGGGCTGGGAGTTGGCGTGTCAGACGGAGACGACGACGTCACGGGTGCAGGCGAGGGTGATTCGGCTGGGGGCTCGGCTTTTGAAACGCAGCCAGCCAATGGTGCGCTCAAAGCGGCTGTGATGATTGTTCGGCGTCTCATGGTCGCAGTATTCCACAGCTTTTCCATTGCTGACAGTGACCAAGAAGGTCACCTCGGAATGACGAGGTACACCTCCAAATCGATGTTACTACAGTCGAGGTATTCGCCGACAACATTGCAGAAGAACTTGTGAGAGCGCCCAGTTTGCGGGTTTCGCGTACTGACAAAGAAGTTCGACGGATGATTCGGCGGCACTAACTGAGCGAGGTTCAGAGCCAAGGAGCAATCCGTACGCGTGTTGGCGACCCATGTGCCCGGACCACACTCGGAGGCCCCGGCGGGGAGGTCGACGTGGGCGGGGACGCTGACCTGGGCGGGGACACCGACCTGGGCGGGAGCCGGGGGCGGTGCAGCGGTGGTCGTCACTGTGGCATGGACCGTTACTGTTCGCATCGGTCTGACCTCAGGCGTCTGGCTGGGTGCCGGGGTCGCGGTATGAATTGGCTGAGCGGTGGCCTCGGAATGAGATCCGGGCATCCCTTTGAGATAGACGAACGCTCCGGCTCCGACCAACAGAAGCAAAGCCAACAGAGCGATGAACCATCCAGCGTCGCTGCCGCGCTGGTTTGTCGCCGCATGTGCTGCTGGCGCGGACGGAGCCGGGGTTGCCATGCTCACCGCTGACGGAGGCCGCGTCGCCGAGGGCGCCGAGTACGGTGGAACCGGTCGTGGCGGCGCAATCGGGGCTGGCGGCGTTGGAGGAGGCGGTAGCGGACGAGGTACAACGAGCTGGACCGGCGGTCCGCCGTCGAGCCATGAGCGCAGCTCAGATGCCAGTAACTCCGCACTGGCGGGGCGTCCGGCCGGATCAGGCGCCAGACACGTCATGATGGTGTTCCACAGTCGTGGATCAACCCCGGGAATGTGGTCCGGGGGTTGGTCACGCAGAATATTTCCAGCTGAATCTGCCTGGAACGGAACGCGGCCGGCCAGCAATTGGTACAAGGTGACGCCGAAGGAATAGAGGTCGCTTGCCGCCAACGGCGTTCGTCCTGCAGCTACTTCTGGAGCCTGATAGTAGGGAGTCCCGACGATTTCGTGCGGATTGCCTGAAGCGACCATTTCCGAGACGCCGAAATCTGTGATTCGTGCCCCACGGACCTCCTCTCGGTCCTCGATGAGGATATTTGCCGGTTTGATGTCGAGGTGACGAATGCCGACTCGGTGAATCGCGGTAAGGGCCTGGCACACTTCGATTCCCAGGCAGACCGCCGTGGCTGGCTCGAGGCGGTGGTCGGGCATGGACTCCAGCACGTGCGCAAGGTCGGGGCCGTCAACCAATTCCATGATGATGGCGAAGGTGGAGGACTCGACGACCATGTCAGTCACCCGGACGACCGCGTCGTCGGCGACGGTCATCAGGATGTCGCGCTCCTGGATGAAGCGCCTCGTCGCGCCTTTGTCATTCGTCAGTTCGGGTTTGAGGACCTTGATGGCTCGAGATGACCCGTCGTTGAGATCATGCCCACGCCAAACCGTTCCCATCGAGCCTTGGCCGAGCACCTCGTCGAGGATGTAATGGCTGCCAATTTGACGTACTGTCGACCCGCCGGTGGCGTCCTCCTCGGACATAATTCACCCCTTTAATGATCGCTCGGCAACCACTCTCACTGTAGCGACCACAGCACGGCCGAGGACATAGCGGCCCTCAGTCGGTGACGTCTTCCAAGTCGTCACTGTGGGACCGACGACGCACGATCACCCAGGCGATGCCGAGCACGATGAACCACACGGGGGTGGCAAGGAGAGCCTGGCGGGTGTCGTCAGCCCCAGCCAGAAGGACGACGACAAAGACGAAGAAGGCCAGGACAACCCACGGCATGAAATGGGCCCCAGGCATCGGGTAGATCGACTCGGCATGGGCCTGCGGGTTACGGCGCACGTGCACGATGTAGCTGACGAGGATCATGCTCCACACGAAGATGAACAGCACGGCGGAGACCGTCGTCACCAGGGTGAAGGCCCCCATCACGGTGTCTTTCGCGGCAAGAATGAGGGCCGAACCAATGAGGATGACGGTGCACACCAGGCCCCAACCGGGGACGCCATTGCGGGTGAGTTTGCCGAAGGCCCTCGTCGCCATGCCCTTGTGGGCCAGTCCGTAGAGCATCCGAGAGGTCGAATAGACCCCGGAGTTGGCGCTGGATGCGGCAGACGTGAGAACGACGAAGTTCATGATGCCGGCAGCCGCGGTGAAACCGACGAGTCCGAACATCTGGACGAACGGCGAGGAGTCCTTCTCGATGAGATTCCACGGGATGACACACATCATGGCGAGCAGGGCAACCACATAGAACACCAGGACGCGCACGGGGACGGCATTGATGGCCTTGGGCATGGTCTTGCGGGGATCACGGGTTTCCGCGGAGGTAGTACCGACCAACTCGATGCCCACGTAGGCGAAAACAGCAATCTGGAAGCCGCCGAAGAATCCGCTCCAGCCCTTCGGCGCGAATCCGCCATGGGTCCACAGGTTCGACACCGAGGCCTTGTATCCGCCCGGCGAGGTGAACCCCATGATGATGAGCACCACAGCCACGACGATGAGGATGCCGATCGCGACAATCTTGATGAGCGCAAACCAGAATTCAAGCTCACCAAAGAGCTTCACCGTGAGCAGGTTGAGGACCAGCAGGAGAAGCAAGGTGGCCGCGGTGAGGATGAAGGCCCACATTCGGTCGTGGGTCCAGTAACCCCAATATGAGGTGATGGCGATGACGTCAGCCATACCCGTGACGACCCAACACAACCAGTACGACCAGCCGAGGAAGAATCCCGCCCAAGGGCCCAGGAGATCAGCCGCGAAATCCTGGAAGGACTTCCACTGCAGGTTGTGCAGCAACAGCTCGCCCATGGCCCTCATGACGAAGAAGAGCATCGTGCCGATCACGAGATAGGCAACCACGATGCTCGGACCCGAGGTGTTGATGGACTTTCCGGACCCCATGAACAGGCCGGTTCCGATGGCGCCACCGATGGCGATCAGCTGAATGTGGCGGTTGCTCAGGCTGCGGCGCAGGTGCTGCATGTCTCCAGCCACATCGTTGTTCTCGCGGTTCATGGGGAGGATTGTTACGCGAGAAGGGGCCAAGTACAGCATGTCATCTCACATTGTGCGACTACTGTCCGATCTTCGGCATTCCGGGGAATGCTGGAGTGAGCGTCGTTCTGCGAGGAGATGATGACGATGACCACGACCGTAGCTCTGACCGGGGCCAGTGTCCTGACATGCGACCGAGATGGAACCGTGCTGGCCGATCACACCGTGCTCGTTGGCGAAGACGGTTCGATCGAGGCCGTCGGGCCCGCCCAGCAGCTCGCTGATCGAGCAAGGACGGCTCAGCGTTATTGACTGCGCGGGCAAATGGGTCATGCCGGGGCTCATCAATGCCCATGCTCACCTCATGGCTGACGGACGTCCTCTGCCCAAAGCGTTGACGAACCCGGCGCTCGCGCGGGGGATCGTGGGTTCTGGAAAACTCCGTTGGGGAGTCCCATGCTGCGCGAACGTGCGAGGGGATTTGCGGACGTCGAGCTCAACTCGGGTGTGACCACCCTCCGTGGCCTCGGTGAGTATGACAACGAGGCCGTTGCTTTGGGCCGTGAGAGCGAGTCCGGACAGTGGCTCGGCCCTCGCATCATGGCGTCAGGCCCACTGTTGGCCATCACGGGAGGCCATGGCGCGGAGCTGGGCGTCGCCCGGATTGTCGATGCTCCCTGGGAGGGACGCAAGGCGGTGCGTCAGAACCTGCGTCTGGGGGCTACGTCCATCAAGATTGCCGCGACCGGCGGGGTCACCGATGCGAAGGTCGTCGGGGAGGCCGGGCGTCCGCAGATGACGACCGAGGAAATGACGGCGATCTGCGAGGAGGCTCACTCAGCTGGCGTGCTTGTCGCTGCGCATGCCCAGAGCCCTGAAGGGGTGCTGAGGTCCCTCAAGGCGGGCGTCGACACCATCGAGCATGGATCGGCCATGACCGACGAGATCGTCGAACTATTCCACGACAATCCCAAGTCTCTGCGAGGTTGGTCGGCTTTCGACGCGACCCTGTTGGCCGCTGCTCCGCTGGTCGAGATCGACACGGAGATCACCGGCGCCAGCGAGGTCGTCAAGGAGAATGCCCGGATCGTGCTGGACTCGATGGTTCAGGGGATTCGCGATGCGATCACGAGCGATGTGGTGCTCGGATCCGGTTTGGATTCCTCGATGACCTTTACTCCCCACTACGCCATGTGGCGTGAGCTCGACCTCGTGGTGTCGCGCGCTGGGTTGTCCACGGCGCGGGCCCTAGAAGCCGTGACCCGGGTCAACGCCAAGATGCTCGGTCTGGAATCCGTGACGGGTGCGGTGGAGCCGGGTCTGTCGGCCGATCTGTTGGTGCTGGGAGCCAATCCTCTTGACGATCTCAAGGCACTTGAGGGAGTTGAGACGGTTGTCGTCAGGGGAAGCGTCATTGACAGCCCGGCGGTGGAGAGGTTCGGCGAGATCGACGAACTGCTCGACACCTTGCGCCGGTGACGACGTCGGCGGTGAGGCGAATAGATGGGTGACGCGGCCAGGCAGGTCGTCATGCGGGGGGCAGTTGAGCACGCAGTGCGGCTGCTGGCTCCTGCGGGGCCTGGCAGCGCGCCTTCGCTGGCGGCGTTCAAGGGGAGTCGGCTTCCCTTTTGGAAAGAACTGGGGTGGCTAACGGGACTTGAACCCGCGACCCCCTGGACCACAACCAGGTGCTCTACCGACTGAGCTATAGCCACCATGTGCCTGCGTCAGGCAACCCGAGAAGAGTACCGGGTTCCGGAGCGGGAATGCAACTTGGTATTCCCGCCCCCCGTCGTCCGGTTCAGTCCTTTCCCGCTCCGGTGAGGAAACCTTGGTACTTCGCCGCGATCTCGTCGCAACGGTCCGCGTCCGGGCCGGGGGAGGGAACCATGAGTGCCTCGCGCCAGTACATCAATTCCTCGATGGACTCCTGGATGTCGGCGAGAGCGCGGTGGTTGCCCTGCTTCTCCGGGGTGTGGCCGAAGGCGCGCGGGTACCAGCGTCGTGCCAGCTCCTTGATGGAGGAGACGTCAACGTTGCGGTAGTGCACGTAGGACTCCAGCTCCGGCATGTCCTTGGCCAAGAAAGAACGGTCGGTGCCGATGGTGTTTCCGGCCAACGGGGCTTTTCCGGCTCTTCA
>NZ_JH165054.1:94559-261403 GCF_000227295.1 Cutibacterium avidum ATCC 25577 | reverse complement strand
GCTTTTCCTGCCTGCGGGACGTAGGTGCGGATGTAATCGAGCACCTGTTCCTGGGCCTCGGACATCGTCAGTCCCTTGTCGAGCTCCTCGAGGAGTCCAGATTTGGTGTGCATGTCGCGCACGAAGTCGTTCATGTGCGCGAGCCACTCGGGCTCGGGCTTGATGATGACGTCCACTCCTTCGCCCTGAACATTGAGCTGCCCATCGGTGACCAAGGCGGCCACCTCGATGAGTCCGTCGTGGGCCAGGTCGAGCCCGGTCATCTCGCAATCGATCCACACCAACATGTCTTTCACGTCATAACAGACTAGTTGGTGGTGACGACATGCCACTTTTGAGCGGTTGACGCGGAAGGGGCCCTTACCGTTTACCGCGCGGCACCCAGCGGCCCATCCAGTAGCTGCCGACCAGACCGATGATCGCCATCACGATGCTGGCTGCCGACAGTGGCCAGACCAGGGTGACGAGGGTGACGACGATCGGTCCCATCGCCGAGCCGGTGTCCGAGAGCAGTCGCCATGCGGCCAGGAACTGAGGTCGTCCGATGGCGGGGGACGCGTCGGACCCCAGAGTCATGACGATGCCCGAGCTGGCTCCGTTTCCGATGCCGATGACGAGGGCGACGATGCCGATGGTTGTCGCGGTGTGAGCCAGCGGCAGGGTCAGTAGGGCGACGGCCTGGATGAGGATCGACGGAACTGCCACCCACCAGCGCCCGAACTTGTCCATGAGGGCCCCGCCGGGCAGGAACAGCAGGACGTCGGCGGCCATCGACCAGGCGTAGATGAGATCCGTGGTGGCCGGGGTGAGTCCGCTCGCATGACACCACAGCGGCAGCAGAGAGCGGCGGGCCGACCGAACGAGCATGAGGGCCGTCACTCCCAGACCAGTCGTCCAGAGGACTCTCGCGTTCTGTTTGGCGATGGTCCAGGTGGAGATCTTGGCGGGAGTCCTTTCCTCGGCGAGTTCCGGGGTGTCGACCGGTGGCAGGTCGGGCATGACGGTGGTCACGGCGGCTGCGAGCACACTTGCGACGGATGCAAATCCATATGCCCATGCCATGGAGGATTCCCGGAGGATCCATGACCCCGCCATGGGGCCGACGAACCAACCCACCCGGAATACCCCTCCCAGGGTGGACAGGGCGCGCGCCCGGTATCGGTAAGGGATGGCGACCGTCAGGTAATTCTGTCGAGCGATGCCGTAAACGGCGCCGGCCATGCCATTGACGAGCACCGCGATGGCGAGCAGTCCAAGGTGATGGGCCAGCCCCATGGACCCCAGGGCCATCGCGTCGATGAGCATGGCGATGACCAAGGACCACTTCTCGCCGATCTTCGTGACCAGCCACCCTGCAGGGACGTCACCGATGATCTGGCCGATACCGACGAGAGCGGCGATCGCGGCAGCGAGGGCAGCGGATGCACCGTTGTGGACCGCGGTGAGCGGAATGAGCGGGATCACCGCACCGTATCCCAGGGACGACATCAATGTCGGCAGGTAGGCGGAGACGATGATTGACGACCACTTCACCGGTGGGGCCGGGGACTCGGTGCGCGTCGAATCAATCACGGAGAAAGGTTAGGACGGCGAACAAATGGGTGCAGTCTTGCTCGCCACCTGATTGGGGCGGGCTGGGTGCTGGTGGCCGGATCCCGTTAGGATGTCAACCATGGCCCGGTAGCTCAGCGGATAGAGCAGCAGCCTTCTAATCTGTCGCGCGTGGGTTCGATTCCCACCCGGGCCGCCATCATCCTTCCGCATTCCGCGGGACGAGGAATTGGCACAGCGGAAAATGTCCCAGGTGCCCGGTAGTCTTTCAACCATGTCCTACGTTGCCCCCGCGCCCGTTGTGCGCCGTCCCTGGTGGCAACGTCTGTTGCGTAATCCGTGGTTCTGGGTGCTGCTCGTCCTGGTGCTGGTGTCAGCTGCTTGTGTGGTTCACACCTACGTGAACATGCATGCGGACACCGAGGTGGAGCGCGACGGCCAGAAGGGCGTCGTTCCCGGCATCACCAATCAGTCGTTCAAGCTTGCCTTCCACTACGCATGGCCGACGGCAGCGGTCTGGTCGGCGATCTTCATCCTCATCGACCGTTTCAGGACCCGGCATCTTCACGTGTGGTTCCTCTGCTTCTGCTGGGGAGCGTGCATAGCGACCTGGATCAGCCTGCACGTCAATACCTGGATGGCGGGGATGCTCTCGGTGACAGGCGGGGTCGATCCGGCTTCGGGTGCAGGTCCTGCGGTGTATTCGGCTCCCTTCGTCGAGGAGTCTTGTAAAGCCATGGTGCTTTTCGGACTGGCCGTGGTCATGGGGAGACGCATGACCTCCGTGGTCCAGACGGTGAGCATGGCCGGACTCTCGGCGATCGGTTTCGCCTTCGTCGAGAACATCATGTATTACGCCCGAGCTGACAATTACGCCCGCGTGACTGCCGCTGCTGGCGACCCGAAAAAGGCTGTCATGGAGATGGTCAGGCTGCGAGGCGTCTACACATCGTTCGGGCATCCCCTGTTCACCAGCATGACGGGTATCGGCCTGGCTCTGGGACTGCGATCACGCAGCAGGCTTGTGAGGATCTTGGCTCCGACGACCGGTTTCGTCATGGCTGTGACTGGTCACATGCTGTTCAACGGATTCTCCTCGGTGTTGCCGATGGCCGCCTTGAAGAACCTTTGGTACGTGGCCCTTGCGATCGTCGCCTCCGTCGTGATCTTCGTGGCCATTCGCATGATGCGTGAAGGCAAGATGGTCCGCAATCGTCTTGAGGACTATGTCAAGGCCGGGTGGTTGCCGGAATCCGACGCCGACACCCTCTCGGCGCTGCGGCGTCGTCAGTGGGCGGGTTTGGTGGCCCTCAGCCATGGCCCGCGTCGCTGGTGGCACACACTGGAGTTCCTGCGCACTGGCACGGATCTGGCTTATCTGCGTGACGCGGTCGTGCGTGGACTGGAGGACGATCCGGGTACGCGTCAGATTCAACTCATCGATCGTCTGAACTCGTTGCGTCCGATGGCTGTCACTGTGGCCCGAGGTGCCAAACTGGCCAAACCCAGGCTGCCCGCATTCCTCAGGCGACGTCGGAGCCAGCAGGTCAACAATGAGTTGCAGTGGGCACCGCCACAGGCCTGACGAGTGACCAGGAAGGACCACCATGAACACTGAGCAGATGTTGCTGTCGCTGACTGATCTGCGGCATGACCTGCGTCAGGCCGATTTTCCCCTTGACCTGCCCGAGGCCATCACCCAGGCCGGTCTGGCCCGTCGAATCGCCAGCCAGCTCAACGATTACGTCCTACCTCGGTTGGAGACCATTGACGCCCCGCTCCTCGCTGTGGTCGGTGGGTCGACAGGCGCCGGAAAATCCACCCTGGTCAATTCTCTGGTCGGACGAGTGGTGACCCGGCCCGGCGTCATTCGTCCCACCACGACCTCTCCAGTTCTCGTCCACCACCCTGACGATGCAGTGTGGTTCGACGGTGACCGGGTGCTGCCTACGTTGGTGCGTTCCCGAGTTGCCAGCAATGACGCCTCGAGCCTCCAGCTGGTCGCAGAGCCTGGGATCCCGAAGGGTTTGGCCATTTTGGATGCCCCCGACATCGATTCCGTGGTGGCGCGGAATCGCGACTTGGCTGCCCAGCTGTTGCAGGCTGCGGATCTGTGGGTCTTCGTCACGTCAGCCGCCCGCTACGCCGACGCCGTGCCCTGGGATTTCCTCAACGAGGCTCAGGAGCGACATGCCTCGGTTGCGGTGGTGTGTGACCGCGTCCCGCCGGAGGCCATGAGGGAGGTTCCCCCGGACCTTGGCCGGCTCATGACAGAGCGTGGCCTGGCGGATTCCCCTCTCTTCGCTGTGCCGGAGACCAGGACCAATGCCGATGGCATGCTTCCGGATCAGGCCGTTGCGCCGTTGCGTTTTTTCCTGTCGAGTCTGGCTCAGGACCAGCAGAAGCGACGTGAGGTCATCGCGTCCACCCTGTCCGGCGCCATCGGCTCGGTCTGCGAAAGGTCCTCCTACGTTGCCGCTGGTCTGGAGGCCCAAGCAGTTGCCACATCCAGGCTGGCTGCGGATGCTCAGTCGATCATGGCCGAGGCCTCGCAGTCGATCGCCGCGCAATCTGCCGACGGCACCCTGCTGCGTGGCGAGGTGCTGGCCCGGTGGCACGAATTCGTGGGAACTGGCGAATTCATGCGGGCCATGGAGGCGAAGGTGTCGTGGTTCCGAGACCGCGTCGTCCAGACCTTCAAGGGAGCGCCTCCGGAAGTCGAGAAGGTCAGCGTCGCGGTGGAGTCTGGCCTGGAAAACCTCATCATCGCTGAAACGCAGGCTGGGTGTGAGCGGATTGAGGCCGTCTGGCAGGCCGACCCAGCCGGTCGCAGTGTCCTGGAACGTTCGGACGAGGATCTGGCTCGTCCGTCACGAGGTTTTGAGGAGTCCGTCTCTCGCATGGTGAGGGGCTGGCAGGGCGACGTCATGGAGTTGGTTGCCGGGGAAGGCATGGACAAGCGGTCGAAGGCCCGATTCATGGCTTTCGGAGTCAACGGGGTTTCCGTCGCTCTCATGCTCGTCGTCTTCGCTCACACCGGCGGATTGTCGGGCGCGGAAGCCGGGATAGCCGGTGGCTCGGCCATCGTCGCGCAGCGGCTTCTTGAGGCCCTCTTTGGCGACGACGCGGTGCGACGTCTGGCGAAGGTTGCGAAGGAACAGCTCGACGCCAGGGTCGAGGGGCTGCTCGCCACTGAGGTGGCGCGCTACCAGAACGTGCTCGGAGCGCTGGGAGTCGATGAAGAGTTGCCAGCTCGGATCCGCACCTCGATCGAGCAGGTGCGGCAGGCTCAGGAAGCGGCGGAGCCCCGCGATGGCCGGGTGACGATCCGAACCCGTCCGCAGACGCGGGAAGCGGAGGCGTCCGGAACACCCGAGCTCGGGCAGATGAGGGCCGACATGCCCGTCCTCGACGCCGAGATCGTCGAACCATCGGTGGTTTTGGAGCCTGAGCCTCGTCAGGAGGAACGATGAGGAGACGACGCGTCGACCTTGCCGAACGCATTGAGATGCTGAGCAAGGCAGTGGATCTGTCGGCGGGGCGTATCCCCGATGAAGTGGTCGACCGTGCGCGCGCAGTGCTGGATCGTGCTGACCAACGGTGCCAAATCGGTGGGGATCACACCGTCATTGCCCTTGCTGGCGCCACCGGTTCGGGAAAGTCATCGACCTTCAACGCACTCGCAGGTGCGGACCTCGCGGATCCGGGCGTGCGTCGTCCGACGACCTCGAAAGCCACGGCAGCGGTGTGGGGGAGCGAGTCAGCCGAGTCCTTGCTGGACTGGCTCGACGTTCCTCGTCGTCACCACATGGGCGGAGACGGGGCTCTCGACGGCTTGGTGCTGCTCGACCTGCCCGACCACGACTCGGTGCGCATCGAGCATCGGCTGGAGGTGGATCGACTCGTCGAGATGGTCGACATGATCGTGTGGGTCGTCGATCCACAGAAATATGCCGACGCTGCTCTCCACACTCGTTATCTGGTGCCACTGGCGACTCATTCCGAGGTCATGACGGTCGTTCTCAACCAGATTGATCGTCTCGACAAGGAGCAGCGTAAGAACTGTTTGCGCGATCTGCGTCGTCTCCTGGACTCAGAGGGCCTGGACAAGGCCAAGATCATGGCAATCTCGGCGACCACCGGTGAAGGCGTGGAAGACATGCGCGTCGCATTGGCTCGTGCCGTGCGCGCCAAGAAGGCGCAGGCAGCCCGTCTCCATGCTGACCTCGACAGCGTTTCTCAGCAATTGTTGGAGGCGACTGGTGCCGAGGCAGGTCAGGTGAGTCAGGACTCCGTCGACCGATTGATCGAGGCGTTGTGCACTGCTGGTGGCGTCGATCCAGTTGTCGAGGCGACCCGGGAGGCTTACCGCAAGAGAGGCCACTACGCCACAGGTTGGCCGGTGACGTCGTGGTTGTCGAAACTTCGGCAGGATCCGTTGCACCGGTTGCACTTGGACCTGGGCTCGAGGCGCAAGAAGGAGTTGTCGCGCGGGACAGAACCCACCGATGTGCAGCGAAGCGCGATGACGGCACGCGTCGGTGTCGCAGGAGCCAAGGTGGACACGGCAGTGCGCTCTCTGGCGTCGGAGGCCTCCGAGGGGCTGCCCCGGCCGTGGGCCGACTCGGTGCGGGCAGCATCACTGTCGAATCGCAAGGTTCTACCCGACGATATCGATCGGGCTGTCGCCTCCACGGATTTGGGAGTGCATCGGGGTACCGGCTGGTGGAAGGTGGTGACGGTGGTGCAGTGGATTCTCATTGTCATCGTCCTGGCCGGGGCGGCGTGGTGGTTGGCGGATGGCTTGACGGCCTATTTCCAGTTCCGAGTTTCACCGGTGAGATGGCACGACTTCCCGGTGCCGCCCCTCATCGTGGCGGGGGGAGCCGTCGTGGGCATCGTGGTTTCTCTGCTGTGCCAGATCGGTGTGCAAGCAGGGGCTCGGGCTGCTGCGCGTCATGCCAGGTCTGAATTGCGGTCCAACCTGACCGAGGTGGCATGGCAATCTGTCGTTGATCCGGTCAATGTCGAGCTCGATCACCACGACGAGGTCGTCAAGATCCTGGCGAAGGCGTCCTGACGTGGGTAAATGGCTTTGCCACAGGTGCAGGGTTGTCCACAGGGTCGTCGGCGCTGAATTTGGAGTTGTCCACAGATCTGAAATTGCCTGACGGATTTTCCGGGGCTCGACGATAACTGTCTGTGAGTGGAAAGGAGCTCACAGATGGACGCAAACGTGTCATTTACCGGAAACCTCGGGACTGATGTCGAGATGAAGATTGGTGAGGGTTGGCGTGGAGCCCGGTTCCGGGTTGCTCACACCCCTCGCGCGATGAGGCAGGGGGAGTGGGTCGACGGGACGACGACATGGCTGTCGGTGCACGTCTACGGGCGCCTCGCGGACAACTGCGCCGCATCCTTGCATAAGGGAGACCCGGTCATGGTTACCGGTCGGCTGCGTACCCGGAATTGGATTGACGACGAG
Source organism: Cutibacterium avidum ATCC 25577 (assembly GCF_000227295.1). Classification (GTDB taxonomy): domain Bacteria; phylum Actinomycetota; class Actinomycetes; order Propionibacteriales; family Propionibacteriaceae; genus Cutibacterium; species Cutibacterium avidum. The sequence goes on along the minus strand of NZ_JH165054.1, from coordinate 254,367 downwards.
GGCTCCCACGAGCAACTCATCATCGTCGCAAGCAATGTCGGACCGGATCTGTCCCGCGTGTCCGCCGTGTGCCGTCGCCCCGAAAAGCGGGTCGAGGCGCCGCTGGGAGACGATCACGTGCTGCGATACCAGGAACCGCACGATGCGATTGGCGACGACGGGGACGCCGAGATGGTTGATGACGACGTCGAATTGGTCGGTTCCTGAAGTCCGAGGTCATCCATCGGGAATGACTTTGTGACGGGAACGGTTATGCCAACTGGCATACTGTGCAACGGTCGGTGAAGTGCCGGCCGCCCCGTTCCCGCAGATTCTGGAGGAGTGCCGATGGCCGAGTTCATCTACACCATGCACAACGTCCGAAAGGCGGTGGGTGACAAGGTCATTCTCGACAATGTCACGCTGTCGTTCTTCCCGGGCGCCAAGATTGGTGTTGTCGGACCGAACGGCGCTGGTAAGTCGACGATGCTCAAGCTGATGGCTGGGCTCGACAAGCCGAACAACGGTGACGCCAACCTCGCCAAGGGAGCCACGGTCGGAATCCTGCTCCAGGAGCCCCCGCTCACCGAGGATAAGACGGTTCGCGAGAACGTCGAGGAGGCCGTCGGCGACATCAAGGCGAAGCTCGCACGGTTCGAGGAGGTTTCGGCCGAGATGGCCAACCCGGACGCCGACTTCGACGCCCTCATGGCCGAGATGGGCGAGCTGCAGACCGAGCTCGACAACGCCAACGCCTGGGACATCGACACCCGCCTCGAGCAGGCGATGGACGCCTTGCAGTGCCCTCCCGGCGACACCCCGGTCGACGTGCTCTCCGGTGGTGAACGTCGTCGCGTCGCCCTGTGCAAGCTCCTCATCGAGCAGCCTGACCTGCTGCTCCTCGACGAGCCCACCAACCACCTGGACGCCGAGTCCGTCAACTGGCTGGAGGGCCACCTCAAGTCCTACCCAGGCGCTGTCCTGGCCGTCACCCACGACCGCTACTTCCTTGACCACGTGGCCGAGTGGATCTGTGAGGTCGACCGCGGTCAGCTGCACCCCTACGAGGGGAACTACTCGACCTACCTGGACACCAAGCGCAAGCGTCTCCAGATCGAGGGCAAGAAGGACGCCAAGCGCGCCAAGATCCTCGAGAAGGAGCTGGACTGGGTGCGCTCCTCGCCGAAGGCTCGGCAGGCCAAGAACAAGGCCCGTCTGGCCCGTTACGAGGAGCTGGCTGCCGAGGCCGAGCGCAACCGCAAGATCGACACCGCCGAGATCAACATCCCGCCGGGCCCGCGCCTTGGCAACGTCGTGCTGGAGGCAAACCACCTCACCAAGGGGTTCGGCGACCGTGTCCTCATCAAGGACCTGTCCTTCACGCTGCCGCGAGCCGGCATCGTCGGCGTCATCGGCCCGAACGGTGTCGGCAAGACGACCCTGTTCAAGACCATCGTCGGATTGGAGAAGGCCGATTCCGGCGACCTCAAGGTCGGCGAGACGGTCAACTTCTCCTACGTCGACCAGAACCGTACTGGCATCGACCCGGAGAAGAACGTCTGGGAGGTCGTCTCCGACGGACTGGACTACATCAAGGTCGCCAACTTCGAGGAACCCTCGCGGGCTTATGTGGCGAGCTTCGGCTTCAAGGGACCGGACCAGCAGAAGAAGTCCGGTGTGCTCTCCGGCGGTGAGCGCAACCGCCTGAACCTGGCCCTGACACTCAAGCAGGGCGGCAACGTCCTCCTGCTCGACGAGCCGACCAACGACCTGGACGTCGAGACCCTGTCGAGTCTTGAGGACGCCCTCCTGGAGTTCCCGGGATGTGCCGTGGTCGTCTCCCACGATCGCTGGTTCCTCGACCGCATCGCCACCCACATCCTGGCCTGGGAGGGCGAGGACGAGGACGGTGTGCCGCGCTGGTTCTGGTTCGAGGGCAACTTCGCCGACTACGAGGTCAACAAGATCGAGCGTCTCGGGCCGGAGGCGGCTCGTCCGCATGCCTCGAAGCATCGTCGACTCACTCGTGACTGAGCGGTGACGCACTGGTGAAGAATCAATGAACTCTTCCTGTTGACACCGTTCACGGCGCCGGCTCATTGCTATAACGCTGTTATGGGTCGGCGTCGTTATGTTCCCACCGTCGTCATCGCTTTTGTCTCCGCGGTGTGTCTGGCCGTCACAGGATGCTCAACGGGCTCCTTGACGTCCCGTGACCCGAGTACGCCTGAGGCCGCAGAGGCAACGGGCCCGGCGGTTCTTCGTATCGTCGCTGGGTCCGAGCAGAAGACGGTGCTCGAAACCATCGTCGGTCCGTGGTGCAAGGACAAGGGGTACACCTGTACGTGGAAGCTCAAGGGATCAGTTGATCAGGCCCGTGACCTCCAGGCCGGGCAGGTCGAGGCCGATGCCTACTGGTTCGCATCCTCGGTGTTTTCCCAGCTCGCCAACACCAAGCACGTCCTCAGCGACGTCAAACCGATGTTCCTCACACCGGTCGTCTACGCCGGGTACAAGCCGGTGATGGACAGGCTTGGCCTCGTCGGGAAGGACGTCACAGCAGTCCAGATCATCGACAGCCTCGAATCCGGCAAGACCAAGGTGTGGGCAACCAACCCGACCCAGTCGAATTCCGGTGACACGGTCCTGTTCAGCTTCCTCAACCACTTCGCAGGCAACCCACCTGGTCAGGCCCTGACGGCGACTCAGCTCAAGGACCCCAAGGTGGTCGACGGCATGAAGAAGTTCTTCAATGCCATGGATCGCACCCCTCCCTCCACCGGCACCATGACCAGTCAGTGCGTCAAGGAGCCCAACCTCTGCCAGACGATGTTCACCTATGAGGACCTCGTCATTGAGGAGAACCAGAAGTTGGTCAGGGAGGGGAAGGACCCTCTCTACGTCGCCTATCCACGCGGTGCGATGGCGATCTCGGATGCTCCACTCGGTTTCGTGGACCACGGTCAGGCCAATGCCGAGGAACATCACAAGATCTTCACCGAGCTGCAGAACTACCTACTCGAGGACGATGCCGCACTGAAGAAGTTGGCCGCCATCGGACGGCGTCCGGGCAATGGGGTCGGCCTGTCCATGAGCAACGCCGACACCAAGGTCTTCAATCCTGACTGGGGTATCAAGACCACCCTCAAGGAGCAGGGAGTCACCTTCCCCAGTTCCGAGGTGATCGACCAAGCTCTGGACAATTACCACTCCCTGTACCGCAAGCCGGTGAACACCTACTACTGCCTCGACGGGTCCGGGTCGATGGACAGCAACGGTGGCTGGGACGGCGTCAAGGATGCGGCGAGGGCATTGTTCGATCCCGCCGAGGCCAAGCGCAACAGACTGCAAACAGCGGAGAAGGACGTCACTACGGTTGCGATCTTCAACAGGAACCTTGCCGCAGGACCATGGACGGTCACCGGCAACGACCCCAGCAAGCTCACCGATCTGCGCGAGGAGATTGACGGTTACGACCCTCAAGGCGGAACGAACATGTACAGCTGCCTCGACCGGGCAGTTCAGCAACTGTCGACGTCTTCAGTGAGCAAGAAGCTGATCGTCGTCATGTCCGATGGGCAGTCCGAGGACGATTCGCGAGACCCGTCCATCGATGCGCTCAGGAAGGCCCACATCCCCGTCGTGACGATCGCCTTTGGAAAGAGTGCTTCGCCCGGGCAGCTTCAGGAGGTCGCGAAGGCCAGTGGTGGTAGCTATGTGAGCAACGAGAACATGGTGTCGGCGTTGCGGGAAGCTGCGGGATACAAGTGAGTCGACGACGTGCCCGTACTGTCGCCTCTGTGTCCTCCCTGGCCGCGATCGCCGTGGTCTTCATCGTCATGATGATCCTTCTTGACGGAGTCGCGGCGGTCCCTCGCCTGGCCATCTCGACCGGCTTGGCCATCGCCACCGCAGTTGGTGTCAGCCTGGTCATGTGGCGTTCCCCGGCCCAAATTAGCGACGACTCCTACAACGACGATGCCGAGGACAAGGTGAGGTCATGTCGTCGGATTGTCGACGAGATCAGCAGTCAGGGTCACTCCTTGCACTCGGCGTCCATGAAGTCACTGGTCCAGCAGATCCCCAAGGTTGTCCCGGATCTGTTGGATCGGGTGAAGCGGGCGTCGCCGTCATCCCTGTACTCCTCGGCCAGCCAGCTGGAAGGACACCTGCGCTCACTGTCGGGGGTGGTGAGCACCTATTGCGACGTCGAGGAGCATCCGTCCTACTACAAGCAGCCTGACGAGGTGTTGCTGGAAGGGGAGCAGGCGACGCGGCGATTCCTTGACTTCGCCGTCGATTCGATCCGACTCATCAACCAGGGTGATCTGGCGGAATACCGCGCCAACCTTGCGACCGTCGCCCCGCCTGAAATGCCCGTTCTCGCCATCGAGGAGAAATGATGTCCAAACCACGTTTCATCATCGGGGTCGTCATCCTGCTCCTCGTGTGCGTCGTCGGGGGAGCGTCGTACCTATACCTGCGACCGGACTCATCCTCGTCTGCCGGTGGTGGCAAGGCGACGTCGTCGTCCGAGATCACCGAGATCAAGTGTGCCGGTGGTTCGGAGAAGACCGAACTCATGGCCGACCCCGAAGTCACCAAGGTGCTCGCCGACAAGTACCACCTCAAGCTCGAGTTCGTGCCGATGGGCTCCTACTCCCAGGTCCAGATGCCGACCGATGACATCAAGAAGGGCGGATACAACTGTCTATGGCCCTCCAGCGCTTCGGCACAGCGGATCTTCGAGGCCGACCATCTCGGCCAGTTCTCCGGATACCGTGCCCAGACGGTCCTGCAATCCCCTGAGGTGGTGTACTCCGGTCCGGAGGCAACAGCCGCGTTGCAGCGCGCCAAGGTCGTCACCAAGGTCGACAATCATTACGAGTTCGACATCAAGACCTTCCTGCTTGACCACGCTACGAAGAGCACCACGTGGCAGAAGCTCAAGGCCGGGAATCTGGCCGGTCCGGTGCGAATCCGTAGCACCGATGCTCGAAGCTCCAACTCCGGATTCACCATGATGCAGCTCGAACTGACGATCCTGGCCACCAAGGACAGCACCTCGTCGCCGACCCTGGCCCAGGCCAAGGCGGTGTTGCCGCAGATGAGGCAGCTGTACGCGACCTCGGGTCTGCAGGCAGCCAGTTCCGAGAATGGCTTCAGCCAGTGGCTCACCCAGGGCGGTGAGTACGCGGCCCCGCTGTTCGCCGGGTACGAGAACCAGATCATCCAGCTGGCGGCCACCAATTCGAACTCGAAGGAGATCCTCAAGGACGTCACGGTGCTGTACCCCAGCCCGACGATCTACTCGGATCACCCGATCCTGGCATTGGACACGGACGGCCGGAGGCTCATCAGCGCCATGCGTGACGATGAGATTCAGAAGATCGCGTGGAAGAAATACGGTTTCCGATCCACGACGAATGCTGGGATAAACACCACGTCAACTTTCAAGGACTTGCCTCTCGCGTCACGGGTGCGGACCATTCCAGCCACCAACGCGGACGTAACTCAGGCCCTGATGGCCTGCCTCACTGACGCCAAGAAGTGTTCCTGAGCACATCCACGAGAACAGCACCACCGAAAGGTTGATCATGTCCGAGATGTCGATCGATTTCAATGCCTTGGCGGGAGCCGAGACTCCTGCCAAGGGAGTTGCCGAGTCCAGTGTGGGAGAACTCGCCGTCCAAGTCGCGCAGGGTGCTGAGCCCGGTCACACCCTCTCGTGTCTGGCCATGCTCACTCCTGAGCAGCAGGAGGCAGCGAGAAAGGTTGCTGCGCAGCAGTTCCCGCACCTGCTCGCCGATACCGATGCGCTGGGGACCTTCGGCGACCAGGCGCTGTCAGCCGTCAACAGCCAGGTGAATCGGATCTTCCGTGAGGTCGGCCCGGTGCAGATTCCCGAACTAACCTCGATCATGAACGAGATCAACGACCGGATGCGTGCCTTCCGCCGCAACTATGACCCGAGCCTCAACCGTGAGGTGCGCGAGACATTCGACAAGTTCACCGACGCCGTCAAGGGAATCTTCCGACGTGGCCGCGACATCGTCGAGATGCTCTTCGAGGAGGCTCGCTCGGTCGATCAGCAGCTTGACCGCATTTCCGGGCAGCTCGCCACCAAGCAGCACGAGCTGCGTCGCAACGTCGTGTTGTGTGACGAGCTCTACCAGGCCAACGAGGCCTCGATCGCCCAACTCGTCGGCGCCATCGCCGTGATGGAGGCCGTACTCGACGAGGCTGCCAAGGCGCAGGCTGCGATCGTCGTCGAGCCGTCTGCCCCGGATGGCCGTGCCAAGCAGGAGGAGAGGGCTCGGATCACCGAATTCATGACGGCGATGCAGACGCGCATCAACGAGTTCCAGCAGCGTCTGTTCGTGGCATGGTCGACCAGCCCGCAGATTCGCAACATCCGCGCCCTGCACTACGGGCTCGGTCAGCGTCTGGCCCTCATGGTCAACCTCACCATCCCGACGATGAAGCTCACCATCGCCCAGTGGGGTCTGCTGCTCGAGGCCCAGCAGGCCGCAGGTATGCAGAAGGCCGTCGCCGAGGGTGCCAACGAGGTGCTGTCGGCCTATGCCGCGGCTTCTGGACAGACCGTTGGTGAGATCTCCCGCACGATGCAGACCCCGACCCTGGACCCACAGACGATCCTCGACGTCGCTGAATCCCTTGACCAGCAGGCCACCGGTCTGGAGGACGCGGTTCGTTACGGCGAGTCGGCTCGTCAGGAGGTGGTCGCCGCGATCCTCGTAGCCCAGTCGAGCATCGCCAGGACCTCTGCCGACCTGGACAAGACGGTCGCCGAACTGGTCGTCAAGTCGGCGAACAAGGTCGAGCTTCCTCCCGCACCACACCTGCCCGAGGCTGTCATGGCCCAAGTGCCCACCGAGAAGGAGTCTGCGGTCGTCGCGATCACCGCGTGAGCTCTGCGTGAGGTAGGGCTCAGGTCGGGCCAATGGTGGCCCGGCCTGACTTGTCGTGTGGTCCCTGCAGTGTTGTGTCCTTTCGACGTCGTGCCATCAGCGTGTTGCTCGGGACGGCAGGTGTGAGGCAAACAACTCCGAGAAGGTGAGGGCCCGACGTCCCGTTAGGTCAGAGGTCTGGCGCCGGCAGGAGAATCCGTCGGCCACGATGATGGCCTGCTGGCCGGCGTCCTCGATGGCCGGGAGGAGGTCGTGCTGGGCAACCTTCACCGAGAAGTCGTAATGACCGTTCTCGACGCCGAAGTTTCCGGCGTAACCGCAGCAACCGCCGACCACCGTGACCTTCGCCCCCGCAGCTTCGAGCAGGCGCTTGTCCGGGCCAAATCCGAGGATCGACGCATGGTGGCAGTGGGGCTGGGCGACAACGGTGTGGCCGGCTAGGGAGGGTGGGACCCAGTTCGCTGCCTCCAGCATTTCAGCGACGGTGTGCATGTTCCGGGCGACGCGACCAACCCGTGGATCGTCCGGAAGGAGGCGTAGGGCGTCGTCGCGCCAGACGGTCGTGCAGGACGGTTCCAACCCAACGACCGGGACGTTGGCGTCGGCCAGGGGAGCCAGCACCGCCAGTCCTGCGCGCAGCCGACGACGAGCGCCGTTGAGCTGGCCAGTGGTGATCCAGGTCAACCCACAGCAGACGTCATCGGAAAGGACCCTGGGGCGGTAGCCGGCGTCGGCCAGTACCGTGACGACGGAGGAGAGGTCCGAACCTTCCAACATGTCGGAGAAGGAATCCACCCAGATGACGACGTCTCCCCTGTCCCCGCTGCGGCGAGTCGGTGAGATCGATCCGGTTGAGGGGGTTTCGGTAGCAGGCGAGGTCGGAATTTCCTGATCCGCCACGATGGTTCGGGCTGAGGTCGCGTGCTTGCTGGCCAGTCTGGACGAGGGCTGGAACCGGGGAAGCGGACGGCGCTGATCGACGCCGGCCGTCCATCGGGCCAGGTGGGCGAAGGGCGAGAACGCCAGTACCTTGTTGGCCAGGGCAGGCGCTCCCGGGATGCGGTTGAGGAGGCGTTCCCAGAGAGGGAGCAGGCCCATGGTCACGTGGGAGCGGGGGCGAAGCCGGTGGCGGTACTTCTCGTTGAGGACCGTGCTGCGGTAGCTGGCCATGTCGATTCCGGTAGGGCAGTCGCGGGCACATCCCTTGCATGCCATACAGAGGTCGAGGGCGCGTTCCACCTCGGGGGAGTCCCAACCCTCGATGAGGGTGCCATTGACCATCTCCTTGAGGACGCTGGCGCGGCCTCGGGTGGAGTCCACCTCGAGCCCGGAAGCCTGGTACGAGGGGCACATCACCGCGCCTGGGGCAGTGTGGGCGACGCACTTTCCGACTCCGGTGCAGCGATGGACGTCGGTGGCGAATTCGGGATGGGAAATGGTGATCGCGGAAAGAGCTGACTCGTGGGTTCGGATATTGGTCTCGAGCGGTGCGGGATCGACGAGAATCCCCGGGTTGAACACGTTGTCCGGGTCGAGGATCGCCTTGACCTTGCCGAAGAGGCTCAGGGCATCGGGGGAGTACATCGTGTTCAACAGGGCCGAGCGTGCTCGGCCGTCGCCGTGCTCCCCGGAGACTGACCCGCCATGCCGTGCGACCAGTTTCGCCGCCTCGGTGACGAAGGAGCGGTAGCGCTGGGGTCCGTCGGACTGATCGAGAGGGAAGTCGATGCGGCAGTGCAGGCATCCCTCACCGAAGTGGCCGTAGGGCAGGCCATGGAGGCCGTGGTCATCCAACAAGGACTCGAAGTCGCGGAGGTAGGCGCCGAGGTCGGCAGCGGGGACGGCCGAATCCTCCCACCCGGCCCAGGCTGGCTTGTCGAGGCTGACGCCTGCCAGCCCTGCTCCGTCAGCACGGATCTTCCAGAGGGCCGCGGCCTGCACTGGATCGGAGACCACCCGGCCATCGAGGCATCCGCTGGCAGCGACCATGTCCTTGGCTCGCGATGCCACCTCGGCCTCGTCATCGCCGCGAAGCTCCACGAACATCCAGCCGTCGCCACGCGGGAGATCGGGAACCGGGCGTCCTGCCCGGGAGACCACGTCGACGATCCGTCGCCCGAATCCTTCGCAAGCGACGGGGGAGAAGGGCAACAAGGCCGTGACGGCATCGGCGGCCTCGGGCATTGATGGGTAGCCCAGCGCCGCCGTCAATCCGTAGGGAGCTTCGCGGACGAGCCGGACCGTCGCCTTCGTGACGATGCCCAGGGTGGCTTCCGTGCCCGCGATGAAGGCTGGCAAATTGCGACCACGCTCGGGCAGCAGCCACTCCATGGAGTACCCGGAAACTTGGCGGGAGAAGGTCGCGAATTCGGTCCGGATGGTCGCGAGGTTCGCGTCTGCCAGATCACCCAGGCGTTCCGCGAAAGGAGTCGTGAGGTCCCCGGGGCGGAGGGTCGTGACGTGGCCGTCAGCAGTGAGGAGGTCAAGGTCGACGACGTTGTCCCCGGTACGTCCGTACCCCAAGGCCCGCGGCCCGCAGGCGTTGTTTCCGATCATCCCGCCGATGGTGCAGCGAGTTGATGTGGAGGGGTCTGGGCCAAACCGCAATTGATGGGGAGCTCCGGCATGCTGAAGCCAGTCCTGGACCACACCCGGCTCGATGACTGCGGTAGCCGATTCGGGATCGAGGGAAAGGATGTGGTTGAGGTGCGCCGAGGTATTGATGATGAGTCCAGTTCCAACGGCATTGCCAGCACATGTCGTACCGGCGCCTCGGGTTGTCACGGGTAGTCCGACGTGACTGGCTGCCGTGACCAGGGCACAGAGCTCATCAGTACTTCGTGGATGGGCAACTGCGGCAGGGACAACGCGGTAGATCGAGGCATCGGAGGAGTACAGGGCGCGCGCCAGCCGGGAATCGTCCAGGATTTCCACGGCAGAGGCGTCCAGACCCCTCAGAGCTGATTGAAAGTCCTGGAGAATGTCCGTGGTGGCCGTCATGGGCTCAGTCTGACACGGAAAGCACAGCTGCCATGGCCCGTCCCAAGGCCGCGAAATCCTCCGGATCGACCGGGTCAACGAAAACGTGGCGGACCGCACGGACATGGTCGGGTGCAGCCTGCCGCAGCAGGTCCATGCCGTCAGAGCTCAGCCTTGCGACCACTCCGCGACGATCCCGCACGTCAGGCTCGCGCACGACAAGCCCGCGTGCCTCGAGCCGTTCGATGGCGTGAGTGAGTCGCGACCGTGACTGATGCACCTCGATGGCAAGAACAGACATCCGAACTGCGTGATCGGGGGCTTCCGAAAGACTGACGAGGATCTCGTACTCGCACAGCTCGAGGCCATGGCGTCGCAGATCCTCCGAAAGATGCGCCGTGATACGAGCTGATCCGAGGAGCCAAGCTCGCCAGATTCGTTGCTGCTCGATGCTCAGCCAAGGGGCAGCCGCCGACCGCTCTACCTCAGGCCCGACATTGTCAAAAGACGCCATCGATGGCGTATTCGAGGCATCGCCATCATGGATGCTGCGCCTGGAACCGCCCTGTGACATGATCAATATCGTACCCGTGGTGCGGGGAACGTTCTCCTGCCCGCCCCTGTAGACACCTACCTATGAGTGTCGTCGGGAACTGTGGGGACCGGCCAGTACGCCATGCAATAGCGTGGCAGAAGTCATTTTTGACCGAGGAGAGGGTGAGTTGATGAGGCGTACCAGTGACGAGGAGTCCCTTGCTCTGCAGCACAAACTCATTGCGTCCTCGGCCAAGAACTTCGCGGCGATGCTTGATCGACAGGCCGATGCCCATCCGAATCGCATCGCTTTTCTCACTCCTTCCGGCGCTGACGATGAGCCCAACGCCTGGCTCCCCATGACCTTTGCTGAATTCCGTCGTCAGGCCCACGAGGTGGCCGCTGGGCTGATGGAGTTGGGGCTTCCTCGGGAGGGCCGCGTCGCCCTGCTGTCCGGAACGCGCACCGAGTGGATTATTGCCGACATGGCCATCTCCTCCGCCGGTGGCGCGACGACGACGATCTACCCGAATTCCGGGCCGGACGAGGCAAGTTTCATCCTGGTGGACTCCGAGTCGTCCATACTTTTCGTCGATTCCACTGCCCAGGTTGCCAAGATCCAGGGCAGGCCCGAGGTCGATGCGGTGGTTCGGCATATCATCAGCTTTGCCGACGATTCCGAGGAGACCGGCGTCCGAGATGACCGGCTCACCACCATGGCCAAGATCATTGCGAATGGACGTCGGCGCCTGGCCGTCGAGCCGGATCTCGTGCGTCGCATGATCGATTCCGTCGAACCCGACGACCTGTGCACCCTCATCTACACCTCTGGCACGACGGGCACGCCCAAGGGAGTCGAGCTGACCCACCGGGCGTGGACGTACATGGGCCAGGCGTGGAAGAACCTCGACATGTTCCATGGTGGGGACGTCCACATGTTGTGGTTGCCGTTGTCCCATGCCTTCGGGAAGTGTCTCATCGCCATTTGCGTCGAGATCGGGATCACCCAGGCTGTTGAGCCCCGTATCTCGCGGTTGGCCCGCAGCCTGGGCGAGGTGAAGCCACGCGTCATGTGTGGTGTGCCGCGCATCTTCGAGAAGATCCGTGCCGGTGTCATGACGGCATACCCACAAGGACGTCTGGCAAGTCGTGTCTCGCGGTGGGCCTTCGCAACCGGACGCGACGCCCAGCGCTACCGCAACGCTGGCGATCGGGTACCGACCGTGCTCGAGGCCAAGCGGAAGATCGCTGATGCGCTAGTCTTCTCGACCCTGCGTCGCAAGCTTGGCGGCATCGAGTTCATGATCTGCGGCGGTGCCAAGTTGTCGGAGCAGGTTCAGCAGTGGTTCTCCTCTGCGGGGATCCCCATCGTCGAGGGGTATGGGGCGACCGAGGTCGGGGCAGTCGCGTTCTTCAGTGGGCCTGATGCCATTCGGCCTGGCACAGTGGGGCCGGTCGCTCCTGGTTGCCTCGCGCGGATTGCTGAGGATGGTGAGATTCTGGTCTCCGGACCGATCGTTGCTCGTGGCTACCACGGCATGCCCGAGAAGACGGCCAAGGCGTTCACCGACGGCTGGTTCCACACCGGCGACATCGGCGAATTCGATGAGATGAACTATCTGCGCATCACTGACCGCAAGCGCGACCTGTTTAAGACCTCGGGCGGAAAATATGTCGCCCCACAGAAGGTCGAGGCCACCCTGATGGCCAACTGCCCGTACCTGTCCAACGCGGTGGTTCTGGGGGAGGGACACAAGTATGCAGTGGCCCTCCTCACCCTCGAGAAGGGCGCTCTCATGACGTGGGGACGCCGGCATGGACGTCCCGACGCCAGTTACGCCGAGCTCACGGCAGACCCGGACGTGCGGCGCAGCATCCAGCGGTATGTCGATCGCGCAAACTCCCGCCTCGAGCGCTGGGAGACCGTCAAGAAGTTCGCGATTCTCGACCACGAGCTGACCGAGGACTCCCATTCGGTGACGACCAGCCTTAAGGTGCGTCGCGGCGTCGTGGCCGAGAAGTATTCCGACATCGTTGACGAGATGTTTGCCGACGAGAATGAACAATCGAGTGTGGCCAGGGGAGACGACGCGTCGTGACGGGCGCTGTCGTCGTCGACATTCCACTGCGGTGGTCCGACATGGATGCGCAGGGACACGTCAACAACGTTCGCATCAGCGAGCTGGTTCAGGAATCTCGAAATCAGGCGTTCTACACGAACGGCGCCCAGGAGATGCTCGAGACCGGGATCGTCGTCGTCACTCAGGATGTCGAGTTCTTGGCCCCGTTCGTCGTGGATGGGAGTCCGCTGCGGGTCGAGGTCGGCTGCTCCAAGGTCGGAGCGGCACGAACCATTCTGGATTACCGCGCTTGGCACCATGATGTTGAGGTCGCTCGGGCACGCGGGATCATCTGCCCCTTCGATTTCGACGCAGGACGGCCGCGCCGGCTCACCGACGGCGAGCGAGGCGCCTTCGAGGCCATGAAGGTCGAGGAGACTCCGTGGAAGCCGATCAAGGTCGTCGACGTCTCCGGGATCGGCGACATCGTCGATGTACCTGTCCGGTGGTCTGACGTCGATCGGCAGGGCCACGTCAACAACGTCAGCATGGCTGGTTACCTCCAGGAGGCCAGGATCCTCGCGACGACGTCGTGGTCGCCAGGGATGAGGCGGGCCGGGGACCACCTGTGGGTCGTCGTGCGTCAGGACATCCGTTATCGACGCCAGGTTCTACCGTCTCAGCGGTCATGCAAGGTGCATACAGCGCTCACGCGGCTGGGGACCTCGTCAATGATCCTCGCCGGGTCGATTGCCACAGACGAGGGATCTGCCCTCGATGCCGCAACCGTGCTCGTCTGCGTCGATCCGGACACCGGAGCTTCGGTCCCGATCGACGACCGGACGAGGGAGGCGTTGGCAGCCCACCTCGTCGCGGTCTGATCGACGTTCAGGCTCGCAGCCACACGGCTTGGTCACGGCCGACGGAGGCGAGTCCGTCGTGGGTCTTCAGCGAGGTCGAGGTGACGATGATCTTGTCTGTGTCCACGGTCACTGGGTCGTCACCGAAGTTCACAACGCAACGGAAGCCGGGCTCGCGGGAGAAGTCGAGGACATCGTCGGACGACTCGTTCCACGTCATCGTCCCGGCTCCCAGGGCGGGGTTGTCCCGCCGCTCAGCCAGCAGAGTGCGGTAGAGGGTCAGGAAGGACGACGGATCGTCCTGCTCGGCCTCGACCGTCCAATCAGCCCAGTCGTGCGGCATCGGAAGCCAGGTGTCGCTCGTTGGCGACCATCCGTAAGGGGCCTCGGAACCGCTCCACGGAATCGGGACGCGACAGCCGTCACGTCCGCGGTCCGTGTGTTCAGAACGCTCCCAGGTGGGATCCTGCAGGACGTCGTCGGGGAGATCTTCCACCTCTGGCAGACCGAGCTCCTCGCCCTGGTAGACGTAGGCGCCACCAGGAAGGGCGAGTTCGAGCATGACTGCCGCGCGGGCGCGACGCCGTCCCAGAGGAACATCGGTCGGTGTGCCGTGGAACGTGGCATGGGGAGCAGCGGGATCCGAGAAGTCCAGACCCGAGATCTCCTTGCCGTAGCGGGAGACGGGGCGGAAGTTGTCGTGGTTGCCCAGCACCCAGGTGGCACTTGCGCCCACTGACTCGTGGGCCGCCAGGGATTCGGTGATGGTGGTGCGAAGCGAACGGGCCGACCACGCCGAGATGAGGAACTCAAAGTTGAACGAGGTGTGCAGCCTGTCCGATTCGAGGTAGCGCACCAGACGGTCATGGGGGAGATACGCCTCGGCGACGAACATGCGCGGTCCCTCGGGGATATCGGCATATTCGTCGGCGATGGCTCGCCAGCGGCGTTGGATGGGCGCCAGTCCAGGCTGATCCCACATCGGGCTGTCGCCGACGAGCTCGCCGATCTCCTCGTTCTCGGGTAGGTCGGGCAGACCGGATTCCTTGACCATCGAGTTGGCGACGTCAATGCGGAAACCATCGACACCGCGGTCGAACCAGAACCTCAGAACGCGGTCAAACTCCTCGACGACTTCGGGGTTTTCCCAGTTCCAGTCGGGCTGTGAGACGTCGAAGAAGTGCAGGTACCACTGCCCAGGGGTGCCGTCGGGCTCAGTGATGCGTTGCCATGCACCACCTCCGAACACCGATGGCCAGTTGTTCGGAGGGAGTTCGCCGTTTTCTCCGCGGCCATTTCGGAAGATGTAGCGGTCGCGCTCAGGCGAACCGGGGGCAGCTGCGAGGGCATCCTTGAACCACGGATGCTCCTCGGAAGAGTGGTTGGGGACGAGGTCGATGATGACTCGCAGGCCCAATTCGTGGGCCCGTGCCACGAGTGCGTCAGCGTCGCCGAGAGTGCCGAAGTCAGGATTGATGGCACAGTAGTCGCTGACGTCGTAGCCGCCATCGGCCAGCGGGGAGGGGTACCACGGTGAGATCCAGAGGGCATCGACGCCCAGAGCGACGAGATGGTCAAGGTGTTCGATGATGCCGCGGACGTCGCCGATGCCGTCGCCGTTCGAGTCGGCGAAACTACGCGGGTACACCTGGTAGACAACGGCGGACTTCCACCAGTCGTGGGTCGTGGGAATAGTGGTCATGGGGGTCCTTGAAGGGTTGTGAGGGTCGTCAGGGGCGGGGTGGGCCCGCGGCGGTGACCGACGATGGCCGCCGCCGCGGAGCTGTTAGAGGGTCAGTCTGCACGGACCTCTCGTCCATCGCCGGACCAGTTGACATGCCAGGAACCCTCGTCGTCGACACGGCGGTAGGTGTGGGCGCCGAAGAGGTCGCGCAGGCCCTGGGTGAGGGCGGCGTTGAGACGTGGCGCGCGAACCTGGTCGTAATAGCCCAGGGCTGAGGAGAATCCCGGAACTGGCACTCCGGCCTCGACCGCTCGGGCGACGACGCGACGCCATGCCTGCTGGCAGCGAGCGAGCTCGGCCTTGACGGAAGGTGCCTCCAGAAGGGTGGTGAGGTCTCCGGCCGCGTACTCGTCCTTGATGCGCTGAAGGAGGCGGGCTCGGATGATGCAGCCATCGCGCCAGATGGAGGCGACCTGGCCCATGTCGACCTCCCAGTCGTACTCGACCGCCGCGGTGCGGATCTCGTCGAGCCCTTGGGCGTAGGCGACGACCTTTGCAGACCACAGAGCGTCACGAACGTCGTCGATGAAGGCCTGACGGTCATCGACCGAGATGGTGCGGTCCGGCCCCTCGAGGGTCTGCTGGCCCACCGTACGCAGCGGCAGGGCGCTGGAGACTGAGCGAGCAAAGACGGCCTCACTGATGGTGGAGACGTCAACTCCGAGCTCGAGAGCCGTCTGCACGGTCCAGGTGCCCGTTCCCTTCATCCCCGCCTCGTCGCGGATGGCGTCAAGGAGGTCGGTGGCAGGGTCGCGAGGATCCTTGGCACGCAGCACCCGGGAGGTGATTTCGACGAGGTAGGAGTCGAGATCACCATGGTTCCAGGACTCGAAGACGTCTCCGGCCTCGGCGTTCGTCAGACCGGCAGCGCGCAACAGGGCGTGGGCCTCACCGATGAACTGCATGTCGGCGTACTCGATGCCGTTGTGGACCATCTTGACGAAGTGTCCGGCGCCATCGGTGCCCATCCATGCGCAGCAGGGCTCGCCGTCGACCTGTGCCGAGATCTTCTCCAGAACCGGACCGATGGCTTCGTACGACTCCGGGGAGCCACCCGGCATGATTGACGGTCCCTCCAACGCTCCGACCTCGCCACCGGAAATGCCGGTGCCGACGTAATGGATGCCGGTCGGGCGGATTTCTTCTTCCCGACGTCGAGTGTCGCCGAAGTAGGCGTTGCCGCCGTCGACGAGAACGTCACCCGGCTGGAGCAGGGGAGTGATCTCTTTGATGACGGCATCCGTGCCACGACCGGCCTTGACCATCATGACGATGCGACGCGGGCGCTCGAGGCTTGCGACAAAGCCAGCCAGATCATGGAACGGCAGGAAGGTTCCCTCGTCCCCGTGCTCGGCCATGACCTCGTCGGTGCGCGAAGCTGTGCGGTTGTAAACGGCGACCCGGAAACCCTTGTGGGCCATGTTGCGGGCCAAGTTGGACCCCATCACGGCCATCCCGATGACGCCGACCTCGGCGGTCTGCGGCGCAGTGTCACTCATGCGATTCCTCCTAGATGTCTCGCTTCCATCCTTCCAGGCATTTCCGCGTGGTGCAGGCGCGGATGGGTGAGGATGACGTGAGACAGCGAGGATGATAGAAGCTTTGGTGACGGAACCCTGCGGTGTTTCCGAGATCACCACGACGGGCGTGGCCGTACCCGGGCTGATGACACATCGTGACCAGAGACGCAGTGGTGCCAGGTGCAGTGACGGTTGACGACGGCGCGAATTCTCCTCAGAGAGGTTCAATGAAGGCGCCCAGCCAACGATCAGGTCGGGGTCAGACCAAGCATGATCCGCGAAAGCTCGTGGTCTGACATCATGACCTTTGGACGATGCCGCTTGTGGATCCGCTGTGCCAGCCACTCCAGCACGAATCGTGGCCGTTGCCTGAGCATCGTCGGAGTGATGTGCAGCATCCGCCAGCCATGTCGATCCAAACTCGCTGATCTCATCATGGTCGCTTCGTAACCTTCGGGTGTGCCGTGCACGCAGCGGCCGTCGACCTCAACCCCAACGCGTTCCGCATCGAAGGCTTGGTCGAGGGTGAAGGCTCCTTCGGCGGTGTCCACCCGCGTGTTGGAGTGCCACCCGGTGAACCCGACCGCGCGGAGCGCCCGGGACAACCACAATTCCGGCACCGACCATGGATTGAAGGAAATGTCGGCCAGGGCTGCTGTGATGCGGTGACGGCCGAACTTCCAGGACAGGCAGGAACGAGCCGACCTGCAGGAACGCGGGGTGACGAGTTTTTGTCTCAGCGCCTCGCAGACCCATTCCCATTCTCCCCGAACGGCCAGAAGGAGGACGGATGCCTCAGGAATTGCCATGGGGACATCGCGGTATTGGGTGGTGTACCGGCGCGGAACTCGCCATCGGTGTACGAGGATTCCCTCTCGCTTGATGCCCCTCGTCCGTGAAAACGCCTCCACCTCGTGGACGGCGCTGAAATCTCGCGTCCGGCTTCCCGGGGGAATCATTCCTTGCGCGACGAGGGCGGCTTTGCCAATGATGACCGCGTCTCGATGCCACATGTGTATCGCCTGCATCTTCACTCGAGAATCGTCAGCCCGCCCGGCATCCGCAACGACTCCCGGGAGCATGCGTATTGCGCGGCCGGCTTTCACGGCGCGGTCAGCCTGCCCGCGAGTTCTGCTGAAGCGATGTATCCGCACGACACCGCCGCAGTCCCTCATGTCCAGTTCAAGTTCGTTCACACCACCATTTATCGGCGGGACATCAGAGAATCCGTCAGCCAAATCAAGATCTGTGGACATCGTCGGGAGAACCACCGAGAAGGTTGTGGATAACCTCGAGGAATGGGGTCCTGGGATCCGACTGGAAAGGAATTCACGGCACAGCCACCAAGGAAGCCCACCGTCCTCCATGACGATGAGAGAGATCCCAAGGTTTCGGGTTGCCCTTATCCGGCGTGGTAACTCAGGAAAGACGGACCGTCCATGATCGGGAAGAGTTCGCGACGCGCCATATGTCCGTGTTTGCCAACGTACTTCCCCGTGAAATCTCTCCCCCAAGGTCGGTCCAAAACTGGTGCGAAGACGCTACGCTGAGCCCATGATCGATGCGCTGGCCCTTGTGCCCATGAAAACCCTGCCCGGCTGGCCCGAAGCCGAATTCAGCTCCGTGCACCTACTCATGTTGTGTGTCGTGTGGCCGATCGCCACGGCTGTCCTGTTCACCCTCATTGGTTGGGGAGTCCATTTCACCAAGGGACGCGGCGGTAAGAACTCTGACTGATCCTTGTCACGCAGCGTGAGTGCTGAACATGAAGATGAATGCGGCCCCGAACCAGCTGGTTCGGGGCCGCATTCATGCGTCACAGCTCAGTGACGGCTGGCCTCCTGGCAACGCAGGGTGCGGCGAGCGTTGTCGGCGCGCTCGGCAAGAACGCGTCGCACAGTGCTGCCCGGGTTGTTGTCGGAAACCCAGCCATCGAGCTTGTCGAGCCAAGCCTCGTCGATGACCTCGGTGCTCGGGAAGAGCCACATCAGGGCGTTCTGGACCTGGGCGTGACCGGCCTTGGCCCACTGGCCGTCGCGGGAGTCGATGGACTTGCACAGCTCGAGGTAGGGATCGACGTACTGTGAGAGCGCCTCGGCTTGATCAGGTTGAATGAACTGGCTGACGAGCTGCCGGTAGGTCTCGTTGGGCACTGAGTCGTCGGTGGTGGCGCGCTGCCAAGCAGCCTGCTTTGCCTCAGCCGTGGGCATCGCGGCGCGAGCGCCAGTTGCCTGCTCCGATCCCGAGATGGTGTTGTCACGCTGCAATTCGGCAGTGATCTCCGGCTCGCCGACTCGGCCCATACCGGCCAGGGCGATGAGAAGACGCCAACGCATTCCCTGGTCGATGTCGAGACCCTCAGGCACCTCTTCGCCGTTCAACCACCCCTCGAGCAGGTCGGCTGCGTCCTTCGTGGCAGCAGCGGCCAGACCGTTGGCGTAGGCCACCTGATGGTCAGAACCGGGCGCGGCGTCACGCAGTCCCGTCGCCGAGATCGCAATGAGACGATCGCGCACATCCTGACGAGCCTCACGAGTGGTGTATGAGATCGCGGCGGTGGTGGCCTGGCGAATGAGAGAGGTGACGGCCGTCAGGTCTGTCTCGCTGGGAAGCCCCTTGCCAACCAGGGTGACGTAGTCCTGGGCCTTCATTTCGGCGTCGCGGCACATGTCCCAGGCAGAACTCCAGCACAATGCGCGGGCCAGCGGATCGGACAGGGCGTCGATGTGCTCAATGAGGGTGGCCATCGAGTGATCATCCAGACGGACCTTCGCGTAGGTCAGGTCACCGTCGTTCAGCAGGACCAGATCACCGCGGGAATGTTCGACGAGGGCGGCAATCGGGGTGCGCTCGTCATGGATGTCAACGTCGAGGCGTTCAGTCCGGACGAGCTTGCCTTCGGTCAGTGTGTAGATGCCGATGCCCAGACGATGGGTCCGCAGGGTGGGGTACTTCTCGATCGCCGTCTGGACGATGTCGAAGCGGGTGAAGTTGCCGTCCTCGTCGACATCGTAGTCCGGACGGACGGTGTTGACCCCTGGGATGCGCAGCCACTGCTCGGTGAAGGACGACAGATCGCGTCCCGACGCCACCTGGAGCTGATGGAGGAGATCCTTGAGCTCAGTGTTCGAGAAGGCGTTCTGGGCGAAATACGTGCGCACACCGGCCAGGAACTCGGCCTCTCCAACGAAGGCAACCAGCTGCTTCAGGGTGGAGGCACCTTTGGCGTAGGTGATGCCGTCGAAGTTCTGCTCGACGGTGTCGAGATCGATCATGTCAGCGGCGATCGGATGGGTAGTCGGCAGCTGGTCCTGGGTGTAACCCCACGTCTTGCGCTGGTTCGCGAAGGAGACCCATGGGTCAATGCCGCCGTGCTTCTCGGCGATCTTCTCCTGGCAGTGATGCGACGCCCACTCGGCGAAGGACTCGTTGAGCCAGAGGTCGTCCCACCACTTCATGGTGACGAGATCGCCGAACCACATGTGAGCGAGCTCGTGAAGGATGGTGTTGTCGCGGTTCTCGTAGGCGGCCGAGGTGACGCGGGAACGGAACAGCAGGTCGTCACGGTGGGTGACGCAGGCGGCGTTCTCCATGGCTCCGGCGTTGAATTCCGGCACGAAGGACTGGGTGTACTTGCCGAATGGGTACGGGTAGCCGAATTCGGACTCGTAAACCTCAAATCCACGTTGTGTGGTGGTGCGGATTCGGTCGGCGTCGAGGTGTTCCTTCATCGACTGACGGCACAGAATGTCGGCGTCCATTTCGCCAGACAATGTGTGAATGGTTCCGTGATCGATGTAGTACTCGCCGGCGACAAGGGCTGTCAGATATGTCGAAATTGGAAGGGTGGGCTCAAAAGACCACCGTGACATCCCTTCCCAGGGGCCTTCCGTCGGCTCTGGGGTCGGGGAGTTCGAGACGACGGTCCAACCAGTCGGAGCGATGACCTGCAGTTCGAATGTCATCTTTTGATCGGGCTGCTCGAAATCGGCGTACATACGTCTGGCGTCAGCAATCTCGAACTGGGTATAGAGGTAAACCTTGCCGTCAGCAGGGTCGACGAAACGGTGCAGGCCTTCACCCGAATGGGAGTAGCGGCACAGCGCCGTAACCGTGATTTCGTGAGTTCCCGCTTCCGTGGTAAACGGGAAACGATTATTCGAGAATGCGGCCGGATCCAGCGGGGTGCCGTCGAGATCTGCGGCGTAGACACCGTCAGCAATGAGGTCAAGATGGCTCTCGCCGCCGGTCGACGAAAACTCGATGGTTGACGAGGAGACGAAGGTTTCGGTCGGCTCGGCGAGCGGATCGCCGTTGGGGTCACGTCCAGAAAGATCAACGAGCACCTTGGAGTTGTGCGCCGTGATGACCTGGGAGCGCTGCTGCGCCTCCGCACGAGTGATGTTGACCGAACTCATCATGCCTCCGTGGAACATGTGTTAGTTAAGGGCGCACAAAAGCACCCAACAATTCCCATGAAACTCTATCGGTTCTTGCCTTTCGCTGTCTCGTTAAGCGGGAACTGTATAGCGCGTCATTACTGCGCCTTACGCGAACAATGACAGGGTCGGTCTTTGCGTGCGCGGGCGCGTGCGGTTGGCTGGTGTCATGACCACAACAGTTGATTTTTGGTTTGACCCGTCCTGCCCCTGGGCGTGGATGACGTCGCGCTGGATGCTCGAGGTGGAGAAGGTTCGTGATGTCCATACCGTCTTCCACGTCATGAGCCTGGCCGTCCTCAATGAAGGACGTGATCTGCCGGACGACTATCGTGCCGAGATGGATAAGGCGTGGATCGGCGCTCAGGCTGCCACTGGTGTTGTCGAGGTGCATGGACAGGAGGCTGTTCGTGATTTCTACACCGCCCTTGGAACCCGCTACCACCTTGGCAAGGAGGAGCGCAGCATCGAGACCGTCAAGGCAGCGCTGGTGGAGAGCGGCTACGACGAGTCCATCGCGGATCGTGCTGACAAGGGCGAGTTCGACGAGGCCATGCGCGCTTCGCATCACAAAGGCATGGATCCGGTCGGACAGGATGTCGGTACCCCTGTTCTCCATATCAACGGCATGGCGCTCTTCGGTCCGGTGATGTCGCCGGCTCCCAAGGGGGAGGAGGCCGGTGAGCTCTTCGACGGGTTCGAGAAGGTGACGGCCTACCCCGGGTTCTTCGAGCTGAAGCGGACCCGTACCGTCGGACCGATCTTGGACTGATCCCCCTCTGGAGCTGTCCCCGGGAGATCATTGAAGTGTTGATCGGGCGTCATCTGCCGTACATGGAGGTGACGCCCGAATCAGCGAGGGTATGGCCAAACCAATCGATCCTCTCGGGAGCACACCATGCCTTCCAGACCTTTCCGTGTTCTTGGCGCCATGGCCGTCGCGTGTCTGGCCATCACCTGTGCGCCAATTGCCCATGCTGACACCGACGACTCGCTGTCGACGAAGACTCCGTATCGCTATTCCGGTGGCACCTTGCAGGCCCCGCCCGTCGGATTCCGCCCCGTCAACACCCAGGTCGTTGCCCGTCACGGCTCTCGTGGCCTGTCGAGCTTCAAGTACGACGCCCTGACGATGGCGATCTGGGAAAAGGCCAATGAGTTGGGAGCTGTGACTCCCCTCGGCCAGGATGTTCACGCCCAGGCCATGAAACTTCATGAAGCCAATGAGAATCTCGGCAACGAGGACACCTGGGCCCACATGGAGGCCGACGGAGTTGAGCTCAGCAAGGGCAACAAGCTCGAGAGGGGGTACGGCAACCTCACTGAGGTGGGAGCTGATCAGCATCGTCAACTGGGTGAGCGTCTGGCCCACCGGATGCCCGAGATCTTCAACGGGGAGGACAACACGGTCGTCGTGGAGTCCTCGGGAGAACCGCGTGCTGCGGAGTCCGGATACGACTTTGTCACTGGATTGCTCCATGGTGCCCCGCAGATGAGCGGACATATGTCACGCGCCATCAAGGCCGACACCAAGACGCTGTACTTCCACAAGGACAAGTCGAACCCGGACTACAAGGCTTACAAGGAGTACCAGGACAGCAAGGAACTCTCTGATTACGTCGATGCGGTGAATTCGCGTCCGGAGGTTCGCAAGGCCGCCCGTGAGGTTCTGGAAAAGATCTATACGAAGGACTTCGTCGACCGACTGGCAGCAGGGGAGTGGACCTTCAAGACCCCCGAGGGCAAAAAGGCCAAGAACGACGTCGACGCGGCCCTCAACCTGTACAACCTGTACATCATCGCTCCCTCGATGGCTGCTGAGACCAAGGTCGACTTCGCCAAGTACTTCACGAGGGACCAGGCCAATGTCTTCGCGATGTCCCTCGACGCTGAGGACTACGCCGAGAAGGGCCCCGGCTTCAAGGGATCGGACATCGCCCATCGCAATGCCCGCCCTCTTCTTGACGATTTCCTGGCCCAGATCGACCAGCAGACCGAAGACCATCCCAAGGGATCGGCGACCTTGCGGTTCGCCCACGCTGAGACCCTCGTTCCCTTCGAGGCGCTCATCGGCGCACCCGGATCTCGTACCCAGATCAGCCCGCAGGACACCAATTTCTGGCAGGTCACGGATTGGCGGGGTGCCAAGGTGGCTCCGCTGGCCTCCAACGTGCAGTGGGACGTCTTCCAGTCGGGGTCAGGGCAGAAGGTCGTCCGGATGCTCCTCAACGAGCAGCAGGCCACTTTCGGACGTGGCTGCCGTCCGATCTCGGTGAACTCATTCTTCTACACTGTCGACGAGCTCAAACATTGCCTGACCGGCGCATCCATTGCTGATGGTGGTTGGTTGGTGAAGCCGTCCGGTGACGGGCCGTCGACCCCGACCACGCCGGCTCCGTCCTCCACCGCTCCGACCGTGACACCGAGCAGGCCAGGAGGCTTCACCGGGGCACTTCCGGCCACCGGCGTCTGAAAAACCACTGTGGGGACGGGTAGCCGCGGGGCTTCCGCGGCCACCACACCTCGTTGTGGGAGGCCGGTCGGCTGATACCCGAATGCACAGGTATGGGAACTGCGCAAGGATGGGACCATGGTTGACGATCCCACCCGAGGCGACGAGTTGGAGGCGAGCGAGTCCGAGTCCGAGGCGCGCCATCGCTGGACTGAGCTGACCGAACGCATCCTGGACGCCCAGGACGCTTACTATGCCAACGACGCCCCGACGATCTCCGACGCCGAGTACGACCAGCTCATGATTGAGCTGAAAAAGCTCGAGGACGATCACCCTGAGTTGAAGAGTCTGGATTCGCCCACCCAGCGAGTTGGAGCTCCGCAGCGGGTGACCGACTTCGCCCCGGTGGAGCATCTGGAGCGTCTGTTGAGCCTGGACAACGTCTTCACCCGTGACGAGCTCTCGGAGTGGATGAACAGGGTCGCCACGTCCGTCGGAAACGTCCCGGATTTCCTGTGCGAGCTCAAGATTGATGGTCTTGCCGTCGATCTCGTGTATCGCGATGGTGAACTCGTCTCGGGGGCCACTCGTGGCGATGGTCGCATTGGTGAGGACGTCACTGCGAACGTCCGCACCATCAAGGCGATCCCGCAGAAGCTGGCTGGTGACGACGTCCCAAGCCTGCTCGAGGTACGAGGTGAGGTCTTCTTCCCGGTCGCCGACTTTGCCGACCTCAACGCCGCTCTCGTCGAGGCTGGCAAGAATCCCTTCGCCAATCCTCGTAACGCGGCCGCGGGATCGTTGCGACAGAAGGATTCGCGGGTGACGGCCTCACGTCCCCTGTCGATGATCGTTCACGGGATTGGTGCCGTTGAAGGGCATGAGTTTCCCAGCCAGGGACACGCGTACGACAAGCTCGCCGAATGGGGCTTGCCGGTGTCGCCGTACCTCAAGATCGTCGAGAACGCCGAGCAGGTGCATGAGTTCGTCACCTCCTGGGGAGAATCGCGTGACGAGGCCTCCCATCAGATCGACGGTGTGGTGGTCAAGGTCGATGACGTCTCTCTGCAACGCAAGCTTGGCGCAACTTCTCGAGCTCCCCGGTGGGCCATCGCGTACAAGTATCCGCCGGAAGAGGTCAACACCGAGCTTCTCGACATTCGTGTCAATGTCGGAAGAACGGGCCGCGTCACGCCGTACGGGGTCATGAGGCCGGTGACCGTTGCGGGATCGACTGTCGAGATGGCCACCCTCCACAACGCCTTCGAGGTCAAACGCAAGGGAATCCTCATCGGAGACACCGTGGTATTGCGGAAAGCCGGCGACGTCATTCCCGAGATCTTGGGTCCGGTTGTCGAGTTGCGTAATGGTTCGGAGCGGGAGTTCGTTATGCCCGATCACTGCCCCAGCTGCGGCGCTGAGTTGGCGTACGAAAAGGACGGTGACAAGGATCTTCGCTGCCCGAACGCCAAGGAATGCCCTTCTCAGCTGCGAGAGCGTGTTTTCGGGCTGGCGTCGCGCGGCGCCCTCGATGTCGAGGCGCTCGGATGGGAAGCCGCCATCGCTCTGGTCGACCCGGAGAATCAGCGACCGGATGAGGGTGAGGTTGCCGAGGGACTTCCGGGCAGGCAGGTCCCGGTGCTCAATTCAGAAGCAGGGCTCTTCGACCTGCAGCCCGACGACCTGGCCGAGGTCAAGGTGTGGCGTCGTCGGAAGGTGCGCGGGAAGTTGGGGCCCTGGCAGCTCGAGCCTTACTTCTTCACGAAGCCGACAACGAAGAAGCCCTCCGTTCCGACTGCCACGACCAAGAAGATGTTCGACGAGTTGGCCAAGGCCAAGTCCCAGCCCTTGTGGCGGGTGCTGGTGGCGCTGTCGATCCGTCACGTCGGTCCGACGGCGGCTCGGGCTCTGGCCACCCATTTCGGTTCGATCCCGGCCATTCGAGAATCATCCTTGGACGAGCTCGCCGGGGTCGACGGGGTCGGCGAGATCATTGCGGAATCGGTCCAGCAGTGGTTCGAGGTCGACTGGCATCAGGAAATCGTCAGCCGGTGGGCTGCGGCTGGGGTGCGAATGGCCGACGATCGCGACGAGGCACCTGAGCAGACCCTGGAAGGGCTGACTGTGGTTGTCACGGGAGGTCTGGAGGGATTCACCCGTGACGAGGCCAAGGAAGCCATCGTTTCCCGAGGGGGCAAGGCCGCCGGATCAGTGTCGAAGAAGACTGACTACGTCGTGGTGGGAGAGAACGCCGGGTCCAAGGAGACGAAGGCACGTGAGCTGGGTCGTCCGATTCTTGACGAGGCGGGGTTCCAATACCTGCTCGAAAACGGCCCACAGGGAATAACAACCGTCGCATGATGGTCGATCTTCCCGGGTCGCCACGCGGGAAGGCCACAGCTGGTAGGACATATATGTGGGCCGGGCATGAGCGCCCGGCCCACGTCGTCGAGATGAGGGCTCAGAACTCCGAGATGTTGTGAGCCACGTCGACGGTTGAGAACATCCGGTCGATCGCCGCGATCTGCTCGTCAGTACCGGTGATGCGGTGGGCGGCGGCCAGCGAGAACCCACGTCCCATGCCGAAGTACAGCGATCCGAGGGCAGCCACATCGAGGGTTGCAGCATCGGTGGAATCGTCGATCCGAGTCACCGTGGCCGGTGTCCCCGGGGCATCCACGTCGACACGCCACGTACCCTCGGCGTAGCCCATCGAGTCGGTGACGTGGAAGGTCACCGAGCCCTGGTGATCCCAACCTCGCACTGCCATCGCCCGGTCGACGTCAAGGATTCGCAGCCACCCGAGATCAGTGTGACGGGTGAACGTGACCACCCTCGGGTCCTCGACCGCCCACGGCAGCGGCGTGGCGGGATCAACCTGCGGTGCCTTGATCGTCTCGATGAGGTCGACGGAGGCCAGGAACTCCCACAGAGCCACCTCGGCGTTCGGGGTGGTTGCCACCATGTCAACGACGGTGATCTGTGAGCCGAAGTCCTTGTCGATCTCGTAAGACACGACGCCATCAGGCTCTCCCTCGTCATTGCGGTGGACGATCGAACGGATTCGACGGTTGGGACCGCCCTTCTGGGAACTCCAGCGCCCGGAGGAGAAATCGACATGCCAGGGTTGGCGGTTGTGGGAACCACGATGGGCCTGATGGAACTCAGAGAACACCTTGAGACGCAGATCATCGATGGCCAACGGATCGGCCATCGACACAGTCCCGCTCGGTTCGTGGTTGAGCTTGAACCGACCATCCGCGATGATCTCGACGTTCTGAGCTCGAGTGGAGATGCCGTAGCCAAAGCGTCCGTAGATGCTTCCCTCGGTGGCCGTCAGTGCGGCGAAAGGCAGGCCCTCCTCCTTGGATCGGGTGAGGGCATTCGTCATAAGGGTGCGAAGCAGCCCGCGGCGGCGGTGGCTGGCACGCACGGTCACGTCGGTGATGAAGGTGGCCGGTTCGAGATGACCATGTCCGGTGTTGATGGTGCTGGGGTACGCGGCCATCGTGGCGACCGGGAGACCCGGGAACTCCGGATCGGGGTCAGGCTGCCGAATCGTCCACAACCGTTCACCCTCGACACAGGTGGCATAGTGCTCGAGCTCGGCGTCGGATGGTTGTGCCAGGTGGAAACCCAGCGCCACGGCGCGTACCACATTGTCGACCTCGTCACTGCGGGAACCGTCGCTGGTGACGAGCTCCAAGCGGTAGGGGTCGGGGACCTGAACGGATGAGGTGCTTTCAGCCATACCCTTCACGCTAGCGGAGTTGATCCCTCCTGAGGAGCCAACGGGCTGGAGGTTGGTGCCATGATTGAACCATGACCTTCAAGCCTTCACACGTTCATATTGGTACTGATCACGCGGCCTTCGAGCTCAAGGAGTTCCTCGTTGGCAAGCTGACCGAGGCCGGATATCAGGTCGTCGACCACGGCGCGTCGACCTACGATTCCCTCGACGACTACCCGGACTACTGCATTCCGTGCGCTCAGGCCGTGGTGGCTGAGCCTGGTTCCCTGGGCGTCGTTCTGGGCGGCTCGGGAAACGGCGAGCAGATCGCGGCTAACAAGGTCAAGGGAATTCGTGCTGCGCTGGCCTACACCGTCGAGATTGCCGAGCTGGCCCGTCTTCACAATGACGCCAACGTCGTCTCCTTGGGAGGCCGGATGCAGACCCACGAGGAGGCCTGGAAGATCGTCGAGACCTTCCTGACGACGGACTTTTCCCATGAGGCTCGTCACCAGCGTCGTATTGACAAGCTCACGCGTTGGGAGGACGAGGGCTTACTGGGTTGAGCCGACCTCATCAGACTTCTTGACTGTACTGGCGGTGGCTCGACGACGAAGATCCGCCAGCACGGTTGGCCATTCCTGACCCGGATCGGGCATCTGGGAGCCAGCGGCTGGTTCTGATTGCTCAGCGAGTTCGCGCGCCCTCATGGCGCGGTCTCCGTCGAGAATGGGTCCGCGGCTGCGTTCGTGGTCGTGGGTACGTCGGTGTTTGCCGTGGCCAGGGGCATTCATGTAACCATCCTGCCTCAAATACTCGTCGCCGTACTCATCAATCCACGACTTCCGCGATTACCGCGTCATCTCATCGACCTCGAGAGGACAACCGTCTGTGCCCGAAGGCCACGTCATCCATCGTCTTGCCAACGCCATCGGTACCGCCTTCGCCGGAGAACCGGTCGAGGTCACCTCGCCACAAGGCCGTTTTGCCGAGTCCGCAGCCATGCTCGACGGAACGGTACTGGCGTCGGCCCAGGCATGGGGCAAGCATCTCGTCATCGATTTCGACAATCATCGTGACGACCACCTGCTCCACATCCACCTGGGGCTCATCGGGAAGCTTGCGGTGGGACCATCAGTTCCGGTGGTCGGACAAGTCAGATTGCGCATTACCGACGGCGTCACGGCTGCGAACCTGCGCGGGCCCCAGACCTGCGAACTCATCAATGACGATGACTGGGCGGCGGTCGCGGCCACGATCGGCCCAGACCCCATTCGTGACGACGCAGACCCCGAGATTGCCTGGCACAAGGTGCGACGGTCCTCCCGCCGGATCAGCGACCTGTTGTTGGACCAGAAGATTGCAGCGGGGGTTGGCAACATCTACCGAGCCGAGGTCCTCTTCCGGCATCGGATCGATCCGGCGACCCCTGGCAAGCAGATTTCCCACTCGACATGGCGGGCAATGTGGGATGATCTGGTCATGCTCATGCGCGCCGGGGTCGAGGCAGGACGCATTGATACCGTCCAGCCAGAGCACACCCCGGAGGCGATGGGGCGACCGCCCCGTGTTGATCGCCACGGTGGCGAGGTCTACGTCTACCGACGAGAGAACCAGCCATGTCTGGTGTGCAACACGCCGGTGAAGATGGTCGCACAGGGAGGGCGTCACCTGTTCTGGTGCCCACGGTGCCAACGTCGGCATCACTGACGGTTGAGTCAGGTCTGGAGGTCAGTATGAGCCACATCAGCGTCGGTCAGCCGTGGACCCTGGTGTCATGCCAGGAGTCCGCCGACGATTCTTCGTGGATGTGGACCCACCCGTGCGGGGCGGTGCTGTCCGCCCGGCTACGCCAATCCGACGAGGTCGAGCTCGTTGCCGGAATCACCATGCCTCCTGGCGTCGACACTGCGGAAATGACGGTTCCCGGTCCGATCTGGATCCCTGACGATCCGCTCCCTGCTGCTGTGTGGGCGGCTGGGGCTCACGGCCTCGTCGTCACCAGAACATGCCGCGACGAGCATCCGGCACTCATGGTTTGGCGGCAAGACATGGGTGATTCATGCGCGGTGGACGAGGGTGTCAGCCTGCTTGGCAGCGAGATTGCCCTGGCTCCGGGCAATTCCCGGATGGCGTTGTGGCGTGGTCGGCTCACGGACGACATCGGGGAGGCGCTGAGCTCCCTTCCTGCGTGGTTGCCAGCCGAGACCATTGTCGATCAGCCCGAAGAGATGGAGTGTCACACCCCCGATGCGGGCATTCTCGTCGATGGTGCCGAACACACCAGCGAGACGATTGGCCCGCTGCCGGTGGGGGCGCACGACCTGGCAATTCATGAGTCCAGGGGAGCCACCCGAGTGTTGATCGGTTGGTCACCCGATCTGGCTACGGCTGTGGGCGCACGGGTCGACGAGATTCTTTCCGGTTTTGACCCACGTACCGTCACTGGACCACAGATGTGGCTCCTCATGAGCGCAGTTGGTATGAGGGTCGCGCCATTTTCCGCTCTGGAGATGGCTGCCGAGGGCCTCGAGAATGTCTTGTCACGGCCGTTCGGTTCTGCCGATGACCACGTTGCTCGGCTTCTCACCTGCTGTGCAGCATTCAGGCTGGGACATCGCATGAGTGATCCCGAACTGCGCGACGAGGGATTGCGCCGGTTGTGGGAATTGTCATTGGACGAACCGGGAACGTTCATGTCCCGCTGTATCGCCTCGGCCGAGCTGGCGACGTTGGTGCCCGAACACGTGTGGGTCAATGTCGTCTCTGGCGAGGGAGAAGACCCGCTGGTACGTGCCGAGAGGGCCATTTGGACCGGCAGGTGCGCGAGCCGGGATGCCGACGAGGCCGTGTGGGAGCTGGGAGCTTTCCTCCCGACCGTTCCTGGCGGGCCTCTTTACGCGCAGGGCCACCGCGTCTCCAGACGCCGGGCCGCGCTCGCCCATGCCATGACGACGGTGTGGCCAGAGGAGCTGACGAGTTCGTTCGGCTCGCCCCGGGTGGGGGAATTGCGCCAGCGGACGTTGCGACGCCTCCTCGTCAGCGAGCATCTGGACGACGAGGATCTGGCTCTCCTGACATGGTGATGTCGCCGAAACGAGATTTGTCAGGATCATGAATCCGTTGGAAAAGTCTCATTTTGCCTCGGTTGTGCCATTTTCAGTAGGCAAGAACGGCTGTGCAGCGAGTGAGGTTCTGGTTGTGTCCGCGGCACGTGGCACAGTTGGGACGTGACTTCGTCCCATTTCGTACCTGAGACGCGAGCAGCAACGACAGCCCGGACGCGATCCGGTTCGCAGTCGACCCCGAATCCGAGGTCGATGCCGGTTGTCGTCATACCGCGATTGATGAATGTTGCCGTCCTCCTCATCGTGCTGCGCCTGGTATTCAGCCGCACGACGTGGGTTGGAGTCGCGAACAACCTGTTCTCGGTGTTCATCTTCCCGATCGACGGCTTCGGTTGGGCGGGGGCCGTCGTCCTGGTGGTGCTGGCGGATGCGCTGTCGAGGCGCAAGAGATTCGCCTGGTGGGTGAGCATCATTCTCTTCGGGCTGATGTGGCTTGTGGCGGTTACGTTTTTCGTCGTTGTTGTTGCCGAGGTCATCATGGGTGGCCCGACGGACACCTTCAATGACCTCGATCTCGCGGGGTATCTGTTCAACGTCTTCTCAGTCGGCTGGATCCTCGTCGCCCTGCTGACTCATCGAAAGGACTTTGCGGCACACACAGTTCGGACCAATCTCGGCAAGGCCATCGCCGTCCTCATTGGCGGGCTGTTGGCGACCGGCTTCATTGGCTGGTTGCTGGTCTCCCTGACCGGCGGTGTCGGAGGGCCTCGTAACCGGTTGGTGCGCATCGTCGGTCGGATCATTCGCGGAAATGGTGTCGAAGTTGCACCTGCTCCCACGTCCCCGCACTGGGTGCAGGAAGTGATCTCCTTCCTTCTCGCCCTCGTGCTGGTGGCCGCCCTTGTCGTCATGCTGCGATCTCAGCGCAATATCGCCATGATGAGCCTGTCCGATGAGCTGCGCCTGCGTCGGCTCCTCGAGGAAAATCCGGCCGACTCCCTCGGCTATTTCGCACTGCGCCGTGACAAGGCCGTCGTGTTCTCGCGAAACAGCCATGCGGCAGTGTGCTATCGAACCGAAGCAGGGGTCGCACTGGCCTCGGGAGATCCCGTCGGCCCAGTGGATCAGTGGCCCGGTGCCATTGAGGCATTCCTTGACGTCGCTCACACCTATGGTTGGGTTCCGGCCGTCATCGGCACTTCTGAGGAAGGTGCGACGGCATGGACTCAGGCCGGACTCAAGGCCATGCGCATCGGCGACGAGGCCATTATCTCTCCCGCCGCGTTCAGCCTCGATGATCCCGACCTCAAGCCGGTCCGCCATACCGTCACCAAGTTGCGCGCAATGGGGTACACCACCCGAGTGCGTCGTCATGAGGACATCGACCCGCAGGAGCTTCAGGGGCTCATCGACCTCACTGACAAATGGCGTCAGAATGGTGACGAGCGAGGGTTTTCAATGGCTCTTTCCCGTCTGGGAGATCCGCTCGACGGGCGATGCGTCATGGTGGAGGCGCTGTACCCCGACGGTGGTCCGCGTGCTGGCCAGACGGCAGGAATTCTCTCCTTCACTCCTTGGGGCAATGACGGATTGTCCCTGGACGTCATGCGTCGTGACCTGGACGGAGCCGACAACGGAGTCACCGAGCTCATGGTCGCCGGTCTCATGGCTGCCGGGCCGGAGATTGGTATCAGGCGTGTGTCGATGAACTTCGCGGTCTTTCGCGAGGCGATCGAGGAGGGGGCCCGCGTCGGTGCCTCCCCGGTGCGTCGTCTCAACCGCTGGCTCGTGCTCGTTGCGTCGAAGTGGTTCCAGATCGAGCAGCTCTACCGCTCCAACGTCAAGTACAAGCCGAGCTGGCAGACCCGCTACCTCAACTTCACCGATACCTCTGACCTGGCGCAGGTCGGTCTGGCGATGGGTATTGCCGAGGGCCAGCTCGACATTCCGAGTTGGATCTACCCGGTGGAGCCGCCGCCGCAGCCAATTTACTCGATTAGTGGTCACCCCGAGATCGCGGAATTTCTGGCTGAGGAACGCACTCCTGCCCTTCTTCAGCGGCGGCTCCCGGAGCAGGTTCGTGTCCGAATGGCCACGCGTGAGCGGCTCCTCGAGTCCGGGGTGGAGGCATACCCTCCCGACTGCAAGCCCGATCACCGTCCTGGCGACGTCATCGTCGAGCTGACCGGTCAGGAGATGACGGTCTCCGGGCGGATCGATGCCTGCCGCGATCACGGCGGTGTCATCTTCGTCGATCTGTTCGACTGGACCGGGTCCTGCCAGTTGGTGATGGAGCGTGACTCGCTGGGAGCCGACAGGCTTCGGGAATTCCGGCATGCGGTGTCTCTGGGAGACCACCTCGTGGCATCCGGGACCGTGGGGGCTTCCCACAATGGAACGCTGAGTTTGGAGACGGCGTCGTGGCAGTTGGCGGCGAAGTCCCTGCGACCATTGCCGTCGCGGCGGTCAGGATTCAACGACCCTGAGGCGAAGGTTCGACAGCGTTACCTCGATCTCATCGTCAACCCGGGCGCTCGTGATCAGTTGAGAGCTCGCTCGAACGCCATTCGTGCGGTGCGAGAAACCCTGCTGAGTCACGATTACATCGAGGTCGAAACCCCGATTCTGCAGACGATCCATGGTGGCGCGAATGCCCGGCCGTTCCGCACCCACATCAACGCTTACGATCTGGACCTTTACCTGCGCATTGCCCCGGAGCTGTACCTCAAGAGGCTCATGGTTGGCGGAGCTGGACGAGTCTTTGAGATCGGCCGGAACTTCCGTAACGAGGGAGCTGACGCCACGCACAACCCCGAGTTCACGATGTTGGAGGCCTATCAGGCATATGGCGACTACGTGCAAATGCGTCATCTCACGCGCGCGATGATCCTGGCAGCGGCGCGCAACGCCATCGGTGGCACCGTGATTCGGGGGTGCGACCGCAAAGGCGTTGAGCACGAAATCGACCTGGCAGACGACTGGCACGTCATCACCGTCAACGAGGGAATCTCGCGAGGACTGGGGGAGGAGGTCACCGCCGACACCCCCAAGGAGAAACTCCTCGAATACGCCAACAAGCTTGGTATTGCGACGATGCCGAAGTGGAGCCGCGGTGACGTCGTCCTCGAGCTGCACGAACACCTGAGCGAGCACGTCACCGTCGAGCCGACCTTCTTCTGTGACTTCCCGACCGATGTCTCCCCGCTGACCCGTCAGCATCGTGACGATCCGCGCCTGGCCGAGAAGTGGGACCTCATCATCTTCGGGTCTGAGGTGGGTACCGCCTACACCGAGCTCGTCGATCCCGTGATCCAGCGCGAGCGGTTCACCGCCCAGTCATTGCTGGCAGCCGGTGGTGATCCGGAGGCCATGGAACTCGACGAGGACTTCCTGGAGGCTCTCGAATACGCCATGCCGCCATCGGGCGGGATGGGCATGGGCCTGGACCGTTTGGTGATGATGCTGACGAATGCATCAATTCGCGAGACGATTGCCTTTCCACTGGTGCGTCCGCGCATCTCGTGAGGGTCCAGACAAGTGTGGTGTGAGACAGGGGGTTGTCATGAGTGAGAATGCTGAGGCCAGCTGTTCCAACGGGTGCGGTCACAAGGTTCTTGACTCTGCCCACGACGCCTTGACATCGGTTCGGGAGCTGGGCGGACGGCCAATTCGAGTTGTCTACGACGATGGTGAAGGGCCCGATCACAATGTCGACGACCCGGTCATCCTCCTCATGGCTGGCGCCGCGGCGTCGAGCGACTTCTGGAAACCGGTGGTAGATCGTTTGCAGGACCTCGACGTCATCACCTATGACAGACCAGGGCTCGGTGGAACGCTATGGCCCGGACGCTATCCGGACCTCGACGAAGAGGTCGCCAGCCTGAGGGACTTGGTCGGGGTCATTCAAGGGCATTGGGACACCAAGGAACCACGGAAGGTCATTCTCGTCGCCCACTCCATGGCGGCTTTCCATGCCGAGGCCTTCACCCGTATCCATCCTGACGTCGTCGCCGGAATCATACTCGTGGACCCGTCGGTGGAATGGCCGACTCATCCTCCGCGCGAACACAGCATTGCGCTACCCAAGGCCGTCCACAAAGTGATGGATTCGGTAGTGGGTTCGTTGGGCCGCGCCGCTTTTGCCGTTGGCGTGGTGGCACAGACGATGAGGTCCGGGAAGTTGGTGTGGCACCAATTCCACGAGCATCGGCTGTACCGGGTTTACGGAAGTCCTGACGCCATGGCGATGGCGGTAGCTGAGTGGATTGGCTACGACCGGCAGGCGTGGGACCTCATGGCCGTTCGTTCAGACCATCCATGGCCGGGGCTGCCCACGGTGCTGCTGTCAGCGGTGTATTCGGGTCAGGAACAGGAGCTGGAGCTTCACGAACGTCTGGCCCCGATGCTCGGCGCGAAGTTGGTCGTCGTTGAGAACTCCCATCACCTCATGATGTTGGATCGCCCTGAAGTCATCGCCGACGCCATCCGATCGGTGTCGAAGTAACGGAATTGGCGTTGGAGAGGTGTCTCATTGGCCGAGCGACGGGGTGTTCCACTAAGCTGTCGACGTTCTCGTTGCGATGGACGTGATGAGACGGGGCGTAGCGTAGTGGCTAGCGCGCCTGCTTTGGGAGCAGGAGACCGCAGGTTCGAGTCCTGTCGCCCCGACCCTGTTCACCCTTGTCACAACGTTTTGTGCAGCGGGTATGGCCCTATCCAGAGCACGATGAACGGCTCTGGTGATTTCTCCACGGCCGCTGTGACAAGGGGAGATCTGTTCGACTGAGTGAATGGTCCATGTGCTGTTGGCGGACCCACGTTGACGGGCTGCTACGAGAGGCTGGCGCGTGGAAGACCCGACAGAACGGTTCACGACCGGCTCCACGACAAACGGCGCACCCCGAGGAATGCGCCGTCGCCGTGGAGACGTGGAGAGATCAGGCCTGCTGATCAACCTGACGGTTGGTAGCTGAAATCGATTTGAACAGGGCCACCATGAGCCCGACGAGGCCGACAGAAAGGCCAATGTGCCCGAGGCCGGCCATGCCGGAGATGGCAGGGGAGACGTCAGTG
Organism: Cutibacterium avidum ATCC 25577; assembly: GCF_000227295.1. Classification (GTDB taxonomy): domain Bacteria; phylum Actinomycetota; class Actinomycetes; order Propionibacteriales; family Propionibacteriaceae; genus Cutibacterium; species Cutibacterium avidum. The sequence goes on along the minus strand of NZ_JH165054.1, from coordinate 218,997 downwards.
CTGCCATTGACCTGCATGATGCCGTGCACCACGAGCATCGCGATGGTCAGCAGGAGACCGAGGTTGAATCCCCAGAAATAGGTGGCGAAGGCGCCCCGGTGTGCCGACAGGGTGAAAGCTCGCTCCAGGAGCAGCACGATGAGGGTCAGTATGAAGCCCAGCGCCAGGCTGTGGGTGTGCACCACCTTGAGCTGGGTCCAGCCGGTGAAATCGTGGGCCTTGGTGAACTCGCGGTAGAACACTCCGCCGACCAGGCCAATGACCAACCAGGTCGCCGCGCAGGTTGCAAGCTTCTTCAACGGTGTCATGAGGCCATCACATCATGGGAATCAGCTGTGGACATGGTCCGAAAGGTTGATATCTGGGTGACGAGCGGACGAGTTCAGGACGTTCCGACCTACCGTGCCACGACGGATGTGACGTCAACGGTCAATCCATGTATGCTGTCGGGGTCCCGTTGGGGACATGCGGATGTAGCTCAATGGTAGAGCCCCAGTCTTCCAAACTGGCTACGCGGGTTCGATTCCCGTCATCCGCTCGCTGATCGCCCCGAGCTGTCTGGCTCGGGGCGAATTTCTTTTGTCAGCACGAGGCTCCCCGCATCAGCTCCATGACGACCTGATGGCTGCGTTCCAGACTCGGCAGCGGCAGGAATTCGCATCGGGAATGGAAATTGTGGGCGCCGGTGAAGAAATTCGGGGTGAAGATGCCTTGGGTGGACAGCCAGGAGCCGTCGGTCCCACCACGCATTGACCGGTGGATGGGCTCGACTCCCACGGTCGACATGGCTTCGAGCAATCGTTGGGCAGCGATCGCGTTGTCGGGGGTCTTGGAGTCCTCGAGATTGGCATAGACGTCCTCGAAGGTGACGTCGATCCGCGCCCGAGGATGAGCTGCGCGCACCTGCTCGACGACATGTCGAATCTCGTCCTTGCGCTCCTCGAAACGGGCGCGGTCGTGGTCACGGATGTTCAGATCAACTGTCGTCGCCGACTGGTCGCCGTGGATGGCGTCGACCCAGATGTAGCCCTCGCGTTCCTTGGTGCACTCCGGAGTCTGGGCCGGGTCGAACCTCCCGATGAGGTCGTGGGCAACGAGGATGGGATTGACCAGAACGCCAAATGCGCTCATCGGATGGGCTGCAACTCCCTCGATCACCACCGTCGCGTAGGCGGCGTTGAAGGTGGCCTCGACCACCTCACCGAGCTCGCAGCAGTCCAGGGTGTACGCCCAGTCGACCGGGAATCGCTCGAGGTCCATCGTCCGTATTCCGCGCAGTCCGATCTCCTCATCGGGTACGAAGGAGAGGTACACCTCCGGATGGGGCCGCGGATCGGCCATCAATGTGACGACAGCCTCCATCACCGACGCCACACCAGCCTTGTCGTCGGCCCCCAGCACGCTGGTTCCGTCGGTCACCAGGATGCGTTGGCCCACGTAGGCGTCGATCTCTGGGTGTTCCTCACGGCGGATCCACTGGTCACCACCCAGGTGGATGTCCCCACCGGTGTGTTCGATGATCCGGGCGTGGACGTCTGGGCTGAGGCCGGAGTCGGCGGTGTCGAGGTGGGTGCAAAAGCCGATTGTCGGCGCCTTCGTGCCATCAGGCAGGGTTGATGGGATCCGTGCCGTCAGCACGCAGGTGTCGCTGAGATGAATGTTCTCGACCCCGGCATCCTCGAGTTCCACGGCCAGCAACCGCGCAAACTCCCACTGCCCCTGCGAGGAGGGAACGACGGTGGCGGAGGCGTCACTCTGACTGGATATTGCGCTGTAGCGCAGGAAACGAGTGGCGAGAGCGTCCTGGAGTTCGATGGATGCAGTGGTCACGGCGGGCTTCCTCTCATGGACGAATGCACGGACGAATCATCATCGGGATCATTCCAGAATCTGCGTGCGGCCGAGGGGAATAGTCGGCATGGGCGTGGTGACACTGGAAAAACGCGGGTAGCGGACCATCAGATCAACTCGAAGGCGTCTCATTGGCTCGCATGCCACCACATCGCTAGAATCGGATGGAATGTGTGTTCCCTGAAACGGGGACGACAGAATCGGAACCACAGGAGAAACTTCGTGCCCAGCACCCTTGAGAAGCTCAGCACCAACCGTGTGAAGCTCACGATCGAGATGCCCTTCGATGAACTGAAGCCCAGCCTTGACAAGGCCTACAAGGACATTGCCGCCCAGGTGAATGTCCCCGGCTTCCGCAAGGGAAAGGTGCCAGCTCCGGTCATCGACCAGCGTTTCGGCCGCGGAGTCGTCCTTCAGGAGGCCATCAACGACGCGCTGCCTGCCGCTTACGGCAAGGCCGTCGAGGAGAACAAGGTCGTTCCCCTTGGTCAGCCCGAGATCAAGGTGACCAAGCTGGAGGACGGCGAGGTCGTCGAGTTCACCGCAGAGGTGGACGTCCGTCCTGAGTTCGACCTGCCTGATCTCTCCGCCATCTCCGTCGAGGTGCCCGCCGTCGAGGTGCCTGACGAGGACGTCGACGAGCGCGTCGAGACCCTGCGCCAGCGTTTCGCCACCAACACTGAGGTCGAGCGCGCTGCTGCCAAGGATGACCTCGTCACCATCGACCTGGCTGGCACCCGCGACGGTGAGGCCTTGGAGGACGCCACCGCTTCCGGCGTCACTTACAAGGTCGGCTCCGAGGGCATGCTCGAGGGACTCGACGAGGCGGTCACCGGTCTGAAGGCTGGCGAGTCCGCCGACTTCCACTCCACTCTCGTCGGTGGCCCGCTGCGCGGTCAGGAGGCCGACATCAAGGTCACCGTCACCAAGGTCTGCGAGCAGGAGCTCCCGGCCGTTGACGATGACTTCGCCCAGCTCGTCAGCCAGTTCGACACCGTCGATGAGATGCGTGCCGATCTGCGCACCGCCCTCGAGAATATGGCCCGTCTGGATCAGGCTGCCGACGCTCGCGACAAGGTCCTCGAGGAGGTCATCTCCAAGATTGACATCGAGCTGCCGACCGCCCTCGTCGACGCCGAGCTTGAGGCCCGTCGTCAGCAGGTCAGCCAGCAGCTGACCCAGGCTGGTATGACGGTCGAGGAGTATCTCGAGGAGTCCGAGGAGGAGGCCGACAACGCCGACGACTTCTGGGCTGAGATCGAGAAGCGCTCCCTCGACGCCCTCAAGGCTCAGGTCGTCCTCGACAAGATGGCTGACGACGACGAGATCGGCGTCGAGCAGAATGAGCTAACCGAACTGCTCTTCCGCAAGGCTCAGCAGAACGGAACTTCCCCTGAGGAGGAGGCCCAGCACATGATGCAGCACAACCACCTGCCCGATTGGATGCAGGAGATCCGTCGTGGCAAGGCTCTGGCCTCGATGGTCGGTACTGCCACCGTCAGGGACTCGAAGGGTGAGGCCCTCGAGCTCGACCGCATCCAGCCCGACGGCACCATTGCCGACAAGCCGGCGGAGACCGAGAACTCCGACGAGGAGGCCGAAGGCAAGGCTGAGGCTTCCGCTGAGGAGGCCAAGGCCGAGAAGAAGTCCGCTGCCAAGAAGCCCACTGCGAAGAAGGCTCCGGCCAAGAAGCCCGCTGCCAAGAAGACGACCTCCAAGAAGCCCGCCGATAAGGACAAGGCTGACGAGAAGCCTGCTGCCAAGAAGTCGGCCGCCAAGAAGTCGACTGCGGCCAAGTCGACCAAGTCGGCGGCCAAGGAGGACAAGTCTGAGTGACGATCCGGGACGGCAGTCCCCTAGGATCGACATGATCCGTTGATGACCGGCGTCGTGCGGGTTTTCCGCGCGGCGCCGGCTTCACGTCAACCTGAGGAAGTCCGATGAGCAAACGCCCCTCACGCACCCCACGGCCTCGACGCCGGATCTCCGTTGCTCCCGCCACCCGTCAGTTGCGCAATGTGCGCCAGATGGTGGCCGACGACATCGCGGTGGCCCGTGCTGTCGAGCGCGGCGAGGTCGAGACCGACGAAGCAACGCTCGAGGAGCAGCCGGCCCATGGCGCGACGAGCGCCAAGATGGCGGCTGAGTCCGGTCTTCAGCCTCAGCCCAAGGACGAGGAGAAGGCCAAGGCTGCGTCCAGCAAGCACGGTTTGCCCAAGGTCACGATCGTCCTTCTCACCCTGGCTGCAGCGTGGCTAGGACTGAGCTTCCTCCACGAACTCTCCAGCGTCATTGCGCCGCTGTTCTTCGCTCTGAACCTGCTCATCACGGCCTACCCGATCCACACCTGGCTCGTGAAGCACAAGTGCCCGAGGTGGATTTCCGCCACATCAGCCGGCACCGTCGTCGTCATCGTGTTGGCAGCGGGATTGGCTGGAATGGTGTGGTCGGTCGCGGCCATGATCAACCAGTTGCAGAGCTACATCCCGCAGATGGAGAAGACCTACACCCAGCTGTTGAACTGGTCGACGCAGCTCGGCTACTCCCAAGAGGTCATCACCGAGAAACTCAAGAAGATTGATCCTCAGCAGGTGATGTCGGTCGTGACATCCTTGGCCTCGGACACCACGAGTGTGGTGACGATGATCGTCGTCACCCTGACGGGCATGATCTTCATGGTCATGGACACCCCGCAGATGCACGATCGTCTTCGTCTGGCTGGTAAGCGGAAACCCGACGTCGTCATCGCCCTCGAGTCCTTTGCCAGCGGTATTCGCAAGTACTGGCTCGTCACGACGGTGTTCGGTCTCATCGTTGCGCTCTTCGACTGGGCGGCCCTGCTCATCATCGGTGTCCCTCTTGCCGGGGTGTGGGCGTTGTTCAGCTTCCTGACGAACTACATCCCGAACATCGGCTTCATCATCGGTGTCATCCCGCCGGCCCTGCTGGCTCTCTTCGGCGACGGTTGGGTTGCGGCACTTGCTGTGATCATCGCTTACTCCGTGCTCAACTTCGTCATCCAGTCCATCATTCAGCCGAAGTTCGCGGGTGACGCCGTCGGCCTGACTCCGACGATGTCCTTCGTCTCCCTGTTGTTGTGGGGCTGGGTCTTCGGTGCGCTGGGAACCCTCATCGCTCTACCGTGTTCGCTGCTCGTCAAGGCGACCCTCATCGACCACGACCCGGGCGCCCGGTGGGCCAATGCCCTCATCTCCTCCCGACCTACTGAGGGTCTTGAGGACAACCCGGACGAGGAGCATGCCGACCTCGTCGAGGACCGCTGAACGCGAAAGCCCCTGGAACTGTCGTTCCCACAAGGTAGGTTCAAAATCGTGAATCACAACACTTCGATCACTTCCCAGGGCATGCCCGCCATGGCCGGCCCCGAGACCGGCGGTGCCGGGATGACCGACAACGTCTACCAGTCGCTGCTGCGCAACCGCATCGTCTTCCTTGGGTCCGAGGTCAAGGACGAGAATGCCAACGCGCTGTGCGCCCAGATGTTGCTGCTCAACGCCGAGGATCCCGAGGCTGACATCTACCTGTACATCAACTCCCCGGGTGGCTCGGTCACCGGCGGAATGGCGATCTACGACACCATGCAGTGGATCTCCAACGATGTCGCCACGGTGACGATGGGTATGGCTGCCTCGATGGGCCAGTTCCTGCTGACTGCCGGTACCCCCGGCAAGAGGTACGCCCTGCCGCATGCCAAGATCCTCATGCATCAGCCGTTGGGTGGCGTCGGCGGTACCGCCACGGAGATCGCCATCAACGCCAAGATGCTCAAGGACACCAAGCGGGAGCTCTCCCAGCTCAATGCCGATCACTCCGGCCACACCCTGGAGCAAATCCTCGAGGACTCCGACCGTGACCACTGGTTCACCGCTCAGGAGGCTCTTGAGTACGGGCTCATCGACCACGTCTACAGCAACGCGTCGCAGCTCCGCGGCGACGCCCCCAATCAGTGAGGTGACCATGGGATTCAACGCCTTTGACAGGAGTCGGCTGGCCGCCTTGAACGCCGAGCAGGCCGAGCAGGCTGCTCCCGGTGGGCTGGCCCCGGCAGGTCCGCGCAACGACTACTACATCCCGCAGTGGGAGGAGCGCACCTCTTACGGCGTGCGTCGTGTCGACCCATACACCAAGCTGTTCGAGGACCGCATCATCTTCCTCGGCACCCCGGTGACCGACGACATCGCCAATGCCGTGATGGCTCAGCTGCTGTGCCTGCAGTCGATGGATGCCGATCGCCAGATCAGCATGTACATCAACTCGCCCGGTGGCTCCTTCACCGCGATGACGGCGATCTACGACACCATGAACTACGTGCGTCCCGATGTTCAGACGATCTGTCTGGGTATGGCGGCCTCGGCTGCGGCCGTGTTGCTGGCGGCCGGGGCGAAGGGACAGCGTCTGTCCCTGCCGAACTCGACCATTCTCATCCATCAGCCGGCGATGGGTCAGGCCACCTATGGCCAGGCCACCGACATCGAGATCCTGGACGACGAGATTCAGCGCATCCGCAAGCTCATGGAGGGCATGTTGGCTGATGCGACCGGTCAGAGCGTTGAGCAGGTGTCCAAGGACATCGACCGCGACAAGTACCTGACCGCCCAGGGCGCCAAGGAGTACGGCCTGATCGACGACGTTCTCACCTCTCTGTGAGGTCGCCGGACGAGTTCTCGTCCGGCGCGTGGTGGCCCTCGAGTCTCGAGGGCCACTGCAGGGTTCGTTGTCGTCACCCAACACGGGGAGGCGACAACGACGGGGTAGATACCGTCCACGACTATGGTGGACGGCGCACAGCTCGGGGAACGAACGCCCGGAGGGGCGTGACGATGTTGGCCTGCCGACAAGGAGGAGAGCCGGATGGCGCGGATTGGTGAGAGCGGGGACCTCTTCAAGTGTTCCTTCTGCGGAAAGAGTCAGAAGCAGGTCAAGAAGCTCATCGCTGGCCCCGGGGTTTACATCTGTGACGAGTGCATCGATCTGTGCAACGAGATCATCGAGGAGGAGTTCTCCTCCTCTGAGGAGGTCGGTGGCCTCGACGAGCTGCCCCGTCCTCGTGAACTGTGTGAGTTCCTTGACGCGTGGGTGATCGGGCAGGAGGAGGCCAAGCGCACCCTCTCGGTGGCTGTCTACAACCACTACAAGCGAATTCAGTCCGAGGTCGACGTGCCGCACGCCCGCCGCGCCGAGGACGATGGGGTGGAGCTCGGCAAGTCGAATATCCTCATGCTCGGGCCGACGGGTTGCGGCAAGACCTATCTCGCCCAGACGATGGCTCGTCAGCTCAACGTTCCCTTCGCGATGGCTGATGCCACGGCTCTGACCGAGGCCGGCTACGTCGGTGAGGACGTCGAGAACATCCTGCTCAAACTGCTCCAGGCCGCTGACTTCGACGTCAAGCGTGCCGAGCGGGGAATCATCTACATCGACGAGATCGACAAGGTGGCTCGCAAGTCGGAGAATCCGTCGATCACTCGTGACGTCTCTGGTGAGGGGGTCCAGCAGGCTCTGCTGAAGATCCTCGAGGGGACGGTCGCCTCGGTGCCTCCTCAAGGCGGACGCAAGCATCCCCAGCAGGACTTCATCCAGATCGACACCACCAACATCCTCTTCATCGTGGGCGGCGCCTTCGCTGGTCTGGAAGACATCATCACGAAGCGGATCGGCACCCGTCCGCTCGGGTTCAACAACGATCCAGGAGTTCGCGACGTCATCGAAGGGCCGGAGGCCTTGAGCCTGGTCCGCCCGGAGGACCTTCACGAGTTCGGGCTCATCCCGGAGTTCATCGGTCGCCTGCCCATGGTCACGGCCGTTCATCCGCTGGATCGCCACGCCTTGGTGCGTATCCTCACCGAACCGCGCAACGCCCTGACCCGTCAGTTCGAGAAGCTCTTCGAACTCGACGGCGTCGAGTTGACCTTCACCGACAGCGCCCTGGAAGCGATAGCCGACGAGGCCGTGGCCGGGGGGACCGGTGCTCGCGGTCTGCGGGCCATCATCGAGGAGACCCTCATGGACGTCATGTTCGACGTACCCTCCCGTGATGACGTCGCTCGCGTTGTCGTGACCCGCGAGGCCGTCACGGGGGAGGGGAAGTGCCAGTACCTGTCCGCACCGAGCTTGGCGCACGGGCGAGGACGGTTGTCGGCCTGACCTCAGTGCTCGTCGAGAACCTCGGCAAGCAGCTTGTCAGCCCGTTTTTGCAGGTTCGAGACGGACTTGCGGCGTTCCTTGCCGCGTTGCACCTTGACCAGCGGAATGCGGGACGCGATGTCGTTGGCCTCGTCGCGCCATTCCTGGGCCTTGGAGCTGGGCGAGCGGTCGGCATACTCCAGCACGCGATCCACGGTGAGCTGTACCCGTCCCAGCGCCGTCTTCGAGGTCGCCGACTTACGGGCCTTGTCGTAGCCTGATTTCGCCCATGCCTCGGCACGGCCGTCCGTGTTGATGGAATCCCACAGGTCCTTGGCCAGCGGTGTTCCGGCGGCTATGGCCGTCTTGACGAGCTTCGACTTCGCGGACTTTCGCGTACCTGCCACGGGGGTTACTCCTCCTGTTGCTTTCCTGACAAAACGGTACCCTGACACCTATGGCAACCGGATATCTGCGATACCCCGATGTCCACGGTGACCTCGTGGTTTTCACTGCTGACAACGACTTGTGGTTGGTCCCCGTCCTTGGAGGACGGGCAAGTCGGCTCACCAGCGATCACGTCATGGTCCGTAATCCTCGTTTCAGTCCGAATGGCACGAAGATTGCGTGGACCTCTTACCTGGGTCAGCGACCCGAAGTCTTCGTCATCGACCTGGCCACGGGCGATCAGCGCCGGCTGACCTGGCTGGGAGCTGCTCGCAACCTCGTGGTGGGATGGCAGGACGACGAGCACGTGGTGTTCTCGTCTCCGCATCAGACCAATGACATCGGTCTGTCCTGGCTGTACACGGTCTCCCTGAACGGCCACGTCGAGCGTCTTGGATACGGGCCAGGAATGGACCTGGCCGTGAACTCGGACGGTGCCGTCGCCGTCGTCACCCCGAACTCCGGAGACTGCTCGCGCTGGAAGCGCTATCGCGGTGGCACTGCCGCCCAGATCTGGCTGCGTCCTGCCGGGGCGGGCAGCTTCCTGCGCGTGCTGCGGGACGGCAACGACGACCACGACGGTCGCTACGCCGCCGCTGGACGTTACGGAGTTGGCTGGGTCGACGGTCGACTCCTCTTCAGTTCCGACATGAGTGAAGACGACTGCCCGCGCTCCCAGGCCCAGATCTGGTCGGTCGACGGTCAGGGCCATGACCTGCGTCAGCACACCCATCACAGCGAGGATCAGGGTTACGTTCGCGACCCTCGTACTGATGGAAGGACGATCGTCTACCACGCTCACGGTGCGCTCTGGGCAATGACCGGCCTCGACGCCGAGCCTCAGCGTCTCGAGATCGATCTTGGTGTCGGAGCGCCCCAGCGTGTTCCACTGGACCCCACCGACCGTCTGGAGGCCGTCGTCTCCGACCACGGCGGCGACGGATCCCTGCTGGAGTGGCGGGGAGCTGCCTACTTCCTCACCCACCGTTCCGGCCCGGCTCGAGCCCTTTCGGCAGCAGACGGAGTCAGGATCCGTGAGCCGCGCGTTCTTGGCCAGACTGGTCAGGGGGTGTGGGCCAGCGACGTCGAGGGAGAGGACTGCCTCGAGATCGCCAATCTCGACGGCACCGGCGATGTCCATCGTGTGGCGCAGGGGCAGATCGGTCGTGTACTGCACATGGCACCAGCCCCCGATGGTACGAAGGTCGCCCTCGTCAGCCATGACGGTCGCATCCTCATCGTCACCATGGCCGACGATGCCGTCCGCCAGATTGCGAATTCCCCGGAGGGCGAGGCCAGCGGTCTGGTGTGGTCCCCGGACTCGCGCTATCTGGTGTGGCGTTCACCGGTTGCCTCCGGAGACGCCATGATCGGTCAGATTCGTTGCTGGGACGAACAGGGGATGGGGGAGTCCTTCGCCCTCACTCGCGGTGCATTCGACGACTCATGCCCGGTCTTCACCGCCGACGGCAAGTACCTCGTCATGCTCTCGGCGCGCACCTTTGACCCGAACTACGACGGCCAGACCTTCGACCTGTCCTTCGGACACACCCAGCGTCCGTGGTTGGTTCCGCTGAGCGCCACCGAGGTGTCCCCCTTCGGTCCGTCCTCCCAGGGATGGCAGATCAGCGAGGTCCAGGACGCCAAGGCCAAGGCCACCGCTGAGGCTGGCAATGACGACGACAAGACTCCCGAGGTCGTCTGCAACCTCACCGCTGATGGCTTCGAGGAGAGGATGGTGCCCTTCCCGGTGCCCTCGGGCTCCTACCGCGGACTGGCGGCGGTCAAGGATGGCCTGGTCTGGATCGAGATCGCCGATCGCGGTGGCGAACTCGGAGCTACTCGTGCCGGTGTCAGCGGGGAAGTCCCCAGCGACGTGTTGTGGCACTACAACCTCGTCAACCGTCACCTCGACAAACTCTGCGAGCACGTCGACTCCTACTCGGTCTCCGGCGACGGGGAGCGTCTGGTGGTGCATTACAAGGATGACGTCATCGTCGTTCCCTCCTCCCACAAGGTGGACGACGACGACCCGGCGTACATTCGCGTCGACCTGTCCCGGCTGCGTCGAACCATTGATCCGCGTGCCGAGTGGCGTCAGATGTTCGACGAGAATGGCCGCCTGATGGCCAGCCACTACTGGCGTGAGGACATGAACGGCGTCGACTGGGCCGGCGTGCTGAATCGGTACCGTCCGCTCGTTGATCTGTGCCATGCCGTCGACGACCTCCACGACATCCTGTGGGAGACCGTCGCGGAGCTCAACACCTCGCACTCCTACGTCTCTGCAGCGGGGGCTTCCGGTGATCCCGACATGCGTGCGGGTCTGCTGGGCGCGGACGTCAGCAGCGAGGGCGATGGGGCCAGGGTCGTCCGCGTCGTTCCCGGCGAGTCCTCGGACCCGCGCGCCTGGTCCCCGTTGCGGGCAGCTGGGGTCGCAGTGGCCGACGGTGACGTCGTCGTCGCGGTGGATGGCCGCAAGGTTGGCGTTGACGGCACCCTTGGCGAGCTCCTGGAGGGATCCGCCGGACGGGTCGTCGAGCTGATGGTACGCCGGGGTGAGGATCAGCGGCAGGTCGCCGTCGTGCCGATGGCCGACGAGGCCCCGCTGCGCTACCACGACTGGGTGGCGTCTCGTCGCCGCTATGTCGAGGAGCGCTCGGGCGGACGACTCGGCTACCTGCACGTGCCGGACATGGTGTCCGACGGCTGGGCCGAGCTGCACCGTCAGATCAACGAGGCGACCAGCCATGAGGGCGTCATCACCGACGTGAGGTTCAACCACGGTGGTCACACCTCCCAGCTGGTCGTCGAGAGGTTGGCTCGCAAGGTCGTCGGATGGGACTTCAGCCGTTGGTGCGAGAGCCCTACCACTTATCCGCAGAACGCGGTGCGCGGACCGATCGTCATGGTCACCAACCAGTGGGCCGGGTCCGACGGTGACATCGTCTCTGCCGCGACCCAGACCATGGGATACGCCAAGGTCATTGGTGAGAGGTCGTGGGGAGGCGTCATTGGAATCGACGGCCGGTTCGATCTGGTCGACGGTACCGGTGTCACTCAGCCCAGGTACGCCGGCTGGTACGGCAACTACGGCTGGGGAGTGGAGAACCACGGCGTCGACCCCGACATCGTCGTGACCGTCTCCCCGGAGGATTGGGAGTCCGAGAAGGACGTCCAACTCGACGCGGCCATTGCCGAGTGTCTGCGGCAACTCGACGAGAAGCCGGCTTCGACGCCGCCCGAGTTCCCCGGACCGGTCTTCGGCTGATCATCTCAACGCACTTCGGCCCCCGCACTTGAGCAGGTGCGGGGGCCGAGTCGTGCTCCAGGCGTGCGAACAGGCGGTGCGTGCGGCCAGTAAGGGAACTCGCGGCAAACCTCCCGTAGTTACCGCGTTCGGATTCCGACACCCGCGATGACCGGAGGAACAGGTCAGGGGAGGCGGTGGCGGACCGCATGCCAGGATCAGGACAGGTTCGGGTCTGCCGGTCGACGCGGCTCTTGCGCACATTCGCGCCCGAGGAGGCCGTCCGGGTGACGATCGGGGCCAGACCATGCGAGAGCACCACGGCCGTGATGAGGTTCGGCATCGGAAGCCGGGGTGCTGTTCCATGGCGTCGCGGCGCAGGCCATGACGGCGCACCGGCAGATTCTGGGGCCGAGGCGCCAGTGTGGCCCTGAGACGCAAAAACGACGATCGCCGGCGCCAAGATGGCACCGGCGATCGTCCATGGGATCACTTCTTGCGCTTGGCCGGGGGCTCACCCAGCTCAGCGTCGAGACTCAACTCTTCGCCGCCCTCGACGAAGGTGAAGGACTCAGTCTTGGACACCTTGGTCAGATCCGATTTGACGGCTTCGAGGTTGGCGATGACCGACGCCGGGGCGCTGATTCGGGCCGAGAGGATCGGGGTGCGCATCGGCACCTTGTGGGTGGACTTCACACCGCGCAGCTCGATCAAGGCGGCCGAGACGTCAGTCATGAGGTCGACGTCACCGTCAGCCGGCACCTCGTCGGCGGTCGGCCAGGACGAAGTGTGCACCGATCCGTCCTTCCACCAGCTCCAGACCTCCTCGGTGACGAAGGGCAGGAACGGGGCGAACAGACGCAGCATGACGTCGAGTGCCAGACGCAGGGCCGTCCGGGCGCTCAGGGCACCGGCCTCGTCGGTCCCTTCGGAGTCGTAGGCGCGCTCCTTGACCAGCTCGAGGTAGTCGTCGCAGAAGGTCCAGAAGAACTGCTCGGACACCTCAAGGGCGGTGGTGTAGTTGAACTTGTCGAAGGCATCAGTGGCCTCCACGACGAGTTGGCGCAGCCCGGCGAGCATCGCCAGGTCGGCCGGGTTGGTGATGTCGGAGACCTGACCGCCCTCACCGAAGCCCAGGACGAACTTCGAGGCGTTGAGGATCTTCATGGCTAGACGGCGACCGACCTTCATCTGGGCCTTGTCGAAGGGGGAGTCCATACCGGGCCGGGCCATGGCAGCACGCCAGCGCACGGCGTCGGCACCGAACTCCTCGATGATCTCGGTCGGGACGACGGTGTTGCCCTTCGACTTCGACATCTTCTTGCGGTCGGGGTCGGTGACGAAGCCAGAGATGGCGGCGCGCTTCCACGGCAGGACGCCGTTCTCCAGATGCGCCCGCACCACCCGCGAGAACACCCAGGTACGAATGATGTCGTGGGCCTCGGGGGCGAAGTCCATGGGGAAGGTCTTGGCGAACAGGTCGGCGTCGCGCTCCCAGCCAGTGACGATCTGGGGGGTCAGGGAGGAGGTGGCCCAGGTGTCCATGACGTCCGGGTCTCCGATGAAGCCGCCAGCAACGCCACGTTGGGACTCCTCGTAGCCGGCCGGTGCCTGGGAGGCCGGGTCGACTGGCAGGGCCGACTCCTCGGGCAACAACGGGTGGTCGTAATCGGGCTCGCCGTCGGCGTCCAGCGGGTACCAGACCGGGAAAGGAACGCCGAAGAAACGCTGACGGCTGATGAGCCAGTCGCCGTTGAGGCCCTCGACCCAGTTCTCGTACCGGTGACGCATGTGCTCGGGCACCCATTCGAGTTCCCGGCCACGCTCCAGCAGCGCCTCGCGCAGGCCGGCGTCACGTCCGCCGTTGCGGATGTACCACTGACGGGTGCCGATGATCTCCAGCGGCTTGTCGCCCTTCTCGTAGAAGTTCGCCTTGCGCTGGGTGGGCTTGGGCTCACCGTCCATCTCGCCAGACTCCACCAGAGCCTCGACGACGAGCTTGCGGGCGGTGAAGGTGGTCTTGCCGGCAATGGCCTCGTACCTGTCGGCGGAGCCGGCGTCGATGATCCACTGCGGGGTCTCACCGAGGACACGTCCGTCGCGACCAATGATGGTACGAGTCGGCAGCTGCAGCTCACGCCACCACTGGACGTCAGTGAGGTCACCGAAGGTACAGCACATGGCGATACCGGCGCCCTTGTCCATCTCGGCGGCGGTGTGAGCCAGGACCGGGACCTCGACCCCGTACAGCGGAGTGGTGACGGTGGTGCCGAAGAGGTGCTGGTAGCGCTCGTCATCGGGGTGGGCGATGAGGGCACAACAGGCGGCGAGCAGCTCGGGTCGGGTGGTCTCGATGAAGACGTCACCGTGACCGTCGGTGCGGTGGAAGGCCAGCCGGTGGTAGGCGCCGGGGTAGTCGCGGGCCTCGAGCTCGGCCTGGGCGACGGCCGTGGAGAAGGTGACGTCCCACAGGGTCGGGGCGTCGTTCATGTACGCCTCGCCGCGCGACAGATTGCGCAGGAAGGCCAGCTGGGCGATCCGCTGGGACTCCGGGGAAATCGTCGTGTAGAGCTGGTTCCAGTCCACCGACAGACCGACCGAACGCCACAGGTCCTGGAAGGTCTTCTCGTCGACGGCAGTCAGCTCGACGCACAGCTCGACGAAGTTCCGACGGCTGATTGCGACCTGATGCTTGGGGTCGGGCTTGGCCGGCGGAGTGAAGTCCGGGTCATAGGGGAGCGAGGGATCGCAGCGCACACCGTAGTAGTTCTGTACGCGTCGCTCGGTCGGAAGACCGTTGTCGTCCCAACCCATCGGGTAGAAGACCTTCTTGCCGCGCATCCGCTGGTAGCGGGCGACGGTGTCGGTGTGGGTGTAGGAGAAGACGTGACCCGGGTGCAGGTGTCCGGAGACGGTGGGAGGCGGGGTGTCGATCGAGAACACCTGGTCACGGGAGTCCACCGCGGTGGCGTCGAAGGCGTAAAGCTGCTGGTCCTCCCAGACCTGACCCCACTTGTTCTCGAGGCCCTCGAGGACCGGCTTGTCAGGTACGACGCCACGCGTCGGGGACGTAGCGGATGAGGGCGCAGAGGTCTGTGAGGTCATGTTCCAAACTCTAATGTTCGACTCGGACAGGTTGCCAGGCGAGCGGCGTTCGCCACCCGCCTGGATTTGGGCTGGTCAACCGGCCGCCGGGAGCCAGCGGCCGGTCACAATCAGTGGGCCTTCTTGATGGCCTTGAGGAGTTCGTCGGCAGAGGGGACGGCCTGGAAATCTCCCCAGCCCTCCCACGGCTTGCCGTCAACGAGGAAGGTCGGGGTACCAGCGCTGCCGAACTTCTGCAGCTCCTGAAGGCCCTGGTCACTGCCATTCTTGACGAATTGCTCGGTCTGCTTGTTGTCGTAGACCCGCTGGAAGGTCGTCAGATCCTTGCCGGTGATTCCGGCCTCGGAGGCGAACTCCTTGCGCAGCTGCTCGTCGGTGTAGCCGGCGCCCTCCTCCTTGGGCTGATGGGAGTAGACGACGTCGTGGTAGGCCTCGTACTTACCGACGACATCGGCCGCAGCCGCCGCCATCGCGGCGCGGGACGAGGAGTCGTTGCGCAGGTTGCGATCCAGGAAGGTCAGGGTGTGGTACTGCAGCTTGATCTCGCCCTTGGAGGACAGATCATTGAGCGGCTTGCCGAGCAGATCCTCGGCTCCCTTGCAGGCCGGGCACTGGTAGTCCTGGAAGACCGTCACCGTCGGAACGCCGTCCTTCGCCTTGTCCTTGTTCAAGGTGTAGACGCCGTCCTTGGTGGCTGAGGGGGGAGTGATCTGGCCGGTGGTCGGCACGTCGTCGGACTTGTGGTTGAGCCCAAGGACGACAGCGACGACGACGGCCGCCACAATGACGACTCCAGCAATGACGCCGATGATCCGACGACGTTTCTTCGCTGATTCCTGGGCCTCTTGCTGGGCGCGCAGGGCATCCCGCTTCGAGGTGCTGGCGGTTGACTTCTTGTCAGCCATCGGTTGAGGTCCCCTCATGCAATCAATGATGTGTCGCACATGATGGTAGCCGGTCGGCCAACCACCGCCGTATCCCGCTCGCGTATCAGCTGTTGATCCAGCGGTCCACGCACAGGGCGGTGCGGGGGCGCACGACCAGCCAGACGCCGCACAGCGCAAGGCCGAGATCACGCAGGATGTCCAGGGCATAGGTGCGCTGGGTGTGGGCCCAGCTGCGTTCGACGGGCCCACCGTTTCCGAAGCAACCGCAGTCCAGGGAGATGTGGCGAGCCCACACCGACGAGATACCGATGATGAAGACGACCATGGCCAGGGTCCCGAGCAGCCCGGACCACCGCGTCGCAATGCCGAACACGAGCATCAGTCCGACGATGATCTCGAGGACCGGCATCGCCCAGCCCACGACGGGGGCGAAGTCCCACGGAACGATCTGGTACGTGCGAACTGACCAGATGGTCGAGTCGATGTCGGTCGCCTTGATGATCCCTGCGACCAGAAGAGTGCCACCGAGGATGATCCGGGCCAGAAAGCCCACCCAGTCACGGACCTTGGCGGATCGCGACGACGGCTGAGAGTCCATGGCTGCCATCCTAGTTGGGTTCCCTGGCCGCGATCTGTGGGTCATCCGCCCTGCGGACGGCGAATTGCCGTCGGCGTGGGCGATCAGATGTCCGCATTGGTACCGAAGGTCACTTGGCCGCGTCGATGGCCTTGAGGAGCTCGTCGGGAGTGGGGTTGTTGCCGAGCTGCTCCCACCCCTCCCACAGCTTGTCGTTAACCGCGAAGGCTGGAGTTCCAGGAACATCGAGGTCTTGCATCTTGTGAAGGCCCTTGTCATTGGCCTCGTTGACGAATTGTTCGGTCTGACGGGTGTCATAGATGTGCTGGAACCGGGTGAGGTTCGCACCGGTGATTCCGGCCTCGGAGGCGAATTCCTTGCGCAACTGGTCGTCTGTGTAGCCGGCGCCCTCCTCCTTGGGCTGATGGGAGTAGACGGCATCGTGGTAGGCCTCGTACTTACCGACGACGTCTGCTGCGGCGGCTGCCATCGCAGCGCGCTGAGAGTTCTCACCCTCGATTCTCTGGTCGAGGAAGGTCATGGTGTGGTATTGGAGCCTGATCTCTCCCCTGGTGGACAGCTCGTTGAGCTGCTTGCCCAACGCGTCCTCAACGGCCTTGCATTTGGGGCACTGGTAATCTTGGTAGACCGTCACGGTGGGAGCGTCCTTCTTCACCTTGTCCGGGTTGAGGGTGTACACGCCGGTCTTGGTGGCCGAGGGTGGGGTGATCTGTGTTGACGAGGCGCTGCCGTCGGACTTGTGGTTGATGCCGAGGATGACGGCGAGAATGATGGCTGCCACGACGACCCCGACGATGACGGCGATGATCCGTCGACGCTTCTGGGCAGCTGCCTGAGCTTCCTGCTGGGCTCGCAGCGCAGCGCGTCTCGAAGTACTTGTCGGGGTCTTCTTGTTCGTCATCGGTCCGGGGATCCTCTCACACATGGCCAGCTGACACCCTTGATGGTAGCCACCGCTCCCAGCGGCTGTCGGGATCGTCCCCGGGCGGGGCCAGCCAGGTGGGCGTCGGCGTCAGAGCGAGCAGTTGTACCGCGGCAACCCGATCGAGGCGTCGTGGTCGACCATCCAACTCGTCTCGATCGTGCCGTTGGCCCAGGTGGCCGGCAGGGAGTCATCCCCGGCGAAGACCTTCTCGACGGCGTCTGCCTTCTCCGACCCGCTGACGAGGAACCACACCCGCTTCGACCGATTGATGACCGGCATCGTCACCGAGAGACGGTCCGGCGGGGGCTTCGGAGCATCCGTGACGCCGACAGCCAGTGCGGTCGTCGTGGGATTGAAGGAAGGATGGCCCGGGAAGAGTGATGCGACGTGGCCGTCCGGGCCCATTCCGAGCAGACAGATGTCGAAGACCACGTCGCTGAGTTCCTGGGCGTAGGAGTAGGCGGCCTCGTCGGGATCGGCCTTGCCATCGGCGGCCGGCATGACGTGGGTCTTCGAGGGGTCCAGCCGGATGGCGGCCGACAGCAGAGGCAGGGCCTGCAGGGAGTTACGGTCGGGGTGGCCGGTGGGGATGAACCGATCGTCACCCCACCACACGTGCAACTGGTCCGGACGGATCTGGGTGCACTCGGGAACGTCACCCATCGCGGCATAGACGGTATTGGCGATCCGCCCCCCAGTCAGACACAGGTCGATGCGTTCCTGGTCGGCCTGCACCTTGACGATGGTCTGGACGAGACGGTGGGCAACGCCTTCAGCCAGTCCTTGGGCGGATCGGTATCGCATGAGTCGTCGGTTCGTCATCATTCATCCCCATCACTCGTCGACGAGACACGGCCAGCTCCGTCGTGAATCTCGGCCATGACAGCGGTGAAGACCTCATCGGAATCCAGGCGGCGAAGCTCCTCGCCGATGAGCATCTGAACCTCACGGCGGTCCAGGGCCACACCACGAGCAGGTTCACCCGGAATCCGGTAGACGGCATACCGACCGCTGCGGCGTCGAATCTCGATGTCGCCGCCGGATGTCGACATGACGATGGCCGAGATTCCGGGGGCATCCGTGGACACCCTCTCCACCGGAACACCGAGCTGGAGCCCCAACCAGGCTGCCAGCAGCATGGCCGGTGCGTTGCCGGCGGCCGATTCCACCCGGGCAGCCCTGACGGTGGCGGGATGCTGATCCAGAGCAGCGGAAGCCAGCGCTCGCCATCCCGTGGTGCGAGGCCAGCAGAGGTCAGAGTCGCCTGGCGACAGATGGGCGGCACGTCGTGCCAACGTCCTGCAGGGATCCTTGTCAGCGGCCGAATCAGTGATGCGGCGGTCAGCCAGGGCTCCGACGGGATCAGCGGCGAGATCGTCGGGACCCGAGAAGGGCCACCAAGCGATGACGGGGGAGTCCGGTAGTAGCAGCGGAAGGATGACCGAGGCCGGTCGCTTGGCCATGGCTCCGGAGAACCGCAGCACGATGACCTCTCCGGGAGTTCCCTCGCCAGCGTGTACCTCGGCGTCGAGCTTGTCCTTGCGGGAACGGGTCGTGACCACCATGAGAAGACGCGACGGGTGCTGACGAGCAGCGTCTCGGGCAGCATCGAAAGCGGCGTCGAAGTCGGAGGAATCGCAGACACAGATGAGGGTGTGAACCAATCCGGAACCGGACCCGACGGTGCGACGGGCCTCCACGATGGCGGCGCCGATCTTCGACGCGGTGGTGTCGTTGAGTGTGACGATCATGTCTCCTCCTCAGGGTCTGCGCCAGGCGAAGCCGCCCCGGGCGATCATCTCGTCAGCCTCGGACGGACCCCAGCTGCCGGACGGATAGTCGCACGGGGGAGTGTCGGACTCTGTCCAGAAGTCGAGCACCGGATCGAGGATCTTCCACGCCAATTCGACCTCCTCGTGCTGGGGGAACAGCGGCGGATCGCCCAGCAGGACGTCGAGGATGAGCCGTTCGTAAGCCTCTGGGCTTGCCTCCGTGAAGGAAGATCCGTAGGCGAAGTCCATCGTGACGTCGCGGATCTCCATCTGGGTGCTCGGCACCTTGGCGCCGAAGCGCAGGGTGACTCCTTCATCGGGCTGAATTCGCAGGACGACGGCGTTGGTGCCCAGGGCCGCAGTGTCGGAGAACGGCAGGTGTGGGGCTCGTTGCAGGTTGAGGGCCACCTCGGTGACCCGTCTCGGCATCCGCTTGGCGGTGCGCAGGTAGAACGGCACTCCTGCCCACCGACGGTTGTCGATGGTCAGCCGGACGGCTGCGTAGGTCTCGGTACGGGAGTGCGGATCGACGCCGTCCTCCTCGAGGTATCCGCGTACCCGTTCTCCTCCCTGACTACCGGCAACGTACTGCCCGCGGCAGGTCTGGGTGGCCATGTCCTCAGGGGGTTGGATGGCGGCCAGAACCTTGGTCTTCTCGGCACACAGCTGCTCGGCGTCGAAGCTCGTCGGCTCCTCCATGGCGGTCAGGGCCATGAGCTGTAGCAGGTGGTTCTGGATGACGTCACGGGCAGCCCCGATGCCGTCGTAGTACCCCGCTCGCCCCGCAATGCCGATGTCCTCAGCCATGGTGATCTGGACATGGGAGACGTAATGGTTGTTCCAGATGGGCTCGAAAATCTGGTTGGCGAACCGGAACGCCATGATGTTCTGGACGGTTTCCTTGCCCAAATAATGGTCGATGCGGAAGATCGACTCCGGGCTGAACGCGCTCCCGACGATCTCGTCGAGATCTCGCGCGCTTTCCAGGTCATGGCCGAAGGGCTTCTCGATGACGACCCTGCTCCAGTGGGAGGAGTCGTAGCCGGTCATGCCGTGGCGCTTGAGCTGGCTCACCACGGACTCGAAGGACTTCGGCGGGATCGACAGGTAGAAGGCATGGTTGCCGCCCGTTCCGCGTTCCTCGTCGAGCTCGCGGATCGTTCCTGCCAGTCGCTCGAAGGCTTGGTTGTCGTCGAATTCGCCGCGAACGAACCGGATTCCCTCGAGCAGTTGTTCCCACACCTCCTCGCGGAAGGGGGTACGAGCGTGCTCGGCCACCGCGTCATGAACGACCTTGGCGAAGTCCTCGTCCTTCCAGTCGCGTCGGGCGAATCCCACCAGCCCGAACCCTGGTGGCAGCAGGCCGCGGTTGGCCAGGTCGTACACGGCCGGCATGAGCTTCTTGCGTGAGAGGTCGCCGGTGACACCGAACATCACCAGGACGCACGGGCCCGCCACGCGGGGCAGCCTGCGGTCGGCTGGATCGCGTAACGGATTGATGCGATCGCCGCGCAGCCTACTGGTCGCCCTGGTGGCGCTTCCTGAAGCGTCTCGACCCGCCACCTCACCCGTCCTTCCGAAACCGGTTGTCATGATGCGGAACTGAGGTTCTACCAGCCCAACGGTAGTCGGTCGAGCTGTTCGGCTGGTTACCGTGTTCAGCGACAGGCGGACGGATATGTCCCGTTGCCGCACTCGACGATGAGGACATCCTGGGCAGGAAAGCCTAAAATCGTGAGGACGACCTTTCGCGGCACACCCTGTCTCACGGGTGTACCACGCCCAGAGGCGGTCTCAGCACATCTTCCGATTTCGAAGGACACCGTGAGCAACCAGACGACGCACGTGGCGACGGCGCCAGCCTCGCAGCGTCCCGACCCTGTCGAGACGAAGGTGGAGCAGACGCAGGAACGTACCCGACTGTCGGCCCGCGACGTCGTGGGTGCTTACATTTCCTTGACCAAGCCGCGCATCATTGAGCTGCTTCTGGTGACGACCCTGCCAGTGATGTTCCTGGCGTCCCACGGGTTGCCCAAGCTCGGGCTGGCTGTCGCGACGATGCTTGGTGGTTTGCTTGCTGCGGCGGGCGCAAACGTCTTCAACTGCGTCATTGACGCCGACATCGACGAGAAGATGCGCCGGACTCGGCGTCGCCCCCTGCCGCGCCATCAGGTGCCGCGTCGGAGTGCCTTGATCTACGGAGTGGTCCTCGGTGTCGTGGCCACCCTCGTGTTGGGATTCGGTACGAACTGGTTGTCGGCCGTCCTGGCTCTGGTTGCCAACCTTTTCTACGTCTTCGTCTACTCGATGCTCCTCAAGCGTCGTACCTGGCAGAACACGATCTGGGGTGGTATCGCTGGATGCTTCCCGCCCCTCATCGGCTGGACAGCCGTCACCGGACGTGTCGGCTGGGAGCCCCTCGTTCTCTTCCTCGTCGTCTTCTTCTGGACCCCGCCGCATACTTGGGCATTGTCCTTCCGCTACCGTGAGGACTACCAGGCCGCCGGTGTGCCGATGCTCCCGGTGGTCAAGGGGGCACCAGCGGTCGCCATCCAGGTTCTCGTCTACACCGTCGCCACCGTTGCGATTTCCCTGGTGTTGTGGCCGGTGGCCCAGATGGGGTGGGTCTACGGCGGCGTCGCAGTACTCGCAGGTGCGGTCTTCATCCTCGAGGCCATCCAGCTACTGCGGCGTGCCAACGCTGGTCTACGTGACGCTCTGTTGAAGCCGATGCGCCTGTTCCACTGGTCGAACACCTATCTGTCCCTGCTCTTCCTGGCCATCGCGATCGATCCGCTCATCCATCTGTGACGGTCAGTGGCGTCGGCTAGCCACGACCCGGCGAGGCCATCGATGAATACAGGAGTTTTCGTGAGGATCGCTCGCAGGGTGTTACCCACCCGGACCGAGCACGTGTGGCCAACGGCCATGCCAACGCTTCCCCCTGACCTGATCGTCGCGGGTCCTGCCGAGATGACCATGGGGCCGACCGTCGACATCGCTGCCAACGGTGGTGGTCTGTTCCACCGGATTCCGGCCCTAGCCTGCGCACCGAACGGTGACTTGCTGATCGCTTTCGACCGTCGTCCTGACAGCGCGGACGACGCGCCCAACCCTAATTCGGTCGTGCAGAGGCGTTCGCGTGACAACGGCCGTTCATGGGAGTCTGAAACCGTCATTCATGGCGGAGTTCCCGGATCTGCCAAGGTGGGATATTCCGATCCGTGTTACCTCGTCGACAACGCCACTGCCGAAATCCACAACTTTCACGTCATCTCGTACGACAGGGGATTCGGCGACTCGCAGGCAGGGGCCGACCCAACCGACCGCAACGTCCTCCACGTCGAGGTGTCGACCTCACGCGACAACGGCCACACGTGGACCCATCGCGACATCACCGACGAGATCACAACCGACTCGACCACGACGAGCCGGTTCGTCGCGTCAGGACAGGGGATCGCCATCCTCCACGGCCGTTACCAGGGACGCCTCGTCGCGCAGATGACAGTGCGCAATGCCGCAGGACAGCAGGCTCAGTCCATTTACTCCGACGATCACGGGGTCACGTGGCAGGCCGGGGAACCCGTGGGCCAGATGATGGATGAGAACAAGGTCGTCGAGCTTTCCGACGGAATTCTCATGCTCAATTCGCGCGACGCCAATCGTTCCGGACACCGCAAGGTGGCTTATTCCCATGATGGTGGGGAAACGTGGGGAGTGGTGTCCCTGGTCGATGACCTCGTGGATCCCACCAACAATGGCCAGATCTTTCGTGCTTTCCCGAACGTCCACGAAGGTTGCGCTCGAGCTCGCGTTCTGCTCTTCACGAATTCGTGTCACGCCACTGACCGGGTGGACGCCACCCTCTCCGTCTCCTGCGATGACGGACGAACCTGGCCCACTCATCAGCTCTACATGCCCGGTGAAGTCGGATACACGACCGTTGTGGTGCAGGCCGACGGACGCCTCGGAGTGGCGTGGGAGCGCAACGGCATCCACTTCGCCACGCTGACGACTGGTTGGCTGGATTCCGTCTGCCCGGAACCCGAAGACGCAGAGGACGCCGACGATCTCGGTGAGCGACCGCACGTGCATCCCACTGCTCTGCCCAACGTCGGAGTGTGACCAGTCACCAGCGTCCGCCCCGGGTCGGACCTTGCCTCTGGCCCTCATCGAGAGGAGCGTATTTCGGCACCCTCGTACCGCTGCGTCCGGTAACGTCGCTGGAAACAAGGTGGCTGTGACACCACGTGAACACGCGACCCGAGGAGTATTTATGCCCACCATGTCAACTATTCGATCGACTCTGGGTACGAAGGTCGACCAGGCGGCCAAGCTGCTTGCCGACGGCTACTTGTTCCAGGAGAGGCTGCGGGCGTCGAAGGGCCGTAAGGCCGGGGACGGATGCCCCATTGATTTCACCTTCATGGGCAAGCCGGCCACCTTGGTCCGTGGCAGCAAGGGGGTTGACCTCTTTTACAACACCAAGCGCATGATGCGCGAGGAGGCCATGCCTCTTCCCGTGCGCGGCCCGCTCTTTGGAGCTGGAGCTGTTCACGGCACCGACGACGACGTGCATCTGGCCCGCAAGGCCAACTTCGTCAAGGTGGTCTACGACGATGCTCAGATCGAGCGATTCAAGCCACTCATCGAGGACGAGATGCGCAAGATGGTTGAGACCTGGGGCCGTCGTGAGGGCAACGTCTACGACGACACCGTGGTGGCCTACGGTCGCGCCGTCCTCAAGTGGGCCGGAGTTCCCGGCAGCGACGTCGACCTCGATCCGTGGGCCAAGCGCCTCGGTCAGATCGTCGAGGGATTCGGTCACATGCCTGTCGGACACACGCTGGCCTGGGTGAACCGTGCTCGTTGTGACAAGTGGGCTGCCGGTCTCATTGAGAAGCAGCGCAGCGGCCAGATCAACGCGCCCGAGGGTTCGGCCTTGTGCGAGTGGGCTCGCTACCGCGGCACGGACGGCAAACTCCTCGACGCCAAGCTGGCCGGAATCGAGCTGCAGAACTCCACCCGTCCCGCGATCGCCGTGAGCCGGTTTGCCGCCTTCGCCGCCCGGTTCCTCGTCCTCTACCCCCAGTACCGCGAGGACATTGCTCGCGAGGTGGAGACCTCGGGAACTCTCGTGGACAACGAGCACGCCATTGCCTTCGCTCAAGAAGTACGCCGTCTCAGCCCCTTCGTGCCGATGCTGCCGGCCTTCGCCCGCGAGGACTTTGAGTGGGAAGGCCACCAGATCAAGGAAGGTCAGCGAGTCATCATCGACATACTCGGCACGAACACCGACCCGAACGAGTGGGAGGAGCCGCTGCGCTTCAAGCCGGAGCGTTTCCTGGGTGTCGAGGACGCCGAGGCCATCAAGGCCTTCATCCCGCAGGGTGGTGGAGACGTCGCCACCGGTCACCGCTGCCCAGGGGAGAAGGTCGCTGTCACGGAGCTGGCTGCCACCGTCTCGGCCCTGTGCCAGCCGGGAATCAACATCGATCCGGGCGACCTGGATTACGATCCCACGCTGATGCCCACGAGGCCGCGCAGTGGTGGCCGCGTGCAGAAGGACTGACGCCGAGCACGCTTGGTCGTTCGACGGGCACAGACGACATGGCGGGCGGGCCAGGGAACGATTCCCTGGCCCGCCCGCCGTCGTGAGGAAGGTCGTCAGGACTTCCGGTTGAGCACCGGTGAAGGAGTGGGACGCACGCTGCACCACAAGGCTCCAACCGCCGCCGCTGAGAGCGCGACGCCCACCATGTGCCAGATCACCAGCCATGGGCTGAGGTGGGTGAAGTACTGGGAGTATCCGACGATGGCCTGGTAGACCTCGACGGCCATCAAGACAATGCTCCAGCGGCGCATCATGGCCAGCCCGCGGGTGGTGGCAATGGCCAGGCATGCGATCGTCAGGGCGACGGTGATCCACACTGAGATGCCATGCAGACGAGCGACGGTCTGAATGTCGAACCCGGTTCGTGCCGAGCCTGAGTCTCCGGCGTTGGGACCAGATCCGGTTACCACTGTTCCCAGCCACATCACGACGCACATCGTCGCCACGGTGGCTCGCACCAGCCCCATCGTCAGCCCGTCGACGGCCTCGCTCGAATGAGGACCGGCCAACCAGATCATCTTGACGTCGACAAGGATGATCGCCACTGACAGCAAGAGGTGCAGGGCTACGACAAACGGGTTGAGCTCGAGCAGCACCGAGATCCCGCCAATGACCGCCTGCAGAGCGATGGACACGAGGTTGATCCACGCCAAAGCCATGAGCTGGGCCGTGACATGGACTCGGTAGCAGCGGACGAGCAGGCCGATCGCCACCGCGACGAGGACGAAGGTCAGCAGGCGGTTGCCGAATTCGACGTAGGAGTGGATCCCCATCTCCTCGTGGGGCGTGAACGTCCCGGCGGTGCAATGCGGCCACGTGTTGCACCCCAGTCCAGAACCGGTCAGGCGCACCACCGCACCGGTGACGATGATGCCCATGTTGGTGATGAGAGCGGCGATGCACCAGCCGTACAAACGGCGATCTCGGGAGGTCATGAGATCCACTTGAACACCTTTCGTGCCAGTAGTCCGAGCAGAAGCGCCCAGATCAGCAGACTTGCCAATGGCCACCAGAGAGTCTGTCCGACGCCCCAGGCTCGCAGGGATTCCCCGAGCGCGGTCGTCGGGAGGACGGCGATGACGGGACGAATGGCCTCCGGGTAGTCAGCGAACGGCCACAGGATGGCACCGGCGACCAGGCCAACGATGTACACCAAATTGGCCAGCCCGAGAGTGACCTCGGCCTTGAGGGAACCAGCCATCGCCAGGGCCAAGAAACTGAATGCCGACATGGCAAGGACGACGCTCACGAGGGCTGGCAGCCAGGCCAAGGCCGAACCGTGGGGACGCCATCCCAGGATCAAGGAGACGATGACGAGGAGGACCACCTGGGCAAGGCTGATGACAGAGTAGGACATCGCCTTGCCGGCCAGCAGGCCCGATCGTCCAAGGGGAGTGGCGGACAGACGTTCCATCACTCCGTATCTGCGTTCGAACCCGGTCATGATGGCTTGGGACGTGAAGCAGGTTGACCAGATGGCCAGTGCCAGGATCGATGGGGCCAGGAGGTCCATCGTCAGTCCGACTCGGTCGCCGAGGAATCGTCCGGCGACGAGGATCCCGATGGGGATGACGAGGGCCAGCAGCAGCTGTTCACCATTGCGCATCACGAGACGAATCTCGGTACGGGCATGATTGCGGATTCGCGCAGCCGCCGGTGCCGCTTGCGGTGCGGGGTGAAGGTCTAGTGTCGTCACGTCAGTTCCTCCCCGCCGCGCGGTCACTGGTGTGTGTCAGGAACACGTCTTCCAGACTCGCCTCGGCGGTGAGTTCCGGCACGGTCCCGTGGACGGCGACCTTTCCTTGGTCGACGATCCAGACGTGGTCGGCCAGTCGCTGGGCCTCGTCCATGGCGTGGGTGGTCAGGACGACGGAGACCCCGTCGTGTCGCATCTGCTCGATGATGTCCCAGGTGTGGTGACGCGCATGGGGATCCATTCCCGACGTCGGTTCATCGAGGAAGACCAGCTGGGGACGTCCTATCAGGGCGGCAGCGAGGTTGACCGCCTGCTGCTGACCACCGGAGAGACGTCGGTATGTGGTGCGTACGAAGGGCGTGATCGCCAGGGCGTCGATGAGGAGATCGGGATCGATCGGGTCGGCATGCAGACCTGCCATGTACTGCAGCAGCTCACCGGCCCGAATACCGCTCCAGGCGCCCGCGCTTTGCGGCATGAGACCAGTGGCGGCGGTGGCCTCGGGGCTGCCCGGGGCATGGCCGAGGACGTCGATACGCCCGGAGTCGGGGGAGACGAGAGAGGTGCAGCAGCGCATCATCGTCGTCTTGCCCGCACCATTGGGGCCCAGCACAGCGGTGATGGCGCCGGTGGCGGCAGACAGACTCAACCCGTCAAGGGCCGTGACACGACCAAAGGTGACCCTCACGTCCTCGAGAATCAGAGCTTCTCTCGGAGCGTGAGGGTCACCACTCGGGGTCAAAGGGGTTCCTGGCACGACGGCCAGTGTAGAACCCTTCCACCAGTCACAGCCCGCTGCCAGCCTCCTTGGCGACGGCGCCGTACTCGTCGTTGCCGCCAGCTGAGTCAATCCGCATGCCGTAGAAGGAGCGGTAGACGAAGAAGCAGGCGACGAGGAAGAACACCGCAGCGAGGATGTAGGTGAGCGGTCCGGCACCGATCGACACTGCCAGCTCGACGGCCAGCAGACCGAAAAGGGTTGTGAACTTGATGACCGGGTTCAGGGCCACCGAGGAGGTGTCCTTGAACGGGTCACCGACGGTGTCACCAACCACGGAGGCATCATGCAACTCGGTGCCCTTGGCGTCCAGGTCAACCTCGACGATCTTCTTCGCGTTGTCCCAAGCACCGCCTGCGTTGGCCATGAAGATGGCTTGGTACAGGCCGAAGATAGCGATCGAGATCAGATACCCGATGAAGAAGTACGGATCGACGAAGGCGAATCCCAAGGCTGCGAAGAATACGCCCAGGAAGATGTTGAGCATGCCCTTCTGGGCGTACTCGGTGCAGATCTGGACGACCTTCTTGGAATCCTCGGTGGAGGCCTTCGTGGCGTTCTCATCGAGTTGCATGTTGTTCTTGATGAATTCAACGGCTCGGTAGGCGCCGGTCGTCACGGCCTGCATCGAGGCTCCGGAGAACCAGTAGATGATGGCACCGCCGGCGATCATGCCGAGCAGGAACGGAGCGTGGGTCAGACCGAGCTTGTTGACCTCAGCAGCATTCGACAGACCGTCGGTCAGCATCATGATGATCGAGAAGATCATCGTGGTGGCGCCAACGACGGCGGTACCGATGAGAACCGGCTTGGCCGTGGCCTTGAAGGTGTTGCCAGCGCCGTCCTGAGCCTCCAAGATGTGCTTGGCGACATCCCACCTGGGGGTGAATCCGTACTGCTTCTCGATGTCCTCGGAGACGTTCGGGATCTCCTCGATGGTCGACAACTCGTAGACGCTCTGGGCGTTGTCAGTGACCGGGCCGTAGGAGTCGACGGCGATCGTCACCGCGCCCATGCCGAGGAAGCCGAAGGCCACCAGGCCGAAGGCGAAGACAGCCCACTTGACCTCGCTCATGGCTCCCATGTCGCCCAGACCGGATCCGGTGCCGGAGACGAGGAAGGAGACACCCATGAGAGCGACGATGATGATGCCCAGCCAGAATCCGGAGAAGTTACCGGCAACCAGACCGGACAGGATGTCCAGAGAGGCGCCGCCTTCGCGCGCACTCGTGACGACCTCACGCACGTGACGGGAATTCGTCGAGGTGAAGGCCTTGACGAGCTCTGGGATGAGGGCGCCGGCCAGGGTGCCGCAGGAAATAATGATGGACAACTTCCACCACATCGTCCCGTCGCCCATCGAGCCGAGCATCCACCAGGTGGTGAGGACGGTCAGCAGGATCGACATGACCGAGGTGATCCAGACCAAGGAGCTCAGCGGCTTCTCGAAGTCCATCTCGGTGACCTTGCCGTAACGCGCCTTGGCGACCGCGTTGTTGAT
Source organism: Cutibacterium avidum ATCC 25577 (assembly GCF_000227295.1). GTDB lineage: Bacteria > Actinomycetota > Actinomycetes > Propionibacteriales > Propionibacteriaceae > Cutibacterium > Cutibacterium avidum. The sequence continues at coordinate 190,429 of NZ_JH165054.1, read as the reverse complement.
GAGGTACGACACGAAGGAGGCAATCAGCATGACGACGCGAACCACGAAGATCCACACCAGCAACTGAACTTGCTCGGTCTGGTCCGGGACGGCTCCCAGTACGAAGGTGATGAGGGCGACGCCGGTGACGCCGTAGGTCTCGAATCCGTCAGCGGAGGGGCCAACCGAGTCACCCGCGTTGTCACCGGTGCAGTCAGCAATGACGCCGGGGTTACGGGCGTCGTCCTCCTTGATGTGGAAGGCGATCTTCATGAGGTCGGCGCCGACGTCGGCGATCTTGGTGAAAATACCGCCAGCGATACGCAGGCAGGCCGCGCCGAGGGACTCGCCGATGGCGAATCCGATGAAGCACGGACCAGCGAGATCACCGGGCAGCACCAGCATGATGAAGAGCATGAGGGTCAGCTCGACGCTGATGAGGACCATGCCGATGCTCATGCCGGAGCGCATCGGGATGTCGAAGGTCTCCCAGGGCGAGCCACGCAGGGAGGCGTGGGCGGTACGGGAGTTGGCGAAGGTGTTGACGCGAATGCCGTACCAGGCGACTCCGAACGACCCCGCCATGCCGACGAGGCTGAACAGCAGGATGATAAGCACCTTGGCGCCCATGTGCTCCAGGAGGAGGAAGTACACGACGATGACCGCCGCGATGAACGCCCACAGCAGCATGAGGAACTTGGCCTGCTGCTTGAGGTAGGTCTTACAAGTTTCGTAGATGAGCTCGGAAACTTCGTGCATCGCCTCGTGGACGGGCAATTTCTGCAGTTTGGAGTACGTCACCAGACCGAACACCAGACCGAACAGGCAGATCACCAGTCCGATCCACAGCAGTGCCGTTCCGGAGACGTTTCCGACTTGCTCATTGAGAGGGGGCAGTTTCAGATTGGCCTCACCGCCACCTCCTTCCTTGGCCTCCCCGCTGGAGCCGCATCCGGCTAGAGCGAGGGTCGTGAGAAGTACGGGTAGTGTGCAGCCAAATAGCCGCTTCATGGGGGAGGACCCCTTGTCAATCGTGTTCACGATCCTGTCTCTTCCCTGAGAACTCTCGTGCACCTGCGTCAGTGCAGGCCTTGTTTCTAACCGTATGACTTGTTCACGGCATTGTCAGCACTCGGGGTCCCAGATGTGCAGAATGTCACCGCGCCGGGCAAGTATCGCTCACGGGTACAGCGCGGCTCGGCATGCCCGGGCGAGACGGCGCCGAAAACAGCATCCTCGATGGGCGCTCAGGGCATGTCCTCCCGAGGCTCCTCACGACGACAGATCGGACGTCGATGATCTGTGCGGATATCGCGAGATGCGTAATGCGACGACGTCGTCGGGGCAGGAGCACGCCGGTTGTGCGGATGCACCACGCCAAGGCGGAGAAGCACATCGAGGTGAAGGTTGATGGACTGTGCCGGAGGTCGCAGGGTCGCACCGTCGCACCCGGCTGCCACTCCGCAACGGCGGACTTGCGACATCGTCGGTTGGTTCGGCGCCGACTCGTGAGCCCGTCGACGAGTCTCAGGCTGCCGGCGCGAGCCGGATCGGGCCCGTCGTACCGCGCTTCACCAGTTCGGGACGCACCAGTCTCTCTCCGAGGAAAGTGGCATCACCGCGTATCAGACCCATGAGGGACTGCACGGCCATCGTCGAGATGAGCCCGACATCCTGACGCAGGCTGGTCAGTGGAGGATTGGTGTACCGCATCAGCGCCGAGTCATCGCTACCGATCACCGAGACGTCGTGCGGGACCGTCAACCCCTGGGCGCGGGCGGCGCGGATCGCTCCCAGGGCCATGAGGTCGGAGCCGCAGATGATGGCACTGACCCCTTGATCGAGCAGGTTGACCGCGGCGCGAGCCCCGCCATCGACGGAGAAGACGGTGTTGCTGACGGTCACCTTGCCACGCCCCGCGAGACGACGAGCCATGGCTGCGCGTATGCCTTGCTCCTTGCGCTGCACCGGGACGTAACGTCGCGGACCCACCGCGAGGCCGATGTGCTCATGGCCCAGGGCGACGAGGTGGGCGACCGCTTGATCCATGGCTGACATGTCGTCGTCACTGATCTGCGGGGTAGCGATGTCGGGGGCATATCCATTGACAAGCACCAAGGGCAGCCCGACGTCGACCAGTTCCCGGTAGGTCGCCATGTCTGCCGTGGTGTCGGCGTGAGATCCGGAGATGACGACGATTCCGGAGACCTGACGAGACCTCAGCACCCGGATGTAGTCGTCCTCGCGCATGCCGCCGGGGGCCTGGGTACACACCGCAGTTGCATACCCTTCCTTGGCCAGCAGGGTCTCGATTGCCTGGGCGTGGCTGGCGAATATGGGGTTGGTCAGCTCCGGGACGATGAGCCCGACGAGACCGGCCGTCACGGGTTTGAGATGCATGGGCCGCTGGTAACCCAGGACGTCGAGGGCGGTGAGTACGCACTGTCGGGTGGAGTCCGAGACCCCGGGCTTGTCATTGAGGACCCGGGAGACGGTGGCTTGACTGACACCTGCCTGGTCAGCGATCTCCGCAAGGGTTGGTCCGTTCATCTCTCCTCCTCCCGGCAGTGTGTCACGTCACTTCACCGCGCCGCCGGTCAGGCCGGAGACGATGTACTTCTGCAGCCAGAGGAACAGCACCATCGGGGGAAGGGCGGCGAGCACGGCGCCGGCCGCGAAGACTCCCCAGTTGGAGCTGGTCTCGGTGGACACGTACTGGTACAGGCCGATGGCCAAGGTCGAGGTGCGCGGGTCAGCTCCGAGGATGACTGATGCCACCACGTACTCGGTGAAAGAGCCGATGAAACTCAGTAGACCGACGACCGCCAGGATTGGGGCCACTAGCGGCAGGATGAGGGTGAAGAAGATGCGGGCGTGGCCGGCGCCGTCCACCCTGGCAGCCTCGTCGAGGGATTGGGGCACGGTGTTGAAGAAGCCGTACATGAGGTAGGTGTTCGCTCCCAGGGCTCCGCCCAGGTAGACCATGATGAGGGCCAACCGGGATCCGATCCCCAGGGCGGGGTAGACGTCACCGAGCCACGTCAGCAGCAGGAAGATGGCGACCACCGTCAGGAGCTGGGGGAACATCTGCACCAGCATGAGGGCCAGCAGGCCGCCGCGACGTCCCTTGAATCGCATACGGGAGAAGCTGTAGGCAGCCAGCGCTCCCAGGAAGACGGTGAAGATCGCGGTGAGCGCGGCGATGATGATGGTGTTGAGGTACCACTGGCCGTATGGACGCACCGGATCGCTCATCAGCTTGGTGTAGTTCGAAAAGTCCACCTTCGAGAACAGTTGGTTGGATCCCGTCAGGGTGCCAGATGGCGACAGGGATGCCGAGAGGACGTAGACCAGTGGGAAGGCTGCGAAGACGACGGCGATGATGCCCAGGAGGTGACGCCACCACTGAGACTTGAACCGCTTGGAAAACGGGGTGCGACGGTTGGCTTCCTTGATGGCAGAGGACACTGTTTCGGTGCTCATCAGTTGACCTCCTCGAGGGCCTTGGTCTGGCGGAATCCGAGCCAGGAGATCACGCCGACGATGATGAAGATGATGACGGAGAAGGCGCTGGCCAGACCGTAATCACGTCCGGCACCGGAGAAGGCGACCTTGTAGACCATCGAGATGAGGATGTCGGTGGCGCCGACGTCGAGGCTGGTGTCGGTGAAGCGAGGGCCACCGAGGGTCAGCATGTAGATGAGGACGAAGTTGTTGAAGTTGAAGGCGAAGGAGCTGATGAGCAGCGGCGCCAACGGCACCATGAGTAGCGGCAGCTTGATCTTCGTGAAGGTCCGCCAAGCGCTCGCGCCGTCGATTCGAGAGGCCTCCAGGATGTCGCCCGGGATGGACTGCAGAGCGCCCGTCGAGACGATGAACATGTAGGGGAACCCCAGCCACAGGTTGACGATGAGGACGGCCGCCTTGGCGATCCACGGGTCCGTCAACCACGGGATGGACGCCCCGCCCAACAGCACCTGGTTGATGAAGCCGAATTCCTGGTTGAACATGCCCGACCACACCAAGGCGGACAGGAACCCTGGGAAGGCGTAAGGCAGGAGCATGAGGATTCGATAGAGCTTCTGGCCCTTCATGGACGTGTCGTTGAACAACAGGGCAAGGGCCAGACCGAGGGCGAAAGTCGTGAGCACCGACAGCACTGCGAAGGCGAAGGTCCATGCTGTTACTCGTAGGAACGGCCCGCGGACGTCCTGGTCGGTGAGAGCCTTCTTGAAGTTCTCGAATCCGACGGTGACCTTCCATCCGGGCTCCAACGCTTTTCCTGAGGCCGAGACGAAATTGCCGTGACCGTCATCCTTGTAGACGGTGCCCTTCTTGTCGGTCATCGTCCCGGTCTTCTTGTCGTAGGTCATCGTCGAGGTGAACTCGAAAGCCTGGGAGCCGGTGGTGGTGCGAATGAACCCTGCGGACGAATCCTTGGAGACGGGGACTTGCAGCTTGGAAATCTCATCGCTGCGCTGGGAGACCTCGGAGAAGGGAAGGACGCGGTAACCAGGCAGGGATGTGATCTTGCCCAGAGAGTTGAGTTCAGCTCCCTCTACCGGCTCCAGTGCCTGGTCGGAGGTGCCGGCCCGCACCTGCTTGGTCTGCGGATCGATGACGATGAGGGCGAGCGTACCGTCCTGCTCCGCAACGGCGGAGTCGTAGACCGGGGCGTTGGGGACGCGTTCCTGGTTGTTGCGCTGGATGGCTGCGACGGCGTCGTCGCGACTGCCGTTGTGCCCGTCACCGTAGTTTGTGAAACCCACGTAGATCGTGTAAGCCATCACGCCCACCGAGAAGATGAGCATGAAGACGATGCCCGGAGCAAGGTACTTGGCCGGCAGCATCCGGTTGGGCGGCAGGTAGATGAGGGTGATGATGACGGCAATGGCACCGACGCCGATGGCCATCAAGGTCGATCCGTGGGCGATGGCGGTCATGACGCCGTAGATGGCGATCGCGTCGAGGACGCCCAGAAGTGCGATCTTGATGATCCAGGCCCACAGCGACCCGGAGTATTTGCCGCTGGCTGTGGCGACACGCTTTTCTCGTGCCTCGTGATCGGTGGTTGACGATGACGACATGATGTGGGGTTCTCCGGTTCAATGCGGTCAGGGAGGAACGCCATCATTGGCGTTGTGGGGGGTGGGGCGCACGACCTCGTGCGCCCCACCTGAAGGCTGAAATCAGCCCTTCTTGATCTTGTCGTTGATGGATTTGACGGCCTTGTCCCAGGTGGCCTTGGAGTCAGAGGCCTTGCCGCTGATGATCTGAGCCTCGGCGACACCCCAGTCAGCCCACACCGAGCCCATGGCGGGGACGTTCGGCATTGGGACGGCCTTCTGGCCGACGGTACCGAATGCAGCGACGTCCTTGTCGGCGTTGGCCCTCTCGAAGGCTTGCATGTTGGCCGGCGGTCGGTTGCCGACCTTGAACAGCTCGGCCTGCACGTCCGGGTTGCCGACGTACTCGACAAGGAACTTCTGGGTAGCGACGGCGTTCTTGGTCTTGGCGCTCATCCAGAATCCCTGCACACCGACGAACGGGGTGGCGGGCTGGTCACCAGCGGAGGGAACCTCGCTGATGTCGTACTTGATGCCAGCCTTCTTGAAGCCGTCGAGGCTCCACGGCCCGGTGAGAATGAAAGCAGCCTGTCCCTTACCGAACAGGTCCTTGGAGATGTCCTGGGAAATGTTGAGGTTGAGGTTCTTCGCCTTGCCCTGCTCGGCCAACCAGGCAGCGAATTTCTCGCCGTTGGCACCGCCCATGGTGACCTTGCTGGCGTCGAAGCCGTTGTCCTTGAGTTCGAAGACGGGGGCGCCGAAGGAAGCTTGGAACGGGTACAGGTGGTACGGATCGGCCTGCTTGGGATCAAGACCGACGAGGAAGGGGTACTTCGCACCGGACTTCTTGCCCATCTCGATCATCTCGTCGAAGGTCTTCGGGGCGTCCTTGACGAACTTGGTGTTTCGAACCAGGGCAATGTTCTCGGTGGCGTATGGAACGCCGTAGATCTTGCCGTTGACGGTGAAGGCCTGGATGGCGACATCCTGGTAAGCAGAGGTGTCACCGAGCTCCAGCGGGGCGACGACACCGTTCTGGACCATGCGGCCGGTGCCGTCGTGGGCTGCGATGGCGGCGTCCGGACCCTTTCCGGTCGGAACCTGAGTGATGAAGTCGTCGGGAATCTTGGCGAAGTCCTTGACGGCCAGGTTGACGGTGACGCCGGTGTCGTTCTTGAACTGCTCGGCGACCTTCCGAATGACGGGCTCACGGTTGGCGTCGGTCCACACGAGGATGGAGCCGGCGGCAGCGGCAGGAGAGGACTTGCCGGCGGCAGAGGGCGACGACTTCTCGGCGGAGTCATCATTGGCGCCACATGCGGACAGGACGCCGACGGCGGTAACGCCGAGGCTTCCAAGAAGCATTGAGCGACGGCTGATGTTGGACATGGGGTCACACCTTTCGGGGCAGCTCGACGCTCATCGTCGAGCATGGGTTGCGCATCGGGAGGACATCTCGTTGTCATTCCCTTGCAAGCTGCTGCAATTCTTGCAAAGTTTTTCATCGCTGACCAGTGGCGCGGCCGGGTTTGTGACTTTTTCCACAGGATCGTGCGGTTGCCGCGGGCGGGGAGCGGCCCGCTCATGGTGACCCCGGGATAACGTAGGGTGTCCTAAGTTGCGTCGGAGTATCTTTAGGCAACAATGGAGTTGTGAAAAATTCGACCGACACCGAGATGGCCGCCGCAGGTCGCGACGTCGTCGGCGAGCACAAGCAGGGGAACATGGACAGCTCCACGAGGGATCGTGTGATGTCGTCCATCCTGCACAATGGCCCGTCGACGGCCAGCGAGTTGGCTGATCGTCTCGGTCTGACAGCAGCGGCAGTGCGCCGCCATCTCAGTTCCCTCGTCAATGAGGGCCTCGTCGATTCCCGTGAGAAGAGGATCTTCGGGGCCAGGGGGCGAGGCCGTCCCTCGCGCGTCTTCTTCCTCACTGATCATGGGAGGGCTGATTACTACACCGCGTATGACGACCTGGCGATCTCGGCCCTTCGGCAACTTGCCAACGCCGCCGGACCGTCGGCCCTCGACGCGGTGGCCAAGGCTCGGGTCGATGACATTGAGGCGCGGTACCGGGCTCTGCGGGAGGAACGTCCTGACGAAGTCCCGGCCCAGTTGTTGGCCGAGGCCCTGTCAGCAGACGGATACGTCGCCACCATCCAGCCGGCGGGTGCCGGGCAGCAGATCTGCCAGCACAATTGCCCGGTTGTCGAGGTGGCCAAGGTCTTCCCGCAGTTGTGCGAGGTCGAGACCCAGTTGTTCTCAGAACTCCTCGGGTCGCACGTCCAGCGGTTGGCGACGATCGCCCACGGTGACGGGGTGTGCACCACCCATGTCCCCGTCGACGTCGAGATCACCCGTCGGGCCCTCTCCGAGCCGTCCAAGCGTCCATCCATCCGAAAGGATCACTCATGACCCAGGTTGACACCCCCACAAGCCTCCCGGGCACCGGCGCCAGCCAGGACGAACACCTGGCTGCCCTCAGCGGCTACAAATACGGCTGGCACGATTCCGATGCCTACGCAGCGGCCTCCCAGCGCGGGCTGTCTGAGGATGTCGTGCGCGGCATCTCGGCCATGAAGCATGAGCCACAGTGGATGCTCGACATGCGTCTCAAGGCCCTCAAATTGTTCGAGCGTAAGCCGATGCCGACCTGGGGCGTCGACATCAGCACGATCGATTTCGACCAGATCAAGTACTTCGTGCGCGCTCAGGAGCGTCAGGCCCAGTCCTGGGAGGACCTCCCGTCTGACATCAAGAACACCTACGACCGTCTGGGCATCCCGGAGGCCGAGAAGGATCGTCTGGTTGCCGGTGTGGCCGCCCAGTACGAGTCCGAGGTCGTCTATCACAAGATCAACGAGGAGCTCGGCAAGCAGGGAGTGCTGTTCCTCGACACCGACACCGCCCTCAGGGAGGAGCCCGAGCTCTTCCGTGAGCACTTCGCCAGCGCCGTCCCGCTCGGCGACAACAAGTTCTCCGCGCTGAACTCGGCGGTGTGGTCCGGTGGTTCCTTCATCTACGTACCGAAGGGCGTCCACTGCACCATCCCGCTGCAGGCATACTTCCGCATGAACACCGAGAACCTCGGCCAGTTCGAGCGGACCCTGATTATCGTCGACGAGGGTGCCTACGTGCACTACGTCGAGGGCTGCACCGCCCCGATCTACAAGTCGGACTCGCTGCACGCGGCAGTCGTGGAGATCATCGTCAAGAAGAACGCCCGTTGCCGTTACACGACCATCCAGAACTGGTCGAACAACGTGTACAACCTCGTCACTCAGCGTGCCTACGTCGAGGAGGGCGGCACGATGGAGTGGATCGACGGCAACATCGGTTCCAAGGCCAACATGAAGTACCCCGCCTGCTACCTCATGGGCCCGCACGCCAAGGGTGAGGCTCTGTCGGTCGCCTTCGCAGCCGAGGGACAGCACCAGGACACCGGCGCCAAGATGGTCCACAACGCCCCGTACACCTCCTCGACGATCGTCTCCAAGTCGATCTCCCAGGGGGGCGGACGCTCGGCCTACCGCGGCCTCGTCGCCGTCGGCAAGGACGCTCACCACTCCTCCTCGGCAGTGCGCTGTGACGCCCTGCTGGTCGACGACATCTCCCGCTCGGACACCTACCCGTACAACGACATCCGTACCGACGAGGTGTCCATGGCCCACGAGGCCACCGTCTCCAAGGTCAGCGAGGATCAGCTGTTCTACCTCATGCAGCGTGGTCTGACCGAGGAGGAGGCCATGGCCATGATCGTGCGCGGATTCATCGAGCCGATTGCCAAGGAGCTGCCGATGGAGTACGCCCTGGAGCTCAATCGGCTCATCGAGCTGCAGATGGAGGGTGCGGTCGGCTGATTCGACCTCGCCCCGACGAACCCCACTTTTCCCAGAAAGAGAGACACCGCGTTGAGCGCACCAGCCGCCGCGCCCCGAAAGGGCCACAACGTCGCCATCGAGAACGACGTCGAATCCCATCTGCACCCCACCCCGTCGTGGGAGGTTGCCGATCACCCCATGCCCACCGGGCGTGAGGAGATCTGGCGGTTCACTCCGATCAAGACCTTCACCCCGATCCTCTCCGAGCTCGCTCTCGAGTCGAGCCAGGAGGCCGGCGTCATCGACGTCGACGTCAGGGGGGCCGAGGGCATCACCGTCACCGACCTGGCCGCCAGCGAGCTGAATGGCCTGGCCGAGACCCCGCAGGACCGTCTGTCGGCTCTGGCCGCAGCCGACCCGCACGCCGTCAACCATCGTCTGGTCATCCCGGCCGAGGCCGAGCTCAAGGTCCCGGTCGAGATCACCGTCAATGGTCACAACGACGAGATCTCCTGCCACCACAACGTGGTCGTCGAGATCGGCAACCATGCCCAGGCCACCGTCATCGTTCGTCACCGTGGTGTGGCCCGTCTCGGTGAGAACTGGACCTTCCGCGTCGGTGACGGTGCCCAGGTGACCGTCCTCTTCGTCCAGGAGTGGGACGACACCGCCATTCACGGTGCCCAGATCTCCTTCGAGATCGGTCGTGACGCCACCGTCCGCACTGCCCAGGCCAGCTTTGGCGGCAAGGCCGTGCGCATTTCCCAGACCGCCTCCTACAACGGTCCCGGTGGCAACCTGACCCAGCTCGGTGTCTACTTCGCCGATGCCGGCCAGCACATCGAGCACCGCCTGTTCGTCGACCACAATGCCCCCAGCACCGAGTCCCACGTGGACTTCCGTGGTTGTCTGCAGGGCAAGGACGCGCACTCGGTGTGGATCGGTGACGTCCTCATCCGTCCGGTGGCCGAGGACATCGAGACCTACGAGTCCAACAAGAACCTCGTCCTCACCGAGGGCTGCCGTGCCGACGCCGTGCCGAACCTGGAGATCCAGACCGGCAATATCCGTGGCGCCGGACACTCCGCCTCCACCGGACGCTTCGACGCCGAGCAGCTGTTCTACCTGCAGTCGCGTGGCGTCGAGGAGGCCGAGGCCCGTCGTCTCGTCGTGCATGGCTTCTTCACCGACATCGTCCGCAGGATCGGCGTGCCAGAGATCTCCGAAGAGCTCGTCGCCCGCATCGAGGCCGAGCTCGTCGAGAACCTCGGCGCCTCCACCACGGTGGAGGAGGACTGATGCCGGTCGTCACCAGTTTCTCGGCCCTCGAGGAGGATTCCCCGCAGGAGTTCGAGGTCGACGGCACCGAGATCGTCCTGGTACGCACCGAGGGTGAGGTCCACGCCATCGGAGCCATCTGCACCCATGCTCAGGTGCCGATGGCTGACGGTGACGTCGAGGACTGTGGCCTCGAGTGCTACATGCACGGGTCGATCTTCGACCTGCGCACCGGCAAACCCCGCAACCTTCCGGCCACCGAGCCGCTTCCCGTCTATCCCGTGACCATCGACGGCGGCGACGTCCTCGTCGACGTCGCCAACCCCATCACGAAGGAGTCCTGAACCACCATGGCAACCCTGCAGATCAATGACCTTCACGTCGACGTCGAGACCGAGGCCGGTCCCAAGCAGATCCTCAAGGGAGTCGACCTGACTATCAACTCCGGAGAGGTCCACGCCATCATGGGCCCCAACGGTTCCGGCAAGTCGACCCTGGCCTACACCCTGGCCGGTCACCCCAAGTACACCGTCACCGGTGGTTCCGTCACCCTTGACGGTGAGGACCTGCTGGCGATGACCGTCGACGAGCGTGCCCGCGCCGGTCTGTTCCTGTCGATGCAGTACCCGGTCGAGGTGCCCGGCGTCTCCGTCGCCAACTTCCTGCGTACCGCTCGTACCGCCACCGACGGTCAGGCCCCGAAGCTGCGCACCTGGGTCAAGGAGGTCAATGAGGCCCTGACCCGTCAGGAGCTCGACCTCGACTTCGCCGAGCGGTCCGTCAACGAGGGATTCTCCGGTGGTGAGAAGAAGCGTTCCGAGATGGCCCAGCTCGAGCTGCTTCACCCGAGGTTCGCGATCCTCGACGAGACCGACTCCGGCCTGGACATCGATGCCCTCAAGGTCGTCGCCAACACCGTCAACCGGTACATGACCGACCCTGAGCACGGGCTCATGCTCATCACCCACTACACCCGAATCCTGCGTTACGTTAAGCCCACCCAGGTTCACGTCTACGTCGATGGCCGGGTGGCCGCCACCGGTGGTCCGGAGCTGGGCGAGGAGCTCGAGGCCGAGGGCTACGAGAAGTACGTGTCCGCTGTCAAGGCCAACTCCTGATCATGAGCTACGACGTCGAGAAGATCAGGAAGGATTTCCCCATCCTGTCCACCAGGGTGGGGGAGTACCCGCTGACGTACCTCGACTCGGCCAACACCTCCCAGAAACCGCAGGTCGTCATCGACGCCCTGAGTGAGCACTACGCCCGACACAACGCCAACGTTGCTCGGGCCATGCACCAGCTCGGGTTGGAGTCCACCCAGGCATACGAGGGCGGGCGTGAACGCATCGCGCGGTTCCTCGGGGCGTCTCGTCCCGAGGAAGTGGTGGCCCTGTCGAACGCCTCGGAGGCTCTCAACCTGTGTGCCCACACCTTGGGTGAGCGTCTCGGACCCGGCGACGAGGTCGTCATCTCGGTGATGGAGCATCACTCCAACCTGGTGCCATGGCAGCTCGTGTGTCAGCGCACTGGAGCCACCCTGCGGTGGTTCGACATCACCGATGAGGGCCGTCTCGACCTCGAGAAGGCCGAGGCGGAGGGCCTCATCAACGAGCACACCAAGGTCGTCTCCCTGACCTTGGCCTCCAACGTGCTCGGCACGATCAACCCGATCGGGATGATCGCCGAGCAGGCCCATGCCGTCGGTGCCGTCATGGTGGTCGACGCATCCCAGGCCGTCCCACAGATGCCTGTTGATGTGTCGGCCCTGGGAGCTGACCTGGTGGCCTTCACCGGCCACAAGATGTGCGGCCCGACCGGTATTGGCATTCTCTGGGGGCGCTACGACTTGCTCGCCGAGCTCCCGCCCTTCCTCGGCGGTGGCGAGATGATCGAGGTCGTGCGCATGGAGGGATCGACCTACGCCGAGCCCCCGCATCGTTTCGAGGCCGGCACCCCGCCGATCGCTCAGCTCGCCGCCCTCGGCGTGGCCGCTGACTATCTCGATGGCATCGGGATGGAGGCCATTGCCGAGCACGAGCACGAGCTCGCTGCCCGGATGCTCGAGGGTCTGCAGACCGTCAAGGGGGTGCACGTCCTCGGACCAATCGACGCCACCGCCCGTACCGGCACGGTGTCCTTCACCATCGAGGGAGTACATCCGCACGACGCCATGAGCCTCATGGACGGTCACGGGGTCGCGGTGCGCGGTGGCCACCACTGTGCCAGGCCGTTGCACGAGCGGCTGGGAATACAGTCGTCCCTTCGTGCGTCGTCATACCTGTATTCCACCGCGGACGAGGTGGATCGGCTCGTCGAGTCCGTCGAGTACGCTCGGAGCTTCTTTGCCGGAGGTGTCGCATGAACGTCGAGGAGATGTATCAGCAGATCATCCTGGATCACTACCGGGAGAAGCACCACAGTGGTCTGCGCGAGGACTACAACGCCGAGGTGACCCAGGTCAACCCGTCCTGTGGCGACGAGTTGCTGCTGCGGGTTCACCTGGATGGCGACGTCATCTCCGACGTGTCCTATGACGCGCTGGGGTGCTCCATCTCCCAGGCGTCGACCTCGGTCATGACCGATCTCGTCATCGGCAAGACCATCGACGAGGCCCAGGAGCTCTACCGCGGCTTCCAGGAGATGATGCGCTCTCGCGGCACCATCGAGCTCGACGAGGACACCTACGAGGACGCCATTGCCTTCGAGGGAGTCGCCAAGCTCATGGCGCGAGTCAAGTGCGCGATGCTCGGCTGGTCAGCACTGGAGGACGGTCTGCTCAAGGCGACTGAGAAGGCTCCGGCCACTGCCGACGCGATCGCTGAGAAGAACGAGACGAAGGAGGAGGGCTGATGAGCGATGACAACGCCGTGCCCGCCCAGGAAGTGACGCTGACGGCCATGCCGACCGTCGACGACGTCATTGAGGCGATGAAGGACGTCATCGACCCCGAACTCATGGTCAACGTCGTTGACCTCGGCCTCGTCTACGGGGTCAACATCGACGACGAGGGCAATGTCACCATCGACATGACGCTGACCAGCCCCACCTGCCCGCTGACGGATCGGCTGGAGTACGACACCCAGACGGTGCTGGAGGGGATCGTCAAGTCCGCGACGATCAACTGGGTGTGGCTGCCGCCGTGGGGTCTGGAGCGCATCACCGATGATGGCCGGGCGCAGCTCCAGGCGATCGGCTTCAACGTCTGAGTCTGTCGTCACGCCCCTGTGCCCGCGGGGACTGACGGGAGGGGCCGGGGAAGACCCAGCCCCTCCCCGGGCACTCAAATACTGGAGGCCACCTCGTAGGCGTCCCAGATCGCGTACATGATATTGGCAGGCTTGCGGGCGTCCCCGATGATGTTGAACGGCAATCCGGTCGCCTCGACGGCGCCACGCAGGTCCTGCTCGGGCAGGTAGCCGATGGCGGCGACGACCGAGTCGGCGGGCAGTTCCTTCTCGTGGCCGTTGACCTCGACCATGAGCCCCTTCGGCGTGGTGTGCAGGGCCTTGGCATCAGCCATCACCTCGATCCCACGGAAGGGAACCAGGCGACGCAGCATGTCTTCATTGGCAGCGCACAGCGGGGCATTTCGGGTGAGAATGTCGGGTTCGGCCTCGACGATCGTCACTTCGGCCTCAGCTTCCCGCATTGCCAGAGCCAGCTCGCAACCCGTCAGGCCGCCGCCGATGATGACGATCCTCTTACCCAGTGAGTCACGATGGAGCAGGGCGTCGGTGGCGTCGACGACCGTGGTGTCATCACCCAGATCGAGTCGACGTGGTGTCGACCCGGTGGCCAGGATGATGTGATCGGCCCGGAAGGACGCGATGAGGTCGGCGGTTGCCGAGGTGTTGAGACGGATCTCCACGCCCAGCTCCTCCAGGGTCGTTCGGTACCAGTCGAGCAGGGCCAGGTCGTCCTCCTTGAAGGAGGGTTGGCCACCAGCGAGTACGACACCGCCGATGTGGTCGCTGGCCTCGACGATGACGGCCTCATGTCCGCGTTCGCTGAGGACTCGCGCTGCCTCCATGCCCGCCAGACCAGCACCGATGATGAGCACCCTCTTGGCGTGGTGCGGCAACACCGGATGCAGATGGGTGTCGGCCTCGCGTCCGGCCTCCGGGTTCACCGAGCAGTTCAGCACGGTGAACTTGCCGATACGACCGATGCAGCCCTCCTGGCAGGAGATGCAGGGACGTACTCGTTCCGGATGGTCGGTCTGCAACTTGATGACGATGTCCGGGTCCGCCAGGGTTGGTCGGGCCAAGGACACCATGTCGACGATCCCGTCGGAGACCGCATTGGCGGCAAGGTCAGGATCGTCCATCCGCCCTGCGACGATGAGCGGGATGTCCGGCAGAGCCTCCTTGAGTTCAGAGGCATAGGGCAGGTAGAGCCCCTTCTCCTGGTACATCGGCGGATGGTTCCAGAACCAGGCGTCGTAGCAGCCGACGTCGATGTCGAGGGCCTCGTATCCATAGGAGTGCAGCAGGCGAGCGGCCTCGATGCCCTCAGGCATGTCACGACCGACTTCCTCGAACTCCTCGTCGGGAAGGGCACCGACGTTCCAGTCCTTCATCATGGACTTCGGCGAGAAGCGGATCTGGACCGGGAAATCGTCCCCGACCGCCTCGTGGATGGCCTCGACGATCTCGCGCGGGAACCTCAATCGGTTCTCCAGCGAGCCGCCGTATTCGTCGGTGCGGTGGTTGAACCTCTCGATGGCGAACTGGTCAATGAGGTAGCCCTCATGGCAGGCATGCACCTGGATGCCGTCGAAGCCAGCTTCATAGGCAACCTTCGCAGTGATCCGGAACTGGGCGACGATCTGGTGGATCTCGTCCTTGGTGATCTCGCGGCAGGTGATCCTCGGATTCCACATGTAGGGGATTTCCGACGGGGCGGCCGGCTTCTCACCGGGACGCAGCACGACAGGCATGATGACTCGTCCGAACCCGGCGCCGACCTGCAGGACGATGCGGGAGTCATGGGCGTGGACCCGTTCCGTCATCTCCCGTGATGTCCGCAGGAAGCAGGCAGGAGACAGTGTCGGATTGGGCAACGTGCCGCTGGGCAGGTGTTCGATCGGGTTCGTCACCTGGCAGACGCCGGTGATGATGAGGCCGATACCGCCGGCAGCTCGCCGGACGTAGTAGTCGATTCCTCGTTGGTTCCAGCCGCCCTCAGCGGTGGACATGCCCAGTGGGCCCATCGGGCCCATGGCGTAGCGGTTCTTGACGTGGATGGAGCCGATGGTCGTCGGCTCGAACAGAATTCGATGGATCTCGCTCACAACAACCTCCCCCGGCCGGCGTCATCGATGACGCACTGAATTGGATGCCGTGTGCGTCCCTATTGTATTCGCTGGATGCGAACGCGGCGTCTGAATCCATTCAGACGCCGCGTCGGGGGCTGTAGGTCAGGTCGTGTGAGCCGACGGCTCACGCGTCACCCCAGGTCATTGGTGGAGAAGGTGTCGCACTGGGCCGGGTCACCGGTGTCGAAGCCGCGCTGGGCCCAGTGGATTCGCATCCTCGACGAGCCGTGGGTCCACTTGTCGGGCTGCACGCCGCCACCGTACTGACGCTGGATGTGGTCATCACCGACTGCTCGAGCGGCCTCGACGACCTTGGCCAGGTCGTCACGGGTGACATTGTCGATGACGTCGGCCTTGTTCTTCGAGGTCCACTTGAGATAGGTGCCGGCATAGCAGTCGGCCTGCAACTCCAGGCGTACTGACGCCGACTTCGGGCCGGTCTGGTTACCCGATGCGTGAGCCTCGGACAATGTCCCCAGCAGGTCCTGGGCGTGATGACCGTACTCGTGGGCCATGATGTAGGCCTCGGCAGCGGTGGAGGACTGAGTACCAAGCTGCTGCAACAAGGTGCCGAGGAAGTTCGTGTCAAGGTAGACCATCTTGTCCGGCGGGCAGTAGAAGGGCCCAGTCTGGGCGTCGGCGTGACCACACCCGGTGCGCGCCGAACGGCTGAACGGAGTCGTTTTGGCCTTGGTGTAGCCCTCGATCTGGGTTTCCCAGTACTCGTTGATGCTGGTGGCGTAGGCCGCCCAGCGGCAGTTGGGGTCCCTTTTGACGTCGGCTCCGCTGCGGCAGTGCGACACCGCGGCCGTCGAGTTGGCCGGGACGGTTTGTGATTGATCGTTCTGACCGAGCAGATCGCCAGGATTGACGCCCAGCAAAACCGCAATGAGAAGGACGACGACCCCGGCACCTCCTCCGATGGCGACACGTCCACCGCCGCCACCGCCACTGGGGGAGCCGATGGAACCGGGATCAATACCTGCGTCGTCCTTGAAATCCATGACGCCCCGTTTCAGACGGCGAACCAGCAGATGACGCCAGCGACGACCAGCACGGCTGGAATGACGATGGCCAACAGGTGCCACCACCGTTTCTCCAACCAGATCTGCGTCAGGACGCCAATGATGAGGCCAAGAACGCCCAGGGCGACCACCGAGCACCAGTAGGTGACGGGTTCACCACGCTGGCACACGTCGGCGGCCTGGTCGCAGAGGGACCACCACGCGAGATATCCGAATATCCCCAATCCAAGCACGGCGACGACAACACCGCAGATGACGAGAATCAGGTACCGGCGCCATGAACGGACGACGTCCTCAAGGTCGTCGTCATCCTCTGGTGCTGCTCGGCGTGGCGTACTCATGTCTGACATTCTGTCAAGATGTGGGGCATGATGTCTCCTTTCGCGCGGGGAAATGAACCCAACGTCGCCCGGAAAGACCCTGGAAAAGGCGTTGTCACCCTTCATCACGATCACGCCACGCGGATGGACGCCACCACCCTCTACGAATGTCTGTGGCTGCGCAGCGCAGTGTTCAACGGGGAGCAACAGTGCACTGAGCCGGACCTGGACGGACGAGAACTCGAACCCACCACGGTCCTGGTGTGGGCCTCGGTCGATGGGCATCCGGTTGGAACCCTGCGCATCCTTGACGACGACGACCACATCGTCATCGGGCGAGTTGTCGTCGACGACGACCACCGCGGCCTCCATATTGGCCGGCGCATGCTGGATCTGGCCCTTGAACTTGCGTGCGCCGCCGACAAGGAGATCACCTTGCACGCTCAGTCGTACCTGGAGAACTGGTACGGCGATTTCGGTTTCGTCGTCACCGGGCCGCACTTCGACGAGGCAGGTATCGATCACGTCCCCATGACCTTGGGACGCTGATTCCTCCAGACTCTCCATTTGGTCCAAGGCGTCAGGACGGGGGAAGATGGGCCGGTGCTGCAGGTCAAGGATGTGGAGGTGCGAGTCGGAGCCAGACTCCTGCTCAACCCAGTGAGTTTCCAGGTCACCGCTGGGGACAAGATCGGTTTGGTGGGTCGAAATGGTGCCGGCAAGACGACCCTGACCCGCATCCTGGCGGGTGAGGGGCTACCCGCCGCAGGTTCGGTGAGACGTACCGGGGAACTCGGCTACCTGCCTCAGGACCCTCGCGATCCTGACATGGAGACCATCGCCCGAGCACGAATCCTCTCGGCCCGTGGCCTGGACCACATGCTCGAACGGATGCGTACCCTGGAGCACCAGATGGCCAACGGCTCCGACGAGGAGCGGGCGGTCGCGATGGACAAGTACTCCAAGGCGGAGGACCGTCTCATCGCCGCTGGCGGTTACGGAGCCTCTGCCGAGGCTGCTCGGATCGCGTCGAACCTGGGACTTGACGATCGCGTGCTGTCCCAGCCACTCAAGAACCTTTCCGGTGGTCAGCGTCGTCGAGTCGAGCTGGCGCGCATCCTGTTTTCCGGGGCAGACACCCTCCTCCTGGACGAGCCGACCAACCACCTGGACGCCGACTCCATCGTCTGGCTGCGCAGCTTTCTGCAGTCCTACTCGGGCGGGGTTCTCATGATCTCCCACGACACCGGTCTGGTGGAGGCCACCGTCAACAAGGTCTTCCACCTCGACGCCAACCGCGCCACCCTCGACATCTACTCCATGGGGTGGAAGCTCTATCTGGAGCAGCGGGCTGCTGACGAGAAGCGTCGTCACAAGGAGAGGATCAACGCCGAGCGCAAGGCTGCTGCCCTGCAGGTTCAGGCTGACAAGCTGCATGCCAAGGCGACGAAGGCCGTTGCCGCCCAGCAGATGGCCCGGCGCGCCGAGAAGCTGCTTGCCGGGGTAGAGGGAGAGAGAGCTGTCGACAAGGTGGCCGCCATCCGCTTCCCCGACCCGGCCCCCTGTGGCAAGACGCCTCTGATGGCCCGCAACCTCACCAAGACCTACGGTTCCCTGGAGGTCTTCACTGGGGTGGACCTGGCCATTGACCGGGGATCCCAGGTCGTCGTCCTGGGGCTCAATGGTGCCGGAAAGACAACCCTGCTTCGGATCCTGGCCGGCAAGGAGACCCCCGACACCGGCGAGGTCATCGCCGGGCATGGCCTCAAACTGGGCTATTTCGCCCAGGAGCACGACCTGCTGGACATGGATCGCACTGTGCTGGAGAACATGGCCAGCGCAGCGGCTGATCTTGACGAGACCGAGATGCGCAAAGTGCTGGGCTCCTTCCTCTTCACTGGCGACGACGTCCACAAACCGGCTGGGGTGCTCTCCGGCGGCGAGAAGACCCGTCTTGCCCTGGCCACCCTCGTCGTCTCCTCGGCCAATGTGCTGCTGCTCGACGAGCCGACCAACAACCTTGACCCGGCCAGCCGAGAGCAGGTCCTCGACGCCATTGGCCACTTCGGTGGGGCGATCATTCTCGTCACCCACGACGAGGGAGCCGTCCATGCCCTCGACCCTGATCGGGTGCTTGTGTTGCCCGACGGCACTGAGGACATGTGGAGCGCTGACTACGCCGAGCTCATCAGTCTGGCCTGATATTGCAGTCCTGACGACCATGACATGCCGTAGCATGAGGGCGCACAGGACGTTGTCGAGGAGGGTTGATGGTCACACGTGCGCCCAGACTGGTTGGAGAGGCCAGACAGGCGATGGCCGAGGAATTGGCGGGTCGATACAACCAAGGTGCGTCCATCCGGTTGCTGGCACGCGAGTCCGGACGGTCCTACGGACTGGTGCAGAAGCTCTTGCGGGAAGCTGGGGTTGAGTTTCGTCCTCGTGGTGGTGCGGACCCGGCGTCGCCTGAGACCAAGGCCGAGCGTGAGACCGTGCAGCAGGAACAGGCAGATGATCAGCCCGACGTCGAGGCCCTCCGCCTGGCCGTCGAGACCGCAGTGGCCCGTGCGGAGAAGGCCGACCGCAAGGCACGCAAGGCTGAGAAGGCATTGCGCAAACTGCGTCGCAAGGGAGCCGGGAAGTCCCGCCGCAAGGCGGCCAAGGCGACCCTCAACAAGCATCGTGCCAAGGCCGAGAAGGCCGACCGCAAGGTGCGCAAGGCTCGTCGTCGACTCGACGAGGTCGAACACGCAGCAGAGCCTCGTCAGTTCTGAGGGTCGTACGCGTCGACCGTGATCAGCGCGGGATCAGGGTGGTGATCTCCACCGCTGAGGTGACTTCCACCGCATCCACATGAATGTCCTGGACGTGGTGGGCGCTGGGCCCCATCGCGACGACGTCTGAAGCCGTCGGCCCGTCGAGGCCGACGACGGTGCTGATCTCCTCATGTCCGGCAACCTCGAACTGTGATTCCAGACCGGCCACGAGTTCGTCATGCTTGTGGGGCTGGATACCGATCATCCCGGTTGTCTCGCGCAACTGGTGCAGATGCTCGGGCAGGGGAGTGACGACGACGAGGAGGCCGTCGGGACGCAGTATGCGCTTGAACTCGTCGCGGTTGCGCGGCGCGAAAACGCACAACACGGCGTCCATGCACCCGGTGCGGATCGGTAGACCGGCCCAGGTGTCGGCGACGACAGCTGCCATCCGAGGATGGGCTCTCGCTGCCTTGCGAATGGCTGCTGATGAGACATCGGTGGCCAGACCGTGGGCAGTTGCGTGACCTTCGAGGACCTGTGCCAGATGATGTCCCGTTCCAGCCCCGACCTCGACGATGCTCCTGCGTTCGGCGAGGATCTCGGTGAGACGCCCGTCGAGGTCGTGGAAGAGACCGGCGTCAAGTACCCGCTGACGTGACGTGAGCATCGCGGAGGTGTCAGCGTTCGCCCCGGCTGGGGAGGTCGTCATCGTCACATGGCCCTGTTTGGCGATGTCGAGACAATGGCCTTCCTCGCAGCGCAGGGACCTCCCATCGAAATCCATGGGTCTTTCGTGGCCACGGCGTTGACAGGTCGGGCACACCAGCCACGGCAGGGCCAGGGACAAGGTCGGCGTCACTTGGTGGTCGTCCTCGTCTCGGTAGTCTCGGACTCCTTGGGCGCCGAGATCCGGTTGGCCTTGGCCCGGCGCTTCTGACGATCCTTGACATCACCTCGGATGAGCACGAAGAGACCGATCACCGCGATGGCGGTGAAGCAGAACCACTGGATGGCATAGGACAGGTGCGGGCCATCATCGAGTTCTGGAAGTTCCAGGGGAACCAGACCGCTCTGGGCCGGGGCCATCGAGGTGGCCGTGATGTAACCGTTGACGTAGGTAATCCCCTGCGCCTTGCCGATGGCGTCGGAGTTGATGAGCCTGACCTTGCCCCGTACCGGGTCGGTGGCGGTGGGCTTGCCGTGTTCGTTGCCCTTGACCCGCCCGGTGATCGTCACGGTTCCAGAAGGCGCTGGTGGCAAGGCCTGATTGTCACCGGTGGTGGAGGATCGCTTGAGGAAGCCGCGATCGATGAGAACGTGCTGACCATCCTTGGTGACGATGGGGGTGACGACCTCGGACCCTTCGTCATCGCCATTGCTGCGATAACGCACCTGAAGCTCGTGAGCCGTGTCGAAGGTGCCGGTGATGGTGGCCGGGCGCCACTGTTCCTGCGCGGTCACCGGGTGCTGACCCATGAGGGTCGACCACTCGACCGGTCGCTTGTTCTCGTTGGTACGGATGATCTCATTGGCTTCGCGGCGGCCCGACAGTCGGTGCAGTTGCCATTCGCCGAGGCGTACCATGACCAGGCCCAGCACAATGACCAGGAGGGTCAGGGCCACCCATCGAACCCACAGCTTCTTCACGTCCTCGAGCCTAGTTGGTCCTGCCACGTTGGCTGCCAACAGGTCTCAGGCGTCCGATCCATGCCCAGGATTCAGTTCTCGTCGACCTCTCCATGGATCGTCACGGCCGGGTTCAGCTCCCCGCGAGTTTCCTCAGCGTGCTGGGAGGGCAAGGTGTCAGTGGTGCGTCGGTCCGCCGCATTGCCGAGGACGACAGCGATGGCAGGGATGACGGCAGCCCCCAGCAGGAAGGTCCACCGCCAGGGACTGGGGGTGATGACGAGCCCGATGAAGCACAAGGTTCGCACCAGCATTGACCACAGATAGCGACGCTGACGCATCTCCAGGTCCTCGCTGGCAGATCTCTTGGCGGACGTGATGGAGTGCCGGGAGTCATGGTTCCCCCTGTGCCACCGAACACGTGCAGCGTCACTCACCCGTCCAGCCTAGGTCTGTGACGCCAATCAGGTCGAACCGTCCGAGCTCTTGGTGGTGGCCTGCGATAGGTTCATTCCATGAGTCCAGACACCCCGGGCCGCGTTGCCCTCGTCACAGGTGGATCGCGCGGTATCGGTGCTGCGATCGCCGCAGATCTGCACGCACAGGGATACCGAGTGGCTGCCACGAGTCGCTCGGCCACCGCACCTGAGGGGGTGCTGCCGGTCGCCTGCGATGTCACCGACGCGGACTCTGTCGACGCAGCATTCAGCCAGGTGGAGAAGGAGTTCGGCCCGGTTGAGGTGCTCATCGCCAACGCAGGCATCACTCGGGACGGACTCCTCGCCCGTATGAAGGAAGAGGACTTCACCGACGTTCTCGACACCAACCTCACTGGTGCCTACCGCGTCATTCGTCGCGCCGCCAGGGCGATGACTCGCGCCCGGTTCGGGCGCATCGTCCTGACCTCCTCAGTGGTCGGCCTGCTCGGTTCGCCTGGCCAGGTCAACTATGCCGCGTCGAAGGCCGGCATGGTCGGTATCGCCCGGTCCGTAACCCGCGAGCTCGGTTCCCGTGGCATCACCTGCAACCTCGTCGCTCCCGGTTTCATCTCCACCGACATGACTGACGAACTGCCCGAGAAGGTCGTCGACGACTATCTGGAGCGTATCCCGGCCAAGCGGTTGGGAACGGTTGACGATGTCGTCGCCGCTGTCCGGTTCCTCGTCTCCGACCCCGCCGGGTACATCTCCGGTGCCGTGGTCCCCGTCGACGGCGGGCTCGGCATGGGCCACTGACACCACGTACATCCATCCCCATCGACTGGAAGGACATCACCATGGGGCTTCTTGAAGGACGCACCATCCTCGTCACCGGCGTGACGATGCACACCTCGATTGCGTTCAAGGTGGCTCAGATCGCCCAGGAGCAGGGTGCACGGGTCATCGTCTCCAACCTGCCTCGGGCGGTCGGGGTCACTCGTCGCGCAGTGCGCAAGCTCGATCCGGTGCCGGAGGTGCTGGAGCTTGACGTCACCGACGACGACCAGCTCGCCGCCCTGCCCCAGCAACTGCGCGACCTCGGGGTGGAGAAGCTCGACGGCGTCGTCCACGCCATCGCCTTCGCCAACCCGAAGACGGCCCTGGGCGGCAAGTTCCTCGAGACCGAGTGGGAGGACGTCTCGGTGGCGGTGCACACTTCCACCTACTCCTACGTCTCCCTCATCACCGCCCTCGACGGGATGCTCGCCGAGCATGCCTCCGTCGTCGGTCTGACCTTCGACGCCACCGTTTCCTGGCCCTTCTACGACTGGATGGGAGTTGCCAAGGCTGGGCTGGAGTCGGCCAACCGTTATCTGGCCCGCTACATGGGTCCCAGGGGAGTTCGCTGCAACCTCGTCTCGGCCGGCCCGTTGGACACCATGGCCAAGACAGCCATTCCCGGCGCCGACGCCTTCAACGACCTGTGGGGAGAGCGTGCCCCGCTCGGCTGGGACACCAAGGACACCACTCCTGCCGCCAAGGGGATCGTTGCCCTGCTGTCCGACTGGTTCCCCGCCACCACCGGCGAGATGATCCACGTCGACGGAGGCATGGGTTCGACCGGAGCCTGATCAGGTCAGCGGCCACGAGGTGGCTGCTGTGATCGCTTGGGAGGCGGCGTTGCGCAACTGGCGCAGCGCCGCCTCCCGCGTGTGTGCGCTGTGGGCCGTGATCAGCTGGTGGGCAGAGGCGAGTCCGGCGTCACAGGCGGTCAACACGGTCCATGCCGAGTCGAGGAGCCTCTGGTCGGAGGGGCGGTGACCGGTCAGATGAGGGGCAATGGCCTCAGGACGTTCCCCGGCGACCATGCCCAGATCACTGAGCCGGGATGCCGTGGCCGTCATCGCCGAACGAAGCAGGGGAGCCGCATCGGCGGGAGTTGGTGGGGACAGCGGAGCTACTGCTCGGGCGATAGCCCACTGCATGGCAGAACCGACAGGCTGGGGGATCCACGCCGTACCGGCGGGCACGGCAGCCGAGCCTTGATGACAAATGATGACAGCCCCGGCGTCGAGAGCCGCGTGATTGACCCGAGCTGGACCGCGCAGACCGGCGAGCTGGCCGGGGGCGGGCAGTAGGAGGCCCCAGAACACCGGGGAGTCGTGGGGGGCGTGGGAGATCCGGGCCAGGGCCATCCGTATCGGGACCGAGGACAGCGGATCGTGCTCGGACAGGCCGAGGATTTCCTCGGGATCATGAACGTGGTGGGCCGCCGCCATCCCCAACAGCTCCGCCTCGGCATGGGGAGCGGTCGTGCGACCGGTACACAGCTCGTTGAGCAGACAGGTGAGACGGCAGCAGATCTCGAGCACCTGCCCAGATTAGACGCCTGAGATGACATCGAAGGCCACAGTTCCCGGCAACACCACGCCAACCTCGTCGCGCCAGCCAGTGAATGTCGCCGACACAAGGTAAGTTCATACGCATGAGTGCAGTGGCGCAGTTGGCAGGCGTGGGAGTCCGACGCGGGGAGCGATGGATCCTCGACAATGTCGACCTCGACGTCGAAGAAGGCCAGCGTTGGGTGATGGTTGGCCCCAATGGGGCGGGAAAGACGACCCTTCTGCAGGTCTTGGGAGCTGAGCTTCACCCCACTGAGGGATTGGTCGAAATCCTCGATGAGATCCTCGGAGCCGTCGATGTCTTTGAGCTGCGCCCACGTATCGGCATGGCCTCCTCGGCCCTGGCACACCGCATCCCGGCCCAGGAGAAGGTCGGGAACATCGTCGTCTCGGCTGCCTGGGCTGTCGTCGGACGCTGGCGTGAAGCCTATGACGAGCAGGATGTCACCCGCGCCGATGAGTTGCTGGAGCGTATGGGTCTGGTCGGCATGGTTGATCGCACCTGGGGCACCCTCAGCGAGGGGGAGCGCAAGCGGGTCGAAATTGCCCGAGCACTCATGACTGATCCTGAGCTGCTGCTCCTGGACGAGCCCGCGGCGGGCCTCGATCTCGCCGGTCGTGAGCAGTTGGTTGACGTGCTCTCGTCCGTCTTCACCGATCCTGATGCTCCTGCCTCAGTGCTCGTCACCCATCACCTGGAGGAGATCCCGGCTGGCGTCACCCATGCCCTGATCATGGCTGACGGCCGCATCGTGGCTGCTGGGCCAGTTGAGACGACCCTGACCTCCGAGGTTCTCTCGGGTGCCTTCGGAATGCCGCTGACCGTCAGCCATGTCGATGGCCGATGGAACGCTCGCGCCGCTCACTGATATCTGACGACGGGAGAACGCCGTGATGGAGCCCTTCGAGGACTGGCCGTGGCTGGTCTGGCTGGTCGGCTCGGCGGTGCTGGCCTGCACTGAGATGCTCACCGGTGATTTCACCCTGCTCATGTTGGCTGGTGGAGCGGCTGCTGGTGCCCTTACAGCTTTCTTCCTGCCGGGGATGATTCTGGTCCAGGCGATCGTGGCCGTGGCCGTTGCCATCCTCATGCTGGCGGTGCTGCGTCCCACCCTGTTGCGACGGGTGCGAGAGGCTCCTGGATACCGTTCGTCCTTGGACAAGTTGGTTGGCTCCAACGGCGTCGCGACCAGTGAGATCACCGATGGGCACGGACAAGTCAAGGTTGACGGCGAGGAGTGGTCGGCTCGGTCGGTCGAGCCCGGCATGACAATTGCCTCAGGCGAGAAGGTTGAGGTCTTCGAAGTGGACGGGACAACCCTCGTCGTATATCCAGTTTTCAAGAGCCTCGGTCCGTGATCTGGAGATTTGCCCCTGATCTGGGATGATGTATGCGGTGCCGGGTTGTGACCGGCACGGTCCAAGATCCCTTGCAGGAGTTTCCATGCCCCAGTTCATCGTGGTTCTGGTGA
This sequence comes from Cutibacterium avidum ATCC 25577, assembly GCF_000227295.1. Lineage (GTDB taxonomy): Bacteria > Actinomycetota > Actinomycetes > Propionibacteriales > Propionibacteriaceae > Cutibacterium > Cutibacterium avidum. Next base: position 164,943 of record NZ_JH165054.1, on the reverse strand, counting down.
TCATTGCGCTGCTCGTCGCCTTCCTGGCCTCGAGCATCAAGATCATCCACCAGCAGAAGATTGGCTTGGTCGAGCGGCTCGGAAAGTTCAACCGACGACTCACCCCCGGCCCCCACCTGGTCATCCCCATCATCGATCGCGTGCAGTACAACCTCGACATGCGTGAGCAGGTCGTCCCCTTCCCGCCGCAGGGAGTCATCACCGAGGACAACCTGATGGTGAACATCGACTCGGTCATCTACTTCCAGATCGTTGACCCCGAGCGCGCCGCTTACGAGGCCCAGTCCTACAAGACGGCCATCGAGCAGCTCACCATGACGACGCTGCGAAACATCATCGGTGGCATGGACATGGAGGCCGCTCTCACCAGCCGCGAGGAGATCAACCAGAAGCTTCGGTCGGTCCTCGATGAGGCCACCGGAAAGTGGGGTATCAAGGTCAATCGCGTGGAGTTGCGAGCTATCGAGCCGCCGCCTACCATCCGCGACGCGATGGAGAAGGGTGCGCGGGCCGAGCGTGACAAGCGGGCCGCCATTCTGTTGGCGGAAGGTCAGCGTCAGTCTCAGATCCTGTCGGCCGGTGGTGACCGGGAGTCCGCCATCTTGCGTGCCCAGGGTGATCGCGAGGCTGCCGTGCTGCGAGCCCAGGCCGACCGTCAGGCCCAGATGCTGCGGGCCGAGGGCGAGGCCCAGGCCATCACGACGGTGTTCAATGCCATCCATGCCGGCCAGCCCGACCAAGGTCTGTTGGCCTACCAGTACATGCAGATGCTGCCGACCCTGGCTCGCGGCGACTCCAACAAGGTATGGGTCGTACCGTCCGAGCTCAATGACGCCCTCAAGGGGCTGGGATCGATGGCCGGCGGTGCACCTCAGGGGTCCGATGAGGGTGGATTCTCGGTCGCCGATCCGAGCCGGTTCACCGCGCCGGAGAAGGTTGACGTCTTCGCCGAGATCGAGGCTCAGAAGGCTGAGGAGAAGGAGGCTTCCGAGGCCACCGTCCAACAGGCCATTCAGGAAGCTGCCAAGCTGGAGAATCCGGGGCTGTCAGGCAAACGTCACAAGGAGCCGAGCCAGGTTCCTGGCGCCTCGGCCCTTGCCCAGGTTGAAGCTCAGTCCGAGTCGACTGCTGCTGATCAGGGGCGACAAGGAGTTCCTGGAGACCAGGTTGATCAACCGGCCAACACCCAATACGTCGGTGATCAGCACTTTGGAGGGCAGCGGCCTTCACAGGATCAGTGAGGTAGTTGGGCCGGGGCCATGATGGCCTCGGCCTCTCTGCTATCAACGGACGGGGCGCCGATACGCGGCACGCTACGACGATGGGGGCCATTGACACTGTGCATGTTTTCTTGCATGATTATCGTGCAAGAAAACATGCACAGTTGTCGTATCCGTGTTGAGGAGTCCCATGTCCCCGTCTCGAACATATGTCCATCCTGACGCGTCGGAGATTCTCCTTCCGCGGGTTCTCTATGCGTTGAGTGATCCGATTCGTCTTGAGATGGTGCGCCGCCTGTCGCTGGTCGAGGAGGCAGACAGTCTTGACTTGGCGGATGATCTGCCGCGCTCAACCTTGACGTATCACACCCGTATCCTTCGGGAGAACGGGATCACCTTTACCCGCTCTCAAGGCAGGTCCTGCCTGATTTCTCTGCGCGCCCGAGACCTCAACGACCGTTTTCCGGGTTTACTCGACTCGGTCCTTGCCGGCTCGGCGGCCGACGTCTCCCGTGAGGACTCAGCCTCGTGATCGGCAGGTTGTGGCCTTATTTTGTGGGAACCGTCGCCCTCGGTCTCGATGCTTATGTCATTGCAGGCATGTTGCCCAAGATCGCATCGGATCTCGGCAGCAGTTCGGGCACGGTCGGGCTGGGTGTTGCGGCCTTCACAGCTGCCTACGCGATATCTGGGCCTGTTCTTGCAGGTGTTGCTGGCAGGCGGGCCGCTCGGTCACTCCTTCTAGCGCTGTCCCTCTTCGTAGCATCGAACATCATCTCCGCATTGGCGACGACAGTTGCAGTTTTTATCGCGTCGCGGCTTCTTGCAGGTGCTGCGGCCGGTGTTTACTCTCCACTGTCGTCGGCGGTGGCCGCACACAGCGTTTCGGCTGACCGGAGGGGACGCGCGTTGTCCTTGATCCTTGCGGGTTTGGCATGCGGCACTGTGTTTGGGGTTCCGCTCGGGCTGATGGTGGCTGACTGGGCCTCGTGGAGGTGGACCTTTGGCCTCATCGTCGGGGTCGGGCTATGCGCGATGCTGGGAATAGGTCTGCTTGGTCGTGGCCGGATAGCGAATGTGGAAACCCCCTCTGCGGGTGCACGCTTTGCGACTCTCGGCAAGGCGTCAAACGTGGTTACCATGCTGGTGACTCTATGTACCGGGATCGCTTCACTGGGGCTGTACACCTATTTCATACCTCTGCTTGACGGCCTGGGCCTGAGTTCGGCCCATGTATGGCTGATATGGGTGTGGGGGATAGGTGGTGCCATAGGTGCATTGTTTGTAGGTCGTGTGGTTGACGCGGCACGACGTTCGACTGTCGTGACGGCCTTGATCACCGCATTGCTCTTACTCGCATTCCTGATGCTGGCCTGGAACCCATCGGTCATCGTTGTGGCCATGAGCATTTTGTGCTGGGGGATGCTGGGGTGGGCGTCACTCGCCCCTCAGCAGCACACCCTTATGGCGGACAATCCCCATGATGGCACGACAGCTGTTGCCGCAAACGCGTCGGCAAATTATTTGGGATCGGCGATTGGATCGATGGCTGGCGCGGCCCTGGTTGACCAAGGATTCGTCGGTGAAAGCCTGGCACATGTCGCCGCAATCCCGGTCATTGTTGCGTTCCTGCTTCAGCTTGTGCGAATTCGGATGTCGACATGACGCGTCATTGTGTGGTTTCCCGCTGGCGGGCATAGCGTCCCGCCAGCACTCCGCAAGCGATGAGCTGGGCCAGGTGGAAGATCATGAGGGGCAGCACGATGAGACCGACCGGCTGTCCCGCGAACAGCACCGTCGCCATCGGTAGGCCGGTGGCCAGCGATTTCTTGGTGCCGCAAAACTGTATGGCGATACGGTCGTCACGGTCGAAGCCGAGCCATCCGGCTCCTGCCCAGGTCAACCACAGCATGAAGAACAACAGGACCAGGCATATGAGGGTCAGGACGATCATCGATGCCGGTGACACCAAGGACCACATGTGCTCGCGCATACCTTCTGAAAATGCCGAATAGACGACGAGGATGATTGACCCCTGATCGACAAATTTGAGTGGCTTACGGTGCCTTGTGACGAAATCTGCGGTCCACCGACGTGACAGCTGGCCCAACACAAACGGCAGCAGCAATTGAATGATGACATCAAGAAAGCTTGACGCCTGAATCGTCAGCCCGCCGCTCGTCGACATCATGAGGAGGGCCAGGACGGGGGTGAGGAAGGTCCCCAAGAGATTCGACGTGGTTGCTGCAACGATGGCCCCCGCGACGTTGCCGTGGGCGATCGAGGTGAAGTTGATCGACGACTGCACCGTCGAGGGCACCAGGCAAATCCACAACATGCCGACGTACAGGGTTTTGGGTATCGCCCAAGGCACTAGGCCGTGCATTGCCAGTCCGACGAGCGGAAAGACGACGAAGGTAGAGACCAGGATCGCTCCCTGTAATTTCCAATTCTTGAGACCGTCGAGAGTTTCGCGGGGTTCCAGCCGGGCACCATAGAGGAAGAACAGGATAAAAATAAGGACAGTGACGCCGTGATCGACGACGGGTACAGCCGGCCCCGTGGCAGGAAAGATCGACCCAATGATGGCCGTCATGACGATGGCGATGACGAATCCGTCGATGGGCAGCTTGCGGCGTGGCTTGGCGGAACTCACCTGCCCACGATAGCCACCGGTAGGTTGGAGCGGTGGCAACGTTCATAGACATCGACGATCCGGCCGACTCGCGCCTGGCCGATTACGTCAGCTTGCGCGACGTCAACTTGCGAAAGTCCTTGGAGGCTGAGCATGGGCTCTTCATCGCGGAGGGGGCCAAGGTCATCCGGCGCGCTTGTGAGGCGGGGTACCCGCCCAGATCATTCCTGCTGGCTCCTCGCTGGATCGACGGTCTGCGCGATCTCTTCGACGACCTTGACGTCGAGGTCTACGTCGTCTCCGAAGCCCTGTCCGAGCAGGTGACCGGGTTCCACGTCCACCGTGGTGCTCTGGCGTCGATGTGTCGACAGACCCGCTGGAGCGCCGTCGATCTCACGGATGCTCGCCGACTGGTGGTGTGCGAGGACATCGTGGACCACACCAATGTCGGCGCGATCATCCGGTGTGCCGCAGGCATCGGGTGGGACGGTGTCCTGTTGGCCCCCCGCGCTGCCGATCCGCTCTACCGTCGAGCCATCAAGACGTCGATGGGAACCGTCTTCCAGCTGCCCTGGGCCAGGCTCGAGGACTGGTCAGGTGGTCTCGACGAGCTGCGAAACCATGGCTTCACGGTGGCGGCAATGGCCCTGAGTGACGACTCGGTCACCCTGGACGAGTTCTCCGCGGACCTGCGAGCCAACCCACGGAAGGTTGCCCTGCTCATGGGCACTGAGGGGGCGGGTCTGTCGTCCCACTGGATCAGTCAGGCCGACGTCGTGGTGCGCATCCCGATGGCCGGAGGAGTGGACTCCCTCAACGTCGCAGCAGCCGCAGCGGTGGCCTGCTACGAGTTGCGGGACGTCACGCCCTCACGAATCAGCCCTTCGGGGTGAGCGGCCAGTCGTCGGGGTAGAGATGGGCCACCTTGTCGTGCTGCTCGTCGAGCTTGCGACGTGAACGCTTGGAGAGCCGGTCCCCGAAGACGACTCCGTTGCAGTGGTCGGTCTCGTGCTGCAGACAGCGGGCGAAGAAACCGGTTCCGGTGACGGTGATGTCGTTGCCCCAGGGATCCTGGCCCGTGCAGGTGGCCAGGTCGGGGCGGGCCAGGGACTGGAATCCGCCGGGCCAGGAGAGGCAGCCTTCGTCAGCCGCCTCGAGGCGGCGATCGCGTCCCTCCGGCAGGGTGACGACCGGGTTGCAGAAGGCACCATGGTGGACGATGTTGTCGGCGTCCGGGCAGATGTAGACGAACAGAGACAGGTCAACCCCCACCTGTGTTGCGGCCAGACCCACACCGTCGGCGGCGTCCATGGTGGTGAACATGTCACGAATGAGGTTCGTCAGGTCCTCGTTGAACTCGGTGACGGGGCGGGTCTGGGCGTGGAGAACAGGCTCCCCCCACCGGGTGACCCGGCGCAGGGACCCACCTTTGAACAGATCCTCCCAACGGGGGTCGTCATTGGGGGTGTGCTTGCGCATGGCTGATCTCCTGAGGTTGATGAATGTCCGGGGGTGATTGTCTCACGAGTGGGCAGGTGCCCGTGATCACCCGATGGTTGGGCCGACGAGCACCCGCATGACCCCGGGTTGGTCGATGGTGGTCTCGACCTGCCACTCGCCGGTCTGGTCGTCGCGGCAATGAATCGCGATGTGGCCCTCTTCCGGCAGTGCGGCCCAGACTCGGGTGCCGCCCTGCGTGGTCACGGTGATGTCACGCGGATTGGCCCCGGTGCCGTCGAATTCGTCAACCAGTTCGAGTCGTCCGAACCGGCCTTCCAACACCCCGACACTTCCCACCAGACGGTTGGCGACGAAGTGTTGGCCATCCGGGGAGGACACGATTGCAGACGGCTGGGCAGGTGCTTGGGAGGGATAACCTCCCCGAGAAGGGACCTTTGACCACCGCGATGACGGCGTCTCGGTGACGAATCGCCAATCCCGAGCCCACATGTCGTGTCCGGTGGGCCGTGACCAAGTGCTAACCGTTCCGGACAATTCTCCGGCGACGGTCAGGATCTGCTTGCGGCCGTCCTCGGTGAGGGTGAGGTGACGAGGGCCCATACCGGCAGGGGTCTTGAGAGAACCGATGATCTCAGGACCAGCCTCGCTCCAGCGCAGGAAACAGACACGGTCGGCCCCCAGGTCGGTGACGGCGAGGTGAGCGCGATCCAACCAGGTCACCTGGTGGGCGTGAGGCCCTTCCTGGCGGTCAGGCAGCGGGCCGGGAAAGGCGCGGTCCTGGCCCAGATCCAGGACGTGACGAACCGTCGGCCGGGTCAGGTCCGACAGATCCACGAACTCAACCTGACCGGAGGCGTAGTCGGCGATCGCCATGAGTCGACCGGTGGGATCGACGGTACCGTGACAGGGCGATTGGCCTTCCAGCTCGACGGTTCCGACAACCTGGAACTGGCGTCCGGGGTGGACTAGCCACAGGGTGCTGTCACGTTCGCAGAGCACGGCAACCACGTTGTACAGCGGCGTCACCCAGGACGCATCCCCGAGCTGGCAGCTGCCGACGATCTCGGTGTGGAGCCCGTCGGAATCATCGGTCAGCTGCCATGCGGTGATACCTCCAACTGAGACATCGGTGGTGCGATGGCAGGCAAGAACTGGGGTGAGGGCCATGATTGGCAGCCTACTCACGATGAGCCTTCCATAAGGCCACATGACGCAGGACGTGGGGTTGTCCACAAGCAATGACATCCAATGTCGTGTGGTTGTCCACAGGCCAGAAAGATGATGGCGGATGTCGCGGGCTCGGACGACAACTGAAGATGTGAGGAAATCTGTCTGTATCAGTGTGTTGATCATCGTCATCGGGACATGCCTGTTGGTCTTGCCTGCCCCTACGCGCAGCGTTGCGGCTCCGTCCGCGGAAGCTCTGTCGTGGCGAGCACGACCGACAGGTGATCGTGGCGTGCCGGCCCGGAGGCGTCCTCCCGTGCCCGGTCCCGTCATCAAGGGGTTCGATCCTCCGGCCAAGCCGTGGTTGCCCGGCAGCCGTGGGGTGGAGTTCTCGGCATCGCCGGGGGAGCCGGTGAGGACCGTCACAGCTGGGGTCGTCGTCTTCGCCGGACAAGTCGCCGGCACCGGGGTGGTCAGCATCATGTTGCCCGACGGACGGCGGACCACCCACATGCCGGTGGTTCCTGTCGTGGCGGTCGGTGACGTCGTCATTCCCGGTCAGGTCATTGGGCTAGTGGGCGTGGGACCACCATGTTCCCGGACTTGTCTGCACTGGGGACTCAAGAAAGGAACTGAGTATCAGAATCCGATGACCCTGTTGGACACCGAGGTACGTCTCCTGCCAATGCAGGGGCGAGCTCGGGTGGTGTCGGTCAGACGGGACCTTCGCCATCCCTTGGAGCTTCCCGGCGCGAAACCTCGTATGAGGTCTGCCGGTACGTTGATGCCGCCATGGCTGGGAGCCGGTCGTGATGGGGTGCTCCTCGTCGACGACCAGGTGGCTCGGGCCGTGACCCGAAGGGGTCACGCCCTGGGGTGAGCCTGACGAAAAGCCGTCCGTAGTCTCTCGGTGGATACGTGCGTGTAGATCTGAGTGGTGGCCAGTGATTCATGTCCCAGCATGTCCTGGACGGTTCGTAGATCAGCTCCGCCCTCCAGAAGGTGCGTCGCCATGGCGTGACGCAGTCCGTGGGGCCCCAGGTCGGGGGAATCCGGTTCGGCTCGCAGATGGGTGTGAACGATGCGTCTCACCACTCGTTGATCGATCCGACCACCACGGGTGCCGAGGAAGAGTGCCCTTCCAGAGGTGGAGCAGACCCATTCCTGACGACGCCCGAGCCATTCGTCGACAGCGCGCAGCGCGGGCCCTCCCATCGGCACGGTGCGTTGCTTGTTTCCCTTGCCGGTCACTCGCACCGTCTGGCGAGAGCGGTCGACGTCACCCAGGTCCAGACCACACAGCTCACCGACGCGCAGGCCGCCTCCGTAGAGCACTTCCAGGATGGCGGCATCACGGGCACCCTGCGGTGACTCATCGCTGCGCGCCTCGGCAACCGCATCGTCAAGGATGTGGCGTGCCTGCTCGACGCCGAGGGTGGTCGGCAGACGTTTCGGAGCCTTGGCCGAGGACAGGGCGGTCGTCGGGTCTCCGTCGATGAGCCCCTCGTTGGATGCCCATCGGAAGAAGACCCGCGCCGCTGACCAGCGGCGCTGCATGGTGGCCGCCGTTGCGCCAGCCAGCCGGGTGTCGGCCAGCCAGGCTCGCACGCGGGCCGTATTGATGTGTCCGATCGAGTTGACACCGTGGTCGTGCACGTGCTCCATGAGGTCGGTGAGGTCAGCCCGGTAGCCACGAATGGTGTTGGGGGAGCGATGCAGGGTTGCGAGATGATCGGAGAAGTCCTCGATGGGCACCGAGAGCGCACTCGGAAGGCGCGGGGAGTCAGGGCGGGGATTCATCGATTCCCACTGTGGCCTGTCACTGTCGGGATGGCGAGGTGGACACGCGGAGAGGAATGGTGATCTGAGAGGGAGGAGCACAGCTACGAGGAGGACGCCGGCGATTGGCTTGATCACCACTTCATGTCATAAACTGGCCGGGCAGTCCGGACTCTTTCGGGCTGACTTCGCATGCATCGACGTCATCGACACCGGACGTCCACGGTCCTGCCACGGCAGGCGGGCGAACGGTGATGCATCAGGAGGTGACGCAATCCCGCGTCGCCGCACAACCGTTTGGCACACCCGTGGTGTGCCCTGATGAGGAAGGACACGGTCATGGCCGTCGTCACCACTCGCCAGCTCCTCGAGAGCGGCGTTCACTTCGGACACCAGACCCGTCGCTGGAACCCGAAGATGAAGCGTTTCATCTTCACCGAGCGCAACGGCATCTACATCATCGACCTGCACCAGTCGTTGACCTACATCGACAAGGCTTACGCCTTCGTCAAGGAGACTGTCGCCAAGGGTGGCCAGATTCTCTTCGTCGGCACCAAGAAGCAGGCTCAGGAGTCCATCGTCGAGCAGGCCAGCCGCGTTGGCATGCCCTACGTCAACCAGCGTTGGCTCGGCGGAATGCTCACTAACTTCCAGACCATCTCGAAGCGCATCGCCCGACTCAAGGAGCTCGAGGCCATGGACTTCGACAAGGTCTCCGGCTCCGGTCTCACGAAGAAGGAGCTGCTCATGCTCTCCCGTGAGAAGGACAAGCTGGCCAAGGACCTCGGTGGCATCCGCGACATGCCGAAGACTCCTCAGGCTATCTGGGTTGTCGACACCAAGAAGGAGCACCTCGCCATCGACGAGGCTCGCAAGCTCAAGATCCCGGTTGTCGCCATCCTCGACACGAACTGCGACCCGGACGAGGTCGACTACCCGATCCCGGGCAATGACGACGCCATCCGTTCGGTGTCCCTGCTGACCCGCATCATCGCCGACGCCGCCGCCGAGGGCCTCATGGCTCGCTCCTCCGGCAAGTCCGGTGACCAGGTTGCCGAGGCTGAGCCCATGCCTGACTGGGAGCGTGAGCTCCTCCAGGGGGGCGACGCCAAGGCTGAGAACAAGACCGAGGCCAAGGCCGAGGAGCCGAAGGCCGACGCCCCCAAGGCCGACGAGGCCGAGAAGTCCAACTGAAGTTCGCCCACGTCTAGACAGGACTGAGATTACCCATGGCTATCACTGCTGCTGAGGTCAAGAAGCTGCGCGACGCCACCGGCGCCGGCATGATGGACGCCAAGAAGGCACTCACGGAGGCCGACGGCGACTTCGACAAGGCCGTTGACATCCTGCGCGTTTCCGGCGCCGCCAAGGCTGCCAAGCGTTCCGACCGCGAGGCCAGCAACGGCCTGGTCGTCGCTGCCGGTACTTCTCTGGTGCACATCGGCTCCGAGACCGACTTCGTCGCCAAGAACGAGGAGTTCATCGCCACTGCCAAGGAGATCGCCGAGGCCGTCGAGAAGGCTGGAGCCGACTCCAAGGACGCCGCCAACGCCGCCACCCTGGCCGACGGCACCACCATCGCCGACAAGCTCGGTGAGCTCGCCGCCAAGATCGGCGAGAAGATCGAGCTCGCCAACGCCGCCCACGTCGACGGCAACGCCCACGTCTACCTTCACCGTCGTTCCCAAGACCTGCCCCCGCAGGTCGGCGTGATGGTCGAGTACGAGGGTGACGACAAGGAGGCCGTGCACGGCGTCTGCCTGCAGATCGCCGCCATGAACCCGCGCTGGCTGTCTCGTGACGAGGTCCCCGCCGACGTCGTCGAGCACGAGCGCACCGTCGCCGGTGACATCGCCCGCGAGGAGGGCAAGCCCGAGAAGATCATCGACCGCATCGTCGAAGGTCGTCTCAACGGCTTCTACAAGGAGAACTGCCTGCTCGACCAGCCGGCCATCTCCGACGACAAGAAGTCCGTCGCCCAGACCCTTGAGGCCGCTGACGTCACCATCAAGCGCTTCGTGCGCTTCTCCGCTGGAGAGTGACTCCTTCCCGGTGTGAACCGGGGATGACTGACACGAACGGTCCCACCACGTGGTGGGACCGTTCGTCGTTCTCGGACTCGAGGGTTCGCTGGAGTTCAGAGGTCCCGGGCCATCCATGACGGGATCCCCGGGTAGTGAATGCCGGTCAAGACCACGGTGAACTGCGGCGGTAGCCATCCTCGGGCTAAGCTGAAGTGACGCATCCCGCGTCAATGTCCGCCGACCAGGAGAGATGATGCCAGAGCGCTACAACCGAGTTCTTCTCAAATTGTCCGGAGAGGTTTTCGGAGGGGGAGGAATCGGTGTCGACGCCGATGTCGTGGCCGCCAAGGCCCGCGAGATCGCCGATATCGCTAACAGCGGCGTCCAGGTGGCCGTCGTCGTCGGAGGTGGGAACTTCTTCCGTGGAGCTGAGCTTCAGCAACGCGGCATGCAGCGTGACCGCGCTGATTACATGGGCATGCTCGGCACTGTCATGAACTGCCTCGCCCTGCAGGATTTCTGTGAGAAGGCCGGAGTCGACACCCGCGTCCAGACCGCCATCACCATGGGCCAGGTCGCCGAACCGTACATTCCCCGCAAGGCTGAGCGTCACATGGAGAAGGGACGAGTTGTCATCTTCGGCGCTGGGTCTGGGATGCCGTACTTCTCGACCGACACCGTTGCCGCCCAGCGAGCCCTCGAGATCGGCGCGGATGCCCTGCTCATGGGCAAGCAGGGGGTGGACGGCGTCTATGACAGCGATCCCAAGACCAACCCGAACGCCCACAAGTTCGATGAACTGACCTACGACGAGTTCCTGTCACGTGACCTCAAGGTCGCCGACGCCACCGCCGTCGCCATGGCCAGGGACAACGATCTGACGATGATCTTCTTCAACCTCGAGACCCCGGGCAACATCGCCCGTGTCATCAATGGTGAGGAGATCGGCACCACCGTCCATCGCTGAACCATCGAAGACATACCAAGGAAGGACTACACAGTGAGCGACATCATCAAGGACGCCGAGAAGAAGATGGGGTCAGCGGTCGACCATGCCCGCGAGGAGTTCGCGGCCATTCGCACCGGACGTGCCAATCCCGCCATGTTCAACAAGATCATGGTCGATTACTACGGCGCCCCCACCCCCCTGCAGCAGCTCGCTAGCTTCCAGGTTCCGGAGGCTCGCACCGTCCTCATCGCCCCGTTCGACAAGAGCTGCGTCAACGAGGTCGAGAAGGCCGTCCGCGACTCGGATCTGGGGGTCAACCCCTCCAACGACGGCAACGTCGTGCGTTGTGTCCTGCCGGCCCTCACCGAGGAGCGCCGCAAGGAATACATCAAGATGGCCAAGGCGAAGGCTGAGGAAGGCCGTATCGCCGTCCGCAACGTCCGTCGCGCAAGCAACGACATCGTCAAGAAGCAGGAGAAGGACAAGGAGATCTCCGAGGACGAGATGACTCGTCTGGAGAAGGAGCTCGACCAGGTCACACGCAAGTACGTCGAACAGATCGACGAGCTCCTGAAGTCCAAGGAGAGCGAGCTCCTCGAGATCTGATCGGATTCAGGATGGACAACTCGCAGCAGAAGGCCACGGCCACACGTACCCCACGTGCTGGCCGTGATCTTCCTGCCGCCATCACCACGGGTGTGGTGCTGTGCGGGGCCGTCATCGGCACCGTCGGGTGGTGGCACTGGGGGTTCGTCCTGCTGATGGCCCTTGCTCTGGTGGCCGGAGCCATCGAGCTTCATCGAGCAATGGCTCGGCTGGGCATGGATTCTGCAGTTGTGCCGATCTGTGTCGGCACCGTGATGATGGTCGTCGGGGCCTACGCGGCCTCGACGATGGACCTCCACATCCTGCCCAACACCTTCCTCATTGCCACCCTCGGGGCGACGACGGTCGCGGCGATGGCATGGCGTCTGCCGCGCGGTTCCGACGGATTCGTCGAGGATGTCGCAGCGAGTCTGTTCACCATCGCCTACCTGCCGCTGTTGGGCTGCTTCGTCCCACTCATGATGGGAGACGACGGAGGCAGTCGGCGCATCGCCACCTGGATCCTCAGTGTCGTCGCCTCCGACACTGGCGGCTATGCCATCGGGGTGCTTTTCGGCAAGCATAAGATGGCCCCGATGATCAGCCCCAAGAAGAGCTGGGAGGGATTCGCCGGATCCGTCATCACTGCGGCCCTCGTCGGATGGGCCTGTCTGGGCGGCCTGCTCTCAGCTCCGGCATGGGCCGGTTTGCTCCTCGGCGTGGTTCTCGCGTTCACTGGGACTGCGGGAGATCTCGTCGAGTCGATGATCAAACGCGATGCCGGTATCAAGGACATGTCGAACTTTCTGCCCGGCCACGGTGGAGTGATGGACCGGCTGGACTCGGTGCTGTTCTCAGCACCCTTCGCATGGCTCGTCATGTCCCTGGTGCTGTGACCGTAGTCGCGGGGCCACTCCGCTATGAGCTTGACCAAGGTCCGATGATGTACTATTTACTGAGTAGTAGCTATTAGATATAGATGGGGGCGGAGATGGACATTATTATCATGGTCCTCATCGCCGTGTTGGTGCTGACAATGATACTACGTGGTGTCAGGAAGTCGGTATTCATTGTTTCCGTCATGGTCATCGCAGCGCTTTGCGTGATTCTGTTGTCGCTGCATGCGACGAGTGATCTGGGGCTGTCATGGTAAGGAACGACGACATCGAAGTCGAAAGTCAAACGGTGTCAGATTCGGAACGAATCCCGACTGGAGCAGGGCGGGTGTTTCCTACCGTGGGCTTCTGGGGAGCGAACCTCTTCCTGCTGGCCTACATTGGGGTTCTAGCGGGTGGATTCATCGTGCAATTCGGGTTGCATGAATACCCATGTCCACTGTGCATGCTTCAGAGGTATTCGATGATGCTTGCTTCTTTGGGGCCTCTTTACATCATTGTACGCACTCGGCGCGGGTCCGTGATGATGGCTGATTTTTGCCTGGGCTATGGCGTATCGATCCTCTCGGCGGTCCTTGGCGCAGCGGAATCGGCACGTCACATCCTGTTGCATATTCAGCCTGGGGATCCCGGGTATGGTTCCAAAGCTTTCGGGTTGAGCACCTACACTTGGGCCTTCATCACCTTTGCCATCGTCATAACATTCTGTGGCGTCATGATGATCTTCGCTCCGTGGCTTACCCCTCGTGGTGTCAAGGCCCACGCCATATCCGCTGTCATCATATGGCTATTTGCCCTCATCGTCGTGGCGAACCTCGCCATGATCGTCTTTCTTGAGGGATTCCACTTCCTCCTGCCCGGTGATCCGGCCTGCTACGAGCTGGTGCAGAACTGTTCGCCGAGATGACGTCGCGGAACCGTACTTAGCAGACGTCGACTCGTGTGGTCGGATGGTGGGAGCTGGGGATAATGGGGGCATGATGTCATCGACCGGAAGTCCCGTCAGCACGTCAGGTCTTGTTCTCCCCTCCACGCCGCTCGCCGAGCCGGGCAAGGAAGTGCCACTCGTGGTGAATACCCCGAGTCGTGCGAAACCTCCTCTTCACTGGATCGATCTGAGCGTCGAGGAGAGGGTGCAGGCAGTCAAGGGTCTCGGTCTGCCGGCCTTCCGCGCGCGCCAGATTTCCACCCACGTCTTCGACCGTTGGGAGGTTGACCCCACCGAGTGGACCGACCTGCCCAAGTCAGCCCGTCAGGAAGTCGCCGACGCCTGGTTCCCGACCCTGTTGACCCAGGTCTCCCGGCAGTCCTGCGACCGTGGCATGACCGTGAAGACTCTGTGGCGGCTACATGGCGGGGCGCTGGTGGAGTCGGTTCTCATGCATTACCCAGCCACCCGTCATTCTGCGGCTCGCACCACCTTGTGCATCTCCTCCCAGGCCGGCTGCGGCATGGCCTGCCCGTTCTGTGCGACCGGGCAGGGCGGTATCCAGCGCAACATGTCCACCGCTGAGATCGTGAGCCAGGTGCTGGCGGCCAACCGTCTCATCGAGGCTGGAGAGGTTCCCGGGGCCAGCGGCCGGGTTCACAACATCGTCTTCATGGGTATGGGCGAGCCGATGGCCAATTACCGTTCGGTGCTCACTGCGATTCGCACCTTGACCGCTGAGGGGCCCGACGGGGTTGGCATGAGTGCCCGGGCCCTGACGATCTCTACCGTTGGTCTCGTGCCGCGTGTCAAGGCGCTGACTGAGGAGGGGATACCCGTCACCCTGGCCGTCTCCCTGCATGCCCCCGACGATGAGTTGCGTGATGAACTCATCCCGGTCAACCGTCGTTGGAAGGTCGACGAGCTCCTCGATGCAGCCTGGCAGTACGCCGAGAAGACCAAGCGTCGGGTCTCGATCGAGTACGCCCTCATGAAGGACATCAACGACCAGGCTGACCGGGCCGCCGTGCTGGCTCGCCAGATCCGTCGTCGTGGCGACTGGACCTGGGCTCACGTCAACCTCATCCCGCTCAACCCGACCCCGGGTTCGCGCTGGACGGCGTCACGCCCGGAGGATCAGGACGCCTTTGTCGAGACCCTGGAGCGCTGGAAGATTCCGGTCACGGTGCGCGACACCCGAGGTTCCGAAATTGATGGCGCATGTGGTCAGTTGGCTGCTGTGGGACGCTCGGAAGGTTTGGGCAACTAGTCCATTGGGCGAGCCAGGGGGATGGCTCGGGGCGATGTGGTGCGAAAATCATCCGAAGGACGTCTGCACATGAAGGAGGTCGCTGGATGGATAGCCAGCTTGAGGACGCCTACGAGGCGGTGCTGAAGCGCAATTCGGGAGAGGCCGAGTTCCACCAGGCCGTGCGGGAGATCTTCGAGTCCCTCGGCCCGGTGCTCGAGAAGAACCCGCAGTACGTCGAGGCAGCAGTCCTGTCGCGTATCTGCGAACCGGAGCGTCAGATCATCTTCCGGGTCCCGTGGGTCGATGACAAGGGCAAGGTGCGCATCAATCGTGGCTTCCGTGTCGAGTACTCGTCGGTACTGGGGCCGTACAAGGGCGGACTGCGATTCCACCCCTCGGTGTACCTGGGAACCATCAAGTTCCTCGGTTTCGAGCAGGTCTTCAAGAATGCGCTGACCGGTATGCCGATTGGTGGTGCCAAGGGCGGCTCGGACTTCGATCCGCACGACGCCTCCGAAGATGAGGTCATGAGGTTCTGCCAGTCGTTCATGACCGAGCTCTACCGCCATCTCGGTGAGCACACCGACGTCCCTGCCGGTGACATCGGCGTCGGTGGCCGTGAGATTGGTTTCCTCTTCGGCCAGTACAAGCGGATCACCAACCGTCACGAGTCCGGGGTTCTCACCGGAAAGGGACTCACCTGGGGTGGTTCCTTGGTGCGCACCGAGGCCACCGGCTACGGTGCGGTCTTCTTCGTCCAGCGCATGCTGGCGACCAATGGGAGGTCCTTGGACGGCCTGCGAGTCACCGTCTCCGGGTCGGGCAACGTCGCCATATACGCCATCGAGAAGGCCCAGGACCTCGGTGCGACCGTCGTCGCGTGCTCGGACTCCAACGGGTACGTCGTGGATGAGAAGGGGATTGACGTCGCCCTGCTCAAGCAGGTCAAGGAGGTCGAGCGGGCACGCATCAGCGAGTACGCCGCTCGCCGCGACTCGGCCACCTTCCGCACCGACGGCTCGATCTGGGACACCACGGTTGACGTAGCCCTGCCCTGCGCGACCCAGAACGAGCTCAACGGTCAGGCGGCCGCCACGCTCATCCGGAATGGTGTGGTTGCCGTGGCCGAAGGTGCCAACATGCCATGTACCCCCGAGGCTGTGCACGCCTTCCATGATGCCGGTGTCCTCTTCGCTCCCGGCAAGGCCTCCAACGCTGGTGGTGTGGCCACCTCGGCCCTGGAGATGCAGCAAAATGCCGCGCGCGACTCCTGGGACTTCGACGCCACCGAGGCCCGCCTGCAGCAGATCATGGCTGACATCCATGATCGCTGCATCGAGACCGCTGACGCCTATGGACACCCAGGCGACTACGTCATGGGTGCCAACATCGCCGGATTCACCAAAGTGGCGGACGCCGTCATCGCGATGGGTGTCGTCTGAGCTCCTCCATCCCACCTGGTCCGCCGCCGGTGGCAGCGAGATGATGGACGTCAGCAAGGGTGGCACACTCGGTCAGATCGGCCCCTTCACGAGTCCGGACGGATCCGGTGCTGTCTGCTCCGGCTGCTCGACCATCTCGATCTCGATGTGGGACGGGCTCATCGATGCGGCTCTGGGTGGACCAAACCAAACAGACCGCGGGGATCGAGGGGGACACAATCCCACTGGATCGTCGTGGAACCCGGCGACATCCGCACAGTCAGGCCGTGGGGACTGGAGATGACGTCAAGTTTCGCGATGAAGGTCTCGCCCTGCCAACCACCGCTTGCCGCGATGTCTATGGAACCCTCACCGACACGGCAGTGACACGTCAGCCACTCGTCATGGCCGACGACGAGGTCGAGAGCGGCGTCGAAGATGCCGAACTGGGGTTGGGCGCAGTGCCATGACATCGCCCAGCCGTCACCGTCACCGCGAGGGGACACGACAATGTGAGAACCATCGACGATTCCCTGCACCGAGCGCGCCGGGTCGAACTTCCCGGAGACCGTGGGCAGGGTGCGGACAATTTCCTCGGGCTTGGGATCGATCCCCTCCACCAGCGCCGGAACGAGATGATCCCAGACGATCTGCAGAATCGCCTGTTTGTCCCCGGGGCCCTCGCCGACCTCATTGGTCATGACGACGACAGCGTCGACCTCGGGGATGACGAGGGCGAACTGGCCGAAGGCGCCGTCAAGACGGTAGCCGTGGCTCGAGATCCAGGTCTGCCAGCCATAACCCAGTCCCCACTCGGGGCCGGTGAGGCCATCGGATCCGACATGCTTGACGCGGTGCTGCTCGATCCATTCCCGGGGGAGCAGACGCTTGCCGTCATGGATGCCGTCGTCGAGGAGGAGCTGGGCGAACCGACCCATGTCCTCGGCGTCGATGTGCAGGCCACTGAACCCCAACGGAATGCCATCCATGTCGCCGGCCCAGCTGTGTGGCCCACAACCCAGCGGTTCCAGTACCTCTCGGGTGATGATGGCGTCGACATCCACCCCGGTGTGTCGACGCACGATCCGAGAGAGCAGCCAGGTGCCGAGATTGTTGTAGGCGAAGTCGGCCCCGGGACGTCCGGCAGGTTCGGTCGCCAACCACAGCTGAGCGGTCTCGGTGCTGGGAATTCGCAGTACGCCCAGGGGAGGCTCGGTGAGTTGTTCGGGGGAGTGGCCACTCGCCATCGCCAGGACGTCACGGACCCTGATGGATCTGGCTATCGGGCCGGTCTCACCGGTGCAGGAGGTGGGCAACAGGTTGGCCAGGGTGTCGTCGTACCCGAAGGCGCCACGGTCCACTGCGATGCCGACGGCAGCAGAGGTGAAGGTCTTCGAGCAGGAATAGACGAGGCCGGGGACGTCGGGGCTCCAGGGTGCCCAGCGACGCCGCCCGACGACCTGTCCGTGCTGACGGACGATGAGTCGATGGGGGTGGGCCCCGGCTTCTTCGAGGGCATCCGCGGTGATGTCGAGGACACTGTCGATCATGAATCCACTGTAGGGCCGCTGACCAGGGCATTGAGACGACGATTGAACGGATTCTCCCTCGAATCGGCCCTTCGGAATGGTCGTGACAGACTGGCAGGGTGAAGAAGGTCATCATTCTCGGCTCCACTGGATCGATCGGAACGCAGACCCTGGAGGTCATTGCGTCACGCCGTGACCAATTCGAGGTCGCCGGCATATCGGCAGGTGGTTCAGACGTTGGCCTGCTGGCCCAGCAGGTACTCGACTTCTCCATTCCCGTGGTGGCGATCGCACGGGAGGACGCAGCCGAGGAACTCATGAGAGCACTGGCTGTCCAGGCCGGGTCCCGCGATGTCCCGGTGCCCGATCCTCAGATCCTGGCTGGTCCGGAGGCTTCGACTCAGCTGGCCGGGATGCCCGCTGACGTCGTCTGCAATGCCATCACCGGAGCTGCCGGTCTGCGCCCGACCCTGGCAACCCTTGCTGCCGGGACGACCCTGGCCCTGGCCAACAAGGAGTCCCTGGTCATCGGTGGCAGGCTCGTCACTCAGGCGGCCGCTCCCGGACAGATCGTCGCGGTCGACTCGGAGCACTCCGCCTTTGCCCAGTGTCTGCGCGGAGGTGGACGCAATGAGGTGCGCCGTCTCGTCCTGACGGCCTCCGGTGGTCCGTTCCGCGGCCGTGACAGGGAGTCCCTGGCTGACGTCACCGCCTCCGACGCCATGAAGCACCCCACCTGGAACATGGGCCGCGTCATCACGATCAACTCCTCGACCTTGGTCAACAAGGGCTTGGAACTGCTCGAGGCCGCCCTGCTCTATGACGTCGACCTCGACGACATCACCGTCGTCGTCCATCCCCAGTCCGTCGTCCACTCCATGGTGGAGTTCTGGGACGGCGCCACCATCGCCCAGGCATCTCCACCCGACATGAGGCTGCCGATCGCCCTGGGTCTGTCGTGGCCCGATCGCATCCCTGACACCGCGGCTGGTTGTGACTGGTCGACGGCCACCCAGTGGACCTTTGAGCCGCTGGACAACGAGACCTTCGGGGCTGTCGAACTGGCGCGTTGCTCGGGTAAGGCGTCCGGCACCGCTCCGGCCGTCTTCAATGCCGCCAACGAGTCCTGTGTCGACGCCTTCTGCGAGGGCCGCATCGGATTCCTCGACATCACTGACACCATCGCCACCGTCCTCGACGAGCATCTGTCCGGTGACGGCAATGGCGCGCCTGGCGCTCGTCACATCGGTGACGAAGCCCTCAGCCTCGACGCCGTGCTGGCGGCCGACTCGTGGGGCCGCCGCCGCGCCGCCGAGCTGTGCGCACGGGGACGCGGCCAGTGACCGTACTGGTCGAGGTGCTGGCGGGGATCCTCTTCTTCGCCCTCATCATCCTTTCGGTTCTGCTGCACGAGTGTGGCCACTTCATCCCGGCCAAGATCTTCGGGGTCAAGGTCACCGAGTTCTTCGCCGGATTCGGGCCCAAGATGTGGTCGGTCGAACGCGGCGAGACCGAGTACGGGTTCAAGTGGATACCGCTCGGCGGCTACGTGCGCCTGGTCGGGATGTATCCCGCCGAGGTGCATCACCGTCATGCCAACAAGCTGACGAAGCTGGCCGACGAGGCCAGGGCGGCCGAGGCCGAGGAGATCACTGACGCGGACCGCGGACGTCTCTTCAGCGACAAGCCCGTCTGGCAGCGTCTCATCATCATGAGTGGCGGAATCCTCACCAACCTGCTGCTGGCCTTCCTGTTGTTCTGGGGAGTGTTCGGCATCTACGGCCGGCCCGCCGAGACGACCACGGTGGCCGCGGTGACTCCGTGTGTCCAGATGGCCAGGACACAGGAGTGCTCGTCGGACGACCCGCCGGCCCCGGCAGCGAGAGCCGGGCTGCAGCCGGGGGACCGCATTGTCTCCTTCAACGGCGAACAGGTCGAGTCCTGGTCCCAGTTGCAAGAACTCATCCGTGACAACGGGGACGGGGGAGTCCGTCTGGAGGTGGAGCGGGACGGTCACCTGGTGGCTCTGAAACCGACTCGGACCATCCTCAATGAGATGCCAGACATCAACAACCCTGGCCGCAGCGTCAAGGTGGGATATCTGGGATTCAGCCCGACGATGGTGATCGTTCATTCCGGGCCGGGGGATACCGTCTCCCAGATGTGGGTGATGTCGCAGCAGTCGTTGAGCGCCCTGGCCAGACTCCCCGTGCTGACCTGGAATGTCGCCTCCGACATGGTCACCGGCAAGACTCGTGATGTCAACAGCCCGATGAGCATCGTGGGAGCGTCGCGAGTTGCCGGAGACATCGCAGGCAATGGGCAACTGACTTTCGGGGACAAGGTTGCCTCGGGAACGAGCTTGCTCGGTGGCCTCAATCTCTTCCTCTTCTGGTTCAACGTGGTGCCCCTGCCACCCATGGATGGCGGACATATCGCCGGAGCCATCTACGAGGCGTGCAAACGGCGGATCTTCCGGCTTGCGGGAAAGCCTGATCCGGGCCCGGCCGATACCGCGATGATGCTGCCCGTGGCATGGGTCATCGGCGTCCTCATGCTTGCCATGGGGCTCATCCTCGTCGTCGCTGACGTCGTTTCCCCAGTCAAGATCTTCTGACTCTCCGGCAATCCTGTGAATTAGCCGTGAGATGCCGGGTTGCCACGGAATGATGGGGGGAAAGTTCGGTGAATTGTCGGTGACAACCGTTTCTGCCGTCGTATCTACCGTGGCAAGGTGGCGCGCGAACGTTCCCTGCCACGAGATGGGATTTCTCATGACCACAATGTCCAGACGCGTCCTGGCAGGCCTCTCTGCATTGTCGTGCGGCGCCGCCACTGTCGTCGCGGTCCAGCCGGCCCATGCCGATCCGACAGCAGCCAGCCACGTCGTCATCAATGAGGTCTACGGAGGTGGCGGTAACTCCGGTGCCACCTGGACCCACGACTTCGTCGAATTGCTCAACCCCACCTCCACGGACGTCTCCGTCAAGGGGTGGAAGCTGGAATACCTCACTGGCAAGGGCAAGGTGGCCAACACCTGCAGCCTGACCGGCACCGTCAAGGCTGGTGGCCACTTCCTGGTCCAGGAGGCCAGGGGAGACGGCGGCAGCAAGGCCCTCCCGACTCCCGACGCCGAGTGCTCGGCATTCATGAGTGCCACCAAGGGTTCGGTACGTATTACTGACGCATCTGGGGCCACCGTTGACCTGGTTGGTTATGGTGCTGCATCGGTGGCTGAGAAGAAGGCAGCTCCCGCTCCGTCGAACACCACCTCGATCGAGCGTCGTCATGGTGCCGACACCGACGACAACTCGGTTGACTTCGAGGTCGGAGATCCTACTCCGACGAATTCTGGTTCGGCCCCGTCACCCACCCCGGCGCCGACGCCCACCCCGACTCCCGTCCCGGACCCGACCGAGACCCCGATTTCCAGGATCCAGGGCAATGGCCCGGCCAGCCCACTGGTCGACAAGACCGTCACCACGGTGGGCGTCGTCACCGCTGCCTATCCGACCGGCGGATTCAACGGCATCTACATCCAGACCCCGGGAACCGGTGGCACCCCGAAGAAGGCCACGGACGCCTCGGACGGTGTCTTCGTGTACTCGAAGTGGGCCGCCGCCAACGTCAAGGTCGGCGACTGCGTGACCGTCAAGGGCACCGTCATGGAGTACAACGACCTCACCGAGATCGGTGGCAGCACCCGAGTCGACCGCAAGTCCGGTTGCGCCCCCGTCAAGGCCACTGAGCTGACCTCCCTGCCGGCCACTGACGCTGACCGGGAAGCCTACGAGGGCATGCTCGTCAAGCCCACCAGCGGCTACACCGTCACCAACAATTACGGCCTCAATCAGTACGGCCAGATTGGCCTGGCCGATGGCGACAAGCCCCTCTACCAAGGCACCGAGATTGCCCTTCCGGGCAAGCATGCCGAGGCCGTCGAGGCTGCCAACAAGGACAAGTACATCAACCTTGACGACGGTTCGTCATGGAACTTCATGACGAACGCCGACGCCAAGAACTCCCCGCTGCCATACCTGTCCCAGGACACCCCGATACGCACCGGCACCCACGTCGACTTCACCTCGCCGGTCATCATGGACCAGCGGTTCGGCTGGAACTTCCAGCCCACCGGTCAGGTCGTCGGCGCGGACTCCAAGCTCTCCCCGATCAAGGTCGGCAACAACCGCCCGACCACCCCGCCGGCGGTCGGCGGCAACGTCAAGCTGGCCAGCTTCAACGTACTGAGCTACTTCACCGACCTGGGCCAGGACGAGCCGAACTGCAAGGCCTATGTTGATCGTGACGGCAACCCGGTCTCGGCAAACTACTGCCTGGTGCGTGGCGCCTACACCCCGAAGACCTTCGCCGACCAGCAGGCCAAGATTGTCACCGCGATCAACGGTCTGGGTGCCGATGTCGTCTCCCTCGAGGAGGTCGAGAACTCCGCTCAGATCACCTGGCATCCGGGACAGTCCCGCGACGCCTCCCTGGCCAATCTTGTTGCCGCCCTCAACAAGGCCGCCGGTGAGAAGGTGTGGGCCTTCGTGCCCAGCCCGACCGTCGTTCCGCCGAACGAGGACGTCATCCGCTCGGCCTTCATCTACAAGATCGGCAAAGTCTCCCCGGTTGGCGCCTCGCAGATCTTGACCGACCCGGCCTTCGCCAATGCCCGTCAGCCGCTGGCCCAGCGCTTCCAGCCGGAGGGTTCCAGGCGAACCTTCGTGGCGGTCGTCAACCACTTCAAGTCCAAGGGCTCGGGTGAGGACGACGGCACCGGCCAGGGCAAGTCGAACCCCAGCCGCGTCTCCCAGGCCAAGGCTCTGACAGAATGGGTGAACGCGACCTTCAAGGATGACCCGGTCTTCATGCTCGGTGATTTCAACGCCTACGCCATGGAAGATCCGATTCGCGCCATCAAGGACGCCGGATTCAGCGAGGTCGTCGAGGAACACGATCCGGGTGCTGCCAGCTACCAGTACTCCGGCCGTGTTGGTTCGCTCGACCACATCTTCACCAATGCCAAGGCCCATGAGCTGGTCTCCGGTGCCGGTATCTGGGACATCAATGGCTCCGAGTCGGTGGCCATGCAGTACTCGCGTCGTAACTACAACGTGACTGACTTCTACACCACCAGCCAGTTCGGTGCCTCGGACCATTCCCCGGCGCTGGTCGGCTTCTCGATGCAGGCTCCGTCCCCGACTCCGTCGATGACGCCGACGACTGCCCCTGTGACGACTGCCCCTGTGACGACTGTCCCGACGGCGACTCCGTCGGTGACCGTCCCGGCACCGACCACTGCCCCCAGCACGACGGTCGCCCCGGCTCCCGAGTATGTGCCGGGACCCCGCCCCGGTCTGCCTCACACCGGAGTCTGACGAACCCTCGCAGCACCCGCCCCGTCACCACGACGGGGCGGGTGCTCGCTGTCAGCGTCACCACACTGGTGGACGTAGGTGACACAATGGAAATGACAATCCACGATTTCAGGAGTGACACGTCAATGACCGTGAACCTGGGTATGCCCACCCCTCCCGTTCCGACCCTGGCGCCGCGTCGCAAGACGCACCAGATCAAGGTGGGAGATGTGCTGGTCGGTGGGGATGCACCCATTTCGGTGCAGTCCATGACGACAACCAAGACTCATGACATCGGTGCCACCCTGCAGCAGATCGCCGCCCTGACCGCGGCCGGCTGCGACATCGTCCGCGTCGCCTGCCCGACCGACAAGGACGCCGAGGCGCTGCCGATCATCGCCAAGCAATCCCAGATCCCGGTGATCGCCGACATCCACTTCCAGCCCAAGTACGTCTTCCAGGCGATTGAGGCCGGCTGCGGTGCGGTGCGCGTCAACCCGGGCAACATTCGCAAGTTCGACGACCAGATCGAGGCGATCTGCAAGTCTGCCACCGAGCACGGCACCAGCATCCGCATCGGCGTCAATGCTGGCTCCCTCGACAAGCGTCTGCTCGACAAGTACGGCGCCCCGACTGCCGAGGCCATGGTGGAATCGGCGCTGTGGGAGGCGAGCCTCTTCGAGCAGTACGGGTTCCGCGACTTCAAGATCTCGGTCAAGCACCACGACCCTGTCGTCATGATCCGCGCCTATGAACAGCTCGCCGAGAAGTGCGACTACCCGCTGCACCTGGGGGTCACCGAGGCCGGACCCGCCTTCCAGGGCACCATCAAGTCCGCGGTCGCCTTCGGGCACCTGCTCGCCGAGGGCATCGGTGACACCATCCGCGTCTCGCTGTCGGCCGACCCGGTCGAGGAGGTCAAGGTCGGCATCAAGATCCTGGAGTCCCTCAACCTGCGCCCCCGCGGCCTGGAGATCGTCTCCTGCCCCTCCTGCGGACGCTGCCAGGTCGACGTCCTGTCCCTGGCCAACGACGTCACTGACGCTCTCGAGGGAATCGACGCCCCGCTGCGCGTGGCCGTCATGGGATGTGTCGTCAACGGTCTGGGCGAGGGTCGTGAGGCCGACCTTGGTGTTGCTGCCGGCAATGGCAAGGGCAAGATCTTCAAGCACGGCGAGGTCATCCGTACCGTCCCCGAGAGCGAGATCGTCCAGACCCTCGTCGACGAGGCGAACCGGATGGCCGAGACCATGAACGAGACCGGGGAACCGGAAGTCGCGGTCTCCTGACGTGTTCACCAGGATCAGGGTCCTCGACGACACCGACGTTGGTCAGGTCACTGAATTCCTGCAGCAGGACCCGGTGGGAAATCTTTTCCTCTTATCGCGCATCCAGGCCAACGGCTTGGATCGCGGCAGGCTCGGGTGCCCTGTCGTCGGGGTGGTGCATTCCCGAGAATTGCAGGGGGTGCTCCATCTGGGCGCCAACGTCGTACCGGTGGCCTCCGACGAGTCAACGATCGAGGAGCTGTCCTCCAAAGTTGGTCCGTGGCGGACGTCCTCGTCCATGATGGGCCGTTCCGCTCCGGTGATGGCTCTGCAACGCATCCTGTCGCAGCGCTACCCGCGCGCTTGGGGGAGACCCCGCGAGGTCCGTGCCAGCCAGCCGTTGTTGGAGCTGCAGGAACCGTCCCGCGTCGCTCCAGATCCCCGTGTCACGGCTGCGACGATGGGTCATTTCCAGGCCTATTTCCAGGCTGCGGTGGCGATGTACACCGAGGAGGTCGGCGTCAGTCCGATCGAAAGCTCCGGCGGGTACATGCGACACATGCGCGCTCTCGTCCAGAAGGGACACTGCTTTGCCATTGTCGATGACGACGGAACCGTGCGATGGAAGTCGGACATCGGCGTTGGCTGGCGGTCGCACTGTCAGATTCAGGGAGTCTGGCTGGATCCGGCGTGGCGGGGCAAGGGCCTTGCGGATGCTGCCATGACTGCCGTGGCACACCTGTGCCAGCGACGCTACGAGTCGGTGTCCCTCTACGTCAATGACTTCAACATCCGAGCCCTGGCGATGTATGACACCGTCGGTTTCCGTCAGGTGGGAGAAATGGCCACCGTGCTTTACTGAGGGCCCGCTGCTACCAGGGTGTAAAAGCGGATGAACAGGGTCAGCGTTCATGTCAGTGACCGTGCCCCGCGTCGCAGACACCAAGTGAACGCTCTCAACAGCGGGGCCTTTCGACGCTGTCTCTGGAGATCGGTGTGTGACAATGCCATCGGTGGTGAGTAACCCGGGGCACATGGTCGCTTACCAAGGACGTACATGGGTGCTTCAGCCGGGCGATTTCCGCTGTCGGGAATTTTGTCACCTGAACCCATCGATCCCTCGTTTCGCTCAGAGATGCGCTGTCACGCGTGCCTTTGAGCCCGAGAAGGAGAAATGGATCCTTCCAATGGGTATGCACGCTCACGGTTCCAGTGGCGCCCCAGATCTTGAATCGTCGGCAGTGATGTGTTTTCCGGAGACCGTCGGCTCTGATTCCATGGAACTTCACGGTGCTCCAACAGACCAATCGGAGGTGCCCCCCTGCCCGTGGAATGATCGGCTCCACATGGTGAGCTGTGTACGGCAGGGGGCGGGATAGGGAGGAAACAGGACCGCCTCAGGCGACCCGGCGCCGCATCCCCCCGAGCAGCCCGCGCGGCGCGAGGACCCAGCACAGGAGGAACACCGCCGTCGCGACGAGGACGATCGTTCCGCCGGCCGGAAGGTCGATCGACCACGACAGGTACAGGCCTACCAGGGCACTGAGGCCGCCGATCACCGGCGCCAGGACCATCATTCGACCCAGCCGATCGGTGAGCAGGCGGGCGGTGGCGGCCGGGGTCACCAACAGGGCCAGGACGAGGACGTTGCCGATGACCTGCACAGAGATGACGACGGTCATCGTCACCAGCACGTAGAGCAGCAGGTCGAGGGCGAAGACCGGAAGGTTGGAGGCCCGCGCAGTCTCCCGGTCCAGGCCGACGGTCACCAGCTCCTTGTGGACGGCGCGTTCCAGGAGCAGCACGATGGCCCCGGCCACGCACACGACGACGATGTCGTCGTTGGTGATACCCGTGATGGATCCGAAGAGGAACTGTTGCAGGGAACCCGAGTACCCAGGAGCTCTGGAGATGATGACGATTCCCAACGCGAAGGCACCCGCAAAGAGGATCCCGATGACGGAGTCCTCCTTGAGGCGTCGGTTCTGGGAGACGATGGCCACCAGGACGGCAGTGACGAGACCGGCCACAGCACCACCGACGAGCAGCGATCCCTGGAGTAGGAAGGCCACCGCCAAACCGGGGAAGACCGAGTGGGCCACCGCGTCGCCGATGAAGGCCATGCCTCTCAGCACGACATGGGAACCGATGACGCCGGCAACCATCGAGCAGACCACGGCAACGAGCAGGGCCTTCGGTAGGAAGACCAGCAGGGGATTGGTGAGATCAGTGAAGAACTCCCATGGAGTGAGCATTGATGGTTCCTTGTCAGACGGGGGTGTGGACGGGTTCAGCAGCCCCGACCATGGTCAGCAGCGGGGAGTTCGCGGTGACCCCGAAGGCCTTCATCCACATCGCCGGATCACGCAGTTCCTCCGGGGTGGAGTCGGCGATGACGGTGCGGTTGATGAGGCACACCCGGTCAGCGGTGGCCATGGCCTGGGCGAGGTCGTGGGTCGTCATGACCAGTGTGGTGCCGTCG
Organism: Cutibacterium avidum ATCC 25577; assembly: GCF_000227295.1. Taxonomy (GTDB): domain Bacteria; phylum Actinomycetota; class Actinomycetes; order Propionibacteriales; family Propionibacteriaceae; genus Cutibacterium; species Cutibacterium avidum. Next base: position 137,990 of record NZ_JH165054.1, on the reverse strand, counting down.
GCTGCCAAGCGGCAGAACAGCTCGGTGAGCATCTCTTGGGTCGGCATGTCGACCCCGGTGAACGGCTCGTCCAGAAGCAGCACGGAGGGACGCGTGGCCAGGGCTCGGGCAATGAGAACACGCTGACGCTGACCGCCGGAGAGTTCTCCCACGGTGCGATTTGCTAAGTCCGCCATGCCGGCGATCCGCAGGGCGTCGCGCACCGCGATGTGGTCATCCTTGCCAGGACGACGCAGCCACCCGATGTGGCGGGTTCGTCCGCTCATGACGACGTCGGCGACGCTGATGGGGAAGTCCCAGGCGAATTCGTGACGCTGGGGGACGTAACCGATGTGACGCCATCCCTTGCCGGGAGCGGACCCAGCGACCTCAACACTGCCCTTGGCCGGTTTCACCAAGCCGAGCATGCTGCGCAGAATGGTCGTCTTGCCGGCGCCGTTGGGGCCCAGAAGTGCCAGCAGGTCACCCCTGCTGGCTGACAGGTTGACGTCGTGGAGCACGCGGAGGCCGCCCAGGTTGACGGCCATGTCAGTGATCTTGATGGATCCGAGGTCACTCATGTGAACTCGTTCCGCTGTCGGAGGTCTTGGCCGATGTTGCGTCGGTACCCTCGTCCTTCCACACCTCGTCGTGCATCTTCCTGATCTTCGAGCGTCCCACCAGAGCAGCGATGATGAGGGCGATGATGACGACTCCGGCGATGATCGCGATGATCATTCCCCACGGGGTGCCATGGTCGGAATTATCAGTGGAGTTGGTGGTAGCTGTTGACGGGGATGCCTTCGCAGGGGCCGAGGCAGCGGCGGAGCCGTTCGTTGAGGCCATGCCGGACGCCGAGGGATCCGATGCCGTGGCAGCCTGGGAGGATGCCGAGGCAGAGGCCCCCATGGTTCGAGCCTCGTCGGCCGAGCCCTTGTCACCGACGACGAATCTCAGCTTGGTCGAGTAGGAGTGCTTGGCGCCCTTGGCGTCGGTGCCGCGGACATCGACGGAGATGGTCTGCGCTCCCGGATCGGAGAACACCCAGTTGGCGTGCACATGGGTGTTGGTCTCCATGTGCACTAACTGCTCACCGGACTTGGTGGAGTCATACAGCGGTGTCGGGGCGTCGAAACCGTTCTCGATGAACATGTGGGCCTGGCCTGGGCCCTCGTGCCCGGTGAAGACGAGTTCGGCGCCACGAGGGAAGTTCTTGACGATCTCCGGGGCCTGGGTGTTCCAACCGAGCCACACGACCTTCTGGTCCTGGGTCTGCGGAATGACATATGCCTTCTTGCCACGCATGTCGCCGAGGAAAGAGTAGGTCTCGTCGTTCGGCACATCGATACGGGACGCATCGACCACGCGTAGCACGGCGTCATCGGTGCTGCGCCACACCGGCGGGTTGGCGGTGTCGTCGCGGGCCATGAGGGTGAACTTGCCGTCAACGATGCGAGGGCCGACGTCGACGTGTCCTCGCCTGATCTCGGCGGGTTCCTTGGCCACCTTCTCGTTGTCGGTCACCGTCTGCTTGAGGGCAGGATCTGGTGGCGGGGTAGGGGAGGCATGAGCTGGCTGCGAGAGTGCGAAACCAGTACTGAGCGCGATGAACATGGCAGACAGAGATACCAACCGACGGTGTTTCGTAATCATGGATTCCTCCGCAGGAGCCTCATCCCAGGCACTTGGCCAGGGAGTCGGCGTCGAATTTCATGAGGTCGATGTAGTTCGTGACTCGGTCGTCGAAGGTGTCGCCGTAAATGGGGCACACCTGGACACCGTTCTCGGCGGCAATGGCCGCGAGCACTGAGGAGCCACGCAGCACATTGGGTTCCAGGAACACGGCCGGCACCTTGAGGTCGGCGATGGTCTGGTTGAGTTTGCGTCGTTGTGCCATGGACGGCTCGACACCGGGATTGGCGGTCACGAATCCGGCCACGTGCATGCCGTGGGCCTGAGCGAGGTAGCCGTAGGCGTCGTGGCTCGTGATGAGCTGACGCCGCCCCTTGGGAATGTTGGCGATCTTGCGATCGACGTAGTGCGAGGTCTCTTCCAGCCTCGCCAGGTATGTCTTGGCGTTCTCTCGGTAGGGCTGGGCGCCGTCGGGGTCGGCCTTGATGAGAGCGTCACGGATGACCTGCACGTAGGCCTTGGTGTTCTTGATGCTCATCCACAGATGGGGGTCGATCTCACCATGAACGTGCGCGCCGAGAACGGCCTGGGGCAGCTGGTGGATCGAGTCACCAGGGTGGCCCAGGAATCGAAACGCCGGAGTCGGTGGGATTTCGGTGAGTGCCTTCGGGGGCACCCACACCACGGACTTGTCGGGGCTCAGACGCTTCTGAGTGCGGACGCCACCGCCAGTCGGATCGGACAGGATGATCATCTTGCCCTCGTCGATGTCAGCGGAGAGGTCCGCGTGGCCCTTGTCGATGACCGTCCGATTGGCGAGTCCGGGGATCGTGCGTGGATCAGCTCCGACGACAATCGTCAGGGTCTGGGTGCCGATGGGGGTGTCTCCCTTGGCCGTGGACAGGGTGGCCGCGAAGGTCGCCTTGTAGATGCCAGGCTTGCTGAACGCCCACGACATGTGGGTGTGGGCGTCAGCGGGAAGCTCGACGTCATCACGCTCGTCGACGCCGTCAGTCGTCGAGTAGTAGATCTGCGGACGACCAAAGGTGCCGGTGATGTAGGCGGTGAGATCGCCAGGACCGTCGACGGATTTCGATTGGAGATGGACCGAGGACGAACGGTCGGCCCCTCGAGCAGTGCCCTTGCCGATGACCCGCAGGCCCAGCCAGACGGTGTCCAGGTTGGCATTCTCGACGAGCGGGATGACCTCAGCGCCATACTTCTGCGCCTCCTCAGCCAGAGAGACGTTGATCGATCCGGCAGGCAGGGAGGCGTCGATGGTCTTGATGACCGAATGGGGTTCGAGCATGAGGTAGTTCGACAGCGCGACCTTCGAGTACACGACGGTCCGGACATCACGCAGCGACGGCTCGTAGGTGTGGGGGTCTGCGCCGGAGGGCACCATCGAGGTGACGGTGGCACGATCGCCGGCGACGTTGCGCGTCAGGTCAGCGAGGATGGGCGTGGTCGTCACCACGGAAAGCTTGTCGTTCTGGGAAGCGGGCGCGTGGCCGCACCCAGCCAGAAGGCTGAGTGCGGCCACGACGCACACCAGGCGTTTTCTCACCCGCGTCGTCTCCTCGCCACGAGGAGAGCGCCGGTCAGACCGATAACCGCGAGGGCTCCGGCCACCAGACCCTGGTTGGTCTGGGAGGCGATACCGGAATCGCCGAAGGTGCCGTTCTCACCGGAGCGTGGCAGCCCGTTGAGATCGCAGGGCTTGCCATCGGGGGTGCGGCCCACGATGGTGTAACTCGGCTCGGTGTTCTGGTCGGCACCGGTGGAGGCCGACACCTTGCCGATGGAGGCGGCGACCGACTTGGCATCGATACCCACTGCGAAGTGGAGGGTGCCGGTGGCGCTGACCTTCTTGCCGGCCTTGGTGGTGGCCGTCTGGGTGACGGTCACGGCGTAGTGGCCGGGGGCGGTGAACACCCAGTTCGGGTGAGCATGGGTGTTGGCCGGGACGGTGTAGCTGGTGGGTCCGCCGACGTTGTCGAAGACCCGCTGGCCCACTCCACCACCGAAGGTGCCGGACATGAACACGGCCATTTTGCCGGGGCCGCTGACCTTGTCCAGGTGCATCTGGACCGGGCCGGTGGTGCCGTTGACGATGGACTCGTGCATGGTGTTGACGCCGAGCCACGGCACGCCGGGAACCTGGGTCGCACCGATGAGCCACACCTTGCTGCCGCCCTTGGCGATGAACTCCATGCCGGCGGGAGCGGTGGTGTTGGCCTTGTCACCGACAGCCATCACGATGCTCGACGGCGCAACCCACTTCGCTGGAGCGGAGCGGTCGTCCTTGAGAGCGGAGATGAGCTTGGCGGACTGCAGCTGGACGCCCCAGTCGAAGTGACCCTCGGTGGCGATGGACGCAGGATGGGTGGCAGGCTGAGCCGTCTTCTTCACGGCAGCGGCAGCCTTGTTGGGGATCTTCACCGGACGGCAGATCTCCTTCTGGGCCGAGGCGCCGCTGGTAGCAGTTCCCTCGGTCGATCCGTTCGAGTCGGAGTTTCCGCCAACCTCGTTGGTCGGCGTGGTGCCGACAATACCGAGATCATCGAAGGGCTTGTCGGAACCGCCCTTGGTGCTGTCATTGCCGGGAACCGGGGTGCCGCCCTTGCCGTCGTCACCGGTGGGGCAGGTGTTGGCAGCGGCGATGGCCTTGGAACCGACCACCCAGGTGTAGGTGTGGGCTCCGGTGCTGACGGTCTTGCCATTGCGAACGGCGGTGGCGTCAACAGTCATCTGGTAGCGGCCGGGCTTGGTGAACACCCAGTTGGCGTGCACGTGAGACGGCTGCTTGACGGTGATGGTGCCCGGGAGGGTCTTGGAGCCACCGTCGAGAAGGGCCTTGACTCCGCCGAAGGAGCTCTGCGAGAACAGGTGCACTTGGCCGGGGCCCTTGACGTTGCGGACGTTGATCTTGACCTCGTTGAAGCCATTGCGATTGACGTCGAAGGTCTCCCAGCCTGGCCACAGCAGATCCTGGTTCTGCGTGATGGGCAGCAGGTAACCCCTGGGGGCACCGGGGTACCCGCTCGGGATGGTGGTCAGGGCAGAGTCCTTGGCGGCAAGCAGGACGTTCTCCGGGGTGTGAAGCACGCCCTCGCCGGTCACGTCCTCCTTGATCTGCAGGTCAAGACCGTTCTTGGCGGCCGAGCCGACGCGGAAGACGTCGGAATGACCGTGGTCAAGAACGAGCTTCTTGTGGCAGGGCTCCTTGCCGTTGCTCGGTTTCGGGGCCGGGGTCACAGACGACTTCGGGGTGACCGAGGGCTTCAGCTTCGGGGTGGCCGAGTGCTTCGGCTTCGGGGTGACCGAGGGCTTCAGCTTCGGGGTGGCCGAGTGCTTCGGCTTCGGGGTGGCCGAGTGCTTCGGGGTCTGCGTCATGGACGGCTTCAGAGTGGGCTTCGGCGTCGGGGTGGCCGAGGGCTCCGGAGTCGGCGTCACGGACGGGGTAGGTGTCGGCGTGGGGGTCGGCTTGCCCCACGGGGCCGGAAGGGCCGTCTGGTCGCCAACCACCCAGGTATAGGTGTGTGGCTTGGTCTGGAAGGTCTTTCCGGACTTCTCGGCCAAGGCCTGGACGGTCATGGTGTAGAGACCTGGCTTGCTGAACACCCAGTTGGCATGCACGTGGGACGGATGATGAACCGTGATCGTGCCCGGCAGGGTGTTGGAGCCACCGTCGAGCAGTGCCTGAAGGTCTCCGAAGGACCCCTGCGAGAACAGGTTGACCTTGCCCGGTCCCTTGACGTTGCTGATGTTGATCTTGACGGCGCTGAAGTCATTGCGCTTGACGTCGAAGGTCTCCCAACCCGGCCACAGAACCTCCGGGTTCTGGGTGAGGGGGAGGACATATCCCCTGGGAGCTCCCGGCAGACCTGCCGGGATGTCCATGAGTGCAGCGTCCTTGATCTTGAGAAGCACGTTCTCCGGGGCGTGCAGGATGCCCTCTCCGGTCACGTCCTCTTTGAGCTTGAGGTCGAGTCCGCCATTGTCGGTCGATCCGACGCGGAAGATGTCAGTGTGACCATGGTCGAGGACCATAGGCTTGTCGCTACCCGGGTCGGCATCCGATCCAACTTGGGCGTAGACGTTGTTGGGATCCCTGAGGTCATCACTGCCCCAGAGACCCTTGATGATCGGCCTGTCGCTGCCCGTACCCCACTCGACGTGGGCGGTGTCGACAAGGCCGTTGTGCAGGAGCTCCCGGCTCGGCGCTGCTGCGTTCGCTGAGGATGGGTTGATCATCAGGAACGTCAGCAGGACGGCAAGGAGCGATGCGAACCGTTTCACGGTGGCCTCCATTGTCTTCCTGTGATTTCCGATTAACTGTATAATGAGAACAGTTATCACCGCTACCGGGGCCTGATATAGGTTCTCGATAGAGAACCGTGTTGCGACAGGCAATCCTCGGGTTGTCGACGTCAAGAATTCATCTTGCCGATGAGCCCTCCTTGGCTTCATGTGGCTGTGAAATGTGATGTTTAACACTCCCCACCGGGGTCGTGTTTGCTTGCTGGTGACCCTGGCCGCGGTATGGGTCATGGATCGACGGCGCGAATCGGGGCCATGGAGATCACACCTGGCTGCATTCTGAGGCCGCACGAGATTACTTGCGTAGAGGGATCGGTCGGAGTCGATACACGCGCTGCGCGTGACCTGTTGAGAGTCCGACGGACTGTCGAGGGTGAGCTGGCGAAGTCGGCCACCGTCCTCCCTGCCGCTAGGATTCGACGTGGTCGTGGCCGGTCACGTCGAAGGGCGGCGGAGGGTCGAGCGCGGCCGGGAAGGTACACGTCGTGTTGACGCGCATGTCACAGCTCTTCGTCCGAACCCTGCGAGAGGATCCGGCCGACGCCGAGGTCCCCAGCCATCGTTGGCTGGTGCGGGCCGGGTACATCCGTCGGGTTGCTCCCGGCATCTACTCATGGCTGCCACTGGGCCTCCGGGTGATGCGCAAGATCGAGGCCATCTGTCGCGAGGAGATGGCTGGAATTGGAGCTCAGGAGGTGTGCTTCCCCGCACTCCTCGCCTCCGATCCTTACAAGGAGACTGGTCGCTGGGTTGAGTACGGCGACAACCTCTTCCGTCTCAAGGATCGCAAGGGGGCGGAGATGTTGCTTGGCCCGACCCACGAGGAGATGTTCACCCTCATGGTCAAGGACCTGTACTCCTCGTACAAGGACCTGCCACTGTGTCTCTACCAGATCCAGAACAAGTACCGAGACGAGGCTCGTCCGCGCGCTGGCATCCTGCGTGGCCGCGAGTTCGTCATGATGGACGCTTACTCCTTTGACGTCGCCCCGGTGGGCCTCGACGAGGCCTACCAGGCCCAGCGCGACGCCTACATCCGCATCTTCAACCGTCTCGGTCTCGACTATGCCATCGTCAAGGCGATGTCCGGTCCGATGGGTGGTTCCCGCTCCGAGGAGTTCCTGGCCATTGCCGCCAATGGTGAGGACACCTTCGTGCGTTCTCCCGGTGGCTATGCGGCCAATGTCGAGGCGGTCCGGATGACTGCCCCGGACCCGCTGTCGATCGAGGGATTGCCGGATGCGGAGGTCGTCGACACCCCCGAGGTTCCCACCATCGAGTCCCTGGTCCGGATGGCCAACGAGGTGCGTCCTCGCGAGGATCGTCCTTGGACCGGGGCTGACACCCTCAAGAACATCGTCTTCATGGTGACCCATCCTGACGGCAAGCGTGAGCCACTGGCCATCGGTCTGCCAGGAGATCGCGAGGTCGACGAGAAGCGGCTCGAGGCCGCCCTCGAGCCGGCCGTGGCTGAGCCCTTCACGGAAGAGGACTTCGCTGCCAACCCACAGTTGGTCAAGGGGTACATCGGCCCGGGGTCCCTAGGCGAGGAGAACTCCTCAAAGGTGCGCTATCTCGTCGATCCCCGTGTCGTCACCGGCACGTCCTGGATCACCGGTGCCGACCAGACGGATCGTCACGTCTTCAACATGGTGGCAGGACGAGACTTCACCCCCGACGGAGTCATCGACGTCGCCGAGATCCGTGAGGGCGATCCCGCTCCCGACGGCAGTGGTGAGCTGCACCTGTCCCGCGGTATCGAGATTGGCCATATCTTCCAGCTCGGCAAGAAGTACGCCGACGCCCTGGGGCTCAAGGTGCTCGACCAGAATGGCAAGCTCGTGACCGTCACCATGGGTTCCTACGGTCTGGGTGTTTCGCGCGCGGTGGCCGCCATCGCCGAGAGTACCTGTGACGACAAGGGTCTGGCCTGGCCTCGCGAGGTCGCTCCCTTTGACGTCCAGGTGCTCGCCACCGGCAAGGGTGCTGAGGTTCTCGAGGAGGCGACCAGGATTGCCAGTGAGCTGGCCGAGGCCGGACTCGATGTGCTCCTGGACGACCGCAAGGCGTCCCCGGGCGTGAAATTCGCCGACAGTGAGATCCTCGGTATGCCGACCTCGGTGGTCGTCGGTCGGGGGCTCAAGGACGGGCTCGTTGAAGTTCGCGATCGTGCCACGGGTGAGAATCGTGAGGTCAGTGTGGCCGAGGCGGTATCCGCCGTCCTTGAGGAAGTGCGCGGCTGAGCGCTGATTCGGAGGTGATCGTTTAACCGGCCGACATCCGCACGTGGCTGTATCGTCGTCAACTGTTCTCGAAATCTGGCGCGCAAGTGACCCAATGCCCCTATGACAATGGGTTTCGTACGTCGGGCCGAATGGCCCTTCGACCTTGCGAAAGGTAAATTGATGCCAGAGGACGAAGACAAATTGACCAGAATTGACGACAACGTGGCCCGGAACACGCTGGGACGACGGAGCTTTCTCGGCGGTATGACCCTGGTTGCTGCGGCAGCGGTGACCGGCACGGCCCCGGCATTGGCTCATGCGTCGAAGCGTCTCCATTCTACGGCCGGAACCACCCTCGAGCAGGTGGGCCTGCGGGATCCGGGCAGCGGATACCGCAGACTCAAGGCACAGCGCGGGTACCCGCTCGTTGTGCGCGAGGAACTTGCCAGGGGCAAGAGCGGGCGTGACGACCGACGCCACGGCTTGGCGTCGGTCGTTCAGCTCACTGACCTGCACGTGACCGATGTGCAGTCGCCGATGCGGGTCGAGTTCCTGCACCTGCTAGCTGGCCCGGCCTTCCGCCCGCACGAGGCCTTGGGTCCACTTGCCACGGCCTCCTTGGTGCGTCGCGTCAATTCCCTCCGGGGCGGTCCGGCCACTGGACGGGCTTTCGACGCTCTCGTCAGCACGGGTGACAACACCGACAACCATGAGCACGTCGAACTCGACTGGTACCTCACCTTGTTGGCCGGGGGCACGATCGTCCCGAATACTGGTGCTCGTGATCGCTGGGAGAGTGTGCAAACCTTCGGGGATCCGCTGTTTTACAATCCTGAAGCGCATCACGACGACATGTACAAACGTGCCGGCTTTCCTCAGATCGACGGCTACTTCCGTCGCGTCATGGCTCCGGTGTCGTCCTCGGGTGTGAAGATCCCGTGGTATGCGGTGTTCGGAAACCACGACGACTCAGTCCAAGGCACGCTGCCTGCTGATTGGGAATTTCTGAAGGCGATGTACACCAGCGATCGAAAGATCACCGGTTTCGCCAGTGACAGGGACGCCAAGGCTTACGTCCAGGCAGCCCAAGGCGGCGGACCGGTCGCGCTGTCCAATGATGCCGTCTCGCTGACTCGGCGGGTCACTGCGGATGAGCGGCGCGTACCCTTCACTCCTTTTGAGTTCATCCAGGCTCACTTGCGTGAGGGTGCTGATGGTGCGGGTCCGCATGGTCACGGTTTCAGCGAAAATGACCTCAACGCGGTACGCGGTTACTACACCTTCCCGATCGCAGAAGGCGTGACCGGTATCAGCCTGGACTCCACCAACCGGGCCGGCTACACCAATGGTTCCATCGACGACCGTCAGTGGAAGTGGTTGAAGTCCGTGCTGCGCGCCGGTAGCAGTGTGTACTACGACGATCTGGGTGTGCGGCATCATCACGACGCCAGCGACACCATGTTCGTCCTTTTCAGCCACCATGACTCGAAGACGATGAACAACCCCGTCCTCCCCGGTGACGGCACCGGTATTCGTCATCTCGGCCCTGAACTGGTGTCCCTGCTCTCGCACTACCCGAATGTGGTCGCGTGGGTCAACGGCCATGTGCATGCCAACAACATCACCGCTCACCGGCACGCTCTCGACGCCCGCCGTAGCTGGTGGGAGATCAACACGGCGTCGCACGTCGACTTTCCCCAGATGGCCCGTGTCATCGAGCTTGCCGACAATCACGACGGTACCGTGAGCATCTTCACGACCTTGATCGAGTCCAATGCTCCTTATCAGGCCGACTACGACACCACAGACCCGGATGGTCTGGCCAGTCTGTACCGAGAGTTCGGGGCAAACGACATCCATACGATGGCACGTAGGCTTGGTACATCGGTCGATCACAACACGGAGTTGCTACTGGCGCATCCGTGGGCCTGAGGCACCTCCAGACCGAGAACGTGTCGGGCCCCGCCTTTTCAGGAGGTGGGGCCCCTAATTGTTGGTGTCATACGGAAGGTTGACACGTGACGTCGTGGGTCTTTGCTGGTCTTGTCCTCGCCGCCTTCATGGCAGGGTGGGTCAACGCCGTCGTGGGTGGGGGCGGACTCATCATGCTGCCGTCCTTGTTGGTTGGCTTGCCGACCGAGACGCCGGTGGCGACGATCGTCGGGACGAATAAGACAGCCCAGGTCGTCGGGAACCTCACCGCTGGAGTGGGGTACTTGCGCAAGCAGCGACCGGACTGGCGGATGTTTCTCTCAGCGGCCGGCATGGCCGTCATCGGCGCGGTGATCGGGGCTCGGATCGTCACTTACATGTCCCGAGCGGTCTACACGCCCATCCTGCTCATCGTCCTCGTGGTCATAGGGATTTACACCTGGAGACGACCAGCCCTGGGCGTGAGCTCGCACGGAGAGGGCGGGAAACACCCCCTTCTGGTTCCGATCATCGGCCTCTTCCTGGGGTGTTACGACGGGGCCATCGGACCGGGGGTCGGGACCTTCTGGGTACTCACCTATGTCGCCGTGGGCGGCTATTCCTTCCTCAAGGCCTCCGGGATGGCCAAGATCTGCAACACGGTGACGAACCTCGTCACGATCACGACGCTGGCCATTCACGGTCACGTCTGGTGGCACGTCGCCTGGCCGCTCGTCATCGCCAACGTCGTTGGTGGGTTCATCGGCGCTCGGACCGCCATGAAACATGGCAATGGTTTCGTCCGGACGATGTTCCTCATCATCACCAGCGTGCTGGCAGTACGGATGCTGGTTCAGCTGATCTGGGGAGTCTAAGTCGTGTTGCCGCCGGGGCGCGGCTTCCTGCTCACACCCAGCCGGGCCAGATCGTCACCCCAGTGCCCAGATGGGCAAGGACCTCAGTCTGGCTGGCCATAGCGGCGACGGCGTGCGGACGTGCTGGCGCCGGGCTCGCGGCTGTCACCCGGCCCCAGCCAGACAGCACGTTGTCTTCCAAGTCGGACCACAGTGAACGGGTCGCTGCCGCATTGGCAGGAGGTGTCGACATGGGGTAGCCAGGCAGATCAGGGGTCGGGGTGGCAGAGGCCTCGCGGATTCCCCGACGGACCTCGGCGCGCTGGGCGATGACCTGGTCGCGTCGCCGCCATCCCCAGGCGCGAAGCGGGTCTCCCTCGGCAAGGCGACCGATACCCCATTCCAGGCCTGCCACGAGGGCATTGAGATGGGTCAGGAGCGCCTGCTGGGCATTGACGAGAGGTTCCTGTCCGACGGAGACCGGGACAACCTTGGGCGTGGGACGTGGAGCGGGGGCGTCGGGGTCGAAAGCTGAGCAGAACACCGAGAGACTGGCCCACACCAGGGATTCCGAGGGGTCACCTGCGGCTCGGCAATTCGACAGATATTGGGTAGCGGCAGCCTTTTCGTGACGCTGCAGCAAGGCAACTGGCGATCCCTGTCCGGCGGTCAACGGTGAAGGTGAGACCGAGGGGGATGGAGAGCCTGTGTTTCCGGAGAAGGGGTCAGTCTGGCTCAGCACCTGACAATGCCGATGATGGGCAGCGGCGACGCGCTGGTACATCACCTTCCGGCTGCCACCGACGGTACTCGCGGCTTTCGTCGCCAACTGCGCCAGAAGGGCTTCCTGGGACACGGCATCGCGACGTTGTGGGGTTGCGCTGGCAATGGTTGAGCGCACCGGGATCGTCCTCTTGCCGGACTCATGATCGCAACCTGCCAGCCCGACGGCGACGAGACTGGCTCCACTGGCAAGAAGGGTTCTCCGAGCGATCATGTGCTCACCCTATCCATACTGAAGCTATACCTCCGACCTGACACCAGGGATCACCCAGGTGGGGAGGCGATGACATCCAGGTGACAGGACTGAGCGGCTAGACTCGGTGCGGACAATTTGCAACGACAACAGGATGAGACACAGATGAATGCAGAGAGGCTCACCAGCCTGCTGGAACCGGTCGTGTCCCAGCTCGGGCTCGAACTCGATCGCGTCGAGGCCGTGCCTGCCGGACGACGTCGCCTGGTACGAGTGACGGTCGACGGGGATGGCCCTGACGGCCACGGACCCAGCCTTGACGAGATCTCCGAGGCCACTGCCGAGATTTCCCGCTGCCTCGATGATGCCGATGCCATGGGGGAGTCGCCGTACACCCTCGAGGTGTCTTCGCGTGGTGTCTCCACTCCGTTGACCCAGCCACGTCACTACCGACGCAACGTCGGACGCTTGGTGCGGTTCGCCCTCAACCCAGCCGAGGGGCAGAAATCCGGGGAGACCTTCGATGGCCGCATCATCGCGGCCACGGAGGAGAAGGTCACCCTCGAGGTCGAGGCAGAGAACTCGAAGCCTCACAAGCCCGTGTGCACCACCCGCGAGGTCCAGCTGGCTGACGTGGCGAAGGCCATCGTGCAGGTGGAGCTCAATCGTCGCGACGCACAGGCGTCGGAGGAGGAGAACTGAGATGGACATCGACCTGTCGACCCTGCGCATGATCGAGCAGGACAAGGACATCCCGCTCGATTACCTGCTGACGACCTTGGAGGATGCTCTCCTCAATGCCTACGACAAGACGGATGCTCCTGCGAAGGGTGCCAAGGTCCAGCTCGACCGCAAGACCGGGAACGTCGCCGTCATGATCCCGGAGAAGGACGAGGAGGGGGAGATCGTCGGCTGGTACGACGGCACCCCCGATGACTTCGGGCGCGTGGCTGCCTCGACGGCTCGCCAGGTGATCTTCCAGCGTCTGCGCGAGGCCGAGGACGAGCAGAAGTACGGCCATTTTGCGGCGGTCGAGGGTGACGTCATCACTGGCGTGGTCCAGCAGTCCTACCGCGACACCCGCACGGTTCGCGTCGATCTGGGCGCCCTCGAGGGCATCATGCCCCCGGCTGAGCAGGTTCCCGGTGAGGACTACTCGCATGGCCGTCGTATTCGTGTCTACGTCGTGGCAGTGCGGAAGGAGGCCCGCGGCCCGCAGGTGATCGTCTCACGCACCCACCCGAACCTGGTGCGCAAGCTCTTCGCCATGGAGGTACCGGAGATCGAACAGGGTGTCGTCGAGATCAAGGCCCTGGCTCGTGAGGCCGGTCACCGCTCCAAGATCGCCGTCGTTTCCCACAATCCCGACGTCTCGGCCAAGGGCGCCTGCATCGGACCGATGGGTCAGCGAGTGCGCGCCGTCATGCATGAGTTGGGCGAGGAGAAGATCGACATCATCGACTGGTCGGAGGATCCCGGCGAGTTCGTGGGTGCGGCTCTCTCGCCTGCCAAGGTGGCGTCGGTGACGGTCATCGATCCCAAGGCCAAGGCTGCCAGGGCCGTTGTCCCGGACTACCAGCTCTCCCTGGCCATTGGACGTGAGGGCCAGAACGCCCGTCTGGCAGCTCGTCTCACCGGGTGGCGTATTGACATCCGTCCTGACAACCAGGTCTGAGACCGCTTGAGGTAGCCGACGACGTCCGACCTTCCCCGCGAAGGTCGGGCGTCGTGCCTTTGTCCCTCCCTCTGGCCTAGGGTTGTCGGGTGATCAGACGACCCCAACGCACCTGCGTCGGATGCCGACGCGTCGACGATCCAGCCCACATGAGGCGTTATGTGCTGATTGACGGGGTCGTCGTGGCAGACCTGACTGGCAGTGCAGCTGGAAGGGGAGCTCACGTCCATCTTGACGATGAGTGCTGGAAGCGCGCCGTGGCCGGGGGATTCGCGCGATCCTTTCGTCAGCGGGTGACCGTCGACCAGATTGGTGGGTGCAAGTGACCAACGCGGTGAATTGGGCTCAACAGGACAGTTTCGGTAAAGTTGTTCCTGCATGTCCGCCGGGAGGTCCGGCGGCCTCACCGAATCGTGTCCCTGGACGGTCGGTCATTCTGGCTCGAAGGGACTGAATAGGAAGTGGGCACAAGCTCATGAACACTCGATGAGTTCGCACCAATGAGGATTCACAACAACTAGGCCCAGGTCCACCGCGGCCGGGCCCGAAGGAGAGTAGTGGCCAAGGTCCGCGTCTATGAGCTCGCGAAGGAGCTCGGACTGTCAAGCAAGCAGCTTCTGGGGAAGCTCAACGACATGGGCGAGTTCGTCCGTTCGGCTTCCTCAACCATTGAGGCACCAGTTGTGCGGCGACTGCGTGACCAGATCGGTTCGGCTGAACCGACTGGCGACGCCAAGCCCGCGAAGCCTGCGGCTCGCAAGTCGCAGGCAGCATCCAAGGGAAAGTCCAAGGAGACCCCGTCGGCCAAGCCGATTCCCGGTCCCAAGCCGGGCCCCGCGCCGAAGCCGGCGCCTGGTCCCCGTCCCGGTTCCAGCGGAGGCCCGAAGCCTGGGCGCAGCTCTGCAGCTCGCACCAGTGCGACTCCGCGTCCGGGTCTCATGAAGTCTTCCGGTGGCTCCAAGAAGCAGGAGACCCCGGCACCGAAGAGCGACGCCAAGCCGGCTCCCAAGCCTGGTCAGAACGCCGCCAAGCCCCATGCACCGACCCCCGGCCCCAAGCCTGGTGGGTCGGCCAAGCCTGCCACCCCGAAGCCGGGTGCCCGTCCGGGCCCGCGCCCGGGGGGATCCGGCGGGCTGCCGTCGGGTGCTCGCCCCGGTCCGCGTCCGGGTGCTGGTCGTCGTACCGGAACCCCGCGTCCCGGGAACAACCCGTTCGCCTCCAGCCAGGGAATGGGCCAGTCCCGTCATCGCCCTGAGGGCGGGCGGCGCTCCGGTGGAGCTCCTCGTTCAGGTCAGGGCGAGCGTATGCCGCGTCCGGGCGGCAGCCAGGGATCGCGTGGCGGTTCCGGTATGCCTCGTCCGAACCCGGCCATGATGCCGAAGCACCAGTCCTCCCAGATTGGTCAGGCAAGTACTGGTCGTGGTGGACGCGGCGGTGGCCGTGGTCGCGGTGGATCCCGTGGTGGCGGTTTCGGCGGTGGCTTCGGCGGAGGACCTCGCGGTCCCGTCGGCGGTGGTCGCGGTGGTCGCGGTGGTCGCGGCACCCAGGGTGCCTTTGGCCGTGGTGGTTCCCGTCGTGGTCGCAAGTCCCGCAAGCAGCGCAGGCAAGAGTTCGACGAGATGCAGGCGCCGCTGGTCGGCGGTGTGCGCGTCCGCAAGGGCAATGGTGAGACCATCCGACTGCGTCGTGGTGCCTCGCTGACCGATCTCGCCGAGAAGGTCAATGCCGAGCCGGCGCAGCTCGTGCAGGTGCTGTTCAACCTTGGCGAGATGGTGACTGCCACCCAGTCGGTGTCCGACGACACCCTGGAGATCCTGGGCGGCGAGCTCAACTATGACATTCAGGTCGTGTCCCCGGAGGACGAGGATCGCGAGCTGCTGGAGTCCTTCGACCTTGAGTTCGGCGAGAACGAGGGCGATGAGGAGGATCTCGTCGCACGTCCACCGGTCGTCACCGTGATGGGCCACGTCGACCACGGCAAGACGAAGCTGCTGGACGCCCTGCGTCACACTCATGTGGTGGAGGGCGAGGCCGGTGGCATCACCCAGGCCATCGGTGCTTACCAGGTCGAGACCGAGGTCGACGACGTCGAGCGCGCCATCACCTTCATCGACACGCCGGGTCACGAGGCCTTCACGGCCATGCGTGCTCGTGGCGCCAAGTCCACCGACATCGCGGTGCTGGTTGTTGCTGCTGATGACGGCGTCATGCCGCAGACCGTTGAGGCGTTGAACCACGCCAAGGCTGCCGATGTGCCGATCGTCGTGGCCGTCAACAAGATCGACAAGCCGGAATCCGATCCGGACAAGGTGCGCGGACAGCTCACCGAGTACGGCTTGGTTCCTGAGGAGTACGGCGGTGACACGATGTTCGTCAACGTCTCCGCTCGTACCCACGAGGGTCTTGACGACCTCCTCGAGGCCATCGTCCTGACCGCTGACGCGGCGCTGGACCTGCGTGCCAACCCGGACATGGCTGCTCAGGGTGTTGCCATCGAGGCCCACCTTGACAAGGGTCGTGGCCCGGTGGCCACCGCCCTCATCCAGCGCGGAACCCTGCACATCGGTGATTCCATCGTTGCTGGGTCTGCCTACGGACGTGTGCGCGCCATGATCAACGATCAGGGCGAGAGCGTCGACGAGGCTGCGCCGGCCGCCCCGGTGCAGGTGCTCGGCCTCACCTCGGTGCCGGGCGCCGGCGACAACTTCCTGGTCGTCGACGATGACCGGATGGCTCGCCAGATCGCCGAGAAGCGTGAGGCTCGGATGCGTGCTGCCCAGCAGGCCAAGTCGTCGCGTCGCAAGACCCTCGACCAGCTGTTCGAGCAGCTCGAGAAGGGCGAGACCGAGGAGCTGCTGCTCATCCTCAAGGGTGACGGCGCCGGCTCGGTCGAGGCCTTGGAGGATGCCCTGGCCAAGATCGACGTGGGCGACGAGGTTGACCTGCGCGTCATCGACCGTGGTGTCGGTGCCATCACCGAGACCAACGTCTCGCTGGCTGCCGCCTCCAACGCCGTCATCGTGGGCTTCAACGTTCGCCCGACCGCTCATGCCCAGCGCATGGCCGACGAGGAGAACGTCGACATTCGGTACTACTCGGTCATCTACGACGCCATCGACGAGATCGAGGCCGCCTTGCGAGGCATGCTCAAGCCGATCTACGAGGAGAAGGCAATGGGCACCGCGGAGATCCGCCAGATCTTCCGCTCCTCGAAGGTTGGAACGATCGCGGGCTGCATGATCACCGACGGCACCATCCGTCGTCATGCCAAGGCCCGTCTCGTCCGCGACGGCGTGGTGATCCAGGAGACCGAGATCAACACGCTGCAGCGCGAGAAGGATGCCGTCACCGAGGTGCGTGAGGGTTACGAGTGTGGTCTGACCCTGACCAACTACTCCGACATCCGCGTCGGCGACGAGGTCCAGTGCTACGAGATGGTGGAGAAGCCTCGCGACTGAGCTTGGTCACTGTCCTGAACGGGGCGTCCACGTGGAAGCGTGGTCGCCCCGTTCGTGTGTTCCCGACTACTTGACCCATCGTCACCCGAATGATAAAATCCCCCTGCTCGGTCGGCAAAGAGGCTGGCCTTGCCCCCTTGCGTATTCTTTTGGATGGATGGTTGATGAATGTACAAAAGAGCCGAATTGTAGTTTTGTTGATATCTGCGGTGTCTATCCTTGGCTTGTTCTTTGCCCTACCGGGATTTGCAGACACCGCCAGGGCGACTCCTATGACAACGTGGAAGAACTTGTCTGTCAAGGGAGGATCGGCGACAGCATCAGGAAAAACCCGAGGATACAAGCGAGCCGTCATGTCATCGGATGGCGTCTGGCATTCGAAGGCTCAATGCATCTTCAGTGTCTCAGGGCACAAGAAGTCCGACAGGGGCGGTTACGGAAAGGTCGACGCATCCGTTCTTTATTACAAATGCCAGCCCATGCCGGGTGCGAACTGTATTCCAAAAGTTTTGAGAACGAGCGCATCAGGAACCACTGGTCGTTTGGTTAGTGGAAAATCGAAGGTATACACTGCGGGTGCTAAGATTCATGTTGGTCGCAATGAAAGAGGTGGCTGGCGGCGCTCGTCCAAGCTGTGCGTAGATCTTGTGCTTCGACATGACTCATGCAGTTCTGAGCTGAATTGGTGAATATGAGTGCAGTTGGCCTTGACGATGTGGTGGTCCGGTATCGCTCTGGCTGGCAACTCGGTCCGGTGTCGGTTTCCTTTCCTGTCGGAGTGAGTGCCCTCATAGGTCCCAATGGCGCAGGTAAGACGACCATGCTCGGGATACTTACTGGAACCACCACACCGAAATGCGGGACATTGCGTCGAAATGGCAGATTGATAGCGCGGCGCGGTGAGTATTCACGATATCGGTCGCATGTGGGTTATGTTCCGCAGGAATGCTCGTGGTCGCCGTCGTGGGCCGTCGAGGACTTTCTTGCATTCTGCGCACGTATGTATCGAGTATCCTCAGCTGATATTGAGCGGCGCTGTCAAGCCGTCATGTCCGAACTGAACATTGATCAATTTGCCCGCCAGTCCATCGGCACCCTGTCGGGTGGCCAGAGGCGTCGGGTCTTCCTCGCGGCGGCTCTGGTCCACGACCCCGAGATACTTATCCTTGACGAGCCCACCGTGGGCCTGGACCCAGGGGAGCGCATCTCATTTCGCCGTCACGTGGTCGAGCAAGCAGCTTCACGGGTCGTCGTCCTGTCCACTCATCTCATGGATGACGTCGCCCTGTCCGCAGACCGGGTGCATCTGGTCGATGCGGGGCGCATAACCTGGAGCGGTACGTTGCCCGAATTGATGGCCGCAGCAGGGGAGTCCGATTCACAGGACCATTTGACAGTGGCTGAGCGGGGCTATCTGTACCTGATGCAGGGTCGCGCAGAGTCCGGGCTCTCCGAGGAGGACCGATGAAAACCTGCTGTCGGCAGGCCGTCTGGTCCGGGCTGGGGCTTGCCGTGCTGTGGATCGCCACGAGCGTCGGACTGCTGCAGATGTATCACCATGCGTGGAAGTTCTTCGCCTTGACCACGGGGAGTTTCTCGGTGGACACGGTCATCCTGTCTCCGCTGTGCTGCGCAGCTGGGGCAGCCTACGGTGCCCGTCTTCGCCGCACCGGGGTTACGACTACGTCCCGAGCCTGGCCGCGCAGTGCCACCTCCGCCATCGTCACCATCTGGGTCGTGGGTGTCGGAGTCGTTCTGCTCCTGTCGGCAGGTGTGACGGTAGCTGTCCTGGCGTGGCTGGCCGCCGGTGACGCCGATCCGCGACTCGTGATGGGTCCGGTCCTCACAGCCATGGCCGCTACGGCGTTTTTGGCCCTTGGGGCCGTCCTTGGAGTGGTGGCTGGTTCCTATCTGCTCGCCGCAGTCGCTGCCATTGGAGTCTACTGTGTGACGTCGACCATTCCTGGGGCTGCGGATCTGCTCATTGGGTGGTCCGGTCCGGCGGCCATCGACGGCGCCCCCTCGCACCTCACCTGGCAGGCCATCGTGTTGTGGGCCGGACTCGATTGTGCCGTCATCGTCGTCTCGTTGCTGCTCGTGACCGTGGTCACGACGCCCGGTGGTGGGCATTGGTGGCGGTGGCTCGGTGCGGCGATTCTGGTGGCAGTGATTGCCGTTGGCGCTACAGCGACGATTCAGTTGGAGGATGTGTGGGAATCCACGGGTGATTGGCGGTGCCGTGAGGCCGGTAGGCACGGATCAATGGCATGCGTCTCCGGTGACATGTCCTGGCGGCTGGAGGAGTATGCGACGGCGATGGGTCGTGTGGATGACCTCCTGATGGCCAGCGGGGTCCAGAGACGCATTGTCTACGCCCCCGAGGGAGGGCCTGGCCGGTCCGGGTACCTGCCGGTGTGGACGCAGGTGTCGACCTCGTCCACGGCGAGCGAATGGGCTACGGATCTCACCGGGCCCCTGCTGGTCGACAATCTGTTGGGAGTCGAGGATTCCAGCTCCTCACAGTGTGACGGGGCGCTCGAGAACTTTGACGACGCGCTGGTGTCGGTCATGGACGGTCAACCCCTCGCTCCGGACTCGTTGCGATCCATGGTGTCACGGGTAAGGGCTTGCCAATGATGCGTCGGCTGCCCTCCTTTGGATGGTTCCTGCGCAGTCGCGGTCTGGTGGCCGTGGTGGTCTACCTGGCAGTGGGAGTGGTCTGTGCCCATCAGCTTGGTGGCGACCTCGTCAACGTTCCGTTTGCCGGCAGCAGGTCAGTTGATGTGGGGCTGGGGTCCTCGAGCCTGAGTGGCATCCTCGCCTCCGTGTTGTTCTCCTCCCCGGACCCGCAACGAGAACAGGCCTTCCCCGACCGCCCCATTCGCGCCATGAGGGTGGTGTGGGCCGTCATCGTTCTGGTGTGGCCAGTGGCATGGGTCGTGCTGTTCAATTGTGACCAGCCCGATTCTCAGTGGTGGGTGCTGTGGTTCGCGCGCAACCAGGCCCTGCTGGTGGGACTGGCGATGGTCGCTAGCGTTGTGCTGTCGGTGGCCTGGGCGTGGCTGCCGGGAACCATCTTCGTCCTGTCGTGCTGGGTCATCGGCACGAAGGATTCCGCGGCGACTCCCTACTGGTGGGCGCTGCTGAACCAGAGCCCTCTCGCCCCCCTGAGCCTGGCCGTTTCGGCCGCGTTGGTCGTCGTCGGGATGGTGCTGCAGTGGCGTACCCCCGGACCCCCGCGTTGACACTGGTTGCCGCGTGCGTCGGTGGGGACGGTGTGCAAAAATGGTTGATCCGCTCAGGACACCGATGGCGAGGAGAGATCATGAACACACCGAATCCGCGTGTCGCCAAGTTAGCCGATCAGATCCGAGTCGTGGTGGCCGAGACCCTTGAGCGCCGTGTCAAGGATCCCCGCCTGGGCTTCGTGACGATCACCGATGTGCGTCTGACCGGGGACTCCCGTGACGCCACTTTGTTCTGGACCGCGATGGGTACCGACAAGGAGATCGCCGGCACGGCTGCCGCTCTCGAGTCGGCCAAGGGCATGCTGCGCTCCACCGTCGGCAAGAGGCTCAAGTTGCGCTACGCCCCGACCCTGACCTTCGTGCGTGATGCCACTCCTGAGACCGCCAAGTCGATCGAGGACGCCCTGGCACGAGCTGCCGCTTCTGATGCCGAGATCGCTCGACGCTCCCAAGGTGCCATGCCTGCCGGTGAGGCTGACCCCTACCGTCACCGCGACGAGGACGAGGCCGAGTGACGACCGTGCTTTCGGCGCGTCTTGAGGTTGGCCGATGAAGGGAAATCCTGACGTTCCCTCTGGCGTCCTCGTCGTTGACAAACCCGCCGGCGTCACCTCGCACCAGGTCGTCGGACGGGTGCGTCGACTCATGGGCACCCGCAAGGTCGGGCATGCCGGAACCCTGGACCCCATGGCCACCGGGGTTCTCGTTGTCGGCGTCAATCGCGCCACCCGACTCCTCGGCCATCTGTCCCTGCAGGACAAGGACTACACCGCCACGATGAAGCTGGGGGTGAGTACCGTCACCGACGACGCCGAGGGGGATTCCACCGGCGCCATCGATGCATCCGGGATCGACGACGAGGCCATCATCGCCGCGATGGCACGCCAAACCGGTGAGATCCAGCAGGTTCCCACCGCCGTCAGCGCAATCAAGATCAACGGTCAGCGCGCTTACGCCAAGGTGCGTGCCGGGGAAGACGTCGTCCTGAAACCGCGTGCGGTGACCGTCTCCCGATTCGAGGCCACTGAGATACGACGCCATGGGGAGGTGATCGACGTCGACGTCGAGGTCACCTGTTCTTCCGGCACCTATGTGAGGGCCCTGGCCCGTGACGTGGGTGCCGATCTTGGAGTGGGGGGTCACCTCACTGCGTTGCGGCGAACCCGGATCGGACCTTTCGACCTCACCGCGGCTTGCCCTGACATCTTTGCCGATGATGCGGTCGCCCCGACCCCGATGACGATGGCTGAGGCTGCCGGGCTGAGCTTCCCCGTCGTCGAGGTCACCGATGACCAGGAAGCTGCCATTCGGGTCGGACGACGTCTGGACCTGACCGTCCCCGCTGACGTGACCGCGATGGTCGCCCGAACCGGAGAGATGTTGGCCCTTTATCGGCCAGATGGCGAGAAAAAGGAACGGAGTCGCGCAATCTGTGTGCTGGTTTGACCACAGTACAGTCACAGGTGCGTGTGAGCCTGTCAGGATGCGGTCAGACTGACACCATCATGTGGCGTGACATATCCCACATGGGTTTGAATTATTTGGTACTCATGCTGCTGAAGCAGGATATTACCAAGTATTCATTGAAATTAATTTAGTCACGGCGACAATTCCTTCTGGTTGCAGGTGTAAATATGACGTGATAGCTTCAAATAGCTATTTTGCGCTGGGGGAGACGTGATTTTTAGGCGGTTCACGGCACCGTGACGCGAGGTCGTGGTGCCCTCGTGATCCGCATGAGTTGTTTTCAACTACCCCCTTTTTGACTCCATCGCCCATGTGAAAGGTGCCGTACGACGTGGATTTGGTTCGAGCATCCCATCTGTACAAGGTTTTCGGTAAACACGAACGAGAAGTGATCGAAAGACTCAAAGCAGGGGAGTCTCGAGAAGATCTTGCCTCTCTCGGTACGGCGGCTGTCATCGATGTCAGCTTGGAGGTCGCCAAGGGAGAGACCTTCGTCGTCATGGGCCTCTCAGGGTCCGGAAAGTCCACCCTCATCCGGATGATCAACGGGTTGTGGGCGCCCTCCGAGGGCACCGTCGAGGTGGCCGGAAAAGTTGTCTCTGACATGAACGACTCCCAATTGCGGGAGCTTCGTCGCGACCATGTGTCGATGGTATTCCAGCATTTCGCCCTTCTTCCTCATCTGACTGTTCGCGAGAACGCGGCTTACGGGCTGAAGTTGCAGGGTAAGCTCAAGCCGAAGGACCGCCTCGAGAAGGCCGATGAGTGGCTGCGGACCGTGGGTCTCAACGGCTGGGGTGGCAAGTACCCCCGTCAGCTCTCAGGTGGTATGCAGCAGCGTGTCGGGTTGGCTCGTGCCCTCGCCGCGGAGACTGACATCCTTCTCATGGACGAGGCCTTCTCCGCTCTTGACCCGCTCATCCGTCGTGAGATGCAGGATCAGCTCCTCGAGCTGCAGGGCACCCTCAACAAGACGATCATCTTCATCACCCACGACCTCAACGAGGCCATGTACCTCGGCGATCACATCGCGGTCATGCGCAATGGTCGTGTTGCTCAGATCGGTACCTCTGACGAGATCCTCACCCAGCCGGCCGACGACTACGTCGCTGACTTCGTCCAGGATGTCGATCGCAGTCGGGTTCTGACGGCGTCGGCTGTCATGCGACCCACCGAGGCCGTCGTCTCCAGGTCGGCAGGTCCCCGCCGTGTCCAGCGCATCATGGATCAGCGTGATTGGGCTGGCGTCTTCGTCGTCGACGAGCACCGTCGTCTGCTCGGCATGGTTGGGGACCAGGAGGTCATCGAGGCTGTTCGCCGTGGCGACCGCAGCATCGCGGCAGTCGTCGAGACCAGCGGCATCCTCACTGTTCGCACTGACACCCCGCTGTCCGAGTTGTTCGCTCCGTCGAAGGATGCGCGAGTGCCTCTCGCCGTCGTCGACGAGGACTTCCACCTCATGGGCGTCATTTCCCGAGTCGCTCTGCTCGACTCCATGTCGAGGTCCCAGGACAAGGTGTCCGAAGGATCCGTGATGTCCCTGGAAGACACTGGGAAGTTGCCTGTCATCAAGGATGTCGGAGATCCCGTCGGTCTCCCGCCTGCTGACCAGACGACGACCGCGACGGTCGCATCCGCCCCGATCACCGAGAAGGAGGCCTGATCGAGATGAGCTTCAATTTCGCCAACCCCCGTATTCCGCTGGGAAGCTGGATCGAGACCTTCTTCGATTGGTTCCAGCACGCCTTTGACTGGCTCATCACCTTCACCAACGTCGTCATCGGCGGTATGTACGATGGGCTCAACCTCGTCCTGTCCAAGCCGCTGTACCTGGTCATGATGGTCGTCCTCGCCGCCATCGGCTGGGCCTGTGCCAACTGGAAGGTGGGCCTCTTCGCGCTCATCGGCTTCTACCTGGTCCGGGCCATGGATCAGTGGAACAACACCATGCAAACCTTGTCCCTGGTCGTGGTGGCCGTGATCCTGGCCCTCATCCTGGCGATTCCACTGGGGATCTGGGCTGCCAAGTCGAAGCGATTCTCGGCCATCATCAAGCCGATTCTCGACTTCATGCAGACGATGCCGTCGCTGGCGTACCTGGTCCCGGTCATCGTCCTCTTCGGTATCGGTCAGGTTCCTGGGGCCATCGCGACGATCATTTTTGCCCTGCCACCTGGCGTGCGGTTCACTGAATTGGGTATTCGTGGCGTCGACACCGAGACGGTCGAGGCCGGCGCAGCCTTCGGTGCCAGCCCGCGTCACATTCTATGGCGTATCCAGATGCCGTTGGCCATGCCGACGGTGATGGCCGGCGTCAACCAGGTCATCATGTTGGCTCTGTCCATGGTCGTGCTGTCGGGCATGGTCGGTGCCGGTGGTCTTGGCGGCGACGTCGTTGCGGCCCTGTCTCAGGTCGACATCGGTCTGGGTATGGAGGCTGGACTGGCAGTGGTGGTCGTGGCCGTTTACCTGGACCGCATCACCAACGGACTGGCCAATCGCACCCCGCTCGCCCGGGCACAGCGCGCCAACTGAGCGCAAAGGATAGCTGAACACAGCAGGGGCGACTGAGTCCCATGTAGAACATGAACGTACGTGAACACGAGGGAGTAACGATGAGCACAAGTATGGTTCGACGCAAGGCCATCGCCGCGGCCTCCACCCTGATGGTTGGGGCTTTGGCCCTGTCCGGATGCGGTGCCACCAACAGCGGAAACGGAGAGTCCGGCAGCTCCGACACGGGCTCCGACAACGTCAACACGAAGTGGGCCGACTGCACCCCGGGGGCCGGATCCAAGGACACCACGTCCATGAAGACTGATGATGACAACAAGATCACCATCGGTGCCTTCAACGGCTGGGATGAGTCCTTCGCCACCGCCGGAATCATCAAGAACGTCCTGGAGAAGGACGGTTACAAGGTGAAGATCAAAGGATTCGACGCCGGCCCGGGCTATGCCGGCCTCGTCGCCGGTGACATCGACCTCATCACTGACAGCTGGCTTCCCCTGACTCACGCCGACTACGTCAAGCGCTACGGCGACAAGATGGAGAACCTTGGCTGCTGGTATGACAACGCCAAACTCACCATCGCCGTCAACAAGGACTCCAAGGCGCGCACCATTGGCGACCTCAAGACCATGGGGGACGAGTACGACAACACCCTGTACGGCATTGAGGCGGGCGCCGGACTGACGAAGGCCACCAAGGATTCCGCCATTCCGAAGTACGGCTTGAAGAACATCAACTTCAAGATCTCGTCGACCCCGGCGATGCTGGCCCAGCTCAAGAAGTCCACCGACGCCGGCCAGGACATCGCGGTGACATTGTGGCGTCCGCACTGGGCCTACGGCGCGTTCCCGGTTCGCGACCTCAAGGATCCCAAGAAGGCCATGGGCGAGGCTGAGGTGCTCTACAGCTTCGGCAGGCCCGGGTTCGAGAAGGATCATCCCAAGGCCGCACAGCTGGTGCGCAACATGGTCTTCGACGACAACACCCTCTCGAGCCTCGAGAACACCATGTTCTCCGCGGAGAACTACGGAGGCAAGAACCAGGAGAAGGCCGTGGCGGAGTGGATCTCGCGCAACAAGGCGTGGGTCGACAAGCTCAAGTCCGGCGAACTCGCCGAGAGCTGATCGGCAGGACGGGCCGCCCAGGTGGGCGGCCCGGCTCGCGTCCTGACGCGGTGGGACGCCTGCCAATTCCGCGATGACGACGCCCAGTGATGATTTTCGGATTCGGGCCATGGGCGGTTGTCCCCATAGACTGCCGGGCGTGTCTGTTCCCGAGGAATCGTCAACCGTCGTCATCGGAAACTTCGATGGTGTGCACCGTGGCCACCAGGCCCTTGTCCAGCAGGCCAAGAGGCTTGACCCGGACGGTTACGTTGTCGTCGTCACCTTCTGGCCCCATCCGCTGACCGTCCTGGCCCCTGACCAGGCCCCGGCCCTGCTGTGCCCGCTGGAGCGACGCATTGACTGGTTGAAGGAGGCCGGTGCCAGCGAGGTGCGCGTGGTCAATTTCACTCCAGAGATCGCGAATTGGTCCCCGGCGGCCTTTGTCGAGCGAATGATCAGCCCTTTGCAACCCGAGCATGTCTTGGTGGGCCAGAACTTCCGCTTCGGACGTCACGCCGTGGGCACTCCGCAGGCCCTGTCGGAGATTGGCTGTGGCCGCTTTGAGGTTCATGCCATGGATCTCGTCGCCATTTCCGGTGTCACGGTGTCGTCGACCCGGGCTCGCGAGGTGGTGGCAGCCGGCGATGTCGCCGAGGCCGCCGAGTTGCTCGGACGCCCCTTCGAGGTCGGTGGGGTCGTCGTCATGGGGGACCAGCGCGGACGCGAGCTGGGATTCCCGACGGCGAACCTTGTTCTGCCCGAAGGTCGTGCTGTTCCTGCCGACGGTGTCTATGCCGGTTGGTTGGAGCCGAGCAGTGGTCCCGACGCTGGTCGCAGACTCCCCTCTGCAATTTCGGTTGGGACCAACCCGACCTTCGACGGGGTTGAGCGTCGAGTCGAGACCTACGTCATCGATCGCGATGATCTCGAGCTCTATGGAGTCGACGTCAAGGTCACCTTTGCCGAGCGACTGCGTGGGCAGATCAAGTTCGACGGTATCGAGCCGCTGATCTCGCAGATGACCGACGACGTCGACGCGGCCCGGAAGATCCTGGCCTGAGGCTGGCAATCACGTCCGGCAGTTCGGGGGCGGTACGGGTGTGAACGCCGTGGGAATACCCAGTAGGCCATGTTGCCGCTGACCATGTATCGAAAGGTCGTTCAGGCGTGGCCAGTTGCCGATCCCTGGTCGCGAGTCATCCCCGCGTCACCGCCGTCGTTGTTGCCGCTCTCGGTATCCTGTCCCTGTGCCTCGGTGGAGTTGTGACGGGCCACCTCGCCTCGTTCACTCCCCATGGCTGTCGGTGGGTACATCGTCATGACCATCGGTGCCGCGATCTTCGAGGAAGTGCTGTGCCGCGGAACCTTCGCCAGGTCGGATACGCCTTCTGCATGGGAATGCCCGGCTGCTGTCCGGCACATGCGAATTCGCACTCGACAGGGAAGAGCTGATACTCTCACCCAGTTGCCGTCAGATCGGCCGCGGCCTTGGAAGAGTCCCCTGCAGTAAGAGCGTCGGGGACGCCGCGCAGCGGACAGGAAGGAACCCACCGAGATGGATGCTGCCGAGAAGAAGAAGATCATCGAAGAGTACGCGACCCACCCCGGAGACACCGGTTCCCCGGACGTCCAGGTCGCCATCCTCACCAAGCGCATCGCCGAGCTCACTGATCACCTCAAGGCCCACAAGGGTGACCACCACTCTCGCCGTGGTCTGATGCTTATGGTCGGCCAGCGTCGTCGTCTTCTCAACTACATCGCGAAGAACGACATCGAGCACTACCGCGAGCTCATCGCTCGTCTCGGTCTGCGTCGCTGAGCGCCGCGGATCGCACGAATTGACGGGGTGTCCCTTCGGGGGTGCCCCGTTTTCATGTCCGGAGTCATGCGGTCATGCCGTGAAGCGGGTACCCACGTCCTGAACGCCTGGAAACCAGGATTCGTGGGATTGACCACAGATGACCTAAACTGAGAGCCACAATCAGAATTACTGTAACCGTCGACTGCCTCCCCATGACACATGGGTCCTCGGTAGTGGCCACCGGGGCACGGTCCCGGCGGCTTCGATCGAAGACCGGTGTGGTTCTACAAGAGGCGCCTTCTGGAGCGCCAGCGGGCGGCGGTCGGCCCTGCGAAAGGACATCCCTGTGGAGGGACCCGGACTCGAATTCACCGAGGCCATCATCGACAATGGAAAATTCGGCAAGCACGTCGTCCGCTTCGAGGCGGGACTGCTGGCTCAGCAGGCGGATGGATCCGCCGCCGTCTACCTCGATGGTGACACCATGCTGCTGTCGGCCACCACGGCTGCCAAGACTCCCCGCGATTCCATTGACTTCTTCCCGCTGACGGTTGACGTCGAGGAGCGCATGTACGCTGCCGGACGTATCCCAGGCTCTTTCTTCCGCCGTGAGGGACGCCCGTCTGAGGGCGCCATCCTCGCCTGCCGTCTCATCGACCGCCCGCTGCGCCCCTCCTTCGTCAAGGGTCTGCGCAATGAAGTCCAGGTCGTCGTGACCGTCATGGCCCTCAACCCGGCCGTTTACTACGACGTCGTCGCCATCAACGCCGCCTCGATGTCCACCCAGCTCGCTGGTCTGCCGTTCTCCGGCCCGATCGGTGGCGTCCGGATGGCTCTCATCGACGACCAGTGGGTGTGCTTCCCATCCGTCGAGCAGCGCAAGGAGTCGACCTTCGACATGGTCGTCGCCGGCCGAGTGCTCGCCGACGGTGACGTCGCCATCATGATGGTCGAGGCTGAGTCCACCCCGGCCACCTGGGACCTCGTCCGTGGCGGACGCACGGCTCCGACCGAGGAGGTCGTCGCCACCGGTCTGGAGGCCGCCAAGCCCTTCATCAAGGTGCTGTGCGACGCCCAGGTCGCCCTGGCCACCAAGCTGCCCAAGGAAACCTACGACTTCCCGGTCTTCAAGGACTACGAGGATGACGTCTACGCCGCCGTCGAGGAGAAGGCTGCCGACGAGCTCTCCCGCATCGAGCAGATCGCTGCCAAGCTGGAGCGTCAGGAGGCTGAGTCCGAGCTCAAGGCTCGTATCAAGGCTGAGCTCGCCGAGACCTTCCCGGAGCGTGAGGCTGAGATCTCTGGCGCCTTTAAGGCCGTCATGAAGAAGATCGTGCGTAAGCGCGTCCTCGATGAAGGTGTGCGTATCGACGGTCGCGGACCTCGCGATATCCGCGCCCTTTCAGCTGAGGTCGGCATCATTCCTCGCGTTCACGGATCCGCCCTCTTCCAGCGCGGCGAGACGCAGATCCTGGGTGTGTCGACTCTCAACATGCTCGACATGGAGCAGAAGCTCGACACCCTGTCCCCGGAGACCACGCGGCGCTATATGCACAACTACAACATGCCGCCGTACTCCACCGGTGAGACTGGCCGTGTTGGCTCCCCGAAGCGCCGTGAAATCGGTCACGGCAACCTCGCTGAGCGTGCCCTCATCCCAGTGCTGCCGACCCGCGAGGAGTTCCCCTACGCCATCCGTGAGGTTTCTGAGGCCATCGGCTCCAACGGTTCCACCTCGATGGGTTCGGTCTGCGCCTCGACCCTGGCCCTGCTCAATGCAGGTGTGCCGCTGCGTGCCTCGGTCGCTGGCATCGCGATGGGCCTCATGAGCGAGACCAACGAGGACGGCGAGACCAAGTACCTTGCGCTGACCGACATCCTGGGAGCCGAGGACGCCCTCGGCGACATGGACTTCAAGGTCGCTGGTACCAGTGAGTTCGTGACCGCCCTGCAGCTCGATACCAAACTCGACGGAATCCCTGCCGATGTGCTGGCGGGTGCCCTCAAGCAGGCCAAGGAGGCTCGTACCACGATCCTCGAGGTCATGAATGACGCCATCGACTCTCCCGATGAGATGGCTCCTACTGCTCCGCGCATCATTACCGTGCACATCCCGGTAGACAAGATTGGTGAGGTCATTGGCCCCAAGGGCAAGATGATCAACCAGATCCAAGACGACACCGGCGCCAATATCTCTATTGAGGATGACGGCACGATCTTTATCGGAGCCGACAACGGCGATTCCGCTGAGGCTGCTCGTACGATGATCAATGCGATCGCTAACCCGCAGATGCCTGAGGTGGGGGAGCGTTACCTAGGCACCGTCGTTAAGACGACGAGTTTTGGTGCCTTCGTCTCCCTGCTGCCTGGCAAGGACGGCCTGCTGCACATCTCCAAGATGCGTGACCTCAACGAGGGCAAGCGCGTCGAGGCCGTCGAGGACGTGCTGTCGGTCGGTCAGAAGATCGAGGTTGAGATCGCTGAGGTCGACGACCGGGGCAAGTTCTCCCTGGTCCTGGCCTCCCACGAGGAGGACGACGACACCGAGGAGTGAGTCATCAATCCTGGAGTCGTTGATCCTGTGAGGGACTGACATCAACGGGATGTCCTGGCACTTTCGCCAGGGCATCCCGTTCGTTGTGCGCGGATGGACCATTCCTCGGGAACGTCAGAGCATCTGGGTAGTCTGGACGCGGCGCCGGGCAGGTGCCGTCGTCAGGAAGGAAGGTCCAGATGATCAAGGTTGCCGTATTCGGAGCCAAGGGACGTATGGGAGCTTCGGTGTGCCAGGCCGTCGAGGAAGCCGAGGACACCGAGCTCGTGGCCGCCATCGACAGTGGCGATGATCGTTCAGCCGCTGAGGGAGCCGATGTCGTCGTCGATTTCACCACCCCCGACGCCGTCATGGACAACCTCGCCTGGGCCATCGACCACGAGATCAACACCGTCGTCGGCACCACGGGTTTTGACGAAGACCGCTACCAGACCTTGCGCGACCAGCTCGCCGACCATCCCAACACCGGCTGCCTGGTCGCCCCGAATTTCTCCATTGGCGCCGTGCTCATGATGCACTTCGCCGAGGAGGCTGCGAAGTTCTACGAGTCGGTCGAGGTCATCGAGCTGCACCATCCCAACAAGGTCGATGCCCCCTCAGGCACCGCCCGCACGACCGCTGGCAAGATCGCGGCTGCCCGGCAGAAGGTCGGCATGGGAGAGGTCCCGGATGCCACCCAGAGCCAGCTCGACGGGGCTCGCGGAGCCGTCGTTGACGGGGTCCACGTCCACGGTGTCCGCCTGCGCGGCCTCGTCGCCCACCAGGAAGTGCTCTTCGGAGCCGAGGGGGAGACCCTCACCATCCGCCATGACTCGATGGACCGCGTCTCCTTCATGTCGGGCGTTCTCACCGGCGTGCGCGGTGTCCTTGACCGTCCGGGTCTGACCATCGGCATCGAAGGGTTGCTCGGACTTGAATGAGCGTCCTGATTTCTCGATGACGCCGTCTGAGCCGACTCAGGTGCTGCCGCCCAGGCCTCAGATTGATACCGGGGCGGTGGTGACGGTCGGACGTGATCGTCGTCACCACCGCCTCATCAAGTGGCTCGTCATCATCGTCGTCATCGCCTTGGTCGCGGTTGCGGCAGTGATCACCGATCAGACCTTCCGGGCGAGAAGTGAGAAGGCCATCGCGGCCAATATTGCGAAGTCATTCGGGGCCGACGAGTCAAGCGTCGGTGTCGCGATCCGCAATCGCCCCTTCCTCGGGGTCTTGCTGACCGACGAGCTCCAGGGACTTGACGCGACCATACCGACGGCGACCGTCGCTCGAGACGAGACGACGGTGACCTTCCATGACGTGAACATCCACGCCAATGGGATCCGTCATGCCCGTGAGGAATCCCGGACGGTCGCCGAGACGATGTCTGCAACTGGCCGGGTCGACTGGCCCGAGCTGTCTCGGCTGGCAGGCGGCAAGATTACGTACAACGATGACGCCGGTGAGAACGGCAAGGTGACCATTGTGCGCGACATGTCGGTTCTGGGAGCTCGAGTGGGTGTCAGTATCTCAGCCGTTCCTGGCGTCGAGACCACATCGCGGCGGGTGACGTTGACGAGCCCATCGGCGAGCTTGGACGGTATTCCGATTCCGGACATCCTGCTCAACTCCGTTCTGGAAGGCATCACAGATCGATTCACCCTCCCCGATCTGGGTAATCTGCATTACGAATCCCTCAAGGCGACGCCGAAGGGATTGGAGTTTTCCCTTGTCGGGACCGAGGTGAAATTGTCCGACCTCACCGGAAAGTGATCAGCTTGGCGCGAATGATGAGGTGAGGCTAGGCCAAGAAGTCGTATGCTGATGAGCGGCCCCTTGGCCGCTCATCAGATGTCGTCAGTTCCGTGGAGGTCCCTTTCATGAATGTTGCCGAACAGCTCGTCCAACAGCTCCTCGATGCGGGGGTGCGACGGATCTACGGCATCGTCGGTGACTCCCTGAACCCCGTCGTTGATGCAGTTCGCAGGACCGGCGGTTCTGTCAAGGGCGGTATCGACTGGGTCCACGTTCGTCATGAGGAGGCTGCGGCCTTCGCCGCTGCTGCCGAGGCAACTCTGACCGGCGAGCTGGCTGTCTGCGCAGGCTCCTGTGGTCCGGGCAACCTGCATCTCATCAATGGTCTGTTCGACGCATACCGCTCCCAGGTCCCGGTTCTGGCCATCGCCTCCCACATCCCCAGCGTCCAGATTGGCATGAGCTACTTCCAGGAGACCCACCCGGATCGCCTCTTCGTGGAATGCTCTGACTACTGCGAGCTGGTCTCGACCCCTGAGCAGGCACCTCGCGTCGTCAACTCGGCCATTCGCCATGCTGTCGCGGGCAGCACCGTCTCGGTCGTGACCCTCCCGGGCGACATCACCGACAAGAAGGCTGCCGCTCCGTCGCCGGTCTTCGTCCCGAGCCGTCGTCCCTCCACCGAGCCGAACCCGGAGGACGTCCGTCAGCTCGTTAAGCTTCTCAATGACGTCAAGAAGGTTGCCATTTTCGCCGGTGCCGGCGTCGAGGGTGCCCATGACGAGGTCTTGGCCCTGGCCGACAAGCTTAAGGCCCCGATCGGTCACTCCCTGCGCGGCAAGGACTTCATCCAGTACGACAACCCCTTCGACGTCGGCATGACCGGTCTGCTGGGTTACGGTGCCGCAGCCGAGGGCATGAATGATGCCGACGTACTGATCCTGTTGGGAACCGATTTCCCCTACAACCAGTTCCTGCCTGGCACCCTCACGGTTCAGGTTGAGAATCGCCCGGAGAAGTTGGGTCGTCGTACCGACGTCTCCTTCCCGATCCACGCCGACGTCAAGGCCCTGTGCAACGCTGTCACCCCGCTGCTCAAGCAGCATGATGACAAGTTCCTCAAGGCCACCATCAAGCGTCACGCCAAGATCATGAAGGCTCCGGTCGGCTCGTACACCCGCAATGTCGAGCACATGAAGCCGATCCACCCTGAGTACGTCGCTCACCTGCTCAACGAGCTGGCCGACCGCGACGCGATCTTCACTGCTGACACCGGCATGTGCAATGTGTGGACCGCTCGTTACATCGATCCGCTGGGTACCCGTCGTCTCATCGGATCCTTCCTGCACGGATCGATGGCCAATGCCTTGCCGCATGCCATCGGTGCCCAGGCATCTCACCCTGGCCGACAGGTCATTTCGGTGTCCGGCGACGGCGGCCTCTCGATGCTCCTTGGCGAGCTCGTCACGGCCCGTATGCTCAACTTGCCGATCAAGGTGGTTGTCTTCAACAACTCCACCCTCGGCATGGTCAAGCTGGAGATGCTGGTCAATGGGTTGCCTGATTTCGGGACTGACGTCCATGACGTGAACTATGCCGGGGTTGCCAAGGCGATCGGGTATCACTCCGAGCGGGTTGATGATCCGCGCAATATTCGTCGTGCTCTTCGTGATGCCCTCGACTTCGAC
This sequence comes from Cutibacterium avidum ATCC 25577, assembly GCF_000227295.1. Taxonomy (GTDB): domain Bacteria; phylum Actinomycetota; class Actinomycetes; order Propionibacteriales; family Propionibacteriaceae; genus Cutibacterium; species Cutibacterium avidum. Next base: position 104,848 of record NZ_JH165054.1, on the reverse strand, counting down.
GGACCGGCCCTCGTCGAGGTGCTCACTGATCCCAACGCCCTGTCCCTGCCTCCTGAGATCAAGGGTGAGCAGATGATTGGGTTCGCCACCGCCATGAGCAAGATCGTGCTCAACCGTGGTGCCGGTGAGGCCGTCTCGATGGCCACCTCGAACATGCGTAACATCCCAAGATTCTGAGAGATCACGTTTTGGGGTCCGTCCGACGAGGACGGGCCCCACAGGCATTTTCGGACCAGGATCACGGGACCGAGGTTGGATGGCGTCAATGCAGGCAATGAACAGCGGTGGTGCTGCCGCATGAGGATCCTTCTTGTGGTCGACGCCCTCCAACCAGGAAATGGGACGACGGCCTCGACCCTTCGTTTTTCCCACGCATTGCGTGACCAGGGTCACGAGGTGCGTTTACTCAGCGTCGGGTCGACCCCGGTGCCCAGCACTCGCGGGATTCCCGTGGTCAGTGTGCCCGTCCTCTACCTGCCGCTCATCACCCACCTGGCTGACCTTCAGAACGTCGATCTTGCGCGCCCAGTCAGGGCCATTGTCTCCTCAGCGGTAGCCGAGGCTGACCTCGTGCATGTCGTCATGCCGTCGCCATTGGGGGCTTGTGCCAAACACGTGGCGCAGCATGCCGGTGTTCCCGTCACCTCGGGTTTCCACATCCAGCCTGAGAACATCACCTACAACGTGCACCTGGCCAACGCTCGATGTCTTGCCGACCGCATTTATCGCATGTTGTGGCGGGCGTTCTACCACGATGTGTCCCACCTCCATGCCCCCAGTGAATTCATCGCCGAGCAGTTGCGCAGACACGGTTACGACCAGCACCTTCACGTCATCTCGAATGGGGTGCCGCCAGAGTTTCGGCCCGGCCCGCCACGAGAGACGTGGGCTCTGGACAGCTCTGGCCCTGCCACCGTCATGACTGTCGGCAGGCTCTCACCGGAGAAGAGGATCGAGGTCCTCGTCGACGCCATTGCCCGGTCTCGACATCGCGATCGGATCCGTCTGGTGGTCGCCGGTCGAGGGCCGCAGCGAGAATGGTTGCAGAGGCGAGCTGAGCGCGCTGGGGTTGACGCCTGCTTCGTCAGCCACGACCGTCCGGAGGACCTCATCGCTGAACTGCGAGCCGCCGACCTTTACGTTCACCCCGCAGACGTCGAGATCGAGTCCTTGGCTGCCCTGGAGGCGTCCTCGGTCGGGTTGCCCTGCCTTATCGTCGACAGCCCGCTGTCGGCCACCAGCCAGTTCTGTCGTGTTCCCGAGCACGGTCTGTGCCCGCCGCGCGATCCGGAGAGGATGGCGGCTGACATCGATTGGTGGCTGGAGCACCCGAAGGAGCGTGAGACCGCGGGCAAGGCTCAGGCACGCTGTGGCCAGGAGTACGCCCTGGACAGGTCGGCTCGGTTGCTGGTCGAGATGTTTGACGCTGCCATTTCGGGGCCGACCGGATGAAGAAGGTCCAGCGACTGGCCTATCTGACGATTGTCGGCCCAGCTGCGGTGATTCTCACCGGGGTGACCTTCGCTTTTCGTCGGCGAGGACACCACCATCTGGAGCCAGGGACGATCGTCGTCAGCAACCACGTCCACGATTTCGACTGTCTGGCCCTAGTGCGGGTGTTCTGGCCGACCGGTCTGAGGTTCAACTCGCAACTTTCCAACTTCGACATCCCGGTGGCAGGGCTCATCCTGCGAGCCTTCGGAACGATTCCGGTTGACGTTTCTGATGTACGAGGTTTCTTCTCGGCCAATGCGCAGGCGCTGGCTGACGGTGACTGCGTCGTCATTTATCCAGAGGGAGACATCACCTGTTACGAGACCTCCGCAGGGACCTTCCGTCCAGGGGCCTTTGTCCTGGCGGTGCGCACCGGTGCCCCGGTGGTGCCAGTGGCACTGGTGCGGTCTGGGCGGAAGCTCGGAGTCAAGTGGTGTCGTCCGCAGCTGGAGGCCAAGGTGGGGCCGCCGATGTATGCCGATGAGACCCTGCCACGATGCCAGGCCAGGGAGGAATTGCGCCAGCGAGCTGAGAACTTCGTCTCCCAGGCCCTTGATGAAGCGGTCAGGACACATCGGGGCGAAGCTGTCGGAGTTTCCCGATAGGCTTCACGCCGTGGCTAATACTGGATTGACGACACCCCCGGATCTGAAACCGGATGTTCTGCGCATCATCCCCCTCGGCGGCTTGGGGGATGTCGGACGCAACATGTCGTGCTACGAGATCAATGGGGAGATGCTCCTCATTGACTGCGGGGTGCTCTTCCCGGAGGATGACCACCCCGGCGTCGACCTGCTGCTGCCAGGACTGGACTACCTCGACGATGAGAAGCTGGCCAAGGTGAAGGCGCTGGTGCTCACCCACGGCCATGAGGACCACATCGGGGCCGTGCCCTACCTGCTCAAACGTCGCCCCGACATCCCGATCTACGGGTCCAAGCTGACCTTGGCGCTGGTTGAGGCCAAACTGCGTGAGCATCGCATCAGGGGATACAAGCTCAATGTCGTTCACGAGGGAGACGTCGCCGAGGTCGGCGAACAGTTCGACCTTGAGTTCATTGCCGTCAACCACTCCATCCCTGACGCTCTGGCAGTGTGCGTGCGCACCGACGCGGGAACCCTCATCAATACCGGCGACTTCAAGATGGACCAGCTTCCGTTGGACGGTCGCATCACCGACCTGCGTGCCTTCGCACGTCTCGGCGAAGAAGGCGTAGACCTGTTCATGGTCGATTCCACCAATGCCGAGGTGCCGGGCTTCGTGAAGTCCGAGACCGAGATCGAGCCGGCCATCGAGAGGGTTTTCGAGAAGGCGAACAAGAAGCTCATCGTCGCCTGTTTCGCCTCTCACGTGCATCGTGTCCAGCAGGTGCTCAACATGGCGGTCCGCCACAACCGTAAGGTCTGCTACGTCGGTCGATCCATGGTCCGAAACATGGCGGTGGCTCAGGAACTGGGTTACCTCCACGTGCCGGACAACACCGTCATCGAGCTGCGTGAGCTTGATCATTACCGTGACAACGAGGTGGTCATCGTCTCGACCGGGTCCCAGGGGGAGCCACTGTCAGCCCTGGCCCGAATCGCCAACCGTGAGCACCGCGACATCGAGGTGGGGGAGGGCGACACCGTCTTGTTGGCCTCCTCCCTCATCCCTGGCAATGAGAACGCCGTCTACCGTGTCATCAACGGTCTGACGAAGCTCGGTGCGACCGTCGTCCACAAGGGCAATGCCTTGGTCCACGTCTCCGGCCACGCCGCGGCCGGTGAGCTGCTGTACGCCTACAACATCGTGCGTCCGCGCGCGGTCATGCCGATTCACGGTGAGGTGCGTCATCTGGTCGCCAACGCCGACCTGGCCAAGGCCACCGGAGTCGATGAGAAGAACGTCGTCCTCGTTGAAGACGGCGGGGTTATTGACCTCGTCGACGGCGTACCGCGTGTGGTGGGCAAGATCGACGCCTCCTACATCCTCGTCGATGGATCCGGGGTGGGTGAACTCACCGAGGACACCCTCACCGACCGTCGCATCCTCGGGGAGGAGGGATTCTTGTCAGTCGTCACCGCGGTCGACACCCGCTCGGCCACTGTGGTGTCCCGTCCGGCGATTCAGGCTCGCGGTTTCGCTGAGGACGACTCAGTTTTCGCGGAGATCACCGACCAGATCGTCACCGAGCTTGAGAACGCCATGAAGGGTGGCATGGACGACACCCACCGGTTGCAGCAGGTGGTGCGTCGGACCATTGGCCGGTGGGTCGCACGGTCATTGCGGCGTCGACCGATGATTGTGCCGGTTGTCGTCAAGATCTGAGCCTGGTTGACCCGTCGTGGTGTGTCGTCATCGTCGATGAGCCGATAGAGCTTCGGTTTATCTGAGGACGAGTTGGTGAGTGCGGACCAAATTCGTCAGCGCGGCTTGGGCTTGTGGCGAGTAAATGAGATTCCTATAACGTCGACCGTCCTTGTCTTCGCCCTCGTACAGTGCGATGCCCATCATCGCGCCATGTACTGTCGGCATCCACTCATTGATGGCGTAAGTAATCAGGCCGGCCTTAGACAGAGCTTGATTCAATTGAGTAGCACGCACTGGCTGACCTTCGGGTAGCACACCTTCCTTTTTCCACGCGTCGAGGAGTTCCCTGGCAATGCAGTATCCGGGGGTTCTGCGATCGACGAACTTGATATCGCCGGATTCCGGAGTCGACGATTTCTGCGTTGGAGTAAAATACTCGTAGCTCTTGGCTTGAGGTGTGGCAGTGGGAGGTAGAACCGGCTCGAAATCAGGTACTACTGGCTGCACTGGAGTGCTGTTTTCTGCTGGTGGCACAGGAGCGTTGTTCCTTGATCCAGCAAAGTTGCAGTCGCTCAATGTCGCATGCTTGCGTATTAGTCTAAACACCGGCCCAGTGCCGTTCCACCGCTGGTCGCTACCAAAGACAATGAATAGGTCTTTCGCGCGAGACACGGCAACGTTCATAAGTTCTAGGGTCTTGTCAATGAAGACCGCTTGGTCTGAATTGTTTCCGTAGACGGCGGAGAATAAGACGATTTCTCTCTCTGCTCCTTGTAGCTTATGTGCAGTGCCAACTGTAATTATTTTGCTAAACCTAGGGTCTAGGGCGTTCTTGATTAAGTGTTCTTGGGCTGCAAATGGTGTGACAACCCCGATGATCTCCGCGTCCTTTGCTGGATCGCCATTGGGATTGTAGATAGCTCTAAAGTAATCGAAGTTGGACGCGATCCAGGTCGCAATCTCCTGGGCCTCGTGGCAGTTTATTCGACTCGATCCCTTCCGTTGATCTTCTGAGTTGGCTATCTTCTTGAATAGAAATGGGTGTTCGACTATGTCTTTGAGCTTGTAGGAACCAAGGGGGCGGGACGGCTTGAGAAGGCCCTTGTATAGGAGGTCGTTGCAGAATTGAATAATGTCGTGATGGCAACGAAAGTGTTCAGCCAAGAAGAGTCCAGGCTTGGCATCTTGGCTGTACCGCCAACGGCTCGCCGTCGTCGCCGCGGACATCACCGATGAGGGCTGAGACGACGTCATACCGCGACTGATCATGTCATCCCACTGGCCGGCGAGGTTGAAAACTGACGTCATCTCCTTGTCGCTCTCAGGGTCGATGCTCCATATAGGGGACAGCTGCAAGACGTCACCGACGACAAGCGCCCGTTTCGGGATCGCAAACACAGCCGCGCCAATAGACATATCGACTTGACCGGCTTCGTCCACAATCATCAGATCAGGCCGTCCCAAATCGTATTCAGATTTTTCTCCTGGTTTTGTCCATAGTCTGAAATACTTTGGGAGTTGATACGCCGTCATCACAAAGCATGGTGTCAGTGAGGCTACCTGGGTCCAAAACCTTTCCATGTACTCTGGTGACGTGCGGTTACGTTCCCGCTCTGGGATGAGGTCGTCCCCATCCGCGGCAAGCAGCCATTCCGCTTCATAAATATGAACAGCGAGCCAGAACTCGACATATCTGACGGTGGTATCTAATACCTGATCAAGATTTAACAGATCGGAGGCGTCAGTGAGTTTCTGGAGTTGCTTCTCCGGCAGCGATCCGAAGACCTTAAGCTCAGTTAAGCACCTATGAATCTTCTTTTTATATCTCTTTTGAGCTTTCGCTGCGGCAGTTTCAGATTTTCTGATCCTCCGTTCTATTCGCTTCAGGAGCTTCCGAGATGAGGCGATGCTTGACTGGTAAAAACGAACGAATTCGCCAAGAGTTCTGAGATGAGGGGCAGGTTCGCCTTCTTTGTAGTTCATGTCGATCACAAGCGCTTCCTCTGCAGGGTCGACGCTTGTGGATCGTTGTCTGAGTCCGGTGAGAATCCGCGTCCATGAATTCAGGTGATGCCGGTAAACTTTGAGCTCTCTGGAGAGGGTGTCTTTCTTCTCCCTGAATTCGGTCAGCTTTGTGACGGCATGACTATCAGCCCGAGCGCGTTCTTTGATAAGTTCTCGGCGCGCTGTCTCATATTTAACGAGAACATTTCGTAATATTTCTAATGCATCTTTGATGGTGGGTGGCGGTGACGCAATGAAAGCTTGACTGTACTCGGTAAAGCGTTGTACGAAATATGATGCCGCGCTGGCTATGTACTGGGGTGATGAGTAATAGGTGTAGACACCGCTCTTATGCAAGTTTTCTGTGAGGTAGCCGTGGCGTTGTGCTTCATTCATCCTGGACTGGGACGGGCAATATGTGGCCAAGCTGTGTAACGCATCTGGGGTCGCACCATCTTCTGTAGCCACAGGCAACCACCGTTGGTCAAGGACGCCCGGTTGCTTCTTGGTGACCTTACTAAAAGAATCAATGATATTTATGACGGCTTGATTATTTGTCGACGTACCAACGATTAAAGGAGCCGGCTTGTCTTCAAGGGCATGGGTGACGATCATGCTCGCGATGACAGATTGCAGTAGGGTTGTCTTTCCGGTGCCAGGAGCGCCGCTGACTGCAGTAATAGATGCTGGCTCGTCGGATGTATCACAGAGAAAAGCGTGCACAGCTCGACGCTGGGATTCCGTGAGGGGATATTCATCACTCATGCTACCCGTTGACAGTATTGCTGACTTTTTCAAGGTATCGACATTGGCATCGAGATAGTCAGAATCCAGGCGCTGCTGTGGATTGCGCGATAATAGGTTCGCGTATACTGGAGCAGCGGAATATGCTCCGTTCTCCAGATATTTGTAAAGATCAAGAATCGCGCGGTTGGACGTAATCACCTCACCTGGAGTGATGTAACACGTGCTGGTGATGATCTGGGTATCATCGACCTTGCCGAGATTCTTGAAATTGTTGGAAACCTCGGAAAAGAGATTGAAACAGAGGTCCAGGGTGTCTTGCCAGGTTTCGGCGTTGGAGGCAAGCTCAGCGCCCTTGCCGCGACGCCATTTCCACAATGATGAGAGGTCTCCGACCATCACCTCACGGTCGGTCATGCCAGGCGTTCTCAGCCGGGATACTGGGATCCACGGCTCGTCGTTTTGTGGGTCGGCAGTGAGCGTGCCGTCGGGTGTCAATGACGCAGGGAGAAGGAGGAGCCCAGAGCTTGATCGCCTTTGCCTCAACGTGATGAGAGAAATGATGAGCTTGATCGGGTGGGCGTCCTGGCGGGGGCAAACTGGCTCGCGGCGCTGGCCACTCTTGCGCGGTTGGCGCCGGGAATGTGAGTTCGCAAGGGTGAATAATTGGGCTACGGATCGTTCATCAAGGGTACCTTCCCGCACCTGAGTCAGATCGACGGTGATATGTGGCTTCTGGGCGGTAAAAACCTGGTCCACTAAATTAGATCGCCGCTGGATTTCAGAGTAGTACTTCGTGAGTTCCAAAACTCGAGATGACATGACACTCCAAACCATGAGGGAGGTTACGTACTCTGAGAGTATCGGAGTCACCTCCTACTCAGAATGACAAAACTCTAGAAGCCACGTAATTGTTGTTGTGCGGTAACTGGGCAGGTGATGGGGGATTGGTGCGTGTCGTGCCCCAAACAGGGCAGCGGACGCATGCGGGGACTGGCCCATTGGTCGTGTCGATGGGGCCTATGATCGTGCCTGTCATGGTCAAGATCTCAGGTCTTCGACGCTGGAGCCGACTGTACAAGGAGAATCGGGTGGCTACTCGAACTACTGTCCATCATGTTATTGAGCAGTTCCGGCAAGAGCCTTCGGCGGCGCGGCGGGGGCGCGCTTTGAGGACCTCATGGTGTCTTACTTCCAGACGGACCCGACGCTGTCATCCGAATATGACGAGGTACGCACCTGGCCCCAATGGGTCCACAACGAGAACACCCACGACTCTGGTATCGACTTAGTGGCCCGTAATCGCTCCACTGGTGAGTGGACGGCGATCCAGTGTAAGTTCTACGACCCTGGCCACGCTTTACAGAAGCAAGACATTGACTCGTTCTTCACGGCGTCGGGTAAGGCGTGGGGCCACGTGTGGTTCACCAACCGCATCATTATCTCAACCACGGATCGGTGGTCGACACACGCAGAGAAAGCGCTCGAGGATCAGTCCATCCCCGTCCAGCGCATCGGCCTGACCGAGATCGCCGAGTCACCCATCGACTGGATGCAGCAGTCCCGCGACAGTCTGAACTTCGAGCCACGACGAGCTGTGCGTTACGGGCTGCGTCCCCACCAGAAGGAGGCCCTCGCCAAGATCCACGAGGGATTCCAGACCCACGACCGAGGCAAGTGGATCAGCGCCTGCGGTACGGGCAAGACGTTCACCTCACTGAAGCTCGCAGAACAGCTGTGCGCCGAGAATGGCGGTCGGCTCAAGGTACTCTTCCTGGCCCCCTCCATCGCCCTGGTTTCTCAGACCCTGCAGGAATGGATGGCCCAGTCCCAGACGACTATCCGGCCCATGGTGGTTTGCTCCGACACCCGGGCTTCCAGGAAGGCCGAGGACATCACCACCCACGACATCCCCATCCCCACCACGGACGCGGCCTGGCTTGCCGAACAGATGGCGGTCGGTGGTCGCCGGGGCAAGCAGATGATTGTGGTGTTCTCCACCTATCAGTCCATCGATGTCGTCGCCCAGGCCCAGCGCACCTCGGGCGAGCAATTCGACCTCATCTTGTGTGACGAGGCCCATCGCACCACCGGTGCCTCCCTTGTCGGCGGCCAGGACGAGTCCGCTTTCGTCAAGGTGCACGACAACACCTATCTGACAGCCGCCAAGCGGCTGTACATGACGGCCACTCCTCGCATCTATGGTCAGGAGGCAAAGAAGAAGGCCGAGGAAAACTCCGTCGTGCTGGCGTCGATGGATGACGAGTCCCTCTACGGCCCCGAATTCCACCGCTTGGGTTTCGGGGAGGCCGTAGAGCGTAATCTGCTTGCCGACTACAAGGTCATGATCCTGCGCGTAGAGAACGCGGCAATTGCCGACACCTTCCAGTCCCAGATTGCTGATGAGACCGGCGAGATCGGTTTGGACGATGCCGCCCGGATCATCGGTTGCTGGAACGGTCTAGCCAAGCGCACAACCGATATGGACTTCGGGCCCCACCCGGTGCCGATGCAGCGTGCAGTCGCATTTGCCCAAAACATCATGGCATCCAAGGCCTTCGCCGCCACGTTCCCGCAGGTCACGGAGGCCCTCTCGGCTGATGGCGGCCTCGACACCCCTGCACTGGAGGTGGCGTCGCACCACGTTGACGGCACGATGAACGCCCTCGATCGTGGTGACGAAATCGCCTGGCTCAAGGCACCCATCCCGGAAGGAGAGTGCCGCATCCTGTCCAACGCCCGCTGCCTGTCGGAGGGCGTCGACGTGCCTGCCCTGGACGCCGTATTGTTCCTGTCACCGCGCAACAGCCTGGTAGACGTCGTGCAGTCGGTGGGCCGCGTCATGCGCAAGGCCCCCGGCAAGGACTACGGCTACGTCATCCTCCCAGTTGCGATCGATTCCAGCGAATCACCTGAGAAAGCCCTGAGCAACAACAAACGATTCAAAGTGGTCTGGGACGTCCTTAATGCCCTACGCGCCCATGACGACCGGTTCAACGCGATGATCAACTCCATCGACCTGGACAAGGACACCAAGGGCAAAATCGGCATCAGTGTCTTCGGCGGCACCGCTCCCGAGACCGGTCACGACACCAACGGCTCGCGGGCTGCCATCCAGCCGATGCTGTTCCAAAACCAGATGCGTGACGCGATCCTCGCGCGGATCGTCAAGAAGGTCGGCGAGCGCGACTACTGGGATTCCTGGGCCGACGATGTCGTTCACATCCATTCCAACCAGGTCACCCGCATCACGAGTATTTTGGCGCAGGCCCGCGCCACCGATGCTCCGTTGGCTGGCGAGTTCGACACCTTCCTCGCCGGGTTGCAGGCCACTATTAACGACTCCATCACCGTCGACGGTGCGATCGACATGCTGTCCCAGCACCTCATCACCCAACCGGTGTTCGACGCGCTATTTCCCACCGGCAGCTTTGCGCACACCAACCCGGTATCGGTGAGTATGCAACGCATGATCACTGCCCTGGAGGGGCAGGGGCTGCAGGCCGAGACTGACGCGCTGGCCGGTTTCTACGCCTCGGTGCGTCGCTCTGCATCAACGGTCGAGAGCCCGGCGGGTCGGCAGACGGTCATCCACCGGCTCTACGAGGATTTCTTCAAGAAGTCCTTCCCCGCTCAGGCCGCCAGCCTCGGAGTCGTCTACACCCCGGTCGAGGTGGTCGACTTCATTTTGCGTGCCGCCGATCAGGCATGTCGTGAGCAGTTCGGCTTCGGCCTTACTGACAAGGGGGTCCACGTCC
>NZ_JH165054.1:62022-94165 GCF_000227295.1 Cutibacterium avidum ATCC 25577 | reverse complement strand
AAACGTTGGATAGCGCGAGTGATACAAACTAACGATGTGCGCGATTGTGTGCTCGCCGCGTGAAATGGCGCGATAACACGGGGAACGCGAGCTGTTCGGTCGTGGCGGGCGAAGTACCGGCACGCTGGCGGGGTCAGTTCGGCCAGCTGATTGTGGAGCCGATTCAGCGGGGCGAGCTGGTTTTGCACCCACTCTGCGGCACGAACTCGGAGCCGTCAAAAAGCACAGGGGTCGCGTCAAAAGGTATCCGGGAGTCACCCTTCACTTCTTGCTGCGCTTCTTGTATCGCTGATACTGATTGTACTCCGCCCTGACGCGGTCGAACTCCTCGTCAGTTTGGTTCTTGAGAAAGCTCAACGCATCTCCAGACCACACGTGGGTGGGGCTATGGGTTCCTCGCCAAGCGAACTTGCTGTTGTCTCGCATATTGTGTTTCCACGCCATGCAAGTCAGATCGTAGCTGGTTAGCTTCCTCCCGTTCTTCCTTGCCCTATTCGCTCGCGCTATCAGTTGCGTTGCGGAATACGGGTGTGTTTCGTTGGGGTCCACTTTTCGTTGAACGATCGTGGTTGCGGCACCTTGGTCAATCGCAACTTCAAGATCGGCTCGGCTGATCTTCTTCCCAGATTGCAGGTTGATCTCTTGGATCATGGCGATGCGGCCCATGTCTGCTCCTAGATCTTCAGCTTCGCCGATGATCTTCCTCAGGTCTCGTAGGAAGTCCTCGACTACTTGCGTGGATCTTCCATCCCCGTCGACTCGTAGGGATCGGATTGCATCGCTGGGGGTGCTCGCAGCGAGCGGCAAAAGCGTCCATGTGATGTCATCAGCCAAGTCCTTACCGAAGACATCGAGCACGAAGTCGCGGTAGTTCACGATGCTTTGCTGAAGGAACATGTAGAGGATCGTGTTGAGATCGTCGGACACGTAAAGGTGGATGATCTTGTTTCGATAATCAGTGAGGACATGCAGGTTAGCTCGAACGCCATCTCCGTCAACGCTACTGGGCCAAAGACGATGGCGATCCATATCAGCGATGCAATGCTCTAAGGAAAAAGATCGGTAGTCTTCACCGCGCTTCTTCTTGTAGAAAATGTTCTTCTTAGCTTTCCGTAGAGCAGCCTTGAGGATGAGTTCCCATGCGTTGACGACAAGAACTGTGACGACCTGCTCACGATAAGTCGTTTGTGGCTTGTTGTAGATTTCGATGGCTGCGAGCATCGCCGCGCGAGAGTTGTCGCAGAGCTTCTTGTGCGAAACATATGGCCTAGCCATCAGACATACCTTCCCTGGGCACTGGCATGTTCACTTGACCTCCCAGTTGATGCTGAAGAGCACCTGGCGGGACTGCTTCGCTTGGAGAGCATCTTGTGCGTTGTCGAGCAGTTGATCGGACTCATCACGGAGACGGTTCCGCTCACTGCGGTATTCATCCTCAGCATCGTCAGCCTTGCGTCGCCACTGACGCGCCTCCTGCTTCAGCTTCAGCTCTTGGGTAGCGTTCGAGGCCTTGCGAGCTTCCTTGTTTGCGGTGGCTTCCTTGGCTTGGTACTCGCGAATCTTCGCGTCGTACTTCGCCTTGAGGTCGAGCCGTGTCGCGTCGAGGAGTGCTTCTTGTTCGAGGAAGAAGCGCGCGTTGCGGTCTTCGACGTCACCTCTGAGTTCCTCCAGCTCCTGTGCGATGACTTCGTCGAAACCTCTGGTCTCGACGTGGTCAGCAGTGCTGTCGGTGCAGTGCAGGTCGAGAAGGTCTCTAATCTGCTCATGATCCATAGGGGTGCCGTCGTCAAAGAACCCAGCGGTCAGCAGGTAGGACTCGTGCAGCTGCTGGCTTCCTGCCTTCATAGCGAAGCTGGCTTCTTCAACACGTAGCCTTCCTCGCTTGTGGCGCAGGCGTTTTGCAATTGCGGTTGCACGCTCTGAGCTGCTGATCTTGAAGGTGAGTCTTGCTGGTGGGGTTGCACGGGTTTTCGCTGCGTCGATCACCCAGGCACACAAGTCGCTGGTGTACCGGTATTGGTGCGCGCCCTTCCGGGGTTCCGATTTGAAGTAGTAGTCGCCAACTGGGATGCCCACGTGTGGTGGTTCGTGGAGTGTGAACTGGGTACCCGAACCGTTGAAGGTCGCCAGGTCTTCGAGTTCGTGGTGGGTGACCCGGATGAGTAGGCGTTCGAAGGCGTTGAGCACCACCCCGGTCTGTGCGTCGTAGGACTTGAGTTTGTCGCGTACTTTCGGGTCGAGGTTGTCGAAGACTTTTGCCCGTGTCTTCTTCATCTCACGGTTGATCTGTTTCGAGTACCGTTCCTCGAGTTCCTTGAACGCTGCATCGATCTCGGCAGCTGTTTTGCAGTTGTCCAAGATGGCAGAGATCGACTTCTCAAAGTCCAGACCGTCTTCGATCTGCCCCAGTACTTCATCGGATGCGCCAAACACGGATGTGAACAGTTGGAATTTCTCGCTCAGTAGTTCGAGGATGCGTTCTTCTGCAAGGTTGCCCTTGTTGGAGAAGTTCACCACGATGACATTGTGCTTCTGCCCGAACCGGTGCACACGGCCAATACGCTGCTCGATACGCTGCGGGTTCCACGGCAGGTCGTAGTTGACGAGCATGGAGCAAAACTGAAGGTTGATACCTTCAGCGGCAGCTTCGGTGGCGATCATCAATCGGCCACGGTCACGGAACTCATCAACGAGAGCTTTACGGCGGTCAGCAGCAGCGATACCGGTGACGAGGTCACCGCCGTGGTTTTCCTTTAGCCACTTGTCGTAGATCCGTTTCGATTCCGGGCTGTCGTTACTGCCGTTGAACAGGATCAGCCCTTCACCCCACCCAGCATCGGTCAGTGACCGGGCGAGGTAGTCCTGGGTGACGGTCGAGTCGGTGAAGATGATCGCTTTTTCGGGTGCACCAATCTCCCGGAGCTTCTCGAAGCCTTGCTCAAGTGCGTCGACGAGTTTGACAGCCTTCTGGTTGACCGTGATCGACCGCGCCAGGGCAGCAAAGCCGCGCAGCTCGTTCACCTCGTCGAGCATCTCGGCACGCTGACCGGTGTCGATCTGCTCAACGCTAGTGTCGGTGTTGGCTTCGCTGGCTTCCCGCATCTCGCTGGTCAGGTCGGGGTCGTCTACAAGACCGCCCGCGTCATTGCGTCTACGTCCAGCCTTCACTTCTGCCTGGAGACGATCCGCGATTCTCTCCAGCGTCGTAGCCACCGCGAAGGATGAAGAGCCGAGCCGTTTGCGCAAGATGAGTGCAGATAGGTGCCGTTGGGACTTGGCGAAGGCCCACAAGAATGGTCGCTGCAAATACTCATTGATCTTGTCGTACAGCTGGATCTCTTCGGGGCTGGGTGTGAAAGCGATGGTCAGCGGCATCCGTTGGGTGAAGCGAATGTACTTATCCGCGTCCTTGCGCAACGTGCGCTTGGCGATACGTGCCACTCGTGCGGAAAGATCGTCGTTCCCGACTCCTTCGGGGTGGTCGAGGTAGCGTTCTTTGAACGCTTCAAGCGAGTGGAAGTAGTCGGGTGCGAACACGCTGACCAGCCCGTAGAGCTCTTCAAGACGGTTTTGCAGCGGGGTTGCGGTCAGCATCACCGTTTTGCCTGCGGCCTGACAGATCCTGGCAACATTGCCCGCGATTTTCGCTTGTCCTGTCCAGTGGGAGCGCAACCGGTGCGCCTCATCGCACACCACCAGATCCCATGTACGGATGAGCTTGTGGGTTTGGGAGTTTGCGAACTCGTAGGAGCAGATGAGGATCTCATCACGGCCACCTGGGGCGATGAGTGTGTCGATGTTCTTACTGTCCATCAACGTGGCAGGCAGCGCGAACTTCTCACTCAGCTCCTGCTGCCACTGCTGACGCAGCGAGGACGGGGCGATGATGAGGATGCGGCGTTGACGTTGTGCCCAGTACTGGCTGATGACGATCCCGGCCTCGATCGTCTTACCGAGGCCGACCTCATCAGCCAGGATCACCCCGTCCGTGAACGAGGTCTGCAACGCGAACAGTGCCGCATCCACCTGGTGAGGCTTGGGCTCCACCTGGGCATCAAACAGCAGACCCGCTAACCGCCCAACATGATCGGACGCGTAGGAACGATCCAGCTCGTGAGCATAGAACTTGGCCTGATAGTCACTTAAACGCCGCAACACGCATTCGTCTCCTAGATTGCCCAGCGATCAGGAGAACTCACCGCGTAGTCCACGCCGATGGCCTCGAAGTGCTTCATCGCTGCTGTGATCTTCGCGTTTTCGCTCGGGCGACGCTTCGAAGGATCTTGGCTTGACTTCGTCTCACGCACCAAATACAAGTGCTCGACCCCATCTTCGACCTTGATGATCGCCCAGTCCGGGTTATAGTCCCCGACCGGAGTAGGGATGCGGAACTTGTCGGGCAGCTTCATGAACAGTTTGATGTCCTCACGCCCATCCAAGTACTGGGCGAACTGTTTCTCAACCGCCGAGTCGAAGACCACATAATCGAAGTCGGTCTTCTCCTTATGGGTCACCTTGTAGAGCTGGTCGATAAAACGATCCTTCTCCTCAAGCCCATCGGCCTGTAGCTCACGTAGTTCGTAGATGCTGCCACCGATCGGCTCATACTGGATCCCTTCGATGAGGGTGTGAGCAAGCTCGGTTTCGATGCACCCGGTAACCATCTTGATGTAGTCATTCGGGTTCGTCAGGAACTCACCTACCCGCTCCGAGCCCATCAGAATGTCGATGATCGTTTTACGGGTCAGCGAGGTGGATTCCTGGAGCTGCAAGATAATGTCTGGCAACGGGTAGGACTCTTTGAGTACCTCGTCGCGGGACCCAAGAACCGAACCTTTCGGCCCACCTCGGGTGAGCTCCAGCCCCGTGCGTGTGACCTGGATACGGATCGGATGAATCTCTGGGGCTTCCTTGATTCTTGTCACACATCGTCGAACCAGGTCAGCACGGTCTAGGCTCACCCGGTAGGTGGTGCGCGATGTGATCTTCTCCCAGAACTGCTCAAACTCGGGTGTGGCATACACCTGTTTGTTCAGCGAGCGAGTCACGCGCTTGCGCTTGGGCTTGACCAGCACTTCGATCTTGCACCGTTCAACCAGGTCAATGACTTCTTGCTCGTAGCCCGCGTACTGTTCAGGTAGCCCGACTGTGAACCCGAGTTGTTCCGGCACCCACGTGCCCAAGACCTCACCGGCATCGTTGATGTAACCGCGATCGTGCAAAGCATCCCAGATTTCAGCGGAGCGGCGCGTGCCAAGGCGGGATTCCTTACCGTCCTCAACGATCGGTAGTTCGGCGAACTCGGTCTTACGCACGTAACCGACGGCGACACCGGCACGCTTGTATTCGTCCTGCAGTGCGGCAGCGAACGCTGCATATGATTCGTTCGCTACGACCGTCAACTGTGCGGTACCGGCGTCCTTGACGCGCTCACCATCCTGGTTAACCGGCAGACGCAAACCGCGCCCGATCGTCTGACGGCGTTCTGTCTCGCTGGACATGTCGCGCAGGGTGCAGATCTGGAACACGTTCGGGTTATCCCACCCTTCACGCAGCGCAGAGTGGGAGAAGATGAACCGAACCGGCTCATCCATGCTCAGCAACCGAGCCTTGTCCTTCATGATCAGCTCATAGGCGTCATCATCAGCCTTTGTCTTGCCCGAGGAGTCCTTGAACGTCATCTGCGCAGCCTTGCCCTTGCCCCGCTTCATCTGAGCAAAGTAGCCCGAGCGTGCCTCTATCGGATCGGCAGGTAAAAACGCATGAGAGGCAGAGTTTTTCGCCCGCTCCTCTTGATAGACGGCGTCAAACCAGGTTGCGAAATCACCGTTGGCGTCCAGGTTATTGATGCCCTCACCCAGGTAGGAGGCGACCTTGTCGATGAAGAACAGCGACAACACCTTGATTCCCTGGGGGTGCACTTGTTCCTCTTTCCGGATGTGCTCGCGAACGGTCTCGCGGATCATCGCCTGGAAGACAGCGGCCTGGTTACTACCGATCTCTTCCCCTACGCGCAGATAGCCGTAGTTGGTCAGTTCAATCTGCTCAGGCATCACGCTGATCTCGTTGATCCGCCAATTCCCCTCATACGCCGGGTTACCGCCAGAGAGCCGCTCCAGGTCAGCGCCCTGAGTCGCGGTAACCTTCCGCTTCGCGTACGAACCATCCTTCTTACGACAAATCAACTCCAGGCCAGCTTTGAAGGTCGGGTCACGCTTGACCTCAAGCAGCTTCACATACGGTTTAGCCGCGCTCCCGAGCTCTTGCGCATCCGAAACAACGATCTTCTTCACCAGCTCCAGCCGATGCGCATCCAACGGATCCAACCGGTACACGACGTTGCGGGTCATGCGGTGCGTGGCAGAGTACCGCAACGTACACATCGGGTTCAGGTCAGCCACAGCAGACTGCGCGAGCAGCGACTCCATGTTCTGCGGCTCGTCCATAATCACAATCGGCCGGGTCGCCTGCAAATAATCCAACGGACGCAGCCCGGACAGCTTGTCGCGCTGTTGGTGAATGATGCGGGTGTTCTTATCACCACGGATCGAGTCGATCGTCATCACCATGAACTGCAAGGACGTAGCCGTAGCAAAATCACGCACGTCCTCAGCCCGGTCACCGGAGTAGACGGTGTAGTCCATGTTGATCTGCGGGTACAGGTGGCGGAAGTGCTCTCGCATCAACTGGATGCTGGTCTTCACGCCCTCACGGATCGCAACCGAGGGAACCAGGATGATGTACTTGTTGAACTTATACTTCGTGGCCAGCTCAAAGGCCGTGCGCAGGTAGACATAAGTCTTACCCGTGCCGGTCTCCATCTCGATATCGAACTGCAACCCATCAACCAACTCTTCGTTGATCTCCAGGCCGTTCCTGTCCTGCACGCGCTTCAGGTTCTTCAAAATCGTGTCCTGGTCGAGGACAAGATTGTTGCCGTATGCGCCGATCTCTAAGAAAACGTCGAAGGCTTCCTGACCACCGACATCTGGTAAATCGAGCGTCTGTTGTGACGGTAGGTACTGCAGGCTGGTGAGAAGCTGGTCTGCGTCAGCTGGTTGCCCATCGAACAGGTCAGTGACGGCCTCGATCGCACTGGTTTGGTACGGCTGGCGCGGGTCAAACTGGAATTTCATGGAACCCGAACCCTCCTACGCCGTCCACAGATCAACGTTGCGCGTGCGGCACTCCTGCACCAGATTCGTCTTCAACTCGTCATTGCCCTGGAATGCATCCTCCAGAACCACCAGACGCTCCGGCTCCTCACCGACAAGAGCGCGCAGCTGGTCCAGTGTCGGCTGGGTGTGTTCATCCAAATAAGCCAGCACCAGGCCATCAGCCACACTGAACACGCTTAAGCCCGCGACCTCAACAGTTTCGATTTTCTCCGTCAACGAGAACCCCAGCTTCAAGAGCACCTCGGTCAGGAGCGCCTCGGGACGGGCATGATCATCAGCCGAGTCAGCCAAGTCGGCAAACAAACCGACTAGCTCGTCTTCAGAGAGTCCAGAGTCCGCCCTCCACTTCGTGAAGTTAGTGTCCACAAGCTTGTAAGCGCGGAAACCAACATCGAGGGAATCTGGGCGACCATCAAGCTTGCTTGACTCCTCCTCAAGGATCTTCTCTCCCGCACGGCGGATACGCTCGCGCGAGATATCAGCAATTGTTTCGAATCCAGCTACGTGAGCGTCAGGCTTCTCCTCCTCTAGCGGCTCTGGTAGCTGTACTGAGATCGTTTGTCGGTCGCCTCCATCCCTAGAATTGAGTGCCATCACCGCTTCAGCAGTGGTTCCTGAACCCGCAAAAAAGTCCAGAACTGTGCCCGGGGCCACTAGTGAAACCAGGTACTCTATAAGGCTTGTCGGCTTTGGGTACGAAAAGTAATCTCCCCCCATGAGTTCTTTGAGCTGCGAAGAAGCTTCTTCATTCGTACCCACAGGCACACCGAACCTGCTTTTAGTTCTATTCGGTGCCGAAGAATTAGTGAAGATTACTTGCCTCGGGGATTCGTTCGAGGCTTTGCCTTCAGAATAGACCGCTCGAATGGCGAAGTTCTTTGACTTTACCCAATAAGTTGTCCCCTTTTCGGCCTCTGCCAAGACGGTCTCGCGCGACCATCGAGACCGAAATTTCAGCTCGAACGAATTCTCATTCCTTCCCTGCTTAACCACAACCGGGGTGCGCAATGAGTACTTTTGATCGGATGACTCAGCATAGACCCCGTCAGGGATATTAAACTTCGTTGATCCAGCTGGGAATAGCAGTGTATTCTCTGGATTTGAGGCATTGTACAGGGGCGCGTCTTCGAATTCAGTCTTTGAGAACTCGACAAGCAGCTCTTTTTTGCTGCCTTGCGGGTCAAATAATTGCCGGGCGTAACACAGAATGAAATCGTGATTTGAGTAGGAGTTTACTTTCTGACGCCCGAAGTGCTGGGATTTTTCCCAAATGAAACTTGCAATGAAATTGTGCTCGCCGTAAATTTCATCACAAATATCTTTTAGTCGCGACTGTTCTTTATCCCCAATGCTTATGAAGATGACACCGTCGTCGGCTAGGAGATTCCGAGATGTTTTGAGTCTTGGATACATCATGTTGAGCCAGTTCGAGTGAAAACGGCCAGCTGATTCGGAGTTCGTAGAAAGTTTGCCGAGTTCGTCGGCTTGACCCGCAAGCTCCAAGTATGAGCCAATTGAGTCAGAGTAATCATCGCTGTACACGAAATCATTGCCCGTGTTGTAGGGCGGGTCGATGTAGATCATTTTGATCTGCCCGTAGTAGTGCTTCTGCAAGACCTTGAGGACTTCGAGGTTGTCACCCTCGATGAACACGTTTTGGGTGGCGTCCCAATCTACAGAGTTCTCTTTGTCGGGCATCAGGGTTGCCGTCGTCGGTGTTTGCGCCGCTCGGATGGCTTGTGCCTTGCCGGGCCAGGTCAGACCGAACCTCTCACGGGCGTCATCAACATCGACTCCGAGGATGATTTTGAGCTTACCGATGTCAACTTTCCCGTCGGCCACGATCTCTGGGAACAGTAGAGCGAGTTTGTTCGCTGCCTCTGTCGTGAAATCGGGTGTGGTGCCCGGGACTTGATTGATCGTATCTGACATGAATTGCTCCGTTGCTTAGAAGATTGAAGTCTGGGGGTCGCTATGCGTGCTCATGGTTTTCACCGCATGGATCGCTGCGCGATGTAGCTAGGGCGATTTGTTCCAAGCTGCAATCGAGTGCTTGGCAGATGCGGGCGAGGACGTCGGTGGTGACGTTGCCGTCTCTGCCGAGTTTGGCGATGGTGGCTGGTGACAGGCCTGCGGCGTGGCGTAGATCTTCGCGGGTCATGTCGCGGTCGATGAGGAGTTTCCATAGTGGTTTGAAGGTGATGATCACGGTTGGTCGTCTCCTGCATCGGTTTGGTCGGTTTCTAGGTTCCAGGTGAAGCCGTAGAGGGCTTCGGTGCCTTCGTCGAGGTGGATGATGTGGTTCTCAGCAACGGCGTCTTCGGCTCCGGTGCCGTAGGCCTTGGTGGCGTCGAAGGAGAAGAACACCTGCTTGGGTTCATTCGCGCCGCTAGTAAGCGTGCTGCTGTGGGCGTAGATGGTGAGCAACTCGTGGACGGGCGCGAAGGCGACGGGTTTGATGATCGCCGAGTCGTGGATGAGGAACGGCAGCGGTGTGCTTTGCAGGACGGCAAGGTCAAACACGATGAGGTTCTTGGCCTTGGCACCCGAGCCGGTGTCCCCGTTGTGGTCGAACGTATAGGAGACGCCTTTCGCTGCGGCCTTGAACGTGAACAGTGGGCTCTTGCGATGCTGCTGCGGGTAGAGCGCATCATTGGCGGTTTTAATCTGCGTGTTGATCGCGTCTGTCAGATGCCCGAGCGTCTGCGGGATGGCCTCATCGATCTCATGTTTGAGCTGTTTGCGTTCCTTCTTGAGTTCCTCGTTGTGGTCGAAGGCACGGATTTGCTCTTCGAGTCGGTCGATCCGGGCTTGCAGCTGGGCGGACTGGTCGTAGACCTCATCATCGAGCTGCACGGATTTTCCGAGCGCCAGGATCTTGGCTTTCAAGTTGTCGATGGCGACCTGCAACTCGGCTGCTTGCGCCTGGTAGTGGCGCTGCTGCTCGCGGAGCTGGTCTTCGAGGATACCGGTGAGCTGGTGGTGGTAGTACTCGATGGTTTCTAAGGATTCACGGTTCGCGTGGGGGAAGAACTCGTAGAACTCTTCCAGGTCACGGGTGGTGATCCGGGTTTGCCCTGCGAGGGTGGCGTTGACGATCGTGAGTCTGCTGTTGATCTCGTCGAGCTGCTGTGTGAGCGGTCGCAGTTCGGAGCGGCGCAGCGCCTGCTCCTCCCTGGCTCTCCGCTCGGCTTCGAAGAGATCAAGGTCGGCGTGGGTTCGCAGCTGTTTCGCTTCGCTACGAGCCTGGAGGAGTTCTTTCTGGGCGGCGGTGCGTTCCTTCTTCGTCGTGAACTTGATGTAGCTGGAGTACTTGCCTTTCGCCATCGCATTGAGAGCGTCGACTTCTTTGCGTACCTGGTCGTAGCGGGATTGGATCTTCTCGATCTCCTCGTACGCGCCGAACAGTCGCAGGAGTGCTTTCGCGCCTTCGATGTCGTTGGCACGTGCGGCTGCGGCCAGTGGCCGATCCAGGAGCGCCATATCGCGTTCATCGACGCGACTGAATCGTCCGACCAGTTCACGCCAGGTGCCGCCGGTTTCCCCGAGGCCGTACTCGTCGAGCAGGAACTGCTGATACTCGGCCAGGGTGAGGTCTTCGACCATCTCCTGCCAGTCGGCGTCGTGATAGCGGGTGACGAACCCGGGCCGGTCGGTGGCACGGACGAAGTGTTGATCCGTACCGGTCAGTCTGAGGGTGAAGTGAATGGCGTGGTGGCCGACGGCTTGCGGGAGTCGTACAGCGTCCGAGTTCAGGAAGTCGTTCCCGGCGTAGATGAAGTCGATGATTTGGAGCAGCGTGGATTTGCCGATCGAGTTTTGTGCTTGGTCGGCACCTTCAACAATGTTCACCCCGGCATGCATGGTGATGACCGGACGCGGCTCGCCGTTGCGGTGGAATGCCGGTGACCAGAGCCTAGTGAGCACGACTAATCAGCCCCTCGTTGGCATCCAGGTCGAGCACCCCAAGGGTGAGCAGGAGGGTGAGGGCCTCGATGAGGTCTTCGGTGTGCAGCTTGTCGGCGAGGCGGCGCTGCACGTCAAGAACCGGTACGGATTCGGTGCCGAGGGTCTTGAGAATGGTGACAAAGTCCGCGAGCACGGTCTCGTTGAACCGGTAGAGCTTGTTGGGAAGCCTGATCATGCCAGTACCGGCCTCCTTGGTTTGAACAGTTCACAGATCTGGGTCAGGAACGAGACGACCACCCCGCAGGCGTAATCGTCGATGTTCGTGTGCTGGTGAATCCATGCAGTGAGCCGGG
Organism: Cutibacterium avidum ATCC 25577; assembly: GCF_000227295.1. Lineage (GTDB taxonomy): Bacteria > Actinomycetota > Actinomycetes > Propionibacteriales > Propionibacteriaceae > Cutibacterium > Cutibacterium avidum. Next base: position 82,725 of record NZ_JH165054.1, on the reverse strand, counting down.
TCCAGATCTCGTCCTGGCTCAGACCAGCGTCGGCCAATACTCGCCAGGCACCCCAAATGTCGTCACGCATCCGTTCGAAGTCGAGTTGTCCTGCCTCCTGGAGGGCTTTCGCCGTCTGGCGCACCCTGGTCTCGTAGATGCTCATGTGGTCACGGACGCGCCGCACCAGTTTCGTATCGGCGAGCTTGGCTTGCATCGGCATCACGTCATAGGTGACGTCCGGGGCAAGGTCTTCGACCGGGAGGTTATGGATCGCCTTGAGCAGTTCGGCGATCTTGCCGTCCAGGCCGAGCGGCACGAGCCCCTCATCGATCCGGTCGCTCAGCGACCAGAGCCGGTTCTGCTGCCGCAGCCTGTCCACATCGGTCGACGTGTGGGCGAGCTCGTATTTCTCGGCACACGGTTTACACAGCGCGGCGAAGTCGTCTGGGCCGTACTCGTCACCGTCAGCGTCGAGGAACACCATCTCGTAGGAGTCGGCCTGGTGCCCGTGCGCGATCACCCTCAGCGGAGTTCTGCATTCCGTGCAGCCGCGCGAGCGAGCCACCACGAGTTTCTCGTACTTGACGCGGGCAGCTTGGATAGCGATCTGCGTCAGCACCTGCTGCTTGCCGTGGTCTGTGCTGGCTTTCGCGTGAACGATCTCCACGAGTAGACGCGCCACGTCGGCGGGGAAATGGTCAAGACGAACCTGCTCACCGTAGGCGGCAATGTTGTCCGTGATCAGCTGTTGGGTCTCTAGCTCCAGCTCGTCCAGGACGGTCACGAAGTTCTTGATGCCCCACCGGGCAGTGATCGCTTTCGCCAGTTTCTTCGTGAACGCGCTATCACGGGATGCCATCGATTCCAGCGTCGAATCAGACGGCAGCGTGGAGGGGTCGTTCCGCGTCGCCCATTCGGCTTCGGTGACGTTGGTGAACATCGAGATCAACTCGCGCAGATAGGGCGCTCGTGACAATCCTCCAGGCACGGCGGGCTGTAGCGCATCGGCGAGCTCGAAGAACTTCATCATCCTCCTACCCATCGAGTCTCATGGTTTCTCACGACAGCCCCTCACGTTTTCTCACAGTTCAGCAGACCCCGATTTCTAGCCTGAAATCAGGTATTTGGAGTACACCATGCCGGATCGCGTTCGTGAAGAACTTCTTCACATGTTACCGCAGAGGGCGCTAGCACGTCACAACGACACGAGCGCGAGCCCGACGTGACGTACTCCGTCGCCGGTAGCTGGAACCAGCTGCCGCACATACCTACAGGTGAGGCTGGCGCAGTCGACGGCAACGGCCTCACCGGGCGACTCGACCGCACCTGTGGTCGGGGCTCCTACAACGCCGAGCTGTGATCGAGCACGGTGGTCAACCGTCAATCGGGAGATCCGTTCGAGGCACGTCGGCAGGCATCTATTCGTAGGTGCCCGCCTTCGCTGTCCCTTGAATGCCTCCCGGCTGACCGGCACAACTTCATACCTCTGAACGGGTCTCCCTTCACATCGAAGGGAGCCCACCGTGGCTACACCTACTTCTCAACCACAACCTCGCCCGTACGCCAGCCGCTGCAAGACCGACTCGAACGGGCAGGAACACTGGCACCTCTATGTGCCGTCCGCCAAAGGGTGGGCATGGATCGAACTGCTCGACCTGCCCGCACCCGACGAAGCCCTCCGAGACATCGAGCCCGAAGCATACGCCCGCAGCTGTGCCCAGGCGAAGCTGCTGCGTAACCAGCTCCTCGATCCAGACTACGTCGACCCGTGGAAAGAAGAATGGTGCCGGGCAGCCTACGTGCTCTACCGGCAGCACCGTAACGCGGTCAAACGCAACGACACCTCCTATTCGGACTGGCAAGACGCGCTTGCGGCGGGTCGAGAGCTGTACGCCAACCAGGTCGTCGATCCTGAAGAAGCATTCCTCGAAGCAGAGGAAGCCGCCCAGTCGCGGCGGGTGCTTGCCGAGATCTTGCTGTCGCTGACTGATCAGCAGCGCAAGTATCTCACCTTGTCACTGGGCGAAGAACTCTCCTACGCGGATATTGCCCGCCTGGAGCATCCCGACGCTGACCAGGCCGAGATCAACAAGCTGGCAGATGCCGTGCGCAAGAGCGTCACCCGCGCACGTGACCGCATTCATAAGAAGTTCGGGCACACCCGTCCGGATCTCGAGTCCCTCGGGGGCGTATAGGTGCAAGCCCCACCAACGGCAGACGGCTTGCGGAACCTATCAGCTCTCCAGAAAGGGGAAACACTCATGGTGGGAAAGCACAAGCTTCGCATCAACCTCTCCGACGAGCCCGCCGCCGATGCGCTCGTCTCCACCCGCACAGTCAGCCTGCGCGAACGCCTCCTGGCCAAGCTCCTGGGCCGTAAGCAGCGCGTCACCGTGCTCGTGCCAGGAAACCAAGTCGGCTCCGTCGAGATCGTGGAACCAGCCGACGAGCCGATGGCAATGGCAGACGCGGTCGGTGTCACCAGCGAGGGTGGTGAGTCCAAGTGAACGTCACCGACTCGAACAGGTTCATTGGCGCGCTGAACCGGATCGCTGAGGGCGTGGCGATGCTCGCCGCCGCGATCGAGGAGACCGCGTGGGGCTCATTTGAGGATCATGCCGGGATGCCTGGTGCGCGTCCGATCGCCGCCGCCGGGCTCGCCCAGCCCGACCTGGAAGAAGCGGCCGCCGAATACGAGGCCACCCACCGACAGGCACCCGAACCGACACCTGAGCCGGAGCCGGTGTCGCTGGCGCAGGTGCGTGGCGTCCTCGCCGGGCTCTCCAGCCAAGGCCTGACCGAGCAGGTCCGGGAACTGATTGTCGCTACCGGCGCAGACCGGCTCTCGGCAGTCGACCCGTCCAAGTACGGATGGCTGCTCGCCAAGGCGAAGGAGTTGTCCGATGCCTGACCAGCACGCGCTGCTCTCAGCGTCCGGTGCGCACCGGTGGCTGAACTGCCCACCCAGCGCCGTCCTCGAATCCCGCGAGCCGGACTCGTCGTCGGCGGCGGCCGAGCAGGGCACCGCCGCACACGCCCTGGCGGAGTGGAAGCTCCGGCGCGCCCTCCACCAGGCACCCGGCTTCAAGCCCGAATCGGACTGGATCGACGCCGAGATGGAGAACCTGACCGACGACTACGTCGCCTTCGTCCAGGAACACATCTCGATCGCGCGGGAGACCTGCGGTGATCCGCAGGTGCTGATCGAGCAGCGCCTCGACTTCTCCCACGTCGTGCCAGGCGGGTTCGGCACCGGCGACTGCCTCATCATCGCCGAACCCAAGCTGCAAATCATCGACCTCAAGTACGGGCAAGGCGTCCTCGTCGAAGCCGCACACAACCCGCAGCTCATGCTCTATGCGCTCGGCGCGCTGCGCACCTTCGGCGACCTGTATGACATCGAGACCGTGGCGGTGACGATCTATCAGCCGCGCCGGGACAACGTCGACACCTGGGAAACCAGCATCGCCGAACTCGAAGCGTGGGCCGAGACCGAGGTCAAACCGAAGGCCGAACTGGCTGCGGCAGGTGGGGGCGAGTTCTGCCCCGGCTCGTGGTGCCAGTTCTGCCGCATCGCACCGACCTGCCGAGCACGCGCCGAAGCCAACCTCGCGCTCGCTCAACACGAGTTTGCGCCACCGGCCGAACTGTCCGACAGCGAGATCGCCGAGGTGCTGGCTCGGTTGCCGTTGTTGAAGTCGTGGGCATCCGACGTGGAGGCCTACGCCCTCGCACAAGCGGTCAACCAGGGCAAGCACTGGGACAGGTTCAAGCTCGTCGCAGGCCGGTCGATCCGCAAATACACCAACGAAACCGCCGTCGCCGAAGCAGCTAAGGCTGCCGGCTACGCCGACATCTACGACCGCAGACTCATCACGCTCACTGCGATGGAACGCCTCATGGGCAAGAAGACCTTCAACGAGGTGCTCGGCGACCTCGTGGTCAAGCCCGTGGGGAAGCCGACGCTCGTGCCCGAGAGCGACAAACGACCCGCGCTGGAAATCCACAGTGCCGAATCCGAATTCACGAAATCCAACAAGTAACGAAGAGAAAGAAGAACAATCATGTCCAACCAGAATCCGACCCGTATCGTCACCGGCGAAGTCCGCCTCTCCTACGCGCACATCTTCGAGCCGAACTCGATCCAGGGAGGCAAGCCCAAATACTCGGTGTCGCTGATCATCCCGAAGACGGATACCGCCACCATCACCGCGATCAAGCGCGCTATCGACGCCGCTATCGACGCCGGTACGGCCAAGTTCGGAGGCAAGCGCCCGAACAAGGCGGCCCTGAAGCTGCCGCTGCGTGACGGTGACACCGAGCGCGACGACGAAGCCTACGCAAACAGCTTCTTCGTCAACGCGAACTCGCTGACCCCGCCACAGGTAGTCGACGAGAACGTCGCACCGATCCTCGACCGCTCCGAGGTGTACTCGGGCTGCTACGCCCGCGTCTCCCTGTCGTTCTACGCGTTCAACACGAGCGGGAACAAGGGTGTGGCGTGCGGGCTGGGCAACATCCAGAAGATCCGCGACGGCGAACCCCTCGGCGCAGGGCGCATCTCCGCTGAGTCCGACTTCGGCACCCCCGCCGCCGCCAGCGACGACTTCCTCAACTAAGGAGTTCATCGTGATGAAGGACTGCTTCATGGCGATCACCCTCGCTGTGTGGGTCTACGTCCTGATCCCCGTCGGCGTCGCGCTACTGCTGTCATGGATCGCCGACAAGCGTGAAGAACGACGCTTCGCCAAGCTTCTCGAAGAAGAACGAGCACGCGTGACGGCCAACGAGATCGCCCGCACTGAAACTGCACCCGAGTAAAACCATCACCTTGTGGAGGGGACTGCCGATCACGGTGGTTCCCTCCACATCTGTCCATGAAAGGACTGATCCATGCGCTCATTGGCCTGTGACCTCGAAACGTACAGCCCCGTCAACCTCACCAAGTCCGGCGTGTACCCGTATGCCGCCGATCCTGAGTTCGAGCTGCTTCTGTTCGGCTACAGCATCGACAGCGGCGACGTCCACGTCATCGACCTCGCCAGCGACCAGCAGCTGCCCGACGAGGTGCTCGCCGCACTCGTCGATCCTGGCGTGGTCAAGTGGGCGCATAACGCCGCCTTCGAGCGGGTCGCACTCTCGGCGTGGCTGCGCCGCCACCACCCAGACCTCCTCACTGAGGAGTTTCTTGATCCGGCGCAGTGGCGCTGCACGATGGTGTGGTCGGCCTACCTCGGTCTGCCGATGGGCTTGGATGCGGTCGGTGCCGCCCTCGACCTTGACGTTCAGAAGGACAGCGCGGGCAAGAAGCTGATTCGGCAGTTCTGCGCCCCGGCAACACCCAGCGTGTTGAACGGTGGCGGCACCCGCAACCTGCCCGCATCCGATCCAACCGGCTGGGCGCAGTTCATCGAGTACAACCGACGCGACGTCGAAGTCGAACTCGCAATCCACGACCGGCTCTCCCTGTTCCCGATGCCCGAAGTCGAATGGGACGCCTACGCCCTCGACCAGGCCATCAACGACACCGGCATCAACTTGGATCGCACCCTCGCGGACGCCGCCGTCGCCCTCGACGACGAGCACCGAGCTGCCACGTTGGCGAGAGCGCAGGAGCTGACCGGGCTGGAGAACCCGAACTCTCCCATCCAGTTGAAGAGGAATGGCTCACCACCCACGGTTGCGAGGCGCCATCCCTGGCGAAGACTGATGTTGAAGCCGCCCTCGACACCGCGTCTGGTGTCGTGCGGGAAGTGTTGGAGCTGCGCGGAGACCTCGCAAAATCCAGCGTGAAGAAGTACCAGGCCATGCACAACGTCGCAGGCAGCGATGGGCGGGCACGAGGCCTCATCCAGTTCTACGGCGCAGGACGCACCGGCCGATTCACCGGACGCCTCGTCCAAGTACAGAACCTGCCCCGAAACTACCTGCCCGACCTCGACCAAGCCCGCACCCTCACCCGGCAACGCAACCTCGATGCCCTCGAGCTGCTCTACGACTCGGTGCCCGACACGCTGAGCCAGTTGATCCGTACCGCCTTCATCCCCAGTGCTGGGTGCCGGTTCATCGTCGCCGACTACTCCGCGATCGAAGCCCGCGTCATCGCCTGGCTCGCCGGAGAAACATCCACCCTCCAAGCATTCCGCGACGGCAAAGACCTCTACTGCGAAACCGCGTCGCGTATGTTCGGCGTGCCCGTCGAAAAACACGGTGTCAACGCCGAGCTTCGCCAGAAGGGGAAGATCGCCACGCTGGCCTGTGGTTACAACGGCTCCGTCGGAGCACTGAAGGCGATGGGTGCGCTGCGGATGGGTTTGGCCAGACATGAGTTGAAACCGATCGTCGATGCCTGGCGGGCAGCCAACCCCCACATCGTCCAGTTGTGGGCAGACGTCGAGCAGGCCGCGCTCGATGCGATCACTACCCGCAGTACCGTCCGGCTGCGCGACCTGCGTTTCTCGGTCGAGTCGGGCATCTTGTTCATCACCCTGCCCTCGGGCAGACGGCTGGCGTATGTGCAACCGAGGCTGGGTGAGAACCGGTGGGACGGCACGTCAATCACCTACAGTGGTGTCACCACGGGCAGGAAGTGGGGTCGGTTGGAGACCTACGGAGGGAAACTCGTCGAGAACATCGTGCAAGCCACAGCTCGAGATCTGCTTGTCCACGCGATGGGGCTCGTCGCCCGTGCGGGGCATCGGATTGTCATGCATGTCCACGATGAGATTGTCATCGACGAACCCATCGGCTCCAGCTTCACCGTGGAGCAGGGGTGTCAGTTCATGGCCGCCCCACCCGACTGGGCCGACGGACTCCCGCTAGATGCCGATGGGTATGAGTGCTCGTACTATCGCAAGGACTGAGGACGGTGTAGAGCTAGTGGTCGGCGGTGAGTAGCTCCTTCGGCATTTCGCCGTAGCGAGCTGGGGTTGCGATGCCTGCGGCGAGAAGGGCGTTCGTGGCAAGGATCGGCTCGACGCGGTTGGCAAGCCAATCCTGCTGGATACCGGTCTTGGTGGCGACTTGGTCAAGCGCTACGAAGATCTTGTAGATCGAGTGATCGTTGAACTGGCGGTGGTCTCGCTTGGCTCGTCGGGCGATGTTGGTCAGGAGCCCTGGACGGTCGAGAACAGAGTGGTTCCACAGCTTTGCACAGTGCGCGTTGCGGTTGCGCAGGTAGACGAATGATCGGATTTGGCTAGGCAGCGTAGTTGGAGATACGTTCATCGAAGCTGCCATGTCGTGCAGCACTCCGGACTTGCTTGAAGCCTCAATAAGCCTGGACAGGCTGCCAAACGAGAAAGCCTCAACTGCTACCCAAATCGGCATCCGCGCGTATGCCTTGGTGCTGTAGGCGTTGCCCGTCTCGATCTCATCACGATAGTGAGACACAAAGGTCTCCTTACTGCGATCCAGATTCGACAAGGCATGTTCTTCGACACGTGCGGCCCCGGGATCAGGCGACTGCGTGAACCCATCGCCGCGAGCGAACGATCCGATCGCTCCGACACGCTGTGCGTAGTAGTACGCGAACCTGGTTCTGAGGAGAACCTCGATCGGGTGGAGCACTTCGTCACACACCGCAACCAGGTCTTGTTCGGTTTCGTAGAGCCGCTGAATCACTTCAAAGGATGAACCGTCGAGGAAGCGATTGTTGCCCGCCATTGGGTCAACTTGCCAGTAACGAAAATATCCCGAAAGACGGTAGTAGTTCACGCGAGAGAGGAACTCGGCTGCTGATGCGGTGTCAGTGACGGTCAAACCGCGTTCTTGAAGCAGTTTGACTTGTTCGTCGTAACTGAGCCAGCGCTTGACCATGAGCTCCCTAAAAAGTGAAAAGGCCCCGGCCATTTGTGCATTGTCCCTTACGGGACAAGAGGCCTGACCGGGGATCTATCATCTCCTACGGTACGTCAACGTGGCCGTCTGGTCAACATCACGTGCCGAAGTCGGCATCTCCACATTAGAGATCCAGCCCACTCCCGACAGGGGTCGAGTCGAGCTGAACGGTTACCCACAACCTAGCCGGGTTCATGCCGGGACTCCAGCGACGCGGGTCGTGTCAAGGCTGCCACAGCGATTCTCCGGTGACCCGTCCGGATTCGCCGGCGCTCGGGGGCGTATGGGCGAGAGCCTTCCTCACGCCGCGTCCGGTTTCGGTGCCTGCCGTGCCTGACAGGTGAGAGCCTGGCGCATCCCGCGCCCGCGATTGTCTACCCGGCTCTCAGAAAAGGAGCCGGTCATGGCTACCGCGCTACAAGCGTTCACCAACCACGAGTTCGGCACGATCCGAACCATCACCTCGGGCGGGCAGATCCTGTTCTGCGGCAAGGATGTCGCCACCGCCCTCGGCTACACCAACCCGAGCAAGGCACTTCAGGATCACTGCAAGGGGGTTCCGTTTCGTTACCCCCTTCAAACGCCTGGTGGTATTCAGCAGGTCAGGTTCATCAGCGAGGGCGACCTGTACCGGCTGATCGTCTCCTCCAAGCTGCCCGCCGCCCGGCAGTTCGAGGCGTGGGTGTTCGACGACGTCCTCCCGTCGATCCGCCGTCACGGCATGTACGCCATCGACGAGCTTCTGTCCGACGACGAGTTTCTGGAGCAGGCGATCGCCACTCTGCGGGCTGAGCGGGCCAAGCGGCTCGCCGCCGAACAAGCCCTATTGGAGGCGGCACCGAAGGTGTCCTATTACGACGTGGTGTTGGCGTCGCCCTCGCTGATCACCACCACCGAAATCGCCAAGGACTACGGCCTGTCGGCGAAGAAGCTCAACCAGATTCTGCGCGAGGAGCAGGTGCAGTTCCATCAGTCCGGCCGCTGGTTCCTCTACGCCAAGTTTGCTGAGCAGGGCTACACCCAGTCCAAGACGCACGAGTACGACAAGGGCAAGACCCGCACCCACATGTACTGGACGCAGAAGGGACGGCTCTTCATCTATGACCTGTTGAAGAACACCCGTGGCCTGCTGCCGCTGATCGAGCGTGAAGGTGAGGACGCCCGATGACCACCACCCTCGACGTCGGAATCCCGAAGAAGAACATCGAAGGATACCCCGACCCCACCTGCTACAAGGCGCTGAAAGAAATCCAACGTGCCGAGTACGGGTACCGACCCTTGGTCTACATCTGCTCACCCTATTCGGGCGACGTCGAGGAGAACGTGCGCCTGGCTCGCCGGTTCAGTGCGTTCGCGGTGTCAGCAGGCCAGATTCCGTTGGCCCCGCATCTGCATTTTCCGCAGTTCATGGATGACACCGACCCGGATGCCCGGGAGCTGGCGATGTTCTTCAACCGCATCCTGCTGTCGAAATGCGAACAGCTGTGGGCCTACATCGGACGTGTGTCGGCGGGGATGCGTGCCGAGATCGACTGGGCCCAGCAGATGGACATCCCGGTTCGCTTCTTCGACGCCGACTTCCAGGAGGTGCACCCCGCATGACACCGTTCACCCTGTGTGCCGCCACCAGCAGCGGCAACCCGCACAACAACCACTACCCAAACCACAATCAGGTCACCGGCACCGCTGACTTGGAGCGGCTGGCGCGTCTGGATCATGTCGCAGCCACCTACACCGGCGACCGGCGCTCCTCAGCAGGTTTCATCTCCTCGGACTGCGTGGTGATGGACATCGACAACGACCACACCGAGGAATCATCCGACTGGGTGACACCGGAGAAGCTCGGCGAGTTGATAGCGGGTGTGGTGTTCATGACCGCGACCTCCCGCAACCACCAGAAACCGAAAGGGATGGTGTCGGCCAGGCCGCGTTTCCACGTCTGCTTCCCAATCAACCCAGTCACGGATGCAGAAGTGTATGCGGGGTTGAAGCGCCGCCTCGCCGGACGGTTCGGTTTCTTCGACCAGCAGGCGTTGGATGCCGGACGGTTCATCTACGGCACCCCCAACCCTCACATCACCGTCCACAACGGCAACCAGCTACTTGACGCCTGGCTGGACGAGGCCGACGAGATCGACGTGTTCGCAGCGTTCGACGCCTCCACCCAGGTGATCGGGGAAGGCTCCCGCAACGCCACCCTCTCCCGCTTCGCCGGCCGCGTACTGATCCGCTACGGCCAAACCGCACAGGCCCGTGACCTGTTCGACCGCAAAGCATCCCTGTGCGAACCACCGTTGTCGAGCCACGAGCTGGAGTTGATCTGGAACAGCGCGTGCCGGTTCGCCGCCAAGGTCGAGGCGCAGCCGGGTTATCTGTCGCCGGAAGCCTACGCGCAGTTGACGAGCCTGCGGCCGGATGATTTCACCGATGTGGGGCAGGCATCCATGCTGACCGCAGAATACTCGTCACGTCTGGCGTTCACGGAAGCTACAGACTGGCTCGTCTACGACAGCGGCGTGTGGTCTGAGTCTGCGCCTGCTGCGCAAGGCATCGCCCAGGAACTGACCGACCGGCAACTCGCCGAGGCCGGCCACCTGCTAGAAAAGGCCCGCGACGAGCTCGCGGTGACGGGCGCGGATGCGGTGCTTGCAGCCGCATCGTCGAAAGCGAAAGCACTCGCCAGTTTCACCTCACCGCAGCGGGCCGCCTACCGGGCATTTGAGGATGCGAAGACCTACGAGGCGTTCGTGTTGAAACGCCGCGAGTCCCGGGCGATCACCTCCTGCCTGCGGGAAGCGCACCCGATGTTGCTGACCACCCCAGACCGGCTGGATGCCAACCCGTACCTGCTGAACACGCCTGGTGGCACGTGGGATCTGCGTGACGGCACCCGCCGCGACCATGACCCGCTGGATCTGATCATCCGCCAAACCGCCGTCGACCCCGACAACGAGGGCGCGGATGTCTGGGAGGAAGCGCTGGACGTGTTCTTCCAATCTGACCCGGAGTTGATCGGGTATGTGCAGCGGATCGTCGGCCTGGCCGCGATCGGGAAGGTCATGGTTGAGGCGCTCGTGATCGCCTACGGGGATGGTCGTAACGGCAAGTCCACGTTCTGGAACACGATCGCCCGCGTGCTCGGCAGCTATGCGGGCAACATGTCCGCCGACGTGCTCACCGTTGGCGGGAACCGGAACGTCAAACCTGAACTCGCCGAAGCGAAAGGTAAACGGCTCATCATCGCCGCCGAGTCCGAAGAAGGCGTGCGCCTATCCACCTCCACGGTCAAGCAGCTCGCCTCCACCGATCAGATCTACGCGGAGAAGAAGTACAAGGCCCCCTTCGCGTTCACTCCGTCCCACACCCTCATCCTCTACACCAACCATCTACCGCGTGTGGGTGCGATGGATGCGGGCATCTGGCGTCGCCTGATTGTGATCCCGTTCAACGCGGTCATCGAGGGCAACTCGGATGTGAAGAACTACGCCGACCACCTCTACGAGACCGCCGGGGGCGCGGTGCTCGCCTGGATCATGGACGGCGCACGCCTGATTCACGCCGAGGACTACCGGCTCAACCCACCACGCCAGGTGGTCGAGGCCTCAGCCGCCTACCGGGAGGACAACGACTGGTTTGCCCAGTTCCTCGACGCCCGCTGCGAGGTGGACCCGTCCCTATCCGAACGGGCAGGTGACCTGTACCAGACCTACCGGGCGTGGGCACTGTCCACCAGCGGGTGGGCGCGTCCCATGGTCGACTTCAACGCCACTCTCGAACAATCCGGGTTCGAACGACGCAAGTCCAAGCACGGCATGTACGTCTACGGACTGGCTCTGACCAGCGAGTTCAACAGCTAAACCCGATGAGGGTGACGACCGGTGACGATCGGTATTGAACTATTACTAAGGCCATAAAAATATCGCCTTCAGAAAAGTTCAGATCCACCCGTCACCAGTCGTCACCCCGTGGAAAACCACTCAAGGAGTGACCATGAACGAACACCACATCGAAGCCCAGCTCAAAAAGGCCATTGAAGCCTCCGGGGGCTTGTGCTGGAAGCTTGTCTGCCCTGGAACCACGGGCGTACCTGACCGGCTATGCCTGATGGGGGGCCAGGTCGTCTTCGTCGAAGTCAAAGCCCCCGGCAAGAAGCCTCGGCCGATCCAGCGCCGTCGGATGAACCAGTTGCGCGCCCACGGCTTCACCGCGCTGGTTGTCGACTCGGTGGATGGCATCAAGGAGGTGCTTGATGCACTACCGGCCGCATAACTACCAGCAGACCGCCACCCGGTTCATTCTCGACGACGACGAGGCTGCCATCCTCCTGGGCATGGGACTCGGCAAGAGTGCAATCACTCTGACGGCGATCTGGGAGCTGCTGCTCGACTACTTCACCGTCAGCAAGGTTCTCGTGGTCGCGCCGTTGCGTGTCGCCCGCGACACCTGGCCTGCCGAAGTAGCCAAGTGGGACCACCTCCAAGGTCTATCGGTGGCAGTCGCTGTCGGCACCAAGCAAGACCGGCTGGCGGCACTCGCCAAGTCGGCGATGGTGACCGTCATCAACCGCGAAAACATCCCCTGGCTCGTCTCCCAGTTGGGTGAGGCGTGGCCGTTCGACATGGTCGTCATCGACGAACTGTCCTCGTTTAAGAATCATCGGGCGAAGCGGTTCACGGTGTTGGTGAAGATGCGCCCGCACGTCAAGCGCTGGGTCGGCCTGACTGGCACCCCAGCCTCCAACGGGCTGATGGATATCTGGGCGCAGTTCCGGCTCCTCGACGGCGGGGAGCGTCTCGGCAGGTTCATCACCCGGTACCGCGACCGCTGGTTTACCCCGGACAAGCGCAACGGGATGCAGGTGTTCACCTACAAGCCCCGCGAGGGTGCGGAGGACGAGATCTACGAGGCGATCGCCGACATGACGTTGTCGATGCGCACCACCGACCACCTCCAACTCCCACCACTGACCGTCACCACGACACCGGTGGTGCTCGGAGCCCAAGAACGAGTTGTGTATGAGCAGCTCAAGGCCGACCTGGTGGTTGATCTGGATGGGCAGGTAGTGGATGCCGCGAACGCAGCCGCGCTGTCGGGGAAACTGCTGCAGCTCGCCTCGGGCGCGATCTACGACGAGCATGGCGAGACGGTCGAGGTGCATGGGGCGAAACTCGACGCCCTCGAAGACATCCTCGAAGCCGCCAACGGACAAACCGTCCTCGTCGCCTACTGGTACCGACACGACCGCGAACGCATCCAGCGCCGCTTCCCGGACGCCCGCGAACTTAGAATATCGGCGGATATTGCGGCGTGGAACCGGGGCGACATCCCGCTCGGGCTGATCCATCCCGCGAGCGCTGGGCATGGGTTGAATCTGCAGGCCGGTGGGCACCTGCTCGTGTGGTTCTCGCTGACCTGGAGCTTGGAGCTGTATCAGCAGACCAACGCCCGGCTGTATCGGCAAGGGCAGGCCGATCCGGTCACCATCACCCACCTTGCCGCCACCGGCACCCTCGACCAGGCCGTCCTGGGTGCTTTGGAGGCGAAGGACATGACTCAGGCCGCGTTGATCGACGCGGTCGCCACCGAATTTTCAACCACCCTCAGGAAGGAGTCGTCATGCATGTGATGACCAAATACCTCGACACCCGCAAAGCCGCCATCAGCGCATTGCAGGACTTCGCCGTGATGGAGCAGATCATCGACACCACCGACGAGGCGATCAAGACCGCCTACACTGATGCGACCAGTCCGGGTTCGCCGAAGCTGGACGGTCTGCCGCGTCACACGGATCTGCATGCTGGGGAGATGCGTGTGGCGGCCACGTTGGATCGGATCGACATCTACCGTGCCCGCTACGGGCAGGCGCGTGAGTACATGGCGTGGTTCCTGCCCGCCTGGCAGCTGCTCACCGACGACGACAGGTTCGTCCTCGAAGCCTTCTTTCTCGGCGAAGGCTCTCAGGATGATGCGGTGCAGGCGGTGTGTGACCACTTCTACGTGGAGCGCACCAGCGCCTACCAGAAGAAGTCGCGTGCGCTGGGACGCTTGGCGTCGGCGCTGTATGGGCAGGCGGCGTGAACCCAGCCGCCAAAAGGTGTCAAGAACAGCGGATGCATTTACCGTTTCCGGCCTGCAATGATGTAGGTGGTTGAAAAGTAGGAAAAGCCCCAAGGCAAGCCCGGCGACAGGCTGGGAGCCTTGGGGCTTTGCCATGTCAGCGAAAGGAGCGTGCGGGATGCCGGTCAAGCCTGCGCGTCCGTGCTCCCAGCCCGGCTGCCCGAACCTCACCCACCAACGCTTCTGCGAAGCCCACGCCAAGGCCGAAGACGAACGCTACCGCAAGTGGCAGCGTGACCCGAAGATCAACCGGCGCTACGGTGTCCGCTGGCGCAAGATCCGCACCGCCTACATCACCGCCCACCCCTTGTGTGAGGACTGCCTCGCGACCGGCCGGTACACCCCGGCGCAGGAAGTCCACCACGTCATCCCGCTGGAGCACGGCGGCACCCACGACATGAGTAACCTCCGCAGCCTGTGTAAGCCGTGCCACTCCCGACAGTCGGCGCTCGACGGCGACCGATGGAGACAAGCACCCAGGGTCTACACCTACTGACATCTGCGCCACGTCGCCCGCTGTCGCGCCGAGACCGTGGAACCTCAGATTGCCGACCTCTACGCTGTTCGGCGGACACTGGGCAACTTCGCGGTGCTGGCGAAGGGGTTGGGGCCGTCTAGTCTCTACGACTCTTCGGCGGGTCAGCGGGCGGGGCCAACCGCGCGCAAAGTTTCCGAATCGAACGAGGTATTAACACTTCGTGGCTTGTCGGCAGTACCAGTGAGGGACGAATCTCTACTGATGCTTGCACGGTTTTCTTGCGCCATCCGTCCGGTTTTGGGTTTCCCAGGGACGTACAGATGAGGGCGGACAACTCCGGGGCAGCCAAACCGGTGTGGTGAATCCCTCCATGGCAGGCGTTTGTCTGCCGTGAGTTAACAACTGACTTCTAGAAGGAGGAATCATGGCAGATCAGATGGTGCTGAAAACACAGCAGTGGCTGAACGCAACTTTCGGCAATAAAACCGGCTTCGGCTCAGTCGAAGAGACCGGCAACACTGGCTGGGATACAATCAACGCGCTCATCCGCGCCCTTCAAATCGAACTCGGTATCACCGCTACCGCGAACAACTTCGGTACCGGTACACAAACACGGTTCACGAACCGTTGGCCCGATGGGATCAAGCAGACCAACGATGAGTCGAACGTGCATGGAATCATCCAGGGCGCCCTGTGGTGCAAGGGATACCGGGCCGAGTACGGCGGCATTACTCTTCAGTTCACCGACCACGTGGCAGACTCGATTGTTGCCCTCAAGTCCGACATTGGAATCGGTGGCACCAGTTTCCACGATCGACCTTGAGCTGATGATGGCACTGCTTTCGATGAAGCAGTTCCGGCTCCTCTCGGCCTATGGCGAGAAGCAAGCCATTCGTGATGCGCAGCAAGCGATCAACCGTGAGTACAAGAACTATACGGGCATCATTCCCACTGATGGCTTGTACGGGCGTGAAATGAACATGGCTCTAATCCAGGTACTCCAAGCAATCGAAGGGTACACACCTGCCGAAGCCACCGGGAATTTTGGTGCTGGCACTCGCTCCAAGCTACGGACAATTAGTAGCGGCGCTAACCAGTGGGTATGGCTAGCTACTGTGAGTCTGGTCAGTAACGGCTACTCAATCACGCCAACCAGCACATGGAATAGCGAAGTTGAAAACATATTGAGGCAGTTCCAGCAAGCACACGCTCTGCCAGTGACCGAGGTGGTTGATCCAACGACCTGGATGAGCCTTCTGACCTCTAAAGGCGACCCCAACCGTGCGTGTGTGGCTTGTGATACACGTTTCGAGATCACTGACGAACTCGCCGAGCACCTTAAGGCAGATGGTTACCTGATCGCGGGTCGCTATCTTTCAGAGCCTGGTCAAGAGGACGTAGCTGAATCAGACTACTTTAAGGCGCTACGCACGGGTGAGCTAGAACGCATCGTGAGTCATGGGCTGCAGTATTTCCCGATCTTCCAGGAGTACTCAACAGCGCTTAGGCACTTTACCGCCGATACTGGGCACCGTCATGCGAAGGAAGCCCAAGCCGCTGCCCAGCGACTTGGTGTGCCACCCACGGTCATCTACTTTGCAGTGGACTACGATGCCACAGATCCCGAAGTAACCAGCAACATCCTGCCCTATTTCAAAGCGGTCACGCAGAATCTTGGCGGCGGCTATCGAGTAGGCGTCTACGCATCGCGTAACATCTGCACTCGAGTAGCTCAGGCAGGCTACAGCGTGGCCTCGTTTGTTTCCGACATGTCCACCGGATTCTCAGGCAACCTCGGATTCCCGATCCCACACAACTGGGTCTTCGACCAGTTCCACGAAATCAGTGGATACCGAGGGAAATGGGATCTCGACCGGGTAGCATTTTCTGGACGGATCGCTGCGGTTGGATCGGTTCTATCCTCAGGCACGAATCCGCAGCCGACTGTGCCATATCAGGCACCTCCCGTGCCCAGCCTGAATGCGATTACGCCATTCACGCGGGTCTTACCGTTGATTCGAAGCCTAGAGGATGCATATTCTGATTATTCCGCAGGTGACTGGGCGAGTTATGCGACGCATCCAGACTATCGCCCTAGTGATATTGTGCCCGGTGTGCTGCGGTATCTAGCACGGGATTATTTGCAGCATTGGAAATTCTCCATCGCGGCAAGTACCTTCAACGATATTTCATTTGAGTTGTATCTGAAGAATTCGCACCCTGGACTGGTTAACAGTCTTGAACCCTACATTGGTGAGCAGAGAACACCGTTCACCGATACTCATCGGCACGGCAAGAACGATCTCGCCCATGGCCTACACTCTGTACTGCTACCTATACACAACCCTGACACCGGATCACTGGGCAGGCTGGGCAGGAGATCTTGCGACTGGCATGAATGACCTGCGTCGATATATGCAGGCACATCCTCATCTAAATCGCACGCGAGCAGCAAATGCTCTCATCGGAGCCGACCCAGATTACCCGGCAACGTACTTTATCAACGCTGGTATTGACACAAACGCGTTAGGAGTATCATGCAACTTCACTGATATCTGTGACGATGCAGACGCTATCGCATTGGTTCCTACGATTCAAGGACGCGGCAACAATGGCATCCGATCTCTGTCTGATTCCATGGAACAGTACTATCTGAGTATTGTCACCGCGAACCGCTACAGCGTCTACGAACATGACGGGCTTGACTACTCCTCAGTTGATTCGCTCTATGACACGACCTGGAGCAGAATGAACGGTGTCCTCGAGGGGTTCTACGGAGGGCTGCTTGAACTCGCTGGAAACTCTAGCCAGGAGGAACGGCAAGCGTGCGTGAGAGCGTTTGCTAACTACCTCTTCACTCGCTCTCACTAGAAGCACCTGACGCGGCAGGGGTGGCACTATCTGCGGTGCCGCCCCTGTTGGGCTTTGCGCTGCGGCGAAAACTGTAAAAGCGCCAAAAAACTGTTGCGCACGTAATCGTCATACCGAGACAAACCCACAAGAGGCCCTTGCTTTGCAGATACTCGATAAAGTCTCCAGGAGAAATGAATGCAGATGTGACGAAGGTGGAAGCAAGCGAGATACATACCATGGTGGGTAATTTCACTACACGGAAGGCGTCTGCAGTGGCAGCCACCCAGTGAATTGGAATAAACAGCAATCCAGTGCCAAACCCTAGAGCCAGTAACGCCCACGATATTTCAATAAAAGGGTTACTGGGTGGCGCTTCATTGCCGTATAGTTGGACGGGGTTCAAGCGCATCCACCAACCTATAAGCGGGGGTATCGAACAGATCAGCAAGTAACGCAAGTACTCGATTGCGCGAGTTCTGACTGACACATGCGTCTCCTCCTGCGCTCATGCGCGTTGAGCGATCCAAGCTGGTCGAATTCTACTGCCAGTTAATTCTAGCGATCACGTCTACTGTATCCAGCGGAGATGGCTTCATGTCTACAGACGGCACCAACCGAGGCGGCCGCCGCGTGCGTGCAGGCGCGAAACCAGACCCTTTGAATGAGAAGCTCGCCGCCGGACGACCCGCCACCCGCCTCGAAGACCCGCTGAACGAGCCGTTCAACTTCGAAGGCGGCGACATCGGTGCCGGTGCGGTGCTCGCCGGAGAGGCGATGCCCGAACCGTCCGACTACCTGTCCGAGATTCAGCGCGACGGCAAACCCCTCGGCGCAGATTTGGTCTACCGGGAGACGTGGCAGTGGCTCGACCAGCGCGGCTGTTCGCAGTTCGTGGCACCAAGGTTGATTGAGTCGTACGCGCAGGCGTTCGCCCGCTATGTGCAGTGCGAGCAGGCGATCTCCAAGTTCGGCCTGCTCGGCAAACACCCCACCACCGGTGCCGCCATCGCGTCCCCGTTCGTCGCCATGTCGCAGTCGTTTGGGAAGCAGGCGAATGTGTATTGGTACGAGATTTACGAGATCGTGCGCGCCACCTGCACCACCGACTACGCGGGTGTAGCGCCCGGCGACGAGGTGATGGAGCATCTGCTCAAAGCCCGCTCCTGACCGTCTTTCCTGCTGTTTGCGTCCATCCCCGAGCGGGGTGGGCGCTGTTTTTTCCGTCTGTGTTTCGTGGAAGCGAGTGTGCTCATGTCTCTTGTTCGTACTGCCGAGTCCGTGTGCGCTGGTCATCCGGACAAGTTGGCCGATCAGATCGCCGACCAGATCCTCGACGACATCCTCTTCGAGGACAAGGCTGCCCGGGTGGCAGTGGAGGTGATGGCCGCAGGCAGGCGGATCATCGTCACCGGCGAAATCACCACCGACCACCGCCCCCGCATTCGGGAGTCGGTGCGCACCGCCCTCGCGAAAGCCGGTTACAGTCCGCTCGGGTTCTTGATCTATGTGTGGACGCGCCGCCAATCCGGCGACATCAGCGCCGGAGTGTCCACCTCCCTGGAGGCACGCGGCGGCGACAGCTCGGCGTTCGCCTTGCAGGGGGCAGGTGATCAGGGCACCGTCTACGGCTACGCCACCAGTGAGACCCCCGAACGTCTCCCGTTGCCGCTTGTTCTCGCACACCGCATCTGCCGACGCCTCGACACCGCACGGGTCGACGGAACCATCGCCGGGATCAAGCCGGACGGGAAAGCACAGGTCTCGGTGCGTTACGACGACACCGGCACACCCATCGCGGTGGAGGCGGTTGTCGTGTCGGTGCAGCACGAGGCGGGCAAGGATCTGGCGGTGTTGGAGCGTGAGGTGCGCTCGTTGATTGTTGCCCCGGCTTGCCGGCCTTACCTGCCTGTCGACGGCGACACGGAGGTGCTGGTGAATCCTTCGGGCCGGTTCGTTGCGGGCGGGCCTCGCGCCGACACCGGGCTGACGGGTCGGAAGCTCATGGTCGACACCTACGGCGGTCTCGCGCCCCATGGTGGGGGTGCGTTCTCCGGTAAAGACCCCTCCAAGGTCGACCGGTCTGCGGCTTACATGGCGCGGCTGATTGCCCGGACGATCGTCGATGCCGGTCTGGCCGCTGAATGCCAGGTGGCCATCTCTTATGCGATTGGGAAGGCTGATCCGGTCGCCTTCAGTGTGGACACGCTCGGCACCGGCGAATACGCCGATCCGATCCTCACCCAGGCTGCGCGGGACGTGTTCGCGTTGCGGCCGGCCGGGATCATCGACGCCCTCGCCCTGCGTACACCCCGCTACAGGGATCTGGCGTTCTACGGGCACATGGGTCGGGAACAAACCTGGCGCTACGAGCGCGACCTACTGAAGGCGGTGGACACCCATGCACATCGAACAGCTACCCATCACTGAACTCACGCCCGCCGACTACAACCCGCGCAAAGACCTGAAGCCCGGCGACCCCGACTACGAAAAACTCAAGCGGTCGCTGACTGAGTTCGGATACGTCGAACCGGTCATCTGGAACCAGACCACCGGGCATGTCGTCGGCGGCCACCAGCGCCTCAAAATCCTCGAAGACCTCGGTGAAACAAGCGTCGACTGCGTGGTCGTCGAACTGGACGAGACGCGGGAGAAAGCGCTCAACGTCGCCTTGAACAAGATCAGCGGCGACTGGGACCAGGACAAACTCGCACTGCTCATCGCCGACTTGGATGCCTCCGATTTTGATGCGGAGCTGACCGGCTTCGACGACAACGAAATCCAGCAGTTGATCGGCTCCTTGGATGAGGACGACGTGGAGGACGACGACTTCGACCTGACAGCCGCCCTGGAAGCCGCCGCGTTCGCCCAGCGTGGGGATGTGTGGACGATTGGACGGCATCGCCTCGTCTGCGGCGACGCCACCCGCCCCGACGACGTCGCCACGCTCATGGATGGCAAGCGCGCCAACCTCGTGCTCACCGACCCGCCATACAACGTCGCTTTCGAATCGTCCGACGGCTTGTCGATCAAGAACGACAAGATGGGCGCGGACGCCTTCTACGAGTTCCTGCTCGCCGCCTTTACCCAGATCGCGGAAGTGTGTGAGAAGGGCGCATCGGCGTATGTGTTCCACGCTGATACCGAAGGTCTGAACTTCCGCCGTGCCTTCCAAGACGCAGGCTTCAAGCTCTCGGGCTGTTGTATCTGGGTCAAGGACTCGCTCGTGCTGGGGCGATCCCCGTACCAGTGGCAACACGAGCCCGTGCTCTACGGCTGGGTGAAGAACGGCAAGCACAAGTGGTATTCGGACCGGAAACAAACCACCGTCTGGAATTTCGCCAAGCCGCGCCGCAACGCAGATCATCCGACCAGCAAGCCGCTGGATCTGTTGGCGTATCCGATCGGGAACTCCACCCAGGCGAACGCCGTCGTGT
>NZ_JH165054.1:0-61099 GCF_000227295.1 Cutibacterium avidum ATCC 25577 | reverse complement strand
AACCCGCCTTATAGCGCTGGCCAGACCAGCGCGAACGACAACAATGCCAACCTCAAGTACCCGACGTTGGACGCCAGGATCGTCGGCACCTACGCCGCCCGATCGACTAGCACCAACAAGAACAGCCTCTATGACTCCTACATCCGCGCCTTCCGTTGGGCCACCGATCGGCTCGGGGAGCAGGGTGTCCTTGCGTTCGTCTCTAATAATGGTTGGGTTGACGGGAACACCGCCGACGGCATCCGCAGGAGCTTTGCGGACGACTTCAGCGATGTCTACCTCTATAACCTACGGGGGAATGCTCGCACTGCCGGGATACTTAGGCGGCAGGAGGGCGGCGGCATCTTTGACTCCGGGGCCCGGACTGGCGTCGCCGTGCTCATTGCCGTCAAGAATCCCGCCCGCACCGGGACGGCCCGCATCCATTACCACGGTGTGCCCGACTACCAGACCCGCGAGGAAAAACTCTCCGACCTTGATGAGGCGTGTCTGTCTACCGTCGGTTGGCGCACCATCACTCCTAACGAGGACGGGGACTGGCTGAACCAGCGTGACGAGAGCTTCGCCACCTTCCCCGCTATCGGTATTAAGGATGTCAAGGATCCCAGCTTGCGCCATTTCACCCTGCATTCGCGAGGCATAGCGACTAGCCGGGACGCGTGGTGCTACAACTTTTCGGCCGACAAAGTCGAGCACAATATGCGACGCATGCTCGACACATACAATGCCGAAACCGCAGCCGGACACACCAAGGCTGAGCAGCTCGACAACAACCCCACGAGGATCAGCTGGAGCCGAGGGCTCGTCGCCGATGCCCTCTGCGGCCGCCATCACCAATATCGTTCGGAGCGTCGTTATCCGGCGGCGACTTACCGGCCTTTCACCAAGCAGAGCGTCTACTTTGACCGTCCGCTTAACGATATGGTCTATCGGTTGGAATCAATCTTTCCCACCCCTCACCACACCAACCTCGGCTACTACATCGTCGACTTGGTGAAGCGGGTGACCCGGGTGTCGGTTGAAACCGTCAATATCGTGAGGTCACTTCCTGAGTTGCCGATCTGACTATGTGTCTGCCAGGTGGCCAATCGACTGCTCATTGTTGGCACATCGTTGTGGGGCCGCGCCGAGGTGGTGAGGCGTCGATTTGGGTTCAGGGCAGGTAACCGTATATTCTTGTTCAGTTCCCGAAGGAACCCCCGAACCCAACGATTGCGTCGGGTGCGTCATGCACCCGGCCCTGAACAGGAGATCTCCCAGTGGCTGCTGTGTGTGACATCTGCGCCAAGCGCCCCGGTTTCGGACACAACGTCCCCTGGTCGAAGAAGAAGACCAATCGCCGGTGGAGCCCGAACATCCAGCGCGTCCGTGTCGTCGAGAACGGCACGCACAAGCGCATGAACGTGTGCACGTCGTGCCTCAAGGCTGGCCGAGTCAGCCGCTGAGCAATTGCGTTCGACGTTAGAACCCGCCGTAAGGCGGGTTCTTTGTCGTTGTGGGTGTCATTGCCCGTCGGTACGGTGACACTGTGAATGCAGTGACCAGGTGGCACACCCGCAGCCAGCAGGAGCTTCATCGCCCTTTGGCGGAGGCGGTGGGAGCCAAGACGGCCAAAGCATTTGCTGCGATGCACGTCGAGACGGTGGGCGAGGCCCTCGGTCACCTTCCGCGTCGTTACCTCACCGGTACCGAAACCACGGATTTGTCCCACCTCGTCGTTGACACCGAAGTCGCCTTGGTGGCCGACGTCGTCGGCGTCGAGGTCCACACCAACAAGACCGTGACAGGTCGAGAGAGGCGACCGCGTCAGCGGCTGGAAGTCATGCTGTCCGACGGCAACGCACGTCTGCCCGTCACCTTTTTCGGCAAACCTCACATCGTGTCCTACTGGCAGCGCATTTTTTCTGCCCACACTCACGGCATCTTCGTCGGCAAGGTGGGGGAGTTCCGGGGCAATCCGCAGCTCGTCCATCCTGACTTCGTCATGGTTGACCGCAACGGCAAGGTCGTGGCGGGTCGTGAGGAGGGCAAGGTGATGGCTGCGCAGGTGCAGCGTCACGGTTTGCTTGGTCTCTACCCGCAGACCTCGAAGTTGCGCACCTGGGAGATCGCCTCGGTGGAGTCGATGCTGCTCGAGTCCACCCCCGAACTTGAGGACACCCTGCCCGGATGGCTGCGTCAGGAGGCTGATCTGCCGAGCCTGTGGCAGGCCTACCACGCCATCCACCACCCGCATTCGGTGGAGGAAGCCAATCGCGGTGCCGAACGACTGGTGTGGGAGGAGGCCATCGCCACCCAGGTGACGATGGCGGTGCGTCGACGTGATGCCGAGAGTCATGATGCGCCGGTGTGTCGACGTCATGACGACGGCCTGCTGGCAGCCTTTGAGTCGAGACTCCCGTTCACCCCGACGGCAGGCCAGGACGAGATCAGCCAGGCCATCGACGCTGACCTGTCTTCCGATCACCCCATGCATCGACTGCTGCAGGGGGAGGTGGGTTCCGGCAAGACCTTCGTGGCCTTACGCGCCATGCTCCAAGTCGTCGACGCCGGGTACCAGGCCGTTCTGCTGGCACCCACTGAGGTTCTCGCCCAGCAGCATTACGCCACGATCACCGGGATGCTGAGGGAGCTGGCCGCTGGCGGTGGCCTGGATGCCCCGGAGAACTCCACCGGAGTTGCCCTGCTCACGGGTTCGATGAAGACGGCTGGAACCCGAACCGCCTTGGCCGACATCGCCTCGGGAGCGGCCGGAATCGTCATCGGAACCCATGCCCTGTTGTCAGGCAAGGTCATCTACAACAACATCGGTCTGGTCGTCGTGGACGAGCAGCACCGCTTCGGCGTCGAGCAGCGCAGTGTCTTGACGACTGGTGACGGTGCTCGACCTCACGAGCTCGTTCTCACTGCAACGCCGATTCCTCGCACGGTTGCCATGACGGTCTTCGGTGATCTCGAGGTGTCGACCTTGCGAGAACTGCCGTCCGGACGTGCCGACATCCAAACCACTGTGGTTGATCTGCCAGCCCACCGCTCGTGGCTCGCCCGCGCCTGGGAGCGCATCCGAGAGGAGTGCGAGGCCGGGCATCAGGTCTTCGTGGTGTGTCCTCGTATCAGCAGCGATGACGCTGACGACGTCGAGAGTGGTCGCCCGCCGACGGCTGCGGTCGAGGAGATCGCTCCTCAGCTGGCCTCCGGTCCGCTCACAGGACTGCGCATCGACGTCCTTCATTCTCGGCTGGACGCCGATGAGAAGAAGGCCGTCATGGATCGCTTCGCTGACGGTGAGTCCCAGGTCCTCATCTCCACCACGGTCATCGAGGTCGGCGTCGACGTCCCCAACGCCACTATGATGGTCATCATGGACGCCGACCGCTTCGGCGTCTCCCAGTTACACCAGTTGCGCGGACGTATCGGGCGGGGAAAACTGCCGGGCCTGTGTCTTCTGGTGACGACGGCCCTGCCCGGAACGACGGCCCGTGAGCGGCTCGCCGCGGTGGCATCATCCCGTGACGGCTTTGAGCTGGCCGAATTGGACCTGGCCCAGCGTCACGAGGGCAATGTGCTCGGATCCTCCCAGTCGGGGTATTCCTCGCCGCTGCGGTTGTTGCGGGTGCTCGACCACGCCGAGATCGTCACTGCGTCCAAGGATCTCGCCGAACGGTGGGTGCAAGAGGAACCTGAGGATCCCCGGCTGCTCGACGTCGTCACCGCGACGGAAATGCTGGCTGAGGGCGATCTCATGGAACAGGGATGAGCTGCCCAGGCGTGACGAAGGTCCGGAACGTTGATGACGATCCGGACCTTCGCGAGTGGTCTGTCAGTTGTCCTTGGGCTCCGGGCCGAAGGCGAAGGTACGGCCGGTGATCTGATCGGCCTGGACACGCACGTAGTTGCGCTTCACGGTCGGCACCCACGGCAGCAGGGGCATCTTGTCGCACAGCGCGAGCTCGGCCTCGTCGGTGATGACCTCGGCGCTGCCGCGCACGACGACCGACCAGCCGGTCTCCTCGGTCCAGCCGTCGGCCTCGAAGGCCACACGGTTGTTGGTGACGATGTCCTCAAGCTTGCTTCCAGCGGCGGTGCGGAAGACGATGCTCTGCCCGTCGACGACGTAGTTGACGGGGAATACCTCGGGCTGGTCATTGACGCTGGTGGCCAGGCGGCCGACCTCAGCCGTGTCAAGGTAGCCCCAGCAGCTGTCCTCCGGGACCTCGGTGATCGGGTTCTCCTCATTGATCATGGAGCCATTCTTCCTGAACACGGCCCATTTCGGGAGCCGACCGGCACAAAGTTGCCGATATTGGTGAGGATGGCTCGCCACATGACCATGTCGAGGGGCCCGCGCGGTCCAGGAGTGGATGCAATGGGTACGGCGACGATGCGGGCAGGATCGAGCGAAACCGCTAGCCTGGAGGGATGAGCAGGATTATCTCGGGTCGTGCTGGCGGACAGCGTCTGGCCACCCCGCCAGGACGTCTCACACGTCCTACGACCGATCGGGTGCGCGAGGCTGTCTTCTCTGCATTGGCAGCCTGGAACGGAACGTCTGATGAGGCTCCCGAGGACCAGCTTGCCGGGCAAGCCTTCTGCGACCTGTTCGCTGGGTCCGGAGCGGTGGCCCTCGAGGCTGCCAGTCGCGGTGCATCGACGGTCCTTGCCGTCGACCGGGACCGCTCAGCGTGTCATGTCATGACGGAGAACGCCCGGACCACGCGCCTGCGGATTCAGGTGGCCGCCCAGACGGTTTCGACATTTCTCTCCGACAACCGGCAGACCTTTGACGTCGTCTGGTTCGACCCACCCTACGACTTGGCCGACGACGTCATGGATGGCCTCATCGCCGCCACGATTCAGAACGCCCTGGCCCATGACGGACTGGTCGTGGTGGAGAGGTCGCGCCGCAGCCGAACCCCTCACTTTCCGGAAGGGTTTGAGTCGTGGAACTCTCGTTACGGTGAAACCGTCGTCTACTACGCCCAGCGCAACCGCGAGCCCATGGAGCAGCAGTGAAAGCAGTTTTTTCAGGATCCTTTGACCCCATCACCCTCGGCCACGTCGACATCGTGACGCGAGCCGCCGAGCTTGTTGACGAGGTCGTCGTCGGGGTGGCGGTCAACTCGGCCAAGAACGGCATTTTCTCCATGGAGGAGCGGGTGACCTTTGTCCGGGATGCCGTCGCTGACATCCCGGGTGTCGAGGTCGCCCTCGTCGATGGGTTGCTCGTCGACTTCTGCACCGAGCAAGGAGCTGACGCGATCATTCGTGGCCTGCGCTTTGGTGGGGATTTTGACTACGAGCTCCAGATGGCCCACCTCAACAAGGCCATGAGCGGGATTGAGACGATCCTGCTGCCGGCTGGGCGCGAATTCGGGACGATCAGCTCCTCCATGATTCGCTCGGCGGCATGCAACGGGGGCAACGTCTCAGAGTTCGTGCCAGCCATCGTCGATGCCGCGCTGCGAGAGAGGTTCCCGCACTCATGACTACCGGGTGTTCTTGGGCCATGGCCAGTCCTCTGGGAGTCGACCATGAGGTCGCAGTCAGCAGGTCAGCGGGCTAGAGCACTGGTGAGGGCCTCTCGGTCTGTGAGCCCATGGGTGGGATGAAGGACGAGCTTGGGCGCTCGTCCGGTCTGTATGGCTTCATCAACCCACCGGGCGAAGAGATCGCCCATGGGGAAGGACACCGACCGTCCCGCCCCGGTGTCCCAGTCCGCGCTGAATTCCAGCGGCTCATCGGTCTGTTCCTGAGGCTGGGCGTTGTGCAGATCGGGCAGCATGTCCGACATGGCCAAGGCTTCCGGCTTTGGCTTGCCGTCGTTGGTGAACAGGCCGAGCGAATACTCCAGCTTCGGGAAATCCAACAGCTGGTCTGACACGTCGTGGGAGCACCACCATGTCACCGCCTCAAGACTCGGGGTGGTGGCCACCGAGGCCAAGGACGACGTGACGAAGTCCGCTGCCCGGTCGTCGGGAACGTGGCTGCGAGGCGCACCAATTTCCTGCAGCCAGAGTGGACGGTGGGGATCAGGGCTCCAGGCCCGGGCCAGTTCGAGCAGATAGCGCGGGAACCACGTCAGGGCGGGATGTCCCTCCCCGAAGTGCGGTCCGACCTGAGCGAACACCCAGGAATGGATGGTCGTCGAGGAGCCCAGGGTGACGGCGTGACGCGGGGTGAAGGGATGATCGTCAACGAACCAGAGGTCGTCGTCGAACCCGAACCAGAATCGTCCGTCTGGCCACTGGTCCCGCATGGTCCCGAGCATCGTCTCCAACCACGTCTGGGCCTCATCGATGGTGCACCCGCTGCGCGTCGGATGATGATGCCCCGGGGCCAGAGCCGCATACTGCGGGAACTCATTGCCCACCGTCATGCCGGTGACGTTCGGCTCTTCCCGCAGGCGTGTTGCCAGTTGGCTGATGAGTTCGGTCTGGCCAGCCTTGACGAGCGGATCGGTGAAGAGATTTGACTCGTGCCATGTGACCACCCAGGAGGGCAGGAAATCATAACTCGACAGATGTCCGTTGAGGGCGTCGACGGTGACCTCAAGGTCGAATTCGCCAGCTGCGCGCACGACGGAGACGACGTCATCGAGGGCGCGGGGACGCACCAGACCGCGATTGGGCTGCAACAACGGCCACAGTGGGAAGATCCGTACGTGATCGAGGCCCAGTCGTGCAATTGCTTCGAAGTCGCGTCGTGTCGCATCGATATCGAGGTCAAGCCAGCTGTGGAACCATCCCTGCGACGGTGTGTGATTGACGCCAATCCTCATCGGTTGCGTCCCAACCTCAAGGTCGCAACCTGGAAGGGACGCATGGACAGACCGATCGTGTCGTCAGCAAGGTCAGCGGTGATGACTGACGGACCGGCCTGGGCGTGCGGGTTGCCCTCAAGGGGTTCCTCGAGCAGGTCGGACTCGACGGCGGACGTGGCGCCAAAGCCCACCGTCATAGTGGTGTGAACATGACGCCCGTAGGGCTCGTACAACCGGACGATGACGTCACCAGAGCCATCCTCAGCCAATTTGACGG
This sequence comes from Cutibacterium avidum ATCC 25577, assembly GCF_000227295.1. GTDB lineage: Bacteria > Actinomycetota > Actinomycetes > Propionibacteriales > Propionibacteriaceae > Cutibacterium > Cutibacterium avidum. The sequence continues at coordinate 54,062 of NZ_JH165054.1, read as the reverse complement.
CCTCGACCGCAATGCCTTCGACGCTGACCAGTGGATCGACCGGCGATCCCTGACGACGACGTACGCACAGGTTGGCGGCATACCCGTCACGCACGGCATCGGTGAGATCGGCTCCGACGTGCAGAGTGTGGAAGAAGTCATGCTCTCCCTCGTCAGCGCGCGGGTCGGGGTAGCGGGCTCCCTTGAGAAGGGAGGCGCGGGCCATCGACCACGTGCCACCGTTGTCCTTGGGATGGCGGGACACATTCCACCCATAGGTACCGGAGTTGGCGATGGCGACGCCGAATCCGGGCTCGGAGATGTACACCCAGCGATGGGCATGAACCTCGAAGCGGAAGGCATCCCACGAGGTGTTGGTGTGGGTGGGGCGGGTGATGTGACCCATCTCGATCTCGTAGTCGGCGTGATCGGTGTGGACGTCCACCGGCCAGGCCAGTTTGAGCAGACTGTCTCGTTCGTGCCAGTCGACATGGGTGCGTACCTTGACGCGCGGATCTCCCGGATTCACGGTCAGCGACTGGGTAGCGCGGGAATCCCCGAACGTCCTTGTGACGCTGATGGTCACCGAATCACCGTTGCGGGACATGGTGGCCTTGCCATCATCCAGGTCGGTGACGTTGTTGGCGTAGAAGGGATCGATGTCCCACGCGTCCCACATGTTCGGGAAGTCAGGGTGAATTTGGAGAAGATTGCCACGCTGACCAGCTGGGATGGCGTCGCGACCGGAAGCAGGGTCGACGAGGTGGGTGATGAGGCCGTGCTCGTCAACGGTAAGACGCAGCAGGCCATTGTCGACGACGAATCCGTCAGCCGCATCCTCAGCCTGAACCCCGTGGGCAATTGCCGGAGCAACTCCGGCACCCATGGCCACGGTGGAAGCCCACGGACGAGTCATAGGAGCAGAATCGAAGACGACCTGCTCGTCACCCTCTCCGGCTAGCAGCTCCTGGGCATGGTGAATGAGCTCGGTGAGTTCGTCAGAGATGCGCCGGTGATCGGCGACGACCTCGCGATACACCCACGCGATCGCCGATCCAGGCAGGATGTCGTGGAACTGGTAGAGACAGATGGTCCGCCAGATCTCGGCCAACCACTCACCGGGGTAGTCCATCAGGCCGCGTACCGCTGCGGTGGCGCACCACAGCTCGGCGTCGCGCAGCAGGTGCTCATTGCGACGGTTGCCCTTCTTGACCTCGTACTGGCTGGTGAACGTGCCGCGATGCAGCTCGAGGTAGAGCTCTCCAACCCAGGCGCCCGGATCCTCGTGCTCGGCCTCGGCGCGGCTGAAGAACGTGGCCGGAGGCTCGATGGTCAGCTTGGGGGATCCGTCAAGATCGGCGACACGACGGGCCTGGGCGAGCATTTCGCGGGTGGGACCACCGCCGCCATCTCCATAGCCGAAGGGCACCAAGGAGGAATTGGCGCGGCCCTTGTCCTGGAAGTTGGACCTGGCGTGTTCGAGGTCGCGGGCCGAGAGGTCAGAACCGTAGGTGTCAGCCGGCGGGAAATGGGTGAAGATGCGGGTGCCGTCGATTCCCTCCCACCAGAAGGAGTGGTGGGGAAACTTGTCGACCTGGTTCCACGAGATCTTCTGGGTCAGGAACCACTGGGCACCGGCCAGCTTGGCCAGCTGCGGTAGGGCTCCCGAGTAGCCGAAGGAATCAGGCAGCCACACCTCGGGGCAGTGGTGGCCGAACTTCTTCATGAAGTACCGCTGCCCGTACAGCAGCTGACGGCACATCGCTTCCCCACCAGGCAGGTTGGCGTCAGACTCCACCCACATGCCTCCAACCGGGATGATCCGGCCGTCGGCGACTGCCTTCTGCAATCTGGCGAAGAGGTCAGGATGGTCCTCCTCCAGCCAGGCCGAGTGCTGAGCAGCAGGGAAGGCGAAGAGATGGGTGGGGTCATTCTCGATGAGATTGAGCTGGTTGGAGATGGTTCGAGCGACCTTGCGTCGGGTCTCGCGCAGCGGCCACAACCAGGCGGAGTCAATGTGGGCATGGCCGATGGCCGTCATCGTCTGGGCAGAGTCGTGGGCAGGACGAGCGAGGACTGGGGCCAACTCGGCCCGAGCAGCTGATGCTGTGGAGGCAACGTCGAAGAGATCGATTCTGTCCATGGAACGATCCAGAGCACGACGGATCTCCCACCGGCGCTCGGAATCCTCCGGTAGCTGGGAAGCCAAACCGGACAGAGTTATGATGTCAGCGATGAGCTCGCGGACCTCGTCGTGGACGACGACGAGATCAGCTCGCTTGAGGGTGTAGTAGGCGTCAGTCGAGGCAGTGAGTTTGTCCCCGTCCTCGGTTGGCTGGAAGGGAGGCTGGGCCAACAGGATCGGGTTGGAGGCAGCCTCGACGTAGATGTCGATGTGACCTTCCGTGTCGATCTCGACGGGAATCCACGTGTTTCGCGGGTTGAGAGCCTTGATGACCGACCCGTCCGGACGCACCACGAGGCCCTCGGACTGGAACCCGGGGGAGTCCCAGATGCCCCCGAGGTCGACGATCATCTCGAGATGGTCGTCGCGATGCTCCGGCGGAACGGTGGCCATGAGATGGAGCCAGGTCGTTCCCCATGGCGGGCCCCACTTGTCTCCCACCCGGAACGGCTCATAGCTCAGCGACAGCCCCTCGCTGATCGAGATGGGCTCTCCCTGTCCGCGGACTCCGGGGCGACTGTTCGGTCCCTCGGTGGTGTCAGTGACGGGAGCCCACTCGACGTCGAGTGGGCACACCGTGGTGGTCTCGGCGGGGCGAATCTTCTCAGCGAGATGACGGCGCACCCGACCGTCAAGAATGGGGGCGTGATCATGCATGGGGAGTCCCTGGCGGTTGCGACATTGACAACGGATAATTTCAGAATTGAAGTGTAGTGACTAATACGGTTTAGTCAACTCACTCGGAAGAAAGTGCCCAGACGATCTCCAACAGAGCGTTGCGAAGAGAGTCGGGCGCATCCTCGTCCAGCAGCATTGCGGTGAGGTCGAGGGGAGGACGGCCGCTTCGCAACAGGTCTGCCAAGCGAGTTTTCGTGGTGAATTCGATCTGAGCAGCATCGATGAGCGTGATGGCTCTCGTCATGAGGTCATCGGCGCAGTCGGACGAGGCCGAGATGGTGGTTTCGACGACCTCGTCCAGACGATGCTGCCCGAGATCAATCGTGACGGGACGCCCTCCTGCGTGGACGCTCACGCGCCATCGCCGCATCACAGCTGTGTGTGGACCTTCGCATGGACCGATTCGCAGCCGTCCATCGGAGTCGAGGTCGAGAGGAGTCGTCCGCAGGCTGTCGTCGTCCTCAAGCAAGTCAAAGTGGCCGGCAGCGCCCGGGACGACGACCAGAGTGAGATCGGTCGTCACGTCTCCTCTGGCCAACGGGTCGGTGGCAGTCGGAATGATGGTTCCAGGTTTGGCAAGGACAGGAACCTCGTCGATGGTGCGAGACATGGTGACGAAACGCTGTGGCGAGTAGGTGAGCCCAGTGAGGAGGTCGACCCACCGAAGACCATCATCGAGAGGGGGTAACCAGGTACGCGTGGTCGCGAGTCCCGTGACGGGGTCGCGTTTGCTGGTGACCGGCCGCACCAAGAGCTGGCTGCCGAACCAGTACTCATTGCGATCGACATAGGACTCCTCCCACTCTGGGTGAGTCCAGTAGGTAGGTCGGAGGAGAGGGCACAGGTCGCGATGGCCTGACAGATTCTCGCTGTGCAGATACGGGATGAGACGGTGACGCATCCGCAGGCACTGAGTCATGACCATCTCGGTTTCAGTGCGGTAATGCCACGGCTCCTTGGACCCGAACTCGTTCTTGGTCGAGTGCAGTCGATTGATGGGAGAGAGCACCCCGAACTGCGCCCATCGAGCCATGAGCTCGTCATCGCGGGACCCGAAGATGTGCCCACCGATGTCGTGGCTCCACCATCCGTAACCGATATTGGAGGCGGTGGCCGTGAACTCGGGCTGGAAGTCCAGAGTTTCCCAGGAGATGACGGAATCGCCCGAGAAACCAATGGGGTAGCGGTGAGACCCGGGTCCCGCGTAACGCGAGAAGGTCAGCGGGCGGCGACGGCCATCCGGGCGGGGGCGTCCCGAGTCGATGTGGTGAACGTGGTTGAGCATCCACAGTGGGTCCAGTCCGGGTACCGAGCAGGTCTGTCCTTGCTGCCAGTCCACCCACCACAGATCGACTCCCTCGTCCTCCATGGGATGAAGGACGTCATCGACGTACACCGTGGCAAAGTGTGGATCGGCAATGTCAAAGGGGATGGGATCGCCTGAGTCTGGGTCGACTCCCATGTCAGTGGCGACCTGTCGGTAACACTCTTCATGACGACGGATGCCATCGGCCGGGTGCAGATTGAGGCAGGTCCGTAATCCCCGCTGGTGAAGGCTGGCAAGGAAGGCGCGAGGGTCGGGGAAGAGTTCTCGATTCCATGTGTATCCAGTCCAGCCATGTCCCAGAACTGGGTCGATGTCGGTGAGGTGCCAGTCCATGTCAATGACGGCCACCGACAGCGGGATTCCGTCCGCCTCGAATCGATCCATGAGGGTCTCGTACTCGTCGGCGCTGTAATTGTGGTAGCGAGACCACCAGTTGCCCAGGGCCCATCGCGGAATAACCGGTTGCGGTCCGGTGATGCGGTAGAAATCTGCGGCTGCGGCAGCATAGTCATGGCCGTGGAGGAAGAGATAGACATCCTTGCCACCGGAATCAGCTGGGTTGTACCGACGTACCGGTTGAGACCATCGGGTGGGTCCGTCATCCTCCAGTGCGAGTGAATGAGAATCATCGAGGACGGCCCATCCCTGCGCACTCGCCACACCTGCGCCCATGTCACAACGGCCGTCGACGCAGTCGAGAGTGCGAGCGGTCCCGCCCAGATTGGTGGGGATTCCGAATGGGTTTTGCGAGAGTGGGTCATCGCCCCAGTGCCACACGGCGTGGTAATTGCCGACGCTCGTTATCGATGCGTGCAGCCCTTCCGGGGAAAACTCCATGCCGTCGTAGCGAAGCTCGTAATACCGGTTTCGAATGATGATATGGCCATTCGCCTCATCAATGGTGTTGGTGACCTCGTGGGGCGTGCGGTCCGCGACCACCTGTGTCGGTCGGTCCTCGAAGGGCTCCGTAGGGTCATCGCGCCACTCACAGCGAATGAGTCGATCAGTGATGAGGGTTATGCGGTAGTGATCTGTGGCAAGACAGGTTGTCTGAGGCATGACGTCTCCCAGCGTTGGGGACTCTCACCCTAATAGCCAATGAACCGTTCTGGAGGGCATCGTGAAGACATCGCTGAAACGTTTTACCCATTCTCCGGTTTGGCCCTAGGATGATGCTGCGCGGGTGAAGGCCATGTGCTCCCGGGCGAGGATGCCTTGTGACCTGCGCCCATCAGGGCATTCATGCTTCCGGAAGGGACCGTGGCTTCATGGGCAGGACGACGATCAAGGACATCGCCAGAGTCGCCGGTGTGTCGCCGGGCGCGGTGTCCTTTGCCCTCAATGACAAGCCTGGAGTTTCTGAGGCTACCCGAGCTCGTATCAAGGCTGTGGCCAAGGACATGGGATGGCGTCCGAACGTCGCCGCGAAGGCGTTGTCGGTCAATCGAGCCGGTGCTGTCGGTCTCGTCATCGCCCGTGACGATCGCAGTTTCGCCGGGGAAGGGTTCTTCCTGCACCTCATCGCGGGGATGGAGGAGGTTCTCACTCCTGCTCGAATCGCCTTGGTGTTGCAGCTGGTGGGCTCTCCTGAGGAGGAGTGTGAGGTCCATCGACAGTGGTGGGCTCAGCATCGTGTCGACGGTGTCGTCCTGGTCGACCCGGCCCGCAATGACCCGCGGTGGTCCCTCATGTCGGAGATCAACATGCCGTGCACCGTCGTCGGAGCCACGGAGGACACCCCGTTGCCCGGCATTCATATCGATGACGCCACTGCTGCGCGGAGCATCGTCAACCACTTGGCCGACCAAGGGCATCGTCGCATTGCCCATATCGGCGGTGACCCGACCCTTGAGCACAGCATGGTCCGACGCCAGGTCTTCGCCCAGGAGGCGGAGAGTCGCGGAGTGGTCGTCATCGAGGCAGCGGCCAGCGACTACTCCGAGCAGTCCGGAATTCAGGAGACCAGCGCTCTTCTTTCCAGGCCTGACCGTCCCACCGCCATCGTCTATGACAATGAAGTATTGACTCTGGGGGGCATCACCTCCCTGACGCAACACCGGTTGCGGATTCCTGCTGACGTCTCGGTCGTGTCCTTCGAGGATTCCCCGACATGTCGAGTGATACCGCCCGGAATTACCGCTCTGCGTCGTGATCCGTCAATTCTGGGTAGGGACGCCGTCGCGATGTTGATGAGCATCATTGATGGCCAGGACGTGGAGGACATCACCGAGCAGCCGCCTGAACTCGTCGTCCGGGGTTCCACAGGGCAGCTCTGAACGTCTGCCTGCCCCGGGACATTGGAATTGGCCAACGACAAGACGGTCGGAACCCTTCTGGTTCCGACCGTCTCCTGATTTGGGTGTGGGTCGCTCAGCCTTTCACGCCGCCGCTCTCCACGCCACGGAAGAAGACCTTCTGCATCGAGGCGAAGACGACGATGATCGGTATGAGGGCGATGATCGTTCCGGCTGCGACCTCACGCGGGTCGGTCGACATCGTTGAACTGAGGTACTGCATGCCGACGGTCAGGGTGTACTTGTCAGGATCGTTGAGGACGACCAATGGCCACAGGAAGTCGTCCCAGGCCCCGATGAAGGAGAACACCGCAACCACCGAGGCCATCCCCTTGATGTTGGGCCAGACCACGTGCCGGATCTTGTCCCATGTGTTGGCTCCGTCAACGGTCGCCGCATCGAGGACCGACGGAGGGACCGCCCGACAGGCGGTGGCCATGAGGAGCACGTTGATGGCACCGACGACACCGGGGATGGCGACGCCGGCCAAGGTGTTCGCCAGGCCCATGCCCTTGATGACGAGGTACTGGCTGGTCAGCGTGACCTCACCGGGAAGTAGGAGGACCGACAGCAGGATGCCCATGACGACCTTCTTGCCGCGGAATTTCATGCAGGTCAGCGCATAACCTGCCAGGGAGGCCAGCACGACGTTGCCGATGACGCAGACCGCGGCGACGATGACCGAATGCCAGGCGTAACTGAAGATCGGGACGACATGGGCAACGCGACGGTAGGCGTCGACGCTGAAGTCTTGGGGGATGAGATGGGGCGGGAAGGAGTAAACGTCCTCGCTGACGCCTTTGAGGGAGGTGGACAGCTGCCACAGGAAGGGGCCGACCGAGATGATGACCACGAAGATCAGCAGGATGTAACGCCCGATGAGTCCGGCAAGGGTAGGGCGGGTTGGGTCGAATGCTCGCCGGCTACGCCACGGCTTCTGCTTGACAGGACGAGTTGGGCTGGAGGTGCTCATGCCATCGTCTCCTTCGTGGTGGCCTGGACGGCTGCTGCCCGGCGGGCACGACGGCCAGCCTGCTTGGGCTTGCGGCCAGACCGCAGGTCCTTGTTGTTCGCCCAACCGATGGTTGCTAGCGGAATGAGGGTGAGGAAGAACAGCACGACTGACAGGGCCGACGCATAGCCGAGCTGTCCGGACAGACCGGTACCGACCTGTTTGATGATCATGACGAGGCTGGAGTCCTCACCGCCTGGGCCACCAGTTCCATTCGTGAGGACGTAGAGCTCGGAGAAGATCCTCATCCCGGACACCGCAATGAGGGCGATGATGAGAACCATGGCCGGCCTGATCCCGGGGATGGTGACGTTGCGGAACCGCTGGAAGCTGCTTGCGCCATCGAGGGCGGCGGCTTCATGGAGGTCATGGTCGACGTTTCCGAGCGCCGCAAGGTAGACGATCATGTAGTACCCGAGGCCCTTCCACACCGTCAGCAGGATTGCGCAGCCCAACAGCTTCCACCGATCGACGAGGAAGGGGATGGAGCTGTTCGCGACACCCATCCACTGCAGGGACTGGTTGATGAGACCACGGGAGTCGAACATCCAGCTCCAGATGAGGGCCACGACGACGACCGAGGCAATCACCGGGAAGTACGCCACGGTACGGAAGAACGAGATCCCGGGGATCTTCTTCTCGACGAGCAAGGCCAACAGCAACGGCAGGATCGTCAACAGTGGGATGCACACGATGACGTAGATGAAGGTTGTCGCCATGGCATTCCAGAACATGTCGTCGTGCCACAGCTCGACGTAGTTGTCGAAGCCGATGAACTCCCCGCCGACGAGGGGCCGGGTGTTCGTGAAGGACAGAATGATCGTGTTGATGAAGGGGTAGAGGGCGAACACGACGGTCCACACGACTGCCGGAGCCACCAACAACCACGGGGTGTACCAGCGGTGGGAGTTCATGGGCGCAGATCCTTGGCGGGGTAGGGGCGTTGTCAGCGGGGAGGTGAGCCGGCCCCGCGCGGGGAGCGGGGCCGGCTGAGGATCACTTCGCGATGTGGTCGTTGCAGTACTTGACGGCGTTATCGAGGGCGTCCTTGGCCTTGATGTCACCACGCATGGCCGAGGAAATCTGCTGGCCGACGTAGGTCTTCATGGCGTCGGTGTAAGCCATCGGCTCGCCGATCTGCGCATCCTTCATCTCCTCCGCGAGGGCCTCGGCAGCCTTCTTCATCTGTGGATCATCGATGACCGAGGTGAAGGACTCCGGGTTCTCGTTGGCCTCCTTGGTGCCGGGCAGGAAGCCCTGGGCCAGCTTGACGAACTCGACTTGGTTCGCGTTGTTGGTGACGTACTTGGCGAAGGCCAGCGCCAGGTTCGGGTTCTTGGAATCGTTCGAGACGCAAATACCCTGGACGAAAAGCGGTGGAACGCCGATGCGCTTCGTCATCGCGACGTGAGGAGCGAGCTTCGGGGCGTCCTTCTTGAGATCGATCGGGAAGGAGGCCGAGCCGGTGGTCCAGGCAACCTTGCCCTGGATGAAGAGCTTGGAGTTGCCCAGGTAGTTGTTCTGCAACACCTCCGGCGGCATGGCCTTCTTGGCATAGAGCTCGACGTACTTCTCGATGATCTTGACAGCCTTGTCGGTGTTGAAGGTGAATTTGCCGTCCTTGAAGACTTCGACGTCCTGGGCTGCGAGATCGCCGAGGGTTGGAGCGGTGGAGATGAGGGGCATCTTGCCGCCGGACTTCTCAGCCATGGTGATGGCCTGCTCGTAGAGCTCGTCAAGGGTGGTCGGCAGCTTCTTGGGGTCGAGACCGTACTCCTCGAAGGCCTGGGTGTTCCACCAGTTGAGGTCGGTGCCGAGGTACCACGGGTAGCCGTAGACCCCGTCGTGACCATCAAAGGTGTAGGCATCGATGCCGCCCTTGGTGTATGTGTCGATGGTCTTGGTATCGGCCTTCTTGAGGTCCATGACCTTGTTGGCCTTGAGGAGTTGCCATGCGAAGTTCGGGGGCATGTTGACGACGTCGGGCAGTTGACCGGCGGTGGCCTGCTGCTGGACCTTCTCCTCGTAGCCCTCACCCGGCTGGTCAATCCACTTGATGGTCGTGCCGGGATGCTCCTTCTCGAAGGACTTGACGAGCTTCTCGAAGTACGGGGTGAATTTCTCGTTCTTGAGCGACCAGGTCTGGAACTGGATGCTGCCCTCGAGCTTGGCGGAGGAGTCGATGGATGCCTGGCCCGACGGCTTGTCTCCCGATCCGCTCATGCCGCATGCGCTGGCAGCCAGGACAGTTGCCAGTGCGGCCGTACCACCGAGAAGTTGACGTCGGCCGATGGTGAGGTTTGCCATGTTCTCTACTTCTTCCTTGAAGGGGGTCCCCAGTGGGATCCGACTCCAGCGTCGGTGTCGAATCCCAGCGAACTAATACGCTTTAGTTCAGAGTGCCTGAAACGGCGTGCACAGTCAAGCTGACACACAGTTTTGGTCTGGCGTCGATCTCCGTTGTACAGTGGCCAGTCGGTCATGACCTCGTCGTGTTCCACTGGTCGAAGGGATCTTTGCGATGAATACCACCCATCGCCACCCCGACGCACACTCGGATCTCGTCATCGAGACCCATTCGCTGCGTCGGCAGGTGGGTCAGATGACCCGGGTTCAACGGACGGTGCCCGCTCCGGCGGATCTCGGTGTCGACATGATCGGCGTTCCCGAGGACTCCCCTCTCGATCTCGACCTTCGGTTGGAATCAGTGGGTGAAGGAGTTCTCGTCACCGGGGCCGTCGAAGCCACCCTGAAGGGGGAGTGCTCTCGCTGTCTGGATCCCATCGAGGAGGATCTCGTCCTCGACATCCAGGAGCTGTACTTCTACCCGGACAAGGAGGCTGAGGAGGACGCTAGTCGGGTCAGTGCCGAGGAAACGATCGACCTTGACCCTGTCGTCCGTGCTGCGGTGGTGCTGAACCTGGCGTTCAGCCCGCTGTGCCGCGACGACTGTGAGGGACTTTGTCCAGACTGCGGCGCCAACCTCAACGAGGACCCGGACCATGACCATCCGGATCGGATCGATCCACGTTGGGCGGCTCTGCAAGGGCTCGTCAGCGAGGATGATTCGGACAAGTCCTGAACGTTCCCCTCAACGGCGTCCGTATCATACGGATGCCACACCTGAAGCACACCAAGGAGAAGATCGTGGCCGTCCCGAAGCGGAAGATGTCCCGCAGCAATACCCGGCACCGTCGTTCGCAATGGAAGACGGTTGCCACCAATCTCGTCACCTGTGCCAATCCGGCGTGCGGTGAGAAGCACCTGCCTCACACCGCATGCCCCGCGTGCGGCGAGTACGGCCCGCGTGGTGATCGCCGCCAGGTTGCCGAGGTCTGAGATCAGCACCGTGAGCGCACGAAAGGACCAGAACGTCAGTTCACCCGAGTACGGGGAGTGGCCTTTCCTGGGTCTTCTCAAGGAGTTGGGGATCAGATGTGACCCCCAACTCCTCGATCTCGCGCTCACGCACCGCTCCTATGCCTTTGAGAACGGTGGGATTCCCACCAACGAGAGGTTGGAGTTCCTCGGTGACGCCGTCCTCGAGGTCGGCGTCACTGATTACCTCTACCGCGCCTTCCCGGACAAACCGGAAGGTCAGCTCGCCAAGCTGAGGTCAGCCGTCGTGAGCACGGTGTCCTTGGGGCGGTTGGCTCGTCGCCTCGGCATCGGGCCGCGTATCAAGCTGGGCAAGGGCGAGGAACGTACCGGCGGCCACGACAAGACGTCGATCCTGGCCGACACCACCGAGGCCCTGCTGGGTGCCGTCGAGCTGTCCTCGGGACTGCCGGACGTTCTGCGCCTCGTCCATCATCTCTTCGATCCCCTCGTTGACGAGGCGGATCGATCCGGAGCCGGTACCGACTGGAAGACAGTTCTCCAGGAGTACTGCGCTGAGCAGGGGTTTGAGGCTCCGCGCTACGACATCGTCGGATCAGGCCCGGACCACAATCGCCGCTACTGCGCCAGGGCAGAAGTGGATGGCAAGCTGCACGCTGCCTACACTGGCCACAACAAGAAGGAGGCCGAGCAGGGAGCGGCCCAGCTTGCGGTTGCCGCACTGATCCCTCCTCGCACTGGTGCCTGAGCTTCCTGAGGTCGAGACGGTGCGAGCCGGACTCGAGATCCTCGTCATCCCCTCCGTCGTCGAGCGTGTCGACGTCGTCGATGTCCGCGGTTTGCGCACAACCGGTGGTTCAGAAGAAGCCAGAACCTTCGAGACGATTCTGACTGGTCGCCAGTTCACCGCCATCAATCGCCGGGGCAAGTACCTGTGGTTCGTCCTCGACGACGGCACGGCGATGCTGGCCCACCTAGGGATGAGCGGACAGTTCCGTGTCGTCGACAGGGAAGCCCCACGGCATCGCCATACCCGTGTTGTCATTGGCCTTGGTGACGACCGTGATCTACGTTTTCTGGATCAGCGCACCTTCGGCGGACTCACTCTCGCCCCGCTGGTTGACGATGTGCCCGGCCCAGTCGCCCACATCGCCCCTGATCCCTTCGAGGATTCCTTTGGCGTCGATGAGGTTGCGCGACGACTGCGCGCACGCAGGTCGACCATCAAGCGCAGCCTGCTCGACCAGACACTGGTATCCGGTATCGGCAACATTTATGCCGACGAAACCCTGTGGCGGGTTCGTCGTCACCCGGAGACCCCGTGCTCGCGCCTCAGCCAGCGCAAGGCTGTGGAGTTGTTGGAGACAGCTCGTGAGGTGATGTCCGAGGCGATTACCCAGGGTGGGACATCCTTTGATGCCCTGTACGTCAATGTCAATGGTGAGTCGGGGTATTTCGACCGCTCGCTGGACGCTTACGGCCGGGAGGGGCTCCCGTGCAAGCGTTGCGGGACGATGATGGTACGTGAGCATTTTATGAATCGCAGCTCGTTCCGCTGCCCGAGGTGTCAGCAGTTGCGTTGACCTCGGTGAGCGCGGGGCGACCGTGTTCTACCCGAGGGTGTGGGCAAGTTGCAGGATGCGTTCAAACTCTGGCTGCGAGGCAACATCAGCGAATTTCGTCGTTCGCCGGATGTATGCAGCGAAGACGAGGGACAACTCGGCGATTTCGCCGAGCGCAATGTCTCGGTCGAAGCGCGCTCGGTCGAGAGTTGTTCCCGCCATAGAGCGGATGATCTCGAAGTATTGGGTGAGAAACTTTTCGCGAGCGTCTGTCGGCTGAACGTAGTAGCCACCTTCGGGCTTGCCAAAAGCAACGAATCGTGCGGGATCGCCGAAGTACGGGCTGATATCAGCATGACCGAAATCGATGATTGTGGCGTCATGCCCATCCCAGAGCACATTCATCGGAAGCAGATCGTTCTCGCACAACGTCGATGGTGCGCTCGCCGCGCGATCAGCCAGTTCAGTGAGGGCTACGGATAGCTCCGGGAAATGTTTTGCGACCAGAGCGAATTTCTCGGCTCTGGTTCCGTTGACGTTCGTGGCGGGGGACTCTGACCAAAACCGTGCATGGAGGCGTGCCAAACTCTTCCCTGCGGCGGTTGCAGTTTCCCTGCGCAGACACTGGAGATCCTCGCCGCCTCGCTCCTCGAACGCATGCCACGTGTGGCCGTCTACAACTGCGGTTCCGAGCAACTGAGGCACAGGCAGATCGGGCTGCCCGTCAAGCCATCGCTCGTAGACGACGCCTTGGCCATCGTCGAGTTTGACCACGAGCCGCGGGTTTCCTGCGGCGAGGTAGACGTTGTACTCTTTCTCAAAACCCAGATCGATGTATTTTCCCAGCAATTGTCGGTCGCTCAGTTCGAGGGCATTCAGTACTGGCTCCAGCTCGCTTCGATCGCAGGATCGTATCGACATCCCTCTTGTCGTCACGATTCAAAGGCTACTGACTTCTGAATCGTGACAACGCTGGATTCCGATGATGTCCGGCACAGATCAGTACGCGTCGATGACCTCAGCGTCACAAGGTCGTGAAGTCGGGTTACTTCGATCGGACCCTTGACGTGTACGGACGCCAGGGCAAGGAATGTCGACGTCGCTGCACCGTCATAGTTCGGGAGTCCTTCGCGAACAGGTCGTCGCACCGGTGCCCCCGGTGTCAGCGCTCGCGTCGGTGACCCGGTCATGTCCGTTCCCAGACCTCGACAGGTCCTGGTACGACGACGAACAGTGGGCGAGGTCGCGGCGCGTCGAGGTGGGGAGGCCACTCCGGTGATCTGGCGGTGACCTTGGCATGAAGGTGCTCCATCTCGTGATCGAGCTGTTCAGAGGTCACAGTGAGTGACCTTCATGGCGCTGGATCGGATGTGATCCTCGTCCGGTCAAAGCGGTAGCCGCGCTCAGTGGCTTCGTCGGTCAAGCCTGTCAGGATCAAGCCTCCACAATCGCACGTGTTGTCTCCGCCCTCGGGTGTTGCTGATGGGCACACCCATTTCTTGGTCCTTCCTCGTCGGGCATATCATGTCGCGGGTGACCACTGAGCCATCTGTATCTGCGAGACGACGCATCAAGAAGCGTCACTTCATCGAGTTCTTGAAGTTCGGAATCGTGGGTGGCTCCGGATTCGTCATCAACATCGTCGTTGCCATCATCATGAACAAGGTGAATGGTGGCACCGAGCATGCCCAGGACATCCTGTTCAACTTGGCGGGGACACGATGGAACTTCCGTTTCACCAGCCTCGTCTGGTTGGTGGGCTTCGTGGTGGCAAACGTCACGAACTTCCAGCTCAACCGCTCCTGGACCTTCAAACGGGAGCATCGCCGCGGCTGGTGGCGCGAGTTCTGGCCCTTCTTCGCCGTGGGGTCCGTGGCAGCGATCATCGGCATGTTCATCAAGATTCTGTTCACCAATCCAACCTCTCCGATCTACCTCCCCGAGCCGTGGTTCCATGAGAGCAAGGGATTTCACTCTCGTGAGTACTGGTCGCAGATCTTCGCCATCATCGTGACCATGCCCATCAACTTCGTCGTCAACAAGTTGTGGACGTTCCGAGCGGTCAAGCACTCTGGTGAGGTTCCCATGGTGGGTCCCGCTGTTTCTCCGGAGAATCTTGACGCGGACGACTCGTCCGAGGCGCGTCAGCACGTCTGAGAGACGCTTCGCATCAGGTACCCTGAATTCGGTACCCCGTTGACGGAAAGGTCGTGCTCGGATGGTCGTTTTCATCATCGCGATGATTCTTATCCTGGCGGTCGCGCTGGGCGTTTGTGCCGTGGTGATGTTTGGTTTGCGCCATCCTGGTGACGACCCCGATGCGAGTTTTTGGCGTCATACTGCCACCCGAGTTGGGGAGGATCTCAGTGGTGTCAGACGCCGTTGAGGCGTTGCGAATCCTTGGTGCCGTGATGTGAGCGGCTAGTATCGGCGGACGTGGACCTGACTTACCTGATTTGGATCATTCTCGGCATCCTCGTCCTCGTGACGGTGGTTGCCGCCATCACCGCTGGCATCTCACGACGTAAGGCGCTTCGTGAGGGTTCCAAGCCTGCGGAGGTTGAGCCGACCCCGACCAAGGAACCCGAGGCCACTGGTGAGGAGAAGCCTGAGGCCGGTGCGACCGCGGCCCCTGCTCCTGCGCTCGAGCCTGAGGCACCGTCCGAACCCAGGGTTGAGACTCCGGAGGCCGCGGGCTCGCGGATGGCACGACTCCGTCGCCGTCTGGCCAACAGCAACAACGCCTTGGCCCGTGGTCTGGCAGAGCTCCTGAGCGCCGACAAGCTCGACGACGACACCTGGGATGACTTCGAAGCCACCCTCATCACCTCTGATCTTGGCGTGGGCCCGACCACGGAACTGGTCGAGAAGCTGCGCTCGGAACTGGCGATTGACGGCGTCTCCGAGCCGGCCCAGGCTCGCGGGATCTTGCACCACGAACTGGTCGAACTTGTCGGACCAGACATGGATCGGTCCATCAACCTCGATCATGCGGAGGGTAAGCCGGCAGTCGTCCTCATGGTCGGAGTCAATGGCACGGGTAAGACGACGACCTGCGGCAAATTGGCCCGCGTCCTGGTCGCCGAGGGCAAGACGGTCCTCCTCGGTGCCGCAGACACTTTCCGCGCCGCAGCTGGGGAACAGCTGGAAACCTGGGGGGAGCGCGTCGGCGTGCGCACCGTTCGCAAGGACGAAGGGGCTGATCCCGCCTCGGTAGCCTACGAAGCTGTTCAGGCCGGTATCGACGAAGGCGTTGACGTCGTGCTCGTCGACACTGCTGGCCGTCTTCACACCAAGGCCGGTCTCATGGACGAGCTGGGCAAAGTCAAGCGCGTCATCGAGAAACTGGCCCCGGTCAGTGAGGTCCTGCTCGTTCTCGATGCGACCACCGGCCAGAACGGTCTCACCCAGGCTCGTATCTTCTCCGAGGTCGTCGACGTCTCCGGCATCGTGCTGTCCAAGCTCGATGGCTCTGCCAAGGGCGGCATCGTCGTACAGGTGCAGCGCGAGCTGGGCGTTCCGGTCAAGCTCATCGGTCTGGGTGAAGGTGCCGACGACCTAGCCCCCTTTGACGCCGACGACTTCGTTGCCGGTCTCATGGGCGATGACCCCTCCGAACGCTGAGGACCAAATAGATGACAGGCATCGCGTCGTCTGCCTCGATACGCGGGGCCATGATGGTGAGTATTCTCAGCCGAAAGCTGTGTGTAGCGGTATTAATTGCTGCGTTCGTTCTGCCGCTGGCATTTGTTACATGGCGAGCCATCGTGGGGACCGGTAGTTGGTGGCTGAAGGCCCTGCGTGGCCTCGGACATTTCGTCGTAATTGTGCTCGCACAGGCGTTACTGATTACAGGGGTCTTTCTCTACGTCAACCATGACTATGGATTTTTCACCTCCTGGGATGACCTCCTGGGCGAGGCTGAGCCCCAGGCACCTGTTCATGATCTGGTTCCAATTCGGCGTACGAAGGTGGAGAACATCCCGATCAGTAAGTCCAACCCACACCCCAATGGGCAGATGGTTGGCATGACGATGCCCGGTGCGGATTCTCAATATGCGCGCATTCCCGTGTGGTTGCCACCACAGTACTTCGAGAAGTCGGAGCAGGGCACCCGCTTTCCGGTGTTGTACTACATCGGAGGTGTTAATGACACCGGCGAGCGCGACAATGTATCGATTGACATCCTTGATCCTGCCGTCGAGCTCATTAAGAGCAAGAAGGTCAATCCCTTCGTCATTGCGTTCTTGCCAGGCAGGATTCGCAACGGCGTCGACAGCGAATGCGTTGATGTTGGTCCGTACAAGCACGAGACGTGGATCATGAAGACTGTTATTCCGCAGATCGAGTCGCATTACCGGGTTGGCCATGAGCGTGGGTCACGCTTCATCGGTGGGTGGAGCACTGGCGGCTACTGCGCTGCCAATCTCTCGACGAAGTACCACAGAATGTTTAATTCCGGATTTTCGTTGGGTGGGTATTACCATCCGATGTTTGAGAGAACGCCCATCGCGGACATGGCTCGGTCCTCGATGGCTGAAAATTCCGTAGTCCGTCGGGCGCAGGAACGCAAGGTTAACCGCAGCGTGCGCTTTTTGTCTGTGCTCAATCGCAGTGATCTGCAGAGTTGGGGACCCGGTCGTCACCCCATAGTTGCCAACGGTCAGATAGGCCCGGACGGAGGCCAGTTTCACCATGTGGCTAAAGGCATGAAGCAGTTCACCTTCATCGTGCTGCACGGAGGTGGGCATCGCAACACCGTGTACATGCCTTACGTCCAGCAGTGTCTGGAATGGCTGGGCCAGTTTGGTCTGTGACCTCGCTCTGAATCATCATGTCAGACCGGGACGGTAGGCTGTCCCGGTAAGGAACTAGTGCGCTGAAGGACAACCGTGTTCGACACTCTCCAGGACCGCCTCGCATCCACCTTCAAGGGACTGCGTGGCAAGGGACGTCTCACCGATGCCGACATCGACGCCACGACTCGCCAGATCCGCATCGCCCTCCTCGAGGCCGACGTCAACCTGACGGTCGTCAAGGAATTCGTTGCGGCGGTCAAGGAACGCTGTCACGGCGAGGAATTGTCGAAGGCGCTCAACCCTACTCAGCAGATCGTCAAGATCGTCAACGAGGAGCTCGTCGAGATCCTTGGCGGTCAGACCCGCACCGTCCGGTTCGCGAAGACCCCGCCCACCGTCGTCATGCTCGCTGGACTTCAGGGTGCCGGTAAGACGACCCTGGCGGGCAAGCTCGCTCGGTGGTTCAAGGAGGAGGGGCACTCGCCGCTGCTGGCCGCCTGTGACCTGCAGCGTCCCAACGCGGTCACCCAGTTGCAGGTCGTCGGTGAGCGAGCCGGTGTGCATGTCTTCGCTCCTGAGCCCGGCAACGGTGTTGGCGATCCCATCCAGGTGGCTCGTGACGCCGTCGTCGAGGCCCAACGCAAGCTCTATGACGTCGTCATCATCGACACCGCCGGACGCTTGGGTGTCGATGCCGAGATGATGGCCCAAGCTGCCGACATCAAGGCGGCCACCAACCCTGACGAGACGCTGTTCGTCGTCGACGCCATGATCGGTCAGGACGCGGTCAACACCGCAGTGGCCTTCCAGGAGGGAGTCGGCTTCGACGGGGTCGTCCTCACCAAGCTCGACGGCGACGCCCGTGGCGGTGCCGCCCTATCCATCGCCCGGGTCGTCGGCAAGCCGATCATGTTCGCCTCCTCCGGTGAGGGGCTCAAGGACTTCGACGTCTTCCATCCCGATCGGATGGCCTCACGCATCCTCGACATGGGTGACATGCTCACCCTCATCGAGCAGGCTGAGAAGGCTTTCGACCAGGAACAGTCTCAAGCCGCTGCGGTCAAACTCATGGCCGGCAAGGGGGAGTTCGGTCTCGACGACTTCCTCGGGCTCATGCGCCAGATGCGCCGCATGGGTCCGATGTCCAAGATCATGGGCATGTTGCCTGGCGTCGGTCAGATGAAGGATCAGATCGAGAACATTGACGAGCGGGAGATCGACCGTATCGAAGCCATCATTTGTGCCATGACCCCGGCAGAGCGTGCCGACGTCTCGATCCTCAACGGTTCGCGTCGCGCCCGTATCGCGAAGGGCTCCGGCGTCGAGGTCCGCGACGTCAACAACCTCGTCAACCGCTTCGTCGATGCCCGCAAGATGATGAGCCAGATGGGCCAGATGATGGGTCCGGGCGCTGGTCGCATGATGGGGTCGATGGCCAAACGCGGCTCCAAGCAGTCCAAGAAGAAGCAGAAGAACCGCAAGGGTTCTGGTAACCCAGCGAAGCGCGCGGCCCAGGCCCGTCAAGTGGCTGAGAAGCCGCAGCACAACAGCGGCGAGGCATTCGGTGTTCCCGGTCAGCAGCAGCCGAGCCAGGAAGATCTGCAGAAGGCGATGAGCGAGTTCAAGATGCCGCCGTCGATGCAGCAGATGTTCAACCAGACCAACAAGGGCCCGCGCTGATCTGACGTTGGCAATGCCTCACGAGGTCGCGGGTTTGACGTTTCGTCTTCTGCAGCCTCGTGCCACGATGAGGACATGGATAAGGACACCCAGCCGCTGTTCCACACTCATACCCATGACGGGTGGACACACACTCACGTAGCTCCCGAGGCCCAGACTGCTCCTGCCGAGGATCTTCGCATCCGGGGAGTTGTCCTGCCCGACGTGGAGGAGCGTGAGCTATGGGTTCACGACGGCGTTCTTGTCGAGGGGCCACTGCCAGGCGCTCGCACCCTCGCCGACGGTTGTTGGATCATCCCGGGCCTGGTTGACGCTCACAACCACATCGGGCTGGACGGCCATGGTGCCGTCGACAAGGAGACGGCTGAGGACCAGGCTCGCACCGAGACGAGGACCGGCACCCTCCTCATCCGCGACGCTGGGTCCCCGAGTGACACCCATTGGATTGACGATCGCGACGACTTGCCTCGAGTCATCCGCGCCGGACGTCACATCGCTCGTCCCAAGCGCTACATCCGCAACTACGCAGCCGAGGTCGACCTGGAAGACCTCGTCGCCGAGGTGGATCGTCAGGCTCGAGCAGGTGACGGCTGGGTCAAGCTCGTCGGTGACTGGATCGACCGTGCTGAGGGGGACCTGGCACCGCTGTGGCCGGCTGACATCGCGAAGGAAGCAATCGATCGTGCTCATGAACTCGGCGCCCGTGTCACGGCCCACTGCTTCTCCGAGGAGGCTCCGGCCCAGCTCGTCGACGCAGGCATCGACTGCATCGAGCACGGCACCGGACTGACTGACGAGACCATCGCCACCATGGCCGAGCGTGGGGTCGGACTCGTCCCGACCCTGGTCAACATTGAGACCTTCCCGTCCATCGCAGCCCAGGCCGACGCCAAGTTCCCCACCTACGCAGCCCACATGCGTCATCTGCATGCTCACCGGATGGAAACCATCGGCAAGGCTGTCGATGCCGGGGTTCCGATCTACGCAGGTACTGACGCCGGCGGCACCATCGAACACGGTCTGATTGCCTCGGAGGTGCGGTTGCTGGCCGCAGTCGGAGGAGCGGAGATGGCATTGGGGGCAGCATCCTGGCGAGCTCGAACCTGGTTGGGCGGGGAACAACTGGGGATTGGGGACTCCGCCGACCTTCTCGTCCTCGATCGCGACCCGAGGGTGGACATCGGAGTCCTGGAGTCTCCCACGCACATCCTGCTGAGGGGTCGAGTCGTCATTCGGTGACGGGTCGCCGGACTCGCGTCGACGCTCTGGATGTGGCACAATGTCGAGAGCTTCTGTCCGTTCGGTGCCCTCTCTAGCCGGCGGACGGTTCCACCCGAGTGCGGTCGCGGTGTCCCCACATCGCAATCCGCGCTCACCCGTAACTTCCCGGGTTTCATCCCGGGCGTGTCACTACAGGAGATACCACACACGTGGCTACCAAGATTCGTCTGAAGCGTCTCGGCAAGATCCGCACCCCGCACTACCGTGTCGTCGTCATGGACTCGCGCACCAAGCGCGACGGTCGTGCCATCGAGGAGATCGGCCAGTACCACCCGAAGAACGACCCCTCGGTCATCGAGATCGACTCCGAGCGCGTCCAGTACTGGCTCGGCGTCGGCGCCCAGCCGACCGAGGCCGTCGTCGCCCTGCTCAAGCGCACCGGTGACTGGCAGAAGTTCACCGGCGACACCTCGGCCTCGGGCGTGACCCCGCAGGCTGAGCGCTCCAACAAGGACGACCTGTTCAACGCCGCTCTGGCCGAGGCTGACGACGCCCCGCGCGAGGCCATCACCAAGAAGGCTGAGGAGCCCGCTGCCGAGGAGGCTGCTGAGCCGGCCGCCGAGGAGAAGTCCGACGAGAAGGCTGAGGCCTGATCGTGCTTGCCGACGCCCTGGAACATCTCGT
Source organism: Cutibacterium avidum ATCC 25577 (assembly GCF_000227295.1). Classification (GTDB taxonomy): domain Bacteria; phylum Actinomycetota; class Actinomycetes; order Propionibacteriales; family Propionibacteriaceae; genus Cutibacterium; species Cutibacterium avidum. The sequence goes on along the minus strand of NZ_JH165054.1, from coordinate 33,302 downwards.
CTCCGGCATCGTCGCCAATCCCGACGACGTCCGGGTTCGGGAGAAGGACCTGCGACGCGGCCGGATGCTCGAGGTGCGTGTCAACCCCTCCGACATCGGCAAGGTCATCGGTCGTCAGGGCCGTACGGCCTCCTCGCTGCGCACGGTCATCGATGCCCTGGCCGGTGATGAGCAGATCAGGATCGACTTCGTCGACGTCGACCGCCGTGGTTCGGGACGCCGTTCCGAGCACCGTGGCCGTCGTCACTGAGCCGCTAATCCTCTGATACGCCAATCAATTGGCAATATGGGCCGTGGTCCCGCTTAGGTGGGGCTACGGCCCATTTGTCGTGTTCGACATTCTTGTCCAGCCGCTGACGCGGCAATACCCATGAGCTTCAGGAGTCACAGTGGAACAGCAGGCAACAGTGGAGGTTGTCGTCGGCCGGGTGGGGCGTGCCCATGGTCTGCGGGGAGACGTCGTCGTCGAGGTTCGTACCGACGAGCCCGACGAGAGGTTCGACGTTGGCGCGACAGTCTGCATCGAAGGCACGCGGCGGGAGTTGACAGTTACCAGATCGCGATGGGCCAGGGGTAGCCTGATTGTCGCCTTCAAGGAGGTCGCCGATCGAAATGGCGCCGAGGAGCTGCGAGGTTCGGTGTTGGTGGTTGACGTCGAGGCCGATGAGGAGCCAGCTGATCCAGAAGAGTTCTGGGACCGTCAGTTGCGGGGGCTGGCAGTGGTTGACGAGTCCGGTCAGGCCCGGGGAACCGTCAAGGACATTCTCCACATGCCGGCCCAGGACGTGCTCGTCATCGATGTCGACGGCGACGAACATCTGGTGCCGTTCGTTCGCCAGCTCGTTCCCACCGTTGACGTCGCTGCCGGTCAGATCGTTGTCGCCAGTATCCCTGGACTTCTTGACGACGATGCCGAGGAGGCAAGGTGACGATGAGGCTGGACTACCTGTCGATCTTCCCCGGATACTTCGACGTTCTCGACATCTCCCTGTTGGGAAAGGCCGTCGACAACGGTTTGGTCGAGGTCCACGCCCATGACCTGCGCGACTGGACCCACGATCGTCATCGCACTGTCGACGACACCCCGTGCGGCGGTGGCGCCGGCATGGTCATGAAGCCTGATCCCTGGGGCGAGGCCTTCGACGGGATCATTGGTATTGAACCCGATCCGTCGGTCCACGTGATCTTCCCGACTCCCTCCGGAATTCCGTTCACACAGTCCGCTGCCCAGGAGCTGTCGACGGTTGAGCGGGTCGTCTTCTGTTGCGGACGCTACGAGGGCATCGATCACCGGGTCATCGACTACGCGCGAACCATGTGGACCGTCCATGAACTGAGTCTGGGCGACTACGTCCTCAACGGGGGAGAAGTCGCTGCCCTGGCCATCACCGAAGCCGTCGTCCGTCTGATCCCGGGATTCATGGGCAATCCGGAGTCCCTCGCGGAGGAGTCGTTCTCGCCGGGGCAGGAACGACTGCTGGAGTACCCGCTGTTCACCCGACCGGTGTCATGGCGAGGGATGGATGTCCCTGAGGTCCTCATGAGTGGGCACCACGGCCGCATCGCCGAATGGAGACGAGAGGAGTCGTTGTTGCTCACTCGTGATCGTCGCCCGGACTTGACTGATTAGGACTCAGGGAGACAACGTATTCGAAGTCGCTAATACCCTAAATTCGAACCAAAAATGTTGCGTTAATATGAACTAAAACAGGTAGTCAGAGTGCAGTTGTAAGGAGATTTTGAAAACACTGGGGGTCGTGAGGCAAAGGGACTGTTGATTGGATAGTCTTTGCCCCGTGGCGACTACAACACTTACTACTCATCAGAGAGCAGTGCGATCAACTGTCGCGGCGAAGGCCCTCATGGCCGTCACCGGCATCATCTTGGTCCTCTTCCTGCTCATGCACATGTTCGGCAACTTGAAGTTGCTCGGTAGCAACGAGGAGTTCAACGACTACGCCAGCTACCTCCGTACGATTCTCAACCCGATCCTTCCGGGTGAGTCGTTCCTGTGGATCTTCCGAATCTTCATGCTGCTGGCGATTGTGCTGCACATTTGGTCGGCGATCCGCGTCACCAAGCAGCGTCGCATCGGCACTGGTGGCGCTGGTCGTTACTCCGTGAAGAAGAACCTCTCCCCGGAGAACACCTACGCGGCCCGCACGATGTACTGGGGCGGTTGGATCATCTTCGCGTTCCTCATCCTTCACCTGCTGCAGTTCACCATCAGCCCTGATCTGCTCAACAACCCGCCGACTGACGCGGCTGGGCGTGCAGGCATGGTGCTCACAGCCTTCAGTCATTGGTGGTTCGTGCTCATCTACCTCATCGCCATCATCGCGGTGTGCATGCACGTTTCCCATGGTTTCTGGAGCGCCTTCGCGACCCTCGGTGTCAACGTCTCTGGTACCGCTCGCGCTGTGCTGCGCGTGTGCTCCTGGATCGTCGCCATCGTGATCCTCGTGGGCTTCATGGTTCCTCCCTTCCTGATCCTGTTCGGGGTGATCTCCTGATGACTGCAACAGCTACGTCGAATAACAACGCCGCTCTGGCCGACCAGTACTGGACAACCGGCGATGAGATTCATGACACGAAGGCCAACCACGACCTTCCGATCGAGAAGATCTGGACTGATCGTCAGTTCACCTCTCGTCTGGTCAACCCGGCCAACCGCCGCAAGATGACCGTCATCATCGTCGGCACTGGTCTGGCCGGTGGCTCCGCTGCTGCCACCCTTGGTGAGGCTGGTTACCGCGTCGAGAACTTCTGTTACCAGGACTCTCCGCGTCGTGCCCATTCCATCGCCGCCCAGGGCGGCATCAACGCTGCGAAGAACTACAAGAACGACGGTGACTCCATCTACCGCCTGTTCTACGACACCGTGAAGGGCGGCGACTACCGCTCCCGCGAGACGAACGTCTACCGTCTGGCCGCGGTCAGCGCGAACATCATCGACCAGTGCGTCGCCCAGGGTGTTCCGTTCGCCCGTGAGTACGGTGGCCTGCTCGACAACCGTTCCTTCGGTGGCGTCCAGGTGCAGCGCACCTTCTACGCTCGTGGACAGACGGGTCAGCAGTTGCTGATCGGCGCCTATCAGGCCCTCGAGCGTCAGGTCCATGCCGGAACCGTCCACATGCACACCCGTCACGAGATGGTCGAGCTCATCGTTGCCGATGGTCGTGCCCGCGGCATCGTGACCCGTGACATGGTCACCGGCAAGATCGAGGAGTGGTTCGGCGACGCCGTCGTCCTGGCTACCGGTGGTTACGGCAACGTCTTCTTCCTGTCGACGAACGCCATGGGCTGCAACGTCACCGCTTCGTGGCGTGCCCATCGCAAGGGTGCCTACTTCGGCAACCCGTGCTACACGCAGATCCACCCGACCTGCATCCCGGTGCACGGCGAGAACCAGTCGAAGCTGACCCTGATGTCGGAGTCGCTGCGCAACGACGGTCGTATCTGGGTGCCGAAGCGCGCCGAGGACTGCGAGAAGGATCCGCGTGACATCCCCGAGGAGGATCGCGACTACTACCTGGAGCGCATCTATCCGTCCTTCGGCAACCTGGTTCCTCGTGACATCGCCTCTCGTCAGGCCAAGTACCGCTGTGACGAGGGTCGCGGCGTTGGCCCGAAGGTCCGTGAGGTCGATGCCGACGGCACCGAGCACATGCGCTCCCGTGGTGTCTACCTCGACTTCTCCGAGGCCATCGAGCGTATGGGCAAGGATGCTGTCGAGAAGAAGTACGGCAACCTCTTCGACATGTATCAGCGGATCACCGATGAGAACCCGTACGAGGTTCCGATGCGGATCTACCCCGCTGTGCATTACACCATGGGTGGCCTGTGGGTCGATTATGACCTGCAGTCGACCATCCCGGGCCTGTTCGTCTGTGGCGAGGCTAACTTCTCCGATCACGGTGCCAACCGACTCGGTGCCTCGGCCCTGATGCAGGGTCTGGCTGATGGTTACTGGGTGCTGCCCAACACCATCACCGACTACCTGGCCGACTCCCCGAAGTTCGGCAAGGTGGACGAGAAGCACCCGGCCGCCGTCGAGGCCCGTCAGGCCGTCGAGAGCCGCATCAACAAGCTCCTGACGATCAACGGAACCCGCACCGTCGACTCGATCCACAAGGAACTCGGCCACATCATGTGGGAGTACTGCGGCATGGAGCGCAACGAGGCCGGCCTCGTCAAGGCCATCGGTCTCATCCGCAACCTGCGCAACGAGTTCTGGACCAACGTCAAGGTCACCGGCGTCAACGAGGAGCTCAACCAGACCCTCGAGCGTGCCGGACGTCTCGTTGACTTCCTGGAGCTCGGTGAGCTGATGTGCATTGATGCTCTGCATCGTCGCGAGTCCTGTGGCGGTCACTTCCGCGCCGAGTCTCAGACCGAGGAGGGCGAGGCCCTGCGTCACGACGATCAGTACCAGTACGTCGCTGCCTGGGAGTGGACCGGTGAGGGCCACAAGCCGACCCTGCACAAGGAGCCGCTGGTCTACAAGTCCATCCAGGTCAAGCAGAGGAGCTACAAGTGAAGATCAACCTGCGAATCTGGCGCCAACGCAACACCCAGGATCAGGGCCGTCTCGTCGAGTACACCCTGGACGGTGTCTCCGGTGACATGTCCTTCCTCGAGATGCTGGACATGCTCAACGAGAACCTCACCGCTCAAGGTGAGGAGCCCGTGGCCTTCGACTCGGACTGCCGCGAGGGCATCTGTGGCCAGTGTGGCGTCGTCATCAACGGCGTGCCGCACGGTGGCATGGGCGTCGCCCAGCCGGTGCGTACCACCACCTGTCAGCTGCACATGCGCTCCTTCGCTGATGGCTCGACCATCACGATTGAGCCCTGGAAGTCCGGTGCCTTCCCGATCCTGCGGGACCTCATCGTGGACCGCTCGGCCCTCGACCGCGTCATCCAGGCTGGCGGCTACATCTCCGTGAACACCGGTGCTGCCCCGGATGCCCATGCTGTCCAGGTCAACAAGAAGCGCTCTGACCGCTCCTTCGATGCCGCTACCTGCATCGGCTGTGGTGCTTGTGTGGCTGCCTGCCCGAACGGCTCCTCGATGCTGTTCACCTCGGCGAAGATCACCCACCTTGCCATGCTTCCGCAGGGGCAGCCGGAGCGGATGCGTCGTGTCAAGGCCATGGCTGCCCAGAACGACGCCGAGGGATTCGGCGGCTGCACCAACATTGGTGAGTGCGCCTCGGTGTGCCCGAAGGGCATCCCGCTGGAGTCCATCAGCCAGCTCAACCGCGACCTCATCGCCTCGCTGTTCAAGCATGACGGCAAGGATGACTGAGTTCTGACCCATGTGGTCGACCACACGGGCCCCGGCACCATCTGGTGCCGGGGCCTCGTCGGTTCCATGGGGCTGACGGATCCAGCCTCGTGGTATGCAATTTGGTGTCAGGCCTTCGAGTGTGGAAAATATCCAGCTGTTGTCCGTGTCCGGCTCCTGCCACAGGGGGATCGTCCGGAGCGCGGGGACCACATCTTTTGAACACGAGCACCAGGTGACCTGTGGCACCGGCGAGGAAACACCATGAGCAACATCATCGACGAGATCGACAAGGCCTCGATGCGCGACGACATTCCCGAGTTCCGTCCTGGCGACTCGGTGAAGGTCCACGTCAAGGTCGTCGAGGGCAGCCGCACCCGTGTGCAGGTCTTCGCTGGAACCGTCATCTCGCGTACCGGTGGTGGCGTCCAGGAGTCCTTCACCGTCCGCAAGCTGAGCTTCGGAACGGGTGTCGAGCGTACCTTCCCACTGCACTCCCCGATCATTGAGAAGATCGAGGTTGATCGCCACGGTGCCGTCCGTCGCGCCAAGCTGTACTACCTGCGCGGTCTGCGCGGCAAGGCTGCCAAGATCAAGGAGAAGGGCGCGGCTCGCTGACGTCGTCCTCACAGTAACGGGGTTTCGCTTGCGCGGGGCCCCGTTTTCGTGTGTCTGATGAGGTCCGGGTCGATCGACGCTCGACGAGGCGACCAGAGTGTGTTCTGGACGTTGGTTACACTGCAGGTTGGCACTTGCCGGGACGTTCCCGGGGGTAAGAGGGAGAGGTATCGCCGTGGCGTATGACTACGAGGCGCGAAGGACTGCTGATGGCGACACCGCTGGCCCGCATGCTGCAGGCGCCACGACTGGGTCGCAACGACCGAGCGGATGGCAGCGGTTCCGATCCGGGATGATGGAAATCGTCCTCATCATCGTCGGAGCTCTCGTCATCTCGGCCATCCTGCGAGCCTTCGTGGGACAGATGTTCGTCATTCCCTCCAGATCCATGCAGAACACCCTGCAGGTCGGTGATCGCGTGGTGGCCGTCAAGGCAGCGGACTTCCATCGTGGTGACGTCGTCGTGTTCAGGGACACCGAGCACTGGCTTCCCGCTGCTCAAGATCGTCGCTCTGTCCCGGGCAAGGTGCTGGAGTTCGTGGGTCTGCTGCCCAACACGAGCTCCAACTACCTCATCAAACGCGTCATCGGAATGCCCGGCGACACCGTTGCCTGCTGCAACGTCAAGGGTCAGATGACCGTCAACGGGAAAGCCCTTGACGAGCGTTCCTACCTGTACTCGGAGAACGGTCAGATGGTCGAGCCGTCGACGATGAAGTTCCGGGTCACCGTCCCCAAGGACCGGATGTTCGTGATGGGGGATCACCGCAATGCGTCGGGAGATTCCCGCTACCACATCCAGGACCTCGATCCTGACGGGTACACGGGTGCTCCCGGGTTCGTTCCTCTCGACAACGTCGTCGGGCCGGCAAAGGCCATTCTCATGCCTCTCAACCGTATTGACGGGCTGGGGACCCCTGACACCTTCAAGGGCATTCCCGACCGGTCTGGCTCAGCCCCTGACAAGGCGCGCATCTGCGTCGGCGACGAGTGCTCGCCCCGGTGACGACGCCATGGCCGTGACGGTGCGCGTCGGGCCTGGCCTGATGGGCCATGAAAGGGCCCTGACGAGAGCAGGTCTGGGGCCGGTCGCCGGGTGTGACGAGGCCGGCAGGGGAGCCTGCGCCGGGCCTTTGGTGGCCGCTTCCGTGATCCTCGATGATCGCAGGTCATCACGGATCGAAGGGCTCGCCGATTCCAAGACCTTGTCTGTCGTCAAACGAGAGCGACTGTTCGACATCATCATGGACAAAGCGTTGGCCGTGTCATGGGTTCGCGTGGAGGCCGACGAGTGCGACCGGTTGGGCATGCAAGAAGCCGACATCAGCGGGCTGAGACGCGCCGTCGCACGGTTGGATGTCGAGCCAGGGTACGTGCTGTCAGACGGGTTCCCCGTGGATGGACTGACCGTTCCGGACCTGGGAATGTGGAAGGCCGACGCAGTGTGCGCCTGCGTGGCAGCGGCGTCGATCGTGGCGAAAGTGGCCAGGGACCGCATCATGATTGCCATGGACGAGGAGATTCCTGGTTATGACTTCGCGGTGCACAAGGGATATTCGACGGCCTTGCACCAACGACGTCTGGAGGAGCTGGGGCCGTCACCCCAACATCGGATGAGCTACGGCAATGTGCAACGAGCGGCTAGGCTGCATTCATCATGAGTGCCGAGGATCTGGAACAGTACGAGAACCGCATGGAGCTTGAGCTCTACCGCGAGTACAAGGACGTCGTCGGCATCTTCAAGTATGCCGTGGAGACCGAGAGACGGTTCTACCTGTGCAACGTCGTTGACCTCAAGGTACGTACCGAGGGCGGTGACGTCTACTACGAGGTGTCCATGGCGGACGCTTGGGTGTGGGACATGTATCGGCCGTCCAGGTTCGTCAAGAGCGCCAAGATCCTCACCTTCCGCGATGTGTCGATCGAGGAGATCGTGCATCCCGACTTCGATGAGGTTCCCTCCACGTAAATGGCTGCATCGTCTGGGGACAACTCATGGTGTTCATGGCAGACCAGATTTGTCTGTGGATAACTGAATGATCAGCATTCCTGCGACGACAACTGTTGTCGGAGGTGGTGCATGATGACACCCAAGCCGTTGTCGGCAGAACTGACGACCCCTCGCGGAGCAGCCTTGCGTGGGCGTCGTGGCGGCAGACTCGCGTTCGGTGCGTGGGGTGAGGACATTGCCGCCCAGTACGTGGATTCCCTCGGGTGGACGATCGTCGCCCGAAACTGGGCGTGCCAAGTGGGGGAGATCGACCTCATCGCGCAAGATGACCGGACGATCGTCTTCATCGAGGTCAAGACGCGGTCCGGCACTGGATTCGGTGATCCCCTGGAATCCATCACGACGACGAAGATCCGTAAGCTTCACGAGCTCGCGTTGGTCTGGTTGGTCGACCAGGAGAAAGGAATGCACTCGGTACGGATCGACGCCATCGGGGTCATGGTGCGCCCCGGCGAACAGCCGACGATTACGCATGTGCGGGGCATCCAGTGACCGGGGCAAGCGCATGGTCGGTTGCCCTGATGGGGTTGGAAGGCTGCTTGGTCGAGGTGGAGACGGCCATATCGTCGGGCCTGCCGCGTACGGTACTCGTCGGCCTTCCGGACATGGCCCTGCACGAGGCTCGGGATCGGTGTCGGGCTGCGGTTGGTGCCACCGGCATGTCCTGGCCGAGCAACGTCCTGACGATCAACCTCACCCCCGCTGGCCTGCCGAAGGCCGGAACTCACTTCGATCTCGCCATTGCCGCTGCGACCCTGGCTGCGGATGGAAAGATCCCGCAGACCCTGCTCGGGTCGACGGTTCTCATGGGGGAACTGGGGCTTGACGGGCGGGTACGACCAGTGCGTGGGGTACTCCCGGCATTGTTGGCGGCTCGCGAGGCAGGGTTCGAATGTGCCGTGGTGCCGTCCGGCCAGTATGCCGAGGCCCGGTTGGTGCAGGGGGTGACGATCTGGCCGGTCGGCCATCTCCGTGATGTCGTCGAGGTCCTGCACGGCCGTCCGGTACTGGCGACTGAGGAACCCGTGACTGACGCCGCCGATGCTGATCCAGGTCTGGTAGATCTGGCAGAGGTGATCGGCCAACACGAAGCACGCCGCGCCCTTGAAGTGGCGGCAGCCGGACGCCACCACATCCTCCTTCGCGGCGCACCTGGATGCGGGAAGTCGATGCTGGCACGACGGCTGCCCGGGATCCTTCCCCGCCTGGATCACCGGGACGCCCTCGAGGTGACGGCTCTGCACTCCTTGGCAGGCCGGGGGAGTGGGCGTCTCATGACCAGGCCACCGTTGGCACAACCACACCATTCCGTGTCGATGGCTGCCATGGTCGGCGGAGGAGCACGGATTGCCCAGCCAGGTGCCATCTCCTTGGCGCACCGCGGCGTCCTCTTTCTCGACGAGGCCCCGGAATTTGCCCCCAAGGTCCTCGATTCGCTGCGTGGGCCCTTGGAGACGGGGGAGATCATCATTGGCCGTTCTCAGGCCCACACGACGTTCCCAGCTCGGTTTCAGCTCGTCATGGCACTCAACCCGTGCCCGTGCGGGATGGCTGACGACCCATCCGGTCGGTGTACCTGCACTCCACAACAGGTCCAACGGTATTCGGGTCGGCTCTCCGGCCCGATCCTCGACCGAGTCGACGTGACGGTACGGATGCGCCCGCTGACCTCGGCGCACCTGCTTGACGCCTCAACGTTGCCCGCAGGGGAGTCCAGCGCCGTCGTGCACGACCGGGTGGCAGAAGCCCGGCTGAGGGCTGCGCGTCGCTGGGAGGGGAGGCCATGGAAATGCAATGCCGAGGTGCCGGGGAAGGTGCTTCGCCAGAAGCTCCCGGCCAATGATGCCACTCGCATCATCGAAGACGCCCTGACGACCGGTCGGCTGACAGCCCGCGGCGTGGACAAGGTGCTGCGAATCGCATGGACCGTGGCCGATTTGGAGGGCAAGGACGAGGTGGACAAGGCATGTGTTGCTGAGGCCATGGGGATGAGACGAGGACGATTGTTATGACATGGGACAACGAGAGGGTGGCGCGAGCTGCCCTGACAACAGTCGTCCAGCCTGGGGACAGCGTCACGGCGCGGCGATTGCTGGACATGACGGCCGAAGAGATGTGGCACCGCCTGCTGACCGATGTGGACGAGAGATGGTACGAGCGAGCCAGAGGGACGGATGTCGACCAGGTGGTGGCCCGGTCGGAGAAAGCCATGATGAGGTTCCTCATCCCCGGAGACGAGGAGTGGCCCGTTGGGCTCGATGACCTCTCGTGGGTGGGGAAGTCAGGAATGGGTGGGGTTCCCATCGGGTTGTGGGTTCTTGGCCCGACACGCGTCAATGAGGCGTCTGAGCGGTCGGTCGCCATCGTCGGCTGCCGAGCTGCGACGAGCTATGGCCAGGATGTCGCGATGGAGATGGCCCACCATCTTGCTCAGGGACACAGCGACGGGACCGGTCGTCAGGTCATCGTCTCCGGTGGCGCATTCGGGATCGACGTCGCTGCGCATCGAGGCACCTTGTGCGTCAACGAGAAGACGATCGGAGTCCTGGCATGTGGGCTTGACGTCTTGTACCCGAGGGGAAATGCCGCGGTGCTGGAACGCATTGCCGAAACGGGCGCCTTGGTCTCGGAAATGCCACCAGGCCGGCATCCAACGCGTCCGGGATTCTTGGCCAGGAATCGTCTCATTGCTGCGCTGACGACAGGAACCGTCATTGTCGAGGCAGGGTGGCGATCGGGGGCGATCAACACCGTCTCATGGGCGAATGCTCTGGGCCGGGCAGTCATGGCTGTCCCCGGTCCCGTGACCTCGAGCAGGTCGACCGGTACGAACAAGCTCATCCGTGACGGTGAGGCGATCTTGGTGCGCGATGCCGAGGATGTCCGCGGGATCGTCGGAGAACTTGCTCCTGAACCCGAAAGACCGGAAGGTCGCAGTCTTCCCACGGATGTCCTGGATGCCACGGAGCTGGCCGTGCACGAGGCGCTCCCGGCTCATGGATCTTGTGGGATGGACGAGTTGTCTGCGTCGGTGGGAGTGTCTGTGGCTCAGTGCTCAGCCGCGTTGACGGTCCTCGAGCAGCTGGGCATGGCGGCATGTTGCCTGGATGGTACGTGGTCGGTCACATTGGTCGGCAATCGGAGGTGATGGCACCATGACGGATTTCCATGTCCAACAGGAAACGCTTGATGGTTCGGCCGCCAAGGTAACCCCCGAGCTTGCCATCACTACGTAGGATCCGGTGACAAGGGATGACGATCGGCAATGGATTCGTGGCACAGGCGTTGCCGACCGCTCGGGAGGCCTGTGGACGCCCGATGAGGGTGGCCAGGTCGCGATAGCTGATGGTCTGGGCGTAGGGAATCGTGAGTAGCCCGTTGATGACGGCTCGTTGGAAGGCTGTCGCTCCCGACAGGTCGAGGGGGAGACTGAAAGCAGTTCGGGAGCCGGAGAGGTACTCGCTGAACTGGTGGGCGGCGTCGTCGAGGATTCCCTCGCAGATGTGGTGTTGCTCGGACGGTTCATGGACGGTCAATGGTGCTGGTGCCTCGCCGAACGTGACCTGGGCCAGCCCTTGCGGGGTCGCGGTGAGCGTCAACACCCCGATGGAGTTGTCGAGGTAACGCCGTGCCGTGATCGTCATGAGGACATGGTAAAGGGCCGGGCACCTCATGTGCCCGGCCCGTCAGTTGTCAGTCCTTCAGCTTGTCGGTAGCAGCCTGGACGTCGTGCTTGAGGTCAGTCGCCTTGTCCTTGGCGTCATCCACCTTCTGGTCCACCTTGCCGCTGGCCTTCTGATCGGCGCCCTCGCCCTGGAGATCGGCGTTGTCGGTCACATCTCCGATCTTCTCCTTGGCAGCACCGACGAGCTCGTCGCTCTTGCTCTTGATCTTGTCGCTGAGGCCCACGAGTGGCTCCTTTCGTCAGTCCCAGGACCGCTGATCAGCCCGGGGCGTATTTATATTTTACTGGGTAACCCAAGTCTGACCAGTGGTTCGTGTTGTACGGGTGATCTGGGCCCACGAACACGGTTGTTCATGATCTAGAACAGGACTGAGAAGGGCCTGAGAACTGAAGCATGCGAACTGGTGTGAGTTCGTGTCGCATGCCGACACAACAAAGGCTGCGTTCCCGCGAGGTGTGGGAGACGCAGCCCTCGTCAGAGAATAGGCCGGATCAAGTTCACTTGTTGTGGGCGTCAATCCAGTCGACAGCAGTCTTGATGACCTGGTCCTTGGTGGGCTCGTTGAAGATCTCGTGCATGAGGCCGTGCCACTGGATGATCTTCTTGTCCTTCGAATTGATGGCGTTGTACCAGTTCACGTCGAAGTAGCTTGGCACGAGGCCATCGTTCTCACCGTGCATGATGAGGGTCGGGGCGTCGAACTCATGCGCATTCATGATGTTGTAGGCCTCGCCGACACCGAGCTGCTCGACCAGACCGAGACGCATGTAATGGTTGTACAGCGGGTCACGTTGCCAGTGGTCGATGCGGACATCGGGATCGGAGCACAGACCGTAAGCCGGGTAGCCAGGGAGGATGACGCCGGCAGAGAGCGGACCAGATGGCATCCGGATGCTCTTGGGATCCTTGACGGCAGCCTTGGCGAGCTGGCCGTTGAACGCCGTCAGGTGAGACATCGGGAGAATCTGGCTGATCTGTGGGAGGGCATGGCGGGCGAAGAAGTTGAGGTTGTCAGGGGTCACGGTGGTGACTCCCTCGGTGTTCGGCCCGTCAACGCTGGCGAACGTACCGCCACCGGAGGAGACGATGCCGTCGACAGTGCCCGGGTACATTATTCCATAGGACTGAACGGCGATGCCGCCCATCGAGTGGCCGAGGAGGAAGACCTTCTTGTCGGCGTTCTCCTCGTGCGCGGTCTGGACGACTTGGTGAATGTCGGACTCGATGTTCCACCAGTCATCGAACTGGCCACGCGGAATGGCGTTGTTGACGTACGGGGCAGCGCTACGGCCGTGACCACGGTTGTCGAAACGGTAGACGCTGTAGCCGGCCTTGGTGAGGCTCTTGGTCAGGTACTCGTAGTTGGAGGAATTCTCCATGAGACCGTGGACCAGGACGACGGCCCCCTTGGCGTTGGGGACGATGTCCTTGCGGTAGAAGAGCTTGGTCCCGAGCTTGTCAGTGGTCTTGAAGTAGCCGGTCTCCTTCTTCACCTGGTCGGTCGCCGGGGCAGCGGCAGGCTGAGAACCACCTTCAGGAGCAGCCATGGCTGGGGTCGCAATGGTCACGCCAGTCACTGCCATGGTGCCGGCAATCGTCAGTGCGCTGAGTTTGCGTGGGAATGACATCAAGATGCTCCTTCGCGTCGTGCGTGCCCGTCTCATCCTTGAGTGACGGCCACCGCGGATGCCCAGGACAATATGAGCCGAGGGGTTCGTGATGGTGGGCTGAACGGCAGAGTTGGTCTTTCGTGCACAGACGGAAACTCAACTGAAGGAATCTGTCCACATCCACGAAGGGTGGACCGAAGTGAGCCTTTCATGTGTATTCACGGTGATAAATATCACAGATGGTGACGCGAGGGGCCGGTTACTCCTCAAGGGGTGAACACGCGAATGGGGTGAAAAGTGAACCCCGTCTGACTTGTTCAGTCAGACGGGGTTTGTTGTGTCCGAGAGAGGACTTGAACCTCCACAGCCTTAATCGGCCACTAGCACCTCAAGCTAGCGCGTCTACCAATTCCGCCACCCGGACTCGGGTTTCCGGTTCTTCGCTCATGCGTCGAACCGGACAGTCACGGGACTTTAGTAGAAGTTCGCGCCACGATGCAAATCGGCGTCCATCGAGTGTCCCTGATGACAGTGGAAACCCCGGTCGGTGACACAATCGCGGCATGTCAGATCTCTTCAGCATGCCTCTCGAAGACCTTGTCGACGGGCCGAACAGTCCGCAGGCCGAGGTGGTCGACATCTGCTCGCGCATGATTCAGATCGACTCGCAGAACTTTGGTCCACAAGACGCTCGTGGCGAGGTCGACATGTGTCGCTACGTCTCCGAGCTCCTGGACGAGATCGGGGTGGACGTCTCGATCTACGAGTCCGAGCCCGGCCGAGCCACCCTGGTCGCCGAGTGGGCACCCGAAGGTACTGACATGAGTCGTCCTGCCCTGTTGCTTCACGGCCACAGCGACACCGTGCCGTTCGAAGCCGAGGACTGGACCCATCACCCGTTGTCCGGCGAGGTCCACGACAACTGCATGTGGGGCAGGGGAGCCATCGACATGAAAGGTTTTCTCGCGATGGTGCTCTCAGCCATCCGAGCCCGTCATCGTCGCGGTGAGGTGCCGTCGCGTCCGATTCGCTTCATCATGTTCGCTGACGAGGAGGCATCCGGCACGCTCGGATCCACCTGGATGGGTGCCAACCATCCGGAGATCTTCGACGGCGTCACCGAGGCTATCAGCGAGGTGGGTGGGTTCTCCCTGACGACCCCTGGGGGCAAGCGGGTCTACGTCGTCCAGTCGGCCGAGAAGGGCCTGTGGTGGTTCCGAATGAGTGCCACCGGCAGCGCCGGTCACGGCTCCATGCGCAACCCGGACAACGCGGTCGGCCACTTGCTGAAAGCCCTGTCGCGCATTGATTCCCATCAATGGCCCGACCTGGGCCACCCCGTGCAGGAGGAGTTCCTCGCCGAGGTTTCCGAGATGTGGGGTCTGACGATCGACCGGGACGACCTTGAGTCGAGCCTCGCACCGATTGGGCCGCTGTCCCGCATGGTTGCCGCGTGCTGCTCCCACAACGTCACCACGACGGTGCTGTCAGCCGGGTACAAGGTCAACGTTGTGCCGACTCGGGCCAGCGCCGAGATTGACGCCCGCTTCATTCCCGGGGCTGAAGAGGAGATGATCTCGACGATCAAGTCCTTGGCTGGTCCCGGGATCGATTTCGAGACGATCTCCCTCAAACCTGCCGCGGCAGCGCCCTTCGAAGGGTCAGCTGTCGACGCCATCCATCGCGCCATTGACGCCGAGGATCCGGGAGCTGTCGTGCTGCCCTACCTCAACTCGGCAGGAACCGACGCCAAGGGGTTCGCCGTCCTCCCGGACGGCCGTCGCATCAACTGCTACGGCTGCACCCCACTGCAGCTTCCTGCCGACTTCGACTTCATCAGTCTGTTCCACGGCGTCGACGAGAGAGTCCCGGTGGGCTCCCTCGTCTTCGGCGCCAAAGTCGTCGATCACATCCTGCAGGAGGCCTGACGATGAGTCAGAAACCAAGCCAGCGCGGCACCGCAACCCTCATTCTCGACGGCCAGGAGTACTCCCTCCCCGTCATCATCGGCACCACCGGCGACAGGGTCATCGACATCTCGGATCTTCGTCAGATGACCGGCGGAGTGACGGCTTTCGACCCTGCATTCGCCAACACCGCCTCGTGTCGGTCAGCCATCTCCTGGATTGACGGTGAGGAGGGAGTGCTCACCTATAGAGGTCTGCCAATCGAGACCTTTGCCGAGGAGAAGGTCTCCTTCGTGGAGACGGCATGGTTGCTCATTTTCGGCGAGCTGCCGACTGAGGCGCAGCGTGACGATTTCCGGAAACGGCTGACCGAGTACTCTGCTTTGCACCGGTCGATGGATCTGCACTTCAATGCCTTCCCTCCCAACGGCCACCCCATGGCGATCATGTCGTCGATGATTAATGCGATGAGTACCCATGACCGCCCGCGCATCACTGATGAGGAATCCTTCACCGATGCCGCCGCCAAGCTGATGTCCAAGGTGAGGACGATCGCGGCAGCCTCGTACAAGGCGTCGATCGGGGAGCCGGCGATCTACCCGCGCTACGACCTCAAGTACGTCGAGAACTTCATGCACATGATGTTCTCCCTGCCGTACCGCGACTACGAGCCTGACCCGATTGCCGCGAGGGCCCTCAACCTCTTCTTCGTCCTCCACGCCGAACATGGCCAGAACTGTTCGACATCGACGGTGCGGATGG
This sequence comes from Cutibacterium avidum ATCC 25577, assembly GCF_000227295.1. GTDB lineage: Bacteria > Actinomycetota > Actinomycetes > Propionibacteriales > Propionibacteriaceae > Cutibacterium > Cutibacterium avidum. Next base: position 17,419 of record NZ_JH165054.1, on the reverse strand, counting down.
TGGGGTCATCCGGTGCCAACCTCTTCACCTCGTGTTCGGCAGGGGTGTGTGCACTGTGGGGGGACCGTCACGGTGGTGCCAACGTCAACGCGGTACGGGCTCTGCAGCGTATCCATGACTCGGGACTCTCCCCGCGCCAGTATTTGGCAAAGGCCAAGGATTCGGGGGAGAGGATTTCTGGCTTCGGGCACCGCGTTTACCGCAACTGGGATCCCAGGGCGAGGATTCTCCGCGGTGTTGTCGGTCCGTTGCTGGAGACCATGCACAAGCCGGACCCACTGCTCGACGTCGCCATGGAACTCGAGGAGGCCGTCCTGGCTGACGACTACTTCGTCGAGCGCAGGCTCTACCCGAACGTGGACTTCTACTCAGGAATCGTGTTGAGGGCCCTGGGGATTCCGCTCAACATGTTCACCGTCATGTTCGCCATTGGCCGTATGGCCGGCTGGATTGCGCACTGGAAGGAGGTCGCCGAGGACCCGATGACGAGGATCTCCCGGCCGCGTGAGCTTTACGACGGTCCGGTCTCCACGCCGTGGGTTCCTCGTAGTGAGCGCTGAGATCAGGCGCGGTGCGACGACCCCTCAGGACTCCTCGGAACGGGCCAGGTTCGGCCCGCCCGTGATGTCGTCGAGGGCCGAGGTGATCTCCGGGGGCAGCACGACGTCGTCGACGCCGAGCAGTTCCTCGAGCTGTGTCGTCGTTCGTGGTCCGACGAGGGCTGATGACACCACGGGGGCGTCACGCACCCATGCCAGAGCCATCTGTGCAGCTGTCGCTCCTAGTCCGTCGGCCGCCTTCGAGATGGCATTGACGACAGCTTGGGACTTGGGCGTCAGATAGGGCTGCACGAACCAGGAGAGACGGTCAGAACCGCCACGAGAATCCTTGGGCGTACCGTTGCGGTAACGGCCAGCCAGCACGCCACGTCCCAAGGACGACCACGCCAACAGTCCCATGCCGTGATATTGGGCAGAGGGAACGACCTCGATTTCGGCGCGACGAGCCAACAGGGAGTACTCGACCTGATTGCTCACCAGCGGAGTTCGCGTTCCGGTCGTCCGCTGCCACGTGGCCGCCGTTGCCGCCTGCCAACCGACGAAGTTGGACACGCCGACATAGCGGGCCATACCTGAATGCACAGCATGGTCGAGGGCAGCGCAGGTCTCCTCGACGGGGGCATCTCCCCAGGCATGCACCTGCCACAGGTCGACGTGGTCGGTGTGGAGGCGACGCAGAGATCCCTCCAGGTCGCGCAACAGAGCGGTTCGCGAGGTGTCGACAACCCGTTTCTTCCCCTCGACGACGAACCCAGCCTTCGTGGCGATGACGAGATCATCTCGGCTGATGTCAGTGTGAATGAGCTTCCCGATGAGCTGTTCGGCGAAGCCACCACCGTATGCGGGGGCGGTATCGACCAGATTTCCACCGGCATCGACGAAACGGCGCACCATGGAGCGAGCCTCACGAGCGTCGGTCTGGCCGCCCCAGGTCAGGGAACCCAGACCAATGGCAGACACCTTGAGGCCGCTAGCCCCGACGGTTCTCAAGCGCATGTGTGCGTCCTCCTCGTTCAGATCACCCTAACGGAGCACCCTCAAGCCGGCCTTGAGGCAAGGTGCCAGGACTGGGGCGCAATACAGTGACGCCATGGCGCGACTTCTGCTCATTCGACACGGGCGTACTGAGGCCAATGCGAAGGGAATCCTCGCTGGTCGCTCGAACCATCCCCTCGACGAGGTCGGTACTCGTGACGCAAAGGCCCTGGCATCTCAACTGACAGATGTGGAACCTGACCTCGTCGTCACTTCCCCCGTTACCCGAGCACGGCAAACAGCCGCAATCATCACCGAAGGCGCGGGGTGGACCTGCCCGATACGCGTGAACGACGCCATCGCCGAGTGCGATTATGGAGCGTGGGCGGGACGATCCTTGTCGAGTCTCAGCAGCGAGCCGGAATGGCACACGGTGGTCGACAATCCGCCCGCGGCTGCCTTCCCCGGCGGCGAAACCATGACTGACATGTTCCTGCGCACGGCTAAGGCAGCCCGCAGAATCGCTGACGAGGTGCGGGATGGCGAGGCAGTTGTGGTCAGTCACGGCGATCCGTTGCGCGCCATCGTCGCCGACCTGGTGGGCCTGCCACATCGGCTCTTCCAATCCCTGGTCATCAGCCCGGCCAGCATGACGGTACTCGTCCGGGACGGTACGACGTGGCGTCTCCAAACCCTCAATTGGCGCCCTGACAAACCTCTGGGCGCAGGATCGAGCGCGGGCCGCCATCTCGGCGGTGACACCCAGTGAGACGGGGCCCAGCCTGTGCGTGTCGGAGGGGGCCGAGTGGCTAGGGTGGAGACATGACTCGTCGCACCTTCCGATTCGAACGGCCTGATCGGGTCGTGGTCGGCACCCTTGGTCGCCCGGGTGCACGGGTCTTCCACCTTCAGGTTCGGGAAGGCTCTCGCTTGGTGACGGTGCAATGCGAGAAGGCTCAGATCAGCCAGCTTGCGCTTCAGATGGACAGGATTCTGGACGGCTTGGCCGCCCATGCCGCCGACGTCCTTGTCCCACCGGCCATCGAGGCCCCTGATGACCTCGCCCCGCTGGACGCACCCCTTGATGGGGAATTCACGGTTGGCACCATGGCGATGGCCTTCGACGACCCGAGCAAGCGCATCGAGATCGAGATGTATGCCGTCAGCGATGACGAGTTGATGATCAACGACCCCGCGATGCTGTTGACCACACTTCCGGAGGCGGCACCAGATTCCCTCGAAATCCTCATGACGACCTCCCAGGCTCGCCAATTCGTCGCTCGGTGCAATGTCATTGTGGCGTCGGGACGCCAATACTGTCCGTACTGTTCCCAGCAAATCCTTTCGGCAGGGGGCCACCTGTGTCCCCGGTCAAATGGCTATCGCAGGCCGCTGGTGTGGTGAGTTCGACGAACCCCTGGGACCTGCCACACGCACCTCGGCCCCGATCTCCATGGCGGATCGATGGTGCCCTGCCCGATTCCAGTAATGGCGCTCTCCTGGTGCGCGATGCGGACGACCGGTTGTGGGTGTACAAACCGGTTGCTCGCGAGCGACGTCTCCATGATTTCCCTGCCGGGACCCTTGCCAGACGTGAGGTTGCGTCCTACCTGCTGTCCCAGCTCATGGGTATTGCGCTGGTGCCGTTGACCGTCTTCATCGAGGACGGCCCACGGGGGGCCGGTTCGATGCAGCGATGGATTGACGACGATCTGGAGAATCCGTTGGTGGTGGCAGACACCACCGAACGTCTCCCGGGACACTGGCGCGGATTCCTGCTGGGGATCGACGAGGACGACCACGAGATCGGGCTCGCCCACTCTCCGCATCCTGCTCTGCGTGCTCTGGCCCTCTTCGACACCGTCGCCAACAACGCCGACCGCAAGGGCGGTCACATCCTGCTCGGCCCCGATCCGGACCTGGACGGGACGGCCCATGTCTGGGCGGTGGACAATGGCCTGGCCTTTCACACTGCGCCCAAGTTGCGCACGGTGTTGTGGGGATGGGCAGGTCAACCCCTGGAACCGGTCGAGGAGATGATGCTCGACCAGGTTGTCGCTGTGCCTGATGACATCTTCGATGAGTTCATCAACGTGGCCGAGGTCGAGGCGTTACGGCAACGAGCCGCAGACCTCCTCGAGTTTGGTGCATTCCCGGGGCCGAGCGGACTGCGTCCGGCCCTGCCGTGGCCACCCATGTGATGGGGTGAAGGCTACCTGGGATCATCTGCGAGAATGAGCCGACCACCCTCCGGTGGTCGGAAAGGTGTAACTGTGTCCAATGTCCTCACGTCTCTGCTCAATGCTCAACTCGATGTGGGCCTGGGCAAGCCGATTCTGTGGCGCGAGGTCATCGGGAACCTGTTTGGACTGGCATCAGCACTCGGCGGTGCCCGTCGTCGGGTCTGGGCCTGGCCGGTCGGCATCGTCGGGAACGTCATCCTGTTCACCGTCTTCCTGGGCGGGGTGTTCCACACTCCTCAGGACCTCAACCTGTGGGGTCAGGCTGGCCGCCAGATCTTCTTCCTCGCGACCAGCGCCTATGGCTGGGTGGTGTGGGCTGCCACCCGACGCAACAATGGCGCCTCTCAGGTGGCCGTCCATCCCAGGTGGGCCACTCGTCGGGAACGCATCCTCAGCCTGACAGCCGCTCTCGTCATGCTCATCGTCTTCTACTTCGTTCTCAAGGCCCTCGGTTCTTGGGGCCCATTGTCGGATTCCTGGATCCTCACCGGATCGATCCTTGCCACGTGGGGGATGGCACGCGGCTGGAATGAGTTCTGGTTCGTGTGGATCGCCGTGGACATCGTTGGCGTTCCGTTGCTGGCGACCGCACAGTACTACCCGAGTGCCCTGATGTATGTCTTTTACGGAGCCTTCTGCCTCTACGGCTTCCTGACGTGGTGGCGAGCTCAGCACGCAGGAGAGACTGCGACCTGATCGGATGCCCGGCCCGGTACCCTGCATGGTCCGTCACGTGGTCCCAGGCTTGGTCATGCCACCGCGGTCGGTAGCCTGGCCACTGTGAACAAGACATTCGAGGAACTCTTCGCCGAGCTGTCCACCAAGGCACAGACCCGCCCTGTAGGGTCGGGAACCGTCGAGGAGCTTGACCGCGGAGTGCATGCCATCGGCAAGAAGATCGTGGAGGAAGCCTCCGAGGTCTGGATGGCCGCCGAGTACGAGGGCAACGAGAGGCTGGCCGAGGAAATCAGCCAGGAGATTTATCACCTGCAGGTCATGATGATCAAGCAGGGCCTGACCCTCGACGACGTCTACGAGCATCTGTGAATTCCCCCGGTCGGGTTGTGCCTGGCCAGTATCGTCATTTCCCCGATTTCTCAATCTCCCGAGGAGAGTTCATGTCAGACCTGCTGCGCGTAGCAGTACCGAACAAGGGTGCCCTGTCGGAAGCCACGTCCTCCCTGTTGACTGAGGCCGGTTACCGTCAACGTTCCGATCGTAAGGACCTCACCTTGGTCGACGAGGCCAACGGGGTGGAGTTCTTCTACCTGCGGCCGCGTGACATCGCGGTGTACGTCGGTGAGGGGACCCTTGACATCGGTATCACCGGCCGCGACCTGCTGCTGGATTCCGGTGCTGATGCTGCTGAGATCAAGGGTCTCGGTTTTGGTCGCTCCCGGTTCCGTTTCGCGGCGCCCAAAGGTCCTGAGAACACCGTGGAGGGTCTGGCCGGTAAGCGCATCGCGACGTCATACCCGGGCCTGCTCGGATCCTTCCTGACCACGCGCGGTATCGACGCTCACCTCATCCACTTGGACGGTGCCGTCGAGTCCTCGATCCGACTCGGGGTGGCTGACGCCATCGCTGATGTCGTCGAGACCGGAACCACCCTGCGCAAGGCTGGTCTTGAGGTCTTCGGAGACGTCATCCTGGAGTCCGAAGCCGTGCTCATCCAGCGGCGGGACTTCACCGGTGGCACGACCTTCGACCACTTCATGCGACGCATTGATGGTGTCCAGGTGGCCCGTGGCTACGTCATGGTTGACTACGACGTGCCGGCCGAGGCTCTCGGCGCCGTCACCGAGCTGACCCCTGGCCTGGAAGCCCCCACCGTCTCGCCGCTGGCGAAGAATGGCTGGTATGCCGTGCGCGCCATGGTTCCCCGTGAGGCCGTGCAAGGGCTCATGGACGAACTGTGGGACGCTGGCGCTCGTGCCATCCTGTCGACGGAGTTGTCCGCCTGCCGACTGTGATCGCCACGGTGACTTTCCACCGTCACTGAAAAATGCCGTGGGCCCAAATGATGGATTCCACGGCATTGCTGTGTGTCTCGGGGAATGATCACTCGATCCCGCGCTTGCGCAGGATGGCCTCAAGCTCGGCGTCCTCGTCCTTCTCGGCGGCCGAGATATTGGGGGCCGCCTTGTTGGAGCTGGAAGCTGGCCTGGAGGAGCTGGAAGGCGAGCTCCGAACCGGGGCAGTGGCCGGCGTCTTCGGGGCATCGACGGTTCGAGAACTCGTCACCGGGGTCGTTCTCCGGGAAGCATTCTGAGGGGATGCGGATTCCGGGGATGCATTCTTGGTTCGGGCCTGCTTGCGCGCGGCGTGGCCTTGACGACGCTGACGTCCGGTTTCGCGGTCAACCGGGGACATGAAACCGGCGACGAACCAGGTCACCAGGCCAATGGCGATGACGATGACGCCGATCCAGATAGCTGTCGTCATGGCAGTACCGGCGAACCAGTCCACGATGAGGCGGATCGCTCGGACCAGCAGACGCATCAGTCCGGTCAGGACCAGGCCGGTCGGGATGAGGGCCAGACCCAATCCGCGCAACAGGGCCCGGGAGGAGCGGCGCGAGAGCCACCCGGACAGGGCCCACAACAGCGGAAGGACAACCAGGAGAATGGTGACGACGGCAACGACGGTCGTTTCGCTCATGCCTCAACTGTTCCACACGGTGGTGACATTTGTGCGTCGTGGCCATGGCCACGGGCATGGTCGGCAGGCAAGCGTGTCATGGCGGTCAGCTAGTGTTCGGCAGGTGTCTGCTCCACTATCTCCCACCGGTGGCGACAGGGGGGACGCCGATCCCCGGGTGCGCGCTGCCCTCGCCGCCTGCTTGACCGACGATCCCGACACGTATCGCAACGCCTACCTCGAGGCGATCTCCACCTTGTGCGCGGGAGTTCGTCTCTTCATGCCAGTCATGACGGACGAGGTCGGTGAGATCGGCGCGGTCAAACTCACCAATGGGCAGGGGAGTACTGCCCTGCTGGCCTTCACCGGTATCGACTCCCTGACGGCATGGGACTCCCGAGCTCGACCGGTTCCCGGCCCATTACCGGATCTGGCCGCCACGGTCACCGAGGTCCAGGCTGATGCCCTTCTCATCGACGTCGCGGGTCCGGCTCCACTCGTCCTGGGGCCAGATGTCCTCGGCCCGATTGAACACGGCGGAAAACTCGTGAAGTTCGCGGACGGCTGGGGTTGGGTGCGCAGGGAGGACCCCTCCTGACGCAGGGGTCTTGGTGTCTGGAGTTGCTTTGGAAGATGGTTCCTTCCCTCCCGATTTGTGGTGTCTACGCCTGATGCCGTAGCATCTTCAGAGCGATCAGTGCAGAACTGGTCACGTGGAAGAGGGGGCCTGACCTCCCCACCTGGGCGGATTCCGTTCGCCGGGTTGTCAACAACGAGCCTCAGGGTTCCATCCCAGGGGTTCGTTGAGGTGTTCATGCACCAGTACGAGTCAGGCCTTCGCATGTCCGCGAGGGCCTTTTCTTGTACCCGGATCGCGGAGGCGTAGACACGTCCCCATAGTGAACAGACATCCGGGAGGACCCCATCAGTACTGAACCCCGCATCAACGAGCGGATCCGCGTTCCCGAGGTGCGCCTGGTCGGCCCCAATGGCGAACAGGTCGGAATCGTCAGGGTCGAGCAGGCCCTGCAACTCGCCCGCGAGCAGGACCTCGACCTGGTCGAGGTGGCTCCGCAAGCCCGGCCCCCTGTCGTCAAGCTCATGGACTACGGCAAGTTCAAGTACGAGGCGGCCCAGAAGGCCCGGGAGTCGCGACGCAACCAGGCAAACTCCATCATCAAGGAGATGAAGCTTCGTCCCAAGATTGACGACCATGACTACGAGACCAAGAAGGGCCATGTCCTGCGGTTCCTCAAGGCCGGTGACAAGGTCAAGATCACGATCATGTTCCGTGGCCGTGAGCAGTCCCGTCCGGAGCTCGGCGTCAACCTGCTGCGTCGTCTTGCTGACGATCTGACTGAGTACGCGACCGTCGAATCCCCTCCCAAGCAGGAGGGCCGCAACATGCTCATGATCCTCGCCCCGACTCGTAAGAAGAACGAGGCTAAGGCGGATCAGAAGGCTGAGCGTGACCGTCGAGCCGCTGAGCGCGCCGAGGCCGCTGAGGCCGACAAGGCTTACGAGGCTGCTCAGCGAGCTGCTGCCGGCACCGCCAAGAAAAAGAAGAAGAAGGGTCCCGCCGACAACATGGACCCCGACATCGACCTCTGAGCACTGCTCAGAACCAGGTGATCCGGTCTTCGCCGGTGAGCCAGCCCGGGACCTTCCCTCCGGTTCGCGGGACGACACACATGAACGAATGGAGCCATCCATGCCCAAGATGAAGAGCCACTCCGGGACGAAAAAGCGTTTCAAGGTGACCGGCTCGGGCAAGGTCACCGCTCGCAAGGCCGGCAAGCGCCACCTGAACGAGCACAAGTCTTCGCGCGTCACTCGCCGTCTGACCGGCGAGACCGTGCTGCCCAAGGGCGAGGCCGCCAAGGTCAAGAAGCTGCTCGCTGGCCACCCCGGTCGCTGACGACAGCCGACGCCGCCACTGACGACGTCCCCAAGTCCACTGGGCGGCATACGCCCCGAACCAATCCGGGACTGACCCGGGAGATCCAAGGAGAATCACCATGGCACGCGTGAAGCGTTCTGTGAATGCCAAGAAGAAGCGTCGTGAGGTCCTCGACCAGGCCTCCGGTTACCGCGGACAGCGTTCCCGCCTGTACCGCAAGGCCAAGGAGCAGACCCTCCACTCGGCCACCTACTCGTTCCGCGATCGTCGCGCCAAGAAGGGCGACTTCCGCTCGCTGTGGATCCAGCGCATCAATGCTGCCTCCCGCGCCCAGGGCATGACCTACAACCGTTTCATCAACGGTCTGAAGAACGCTGGCATCGAGGTCGACCGCAAGATGCTCGCCGAGCTGGCCGTTTCCGACATCGACGCCTTCAACAGCCTCGTCGAGGTCGCCAAGGCCAGCCAGCAGCAGAACGCTGCTGCCTGACGTGGGTATGAATGACGGGCCGAACGACGACCTTTCGAGGTGGGATCGCATCTCGAAGGGGTCGCTGCGTTCGGCCCGTCGTCTTTCGTCGCGGCGCGGACGTGAGGAGTCCGGGCTCTTCCTCGTCGAGGGTGCTCAGGCGGTGCGCGAGGCACTGGCGTGGCCTGGCAAGGTGAATCTGCTGGCCACTTCGGATCCGGTGCGTGATGCCGAGCACGTCGGAGCCGCAGAACGTCGTGGGATCAGGGTGGTGCTACTGACTGACGAGGACGTCAGTGCCTTGTCCGACACTGTCACCAGTCAGGGAGTCTTCGCCGTCTGCCGACAGGTCACCCGCCACGAGTTGCCTGACAAGGACGTACGCCTGGCCGTCATCTGCGCCCAAGTCCGTGACCCTGGTAACGCCGGAACGGTCATTCGCTGCGCCGATGCCTTTGGTGCCGATTGCGTGATCCTGACCCGCGGGTCGGTGGACCCGCACAACCCCAAGACGGTTCGGTCCTCGGTGGGATCAATCTTCCACCTGCCCGTCCTCGTCGGAGTCGACCTCGCCGATGCGGTGGAGTGGGCTCACAGGCACCACATGACGGTGCTTGCCGCGGACGGGGGAGGTCACGGCCTCGACGCCGTCGCCCGGTCCGGACGTCTCAAGGCGCCCATCGCGTGGCTGATGGGTAACGAGGCGTGGGGACTTCCGGAGACAGACCGAGCCTTGGCTGACGAGGTTGTCGGGGTTCCGATGTGGGGATCTGCTGAGTCCCTCAATCTCTCCACCGCCGCCGCCGTGGTGTTGTATGCCACGGCCAGCGAGCAGCGCGCCTGATTACCGCGAAGCGGCCATGATTCAGTATTGCCGGGCGACCACCAACCATTGACGGCGTCGACACCACTAGACTTGTGGTGATCGACGCCAGTCGCACACTCGCGCCCCGGAGACGGGCGCTTTTCCAACGTCAACCCATCAGGGGGAAGGCCCATGAGTGGCCCCAACACGAATTATGACCCGGTCCAGGTGAGCACCCTGGACGCCAACCAGGTCGACGCCCGGGTAGCCGAGGCCCTGGACGCGATCGCCGAGGCGTCCACCACTGCCGAGCTCAAGCAGGTGCGCATCGCCCACACCGGTGACAAGTCTCCGCTGGCCCTGGCCAACCGCGAGATTGGAGCTCTGCCTCCGGCTGCCCGCAAGGACGCCGGAAAGCGGATCGGTCAGGCGCGTGGCCGCGTCAACCAGGCTCTCAAGGCTCGTCAGGAAGAGCTTGCCGAGGCAGAGCTGGAGGCTCGGCTCGCCGCCGAGACGACCGACGTCACCTTGCCGGTCGTCACCTCACCTCAAGGCGCTCCGCACCCGATCACAGCCCTCATCGACGACGTCTGCGACGTCTTCACCGCCATGGGCTGGGAGATCGCGGAGGGCCCGGAGGCCGAGTCCGAGTGGTTCAACTTCGACGCATTGAACCTGGGCACCGACCATCCCGCCCGCGCCCTGCAGGACACCCTGTGGCTCGATCCGGTCAGCGATGGCAAGTGCATGCGCACCGCCACCAGCCCGGTGCAGATTCACACCCTGCTCAAACAGCAGCCGCCGGTGCGCATTATCAGCCCTGGCAAGGTGTTCCGTGCCGATGAGTACGACGCCACCCACCTGCCGGTCTTCCATCAGGTCGAGGGGCTGTGCGTGGACAAGGGCATCACGATGGGTCATCTCAAGGGCACCGTCGACGCCTTCGCCCGCGCGATGTTCGGTGACGTGCGTACCAGGTTCCGTCCGCACTACTTCCCGTTCACCGAGCCCAGCGCCGAGGTCGACCTGGAGTGCTTCGTCTGTCACGGGGCCTCGGTCGGCAATCCCGACCGTCCGTGCCGTACGTGCCGCTCCGAGGGATGGATCGAGTGGGGCGGCTGCGGCATCGTCAACCCGCGCGTGCTCATCGCCTGCGGAATCGACACCCGTGTCTACTCCGGGTTCGCCTTCGGAATGGGCATTGACCGCACGGTGATGTTCCGCAACAACGCCCCTGACCTGCGTGACTTCGTCGAGGGTGATGTCCGATTCAGCCGCTCACTCAAGGGAGGAGCACGATGAAGGTCCCCATGTCATGGCTGCAGGCCATGGTCAACCTGCCTGACGGCACCACCACCGAGCAGGTGGCTCAGGTCCTCACCGACCACACCGCGACCGTTGAGAAGGTCGAGGTCGTCGGTGGCGAGTTGACCGGCCCGATCGTCATCGGTCACATCCTGTCCTCGATCCCCGAGCCGCAGAAGAACGGCAAGACCATCAACTGGTGCCGGGTTGACGTCGGTCCCCGGTACAACGCCGAGGGACACCCCAAGAACGTTGAGGATGGCGTCGAGGGACGCGGCATCATCTGTGGTGCTCCCAACGCCGTCGAAGGCGCCTGGGTGGTCGTCTCCCTGCCCGGAGCGGTGCTTCCCGGCGGATTCGCCATCAGCGCCCGCAGGACCTACGGCCACATGTCTGACGGCATGCTCTGCGCCGCCGATGAGCTGGGCATCGGTGTCGACCACTCCGGTATTATCACTCTGCCGCCATCTGTCGAGGGACACCAGCTGGTTCCTGGCGAGGATGCCCTGCCGATTCTCGGTGTGCCTGAAGAGGTCCTCGACGTCGACGTCACTCCGGACATCGGCTACTGCATGTCGGTTCGCGGTATTGCCCGCGAGGTGGCCCATGCCATGTCCGTGCACTTCCCGGATCCCTACGGCGAGGAGCCGATCAGCCCGGTTGACGGTCCGATTGGCGTGGACATCCAGTCCGATGCCTGCAGCCAGTTCGTCGCCCTGCCGGTGACCGGTCTGGATCCGCACGCACCAACCCCACGCTTCATCGCCGATCGCATCACCCGGGCGGGAATGCGTCCGATCAGCCTGGCCGTCGATGTCACCAACTACGTCATGCTGGAGTCCGGCCAGCCCCTCCACGCCTACGACGCCGACAAGGTGAGCGGGACGATCGTCGTTCGTAAGGCTCACGAAGGTGAGCACCTGGTCACCCTCGACGACACCGAGCGCACCCTCGATCCCGACGACCTGGTCATCGCGGACGACTCGGGTGCCATTGGCCTGGCGGGTGTCATGGGTGGTGCCGCCACCGAGATGAGTTCGGAATCGACCTCAATCATCCTCGAGGGGGCTCACTTCGATCCCATGACGGTGGCTCGGGCGTATCGACGCCACAAACTGGGTTCGGAGGCCTCTCGCCGCTTCGAGCGTGGAGTCGATCCGGTGTGTGCCCACACTGCTACGGTTCGTGCCGGCGAGTTGCTGGCTCAATACGGTGGTGCCACCGTCGGTGAGCTGACTGTCGTCGGTGAGCTCTCCGAGATGCCCCGCCAGACCATCAGCGCCGAGCTGCCGGGCCGTATCCTCGGCACCAAGGTGTCCACCGAGGAGGTCATCGAGATCCTGACCCGTTCGGGTGTCAAGGTGACTGCTCTGGGCGATTCCCTCAGCCTCGTCCCGCCGACATGGCGCCCGGACCTGGTTGATGCGTATGACTACGTCGAGGAGATCGCCCGCAAGATCGGCTTCGACCGTATCGAGCCGGTTCTTCCGCCCGCCCAGGGAGCCGCAGGTCTGACGAAGGCCCAGCAGAGTCGTCGTCGTGTGTTGCGTTCGGTTGTCGATGCCGGATTCGTCGAGCTCGTCACCTTGCCCTTCATCGGTGACAAGGATCTCCAGACCCTCGGGGTCGGCGTCGATGACCCGCGTCACGCCACGGTCAAGCTCGCCAATCCTCTTGACGACACCCACCCCTACTTGCGCACCAGCCTGTTGCCGGGACTCTTCCACGCCGTGGCGACGAACATGTCGCGGTCCCAGGAAGATCTCGCGGTCTTCGAGAGCGGTGCGGTCTTCCGCGCCGTGACCCCGGCTAGGGCGCCCCGTCCTGGTGTCGATGAGCGTCCCTCCGACGAGGTCCTTGCTGAGATCGACGCAGCCCTGCCGGCTCAGCCGCGTATGTTGGCCGCGGTGATCTGTGGCAACTGGTTGCCGGATCGCTGGGACGGCGAGCCTGTCAAGGCGGATTGGCGTCATGCGGTGCTGGTGGCTCAGGAGGCCGCTGACGCCGTCGGCGTCCCCCTGGAGCGCAAGGCTGACCGTCAGGCCCCCTGGCATCCGGGCCGTTGCGCTGCCCTCATCGTGAACGGCAAGGTCATTGGTCACGCCGGTGAGTTGCACCCGACCGTGGTGTCGAATGCCGGCCTACCGCAGCGGTCCTGCGCTGTTGAGTTCAACCTTGACGCCTTGGTCGCTGCTGCTCCCCATGGTGGCCAGGTCAAGGCCATCTCGAGTTTCCCGGTGGCCAAGGAGGACGTTGCTCTCGTTGTCGACGAGTCCGTCGCCAGCGAGGATGTCCGTCAGGCTCTCATCGAGGGGGCTGGATCACTGCTGGAGTCCGTCGAGCTGTTCGACGTCTACGAGGGGGAGCAGGTTGGTGAAGGGCACAAGTCGCTCGCCTTCAACCTTCGTCTGCGCGCTGGTGACCGGACTCTCACCGACGCCGAGGCCGCCGAGGCTCGCGACGCTGCGGTATCCCGCGCCGAGGAGGCGTGTGGAGCTCGGCTGAGGTCCTGATACCACTGGTACATGCCATGAGGGGCCGACATCATGTCGGCCCCTCATGCTGTGTTCAGGCGGGTGCTGAGATCTGGATGGGTGTGGCTCAGGCGTTTGCCGGAACCTCACTGCCAACGCCGCGGTGACGGATCGGAACCGCGTTGATGGGCAGGTCAGCCGACTGGTACGAATCGACGGTGGTGTGGACCATGGGCTGTCCGTCGGCCCCCTCAGGGACGAAGCCGCCATCCTGAATCATCTGCAGGTCGGCAGCGCCGGCAGCGCCCTCACTGGTGAGGTAGTCGCCCAGGAAGATGGAGTTGACGACCTCGAGGGCCAGTGGCTGCATGGTACGGATGTGCTGCTCGCGTCCGGCGGCAGCTCGCACCTCGGCATCCGGATGGACGAAGCGGACCATGGCGAGACGCTTGAGGCACCACTGCGGGGTGATGTGCTGAGCGCCGCCGGCCAGTGGTGTCCCCTCGAAGGGGAGCAAGAAGTTCACGGGCACCGAGTCGACTCCGTGTTCACGCAGGTCGAAGATGACGTCGACGAATTCATCGTCGGTCTCGCCCATGCCAGCGATGACGCCAGAGCAGGGGGAGAGACCATTGCGCTTGAGGACCTCGACGGTGTCCATGCGGTCCTCGTAGGAGTGGGTAGTGCAGATCTCGTCGTAGTGGGAGCGAGCGGTGTTTGCGTTGTGGTTGTAGGCGTCGGCACCGGCCTCCTTGATGGAGGCGGCCTTCTCGTCGTCCACGAAGCCCAGACAGACGCAGACCTCGACGTCGGGATGGTCTGCCTTGAGGGAGCGCACCATGCCGTTGACGCGCTCAACGTCTCGCGTGGAGGGGCCATGTCCGGAGGCCACCATGCAGACGCGACGGGCCCCGCCGGCGATACCAGCTTCGACGGCCTCGTGCACCTTCTCGGGGTCGGCCCAGGAGTACTTCATGATCTCGGCACGAGACCCCAGGCGCTGCGAGCAGTATGAGCAGTCCTCGGGGCACAGGCCCGACTTGAGGTTGACCAGGTAATTGAGGCGCACCCGGTTGTCGAAGAAGTGGCGACGAATCTTTCCGGCAGCGGCGATGATCGACATGAGTTCTTCATCACTGCTGCGAAGGATCTCGAGAGCCTCCTCGCGGGTGATCGACTCCCCTCTCAGGCCGCGCTCGGTCATGTCGGCTAGATTCAGCAATGCTCTGGTCCTTCCGAGACTGGAGACGTCCTGAACACCGTTCAGGATTGAACGGGGTTCAATGTAGTCCATGAGGTTCGGTCGACGTGGGCCACCCCCCGACAAAAAGTGTCATCGAGTTCGAGGAGTCACCGTGAGCCTGACCAAGGCGGACGTTGTCCGGGCAGGGGTTGAGATCCTCGACACCTATGGGCTTGGCGACCTCTCCATGCGTCGCCTCGCTGAACACCTCGGCGTCAAGGCTGGCGCTCTGTACTGGCATGTTGCCAACAAGCAGAGTCTGTTGGCGGCAGTGAGCGACGAGATCTTGGCAGTGGACGGAGGACCGACGTCCGTACCGGTTGCAGAGGCTGACCTCGCTGCAGGTATTGACGAGTGGGCCCGGTGTTTCCGAAGGACTCTGCTCGCCCACCGTGACGGAGCGGAACTGGTTGCCTCGACGATCTCGGTGGGGCTGGGAGAAGTTGATCCCATCGTGACGGTGCGGGAATTCCTGGCAGTTCATGGCGTTGATGCCGATAGAGCCGGGGGAGTTTCGCGTGCCATCGCCCATCTCGTCCTTGGCCACACCATGGAGGAGCAGACGCGTACCCAGTTGCATGATCTGGGCGTCATGGGGGAGGTCGATCTCGCCCGACAAGAGGCGGATTTCGACCTTGCGTTGGGAATCTTCATTGCGGGTATGGAGAGCGTCTTCTGAGTCGTGGTTGGACTCGGGCCACTGTATTGATGCATAATTATGTGGTCTTTCGAAAATTTAGCAGACGGTTCAATGGTGCGTGATCAAGGAGGTTCCATGAGCGAGGGGCACTTGGCACCGACCTCACGCGCAGCGCGGCATGCCCGCATCCGCGCCCTGATTCAGGAGGGAAGGATTTCATCCCAAGCTGAGTTGGGCGAGATCCTGGCCTCGGAAGGTTTCGTCGCCTCTCAAGGTACCCTCTCCCGTGACCTCGTCGAGATCGGAGCCATCCGGGGGCGTGATCATGTCGGAAACCCGTGTTATTCAATTCCCGAGGGAGAGCACCCCTCGGATGTGACCACGGGCTCGCCGGCGTGGATCAAGCTGGCACGGATGACCAAGGAGCTGTGCACCGGGGTACGAAACAACGAGTACCTCGTGGTGCTCAAGACCCCACCAGGTGCTGCTCAGTACTACGGATCTGCCATCGACAAGGCGGGCCTGGACATCATCCTGGGGACGATCGCGGGGGACGACACCATTGCCTTGATGTGCGCCATGGGAGTTGACGCCGGAGAGTTGGCGGACGCCTTCTCCCAGATGGCCGTCACGGGTGTGCCTGCTGAGATCCTCTCGCGCCCGGTGCGTGCCTGAGCGAACTGTGGAGGATGGCTCTGTCGGTAGACTGACGCTGAATCGACCCCACGTGGGGTCTTGACGAGAGGAAGTTGACGTGTCGGATCTGTTGGACGACCTGGAGTGGAGAGGGCTTGTTGCCGATTCCACCGACCGTGAGGCATTGGAGGCTCACCTCGCCCAAGGGCCCGTCACCTTCTATGTGGGCTTCGACCCGACCGCGAAGAGTCTTCACATTGGTCACCTCGTCCAGTTGATGCTGGTACGAGCGCTGCAGGAACGCGGACACAAGCCGTTGCTCCTCGTCGGTGGGGCGACCGGCCTCATCGGCGATCCGAAGATGACCGGCGAGCGGCAGATGAATGATCGCGCGGTGGTCGCTGAGTGGGTTGAATCCATCAAGGCGCAGGTGAGCAAGTACGTCGACACCGAGGGGCCTAATGCTGCTCGGATCGTCAACAACTACGACTGGATGGTCGAGTACTCGGCTCTGGATCTCCTGCGTGACGTCGGTAAGTACTTTTCTGTCAACCGGATGCTTGCCCGCGACGTCGTGGCCCGACGTCTCGAGAGCGGCATCTCGTACACCGAGTTCAGCTATGTCCTGCTGCAGGCGCTCGACTTCTACGAGCTGCACAGGCGCTACGGCTGCACCTTGCAGACCGGTGCTCAGGATCAATGGGGGAACATCACAGCGGGTGCAGAATTCATCCGCAGGACGACCGGTGACGTCGTGCACGGTCTGGTGACCCCGCTGTTGACCAAGGCTGATGGCACCAAGTACGGCAAGACCGAGTCCGGAGCGGTCTGGGTAGACCCAGAGTTGACGAGCGCCTATGCCTTCCATCAGTTCTTCCTCAATGCAGAGGATGCGAAGGTCATCGAGTACCTCAAGATCTTCAGTCCGCGTTCGCGTGAGGAGATCGAGGAGTTGGCTCGCAAGACCGAGGAGGAGCCGTGGCGTCGTGTTGCTCAGCACTGCCTGGCCGACGACCTCACTGATCTTGTCCATGGTGTGGAGCAGCGTAAGGCTGCGCAGGCTGCTGCTCAGGCCATTTTCGGACGCGGTGAGTTGCGGGACCTCGACGAGAAGACGGTGGTCTCTCTGGCCGAGGAGGTCGGCGCAGCTCATCATGAGGGCGGGGAGTACCCGACGATCGTTGACGCCATGGTTGCAGCTGGAATCGTCGACACGAAGTCGGCTGGCAAACGAGCTGTCGCGGAGGGCGGCGCCTACCTCAACAACGTCAAGGTGACTGACCCTGATCAGCGTCTGACTGACGACGATTTCCTGTGTGGTCAGGTTGCCTTGGTGCGTCGTGGGAAGAAGACGGTGGGTGCGCTGACCCGCTGAATCTGTCGATGACCTGACCCGTCCGGGGGCTGCCGTTCCAGCGGTGGTTCCCGGACGGCTGTATTTACCCACCAGGCACAGTATTGGCCCATCGTGTGGGCTGAGCGAGTGTCCCTCCGTCTCGATTTGCGTGGTGGGTGTGGTTGTGGCAGGG